>NZ_JACSMR010000010.1 GCF_018618755.1 Exiguobacterium sp. s193
CCGTGCCGTCCGACAGGATGGCGAAGTGCTTCAATCCGACATCGACGCCGACGGATGAGCCCGTCTTCGGCATTTCGTTGCTCTCCTGCTCGACGAGCAGGGAGACGAAGTATTTTCCTGAAGCGTTACGCCGGATGGTCGCGTTCAAGATGCGTCCTACGACCTGCCTCGAGTTGGCGAAACGCACCCACTTCAGCTTTGGAATTTTGATCGTGTTGCCGACGATCGAGACTTCTGGAAGTTGAGACTTGCCCCGAATGTTCGTCTTATACGATTGAACGGGATTGCTCTTCGACTTGAAGCGGGGCCGTTTGTTCTGTTTCTTGAAGAAGCGGTCAAAGGCATCAGCAAGATGCTTGACGCTCGTTTTCACAGACATGCTATCGACTTCCTTCAGCCAGTCGAATGCCTGCTTCAACGACGGGAGTTCTTTCGAACAAGACCCGTAAGACAGTCCTTTCCCTGTCGCTTTATACGTCTCATCCCACTTCGCCAAGAAGTGGTTGAAGACGAAGCGCGAACAACCAATCGTCTTCGCGATCAGGATTTCCTGCTCTTTTGTCGGGTAGATTCTGAATTTGTAGGCCTTGTGAGTCAACATGATGTTCACCTCCTTACAAAGGATATACCCGAAAGAGAGGGTGGCGATTCATCTCCCACTTTCACTCGGGCTTCAACCGGATCGTTTAGAAGTGGGCGTATTCTCGCCTGATTTTGATAAAAATAAAGCTTTGATTGTGCAACTACTGCTTTGTCCATAAGCAAGCAGTGTGTAGACAAAGTCATATCGGGCAATCAGCTTCTTCCTTTTTCGTTGCTTTCCTCGGGCGAGGCGCAAGCCGTTGCTCCTGATCCTCACGGACAATGAGCAGGGTCTTGCTTGCCTCTTACAAGCGCGCAAAGACGCGCTTTTTCCCCGTGGGAGTCAACGAAAAGTCACGCTTTTTAAGCTGTCCTTTGAAAAAAAGATGCGCCATGTGGACGTTTAGAGTGTCTTCCGTCTTGAATTGCTTTAAACCGCGAAAAGCAACCCTACAGCGAAGCGGTGCGGGAGATTACCGCTTTGAAGACGAGTCGAGATGAGGGAATCGCGACAGGACAACATATGTACGTAAAATATTTAATCTGCATAAAATTTTGTCAATAAGCAAAAATCGCTGCCTCCTAAGAGACAGCGATTTTTTAAGTTATGCGAGTGCGTCATGTAACGCAGGCTCTGCATTCGCCCACATTTCCGGTTTATGGGTCTTCAAGAATTCACGAAGCAAGTCTTTTGACGTGTCATCCATGTGGTCAACGACGATGCGACCTTTTAATGATTTATCCATCTTATTGACATGATCAGCTAAGATTTTAAAACCGCGTCGTGCCTCGACATCGACCAATAAGTCACATGCCGCAACGCCTCCGTAATAGAAGCCTTCCGGTTTGCGTCCTACCGTTACCCAAACGATCCAGTACAACTTACCATTCGGTGCGTCCGCGCGGTCTGTCGTGAACTTAATCCGTTTCTCAATCGCTGCTTTCGCATGCATTGCGCCCATATCAATATATGCTTCGCCATCCTCCGGTGAGATGATGACCGGTGACATGCTGTTTAGGCTGAGTGTTCCGACACCAAACCCACCATGTCCGTCTGTTGAATTATCTGAAATGATATTGAAGTTAATCTTCTTTTCCATCTGTACTCGACCCCTTTTACGACTGTTGCCTCTATCATACCGCATTCCATTGCTGACGCAAGCCCCGCTTAACGCTTCAATTGCGCTAGCTGTTCTTTCGTCACGCGACGAATCGTCGGTAACCGAAGACATTCGAGCGATGTCAATTCCTCATGGGCAGGTGGATTCGATTCTTCTAGTCGAGCTAGCGCCCGGTCATACAACGTCTGCGCCGCCCGACCGAATAAAACGATCCGTTCGAGTGACGAGCAACGGGACCGGATCGCACGTAATTGTTTCGCCAGCTCACGGACACGTGCTTCCACTTCTTCTTCAATTTCTGGAGGTAACTTCCGATTTTGGAACAACGGCTTAAAGCGGGCATCTTCTTTCAGCAACGTTACCATTCCGTATCGCTTTGCCTCCGTATTTCCGACAAGTACTGCTAATTCCTTATCCGTGACAAGGCGACCAAACGGTATATTTTGCGAAAAGACGATTTCCGCAACTTCCAGCCCTTTCGCTCCTGATAATGGATACGTTTCGTCTTCCGGTAAAGCCCGGTCGAAAATAAGTAATGTATGAATTTTTTTACGTATGACGGCTTCCATCTCCATTTTCGTTCACCTCTTCATCCTGAGTTCGCGTCTTGACTACTTCTCTGCTGAACAACCCTACTCCTGTCTTATACCCGTCTTTTCCTGTTTCGATGTCGGCGTTTGACGACTCCCCCGCCCCATACGGTATACTGAGTGCGTATCGCCATTATGTTTTTTTAGGAGGAACGACTCATGCCTTACGTTACAGTCAAGATGCTTTCAGGACGGACCGTCGAACAAAAACGTGCATTGATTGAAAAAGTGACAGCCGCTGTCTCAGAAACTGTGGACGCACCAAAAGAAAACATCACCGTCTTCATCGAAGAAATGGAACAGACGGACTATGGACAAGCAGGTATCATGTTCGCCGATAAATAAGCTACTTCAACAAAGGATGGACGATGCAACTTGCTCGACCGTCCTTGTTTCATATAACCACTGACATCAAGATGTAGAGAGGATGGATTTACATGGCAACACTCAGTCTTTTAGGTGCAACCGGACGAACCGGGCGACCGCTACTCGATTTACTGTTACACGCAGGTCACGACGTCCGCGTGCTCGTCCGCTCACAGGAACATCAGTTACCGGAACACGCGAACTTAACCATCATTCAAGGAGATGCGACGGAAGCAGACGATTTGGAGCACGTCATCCACGGTTCTTCAGCCATCTTCAGTTGTCTCGGTACGGATCAACAACATGTGCTCTCGACAGCGATTCCGCACCTCGTCACGAAGATGAAAGAACAACAAATCGAACGGATCATCTTCGTTAGTACGGCAGGAATCCTCGATGCCTCGGAAGAACCCGGCAAGTACCGCTTCCAGTCAAACGAATCACGCAGACGCTCGACGACTGCAGCGGAAGATCATTTGAAGGCCTACTTGACGCTAAAGGATGCCGACGTCGACTTTACCGTCATCTGTCCAACGCAACTGACGGAGGATGCAGAAATCGACGATGTATTGCTTGAGACACGACGTTTTACAGAAGAAACGGGTCCGATTCCACGTCGCAATGTCGCCCGGTTTGCTTTTGAAGCCTATAACGAACATCTTTTCAGTCGTAAACGTGTCGGGATTGCGTCACGTCCATAAAACATGACCACGGATTAACCGGGCAGCTCTGCCTGGTTGCTCCGTGGTCATGTTTGAGGATTACTCAAAAACTTGCCGTAGTTCGATTTCCCCTTCGCCATGCCCTTGCGGATCCGGCATCCGCATCGCCCAATCGATTGCTTCTTTTCGCGACGCGACATCAATCAAAATGAAGCCCTCCACCAGCTCTTCCGTCTGCATGAATGGTCCCTCCGTAACAATCGGCCGGTCCCCCGGTCCACGGTAGGAAAAGCGCAGCCCGTTCGAACTCGGATGGAGTCCTTTCGCCATTACACGAACACCCGCATCAAGTAACGCTTGATTGTACTCAGACATCGCTTCCATCAGCTCCGGGCTCGGACGCTCACCCGCTTCCGCACGCTTTGATCCTTTGACGATCAACATGAATAGCACGTTCAGCCTCCCCTTTCTTGAAAGTCGCTAAAATGATGTATTAACCAGTTCCACCATCCCATGCTCCGCAAACCAACATGAGTCTGACTTAAATCACTCCTTGCGACGGACGTTTCCGACCTCCTCGCTTTCCAAGCAACAAATAAAGACGCTTGTATTTCCGAATATCGATCTTGTCTGCAATCTAAAATACCCGCCGACAACGATGTCAGCGGGTAGACAAACTCTTATGAAGCATGAACATGCGATATCGAGACAAATCGCACTCTAAACCGTCTACGTTCCTGGATTTTCCTCACGCTATTACCTAAAAAGCGTCACGTTTCGTTGACTCCTACGGGAAAAGTGCGTCTTCAACGCACTTTCAGAGGCAGGCAAGACCCTGCTCGTTGTCCGTTAGGACCAAGGAGCAACGGCTTGCGCCTCGCCCGAGGAAAGCAACGAAAAAGACGCTTGTATTACCCAATATCAACTTTTCTACAATCTAAAATACCCGCCGACAAAGATGTCAGCGGGTATTTTAAGTTTTCATTAGATGATGACACTGACGACGATTGCTGTCAGAACACTGACAAGCGTCGCACCGTACAATAATTTAAGGCCGAAACTCGCTGCGACACTCCCTTGACGGTCGTCAAGACCTTTGACTGCACCTGCGATGATCCCGATTGACGAGAAGTTCGCGAATGAAATCAAGAAGACTGACACGATTCCGAGTGTCCGCTCTGAAAATTCTTTCGTGTACTCAGGGAGACTGAGCATTGCGACGAATTCGTTCGTGATCAATTTCGTTGCCATGATACTACCAGCACTGACTGCTTCTGCCCACGGCACACCCATGATGAAAGCGAATGGCGCAAAGATGTACCCGAGAATTTCTTGGAACGAGATACCAAGAACCATTAAGAAGATATCATTGACCATTCCGATCAATGCGTTGTATCCAATCAACATCGCACCGACGATGATTGCGACTTTAAATCCATCCAAGATGTATTCGCCGAGCATCTCGAAGAACGTTTGTTTCTCTTCGACGATTTCCAAAATATCTTCCTTTGGATCGACCGTATACGGATTGATGATTGAAACGATCATGAATCCACCAAACAGGTTCAAGACGATGGCCGTGACGACATACTTCGGTTCAACCATTGTCATGTAGGCACCGACGATTGACATCGAAACGGTCGACATCGCAGACGCACACAATGTGTAGAGACGGTTTGCCGGTAATTTACCGATTTGTTTTTTGACTGTGATGAATACTTCAGATTGTCCGATCGCTGCTGAGGCAACGGCATTGTAAGACTCAAGTTGTCCCATCCCGTTAATCTTCGATAAGACGAACCCGATTCCGCGCATTAAGAGCGGAAGAATTTTTGTGAACTGTAAAATCCCGATTAATGCCGAGATGAAGACGATAGGTAGAAGAACGTTGATGAAGAATGGTTGTGCTCCTTCATTCGCAAGTCCACCAAAGACGAAGTTGATCCCGATTGCTGCGTAACTTAGTAATTTTTCAAAGACGCTCGCAACACCACGGATGACCGTATAACCAAATGATGTGTTCAATAAAATGAAACCAAAAACGAGCTGAAGCACTAGCATGACCGCAAGCGGTTTCAATTTGATACTTTTACGATTGCTGCTGACGAGTAGAGCTAGTCCAAAAACGACGACCAGTCCGAGTAACGCGATTAAATATTTCATGAAGTACCCCTCAATCTATTAGTTGTTTATCAGTTGTACATAAGTACGATGTCTGACGTTTAATCTCTGTCCCAAGTACTAGAATAATCAACATTCGCCAGAACTGCAATAGGAAAAGTTCATTTAGTAACCGCTTTCGTTATTTTCATAAACTTTCAAGACAAAGTTTTCCAGGCGTTTCCGAACATTGTCCTGACTAAGGTTTCGCTTTCCATATGCCTCCCACCCCGAATAAACACCCATTGTTTCCGGTTCAAAATCAAAAACGGTATTCAAGTCCCACCTTCGATCGTACGTAAATCCACTCATCGCTTGATAAAATGCTAAAAAATGATTCGCCACGTCGACGGAACTCGGGTAAAACAAGGTTCAGCCGGCAATGTGCTACGTCAGATTCAATCAGTCCAACATATTCGTGTATCCAGTCAATTACGTTATACTGTTCAAACGAATCGTATAACACATTAACTGAATGAAAATCACGATGGATGAACCGAATCTGTTCACTAGAAGCTGATGCTGTCACACTTGCCCAGTTGCAAACGGCTCTTCCATATCTAGCACAAAGACCTCGTGCGCGACGAGGTCTTTGCTGCAACCAGTTCTGGTTGTTATGAATACGGATAACGCTTTCGCCCGTAAGACGAGCGACGGGGTCGCCCCCGGGTAAAACTTCCGTCTCAATTCCGGACAACCCGACCTATTCTAAAATCTGCTCAATGACTTGTTTCATTTGCGTATCCTCCGAGCAACAGTTGATCGATTTGCATCTTTTCGTTCGCGAACTCACGTAAGTCATACAAGATTTCTTGCGGATAAAACAACTTTTCATCCGTCTGTCTTGAATTCGCAATCGCTTCGACTAGCGGCGAGACTTGTGAAATTTCTTTTTTCTGTCCATCTTTCATTTGAAGCATGATGGGCTGTTTACTGATTTCCCCGTTCTCTCCATATAAATCGTACGGAAGGCGACTTAATTTATCTTCTAATAGGTAATACGCCGGATCGAGTCCGATTTTATTGAACAGCTCCGCCAATTTTTCATGAATCGCTTCTCGTTTTTCCGGTGGATAATCGACATACTTGAACAACTGTCGATTGACGAACCGACGCGATAAATCACTGAGGGTCCCGTCCGCCTCGTCCATCCATTGTTGGAAATAAAAATAAACGATTGTTTCATCGAGTGCCAGATAATTCTTCAGCGCCATCGTTTGGTCGAATAACGGAATTAAATGGATTGGATGGATGTCGAATACGTACCCCGAGTTATGCAATTCTTTCGCCCGCTCGAGAATCGCTTTTAATAAGTAATCGCTCGATCGCGTGACCGGGTGCAGGTAGACTTGCCAGTACATCTGATACCGCCGCATGATGTAGTCTTCAATCGAGTGCATGCCCGATTGTTTGACGACCATCTGATTATGTGCCGGACGTAAGACACGCAACATGCGTTCCAAATCAAACTTCCCGTAACTGACACCGGCGAAATGGGCGTCACGCAATAAGTAATCCATCCGGTCGACGTCGAGTTGCGAACTGATCATCGTCACGAGCAACTGATTCGGATGCGTCTTATTGATAACAGACGCGACTTCTTCCGCAAACCCTTCGCCGACTTGATCGAGAACTCGTTTGATTTCCGTATCACCGAGAATGATCCGTTCCGTCCATTCCTCGTGATCGACACCAAAGACGTTTTCGAAGGCATGGGAAAACGGTCCGTGCCCGACGTCATGAAGCAAGGCGGCGACGAGTGTCAGCTCACGGTATTGGTCATCCCAGTCAGCGCGACCATTAAATACATCAATCAACTGACGTGTGATTTCATAGACACCAAGCGAATGATGAAACCGGGTATGCTCTGCCCCGTGAAACGTCAAAAAGGATGTTCCGAGTTGTTTAATCCTCCGGAGGCGTTGAAACTCCTTCGTTCCAATCAGTTGCCAAATCAATTGGTCGCTGACATAGATGTAACGATGGACTGGATCTTTAAAGACCTTTGTTTCTTTTAATTGACCTAGTGACTGATACATGTCATTCTCCCCTTTGTCTGGTCGTTCTCTTCGTTGTTTTCGGTTTAGGAGTAGTCTGTTCCTGTCAGACCATCCGCTTCTTAGATAAAGTTTACACCGGCTATGCTATAATGATGTCGCAAATCTACAAAAAAAGGAACGAGACAATGGGAATCGAACTCTTAAAACAAGAACAATATCGTATTTTTGATCAAACGTCACTCGGAACGACGTTTCATGCCACCCAATCGTTTGCAATGGACGACACGCTTTGTGCTTCCGTCGCGACAGAAGGTGCGGCACTTCGTTCTTGGGTGCACCACGAAACGGTCGTCCTCGGGATTCAAGATGCCCGTCTTCCTCACTTAACAGAAGGGATCGATGTCTTGCGTGCGCACGGTTTCCACCCTGTCGTCCGAAATTCGGGCGGACTCGCGGTCGTTCTTGACGCAGGTGTCTTGAATATCTCGCTTGTTCTACCAGAACGGGGCGGCATCGATATCGACAGCGGCTATGAAGCGATGCTCGCACTTGTGCAGCACATGTTCAGAGACGAAACGGAGAAAATCGTCGCTGGCGAAGTCGTCGGCTCTTATTGCCCCGGCTCTTACGATCTTTCGATATCTGGTAAAAAATTCGCCGGGATTTCGCAACGACGTGTCCGAGGTGGTGTCGCCGTCCAAATTTATTTATGTGTCAACGGAAGCGGTAGCAAACGCGCAGCGCTCGTGCGCGACTTTTATGAAGCCGCCCTGCAAGGCGAAGAAACAAAATTCACGTATCCGCTCATCATTCCGGACACGATGGCTTCTCTTGAAGAGTTACTTCAACTTCCGCTTACGGTCGAAAACTGTTTACTCCGTGCTTACCGTGCCTTGATGGCACTCGGCACAAACTTAGTCCCGTCCGTCCTCGATGAAGTCGAAAATGAACGATTCGGTGTAAACCTGGGCCGGATGCTTGAACGAAACGAAAAAGCCCTAGGTAAGTAAAGGAGAGAACACAATGGTACGATTTATTACCGATAGTGGTGCCGATGCACCGCAAGAATTACTAGATGCCCATGACATCACAATCATGCCGTTCGGTGTATTGATTGGAGACGACACGTATTTTGACGGCGAAACGATTTCGCCGGAAGAGCTCTATGCCAAGATGCGTGACGGTGCTGCGCCAAAAACCTTCCAAGTCGAGGTCACGCGGATGGTCGAGGTCTTCAAAGCACATTTCGAACAAGGCGAACCGTTTCTCTATCTCGCCTTTTCAAGTGATCTGTCCGGGACCTATCAAACAGCGGCGATGCTTGTGGATGAACTCGCTGAGCAATACCCGTATGTCCCGTATGCTGTCATCGATACGAAAACAGCATCGACCGGTCAAGGGCTCTTCGTCCTTGATGTCGCGGACTTCGCGAAAACACATACGTTTGAAGAAACAAAGACCTATGCGGAACAAAAAGTAAATTCAATCCGTCACTTGTTTACGGTCGAATCGCTCGAGTACTTGATGCGCGGCGGGCGTGTATCCCGCGCCAGCGCCTTCATCGGTGGATTGTTGTCGATTCTCCCGCTCTTGACGGTTGAAGACGGTAAGTTGATTCCGAAAGAAAAGATCCGTGGTCAGAAAAAAGTCATGAACCGGATCGTCGAATGGATGGAAGAAGCACGTCCGATGATTGACGGACACCGCATCATCATCGGTCATGGTGACTCGGTTGAACGGGCCGAGATGCTCAAGCAATTGATTGAAGCACACTTTAATCCGAGTGAAATACTCATTACCTTCGCAGGTGCTGCCATCGGTTCCCATACTGGACCGGGCCTCATCGTCATCGCGTATGATTTACCAGCTTAAGTTGCATTCATTTTTTCTTTTACAACATAAAAACTCGCCTACTCGAATGAGTGAGCGAGTCTTTATGTTGTAGACAACCGCTTATGAAAAGTGAAGGTTTTCTTCGGTCTGCTGTTGTGTCGCGCTTCCCTGTCTCGCCTCGTCTTCAAAGCGCAATCGGTCGCGCCCTAAACCGTCTGCATAACTGGCTTTCCGTCATAGTGTTGCCTAAAAAGCGTCACGTTTCGTTGACTCCTGCGGGAAAAGTGCGTTTTTAACGCACTTTCAGAGGCAGACAAGACCCTGCTCGTTGTCCGTTAGGACCAAGGAGCAACGGCTTGCGCCTCGCCCGAGGAACGCAACGAATAAAGACGCTTGATCTCCCGATAGCACGTTGTCTACAGTCTTTAGATGGAAGAAGGTTTTATCCCCTACTACGTTATCTATATGCGGAAGCGACTCGCACACCTGAAGTGCACGAGTCGCTTTTTTTCGAATAACCAATCAATCTTCTTATCCTTCTGTTTTCGCTCCAGTCGCTACCGGTTCGCCTTGATTCAAATTGACCGTCAACGGTTTGGCTGTCCCTTTTCCAGAAAAATTCTCAATCAATTCTTTGACATCGATTCCGGAAGAAGCCTTTAATGTCTCTTGGAGTGACGCCATCAAATCTGTCGCGTAACCCGTCACCCGGTTTGCTCCGCCACCTTCTCCATTCCCTGTATCGACGACGGTGATCTTATCGATGTTACCGAGTGGTGCTGCGATTTCTTTCGCGTACTCCGGCATCATGCGAATGACCATGTCAAGAATCGCCGCTTGTCCGAATTGTTCGAAGGCTTGGGCGATTTTCTCTTTTGCTTCCGCTTCCGCAAGACCTTTCAGACGAATGATGTCCGCTTCTGTTTCCCCTTGTGCCCGCTCCGCGTCGGCTTTCGCGAGACCATCAAGGCGAATCCGTTCCGCATCGGCTTTCGCTGACGCTTCAATCCGGTATTTCGTCGCATCGGCTTCTGCATATTGTTTCGCCCGGTCCGCCTGTGCTGCCTGTTCGATTGAGTAACGATCGGCATCGGCCCGTTTTTTAACTTCTGCGTCATACTGTTTCTCACGACGGAGAATTTCACGTTCTTCGAGTTCGATTTGTTTTTGTCGCTCGATGATCTTGATTTGCATTTGTTGCTCGGTTACTTCTTGTTGTGCGCGTGCATTTTCAAGATCATACGCTTGGTCGGCTTTCGCCTTCGCGATGTCTTGTTCGCGACGGTAGTCTGCCATCTTCAATTGATTTTCTTTTTCTGCTTCCGCGATTTCAGTCGCACGCTCAAGCTCTGCTTTTTTCGCATCTTTTGAAGCTTCCGCCCGCTTGATCCGTGTTTCTTTTTCAGCATCCGCCGTCGCGATATCAGCGTCACGGCGCACTTGCGCAATGCGGGGTTTCCCGAGTGATTCGAGATAACCATTTTTATCCCGGACATCTTTAATCGTGAACGAGACGATGATCAGTCCCATTTTCGCGAGATCTTGTGACGCGACACGTTGGACTTCTTGCGAAAATTTATCGCGGTTCTTATAGATTTCTTCGACCGTCATCGATCCAAGAATCGACCGCAAGTGACCTTCGAGGACTTCCCGCGCCTCACTTTCGCGGTCTTCCTTTGATTTCCCGAGGAATTGTTCGGCCGCCGTCGCGATTTCCGAAATCGAGCTGCCGATTTTAATGATTGCCGTTCCATCTGCCATGACCGGAACACCTTGTTCCGTATAGACTTCTGGGGTCGTCACTTCGAGCTTGCTCGACAGTAAACTGAGCGGTGTCGCCTGTTGGAAGACAGGCAGGATGAATGCTCCGCCACCACGAATGATTTTAACGCGGTTACCGGATTCATCGGTATTGACGCTTGGACTATTTCCGAGATAGCTCCCCGAAACGATTAATGCTTCTTCTGGTCCCACTGTCCGGTATTTTGTGATAAATAGTGCAACAAGCGCTAAAATGAGCGCACCGGCGATAATCGCCACGATAATAACTGGATTCATACAAACATCTCCTCTTTCCATTGGTTCGGGTAGGTCATGACGTGCGCCACCCCTTGTTTGATTTCAATGATGATGACTTTCGTTCCTTGATCGAGTGGTGGTCCTTCAAATAAAACGGCTGATTTTGAAATCCGTCCGGAGACGTCATCGACTAAAATTTCTCCATATCCGTCACTCGGGATTGATAAAACGACCGTTGCACTTCTTCCTTCTAGCATCTGCTCGGAAAAACCCAGCGACTGCTCGGCTTCGGCAAGTGGTACAAAAATGAACAAGTGCAATAAGGTCGTCAAAATAAGACTCGTGAATCCACTGAGCAATAAGATTGCTAGCGAGCTCATGGCTGTTAAATGCTCAAGTCCGAATCCGAAAGCAGATGTTAAAATGACGAATGATAAAATCAACGTCGGATGAAAAATTTGATCGACGCCCGGAACCAGGTCTGAGAACACGACCGATAACAAAACGCCACATCCTGCCGCTGCCAGTGCATAGAGATACAACGTACTAACGTCCATCTTCCGTCACCTCGATAAAAGCACTCGAGCCGTACAGCTGATGATAAATCCGTTTGTATTCATGCCGATTTTCTTCATACAGCAAGTGTGCCAGCTCACGCTCACGCGGACTGGTGTCTTCTTGCAAACGTCGTGCATACTTTTTCTGTGCCGCGTAATGACGCGCTAGCAAACTTTCGAGTGCTCCTTGACTTGGCGTGGCCGCGACAGGTTGACGTCGTTTTCTCATCTTCGTGCTCCTTTCCTGTTTAATCCGTTCAGTTTTATGTACGCTAGTTTTTGGAAATGGTTTCAAAAACCAATTTCCTTTTTCCATTTTTCATGCGGATAAACAAAAAAACCGAAGAGCGATGCTCCTCGGTTCAGATTATAGACAAGCTCGTACGGTGATCAAAGAGGTTACATGGGTATGATACCGTATCTTTTTTTAAGTAGGACAGCCTAAAAAGCTTCGCTTTTCCGTTGACTCCTACGGGAAAAAAGCACGTCACGACGCGCTTGCAAGAGGCAGGTAAGACCCTGCTCATTGGCCGATAGGATCAAGGAGCAACGGCTTGCGCCTCCCCGAGGAAAGCAACGAAAAAGGAAGAAGCTGTTATTCCAGACATCACTTCGTCTACACGCTCAATCAAAAAACGATGCTCCTCGATTTTAATCCGTTCACTTCTTCCTTTTAACAATCAACACATAGTAGATGACGAGTGCTGCACAATCGAGTGTCATGATGATCAACCCCATTGGTAAAGCCGAGTCCTCGCCCATGACTCCAACGAGTGGTGAAACAAGTGAACCGACGAGCATCGGCAAGAGACCGAGCAAAGCAGAAGCGCTCCCCGCCGTCTTCCCGTAGTTTTGCATTGCAAGTGTAAAACCAAGCGTCGAAATCAGACCGACACTCGACACAACGAAGAAAAGTGGAATCATGACGAAAATCAAAGCATCGGATAAGGTCAAGCCGAGGAACAACAAGATGCTTGCCGTCGCAACAATTGCCAAAGCAATCCGCATCAATTTTTCACTATCGACGCGACCAGCGAGTCGTCCTGCGATTTGAGCCGCGATGATGATTCCAATTCCGTTCAGACCGAACAGGAAACTAAACTGTTGCGGACTCGCACCGTAAATGTTTTGTAAAACGAACGGCGAACCGGAGATATAGGCGAACATCGCCCCCATGACGAATGCTTGGGCAAAGGCGTAACCGATGAACACACGGTCCGTTAATAAACGACCGAACGTCCGAACCGTTGTCGAAAGGTTTCCTTCGACCCGGTGATGGACCGGCAGTGTTTCCGGTAGCCGGAAAGCAACGGCAAGCAGCATGATTGTACTTAAAATCGCGAGCAAATAAAACACAACATGCCAATCCCCGAACCGTAAAATTTGTCCGCCGATGACCGGTGCTAAAATCGGAGCCGTCCCGTTGACGAGGGATAAGGCAGCAAAGAACTTGGTTAGTTCCGGTCCTTCAAATAAATCACGGACGATCGCACGCGAGATGACGATGCCGGAAGCGCCAGCCGCTCCTTGCACAAAACGAAGCGCAATCAACACTTCGATTGTCGGAGCAAACGCGCACGCCAGCGAAGCGAGGAGATACGCAACGAGTGCGAGCATCAATGGACGTTTCCGTCCGCGGACATCGCTAAGCGGTCCGACAATCAATTGACCGAGTGCCATGCCAAGCATACATGCCGTCAAACTCAATTGAATCATCGACGCGCTCGTCCCGAACGATCGGGACATATCAGGGAAAGCCGGCAAATACATGTCAATCGAAAGTGGACCGAGTGACGCGAGCGATCCTAAAATCAAAATTAAGGTAAGCCGTTTCGTTTTTACGAGTGAAACATCTGCCATCCGATTTCCTCCTTAAGTCGTTACATAATCCAAGTCGTGCAAGACATAGGCGAGGAAAAAGACGACAGATGGATTTTCGTACGCCGTCTGGACTTTCTTCAGTTGCGCCCGGTAGCCTGTCTCATACTCCACTCCGTTCAATTTGCGCTCCATGTTCATTTTAATCAACGCATCGAGCTTATCGACGACATCTACCATCTGCCCTTCATACGTCTCATCTTTCGCTTCGACGAGAAAACGATGGAATTCCGTTCGCATCACGTCAGGTAATAGCGCAATTAACGCCTCCCCTTCTGCCCGTTCGTAGGCCTCAAAGGCAGCTGCCGTGATTGGTGTCGCATGTTTGACCGGTCCGAGGACATCTCCTGTCGTCCCTTCTACTAAATCGTGACAGAGCAAACGCGACACGACTTCAGCCGTATCGATCGTAACCCCGTACTTTTTCGACTCGATCAAACCGTTGAACAGACCGAGTGAAGCCGCCCGAAACGCATGTGTCGCGTCATTGTCATCAATCGTATTGAAGCGGCCTTTCCAGCGTCGGATCGTATCCATCATCAAGGCATTGTCAATGAAATGTGCCATCTCGTCTTCAGCAAAGACGGACGTCGTCAAGCGACGGATCGAATGTAACGGGTGTGCGAGTAAATGGTTTTTCAGTTCAAGCGTTTTTGCTTCAAAGAACGGTGACGCTGTCATCCGTGCCTCCCGTCTTGCGAACAACATCGCGTCGAATGTATCGATCGCTTCAACGATTCGTCCTTCAATCGTGTCATCTTCGGCATGGACGAGGTAATCCGTAAATTCTGTTTGAAGCGATTTCGACAGTAAGGCGACGAGTTTCTCACTTGCCTGTTGCTCCATCGCTTGAATGTGATCGTGCAAGGTCGGTTCTTTTTTTGTCCGATGTTTGATTGGACCGGTGATGACTTCGTTCATATCGTGAAACAGTGCCTTCCCTAATAAGCGCAGGCGATCGATTTCAACCGGTTGCTGCTCTTGTTCGATATAACTCGCCATTAAACTAAATAAAGCGACACGAAAACTATGGCTCGCGGCGTTGTCTTGAAAACGCGGAGCATACTCATCCCAACGTGGTACGTTCTGCATCCGTGTCAGCATCCGAATAAAGTTACCGTTTTGCATGAAATCTCCCCCAAATCGAAAAAGGGCAGAGGAATTTTGACCCTGCCCTGTTTTGTATTATTTTTCTTCTTTGACACCACTTCTGAACCAACCGATGACAAGGATCAAACCAAGAACAACCCAGAAAATCGTCTGCCAGATTGTACTTTCAGGAAACTCACGTGGCAAGACATCGATTGAAGGATGGGCGAGTGTCATGATGACGAGTTTCACTCCGACCCAAGCGACGAGCCAAAATGCTGCTTCTTCAATCCCCGGTCGTTTTTGGAGTAGGACAACGAACCAACTTGCAAAGTATCGCATGATGACCAGTCCGATGATTCCACTGAAGAAGACGACCCAAAATTGTCCTGTGTTGAGTCCGCCAATCATCCCCCCGACCATCGGCAATGTCGTCGCCATGGCAACGGCTGCGAGTGTCGAGTCGACGGCAAACGCTAAATCAGATAGTTCAACCTTGACGACCGTCCACCAAAAATTCGGCGATTCTTTTTTCGGCGCCATCGCATCCGGTATTTGGTGTTTGTTCGATCGTGCCTCGACAATCCCTTTAAAGGCGACATAAAAGAGATACGCGGCACCAAGTGCTTGCAACTCCCAAACAGTTGCCAAGTACGAAGCAAAGAAAATCGCGATGAACCGAAGGACGAGTGCGCCAATCAATCCATAAAACAAAGCTTTTTTGCGTTGATCGTCCGGTAGCGGACGAACGAGCACGGCCATGACCATCGCATTATCAGCCGACAGTAACCCTTGTAAAATAATCAGGACGAGCCCGACCGTCGCATACTGCGTAATTAATCCAATATCCATAAAAACGAATCCCCTTTTTGTTCACTAGGTTCATTATAATGCCACATCCAGAAAAGAAAAAGACGGAAGACTTGAATCCTGTGTTTCTATCTTCCCGCTTTTTTCAAAGTTCACACTAAAAAAGGCCCTCCGGTCGGAGAGCCTTTCGCTTAAAGATGTTGATCCACTTTTTTCTCAGCGTCCGGATTCGGTTTTGTTTTGGGTGAAGAGAACCAACCCCATAGTGCTAAACCGACCATGACCGTCCAGAAGAATGCTTGCCACGGCGTACTGTGGGCAAAGCCTTCTGGCAATTTCATCGCTTCGAAGATTGTTCCCTCAATCGATGCGTGATATTTTGGGTGCTCTAACGCAAGAACGGCGAGCTTGACTCCAACCCACGCAACGATTGCAAAGGCCGCTGTTTCAAGCCCAGGACGTTCAGCGAGTAATCTGACGAAGACACGTGCTGCGAAACGCATCAAGACGACACCCATCAAACCACCCGTTAAGATGACGACGAAATGCCCTGTGTTCAAGCCACCAATCGCGCCATCTCCCCAGTCAGGCAATGCGACTGCGAGGGCGACCGCTGCAAGAATCGAATCGACGGCAAACGCAAGATCGGCAAATTCGATTTTAGCGACTGTTTTCCAAAATTCTGCTTTCGAAACCGGTTCGTCCGATTTTGGCTCTTGATCGAGCTCACTATCCGCTCCATGATTTTCACCGAGCCGCCGTGCCTTGGCTGTTTTGTAGATATGCCGTAGTCCCATGATGAGCAGGTATGCTGCACCAAGTGCTTGAATCTGCCAAATGTCGACGAGGAACGAAATCGCGAACAATGCCGCGAAGCGCAAGACGAATGCTCCTGCCAATCCATAAAATAAAGCCTTTTTCTGTTGTTCGCCCGGTAAGTGTTTCACCATGACGGCGAGGACGAGTGCATTATCTGCTGAAAGTAATCCTTCGAGCGCGATTAAAACGACGACTACCCAGGCATATTGAAGTACTAACTGCCAATCCATCTACTTCATTCCTTCCTATCTTATAAGTTTTATACGGACACTACTTCTCAATGAATTTACACGTTCATATGAACATATGTTATCCGATTACTCATTCAGTTGCAAGCATATAATGCCGTTGCTTTAGCAAACTGCCAATTCGAAGACTTGCTAGTTCCGTTTTGTTAGTAGTTCGTGATAAAATTCATATCAACACTCCTAGTAACGTTAGAACACATTAGCGGAATCATCAGAGTTGCTCGTCTCTAGCATTCCTGTCATGTTATTACTATTAATCAACTACAAAAGGACAAAGGGGCTAATTAAAATGTCTACCTACCCGATTACACTACCAACTAAAGAAGAGCGTCATAAGCTTTTCGGTTCTGTTCCCCCTGTTAAAGGAACAAAACCAACTGAAAAAGATAAAATGATTGATCTTCAAAATACACCAAAAAACTTCTTATTCGCACTGGATGCAGTCGGTATTTCAAACGTCAAACACCCTGTCGTCATCCAAGATGGTGACAAAACGCAGGCGACTGTCGCGACGTTCGAACTTTCGACATCACTCGTCCAAGACCGTAAAGGCATCAACATGAGTCGCTTAACGGAGCAACTCGACCAGTATCATCAAGAAGGTTGGGTCGTCACGAACGAATCCTTGATCCAGTTCGCGCGCGAACTAGCAGAACGGATGGAACAAACGGAAGGTCAATTGACGATTCGTTACCCATGGTTCTTCACGCGTAAAGCACCTGCGACGGGACTCAGCGGATTAATGAATGCCGAAGTTTGGCAAACGGTCAGTGTCGATACGGAAACGAATGAAGCAACCTTGACGGTCGGATTAACGATCAACGTCACGACGCTCTGCCCATGCTCAAAAGAAATCAGCGAGTACAGCGCCCACAACCAACGTGGTTATGTGACGATGGAAGCATCACTTCGTGACGAGGCAGACGACTTCGATTGGAAACAAGAACTACTTGATGCTGCTGAGTCTAACGCTTCAGCACCACTCCACCCGGTCCTCAAACGCCCGGATGAAAAACGTGTCACAGAGATGGCGTATGAAAACCCACGTTTCGTCGAAGACATGGTCCGCTTAATCGCGGCCGATCTCTACGAAATGGATGCCATCGCAACGTTCTTCGTCGAATGCCGTAACGAAGAAACGATTCACCAACATGATGCGATCGCCCGAATCACGTTCGATAAAGATGCAGAATAAGTAATCCATTAATTCGCTCGAGATGACTTCCCCGTCGTCTTGAGCTTTTTTTCGTTGTTCTTGTTTTCGGTAGCGTTTACACTAAAAACGAATGGAGGGGTTTCATGCTCGAATTGATACCGTTTTTACTGGAACGCCTAGGCATCATGATCATTTTGGCATTCATCCTCGCCCAGTGGGGTCCGACACGTCGTCTATTAAAACAACCGGAAGCCGGCTGGCAATTCAGTGTCCTCGTCTTGTTTTTTGCGACGTACGGCATTTTAAGTAATTATACCGGCGTCAAAGTGAACTTAGCCGAATTTTCATCCCATACATGGCTTGAAGAAGTCGAAGGAACATCTGCGATTGCAAATACACGTACGATGATCGTCGTCATCAGCGGTCTGCTCGCTGGTCCAATCGGTGGAACAATCACCGGGGTTCTCGTTGGTCTCCACCGTTATTCACTCGGCGGTTTCACGGCGTTCGCCTGTGCCCTCTCGACCGTCATCGCAGGCGGTATCAGTGGGATGTTACGTCCCTACTGGCGTGACCGTCTCGGGAGTCATGCGCTGCTGCCCGTTTGTCTCGCCGGCTTTTTGATGGTGCTCGAAATGTCACTGATTTTGTTATTATCTAAACCGTTTGAAGCTGCATTCGAGCTTGTACAATTCATCTTCCTCCCGATGACATTAATCAATGTATTAGGCGTCTGGTTATTTTTGTCGATCATTCGTCTCGCAGCACGGGAAGAAGAATCCGTCCGGGCACGGGAAGCAGAACGGTCGCTCCACATCGCTGATTTGACGTTACCGCAGTTGACCCGTGGATTAAACAGTAAAACTGCTGAAGCAGTCGCAACTGTTTTACTCGAACAGACCCGGGCCAATGCTGTCTCTTTGACGGACCGATCCGTCATTTTAGCGCACATCGGTGTCGGCAGTGACCATCATCGTGCCGGCACCCACTGGACGACGCGTCCGACAGAACACGTCTTGACGGATGGTACATTACGTCTCGTCACTGACCGGAGTGAGATCGGGTGTCCAAAACACGAGTGTCCCCTCCAAGCCGGAATCATTGCCCCTCTGACGATTGGCGCAGCGACGGTCGGAACGTTAAAAGTCTACTATCCGCACCCGGAGTCGCTTGATGCCGTCGAAGTCGAGTTGATTGAGGGATTGGCAAAGCTATTTTCGACCCAACTCGCACTCGGAAATGCTGAACGGCAGGCAGGATTACTCAAAGATGCCGAAATCCGTGCCCTTGAAGCACAAGTCCATCCGCACTTTCTTTTTAACGCGATCAATACAATCTATGCACTTTGCCGGACGGACGTCGAGCGGGCACGGGTACTCTTACTCGAACTGTCGACATTCTTCCGGAGTAACTTACAAGGTGCACGGTCTGCAAAAATCCCGCTGCAAAAGGAACTTGAACATATCGAGGCCTACATCTCACTTGAGGCAGCCCGGTTTCCGAACCGCCCATTTGTCGACATTGATTTAGTTGAAGGGACGGAACAGCTTCTTGTTCCCCCGTTCATCCTCCAGCCTTTGATCGAAAACGCCTTTTTACATGCTTTCCTGCCGGATCAGACCGGTTACGTCGGTGTGACGGCGTCAATAATCGGGGAACAACTGTTACTTGAAGTCGTCGATAACGGGCAAGGCATTGAGAAGGAACGGCTCGCCCGACTCGGACGTGAAGTCGTTCCGTCGAGCGGTACAGGGACCGCACTATTCAATACAGCTGAACGAATCCGTAGTCTGTACGGTCAGCAAGGCGCTTTTCTAATTGAGAGCCGCTTAGAGGATGGCACAAAAATTACGATGCATCTGCCCATCGAAACCGGAAAGGAGTTGCCGTATGCGTACGATTCTAATTGAGGATGAGCCCCTCGCCCGTGACGAATTACGTTACCATGTCACGCGTGCCGGTCTCGAGGTCATCGCAGAAAGCGCCAGTATAGTAGAAGCCGAACAACTCATTCGGTCACTGCAACCAGATATCGTCTTCCTCGACATCGAACTCGCGGACGGAAGTGGACTTGACCTCGCTAAACGACTCCAATCGATGCCGCGTCCTCCGGCGATTCTGTTTGTGACGGCTTATGATGTACATGCGCTCGAAGCATTTGAGCTTAATGCCTATGACTATATTTTAAAACCATATGACCCCGTCCGGATTACACGGGCGCTTGAAAAGATCATTCGACAGCCGCTGAAAAAGTCACCCCGAATTGAACGACTCGCCGTCGAGTCCGGTGAACAGTTAAAGTTGTTATCTCCGGATGCCATCGATTACATCGTCGCCGAGGGCGGAAAAACGAACATCGTCACGCGCCAACAAACTTATCAATCGAGTGACACGTTACAAGAACTCGAACGAAAGTTAGTTGAACATCGGTTCCTCCGTGTCCACCGGTCCTACCTCGTCAACTTGTCGGCAATCGATGCCATCGAACCGTGGTTCAACGGTGCTTACAACATCAAAATCCATACGATTGATGTTCCCGTTAGTCGGACCTATGTCAAAGTTTTAAAGGAAGCACTCGGAATTTGAGTGCTTCTTTTTTTCAGTTCATCTTCGATTTCCGACACTTCATCCTCAAATAACGACCGTTCATCTTGCAAATCAAAGAAAGCGCTTTCAAATCAGTTACACTTTTTCCATACCACTACGGAGGAGGAACTACGCATGAGCGCCACACCTATCGTTATTGCCGTCATTTGTATTTTATTGATTGCGTATCGTCTTTACGGCACCTTTATGGCCGCAAAAGTTCTAAAAATCAAGGATGACCGACAAACACCAGCCCATAAGTTAGCGGACGGAAAAGATTATGTCCCGACAAATAAGTGGGTCTCGTTTGGTCACCACTTCGCAGCCATCGCTGCTGCCGGTCCACTCGTCGGACCTGTTCTCGCAGCACAGTTCGGATACTTACCTGGTCTGCTTTGGCTCTTGATTGGAGCTGTCATCGGGGGAGCCGTGCACGACATGGTCGTCCTGTTCGCTTCGATGCGTCAAGACGGTCAATCGTTATCAGAAGTCGCCAAAAAGGAACTCGGTCCAGTTGCTGGTTTTTGTGCCGGACTCGCGATGCTCTTCATCATCACGATTACGATGGCCGGGTTGTCGATGGTCGTCCTGCACGCCCTTGAACACAATCCATGGGGCACATTCGCCGTCTTTTCGACGATTCCGATTGCGATGGCCGTTGGGATTTACTTACGAAAAGGTGGCAACCTCGCCTTTGCTTCGATCGTTGGTTTCTTGTTGATTCTTGCTGCAATCGGCTTTGGTCCACAATTGACGGATACGTTCATCGGAACATGGTTCGACCTATCCTCTCGTCAACTGGCGATCGCCTTACCGATTTACGCATTCTTCGCGGCAGCACTTCCGGTCTGGTTATTGCTCGCACCACGTGATTACTTATCGAGCTTCATGAAAATCGGTGTCTTTTTCGCCTTGATCGTTGGTGTTTTCATCATCAACCCGGACATTCGTTTCCCTGCCTTTACGAAGTTCGTTAATGGCGGTGGTCCTATCATTGCCGGGCCGGTCTGGCCGTTCATCTCGATTACGATTGCTTGCGGCGCGATTTCCGGTTTCCATGCCTTCGTCGGCTCCGGGACGACACCAAAGATGATCAACCGCTGGAGCGATATCAAACCGGTCGCATTCGGAGCGATGCTCGTCGAATGTCTTGTTGCTGTCATGGCATTGATTGCTGCGACATCACTCGAAGTCGGTGATTACTTCGCGATTAACTCGACGCCGGAAGCGTTTGCGACACTCGGTATGAGTACGGTTTATCTTGATGAATTGTCGCGTGAAATCGGCCTCGATCTTGCTGGCCGGACAGGCGGTGCCGTATCGCTTGCCGTCGGGATGACCTTCATCTTCCGGGCGATTCCCTGGTTCAAGGAAATCGCGAGCTACTTCTTCCAGTTCGTCATTTTGTTCGAAGCCGTCTTCATCTTGACAGCAATCGATGCCGGAACACGCGTCGCCCGGTATTTGATTCAAGATTTCTTCGGAGAATTTTATAAACCACTCAAACGGATTGACTGGATTCCGGGTGCCATCTTCGCTAGCGCACTCGGGACGTTCTTCTGGGGCTACCTCTTATTCTCTGGTGACATCGGCTCCATCTGGGCACTGTTCGGTGTTTCGAACCAGTTGATGGCATCAATCGGCTTAATCATCGGAACGACAATCATTTTGAAGATTGCCGATAAAAAAGTGTATGCCTTAACGACATTCATCCCACTCGTCTACTTGCTTGTGACCGTGACGTTCGCGGACATCTGGATGGTCGCAAATGTTTACGCAAATCCTGCATCAGCCGGTTTCAGCATCCTCAATACGATTCTTTCCGTCACGATGGGCATTCTCGCTGTCGTCATTACGATCTCTGCCGTCCGGAAATGGATTGAATTGCTGAATTCACCACGCTGGGAAGCCATGAAGAAATCAGCTTAATTGCATACGACATCAAAACGAGAGAAAATCCGGTCGCGCTAACTGTCTCGCCTCGTCTTCCGTCACGGTATTCCCTAAAAAGCGTCGCGTTTCGTTGACTCCTACGGGAAAAAGCGCGTGATTCACGCGGCTTGCCAGAGGCAGGCAAGACCCTGCTCGTTGTCCGTGAGGATCAAGGAGCAACGGCTTGCGCCTCGCCCGAGGAAAGCAACGAAAAAAGACGCTTGATCTCCCGATGGCACGTTGTCTACAGCCTGAAACGAGAGGATGACCCCTTTGATGGGGTCATCCTCTCATTTATTTTGATTCGCTTCGTACTGCCAAATCTGTCGCCCGGACCGTTCCCCACGGCGAAACATCAGCTTTGACTTCTAATTTTTTGGCATCCTCATATCCTTTACCCGCACCCTGTTCGACGTAATATTGGGTCAACTGGGGAATCGTCACATATTCATCGTAATACTCACCAGCAACCGAACCGAAAAAACGTTTATTCGAAATTTGATCAATTCTCGCGTATCCGTCTTTCCCGGTCGCAAATGTGACGTAAACAAGTCCCTGTTTGACGGAAGCATCCGGTTTCAAATCCGGATATTGCAGCATGACATACTCCCCGTAAATCGGATCGAACGGATCAAACGGTTCTGCCCGAAAACGATAACTTTCACCGAACCACGAAATCGCGTAAAAACTGAGCACGACCAGCAAAACAATCAATGTCTGGATAACCGCAAATCCGTACTTTTTCATGAGGGTTGACCTCCTTCACGACGCCGTTGCATCCACCAGAGTACAGCGGCAATCAGGAATACGAGTAAGGCACCGACTAAGAAAAAGAGTGACATATTGAGCCGGTTCCACGCATAAATGAAGTAAATCGTTAGTTGGACGGCAATAAAATAAAGGAAGGGAATCAGTAAACGGTGCCCTGTCCGTTCCCGCTCGATTAAATAGATGAATGCCATGACCTCAACTAAAATCGCTATTAAAATCGCTTGTTCCTCGAACCAAAGGAGTCCAATCAACCCAAGTGGTACGATGAAAAGGAGCGGACGGTAACGTGCATAAATCAAACTTCCGACCGCGACTGCGGCAAGTACGAGGAATAAGGCTTCGACGAGCGAAACCGGAACAGTTGTCGTTTCTGCACGGACAGATAGATAGACCAGTGAGTTAATGGCTGCCGTGACTAAATAAAGTGCGTAAAGGAGCGGGCGCTTTTGTTCCTCTCGAACAAGTAACAGCAATGGAACGAGTAAAAATAAAGTCCAAATCGGCCAAAGAATGCCTTCGTAGGACACGAGGAAAAACAATTCCAATCCTGCGAAATAAAGAAGCAACCAGCTAAAGATCAGTGACGGAAACGTTTGACTGAAATAGAACCAGGCGACAGCGACTATGATTAAACAGACAAATGACGTCCAGTCAAGAAACGTCGCGTACTCGTTCCCGAAGCTGCCGATTCCCGTAAAAATATTCAATCCTGCCAAAAAAGCGACGACAGCGTAGGCAGCGTGACGCCAAACGAAAAAATGACCGAGTGCCATAAGAAAGATTACCCAGGCAATGAATGAGCTTTCAAGCGACATATGAAAACTCTGGACCGTGACGACCAATGCGCCGAGAAATGCGAGCATCCCGAGTATCCGGAACGCCACGGGATTCCAAATCGTCCGACGTTCTGAAATATCAGCCAGCACATAACAACTGATCATGATGACAAGAACGAGTCCGATTTTGACCAATGCCGGAATGACTTGCCAATTCGCCGCTAAAAAACTGAGTAATGCTAAGCCGACAAACGTCAACCCGACAATCAATAGCAGCGGTGTCCGATTTTTTGCATGACGTGTTTGCTCATACGCTTCAATCCGCTTGACGACCTCCGCATCCAGTAATCCTGCTTGTTGCCATTCCTTTAACTTCGTCAATCGCGCCATCATTGACACCTCCTCAGACTAAAGCCGTCTTTTAATATTTTCCCGTTTTCTACGTCTTTCAAGCTGTTCGACGAAAAAAAGTGACTACGTCATTCGAGCTCATAGACGTAGTCACTTTTTTTGCTGATCACACCCGGAATTGGGCGACCATTTCTTGTAATTCTTCTGCCATGTCCGAGAGGGCTTTCGCAGATTGCGAGATTTCTTCCATCGAACCAAGCTGTTCTTCCGTCGTCGTCGCGACACGTTCAGATGCTGTTGAATTCTCATCTGCAATATTCGCGATTTCTGTCGCAGAAGCTGACACTTCTTGAACGTTCGCCGCGATTTCTTCGACCGTCGCTGTGACATCTTCGATTCGCGGCGTCATTTCTTGAGTCCGTAACATGATTTTCTTGAAGCGCTCCGCGGAGTCTTCCGTTGTCTCAAGTCCTGCTTTCGTGTTGTGCGAAACTTCTTTCATCAAGGAAACGGAACGTTCCGTTTCCTGTTTGATGTTCGTGATCAAATGCGAAATTTGTTTTGTTGATTCCTGCGATTGTTCGGCTAACTTCCGGACTTCACTCGCGACAACGGCAAAGCCTTTTCCGTTCTCACCGGCCCGTGCTGCTTCAATCGCTGCATTCAAGGCGAGTAAGTTCGTTTGGGCGGCGATTCCGTTAATGACATCAACAATTTTCCCGATTTCATTCGACCGATGTGCCAAGGACTGAATGACTTCCCCGAAGTTTTCGACCGATGCATCAATCGCTTTCATCTGTGTCACGTTTTTCCCTACTGCGACCGTTCCATCTTCCGCTTCTAATGCTGTCGCACGTGATAACTCGGATACGTCTGTCGAACTTTCCGCAATCCGCATGACACCGGACGTAATCGATTGGAGGGAAACGGCATTTCCTTCAAGCTGGCGTTTCGAATGATTTGCTCCTGCCGCCATCTGTTGGACGGAACCGGAGATTTGTTCAGAAGCAGCTGTCGTTTGTGCAGCATTCGCCATCAGTTCTTGTGACGAGGCAGCGACTTGCCCAATCGATTGATCAAGATTCGTGACGATTGAGCGGAGCGACGTCACCATGACGTTAAAGCTTTGCGCGACTTGACCAATTTCATCGTTTGATTCGACAACGACTTGCTCTGTTAAGTCGCCCTCTTTAATCCGTTCCGCACTTGCCGTTAAACGGTTCAGCGGACGGAGGATTGAACGGAGGATGAAGTAGATTAAGACGGCGGCTAGTAAAAATGTTCCGATGATGACGGCGACCGTCGTCCAAAGAATGCCGGACGTCTCATTCGTGATTTCTTTATCGTACAGCGTCCCGGCGACTTTCCAGCCCGTCAGTCCGTTCGTCATGAAATCCATTTTCTTTCCTTCGCCCTCAAACTCATAAGAGAACTGGCCATTTTCCCCGGCATAGAGAGAAGTCACCCAGTCGCCTGACGCTTTTTCTCCCGCTTTCATTGTCGGATGGGTAACGAAGTTTTTGTTTGAATCAAGAATCGTCACATAGCCTTCTTTACCGATTTTAATTTTTTTGGCGATTTCAGAAATTCGGTCGACATCGACATCAACGGCGACGACACCACGACCGTTGCCACCCGTCTGTGAAAGTGTGACCATCATTTTTCCTGATGAGGCATCCACGTAGGGGTCCGTAATGACGACCTTTCCCCCCGCCTCATCAGCAGCCTTGTACCAAGGACGCTCGCGTGGATCATAATCTTCCGGCAACGATTGCTCCGGATAAATCGTCATCTCACCGTCTGTCGTCGCATAATAAATATTCGCCGCTTGCGGATGTGTATCGAGATACTCCGTCATCTTTTCCTTTAACGCTAAATTTTGTTTACCTTTTTTATAAAGCATCCCGTCAATCCGGTCTGCAAAGAACGCAACATCTCGTCGCATCGGATCAACGATGTTCATAATCTCATCATTCATCCGGTCGACACCGGCATGTGCCGATTGTAAGATTTGATTCGTGACTTTTTGTTTTGCTTGATTGTATGCAACAAAACCAATCAATAATGAAGGAATCAATAATAAAAGCAAAGACGTGATAATTAATTTCTGTTTGATGCTCATCGAACGTTTTTTTGTCTGTTCCATACAAAACTCCTCTTCCCGAGACTTTACACTCGCTGTTCTAATCTATATATCGGTCAGAACGTGTCTTTTTTCACAACTAAATGAAAAAGTAGTTAATCCATTTTCATAGATTACCTCAGGCTGTAGACAAAGTGCCATCGGGAGATCAAGCGTCTTTTTTCGTTGCTTCTTGATCCTCACGGACAAGAAGCAGGGTCTTGCCTGCCTCTAAAAGTGCGTTAAAAACGCACTTTTAGAGGCAGGAGTCAACGAAACGTGACGCTTTTTAGGGAATACCATGACGAAAAGCCAGTCATGCAGACGGTTTCGGGCGCCATCCGTCTCGCATCGCTTAGAACCGCGAAAAGCAATCGGTCGCGACCCTGCAGCTTTGCTGTAGCGGCGTGACCGATTGCCGCTTTGAAGACGAGGCGAGACAGGGAAGCGCGACCGGATTGTCTCTCGTTATCGCATGTTCACGCTTCATAAGAGTTTGTCTACACGCTGAGGGAATCCATTTCCATAGATTACCTAGTCTGCAGAAAAATGCTCATGTAAATTAATGAAGATGGACAAAAAAACGCCGATGATTCCGTATGAAAAACGGGATCATCGGCGTTTCAAGTCATTTGCATCGTAAAATCATCCATCATGAAGAGTGATGCTGGAGCGACTTTTGAGTCCGTCTAAAAACACGATCATTTTACGCTTCTTGATCGCCCTTCCAGTTCATCATCCCGCCTTCGACGTTGACGACATCGTATCCGTACTGCTCGAGGAAACGTCCGACGTTTTCACTGCGTCCACCTGCTTTACAGATCAGGTAATATGTTTCACCTTCTTGAAGCTCCGTATAGCGTTCACCGATTTCGGACATCGGTAAAAAACGGACACTCGGAATATGACCCGCGTCATATTCATCCTGCTCGCGCACGTCAACGACATGTAAGGCTTCACCGGCTTCAAGTTTTTCTTGTAACTCATCGACATGGATTGTTTTCATCGTAGTTCCTCCTCTTATCTCATCTTTGTTCAGTGTAGCAAAACTGACGCCGAAACAGAACAAAAGAGACCAGCCAAAGCCGGTCTCCCCGATTCATTCCCCTGATGCCCGTTCGAACGTGCGTCGTGTCTGTTTATGCATTCCCCGTGCATAGTAGACCGCAATCAAAATCACATACCAAAGTGGTCCGACGATGAGCGCAATGCGTGTACTGGCATCAAACGCCATCAAGACAATGACGCCAGCCAGTGCAAGCAAGGCGATGTAGTTCGCGACCGGGAAAAACGGAACAGCGAATTCTGCTGTACCATACACCTTCCGGGCCCGCATTTGCGAAATCAAAATCATTGCCCATGTCCAGACGGCTCCGAACGTCGCAATACTCGTGACGATTGCAAAAACACTTTCCGGTAAGAAATAGTTTAAGGCGACGCCGACGAGCAGCGCAATCCCTGAAAGAATCGTCGCGAGTGCCGGGACACCATTTTTCGAAATTTTTGCGAAGCGTTTTGGTGCCTCTTCGTTCTGTGCCAGATTCATCATCATCCGTGCCGTCGAGAAAATCCCCGAGTTACATGACGACAAGGCTGCTGTCAGTACAACGAAGTTGATGATACCGGCTGCTGCCGGAATACCGAGCTGCTGAAACAATAAGACGAATGGGCTACTGTTATTTTGTCCGACTTGATCCCATGGATAAATCGACAAGATGACGAACAGCGCACCAATGTAGAAAATCAAAATCCGTAAAAAGACGTTGTTGACCGCCTTCCGAATCGTTTTCTTCGGATTTTTAGCTTCCCCAGCTGTGACCCCAATCACTTCAATGCCTAAGAACGCAAACATGACCATTTGCATCGCCAGCAGGACTCCCCCGAATCCGTTTGGCAGGAATCCACCATGCGACCAAAGATTAGAAATCCCTACCGGTGTGCCTCCGTTACCAAGTCCGACGACAATCGTCAACGTTCCAAGAATAATCATCGCGACAATCGCGACGATTTTAATCAAGGCGAACCAAAATTCGAATTCACCGTAAAATTTGACGGCGATGAAATTAATGCTCGTCATAAGTAATAATGCCGCAAGCGCCCAAATCCAGCGTTCCGACTGCGGGAACCATTCCTGCATATAAATTCCGACTGCTGTGATTTCTGCCATACATGTAAAAATCCACAGGAGCCAATAATTCCACCCGGTCAAAAATCCAGCGAGTGGACTGACATATTTCCGGGCGTATTCAGCAAAGCTTCCCGCCACCGGTTCACGTACTGCGAGCTCCCCAAGTGCCCGCATGATGATGAAGATGATGATACCGCCGATCAAATAACCAATCAGAATCCCTGGTCCTGCCAGTTGAATGGCTTTTGCTGATCCTAAGAAGAGTCCAACACCGATTGCCGCCCCCAGCGACATCAGCGTAATATGACGCTCTTCCAGTCCCCGATTTAGCTCTGTCTGTTGTTTCATCCGTACGACGTCCTTCCTGTCTCTCGATCGTTCTTAGCAGTTCCCCAAAAACCGCTACGTTGTCAGTATAAAGAAGTTGTGTCTTCTTTGTAAACGTTTTCAAGTGAGATTTACCACTTTTCTCCCATACTCGAAATATTCTGATTTGTGTAGCGGTTTGAACAAAAAAAGGGAGCTTCCTGCTACTAGATAGTATACAGGACAGCTCCACCAGGAAGGTTACAACTTTTATTCAGCTTTTGCGAAATTCTCGTCCCGAGAGCGTTGTTTTCGCTCTGCTAGACGGAACAACCCATTTAATAACAAGGCCGTCAACGAACCGGCGACGATCGGACTATCCGTCAAGACACGGATCTGTTCCGGTAAGCCGGACACGATTGCCGGGTTCATGCTGATACCAAGTCCGACACCAAGCGATAAGGCAACCGTCAAGACGTGGTCATTTTTTGCGAAGTCGACACGCGACAAAATCCGGATTCCACTCGCGGCAACCGTCCCGAACATGATGAGCATTGCCCCGCCAAGGACTGGTTTTGGAATCAACGTCGTAAAGGTTGCGACTTTCGGTAAGAAACCGAGAATCACTAAAAACAACCCGGCAAAGATGATGACTTTTCGTGTTTTAACGCCCGTCAATTGAACGAGTCCTACATTTTGACTGTAGGTCGTGTATGGAAAACTATTGAACATCCCGCCGATCATCGTCGCGACACCTTCTGCCCGGTAACCGCGTGCTAAATCATCTTTCGTGAGTTTTTTATCGGTGATTTCACCGAGCGTTAAGAAGACGCCTGTCGATTCAACCATCGAGACGAGACCGACGAGCGTCATCGTCAAAATCGCCGTGATATTAAACGTCGGTGCACCGAAGTAAAACGGTGTGACCATCTGGAACCACGAGGCATCAGCGACCGGACTAAAATCAATCATCCCCATACCGAATGCGACAAGTGTCCCGACGAGCACGGCAATCAGGACAGCAGCTGCTTTTGAAAAAACAGTCCCATACCGATTTAAAACCAAGATTAAGGCAATCGTTAGTCCGGCAAGACCGAGGTAACGGAAGTCACCAAAATCTTTAACGCCTTGTCCACCACCGATATCATTGATTGCTGCCGGAATGAGTGATATTCCGATGATCGTCACGACTGACCCAAGCACGACCGGTGGAAATAAAATCGCAATCCGGCTAAAGAGTCCGGAAATTAATAAAATGATGATGCCACTTGCGATTAATGCACCATAAATGGCTGTAATACCTTGCAGACTACCAATAGCAATCATCGGCCCGACTGCCGTGAACGTACATCCGAGCACGACCGGAAGTCCGACACCGGTATACTTCGTGACGAAGACTTGGAGTAACGTCGCGATTCCGCACATGAATAAGTCAATCGCGACGAGATATGCGAGTCCTTCCCCGGATAAGCCGATTGCACTGCCGACGATTAACGGAACGATGGCTGCTCCCGTATACATCGCAAGGACATGCTGGAGTCCGAGTCCTGCCGCTTTAAGATTCGATAACGATTTCATACGTTCACCGAGCGGACGAACGTCGCCTTCCCGTGCTCTAGTTTTTCAATCCGTGCAAGCGATTCGACGCGGAACCCTGCCTGAACCAATTTCTCGCGTCCCGGTTGGAATGATTTTTCAATCACGATGCCGATGCCGACGACTTCCGCTCCAGCCTGTTCGACTAATTTGGCAAGACCAAACGCCGCCTCACCGTTCGCTAAGAAGTCATCAATGATCAGCACCCGTTCTCCTTGCTGTAAGTACTTTTCAGCGACCGTGATCGTACTCGTCTGTTGTTTCGTAAACGAGTAGACTTCCGCTGAAATCGTTCCTTCGTTCAATGTCAGTGATTTCGTTTTTCGCGCGTAGACCATCGGGACGCCAAGACGAAGTGCTGTCATCATCGCCGGCGCGATTCCACCCGCCTCAATCGTCAAGATTCGTGTAATCCCCGCATCTTGAAAACGATGCATGAATTCATAGGCGATTTCCCACATCAGTGTCGGGTCGACCTGGTGATTAAGGAATGCGTCGACTTTCAATACTTGATCCGACAGGACGATGCCTTCTTGATTAATCATTTCTTCTAAACGTTTCATAACTGATTTCTCCTTTATTGACGAAAAAAACGTACAGCGCTACCCCGGGGGCAGCCACTGTACGCCAAAGAAGAGAGCAGTAACTCACCACCCGTAGTCGGATCGTTACGGCGATCCGGTAGAGACTCGTGGGCCAATCCCCACTATTATACGAGCGTTGCTATACGTTTATGATTCGTGCATGATGTGTTTCATTTTACGATGTTCTTTGAAAAAGTAAAGACTTTTCCGTTTTATGCTTTCGCTTCAACTGCTTGAGCTGCCGTGATGATCGCAAGTTTGTAGACATCTTCTTCATTACAGCCGCGCGACAAATCGTTGACCGGTTTGTTCAAACCTTGGAGAATCGGTCCGATCGCTTCAAATCCACCAAGACGTTGTGCGATTTTGTAGCCGATGTTTCCAGACTCAAGGCTCGGGAAGATGAAGACGTTCGCTTGACCGGCAACATCTGATTCCGGTGCTTTTGATTTCGCGACGCTCGGGACGAACGCTGCATCAAATTGTAATTCTCCGTCGATTGCAAGTTCAGGGGCACGTTCTTTTGCGAGACGTGTTGCTTCGACGACACGTTCTGTTTCCGGTGATTTCGCTGAACCTTTTGTCGAGAAACTGAGCAATGCCACTTTCGGCTCGATGCCGAATGTTTTTGCTGTTTTAGCTGATGCAATCGCATTTTCTGCTAAGTCGTTTGCGTCAGGTGCGATATTGATTGCGCAGTCAGCGAAGACGTACTGCTCATCGTCACGAACCATGATGAAGACACCCGATGTTTTTTTGTAACCTTCTTGCATCTTGATGATTTGAAGGGCCGGGCGTACCGTATCGCCTGTCGCGTGCATTGCACCAGAAACGAGTCCTTCTGCTTTACCGGTATGGACGAGCATCGTACCGAACGTGTTGACGTCCTTTAAGATGACTTCACGTGCTTGTTCTTCTGTCGCTTTTCCTTTACGGCGTTCGACGAAAGAAGCAACAAGTTCTTCGATGGCATCGTATGAAGCAGGATCGATCGTTTCAAGACCTGTTACATCGATTCCGTTCGCTGAAGCCGTTTCTTCAATCTTCATTCGTGGTCCGATGACGATAGGTGTGACAAGACCATCTTTTTTCAGACGGACAGCAGCGCCAAGAACACGTGCGTCGATTCCTTCCGGGAAAACGATTGTCGGTTGGTGTGCTTTTACTTTTGTCTCAAGCATTTCGAATAATTGCATGATTTTTCTCTCCTTTTATGTCAATCAAGTGTCGACTTCTATTGTTTATCCATTCCATCGTTCATTATACACAGTTCTGTTTCGTTATTAAAACAATTTGCAAAAAAGTTATTTTACCATTCTAACAAGCGGCTTTTCCCAACTGTTACAGTTATTTCAATGAATAGTACAGAAGGCATTTCAAACGTTTCAGCGCACCCTTTTAGTTCATACCCCGATTCTCGTCAGTTCATGTCTCACTCCATAGTGAGAGCTGGTCGTTTTGTTGCGATGGAACGTCCGATATGTGATAAGATTAGCACTGGAGAATATACTTTTTATTATAGATTTCAGGAGGTTTTTTTCATGGATCATCAAACATCTGAACCAACTGCTACACAGCAAGCCGCCGAGACACTCGACGGCTGGTATACATTACATGATTTCCGTCGGATTGACTGGTCACGCTTAAAACAAGTCGACGCAGCTACACGGACAAACATGATTAACGAATTCCAAACGTTCTTAAGTGAACTCGGACAAGTCGAAGAACAAAAAGAAGGCAGCCACGCCCTTTACACGATCATTGGTCAAAAGGCTGACCTCGTCTTGATGGTCCTCCGTCCGACGATGGAAGACATTCAAGCCGTTGAAGTGAAAATGCAAAAACTCGATTTGTATGACTACCTCATCCCGACGTATTCATATGTCTCCGTCGTCGAACTTGGCACATACCGTGGATCTGGCGAAGGGAATCCATATGAAAATCCATACGTCCGCGACCGTCTCTATCCAATCTTGCCGAAATCGAAGCACATCTGCTTCTACCCGATGAGTAAATCACGTCGCGATGGCGATAACTGGTACACACTTTCGATGGAGAAACGGAAAGAGCTCATGTACCGTCATGGTATGATCGGACGGAGCTATGCTGGGAAGATTCAACAAATCATCGGTGGATCAACTGGCTTTGACGATTGGGAATGGGGCGTCACATTGTTCGCGAATGACATCCTCCAGTTCAAAAAAATCGTCTATGAAATGCGCTTTGACGAAGTTAGCGCAAAATACGGTGAATTTGGTGAATTCTTCATCGGAAACCGTCTTGAGTCAAGTGAGCTCGAAACACATTTCGCACTTTAATATGCTAAAAGACGTTTCATAGAAAAACCCTATGGGAATATACTCTTTGCGGCCATAAAAGATGTACGTTTTATACGTTAAGGAGGAATTATCATGGGGAATGCTATGAACCGGTCAACTCGATCGCGTGAATTGCAATTCGCTGTGCTTTCAAAAGAGCTAAAGCCAGTTGCACAACGTGTACTGGATCGCTATGAGCAAGCATTATCGAAGCTAAATAAAACACAACCAATAAAGCATTGAGGCAGTCGCCTCAATCGTAATCGGTCAAGGAGCAGTAATGTCTCTTGACCGTTTTTTTGTCTTTCGATGGCGTAATCGTCGTAAAAAGACAAAAAAAGAGAGTGGATATACATCCACTCCCAGTATGTAGACAAACTTTGAGCATGCGATATCGAGATGCAATTCGTTTGCACTTCCCTGTCTCGCCTCGCCTTCAAAGCGGCAATCGGTCGCGGTTCTAAAGTGACTCGAGACGGATTGCGCCCTATACAGTCTGCGTGCCTGGATTTCCCTCAGGATATTACCTGAAAAGCGTCGCGTTTCGTTGACTCCTACGGGGAAAAGTGCGTTTTTAACGCACTTTCAGAGGCAGGCAAGACCCTGCTCATTGTCCGTGAGGATCAAGGAGCAACGGCTTGCGCCTCGCCCGAGGAAAGCAATGAAAAAAGACGCTTTTAACTACCGATATCACGGAGAGTGACTATAAAAGCCACTCCCTTACTTTCGTTTAAAGACCAACTTTCAAGTCAGTCGATCAATCATAATCCTTTATACGCACCAATCGCGACAAAAATCCATGCTGCGATGAACAGAACGCCGCCAATCGGTGTGATTGCACCGAGTTTTGTAATCCCTGTCAGCGCCATGACGTATAAGCTGCCGGAGAAAAAGACGATTCCGGCGAGCATCAGCCAACCCGCAAGCGAAAATTGTGAAATCGAAACTTTCAGTAACATCCCACCGAGTGCCAAAATACCAAGTGAATGGACCATTTGGTACAGGACACCTGCCTGCCAGTTCGCAAGCATCCGCTCAGATAACATATCTTTTAGCGCATGCGCTCCGAACGCACCGAGTGCGACCGCAAGCATCATCGATAAAGAACCAATCATAATCAATACTTTCATTGTCATTCTCCCCCTAAACGTCGTGCTGGTAAATTCCATTCATAATAATAAGATAGCATACGTAAAATCGTAATGAGTCCGAGTAATGTGAACAAATGCAGAGGATTCGTCAGTTGGAAACGATCGATGACGAGCGCTGCCATGACGGCCCACATCGCATAGATTTCCTTATGCAGGACAAGCGGCTTGCGTCCGGCCAGTAAATCCCGGATGACACCACCACCGACACCCGTTAAAACTGCTGCCGAAATCGTCGCTGAAAGAGGTAATCCTTTTGCAGATGCCATGAGTGCACCTTGAATCGCAAATGCGGATAAACCGAGTGCATCGGCGAGTACGCCCCACCGTGACCAATGCGGTAAGAATAATTGAGGTAAAACAAAGATTAATAACGCGACTAAAATCGCAATCAAAAACAATCCACCTTGCGACCAAAGTGCCGAGACGGGTACGCCAATCAACAAATTCCGGATTGCTCCACCGCCAAACGCCGTGATTAATGCAAGTAACCAAACCCCAAACAAATCATATTTTTCTTCCATCGCAACAATCGCGCCACTCATCGCGAATGCGACCGTGCCGATGATATTTAATAAGTCCCAGGACATGCACACATTTCACCTTTCCACATTGAAATTCCATTACTTACTATACTCTCTTTTAGCGTAACGTCCACCTTATTTTTACGATTCTTTTTTCAGCCGTTTGTAAGTGACGTTTTTAGGTAAAGTAACCTATACTGAAACAAACTGTACAGGAAGCTAGGTGACCGTATGAAACGTTGGGCGCTCTACCGGATTTTCATCATCGTGACGATGTTCGCTCGTTACATTTGGACAATTTATCGATTCACTCGGAAAAACCGACCAGGTACGAATAATGAAGAATTTGAGCGCATCATGATCACGATTGCGCGTGATTATAAGAAAAAAGCACTTCGTCTCGAGGGACTTCTCATCAAACTCGGACAGTTCCTCTCCATTCGAGCCGACTTGTTCCCACCGTCTGTCTTGATGGAGCTGACTGAACTCGTCGATAAGGTACCGTCAAGCAAACTCGGAGAATCTCGGAAAATCATCGAAGAGGACTGGGGCGTCCCGATTGAAGACATCGTTGATAATATCAGTCCCCGTCCCATCGCTTCTGCCTCAATCGGAGAAGTTTACAGTGCGACCTTAAAATCAAACGGTCGAAAAGTGGCAATTAAAGTGCAACGGCCGAACATCGAACAAATTATCAAAACGGACTTCCGGGCGATGCGTCTCGTCATCGCGATGCTTCGACGGACGTCGCTCAATAAATCAACAGATCTCCAAAGCCTGTATCGCCAAATGGTCTTCGTCATCGGTGACGAATTGAATTACCGGACTGAACTGAAAAATGGGCTGTACTTTAAAAAAATGTACGAATCGAATCCGGTCATCTATATTCCGGACTATTATGAAGAACACTGTACGAATCGTGTGTTGATGATGGAATGGATTGACGGCACACGCATCACGGACCTCGAGTTTTTAGCAGAACATCAAATCGATCGTGACGAACTTGCACGGAACCTCTTCCTCAATGCGGGTGAGCAGTTACTGTTCGGCGGGAAGTTCCATGCCGATCCCCACCCGGGTAACGTCCTCGTCCAAACAGATGGAAAAATCGTTTTGCTCGACTTCGGGATGATCGGGGCGACGACACCGGACGACATGCGGGCGATCCAAGGTATTTTGCAATCATTCGTCACACTGGATTATGATGCGATTGTCGATGGTCTCGAAGACCTCCGATTCCTTTTACCAAACGCAAATAAACAAAATATCCGTCAAGCGATTGAAAAGGCTGTCACGTTTTATCTCGAAAGTGATATGGAAAATGTCGATACGAAATTGATCGAAAAAGTCCTGTCTGATATCGAGTTACTCGTCCGCAATGAACCGATTCAGCTCCCTGCTGAGTTCGCCTTTTTCGGACGTGCTGCGTCGACGATCCTTGGGATTTTACAAATCCTGTCTCCACAAATCAACTTGCTTGAACTCGCGAAGCCGATGGTCCGCCGATGGCTGGATGAAGAAGGTAAAAATCAGAATCGCTACTTACAAATTGCCGGATCGTACGGTGCACGACTTCTTGCCTTTCCGCGTCTCGTTAACGATGCGCTCAGTGAACCGACACGTTGGCGTTTATTCGAACAACAAAAATTCTCACGTGTCGCGAACATGGAATCGCTCAAGATTCGCCAATGGACGAGTTCGCTCGTCGGTATCGTCAGCTTACCTGTCAGCTACGTCGGGTATTTCTTGACCCAGTATGACTTAATGGGGATTTCCTTAACGATTGCCGTCGTCGCGTTATGGAATGCCCGAAGAATCGGTCGACAAATCGTCCGCATCGCCGATGAACCATTCAAATGATTTTAACGTCCCATTCTTGGGGCGTTTTTTATTTTGAAATAACTTTATGTACGCTTTTGATGTTTTTCATGGGGATTCATCGGGTACAACTTCAAGTAGATAGAACAAATGGAAGAGGTGAATCACTTGATTGATATTTTAATCGCAATCGTTCCTGCCTTGATGTGGGGGACATTGCCACTCGTCGTGTCAAAACTCGGCGGATCAACTGAACAACAAATTATCGGTACGACACTCGGTGCGCTCGCTTTCGCTCTCGTGACGTTTTTCTTCGTCAGTCCGGAAATGTCGACGACCGCTTGGATTGCTGGATTCTTCTCCGGTGCTTTTTGGGCGCTTGGTCAAATGAATCAGTTCGCAGCATTCAAACAGATGGGTGTCTCGAAAACGATGCCGATTTCAACCGGCATGCAGCTCGTCGGGACGTCACTGTTCGGTGTCCTCGCCTTCGGTGAGTGGTCGAGTACATCTGCACTTATTCTCGGAATTAGCGCGCTCGTCCTGATCGTTGCGGGTGCCGCCTTTACCTCGTACAAGGAAGATAAAAGTAAAAAAGATGAGAACATCGGAAAAGGATTGCTTCTCCTCGTTATCTCAACGGTCGGTTATGTCGGATATGTCGTCATCGCCCGTTGGTTTAATATCAACGGTTGGGAAGCCGTCTTACCGCAAGCCATCGGGATGGTCGTCAGTGCCATCTTGCTCTCCTTACGCAAAGGGAATTTGTTTGCGAAACAGACGTTCACAAACGGAATCGCCGGTATCATGTGGGCTGTCGGTAACATTGCCCTGCTCTTCGCAACAGCGCGTGTCGGTGTCGCAACGAGCTTTTCACTCTCACAAACCGGTGTTGTCATCTCGACCATTGGTGGTGTCTTATTGTTAAAAGAATCAAAAACGAAAAAAGAAATGACATTCGTCATCATCGGCTGTATTCTCGTTGTCGCCGGTGGGATCATGATTGGATTTACGAAACAATAAATTGATAAGGGAGTCGGTTCATATGTATAACAGTTTAACTGAAAAAGTTGTCATCGTTACCGGAGGTTCAATGGGGATTGGTGAGGCCATCGCACGTCGTTATGCGGAAGAAGGAATGAAAGTCGTCATCAACTACCGTAGCCACCCGGAAGAAGCAACGAAAATTGCGGAAGACATCAAACAAGCAGGCGGAGAGGCCATCACCATTCAAGGTGATGTCTCAAAAGAAGACGACATGATTAATCTCGTCAAAGAAACGGTTGCTCATTACGGAACACTTGACGTCTTCGTCAATAACGCTGGTGTCGAAATGCCATCACCTTCTCATGAAATGTCGCTTGAAGACTGGCAAAAAGTTATCGATGTCAACTTGACCGGGGCATTCCTCGGCGCACGTGAAGCGCTCAAATACTTTGTTGAGCATGACATCAAAGGGAACATCATCAACATGTCGAGTGTTCATGAAATCATTCCATGGCCAACATTCGTTCACTACGCTGCAAGTAAAGGTGGCGTCAAACTGATGACGCAGACGCTCGCCATGGAATATGCACCAAAAGGAATTCGAATCAATGCAATTGGACCGGGCGCGATCAATACGCCAATCAATGCTGAGAAATTCGAAGATCCGGAACAACGTAAAGAAGTCGAAAGTATGATTCCAATGGGCAACATCGGGAAGCCTGAAGAAATTTCGGCTGTCGCTGCATGGCTCGCTTCTGACGAATCAAGTTATGTCACCGGTATCACATTATTTGCCGATGGCGGCATGACACTTTATCCATCATTCCAGGCAGGACGCGGTTAATTCCGCTTCCCTGCTTTTTTAAAGGAGAGGACTCTATGGCCAACTTTTTTTCATTATTGAGGCGGGGAAATAAATCTGCCTTAGCTGCAGCTATCGTCAATACACTGATCGCTATCATTAAATTTATTGCTTACATCTTAACCGGTAATATCGCTATGTTCGCTGAAATGATGCATACGATTGGTGATGCCGCCAATCAAATGTTTGTTTACGTCGGTTCAGCGTTAAGTAAAAAGGCACCGACCAAACGTTTTCCGAACGGATTCGGTCGTCTCGTCAACCTCGTCCTGCTTGCCGCAATCATCGTTGTTGCGATTCTTGCTTATGAAACAATCCGGGAAGGTGTGTTGCATATTCTCCATGCTCCAGGAGAAAAGACAAGTGGACTGTGGATCATTTTGACGGCACTCGGAATCGGGGTTGTCCTTGAAATGGGCGTCTTTTATAAAGCGATGACTGAAATCGCCCATGAAACAGGGTTAAAATCACGAGGGCTCACGCTGATCCGGGAGAGTTTTTCAAACCTCGGTCAAGCAAAACCGGCAACGCGCCTTGTCTTTTTAGAAGACCTTGTCGCGACACTCGGTGGTATGATCGCCATCATCGCCGTCCTGATTTCGCATTACACGTCGTTTTACCAAGCAGAAGGAATTGCTTCGATTCTGATTGGCTTGATGATGTTCTTTGTTGTTTATAATGTCTTCATTCAAAATGCAGCGGGTGCACTCGGTGAGAGTGATGAAGTTTTGACGGCAAAAATCGCTGAAATTTTACTTCGTGATAAAGATGTCCGTGATATCGAAAAACTCGAAGTCATCAAAGAAGGTGACCATTTCCACGTCGATCTTGAAATCGAAGTTGACCGTGGCATGACCATCGCGCAAGCCGATGACATCAAAGATCGTCTCGAACTACAAATCCGGATTTTAAAAGGCGTGACCGACGTCACGATTGCCTTTGATGAGGATGATCAAATTCCGCATTACAAACCCTCCCCGCCTTCGGAATAAGAGAGAGGAACTACAAACAGCAGACACCCTGACGTCAGGGTGTCTCAGACTGTAGACAACGTGCTATCGGGAGATAAAGCGTCTGTTTTCGTTGCTTTCCTCGGGCAGGAGTCAACGAAACGCGACGCTTTGTAGGTAACACCGTGACGGAAAGCCGGGCATGCAGACCGTTTAGAAAACGCCGATGATTCCATGAAAAACGGGATCATCGGCGTTTCGTTTGCGTAGGACGGAAATGTCCGTCATGAAATTTGAGTTTGAAGCGCCTGTAGCATCGGCCCCTTCAGGCAATAAGGGACAAACTCTTATCGGGCGTGCATCATTAATTCGCAGCGCGTCGAAAACCGGCTTGTTTCGCTTCCTGTTCGCTACAGAACATTTCTTCAGGCTTGACGTCCGCGTAAGAACGTCCGCCTTTGACATGATAAATCTTATCTCCTTGCCGGTTGATATTTCCTTTGATGTCTTCACACTGACTTTTTGCCGAAGAAGTCGGTTTCTTTTGCAAGGCCGTTTCGTCAAACCCCCGATTCGTCGCGTAACCCGGTGTTTCCCAAATCCCTTTTTTTGTTACTTTCGCTTCTTGTTCAATGTCTTGGAACGTTTCGACATACCGCGTATCCGGTTCATAAATATAAGCAACGCGCGCAAGTCCTTGACGTAATAATTCTTGATTGACCATCTTACCATCAACCCAGACATAGGCAAGCAGACGACCATATCGATCCGCCGTTGAGTGATCCCGTTCGATGATGATATCACTGCCTTTTGGTAAGAGTTCTTTCGTGAAGTCCGAGGCTTCCGGACCAAACGGCTGAACCGGTTTTTCCGGATTGACCGTCTCTGGCGTATCGATCAATAAAAAACGAACATCTTCAATTTTCCCATTTGGCAAACGGACTTTAATCGTATCGCCGTCGACGACCCGCTCGACGGTCACTTGCGTGGCTTTCGTATCATCCGGTTGTGCGATACCGAACTTCGTTTCTGTTTCCTGATCTGACTCTAAGGCACAGCCCGTACTGAACAAAAGTCCGACCAGCATCAATGCCTTCATCCAAAAGCTCATCATGCCCCTCCTCTTTCATCCGTTCACCTGTCCACTCAAAAAACGCCGACCTTATGCGCCGGCGCTTCGCTAAATGTATCAATTGATGGAACACTCTGTCGTACAACTCATTGGAATGACGCGGTTTTTCGCGACCCGGTCATAGAGTGGCGCTCCGATTCGTAAGCCAATCGATAACGAGACGAATGGAGCTAGCGGTAACAGGAATGGGAGTGTCTTCGTCAACAGACGAATGCCTTCGATTCCTGGATACCGGACCCCTTGCTCGGTTTCGACATGCATCCGTTCAAGCAGTCGTGGTTGTTGTTCCACCGGCATCCGTCGCGCATCGGAAAACGTCAACTGCCGGAAACGATCGACACGCTCAAGGAGCCGTTTCGATTTTTGACAGAGCGGACACAGACCATCGTAGTAGACGGTTAACTGTTTCATTCTGCCGACAAAACTTTTTCGACGTCCGTCCGGTTCGAATAAAGCGTATAGAAGGCTTCGGCGACATTGACGGGATCGAGTGCCGTCCCACGCTTGACTTCTCCGGCAATCGTGACCGTCCCGACGTAGACGTTATTTTCTTTTAACGTATCATGCAGCATGTGCGTCAGTTGACGGACGCCCGCTTTCCCGATTGATAGTCCAGGTAACGATTTGATTGCATGCAGTGCAGCCCCACCACCTGTGATTAAGATGGCTCCGTCTTGCCGTTCGACCATATCTGGCGCAACGAGCTGTGCAGCATCGAGTGCCCCGAGGACATCGATTTCAAACTCTTTCGTGATTTGTTCTGCCGTGACATCAAGTACCGATGCCTGGTGAAGAATCGATGCATTATAGACGAGTACGTCGATTTGTCCGTATTGTTCTTTCGTCCATTCGACGAGTGAGGCGATATCTGCCCGGCGTGACGCATCACATTCGACACCGACTGCTTCAATGCCGTGCTCTTTCAATTCTGTGACGACAGCGGCAAGTGTTTCTTGTGTACGTGCCGCGCAGACGATCTGAAAGCCCTCTTTCCCGAATCGCTTACTGATTTCGACGCCATTTCCCGGACCTGCTCCAATGATGATTGCTGTTTTCATACTTTCCCTCCTATGACTTGTCTGTCCATTGTATTCCCAAAAAACGGGACGTTTAGTCAAAAATCGAGTAATGACGGACCTTTCTGTTCATCTTCTTGCGCAACACCCATAAAGCGTGCGAGCATCGGATCGACGTCCGGTTTTGCTGCCGGAGCTGTCTGTGGACGCACGATGTTTGCTACCGGTGTGCCCGGTTGATCAAGCAACAGCTCACAGTATGCTTTCATTGTCGCTAGTTGCTCGACCTGTGCCGTCCCGCTCGTCTGTTCGATTTTTGCCATCGTCTGCCGCATTTTTTCAATGACTTGTTGTTCTGTAATCATCTTATTCACCTCACTTGTGCTAAATTGAAGGGACTAACCGAAAAGGAAGTGTCCTTATGATTCGTACTGCTTTAGTTGGATTTGGTCTTGCCGGAGAACACTTACATGCCCCCTATATTGCATCGCCTGATTATCAACTTGTCGCTGTTCAGTCGAGCCGCCCGGATGCAGTGGCACAAAGCTATCCGGATGTGCCGGTTTACGCGACACTCGAAACGCTTCTTGCCGCAGAAACGATTGATCTCGTTGTCATCGCGACACCCAATGCGGAACATTATCCGCTTGCCCGGCTTGCGTTAGAAGCCAATTGTCATGTGCTCGTCGAAAAACCGTTTACGGTGACGCTTGCTGAAGCAGATGAGTTAACGGAGCTTGCCCGTCGACAGAATCGCTTACTGACAGTTTATCATAACCGCCGTTACAAAAAAGACTTCGAGACGTTGCTCGAACTCGTTCGAACGGGGGAACTCGGGGACGTCCAGACGTTCGAAGCCCATTATGACCGTTATCGTCCGACGGTCCGGGAACGCTGGCGGGAACAAGGCGTTCCGGGTGCCGGACTCCTGTATGATTTAGGGTCACATTTAATCGACCAAGCTCTTGTCCTATTCGACGAACGACCGGATCGTGTCTTTTGTGATCAAGCCATCCAGCGAATCGACGGTCCTGTCGACGATTACACGCACCTAATTCTTGCTTTCGGGTCCCGTCGTGCCATTTTGCATATCGGCTCACTCGTCCCAATGCCCGGACGTTCCTTGAGCGTCCATGGAACGAAAGCGAGTTATTTCGTTGATGTCGTTGATACGGAACGGTCCACTTATACATTCGGACTTCCGGAACAACCTGCTGAAGAGCGCCCTTTCCTCAAGCCTTCCACTACGTATTACGGGGACCTCGCACGGGCGATTCGCAACGAAGCGCCACTCGCCGTGACGACGGAACAAGCCTTGTTTGTCATGAAAATCATTGATTATGCTCAAAAAAGTGCAAAAGAGGGTACATGGATAACAGTAGAGTAATTCAGTCCACTTCATTATGAACAGGGGGAACTATTCATGTTTTCAAGTACGGAACGCACGGCATGGTTAGAAGAAATGGGACAAGAACTGTTAGATGTATTAGTCATCGGGGGTGGCATCACGGGTGCTGGGATTTTACTCGATGCACAAAGTCGCGGTATGCGTACGGGCTTAATTGAAATGCAGGACTTTGCTGAGGGGACATCAAGTCGCTCAACGAAACTCGTCCACGGCGGTCTACGTTATCTCAAACAATTCGAAATCAAGCTCGTCGCAGAAGTCGGAAAAGAGCGGGAAATCGTGTATGAGAACGCACCTCACGTCACGACGCCGGAGTGGATGATGTTACCGCTCGTCGAGGGCGGGACGTTCGGAAGTTTTTCAACTTCCATCGGGTTACGCGTCTACGACCAACTCGCTGGTGTACGACGCAATGAACGGAGAACGATGCTGTCGAAAGAAGAAACGCTTGGTTATGAACCGCTCCTCCGTTCGGAACACCTCGTCGGCGGCGGACGCTACGTCGAATACAAAACGGACGATGCCCGCTTGACGATGGAAGTCTTAAAAGCTGCCATCAGCTACGGTGGTCGCCCCGTCAACTATACGAAAGCCGAGTCGCTCGTCTACCATAACGGCAAAGTCGTCGGTGTCGAAGTCCGGGATCTGTTAACGGACCGGACATATACGATTCGCGCAAAAAAAATCATCAACGCGACAGGTCCATGGGTCGATGAACTACGGGAACAAGATGGTTCGAAGTCCGGTAAGTCGTTACACCTGACGAAAGGGATTCACCTTGTCATCGATCAAGCTGATTTCCCGCTCCGTCAAGCCGTCTATTTCGATGTTTCGGACGGACGGATGATTTTCGCGATTCCACGTGAAGGAAAAACGTATGTCGGGACGACCGACACGAACTACAAAGGTGACATTCTCGAGCCTGGAGTCACGGAAGAAGACCGCGATTATATCTTAAAAGCGACGAACGATATGTTTAATGTCGAGCTTCGCCCGGAACACGTCGAATCAACGTGGTCTGGTCTCCGTCCATTGATTCATGAAGATGGTAAAGATCCGAGTGAACTCTCGCGTAAAGATGAAATCTTCGTCTCGAAATCCGGCTTGATGTCAATCGCCGGCGGTAAGCTGACCGGTTACCGGAAAATGGCGGAACGCATCATCAACATGGTAGCGGAACAGTTCAAAAAAGAAGAAAATCGCATCTATCTTGAATCACGGACACGTCATATCTTGCTTGGCGGCGGACATAAAGACGGTAGTAAAGGGTTTGCCCGCTACTTGAAAGAGCAACAACCGAAAGGCGAAGCCCTCGGTCTCTCGCCGGGTGAGACGACATGGCTCATCCAACGTTATGGAACGAACGTCGAACGGGTATATGAACTCATTCGTTCACGTGGCAGTGAAGCGGAACGGTATCAGTTACCTCTTCACTGGTTCGGTGCATTGCTTTACGGCCTCGAAGCCGAACTCGTCATGCAACCGGGTGATTTCTTGAATCGCCGGGCATCCGCCGTCTTCTTCGATTACCCGAATGCTGAAAAATATGCTGACGGCGTGCTCGCTCTCATGCGTAGTGAACTCGGTTGGTCACCTGAAGAAGAAGCGAAAGCGAATGAAAGCATCAAACGTGAGTTCGACGCTGTGCGTGTAAAAAGTTCAGTTCCTTCTTAAAAAATCATCATCTTAAAAAGGCAGGAGAAGCCGAAGTTCACTTCGGTATCTCCTGCCTTTTTCCGGTTCCAAGAAGACCATCTTCTTATCGACTAACGATCCAGTTCAAGAACACTTGAAAATCTAGCTTCGTTCGTGCGGCATAAGCATTTGACCAGCGTTGAATTTGTTGAAGGAAAACCTGTTCTGACTCTCCTATCGCTTCAATGATTGCAACATCGGCGTGATGGGTGAGGACCGTTGCGTTAATGCCTGCATCCATATCAGCACTTGCATGGATTTTTGCGGTAATCCGTCCTTGAATCGATAGGACATTTTCAAGGTCGTCTTGATTTTTGATATGCTTCGCCTTCAATTTCTTTTTATACGGTGACCGTTCACGAATGTAATATTCTTTTTGATTCATCGTCACATATCCGAGATGCGGGTCTTCATACGCTTGCATCGCTTTTTGAGAGGTTATGACACGTAATCCTTGATGAACAGTCTCGACATCTTCCCGGTAGACCGGAACGAACAGGGACGGAACGGCGGATTGTGCCTGTTTCATCTCAAGAATGACGTCCGGCTGACCCTTCCCTCCGCCATTAATCAAAATATAGTAACGTTCCAGACCAATCGAGGCAGTCCCACTATCTAATTTATGGACGATGTCTTTAATGACATAAAAATCCTCGTCCCGTCGGTCATTTTTATCGATTGAATTCATGTAGGACGGCCAGACCGCTTCAATCGCTGCATATGTCTCTGCACTGACCGGCTTCATATCCGGTAAATCAAGGAATTTTCGATGTCCCTCCACTACAGCTGTCCGTTCTCCAAGTAATTCTGTTTTCTTTTTTTCTGCTTTTTTAATTAACTTCCGAATCGGTCCTTTCGTGTTGTCGACCGTAAAACAAACGTCGCTCGGATTTTTTCCTTCTGCATATTTACGAAGGTCCTGTAAGTAGTGTTGAATGTAAGCGGCAATCGCCGGTTCCGCATCATAACCGACCTCTTCTGCGAACAGTTGGACAGAGACGGCCATCCGAATCAAATCGTAAAGATACGAACCGAGATATCCCTCATCGAAGTCATTGACGTCGTAAATGATTTCTCCTTTTGCGTTTCCATGGACACCAAAGTTTTCAAAGTGGAGATCGCCTTGAATCCATGTCGGCGTCTCACTCGGTGTGTCGAATCCTAATGGAATCCGCGTCAAATCATAGTAAAATAAATGAGAGCTGCCACGAAAAAACAGAAACGGACTTTGACTCATTTTCTCGTATTTTTGTCTGCGCGATGCTTCATCGAGTCGACGGATTTCATCGTCATAAAAGTCCAATACTTTGGCAATTGTCATCTGTCGAATGTCATCATACACTGTCGTAAACATCCTATGACCTCCTTTTCGCTTTTAAAAAAGGCAGCCAAAACGAATTCGTTTTGCTGCCTTTTGATTTTACTTACTCGAAGTGTTTTTTATATTCCCCATATCCTGCAGAATCAAGCTCTTCTAACGGAATGAACCGGAGAGCAGCTGAATTGATGCAGTAACGAAGCCCACCGAGTTCTTTTGGACCATCATCAAAGATGTGACCGAGGTGACTATCAGCATCAGCTGAACGAACTTCAGTCCGCGTCATGCCATGCGTCGTGTCGAGATTCACTTCCATCTTATCTTCTGCGATTGGCTTCGCGAAACTTGGCCATCCACAACTCGAGTTAAATTTATCTTTTGACGTGAAAAGTGGTGTTCCGTCGACGATATCGACATAGAGTCCCGGACGTTCTTCATCCCAGTATTCATTTCGGAAAGCTGGTTCTGTCCCGCTCTCTTGTGTCACTTTATACTGGATGGGTGTTAAACGTTGTTTCAGTTCCTGCTCCTTACCTTGATCTTTCCACGCTTCTTTGACGAACTTGGCACGCCCCGATCCAACACTATACATTTGATAACGGAACGGATTTTTTTTGTAGTAATCCTGATGGTAATCTTCTGCTGGCCAAAATGGTGCTGCCGGACGGATGTCGACGGCAACCGGTTTTGAGAAGCGACCAGAAGCGTCGAGTGCTGCTTTCGATTGTTCCGCTGCTTGTTTTTGCGCTTCATCGACATAAAAAATAGCGGGTTCATACGACTGACCTCGGTCGTTAAACTGACCACCACCATCAGTCGGATCGATTTGACGCCAAAATACTTCAAGTAATTCTTCATATGTGATGACGGACGGATCGTATGTCACCTCGACTGCTTCGAGATGTCCCGTCGTCTCAGAACAAACTTCTTTATAGGTCGGGTTCTCTGTATGACCACCGGTGTAGCCAGAAATTACTTGGTCGACACCATCATACTTATGAAACGGTTTGACCATACACCAGAAACAACCACCTGCGAATATTGCTTTTGCCATCTATCTTCCCCTCCTCTTTCTATCTCTTTAGTCTACTGCTTTTTAAAGCATGTCCCTACTATCTTGCTCACTCAATCTTCCGGGTTCGCCTTCAGGCGCCGCATGACAAAATAAATCGCTGCAAAAACTAAAATCAATCCGCCGAGCGAATACCAGATGTTATTCATGCGATAAATCATTTGATAAATCGCTAATGTAATCAATAAAATCGCGATCGGGATGAATGCCCGTTTAAAGTGGTACCAGTAGTTCACGATGCTCGCCTCCGTTTTTCTTTTATCTTAATCGATTTGGGACGCGAACAGTGAACTTATTCCGCTTGTTCGTACTCTTCCTCGAGATAGGTCGTATACCGCGTATGCCACGACTTCAAGGCGAAGCGCCAGAGGAAGACCGTTCCGCCGCCTAAGACAAGCGTGATCGGCCAGAACCAGCCTGAAACAATGCCTTCCGGATAGGCGAGTCCTATTTTCGAGAAGAGCACGTACATCATGATGATACTTGATACGAGTAAGACCGAAACCGGCATCGCGTATTTCCAAGGTGTCATCCCCGTCGTCCGCACCGGCCGACGACTGATTGTCGGCACAGCAGGTCGGTATTTTCCCATGAACCACATGAAGGATGCCTCAATCACCAACAAAATCCCGTATCCATGGATGAAGCTGATACCGTGATTGATTCCAAACAACTGTTTCAATCCAAAAACAAAGAAGTAGTAGGCAATGACGTGAAACACAATGACGATTTTGGCAGCAATCGGCGGAATCGTCCGCACGAGCATGCCCATCATGACGATGACAAGAATCGGAATGTTGAAAAATCCTGTGAACTGGCGAATCAAACTCCAGAGACCATCCGGTGCATACATTAAGAATGGAGCGACGACAAAAGAAATCAAGGCAACAATCGTTCCGAAGATTTTACTGACACGAATCAATTGTCGGTCAGTCGCCTCCTTCGCAAAGACAGGACGATAAATATCAAGCACGAACAACGTCGCGATACTGTTCAAAAGTGAATTGAATGAACTAAATACTGCTCCTAGCAAGACGGCTAAAAAGAATCCCATCAATGAGACCGGAAGCAACTCGGTGATCAGCTTCGGATAGGACAAGTCGCCACTCGCCAGATTGTCTCCATAGAGATGATATGCAATCACACCCGGAATCAACATGAAGACGGGAACGAGTAATTTGAGGAATCCTGTCATCAAGACACCCTTTTGTCCTTCTTTTAAGTCCTTTGCTCCAAGCACACGCTGAATCACATATTGATTAAGTGACCAATAGAAGAGATTTGCAAACAAAATCCCCGTGAAAATCGAAAAGAATGGTACAGCATCGGTTGACGACCCGATTGCATTCAACTTTTCAGGGTGTGTCGTCGCAAGACGCTTCATCCCGTCGACCATGTTTCCGTCCCCGAGTGCAAAAAAGCCGAGAATCGGAACGAGGAAACCGATAATCACAAGACCGATCCCATTCAACGTATCGGAGACGGCAACAGCACGCAAACCTCCAAAAATTGCATAAATGGCCCCGATGATTCCGACAATCCAAATGACGAGCCACAACGATTGTGTATAGCTCAGTCCAAATAATTCAGGAACGTTAAACAATTGCAAAACCGCAATCCCGCCGGAATACAGCATCGATGGAATCGTTACGCACATGTAGCCAAGTAAGAATAAGAGGACCGTCATCCGGCGGACTGTCTCATCGTAACGGTGACTTAAAAATTCAGGTAATGTCGAAATCCCCATCCCTAAAAACTTAGGCAACAGATAAATCGCCATGATGATGGCAGCAAATCCTGCCGTGACTTCCCATGCCATACTCGACATGTTTCCCATGAACGACTGACCATTCAAACCGATCAGCTGTTCTGCCGAAAGATTGGTCAGGAGTAACGACCCGGCAATAAAAATCCCACTTAGTCCACGGCCTGCTAAAAAGTATTCATCCACCCCCTGTTCCTTCCCTCGCGTCAGCCGATAGGACACATACGCGACAAGTGCCATAAAAAAGGCTGCCGAACCGAGTGTCAAAATCAATTCATATGTACTCATTCCACACTTCCTCCATCCTAATGATTTAGTAAGTTTTCTGTACAAAATTAATTCCTTGTTTTTACTTTTTTGAAACAATATTTTTAAATAAAAATAAAATTGTTAAAAAGAAATAATGCAATGACGGATCGACATACTTGATGGGGCATCTCATCGAAAGGAACTAAAAAAGTCTTTTGATAACTACTCGTTTTTTTTACACACAAAACCCTCTCGCAAGCGAGAGGGTCAGGCTGTAGACAAAGTGCCATCGGGAGATCAAGCGTCTTTTTTCGTTGCTTTCCTCGGGCGAGGCGCAAGCCGTTGCTCCTTGATCCTCACGGACAACGAGCAGGGTCTTGCCTGCCTCTGAACGTGCGTTAAAAACGCACTTTTCCCCGTAGGAGTCAACGAAACGTGACGCATTTTAGGTAACACTATGACGGAAATTCAGTCATGCAAACGGTTTAGGGAGCAATCCGTCTCGCATCGCTTAGAACCGCGAAAAGCAATCGGTCGCGACCCTGCAGCTTTGCTGTAGCGGCGTGATCGATTGCCGCTTTGAAGACGAGGCGAGACAGGGAAGCGCGACCGGATTGTCTCTCGTTATCGTATTTTCACGCTTCATAAGCGTTTGTCTACACGCTGACCCTCTCGCAAGCGAGAGGGTGCTTTATCTTATCCTATTATTTTTTCGGATGTTTCGGAAACTCCATCTCATCATACCGGACAACCGATGTCCGGTGTTTGACTTTATGTCCGAGCCAGAAGACGAGGAACAACGGGATCCCGATATACGTTGCTGCAATTCCTACCCAGTCAATTTGATCGGCGAGGAACGCGGCATAGTTCTGACCGATGATTACAAGGAAACACAGTCCAAATGCGAACAACGGACCAAACGGGAATGCCGGTGCAACATACGGTAAGTCACTTAACGCATGGCCTTGGGCGACGAATCCTTTCCGGAAACGGTAATGACTGATTGCGATACCGAGCCAAGCGATAAATCCTGTCATTCCGGAAGCATTCAGTAACCAAAGATAGACTTGCCCGCCGAACATCGACGTCAAGAAACAAAGCGCACCAATTGCCCCGGTCGCGAGTAGCGCATTCCGCGGCACACCGTTTTTTGAGACTTTCGCAAACAGTTTCGGTGCATCACCTTGCCGTGCCAGTGTGTAAAGCATCCGCGTCGAGGCGTACATGCCGGAGTTCCCGGCTGACAAGACGGACGTCAAGATGACGGCATTCATTAATGCGGCAGCAAATACGAGTCCTGCTTTTTCAAAGACGAGTGTGAACGGGCTGACGGCGACATCCGTAATATCATTTGAGACAAGGTTCGGACTTGTATACGGAATCAACATTCCGATGACAAAAATCGCAAATACATAAAACAATAAAATCCGCCAAAACACCTGTTTGACCGCTTTCGGGACATTTTTTTCCGGATCTTCTGACTCGCCAGCAGCAATACCGACGAGCTCCGTCCCTTGGAAGCTGAAGCCCGCGACAAGAATGATACCGATGACGGCCGGAATTCCTCCGACGAACGGGGCATCACCTAAGCCAAAGTTTTTGAACCCAGTCGGTGGTTCCGATGTGAAGAGACCAAAGATCATCGCAACACCGACAATCAAAAAGATGATGACCGTGACGACCTTAATCATCGCGAACCAATACTCGGCTTCCCCGAAACCTTTGACTGAAAAATAATTTAAGCCAACCATCAAAATTAAAAATAAGGCGCTGAAATAGACACCCGGAATGTCTGGGAACCAGTAGTGCATGACGATTTGTGCCGCGACGAGTTCAACGGCAATCGTGACGGCCCAGTTGTACCAATAGTTCCAGCCTAAAGCAAAGCCGAATGAAGGATCGACGAACTTCGTCCCGTACGTCGAAAATGATCCTGCGACCGGCATGTACGCGGCCATCTCACCGAGGCTCGTCATCAAGAAGTAGACCATCAATCCGACGATCGAGTAGGAAAGTAATGCCCCACCCGGTCCTGCCGCAGCGACTGAAGCACCTGACGCGATGAATAATCCTGTCCCGATTGCTCCGCCAATCGCAATCATCGACATATGTCGGGCTTGAAGTCCACGTTGCAGTCCTTCTGCTGTGGAATCAAGGGATTGTTGTTTTTGCTGTTGTAAATTGTTCATGTCTGTCGCTTCTCTCTTTTTATATTTTTTTGAGAGGACGCAAAAAAGCGCCCTCACCTTCCAAGAGGAAGATGAGAACGCAACATATCGATGATGCGTCTCATTCTACCGTCGTGAAAGATAGCTCCCCACAAGTCATACCCGACTTGTGACAGTATTAGACCTGTTTGATCTAATCCCAATCGATGACGTTCAAAGCAGCCACCGACTTCGGCAATCCTTCCTTTTGAGCTACTTCCTCTGTCGCTTGACGACATCCGTAACCCGACTCATAAGAATCGCAACCTCCATCCCACTGGTTGAGTGAGAACTAATTCAGTTTATTCATTACTTCGACATATTACATAAAGTGTTTCTTGTTTGTCAATTTATATTTTAGTTTACTCCCCCTCTTCATAGTAAAATTCCGATATTTTTAGTACACTAAATGGTAGAAGCTCGTACAGAAAGGATGTTGCTCGTATGCCACAAGAACAACATGACCAATTGACATATCGTTTAGAAGAACAAATGCGTGTTATCCTCCGGACGTTGCGTCGGGAATTGAACCGACTCTTTGAAGGCACTGCCACACGCAGTGAATTCTTCATTTTGCGTAGTTTGTCAGAGAACGGGCCTCAGCGTCCGACATTGCTCGCGGAACAATTTGAGCTCGCGACAAGCCAAGTCACTGCACTGACAGACAAACTCTATAAAACCGGTTTCGTCACTCGGACGCGTTCGACGGAAGATCGCCGTTCCATCGTGCTCGCCTTGACAGATGAGGGAGAAGCCGCATTTCGAAATTTAGAAATTGTTCGCCGCACGTATTTACAAGAACGTTTCGGTACCTTAACTGAAGAAGAATTGAACACGATGATTCATGTGTTCGATAAAATCCTCGCGACGATGGATGAAGAAGTACCCTCATCAAATTAATAAGTTATACGCGTGCTAAAGGAAAACAGTTTACATCATCTGTTTTTCTTTTTTTTCTAAACATTTTATACTGCCATACCGTTAGTAGAGTGAGTATACTCAAAGTATATTATTGGAAATATGCTTCTGAAGGAGTTTGGAGGATTTGTTATCAATTATGAATAACTTCATCATAAATTTTTGTTTATTGTTTACAACGATTACACTCTTATTTTTACCTTTTCGTAATCAACCGCGCGTTACGCCAAACGCCAGCCTCGCGACACGACTGATTTTAGGTGTCGTCGCCGGTGCCATCGCTGTGCTGCTCATGTTCAATAGCATTCAAATCGATGTCGCCCGGATTGATTTACGGATTATCCCCGTCGTGATCGCCACCTTCTTCGGTGGTTTGCCAAGTGCGCTTGTCACAGGCATCATGATCATCGGGACACGGTTTTTAATCACGCCGATTGACCAAATCGAAGGTGCCATCCTTGCGTCCGTCATCATCAGTCTCTTCATCTTGACGATTGGTATTGCACGTAAGTTTTTACGGATGACCTTAGCATCTTTTGAATTGATGACAGGAATCGGGATTCTTTATTCCCTACCCGCTATCTATGCGCTGACAAATAGTTGGGGAACATTCTTTAAGGTTTCAATTTCCTATATTTTCTTTAACTTACTTGCTGCACTCGTCACCTTCCGTCTTTTGACTGAACTTCGACGTCACTTTGAAAATATTCAATACCAGCAACGTCTCGCAATGACTGATGCCTTAACAGGGCTTGCGAATCGGCGCCGTCTGGATGATTCACTCTCACTTGTCGGATCAGACGACAATGGCTATTCACTCATCTTGATCGATATCGATTTCTTCAAGCACGTCAATGATACATATGGGCATGATGCAGGAGACGATGTCTTACGCCAGCTTGGCACGACACTCGCGACACTCGTGCGACCAGATGACTTAGTCGGCCGGTATGGTGGCGAAGAATTTCTAATCATCTTACCGAATACTTCGCTGACCGATGCGAAAAAAATTGCCGAAATCGCACGGACGACGGTCGCCCGCAACCTGTTCCCGACGACAAGCAATCCAGATCTTCAAATTACGATATCACTCGGAATCGCACATTCGAGCGGTTCGCATACGTCACTTGAAGCGTTACAACAAGCGGATAAAGCTCTCTACTATTCAAAAGAGAGCGGTCGCAACCGAAGTACGATTTATTCAAAGCAACTCGAATTCCGCCAAGCATGACTCGGAAGCAGCTCCTCCCCTGATTACACGGGAAGGAGCTTTTTTTTACTGCTCCGGTAGAACTTTCGGAAAACCGATACTTTCGACCGTACCGAATACAATCATCTGACTGAGCTGATTCGCCATATATTCGGAAGAATAGGGACGATTGTTTCGTAACCACGACATCAAGAGACCGAGTTGACCGCCGATGACATAGTTGAGTAAAAGGTCGCGATCGACGAGCATCGAGATGTTCGTTGTCGTCTCACGGAAAGCGAGACGGTAGTTTTCCTTCAGCGTATCTAAGAAACGGGAGATAAACGTTTTAATCGGGACTTGTAACAACATCGTCCGGTAAAAGCGTTCATTTTGTTCGATATGAATGAACAGACGGGCAAAGTAGCGACTGACCCGCTCGACTGTCGGCGGTTCAGATGGTTGTCCACCTGTAATGCGAATCGCTTCTGCGAGCGTGGTCATCTGTTCATCGACGATTTGGTCGAGCAAATCGTATTTATCTTTATAATGGGCATAAAATGTCGAACGGTTGATGTGAGCCCCATCTGTCAGCATTTTGACGGTAATCGTCGAAAAGGAATGATGTTCGAGCAGACGAAAAAGTTCTGTTGTAATACGTTCACGTGAACGTTTAGGTCGTGGATCGCGTGACGGATTCATCTGATATTCAGCTCCTTTTTGTGTATTGTATCCGCTAACAAGGACTTTTCCAACATTTTGTCGGAAATTGTTGGTTGTTTGTTTTCCTTCCGTCCATATAATTAACTATATTAATTACTCCTCCCTCTAGCGGAGTTTTTTTTATGCAGCAAACCTAGAGGCAGACAGGTAACGGAAAGGATGCAACTCACTTATGAACATGAAGAAATTATTAATCATCAATATTTTAACGCTTGTCGTTTTAATTGGTGGTGGCGCGATTGGTTACTATTATTACGATCAAGCAACAAGTTACGTCAAAACAGAAAATGCCAAAATCGATGGCAAGATGATTACGATTGCTAGTCCGGGTGCTGGTAAACTTACGGACTGGACGGCAAAAACAGGTCAAACACTCGATAACGGGGCGACACTCGGCCACGTCATGATGGCACAAGCCGGTCAAAAGCCGGTCGATGCGTCAATCGAAATGCCGGCAAAAGCAACCGTCGTTCAGTCGATGGCGACAGAGAACGGTTTTGTTGGTGCTGGCACACCGCTCGCTTACGGATTTAACTTAAATGAATTATGGGTCACAGCAAATGTCGAAGAAACAGAAATCGATGAAGTCAAAGTCGGTCAAACCGTCGATGTTTATGTCGACAGCTACCCGGATACGACACTTTCAGGTGAAGTCGAACAAATCGGTATGACAACAGCCGGCACGTTCTCGATGATGCCTTCTTCAAACGGAAATGCCAACTATACAAAAGTCGCTCAAGTGATTCCTGTGAAGGTTTCGCTCTCACAAGAAAAATCACTCGACATTCGCCCTGGTATGAATGTGACCGTCCGCATTCATAAGGATTAAGGAGGGACGCTTATGTCTACGACCTTCCTCTTTGGATATATTGCATTCATGGTCGTCACGTTCCTTGCGGTCAACTTGATTGCACGCCGGACACGTCAACCGCGGGTAGTTGGCGCAGAAGGACCGGCCCTTGATGAGACAATCATTGAAGCAGAAGCGACTGGCGCGATTCCTGCCGCTCCTGCACCGCGAGAACGGGCGACGATTTCGACTGAAAATATCAGTATTCCAAAAGTGTTGACCGTCCTCTTGATCGGGATGTTCATCGCGATTTTAAACCAAACGTTAATCAACGTCGCCTTACCTGTTTTAATCAATGACTTCAACGTCTCGACGTCGACGGCGCAATGGTTGACGACCGGATTCATGCTCGTCAACGGGATTTTGATTCCAATCAGTGCCTTTCTCATGCGGAGCTATACGTTCCGCCGCCTGTTCCTCGTCTCGATGACGTTGTTTTTCTTCGGATCCGTCATCTGTTCGATGGCGATGAACTTCCCCGTCATGATGATTGGACGTGTGGTCCAAGCCGCCGGAGCGGGTGTCTTGATGCCGCTCGGTACAAACGTCTTCATGACGCTGTTCCCACCCCATAAACGGGGAGCTGCGATGGGCATGCTCGGAATCGCGATGATCCTTGCCCCTGCGGTCGGACCGACCATCACTGGGTACGTCATTCAAAACTACGATTGGCATGTCATGTTTTATGCGATGGCCTTCTTCGGTCTCTTGACGCTGTTACTTGGTCTTGCCTGGTTCAAACTTGTCCAACCGTTGTCGAAACCAAAGTTCGACGCACTCGGTGTTCTCTTCAGTACGATCGGTTTTGGTAGTCTCCTGTACGGATTCAGTGAAGCAGGAAACGATGGCTGGGATAGTCCCGTCGTCATCAGTACGATCGTCATCGGACTTCTCGGGATTGCAGCCTTCGCACTGCGTGAACTCGCGATGGACGACCCGATGCTCAACATCCGTGTTTTGAAAGTACCGGAGTTTTCCTTTACGCTCTTCATCAATGTCATCGTCACGATGGCATTGTTCGGCGGCATGTTGCTCCTCCCGATTTACTTGCAGAGCATCCGCGGTTTTTCTCCAGTCGATTCGGGTCTCTTGTTACTGCCTGGATCATTGATCATGGGAGTCACTGGTCCATTCGCCGGACGGCTGTTCGACCGGTTCGGCATCCGACCGCTTGCCATCTTCGGTTTGACGTTGATGACATACGGGACATGGGAATTGACACAGCTCGACATGAACACGTCTTACAATTCCATCATGGGTATCTACGTACTTCGGTCCTTCGGGATGGCCTTCATCATGATGCCGATCATGACGGCCGGCATGAATGCCTTACCGATGAAGATGATTCCGCACGGGAATGCGACACAAAACACGTTGCGCCAAGTCGCTGGGTCAATCGGAACTGCGATTCTCGTCACGGTCATGACCCGTCAAACGACGGCGCACTTAGCAGACGACGCCAACCAGTTTACGACGCTTGACCCGACGCTCTCGCAACACCTTGGTGAGCTCGGACAACAGCTTGGTAGCCCACAAGCCGCTTCCGTCAGTTGGTTAACACAATTGACGAAACAAGCGACAATCAGTGGAATCACCGATGCCTTTTGGGTGGCGACCGTCTTGTCCGCGCTCGCACTCATCTTGTCATTTTTCCTTCATGGAAAAAAAGAACCGAATTTAGATTAACGTGTCTTGTAAAGCCAGTTGACGGCACATCGTCAGCTGGCTTTTTAATCGTTCATCTTTGCACTTCTTTCGTAATATCGCTACACTAGGTTCATTGAGTTTATATCAAAAGGAGATGCTTTATGGTTGCCTTCCTTCAATTTTACGCGTTCATCTTCGCCTGTTGCTTCGCGTGGCAGGTTGGACGACCGTCCCTTTCATGGTCGCAAAAAATCACGCGTGCCTTTCTAACGAGTATCAATGGTCTGTTCGTCTTTTTCCGTGCTTCGGTCTCGATTTTCTTACTGGTCGGTCCGCTCGTCCTTGTCTCGTATTATGTTTTCCCGAACCTCTTACGGTTCGAAGGTGGTCTGTCGATTGTCATCAGCGTCCTTGTGATCGGTCTGATCGACCGTCTCGTTAGCCTGATCATCTTGCCGCTCGTCCGGTCATTTTTCTTAAAACGTAAACGGATCATGCCCCAGCTGCTCGAAGCGTGTCTCTATACGGTCTCGATGACGGTTTTGCTTTATATCAACTTAACCGCTGTCCCCGGCGTACAAATGAGTCTTGCGATCCCCATTTTCTTTGGCTTCACGATTTACTTTGCACATTATTTAGTCGCATTAATCCGCCTGCGTCAGATTAAGAAAAAACTTGCCGTCGGCTCTAATAAAGAACAATGACGAGATGAACGAATCGATGTTTTCCCTAAAAAGAAGCGCGGTTCGTTTTATTTTTAAAAATTAACGTTGACAATGATAATCGTTATCATTTATATTTTAAGAGTACTTAGATCAGGAGATGATAGTGATGAATACACGACAACTCATTTTAGAACGACGTTCGGTCCGTGCTTACACCGATCAACCCGTTCCGTCCGAAATGATCGAAGAGATTTTAGAGGCCGCGATTTATGCGCCGAATCATAAGTTACGCGAACCATGGCGTTTCATTCTCGCAATTGGTGAAGGACAAGTTCGTTATGTCGAACAGTTGATGACGCTCCTCGAAGCACGCGGTCAATTCGACCAAAAGACAGACGAGCAACGACGCGCTGCAAAAGAAAAATTCAGTGAAGTGCCCGTTTACCTGACCGTTCTCTATCAAGTCCAAGGAACGGACGATCAGCAGACGGAAGACTTACTTGCGACCGCCGCGATGATCCAAAACATTCAACTGCTTGCGTCTGAGCTTGGCTTAGGGAGCTGTTGGAAAAGCGGAAAACACTGGTTTACGGATGAGTATGCGACACTTGTCGGAGCAAACGATGAAGAGCGTGTTGCCGGTGTCATCCAACTCGGTTGGCCCGCGATGATTCCACCACTAAAAAAACGGACACCCGCCCGTGAAAAGTTAACGCACTTTTAAGAAGTGCGCATCCTGCGAGCTACCCCTGCTCGCGCCAATCAAGCCCCATTTATACAGTCATAAGCGATTATTTTACAACTTCTCCCCCAAACGAAGTTGATGAAATAATCGCTTTTTCTTTTACACTTTTCACCTTCCCTAGCAGAGTATATTCATTAAACGGAATAAAAAAAGTCCACATGATCCGCCGCCTTGTGAAAAGCGGAAAATCACATGGACTTCCATAAGCATTATTTTTAGACAAGCGTCGTTCGCTCAGACACGACTTTAGCTGGCTGAACCTCACCTAACAGATGATCGACAATCCGTTTCGTCGCTTGTCCATCTTGATACGTAAAGAATTGGCGAGCGAATTCCTCAATCTTCTCCGACTCGAACTGCCCCTGCTTAACCCAAGCGATGACCTCGTTGAATGAGGAAACAATCGGTCCCGGGACAAATGATTCATACGGGAAATAAAAGTCTCGCTCTTCCTTATACGACGTCAAATCGTTGACGAGGAAAATCATCGGCTTTTTGAGTAACGCAAACTCAAAGATGACGGACGAGTAATCCGTGACGAGAATGTCTGAAATCTGCATCAAATCATTGATATCGGGATAATCCGTCATATCGATGATTTGGTCAGAAAATTCAGCCGGGACAACCGGCCGATTGAGCACGAACGGATGCATCCGTAACAATAAGATATAGTCACTGCCCAGTTCTTGACGGAACTGTTCAAAATCTAATTCTTCATCATAATGTGCCGTCGTCTGACCGTTGCCACGGAAAGTCGGAGCAAGAAGAATGATTTTCTTCGAGCGCCACTCTGGATGTGCAGCATACAGGTTCTGTTCAACTTGCGCTTTACGGGCAGGATTTAAAAGTTGATCCGTCCGTGGGACACCGAGTGGATAAACACGTGCTGCGTCCATCCCGAATGCTTCAGCATACGGTGCAATACAAGCCGTACCTGAGACGTAGACCTTTGAATAGTTTCGGTGAATCTGTACCATCTTCAAATAGTCGTCGTCCGGCGAATAGGATTTATCAAGGACACTGTATCCAAATTTTTTGAAGGCGCCACACGCATGCCAAAGTTGAATGACTTCTGTTCCTTTCCGGAGCGGTGTGACATAGACCGGATAGTAGTAATCATCGATGATGAAGTAGCGTGCCGTCGCGAGTTCGTACGTCGCCCGCATCATATGGAAGACATACTTGATTTGTCCGAGTAAACCTTGCGGGAACCGTTTCAATAGGAACACATACGTGTATCCGAGATTTCGGCTCTCGAGCTCGTCATAGACCGCCCGGAAGTTATCGACTAACTTGTCAGAACGATACGTCGCAAACACGACTTTTTTGGGATTGAGCGGCAATCGTCTCGCGAGCCAATAGGTGATGACGAGCAGATAATGTACCGTCCGGCGTTGAATTAACCGTATTTTTTGTTTCATGTGTGATCCCTTCTGGTGCTTCTACTTATATTACATCGACCATTCCATGACCGTTTTTCCGAAACGATTCGTTAAATCACTTTCGAATGCCCGGTGGATGTCTTCGATTTGACGAATTTGGAACACACCTGCGACTAAGTTCGACAAGTATTCCGGAATATCTGGATACGTTTGATACAATTCCATCGTCCGTGCGAAGTCGGTTGGTGTACTGCGGCTCGATCCGTAGACACGCAATCCCTTTTCAAGAATCATCCGCGTGTTTACAGCGACCGGTTCTTCCGACACACCAAGTAATGCCATCGTTCCTTCCGGGATGATGTAATCAATCATCTGATTGATCGCATACTGGCTCCCGATGCCGCCGACACATTCAAAACCATGATTGAAAGAGACATCTGCCGGAATTTGATCGATATGGTACGTCTCATCCGCGAATGAGAAATAATCGAGTTTCGATTGGGTTTTTCCGAAGACATATAATTTCGCGTCCGGATACAGTTTGCGTAACAATAACGCTGTGATGAATCCGAGGTTTCCATCTCCCCAAATCCCGAACGTCTCGCGGCGTGCATGTGCGATTTGGTCGAAACGAGTTACCGCATGAACCGCGACGCTGACGAGTTCCGTAAAGGCTGCGACTTCTGGATTGAGATCTGCTGGTACTTCGACGAGACGATCTGCTTGAATGAAGACGTAATCTTGCATGTACCCGTCATATCCACTCGAACGGAAACGGCTTGTCCGCAAATAGTTTTCGCCGATGATGTCGTCCGTCTCAGACGGCGTATTCGGTACCATCGCGACAAGTGTTCCTTTTGCGAACGTACCTGACGGGTCATGAACGACTTTTCCGATTCCTTCATGAATCATCGCCATCGGTAATTTTTTTGCAAGTACTTCCGCACTGCGGCTGCCTGTAAAGTAACGTTGGTCCGCATGACAAATCGACAAGTAAGTCGGTCGGACGACAACACGATCAGACTTCAATGACCGCTCATCGTACGTCACCTCGATTTGGCGAGGTGCAACGAGTTGGTAGACTTGGTTAATCATTGGTTAATCCGCTCCTTCAGGATTGCGTTAGCAATACGTAAATCATAAGGTGTCGTGACTTTGATGTTGAAGAGTTCGCCTGTGACGAGTGCAACATCTTCGCCTTTCAGCAAGAGAATCTTACAGGCATCCGTCAAGATCGCACGTTCTTCTGTAGATAGCGCTTCATAGTGTGATTTAAGCTTCGTGATTTGGAAACTTTGTGGTGTTTGTCCTTGGTACATTTGATCACGGACCGGAATGTCTGTAATCGTTTTTCCATCCGTCGAAGAAACGATCGTATCGATGGCTGAAATGACGGTATCACACGCACCATACTCGAGCGCTGTCGAAATATTTTCCTTGATGATACGGTGTGTCAAGAATGGACGGACCGCATCGTGCGTGACGATGATATCTTCGTCTGTGATGCCATTTTTTTCTTCGATCCAGTTAATCGCAGCCATGATAGATTCATTACGGTCGTTTCCGCCTGCTGTGATGACGATTCGCTCATCTTGACCAATGTATTTTTCAAGAATGTCACGTGTGTAGTTAATCCAAGCAGTTGGCGTCACGATGATGACGCGGTCGAAATCGTCATTCAATAAAAACTTTTCAACCGTATGGACGAGAATCGGGCGCTCCCCAATCGAAAGAAATTGTTTCGGACGATCGACGTTCCCCATGCGTGTTCCTTTACCCCCAGCTAAAATTGCTGCATAAATCATCTTGTATCGCAGATGCCTCATCCGTCGCGTGACGGCGCTGTCATGAAACGACCTGCTTCCCTCCCTTGTCAAAAATCTTTTTTTGTTTCCACTTGCCAGCGATGTGGGTATATCTTCAATTAGAGTTGGATTACAAGTACACGGTCTTGACTAAAAAAACAAAAAAAATATACAAAGCACTATTTTTTTTGCTTTGTCACGATATAATGATTGGTGATTTCTAATACAACTATACTATGTTCGTGGTGATTTTAAAAACCTATTACTTTTGTGTAAATACATTGTAATCATTTGAGTGAGGAGAGATTGTTTTGACAGAAGAAACACCATTGCCGACTTTACAAGCAAAAGTCGACTATTTAGAGCTTGCTGGAACTACATTTCGTTTTGAGGCACGTCTGTTTGGATTAACTGATTTTCTTCAGGCGGAGCAACTTCTTTTTGAAAATCCAACGACACATCCACAAGAAGAAATCGAGCAAGAAGATGACTACATTCAGTCAGAGGCACCAGAAGAAGCGATTCCTTTGGAGCGTGCCATCATCTTCCGGAACAAACGGAATAAACGGACGTTCATTCTCCGCTTCCCGTTCGAGGGGGACTGGACTGAAGAAACGTTCAGTGGTCAGTTAGACCTCAATCACATCACACCGACAGGACGTCCTTTACCGATGGGGTACTTTGATGCGTTTTTCGCAATCGTCCAAGGTGATTCGATTTTACATGAAGCCCCGTTCGGCGACACACGTTCGTTGATTCCGGTCCTTTACCGTGTCGATACAAAACACAGTAATGTCTTGCTTAAGCTTGAATATGAACTGGTCGTTCAGCACTCAGAATACAGTAATACCTTAAGTTTCCATTCCCTAAAGCGCGGAGAGTCGAAACGTCTAATCCGTTTGCTTGACCGCTATAATAAATACAAAAAAAATTTTCGGAAACGGGCCTTCAAATTCCGTCGTTTTATGTTCAAAGCCATCTATAACGTCACGAAATGGACGCAACCGATCGAAGAGAATAAAGTGTTACTGGCTTCCGATTCACGAAGTGATGTCAGTGGAAACTTCGCCTACATTCTCGACGAAATCGAGCGGCGCGATTTGAACCTTGACGTTAAGACATTCTTCAAACCAAATCTTCAATCCCGTCGCGACTGGCGTGATAAATTCATGTTGCCGTATCACTTGGCGACAGCCAAAACGATTCTCGTCGATGATTTTTATCCGATGATTTATCCGCTCAACATCCGTAAAGGAACGGATCTTGTCCAAGTCTGGCATGCCGTCGGAGCATTCAAGACGTTCGGTTACAGCCGTCTCGGTAAACCAGGCGGTCCAAGCGCCAACTCGCTTAGCCACCGGAACTATACGAAAGCAATCGTCAGCTCACACAACGTCGCGCGTCACTACGCGGAAGGATTCGGTCTCCGCGAAAATCAAGTCGTCGCGACTGGTATCCCGCGGACGGACATGTTCTTCGACGAAGAGTACATCGCTGCCGCAAAAGAGCGGATTTATGAAGAATATCCAACGTTCAAGACAAAAAAAGTCATCATGTTTGCACCGACCTTCCGCGGTAATGGCGCGAAGAGTGCCTATTACGACTTCGACCAACTCGATTTGGATGCTTTATACGAAGCCTTCCATGAAGAGTATGTGTTCGTCTTGAAGATGCATCCGTTCGTCCGACGCCGGATGGAAATTCCAGAACTCTATGCGGATTTCTTCATCGACTTGACGGATCACCGTGAAATTAACGAATTGTTGTTTGTCTCAGATATCTTGATTACGGATTACTCGTCGACATGTTTTGAGTTCTCACTCTTGAACCGACCGATGTTGTTCTTCGCCTATGACTTAGACGACTATATCTCAAAACGTGATTTCTATTATGACTTCGAAGAATTCGTACCTGGACCTATCGTCAAAACGTCAGACGAATTGATTGAACGGATTAAAAATGAAGACTTTGAAATGGACAATGTCAAGGCATTCGCCGAGTATTTCTTTGAACATCAGGACGGGAAATCCAGTGCCCGGTTCGTTGATCAAATCATTCTCGGAGAGAACAAATGACCGTTGCTCCAAAGCCGATTCCCGTGCCGGCTTACGATCACTGGCTCGGGAATTACAAAGTGTTGTTGATTTTTACGGTCGTCTTCGGTCATTTGATTGAGACGTTCCGTAATCTCGATGGCAATGATTCGGTTCAAATCGCCTACAATGTCATCTACTTGCTGCACATGCCTGCCTTCATTTTCATGAGTGGGTACTTCTTCAAACAAGTCCGACCAAAACGAATCATTTCGTTCGTCGTTTTGTATTTCATTTGGCAATCGATTCATGAAGTTTACCTGGCATATGCTAACGATAAGACGCTCACAGGACTTGTCGACGGGTTACTTCATCCGCTCGTCCCGAGCTGGACGTTATGGTACTTGCTCGGCATCATCATCTGGCAAATCGTCACGCCCGGGTTTCTTATTTTACGTTTCCCGCTCGTGATCAGTGTGGCCGTTGCGCTTTTGATCAATGCGAATCCGGGGGCAATCACAAATTTCCTGTCGCTTCAAAAGGTGATCAGCTTTTACCCGTTCTTCTTGATGGGCTATCTTGTCAAGGAACGGGGCTGGCTAGCAGCTGACGGCTTCCGTGATCGGTTGACGGGACCTGCCGGACGTCTCGTAGGTCTCGTTGTTTCACTATCGATTGCCGTCTTTATGGCGATGTGGACGAAAAACGGTTTTGATACGGCGTGGCTCTTTTACCGGGATACGTATGGTGAGTTCGACGTTTCACTCCTCAAAGGAGCAACCATACAGCTGTTTCTCTATGCCATCAGTACGGTCATGATTTTCTCTGTGCTCCTGATCATCCCAAGACGCTCCTTCGGTGAACGGTTTGACGAAATCGGGATTCAGACGTTAGCGATTTATTTACTTCATTCGTTCATCGTCCGTCTCTTCCGCGATTCCTTACCACCGGCCATCGCAGAATCACCGTTTCTGTTGATCGGCTTAGGGCTCTTGCTCGCGACAGTTCTTGTCTTTGTCCTGTCGAGTCGCCCGGTCGTCCGAATTTTGCGCCCATTGTTATCGCCGAATGTGAATTGGTTATTCAAGAAAACAAGCTGATGCTTTACCTGATACGTCTAGAAGCAGGTGACTTCATCCAGAGAAAAAAAGGGATTGTCCATCGATTTTCAGATGGCAATCCCTTTTTCCGTATCCATTTCAAAATCAATCCAGCTTTTTCAGCTCTCTAAATTGACACAGACTTTCTCTTGAAACTAAGATGATAAGGATGACACAATAATCGCTTACATAAGCGCGCAGAAAGAAGGGGTCCCCTTGCAAGCGGATCAACGTAAAAAATTAACGGTCTTGATGATCAACATGTTCATCGCCGTCGGGAGCTTCGGGATCATCATTCCGATTCTGCCCGCTTATCTCGCCTCCATCGGGCAAGGGGGAACGGCTGCCGGGCTGATGATCGCCATCTTTGCCGGCGCCCAGCTCGTCATGTCTCCCATTGCCGGAAAATGGGCCGATCAATACGGCCGTCGCAAGATGATCATCTATGGACTGATTGGTCTGACACTGTCGATGTTCGTCTTTTACTTCTCGAACTCGGTCGCGATTCTTTATCTGTCCCGCGCAATCGGCGGAATCGGTGCCGCCTTGCTGATTCCGGCAATCTTTGCTTACGTCGCCGATATCACGACGATGGATCAACGGGCGAAAGGAAACAGTTATGTTTCAGCCGCGATGTCGCTCGGAATCGTTATCGGACCGGGAATCGGCGGATTCCTCGCCGAATATGACTTAAAGTTGCCGCTACTCGTCTCAGCTCTCGTCTCGGGGCTCGCCGTCTTGTTCAGCATCTTGTTGCTCAAAGAAAGTGATGTCCATGATGCAACAGCGATGGCACCGGACGAAGGATCGATGCTCAGTAAAATCGGTGCGTCGTTCCAAAAACCATACTTCGTCCCGCTCGTCATTACACTGGTCATGAGTTTTGGTCTGATGGCGTATGAATCCGTCCTCGGCCTCTTCATCGATAACCAATTCGGTGCTTCACCGAAAGATATCGCCGTCATGGTGACATCGACCGGTATCATCAGTGTCATTGCTCAAATCTTTATCGTCGACAAGATCACACGGAGTCTTGGTGAAGGTAAAGTATTAAATATCTTTTTATTGATTGCGACACTCGGGTTCCTCGTCTCACTCTTCGCCTCGAGTTACGGTGGGTTCTTTGCGGTTACGCTCGTCATCTTCCTCGCGACGTCGATTTTACGGCCCGTCTTGAACACGATGATTTCAAAACTCGCCGGGAACGAGCAAGGCTTCGCGATGGGGATGAACAATGCCTACATGAGCATCGGAAACGTCCTCGGACCGACACTTGCCGGTCTGCTGTATGACGTCAATATCTTATATCCGTTCATGCTTGGACTTGTCTTCCTCGCCGTGACGTTAGTCGGCTCTGTCGTATGGCAACGCCGTCAGTCCCGGTTGATTGAAAAAGTCGAACGCACTTCTTAAGTTAAATTCACCAAAAAGAGTAGGATGGTCTCCGGATGTAAAGCGGAGACCGTCCTACTCTTTGTTTGTCGTACGATATCTAAGAAGACTGACAGCCTACTTGAATTTTTAATGAGATTCTTCTCGATACTTCGTCGCTCTTTTCCTTTCAACCATATGCTTTTTGATGGGCTTTTTTTAACTTCAGGTACTCTTCATCGGCCCGGATCAAATCCCACTTCTCTTGAAAGATTTCAGCGGATTTTGCTTTTTCCGGGTCGATGTCCCGTTCGTTCAGCTCGCCTTTTTCTTTATCCTTATATTTCCGTCCTCCCGGATAATTCGCATAACGGCGGGCACGCGTGTGTCCCATCTGAATGAACTTCCGCGCCATGTCCATCCCGACAAAATCCCCTGCTTCTTTGTAAGCTAAGTACATCGCATAGATTTTCTCGGAGGATTCCTTTGCAATGTCCGGTGTCTTGAACCGCCAATGCGGCAGGATTTCACCTTTGTACGGTTCGACGAGCAGGACACCTTGCTCTCCCCGTCCGACTCGGTACTTTTCCGGTTCTTTCCGAAAGTCCGTTGTCTCGAAATCGATCTCATAATCAAACGCCACGGTTCCCACATCCCTTTTTGGTAATTACAGGACAATTCCCCGCCATGCCTTCGCTTAATCTTCTCGATACAATCCATGGGCATACACTTCCGTCAGCGTCCGCGCAATCTCATCAATCGCCGCCGTCGTCTCTCCCCGGACGACTTCAAACAAATACATTTCATTTGCGAAAAACCACCCGCGGGCGACGAGTTTCGGATTAAGATCCGTTCGGGCCAGCCCTTGCTGCTGGGCATATAAGATGTCTTGGCTGATTTGTCCGATGAACCGTTCCCGAATTTGTTTCCACTTCGTCCGAACGACGTACGATACGCCAATCGCTTGCTCGACGACACGGAGCATCGCCCGCTCCTCGTCTGCGAGCCGAAGAAAGGCCGTCGCTTGTTCCAAAATCTGCTGTTTTGCGTCCGCACGCGAACGTGGCTCAAACACTTGCTCGGCAATTTTGTAAAACCGGTCCATGACGTCTTCCATCAAGACGATCAACAATTCATCCTTCCCTTCAAAATGAACGTATGCCGTTCCGTAACCGACTCCCGCTTGTTTGATGATTTGTGAGATGGTTGCCGTTTGAAAGTCTTGCGACAAAAAGACGTCACGTGCCGCAACGAGCAGCTTCTCCCGCGTTCGTACCGTCCGTAGATGACGTTTGTCGACTTTCGCCTGTGCTGGTTCCTTCATCCTCACACCACTCCTTTTGCTTCGTTATCCAATAATATTGACACAGTGTCAATTTGTTTGCTACGCTTTTGTCAAAATTGATTAAGGATTCAGTTCGAGGAGGAACCGAGATGACACTTACCGCAAACCGTGAAGAGGCAGTCCAAATGGATCAGCAAGACCAGCTTGCACCATACCGCAATGAATTTTATCTCCGTGAAGGATCGATTTATATGGATGGCAACTCACTTGGTCTCTTATCCAAACGTGCCGAACAGACATTACTGGAGTCGCTTGCTGATTGGCGCGAACTCGGGATTGACGGTTGGATGCAGGGGCGTCATCCGTGGTTCGAATTGTCGGAAAAACTCGCGACCTTAAACGCCCCCCTTGTCGGCGGGCGCGCAAACGAAGTTATGGTGACAGGATCGACGACCGTCAACCTGCATCAACTCGTCTCGACGTTCTTTGCGCCGAGCGGACAACGGACGAAAATTTTAGCGGACAGTCTGACGTTCCCGTCAGACATTTATGCACTGCAAAGCCAACTTCGCTTACGTGGACTCGACCCAGCCGAGCACCTTGTCCAAGTCGAGAGTCGTGACGGACGTTTCCTTGACGAAGAGGATTTAATTGCCGCAATGACGGATGACATCGCCTTAATCGTCCTCCCGACCGTTTTATACCGAAGTGGACAAGTCCTCGACATGGAACGCTTGACGAAAGCCGCCCATGACCGGGGCATCCTGATTGGCTTTGACGGCTGTCACTCCGTCGGCGCCGTCCCCCATGCGTTTCACGACTGGGGCGTCGACTTTGCGTACTGGTGCAACTATAAACATTTAAATGGTGGACCGGGAACCGTCGGTGGTCTATTCGTCCATGAGCGGCACTTCGGGACACTCCCCGGTTTAACCGGGTGGTTCGGTTCGCGCAAGGACAAACAATTCGACATGGATCACACATTGACGCCAGCAGAAGATGCGGGTGCCTTCCAGATTGGAACACCACATGTCTTAAGTCTCGCGCCGCAAATCGGTGCCCTCGAACTGTTCGCAGAAGTCGGAATTGACGCCGTCCGGAAAAAATCACTCGCCTTGACGGATTATATGATGCGTCTTGTCGATGAAGAACTTGCACCGTACGGCTTCTTCATCGGAAGTCCTCGCGATCATAAGCAACGTGGTGCCCACTTGAGTCTCGAACATCGGGAAGCGGCACGGATCTGTAAAGCGTTAAAAGCCCATCACATCATTCCCGACTTCCGTGCACCGAACATCGTCCGCCTCGCACCGGTCGCGTTGTACAATACGTTTAGCGATGTCTACGACGTCGTTGCGACGCTGAAGACCATTATGAAAGAGAAGGAATACGCGCAATTCGCAAATGAACGCGAAGTCGTCGCGTAAGGAGGACATCATGAAAGAACACCCTACTGAACTACGACGTGACTTAAAAACACGTCAACTGACGATGATTGCGATGGGATCTGCCATCGGGACAGGGCTATTTCTCGGAAGCGGTCTCGCCATCAGCCTTGCCGGACCCAGTGTGCTGATTAGTTATGCGATCGGCGCCTTCATCGTCTTATTACTGATGGGCTGCCTCGCTGAAATGACGGTCGCCCATCCGACTTCCGGTGCATTCGGAACGATTGCCGAACGGTATATCAGTCCCTACGCCGGCTTCCTCGTCCGCTACTCGTACTGGGTCGCGAACGTTCTTGCCATCGGGGTCGAGGTCAGTGCGATCGCGATTTACATGAAGTACTGGTTCCCGGATGTTCCCGGGTACTTATGGATTTTATTGTTTGCCGGTGCACTCATTTATATCAATGCCACGACGGTCCACACGTTTGCGACGTTTGAATACTGGTTCTCCGTCATCAAGATCAGTGCCATTCTCATGTTCATCGTCCTTGGTACGTACTTGATCATCGGTAGTCCGGCACCGGAAATCGGTCCGCAAAACTTCACGAACGATGGCGGATTCATGCCGTTCGGAATTTCCGGTCTGTGGGTCGCTGTCTTTATCTCACTCTTTAGCTTTATCGGGACAGAATTAATCGCGGTCACAGCGGGTGAAGCAAAGGACCCTGACGTTGCCGTGCCGAAAGCATTAAAAGCGACGGTTTTCCGCCTGTCGACGTTTTATGTCCTGACGATTGCCGTTATGTTAATGATCGTCCCGTGGCAACAAGCCGGCGGAATTGACCAAAGTCCGTTCGTCAAAGTGATGCAGCTCCTGTCAATTCCCTATGCAGGCGGGATTATGAACTTCATCATCCTGACAGCAGCTTTGTCGGCGATGAACAGTCAATTGTACGCTTCGACGCGGATGATGTACTCACTCTCAAAAGCAACCTATGCACCGAGAATCTTTAGTCGTCTGAACGCAAAAGGTGTTCCCTTGTTCGCACTCGGTGTCTCAACACTCGGCATCTTCCTTGCTGCCGTCATCAGCAGCCAGTCGAGCGTCTCGTACCCGTTCATGATGGGCATTTCGATGTTCGGTGCGATTTTCACATGGTTCATGATTTTCATTTCCCACCTCTACTTCCGCAAAGCCTGGGAACGGGACGGTGGGCGGAAACTACCTGTCCGGATGATGGGTTATCCGTATTTGACGGCGCTTGGTGCCATCTTGTTAGTTGCGCTCGTCATCACGACATGGTTCACGGACTTCCAAATTGTCCTGAAGTTCGGAATCCCATGGTTGATTTTCTTGACGATTGCCTACGCGTTTTGGAAACGAAATCATCCACCGCAAGCAGATCAACAGAAACGTTCACAATCACTTTAACGTAAAGGGGATCGATTGGAATGGAACAGACCGGTCAAAATGGAATCGAGTCGACGATTCAAACGGATTTTAAGAAAGATATGTCGTACGGGGATTATTTACAGCTAAATCCTTTACTCAGCAGCCAACACCGTTTATCAGATCATCATGACGAAATGCTGTTCATCATCATCCACCAAACGAGCGAACTTTGGATGAAGTTGATTTTGCACGAGATGACGGCTGCGACGAAGGCGATTGCGGACGATCAACTTGAACGTTCGTTTAAGATGCTCGCCCGTGTCTCAAAGATTCAGCAACAATTGATTCAGTCCTGGTCCGTCCTCTCGACGTTGACACCGGCAGAGTACCTTGAGTTCCGGGATTCCCTCGGGCACTCGTCCGGTTTCCAGTCCTATCAAAACCGGCAAATCGAATTTGCACTCGGCTTTAAAAACGCGCAGATGCTGCGTGTTTACGAACATGAAACAGAATTATTCGCCCAGCTGAACACTGATTTAAAAACACCCAGCATCTACGATGAGACCGTCCGTGCGATGGCACGACGCGGTCTCGCGATTGATTCTGCAATCCTTGAACGCGATGTCACACAGGACTGGGAAGCTGACGCAAGTGTCGAAGCCGCCTGGGGTGAAGTTTACCGTGATGTCGAACAATACTGGGACCTGTACGAACTCGGTGAGAAGTTACTCGATATCGGCAGCCAACAACAAATGTGGCGTTTCAATCACATGAGTACGGTCGAACGGATCATCGGACAAAAACCGGGTACGGGCGGCTCGTCCGGCGTCAGTTACCTACGTCGTGTCCTTGACCACCGCTTCTTCCCGGAACTCTGGTCCGTCCGCACAAAATTATGAGGGGGAATTCCTGATGAACCGCTGGATTGATGTTTCACAACCACTGTCCTCGTCCGTGACGACATGGCCGGGAGATACGAAGTTCGACTATACGATCAGTTGGAGTAAAGCCGACACAGGGTCCGTCAACGTCGGTAAGGTCACGATGAGCTTGCATACCGGTACACATATCGATGCGCCGTTTCACTTTGACGATGCCGGCAAGAAAGTCATCGAACTTGACCCCGATCTATATATCGGTCATGCGCGGGTCATCTACTTACCCGGTCGGACAGAACTCGTCGCAAGTGACCTCGACGGATTCGATTTGACCGATGTCCGCCGTCTCATCATCAAGACGGACGGCTGGGTCGATAAATCGGTTTTCCCTGAGTCGATTCCCGTCCTGACACCCAGTCTCGCAGAGCGACTCGGTGCTCTCGGAATCGAACTGATTGGTCTCGACCTTCCGTCCGTCGATGCGATCGATAGTAAAGAGATGCTTGCCCATCACGCACTTGCGACCCATGGTGTGCATATTTTAGAAGGCCTCGTCCTCGATAGAATCGCACCTGGAGACTACCACCTGAACGCTGTCCCGCTCCCACTCGTCGATGGTGACGGCAGCCCGGTCCGTGCGTTATTACGTCCATATTGAATAAAAAAAGAACGTTCTCGTTTTTTCGAGGACGTTCTTTTTTGACTGTAGTGAAGTAACCTTCAGACAAACGTTTTACTTTTCGTGACTCCTACGGGGAAAAGCGCACGATTTTTGCGCTGTCAGAGGCAGACAAGACCCTGCTACTTGGTAGCAACGGCTTGCGCCTCACCCGAGGAAAGCACGAGAAGGAAGACGCGTTTGTCAGTCACTCACTTCGCCTAGAAACGATAGACAACACCGTTCAACGAATTACCGTCACGGGAAAAAGTGTTTCTTCAATCCGTTTCGTCACATGCGCAACCGTCGCAAGCGACTGATCGACTTGAAAACCGATATCTAACGAATGATTCGCTCCAGGAATCAGCTCAACCGTTAAGTTACTGGCCCGGCACCGTTCGAGTGCCGACGTTTCATGAAAACGGTCCGCATCGCCGATGACGAGTAATCCCCGTTGCCGGCTTGCCGCAATTCCTTCCGCGATGAAGGGCACGGTCAAAAGCGGCGTCAGTAAAATGACTGTCGCTTCCGAAAAAACCGGTCGTTGCATCAACGTAACGAGCGGACCCGTTCCAAGGGATTTCGCGATGAACTGGTGCGCCAGATAGGTTTTTTCTTGTAAGACTTTCGTAATGACGGCATCGATCCGGCGAAGGATTTCGTCGTCCGCTTCCTCGTCCGGCAAATCATAGACGTCGTCCGACATATAGTGAATCTCAATGATATTGACATCATGATTCAGCAACATCATCCGACTATAGTAAAAGTACGGATGGTTGTAGACATAACTTGCACCTGACAATAAAAAACAGACGTGCGATGACTCAGAATAATAATGCGTATATGAAACGAGCTGCTCCCCAACTGCAATCGTTTCGTGACGGATGTCCATCGAGCTTCCCCCTTTTAAATTTTCCTTACTTTACCATCTATTCCTTACAAGGTCCATTAAAATCACATTCCCATTTTGCAGAAAAATCGTCACCTGGCGCCGGCGATTGTTTTGTACACTGAATCCGTTACATATTCTCCGGAGGTGCAAAATGGATTCCAAACGAAATGATGGATTGATCGCTGTCGGTCTCCTGTTCGTCGAAGCCGGTCTGTTTGGTTTCAGTCATGCGATGTCCGTTTCACCTGAAGTCAGTTCCGGTAACGGCAATCCGGCCATTCTATTCGCATTGCTGTTAATCTTCTTATTCGTCACCAGCGTCCGTTCCGTCATCCGTTTCTTGCACCGTCTTCAAGTCCGTCCATCCGGATTGACGATTTTGCTGCTGCTCAGCGGGAGTTCCGTACTGTTCGGTTCAATCTATCAAATCCATCACTACCGGACGTACCGGGCTGACTTGATTGATCACTTGATGCACCGAGAAGGGATGACACATGATTTAGAGTACATTCGCTCGATCACATCCGTCTTCGACATCCATATGAATGATCAGATTTTTAATGGCGCGACTTTTTTTATCTTTACTTATGCCATCCTCCTCGTCAGTAGCTCGTTCCTGCTCCTCCACCACTGGTGGCTCAACGTACCTCGGTAAACCAGACGAAAAACAGGATCCGCTGGCGCCGTTCGTGGCACAAGCGAATCCTATTTGTTTAATAGGCGAGTTGATCCGGTGTAAAGACAGATTGTTCGACTTGTTTTAATGCGTAGAAGGCACCTTGTCGGTTCATCAACTCATCATACGTTCCGACTTCGATGACTTGTCCCTGTTCCATGACGACAATCTGATCCATCTGTTCAAGGCCTGCGAGACGATGACTGACGAGTAACACAGTTGCGTCTGTCGCACGCACGAACAGTTGACGTAAAATCATCTGTTCCGTCAAGGCATCGACGGATGACGTCGGTTCATCCAACAAGTACAGCGGTGCTTCGCGTAAGAAAATCCGGGCAAGCGCGAGCCGTTGTTTTTCGCCTCCCGATAGATTTTCCCCTTTCTCGAGCACCTTGTCAGTCAGACTAAACGTCAAATCAACCTGCCGCAACGCCAATTCCATCGCTTCATCCGTCGCTTCCTCATGTGCGAGTTGCAAGTTTTCACGAATCGTTCCGTAAAAGAAATGATTCTGTTGCAGGACGACATTCGTTTGTCGCCACAAGGCTTCCGGATCGATTTCTTCTCCGCGGACACCATCAATCGTGATTCCGTCTACTGGATACATCCGGAGCAACAGTTGGAGCAAGGTCGATTTCCCGGAGCCGCTCGCGCCGACGATCGCCGTCTTCGAGCCACGGGGGAACGTCACGCTGACGTCACGGAGGACGGGCCGGACTTCACCCGGAAATGAAAACGTGACGTCCGTCGCCGTAAGCGTCGGAGCCGCGCCCAGTTCAAACGGAGGATATGTCGGAATGACTTCGTCCGTCACGACATCATCGAGCCGTCGTGCAGCATGACGACTGTCTTCGAAGAAGCCGGGTAAAATCGCCATCGGTGCCGCATTTTCGAACACCGTCAACGAGGTCATGACGAGCAATGCAAGGAAGACACCATCGAGTTGACCGTCCGCGACGAGGTAGGCACCGAGTCCGAGGACGAGCCACGAGATGACTAACGTCGCCAGTGTGTTGAGCGCAAGGTTCGAGACGGCATGTAGTCCGTTGCGCCGTTCTTCTGCGACATAGCGGGCTGCGACTTCGTTCAGTTCCGTCTCTTTGTTTCCGAGTTGCTGATAGATTTTTAAGTCGCGGTAACCTTGGAACAACTCTGTCACTTCCGTCGAGAGTTCCCCGCGCCGTGCGCGAACGGTCCGTGCGAAACGCTGTTCCCGGTAAGCGAACCAGCCCGGGATGATGAATCCCGTCAAGAACAGTCCGAACACGAGAACGAGCGCGACACTCAGTGAGAAGAAGCTGACGAAAAAGATTGTACACAGAAAGACGAGGACGAGGATGATCGGCGGATAGACGACACGTAAAAACGTGTTTTGCAGACTCTCGACATCGCCGACGATTCGTGCGAGTAAGTCACCGCTCCGATACTTCGCGAAGATTCCCGGAGCAAGCGGTTCGAGTCGTTTGTAGAACGTCGTCCGTAAATCACTCAAAATTGTAAACGTCGCCCGGTGCGAGTAATAACGCTCTGCATAACGACTGACGGCACGCGTCAGGCTTGATATTTTTTGTAAGGCAATCAGCACAGCGAGTGTTTGGATCGGTGGCAACAGCGCCGCTTTGGAAATCAAGAAGCCACTTGCTGCAAACAGACCCACCGCCGTGATCCCGGCAAGGACACCAAAGAGAATCGAGAGGACGATATCCCGTTTCTGGTGCAGCATCAATCGAAAAATACCCATCAATTCCTTCATCGTGTTTCCTCCCCTCGTTGGACGGCACGCATCCGTGCATACTCTGAATCCCGCGCGAGTAGCGCCTCATGTGTGCCTTGGTCGACAATCCGGCCGGCCTCTAAAATGACGATGTTGTCTGACTGTTCAATCGTATGCAGACGATGTGCGACCGTGATGACGGTCGCCGTCCGTCCGAGTTCCTCGATTGCCTGCTGTAACAGGTGTTCCGTCTTGACGTCGAGTCCCGTCGTCGGTTCGTCGAACAAGATGACGTTCGGTCGTTTTAAGAAGGCACGGGCGAGTGCGACCCGTTGTTTTTCGCCACCTGATAAACCGCGCCCCCCTTCACCGATTCCGGTGTCGAGCCCGTCCGGTAAACTCGCAATCAGTTCTTTGAGTCCTGCGGCAGTTGCCGCACGCTCGATGTCTGTCCGCGTCGCCTCCCGTAATTCACCGATGGCGATGTTGTCGGCGAGTGTCCCCGCATACAGGTAAGGATGTTGCGAGATATAACTGAGCTGTCCGAACCAGCTCGTTTCCGTGATTTGTGCGCGTGGCTGACCATTCAGGAGCACTTCGCCGTTCTTTGGATCCGCTAGTCCCGCGAGTAACTGCAGGACGGTCGATTTCCCGGCACCACTTCGTCCAATCAAGGCGATCTTTTGATACGGTTCAATCCGGAGCGTGACGTCGGTCAGTGCAAACCGCTCATCCTGATACGTAAAGTCCACGTCTTTCAGTTCAATCCGCGGTGGGGTCGCAGTCGGTAAATCAACCGACCCGAACGTTACACCCCGGTCATCTTGTGTCAGTTCAGACGCAATCTGTTTCGCCGCCGCAACACTTCCCCGTCCGGTATGGAATGCTGCCCCCATCTCTTTTAGTGCCAAATAATACTCCGGTGCAAGCACAAGCATCAAGAAGGCCGGAACAAAGGTGATGCTTTGGAAGAGAATCAACCGTAAGCTGACCTCAAGCGCAATCATCCCCATGCTGAGCATCGAGATGAACTCAAGCATCAACGATGACAAGAAGGCGAGCTTCAGTACGGTCAAGGTCGCATCGCGGAAGTCGAGACTACTCCGTTCGATGACATCCTGCTGTGCTTTCGCGCGACCAAACAACTTCAACGTCGTGATGCCTTGCAGCGTATCGAGGAAGGTCCCCGAGAACGCCGTCATCTTCTCGAGCTGCGTATCGGCACGCTTTTGCGTCATGATCCCGATGACGATGTAGAACAAGGGAATGAACGGTGCCGTAATCATCATGACGAGACCCGTAATCCAGTCATAACTGAATGCTGCGATCAGCACCATCAAGGGAACAATCGACGTCTGGATGACTTTCGGCAAGTATTGGCTGTAATAGCTGTCCATCTCATCGACCGCGTCAAGCAATACACTGACCTTTTGTCCCGACTGTCCTTGCGACATCACTTCGACGGAACTCGTCGTATACTTCGCGACGAGCGCCTGGCGAATGTCTTGTTTGACACGCGCCGCGAGGACCGTCCCGAGCCGTCCGTTCCAGTACGTGACAGCGACCCGCAACATCAGCATGAGCAGTAAGACACCGAGTAGCGGAACGATTGCCGCAAAGGCGTCCCCTTGGAGAAAAATGCGGTCGACGATGATGACGATCAAGTACGATTGACCGATGACCGCAATCCCCATCAGGACAGCCGCCAGCATCAATTGCAACATGATCGTACGTGGAATCGAGATGATTCCTTTAAGTGGATTCATATAAAAACGCCCCTTCACAAATTGTGAACGACTTTTAGTGAATATTTTCACATATCGTACATTCAGTATACCGAATCCTTCGTTTAGTTGCCATGAGAATGCCGCTCCAAAGGTGTGACGGTTTTGTGAGAAGCACTTTACTCGACAAAATTGCTAACGTTCACTATTATAGACAACAGTTATCCACGTTATACAGAAAGGACGAATTACCATGCAAATGAAAACCGGAGTCGAACAATCCGTCTACGCGATGCTGTTACTGACCTTTTTGCCGGAGAAAGGACTTTTACCCGGTGAGTTCATCAGTCAGCAGCTCGGCGCTTCACCGACGTACTTTCAAAAACTATTACGTAAACTCGTCAGTGCCGACCTCCTCCTGTCTGTCCCGGGGGTCAAAGGCGGTTTCCGTCTGAATCAACCTTCCGACCGGATTCGCATCTTTGACGTCTACGAAGCCATCGAAGGAAAACAATCCCTTTATGCTTCAAGTGGTGTCTTTGAAGACTTAATGGGCATCAAGGAACAGAACGTCCGTCTCTTGTCGAACTTGATGACGGAAGCAGAAGACGCTTGGCAATCGACCTTAAAACGCGAAACAATCGGGTCGCTCCGACAGGAAATCGATCGGAACTGTCCCTCTGACCACTTAACGACATTGCAAGCCTTGATCGAACAACAAATGATTCGCAACTAAAAGGAGACTTATTCATGACTACACTTGACCGCTACTTTGATTTATTTGACGCTTCCCGGACCGACGAACAAGCTTTTAGTGACCTCGTTTCCCTCTTTTCGGACGACATCACGTTCGTCCTGAACGGACACGAGCAACATGGCATCGACGCCTGGAAAAACTTCGTCCGGATGGTCTTCACTGCCAACCAGGACATCAAACATATGTATGAAGCCTGGCTGCCGTCAGCAGATGCCGATACATTCGAGACACGCTGGGCCGTCTGCGGCAAGCGGGCTGACGGAACGGTCTTCACGCAGGACGGGACGGATATCGCCCGCCTTGATGCGGACGGAAAAATCGTCTATCTTGCGAATGTGCCGGATGATGCGAAGATGTTCAACAATTACAACGACTAACCAAAAGAGACCGTTCTCCATTCGGAACGGTCTCTTCAGACTGAAGACAAAGTGCAATTTTTCTCTAACGAGAAGGATTGCGCTTTTTTTGTTCACCTCGAATCGTTTTCCTGGGACAAGCATCGCGCCGCTTCAAGCGATGCTTACCATTGCCTTGAACCCAAAAAAAATCACGAATTGGTTTTGGGATTCCTTAACATGTAGTGTCAAGACATACAACAAACTGAAAAGACCGTTCCCCACTCGGAACGGTCTCTTTTTGAAGTCACCCACTTATAAGTTTGCTGCCTTGAACGTGTCGCCACCTTCAATCGTTCCGTTATCAAAACCTTTTTGGAACCAGCTTTTTCGTTGTTTCGATGTCCCGTGCGTAAAACTTTCCGGTACGACATATCCTTGCCCTTTTTTCTGAAGCGTATCGTCCCCGACAGCATTGGCAGCACCCAGTGCTTCGTCGAGATCTCCTTCTTCTAACAAGTTTTCGCCTTGAGCATGATGCGCCCAAACACCGGCATAATAATCAGCCTGCAGTTCGAAGCGGACGAGATACTTATTGAATTTTTCTTCACTCATCTTTTGGCGGAGCGGCATGATTTCGTCTGATGTCCCAAGTAGCGTCTGGACGTGGTGTCCGACTTCGTGGGCAATGACGTAAGCCATCGCAAAGTCGCCAGGTGCCCCGTATTTAGTTTGTAATTCATCATAAAAGCTCAAATCAATGTATAATTTCTGATCACCCGGACAATAAAAAGGACCGACTGATTTTCCGGCTTGTCCACACGCGGAACTGACTTGATCGGTATAAAGGACGAGTGTCGGTTCTTTGTAGGTCATCCCGTCTTGTTTGAATTCCTTCGTCCAGACCCGTTCCGTATCGGCGAGCACGACCGAAACAAAGTCGGCAGCTTCTTTTTCTTTCGCTGTTTCTTGATAATTTGAGTTCGTACCGCTTTCTGAACCGGATAAATCACCGAGCAAATCAGCCGGATTCCCACCCATCAACGTCACGACGATCAAGATGATGATTCCGAGTCCACCCCCAATTCCGGCGACTCCTTTCCCGCCCATCCCCCGACGGTCTTCTACGTTCGAGCTTCGTTCTCTTCCCTTCCACTTCATGCGTTTTCCTCCTACAAATTTCGATGTTTTTATATACCCGTTCCGGCATTGGTTCATGCACATTCTTTTAGAAAAATAATGAATGTGCGAATAACTTTTTTTCCCACTCAACAAACGTTCTGGCGCGACCGATAGTCTTGATACGCTTAACAAAACAAGAAACTGTTTTGTTTTACTTTCAACTAGAAATCGGAGGAATTTTATTTTATGAAACGTCGTCATCAACTCATGCTCGGCATCACGTCTCTTATCGTCGTTTTATCCTTGCTTGTCCACGGGCTCCATCGTTTCACGGCGTTCGGAGAAGGGATTTCCGAATTGCGTGGAACCCACCTTGCATCATTCGCGACATTAACGGTAATCGCCGTAATCCCTGTGCTGTTTCTAATCGGTGCTTTTATCCTTTACCGCCTTCATCCGAAGGGTAAGCACGTCGCTCTACTCCTGACGCTATCCCTCACCTTGACGAGTATGTCGATCGTTGCTGGTGGAGAAGGACTCGTCGAATATCACTTCTCGATTTTCATGGTCTTGGCATTGATTGCCTACTTCCGTCGGATTGACTTAATTTTAATCAGCACGGTGTTATTCGCGATTCAACATTTTGCCGGGTTCTTTTTGGCCCCGACTTTGATTTGCGGCACAAACGATTATCCGTTTAGCTTATTGATGATTCACGCTGTGTTCTTACTCTTGACGAGTGGTGCTCTCATCATTCAAATATCCGTCCAAAACCGGGAACGTCAGGCTGCGATGACACGTGAAACAGAAGCTGATGCGCTGATCACGAATGTCAGCCAACAAATCGAAGCCCTCGTCAGTCATTTAAAAACTAATACGACACACTTAAAACAAGCGGCAGCGAACTCTGTTGTCGTGACGAATCAAATCGCTGCTGCCATCGAACCGATCGTCGACTCAGCCGATGGACAACATCAATCGATGCAACACGGGACCAACCAGCTGCAACAAGTCAATCAAGCCATCGCGACGATTCAAGCACAGATGGCCGCAACGGCAGAGACGGCAGTCCGAATGACGGAAACGGCCCGTGGCGGGAACGACGAGATGCAGTTGATGGAGCAACGGGTCGAAGCGATGGTCGAAGCGACGAATCGCTTAAACCAATCGGTCGAGGCGATGACGGGACGCTCTGATAAAATCCAAACGATTCTCGCGAGCCTTGAAGCGATTGCCGGGCAAACGAACTTGCTTGCACTCAACGCAGCTATCGAAGCAGCACGGGCTGGTGAAGCGGGACGTGGGTTTGCCGTCGTCGCAACCGAGGTCGGTCATCTCGCCGTCCAGTCGCGGAGCTACGCAAATGAAGTCACGGACGTCTTGCATGCCCTCGTCGAGGATACGGAACAAATCAAAACGACGGCTCAAGCCTATGCCGATACGCTGACGGAAAACCGACAAATGACGCAACGGGTCGGTCAGACGTTCGCGGATATCACAGGGATGATCCAACATGTCGAACAGAGCATCTGTTCCATTCAAACGGCACGTCAAGGTGTCGGCACACAGATGCTTGATATCGGAGAACGGATGGATACGACACGTGTCGCTTCGCTTGAGGTGCGTCGCGGGATTGAATCGACAGCTGCCGGACTGCAAGAACAAGCCGGCGTCCAACACGAATTCGAGACGATGACCGAATCACTCGATCAGATGACGGATTCACTTGAACTGCTCGTCGATGAATTGACGAACCACGTCGAACGATCATAAACGTTCCGTCCTGGACAAACCAAAACACCGATGCTCCCGTTTTTCATACGGAAGCATCGGTGTTTTCTGTATGTAGGCTTCTCTTTCATAACAACAAGACAATAGCTCTCCAACTTTCATAAGAGGTTGTCTACCGTCTGGAACCAATTGTCTATTTTTAAAAATCACACAAATCATTTCTAGGAATCCCACCTCTCTACACCGAATAACTAGTAAGACTGACCTTTTTTAGAGAGGAGTTCTTTGATGCAGATTTTCGTTAAACAGCTGAGGGGTTCTTTCATCCGGTTCGGACGGACGTACTGGAAAGATGCCACCGTTTTATCAGGTGTCCTCCTCGTCATTTTCTTATACGGGGCAGCCCTCTTTCGACCCGGGATGGTCGTCTTCAGTGATATGTCGTTTGGGTTATCTTCGAATCGGTATTTAGAAGAGATCTTCGGCGCCTGGAATAACCGGTGGAGTACGACGACGCTCCTCAACGTCCCACGCCTGCTCTATATTTTCCCATTTTATCTGTTAAGTCTAGCATTCGGCGCTTCTGGCCCGATTTTGATTAAATCGTTTATTTTCGGACTGTTGATTGTTTCAGCCGTCTCGATGTTCGCCTTGACGAAACGGTTACACTCCGTTTATGTCTCGGCACATTTTTCACTGTTATCACTCGTCGCATTTGGAATCGCGGCATTATTTTACGCCTTGAATCCTTGGATCATCACCCGCATCCAGCACATCTATCTCTTATGTGGCTATTCCGTTTTTCCACTTGCCTTGCTGTTGTTCCTAAATATTTTTGACCCGAAGTTCCGTCAACAGTTGAACCCGAATTTCACGCTGTCGGGACGTCTGACGCGACGAACATGGATTGATCTCGTCGGACTCGCTGTCATTTTCGCTTTCATGGCAGGTGGCATCCATTACTTTTTCTTTTCGTTGATTTACATGGGCATCATGGTCGGATTGATTTTCCTGAAGACATTTTGGACACACCGTAAGGAGAACATCGTCAAACCCTTGATCGGATTTTATGTCCGGTCGACGGTTGCTTTCGGATTGATTTTTCTTTTATTTAATTCCTACTGGTTCTTTATGTACGTCGGTTCGATTTTGACCGGATCACAAGCTTCCCAGCACAACATCAACGTCTCCGATACATTGATGTTGTTCAGCCGGAACTCGTCCTGGTCAAACGTCTTGTATTTGACGAGCTACTGGTGGCCGATGTTCGATTTGACGACGCTTCCTCTCAGTTTTTGGCTTGGCGGCGGTCTCATTCTCTTGTTGATTCTGCTCGGAGCACTCGTCTCGTACCGCCAACCGATTCACTTATTCTTCACCGGACTCAGTTTGCCGTTGATCGTCTTTGCGACCGGCACCCATGAACAGGTCGCTGATTTCTTCGTCCTGTTCGTCACGAAAACCCCTTTGATCGGGGCGATGTTCCGTGACCCGAACAAACTAGTTGGTCTCTTGATGGTCAGTTACAGCCTGTTGCTTGCGTCGAGTCTCGCGACGATTTTTAATCGCCCTTCGAAGACGCTCCCGCTCCCGTTGTACCGGACACTTGCAATCGGCATCACGGTCGTCGCACTCAGTCTGTTTTTCTTACCTTACCGCAGTGTCTACATGGAAGGGTTTTATCGTCCCGTGACGATGCCAAAAGAATATACGACCGTCCACTCCTTGATTGACGGCAAGTGGCTCCAATTTCCGATCGCAGACGAGATGACACAACCAGGAACGGGTGTTGCGACGCCGACCTGGAACAAAAATCCGAATCCGGACGGAGAAGTGAAGGCGACGGGTGACGTTCAAGTGTACGGGTCGCAGGCTGACACGGTCTTTCATCACGAGGGCTCTTCTCCGACAATCGGTTATATGATGACGTTCTTGCAGTATCTACTCGATACAGGTCGGTCCGACCAAGCCGGACAAATCGCCAAGGCGTTCGGACTCGAGCAGTTCGCCTACCGGACCGAATATGCCGGGATGGCAGAACGGCAAGCCTTTAATAAACAATTACTCAAAACACAACATGATTTACTCGCGACAAAACAAGTCGGCTTATTCACATTGTTCGATTTAATCGAACCACTCGACACACGGACCGTGCCACAATTGATTTTGACGCCGTACGGGCTCGAACGCTCCGTTACGTTCTCGACACTTGACGGTTATTCGCTTGGCGCACAGTCGATTCTCTATGCGACACAGGCGCACCAAGACGGATTGGCATGGCTAAAACAAGATGACATCATCGAGATGGCGGAAGAAAACGATTTGCTGTTGAGCCAAGTTCCGGATGCTTATTTTTGGAAACCGTTCAACGCCATCGATTCTGCCAACTCCTTTTTAAACTGGGGGAAAACGTTTTTAGCGAACAGCGATTGGCGTTGGTACCTCCGGACGCAAGGTATCACGAATCCGTCGTTTGATCTCGACTTCGGGGACGGCATCGGGCTTTCGTTTGCCTCTGCAAAGATTGACGCCCCGGTCTATAAGCTCGATCAGTTAAAAACGAAACAAGTTGCTTCGTTCAACTCGATGCTCGAAGATGAAACATTCTTTAAAGCTGATAACCCGGACATCGTCGACCTGTCACCGAACCCCTTATCTAAGGAAAACAACTTACCCGTCCTGCGGGCGGAAGTCGCGGAAGGAGACCCGAAATACATCTGGCAAGTCGCGAAGTCCGGGAAGCTGAAAGCATTACCGAACAATGCTTACCGCTTCGATATCACCGCTTCCGGACGTGGTGTCGACCGCCTGCACGTCAAGGTCCGCTTTTACGATGCGAAGGACCGTGAGTTGAATCAGACTTACGTCGTTGCTCCGCGAGACTCGGGTGACGTCGACGCGATTCACTTACAAGGCGAATATGTCACGCCGAAGGACGCGAAAACGATGCGGATTGATTTGCTGAGCTTCCAGCGTCCGGAACGAAAGACATATTGGTGGGTCCATGACATCAAGATTTACAGTTTTGAGGATTACATGGTCCCGAACACGATTGAAATGACGAAGGATACCGCTCGCGGTCGTTACGCCGGGTACGCTCGCGTGCTCCTGAATAAAAACGGTGGACAACTCGACTTTGAATTTAACGGACAAAAAATTCCAATCAATACGAAACAGACGGCAGGTGCCAAGCTCGTGTGGGTACCGCTCGGAAATCTCGTCGCTAAAGGAAAGAGCTCGACGTTACGCATCACGAACACGCTTGGCTTCAATGCGATTCAAAACATCGTCTTGATTCCGAAACCCGAGTTGACGAAGCTTACGGAGCAGCTCGACGAAAAACTGCCCATCACAAAAACCATGATGGTGCTCGAAGCGGAGACCGCCTTCGACTATACGGGACATATTCAGTCTGAGCGAAACTATCCGGGGCTGAGCTTCGGAAAAGGAATCGCGGCACAGCGTGGAACCTTGCAACGTTCAATCGATATCCGGGAGGATGGAAATTACGAAATTCAACTGAAAGCGACCCGACCGACGAATCCGAAAGGTCGGCTGACCGTTTTGATCCGCAACGAGACGGATGTCGTCTATCGGCGTGTCTTGACTGCTTCCGACTTTAAAGCGGCCGATATCCGAAAGACGGATCTCGGTAAAAATACGATTACGTTTGACCCGCTGCACCGGGATTTCGCGTACCAGCTCGAATCCTTGCCGGACGTCTACCGTGCGCTCCATCAAATCACCCTCGAAGATATTCCGTTAGTAAGCGGACGGTATGAGATTGAGCTCACCTATTCAAGCGCTGTCCCGTCCCTCGTCACGATGGATGATTTGCATAAGTTCGACCCGAATGAGATCGTGACCGATAAACCACTGGCGGAGCCGGAAGCCGCCGCCAACTGTGCAACGTGCGTCTCGATCACTGAGGACATGTTCCGCGACAGTGAACGGGACGGCGTCTATACGATTGACTATGATCCGACCTGTTCCTGTGATTGGTACATCTATGCATCACAAAAGGTCAAGGCAAAACCGAACCACGAGTATTTGCTACAGTTCGATGCGGTCAGTCAAAATGTCCGCCAGCGTCACTTGAAGGTCTATTACCTCGATGCGGACGACCGTGTCATCGGAACGGACTTCATCAATGAAGTTGAAGAAGATAAGAAAAGCCGCTGGAATCACTATGAACAGATTTTGATTCCACCGAAAAAGGCGGTCCGGATGCAACTTCATATCTGGACGCGGGGAAATGAAAAGACGGCTGGCAAACTCAAGCTGAAAAACCTTGAATTTCTGCCATACGAAAAATTGATTCTCGTCGATCAATTCATGGTGGCAGAACAGACGGGCACGCCGTTGTTCGCAACAGCAGCGCCCGAGACGCTATCGGTCGACAAGTCATGGATGAGCCGACAACTCACGAGCAAGGACACGCTCGGTCGCTTCACCGTCAACGACTCCCCGACACCGCTGTTCGAACTAAAGGATGGTGTCGCCCCGATGCGAGGGAACATCGCCCTCAACGGCGTCAGTCAGCTGTACCGTTCGTCCCAAAAAGAAGCGGCTGTGACTGTTGTCTTACGTCCGATTTATTACGGGGGACTTGGTCTACTGATACTCGCTTTCCCACTCAGTTTTTTGATTATCTGGTGGATGACGGGACGGCGACCGGAAACATGGCGGACGCGTCTGCGACATCGTTTTTCGTTCCGTCCGTCGTTTAGAAATCCTTTCAAAAAAGAACGCTAACCAAAACCCGCCTTGCCTCTATGTTTCTAGAGTCAGGCGGGTTTTATCAATGATGCCGTTTATAAAGCAGTGCCATCGTCTTCAAGAAGGCGAGGGAATCCTTGACGATATTGACGTGTGACCCTTCCCGCTCAATGCAGGTCACGGGCTGTTGGAAGACTCGGAGACGTTCCTTTTTGGCGGCATACATCAATTCTAAGTCGATTGCCAGTCCACTTTCGACATGGAGATACGGTAAAATCCGGTGGACGACCCGGCGGTTGATGATTTTGAGTCCGGTCTGGGAATCGGTGACCCCCTTCGGTAAGAAGGGTCGCGTGACGTTCCGTTTCGCGAAACTGAGCAGCCGCCTTACCATCCCCCGGTCCTCAATCGTCAAATCCTTTGTTCCGGTGACGAGATCGTAATATCCTTCCTGTGCAATCGTCAACAGGCGGGATATGTCTTCAATCTTAAAGGAGTTATCCGCATCAACGAACACATAATAATCGCTTGAGATGTTTTTCATCCCTTCGATGAATAAGCCGGCTTTCCGTGTATTGTGCTCGACCTGGTGCACTTCGAGGTATCCCACCGTAAAGAGGGTATCTGTCGCTTCCATGACGATTGAACGATAATCATGGAGCAAATCCTGCGAGCGGTCAGACGATGCATCATCAAAGAAATTGATCGACGCTTGAATATAATCTTCACTGACGAGCGCGGCGAGACTCTCTAAAAATTCTTTGACATGCCCAAAACGTTTCTCTTCGTTAAATATTGGTAATATAAAGGCTATAGTATCTTTTAAAATGGGATATTCAGGGTGAAGCAAATGTTGAATTTCAGCGAACAATTCATTTGGATAGGACGGGCGATAAGAAAAGATACGGAAGACACCATCCCCGTGAATTTCCTGGTACGGAAAATCCCCCTTCATCCGGACGACATCTTTAATGACGAGAATCTTAGCGCGTGGTCTGCCATCACGAATTTGATTGATGACTTGGATTTGATCCTCACGCTTCAAATAGTCGATGATGTAGAGTTTAATATTATGCTCACTTTCCGCCTCTTTGACTTCCGTCAATGCAATTTGTTCGAAAGAAGCAGGACACTTGCCCGGTTGTGTGTAAAGTAGTACTGAATAGTACGAAATCAATGACTCATAGGGAATTTGCCGTGCTTGATCGCTAAAGACTGCAATATGACCTGGATTCATTCACTATCATCCTTTCCGTTTCACGCAAATCGATCGACTGGAGGGGTTACATTGACAAGCTTTTTAAACCGTCATGCGGTCATTTTGATCTTTCCGCTACTTGATGTCTTATTGAACGTCGTCAACTATGCCTATCATTTGTTACTCGCCCGAGAGTTATCGAGCGTCGATTATGGACTACTCAACGCGTACCTCGCTCTACTTGGATTATTGTTGATTATCGGTAGTGCTCTACAATGGACTGTCACCCGTGACCTCAGCCAGCGCCTGAACAATCAATACCGTCAGTTACGTCTTCGCTTACTTCTGTACACCGGATTCATCTTACTTATTTTAATGTACGTATTACCATTCATTCTACCTTTTACCAAAATAAACCTTCTTCTAATCACACTTACAATCTTAATCCATATCCTGCTATCGTTTCGGCGGGGTGTTCTTCAAGCAGAAGAACGGTTTTATGCGTTGAATTTTTCCTACTACGTCGAGTCGGTCGTCAAGGTAGCGGCCACGTGGGTTTTCTTAAGCTACACCGACGTCACGCTCGCCCTATTCTTCATTTTGCTCGGAATGATTCTCGCGTATCTCAGCAGTTTGGTGCAAGTATCATTTCCAGCAAGCTCCGGCAAGACGAAATGGCACGGATTGACCCATATGATCCATACCCAAGTCGTCATGACGCTGTTCTTTACACTCGACAGCCTGCTCGTCACCCGCTTCTTCCCGACGCTCGCAGGGGATTACTCCGTCGCCCTCCGGTTCGGTCAATTGCTGTTGTTCGTCGCGCTTTCACTTTCTCAGTTACTTTTACCACGACTCAGCAGTTTGAATCAGTCGGATACGTTCATCGCATGGGAACGAAAACTGTATTTTTTGATTGTCGGTGGACTTGCCTGTTCCGTCCTCTTCTACTTCCTCGCCGTTCCGTACTTGATTCCGATTTTATTCGGAGACGGGTATGAACAATCGGGACAATATGTAAAATATATGGCACTCGTCTATGCGGGGATCACTCTGATTCAATACGAAGCACTCGTTCAATTTTCCTTACACCGGACCGGCTACTTAAAGTGGTACTGGGGCATCTTAGTCGTACTTGTCCTTTCCTTACTCTTGTTCCGCCAGACGATTGAAATCTGGTTGACGGCGCAAGTCATCGTCTTTCTCGCAAGTGCCGTTTTCCTACGGCTCATCTTACAAAAACACCGCGTACCGACTACTACTTTGAAGGAGGAAGACGAATGAAACCACATCTCTTATTCTTATCCTGGCGTGACATCAAGCACCCGAAAGCAGGTGGTGCGGAAGTCTTCACACACGAGATGCTCAAACGTGTCGCGGATGATTACCAAATCACACATATCTCGCCTCGCTTCGAAGGGGGACATGATGTCGAATTCCTCGACGGCGTCACCTACATCCGGCGCGGAACGCTCTCAACCGTCATTCCTTATGCCTTCAGTTATTACCAAACGCACGCGGCGACGATCGACCTTGTCGTCGATCAAGTCAACACCCATCAATTTTTTACGCCCCTTTACGTACCACGGGCGAAACGCGTCTTGTTCATTCATCAATTGACGCGTGAAATTTGGAACATCAACGTTAAACAACCCTATGCCTGGTTAGGAGAGCGGACGGAGACTCCACGCCTCCGTCTCTACCGAAACGATTTAGCTCTGACTGTCAGCAAGTCGACGGCGGACGACTTGATCGACATCGGCTTTACACCGGAACACGTCACGATTTTGCCCGAGGGACTCGACTTCGTTCCGTGGCCGAAAGAGCAGTGGCAAGCAAAAGAAGCGAATCCGACCTTCCTTTATGTCGGGCGCATGTCTGCCTATAAAGGAATCAACGATGCGATCAAAGCGTTCGTGACGCTGAAACAAGAATTTCCTGCCGCCCGCTTTTGGGTAATCGGTAAAAAAGATGACGCCTATATCGAAAACGAACTGAATCCACTTGTTCCGGAAGAGATGCGGCAAGATATCACGTACTTCGGATTCGTCAGTGCAGAGGAGAAGCTCGAACGGATGAGTCGGGCGACGGCCCTGCTGTTCCCGTCAAAACGGGAGGGTTGGGGATTGACCGTCAGTGAAGCAGCGGCTGTCGGAACACCGACGATCGTCTACGATGCCCCGGGACTACGGGACGCCGTCCAGTATGGGTTAGCCGGTTACTTAGCGACTGCACAGACGCCAGGTGCGTTAGCGATTGAAATGCGGTCGTGTATTCAGGACCCGGCACAGTACGAAGCGATTCAATTTGCCGCCCACCGTTTTGCGAAGACGCTGCACTGGGATAATACCGGACACCGTTTTCGAGAATGGCTCGATACCGTACTTGTCCCATCACAATTCAAGGAGGAATATGAATGATTGGAATCGCCATGTCGACGTATGAAAATGAAGCCATCATCCATGAAACGATTACTTCGCTCAAGCTCCAACAAGCAGCATTCCGGTGCGTCATCGCTGACGATGGTTCGACTGACGGCACCGTCGCCTTGATGCGCCAGATGACGGAAGGTGATGAACGGTTCGAAGTCGTCGCCCTCCCACATGGTGAGCGCGGCATCGCCCGAAAAACAGCCATCGACCGTTTGAAGGCGTTGAACGTCTCGTATCTCTATGTCATCGATTCCGATATGGTCCTCGCAGATGGTCTACTGAAAAGTTGCCTGCTCTATCTCGAGGCCCACCCGTCCATCGGAGCCCTGATCATTCCGGAACAGGCTTACAGTGACTATTCGAACTATTTCAGTCAGGTCAAAGTATTTGAACGTAACCTTTTTAACGTACCGGACGACCGAATTGATGCCAACTCGATTGAGGCAGCCCGTTTTTGGCGACTTGCCGCCTATGTTCAGTCAGGTGAAATCGATCCGACCCAAATCAGCTTCGAAGAGACACAACCGACAATCCGTTACCTCGAACAAGGCGGGGAAATCCGCCGGGCGACGTTCACCCACGTCCGACACAACGAAAAACAGGTCGAACTCGCCGACCTGCTGAAGAAAAAACGCTATTATTTTGACGTCATGCCGACGACACTCGCAAGTGAAGACGGCGGCTTTTTAAAAGCCCTCAAACGCTGGTACTTCTTCCGTCCGGTTCTCTATCATCCGACAAATATGAAGAAGTACGTCACGCATCCGAAGTTGACGGCTGGTGTGATCTACATGTATGTCCGCCTCAGCTTAATCGGCGTCAGTTCCCTTCTCTTCAAACGGGCTTCATGATCATTTTCGTGACCGACTGATACAAGATATACGTCCCGAATTGCGTCGGAAATTCAAGCCGGCGCAATCCATCTTTTTCTTCGTCACTCGGTGCATTTTTGTCTGCAAGATTAAGTTCACGCTGACCGATGATCGTCCCATCTTCAAAGAACAAGCAATACGGGCGGTTCGAGTTCAGCAAGACTTCATTAAAAGCCGTCGAAATGATTGTTTTACGTGACTTCAGCTCAACGACTTCTGCCCCAATTTTCTCAAGAATCCCTAAAATCGTCGCATCAACCCTCAAAGGTTTCGTCATCAAACGACTGATGTTACCCGAGTTGACCGCTGCGAGCAACGTATGGATTTGGACATAATCCGTCAAGACGACTTGGCGGATGACCGGATACTCGAGCGTCACCTGCTTCAAAAGTTCGACACCGTCCATTTTCGGTAAACGCAGTTCCGTGATCACGACATCGATGTCGTATTGTTCCAGCAAGTCCAGTGCTTCTTCCGCTGATCCTGCTTCCATGACGGCTTGCTGATGTGCAAGCAACTTTCGTTGTAAAATTTTCCGAGTCGGCTCATGTGGATCTACCAATAAATAAAGTGCCATGTATAAATACCCCCATTTTTTTATCGAAAGGATGGATGACAATGTATATTCTCTTATTATCTGGTGGTTCGGGAAAACGGCTGTGGCCGCTTTCGAATGATTTAAGCTCGAAACAATTTTTACGAATTTTAGAAGATAACCAAGGACAAAAACAATCGATGATGGAACGTGTGTTTCTTCAATTACAGGAGGTCGGTTTATCCGAACGGACGGTCATCACAACGACAGAAGCACAGCTCGATGCAATCGAACATCAGCTTGGTCAGGATGTCGCCGTCATCTGTGAACCTTCGCGCCGCGATACGTTCCCCGCTATCATGCTCGCGACAAGCTACTTGGCGGAAATCGTCGATCCGACGGAAACGATCGTCATCATGCCTGTCGACCCGTACGTCGATACCTCATTCTTCGAGACGTTCACAGCACTCGACGAAGCCGTCCATGCCCATCCGGAGGCGTTACATTTGATGGGGGTCGAACCGCTGCATCCGACGCCGAAATATGGCTACATCATACCGGAGACGGGAGACAAGATGGCACGCGTCAAAAAGTTCCAAGAAAAACCGACGACGGCTGTTGCGGAACAGTTGATTCAAGAAGGTGCCCTTTGGAACTGCGGTGTTTTCGCCTGCCAACTCAGTTTCCTGATGAAGCAATTGACTGCGCAAGATGTCCCGACCGCATACCGTGACCTCCTTGCCTCCTACGATGCTTTGGAGAAAACCTCATTTGACTATGCGATCGTCGAAAAAACGGAATCGATTTATGTCCATCGCTATGAAGGCTACTGGAAGGACCTCGGAACGTGGAACACGTTGACGGAAGAAATGCCAAGTGTTCTTCATGGCAATGCACGAATCTTGAAGTCGAAGAACACCCATATCGTCAACGAACTTCAAATTCCGGTGCTCGGTATCGGCTTAGAGGATCTCGTCGTATCGGTCAGCCCGGACGGCGTTCTCGTCTCTTCAAAAGACGAGACCCCGCACTTAAAAGAATACCTTGTCGACCAAGACCTTCCTCCTCAATTCGAGTGGAAACGTTGGGGTTACGCGACAATTTTGCATCAACAATTACTTGATGACGGACGCTACGCCGTTACACGTCGTCTGCACATCAAGGCGGACCAAATGATCAGTCACCATTACCATGAACATACAGATTCGACATGGAGCATCCTTAAAGGACGGGCCGAAGCCATCATCGATGGGGAACAGCAACTCCTCGGACCGACGTCTGTCGTCCACATTCCGCAAGGTGTCCCGCATACGTTAAAGACACTCGACGATTTGATCATGATTGAAGTCAAATACTCCGTCGATTGGACGGAAGAAGATAACTATCCTCTACCCATTTCGTTACGTTCTAAAGGATAACCTTTCTTTTCGCTTCATAATAATTAAGTGTAAACTCCCTCGTATTGACGGAAGTTTACACTTTTTTTTGATTGCCCAGTCTTCAGTCAGCGCGGAAACACTTCGCTCGTCACGAATTCGACCTCCCCGGTGATGAAAAAGTCACCACTCGCCCGCGGAATAAAAAAATGTTCTCCTTTTTTGATTATCCGGCTCGTTTCATCCTGACGAACGACGGCTTCCCCATCGACAACGGACAGTAAACGAAACACTTCGTGATTTTTAAGGAGATAATCCGCCCCCGTCACGTGATGGCGGATGATTGTAAAACAGGGCGCTTCAAGCAGTGTCGTCTTGATTCCCGAAGGCATGACTTCCTCCACCGGCTCAAAAATCGCCGGTTCGTCCGGTATCGTCGTGACAGCAATCGCTTTTTCGAGATGCAGTTCCCTTGGATTTCCCTGTTCGTCCAACCGATCGTAATCGTATAACCGATACGTCCGGTCACTCATCTGTTGAATCTCGAGTAAGACAATTCCCGGTCCGAGCGCATGGATCGTTCCGCTCGGGATATAAAGAAAATCACCACGGCGCACTGGAATGTGGCGTAAACAGTTATCCCAGTCCTTCTCTTTCGCACATTGCTTCAGTTCTTCCTGGCATGTCAACGTGTGCCCGAGAATGACTTCCGCCCCTTCATCCGCTTCAAGGACGTACCAGCATTCACTCTTTCCATACGGTTCATTTTCAAGACGTCTTGCCTCTTCGTCATTCGGATGGACTTGAATCGATAAGTAAGAGGAAGAATCCAGCAACTTCACATGTAAAGGAAACGAATCGAGTGCATAGGAGCCAAATAAATCAAGCCGTTGTGATGCCCACAACACATCAAGCGTTTGTCCACGATTCGGTCCTTCGGTCAGACGTGTCAATCCACTAGGATGTGCAGAAACAGCCCAGCATTCTCCGATTTTACCCGTAGGCAAATCGAATTGAAACAACTCCTCGAGACGACGACCACCCCAAATACGTTCTTTGAATACCGGTTCTAATTTATACATCCTAGTAGCGAACTCTTCTGTAGGGAAAGGAGAGACGCCGCACCTCCATTTCTTCAATTCGTTACCTTTCTTTACCCATTTATATACAATTTACAACAAAAATTCTCTATGTTGATTGCAACTTCTTAATGTCTATCTCATCCGCGTCTTATGGCATCCTAAACTAAAAAACGCCGGTGATCGATTCAGGATCACCGGCGTTTCCTATGTGCATCAAGCTGACTCTGTCTGACGTTTTTAAAGTTTTGAGATGATCGTCAACGGATCGACACGTTTCGTGTAATCGGACGGAACATCGGCAAATGAAATTTCACCTGACGGCTGGATGATGAACGTTGCTGGTTTCGGTAACTGCCAGTCTTCGTTTCCGTTGTGTCCAGCGACGTCAAGACCGGATGCTTTGTAGATTTCAATCAAATAATCCGGCATCTCGAACACGAGATCAAATTGACTAGCAACGATATTGTCGACGTCACTGAGGACGGCGAACTCCAAGTCATTTTTTTCTTGTGTCGAAAGCGAATGATCGGGTGTCTCCGGACTGATCGCGACGAGTGTCGCCCCTTTTTCCTGAATCTTCGCCAGTTCACGTTGGTACGCACGAAGCTCCAAGTTACAGTATGGGCACCAGCCGCCGCGGTAGAACGTGACGATGACGGGACCTTGTGTAAGTAAATCTGCTAAAGCGACGGATGTTCCTGCCGCGTTCGGTAGCGTAAAGCGTGGCGCCTCGTCACCGACGGTTAACCCTTTTGCTCCGTTCGATGCTGCGAGTTCTTCTGTTGCCTGCGTCATCAGCCGCTGCTTTTCAGCCGGCGCTTTCTGACGGAACTGTTCCTGATAGGCTTGAATCTCTTCTAATAATGTAGACATGACAATCCCTCCCTGTTGTGTTTCCTAGCATAACAGGGCGTCTGACAAATGACTGAGATTTTGCTCACTCCGACTTCTTTCGGAAGCGTTTGACGAATCCCATCAAACTTTCCGGTGTCAGTTCAATTTTGTTTTCATAGGCATATTTCGTTCCGTAACCAAGTGCGAGCGTCGCCGTCGAGGCGATTCCTGCTCCGAAGACAGCCCCGTATCCGGGTACCATCTTTGCCAGTTGACGAAACGCCGTTTTTCCTGAATTACCGACAATCGTCACGACAAGCAATTCTTTTGCGCTCTCTTTCGATAAATTGCGTTCGTATAAGTTCGACAGCTTCAGCATCAAGCCGATTTGAATCGACGTCAAAGGGATGATGTCCGCGCCCGGGAACGGGACCGCACCAATCGCTCCCGCTGCTGTCCCGGCCCCGACAATCCAGTTGTTGGCGATTTTCCCCCGTAACGAAGGATCGATTTCGCGGACAAATAGATTATCCTTATCGAACTTTTTTAAGATGTCGAGCACCTCACGCCGCAGCCGGTCGATATTTGTTCCGTCCTTCGCTGATACAGGGACAAGGGTCGGTCCCGGTAACTTCGATTCGATGTGCCGGGTGACGGTCTCTAAGTCATTTGTCGCGTCAATTTTTGTCACGACGATGAGGATGTTTTTGTTATGAGCATAAATCTTATTAAAGTTTTTTGTTTCCGTCTCCGATAAGACGGTCCCCGCCGCATTCAAGAAATACAAAATGACGTCAGCACTCTCATAAAATTGCCATGTCGTATCCGAATTTAAGCTGTTCGCATCATTGAGTCCCGGCGTATCGACGAAGATGACTTTATCTTCCGGGTGCTGCCGGATTTGATCGATGCGTGTCGTTTCTCCCGGTTGTGCCCCGACTGTCGCGACGTCACGCCCGAGGATCGCGTTTAATGTCGACGATTTACCAGCATTGACGTCTCCAATCAGGGCGACGGTCACCTCTTGATTAAGCGACTGGTTAAAATCGCGCCGTTCTGCTTCAAACGACTGATCAAATACTTCCTCAAGCTTTGATTTCCGTTTCTGTTCATTCGTCTCAAGTCCTTCACCGAAAAAATCATCCATCGTTACCCCTCCTGAAAATATGTGCTGTCAGTCTTTTCCCGTTCTTGATTGAAATCACCCCCAAAAAACGATAAGCTTAATGATGGATAATGTTTCCAATACATAAAGAAAAGAAGCTTCATCTATGAAAAACTGGATGTACATACCACTTGCCGCATTAATTTTGATGGGATGTAGCCAAAATCACGATCAAATCGAATCCGCCACGAAAAAAGCACCTGTCACCCATCCTGCTTCTACTTTCACACTCGCTCCCCTGTCCGTTACAGAAGGGGAAGAAAAATTCGCGGCACTTGCCAACCAACAGATTGGTGCCGTTCAGTTAAAAGGAACATTAACGACGACCCACTGGCTAAAAGGTGTCGAATATCTCCCGAACAAACAAGAACATGTCCTCTTCTCGATGGAACTTGAACCGAAAAAGTACGATACCGCAATCCGGTTTTCCCAGTCGTTCTCGGACAATCTGATTAAATTTGGAATTGACGTCGGTGATACGGTACTTTTCGGTGACGATACGTTTACGCATCTCGACGATTACATCGTCCGTGGTGCCGACTTCCGCTCAAAAACGGCTACGGCGACCCCTTATAATCTTTTGATGGTTTATCATCTGTCGAAAAATGAAGAAATACGTGGATTTAATTTAAATGAAATCACGCGTCCCGCTGACGTGCCACTCAAAAAAGGAGAGCGGATTTTCGGAATCGTATTATCCAATCAAAAGTAAAATCTGACGTTCCTACAATATTCTTAAGAAATGATGTGTTACTGCATGAAGAAGTTTGGTATTGCTTGCTTATTCGCCACTCTATTACTGAGTGGCTGTCTCTCACCTGAAAACGATCGCCTGACTGTGACACCGATTGGAATAAAAGCTGGTGAAGAAGCCTTTGCGCAAATCAACGGTCAAGACATCGCCGCTTTTCATTTGGAAGGTAAACTAAACAAAACCTATTTATTAAAAGGAGTCGAGTACCTCCCACACCATAAGGAACGGACGCTCTTTTCAATGGAAATCAATCCAAAGACATACGATTCGACGCTTCGCGTCCTCCAATCCTCATCTGCGAAATACATTCACTTCGGTGCAAACCTCGAGGGTACCAGTATGCGGGGGCATGACGTCTTAAAGCGAAAGCCGGACGCCTTTAGTTCAGAACATCTGAATGATGAAATTACACTCAGTCATTACCATGTTTTATTGCTGCGTAAGTTGTCGGTCAATAATGAATTGCGTACTTATTCGATTAAAGATATACATGGTCCGGGAGATATCGATGTAAAAAAAGGGGAACAGATTTTTGCGCTTGTTTTATCCCCCCTCGACACATGACGTACATCAGCAAAATAAAATGGGACTGACCTATGCGCCAGCCCCATTTTTTAAATTTCACTTCTCCGCTCGAGTAACACGGTATCCCGCCAGACACCAGCCAAGTGTCCAATCCGTTCCCTACGACCAACTTCACGGAAGTCGAATCGCTTGTGGAGTTTGAGACTGGCGGTGTTTTCCGGAAAGATTTGCGAGTGCAGCGTCCAGATGCCCGCTGCTTCACTCGACGTAATGAGCGCCTGCATCAATGCCGTCCCGACTCCTTTTCCCCGTACGTCTTCATCAATATACAAACTGACTTCGGCAACACCAGCATAGGCCGGAATCGATGAAAACGGACTGATGGCGACCCAACCGAGTAGCCGTCCCGCCTCCTCCGCAACAATCCGGCTGTGTACGTGATGATGGGTATTCCAGTAGTCAAACGGCGGTACTTCCGTTCGGAACGTCGCATTCTGCGTCTCGATCCCCTGTTGGTAAATCCGTCCGACTTCCGGATAATCTGCTGCGGTCATTGCCCGTAACTTCATGACACTCTGCTCCTTTTCTAGTCTTTTATCGCCTCACCGTCACACAATCTTGACCTATTTTCGTCAGCGGACTCGTTCCGTCGTCCGCAACAGATCAAGTAACTGTTCGAGCCGTTCAATGGTGTAGGTCGGCGTCAATTCATCAGGATCCGTTTCCTGACTTGGATTGAACCAACATGTGTCAATTCCAGCTGAAATGCCGCCTTGGATATCTGCAGTCAGGGAGTCGCCGATGAGCAGTGTCTGGTCCGGACGGAATGCCGGAATCCGGTCGAATACATACGTAAAGAAGGCACGCATCGGTTTTTGATAGCCCGTGTCTTCCGAAACAAAAATCTGGTCGAAGTACGGCAACAGTCCTGAACCAGCAAGTCGCGCATGTTGTGTCCGCGAGACACCGTTCGTCACGACGTAGAGCCGGTAATGTCCTTTTAACTGCCCGACCAATTCATGTGCCCCGTCAATCAAATCCGTTCCCTGACCGAGATATGTCCGGTAACGCTCATCCATCTGTTTCCCGTCGACCACCCGTCCCTGCTCTGCAAAAAACGTCACGAAACGTTCCGAGATGACTGCGTCTCGCGTCACTTCCCCCCGTTCGAGGGCTGCCCATAAAGCTTTGTTAATGGACCGGTACCGGGTTTCACGTTCTTCCGTCCATTCGAGCTGTTCGTCCGCGAATAGTTTTCGCAGTGCCCAGCGTTCCGTTGCGTCAAAATCTAGTAAGGTATGGTCGATATCAAAGAGTAATGTTGTATAGCTCATCCGTCATGCTCCTTTTCGTAAGATCCGTTTTTCTGTCAGCTTCCCGCCGAGTTGGAACAAAAGCACCCCGCCGCCAATCAAGAGAACGCCGACTGCCTTCGTCCATGTGAAGGCGACCTGTTCGAGACCGAACCACCCGAGCGTGTCCCACAGCAGGGCAAAGAGGATTTGTGAGACCATGACGATCGAGATCGCGTAGCTCGGTCCGAGTTGCTGGACGCCTTGCGTCACAGACAGGACGACGCCGACACCAATGATGCCGCTGAACCAAAACCACGGCTGCATACCGGTCAGAGAAAAAAGTGCCGTCCCTTCAACGAGCAATCCAATCGTCAGTGAAGCGAGAAAGCCAAGTCCAAGGACTAACGTCGTCGTTGCACAGGCTCCGACCCGTTCTTTGACTTTGGCGTTAAAGGTGTTTTGAATACAGACGAGCATCCCGCCAAATAAGGCGAGTAAAATCCCAAGTGTCATCGTGCCTGCCTCCTATTCATAAATACTTTCCCCGACACGTTCCATTAAACCCGCGCGGTCGATAATCTCAATCGTCCGTTTCGTCCGGTCAATTAATCCCTCCCGGCTGAACTGGAGCAATACCCGGTTCAGGTGCCGGTAGCTCGTTCCGATCAAATCCGCTGCATCAACTAAATCCGTGACCGGCAGGGTTTGTTTTTCCGGTGTCATCGACAACAGATAACTCGCGAGCCGGACTTCGACTGGATATAACAGGTTGAAGCTCATCGAGTGGGATTTCAGTTCGAATTTCATCGTGATCGTCTCGAGTAAAAAACGTAAGAATGCCGGATTGTCCGTTCCGACCTGTTCGAGTGCCGCATAACTGATTCGAAAGACTTGGACCGGTGTCACGGCCTCGACCGTATTCATCAAGGGGATACGACGGACATATTCGATATCGCCGATTAAATCAAACGGATGCTTAAAGGAAAGGACGAGCCGTCGTCCGGCCGCTGACATATGTGTGATCTTCAACTTTCCTTCGACGAGCAAATACAGCTGTTTCGCGTCATCGCCCTGCTGGCACAAGTATTCGCCCGGTTCGACCTTGACGCATTCAAGATGACGACGTAAGCGCTCGTCAAAGACATGCGTCAATTGAAAACGATCCAAGTATGTCGCAAGTCGCTCATCCTCCACGCGAATCCCTCCTTATAGTTTCAAGATCAAGACACCGCCGACCATCAACAAAATTCCGATGACTTGCGGCAACTGCAACCGACGTTTCATCATTCCGAACCAACCGTTCCAGTCAATCAACAGGGCCAGACCGAGCTGGGCAATCAAAAAGAGTGAAATCGTCAATGTCACACCCATCAAATGCACGGCTGTGATATTACTGAACAAAACAGCTGCCGCCAGTGCGCCTCCTGATAGATAAAGTGGCTTGACGTGACGCATCTCTTGAAACGTCCGGTCGCGTAAGGCGAATGTGATCAATAAGGCGACGATGAAGCCTGTCATTTGGGTCACGGTCGCTGCCTGCCAGGTCCCGATCCCATCACTGATTCGGGCATTGGCGACACTTTGGAGCGTCAGGAAAAAACCGCCGCTGATTGCAAAAAGGATACCTCGCATCTGTATCGCCTTCCTTTCGTTATCTTCTTTCATCCTATCCTAAAACGATGGTGGATGATTGATAAAGGACATTTGTCCTGAACATAAATTCATTCGTCGAAAACACAAAACCGCCATGTCGACTTGACTGGCGGTTTTTTACATCAGATTTTTTTAACGAACTCGGATTTTAACTTCATTGCGCCCAGTCCATCAATCTTGCAATCGATGTCGTGATCTCCCTCGACAAGACGGATTCCTTTCACACGTGTTCCTTGTTTGACGACAAGTGATGTCCCTTTGACCTTCAAGTCTTTGATGACCGTAATCGTATCACCGTCATGCAATTCGTTTCCGTTCGCGTCACGGATGACCGCCGTCTCTTCCGTCACGTCCGCTTCAGCCTGCGTCCATTCATGGGCACATTCCGGGCAGACGAACAAATTCCCATCTTCATATGTATAGCTCGATCCACAGTTCGGACAGTTTGGATATTCAGTCATGTGTGATTCCTCCAAATCGTTCATCGTTTCTTCCCTGTTTAGTATAACGTGTCTGATGCTAATGTACGTCAAAAATCCGAACAACTCTCTACCAAAAATAAAAAAACGGTCATCGTCAGACGATGACCGGCTTTAATTATTCATTTTCCAGCTTTTTGATTGCTTCATCTAGTTTTTCTTGATCCTCGTCCGACACTTTAGGAAACTTCGGATCGATGTCGCGTAAAACGTCATTCATCACTTCCGTCACGATGTAGCGGGCAAACCAATCATCGTCCGCAGGGAGGATGTGCCACGGCGCATACCCCGTCGATGTATGTGACAAGAGGTCCGCGAAGACGTCTTGATATTCTTGCCAGTGTTCCCGCTCCTCGACGTCACTGAACGAAAACTCGAAGTTCTTTTTCGGGTCTTTCATCCGTTCGAGCAACCGTTCCTTTTGTTTGTCTTTTGAGACGTTAAAGAGAAACTTGACGACACGGACGCCGTTCTCGACCAGGTACCGCTCGAAGTCATTGATTTGCCGGTACCGCATCTGCCAAACGTCCTGATTGTCCGGGAGCTCTTCCTCCTCAAGCAGATTATGAATCCGCGGCGCAATGACGTCTTCATAATACGAGCGGTTCAAAATCCCGACTTCGCCCTTGGCCGGCAACCCGTCATGAATTCGCCATAGGAAATCATGTTTTTGTTCTTCTTCTGACGGTTTCTTGACGGAAATCGTCTTCAAGCCCTGGGCATTCAGGTTTGAAAAGATATAGCTGATCGCTTCGTCCTTTCCACCGGCATCGATTGCCTGCAGGACGACAAGAATGCCCTGCTTTTCTTCTGCATGAAGCCGCCAATGTAGCTCTTTCAATTCCTCAACGCTATCTGGAATGTATGTCTTGAGTAATTGCTCTTCAGAAATCCGGTCCGGATCAGACGTCTTATAGTCCGACAAACGAACGGTTGCGCCAGGTGTGACTTGATGTTTTTTGATGTCCACTCTTACTCCCCCTCAACTTTCACTTCCTCTGAAAGTTATACCCTGAGAAGGAATCCTAAAAACTCGTTCAGATGAACTTAACTTTCAATGATAATCATTTCACTGCTTACTTTTTTTGTGGAGTTGAGACTGGAACCAGCTGTTTGAAATGCGCATCGATGGTCGCTGCGACACGGAGACCGGATATGATGGCACTCTCAACGCGTGTCCGTCCCGATGTATCATCTGCTTCAAGGAAGGCATCCCCGGCAAGCCACAGCGGATGGTGATTCAGCTTTAGAAATGGCGTGCGGAAGACATCGCGTGCCTGGGCATAACGCCATCGTTTTAACTGACGGGAGACAATTTCGACGGGACCGAGTTGTGCTTGGAGGAGCCGTTCGATTTCAGCAAGCGTGACCGCCTCTTCTTTTTCATACCAGGCTTCACTCCACTCACCCGTCATGTAGACACTCAGTAACGGCGTCGCCGAGATTTCTTTTTCTGCGTTGTTGACGAGCTTCAGCATCCCAGGGACAAGCCCTTCGTCCGCCAGACCGACCTGTCCAATTTCGAGCGGTTCTTTCAGTTCAAACAGGCCGACGAATGTCGGTTCGAACGTGACGCGGCCTAACGCTGTATGATCGGTTGCGTCCAGCGTCAGTCGGGACGCTTGCAGTAAGTCATAGGCTTGCGGGACCGGTGCTGTCACGAGCATCGCGTCATAGACCCGTGTCTGGCTCGCTGAAATCGTCCGCATGGAAACCGTGTCCGCTTCAATCCGTCCGACCTGTTCATTCAAGTGGACGGGAATATCACGTGCAATCGACTGAACGAGTTGATTCATCCCGTTAATCGCGATATACCGCGGAAAATCATCGCCGAACCATTTCCGGATTAATCCGCGTTCGAGCCATTCATCGACTTCCTGCGCCAATTCATCCGTCCGGACGGTGAAAAAGACAGCACCGTGGTCCGCCGTTCCCTGATCGATTCGTCGTGTCGCCATGCGTCCCCCGACGCTTTGGCTTTTTTCGATGATCTCGACCTCGTACCCCTCGACTTGTAATTGGCGTGCAGCAAACGTCCCCGCGAGTCCACCGCCGATAATTCCGATTCGTTTTGGTTGTTCCATCTGATATCTCCCCCTCTACTTGCTTCATTTCCACAAGTATAGCGGTTTCATCATTGAGTGACGCTTTTTAACGTCCTTTGAATATGCTTCACATTCATGCACGCGCAAAGAGTACGATTTTCGGGGGTCAGAGGCCCGCTGTCAATCAGTCGTATTTCAATCCACGCACTCACGAGTAGTGCGACGTTAAAAGTCGATGGATTTACAAGGATAACGATATTTCAATCCACGCACTCACGAGGAGTGCGACAATGTTCGCCTGGTTATCACGACCGATAGCAAAGATTTCAATCCACGCACTCACGAGGAGTGCGACGCCCGCGAATCGTCTTCACGCTCGGCTCTGATTTATTTCAATCCACGCACTCACGAGGAGTGCGACGCCATGAAAGACAAAACAAAAGGTCTTGACCTCATTTCAATCCACGCACTCACGAGGAGTGCGACTGTATTATATTATTAGTAACCAATTCAGAGGAGTATTTCAATCCACGCACTCACGAGGAGTGCGACAGGATGCCGATAGGAAGGAAAAACGAGACAACAGCATTTCAATCCACGCACTCACGAGGAGTGCGACTATGGCTGATACCGTCGAACAACAAGCCGACTATATTTCAATCCACGCACTCACGAGGAGTGCGACACGCCGAACGTTTCCTCGATGCCTACGTCATGCTATTTCAATCCACGCACTCACGAGGAGTGCGACAAGGTAGATGAATCACTTACTCACGAGTGATCAAATTTCAATCCACGCACTCACGAGGAGTGCGACACGGAGACGACAAGTGTCCTCGAAGTCATCTACATATTTCAATCCACGCACTCACGAGGAGTGCGACTGACGTCAAGATTTCGTAAAGTTAAGGATATTAGAATTTCAATCCACGCACTCACGAGGAGTGCGACCCGCCGGATCGATGGCTTTCTTTTCGACCGTGTCATTTCAATCCACGCACTCACGAGGAGTGCGACACGCCATCAATTCTGATTACGTCAAAGCAGGTACATTTCAATCCACGCACTCACGAGGAGTGCGACAATGAACTTCAAGGCATCGATCAGTTCCTCGACATTTCAATCCACGCACTCACGAGGAGTGCGACTAAATCTGATTTACTACCGCTATAAACCAGTTGAATTTCAATCCACGCACTCACGAGTAGTGCGACAGACTTGGTCTTTCGTCAGACCGAACGTTTTCGAATTTCAATCCACGCACTCACGAGGAGTGCGACGCGCTGGGCGATGGATGAGATCCGCAAGAACGAAATTTCAATCCACGCACTCACGAGGAGTGCGACATCAAAGTAATTCTTGACCGTGTGATACGTCGTATTTCAATCCACGCACTCACGAGGAGTGCGACGTTTAAATGGAATCATCGACTGGGCATCATAGATATTTCAATCCACGCACTCACGAGGAGTGCGACGCAACGCTTGTTCGAACGCGACTTCGACGTCACTATTTCAATCCACGCACTCACGAGGAGTGCGACGGACGGCGGTGCTTGGAAGAACGAAGCCATCCGATTTCAATCCACGCACTCACGAGGAGTGCGACCAGAGAGCCAACCGCCAATATCAGAACCTAAATCAATTTCAATCCACGCACTCACGAGGAGTGCGACTATGTCCGTATCTAAAGATAAGGATCTGCCTTGGTATTTCAATCCACGCACTCACGAGGAGTGCGACGCCATTCGACGACAGCAAGCCAGCGGCAAGCCAATTTCAATCCACGCACTCACGAGGAGTGCGACTTCATATTATCGCGGAGGTGATTTAAGATGGCTAAGATTTCAATCCACGCACTCACGAGGAGTGCGACCCGTCAAACGTTGGCTCGGCAAGGCAGGGATCGTATTTCAATCCACGCACTCACGAGGAGTGCGACGGAGATGACGGACTTGATCGCAGACATCGCATTCATTTCAATCCACGCACTCACGAGGAGTGCGACGTTGCGCTGGCATTTTCCGCGTCCCATACTCCACATTTCAATCCACGCACTCACGAGGAGTGCGACCCGTCCTCGACGAGATGCGACGGGTGCAGCAAGAATTTCAATCCACGCACTCACGAGGAGTGCGACGATTGTTTGCGCTTGGCGTCGATGCCAGCGAGCATTTATTTCAATCCACGCACTCACGAGGAGTGCGACTGCTAGCAACAAGCGGTCATAGGTAAACTCCACATTTCAATCCACGCACTCACGAGGAGTGCGACGCCTTGTATCTTTTGCGTATCGTCATCCCACGTGAATTTCAATCCACGCACTCACGAGGAGTGCGACCGCAAGCTCACAACCAGTGAGGTCAACCATTCCATTTCAATCCACGCACTCACGAGGAGTGCGACCGTAATGAACGTAGCTTTGACTTCCCCGAACGTCATTTCAATCCACGCACTCACGAGGAGTGCGACTGTCTCGTCCAGTCCACCTTGCGAGATCAAGGCGATTTCAATCCACGCACTCACGAGGAGTGCGACCTCGCCCGACATCGGCACAAAGCGGAACCTTCCCATTTCAATCCACGCACTCACGAGGAGTGCGACGGAGGACGCCTTGCGCGATCCATTACCACTGCGTATTTCAATCCACGCACTCACGAGGAGTGCGACTAATACACTTGGCGCACATAAAACCTTTCATTTTATTTCAATCCACGCACTCACGAGGAGTGCGACCCCGAATACTAACAGGGGGGTAGAAAATACATCACATTTCAATCCACGCACTCACGAGGAGTGCGACTGATAAGTTCTTTCTCAAAATTGCTTTCATTCCCATTTCAATCCACGCACTCACGAGGAGTGCGACTCGCTGGACGTTTACAAAGGCGTTTCGTGCCGATATTTCAATCCACGCACTCACGAGGAGTGCGACTGTGAAAGTTCCGATGCAGGTGCAGGAGGTACAGGATATTTCAATCCACGCACTCACGAGGAGTGCGACTAAGGGGGGTGGGATAAAATGGCTAACGAAAACATTTCAATCCACGCACTCACGAGGAGTGCGACCGACGCGCTCACTGGCTACGATCTCGAAGACATGATTTCAATCCACGCACTCACGAGGAGTGCGACCGGTCGTTGATGCGAAGGTGGTCGACGACAAGGTATTTCAATCCACGCACTCACGAGGAGTGCGACCGACCGTCCCTTCACGGGGCAGGATGGCAAACGCATTTCAATCCACGCACTCACGAGGAGTGCGACTGCGGTACGTGCCGCCATCCCACAACTCTCGTTCATTTCAATCCACGCACTCACGAGGAGTGCGACCGGGATGCACTTGTTAATTGATTCACCTGGCGCAAATTTCAATCCACGCACTCACGAGGAGTGCGACCGATTAAACCGATGACACCGACCACACCCGTGACATTTCAATCCACGCACTCACGAGGAGTGCGACCGTGACGGGCGATCATGTAGCCGCCGTCTTTGCATTTCAATCCACGCACTCACGAGGAGTGCGACACACATGGCAGACGCATCCCACCTGCTCGATGCATTTCAATCCACGCACTCACGAGGAGTGCGACGTGCCCTCGGCATCCACTCCCCATCACGCTGGATATTTCAATCCACGCACTCACGAGGAGTGCGACTGGTAAAGTCCCAGTACCGAAGCCCGCGAAAGCCATTTCAATCCACGCACTCACGAGGAGTGCGACCAGAAACTCGCGGAAATCAAAACGTTTTGGGATGAATTTCAATCCACGCACTCACGAGGAGTGCGACGGTAAAATCTTTTTCGAATCAGTCGCTCATCTAATTTCAATCCACGCACTCACGAGGAGTGCGACTGATCTAGTTGTTTTCGATGCTGAACACTCTACTATTTCAATCCACGCACTCACGAGGAGTGCGACAGCCGTGTGCTCGGCATCGATTCCGGCGTGACCGATTTCAATCCACGCACTCACGAGGAGTGCGACGGGAACAGAAATGAACACAACGGGGAGTCGCATTAATTTCAATCCACGCACTCACGAGGAGTGCGACAGACACGTTCGCTGCCTTACGATCCGTCGGCCGTATTTCAATCCACGCACTCACGAGGAGTGCGACAATACATAGATGTAGCCTCCTCGTTTATTTGTAATTTCAATCCACGCACTCACGAGGAGTGCGACGACAGATTGACCTCGGGAGCAGCTACACGAAGCGATTTCAATCCACGCACTCACGAGGAGTGCGACACCGTCCGCTTTCGCCTGTTCCCGCGAGTCATGGATTTCAATCCACGCACTCACGAGGAGTGCGACGGCTGCAAGGAAGAACGGTATGACGAAGGTTATTGATTTCAATCCACGCACTCACGAGGAGTGCGACTGAATATCGGGGATGGGACGAGTAACCAGCTTACATTTCAATCCACGCACTCACGAGGAGTGCGACCTTAGCTGATGCCGTTGATCGCATCGTATCAACTATTTCAATCCACGCACTCACGAGGAGTGCGACGAGTTTGAAAAACTTGTGGCAAAAGAACAAGAAATTTCAATCCACGCACTCACGAGGAGTGCGACTCCTTTTCGTAGTTCCTCGTACTCGTATGCGATATTTCAATCCACGCACTCACGAGGAGTGCGACCCTCGAGCAAGTTCGGGTCCGTCGGTTCGTAGTTCATTTCAATCCACGCACTCACGAGGAGTGCGACAGACCGTCGCCCGGCTCGTCGCCGCTCTACAAGGTTCATTTCAATCCACGCACTCACGAGGAGTGCGACGCGCCGTCAACAGTGGTATCGGTGACCCAGTCGGAATTTCAATCCACGCACTCACGAGGAGTGCGACTCTGGATTCTTCGACTGCCGCTTGACGAGGTAACCATTTCAATCCACGCACTCACGAGGAGTGCGACCTCTCAGGTCGTCTCATTTCCAATCCAAGTTCCTATTTCAATCCACGCACTCACGAGGAGTGCGACCCGATACCAGTGGCGACTGCTCCTGCGACGACGAATTTCAATCCACGCACTCACGAGGAGTGCGACAAGGCTTTACCACCTCGCATCGTCGCGCGTAAACATTTCAATCCACGCACTCACGAGGAGTGCGACTTAAACAAGCTATCTAACAACTCGGTATCGCCTATTTCAATCCACGCACTCACGAGGAGTGCGACGCCTGTAAAGCCACCGAGGGCTTCCATGACGCGTATTTCAATCCACGCACTCACGAGGAGTGCGACGTCATTGTAAATTACTACGATCGCATGGCTAAGATTTCAATCCACGCACTCACGAGGAGTGCGACTGAACGTACGGGTCAGGAGTTCTCGCTCGATATATTTCAATCCACGCACTCACGAGGAGTGCGACGGGGCATTTATTTATGTATAATCATGAAATTTGTATTTCAATCCACGCACTCACGAGGAGTGCGACGTAGGAGATACAGACGGAGCAGCAAAGACAGACGATTTCAATCCACGCACTCACGAGGAGTGCGACTTCCATCCCCTACCGTGTTTGAAATGCCTGTGATATTTCAATCCACGCACTCACGAGGAGTGCGACCGGCGTATTTTGTATATTGTCTATCTGAGTATGCTATTTCAATCCACGCACTCACGAGGAGTGCGACATTCGCATGGCTGCCATCCGTTTGGCGTTCCGACGGATTTCAATCCACGCACTCACGAGGAGTGCGACTTTCCAAACAACTTTGCAAAACAACGTACAAGTAATTTCAATCCACGCACTCACGAGGAGTGCGACCTATGGTCGTGCCGACATCAAGAAAGCCATCATTATTTCAATCCACGCACTCACGAGGAGTGCGACGCGTTGCCGACTTCTTCAGGGCTGATGTAGTTCCGATTTCAATCCACGCACTCACGAGGAGTGCGACAGACACGGCGCGACGCTGCCATCGCCTCGTACGTATTTCAATCCACGCACTCACGAGGAGTGCGACGGCTACAAAAATTCGACGACGATCAGCTTGATGATTTCAATCCACGCACTCACGAGGAGTGCGACCGGACCGCTCAACATCACCGGCGACCTCGTGCAGGAATTTCAATCCACGCACTCACGAGGAGTGCGACAAACATGAGCGCCTACACTTAGTAGTGCGATGGCATTTCAATCCACGCACTCACGAGGAGTGCGACACGTCGGGGTCCGTCAGGTATTCCTGCTCGCGTGCATTTCAATCCACGCACTCACGAGGAGTGCGACCGATTCGGATTTCAACGTATATGTCATCAATCTAATTTCAATCCACGCACTCACGAGGAGTGCGACTCGCCCAAACGACAATCGAACGACTCCAGCACGAATTTCAATCCACGCACTCACGAGGAGTGCGACGATTGGATATGAGTAAGGACAACATGAGCAAGTTAATTTCAATCCACGCACTCACGAGGAGTGCGACGAAGAGTGAGATTGAGATTCTCGAGATGCGGCTATTTCAATCCACGCACTCACGAGGAGTGCGACTCTTTAGTGCGGATGACAGTGGATACGTGTACGTATTTCAATCCACGCACTCACGAGGAGTGCGACCGCGACCAGTGCCCCGTCGAAGTCATCTTCTTCATTTCAATCCACGCACTCACGAGGAGTGCGACAGGATTTTTTCGCGAACGTCAACACGGATTTAGGATTTCAATCCACGCACTCACGAGGAGTGCGACAGCTAAAATGGTCATAAAAATGACTATGACCTCATTTTTAGCGAAGGTACGTTCGTACATGGTAGGGAAACATCGTTTTTAAAAATCAAATCATCTGTTTCCCTTTATTTTTACGCAAAAAAATAGGTGCGAATCGAACTATGAATTCATGTGTACTTCATATTCGCACCTGTCGAATGTTTTAAAAAATCAGAGGCCCCTCCATATCTAAGGAGGGTTTTATTCCATAATGCTCGACTTTCGATACATATTGATTCCCTAGTTTATAGAAGCGTAAGCTGTCACGCTCGTGATTGATGATCTCCTGCAAACGGAGTTTCAGCGATGTAAATTCTGTTTGATCGACGATACACTCAAAAACACTATTTTGAACACGTTGTCCATAACGTTGGCATAGTTTGGCTACGTGCCGCAGCCGTTTTTTACCACCCGGTGAGACGGTACTGACGTCATACGTAATCAGAACCAACATGGCATTTCCTCCTTCATTTATACAGGAACGGTGGATATGCTTCCAAATCGTCTCTAAGATGTCGTGCGAGAAGTAACGCTTGGGCATACGGAACCAAACCCCACATCATTTTTTCTTTTAAATAAGGATGCTGAATCGTTTCTTGTTTCTTTTTTTGCCACGCTGTTAAAAATGTTTTTCTTCCATTCTCTGTCATGATGACTGCCCCGTTCTCTTTTTGTAAAAAGTCTTTTCCTTGAATGACTTTTTTATTGATCAACGAGAGAACAAAACGTTCCGCGTAAATACCACGCAGTTCTTCCATCATATCAAGAGCAAGTGATGCCCGCCCCGGACGTTCACGATGTAAAAATCCAACATACGCGTCGAGTCCTACTGCTTCGAGTGCCGCACTTACGTCACGCGCGAGTAAGCTATATGCGAATGATAACATCGCGTTGACTCGATCTAACGGTGGACGACGGGTTCTTCCTTTGAAGTGAAAATCTTCTTTCTGTTGCAGGATCATCGAATCAAACAACCGATTGTATCGAACAGCAATCGTTCCTTCCAATCCCCTTAAACGTTCGAGATTTTCACAGACTTGGATTTCGCGCATCGTTTCAGTCATCTCTTGAGAGGTTGATTTGAACCGTTCGACATCAAGGCGCAACGGATAATCACGTGTCATTCGTTCTAACATCCACTTTTGATTATAGAGTTTTCCTAGGATGAAGTTTCTTGCGAGCCGGGTCGATGCCGTTTCATCATCTGAGCGTCGGTATTGTGTTTTTCGCAAAACAACATTTCCTCTACTTTCCCCGATGACACGTGCTAAAAACCGCCCATGCTTCGTCATAAACGTCAGTGCTATCCCATTTTCTGCACAATGCCCCATCAAAGCCGGACTCGCTCCTGTATAACCAAATGCGACGATTCCTTCTAGATTATGCAAAGGGACTCTACCTAGAACTTGGTCATCCGCTTTAACGAGGACATTTCCTCCATCGAGTGCTAAGTAGGAGTCAGACTGATTGATAAACAATGTGTTCAGAAGCTTCTTCACTCCCACAACCTCCTGTTCATATAATCCGCGACGCTCTCTCGTTCTGTTAGGCGTGGGAGACAAATTTCTTGTAGTGAACAACTCTTACAATGTGGACCGATTTTTGCTCGTGGCGTATGACGACGATTGTAATAATCATTCATCTTCGAAACCGTCGCTAAAACCAACGCTCTTAATTCTTTTGTAATCGGAACAGGATGCCGATGTTTGGTCTCATGATAATACAAGTAACCGATTGGTACAGCACAAAGTAACATTTCTTCTAAACACATCGCTTGGGCAGCAAGTTGCAGTTCGTCCGCTGGATTTACTTTCGGCTTCCCTCTTTTATATTCAACAGGTACAGGAATAAACGTGCCAGGTGTCCCGTGAATCGGAACACCTGACGCATCCTCGATAAATTCGACGACATCACATTGTCCACTTATGTTCAGTTGCTCAGATTTAATCGCCATCCCTCGGACAATCAATTTTTCTTTGCGTTTTTCTCGTTGAAACGGATCATCTGCCTTTTGATGAAGTGCCTGTCCCTCGATCGTCCGCACGTTTTCGGCCCATTGCTGTTCAATATGAATCAAGGCCCACTGCCTCGGACAAAATTGAAAATGTTGAATGCCCGATAGTAAAAGATAGGTATCGTCTCGCTTATAGTCCATCTAATATTTCCGGTTCAAGTCCTTCAAGTGCATCCACTTTAATCTCATAGTCCAAAAAGCTTTTTGGTTCATCCGTCAATGCCTGGACACTAACCGCTCGGTGAACTTTTGCGGAAGAGAAACGACCCAATTTTGAATCATGTTCCCACCAATAGACCTTGTGCACTTCCATACTACCTTCCGGACGTGCCGATGACGCATCGTTTTCAAACAATGATACGAGAGCCTGCTTAAATTTTTCAGCATCCTCTTGTGTGAACTTCGTTTTTTCAGCCAACTGTGTATTGATGCTGCCATTGAGAACGTAAACGCCATGGTCCACACGATGTTTCATCCCCATCGTATCTGAACCGCGTTCCTTTCCGCTCTCAGAATTGACACTTTTCGTAATCTGCATGCTCGTCACGTCAATCGGTGCGACACTTGTCGCTGTATGGATCGAGACAGGACCACGTACGCCGACTGAAACACCACCCGCTTTATCTCCTTTGAACGCAAAGACTTGACCAAAAGCTCGAACATCCATCCATGTCGCACATGCTTCTGCCGCAACTTGGTCGCTTGCATTTTTCGTTTTCATCAGTTTTTTGATCGTATCGTTCGCTTCAGCCCGATCGCGCAAACTCGCATACCCATCAAGATTCCGATCATTGGATTGTACAAAAATGGATTCACCCATGTCTTGCAACCGATTCCGAATCTTCCGCTTGATTGCGACGTCCGAAATCTCACCATATCCATCATAGTTTTGGCGGGGACGATTTCCGTTCAATGGATCTCCGTTCGGATTTGCTTTTTCGACAGATAAGATCACAGTAAAATCAATTTTCCGGTCTAATGTGTTCATACTTCCACACGCTCCTCTTGTTTAATGGTTTCTTCTCGTTTTTGATACAGTTCATGCCGTTGGCTATAAAAACCGAGCAGGTACTTACCAGATAGCGGCTTGTTCGTAAATTGTTCAATTGTCAGTCGTGCCCCGATTTCATCGATTTGACGGTTAATGAACAACACTTTCCCGCCGAGCTTCGCTTGGTAAGGTTGTAGCGCACTTTGAATCGTCATCCATGTCCGTGCCGGATTTTGAGAAAAGGCGTTCATGTATCGAATCGCATTTGTCGCCCGATTGTCCTGTCCTAACGCACGCCGTTCCAAATAGTCGGCAAGTGCGAGCAATCTACCAAATAAATAATCTCGATCGTTGATTTCTTGATCCAATGACACTGTCATCTCCTCCTTTTTATTGACCATGCCGCAAGCAATACTAAGTGTCTTCTCCCACTCCCAGTGCTCCATCCCGACAGGATTCGATGCGCGTTGTGTGAGACAACGGATAATATCCGTCGGGACACGCCGTTCATCGATGACACAAGGTAATAAACGCTCGACGGTCGCTTTAATTAATTTTTCATTTCCGCGTGTTCCATAGGTCATCAGGGCGATATCCTTTAAAGAAGGGGCGCCGATGTACACTTGACGTTTTTTATTTGCATCTTGGTAGGTATATTCCCACGGGTACTCCGTGTGCCAGCGTTCTAACCGTTTGAAGTACGTCTCTTGATCAAACGTCCGGTAGTACAAAATCGCCATACGTCCAGTCGTCGCCGCATCAAGTGTCAAGATATTCACCTCTTGTTTTGGTAAGCGTCGCTTAAACCCGAGCAAGGCATCCGAAAAGGCAAGCGCCCCCTCTTGAACCGTGTGCGCGACGAATTCCTCTTCTTCACCAAAGAGTTGTGCAAGTGACAAGGTATTCTCGAGTGGATTAGGTAGATCAGGTTGTTGATTTCCCCAAATCAAGAACACACGCTGGTCGATACTACGACCTTGTCGCTGAATGAGCCACTTTAATGCGTTATGTGCTTTTTGCGAAGCTTGATAGCTAATACTTGCCGCTTCGTCCGGTTTATCGAAACGCCCTCGAAATGTAAATCCAGAGCTATCATTCGCAGAAATCAGCTTGGCTTTATCCCCTGAATTTCGAATCTTATTCGTATGTTTCGAGGATAACCGCTCTTGTTTTCCAGTTACGAAACAAAGACCCTCCGTTCCTGGACGTGCTGCATAAAACGTGATGAATGAATCAAAGAATGCCTGATCTCGCCAAGGTTGCCGGTGCATGCCGTCCGTTGAACGTACCTGAAAACGGACAAATGTTCCTTCGAGTCCGCCGGTGACGATTCCGTAAACCGGCGGCTTGTCCCCTGCTTCCTTCCATGTCCAGCGAAGTTCACCACTCTCAGTTGCAGAAAACACACCTTCTTGAATCAAATCCTCGATCAACCGACCTTTCTGAACATAACGATAAATACTCTCAAGTGGCGCGTATGGGGCGGTTTCAACCCATGCTTTGAGTTGGCGAAGATAAGCAAGGTGTGCGTTCTCCCCTTTATAAACACCACCGTACTTCAAGAAATCGCCTGCGACGTACTGTAACTTATCATGTAACGGATACGGGGCAACGACACTGCCTGCACGATTCGCAGAATCTTCCGTGCTCGGAATCAACGTATTTCCCTGTCCTTTTTCGATATGTGTCGCTGAATGAAACTCTCCGTCCGGCGTCACGATTATCGTCACATGTGCTGTCTGCGTCGTATGCGAGACAGGAAGCAATGTAAAGTCCTGTCCTTCCCAACGACTTTCGAACTCACCGACATGTTTTACGTTCATTTCGTACGTATCATATAGCTGTTTCCAAACACTCATCGATTTTCACCTCCTTTAGAGTTGTTCGTACAGTTCTTCGACCCCTGTTATGTTCGATGCATCAAACGGCTTAGCGGCCATCACCTTGACCGTCTTAACGAGCGAACACGTCTCCGGTCTCGGAAATGCAATGACGCCATCTTTCATGACAGGATTCCATAGTCGAACGGCGAGTTCGTCACGCCCGGTCTCATCGGGATAATCAAACCCATGAACCATCGTCCCGAAGTGCAGATCTGCACCATCATAGAAGCTGTCACCTGAATCGAAATCAATCGGTTCTACATATCCTTGACATTCCCGAGCACCAAGGAAAATGTCGCGTCGTCCCCCTGCTTCGAGTGACCGCTTCATGATTGCATAATGTTTCCCTTCATTCCGGTCGAAAACTAAGTCAGGACGGTTCTCATTGAACTCGAAATGGGCGCGTACGTGATAGCAGACGTCACGCAAATAGGTGTAATGCGCAAGTGAGTTTCCCCCTCCGTATTCAATCGGTCGCATCCCTTTTGCTTCCATCTTGATCGGATGCATAATCCGGATAGCGTCTACGACAATCAAAATCGTCGGTTTCCAGTAGATTGATTCAACGATACCTTTGATTGCTTGATATGTCGGGATTTGATACGACATCTTTTCGCCACCAAGCTTCGTAAGTGGGTCAGTAAACAACGCATAATCGCCGTATACTTTAAACTCAATCGTATTCCGCATGTTCCAACACTTCCTTTACATCATAAAATCTTCTCTTCTAGTATCGAATCCTGCTCTAGGTTCAGTCCGTAATGCTCATCGTACGCACGTTCACTCAAGACAAGAACTGCGCCATCCAAAATGACGTGCAATCCCTGCGTTTCTTCTAATTTTTTTCGTTCGTGCGTATGCAAGTTGATACTGTATTGCTGCGCTTGTTTCAACCATTTACGCATGTCTTCCCAATCTGCTTCTCCATTCAGAAACGCAATCAAACGTTTTCCTTCTTCACCATACGGAACGAGCACCGTCTCGGTCATATCCTCAATGACTTTAAACTGATCCGCGACCGTTCGATGGCGACTCGATAACATCAGTTCAGGAACATTTCTTGACTTAAAGAGCAGTGGTGCTAAAGTCAATGTCTTTCCACGGACCGGAAAATCAAGTTCTACTTCAGATGCGTCATACAACTCTTGGAAATATCGGGTCATCGCTGCTGTTCCTAACAAATTTCCTTCATACGACTTTCCGTCACGGAGAAAATCAACAAGTAGAGCACGAACGATTTCCTTACCACGGGCAATTTCCGGAAGGTATTTTAGATTTTCCTCTGCATGATCGATGAGATACACTGTTCGTCGTGCGACTTCACCATGTCGATTACAGCGCCCCGCTGCTTGTGCAATTGAATCGAGTCCCGCTAGTGAGCGAATGACGCAAGCAAAGCTGACATCGACTCCTGCCTCAATTAACTGGGTGCTTATACATATGATGCGTTCTCCTTGTTCTAGTCGCTCATTGATTGTTTGAAGAATCTTTGTCCGATGTGCTGCACACATTGCTGTACTGAGATGGATGACTTCTTCATTCGGGTGTTGTTCTCGTAGTGCTTCATAAAGTTGTTTGACGACACTTTTTGTATTCAGAATGACTAACACACTATTTTTTTCTTCTGCCTGTCGCGTCACAACATCAGCAAGACGCGCTGTATCCATCTCTCCCTCGATGACTTCTAAGTCCGTTCGCCTAAAAGCCTCCATGACTTGCGGTAACGCATCAATCATCTCTCCATCTTGGATGAGCTGATACTTTACAAAATCAAGTGCCGGTTGTGTTGCCGTACACAGGACCACACTTGACTGCAATGAATCCTTTAAAAACGTCACTGACTCATTGAAAAGTGAAATACATTTGAGTGGAACTTTTTGAACCTCGTCAAAAATAATGACGGCTTCACTTAAATGATGTAACCGTCGCGTATTCCGATTCCCTTTTGCATAAAACGTATTGAGGTATTGGACCATCGTCGTAAAGATAATCGGTGCATCCCAATTGTCCTTCGCCAAATGTAATTTCGCTTGGATATCCATCACATCGTCTGAAGCACCTTCGATCTCGACGACGTTCGAATGATGTTCTAAAATCATGTCTGTTCCTAATACGTCTCTTGCAACCTGTGCATTTTGTTCGATGATCGTCGTAAACGGTACGACATAAATGATGCGTTTCTTTTGATGTGTTGTTGCGTGGTGAAGTGCATAACGTAAACTAGCAAGCGTTTTTCCTCCGCCTGTCGGGATTGAGAGTGTATACACTCCACTGGGGTGATCGGCGAATGCCCGACATGCATCTGACATCTCTTGACGTAAACGATTGATTGGTGTGAGTTCTGTCTGCTGTGAAAATGTGGACAAGTGTGCCTCGAGTCGTCTCTTCAGTTCTTCGAAGTCTACTTGTGTCGTCGCGGTCGTCGTTCCTTGTTCAAATTCTCTTGTGTTCGTCCGATCAGCATCAAGTAAGACACTAAATATATATTTCGTGGCGAGTGACACGCGCGCGGTCGAGCGGCCCTCTCGTAAAATCCAGCTATATAATTCGTCGACGGCCTGTTCGACATAGCGGTCGAATTCTTGCTCATCGATGACCACCTGGAAAAATCGCTTGCGGCACGTTTCATAGGAAGGAAGCTCTTTTCGTTCGACGCGTTGCAAAAAAGGTGATTCCTCTTCTAGATAGTAGTCTTGGAGGTTACCGTGGTGCGAAAGAATCGCATTTGCAACCATTTCTGCAAGGAGTTGTCCACGCTCTCCTTTGAGGCGTTCAAATAACAATCTTCCACCTGCGGTTGCGTGGTCGACTTCCCCACGCCGGACCCGCTCACCTGATGTCGCCTTTCGAATATATGTCTGAAATTCATCACTCAGCTTCCCCATATCGTGTAAAAGGCCAGCTATCCCACAGACATGCATCAATCCGACATCTTTCCCCCAATTTTCTGCGAGTTCTCGTGCTTCAAGTAGATGGGTTGTGACTTCTTGAATCTCCGCGTCCGTCGAACGTACATGTGCGATGTAGCGCATGAAAATCCTCCTTTTTCATTACATCCTAATTATCCCATTTCTATATACACTATAAAAATCCTTTTATTTAATTATTTTACCATTTCCTTCTTTTATACCCCTTCACTTTTTTGTTGCAGCCTTTAAAAATTATGCGTTGACATTACACTGTCAATCCATTCTGGAAAACAAAAAAATAGACCCCTTCTTCCTTGATGTCTCAAGTGAAGGTGTCTACTCGATTCTTACGCCCGGTAGGACATGTAGTTGATGCCTTTTTACGTTCTATACTGATCGTGGATCGGTTCAAACAACTTCTCCGTTGACGGCCGGACAACCGCAAAATGTTCGACATTGTAGTGTCCGTGCAAGACTTGATTGTGGTGGGCAATCATCTGCTCTGCTGATAAGACATCGGAACCGTTCGTCGTATGTCCGTCAGCAACGAGCGTCACATCAAATCCATTGACGGTTGCACTGCGGACCGCCGTATCGATACAGTGTTCCGTCTTGCAGCCGAGAATGACGACATGTTCGATTTGTTGCTCTTTCAGATGACTGAGCAACGGCGTGCCGTGAAACGAATTGGTTGCGGCTTTATCAAACGTGACTGCTTCAGCCGGAACATGAATTGAGGCGTGTACCGCAAACCCCGGTCCGTTTCCGTCCGCGACATCAAGATCCCGAATGAAAACGACGGCATGATCCTGATTCCGCGCTTCTTGTACGACCTGATTGATGACCTGGCTGACGGCATCTTTCGCATGAACACCCGACTCTTCTGCCGTACCTTCAACGAGATCCTGTTGAAAATCAATAATGAGTACCGCTTGTCGCATCGTTCTCTGCCCCCTTTGTTTGCTTCACTCTTCCATACTATCCGAAAGAAGTCCTGTTTTTCTGAAAAATTTCCAATTTTTGCGAAACTTTCTTTAATCCGATGTGGTAAATAAAACGATAGAAAGGATGTTACATATGGAACTATTGCCACTCTTTTTTGTGATTTTCGTAATTGTCTTAGCTGTTAATCTGTTTCTCGATAAGATGATCATGAACCGGCGTCTTTCACGGAACGTCTTTATGAAGAATATGTTCGTCTGCTTTTTGATTTCGCTTGTTTTGCTAAGCTTCTTCTATCTTCAGTCCATGATGAACTAACAAATAGACCGTACACGCTCAATAAAGAGTGTACGGTCTTTTGGCGATCACTAGATTTCAGTACTTCAACTGATTTGTTACCTTGCGTAGACGGTAGTACTTTGCAAGTCGAAATCCGACATAGAACGAATCCCATAAGAGTGGATAAGATGTCCGCTGATATACATTCCAGTAGCTGATGATGCGGCGCTCAATCCGTGTCATGTAAACATCATTTGCTTGTACAAAGGAACACAAATTTTCCTCAGACCACCTCTCTAAAATCGGCTCGATTCGTTCTAGAATTTCACTCACATATTCCCCAGTCAACTCAATTAGATAAAGCAACACCCAGTCTGTATCCGCCTGTTCTTCTTGTAATCGTTGAACATATTTCTCACGGATATAACCATTGTGATGGCGCGTATACAAACAATACAGTAGCCACCGTTGTTGTTTCGTCAATGTCTCGATTTTCACCTCTGGTACTTCATTCAAGTACACGCGAGACGGCAAATTCAACTTTTCTTGCCAATACGCGATTTCAATCGTTTCCCACGTCACCGGTCTAAACAATCGGTGTGGGAAGAGACGTCTCACAGCCTCCACGTCTACTGCACAGGATTGCGGAAACGCTTGGAGCCAGTTTGTTTTCATCTGCATATGTGTTTCACCACTCATTCCTTCGTGTTAGATAATAAAAAAGTCATACTCCAACTGGAAGGAGTATGACTTGAATGTTTTTATTCAACTGTTACCGATTTCGCCAAGTTACGTGGTTTGTCGACGTCGCAATCACGACCGAGTGCCGCATAGTACGAGATCAACTGAAGTGGTAAGACTGAAAGTAATGGTGACAAGAGCGGCTCGACTGACGGGATGACGAATGCATCTGTCGGCAATTCGAGACCTTCTGAAGCGATGACACATGCGTTCGCGCCACGTGCGACGACTTCCTTGACGTTGCCTCGGTTATTGAGGTGAACGTGTGGTTGTGTCACGAGGGCGATGACTGGTGTGTTGTCTTCAATCAAAGCGATTGGACCGTGTTTCAATTCGCCGCCAGCGTAACCTTCTGCTTGGATGTACGAAATTTCTTTGAGCTTGAGTGCCCCTTCCATTCCGACATACGCATCTTGACCGCGACCGATGAAGAACGCATTGCGTGATTCAGACAAGTATTCTGCAGCGATTTCCTGGAACCGTTCTTTTTGTGACATGACAGATTCCATTGCGCTTGAAATTTTACCGAGTTCTTTCATAAGATCGAAGTTGACGTCGACGCCTTTTGCTTGAGCCAAGTCAAACGCGAGGACCGCAAGAACAGCGATTTGCGCTGTGTATGCTTTTGTTGAGGCAACTGCGATTTCAGGACCGGCATGCAACAAGAGTGTTGCATTCGCTTCACGTGACAGAGTAGATCCCGCGACGTTCGTGATTGTCAGTGCCGGGTGACCGAGTTTTTTCGCTTCGACGAGAACGGCACGGCTATCCGCTGTTTCACCTGATTGTGAAAGGAAGAGGAAGAGTGGTTTCTCTGTCAAGAGTGGCATGTTGTAGCCGAATTCAGACGAGATATGAACTTCTGTCGGAATCCCCGCGATTTGCTCGATCAATTGTTTCCCGATCAAACCGGCATGGTAGCTTGTTCCGCAACCGATGATGTAGACACGGTCACGTCCGAGGACTAAATCACGGACCGATTGATCGAGTGTGATGTCGCCAGCTTCGTTTTGGTATTTTTGAACGATGTTCCGGATGACGGCTGGTTGCTCGTCCATTTCTTTGAGCATGTAGTGCGCATACGTTCCTTTTTCGATATCAGATGCATCGATTTCAGCTGTATACGCTTCACGCTCTTGGACGTTTCCGTCTAAATCTTGGATTGTGACACTGTCACGCGTCAAGATGATCATTTCGCCGTCATGTAACTCAACGAACTGATCCGTTACTTGAAGCATGGCCATTGCGTCAGACGCAACGACGTTGAACGTACCGTCTCCGAGACCAACGAGAAGTGGTGATTTATTTTTTGCGATATAAAGAACGTCTGGGTTTTCTGCATCGATCAATGCGAGCGCATACGAACCGTGGAGCATACGAAGTGTTTGGCGGAACGCTTCCGTAACATCACCTGTTGCGTCAAAGTTCTTTTCAATCATCTGAACGATGACTTCTGTATCCGTGTCGCTGAGTAAATCGACATTGAGTTCTGCTTTTAACTGCTCATCGTTTTCGATGACACCGTTATGCACGAGTGTGAAGCGTGATGATGCACTTTGGTGTGGGTGGGCGTTCGGAACACTTGGTACACCGTGTGTTGCCCAACGTGTGTGACCGATTCCTACTGTACCATCTGCATCTGCAGGGACGACTTCGCGTAGCGCAGCGATGCGACCGACTTCTTTGTGAACCTGTACGCCGTCATTGACGAACGCAAGACCTGCCGAGTCATAACCGCGGTACTCGAGTTTTTCGAGACCCTTTAGTAAAATTTCTTTCGTGTTAACTTCTCCGATCATACCTACGATTCCGCACATATTGATTCTCTCCCATATCAAGTATTTCCCTGAAGAGGAAACGGCTCTTGTCGAGAGCTATCAGCACGTACTTGTTTGTCTGTCTAATCACTTAGACGATTTCAAGTACGTTTACGGTACTGATAAGGTACCGGGAGGCATCCGCCGAATGATTCGATAAACCTCCACCTCGTCAGCTGCCTATCACATAGTCAGCCCTGGCGCTTCTATTTCTGTCCGACTCCGTTTCTGTCCGACTTTACAATCATACGAACTTTAATTGGAAAAAGCAAGGAAGGTAACGTATTTGTAACTATTCCCGATATCTTTCTAAACAATACCTCTAATACCTAGATTTTGTAAAAAAGAATCGTTCTTCTTTATATTATTTGTCCACCTTCGAACGAATCCGTGTCCCTGTCCGACTTCTACAGGAAAAGGAAGCTTTGCTTCCGACAGGAACAGACGAGACCCGGTCAGCAACAAGCTGACCTCGGCTTGCGTTCCGCCTGAGAAAAGCGGGCAGAGGACAACGGGTTCGATATGAACACTATCCCCACTCCAGACCCACGCTATTTCTGAAACGAACCCGCGTCCCTGTCCGACTTCTACAGGAAAAGGAAGCTCCGCTTCCGACAGGAACAGGCGAGACCCGGTCAGCCCCAAGCTGACCGCGGCTTGCGTTCCGCCTGAGAAAAGCGGGTAGAGGACAACGGGTTCGTGCTATTTCCCCTCCCTAACATTCCTCCCGTACACAAAAAAAAGGAGCAGCACGAAGCTACTCCTTTTCGTTGACTCAGTTTTCTTGTAACGCGTAATTTTCACGCACGACGTTCGCAATCCGTTCGACGTACATGTCACATGCTTCTTGCGACTCTGCTTCCGCCATGACACGGACGAGTGGTTCTGTTCCAGATGCACGAACGAGAATCCGACCGTTCCCAGCCATTTCCGCTTCGACTTCCGCAATGATGGCTTGAACAGCAGGGCCGTTCATCGCCCCATTCTTATCCGACACCCGAATGTTGACGAGACGTTGCGGGAAGATCGGCATCTCGGCTGCGAGTTCCGATAACTTCTTGCCTGTCGCCTTCATGATTTGGAGCAACTGAACGCCAGACAACATGCCGTCGCCTGTCGTCGAGTAATCCATGAAGATGATATGACCAGACTGTTCGCCACCGAGCGTGTAGTCGTTTTTACGCATTTCTTCGACGACATAACGGTCACCGACTGCTGTTTGTAAGGCCGTCATACCGTGTTCTGCGACCGTTTTATGGAAGCCGAGGTTACTCATGACTGTTGCGACAATCGTGTTATCTTTCAAACGACCGATTTCGTTCAAGTATTTTCCGCAGATGAACATGATTTTATCGCCATCGACGATATCGCCGTTCTCATCGACTGCAATCAAACGATCGCCGTCACCATCGAACGAGAGACCGACGTCGGCACTTTTCTCTTTGACGAATGCTGCGAGGTGCTCCGGATGTGTTGACCCGACACCATCATTGATGTTCAAGCCGTTTGGTGTTGTACCGATTGTTGAGACTTCTGCTTCGAGGTCACCGAACAAACGTGGTGCAAGGCTTGATGTCGCTCCGTGCGCGCCATCGATTGCGACATGAATCCCTGAGAAATCTTCATCCGATGTTTGACGGAGCATATGGAGGTATTTTTGCGCGCCTTCATAATAATCGTGAACGAAACCAAGCTCTTTCCCGGATGGTCGTGGGAGTGTGTCTTCTGCTTCGTCGAGCAATGCTTCGATTTCAAGTTCTGTTGCGTCATTGAGCTTAAAGCCGTCTGTTCCGAAGAACTTGATGCCGTTGTCTTCGACCGGGTTGTGTGATGCTGAGATCATGACGCCCGCCGTCGCATCCATCGTTTTCGTCAAGTACGCGACACCTGGTGTCGAGATGACACCGAGACGCATGACTTCCGCTCCGATTGATAACAATCCTGCGATCATCGCGTTCTCGAGCATTTGACCCGAGACACGTGTATCGCGTCCGATTAAGACTTTCGGACGTGTGCTCTCATGTTTCGTCAACACGTACCCGCCAATCCGTCCAAGACGGTAAGCGAGTTCCGGTGTCAATTCTACGTTTGCGACGCCGCGTACGCCGTCAGTTCCAAAATACTTACCCATGTGCTATTTCCTCATTTCACTGATTGGTTTTAATTCGCCTGTACCGATGTCCGGGGAATCGTCTTTAAGGTGACGTCCATATTATCCGGCCGTAAGACATCAAATGCTTTAGATGTCTGATACGAAATCGATAAGCCGTGTGTGCCTTCTTTTAATCCTGTCACGTCGATGACGGCCTTGATGTCCGTCGTATCGATGGAAGCAAGATCTGCTTCACTGCCGCGTACGACAAGGTCGATCGTCTTTGCGTAGTCGACCGTATACTTCGACTCGTCAAATCCGTTTAACGTGACTGGGACGCCCGTGATCGTCTTCTCTGCCCGATCCTCGACCGTTTCCGTCGTCGATTTAGCATTTGTCTTCTCGATGACGATGCTGACCGTGATGGATGTCGGCTCCATCGCCGTGACATTATCCGGTTCGATGAGTTTCACGGTCTTATCCGTCGTCTCTGTCAATCCTTTCAGCGAGATCGCTGCTGTATCGACGGAACCGATCCGTGTCAATTCTTCCTTTGTCCCGTAAAGACGTGCTTCCGTGACGACAGGGACGATTTTGACGACGTTGTAGCCTTTTTTGACCGTATCTTTCGTTTTCACATTGATTGGGACCGTCTTACTTTCCTTATAGACCGGAACCGTTACTTCAAGTTGTTCCGGATCGTACGTCGCGCTGATGGCATTTCCGTTCGCATCCGTCGCCTTGACGTTAAAGGATTCCTTAAACGTCGATGCCCGGCCCGTGACATCAATCGGAACTTGGATCGCTGTGATTGCTTGAAGCTTTTCCGCTCCGCCCGTCACGGAAACGGTTTGTTGGTTCGGTTGTGCTTCACCGACGACATAACCTTCGGCGATTTTATTTTTATTGAGCAAGGCAACTTGAACAGGGACTTCCTTTGTGACTTTTTTATCGATGAAGACTTCGACCGTCTCCTGTTTTGGTGTCACTTCGACATCTTTCCCAAACCCCGTCGCCGTCACGCGAACGCGGTGGTATCCCGGGTCGAGTCCGTTCAAATCAAGCGATAACCCGAAGTCTTTGACGAGCCGTAACATCGTCAGACTGCTCGACGGTCCTTTGACCGTCGTTTCGATTGTATCTGGAATATTATAGGCGACCCACTGCGATTCATCATAATTCACTGTGACCGGTACGTCAAACGTCGTCGAGCCCTGACCCGCAATCGGCAACAGACTCGCAGCATCGCTTTTCCCGGTCGAATTCGAGCCTGCGACCATCAAATACAGCATGACGGCAAGCATGACCGCAACGATTCGTAAAAACCAGCGTTCATTGAACCATTTTTCGAACATTATTTTTTCGCCCCCATCCAGTTAAAGAAGGACGTACTCGCCGGTTCGACTTTAACAATCGTCTCCAGTAACTTCGCCCGAAGCGAGTCTTCGTCGAGTTCCCGGTAGAGACGACCGTTGATCGCGAGCGATACGCCACCCGTTTCTTCCGATACGACGAGCGTAACGCTATCTGTGACTTCACTGACACCAATCGCAGCTCGGTGACGTGTGCCGAGGTCTTTTGAGATATGGGCACTTTCCGAGAGCGGTAAATAACAAGCCGCTGCCGCAAGCTTCCCTTGCTGGACGATCACCGCCCCATCATGTAACGGCGTGTTCGGAATGAACAGGTTGATCAAGAGCTGGCTCGTGATTTGAGAACCAAGCGGAATTCCGGTTTCGACATATTCACTGAGACCTGTTTCTCGTTCGAGTGTGATCAGTGCACCAATTCGGCGCTTTGACATGTATTGTGCCGATGAGACGAGCGCATCGACGATTCGGACTTGTTCATCTTCGTCACTGATTGCACTACGTGAGAAGAATTTACTCGTTCGCCCAAGGTGTTCTAATCCTCGCCGGAGCTCCGGTTGGAAGATGATGATGATCCCGAGTAATCCATAGGTGATGATTTGATTCAATAAAAACTGTAAGGTCTTCAGTCCGAAGAAGCCGCTCAAAAACCAGCTGATCAGAATGACCGAAATCCCTTTAATCAATTGAACCGCCTTTGTGCCTTTGACGATAATCATCAGACGGTAGATGACGAATGTCACGACCGCGATATCAAGCACGTCGTTAATATAATCGTACCAGTGTACGTTTTCTCCCAGTTTCAACATTTGAAATTGAAGTGGTTGCCAGTTGAAGTAATTCACCAACCGTGCCCCCTATCTCATCTAATTTAAACAGCTTTCATTATAGCATAAAGGGACGAGTTAGACTCGTCCCAACTGATTAATCAAAGATTCGTTTAATTCCGTACCAGACGCGTTCGAACAACTGGTCAATCTCTTTGATTTCTCCCGTCACGTTTCCGGCACTTGCCGTATACGCCGTTCCGTCAACGGTCATGACGTCTCCATTGACTTTGCCTTCGATTCGGACATTTCCGCCTTCGACGTATAAATCTTGGTTGACCGTCACGCCTTTTGGAACAACGACTTCTCCATTTTCAGCGACGATGCCGGGAATGTTCGTATACGACAAGTCTTTATCTTCTTGCGTCATATAACCACCGAGGCTCCCGACCGACAATAACATGAAAATCGACGCGGCGGCGAGAAGCGGATACTGTTTCATCTTCCCTCCAAAACGAGAAGGTTTACGAAGCGGTGTCACATTCGATGTGTCCACCTGTTCAGGCAGTTGTGCCAGCACGCGGGAGGTAAAATCTGCCGATAACTTCGGCTTAGGAAGCGTGCGTAACTGTGCATCGAGGAGTCGATACTCTTCGAAGTCGTCCATCGCATTCGCCTCCCGTAACTCCGCTTCGAGTTGCTTAAAATCTTCTGGAGGTTGGTTGTGATCTAAATAATCTTGGATGCGCTCGTTTACGTGTTCTCGTGTCATGGTGAGATCCTCCTTCTCACCGTGTACCGAAGTGCTTCTTCAGCGCTTCTCGCCCACGGTGAATTCTAGTTTTGACTGTGGCGACAGGTAGGTCGATCATTTCACTGATTTCCTTTAATGAAAGATCTTCAATATATTTCAAGACAAGTGGAATCCGGTATTTTTCAGGTAAGGCCGCAATCGCGTCACCGACTGCACTCCGTTGTTCGGAATCGACGACTTGATCCTCCGGTAATTGCTCCTTACTTTCAAGCTGGGAATAAAGCGTCAGTCCTTCAGTGCCCGACATCTCGGCATCAAGAGAATAGTCCGGACGTTTCTTCCGTAAGCGGTCGATTGAGACATTTGTGACGATGCGATACAGCCACGTACGGAACTTCCATTGTGCATTATACGATTCAATCTTTGTAAATACGCGAATAAAGGCTTCTTGCGTGGCATCCTCTGCTTCCATCCGATCACGTAATACACGGAAGGCGACTAAAAATGCTCCTTCTTTATATAGATCAACAAGTGCCGCAAATGCATCACGGTCGCCTTGCTTCACTCGCTCAATCAAGCGTAGTGTTGTTTCTTCCACTTCAAATACCCCCCGCTCTATGCGGTCAATCTCTTATACGGAGTCGACCGATAAATGTTTCATCTCAATTTAAATTGTAACAAAAAAAACTTGAACCCCGATGAAAAGAGTTCAAGTTCTATCCATTATTTTACTAAATGTTGGTTTTTCATCGCCTGAAGTAAGTTTCCGATCAAGCTGTTCGCAAGAATTGCCGTTCCGTTTCCCTCTTCTAACAGCGGATTGACTTCGACGAACTCAGCTGCGATAAACTCATCGTGTGCCGCACAGTGATTCAAAACAATCTGCGCGTCTTCTAGCATCACTCCGTCCGCGACACGCGTTCCAGTTCCTTCGACTAAACTTGGGTCAAGACCATCCATATCGAAGCTTAAATAAAAGGCATCCGTCGTTTCCTTTAGATACGCGATCGCTTCTTCCATGATCGCTTCCATCCCCCGTGTCCGAATCGCTTCCATGTCATAGACCCGAATGCCGAGACGGTCAATCAATTCTTGTTCACCTGGATCGACGTCACGTAAGCCGATGAACACGAGGTGTTCCGGTTGTAATTTGACGTCCGTCCCCCCGATTTCTGTCAAACGCGCGTGCCCTTCCCCAAGAGCAACAGCGAGTGGCATTCCATGAATGTTACCTGACGGTGATGTCTCCGGTGTATTCAAATCACCATGCGCGTCAAACCAAATCGCACCGAGGCGTGGTACCACTTTACGGAGACCGGCGATCGTTCCGATTGCCATGCTGTGATCGCCCCCGACGAGTAACGGGAAACGTTGCTCGGATAGTGCGTCACGCACGAGTAGCTGTAAATCGTTCGTCGTATGAACGACACCTTCAAGGCGTTTTAACTTCGCATCTTCTTCTCGGACTGCATCTTCTGGTAAGACAGCCGCTTCCCCGTAGCGGACAGCTTCTTGTCCATGTGTTGCTAACGTCTCAAATAGACCGGCTTCTTCAACTGCTGCTGGTCCATGTTCTGTTCCAGGTTTTCCTTGACCGTAACGATATGGCACGCTGATATAGGCAATGTTCATCCCCGTATTCCCCTTTGCTTGTTTAAGTTACCTTAATTGTAAGCGGTAACACAAGACTGGTTCAACTCGACATCCCGACGCATGATTATACAGCTATCAGGGACAGGTTACACAACAAAAAAGCACCGTGAAGGGAATCACGGTGCTTTCGCGTACGTACTCTGGTTAACAGGCATTTCAAGTATAAAAAAACTTAAGACGAACGAAACTCGCTTAAGATCTTTAAGCAAAATTTGGTGGAGCCTAGCGGGATCGAACCGCTGACCTCCTGCGTGCAAGGCAGGCGCTCTCCCAGCTGAGCTAAGGCCCCAAAAAGATAAATAAAAAGCGGAAGACGGGATTCGAACCCGCGACCCCGACCTTGGCAAGGTCGTATTCTACCACTGAACTACTTCCGCAAGAAATGAGCCATGCAGGATTCGAACCTGCGACCCTCTGATTAAAAGTCAGATGCTCTACCAACTGAGCTAATGGCTCGACATGGTGGGGGGGGGCGGATTCGAACCGCCGAACCCGAGGGAGCGGATTTACAGTCCGCCGCGTTTAGCCACTTCGCTACCCCCCCAGTTTGTCTAGGAAATTCAATTAAAAAAACAGTGCCGGCAACAGGAGTCGAACCCGCGACCTACTGATTACAAGTCAGTTGCTCTACCAGCTGAGCTACACCGGCACAATATAATGGTGACCCGTACGGGAATCGAACCCGTGATACCGCCGTGAAAGGGCGGTGTCTTAACCGCTTGACCAACGGGCCATTGGCTCCGCAAGTAGGATTTGAACCTACGACCTACCGGTTAACAGCCGGTTGCTCTACCACTGAGCTATTGCGGAATAAAAAAATAAAATTGCCTGGCAACGTCCTATCCTCACAGGGGGAAGCCCCCAACTACTTTCGGCGTTCAAGTGCTTAACTTCCGTGTTCGGCATGGGAACGGGTGTGACCACTTGGCTATCGTCACCAGACGACGGGCTCGCGCCCTCAAAACTGAAGTCATCAACAATCATCTGCTAGAACAAGGCCTCGACCGATTAGTATCACTCAGCTCCGCATGTCACCATGCTTCCACCCGTGACCTATCTACCTCATCGTCTCTG
>NZ_JACSMR010000011.1 GCF_018618755.1 Exiguobacterium sp. s193
TGCCGTCCGACAGGATGGCGAAGTGCTTCAATCCGACATCGACGCCGACGGATGAGCCCGTCTTCGGCATTTCGTTGCTCTCCTGCTCGACGAGCAGGGAGACGAAGTATTTTCCTGAAGCGTTCCGCCGGATGGTCGCGTTCAAGATGCGTCCGACGACCTGCCTCGAGTTGGCGAAACGAACCCACTTCAGCTTTGGAATTTTGATCGTGTTGCCGACGATCGAGACTTCTGGAAGCTGAGACTTGCCTTGAATGTTCGTCTTGTACGATTGAACGGGGTTCCGTTTCGACTTGAAGCGGGGTCGTTCGTTCTGCTTCTTAAAGAAGCGGTCAAAGGCATCAGCAAGATGTTTGACGCTCGTCTGCACAGACGTGCTATCGACTTCCTTCAGCCAGTCGAACGCCTGCTTCAACGACGGGAGTTCTTTCGAACAAGACCCGTAGGATAGTCCTTTCCCTGTCGCTTTATACGTCTCATCCCACTTCGCCAAGAAGTGGTTGAAAACGAAGCGCGAACAACCGATCGTCTTCACAATGAGGATTTCCTGCTCTTTTGTCGGATAGATTCTGAATTTGTAGGCCTTGTGAGTCAACATGATGTTCACCTCCTTACAAAGGACATACCCGAAAGAGAGGTTGGCGATTCATCTCCCACTTTCACTAGGGCTTCACCCTGATCGTTTAGAAGTGGGCGTATTCTCGCCTGATTTTGATAAACGGATTAAAAAAGGTCAGCTTGGTCACTTTATCGGATTGCATACGGGAGACAAACCGCCTGTAGGTTTTCCGAACGTCGAACAGTTCGCGACGGAAGCGGCGGCAAATCTCCAGTCGGTTCGCGCATTGATTGAGCGTCGAAATCAAATCAAAGCAGCGATTACCGCATCGAATGCCGTGACGCGTGTCCGAATCGCCGGGACCGAGATGACGGTCGCGGAAGCGATTGATCGTCGCGATACGGGTCTTGACTACGATCGCCAATTGTTACAAACACTCAAAACACAACTGCATGAAGTGGAGCAGACGATTGAACAGGAACGTATCGAGATCGAGCGGCGTGCAGAAAATCATATCGAAGCGACATACGGTGCGCGTGAAAAAGGGGACGCGGAAGAAATTGAAAAAACGCGTCGACTGTTCATCCAACGATTAGAACCGAAATTGATTGACCCATCCGGTCTTCGTCAAGTCATTCAACAGTTAGACGAGACAATCGACGCATTTGATGCCGAAGTCGATTTCAGTCTATCTGAAAGTAATACACTTACGAAAATTTTAATCTAAACCTACCGTCCTGTTTGTCTGATGATTTCATAACCGAACACGCGTCGTCCGTGCGAGAACGGACATCTTCTAATCGGTTGACCGATTAGCATCCAAGATGGTCCTTGCGACCGTCCGGTCAAAGCTGAATGTTCAACGATCAAAGGACAACGCTGACGCTTCAACACTCAGACAGATTACTGTTCAAACATCAACGGTCACCGTTTGATTAAATCCATGAGAAAACGGGAAAAGAGAGGGGATGTTCGTTGCCTCTGAAATCACCGCATGGCTGGGCAGACAGGACGTTTCATCGTTTTGCATGACGCCACTTCTTTTTTCAGAAAGAGAAGTGGCATTTTTTTTATTCAAATCGAGAAAGGATGATCCACATGGAATCCCTCACAAAACGAAGAATCGGGGCGGCTGTCATTAATTTGATGGTGAACGCTATCATTGTAAATGTCCTTGAAGAAACAGTTCTCAAACGGAGCAAACGTCCCGTCATCCGTGGCATCGTCACCCAGTCGGTCGTCGATGTCGTCATGGAAACAGTTCAATTACGCTTGATGGATGGTCGAACGGTCGGCAGTCGTGTCATGGGACTCCGTGTCGTCAGTCAAGACAACCAACCGTTGAAAACGACACAAATCCTTAAACGGATTGCTTACCGTGAAGTATTCACAGCAGGGAAATTCTTTAAGGACCGTCAGCGTTATCTGCAGGATGCCTCAGTTTTACCGGAAGATGAGTTTGCGAAAACACGCGTCATTCGTGACGGACGGTAAGATCGCTTGTTTCATTGATCCATGCACGCTATAACCCGTATCGCGCTTAGTTTGTTGAAGCGATGCGGGATTTGCTCGTATCTTGAGCAGGCTGTAGAGATCACAAGAACGCAGAGGAGGTGAATGGGCAATGATGACAATCGAAGAGATTGATGACGCGAATCAGGCCGCGGTTCTCGCATTAAAAGTCGCAGCCGCGCAGCGTGCATATATCGAAACGAACGCACAGTCGCTTCAGGAAGCGATGAACGATCACGATCACGACTGGCGTTGTTATGCCTTATGCGAAAACAGGCAGCCGGTCGGCTTCATGATGATTGGTGCTGAAAATCGGACGGACAAGTACATCTGGCTTGACCGCTTCATGATCGGTCAGCAATACCAAGGACGAGGCTTAGGGACGCAGTTTTTAAAACGAGCAATCCGCTTCATCGAAGACCATTTCGAAGTCGATGAAATCGTGTTGAGTTTACACGCAGAAAATACGCATGCCAAGTATTTTTACCGGCAAGCAGGCTTTACTGATATCAAACGGATCGATGAAACGAACGGTGAAGAAATCTGGGTCTATCGTCTGACGTGATATCAACGATTCGTTAACTTTCGCTAAGCCTTGGGCATCTGTCGAACCTTCTCGCTGTCCGCGCGGCAACCGTCCCTGCTACACTAGAAAAAACGACCAAAAAGGTGAGGTGGAGTGGTGTGGCAGTCATTGAATTTAAGGATGTCCAGTACAAATCGATTCTCAAAGGGATCTCCGGGACGTTTCGGGAAGGAAAAATCACGACGCTCGTCGGACCGAGCGGTGCCGGGAAAACGACGTGTCTGAAACAAATCAACGGATTACTTTCCCCGGACGCCGGGGCGATTTATTTTAAGGGGACCGATCTAAAAGACATCGATATGATGGAGCTTCGAAAAAAGATTGGCATGGCCTTTCAAAGTGCCCCGATGATTGCGGGGACTGTGTACGACAATTTGAATCTTCCGAAAGCGATCTTCGATCAGACATTGGAACAGGAAGAGGCTAAGCGTCTGTTGGAACGGGTCGACTTGAAAGAGGTTCCGTTGACACAAAACGTTAAAGAACTATCAGGAGGCGAAAAAAGCCGCATCGCGATCGCGCGGACACTCGTCAACCGACCGGATGTCCTGTTGCTCGACGAGATCACGGCGAGTCTTGATTACCGGATGGTCAAGGAAATCGAGGCGCTCGTCCGAAAGGTTCAACGGGAATTCAACGTGACGGTGATCTGGATTACGCACGACCTTGAACAAGCGCGCCGTGTCAGTGATGACATGTGGTTCTTAAAAGACGGGAAATTGATTGAACAGGGAACGATTGAGTTGATTGAGGACTCGAATAATCCCGTCATCGAAGCGTTCGTCAAGGGGGTCGACCAATGAGTTACGTGCAACTCGCTTCCGCCTTAGTCTTTATCTTGATTCCGTTAGTGCTGACATATACGTTAAAGCTTGGACTTGGCAACGACATTTTGATAGCGACGGTTCGGTCGATCGTCCAGCTGTTGATTGTCGGCTACATCTTGACGTTCGTTTTCGAAAGCGACAGTAAAGTCTACATCGGGTTGATGGTTCTGTTGATGATTGTCGCGGCGACGCTCAACATCATCAAGAAGGGTGACGGAATTCCCGGGATTACGGGCATTATTTTACTGACGTTAGTCAGTGTCGAGTTCTTGACGATGGGCATCATGCTCGGTCTTCGAATCATTCCGTTTGAAGCGCAAGAAGTCATTCCAATCAGTGGGATGGTGATCGGCAACTGTATGATTCTGTCGCTCCTGTTTCTCAATAAGTTCAAGGATGAGGTCGAACGGGGCGATGAGATCATCGAGCTGGTTTTAGCGCTCGGGGGTTCACCGAAAACAGCAATCGATCGAAGTTTGAAAAGCGCTATCCGGACGAGTATGATTCCGACGATCGAGGCGCAGAAAACGATGGGACTCGTCCAGCTTCCCGGCATGATGAGCGGTTTGATCATCGGTGGGGCAGATCCGATGGAAGCCGTCATGTACCAACTGCTGATCCTGTTTTTGATTTTGACGAATGCTGCCGTGTCTTCCGTCATGGTCGGCTACCTGTCCTACCGGAAACTGTTTAATCAAAAAGCCCAGTTCCTTGGGTTGACCAATCGAAACGACTAAGCTACCCTAGAAAAATACATCATGACGCTAACAGATTTCGGTAATTTCCGGAGTCTGTTTTTGTTTATTATTCAAGAGAACAGAAAGGACGTGAAGACATGATGACGGTCGAGCAAGTTACGGCACTGTTACCGGTAGAGGAAGAAGAAGTCCGCTTAACGGATATCGATGGATTGCCACGGTATGCCTTTGTCCATCCGGTTGATCTGTTTGAAGAATCGCAAGCGATTTTTCGGAGTATCATTGAAGTCGAACACCATCAAGCGGATCGATTAAAAGCATGGTACATCATCGGGTACGAAGACATGCAGGGGGACCTGTTATGTGTCGATCTCGCAACGGGTCAAGTGATGATTGTCGGTCATGAAACGCTGGAACGTGAAGAAGTCGTCGCGCCATCCTTGCCATTATTTTTTCATGGGTGACGTCTGACTTAAATGAAATGAAAGTAAAGTAAAAAGGTCACTGGACGGACATCTCCGTCTCGTGACCTTTTCGTTCGTCTGATGGCAAATTGCTCTGTTATTGACGGATGAACCCCCCTTCAGAATGCAGGATTTGTCCGGTGATCCAGGCACCTTCGTCGCTGACGAGAAACGAAATCAGACGGGCGACGTCGTTTGGGGTCCCGATTCGGCCGAAGGGGAACTTCGGTAACAGGGCGGAGCGAATTTCGTCCGTCATCCAAGTCGAGTCGGTCGGACCGGGGTTGACGGCGTTGACCGTAATGCCGAACGGGGCAACTTCCTGCGCGAACGTCTGTGTAAAGGCAGAAATCGCACCTTTCGTCGCGACATAAGCAAGTTCGCCCGGCATCGGTCCGAGTTCCTGACCGGATGTCATGTTGATGATCCGTCCTGAAAGTAATGATGATGCTTGCAGGTGGCGGGCGAACTCAACCGATAACAGGAACGTCGTTCGGATATTGACCGCATAATGGGCGTCGAGCGCTGCGGCGTCGAGCGACAAATAGTCAGTTTGTGTCGAGTGAGCGGCATTGTTGATTAAAATCGACGGTTGACCGAGCGTCGCAACGACGGTTTGATGGACAGTTGCCGCCGCCGCCGGATCGGCTAAATCAATCAGGAATCCTCTTGTCCGGACACCAAAAGCTGCCAGTTCCGCTTCAAATGATGGGATCCAGTCGTGTTCCGCTTGCCAGGCGGTGAAAAAAATCTCGATTCCTCGTGCGGCAAGCATCCGACAGATCGCCGCCCCGATATCCCGACCGCTACTGGCACCGGTCACGAGTGCGATTTGTGGCTGTTCGGTCATGCTGCATCTCCTCCTTTAACTCCATCGTTTAACATATTTTAACTCATTTAGATAATCCTTACTATCGTAAACGTGCTAGTGTACACTAAAGCCAGGATCAACGAGAGGGCATTAAAAGGAGGCAAGAAGGACGATGGGTGAAATGTTGTTATTGTATGGGTTATTCACGATCGGGATAGTCGTCCGCTTCATCTCAACCGGCATGTTCAGTTGGCTGGAACTTGGTCTGATTTCGCTGTTGCTGCTCGCAGCACTTGGTGGCGCGCTTCTCGACAACTGGCAAATCAGACGTGACATGCGGTACGGGGGACGCGCGAATACGTTAGCGACACGGTGCGTCGAACGGACGACACGACGACCGAAATATGTACTAGAGGGTGCGCGGCAGATCGGGTCTTATCGACGGAGCTATCAAAAAGGGTGGCAATTTTTGTTCGTTCAGCTTTCGGCAAAACTGCGGGGGTGGTTCTTGAATCTGAACTTCAGCTTTGCAGGACGCGATGTTGTTTATATCGAACAACGGAGTTCCCTCTTAGCCCGGAATCAAAAGTGGCTCGTCTATGAAAACGGTGAAGTCGTCGGAACGGTCCGGACCAACGCGTCACTGAAACAGATGAGTACGTTCAAAGAAGTCATGCTCCTGACCTATCAAGGCGTCGAGTACGAAGTCACTTCCTCAACGCTATCCTCGAAGATTGAAGTGCGGCAGGGAACTGAGGTGATTGCGACGAGTAAAGCGAACTTGCGGTCCGACGTAACGTTTAAAGTTAATGAGCAGCAAAATCGGTCCCTGATTTTGTCGGTCCTCGTATTGTTCCATTACCATTTTCAATCGTAAGTCAAGGCACAAAAAAGTGTTCATGAAGCACATGATCATTTATTGGTGTATGATTTAGGCACACTTAAGTGAAAGGCGGGAGGCGCCTAGATGGATAAAACAGACGGCTGGATCATCGTCAGCGTATTGGTCGGATTGTATTTCGGGTTATTCGCTAAACCGAAACGCGTGACCGGAAAAAAATCCAAGTGAAAAAAACCACGTCAGGCGGCCGAGCCCCTGCGTGGTTTTGTCGTTATGCGTACTCACCGTGCTTTTCTTTGAAACAATCCCGTCCACAGTCCAGTACGACCGAAAGTCGTCGCGGACGCCGGCATCATCAACATCGGTCTGATTTCAATCACATCGAAGTCAGCAAAAATCAACCGTAACTTCTCTTCCGTGAATCCTAATCCACCGTTTAAGCTGCGTGTCCGGTACACTTCCCAGTCGGAGATGTCGGATCCGCCGAGTTCGCCGCCTTCGATAAAACAAGTCAGGGCGAAATATCCGCCGTCCGTCAAGGAATCAGTGACGAGTTTGAGGTAATCGAGTCGCCGGTGCGGAGCGATATGGTGGAAACAACCGGAATCGTAAATGATGTCATACACCTCTTTAACGGGTGATAAATCAAAGATGTTCCGTTCGATGAAGTCGACGTCGAGCTGCTCCTCCTGCGCCCGTTCGCGTGCCCAGTCAAGCGACTCACGCGACAAATCGACGGCGGTCACGATACAGCTTTGCCTTGCAAAATACAGCGCGTTGCGTCCCGGTCCGCAACCGAGTTCCAAGACGTGACCCGGCGCGAAGAGGCCGCGCTCAAAATACCGGACGAGATTTTCGTCCGGTTTGTTGACGAAAAACGGAATCCGTTTGTCCCGGTCGGCGTAAAAGCCGTTCCAGAATGCTGTCGGCTCACGCAGTAAATCGTCAAGCATGTCAAGTAAATCCGCGTGCGTTTGTATCAATTCTTTCATCCTCTGACCTACTTTCAACAAGGTATGGAAAGCTAAATTATCTAGTCTTATTATACCAAAAAAAGGATGTAAATATCGACGAATTCCGATTTTTACATATGAAATGACACCAAAAAAATACAAAAAACGGTAGCGGATCTCGTCGTTCGTGAGACACGCTGCCGTTTCTTCTGATGGATCAACCGGTATTACGGTGTGACTCGAACATCCGCCGCTTATAAATATCCGCCACCGTGTTCAAGAAGGACTCGGGCAATTTTTTCGGAAAATACGATTTGCTATAAAAGTAATCGTATGCCCGTTTTAAGTCGTCCCATTGCGAACACGGTGCTGTCTGACGGAACCGTGCGACATCGATGATCCGTGTCCCGCCGTTCGTCAGCATGATGTTGCGCAAATGGATGTCGGACGGATTCAAGCCGACCGATCGTGCTTCCGCCAAGGCGTGATCGACAACACGGATGACGTCACGTGAAATCAATGTCCCGCTGACGAGACAATCGAATAAGGTCTGTCCTTCGATGTATTCGATGACGAGATAATCCGTCCCGTAGGCGTATTGTTTGGCGTACGTCGGAAAGGGGGCCAACTGTTCATAAATCGACCCTTCGAGTGCAGCGAGATGACGATGGCTCGGGAAAAACTTTTTGATGACGCGGTCCGTCCCGTTGATGCGAAAGACGAACGCACTCCGTCCTGTGCCGATCCATTCTAATTTGTTTGGTTGATTAATAATTGTATACGTTTGTCCGTCCGATCCGATGTCGATAGCAGACGCCAGTTCTTGATCTGTTTTCACGTATGCCCCATCCTTTCTTTGATAGCTTAATCATACAATTTATACGTTCAAATGACCACAAAGGTTTCAAAGGGTATTCCTGTATGAATGTTTTGAACATTTTGTGATATGCTAAAAAACGTAGACCATTACATATTTTAAGGGGGATTTTAGAATGAATACATTACAACAATGGCGCGACCACTTTGACGCACTCGGTGCCTATGAGGAAGCTGTCGCTTTACTCTACTGGGATATGCGGACATACATGCCGGAACAATCGGCAGCAAACCGTTCGAAATCACTCGGTTTCTTGTCGACGGAAAGTTTCCGTCGCCGGACAGGCACACAGTATCAGTCACTGTTAGAAGCGATGGGGCAAGAATCGTTGACGGGACTCGATGCGATTTCGTACGAAAAGGCGAAACAGGCATTTGACCGGGACTCAAAAATTCCGGAAGCGGAATACCAAGCGTTCGTGACGTTGATTTCGGAAGCGGAGAGTGTCTGGGAAAAAGCGAAAGATGCCAATGACTGGGCGATGTTCGAACCGTTCTTAGAAAAAATTGTCGCGACAGAGCGGAAATTCGTCGAGTACTGGGGATACGACAATCATCCGTATGATGCATTGCTCCATGACTATGAACCCGGCATGACGGTCGCACAACTCGATCCGCTGTTTGCTGAATTGCGCCAGGCGATCATCGGTTTACTGGCAGAACTTGACGGCAAAACATTCCCGAAACTCGATTGGTCAGCAGACCGGGAAACACAAATCAAACTCAACCATGAGTGGCTGAATGACATCGGTTATGACTTCACAGCCGGTCGCTTGGACGAGACGATTCATCCGTTCCAGACGACGATCAACCGAAAAGATGCCCGTGTCACGACGAAATATGACGTATCCGACTACCGCAACTCTGTGTTTGGGACGATGCACGAAGCCGGTCATGCGACGTACGAACAAGGCATCAACCCGGAACTCGATTCGCTTGGTCTCGGCGAAGGCGCATCGATGGGAATCCATGAATCACAATCGTTATTCTTTGAGAACTTCATCGGTCGTAACCGCGGCTTCCTTGAAGCGCGTTATACAGGCCTGCAAGCGGCGATTCCATCGTTGGCGGATATCCCATTTGCGACGTTTTATGCTGCCGTCAACGAAGTCAAACCGTCGTTGATCCGGATCGAGGCGGACGAGCTGACATACGCGCTGCATATCATCATCCGCTATGAACTTGAAAAACGTCTCATCACGGGCGAACTCGAAGTCAAGGCGTTACCAGAAGAATGGAACCGTCTCTACAAAGAGTATCTCGGAGTAGACGTCCCGTCGAACGCGAAAGGTGTCTTACAAGACGTCCACTGGTCGGGTGGATCGTTTGGTTACTTCCCGAGCTACGCGCTCGGACTCGTCTACAGTGCCCAGCTGAACGAAGCGATGCGTCGGGATGTCACAGACATCGATGAACTGATTGCAAGCGGCTCGTTTACACCGATCAAAAAATGGTTAAAGGAAAATATTCACCAATACGGAAAAGCGAAGACGCCGGCCGAATTGATTGAAAAAGCGACCGGACAATCGATTACTGTTCAACCGTTAATCGATTACTTGACGAAGAAATATACGCGCGTCGTCGAAACGCTGTGATGAAATGGTTTGCCCACCGTGGCGCGAGTGACGCCTTTCCGGAAAACACGCTCGAAGCGTTCGAGGCCGCACTTCCGGACGTCGATGGCATCGAGTTCGATGTTCATTTCTCAAAAGACGGGGTCGGGGTCATCATTCATGACGAGACCGTCGACCGGACGACGGATGGAACGGGACGCGTCGTCGATCTTACGCTCGCAGAACTGAAACAATTGAATGCGGGCGCTCGTTTTAAAGGTACGGAACCGCAACGTGCAATGATTCCGACGCTTGACGAAGTTTTGACGCTCGTCGCACCGACAAAGGTCGTCCTCAACATCGAACTGAAGACGGATACGATCCGTTACGCAGGTCTCGAGGCCTACGTCGTCGCACGTTGTCGTGCCCATCAGATAACACCGGACCGGTTAATCTTTAGTTCCTTCAATCATTACTCGATTGATACGATCCGTCAACTCGATCCGACGCTCGAGACGGCACTGCTCTATCCCTATCCGTTATTTCACCCGGAATTGCAAGCGAAGCAACTGGGCGCAACAGGAATTCATCCGGATTATCGGCGCGTGACGGCAGAAGACGTCGCACTCGCTCACGCAGCAGGAATCGCCGTCCGTGTCTATACACCGAAATCGGCAGAGGATGTCAAACAGATGGAGGCGATCGGCATCGATGCCGTCATCGTCAATGATCCAAAAGGATTCAAAGCGCGCCTGTCGATCGACTAAGGAGGAAGCGTCATGCGGAAGGGGTATGTGTTGCTTGTCATCGCTTCACTGATTGCACTCGCCATCGGAATCGAGCTAGGTTTTAAACAAATACCACCGCCGCAGCCAAAACAAGTCGTGCAGTCAGCGACACGACCGGACGACTTCCAAGCAGGACTGAAAGACGCAAAAGACGAATTAAAAACCGTACAACGTTTTTCCTTTAAAAGTACGATTCAGCACGATGAAAAGAGCGAAACGTGGATTTACTCGACAGCAACACCGGAACGCATCGCCGTCGATTGGTACTACGTCGCGAGTTATCCGGAACAGCGTGTCCAAATGACGCGAAACGATGTCGCACGGATCATCGAGTATGATCGGTATCTCGTCGTCATCCGTCCGATTTACGGTGTCGTCGGTGATAGCGAACTCGAACAATTTTCGCTTCGTTTTTCAGGTTATTTCATGACAAAGCAACAGCAAAAGGAGGATGACGATGTCAGGTAAAATCATTCTATTGATTGGTGGATCGGGCAGCGGGAAGTCGTCCTTAATCAAACGGTTACGGAACGAGTATGAACATGTCCGGTTCATTCCATCCGTGACGACACGACCAAAACGCCCGACTGAGCAGGACGGGGAAAGTTATCATTTCGTCGATGTGAAAACGTTCCAACAATTGATTCAAGATGCAGGATTCATCGAATACGCACATGTCCACCGGGCATGGTACGGAACACCACGTCAAGCCTATGAAGACGTCGTGGCGACGAACGGCATCGTCATCAAAGACATCGACCCGAAAGGCGCAGCAGCGTTCAAAGAGTTGTTCGAAGACCGTGTCATCACGATTTTCGTGTCCGTCCCACCGGACTTGATGAAAGAACGTCTGTTGATGCGCGGGGACACACCGGAGTTTGAAGCACGGCTCGTCGATTATTCGGAAGCCTGGAAAGACCGGGACCATTACGATTACATGATTGAAAACATTGATTTTGAACAGGCCTATGCCGAGTTACTCGAGATCATCTCGGAGTATATTCCAGGACAGCCATCGGCGTGAAAAAGCAGGGAGGGTAACTTCCCTGCTTTTTCGTATGTCCGACGGATCTGTCGCGTGTCAAGGAGGGAATTGAATGGACCGGAAAGAGCTTATACAAAACATCGACTGGTTGAGGGGGGCGACAAGCATCGAGGCATTGACGGCTGGTTATTCTCGTTATCCGAAATTCCATGTCGTCCACGGAAAGATGAATTATGTATTGCGGCTCGCGGACGGAACACAGTTCGACCGGCAACGTGAGTTGGCGGAAGTGGTACGCAAGATGGCGGACGCCGGTCTACCGGTCGCCCCGTATCTTGCGGTCGGACGGCTCTCGGACCGGTGGTGTTACAGCATCAGGCCGTACATCAAAGGAAACGACGCGAAAACGGAGCTCGTGACGGCGGACGATGCTGCGGCATACCGGCTCGGAGTCGAAGCGGGACGTGTGTTGGCAGCGCTCCACCGAACTGCTGCACCTGCTTCGGTCGCAGATTGGGCAGAGCGGTGCTAAGCAAAACATCAGCGGTACGTCACCGCGTACAGGAGGAGCGGAGTGGAGTTTGAACAGGCGGAACAAATCATCGCCTGGGTCGAACACCGGCTGCCGCGAATCGCCGGGCGGCCGAACCGGTTTCAGCATGACGACTTTCATTTAGGCAATCTGATTGTCCGAACCGGATCGCTTGTTGGTGTGATTGACTTCGATCAAGCGGATTACGGCGACCCGTGGCATGATTTTGTCAAACTCGGGCTTTTTACCGTCGAGCGGAGTATTCCGTTCGCACGGGGACAACTCAGAGGCTATTTTGACGGTCCGGTCCCGGATGCGCTTTGGGACGTCTACAGCGTTTATATGGCGATGGCCCTGTTCTCAACCCTTGTCTGGACGATTCGGAATCATCCGGCTGAAGTCGCTGAGATGACCGAGCGCCTGGCGCGCATTCTCGCAACACACGAAAACTTCTCGCGAAAAATTCCGATCTGGTATACGGGCTGAGCGGAGTGATGGTGAGGACAACAGTAGTTAAACCAAACAAAAGCCGAGTGATGGATGTGACAAACACTCTACATCAGCGGCTTTTTGGATTGTTTAAAAAGATGGACGTTCTAGTCTGGATTCATCTGACGACTTTCCTCAATCGGGGGGACGGGAGACGGATTGTGACAGTCTGGTCACCTGTCGCGCAAGAAACCCGTCGAACGGAAACCGTCCCTCGGTCACACGTTTAATCAAGTCCGTCAAGGCAGCTTCCGCTTGTTCAATCAGTCGGGCAGGATAGGCGAACGTCCGTTGATTGACAAGGAACTCATCTCGGTCGACGACCTGCCAGGTTCCTGCCGGACTGCGGACATAATCGAGGTCGAGGTCGACGAAGGACAATGTATCCCCGTCGAGCCGCGGGGGCAGGCAGACGTTGCAGTGATAGGATGCCCCGTGTGCATCGAAGTCGATATTGACTGTAAACGGCGCGTTCAGGGGATAATACTCAAGCGACTGTGTCGCATAGGTGAAGGTCTGTCCCCGTGTGTGATGGACCAGTCTTCTGCCCGCTTGTCCATGGACGAGCACGTAGTCGTCTGTTTTTTCGAGCATGTTGCCTGTCCATTCGTAATGGGGTCGGTCGGGGTATTTATAGGCAATGATCGTCAGGGCTGACGTTTGTGCATCTGCTGGTCGTTTCATGAACAAACTCCTTTCGCGTTAATAAGGGACTGAAATGAAGGGGCGTAAACGGTTAAGCGGGCAGACGGTTACGTCTCGGAGACGTCATGTAAATGGTTACGGTAATAACGGAGGGCTTGTCTGTACGCATGGACGTCGGAGTCCGGCGTCATCGTCGTGATGACATCAAGCAACTGTTGCATCGCTTCTTCATGCTGTTTGAGATTAAACAGCGTCAAGGCTAAAAAAGATTTCAGTCCCGTGCTGTCGGGGAAACGTGCTAAGCCTTCAGTAAAGGTGTCACGCGCAGCAACGTATTGTCCGATTGCCCGGTATGTACTGCCGAGCCCGATGAAGGCATCCGTCAAAAACCGTGCGTCGAGGCCGTTGTTGATGGCAAACTCATAATGCGGAACGGCGGCCTGTTCCTCGCCGAGGTTATCAAAACACCAAGCCATCTGGAAATGGTAGTAAGGATTCGAAACGTCCGTTTGTAACAGCTCGGTCATGATTCGTTTGGCTTGCTCGTATTGTTTCGACTGACGGAGCGCCGTCACCTGCTCTAAAGTTGCATGCGTCATCAAATCGTCCTCCAATTCGGTTGATCTTACAAAAATCCCCTCTAACTCAGGCAGCTAGAGGGAAAAATTTAATCTTGTTGTTCGAGTTTCGTCAAGAGTGTCCGGAACGTATCGAGTTCTGTATCCGAAAACGCTGAGAAGACGTCTGAGAGATACTCCATCTTCATCGCTTCAAGTTTTCCGTACAGTTCGATGCCGTCTGGTGTTGCCCGGAGCTCGACGACGCGACGGTCGAATTCACTGCGTTCACGTGAAATCAACCCTTTTTTTGTTAATTCATCGGCAAGTGCTGTGATCATACTCGCTGAAAATTGGAATTCGTTCGACAGGGCAGATGCGATTTGTGGACTTTGACCACAGAGCGACTTCAAAATGAAAAATTCATTTCGTGTCAAATAGGTCGTGAACATGCTACGGACATCTTTTTTGATGGCACGGTAGTTCATCCGGAGTCCTTTTTCTGTATCGACGATCAATTGATCACGATGTGCTACTTCGATTGTTGTTGCCATGATTAGCTTCACTCTTTCTCTACGATAGTTTCGTTACCCGTCATTTAGTATAGTGAAAAATTTTAGTTTAATCAATATTTTTCTCTTGAATCATTTCATCGTGCGGCGGCTGGACTTGGGAGATGATTTCCGTGACATTCCGAAGCTCCGGGTAGAAGCGGCGGAAGAAGTAATCAATCCGGTGGGCATCGTTCCCGGCGATCGTCACCGCCATGCAGATGTAGGCGATGCCGATGCCTTGGCGGGGCAAAAAGGGATTTGGCATGACTTGTGCACATTTTAAGGCAAGCGTACTGTGACTCGAGACGGCGTCGATCAGTTCACCGTAATTCCGGATGTCGACGTAATGGAACATCCGGATCAACTCGTTGATCAGTTGCTGATCGGAGTCAAGCATCATTTGTGACGTGACCAGTCGTTTGTCGAGTTCACCGATGACGGGGGAGTGGTCGATGAAGTAATTTAAGTTATCGGACGTGATCCGGACTTTATGCGGGTCCGATAAGATTTGTTGGACGGTCTCGTCCTCGAATTGTTTGAGTTGTTTTTTGATGTTGACGAATTCTTGGTCGGCGATTTCAAGCAGTCCGGCAACACGGCTGAAGCTGCGCCGGACTTCTGCCGGAACACTGTTCGGATTTTTATAGCCTAAATCATGTTCAATCTCTGCCCAGGCATGTTGCAAGATGGAGCGGATTTGAATTTCTGCCGTATGGGACTTGAAGCGGCCGTATTCACTTAAGGCAAGGCGTTGTTCACTCAAGGCGGCGACGAAGTGGACGGACAAGTAGCCGAACTCCGTCGTATCGAGCAAGGTCGATTTATCAACGGATTGGTCCCGGTCGATTGAAAATTCATTTTCAATGATGCGGGCGGCTTCCCGGACGTCGTCGTGGAAGTAGGTGACGATCCGGATTCCCGTCAAATCGTGGACGTCCTTGAGCGACCGGTATTTGTTCGGTTGCCGTAAAACTTTTTGGTAGAGGCTTTCCGAATCTTTTGTCCGCGAGACGATCGAATGGTATTTAATTCCGGCTGCGTCAAGCAGCTCGGATAAGAGAATTTTTAGTTTGTCTGCGAACGCGTCATAATCTTCCTTATCATTGACGTATTCGAGCATCATCGTATTCAAGTCTTGTGCGTGCAAGCGAATCACCTTCCTCATCGTGGTATTATCTAGCTGTATTGTATCATTCGTATTCCGTAGACGCACGAAATGACCTTGTTTCAAGCGAGAGCAATCGTGGGAAAGAACAATAGGACATGCTTAGGAGGGGTGCACAAGATGGAAATATTAGACGCGCGTGCGTTACCAGCCGATCACTCGGATATTCTTCATGTTACGCCATCATCGATTTACTTCAGACGTAAAGTCAACGCCGAACAGTACCACATCAGCCGGTTTGATCTCGAAGATCAAGAACAAGTCGATTTGTCGCAAGACGTCTTAACGGACCATGGACCAACACGTCCGTTCGTCAAACACCAGAAGGTCTATTGCTTGAATGAACACGACCGGGCGAACGGGGGAGCGACGGAGTTATTGACGATTGATCTTTTGTCCGGGAAGACGGAACAGATCGCGACGTTCACCGTCCCGGGTGATCTGTCGCTTTACTGGGTCCTCAATGAACGGTACATGGTACTGCTCCACGTCGACCGCGTCACGTCTGCCTTTTTATATGACACGAAGACGAAGCAGCAACATCTCATCCATGATCAACGGCTATACGGAATGACGGAAAATTACCGGGAACTGTACTTTTTCCTCGTCACACTCCAAGACGTCGATTATATCGTCTGTAACACGCGCCTCGACGAATTTTCCTTTTATGACGCCCTCGAAAGTGGCTTGATTTCACCGGAAGATCCAATCGATCATTCGGAAGGGTTGTTGATCGCGCCGCTCGCGACGATCGTCGCTGAAATCGAACAAGGGGCAGACGTCCTATCCTTCAAGACACTTTTACGTCTTGACGGGGAGGGGGACACGGTTCAGTACCTTGGGGAACAAGATGGATTTTTGATTTTCAGTGCCTACACGGACCGCCTGAACGAAGAAGTGTTTTATCAAATCCGTGACGACACGGACGTGACAGAGCTTGAACGGGTCCGCTGGAGTGATTATGAAGCGTTTGACTTTACGTATGACGACGTCGAATCGACGATCTTTATCGTCAACGACCGGTCGGACCACCACCATGAAGTGATCAATTTACGGACGGGCGCCCGTTTTTTGGACCGGGATCCGTTCGAACGGGTGTTGCGTGATCGGTTTTATTTACATGAAACGATCGGCGACGATGCCGAGCCGATGGTGACAATTTTTGACGCTGAGCGGTATGTCCGACACCGGTTCGACGATGCCTATTACATGATTGTCTCCGGCGAGCTGGTCATTTTATCCGTCAACCAACTTTAAAACGAACAAATGAAGAAAACACACTGTTAATAGAAGTGTGTTTTCTAAAATAACGACCTATTTATTTCATTTACCGTAATCGTTTTAATAGATTTCAGAAAGAAGAACTGAAAATAACTCAAAACAAGCCGTATTGACAACAAAAAATACCCCTTTCTAGTAGATTTCACTAGAAAAGGGCAGACAATGTTATGATTATGCTGCGTCCGTAGTACGTGTGAAAACATCGACTTGGATGTTTCCAGCTGTCGCGCGTGAGTAAGGACAAACTGTGTGTGCGATTTTTGCAAGTTCGGCAGCTTGTTCTTCCGATACACCACGGACAAGAACATCAAGTTCAACAGATAAAGCGAATCCGTCTGCTGCTTCGTTCAACGTAACGTGTGCCGTTACTTCGCTGCCATCGTGTTTGATGCCTTGTTTACGTGCCACAAGGTTCAAGGCAGAATCAAAACAAGCAGAGTAACCGGCAGCAAACAATTGCTCCGGGTTCGTCGCTGATTTTTTAGATCCTGGAACGGGCATTGCGAGTGCGACGTCTAAAACGCCATCTTCTGAAACGACGCGACCGTCGCGGCCTCCGACTGCTGTAGCTGATGATGTGAACATTGGTTTCATAATCAATAACTCCCTTTCGTTGATTCCGTATTATTAAGTAGCTTACAATTAGATTGTATACAATTTAAAAAAGAAAGCAAGTACTTTGCTTCGAGGAGGACTCTCATGTCAAATCCATTATTGTTAGATGAACAACTTTGTTTTCCCTTTTATTCGATTTCACGTGAAATCACGAGACGGTATCGTCCGTTACTCGAACCACTCGGACTGACGTATCCGCAATATTTAGTCATGCTCGTTTTATGGGAAGAAGATCAACAATCCTTAAAAGCCGTCGGTGAACGGCTGCATCTGGATTCGGGGACGCTGACGCCTTTGTTGAAGAAACTCGAGGCAGCAGAATTAATTCGACGTATCCGCAACAAAGAAGACGAACGACATATCGAAATCACGTTGACAGACAAAGGACAGGCGCTGCGCGAGCAGGCGGAACAAGTTCCACTCGCTTTAGTCGAGACGCTTGGTGTATCAGAAGAGGATTTAGAACGTGTCAAACAAACGTTAAATCAATTGGTCATAAAAATGAACGGAACTGAATGATTCAGTTCCGTTCAAGTTCGTTATTTACGGCGGAAACCTTCTTCTTCAAGATAGTTTGCCGCTTCTTTGTATGAATTGAAGGCACCGTCGAGAAGGTCGCCTGCATAGACGAGCCATGTATCGAGATCTTCATTCAACAGCGTGAGTTCGAACTGGTTATCGTTGACCCACGTTTCTTCGAGTGTTTCGACCGTCGCGACCGTCGATAACGATTTGATGGCGTCTTCGAGCAACAAGACTAAGGCAGGAGCAGAAAACTCACGGATATTGACGAGTCCTTTGCCGTCGACTTCGTATCCCGGTAATCCGGCAGCGTAGACGAATCCATTCCCGTTCGGATGTAGGTGATAGACGACGATTTTTTTCTCGAACTGACTTTCAGGAAAATGGAAATTGACACGGTTCAGGGAAACATCTTTTCGGACGAGTTGCGGAAACGACTCAATGATGTTTAATTTTTCTTCAAATGTTAGCATGGTACCTCCTAGAATTACATTTCTACTCTTCTATATATGCGATGATTTCTAGGTAAATGTCAATGTCCGATTTAAGTCAGGTGAAACTTATTGTGGTCCGGCTGCGTAGTTTTTAGAGAAAGGAAGTGAAGAAAATGCAATCTGTAATCCTAGAAAGCGGCTGGCAGCGGTTGTCTATCGACTCCGTCAAAGTCGAACGTCAATATGTCGCACTTCGGTTTATGGCATATGCGCTCCTGATTGCCGTCATGACAACGGTCCAAATGATGTGGCTCGATTTATCGCCGTGGTGGATGTGGATCGTCGCAGGAGTTGTCGCCGTGTTATTCATCCTCAAGTTTTATTACATACCACGTTTACGTTACGACTATTTCCGCTATCAGGTCGATGAAGAATTTCTCATCGTCCGCTCGGGCGTCATTTTTCACCATATCGAGATCGTCCCACTCGTCAAGGTACAGTTCATCGACACGTCGACCGGTCCCTTGTTACGGCGTGCCGGTCTGATGAATATCCAAGTCAATACCGCATCCGGATTTGCCGTGATTCACCGACTCGAGGAACGACGGACGATTGAGTTAAGACGACACGTCGAACGGTTCGCAAAACTCGAGGAGCAAGAGGAGGAGTCCTTATGACACGGCGCGTTCATCCGTTATTCATCTTGATGTCGGCCCTGACGCATCTCCGGTCAACGATTATTCCACTTGGTTTTTTATTGTTCAATGATTTAAAAAATGAAGGATTCGGTAAATATACACTCATCGGTTTTTGTATCTTCTGCCTCGTCCTGCTCCTGTTCGGAGTCGCGTCGTGGTATTTTTATACGTTTACGATTGATGACCAGTCGATTCGGGTCAATAAAGGAATCTTCCGTAAAAGTGAACGGACGACGCAACGCCGACGGATTGAGTCAATCGGAATCAATCAGAATTTACTCGAGCGCGTGCTTGGACTCGCGACGCTGTCCGTCGAAACGTCTTCTGACGGTATCGAACCGGAAGTTGAATTGAAGGGGGTCCGGCTGAAGTTCGCTACATCGTTGAAAGCGACGATCAAAGGGGAGGACACGCAGACGGAACAGACGGAAGCGACAGATTCATTTCGTGTCAGCTTAAACGATCTATTTTTTGCCGGTGCCTTGTCCGGCCGTCTCGGCTTAGCGTTAGTCGGCTTCTTTGCCGGGTATCAACTGATTGATCAATATATCGAAAAATATGTTGATCGTATCTTTAATGAGTTGGCGCACTTATCGCTCCTTCTTTTATCAGGACTCGGCTTACTCATTTTACTCCTCGTCTACCTCGGATCGATTATCGTCTACGTCGTGCGTTACGGTTCGTTCGAAGCGACACTGAATGAGAAACGGCTGACTATCCGTTACGGGTTATTGAACCGGACGGAAGTTGTCTTCCATCAAGACAAGGTCCAAGCCTTACTTGTCGAAGAAAACTGGATCAAACGCAGGTTCAAACGTGCCCACCTGTCGCTCAATGTCATATCGGCGACTGGAAAGGAAGAACAGATGTTGTTTCACCCGTTTATCCGCGAAGCGGACATCGATCCCTTCCTCGAACGGTTTCTTCCACGCTTCGAACGTGTGAAACCGATGCAGTATGCGGCCGATCATGGCTTTTTCTACGTCGTCCGCTGGCGACTTGTCTGGTACATGTTGCTGTTTTCAGCGGTCAATACCGGATTGATCTATTTTTTGACGACGCCCCTGAAATGGGCAGGTCTACTCCTGTATCTGATCTTACCGATTTACTACATGTTTGCCCGGACCGGATACCGCAATACGTGTTACGGATTTAAACAAGACGTGTTTGTCCTACGACGTCAACTTGTCAACAGGCACACGATTTATGCGCCGCGTTTAAAAATCGAGGCTTTGTCAGGTCATGTCTCCCGTTTTCTTGAGCAAAAAGACCTGCTGAAGTTTGAAATTAACCTGCGTGGTAGAGGACATTTGAGTGCCGGTTATTTCACCCATCATCAATTCGAGGACGTCCGAAACTGGTATCAACGCTCTTTTCTGAAAACAGACCGTGCAGAAGCAGGGGACATACGGTATGATAACGAATAACTCGTTATATAGGAAAAGAGAGGAGTTCATGTTGTGCGAAAAGGACTAGCAATCGTACTCGCGATACTACTCGTATTCATCGGACTGATCAGTTTTGATGGATACCGCATTCAAAGGACATTGGTCGGTCAGTCGGAAGCATCACCGATTCTCGCGGGTAAACCGGCTAATGAATCAAGTGACGCCCTGACCGAAGCAACCGAATGGTCCGCTACTCAACCGTTCGAACAAAAGACGTTCGAGAAGGATGAACTCGTCCATCGGGCAGATTATCTTCCTGCAAAAGAAACGACGAATAAATCCGTCATCCTCGTCCCGGACGACGAACAAACGACGCCGGACGGAATTGCACCACTCGTACAGCTGTATCATGAACAATTCGGCTACAATGTCTTAGTTGTCGAACGGCGTGGACAAATCGGCAAAAAAAATTACGGCTGGCTCGACCGACTTGATTTGATTGAGTGGACGAAACGGCTTCTCGAAGAGACCGGAGAAGAGGGTCAAATCGTCTATCACGGCCTTGGAATCGGTGGGGCGACGGCGTTGCTTGCTGCGGGAGAAGACATGTTACCCGTGCAAGTCAAAGTCGTTGTCGCTGAAGGCGCGTACGCCCGGCTCGACGACTGGCTCAATTCGTTAGCAGAGCAACAAATCGGTTATCCTGCCGGACCCTCACTCGCGATGGCGAGCACGTTCAATAAATTTGAACAAGACTTCTTTTATGGGGATGTCTCCGTGACACGACAAACGAGCAAAATCATGATTCCGGCGTTGTTCATCCACGGGACGGACGATCAATTCATCCCCTCGCGGATGGTTTATGAACTGTATCAAGCAAAACCTGGATTAAAACAGTTGTACCCGGTCCGGGGGGCTGATCACAATCAGACGTATCTGCAGGACACGGTCAATTATCAAAAACGTTTGAAATTATTCATTCAACCGTTCATGGCAAGCAATTAAACGGAGTCCCTCACTTCACTACAGCCGTAGTCGGAGTGAGGGACTTTTTTTATCACATGACTAAAGGAAAAATGTTCCAACCGGCGTAAGATATGGTATTCTCAATAGAATAGATGGAATGGGGGAGTCAAGCATGTTTAGCTGGGTTGGAAGTGAAGCAGCATATGTCGATACGATTGACGTAAGGCAGATGGGACCAATTGTTCTCGGACGGTTCGGTGGCTGCTCGCGGGCGGGGCAATCGAAAAACGAGGACGGCTGTCTCGTCATGACAGGGACGGACTGGGAGTTGACCGTTTTACTTGATGCCCATAATACGGCAGAAAGTGCGGAACTCGTGGTGGATCAATTTTTGCGCTATCAAAGTCGGTTGCACGATGAACTCGAACAAGCAGCCGAATCGGTCCTTCCGACATTCGAGCATGTCATCCTCGAGCTGTTGACGGAAGACACATTCCGCGCACGATGCGAAACGTGCCAGGGGGAAACCGCTTGTCTAGTCGTCGTCCGAAAAGGAAACTACGTCTTTTGGTTATCGGTTGGGGATTGCATCGCACATCTGTTCCATCCGGAGCTTGGACGGCTTGGACAACACAGTCTCAATCAACGGCAATTTTTTGAATGGATCGGGCAAGTCAATACGTTTGCCTTACCTGTCCCGTGTTATACACGCGGCATCCGTGAACTTCGCCACGGGAAGAACCGCCTCTTCTTGACGACGGACGGACTCGTCGAATGTCCCGGGGAACCGTTCAGCGAGGCGACGGACATCGGTCGCATGTTTACTGACACGGAGGCGCAGGATGCGGTTCGCAATATGTTGAATTCAATCGAGCACCATGCCGTCCGCGACAGCACAACGATTTTGACATGGTCGATTGATGTTGCAGGTGATGTGACACAACCGAGTAATGCTTAGGCACGAACAATTCTTTTTGAGAGGGTGAATCCAATGGGTTTTTACATCATGATGCTGTCATTCCTACTCGGAATCGGCTTGACGGTCATAGGCGTTACGCGCAGGAAGCAGAACACTTTTTACTTGCTGTCAGTCGTCCTGGGGATCCTCCTGATCCTCTTTGCCGTGTATCTCGTAAGACCGCATTAAAAAAACAAGGGAGATGGATTTCCGGGTCGAATCCCGGAGAACCGCCTCCCTTGTTTTTTATGGATCGGGAGACGTCCACCCGTTTAAGTCAGCCCTGTTTAGGGTGTTTGTTCATCAAGCGGTTCGACGTGTTCCGTTTCGACGGGTTGTTCGGGTTCCTCTTGTCCGCTCGTCAAAGGAAACGCGATCCCGGCACTGGTCAACAACGTGATGAGTGCGGCATTCGTTAGTGTTTGGCGCATCGTGGCTCACTCCTTCTTTTGTTATCCTACGAAATTGAAAAGGAAAAGTTACGATTTTTGATTATTCTGAACATTCGAAGCGGTTTCGTCAAGTAATCGTCATCTTCACTTAAGTATTTTCCCCAATAAACCGTTATACTTAAACATGGAAAAGAGGGATGTCGCTTGAAATTAACGAAAGCCAATACACGTATTTTGGAAACATTGTTACCCCGTCTGAACGTCAACGCGGAAGAGCCGGAACGGACGGACATCGAAAATCAATTAAGGGCAGATTTGTATGAGGCCCAGCGACAACAACGTCCGTTCGAAGAAATTCACGGGCAAACGCCGGAAGCGCGACTCGATACGATGATTGCCGCGATTCCGGAACAGCGTCGGGTCGAAACGCAAAAACGCTGGACACGAAACTATGTCTCGAGCATCTTGATGTATATCTTCATCGAGGGCATCGATGGTGTGTTCCAGTTCGCACTTGCTGATTATTTGTTGTTTTCAATCATTGCCTTGTTCTTGATTGACGCGATGTCGATCTTAATCACATCACCGAAAATGCGTGACGTCAAAAAACGTGTCTGGGGACAATTCATCATCAGTTTCGTTTTGTTTGCTACGTATAAAGCAGTCTTGATTACATTCGTCCCGAACCCGGATGTCATCTTCCAGGTTAGCGGAACACCATCTTACATCATCGGAGTCGGTGGCTTGATTGCTTTGTACCTCTACTGGTCGAAGAACCCCTTACGAAAACGCGCCTAAACGAATCGAGAGAGGAGTGGACGGATCATGGAATTTACGCACTGGAAAAGACGTCTGCAAGATCATTTTGAACGGATGGGCTTTACGTTACGGATTGAACGGCTTGCGATGCAAGACATCATTAAACTCGAGGCGACACACGGTGCCTTTTTATTTTTCCCCGTGACGATCAACCTGTATGAACGGATGGGCTGGAAAATGATCGCAATCGAATCGCATCATCCGGAAGCGGTCGAAGATGCGTTCGCTGAAGCTCAAATCCAGTCCTTGTTTCAATTAACGATGGTGACGTTCGAAGAAGAGGAACGTGAATTTTTACTCGGCTTCTATAGCAATACCGGGCGCTACTTGACGGATCGGGACTCGCCGACGGGACAGTTGCTCGCGGCGATCGAGCAGGAATGGTACGACGGAGCGACGGTCCGGATTGAGACGTTCGAAGAATTTCCCGGACTGTTCGTCGCCCCGCCCTTCGCGCACCAGTCGTATGCCTTTGCTGCAGCGGAAGGCAACTGGCATTTATTCGTCGGCCGGACGGGGCGTCCTGCGAACGATTACCGGTTCGACGGCGAAGTCCTGATGCCGCACCGGATTGCGGATAACGAACTGTTCACGATGACGCCGCTCGCCGTTGCGATTGACGATGCGACGGCACTGCGGGACGAATTGCGTCAGGAGCGGTATGAAATTAAACAGTTCCACGCACAGGTGATGCAAACGATTCGTCAATATGATCCGTCGTTCGGCTTCGCCTGGCGGGGCACGGTGACGTTTTTCCACGGCGTCCCGGTCAATCCGTTCGCACAACGCTTATGGCTCGAGGACGGACACAAACGGTTCCGGGTCATGCAACAGGCGTCACAGCGGATTTTAGCACTCGGTGAGACGTGCAAGGAGGCGATTGACGCCCTTGACACGGCAGTCAGTTCGGGTGAACCGGACGGAATACCGGTCAGTGCGGTCGGACAACTGATTCTCGGAATTTGGCAACAGTTCGAGTCCGATGAAAATACTTACTTGACGGAAGTCGTCTGTACCGGAATTTCACGGACACAAGCGGAGAACCGGATTCGGCATGGTCTGGCGCGGCAGGAAACGATCCTTTGGATTGAACGTTCCCAAAACGGTAACGACCGATTTCAGTTCGCGGGACTGTCGATCACGTTGCCGCACCGCCCACCCGGGATCATCGAGATCAGACGAAAAGACGAGCAGCATTGAAAGCGTCTCGACCCCTCTGTAAGGGTGTACGAACCCCGCCACGCTGGCATTGCGGCTTCGCGTGGCGGGGATTTTTGTGTATTACAGGAAACAGCCACAACACCGGAACGACCGGTGGAATAGGAGGAAACGATGCAACCCGCTCAATTTGACAGGATCTGCCGATTATTCGGCCTTGGTGAAAGGACGGAACATCCGCGTCCGCTCTCGGGCGGTCTGATCCATAATATGTATGAACTCAACACGACACAAGGACGGTATGCCGTCAAATGCTTGAATCCACAGATTATGAAGCGACCGGAAGCTAGAGGGAACTTCAAAGAGGCGGAAGACATCGCACTGTTTGCCGGGCGACACCTCGCTGCCCTGCCGGCAAAGCGACTTCGGGGAGAAGCTGTGCAACAGATCGGCGACCGGTACGTCCTCCTGTTTGACTGGGTCGACGGCAGCGTCCTGTCGCGAAAGGATGTGACAGCCGCCCATTGTGAGACAATCGGCAGCTACCTTGCGCGCGTCCATCAACTTGACTTCGAAACGAGTCTGATGCCGGACGATGTAAGGACGGTCGGTCACGACTGGGCCGCCGACTTGAAGCGCGGACACGCGATCGGTGCCGAGTGGTGTCATGCATTATCCGGCATCGTCAAGGCATTGCCGGTATGGGAGAAACAAGCCATGCGGGCACGTGCCGCACTATCGACCGGTCTCGTGACCAGTCACCGCGACCTCGACCCTAAAAATGTATTATGGACCCAAACAGGGCCGGTCGTGATTGACTGGGAATCGGCGGGACCGATTTCCCGCGGGCTGGATGTACTCGAGACTTCCCTGTACTGGTCGGAGGACGAGACGGACCGGGTGAATGCGGAAAAATTCCAAGCCTTTCTCCGCGGGTACACAAGTCAGCATAATCTGACGGGTGTCGAGTGGTCAGCCGTATTCGAGGCGAGCTACTCAAGTAAACTCGACTGGCTCGCCTACAACCTCAACCGGACGTTCAGTACAGACCGAGCGGAACGACAGGTCGGGACAGAACAAGTGAGTCAGACGATTTCAGATGTAACCCGACATACTGAACGGCTTGAAACGGTGAAGCAGTGGCTACGGATGATGCCGCGGCACTAGTCATAAAGGGATAAAAAAAGGGATCGGCCATGTGCGATGGCCGGTCCCTTTTTGGTTCTCTACAGCTACCTTGTCTAGACGCTAGGACGGGAGTTACCTGTATCCGCTGATGCATTAAATACCGAGCGAAGCAATCAGCTTACGAATCCGTTCTTCCGATTGTTTCGGCGTCAAAATCAGCAGTTGGTCGCCCCCGATCAAGCGGGTTTGCCCGCGCGGGGTGATGATCGCATCATCACGGATGACAGCGACGACGAGTAAGTCTTGCGGCATTTCAATCTCCTGTAACGTCCGACCGTCGATGCGACAGAAGGACGGGACGCTGACTTCGACGATTTCCGCATTCGGATTCGCGACCGTCATGAATTGAATCAATGGCTCAATCCCGATGACGGGTTTGACTTCGAGCTTCATGACCCGGACGATCCAGGGCAGTGCCGTCCCTTGCAGCAAGGCCGAAGTCATGACGGTAAAGAAGACGATGTTGAACAACAGATACGCGTTCGGAAGCCCGCTCGAGAGCGGATAGGTCGCAAGGATAATCGGGACGGCACCGCGCAGTCCGGCAGCCGTGATGACACTTTGCTCCCGGTAGTTGTAGCGAAACGGCAGCAGCGATAAGAAGACGGCGAGCGGCCGTGCGACGAGAATTAACGTCACGACGATGACACCGGAGATGAGCAGCGTCCGCGGCTCGAGCAATTGCTGCGGGAAAACGAGCAGTCCGAGCATGATGAACATCCCGACTTCCGCAAGATGCGACAGGCTGCCGCTGAAGCGGATCAAGATGTCGCGGTAAATCATATCGTGGTTACTGATCCAAATCCCTGTCACGTAAACGGCGAGAAAGCCACTCGCATGGACAGTTGTTGAAACTCCGTAGGAAAGCAAGGCACCGCTAATCAAAAGTGTCGGATAGAGTGCTGACGACTGGAGTTTGATCCGGTTCATCAACTCGGTCAAGAGCCAACCGACGAACAGCCCAATCAATAGCCCGATGCCCATTTCGTACAGCAAGGACCAGATACCGCTGATGATGGAAAAGCTTTTTGGATCGAGCGCCAGTTCCGTAAAGAGAATCGTCAAAAAAACAGCCATCGGATCATTCGTACCGGATTCCGCTTCGAGTGTATGTTTGACTTTCTCATCGACAGGACGTCCGCTCAGTAAGGAAAAGACGGCGGCTGCGTCGGTTGATCCGACGAGTGCCCCGACGAGCAGTGCCATCGGCCAACTGAACCCAAGCAAGAAGTGGGAGACAACAGCGATCAAACCGGTCGTGACGACGACGCCGATTGTCGCAAGGGACAGGGCGGCAGGCAGAACACGCCGAAAGTCGTCCCATTTCGTATTCAGCCCGCCATCAAACAAAATGATGACGAGGGCGATCGTTCCGAACAGACGTGCTTGTTCGAAGTCCGAGAAGGCGATCATTCCCGTGACATCGGTTCCGGCGAGGATGCCGACGAAAACAAATAGGATCAGCGTCGGGACGTTGAGGCGAAAGGAGAACTTAGTCGTGAGTATCGCGAGTAATAATAAAACACCGGCAAGTAGTAGGACGGTTCCTTCGTTCACACGCGTACCTCCTCAAAAGAAAGCTCATTTCTTTTAGTATACGCTAATGTAAGGCACCAGATACACGAAAGTCTTTTTACGAAATGATGTGTATAAATTGTTTGAAAAAGGAATCAACAAGTACATGGTATTTCATTTAATCAATTGGAGGCGAAAATTTATGAACATTTGTATCGTGACAGGGGCAAACTCAGGGATGGGGATGGTGACGATTCAGGAACTCCTCGAGCGGGGTGACCGGGTCATCGCGACCGTCCGCTCTGAAAAGAAGGCGACCGCCCTCGTCCAACTTTTACGGGAGCACGGTGTTGCACATACACATCTTGAAATTGAAGTCGTTCAACTCGATCAACTGGCGTCGGTCCGGCGCTTTGCGGACCATCTGTTTGAAAAAATCGGACGTATCGACCGCTTGATTTTAAATGCGGGTGTCATGGTACCACCGTATCATTTGACGAAAGATGGTTTCGAGTCGCAGTTCCAAGTCAATTACTTGAGTCATTTCTATTTGATTGAACGGCTGTTACCACTCCTGCAACAAGGGAACGACCCACGCGTCATTTCGATTTCCTCGCTGGCCGGCGAAGGGGGACTTGTCCGGACGGATATCGAGCTCGAGTCGATTGCCCACGTCAAAAAAGAGCACTATGGCCCGATGCGCTCGTACCGCGAATCGAAATTGCTGCAAATGGTCCATATGCGGGAGCTCGCAGAAAAGTACGGCGACAAGGTGACGTTCGTCAGCGTCCACCCCGGTATCGTCAATACGGATTTGTTCTACCGCGGCAAGTACGGCAAAGTCATGAAAACGATTTTAAAACCGGTCGCACAAGTCGGCTATTGGACGGGGAAACTCTATACACCGGAATACGGGGCGAAGACGGCGTTATACCTTGCGACGACGACGGACCGGATCGAAAATGGTGGCTACTATGCGGACTCTGCACCGCGCCTCAGTAACCCGATCGTCGAGGATGATCCGTACCGCGAAGCGGCGCGGCGCCTGTCGAAAAGTTGGGTCGGGCTCGAGTAAAGGCAAAAAAAAGGTCTACCGGCTCGTGGGAAGCCGGTAGATTCACGTTGTGAAGACTGGGGGTCTGATCACGTACTTAGAATACGCGATTTAAAAATAGAATAGATAAATATGAAAAAAATCACAAAATGATGCGATTTTGTGATTTTTTGTTTCATGCGAGCAAATCAGTTTTCTTCTGCCGTCGTTTTCGTTAGGATAGAGAAGAATTTTTGGTTATAGGAGGTACAACATGATACGACTAGCTACATCACAAGACGTTCGAAACATCGCAACACTACTTGAGCACAAGGCGCTTGCACTCCAAGCGGCAGGCAGCACGCAATGGGCAGCCTACCTTGAACAAGACATCGAGGCACTCGTCAAAAGTGACCTGGATGCCGGAAGACTGTTTGTTTTTGAAGAAAACGACCAGTTGCTCGGTTCCGTTGCCCTGCTTCCTTCGATGGAATGGGATCGCTCACTTTGGGCAGATACGGAAGGTCTTTATATCCACCGGATAGTCGTCAGTGATTTGGCGAAAGGACGCCGCGTCGGAAAACAGCTTCTTGATTATGTGATTGAGTTGACCGACTTCGAAGGCGAGACGCTTCGTCTCGACTGCGTGGCGTCGAATGCCTTTTTGAATGACTATTATACGTCGGTCGGCTTCACGTACCAAGGCACATATGACGGATTTTCGACATATGAGTACGAACGGATTGAAGCAACGGCATAATCCGTCATTTGTTCAAGACAAGTCGTAGCTGCTTTGTTAAGGTAAAAGAAAAGGAATTGCGAGGAGTGATGGGATGCGACTTCAGATTGGCTTCATCGGCTTCGGTAAAAGTACGACCCGTTACCATTTGCCCTACGTCATGATTGATCCGCATTTTGATGTGACGTGGATTTATAATCGGACGGCAAAACCGGAGTTAGAGAAAAAATATACGGACAAGTTAGCACACGTCCAGTTCACGACAGATCTTGAAACGATGCTGTCAGACGAACAGCTTCAAGTCGTCGTCATCAATACACCACCTGCGACACACTTTTCTTATGCCATGCAGGCGTTACGACACAAAAAAAATGTCCTCGTCGAAAAACCGTTTACCGTCACGGAACAAGAGACGGTGCAATTGTTTGAAGAAGCGAAGAAACAGGGTGTCAAACTACTGGCTTACCAAAACCGCCGCTTCGACAGTGATTTTCAGGCGGTCGCACAAGTCATCGCTTCCGGCAAACTCGGTCGGATTGTTGAGGTCGTTTCACAATTTGACCTGTACCGTCCGGATGCGGCACCTTCGAATACGGCGCATGAAAATGGTGCCCTCTATAGTCTCGGTGTCCATACGATGGACCAAATCATTGCCTTGTTCGGAAAACCGAACCAAGTCGCGTATGACATCCGGACGGTCCGCGGAACGGACATCCCGGATGATACGTTTGCGGTCGACTTTTATTACGACGACTTTAAGGCGAGCGTCCGGACGAGCCATATTGCCTTGACGCCAGCGCCACGCTGGATGATCCATGGAACGAACGGGACGTTCATCAAACAACATGTCGACCGGCAAGAGCTTGACCTGAAGGCCGAGTATTTTCCGGGCGAGGACGGATTCGGTGAAGACTCGGAGGATGATTTTGGTCGTTTGCTCTACCATGACCAGCATGGTCATCTGCAAAATGTCCGGATTCCGAGTCCAATCGGTGACTATGGTAAATTATATCGGGCATTTTACCGGAGCATCGTCGAAGATACCCCGCTTCCAGTGACAGAAGAAGAGACGACGTTCGTCGCCCATCTGCTCGAGCAGGCGTTCACTCAACCCTCCCCCTTTATCGTCAATATTAAAAATTGAATTTTATTTGATGACAATATAATTAAATCTTCTTGTTGTGCGTATACAACAGGAGGATTTTTTTGTTACAAAGAATGAAGATGTTGCTATTTTTCAGAATTTTCTTTTGAAATTATGATTATTATTTCAAAAACTTGGGAAAAATGGTGTATGTCATTGTTTTATCATTTGAATAAGGGGGTCTATCATGAAGAAAATCATCACAAGCTTCATCGTGGCTGGATTGATGTTTGGCGTATTCAGTCCGTCACTCGTCGCGCATGCCGCAACAAAATTGACGATCACGACCGCAGTCTTACGTGTCCGCGAAAAGCCGACGACATCAAGCAAAATTCTCGGGAATGTTGTCAAAGGTAACGTCTATACGTCTAAAGGAACATCGGGAAGCTGGTACAAAATCACCTATAAATCGCGGACGGGATACATACACAAGGATTACGTCAAGACATCCACGACGTCCTCGAAGTACACATCAACCGGAACGAAGTATACGACGGTTGGGACACTCAACGTCAGAACGGGTCCGAGCACAAAATATAAATCCGTCACCCAGCTTGGTAAAGGCGTGAAAGTAGCAACGTATGGCACATCAGGTAGCTTTACGCGCATTTTATACAGTGGCAGTTACCGTTATGTATCGACACAGTACGTAACGACAAAAAAACCGACCACGACGACAACTAAAAAATTAAATGTTCCGTATTACAACCAATATTCATTAGGGTACCCGTCAGGTTGTGAGTTCGTTTCATTGAAGATGGCCCTCGAATATAAGAAAAAAGCAGTATCGGCAGCATCGCTCTACAACCAGATGCCAAAAAGCATGAAAAATGCGACGTACAAAAATGGGAAATACTACTGGGCAGACCCAGAAAAGATGTTCACGGGGAATCCTGCCGGAACACTCGATTATTACAAGAACTGGGGGATTTACCCGAAAGGCATTCTCCCACTCGCGAAAAAATACCGGAGTGGTGCCGTTGATATCTCGAAACAGGGTGTCAGTAAAATCGAACGTGAAATCCGGAGCGGGAATCCGGTTATCGTCTGGGCGACCGTCGATTTCAAAAATCCGTACGGCTACTTCTCTTGGATTAAGCCGGACGGTAAAACGTTTACCGGATACCGTAACTATCACGTCATGCTCGTGACAGGTGTCTCAAGCAGTTCGTTTTACGTGTCTGATCCGTATCGTGGGAAATACGCCGTCAGTCGCGCCCAGTTTACGTCGGTCTACAACACGACGGGACAATATGCGTTATCCGTCCGCTAATTTCATTCACCCCGGTTGCTGTCGATTCATGAGACGGCAACCGTTTTTTTATTTAGAATTTTTTTTGGCTTCAGAAAAAGAAATAGAGGGTTCTTCAAGGGAAGCGGGTAATTGGATTACATAGACATTTAGAAGAGGGTGATGAGATGGAAGAAGAGCGCCTCGCGAGGCTCGAACAGGAAATCGAAGCATTGAAGGTACGTGTTGCCGAACTCGAACAACCAGGTCCGCTGGCGGAACCGGTCAGGCAGACGAGTACCGTCACTGCACCGAAGCGGCGCCCCGCCTTTGTCAAAAAGGAGCAGCCGCGCGGCGAGAAAAAACAGCGGACACGCGATGAATGGGAACATGTCGTGGCGACGGTCTGGTTACCACGGATTGCGGCGCTATTTGCCGCAATCGGAGTCGTATTCTTATTTTCATACGCCTCGATTTCCGGTTGGATTAATCCTGCGACCCGGATTGGCAGTGGTGTCTTGATTGGTCTGTTATTGATGGGACTTGGTGAATTCCAGTATGAAAAAAAACGTCCTGATCTCGGAATCGGGCTGGTTGCGACAGGGACGATCGTATCGCTCGCTGCTTTATTCGCTGGCATGGCATTGTACCAGTTTTATCCGCCGACGCTTGCCTTGTTACTGGAACTCGTCGTCTTATTCATCGCATTTGGTCTCATGATTTGGATGCGTTCTCAAGTTCTCTTGATCCTCGTATCCGTCACTGGTTTTTTACTGCCGTTTCTACAACTGGCGGACGAACCAAACATTCCGTTATTTCTCATCTACGAAGTCGCGTTGTTTACTGCCTTATTTGGAGCTGCCCTCCGTTTGAAGGCGAAACAAGCATTCCCGGTCAACTGGGTATTCTTTACGCTCGCTATACTGTATAGCAGCATCACGCTATCATTCATGACACGAACGTTTCTCGACGAATTGAGCGTGTTGCTCGCAGCAATCCTTGGGTACGTCGGGGCGGTTTATGTCGGACATCAGTTACGGCTGAATCGGAATTACCCGGGTTATGCTGCAGGGGCAGTCGCCCTAATCAGTTTAGCCGTTATCGATTGGCAGTGGGGGGCGCTCGTCGCACTCGGCCTTGCGGTGCTCGCCTACGCCATTACCAACTACTCGAAAGACCTGTGGCACAATGCAGTCGGTCACGCGGTAGTGTTATATGCGATTACACAAATCCCGTATGCGACGATCGGGTTGAATGAACAGTTCCAACCGTTGTTATTTGCAGTCTTTTTAATCGGGCTGTGGTTCGTCAACCGCCAACAGATGCCGTATCAGCGGATGACGGGACTCGTGTTATACGCTTACTTTGTCTTCGATCAAATCAGCCAGTCGGGCATCTATCGTGCGATGAGTGAATCGTTTGGATTAACGGTCTTCGCCTTGATCCTTGCGACGGGTGCCTTGATCTATCTCCTCGTGAAACAACATCATGAGATGGTCGAGAAGGGTACTTTCCAAATCAGTTTGGTCGTCGCAGCCGTCGGCGTGCTCGCGACGTATACGTTACTCGTCATGGAACTACCGTTTTATGACGGGCTCGACGATACGAATCGCAGTACGACGTTATCGGTTGCTTATATGTTACTCGCCTTTGTCCTCGTCACCATCGGTCGAATCCGTAATCTATCCGTCTGGCGGTTGTCTGGATTACTGTTACTCAGTGTCAGTGCGATTAAGCTGTTGTTCTTTGATTTATCGTTCTTGACGCTCGTTCAAAAAGCCTTTGTCTTTATCGGGTTCGCGATTGTCGCCTTCATCATCTCGCGGACGTACTTCAAGAAACGAAAAAACAGTTAAATGATCAATGCCCCGTCCTGATGATTGTTGTCAGGGCGGTTTTTTTCACGTTTTCCGCAAAATTTATATTGATAACGATTATCATTGTCGATTATACTAACAACTGAACTTACTTAACGACTTGGAGGAAATGAACGATGTTACATAAAAAAGTACTGACACTGAGTGTGTTATCATTCGCAACCCTATTAGCTGCGTGTGCCGAGCAAGAAACTGTGACGAAAGCAACGCCGAAATCGAACGATGGACAATTTGACCAGGTCGTCGCCGATTACCGCGATTATGCGATCAACGAATTGGATGCCTTCACGAATAAAACGGAAGCGTTTACTACTGCCGTCAAGGAAGGTGATCTGGAAAAAGCGAAGGCCCTCTATGCACCAGCACGAATGCATTACGAGCGGGCGGAACCAATCGCGGAAGTCTTCGGTGACCTCGATCCGAAAATCGATGCCCGTGCAGGTGACGTCAAGGAGTCAGCGTGGGGCGGTTATCACCGGATCGAGCAAGGATTGTTCGAAAAAGGGACGACGAAAGGATATGAGAAATACGCCGAGCAATTGATGGCGGACGTCCATCTCTTACGTGCCAAAGTCGAGACGGTCGACGTGACACCGGAATTACTTGTCACGGGTGCAACCGATTTACTAAACGAGGTCTCGACTTCGAAAGTGACAGGAGAGGAAGATCGTTATTCACATACGGACCTGTATGATTTCGCGGCGAACGTCCAAGGGGCGGAAAAGATTTATCAGCTGCTAAACCCGAGTCTGAAGAAACAAGACGCGGCCTTATCTAAGGAAATCGCAGCGCGCTTCAAAGACGTCAACGACCTGTTGGCAGCGAAAAAGAAAGGGGACGGCTATGTCCTCTATACGGACTTATCGAAAGCAGACGTCAAACAGTTGAGTCAAGCGATCAATGAGCTGGCAGAGCCCCTCTCGAAAATGGGAATCGTCCTGGAGGGATAACGATGACACGACCAACATTAGAAGCAGGTGTCACCCGGCGTGACGTTTTAAAAGTCGCCGGCTTGACCGGACTCGGCGCTGCCTTGTATGCAAGTGGGGTCGAACGGTTCTTGCCCCGTGCCTTGACGGCGACCGCATCCGATCAAGTCCCGTTTTACGGAACATACCAGGCAGGCATCATGACGCCAGTCCAAAACCACGTTCAACTCGTCGCCTTCGACGTCAAGACCGAGCGGCGCGACGACTTAATCGATTTACTGAAGCGCTGGACGCGGGCCTGTGCCCGCCTATCAGCCGGTTTGTCACTCGGTGAAACGGATAATGCGTATGTGCCGCCGGACGACACGGGGGAAGCTGACGGTTTATCAGCAAGTCACTTAACGTTCACGTTCGGTTGCGGGCACAGTTTATTTGAAGGCGACCGGTTCGGGATCGGACATAAACGTCCAGCACTGTTACGGGAATTACCAACATTTGATCTCGATCAACTCGATCCAAAATGGTCCGGTGGCGACTTGATTGTCCAAATTTGTGCAGACGATCAACAAGTCGTCTTTCATGCCTTACGCAATTTGACCCGGATTGGTCGTGGCGTCGTGAAGATCCGCTGGACGCAAGCCGGGTTTCAACGTTCAAAAGTTGCAGACGCAACAGGTGGGACACCACGCAACTTGTTCGGATTCAAGGACGGGACCGGCAACCCGGACGTGACAAAAGCAGCGACACGGGACGACACGTTATTTTATCAATGGCAGGACGGTTCGCCGTGGCTGACGAACGGAACGTTTCTTGTCGTCCGCCGGATTCAGATGCACCTCGAAGTCTGGGACCGGACGATCCTAAAAGAACAGGAACGGACTTTCGGACGCGCGCGTGCCTCGGGGGCACCGCTCGGTTCAAAAGACGAGTTCGCGTCCGTCACGCCGGCGAAGCGGACGCTGCGGGGGGAAGCGGCACTTCCGGCTGATTCACACACAGCGGTCGCCCATGGCGAAGGGAAGGTGCAGTTGCTCCGTCGCTCCTATTCTTATCAAGATGGCATTAACGAGACGACAGGTGCGCTCGACGCCGGATTGTTGTTCATCTCCTACCAGCGGTCACCGGAGCAGTTCATCACGATCCAAAAGCGGCTCGCGCAGTCTGACCGGATGAATGAATACATCACTCATCGTGGAAGCGCGTTGTTCGCCTGTTTCGGCGGTATTCAAAAAGGGGGGTACATCGGTGATGCGCTTTTTGCCTAAAATCCTGATGCTGATATTTATTCTACTTAGTAGTTTACCGACTGCTTTCGCTGCGGCTGATGCCCAAACGGATGCGTTGTATGTTTCTGTCGGGCAAGCGATCTCCGCTGTGCAGGCAAAAGATCGAACGCTGTTACGCGAACGACTTGATACGCTCGAACAACAAGTCAATCAACTCACTGGTTCTGACGAAAAAACCCTGATCGAACAGCGTCTCGCAACGTTAAGCCAGCACGAGCAGGCGTCATTTACGACCATCCGTACCGACTTGACGGCTCTGTCGGGCGCCGTCCGAAAGCTCGAGGAGACGTTACGACCCGCGCAAGATGATGCCGCACGCACGCGTTTGCTTGAGTTACATGACGTGACGAAACAGATGCGTCAAGCAAATCCAACTGAACGGAAGAGTCTCGAACAGACCTTGCTACGGGAATGGACGGCGCGTGAACAAGTCGTCCGTGAAGAAAGCATCGGTCATTACGGAAAAGTCGAGATGGCACTCGCTGCGATTCGGATTGCCCTTGCCCGTGAGACGTTTGACAAAGCAGAATGGAACGAAGCACTCGATCAATTTGATACGAGTATCGACTCGTTTGTCGCAGGCGACGTCGTCGCGTCCACGCAACGTGTCGGCTTAGCTGAACTCGTTTCATTACTGAATCAAGCGACAGACGCCTTAACAAACGACGACATCAAGCAGGCGAAGTTGACGTTGACATCCTTCATCGCTAAGTGGCCAAGCGGAGAAGGGGAAGTCCGGACTCGCGATAGTGCACTCTATACGCAAGTCGAAACGGATGTACCGATGTTAGTAGCCCGCTTAAACGGAGAAACGCGTGAATCGACGCGTGCCGCCTTAGACGAATTGAGTAGATCATTTGAACAGCTTGGGCAACAGACGAGTTATACGTTCATTGATGCGATGCTCGTCATGGTCCGCGAAGGGCTTGAGGCGTTGTTGATCATCAGTGCCCTCGTCGCCTTAACACGAAAAGCCAAGCTTCGGGGAGAACGTCACATTTGGTTCGGAGCCGTCCTTGGACTCCTCGCAAGCGGTGTTCTCGCTCTCTGTATCCAATTCTTTTTTGCGACGGCACTCGCAAGTGTCGGACGGGAACAGATTGAAGGCTGGACCGGTCTAGTCGCTGTCCTCGTCATGGTACTCGTCGGGCACTGGTTACATTCGAAAACGGCCATCGCCTCAAGACAGACACAACTTGCGACAGACGTCTCACGGATGTCTCTTTTCCTCGTCAGTTTCCTGACGATTTTCCGCGAAGGGGCGGAGACATTACTGTTTTATGTCGGTATGGCACCGGCAATGACCCCGGTCGCATTAGGCGGCGGGATTTTACTTGCTGTTGTTTTGATTGGTGTCGGCTCGCTTGCTGTCATCTATTTCGGTGTCCGCCTCCCGATTCGTCAGCTGTTTTTAGGCGCGACGGTCCTGATTTACGCGATGGCGTTCAAAATACTTGGCGTGAGTTTACATGCGCTGCAATTGACAGGAGTGCTTCCAGTCCATCCGCTGCCGCTGCCTGCCGTCACCTGGATCGGATTTTATCCGACACTCGAGACAACGCTACCACAAGTAGTCCTCGGCCTTTTGATTGCTTGGACGGTCGTTCGGAAAATTCGGAAACCGGAACGGTTGAGACAAGTTTCTTAAGCAGTTTTTAATATCCATGTTTTATTCATTATGTTTCGGGAATAACTTTATATCGGAGTAGCCATTTCGGCTGATATAAAGGAGATGAACAGCGATGATTGAAACACGTATTGTCCGTGACATGACTGCCGTTGATGCAGAGGTAACGAGCTTGAAGTCAGGCGGGTATTCAAATAAACAGATTTACATTTTCGCAAAAGACGAGGAACTGGCGGAACGGATTGCAAACGATACACAGACGCTTCCTTATCGCGTCACGAAAAAATCGTTCTTTGAGACACTGATGGCAGCTGTCCGTACTAATCGTAAAGACCGGATTGCCCAGCTGTCTGAGCTCGGGATGACAAAAGATGTCGCGGAGAGCCTAGAAGACGAAGTCCGGCATGGACATATCGTCATCGTCGGTTCAAAATCAGATCTCATCAATCCAGCATACGCGGCGTCATATGTCGCAGATGAACCGAATGACTATGGTGCCGGCGTCCCGAAACTTGCGGATGAAGAAACGACGACGACGTTACCTGCTGACCAAAATGTAAAACTGAAAAAAGATTGAACCACAAAAAAACGGGTTTGCTTCTGCAAATCCGTTTTTTTGTATGGGGAATTTTTTATTTTCAACTCGATGTTTGCATTTTATCGTGTTGCGCTAAGCGAGTCTCTAATCGTACGGCGACAGTTGTATGTTCCACACGTTGATACAGTTGTTCCAGTTGAACGATATGATTGCGTGTCTTAAGACGTTTCCACTTGTGTGCATTGCGTTTTTTCGACAGTAACATCATCGCCACCTCCAAATAGTTGCCTTAACTGAACTACTCGAAATATTCCCCGACGGTTCAATCCTTAAACGTAAACCTCTGACATTTTTTGACGGAAGGCATCGATTTCTGTTAAAGCCTCTTGGTCATGTGCGACATCTCCCGGTGCGTTGCCTTCTGCTAAGATGGCCGTTTCGAGTCGTGCCCCAAGGAATTCAGCGATGTGTTCGAACTGCATGACGAGCGCCTGTCCTTTTACTTTCGGATCATCGCCACCGACGGCAATCAAGTGGAATCGTTTCCCCTGCATCCGCTCCCGAAAGCGTAAATCCTCGTCTCGAAGGGATTCACTGAAGCGATCGATAAAAAGTTTCATCTTCGTCGACATCGAGTACCAGTAAATCGGGGTGATGAAGACGATATCTTCATGTTGCAACATCTGTTCGACGATACGCCGGTAATCATCGCCGATTGGTAAAAATCCACCGTGGTGCCGCCGGTCTTCAACCGGTTGGATCATCAGGTTGGCGAGGTCGACCGACTCGTGAGGAATCCCCTCAAGCGCGTGCACACCCAACCACTCACTGTTTCCTTTTCTAGAACTGCCGTAAATCGTATACATCTTCGTTCCATCTCCTTTAGTTCTCACTATTTGTCCATTGTAGGGCAGACCGGAGAAGGAAATAAACTGATTTGCTCGGTTTGATGGTTTTGAAACCATCGATTGCGGAAAAAGACTAACAGCATAATCGGAACAGAGGAGGAATAGCCGGATGGAAAGAAGTACCTTGATTGCATTAGAGAAACACTTATACGCGATCCATCATGATTTTGACGGTCTTGCACGCCTGATTACAAAAAAATTGATTCATTTAAGCCAGGTCGCGGCCTCTGTCGAACATTTTCGGCGAATGAGCTTTGATATTTATAAAACGCGCGAGTCGATCGGACAAATCTCGCCTCAAGTCCTTTACGAGACGGCACTGGATTATGAAGATTGGCTCGACGAAGAATTTGACGAGATTCCTGCCAGTTGGCAAATCAGTCGGGAAGAGGATCGGGCGCTTGAGCAATTATGGTGGTTCGAATTTTTCCGGATTCAAGCAGAACTCGAAGAATGGCTCAGTCTTTACTTAATTCGACGGATTCGGGAAGACATCCGTTACGTCCCGCCCGTCATCGAAAAGAATGCTTATGCACTTTCGGATGACGCCCGGCACGTCTTCTGGCGTTTGTTGCAACGGTCCGTCGCCAAACCTTCGTCAAAAATCAATGCCAACCAATTGACGTGCCGGATGGGGATCGCAGAAATCGCCCGTTGCGCCCGCTTGAATCAAGAACGGACAGAACGGGCAATCGATGAATTGACGACACGCGGCATCATCTCGATCCTTGAAGAGAACGAAAAGATGAAGTTACATGTCCGCCTGCAAGTGATTTAACCGAATGAACCGTTCAATCATTCGTTCATCGTGTCTTGCCGAGGGGCCAATCCAAATCAAGTGGCCAGGACTTTTCGATTCGATGAACTGGGCATGGGGAATCATCCGTTGTGTATAGACGGCATGCTCAAAAGGAACGGCGCGGTCTGCTTTCGAATGAACGATCAACACGGGGCAGGTAATCGCCCGAAGTGTTTGCTGCTCGAGTTGCTGTGTGATATCAAATAAGACGCCGCGTCCCGGTCCATTTTGAAGACCGACCGCATAAAGGAGTTGCTCGTCTTCCGGCGTCAACTGAGCGCGGATGTCGTTTCGTTGTAAAAGACTTGTCATCTCGACCATGCGGACAGCGGCTTCCTGTGGAAATTTTTTAAGTTTATCTTTAACATAGTTCCAAAGCACCCACTGGATAAAGTGAAGGGGACGCTGCATCAGCGGCTGAACCAATACCGTCTTATAGGGAAGCGAAAGGTCATGTGACATCGCACACGCGAGGACAAGCGAATCGACGGCTGGATTTCGGCTTGCGAGTGCGAGTGCAGTCGGTCCACCTGCAGAAATGCCGTAAACGGTATAGGACGTAAATCCCCGTGAGTGCATCCAGCCTTTATAAAATGCCGCTAGTTGGTCAGGAGACTCCGCTACCCGTAGCGGAGTTTTTCCATATCCAGGACGTGAAGGGACAATGACCCGGTAGCCCGCTTCAATCAGTTGTTCGACATGATAGATTTCCCGGTAATCGGATTGTGTCCCGTGAATCAACAAAATGATTGGACCGGTCCCACTATCTCGGTAATCAAATGAATGACCTTGCCATTCTGTGATTAAATGCATCCAAATTCTCCTAACGATATAAATTTTTCCAATTTATTGTTAATATCATGTGTCATTTACGGTATACTCAAAAGTATAATCCAATATCTTGAAGATAGGAAATGAGGATGTCCTGTGACTATTGAAAAATTATCAAACCGTGATCGTCTGCTGGCTGTCCGAGAAATTTTTGAAAAAAAATCAGATGAAGAAACAACGTTGACGCTTGAAGAGTTGAGCGTTGAATTATCGAAACGTGGCTTGATTGAAAAATTATCACGCAAGTCACTTAAGGATGACATCGATGCCTTGGCACGGTCAGGATTTGACGTCGTAAAAGAAGAGACCAAAAATGGACTGGCGACGCCCTATCACCTCGTCAGTAGACGGTTTGAGCACCATCAGCTCCGACTACTCGTCGATGCGATCGCGAGTGCCAAATTCATCTCAGAAAGCGAGACGACGGCGCTCGTGCGGACTATTCAGTCGTTGACGAGTGAACGGCTCGCAAAAACATTGAATCCCGTCATCCATACCGTCAAAAAACCAAAAGGCAGTATCCCGTTTTCGATTGATACGATTCAAAATGCCATCACGGAGCAAGAAATCATCAGCTTCCAGTACCAAGGGAAGTTTAATGAACGGACGCGGAAATTCGAGTTACGGCGCGATGGCGAATTTTATCTGGTCACCCCGGCCCACTTGATCGTCGATAACGGAAACTATTACTTGATTGGACGTGACGAACGGTTACAACAGATTCGGACGTACCGCGTCGACCGGATCGTCCAGTGCAGCGTGTTCGAACCGACCGATAGACCGGTCGAGGTGGATCCGACTTACTTAAGTAATATGTTCAACATGTATGGTGGGGAAGAAGAACAATTGACGTTGAAATTCCACGAAAGTGTCATGCCGACTGTTGTCGACCGGTTTGGAACAGAAATCCGGTGCCGCCGGATTGAAGAAAATTGGTTCGAAGTCAAGGTCAGCGCTTTGTTCTCGGAAGGATTCATGATTTGGTTGATTCAGTTCGCCAATCAAGCAGAAATCATCGAACCGGTCGTCCGACGTGACGCGTTTCGGGCGAAGGTTTTGCAGTTAGCCGAAGTGTACCAACACGATTCACTCGTAAAGTAACGAAGAAAAAGTGTCTTTACATCGTAGAGACACTTTTTTGTCGTTTTTTGTCGGATATTCATATTTGAATATTTTATGGGGACTTTTCCGTCTACTATTAAGGGTATCTGATACTTATGTAGGAGGAACGATATGCTCCAGATGGAAAAGCGACGTACACGCGACTGGGTCGATGGACTAATGTATCTATTCTTCATTTGTCTGTCCTATATATCGTGGTACTTATTATTTATTTTCGCCTTTAACTTATTATTTACGGAAGACCTATTGGAATCGATGGATATCGTCATCTTTGGTTTTAGTCCGTTATTCGCACTAGCCATCACGGTTTTTTCGATTCGTCTCTTAAAACGACACGGACGCCCGCGACATACACCGGTGATTCTTGGGATTTATGCTCTTTCGACGGGAATTTTACTTTATTACTCGATCGTCTATTCGCTCTTGCCGCGGATTTAACGAAACTTGCATCGGACCGCTATTTGGAATATGCTACGCTTATAGTCTATGCAAATGAGGGGGGATACGATGAACACACAGTATATCCTCGACTGGATGCCACTGTTGATTCCCGTCGGCGCGATCGTTTTTATTGTCGTCATCGCACGGAAAGCGTCTAAAATTGATTCGTCTAAATGAAAAATCTCCAATCTCTTTCGCAGAGATGGAGATTTTTTTATCGTTCGATGCGTTGGCGGACTTGTTGGCGGAAAACGTGTAAGTCGTAAGCGGGCTCGCTCTGACTAAACTCAATCCCATCAATCAGCCGGGTATTGCGTTCGACTTCCGGGAACTCGATCCGTTCGAGCCACTCGTATGTCGTCTCATCCCGTTTCCGCGGAAATGCGTGTTCGAGTTGGGAGGCGATTTTGAGCAGCGGATGATGACTTTGTTTTTTGACCGCAGCCTGCCGCACTTTAGCGGGAGGGCGGATTGCCTCTTCGTATTCCGCTGTAACAACACGACGTTTTCTGACGACGTACACCGTCACGATGACAATGACTAAAGCGAGGAGAAGACCGAACAGGTTCAAGAATTCGAGTGTGCCTGAGCTCATCGTCGCTTGTTTGACCGATTCGATCGGTTTTACTTCACTGAAGTCAGCACCCGTTTGTGTCTTTTTATCAATCAGTTCAGCAAGCGGTATCGTCCAAGTGAAGAGCGACCCGAAGGCTTCGAGCGCCGGGCGCATCAAATTCGCGACGGAGCCGAAGAATGTCTCCTTGACGAGGCGAATGAGAAAGACGAGCAAGAAACTTACACTCAGCGCAAGCGAAAGACTTAAGAAAATTCGGCGCCACTCGACGAGGTGTTGTTTCAAAAAAGGAATCAGAAACAAAAGCGTTAGTAACAAATAGGCACCGGGTGAAGGCGTCAATCCCGGATACAACAAACTGATCCCGACGAAACCAGCACCGGTCAGCGCGAAGCGGTATTCGAAATCAATCGTCTCGAGAACGGCAGCAAGCGCTGTCGCGAGTAACAAAAGAATACTTGCGACCGGTGAAAAATAAAAGATTATGCAAGCAGTCAGAAGTTGTAAACTGATGCGGATTTTACGGACAGGAATCAAAGCGAAGACCGGGAAAACAAGCAAGAAAAGTAAAGAGGTCTGCAATAGACTGATGACGAGTAACCACCAAACAAACATCATGCGCTCACCCATTTCTGCCGATGACCAAGATGGATTTCCGCGGTCGTAGACGGAACGACTCGTTTAAGGCGCTTCGTGAAGTAGCGACGCTCAAAGGGTAAGTCGTACTCCGAAATCCGGGCGAGGCACTCCATCGTCCGTAAAAATTGTTCTTTCCCCCGACCGGACGGGACGTGATACCATTGCCCCTCACGGTTGACCATCGAAATCCATAAGCTGTATGAAGCCTCTTGCTGTTCGAGCTCACGGATGATCGTTGCTGCCCGCGACAAAAGTTTCTCGAAATCACTCCGTAAAGACAGACCGTTACTCGATAGACCATCGATGATGATGGCATAATCGTGGTTCCGCATCCGGTCATATTGATAGGAATACAGCTCACCTGTCTTAGCATAGGCAGACCAATAGATGGTTTTAGCATCCCCGGCGTACGGAATGACGGAATGAAAACTTGATCGGTCCGTAAAGGGACTTGAGCGGTCGAGCGTCTCGCCTGGCATTTGCCGTTCGTTCCATTCGACGGAAGCAGGGGCGAAGTCAGGGAAGACGTAACCGAGTTGTTGAATCGGTAACGTCACATACAACGTTACTGTATGAAACGGGTCAGAAATCATCAGGTCAAACGACTGAATCCGAATCGTTCCGCGGTGCGCAGCGATGACTTCGATTTCAAACGGGACGATTTCATTTTTACCGACGAGGAGGTGATGGCGCCAAAATTGACTACCGGCGCCGTCGATCCGGACTTGTTCCCCAAGCAATCCGGAAATGGTCACTTTCCCAAGCGGAAATTTTGTCGGGTTTTCGAGTGTGAAGGGGATGGCGAAGGAATCGTCCCGGAACGCACGCATCGTCTCAAGCAACTCGACATTGATCCGGCGGCCCATGTACTCGAGATACATCGGCATGTACCAGCCGTACAAGACATAGGCGGCAAGAATGCCCGCAAGCAGTAAGGAACCGTATAGCGCACTAAATAGACCGGTGACCCCGACAAGGAATAAGAAGACGGGATGAAAGGCTCTCGGTGTAATCAATTGCATGGTTACACCTCAGTCGGTACAGTCAAGGATTCGAGGGTTTGTTTGACGAGTCGTTCATTCGTCATCTTCAAGGTCGCTTCGAGTGTCAAGACGAGCCTGTGCGCAAGAAGGGGCTCCGCTAACCGTTTGACGTCTTCCGGCGTGACATACGTCCGTTCCTGCATCCAGGCCCGTGCTTTGGCGGCTTTCAGCAAAGCGAGGGTGGCTCGCGGACTTGGTCCAATCTCAACGTCACGATGGGCACGGAGCGCATCACAGACGTCAAGGAGATAATCCTCGACCGCTTCCTCAATCGTCACGGCAGCGACTTCTTGTTTCCACGCGTTTAACTGTTCGAGTGGGAGATGCAGATTCATTGACTCGAGGTGCGCTCCCCGTAATAACGCTTTTTCTGCTGCGCGGTTAAGCGGGGAAAACGAAAGCTTAAATAAAAAGCGATCAAGTTGCGCTTGCGGCAGTGGGAACGTCCCGTGTCCGTCGAACGGATTTTGGGTGGCGATGACGAAAAAATGTTGCGGTAACGTATATGAGGTATCGCCGATCGTCACCTGCGCTTCAGCCATCGCTTCGAGCAATGCGGACTGCGTCCGGGGCGTCGTCCGATTGATTTCATCGACGAGTACGATATTCGCGAACAGAGGACCAAACCGTTGTTCGAACGATCCCGTGAGCGGGTTGAACAGCTCCATTCCGAGCAAATCGGTCGGTAACGTATCGGCTGTACACTGGACACGGGAGAACTTGGCGTCGAGTGAATGGGCTAACGATTTCGCAAGCGTCGTCTTGCCGGTACCTGGGCGGTCTTCAAGTAAAATATGTCCTTCGGCAAGTAAGCCGATCAACAGATGATCGATGACCTGCTCTTGTCCGAGGACCGATTGTTTTAAGGACGTACGTAGTTGTTGGAACATAGTTAACTCCTCCTTGATTTCTTCTTCATCATAAAGTGTACGAAAATTCAGACAAAATCGCTAGTGATTCGGGTGATTTCTTCAAAATAATCCCATCATCAAAAAAAGAGTCGACACTGGATTGTGTCCACTCAAAAGATCAATCTTCGAATAATTCATCCATTAACTGTTCGACTTCCCGGCGGCGATTTGCCGTTTCCGTCCGCAAGATTCGGATTGAGCGTCCTTGCCATTCCAGTCGGTCACCGATTGTGGCTGCAACCGGCAATCGCCGACGTGGTACCGTGATGGTTTCACGGGCTTCAGTCTCACACAACGCAAGGTCGTCCTCGAATGCGGTGACTGTCATCTTCATCGTCCTGCCTCCTTAGTTTGGTCTTAAATCTTTTCGGCTTTTGACCGTGATCGCCGTTCCGTCCGATGTATATTCAATCGTGCCCATCCGGTCAGTCCGGTCAATCGTGATGCCTTCTGCCGCCAGTGCATTCATGACAGTCGGTCGCGGGTGTCGATACGAATTACCTTCTCCTACTGAAATCAAGGCACGGGTCGGATGGACGGCTTGAAGAAACGGGATCGACGAAGAGGTATCCGCACCGTGGTGACCAATTTTTAAGACATCTGCCTTAACGTCGAGTCCTGCTTTTAGTAATTGTTGCTCCGTCCGAATCGGCGCGTCCCCCATGAAGAGGAACGTGTTGTCTTTGTTTGTCATGCGGAGGACGGCACTCCAACTGTTTAAGTCACTTGTCCCGTCCGTGACAGGGGCGATGATTTCGAGCTCGACCGATTCGCTCGGAATCGTGACGCCGGCTTTCGCTGTTTTGATCGTCACACCCTCTTCTTTAACGGCGAGTAAAAAATCGCGGTATGTCTCTGTCGTATGGTTGACACGCGGCGCGTATACGCGCTCGACGTCAAGTTCTTCAAGGACGGTGTCGAGACCGCCGATATGGTCTGCATCCGGATGTGTCGCAATCAGGGCAGTGAGACGCGTGACGCCGAGCGCTCGTAAGTAGCGGACGACATCGTCTCCTTTTCCGTTATTACCACCATCAATCAAAATCGCATCCGTCTTCGTTTGGATGAATGTGCTATCGCCTTGGCCGACATCGAAGCCGTAAACGGTCACTTCCGAGCGTGTGTCGTCCGTCCGTTGCGCCTCGTCCTCGCGTGTCATATAGAAGATGACAATCAATCCGAGAAGCAGCAGGATGGTGGAGGCCCATTTCATCGTCGGACCTCGCTTTTCTCGAACTGATACAACATGCCGTTACGCGGATGCCGGAAGCGGGGACCGGTGTAGCCACGTTTTTTCAACGCTGTCCGCATTAAGATCATCATCCCGCCATGGCCGACGAGAAGAACCCGTTCATCGTTCTCAAACGCCAGTTGATTCAATAACACTTCAATCCGTTGATTGGCGTCCTTAATCTGTGCTTGAATTCGTTTGCTGAACGGGGCGACGAGCCGACCGATGATCGCCCAGGCGAGGAAAGGCAGACGAATCCGTGAATTGATCGTCGGGAATGGAACTTCTCGTAAGAGGTCGGTCACGATGATGTCCTCCTCATAGACACTTTTTGCTGTCTGGATGGCCCGTGGCATGCTGCTCGCATAACAGATCGTCCAGTCCGTCTGTCCGAGTTCGACCGGTTTGACGTCGATTGCCGAACTGTCATACCGTTCAATCCAGGCTTCGATGTCGGAAGCACTGATCCAGCCTTTCGTCGGATATCCTTCCGTGACGCGGTGATGTCTGACTAATCCAATCGTTTTCATACTGTTCAACGGTTCCCGTGTTCTGCAGGGAGACCGTCTCACCTCACTTTCTGTCTCTCTCTTTCGTTATAAAACCAATTGAATCGCGAGCCCGCAGAGGAGGGCGCTTAAAATGCTGAGTAAACTACCGATGATATAATATTCCGCAAAGCGGCGGTCTTCAAACTGTTTAAACCGTGCCAGTGCTTTGAGGGCGATGACAAAGCCGATCGCCCCAACGGCATTGACCGCAACAAGAATGACGATGATTGCCCGTTCGACGAGCCCGATATAGCGACCGACCCCATTGATTTCCGTCGTATAGCTCCGTGCTGAATCCTCGACCTCGTGGGTGACAGAACGGCTGATCCCGTTCAATTGCTCTTTTCGTGTCACTTTCCGCTCGAAATGGGATTCAATCAAGCGGGGAGCGAACGGGAGCAGTAAGGGGGCAATCCCCCGACCGACAAGTTCCGTCGCAATCAGGCTCCAGAGAATGATCCAGAGGACTTGGAAGGAGAGGGTGATATCACTCGGCCAACTGATGGGGAACATCACTGCGACGAGTCCGATGATGATGCCGATATGTAACAGTTGATCCAACCAAAAAGCTGACGCCGGTTTGATGATCCGCTTGAGTTGCGAGCGGTCAATGACGGCGTGGGATACGATAATCACACTGAATAAGTAGAAAGTACTTGAGAACATAATTTGCCCAGTCAAGTAAAAATAACTTAAGACACTCGCTGTACAGAGACTATGTACCCCGAGATGGACGAGCAGGGGCCGAAACTGACGATGCTTTTGCTCAGCCATCCGTTTGCCTTGAAGCGGGAAATCGGCCGCGAGATGGGCAATCAGGAGGCTTAACAGCAGATTCATCCGATCGCCTCCCAAACTTGTAGTTGCTCGAGTGCATGCAAAAATGCTGCTTCGAGTTGCTTCCGTTGTTTACGGTGTGACCGGGCCACAAGTTTCGCAACATTAATCCGAGCATCTTTTTCTTGAAAGCCCATTTTTAATCCAATTTCTTCATATGTCGCATCCGGGAAACGGTCCATCAGCAGGTGGAGCTCGGTTTGACGATCCGTTTTCCCGAAATAAGCGGGATACAGCATCTCAATATACCCGGTCAGTAATGCGGCCGGAAAATAAGGCGGGCCAGCGAAAACGATTTGGTTGTCGACTTTTTTAGCGGCCTCTTGTGCTGCGAACGCACAAATGATGGCACTGCCGTTCGCTTCGTCTGCTTCAGTCGTCGAAAGCGTCTCATATTGACCAAATCCGATGCCGATGTAACCGTCAAGTGGACTATTGACGAGCTCGAGTAAAACGGGATAACAGATTGGATAACTTTGAAAGACACCAAGCAAACTGTCACCAGACTTGATTTGAAATGGCACGAGGGCCTCCGGGAAACGTTTATTCAATTGCTCAGCCAATGTCCGAAGCGTCTGCAATAATTCTTCCTTACGTGGATATGCACGTGAGTTTTTGACGTCAAATGAAATGGCGACGGCTTGCATCAAATTCCTCCTTTGTTACCAGAAGTACGGTTACAAGATTAATGTTACCGAATATAAGGTAACAATTGAATTGTTACTGCTATTAGAGTAACAGGAGTGATTAAAAAAACAAAGGGACAAACTGACTATTTTTAATGAGCGGGGATATAAAAAAATTATTTTTTCTTTCTAGTTAACATAACATATATTATCAATAGTAAATAATTTACGTCTCATAAATAAAGTAAACTCAATATAGTGAGACAAAACAAAAAAACACGACATTAGCCGTGTTTGCGACAATCATACGGTTGGTTACGTTCCAACCGATGAATGAGCCGATCAAGGAAAATATGATGCCGGCGTTCGAGCTGTGTGATGCGTTCAAGCGGCAACCAAGCGAAATGGAAAAAATCACCGCAATCTTGACCGTCACCCGCAACACAATGCGTCCATCTGTTTTCTTGACATTCGATGTGCGCATGATAGAAATATGTGTAATGGACACGCATCCGCTCCGGATAACGCATCTCTTCTTCACCAACGTATTGAACGGTCGCAAGCGATAGACCGCTTTCTTCTAACGTCTCGCGGACAGCTGCTTCCTTGGCGATTTCTGCGTCTTCAATTGTCCCAGCAGGAATCTGCCAGTCACTATCTGGAGCTGATTGTGGATGAAAAACAAGTAGTTCCCATCCCTCTGGTTGTTCCCGTGTGATATAGATTGCTACTTTTTCGCGTCGTCTGAATTTCATCTTCATCACCTCTCCAGTTAGGCAGATGGCACAAAAGCAGCTGAGGACGGGTCCGTAGCTGCTTGAGAAATACATATAAGCTACGCTTCGAACCGCTTCGCATCTAATGTGACATGCTTGACCTGACCATTTTCTTTTATTGTAGCGGTTATTGGTCATTGTTTCAATTTGTATACTAAAGATTCGTTAAGATTTTATAGAAATAATCAAAAAAAATACAAAAAAACTGATTTTTTCGCGAATTCATCGACAAAAAAAGACGCCCCCTACTTAATCGTGAGGGACGTCTGACCATCAAACGGTATACCAGTCGACGAGTGGACCGAATTTTTCTTCATCATAAGCAAATGAACCGTTCGATAAGCGATCAAGATAAGACAAGGAACCGATTTGAATTGATTTTTCTTGTTCTTTTCCGATCAAAACAAGTTCTTTTTGATTCGTTACATCAAGGAGTGCCGCTACCTGATGCGGTTTTGATTTTAAATCACGCAACAATTGTTGACCACGTAAGGCACGATTCGTGACCTGGAACTGATCGGCGAGTCGCATCTTCTTCAAGGCACCCCGCTGTGTCAATAAGACGATGTTTGGTGCTTGCGTAAAGGCGATTGCCCCTGCTACAACATCGTCATCCTTCAGGTTGATGGCTTTGACACCTGCTGCCCGGACACCGACGACTGGCACGTCATCTTCCGTGAACCAAAGACCGAAGCCATTTTGTGTCGCGAGGAACAGTTGTTTTTCGCCAGTCGAGACGGCAGCATAGAGGACCTCGTCATCCGCTTTTAAGCGGACGCCTTGCAGTGGCTTCGATTTCCGCTGGGCATTGTAATCACTCAACTTCGACCGTTTGACCATCCCTTGACGTGTCACGAACAGACAGTGTGCTGTTTCGTCGAACGTCCGGACGAGATCAATCGAGAGGACACGATCGCCGGGCTCGAGTGGCACGAGATTCGCGACATGTTGCCCACCATCCTTCCATTTCGTGTCTGGAAGTTGGTGAACGGGAATCAATAGGTAATTCCCGCGTGTCGTCCAGACGATGACGTGATCCGTCGTCATCGCTTGCCCTTGATAGAGCAGACGATCTTGTTCCTTAATCTCCGGAAGGTCGTTCGATGCACCGAATGAACGGAGTGACGAACGTTTGATGTAGCCATTTTTCGACATGAAGACCATCGTTTCTTCGACGGCGATCATGACTTCTGTCTTCAGCTTCAGTTCTTCGACTTCAGCTTCGACCGTCGAACGGCGTTCATCCGCGACCTGATCCTTTAAGATGCTCAATTCTTTGATGATGAGGCGATTCCGTGTTTTTTCATCGTTCAGAATCTTCTCGAGACGCGTGACTTCCTTCTCGAGTTTTTCTGCCTCTTCTTGCAATTCGACGATGTCTGTATTCGTCAGGCGATACAGTTGGAGCATGACGACAGCTTCCGCTTGTCGGTCCGAGAAAGAGAACCGTTCAATCAGGTTCTCTTTTGCTTCCGCTTTGTTCGTCGCAGCCCGAATCAGGCGGAGTGTCTCATCGAGGACAGAAATCGCGGTCATCAAGGCAGAAACGACTTCTTGACGGCGTTTCGCTTGATCGAGATCAAACGTTGTCCGGCGGATGACGACTTCCTTGACGTGACTTAAATAAGCATCCAGTAAGGCAAGGACACCCATTTGACGGGGAGTCCGCTCGTGGATGGCAACCATATTGTAGTTATAGGCGACTTGGAGGTCGGTTTGCTTGAGGTAAAAATGTAAAATCCCCTCTGCATCAGCCTCTTTTTTCAGTTCGATGACGACCCGCAGTCCGTCGCGGTCCGTTTCATCGCGGACTTCAGCCACTCCTTCGACTTTTCGATCGAGGCGTAATTCCTCCATCCGTTTAACGAGATTTGCTTTATTGACTTCATACGGTAATTCCGTGATGACGATTTGCTGACGTCCCCCGCGGAGCGTCTCGATGGTCGCCCGCGACCGGATGATGACCTTCCCACGCCCCGTTTCGAATGCTTTTTTGATCCCGTCGAGCCCTTGCACGACGCCACCAGTCGGGAAATCAGGTCCTTGCATGTGTGTCAGTAAGTCGTTGACGTCTTTGACCGTGCCTGAGATGCGACCGATTGCCGCGTCGAGGACTTCGCCCGCGTGGTGCGGTGGAATTTCCGTTGCGTATCCGGCAGAAATCCCGGTCGAGCCATTCATCAACAAGTTCGGTAATAACGAGGGTAAGACGAGTGGTTCTTCCGTCGTATCATCGAAGTTGAGTGTGTAATCGACCGTCTGTTTATTGATCCCGTCTAGTATCAAACTCGAGACTTTCGACAGGCGTGCTTCCGTATACCGCATTGCGGCAGCGCTATCGCCGTCAATCGAACCATTATTCCCTTGCATGTCGACGAGCGGATACCGTAACTTCCACTCCTGGCTCAAGCGGACCATCGCCTCGTAGACGGACGAGTCACCGTGAGGGTGGTAGTTCCCGATGACGACCCCGACCGTCTTGGCAGACTTCCGGTACGCGCGGTCATACAGGTTTCCTTCCGTATGCATCGCATAGAGAATACGCCGCTGGACGGGTTTAAGCCCGTCACGCGCGTCTGGCAAGGCCCGGTCCTGGATGATGTATTTCGAATAACGACCGAACCGGTCACCGACGACCTGTTCGAGTGATAAATTTAAGATGTTTTGTAAATTAGACATGCTTTGTCACACTCGCTTTCGTCACGTGTTCATTTTCGATGATTGAAAGGTCTTCCGCGAGTCCGAATGCGACATTATCTTCAATCCATGACCGGCGGTGGCCGACGTTATCGCCCATCAAGACGGAAACACGTTTTTCAGCAACGGCGGCGTCGTCAATCGTGACGCGAATCAATGTCCGGGTCTCGGGATCCATCGTCGTTTCCCAGAGTTGTGGTGCGTTCATCTCACCCAGTCCTTTATAACGTTGGATCATATAGCCTTTGCCGTACTTTTTCGTTGTTTTTGCGAGTGTATCCTCATCCCAGACGTACTCGAATTTCTCCGTTTTCCCCTTGCCTTTCGAGACGCGGTACAGCGGCGGTAAGGCGACGAAGACTTTTCCGGCGTCAATCAACGGACGCATGTAACGGAAGAAGAACGTCAGCAGGAGGACTTGAATGTGGGCGCCATCGGTATCGGCATCGGTCATGATGATGACCTTATCGAAATTACAGTCGGACAAGTCGAAATCTGCCCCGACTCCGGCTCCGATCGCATGGATGATCATGTTGATTTCTTCGTTTTTCATGATGTCCGCGAGTTTCGCTTTTTCCGTATTCAGGACTTTCCCGCGCAGTGGCAAAATCGCTTGGAACGTCCGGTTGCGACCTTGTTTCGCCGAACCGCCGGCAGAATCTCCCTCGACGAGGAACAATTCATTTTTGTCGGCGTTTTTCGAAGCGGCCGGTGTCAATTTACCATTTAAGATGCTGGAACGTTTCTTTTTCTTGCCGTTCCGCGCCTCTTCCCGTGCTTTGCGGGCTGCTTCGCGGGCTTGGGCCGCACGGATGGCTTTTTTGATGAGCAAAGTCGCCGTTTGCGGGTTTTCTTCCAGGTACGTCGACAGACGACGGCTGATGACGGCGTCACAACTCGTCCGCGCTTCAGGAGAACCGAGTTTTGACTTCGTTTGTCCCTCGAATTGGAGAAATTCTTCCGGAATCCGAATCGAGACGATCATCGTCAAGCCTTCCCGGATATCATTGCCGTCGAGATTCTTATCTTTTTCTTTTAATAAACTATTTTTACGGGCGTATTCGTTCATGACGCGGGTCATTGCCGTTTTCGAACCGACTTCATGGGTTCCGCCGTCGCGTGTCCGGACGTTATTGACGAACGACAAGACGTTTTCCGAGTAGGCATCCGTGAATTGGAACGCGATATCGACTTCGATTTCGTTTTCGACGCCTTCAAATGCGACTGTCGGATGCAAGACATCTTTATCGTCGTTCAAATAACCGACGAATTCACTGACCCCTTCTTCATATTGGAAGACATCTGCCTTGTCGGACCGTTCGTCCGTCAAGGTGATTTTCAAGCCTTTTAAGAGGAAAGCGGATTCACGAAGACGTTCAGCGAGCGTTTCATAATTGTATGTCAACGTACTGAAAATTTTCGCATCCGGCTTAAAGTAAACCGCTGTCCCTTTTTGTCGCGTCGTTCCTGTCTCGAGCAAGGTCGTTTTCGGAATTCCACCATGTTCGAACGTCTGTTCAAACTGTTTGCCGTCACGATAAATCGTCACCTTCAAGTCTGTTGATAAGGCATTGACGACGGAGGCACCGACACCATGCAGTCCACCAGACGTCTTATAACCGCCTTGACCGAATTTCCCACCGGCGTGGAGGACGGTGAAGATGACCTCTGCCGTCGGTTTCCCCGACGCATGCATTCCGGTCGGCATCCCGCGCCCGTGGTCACGGACCGTGATGGCGTTATCTTTATGGATCGTGACATCGATCTGTTCCCCGAACCCGGCAAGGGCTTCATCGATTGCGTTATCGACGATCTCATACACCAAGTGATGGAGTCCACGATGATCGGTCGATCCGATATACATACCTGGGCGCTTCCGGACGGCTTCGAGTCCTTCGAGCACCTGAATGGCATCGTCATTATAATTGTTTAAATCTGTCGCCATAGTTTTCACCTCATATAGAAAAACGCCGATTTTCCAAACGTTCGTTCGTTTTTCTAGTAGTCTGTATCTAATTGTAGGCATCTTCTTGCTATCTGACAAGGGGGAACGTAAAAAAGACACTCACTCGCGCTTGAGTAAGTGTCATGATTTGATCCGAAATCATAAGTATTGGTGTTCGATTTTGATGCAACGGTTTTCGATATACGGGATACCTGCCCCGAGTGCTAAACTTTCTGCTTCGACGCTCGAGAGACCGAGTTGGTTCCAAATCATTCCGACGTCGCCATGGGCAACTGCTTCTTTTGCAGTGTCCGCTAAAAACTCAGACCGGCGGAACACATCGACGATATCGATATGGCCCGGGATGCTGTCGACCGTCGGATAAACTTTTAATCCGTTCCATTCGTCAAGCGTCGGATTGACGGGGACGACCTCGTACCCGTGTTGCACAAGGTAATCGGCGATCCAGTTCGCGGTTTTACCTGAATCACTCGAAACACCGACGACGGCAATCCGTTTTGCTTCTTTTAAGAGTTGGCGTGCTTGTTGATCAGAAATCATTTAATTCTCCCCCTATGCGTAATTAAATCAATCTTCTTGTATATACCCGAATCACTTTCGGTTAAGCCGTTTTTCTAAAAGTTGGCGACAGTTTTGAGAAAAAATGAAAAACGCTCTGTAAGAAAATGAGATGACCAACTACCCGACGAAAGCAAGTTCGATGCAACTGAGAGCGAAATTGGTTTTTGAGAATATTTTTGCGAGATGCATCTCATTAAGGTGACATAATATAATTATTGTTATTATTCATTGGAAATGGCGTTTTTTGTTGATTTGCATCGAGTTGACCAGTCGCCCGTGAGTCGGAAAGTCGATGCAACTGAGCGCTCCCTGTCTGACAATTTAACGTTGCGTGAAATAACTATTTCACGCAAACTAGTGTACCGTCTACCAACGTTTGGTATAGTAAGGTCAGAGGGGGAATAGACTGATGAGTTTATTTAAAAATCTAGGAAAAACCGTTAAAACCGTCCAAATTCCGGCCCATACCGTTGATCTACCAGGCTATCTAAGGATGCCGGGGTTCATCCGCGATTACATCGACCACTTAGCTTCGAAAAATTTCTCGAAAGCAACGATGCGCCGTTATGTGTATGATTTTGATTCGTTTTTTAGTTTCGTCGCCGCTGCGTCAGGTCAAGACGTCCGGGCGATTGATATCACACAGGAGGCGTTCCTTGAAATTGATGGTGCGGGAATTGCAGCTTACGCCGAATACTTAGCGTTGACGAAGGGCAATGCGCCGAGTGTCATCAATCGGAAATTATCGGCGTTACAATCATTATTTCGCCATTTGATCGACATCGGCGTCTTGTCGGAAAACCCGGTCGCAAAAATCAACCGTCCGAAACAGGCGAAGCGCGATCCCGTCTACTTAACGAAACGGGAATGGGATGAACTGATTCAACTGTTGCCGTCAAACATTGAGATGAACCCGCGGGAGGCGGCGCATTATGAACGTGACCGCGTCCGTGACGTGACGTTATTTCAGCTACTCGGCTATAGTGGGATGCGTCTCAGTGAGATGACACAATTGACGTGGAACGACCTCGATTTTCACGAAGGAACGATTCGGGTAATTGGGAAAGGTAACAAGGAGCGGGTCATCCCGCTTGCGCAACCGGCACGCATCGCCCTGCGGAAGTATGCCGCACATTATCAATTGTCGATGCGGGGAACGGAAGCGGTATTCGAGAAGCAAGGCAAACCGCTTAGTCCACGGGCAGTCCAACATATATTGAAACGGCATACCGATCGCTTGCGTCCGGTCTTACCTTTTTTGGAACGGAAACACATCACCCCGCACAAGTTGCGGCATACGTTTGCGACACGGCTCGCGACAGGGGGTGTCGATGTGTTGACGATTCAACAGTTGCTCGGGCATGAATCCGTCGCGACGACTCAAGTCTATGCTCATATTGGTGATCAAGAGAAAAAACGGGCGATTGAACTATTTGATGGTGAACGATAATAGTATTATGTCACCTCGTGGTAAAGGAGACCTCAGATGAATTTTGGATTAAGCGAACGAAAAATCAAGCAAATGTCAGATACGTATGCCTTTCGTCGCGGAAAACGGTACGTGACGGCAAAAAAAGTAACCTTACGCAACTATACGCCGGGTGACCTCTTCGTCGAAGCGGAAGTCGCCGGTGAATCTCGTTTTCACGTCCATGTCCATCTCCGGGAAACGGGAGTTGATGCTGGATGTAACTGTCCGTCACTTGCGATGGATGCCTCATTTTGCGGGCATATCGTCGCGGTGCTGTTAGCCTTACAGCAAATCCAAGCCTATGGGACGACCGGGCCGAACCGCCCTAGTATCAGCCCTTTTTCAGCACGACCGGTACATGAAGATGCGGCAGCCGCAACGTATCTCGCGACATTGACACACGAAAATAAGGCGAAACTCCGCTTTGATGTCCGCGACGGTGGAATCGCACTCGAAAGTCTGACGTCGCAACGCAGTTATCTTCTGTCCCTGCCCTACTTCGACCGTCTGCTGAACGACCGCGACGGATTACGGGAACGAGCGGACATCTGGATGAGTGCAGCCGTCCGGGAACAACTCGTCAGTGGATCGCCCCGTGTCAAACTGGCTCTCGACCGGATCAATACCCGTTTAGAGGTCGTCGTCACGTTTGATTACGACGGTAAAACCATCAACCCGCTCAGTCCGACAGATTGGGTCGGGCGTGACTTGTCGACAGAACGGGCCGTAATGCGTTACTTAGAAGAAACGGGATTCCGCGCGGATCAGACACGTTATGTAGTAGAAGGAGAAAGTCGTCATTATATTGTCTTAAAAGGTTTACTTGACCCGATGGTCGCCCTCGGTCAACTCGAGTTGTACGCGACGGCGAGTATTAAAACGGCGTTACTCCCCGGACCGTTCCACCCGAAAATCGAAGTCAACATAAAGAAGCGGCTCGATTGGTTGACGTTCAAGTTTTCGATGGACGGAATTTCGGAGCGAGAACTGTCGGCAGTCCTCGCGTCACTCGTGACACAAAAGACGTACCATCGTTTACGCTCGGGGCAACTGTTGTCGCTCGAAGACCGTGCCTTCAAACAAATCAAACGGTTGTTGCTTGAAGCGGAAGCGACGGAACGGCAGTTACTTGAAGCGGAACTGACTGTTCCCGCTTTGCCGAACTTGTCCCTGTTGACCCCGGCTGCCTTCTTGACGGTCCATAGTCAATTGAAGGAACGTTTGCTCGAAATGAAAGCCGGAAAAACAGAACAATTGGCGTTACCGGAACCGCTAGCGACACAACTCTTGCCGTATCAGCAAGACGGCGTCCGTTTCTTGAAAAGTCTTGCGGCACACGACTGCCATGGGATTTTAGCAGACGAGATGGGACTCGGAAAAACCATTCAGGCGATTGCCTATATCGAAACACTCCCGAGCGCCCGTATTCTAATCGTCGCCCCGGCGTCACTCCTCTACAACTGGGCGGCAGAATTCCGACGCTTTGCTCCGACACGCATCGTCCATGTGCTCAGTGGAAGTCGTGCGTCGCGCTTACGCCAGCTCGGAGATTTGCCGGACGACGTCATTCTTGTCATTTCCTATCCGTCGCTCCGGCTCGACATCAAAAATCATCAGGCAATCCATTACGATTGTATCTTTTTTGATGAAGCGCAACAGCTGAAGAATCCAAGGTCGCAGACGACGGTCAGCTTAAAACAGCTTTGGGCGACACGTCGGTTCGCCTTGACCGGGACACCACTCGAAAACAGGACGCTTGACCTCTGGTCGATTTTCGACGTCGTCTTCCCGTCACTCTTACCGGACCGGCAACGGTTTCTCGACTGGTCAGCGCGGGACGTCCAACAATTCGTCGAACCGTTTTTACTGCGCCGGACGAAACAGGACGTCTTGCAACAGTTACCGGCGAAACAAGTCGTTCACCACTATACGGAACTGACGGCAGGGCAGAAAAAACTGTATGCCGCCCACTTGGCAAAGTTACAGCTCGAGACGTTACGACATCTCGATCAAACAAAACCGGAAGAACGGATGAAATTGCTTGCCGGGTTGACCCGCCTCCGTCAAATTTGTTGCGATCCCCGTCTGTTCGTCGAGGACTATTGCGGACGGTCGGCGAAACGGGACCGGTTGCTCGCCTTGATCGAAGAGAAACGGGCAGCGGGCAAACGGATTTTAATTTTTTCACAGTTTACGAAAATGCTCGATTTGATTCGGGACGACCTGCACGAGATGCACCTCTCCCATTTCGAACTGCGCGGGGATACGCCGATTGCCGAGCGTCTCGAACGCTGCGACCGTTTTAATGCCGGCGAAGTTGATTTATTCTTGATTTCACTGAAGGCAGGTGGAACTGGACTGAACCTAGCGACGGCGGATACCGTCATCTTATATGATAGTTGGTGGAACCCGGCCGTCGAACAGCAAGCAGCCGACCGGGCGCACCGGATGGGACAAAAACAGACGGTCGAAGTCATCAAATTAATCACGAAAGGTACGATTGAAGAAAAAATCATCGAGCTGCAAGAGCGGAAAGCGACACTCGTGACGGACATACTCAAACAACCAGATTCGCTCGCACTGTCAGTCGATGAGATGGTGCAACTGCTTGAATAAGCAAAAACGCACCGATTTTTTAACATGCTGGAAACCGTTGCTGCTCTAAGGGAAATGGACTTTTAACAACCCTTTTGTTGCCGAGGAATGTTTAGCTTTTAATGTGATGGGGGTATAACTATCATAGCACCGCATCAGCGAGTTGCTTAACCAACCACATGTTTCTCAATATCAGCGTAATGACCTGGGAGAGAAATGCTAACCACTTCGATCTTCATTTCGATATGAAATCAATTTGAAATAGCATTCGATGCACTGTTTTGGCCGGAACGATTTGTTCCACTCCTTTCTTCATTACCTTTTGAGGGCTATACCAAATTCAAGGGGGAAATGAACATGTCAGTAACATTAAAAGTAGAAGAACGCGAAGTACGCCCACGCTCACTTAGAAAGCAATTACGTCATGAAGGAAAAGCTCTTGGTGTCGTGTATGGTTACAAAGTGGAAAGTACACCAATCGCCTTTGACGAAAAAGCATTAATCAAAGTCATCCGCGAACACGGTGAAAACGTATTAGTCGCGCTTCAAATTGGCGGTAAAAAAGTTAACACATTGATTAACAAACTCGATATGGATATCTTTACACCAACAGTCAAACACGTTGAATTCATCGCTGTTAAAATGGATGAAGAAACAGAAGTCGAAACGGATATCGTTCTCGTCGGCGAAGCGGCTGGTGCAAAACTCGGTGGATATCTTTCACAAACACTCTTTAAAGTGACAGTTGCAGCTACACCAGATAAATTACCGGAACGCATCGAAGTTGATGTAACGGAACTTGGACTTGGAGATTCAATTTCAGTCGCAGATCTTCCGGAAGAAAAAGATTACCGTGTCGTCACGGAAGGTGACATTCAAGTTGTTGCCGTCGTTGAATCGACACTTGAAGCAGATCTTGAAGAAGCGGACGCTGAAGCGGCGGAAGCTACTGAATCTGCTGATGATTCTGAAGCGACTTCAGAAGAACAAACAGATGAAAACAAAGAAGAAAAAGAATAATTTTTCTCACCCTCCCCTCGCGGAGGGTTTTTTATCTGTATTGACAACTGTAAGAAGAGTCGGTACAGTAAAGGCGTACACATTATATACACATCCACTAGGGGAGCCCATCGGCTGAGACGATTCACTTCGGACCCTTTGAACCTGATCTAGTTCATACTAGCGTAGGAAAGTGGAGCGGTAACTCGTTCAATTTTTCTGCATGTCTGCAGATTCAGCGACCGCTCTCTTTCATAGAGGGCGGTCTTTTTGTTTGTCTAGTGGTGTGTCAAAGGGAGATTGGAATATGAACAGTTGGAAAATGAAAGAAATCATCGTCATGATGATGCTTGCTGTCGCGTGTGGTGTCCTTTACTTAGGCTGGTCGACATTGTGGTTACCGATTTCGGCGATCTTTGGACCGGTGGGATCAAACTGGATGTTCGGGATTTGGGTCATCGCGAGTCCGCTCGTCGCCTACATCATTCAAAAACCGGGAGCAGCACTGATTGCAGAAGTCGTCGCCGCTGCCGTCGAATTGTTTACAGGGAGCCACTTCGGCTTATCGGCACTGTTGATTGGCTTTGCCCAAGGGATTGGGGCGGAAATCGCCTTCGCTCTCTTCGGGTACCGGAAGTTCAACACGCTGACGTTGATTCTGTCCGGCATGTTCGCAGCAATCGGCAGCATGGTTTATAGTCTCGTCGTCAACGGTTTCGCCTACTATACGACGACGACCCTTCTGTTGACATTTTCCCTGCAACTCGTCAGCGGTGCATTGCTCGGGGGATTACTTGCGAAAATCATCGTCGACGCGCTCGTTAAGACGGGGACATTGAACGGTTATGCGATTGGCCGCAAACGTCAGAAACGGGATGCTGCATGATCCGCTGTGACGCCTTGTCTGTTCGTTATCCGGGTCAGACCGCAGACACACTTACTGATTTGACAGTGACGCTGCACGAAGGAGAAACGACATTGCTCGTCGGACCGAGCGGAAGTGGGAAAACGACCTTTTTACACGTCCTTGCCGGGTTACTCCCCGATGCAATCGAAGCGGACATCCGTGGTCGCTGCGAAACGGACGGCACGGTCGGAATTCTTTTTCAAAATCCGGACGACCAGTTCTGCATGCAGACGGTCGGGGCGGAGGTTGCGTTCAGTCTTGAGAATCGTTTAATCGACCGCAGTCAGATGGATGATGAAATTTACAACTTACTGGGACGTGTCGGACTGGATGTGCCGCTGACGACACCGATTACGGAACTCTCCGGGGGGATGAAACAGCGACTCGCCCTCGCCTGTGTCCTCGCGCTTGAGCCGGATATCTTATTACTCGACGAACCGACGGCACAACTCGACCCGGCAGGACAACGGATCTTGATGCAACTGATTGAGGAACTGCATCACGAACGGGCGTTGACCCTCGTCTTAATTGAGCATCAGCTCGACCGCTGTGTCATGTTTAGTGACCGGGTGCTCGTCTTTGATCACGGGGGAACGATTTTACGTGACGGTCCGCCGCATGAAATTTTCGGTCAGCATCGCGCTGAACTCGAACGACACGGTATTGCGACACCGCTCCTCTACCCGTATCAACTGGAAACGTTACCCCCTGCTTCGACCCAGGCGGCACGTTTACGAAAAGCGAGGCACGACCGTCCGCCGGTCCGGCACGACACAACGCTTGCGCTGACACGCGCCGCACTCGGACGCCGTAAGCGAACGATTGTTGATGATCTGTCGCTGACAACACAGCGTGGCGAGTGGATCATGATCGTCGGACCGAATGGTGCCGGGAAAAGTACCTTGCTCGAAACACTGGCAAAATTGATTCCCGCGCAAGGTGGTACGGTCCGCTTGTTCGAAAAAGAACTGCGGAAATGGAAAAATCGTCACTACTACCGATGCGTCGGATTCGTCTTTCAACAGCCGGAGTTTCAGTTCCTCAAACAGACCGTCGAAGACGAACTGGTAATCAGCATGGATGTACCGACGCCGGAACGAATGGAAGTCGCTTTACGGCACTACCGTTTAACGCACGTCGCCAGTCAGTCGCCGCTTTCATTGAGTATGGGTCAAAAACGACGGCTCAGCGTCGCGACGATGTTGTTGGAACCAAAAGACGTCCTGTTGCTCGATGAACCGACGTTCGGTCAAGATGCCGAGACGACGGCTCATCTGATCGAAATGTTCGAACAGGCTCGGGCAAACGGAACGACGTTGCTGATGGTGACGCACGACATGGAACTTGTCCACCGGCATGCCGACCGTGTCCTCGTTCTTGGTGACGGGCGGCTCCAGTTTGACGGGACACCGACTGCCTTATTGCAAGACGAGACGTTGCTCGAACACAATCAACTTGCGCGTCCATTAACTTATTTGTATCAGCAACTCGAGGAGGTGAAACGTCGTGCAGGAAAACGTCTCCCCGCTCGCGCGTATTAATCCGGCGATTAAACTGGGTGCCCTCGTTTACGTGATGGTGCTGTTGATTGCGGCACCGACGTTACGCGAAACGATTGCCTTACTTGCACTCGCTGCAATCGGATTAGGCTGCTCGGGTTGGTCTCTGTTGACGCTCGGCAAGCGGGTCGCCCCCTACCTCATCTTGTTTCTGCTGACGTTTTGGATGATGGCAGCCTTCGGAAAAGGCAGTACGGAACTTTGGTCATTCGGTTGGTTTCGCGTGACGGAAGAAAGTATCAGTCACGCCTGGTTGATCGCGACACGGATGCTCGCCTTCGTCTTCCTCAGCTTGACGTTCATCGCGACGACCGACCAAACCCGGTTCGTCATGAGTCTGATTCACCAGTGCCGCCTTCCGGACCGGCTCGCATACGGGTTTTTAGCAGGGATTCGTTTTATTCCGATTTTCCAGCAGGAAATCCGGACGATCCGCCAAGCACGGCAGGTCCGGCAACAGCAGTCGATTTGGCCCTGGCAGACGTTTTTCGCCATCAGTTTACCGCTCTTTACGAACAGCATCATCCGTTCGGAACAAATCGCGATTGCGATGGAAGCGCGTGGGTTTCGGGCGGAGCGGACGTATTATGTCCGCCCTGTCGTGACGCAACAGGACCGTCTGTTTTTTGGTCTTGTTTGCTTTGGGGCGACCCTGCTTCGGATTGTCGTATGACGTTCATTGGATTAACGCAGACGGATTCAGGGAATGATAGTTTCGGAAGCAGTTAATTTAAAGAAGTAGGTGAAATCGTGAAGCGGATTGTTTTAGTCGGGGCAGGTCATGCCCATTTAGAATGTATCAAAGAAGGCACACATCCGGATGTTGAATGGATCGTCATCAACCCGTCCCGTTATCAGTATTATTCAGGAATGTTTTCCGGTCTTGCGGACGGCACGTATCAACTCGAGGAGACGCGGGTCGATGTCAAAGCACTCTGTGCGCGTCACGGAAAGACATTGATGGAGGACCGTGTCACGCGGATCGATCCGCAAACGAAACAAGTTTTCTGTCAGTCAGGCGAAATCATTTCTTACGACGTCGTATCGTGTAACATCGGTTCAAATGATTGGAATCTCTCGGAGGCGACGGCACGCGTCACGATCAAACCGAATTATCAAATCGATCAAGCGCTCCGTCAGTTTAAAGAGGCATCGTCGCCCGTCATCGTCGGGAGCGGTGCTGCTGCGATCGAGATGGCGGCGTCATTCCAATCAGACGATTGTCCGGTCACACTCGTCCATGATGAACCGCTCCTCGCAGGACACCCGGCAGAAGCGAGCATCCTTGACCGGTTGGATACGCTGGGTGTGACACGCATCGTCGACCGGTTCGTCTCTCTTGATGAACAAACCGTCCGGCTCCAGTCGGGTCAATCATTCAAAGCGGATGCCGTCCTGTTTTTAGGTGGCGCATCCGCACTGGATCTGTTCAAGGCATCCGGCCTCTATTGTGACGAGCGTGGGTTTTTGCTCGTCCACGAGACGTTCCAGTCGCTAGAGGACCCATCCTTGTTTGCCGTCGGCGACTGCGCGACACTCGCCGCATATCCGAACACACCGAAGAACGGGGTAACCGCCGTCCGGCAAGCCCCGGTCTTGCTTGAGAATCTCCTTCGTTTCGTCAATCAGGAACGGTTGCGGACGTTCCGGCCGCAAGGGCGTTACTTGACGATTCTTTCGATGGGCCATCAGCAAGCAACATTGCTTTACGGACGACACTATCAGACGAACCATCTGAGCTGGCGTTTAAAACAATGGATTGATCGCCGGTTCATCAAGAGTTATACGACGTAAGAACCCGAATTTCGAATGAACTGGGAGTTCGGTTCAAGACGGAACGTGCACTAAGATGTCTGCATGCGGCACCTCTTAAAACAGAGAGGCATTCATTGCTCAATCTAGACACAAAAACTCTTGTGAAGCATAAACAGGCGATATCGAGATGAGATGCAATTCGTTCGCGCTTCCCTGTCTCGCCTCGTCTTCAAAGCGGCAATCTTCCGCCGCCGCTACAGCAAAGCTGCAGGGTCGCGACCGATTGCTTTTCGCGGTTCTAAGCGATTCGAGACGGATTACGCTCTAAACGGTCTGCATGCCCGGCTTGCCTGCCTCGCCCGAGGAAAGCAACAAAAAAGACGCTTGATTTCCCGATAGCACGTTGTCTACAGTTTGAAACAGCCATCGCAAGTATGCGATGGCTGTTTTCGTGTCTTTGATTATTTTAAGAAAGCCAGTAACGTGTCGTTGAATTTTTCGCGTTCATCGAGTACCGTACCGTGCCCACTCTCTTCAAATGGTTCGATGCGTGAGTTCGGGATTGCTTTTTGCATTTCTTCCGCAAATTCAAACGGACAGACTTTGTCTTTTTTACCGTGAATGATTAACGTCTCGACGTCAATCTGCGGCAATTCATCCCGTAAGTCTTCGTCGCGCAAGGCGATCGCCGATAAAATCGTGCCGTGAGAAGAGGCTGCGACACTTAAGTTGTGGAACCATTGTGTCATCGGTTCTGAATGTTCTTGTTCAAAGAAGATTTTTCCGAATCCTTCAAGCATCGCCGGACGGTCTTTTCTTGTATCGGCAATCAAGTCATCGACTTCGTCTTTTGTCATGCCGTACGGGTACCCTTCCCGTTGCGTGAAGACCGGTGCGGCAGCACCCGCAAGAATCAATTTCGAGATTTTGCTCGATCCGTGGTTAAGCAGATACCGTAACGCAATCCCGCCACCCATTGAAAAGCCGAGTAACGCTGCGTCTTTCAGTTCGAGCTGCGTGATGACTTGATTGATGTCAGATGCCATCGTTGCATAATCATATCCGCTGGCTGGAGCATCCGATTTGCCGTAGCCGCGGTAATCAACCCCGATGTAGCGGTAGCCGGCGTCGAGCAATGCATTCTTTTGATATTCGAACATGTTGTTATTCGCTGGCCATCCGTGTAACATGACGACAGGTTGTCCTGAACCGACATCTTCGACATAAATCTGTGTTCCGTCAACTGCTTGAATGAATGTACCCATTTGAATAACCCCCATGTAGTAGTAGATCCGTGCATAATTTAGTGATACCCCATTCGGGTAGACGATTAACATCTTAAGGTTAAAAGATTAAAAATAGATAAATTATGGAAATTATTTATGTTAAAATAATCATAAAAAGATTTGGGAGGGATTGTCATTAAATCATGGTCACTGGCATTAGGACTTGCCTGCAGTCTCGTCTTGTCCGGGTGCGGTCAAGAGCGTTTATTGAAGCTTGATTCCGTACCGGCGTACTGGTCAGCCGAAAGTTTTGTCGATCATCAATTCGTAGACGATGTACCGGCAGAACAGAAAAAACAGATGTTAAAAACGTGTATGAACAAAAAAACGACGGCACTGCCATCATCCTACCGGATCCTCAATACATATGAGATGTACTTTTCCTTAAAAACGCTCGAAATGTATGCAGCTCAAACCGAGGTCTTTTATCTCGCTGAAAAAGACAACTTGTACCTCGCCTGCCGGTCGCAGGATACGCATCAACTACAAATTCATCCGATTGAAGCGAAAGACCATCCGTGGGTGAAGGTAGACCAAGGAACGGACAAAAAGCCTTTGCAGACGCCGACATTTTTCCCGGTAACGGAAAAACAACAGACACGCCATGCGGATCAAAATCGCGAAGCAAAAACAGAAGGTGATTTCAGCCGTCGTCTCGCGCCCTTCCATAACTTACATATGCCGATTGCGGGACAGGTACTTGTCATCCTGACAGAAAACAACAAAGAGCACGTTCTCGTCGATGTCCCGACGTCGTTCCTCAACCAGACGACAGACTTTTATTTGACGACGCGTCCGAGTGGGAACGGAGCAAATGCGACCTATCATTCGATTACTTTTGAAAGTCCCGGTTGGTACTTGCAGGACCGGATTGTGATGACGACCTATGATCAGGAGAAAGTCGACATGACGTACCATCCCTTGCCGAAAGAACTGCCTGCGAACCAAACGATTCCGTATGTCACGTTACGCGCAAAAAATGACCTGGATGATATGGAAGAAAAAACGTTGTCGTTACGGTATCAGCCGGTCTATCAAAAGGTGAAATTATTTGAAATGGACGATGAAGAACGGCATGCCGGAATCGAAGGGTTCCTGCATCCGACGATCGAGTCCCTGCAAGAAGGCAACATCCGGAAAATCGGAATCGTGCCGGATGAAGTATCACTTGGCCTCGCGAACGAACTGAAACAGGTCACCCTTGAGCAACCGCAAGGCCAAAAGCCGACGCTGCAGTATTTAACACTCGTCGACAACGGGAAGACACAGACGTTCACCGTGTATTTAAAAAAGCGCGCCAAAAAAACGGATGTCTACCTGCAAGACACGACATCGAAAAAAAGTACGAAATTGTCAGGTGAACTCGCGACGCAGTTAACTGAAAAAATAGAGGGGGAATGAGACATGCGCATACGGTTCGTGTTGGCACTCTGCCTCGTATTCTTGAGTGGCTGTGCTGAAGATCCGGACCCGGTTCGGTTCAGCTATGTACCGGACCTGTACGATACGTTAAACGTCAGCGACTTCAAAAGTGCCGATCCGAAACTGGGTAGCGTGATTCAAGAAGTCTGCCATCAAAAAAAGGTCAAGCCACCAACACAGTATACGGTGGGTGACCATTATTACGTCTCGCTCGTGAACATCGGACTGTTCGTCGAAGGCATGCGGGCGACGTACATCGAGTCGGACGGTCAACCGTATCTCTATTGTGATGACATGCGACATCGACCGACGTTCCATTCGTTAACGAAAAAACAAACTTCGTTTTCAACATCGGACTTGACGAAACCGGTGAAAAAAATTGAAATCAAAGCCGTCGATTCAAAAAATCGCCAACTGTACAGCCATCTGGTCGACAAGGTACGTAAGTCGCAAAGGCAGTTGGTGTTGCCGACGACAGGCTACCTCGTCATCCGGGCGAAAAATGATCAGACGGGCGAAACGAGCGTCACGAATGTGATGGAATTGACGCCGTTCGCCCACGGGACGCCACACTTCGTGTTCATCGATAAGGCGTACATGGACGACCGATACCAGATTCGTCTGCATCTGCTTTCGGACGGAATGAATATTTTGGCGGAAGAGCCGGTTTTCGCGGCAACGGACGCCGTCAAAGCGAAATTTTACCCGGCAGCCCCGAACAATCAGGGCAAGTATGGATCGCTGCATGTCACAACGCCGTCAGGAGAACGGTCGCGTTATACGTTGACCGTCAGACAGGAGTCCGAACTACCGCAAGGCATCAAGCTGCTACCGGATGACGACGACAGTTCGGAGTCCCCCCACCATGCCGTTTTTCATGATCGTCCGTTTCCAAAGGTCGACTATACACAAAAAACAACCTATGACGAATTAAGCGAGCAGGAATTCCTGATGACATCCGTCGAGGAAATGAAGACGTTGACCGGCTTGATTAAGCAGAGTCAGGTCGCAGAGAAAAAGGGAAAACTCGCAGAGCGGTCGTATTTGACGCTCTTTAACGGAGATCAAGCACAACAGTTTCGGATCTATCTCGACCGACGTGTCAAAAAGACGGATATCTACCTGGAAGACCGGACGCGGAAAATCAGCTTTAAATTGACGCCAAAAGCACGGGACTTACTGCTCGACTCCTATCAGATTGACTGATCAGAACAAAAAATGCTGCGTCACATAGATGAGACCGCATACGAGGATGAAGACGATGCCTTCTTGCAACCATTCTGCACGGGACAGCGGTTCCCGTAAAAACGAGGCGCAGCCAATCAGGATGGCAAAGAAATAGAGATAGACGAATCCACCTGACAGCAAAAAACCAAGGATCAATACCATGCCGAATACTACGGTCATACCGGATACGATCAGTTTCCGTCGCGTCATTCCGCTTCACCTCTGTTGTCCGTTTTAACTCTTTTACCCGTTTCTGCAAAAGAACATGTAAAAAGCCTGACATCCGAAGAACGGGTGTCAGGCTTTTTTTAGAGATGTGGATGATCGGCGACGACGGCATATTCCGTCACGGCATTTGAGAGGACAAGTGGTTTGACTTCAGAAGTCCCCGCGTCGCGTTTTTTATGGACGCCTTTATACGCTTGGCTCGCTTGCCAGGCGTGAAAGTCTGCTTGTTTCCCCCAGGTCGTCATGATCGTCACGACATCGTGTTCGTCCTGACTGATGTCGACGAGCACTTGCATCCGGATAAATCCTTCCATCTGCTCAATCCCTTTTGTCGTCTTAAAGCGTGCAGCCACCTGATCGGACTTCCCTTTGACGACACGTAGTTGATTCATTACGATCCACATACCGATACCTCCCTTGTTCACTGCTTCTAGTATACCGAACGAGAAAGCGAGTGCCCACTCCCGATGCTTCAGTCGATGCTGTTCGACAGGGAGCGGAAGCGTTCTGTACCCGAGGCGTCGACCGCATGGAGGTCAAAGAACAGTGATTTCGGAAAAGCTTGCGGGAGCTTTTGAATCGTATGGAACCGTTCCTTCGTTGCGACGTCTAAAGTTCGGGTCATCGCTTCGATGGCATGGGTCTGTTCCGCTCCGTTCGTCAGTGAAACCTTATAAGGCGCGATCGTCAGGTGATCGATCAGGCGACGGTCATTTTCCCCGACAACAATCAGGAAACGGCCGGTGTCCGTATCGATGACCTCCGCTTCCGCCCACTCTTGTCCGCCGTGTACGGTGCGGCGTGTGACATGGGTGACGACGTAGGCAGCTTCTTGCCGCCGTATCACAATCAAATAGCGGGTTGTCTTCGTCTCCGCATAAGCGACCGCTTGTGTGTCACTCAATGCTTCGGTCCAGTAAACTTCTTTCGGGACAAGTTTGAATGCTGCCTTTTTGTGTAAACTTTCGACGACGGCATGCGGTGTTAACTCAGTCATCGGTTCATGGAACGCAGCGGAGTGGTGATCGCGTTGTAAAAATAAGAAACAACCGACCCCGATGAGGAAACTGCTGATGAGCCAGGCAAGTTGTTTCTTCATGAATTGTTCTCCCCTTATGTAAGCGATGGTCCGTTTAACCGACTGACGGTCTTATCTATTTCATTAGCATAACAAAGACCCGCTCGCCGTAACAAGAGCAGGTCTTATTTCCCGATGGAGAATCCATCAAAGTGTCGTCCGCCATGTTGCGTCAGCCACATCTCGATTAACGAAATGACGGCTTGTTTCTCATCAAAACGGAAGTAACGTTCTAAAGCGTCCGTGAAACGGTCAGCATCTGCTTGACTGAGGGCGGCGAGTTCACGCGGCAACCATTTCCCTTGACCAATCCAGCGTCCGGATGCTGTTAAGTAAAAAGTGGCGGCTTGATCGTAAAGACGCGCCGCGATGGCGAGTCCTTCCGTCCGGTCCTCTACCCCGATGAAATCATCGAGCATATCCGTCAAAAAATAGCGATGTTGGTTTAGTTCGTTGACCGACCAAGGTGTTGGTCCGGCAAGCAGTTGACGTGCCGCTTCCGCTTTTAACCGGTCGATGAGTGCGTGCACCCGGATTGGCACCGCTTCCGCGACCATCCGTTGCAGGGAGGGGCGTCGACGCGCCCGATCCGCTTCGAAAAAGTCGGCAATCGTCGCTTCCGTATAAATGAACGCTTCGACGGGATGTCCGGCATAGAAAAATGATTCCCGGTAAGTGCGTGATCCGTTCGGCAGGATGACAATCAGGTCGATGTCAGACGTTGCTGTCGCCCGACCGCGGACATGACTGCCGGCAATCAAGGCGGCTAATGATTCAGGGTATCGTTCAGCCACGAGTTCAGTCGTAAGTGCAAGGATTTCTGGATTCATATCATTCTACGATCCGGTCTTGGAATAGAGCGTTATCACTGGCGAAAACGGCAAGCTCGTCCCCGGGTACGGCGACGATTGAGGCGGTCGTCTCGGCATTGACCCGTAAATCGACGGTCCAGGATTCGTAATATGTGTCCGAGCCATTGACAACAAGTGTCTTCCCGGAACTGAACGTAAGGAATAGGTGCGGAATCGTTTTCCCGATCCGGACAGCTGTAATCCGTTCAGTATGTAACGTGACGACGAGGTGTAACATCTCTTCTTTCGTCATATGACGGACGACCCAATCTTTTGAAGATTCGACGTCCCCGTAATAGAGGCGGTCCGTTTCAATCCGTAACGAGATTTCCGGATTCATCGTGTCATATAAGTTGATGAAGTCGAGGCTGACGAAACTCGCCAAGTGGATTGTCGAGAGCTGGGTTCCGGTTAAGTAAGTCGTTAAAAGCTTTCGGGCAAGTTGGTGATCTTCTTTGTTCATATGTAGACACCTCTTCATGTAAGTTTTAAGTCAGTTCAAGATGATTTCCAGTCCATACATCACCGTCATCAGTAAGGTCATCGCAAGTAGCAGACACACTAACACGATTTGCAGGATGCTCGTATACACGTGCCGCACCTGACTGAGTGGTACGATTGAACAGGCCGACAACAAGATCCCCGTGTAAAACAACCAGCTGAACGGATGGGTAACGACGGTCCGGAAATAGCCGCCCAAGACGAGGCTCGAGGCGATTAAATAGAGAATCGAGGAGCTGACGACGACAGGGCTCAATTGACGCAATACGCGATTCAAGGGTGTTCCTCCTCTTAAAAAAATGTTTCTTCCAACAAATTTACCACATATTAGCAAGTCGTGGGAGTCCTAAAGAAAAAAGGAATCCTATCAGCCGCGATAGCATTCCTCTTCCGACAGACTCAGTCTGCTTTTTTTAAGATGTTGAGCAACCACTTTTGCAGGTCTTTTCCGCCTTCGTAAAAAGAGCTGTCCCGTAATTCAAAGGTGTGGCCACCTTGTTTGATTGCTTCGTTAAACGTATCTCCGAGATCCCGGTTCTCCCACTTGCGTTCATCATTCAAGTATTTAAAGCCGAAGTTGCATTCGACGTTAAAAATAATGTGGAAGGGTTCTTTAAATGAATTGACGGCACGAACCATCTCGAGCAGGATCATCCGCTTCGGTGTCGATTGTTTAATCGTATCGATCGTCGTCGTCCGGCGCCCGTGAAACTCGACGACGCGGACGGCCCGGCCCTGGTCTGCTTTAAAGTCATAACTTGTTCGAATCGAGACGATAATTTCTCGCATACTTTCTGTCATATCCTCACTGCCTTTCTTTCGTCTTCGAGTATACCACCTGCCCCTGCCTTCCTTGAAGAAAAAAATGTAGTGTTCCGACTTAAGACGGATTGTGCACTGCCATAATTTGTATTAAAATGAAGGAAATGACGAAAGGAGCCTTGTTTTGAAACCGTTATTTTCCATTATTCTGACTGTTTGTCTAGTCTTCACCGGTTGTTACTGTTCGCTTGAAGCACGGACAGACGACCCGCATTTCAAATCACGGACACGTTCAATCTCGTCATACCATACGTTCGATATTGAATTTTCACATGGACTCCGCGCCGATCAAGTCTCAAACCGCACCGTCACCGTCACTGATTCGACGGGGGAACGGATGCAAAATGAACTCGTTGTCATCGATGGGAAAGAGTTGCGGATTAAACCGCCACGCTCCGGTTATCGCAAAGGACGACGTTATATCATACATATCCGTGATTCGATCGATGCCCGGAAACAATTGAAAACAACGACTGTCCGCGAACGGATTTTCACTGTTGATCGTTAACAGGGGGATTCGTTTTCTTTTAGAATGATTCGATGCGTACATCATCTTCAGCAAACAAAGTATTCATGTGACACCCTACCGTGTGCCGCTCAGGCGTGTGCGGGAGGGTGCTTTTTTTGCGTACGACGTTCTGCCAAATGAAGCGAACCGGATCGCACCAGTCCAAAGCCGATGAACGCGAGCCAGACCCCGTGGTTGCCGATCCAGTTCACAGACAGCAACAGCACGGCAAATGTGATAAACCCTTGAATCATCGAATTTCGGACCGGTTTACCTTCAGTGCGTCCGGCGAACACGCCTTCGTACAGCATCGCAAATCCGCCGGTCAACGGGAAAATCAGAATCCAGTTATAGTAGACACTCGCGATGAACAAAAGTTCCGAGTCAGCCGAAAACAGGCGGAGAAACGGTTGTTGGCATAAAAACAACAGGATCATGATCAAGACAATCGATGCCAGTCCGAACTGGCGGGTCAGGCGGACACTTTGCTGATAACCCGCGTTATCGTCATGCCCCCGCGCCCGTCCGACCAGAATCGTCGTGGCACTGCCGAGCCCGCCGAACCAGTATGCGATGACATATTGCATCTGTAATAAGATTGCATTGACCGCCAGCATGTCCGGTCCAAATGACGCTCCGGTCCGGGTGAACCAGCCGGTAACAAGTAAAAGAAAAATCGTTCGGATGAACAAATCGGCGTTGACCATAAAAAATTTCCGATAGTCCTGAAGGTGGAACAACAATTGCCAGTACGCTGGTTTAAAGACCAGTTGCCGGACAATAAACGTTAAGGCCAAGAGCACGGTTCCGATTTCGGCAACCAGTGACGCGGCGGCGACACCGGCAACACCGTAATCGAGACCGATTACGAAGACGACGTCAAGCGCGATGTTGATGAGATTACTGACGATTTGAATCATCAGCGCCCGCTTCACCTGTCCCTGCCCAATCAGCCAACCAAGTACCGCATAACCAATCAAGACAAACGGCGCCCCGTATATCCGGTAGTCGATGTATGTATTGACGTCAGGCAACAACGATGCGGGTGTCGCCAACAAGTATAATCCGGCAGAGGTCAAAGGAGAGCGGCACAAAAGCAAAATCAAACCAATCATCAGACCCAGTAGGACCGGGCGGTATAAAGCGAACTGTAAGGCGGTCTCATCCTGTTGGACACTTGCTTGTGCACTAAAACCGGTCGTGCTGACTTTCAAGAATCCGAAGAGCCAGTAAATCGTATTAAAAAAGACGGCGCCAAGAGCAATCCCGCCGATTGCTGCGGCATCCCCCGTCTGACCGATTACGATTGTATCCGTGACTCCGAGTAACGGTGTCAAGATACTCGACAAAATCAAGGGATAGGCCAGCACGCCATACTGGCGGGCGGTAACAGGTGCCTTCACCACGATGCTGCCTCAATCAACGTGTTGGTGTAAAGAGAACGGCCAGGATTCGATTGGTTGACCGTGTCGGACGAATCAATGATCCACCCCGCTTGCAACACAAGTATCTCATCGTCCAAGAGCGTATCGGGTCCGACAGCAGGCAAATCACCTGTCAGGTAGTCTTCCGATTCATTTGAGTAAAGATTCAAGTGCAGTTGATGACGATGGGATTGTCCAAGCATCGTCCGGTTCGGATGAAAGGTGCCGGCTGAACATTGGAAAGCGGCTAAAGTATAACGACGTCGAGTCTCATAACGGACTGAGACATGCTCGACTGTCAATAACGCGGACATCTTCATGCCTCCTTTTGTAATTGGCGATTAGTTGAACTACCTCCACCTATGCTTCGCTTAGAGGTGGAGGATTCCTGAGTCATCCGACCTAACGGTCGAAACCTGATCAGGCTAACCCCGTCGTCCCGACGGTTGAAGAAGCTAAGAGGCGTTCAGCTTCTCGTTTGAGGTTCAGTCCTGCATTCACATCGCGGTCGTGATGGATGCAGCAACTCGGGCATGTCCATTCACGCAAGCCAAGATGTTTCACGTCTTTGTGTTGATGTCCGCAACGGGAGCACAGTTGACTAGAGGCGAAGGTCTTGCCGACTTTCACGACGGTCTTTCCGTACCATTCCGCCTTGTATCCGAGCATGCGGAAGAACTCCGACCAACTGACATCGGAGATGGACTTGCTCAACTTGCGATTCTTCTGCATGTTCTTCACTTGCAAGGTCTCGATGCCGATGACGTCGTGGTTTTTGACGATCTCGGTCGATACCTTGTGCAGGAAATCGGTTCGCTTGTTCGCGATCTTCTCGTGGATGCGGGCGACCTTCCGCTTCTGCTTCTGATAGTTCTTCGCCTCGGAAAGTTTCACTTTCTTGTCCAAGGCCAACCGTTGACGACGAGAAAGCTTGCGTTGCTCGCGCGCCAGCTTTTTCTCAAGCGAACGGAAGTAACGGTCGTTCTTGTATACCGTGCCGTCCGACAGGATGGCGAAGTGCTTCAACCCGACATCGACGCCGACGGATGAGCCCGTCTTCGGCATTTCGTTGCTCTCCTGCTCGACGAGCAGGGAGACGAAGTATTTTCCTGAAGCGTTCCGCCGGATGGTCGCGTTCAAGATGCGTCCGACGACCTGCCTCGAATGAGCGAAGCGCACCCACTTCAGCTTTGGAATTTTGATTTTGGTGCCGACGATCGAGACTTCTGGAAGTTGAGACTTGCCTTGGATGTTCGTCTTATACGATTGAACGGGATTGCTCTTCGTCTTGAAGCGGGGTCGTTCGTTCTGCTTCTTGAAGAAGCGGTCAAAGGCATCAGCAAGATGCTTGACGCTCGTTTGAACAGACATGCTATCGACTTCCTTCAGCCAGTCGAATGCCTGCTTCAACGACGGGAGTTCTTTCGAACAAGACCCGTAGGACAGTCCTTTCCCTGTCGCTTTATACGTCTCATCCCACTTCGCCAAGAAGTGGTTGAAGACGAAGCGCGAACAACCAATCGTCTTCGCGATCAGGATTTCCTGCTCTTTTGTCGGGTAGATTCTGAATTTGTAGGCCTTGTGAGTCAACATGATGTTCACCTCCTTACAAAGGATATACCCGAAAGAGAGGGTGGCGATTCATCTCCCACTTTCACTCGGGCTTCACCCTGATCGTTTAGAAGTGGGCGTATTCTCGCCTGATTTTGATAAAAACTCGGGCGTCAACGACGGACCCTTCTTTCATGATATACAACGTATCCGAAGAATGTAAGGCATAAGCTGATGTGCGGGCGACCCCTATTTCAGTAAGGTCCTTGTTCAGAGTATGGCGTAATGATTTCACTACAAACAAAAAACTTCCTTTCGGTTCTCCTGTCTAGAGACCCACAAAAGGAAGTTCTGGTAGCATGTGTTATTTTCACAGGACATTAACAAAATCGTTCGCTTGACGCTCAAGTTGCTTAGCGGAGTCAGCGAGTAACTCAAACTCGCTGACGGCGTGTTCCAACTGCCCGCTGCTCGTCTGGACTTTTGTTGAAATCTGTTCGATGCTCGTTGAGACGGTCTCAATCCGCTTAACGATTCCTTCGATGTTTTCTTTGATTTCGCCAATCGACTGGGAGACTTTATTGGATAAATTCCGGACTTCCGTCGCGACGACGTTAAACCCACGCCCGTGTTCTCCCGCCCGTGCCGCTTCGATTGCCGCATTCAAGGCAAGTAAGTTCGTTTGTGCTGCAATCTCCCGTATCGTTTTGACAATGTCATTGATCGAGTCGGCCTCCGTTTGGAGAGCGACGAGGTTAGCCAAGTTTTTTATCGATTCCGCTTCAATCTGCTGGACGGTCGCGAGAACCTGTAATCCGTCTTGCCGACCGCTATCAGATTTTATGGTCAAAAAAGCGGAAGTCTCATTTAACGCTTCTGCCATCCGGAGCACGTCTTGCTGACGCACCGTAATGTCGGTCGCGATTTTCGAGACACCGATGACACGCCGTCCGTCCCCGAAGATTGGCATATACGTTGCTTCGAGCCATTTACGTCCGCCCTCTGCCGTCCGCCGTTCGATTTTATCTTGATACGTAATCCCTTGCAGTAGTTTCCGCCAAAACGCTTCATAGGCAGCACTCGTGGCAAACTCCGGAAAACATAGATCGCGGTGGTATTTGCCAATCAGTTCCTTCGCCTGATACCCCATCGTCTCGGCAAACAGGTCATTCACATACGCAATTTTACGTTGGTCATCAAAACGGATGATGGCGAGATTTTGTTCGATGGCGCGGATAACGTGTGCATCCGTAACGTGTTGTGTACTTTGCTCAAGGGACATCTCTGAATTCCTCCTTTAGTTGAAAAACGAGAAAACAAAAAGATGACGAGTCGGTCCGTCATCTTTAAGTATTAGCGACTGGATGAGATAATCCTTTAAATCGTCTGAATATTTCTATTTTTATCCATGAGCCGCTAGATTTTACCTCCTTTTCATTAATAGGCACTCCATCCGCCGTCGGCGACGACGATTGCACCATTGATGAAACTTGCTTCATCCGAAGCAAGGAACAAAGCGAGTTGTGCGATTTCGTCAGGCTGTCCGGTTCTAGGATTCAAGCCCATCCCGAGCATCGTCCGTCCCATCCCGAATTCACTGATGTTCGTCATCGATTGTCCGATGTTCGTCTCGACGGCACCAGGAGCAATTCCGTTACACCGAATCCCTTCTTGTGCATACATGAACGCCGTATTTTTCGTCAGACCGACGACGGCATGTTTGGAGGCGGCGTACGCAGCACCGGCACGCGCCCCGTTTAGTCCGCCGATCGAGATGTTGTTGATGATGTTTCCTGAACCTTGTGCACGAAATAAAGGAATCGCGAGACGCATCGTCCGCATGACCGCCGTCGTGTTGATGGCGAGGACGCGGTCCCAGCGTTCATCCGACAGCTCGTCGACCCCTTCCATCCCGTCCATGATTCCGGCATTGTTAACGAGAATATCCAATTGTCCGTAAGCCGCTAACGTCTCGTCAAACAGTTGTTTGATTGCTTCAGCAGACGTGACATCCGTTTTGATGGCGGTTGCTGTCCCGCCCGCTGCTTCAATCGCCGCAACGACTGTTTTCACCCCGTCAAGCTGAATATCAGACACGATGACGCGTGCCCCTTCAGCTGCAAACCGTTCCGCGATTGCCTTCCCCATTCCGGACGCTGCCCCCGTCACGATGGCTACTTTCCGTTCGAGTCTCATGTTTTCTCGTCCTTTCTGCTTAAACACGACGATTCTACTCGTCTTTACCCGTTTCGACGTATCATTTCACTTCAATCACGAAAGCCGAGTTCCCGTCCCCTTGCTTCCAATCAGCGATGACATGATACACATAGATTCCGCGCGCATCAGGTGCTTTGAGTTGTTCGTCTTGCAGCGGAACCGTCTGAATCGTCTCTGCATCTTGCCACTGTTCGATTTTTAAATCGTCCGGCGTAGGACCGTCATGAAAGGCAATCGTAATCGGTGAAGCCGATCGGACCACGGTCGGCTTCAATTTTTCTGTCATTTCGAGCGGGTTCGTATAGATATAGTCGACACATTGTCTCCGTATGAGACCATGCCAGCAATAGGACCCTTCCTGCGTCGGGATCGTTTGGCTTCCGACCGACACGTCAGGAAGCGGCGGTTGATTTCGGAATGGTTCGATGATGAAAATCAATCCAATCACAAGTAAGATGACGATTAAACGAATCGTCCGTCGTTTCATACGAACCAGCTCCTTTTTTTCATAAGTGTCCTCCATAGGTTTGTCTTTATCCAAAACAGGCAATAACTCAAAAGTGAGCATAAATCAGTGAATCAACTACTACAGGAGGTTATCAATCATGGCTGAAAATAAAGTCGTCATCATTACAGGTGCATCAAGTGGTATCGGGGAAGCCACCGCGAAGTTACTTGCGAAGAATGGTGCAAAGCTGGTCCTCGCGGCACGTCGTGAAGATCGTCTGAAAGCATTAAAAGAAGAAATCGAGCAACTCGGTGGTCAAGTAGTCTATCAAGTGACGGACGTGACGAAGACGGAGCAACTCGACCAACTCGCGAAACTGGCGCAGGAGACATATGGTTCAGTCGATGTTCTCGTCAACAATGCCGGTCTGATGCCGTTATCGCAACTGCATAAAAACAAGCAGGATGAATGGGATACGATGGTTGATGTCAACATTAAGGGTGTTCTTTACGGAATTGGTGCGGTCCTTCCGTACATGCGAAAACAAAAATCAGGTCATATCATCAACATCTCGTCCGTCGCAGGTCACGAAGTCATGCCGTCAAGCGCTGTCTACAGCGGGACGAAGTTTGCCGTTCGTGCGATTACGGAAGGTCTCCGGAAGGAAGAGTCGGTCGACAATAACATTCGTGCGACAATCATTTCGCCGGGAGCCGTCGATACGGAATTAAAAGACCACATCACGGATGAAGACATCAAACAAGGCATCGGCAACATGCAAGCGATCGATGCCGACGCGATTGCTCGTGCAATCAACTATGCCGTCAGTGAGCCGGATGATGTGTCCATCAATGAAATTTTGATTCGTCCGACATCACAAAAATAAGCGGAGTATACAGGAACGGCCGACACATCGTCGGCCGTTTTTTAGTGCTGTAACATCTGTTTTGCAATCAACCGATACGATTCGAGTCGTTTGTCTTGGTCGTAAGCATTATTGATTAACAAAAATTGATCCGTCCCGTACCGGGTTGCCAACTGTTCGAGTGCTGCTTCGACTTCCGTCGCCGTTCCGACGATGGTCCGTCGCCGGTCGTGTTGGATCCGCTTTAATTGTTCCGGATTCCAGTCCTTCGTCCCGACTGTTTCGGGTGACGGGACAATCGAGTTTCCGAGCCGGATCCCTTGAATCCAGGCATCTTGCGTCGTTGCCAACTGTTCTGCTTCTGTTGTCGTTTCGGCACAGACCGCAAACACACAGACGATGACCGTCGCCTCCTCGAACTGCGCACTAGGAACGAACTGCTCGCGGTAAGTCCGTAATGTCTCTTCCCAGCGGTCCGGATTGATGAAATGACCGAAGACGAGTCCCATCCCCCGTTCTGCCGCGAGCCGTGCACTATGCGGTGACAGACCGAGCAAATAGAGGGGAGCCGTTTGTGTAAGGCGCGGCGTCGTCTTGACGATCCGAAACGGATGTTTTGCTGACAGGGAGTCCGTTAAAAAACCGGATAACTCATCCATCAGCCGCGGGAATTCGGAATATTTATTTTCCTCCCCGTCCGTCAAGGCGCGGCGTGTCCGCTCACTCCCCCCCGGAGAACTGCCGATTCCGAGTTCGATCCGTCCCGGATAAAAAGCTTCGAGTGTCGAAACATTTTCCGCGACTTTTAACGGACGATACTGCGGTAACAAGATACCACCTGTCCCGAGTTTGATCGTTTTTGTCTCACTCCCCATCCGGGCAATGAACAGTTCAGGTGTCGCGCTGAGTAAGCCATTCGTATTATGGTGTTCGGCGAACCAGTAGCGCTTATAACCGAGCTGCTCTGCTGCTTCGACGAGTCGTTTCGTGTATCGCATCGTCTGTTCAATCGTATCCCCTTCATGGAGCGGGACTTGATCGAGTATACCTAGTCGCATCGTGCGTCGCCTCCTTTACTCGTTAAGTGTAAAGGGTCGACCGTCTGAAAACAAAATCGGTGCTCCGTCAGACTGTGACGAGACGCGAATCCGCGATGACGAGTCCGTCCTTCATCTCGATTTTTCGATTGGCGCGGTCGGCAAGCTCCGGGTCATGCGTGACGAACAGGACACCACACCCTTTTTCAGCGTTCAACCGTTTTAAGAGTTGGAAGATGATTTCCCCGGTTTCCGTATCGAGATTCCCCGTCGGTTCGTCTGCGAGCAGCCATTTCGGCTCATGGACGAGCGCACGGGCGACGGCGACACGTTGCTGTTGCCCGCCGGAGAGCTGGGACGGCAAGGAACTGGCTTTTTCTGCAAGACCGACTTGATTGAGTAAAGCAAGTGCCCGCTCCTTCTTATCATAGGCGACTTTTCTACCGAATAACGGGGCCATGACGTTTTCGAGTGCCGTCAACGTCGGAATCAAATGAAACTGTTGGAAGATGAACCCGACGTTCTCGAACCGGAAATCGGATAACTCTTTACTCTTCAGTTGGTTGATCGGTTGGTCACCGTACAGCAGTTGCCCCGTCGTCGGACGGTCGAGTGTTCCGATCAGACTAAGTAATGTTGATTTTCCCGATCCAGACGGTCCGATGATGGAGATGAAATCCCCTGCGTCGAGCGTCAGATTGACGTCGTCAAGCGCCTTCGTTTCGATCCCGTCCCCTGAAAATGATTTCCCGATCGCCTGACATTGAAATGTATCTTTCATACTAAATTCCTCCTTCTACTCGTTGCGTACTGAATTAAATTCGCTCTCCATTTGGAAATTCCTGCAAAAAAAACGACCTTACGGATAAAGGTCGTTTTACGTCGAGATGGAAGGCTGCTTCAATCGTTTAATGCACACTTCATAGGGAATAACATAAAATAGACAGGCGATTAAAGCAAAGCGGATAATCCCTGACAAGTTCAACTGAATATCGAGGGGAGACGCGGCGAATGTTTGATAGCCGCCAATGAACAATAAAATCGAAAGTGCGAGTGTCGTCAAGTAAATTAAGAGGCGTAATGGTAAGCTGTGACGACTCGCAATCCACAACATCGGAATTCCGAATAAAAATGAAAAGAGCGTCACCGCAAATGTCCCGAATTGATACAGGAATTCATTTTCTAAGTTATTTAGTAAGGCATAGCTCGTAAAAAATAAAAACGATAAAATCACACTTACAGCAGAGTAACTGATCAAGCGCATCGTTTATCCTCCTTTAAATCCGCTAGCGGGTCTAAGCTTGAATGTCATTATTTTGCGCCAAGGCGATGAATGACATCGGCTAATGTTTCTGCCGCTAGTTCTGTTTCTAACGCCTGTTGTGCCCGACTGAATGTCGTCTCGAGCGTTGTTTGAATCTCGCGACCGATCGGACAGTCCGGATTCGGTGACTCATGCATCATGAATAAGTCTTCTTTTGGTTCGACGGCACGATATACCATCAGCAACGTGATATTTGCCGGTTCTTTCGTCAAGATGGCTCCCGTCCGCCCTGCCTGTGTCTCTAACAGACCTGCTTTTCGTAAAAGACCGGTCAGGCGACGGATGACGACCGGATTCGTGTTGACACTTCCAGCAATCATTTCGGAAGACAAGGGCTCGCCTTTACTTGAACTGATTAAAGCAAGAATATGAACCGCGACCGCTAATCGACTGTTAATCATTTTTTTCACCACCAGTACTATCAGTTTAGTGAGCAGATGTTTTTTTGTCAATTCCCTTGACAATAAAAAATTATGTAACTAAAATAATTACAGGTACAAGACTTACATTCGTTTGAAGGAGGAGATTTTTGATGAAGATTGCAATCATCGGAGCAAGTGGGAAAGCAGGACGGAACATTTTACGCGAACTGGCAGAGCGAGGTCATGCCTTGACGGCAATCGTCCGTAATGTAACCCGGACGACGCACGACTCCGTCCTCGAAAAAGACGCGTTTGCGTTGACGAAGGACGACCTGTCGGGATTCGACGTCGTCATCAATGCCTTTGGTGCAGCGCCAGGAGATGAACTTCAGCACGTCGAACTCGGTCGCCATTTGATGGAGGCATTGTCAGGAACGGCAACGCGTTTAATCGTCGTCGGTGGAGCCGGCAGCCTGTTCGTCGACCAGGAACAAACGACACGTTTGGCAGATACACCGGATTTCCCGGAAGCATACCTTCCGACGGCGAAAAGTCAGACGCTTAACCTGATTGATTTGGAACAGACGACCGACTTACATTGGACGTTCGTCAGTCCGGCAGCCTTCTTCGATCCGGAAGGTGAACGGACAGGAACGTACCAACTCGCTTCAGACGTCTTGACCGTCAATGCAGCAGGTGACAGTTACATCAGTTACGCGGATTATGCCATCGCCATTGCGGACGAGATCGAACACAACCGCCATGATAAAGAACGTATTTCGGTTGTCTCGAAATAACAGATAGCGCCCGACGTCCATTTAAAAGGACGCCGGGCGCTTTCATGTCATTTTCGATTTAATCCTTTACGTTAAAAGAGGGACGTAATGCCCAAATGATAGTACCTAATTCCTCGAGTAAGGCGCCTGCCCGTTTTTCGATGTTTTCCGGGAGTGCTTCTTGACTGAAGTATGCCAAGTCAAAACTTTCATCATCGTTGATTTGTAAAGTACCAGAAACCTCTTGCGCGTGGAACAGGTGAATCACACTTTCGGTCTGATCTCCGTTCGGATACGTGAACTGGTAGCGTGGCCCGGACCGGACACCGACGAGTTCGACCTTGTCCGTCACAAGTCCCGTTTCTTCATATAATTCCCGGATTGCGACTTCTTCTACTGTTTCACCGAGTTCCATCGAGCCCCCCGGTAATCCCCAATCGTTTGTATCGGAACGGTGTTGGAACAAAAGTTGTCCTTGTTCATTGATGACAAGGATTGTCGCACCGACGCTGATAATTATCCGGTTGCCGATGAATTTTCGTAATTCTGTTATGTAGCCCACGTTTTCTCCTCCTTCGTTACGGTTGCTTCCACTATTACTATACCCTCTTTTGTAAAATACTGTATGATATGAAAGTCAGTTCATTTTACCAAAGGAGTGGATTTTAGTGAAGTCGTTTCCTGAAGAACTAGACCTGTTGTCGTTATTTTCAGTAGAACCGGATGAACCGGTTCCGCTGTTTTATTACGATGAATCGACGTACCGCTTTCAGAATGCCGTCGAACAGTTCATCGTTCGCCTGACACCGGCAAGCGGTCAATTTTCTCTCCAAGTCAATCAGCGTTCCGGTGGTCGACTGCTGTCGCGTATCTCCTTAGAGGCACTTTCATCATTTGAAATCATCCAAGACGACGTGGAAGCTGCACGGATTTTACTGACCTTGGAACAAGACGAAGTCATCCAAACGGTGGAAATCGACGTTCGTCCGAAGTTTCGTCTCATCTTTCAAGAACGATTAATACGTTAAAAGGAGCGGATCATGTCTTATTTCGTATTATTGGGGACTTTTTTGCTGGCGACGCTCCTCCATGAACTTGGACACGTCGCAGGTGCCAAGCTCGTCCGGATACAGGTCCGTACCCTGTCAATCGGGTTTGGTCCCGTTCTCGCGCGGACAACATACCGAGGTGTCACTTACCAGCTTTGTCTGCTGTTACTCGGAGGGTATGTCTTACCGTCTGATGTTGCTGTCAGTCGCACTAGACGAATCGTCTTCATCGCTTCTGGACTAATCATGAGCATCGTTTTCGTCCCGCTTGCATGTCTAGCCGCACTTCCTATCACCGATCCGACCGTTTCGTTTACGGATGGTTGGCATCGACTGATGACACCGTGGCTTACGCATCCGCTTGATTTCCTGTTCGATAGTCTACCATTACTTTTGCCGGATGGTCCCTATACAGTGACGGTTCTGCTTCAATCGCTCGCTGCGACGAGTCTCTTTCTCGGGTTGGCGAACTGTCTTCCGCTGATCATGCTTGACGGGGGACAGCTGCTTTTGCTGTTGTTTGAAGGTCTATTTCCCGGGTTGCGGCAACAAGAACGTAAACTACTCAAAATCAGCTATGTCCTGCTCGGCCTATTGATTGCCGTCCCGATTCTCATTGTATTCGTCCAACACCTCGAGACGACGTATCCGATTCTGTTGGTCGGTGCCTTCGTACTTTACCGTGTCGTCAAACTGTCTCCGAGGGCGCGCCTGTAAATTCAAAAACGGACCACTTTGTGTGCGATAGCAACGAAGTGATCCGTTTTTTGTTAGAACATATTCCCCGTCCTGTCATTTGACGATCATGACAGGGCTTTTAACGCGTTTCGCGACTTTATGGCTGACGCTGCCGAGAACCATTTCCTGAAGCGAGTTTAAACCGCGGCTTCCGATGATCGTCATGTCTGTCGGCTGTTGGTTCGCATGATTCACGATCGCTGGTCCCGGCTCCCCGCGGAGAATCGTGACATAATACGAGACGCCGGCTGCCTCAAGTTTTTCTTCGACCGGTCCAAGTTTCCGCCGTCGCGCGACTTCAAGTGCCGCGCTTCCTTCTGAATGCAACACGTCTTCCCGTGCTTTTGAAAAATCAGCGACGAACACGACCTCGATTTTACTGTCCTTGTCCAAGCGTGCGAGTTTAACCGCTTCTTCCGCAGCGCGGATAGAATGATCGGAACCATCGACGGCCAGTAGAATGTGGTGATACATACAACTCACTCCTTCAGGTTAATGGAATCGTGATACTGTTTAGATTCGACAGCGCACGTAACAATCCCTTGTTGATGACGATCTCGCATGTAAACAAAACCTGATCTATCTGACAAACCCATGCAACCGATCGGTGCAGTCCTTTCACCAATCCCCTGTTTCCCGTATACTAAAAGAGACTTGAATGGTTGGTTTCGTTCAATATCCCTTATACGGAATCAGTCCATTCCCCTATTGGAATGACGTTACAACGATTACTTTAAGAACTTTGAAAGATGTGAGGAGAATTTTATGATTATCAGTTATATGCGTCCGTTTTATGAAGATCCGGAATGTATCTTTCAAAAGGAAGCCGTTCAAGCCTTCAGAGCCGAACGCCAAGTCCTTGAAGAACATGCTTCGTCCAAACGACGGGAAGCGCTCGAACAGTTAATCGCTGCCCTTACGCCGGGTGATGTGATTGTCGTCTCACAACTTTATGTCTTGGCTGACTCGACCCGTCATTTAATTGAATTACTGGAACAAATCGAACAGAAACAAGCGTACCTCGTGACACTCCGGGAAGAAATCGATACGCGCGAGCCGCTCAAGAACTCGTTCCGCGAAGTAGTTGAACACTTGGTCGCCCTCCAAAGTGATGTCATCAGTATGTCGACACGTCAAGGGTTGACGAAAGCAAAGGCGGATGGAAAACAATCCGGACGTCCCCGTAAGGCCGACGCCAACGTCAAACGGGCCATCGAAATGTATCAAAGCAAACAATACAATCTCGTTGAAATCCGTGAAGAAACCGGTATCAGTAAAAGTACGCTCTACCGCTACTTGGAGCAATGACGCGAGGCGCCTTTACAAAAAGAATTGTCTATCACAACTAACGGTACCGTGTACATGGAGAATGGAGGAAGCACCCATGGCTGTAGGAGGAGAAGAAGAGGCGTTACTTAAACAACTTGAAACACGTTTCAAGGAACAGATGCAGCGCCATCCGGACGTTGATTGGAAAGAGGTCGAACGACGGTTACGGGAACAGCCCGATGCCTTAGCGGTCCTTAAACGAATGGAACAGACGGGTGGTGAACCGGATCTCGTCACGAATCCGGACGACCCGACCGTGTTGACCTTTTTTGATTGTGCTAAGGAAAGCCCGAAAGAGCGACGAAGTGGTTGTTATGACCAGCGCGCCCGTGAAACACGTAAAAAAAATCCACCTGCGACGAGTGCGCTCGAACAGGCGGCGGAAATCGGAATCAGCGTATTGACAGAAGCACAGTATCGGCTGTTGCAAACAATCGAACCCGTCGATTTGAAAACTTCGAGTTGGGTTGCGACGCCGTCGCGCATTCGTGACCAAGGAGGGGCGCTTTATTGCGATCGCCGGTATGATACGGTATTCGTCTATCACAATGGGGCGGATTCTTATTATGCGAGCCGAGGGTTCCGCGGTTGCCTGACGCTGTGACGTGAAAAAAGTAAAAAACCAAGCGTTACTCCGCACTTGCGTTGGAGTGTGGCTTGGTTTTTTTGTTTACTGTCAAGTTGAGTTGGCATCTGCGTCAATCGTCCGTTCGAGCAGTCTGACCTGTTCATGGATGCGATCCCCATGACGCTTCAACTGTTCTTGCCGCTCGATGTTCACATTCATTTGAGTATGAAGCGTCCCGCCGTACGTATGTAACGTCAGTAAGGTATGCTGGATGGTTTCGAGGTGCGAGACGACTGCTGGATTCACCGTATTGACGGCGTGGCGCTCGGACTCGACGTGCCGTAACGCTTCTTCAATCCGGGCCGAACCCGTAATCAGCGCGGTCAGTCCGTCCGTCGCTTGACCCAACTGCTGAAACGTATCGTTGATGTGGGCCGTCATCTTCCTTAAATCGTCTTCCATCGCCATGACACTCGCTGTCAATTCGTCGTTGGCTTGATTGATGCTCCGAATCAAGTGTGTCACGTCAAGCGATAGCAGTTCGACTTCTTTTGCGACGATTGCGAACCCCCGCCCCGCCTCACCGGCACGCGAGGCTTCAATCAAGGCGTTGAGTGATAACCGTCGTGTCGCTTCAGCGACACGTTGAATTTGCTCGATCGAGTGGTTCATCGAATCGCTTTTTTCGCTCGTGGTGTGCAATGACTGCAAGACGACATCGGACGACATATGTAACGTGCGTGTTCCGGTTTTCAAGGCATCGAGAATGGTTTGTTCCTGTACGATCTCCGACTGGAACTGGGCGAGCGTCCGTTGACTCTCTTGTAACGAATGGTTCATCCGCTCTAACGATACGGAGGAGGTTTGAAGGAGTTGATCCGTTTCCTCGACGACAGATTCCACTTCACGTGAATGGGCGTTCAAGGAAGTGGCGACTTCTGCGATGGCCGTCACCGATTCCTCTGTTGCTGCGAGCTGGGTCATGAATTCCGGTTGCATCCGTTTGAGCTGGTTACTCGTGTTGCCCAGTTCCCCCGTCAAGCTTGTGATTTGGTCCATCAATTGATTGTACTGAAGCACTAACTGTTCGACCTCAAACGTGTTGGTCTTAAGTGAAAGAGGCCGGTAGTTCCGTTTTGCGTGCGCCTCTTCAATCTTCAGCGAGAGGACGGATAAGGGGGCCAGCTGTTGTTTAATCCGGAAGCGGATCAACAGACTGACGAAAAACAGGACCGCGAGGCTCAACGTCCCGAGTTCGAGCGCCAGTGCCTTGGCAGGACCGATCAGTTGTTGCCGGTCGACAGATAAAAAGACGATCGTATCGAGTTCCTGAATGGATTTCGCCAGGATGAACCGGTCTCCATGCATTACCGTGGTGACGGTTTTCGTTTTTAAGTCGTGCCGGACCGCCTTTTGCTCGGTCTGCGTTAATGTAACGGTCGGGAACACTTGATTTTTCGTACGGAACGTTTCGAACGCAGCTTCATAATCATCTTGCGCAAGATCCGCCAACTGTTGATTTTTCGTCCGTTTCACCGCCTGATCCCGCGCTTTACTCGCTTCCGGATAGGTCAGTGCAATCGCTTTGACGCTCGTATCGAACATCGTCAGTTCCCGTTCGAGTCGCTCCGTCACCGACTTCGTCGATGTCTGATACACTTCATAGACGCTCAGTAAACTGATTGTCAGTAAGCCGATTCCGACTAACGGAATCAGCCACCCGTTCAATTGTTCACTCAGCAATCGTTTTCTTTTTCTAGGTCTCATGGCGCATCATCTCCTCGTCGATTCTATCGGAGAGGGCTACCGTTTCATTTATGAAGGGCGTGTAACGATTCCGTAAACTTCTGGTGCGGCCTGCTGCTACCCGATTTCGAGAGGAGAAATGACATGACCAACTGGCAAATCTGGATGGACCATTATGGGTATCTCGGTGTCTTTCTTGCCCTGTTCGCTCACTTTATTCCGACCGAACTGATCATGAGTTATGCCGGCTTTTTAGTAGCGACGAATCAGCTGTCCTACGTCGTGATGCTCGCGACGGGCGTCACCGGCTTCGTCCTGTCGCAACTCGTTTTGTATGGTCTCGGCTACTTCGGCGGTGAACGGATGCTGCATGTGCTGACGAAGTGGCTTCACGTCCGTCCGGACCGCTTGCAGCGGGCCGAACATAACTTACGCCAGTATGGGGGATGGTACCTGCTCTTGTCCCCGCTCTGGAAAACGATTTTTGCTTTTGGTGCCGGGACGGTCCGGATTCGCTTGACGACATTTTTGCTTTCGACGGCACTGTCCTTTACGGTGTGGTCCTTGATTTTCATGACGAGCGGTTTCTATCTCCAAGAACGCTGGAACCTCGTCGCGACGTTTGCCATCAAACACGTCTCTTGGATGGTCGTGCTCGTCGTTCTTTGTGTGCTCATGATTCGTTACTTCATTCGGAAAAAGGAATAACGCTTCAGCCGATTGATTTTTAAGACCCCCCAATGATGTTGTCTTATAACGTTTAGGATTGTATTAAATAAACCTATGCGATTGAGTAGGATAGGCGAGCCCGAGTTATCCTGGAGTAACCATCAATGCGAATCCACACTCGACCCTTTCCCTTCAATGCGAAGCAAAATTTGTTTAATCAGTAACGCGACGAGTAAGATGAACGGGAAGAATTGGAGTGGAAACAAAAATAATAACAACGTCGACGTGACGAAAGGCTGTTTCAAAATAACGGTGCAGCTCGCAGCAACGGCAACGGCGACAAGCAACCCCGGTGTATAGGGAAACAAGGTAGCGACGGCGAACCCGATTGCCGTGCTCGAGAAAATAGCCGGAAAAATTTTCCCGCCCCGCCACCCGAATGAAAAACAGATATTCGTCAGTAAGGCTTTTCCTAGCGCAAGCAAGATGAGAAAAATAAGGGATTGATCGAGTGCTTCTTTTGAGAAGGCTAAGATTTCATGTTCGCCGGAAAACAAAAAATAGGGCGACCACCTCCCGAATAATCCAATCAAGAGTCCGGCACTTATTGCGAGGCCGAGCGGGGATGGATAGTTCCGCGCAATCGAGTCCGTCAATCGTCCGAACAAGAGGAAGAGGCTTCCGAAACAAGCGCCGATAATAATGGCCGGAAACAGGAAGTATAGGACTTCACGGGTCCAGGCGACTTGCGGTGTACTGATGCCGAAGACGGAGGTCCTTGGAACAAGTTGATTCAACAGCGTAAACGCGAGAATCCCGCATGCCGTCGTGATCGCATACAACAGGGCTTTCGTCAGTTTCGATTGAAAACGCCGTTCTGCAATCCCCTCTTCGATCGCTTCACTGACCCCGACGAATGGGGCATAAAAAATCGTCGCCAACATCGCCCCGATACCGAGCTCAAGAAACTGTTCCTTCTTTTGAATCGTCCACGTCATCCGGTCTCCGACCCAGGTGATCAAGCCTCCTAAAATACTGACGAGTGCCGCTTCCGGTCCGAGACTAGCCCCACATGTCAAGACAATCAACGCGGCACTAAAATTTTTGGTGACCGCCCCGTCGTACGTGACGCGTCCTGTTTCCTGAAATTCATGTAACGTCTCATGCATTGTCTTCGGATAATCACCGACGTACTTTTGAAACAGTCCAATCCATACACCACCCATCAAACCAATCCAAAGAGGATACCAGTTGCTGTCGACGGTTTCCGGAATTGTCGTCCACGTCAGATGAATCATCGCGTTGACGGCGATTAAAAAAAGGGAAGCGATCACGCCGACGACAAGACCTAGGATACAACTGTATATGACGAAGACCAGATTAAATTTCATATCATTCCCCTCCCCCCACAGAGCCGGCTTCGGTTTACGTTTCGTTTGACATGACCTCTTCATACCGAATCCAAGTGAAACAGGTGATCATCGAATCAGTCCTTTAACTGGAATGGGAGTTGATCAAATTGGAACGACCGGTTGCTGAACCAGCTGGATTGACGTAACCGCTCTTCCAGATAGCGGTTCAAGACGGATGCCGCCTGTTCCCCCGTCAACTTGTTGAGGTCCGGGACTTGGTTGATGACTAAGTCCTTACCCGCTAATCCATAATCCGGTAAACTCGACTCAATTGTCGTCATTTCTTCTTGAGACAAGCGTTTCCCGGTGACCGTCACCGTCAATTGTTCTTTTTCCTCATCATAGGATTGATCGATCACAACGCTGTCTGTGAATTGTTCATCAATCAGTGCCGAAATTCCGGTACTGATTAAACTTTGCTGGACTAAGGTGACGGCGGAAAACATACTCGGAACCGTAATCAGGATGGAAAGAACTGCGAGCGTGATCGTGATGCGGCGGTCTTGCCGTTGCCTTTTGTGTAATGCGCCCGCGATGCCCATGAACCGTATACCGATATACGTCGCGATTGCGATGAATCCGCAGTTGATGATGAATAGATAACTGGAACCTAAAAAATACTCCACATTCATCGTCGCAATCGAATAGCCGACCGTACAGAGCGGCGGCATCAAGGCCGTCGCAATCGCGACACCGGGAACGATGTTATTACCGACTTTTTTACGGGCGCCGATGATACCAGCCGTTCCACCGGCGAAGGCAATCACGACATCCCAAATCGTTGGTGACGTCCTTGCAATGAGTTCATTACTCGCATACGTAATTGGTGAGATGGAAAAGTATAACGTTGCCACAATCAGACTGACGGATACTTGGACGATTAATAGTTTCGCCGCCCGTTTGAGGAGAGTTAAATCGGATACGGATAATGCAAATCCGATCCCTAAGATAGGGGTCATCAACGGCGAGACGAGCATCGCGCCGATGATGATTGGAATGGAGTTCATGTTCAAACCGATTGAAGCTATGAAGATTGAACACATGAGAATTACGGAGTCGCTTGGTGTTACTTTTAAATCAGCATACATCTTATCTCTAAATTCACTCGGAGAATAATGATGATCCATTCGTAATCAACTCCTTTAAAGAAAGGAAAGCTGCCGTGAACGATGCATGGTGGTGAGACGTTGCATCAATGATGATGCGAATGGGAGGCAGGACTGCTGGCCAGTTCACATAACAAGGCGTCACTATGTTCATGATCCGCCGTTTCGATTTGAATCGTCGCATGATGAATATGTTGGTCTTCGAGTTTGTGTTTGATTTCCTGAAGTAACGCCTGACCTTCAGCAATCGACATAGCGCCGTCCGTGACGATGTGACACGACAGGGCATTCAGTCCACTCGTAATCGCCCAGACATGTAAGTCATGGACGTCGTCGACCCCTTTCGTCGACTGGATGGTTGCTGTTATGTCTTCGAGATCGACGTTCTCCGGAACTCCTTCCATCAAAATATTGACGGCTGATTTCGTCACGAAGTACCCGCTTCGTAAGACAAGGATTGCGACGATGATACTTGCGAGCGGATCGGCCCAGTTCCAGCCGAAGAACATGATGAGCAGGGCTGCCGCTATCGCACCAATCGAACCGAGCGTATCGCTCAAGACATGGAGGTACGCCCCTTTCATGTTCAGGTTCTCTTTGACGTCGCCCCCGCGTAACATGATCCAAGCGACGAGTAGATTGACGAGTAGACCGATGACACTAACGATCAACATGCCGGTCGAAGCAATCGACGCAGGTTCTGTAAAACGACGAATTGCCTCATAGAAGATATAAAGCGAAATTCCAATCAAAGCGACACCGTTGATGACGGCAGCCAATATTTCAAAACGTCTGTATCCGAACGTCTTATTGCCGCTAGCTGCCCGTTCCCCAAGTTTAAAGGCGACAAGTGAAATCGCAAGTGACGCCGAATCACTTAACATGTGTCCGGCGTCAGCGAGAAGTGCCAAGCTGTTCGTTAAGTACCCACCGACGACTTCGACGATCATGAATACCGTGATGATGGAAAAAGCAATCAATAACACACGTTTATTTCCCGTGTGTCCGTGGTCGTGCCCATGTTCATGTCCCATTTCATTCTCTCCTTTTAAATCGTGTTGTCTGCAATTCGGATAGCCCTTCGTCCGAAGAAGCACGTGGAAAAAATGAAGCAGCATATTGTCTAAAGCAGTTGCAACATATTCATTCCTTGCAGCAGATGACTCAATAAGTCCTCTTCAAGTCCATACCCGAAAAAGTCGCGAAAGATTCATGGGTAGTTCATTTGATTAAAGCACAATCCCTAAGTAACAGAGGAAAATTAAACTAATCTTTGATTTACTGATTATTTAACTCCCCTTTTGCACATAAAAAAGTAAAATTTTTGCAAATTACATGGTACGATATAGTCCATACAGACTAGAAGAAGGTGAACCAGCATGCTTATTTTAGGAATGGGCCTCGGTATTCTTATGACGCTCGGCTTCATGAAACTTAAACAATTAAATGTAGAACAATCAAACGTAGCTCCCCCACCATCAGTCGAACTGATTGGGCACCACTCGAAAGATATCGTTTATGTGTTTGAAGTAAAACCGGTCCAACGTTTTCGTTACATCAGCCCATCGCTTGACGAGCATATCGGGGAAGGTGTCGTCGCTGCGAGTTATGCGGACCCCGCCGTCTGTTTCGAACGGATCCATCCGGAAGATTTTGATGTCTTGGTCGCAAAAGTGTCGGGAACCGGAAATTATGATGCTTCTTTTTTACAGCGCTGGCGGACGAACGAAGGAACGTACATCTGGTTCGAAGAATACTCGACCCCGATTTACGAGAAAGGACAGCTTGTCGCCGTGCAAGGCATCATTCGCAATGTCGAACAGACGATGTCTGAAAAACAGGCGCTGGAAACCCGTTGCTGTACGGACGCCTTGACCGGTCTCTACAATCGGTACCAATTCGACCAGTGCCTACACGCATTCAAGACCTGTCAGGATACGCCCCTCGCTGTCTTGCTCCTTGATTTAAATGATTTAAAGGTTCAAAACGACCAATTCGGTCATGCAGCAGGTGATGATTTACTTAAAGTAACAGCGTGCATATTGAAAAAACATAGTCAAAACGTCTACCGGATTGGCGGGGATGAATTTGCTGTCATCGAATCCGATGTAACGGATGAAGAGATTGAGGCATTAAGAACACAGATCGATACGGAGATGCGCGCGTCACAAATCGCTATCGCTTCCGGACTAGCGATTGGTTTCGCCAATGAAATAGAGCAGCTCGTCGCACAAGCTGATTCAGCTATGTATGCCGATAAATCAGCACAGAAACAATCTTCATGAACGCGACACCACCCTTTTAAGGGAAATAGAAAAAACAGCTACGGTCGAAAGCACCTTAGCTGTTTTTTTGATGTAATCCATGTTTGTTTAACTTGTAGGAGAATAGTGTTTTAAATATACTCGTCGCTTATTAATTTTATTTATAAATTACGGTAATTGAAATTAATAAGTACTTTTGTCGTGCAACGTTCTGTTCGTTTTAATCACTTCCGGCAATCGTTCCAGGCACCGTAACACGGATTGTTCGATGTACTGGATGATTTCGGAATTATCGTCGGCGTAAACTTCCAGTGGTTCTTGTAATAGCGTTACATCGTATTGAAAGTCATCTTCTAGTTCCGCGATCAAAGTCGGTAAATGTTGTTTGCCGTACCCTTCAATCTCAAAATACGGAATCGTCAACGGCTCGATCGTGAGTCCGTACTGTTTGATGATCCGTCCATTCAAGCGCTGAAAGTCACGGTAGGACTTTTCTAAATCTGTTTGCCACTGCCCGCGCGAGACATACGCGACTTTTTTCAAATAAAAATCCAACCAGACTTGATCGGATATTAAATGACAAAAGTAGCCGAGGTAAAACGGTTCTGTTCGTTTTAATTCATATGTATGCAAAAACCGGTCTAGATTAATCCGGCTTTTCCCTGTCTCATCCACGTCCTTGAAATGCGTTTTCCCTTTCGGTACACCCATCAGTCCGTGAATGTCCGGCGCGATCCCACCCAACAGAAAATCACTCCGGGGCTCCAGTTTCAGCTTGTCCGCGAGCAATGACGCAATACAATAGTGCATGATTCGTGATCCCATATCGATTCACTCCTTTCGGCTTAATCGCGCGCGAACTCGTCGATTCGGTCGATGGCTGTAAGAACGGCTTCCGGTCGGTCCAGATGAATCGCGTGGCTTGCCTGCTCAACAAACAGTAGCTCGCTTTGAGTCGACAAGTCAGCTTGCTCGCAAATCAATCGTTCCCATGTGTCCTCAAGCAAGCGTAACTCCCCTTCCGGCAACCCCTCTTCGATCCCGCTGTTCACGGCCAGTTCCTTGTCGCGTCCAAGCACGGCGAGCGGAAGATCCGCGAGACGACCGCGCCGTTCCAACTTAAGGGCGTCGTCCTGCCACCGTTCGATGACCGTGGCCATTTCGCCGTACAATTTTGGATCGGTTCCGAAATCAATCAGCTTTTGTTGGACGTTTACCGGTAACTGTTGTTGCGCCTGCGTCAATTCCGGCCGGATTGTCTCGCATAAGGCGTGACGTGTCATCGCCGCATAAGCATGGCATTTTTCAACCCAGACCTGATCCGTCGACTCGGCATCGAGGACCGGTAACGTCAAGGCATCCAGTTGTCGCAAGCGGACGGACGTCGAGTCGACGAGAACGAGTCCGCGCACACGCTCCGGGTAATCGTGTGCCATCTGTTGCGCACACAGCCCTCCGTAAGAATGTCCGACAAGCAGGATCGGTTCCGTGACGCCGATTGTTTGAAGTAACTGTTTGAGTTGCACGGCAACCCCCGCCGTGCCGCGTTCAGTCGTGTTTTCCAATTCATGGCGGTGAAACGAGATGACACGAAACGTTTGTTTTAATGCTTCGATGATCGGATACCATTCGTGATAGCTGCAGCCAAGACCGGGCAGAATGACGAGCGGTCGTCCCGGCGTTTTTGTATCGAAATGAGCCATGACTTTTCCTCTCCTACTTAGATGAATTGTCGAAATAACTTTCTCTAGTTCAATTATTCCATTAATATGGAAATGGGTATACGGTTAATTCATCTAATTGGCGGTGATTGAAATTAAAAATATAACAGCAGTTGTGTTCGATTTAGACGGGACGCTTTTAAATCGTCAGCTGTCCTTAAAAAATTTCATCATGGGACAGTATCAGCGTTTCTTTAACGACTTCCAACCCGTTTCACTGCCGGACTATACGCGTCGCTTCATCACGCTGGACAACGATGGGTATGTTTCAAAAGATATCGTTTATCAACAGTTGCTGCAGGAGTTCGAGATCACGACGGTGACGTGGCGTCAATTACTCGACGATTACTTTGTTTCCTTTCCGAACCATTGCCTCGCCTATCCGGGTACGACGGATATGTTAAAGGGGTTAAGAAAACAGGGTTATCTGATCGGACTGATTTCAAATGGTCTGTCTGGTTTCCAGCACACCACTTTAAACGCTTTAGGAATAGCGGACTCTTTCGATTTCATCCTCATTTCGGAAGACATCGGAATCAAAAAGCCAGACCCGTTCATTTTCAACTATTTTTTAGAAAAGTGTGCCCTTGACGCACATGCGACCGTCTACATCGGTGACCATCCCGTAAACGACGTCTACGGTGCGCAGCAAGTCGGGATGAACGTGATTTGGAAAAGAAACGGTTCGGCGCTCCTCTCTCCTTGTACGGACTGGATCGACGACTGGGACGAATTAGGCACAGTGCTTCAAAATTAACTTATAGAACAGGAGTGTTTACCATGTCAGAACGACAATACCAAATCCGTCCCTACACGGAACAGGATTTCGAGGCGATTCAACGGTTGAATGCGGCTGAAGGCTGGAGTAATCTCGTCGCCCGGTCGGACGAAACGAAACGCGCCTTCGCGACGTCGAACGTCACGTACGTCGTCGTCATCGACGGAACCGTTTCCGGCTACATCCGCGGCATGACCGATACGGCGATCACGCTCTACATCTGTGAGCTGTTGATCGCAGACAGTGCCCGCGGGCAGGGACTCGGACAAGCCTTGCTCGGACATGTCCACGCCCTTTATCCGGCGACGCGGCTCGAGATTCTCGCGAGCGCCTCGTCCCACTCGTTTTACGAACAACTCGGTTATCGTCCGTTTTACGGTTTCCGGAAGACGATTGATGCAGCGGTCACAACGCCTCCCACATCTCCTTAAAAGCGACCGGATCGACTTTAAAGAAGACGTCCAGTTGCGGATAGACGACGTAGCCGCCTGCAATCAACCGCAGCGACACCGTGATGCCGTCCGCTTGCGTCACGCGTAAGACCTTCATTGTGTCGGGATGCATGTAGTCCGCGGCTTCTTTCGGGACTTCTTCGCGGATCATCGCATCACTTTGATACAAGGCATTCAGGAAGGCCCGGTACGGACGATCGACAGTCACCGGTCGTGCCGTTTCGGCGTCATTCCACTCGTCAAATGTCTGATAGGCGAAGTGTTTAACCGGTTGATCAAGATGTAAATCTTCAAAAAAATCGTTTCCCGTAGTCACTGTAAAACCCGTCTGGCGTTCGAGTAGCCAGACTTTTTTTCTACCTTCTTCCTCCCCTACGGCAAACAGGCGGACAGACGGCTTGTAACCGTCGACCCGATACAAAGTGACCGGTCCGAGGTTCGAGGCATTTTCGATGACGTCGTCACCTGTTTCCTCAAGTGTTGCCGTCACGCGCTCCAGCCGTTCCCCTTGCAGGGTACGGACGTCATCCGTCAGAGGTGTCTCCATCGCCAGATACAGCTCCTGCTTGTAGACGAGTCCCGGGAGCATACTGCCTGCGGTCGAATCGCCGTCGACTTGTTTATCCTGCGCCCAGTTCGGGACGACGACGGCACCGTCTGTCCGAACGATTTCTGTCGCAGGCGGTGTCTCTTGCAGTAGCATGCCTCCCCCGACCGTCAACAGGAGTGCTGTAACGAATCCTGTCGCGACCTTACGTCCGGTGAAGCGTTGTCGCCGTGCCCGCTCCACGCCGGCGAGCAATTGACTGCGGACCTGTCCCCGCGGTATGTCGATCTTATCGACTTCCTGTTTGACCTGCTCGTTCATCCCGCCCCGCCTCCCGTCTGTCGTGTCTGAACCTTTTGTATGGCCCGGTAGAGTGTACTTTTGACCGTGCTGACCGGTATTTGCAGGAGATCGGCGACGTTTTGCAACGTATAATCCTCGTAATACCGTAAGAACACGATGGTCCGTTCCGCTACCGTGAGCACTTCGAGCAAGTCCTGCAGGTAAAGATCATTGACGAGTCGCTCCTCGAACATGACCGGTTCCGCTATCTCCTTCGCCACTGTCGCGTAGTCGACTCGGATTCCTTTGGTTTTCTTTAACATGTCGAGCGCACAATTGATTGCGATCCGCGTCAACCATGTTTTGGCGATCGTCGCGTCCAATAACGTATGGCGGTGTTTCCAGGCGCGATAGGCGACTTCCTGCACATTTTCGAGCGCATCCTGGTCATTTTTTAAGTACAGGTAGGACATCTTGTAAAGATAGGTATCATGACGCGTCAAAAACATCAGAAACGTTTCATCATCAAACGCGGGTTGCCGCTTATTTCGCCGACCGATCATCGCCCGTTCTCCCCTTTCTGTCTGTCACTACCTGTTAGACTGCGTAACCGACCGATTTCGTTTCAACGATTTAATTTTTTTTCAATCCGGTTGTTTCATTCTCCGCTTCATGGACACCTGGCCAGTTCTTCACCCATTGTTTTTCCGCCAGCCGTTGCTGGTAAATCACTTGCCGTGCCGTCGCCTGGAACAGCGGCGTCGGCCGCAGCCGTTGCTGCAACAGATCACCAACGCCGTAGGCCGTGAAAAATTCAAGTTGGTCGGCTTGTAGCGTCAGACCAATCGCCGTCACGGTCTCCGGAAACTGTGCCATCGCGTCGCGGGACGACCGGTATGGCGGTAAGTCATTTTTGGTATGCATCCGTGCCTGATTTTTAACGGACCAAGGATAATCCGGCAATTGTGCATTCAATCGTTTTTCTAACATCCGGTCAGTCGCTTCCGTCGTGTCGGAGGCGTCAAAATAGATGACATCGATATCCGCGACCGCCGTCGCTTCCTTTTGCTCTAACGTATCCCAAACCTTCGCCCGGACATACCCGGCACAAATCCACCAGTCTGGTAAGTCGAGTCTCGCGACCGCCTCAAGAAGTATTCTTGTCTCCCGGTCCCGTTCAAACATCTGGACGATATCTGTTTCCGTCTTCATTTGCACCACTTCCCCCATTGTTAATCAAACCACATCACGCCATGCTGCTTGATAAAGGCAAGTTCTTGCTCATAATGCATCACGTGCCCCTCCTCAATCATCCGCTGAAACGCCTCCTCCCCGTCGGCTGCTTTACGATGAATCGTCAACAGGAGCGCTTCAATCCGTAACAACAACGTATCAAACAATTGCGCTTTTAATTCCGGCATCCCGTAAGACGCCAAAAAGATGTCGATACGCCGTTTGATCCGGTCTGGTCCCGTAACGGGGTCATAGTCGACTTGTCGCCCGTGTTCATCATGATGAAGCCGGCTGAGCGGGACGAACGTATACAACGTGTAGGCGATGTCCCAAATGCGTGGGCCGGGTGCCGCTAAATCAAAGTCGATGACGCCGATCGGTTTTTCGTCCTTAAAAATGACATTGTAGACGGCAAAATCATTGTGACAGATAACTGTATACGGCAACGGCGTATTATCGAGCGGTTCCCATGACGCGGGTACTTCGAAGTCTGCCGTGGCATCATGAAACTGACGGAGTAACCGGGCCGTCTCTGCTAACACGGCCTCCGACCACATGTAGGCCTTGAGGGGATAGTTTCCCGCCTCCCCGTCAAGATACGACAGGATTTCCCGATTTTGCGGATCGATTCCGAGAAACCGGGGACTTGCCGGATACTCTTTTTTCTCGAGGTGCACGAGCAGCCGGTGAATCCGCGGACTGTCCGGCTTTTGTTCCCGCCGGACCGTGTCGCCTGCGCGACTGACGGCAGAAACGTTTCCCCCTGTTAACGGTTGTTCCTGTTCGCTTTTCTTTGACAAGATGTAACCTCCCTATCGTTTCGAATCAAACTTGGATAAGAAGACGATGATACCCGCACCAATCAAACACATGATGACATCACTGAACGTAACCGCTCCTATCTCAAAATCAAGCATCGTCCTGACAAGCTGCCAGACGAGAACGAGCGTGATTGCTAAAGGAACGGCACGTTTCAACCAGCGGGGTATGCGAATCCATTCCCGTAATAACCGCTCTCCCCATTTCTTCAACACGTCACCTACTTTCACGATTGGTTAATCCCATATTTTCCCTATCCAATTTCAGTATAGCATTATCGGAAGGCGTGATACACTGGTTAAAAAGAGTTGTCAGAGAGGGTGGATGCTCGGTGAAAGCAATGACGATTGAAAAATATGGAAACGTACCACTCGAACTAACGGAACAGCCCCTTCCCGTTGTCTCCGCACATGATGTCTTAGTCGAAATTCATGCCGCGAGCATCAATCCGGTTGACTTTAAGATTCGGGACGGCAAGCTCAAGCTGTTGATTCCCTACCAGTTCCCGTTGATTCTCGGCAACGATTTTGCCGGTATCGTCACGAGGGTCGGTCCCGCGGTTACACAGTTTCAAGTCGGCGACGCCGTTTACGGACGCGCTGAAAAACGGCGGATCGGGACATTCGCGGAATTCATCGCGATTCATGAAGACCTCGTCGCACGAAAACCGGATGCGTTATCGTTCGAAGAGGCGGCGTCAATTCCGCTTGTCGGTTTGACGTCCTATCAGGCACTCCACGACGTCTTACAAGCGACACCGGGTCAAAAAATCTTAATCCAGGCCGGTGCCGGCGGTGTCGGGACGTTCGCCATCCAACTGGCGAAGGCGATGGGACTGTATGTCGCGACGACCGCCAGTCCTGCCGGCCATGATTTGGTCAAAGCACTCGGTGCCGACGAAATCATCGATTACCGGACCGTCGCCTTCGACGAGGTCTTACATGACTTCGACGGCGTCTACGATACGATTGGCGACGACACGCTCAGACGGTCCTTTAAGATCGTCCGGCCCGGTGGACAAATCGTCTCGATTTCCGGATTGCCGAATGGCCGGTTCGGCAAAGCGTACGGTTCCGGGTTCCTGAAGACGATGTTATTTCGTCTCTTGACGGTCCGTGAGGCATTTCTCGAGCGGAAATACCGCGTCACATACACGTTTTTGTTCATGAAACCGAGCGGACGACAACTGCAGCACATCACGGAATGGATTGAGACGGGGCAAATCAAACCGGTCATCGATCGCGTCTATCCGTTTGAAGCGGCACAGGAGGCACTCGCGTATTCGGAATCCGGTCATGCGAAAGGGAAAATCATCTTGAAGGTGAAGTAACGAACAAACAGGAAGCACTTCCCTTAGGGAGAGCTTCCTGTTTAACTACAAAAAGAATGATTTTCTTCGTGAAATTTCAGTATGCAGAACAGGTGAGGAGATATTAAATGCTAACATTACAAAACATTTCGAAGACGTTTGGTGATCGGCTTGTCTTATCAGATATGTCGTTCACGATTCCACGGGGAAAAGTAGTCGGCTTGATCGGTCCGAACGGTGCCGGGAAAACAACGCTGATTCGAATCATGAACGGTGTGATCTCCCCGACGCATGGTACGGTCCGTTATGATGATCAGCCGATTGAAGCCCTTCGTACGAAAGCTGGTATCGTCACCGAAAGTGCGGGGTTGTATCCTGATATGACGGCGCTTGAGAATTTAACTTTTTACGCATCTTTATATGGTGTCAGAAATAAAAGTCATTTGCTTGAGCTGTTGAACCAGTTCGACTTGGCCCATGTCCGCGATGCCTACGTTCATACGTTTAGTACTGGTATGAAAAAGCGACTCGCGCTCGCTAAAGCAATGCTGCATGACCCGGAAATTTTATTTTTGGATGAACCGACGAACGGACTGGACCCCGACGGCATTCGCCAGGTACTGGATATGATTCGCTCCGTGAATCAAACGAAGGGAACGACTGTCATCATCACGTCTCACCTCCTCTACCAATTGGAGAGTGTCTGTGACGCCTACATCTTCATCGAACAAGGGCGTTTCATCGATCAAGGGACACTCGTCGATTTATTGAACCGTCACCAAACTTCGATTCGCGTCAGAATCCGGACAAACCTTCCACCGGACTCCGCCCGCACGATGTTCGAAACGGCTGTTGCACCTGTTGCTCCTGACGTGATTGAAGTATCGTTTAAAGACGAAACGTGCATCAGTCCTTTTTTGAAACAAATCATCGATCAGGGCTACGCGGTGTATGAGTGTCAAATAATCGACCGTGATTTAGAAGGTGTCTATTTTAAGTTAAGGGGTGAAACGAAATGAACCTACCGCTCGTGCTTGCCGTGATTAAAAAAGACAGCATCCAACTCTTCCGAAAAAAGATTTTGCTGTTTACGTTGATTATCATTCCGGTCTTGATGGGGCTCGTCCTTCCGATCGGATTCGCCTGGTTCATCATCGAGCTTGATCCGTCCACGTTAACCGACCCGGAAGTGCTTGATTTGCTGAATCGTTTTTTGGCGACTACGGCCAGTCCGGATGTCCTGACACTGACGTTTAATGAACAATTGCTTTATTTGTTCCTAAACTATCCGCTCGTGACGTTATTTTTGTTAGTTCCGGTCATTACATGTTCCGTCATCGCTGCCAATAGTTTCGTCAGTGAAAAGGAACAGCATACATTAGAAAGCTTATTGTTTTCGCCAATCACCATCCGTGATTTGTTTTACGGCAAGCTGCTGATCTCGATTGCGTCATCCTACCTGATTTCCGCCGTCTGCTTTTTGATAAATCTGCTTGTCATCAACACTTTGATTTCCGTCAATGGCTTTTCAGTCAGCTTTCCCTCGACCCAGTGGTGGGTGTTACTCTTCCTCCTGTTACCGATTCTTTTATTGACGACGGCGCTAATTAATTTATTGATCTCGACCCGGGTCAGTACGTATCAGGAAGCACAAAATTTGAGCGGTATCATCATCTTACCGTTCATCGGATTAATCATCGGTCAAATCAGCGGATTATTCTTTATCAATACGTTTTTCCTGATTCTGTTATCGATCGGTTTACTGATTTTAAACGTTTTCCTGTTAAAACTCGCGTTGCGCTTCGGGACACGCGACCAGCTATTTAATTCCCAGATGTCCTGATTTAAAAAATTTACAAACAAGTCGGTACCGGTTGTCGTAACCTATACCAACGTTCTCTTCTAAATAAGCAACTAAAAAACGCCTTTCGGGATTCAAAAGAATCTCGAAAGGCGTTTACTTTATAACCGGATCAGGACAATTCCGCCGATCATCACGAGCAAACTGAGAATTTGAACGCCAGTAACCGGCGTCCGGGCTGCCCCGAACCAACCGAACCGGTCAATCAAGAGACTCCCCGTCAACAGACCAATCGTCACGATGATGATGGCGACGCCGGTGCCGACGAGCGGGACGATGAACGCATTCCCGGCAATGAACGTCGCACCAATCAGACCACCGATGAACATCCACCACGGTTTTGGCGCCGTCCGGTCCAGCTGGAGCTTCGGTCGGACGAGTAGCAACACGAGTAGTAACGTCAGCGTCCCGATGACGAAGGAAATCAATGCCCCTTTAATCGCCGAATCGAGGACACTTCCGAGATGCCCGTTAATCGCTGCTTGCATCGCACTCATCATCCCCGTTACGATGCCGAGTAAACGCCAACCGGTCAAGTTGACTTCCGCAAGGTTCTTCGTTTCCTGTTGTCCGCGTTGCCGGCGTTTCGCTAACCAATCACCTAAGGCGACAGTACCGACGACACCAACCAGGACGAGCATTGCCCCGATTAGGCGAGTCGGCGACAACCGGTTGACAGCTGAATCGAACCATCCGAAATGGTCAATCAACAGCCCCATGATGACTTGTCCGAAGATGGGCATGATGACCGTCTGGACCCCGCCCAGTTTTGGAAACAGTAAGATGTTTCCCGTCAAGAAGATGACCCCGAGAACACCACCGAACCAAATCCAGCGGGGTTCCGTCGTCCAGAGAGCTTCGTTCAATGTGAAGTTCCCTTCGACGATCAAGGTTAAGAGGACTAAAAAGACGGTCCCGATACTAAACGAGATGAAGGATGCCGTAAACGGTGATCCGACAACTCCACGCAGCCGTGTGTTGACACTCGTCTGCACCGGAACGATGATGCCGATTGCTAAACCAATGATAATTGCTAACATGACGTGCCTCCTCTAACTACAAACAGATTCCGTCTCATCATACGGCAACGGGTTACAAAAAGGCGATTCCTCTGCCTATATGTTCAGACGAACTCATGATGAGGTGACACGACGTGTCCCGTTAAACGATTTTCGTGATTGTCAGCAAATCATCGACGACATGCTCGGCCGTCGCGAGCTCCGCTTCCTGTGCAAAGTCAAATCGGCAGCCGATCGCCGGCCAACCGTTTTCTTTTGCTGCCGTAAAGTCCGATTGCCGGTCGCCGACAACGTAACCTTCCCGTAGCCCGTGTTTCGTCCGAATCATCCGGACGAGCTCGGCTTTGTTGAGTGAATCGACGTCTTCAATGCTATAGACCCCGGTCAGGTAACGGTCTAACGCAAACTGCTCGACGATTGCCGCTAAATACGCTGAAAGTCCGTTACTCGCGACATATAACTCGTGTCCGGACGCGTGAAGTGTTTCCAGTATCGTCACAGCATCCGGATACAAGGCGCCTTGCCCTGTCTGAATTCGCTCGATCAAGGCTTGTTGAAACCAGTCGTCCATCTGCTTGCGGTCGGTTTCCGGATGTGCCGGCAAGAGAGTCGCCCAGACTTGCGGTAACGGGACACCCATGATTGTTTCGTATGTATCGAGCGGTGTTGCGTCATGCCATTTACCGGCTTGCCGTAACTTGGTAAAAGCGACTTCTAAAGCCGGCCCTAAAATCCGGTGCGTCTGAAATAACGTCCCGTCCATATCAAAGATGATTGCTTGTTTCATCGGTCTCCCCCTCTGCTTGAGCGTTTATACGCAGCCAGTCGCTCCAGTACATCGTTCCCGTGATGCGGTGCGGATTGGCGATCGGACAGATGAACTCGAGACTGTTCCCGTCCGGATCATTGAAATGAATTTTCGCGTGCGCGTGGTGCGCCAGTGCGATGACGAACGGTTCCGTCGGTTCGAACCCAAATGCTTTTCGTGGTGTGTAACCGTGTGCCGTCAACCAATTAACGGCATCCGTCAATGCTTCCAGTTCGACCTGGAAGGCGATATGCCGGATCGACGGATGGTAGTCGAGTTCGACTTGATCCGCGACCCAGAGGCCAAGACAACTTTCTTCTTTGACGATCCAGAGAAACGCCAACCGGTCGTCGACGATATGATCGAGTGTCAGCCCGAGTCCTTCGTAAAAGGTAATCGATTGTTGTAAATTCCGGACCGGGAGATGCGCTTCGTACAGACCCTTAATCATCCGTGCCGCCTAATGCATCGATGTAACGCGTTGCCGACCGGGCAACTGCATCCGCTGCGTCGTTTTCGACGATGCGGTGAAAGGCATCATACAACTGGTTAAATGACAGCGTGCTGAGTTGCGACGCCATCTGCGCTACTGTCGTTGCCGGCAACGGAATCAGGTTCGGATAACTGTACATGAAGCTGACCCACGCCCGGTCGGCGACGACACGGACGATATCACCCGTCAGCAGGACACCACGCCCTGCGTCTCCCTGCGTCCACTCAAGGACCGTCGCGCCGTCAAAATGACCACCAATCCGGTGCAGAACGAGGTCATCTGCCAGTTCCAACCGATCACCGGACCAGAAAATAATCCGAGCGCTCGGTCGCGTCACCCATTGTTCGTCTGCCTGATGGATATAGATCGGAACGCCAAATGCTTCTGCCCAGTCGACTTGTGTCGCATAGTAGTGCGGATGCGACAAGGCGATCGCGTCAAGTCCCCCCTGTTGGTTGATTTCATCAATCACGGTCTGATCGAGATAAGTAATACAGTCCCATAACAACCGCTTTTCCCCGGCGACCAGATATGCCGTTTGCCCGATTCCGAATTGTGGTGATGTCACGAGGCTCATCAAACCCGGTTGCTCCGGTGTCACCGTCGTCCGGTAGTTCCCGGATGCGACCATCGCCTCACGCGTCGTCCACGATTGTCCGTCAGGATTGACGTATTGCCGTTCATCACTGCAAATCCGGCAGGTCGTTGGTTGAACTTCAACCGCATCCGTCTGCACCCCGCAGGTCGTACAAATCCAATAACTCATTTCTTTTCCCCCTTATTTTAATCAGTTACGCGTGCCGCTTCTTACGGGCGACTACGGCACTGATGCCCCCCAACAGGAGTGCTCCGCCGACGAAGCCGAGAAAAACGCTCCAGTTGAACTCTCCTTGCACGCTGTACATGATTGTTACTCCAATCAAGGCGCCGATTGTGATCGCGAGCAGTCGCGCCGCTAAGGATGACGTGCGATTCTGTTTGTTCATCTGGGTTGCCCCCTTCTGGTTGAGTTTGTGTTACAACGTCCGTGGTGGACTCGCCATCGCATTCGCAAGAATCAGATAAATGATGATGTTGACCGGCAGTGGGATAAAAATAAAAATTAAGCGGACGGCGAATGACGACAAGCCAAGCTGTTCCGCAAGTCCTCCGCAGACACCCTGGATCGATTTGTCGGTCGCTGATTTCCGTAATGTTCTTGCCATTTTGATGCACTCCTTACTGAATATAAAAATTCGATTTACTTGAACCTCCAGAAAAAAACTGGATAACCCGTCCATCTGTTACAATAATTAGGTACTTCACCAGTCTACACGTTTTGATATCGTTTTTCATCCGATTGGCGATTTTTAATCTACTAAAAAAGGAGAACTATCATGTACATCAAAACTTCTCTCGCCGTTGCCACACTCGCGCTCGCCATCACGAGCGGGTGCACGAATGACACCGCGTCGGGTACAAAAAACTCACCGGGCGTTAAAGCAGAAGCGGTTTCAACCGCTGCCGCGACACCGGTTTCAAGCGAACATAAGCCGGTCGCATTATCAAAAAAGGAGGATTTCGTTTCAATCGGTACGCAAAAATCGTACAATCTATCGTCCTTTTTTGTCGGTCAGTCAATCCAGCTTTCTCCGGAGTATCTATATGAACACGATATTTACTACACGCACTTCCTCCAGACGAACGAAAACAAGGTTAACAGCACGATTTACCGCTATTCCCCGGGATTGAACACGAATGAAGTGATTGAGACGGTCGATCAAACGATCGGCTCATTGACCGGTGTGTCCCATTACCTGTTCTGGGTCGCGTCAGCGCCGGCAGAGGACGGGATTGCCTGGACGATTCACAGCTTCAATCTCAAAAATGGAAAACAGGATGTGCTTGACCGAGGGGTCAGCCGCTTCGATGCCTCCATCCCGGTGCTTGACGCTTCAACGACTCGCGTCTCCTGGCTGATCCATGACGCAACCGCGAAGAAGACAACAACGCTGATGAAGTCCTTTGATGTTGCCGCCGATACAATCATCATCCACGAACAGTATGACCTCAACAAAAGAAAACGGGACGGTATCTTACCGTTTGATTTCCGATTGGGCGACGCCGGACGCTTGATTCATACCAGCACGTTCAAGGACGGGACTAAAACCTCGCGCCTTGCGAGTGACGACGGCAGGTTCCAGCGACCGATTGATGGATTGATTGATTTCGAGTACGGTGCTGATTACGTCGCAATCGGTGAAGAGGGACACGCTGCTTTTTTACCGCTTGATTCAAAAGAACCCGACTTCACTTATGAGTTATCCGATCGGCATTCAACCGTCGATGCGTTTCGTTTCTTGTCCCGCGACCGGCTAATCTTCCGTGAAAACACGTCGCAGCTCCTCTATGCCGACTTAACGCGCGGAACCGTCGCCCCGTTGACCGAAATGGAAGACACGACGTCTAAACCGATTTACGTCAACGGAATGATTGCCTATTCCGTTTCGGACGGTCAGGATGTTACGTTTCATGTCATCGACGTCACGCCATGACCGCTACTCCACCTTGCTTTTTCTAGAGCCGGTGGAGTTTTTCGTCTGCATTGAAACGGTTTATAATATGCTAAACTGACATATATACAATAAAAAACGGAGCGCCGCTTGCGGTCCGTTTTCGAAAGGACGTCCATAAGTTGAAACAAATTCATCACATCTGTATCCAAACGGCTGATTACGCTGCCTCTAAAACCTTTTATGAAGCACTCGGGTTCGAACTCGTCCAGGAATCCCCGGACTTTCACACCCGTGCGTTTAACAGTTGGCTCAAGCTCGGCGACTTTTATATCGAACTCCAGACGAACAAAGTCGACGAGACCTTGACGCCTTATACGAAACATACGTCCGGTCCCGTTCATTTCGCTTTATACGTCGACGATTTAGCGGCGGAAGTCGCACGGCTCGAACAACGCGGTGTCACCTTCCTGCCGAAAAACGGCGGAAACATCTACTTCGTCGTCGACGGGCATCTCAGTAAATTAAAAGCACCAGAAGGGACGATTGTCGAACTGCGGGATACATTTGTCATTTCCTGATTAACGACTCCACATGAGCAGTTCTATTTTGATGATTTCAGGTCGTCTTTCTGAATGCCGGTCATCACTTCCCGTTTCGTTTATTTTTGTTTAAGTGAAACTCTTTTAGCGCCCGGTTAAAATTGACGATCAAGGCACTGATGACCCCAATGCCAAGCAAGACGTACCCCATCGTAAATATTTTGCCGAGCGGCGTGACGGGATAGATATCACCATATCCGACCGTCGTCAGCGTCATGACGGAAAAATAGAGGGCGTCAAGATAAGTCAGCTGTTCGACATTGTGATAAAAAAACATTCCGACTGCAAGCAAAAAGGCGACGGAGAACATGACTGCCTTTTGTTCGTCTTGCCGAAACAGGATTTTCAGGACGTAGTACATATTCCGTAACAGAATGAAAAAGGCAATCATCGTATCTTCCTCTCCTGACCATCAATCGTCTCCGACAGGCGCAACTACCGTTCCTTTACCTTATTGAGAGATTTACCCGAAAAAAGGGTGAACGATTCATCGAAAGCAATCTAAGATTTATTGGAAAATAGGATTTTAACGTTCGGGAGGTTTTATAAATGCGTATTCAAATCATCGGCGGGTCCGGCACCGGCAAAAGTACGCTCGGCAAGTGGATCGGCCAGCAAGAAGGCATACCATGGATCGATAGCGATCACTACTTGTGGACGGATCAAACATTCACTGAAAAACGGTCGGTCGACGATCGGTATGCCTTATATAGACAGGACATCGAACGCCATCAACAGTACATTGTTTCCGGTTCCGTCTTTTCGTGGAATCCCTACGGCTTCCCGGACCGCGAGTTGCTCGTATTTTTAACGTTGGATGAAGAAACACGGATGAACCGGTTAATCAAACGGGAACAGGCACGCTATCCCGATTTTTCAGGTTCTAACGATTTCCTCGACTGGTGCAAGACATATTTGACGGAGACGGACCCTGCCATGATTGGGACATTGGCAGAACATCAACTCCAAATGCTTCTTTCGAGATCACCCGTCATCCGGATCGATGCCGCACAATCGACGGACGAAATGTACAACCAAATCAAAGAGCAGTATCAGAAACTTTGTATATCGTCTTGACGAGATGGATTACGACGAACCATCTTTTCGATTGACGACTTTTTTAAATCCATCGGATACACCAAACAAAAAAATGATATAATTTGTTAAATTAAGGATTTTTCAGAAAGGAGTCACGTGATGGACGTCCGAACGGGTACCCCCTACAAATACTACTTTTGGAAACGGTTTTGCCTATTGTTTCTCCCGTTGTTCTTCATCGGGATTTTACCGGAACCGTTCATTACGGATAATCCGTTCGCCAGTCTTGAAGATTATGGGGAGTTTGCCTTCTTTTTTTGTTCTATTTATTCGTGTTTTCCGGAATTTCTGCTTTTTTGATCTCAATCCGTTGGAGAATGAAATATGCCCGACGTTAATGGGTCCGTTTTTTGATCTTCGTATCGGTGAAACTTGTACTGGAAACCATCCCTCATTGGCAACGGCCCTCTTTTTCACGAGAAAAGGAGGGCCGTTATTTTTAACGAAAAGGAGGAACTACAATGACGAAACACCGGTTGTATACGACAGCGTTCTCAAGCGTCTATCCACTTTACGTCAAAAAAGCGGAACGCAAAGGTCGGACAAAACAGGAAGTCGATACGATCATCCGTTGGTTGACCGGGTACTCGGAACAACAGCTCTCGACGTTATCGCAAGATACGACGACTTTCGAAACTTTTTTTGCGGAAGCACCAGACATGCAGGAACGGCGTTCACTCATTAAAGGTGTCGTCTGTGGTGTCCGGGTCGAAAACGTCGAGGAGCCGTTAATGCGCGAAATCCGCTATCTCGACAAACTGATTGACGAGTTGGCAAAAGGAAAAACGCTCGAAAAAATCTTGCGGTAAGAATCAGGGAGAAAGCATCATGCTGGCGACTCTCGCTTCCATCTTCGGGATAACACCATTTCCTGAGAACCGTTTTTAAAGAAAACCGGGCCCCTGAAAAGGAGTCCGGTTTTTCTGAACTTTTAAAAACGCTCATCCAACCAGTTCAAGATGTCGGCAATCATGTCATCTGAGACGGTATGGTTGATGTTTGGATATTTGAGGAACGTGACATCATTGTTAGTTGAATCCACATAATGCTGTTGTGTCGCAATCGGAATGACCTCATCGTCCTCTCCATGTAACAATAAGGTCGGTGTCACCTGTTCTTGCGACAAGGGATCATAACTTCTCAAGCGTTGTTCTTCTGAAGTGGACAACGTCGTTCTTTTGTCACGGCTTCGTAAAAGCTGTTCCGCAAAGAGGAAGGAGCTGGACCCGTTGATGTTAATCAATCCCGCGCTTCCCTGTTGTTTAGCTGCTGCACCGCTCGCGATGAATCCTCCCATCGAGACGCCGAGCCAGATGATATCATCCTTTGAAACGTTCAGCTGTTTTGCGAGCGTGCCTGATTCTTCAATGCTTTGAAACACCACTTCCCAAAAGTGCTGTTCGACGATTCCCTGGTCAAAATACGCACCTAGCGCATTGCGGCTGTCATGCAGAATCAGCTCCGGCACAATGACGGTAAATCCATTACCGGAAAGCATCCGGGCGAATTCATCATATTTGGTCACACTCGATCCCCAGCCATGATACAAACAGATCGTTTTACGGTGTTTTTGATATTCGGCCGGATATGTCCGGATCGACAGAACGGAATCATTTACTGTGTACATCGGTCTGTCCCCTTTCCCATTTAGATATGTTAAATGGAATTGTCGGTTTTAAATATCTAGTCTCGGAAACCAGATTTATTGTGATTTAAGAATAGTAAGATAGGTGACTAGAGTAAGGAATATAAACACTTTCGAGCCCTCTGCACAAAGTTCATTCGCGTGTTTCTTTAATGCATCCCATTAAAATCGAGTCATTATTTAACTCTTTCATTTGTTTAAAACCACACTTTTCATAACTTGAAATTGCTCGTGTATTCGTTTTCTTAACATCCAATACTATCATTGCAGCACCTTTGTCATCCAAAAGATAATCCACCATCTTTCGAATCATTATCGAACCTATTCCTTTTCCCCATAATTGCGGTTCTCCAATAAATTGATCTATCCCTTGAACTACCTCCACCTACGCTTCGCTTAGAGGTGGAGGATTCCTGAGTGATTCGACCTAACGGTCGAAATTTGATCAGGCTAACCCCGTCGTCCCGACGGTTGAAGAAGCTAAGAGGCGTTCAGCTTCTTGTTTGAGGTTCAGTCCTGCGTTCACATCCCGGTCGTGATGGATCCCGCAACTCGGGCATGTCCATTCACGCAAGTCAAGATGTTTCACGTCTTTGTGTTGATGTCCGCAACTGGAACACAGTTGACTAGAGGCGAAGGTCTTGCCGACTTTCACGACGGTCTTCCCGTACCATTCCGCCTTATATCCGAGCATGCGGAAGAACTCCGACCAACTGACATCAGAGATGGACTTGCTCAACTTGCGATTCTTCTGCATGTTCTTCACGTGCAAGGTCTCGATCCCGATGATGTCGTGGTTTTTGACGATCTCGGTCGACACCTTGTGCAGGAAATCGGTTCGCTTGTTGGCGATCTTCTCGTGGATGCGGGCGACCTTCCGCTTCTGCTTCTGATAGTTCTTCGCCTCGGAAAGTGTTACTTTCTTGTCCAAGGCCAACCGTTGACGACGAGAGAGCTTACGTTGCTCACGTGCCAGCTTTTTCTCAAGCGAACGGAAGTAACGGTCATTCTTGTACACCGTGCCGTCCGACAGGATGGCGAAGTGCTTCAACCCGACATCGACGCCGACGGACGAGCCCGTCTTCGGCATTTCGTTGCTCTCCTGCTC
>NZ_JACSMR010000012.1 GCF_018618755.1 Exiguobacterium sp. s193
AGGGTTGCACTTCGACTTGAAGCGGGGTCGTTCGTTCTGTTTCTTGAAGAAGCGGTCAAAGGCATCGGCAAGATGCTTGACGCTCGTTTGAACAGACGTGCTATCGACTTCCTTCAGCCAGTCGAACGCTTGCTTCAACGACGGGAGTTCTTTCGAACAAGACCCGTAGGACAGTCCTTTCCCTGTCGCTTTATACGTCTCATCCCACTTCGCCAAGAAGTGGTTGAAGACGAAGCGCGAACAACCGATCGTCTTCGCGATCAGGATTTCCTGCTCTTTTGTCGGATAGATTCTGAATTTGTAGGCCTTGTGTGTCAGCATGATGTTCACCTCCTTACAAAGGATATACCCGAAAGAGAGGGTGGCGATTCATCGCCCACTTTCACCCGGGCTTCACCTTGATCGTTTAGAAGTGGGCGTATTCTCGCCTAATTTTGATAAAAATCCTTAGTGGTCATCGTCCGAATATGTACATTACCGTCCAGTGTCATCATGAATTCTCTCAGTCCTTTTTAAATTTAGAGTACTTAAATTCTACTTAACAACAAAAAATTAATATCTATTATCATCTAATGACGCTCACTCGCAGAATCTGGTCAGAAATCCGGTTCATAACAACACTCCATCCCCGACCATAAACGCCTTAAAGGCGACCGGCGACGACAGACGGATCCAGGTCGACGGTTTTCCGTATTCCATCGAGGCATCGATGAACGCTTCCAGTGTTTCGACCGACGGCGTGTACAGTTTGACCATGAAGTTAAACGTCCCGGCAAGCCGGTGGCACTCGACGACATCCGGATGGTCTTTACAAAACGTGATGAACCCCGCGCAACGTGTCTGCTCGAACATCAAAATCGCCATGATCGTTTTTTCGATCGCGACGGGATTGATGACGGCGCGGTATCCTTCGATGACTCCACGGTCCTCAAGTTTTTTTACTCGCTCGTTGACGGCAGGGGTTGAAAGACCAACCGTTTTGCCGAGTTCCGTCCAGGACATCCGTCCGTCCGTTTGTAACGCATGGATGATGGCGTAATCAATTTCGTCCATTTTTTCACTCTCCTAATATTATGAAGACATATCTTTAAATTACCATTGATTCTTAGGCGAAGCTACTTGAAAACGAGGAAAACAATCTGTCCGGTCACAATTTCGTTTCGTATAATTAAGACAGATCAAACGAGACGTGAGGTGAACGACATGCAGGCAACAAATTGCACCCGCTGTGCGGAGACATTTGAAGAAGGTCAGGAAACATACCACTGTTCGCACAACTGTACATATTGTGCAGATTGTACGAAGACCCTCAATTCCATTTGTCAAAATTGCGGGGAAAAATTAATTCAAGTACAACAGTAAATCGATTTTTTCTTTACAGACAAAAGCCCTCCTGCTTAGAGAAGGGCTTTTGTCTGTTTCATTGTTGTTCCGCATATTCTTTGAAGCGGTCAAGGATCGCCTGCCAGCCCGCTTGTTGCATCTCAGGCGGGTTCATCGTTTCCGCTTCAAATGTTTCGACGACGTTCGTTTCGTCTCCGTTCGCTTTAAACAAGACCGTCACGTGCCGTCCGTCGTCCAGTGTATAGGCTAACTTTTCGTAGAGAATGACTTCGTCATACACCCCCGTAAAATCGAACCCCATACTGCCGTCTTTTGCTGCCATGTGACTGGAGAACCGACCGCCTGCCTGGACATCATTTGTCGCTTCCGTCGTATGCCAATCATCCGACGCCGCATTCCATGCTGTGATGTGCTCCGGTTCCGTCCAGTACGTCCACACTTCTGCGACGGGTCGTTGGATGACCGTCTCGATTTGTAACACTTGCGTTTGTCCCATAGGATTCGCCTCTTTTCCCGAATTTTCATTTCACCTTTACACCTTTCTCTATACCTCGGAAAATCCCTGCTCGGTCTATTGGATTTCCGACTTAACCGCTCGCTCAAATGTTGCCTGTGTCCGGTACTCGTGATCCAACCAAATCCAGCGTTTTGCTGTTCCTTTTTTTAATTGATAAGTATTATCTTCAAACCGATTTCCTGAACTTGTTTTGAAGAAATTTGCGACAAACAGGTTGTCCGGTCCTGTCGTAAACGTATTATGATCAATCCGATTATCACGGACATCATGTTGGACGAGGAGCTGTCCACCTTCGAGCCCTTTCGTATCATTGCCGGTGACTTGATTGTCCGTAATCCGGATCCGTTTCGTACCACCGCGCTTTTTATCGTACCCGCCGATTGAAATCCCGGTAAACCGGTTCTGCTTCACTTGATTCGCACGGACGAGGATGTCGGTTGCGTACTTTTTCGCATGTTCACTCGTCACTTCAATCCCGATATCATTACGTTCGACCGTATTGTGTTCAATGGTCAGCTGTTTTCCCCCGTCAACATAAATGCCGGCCGCATTGTAGTCCTTGCCGTAGACCGGATTGCCGTAACTCGAACTGTCCGTGACCTGATTCCCGGAAATGACGCCATTCCGGACGAAATCCTCCAATTTATTCGTCGCGACTCCCTCATAGCCGATCAAGTCGATCCCGATATTATCGTTACGGCGGACGATGTTATCCGTGACGGAAAACCCATCGATGTTGCCGTTTAAGACAAGTGCTTCGCTCGCCCCGAGCCGGTTGTCTTCGACACGGTTGCCGCGGACGGTGATTTGCTGCAAGCGACCGGTTCCATAAATCGCAATCCCATGGGCATTGCCGTCTTTCGCATTTGTCCGGATACGGCGGACCTGATTATCGATCAGTTGAATGTTCCGTCCTGCCCCGGTGACAAAAATCCCAATCGGTGTCTCGTTGGTTCGTGTCGTTTTGATGTCTGCGACAACCAATCCTTGGATCGTCACGTACTGCCGGTCTTCAATCCGGATGAGCGTCGTCTCCCCGTCCTGCTTCTTCAACCTCTTACCACTTAAGACGACTTTTTCTGTTTGGTAATTCCGGAAGACGACCGGTGCCTGTTTCGTTCCACTATGCCGGACTGTCAACGCTTCCGTGTATGTTCCTTGACGGAGATACACCGTCGTCCCGGCTTTCGCAAGCTGACTCGCCCGTTTCAGTGTTTTAAGCGGTTTTTTGAGCGAACCGGAATTCGTATCCTTGCCGGCCGTCGCAACATACAGAACTTTTTTTGAAGCGGTCGATTCCGCCTGTTCCTGGTTCCAAGTCGCCGAACAGACGAATAGTCCGAGCGACAGCAAAACGATGATACGTTTTTTCATGTCACTTTCATCCTCTCATTAAATTTTATGAACTTTCATTGTAACTATCACCCGTTCTCTTCACACTTAACTTACTTACATGAAGGACGTGAAGTGGATGTTGAAACAAATGCTCGTCTGTTCATTATCGGCGTTTACGTTTGCCGGTTGCAGCACTGAAGAATCCGGTCCGTGAAAAATCAGTCGTTAATATCTTACAAAAACAGACCTACCTCCTAAATCAGAGAGGCAGGTCTGTTTTATTCACTTCCGTTGATGCGGTAAGGGAATCGTCAACGGTTTAAACTCTGGTCCGAGCAACACTTTCATCAAAAAAATCAGCTGGCCGGCGTGATAGGCATAGTGCGCCAGTTGCCGTTCGATCGCGTCGACGACGAGATGCGGTTCCCCGCGAATCAGGACGGTCCGTTCCAGATCGTCCGGTGTCAAGGAAGCAAGTGTTGATTCGACGAGCTGCCAGCCGTCATGCCACAGTTTCAGTAGCGTCTCTTTGTCATATCCTTGATCGACGAACTCGGCGTCCCGGTTGCGGTCCGGTTTTTCGCCGTCCGTCGTTAAAAAATCGGTCCAGCGTGACGTCATATTGTTCGTCATGTGCTGAATCAGTAACGCGACATTGTTCGTGTCCGGTGCGAGTGTCTGATGAAACTGTTCCTCGTTCAGCCAATCGAGTGCCTGCTCCGCCGGTTCGCGGACGGCCCGGAACCTCGCTTGGATCGCTGTCAAGTATACTTCTTCAAAAGCCATTTCCCTCACTCCTTCTCCTGTTAATCAATCACAAAATCCACACCTTTTTCTCCATCAATCGGTATCGTCCGTAACGTTTTTAACCGGTCGTCCGTGACGATCAACCGGTCTTTACCGGAAGAGGACGTGTCCGTTTCCGTGAAGTAGGAAGTCTTCTTATACGGATTCCGGTACAGGTAACGGTAATGATTCCCTTGCTTCCAAAACTTCGGTTGAACCTGTTCAACCCGGAACGCTTGTCCGAACGTCCACTTGACGAGCCGTTGATCAGTATCATTTTCATCAGTATTGATGATTTGATAACCGGTCTGTTTGTTAATCTTCCGCATCGGTTCCGTCGCCCAGTAGTTGACATCATCCAACACTGAAAATGACTTTTGTTGCATCGTGCCGTCCGTCTTCAGCTTGATCATCATGCCGTCGGTCGTTGCAAAATACGCTGTGTCTTTCGCGCCGTATAACGCCGTATAGGCATATGGTTCAACCGCTTTTCGAATGATGCGAGATTTTCCAGTCTTTTGGTCGAGCAGGACCATTCCGGCCGCCCCTTCTTGATCATCCTCGGTTCCGTTGTTGGCGTAAGCAATCGTCCGATCCAGTTCAAGGATCGGTGAATCAACGACTGGCATCAACCGGTCTTCAATCGGATACCGTTTGTCCGTCCGGACGTTGATCAATTGAATCTTTTCCGACGGCTTTGCGGCGTTTGATGTGACCCAGACATCTTTCCCGTAATGGGCAACGGATGTGATCGCTGTATTCGGCACCTGATGTTTTTTAAACGTCCCCCGTTTGAAGTCATACGTAAAAAAGTGGTCAGCTTCGATACCGTCCGGGTGGTGGATATACATATGCCGCGGATCCGTTCCCTTTTGTGAAAGTGCCATCCGATACAAATCCGGATCAGCAATCGCTTCCGTCTTTAATTCTGTTCCCGTTTTTGATAATGTCGTCATCAATGCCGGCTCTTGCGGATCATCCTGTGTTTCTTTAGAACGATTGATGTCGGTTCCTGACAGCAGGATGACCTGACCGTCGTTCGGCTTAAACGTCATCGTCGTGACATCTTTTGATATGACCGGGTAAGAACTGGCTTTTGGTTCTTCGGGATGCGAGCCGATATAGAATGCACTCGCACATCCAACTACTGCTAGTCCAGCCGTTCCGTAAATCAATCGTTTTTTCCATGATTGAAGCAAAATCATCCACTCATTTCATTTATCATTTACCACTTCCATTTTATCGTTTATTGGTAAAAGAAGTCTAATATCATTTTTAAATTTAATTCCCATGCAACTTACTTTACCTTCAAAAAATAATAGACAAAATTTTCAAATAATTTTATAGTTGAGTTACCTTATTTTGTAAAAGGAGCGTTCGAATGGATATTTCCGTTAACAACCTCTCTCATGCTTTTCAATTGGCCGGGAGTCCATTACTCGTCTTAAAAGACCTCACGTGCCAGTTCTCAGCAACTGAAGTGACGGCAATCGTCGGTGCTTCGGGTTCCGGCAAGTCGACCTTTCTCAGTATGATCGGCTCCCTCGACCGTCCGACATCCGGACAAATCGAATACGACGGTCAAGACATCAGCCGTTGGAAAAATCGCCGCCTCTCCGCCTTCCGGGCACAGGAAATCGGCTTCGTCTTTCAACAGTTTCACCTGCTGCCTGCGTTGACGGTCAAAGAAAACGTGCTTGTCCCGCTCTTAAAACAAAAAACGGACTTCAATAAAGAAGAACGGATTGCACAGATCCTCGAGAAAGTCGGCTTACTTGAAAAACAACACGCATTACCGGCCCAACTGTCCGGGGGTCAACAACAACGGGTCGCGATCGCACGGGCCCTGATCAGTCATCCGCGCTGGATTCTTGCCGATGAACCGACCGGAAATCTTGATTCCGTCACCGGCGAGACGATTTTTCAATTGTTGCTTGACTTGCACCGGGAAGAGCAGTGCGGCATTTTGTTCGTCACCCATGACGTCGCACTTGCTGAACGGGCAGACCGGATTCTGTTCATGCAGGACGGACAAATCATCGAAGACCGGCGCAGACAGAACGTTCAGATTTAAAGAAGAGAGGTGAGCATGATCAAAACCTTCCGTTCCAAACTCATCCGTCTCGTGATCGGCTCAAGTCTCGTCTTTTTTCTGCTGTCCTATACGGCACAATCGACGTATCAAGCGTTCCGGGAAGCAGACTTTTCCGAACAGGAAACGACCATCACACGAGGCTGCGGAAAAGCTTCCTTGTCGAACCTGTTATTTTCAACATACAACTGTTCTGAAGGGGTCATTGCAGACGCATCCGAAGGGAAAATCCTTGGTGGAACGACAGAAAAGACGAAAAAAATCGAAGGGATGTCACGGGAAAAGACACCACCGACGGAATCAGCTACGTTTCTTGAGACAACGAAAGCGACTGCCCATTCGCAGTCTCCCTACTTGCTGCTGACCGGTCTAGTTCTTGCCGGATTGTCCCTCAACTTTTTCCTTAAAGGTCGACGGGGTCGCTCCCGTCCGATGGCCACGGTATTTGGACACAATCAAAACATGACCGGACCGTTGAAGTCGTCTAGCCGTCAGCCGATTAAAACACTGATTCACATACAACCCGAGGAATCGGTCCGGTTGCTTCTGCTCGACTTCAATCAACAATTGCCGAGAGAATTACAACGTCAAACACACGAAACGCTCACCGATTGGATGCGACGGATTCAACTCACGACTTCTTTGACTCCCTACCTCATCACACGGTACGCCTCCCGGACCGATTTGCCGGAAGAACGGGACGTCATCCGATTTGAAGCGGATCTTACATCGTATCTGTCTTTGCTTCATCATTCGAGGAAAGTACATAAAGGAGGATTCTAATGCTACGTTTTGTCTTGAACCACTGGCGCCGGCAACGGTTTAAATTCATCTTGACGCTCGTCGGTGCCCTGATCATCAGTGCCGGACTCAGTTTGATGTTCAACCTGACCGATTCGAGTCAAGGTACGGTCGAACAGACGTTACAGAAAAAATGGTCGTCCGCTTACGACATCGTCGTCCGACCGAAAGGTAGCCAGATGGCGACCGAAGCGAGTGACCTGCTCGAGCCGAACTATTTGAACGGCATCAACGGCGGGATTTCCTTTCAACAGTATGAGGACATCAAACAGATGAAGGAAGTTGATGTTGCCGCACCGATTGCTGTGATCGGATATGCCAATACAACCGTAAGTTTTAAGAATGCACTTACTTTTCCGAAAGATTCCGGTATTTATCGTCTGACATCAACTAGCTATATCGAAACAGGATTTGGCAGAGAACGGCAGTTTCAAGAATCCATTCACATTGCTCAAGGCAGTAAAGTCAAAGTCCCTGAAAATATATCGTTTTCAACCCGTTCAACTAATGATTTTCGTAATGCCAATGCGAGTAACCCCGCTCTTATCGTTGCCATCGATCCGTCGGAGGAAGCACGACTCGTCGGGCTCGATCAAAGTGTCAGCAAAAAAAACCAATCGCGATATTTTTCAAACCTCGATCACTTCGAGAACGATAAAAATCGCGGGGACGTCATTCCTGTGCTCATCAATCCGAATTCCTATAATCAAGGAAATTATGAATATACAATTGAAAAATTAGACGTCCCTTATGACACGGAACGAGATCAAAAAAAGCTAATCGATACCTTAATCAAAAAACAACCAGACGGTGACCTTGTCCGTTCAATCCTCTCGACCTATCCTGCAAAAGTTGTCAAGCAGTTGGACATTCCAACCTCTAAAGTTGAGGAAACCTATTTACAGACATTGATTGATAAAACAGGAATGATTCCTTCTTCAGATCCTGCCGGAAATGAGGGTGCCCAGTTGCTGTATCGATCAGGTCCATTACAATTCGAGACGACGAAAAGTCCGTATCCAGGCCGATGGACGAATGCCTACGAAATTCATTCGTCTGCGATTAAGCTTAAGAACTGGTATTATTCAAAGTCTTCGTACCCCGCAGTTGGATATCGTTCGCTTGTTTCGACCGGTAAAAAAAACCCTAATTCAGAACCTGATATGATTCCAATTGTACATCCATATTTAACCTTCAAGGTTGTCGGTTTATATGACCCGAATAAAATCAACGTCTCAAAAGATCCACTCAACGAATTACCGATGGAAACATATCGTCCGTCGTCAGCCGATCTTGTCCTTGATGCTGAAGGAAAGCCAGTCAATCCGGCGCAACCGATCGACACGTCTGGAAATCCGGTTGGCTTAATGACGAATTCACCAAATATCTTGACGACGCTTGACAGTGCTCGGGGAATTCTTGGTAATGAGTCGATTTCGTCCATCCGTTTAAAAATCAAAGGAGCAGCGACCGTCAGCGAACAGTCGGAACAACTGCTACAAGACGTGAAAAAACAAATTGAACAAGAGACCGGTCTCGTCGCGACGATCACGAAAGGCTCCTCCCCGCAACCGGTCGTGACGAAAGTCGTTGATGACGGGAAGACACTCGGCTGGATTGAACAGCCGTGGATCCACATCGGTGCCGCGATGACGATTTTCCGTGAGACGAGCGTCGGGTTCTCCGGTGTCATCTTCGCGATGCTTGCCGTCGCAATCGTTTACGTCCTCGCGACGAGCTACGTCTCGATGCTTGCCCGTCGGAAAGAGTTCGCTGTCTTGCTCGCACTCGGCTGGCGGACAAAAGACCTTTACCGGATCGTCATGATTGAAGCAGTACTGCTCGCAGGTTTCGTCTCAGTCGACGCCCTGCTCGTTGAAAGTATTTTCTCGTATGTCCGCAATGAAACGATGAACTTACTGAGTCTCGTCTTGATTGCCGGGTTCAGTTTACTGATCTACCTGACCGGTGCCGCCTGGTCCGCCTGGACGATTCGTAAGATTTCGCCGTACGAAGCGATCAAGACCGGTGAATACGCCGCATCCTCACACATCAAACTGGGTCTGCGTTCAACCTTTACACTGGCGTTAAAAGAAATCTTCGGTAAATGGAAACGCAATGCGTTGTCGATTCTGTCGATTGCGTTACCGACAGCGCTGTTGACGTTCTTCCTGTTCGTGACATTTCACTTGCAAGGCGTCCTCTATACGTCCTGGCTCGGCCAGTTCGTCGCGCTCCAAGTCGGTCCGATGCATTACGTGACGATGGGCGTCGCAATCACGATCGCGATTTTGACGACCGGAGAAATCATGTGGCAAAACGTCACCGACCGCCGCGCGTCCCTCGCCATCCTGAAAGCTGTCGGTTGGACGAATCGTTCGATCCGCCAATTGATTCTGCTTGAAGGGATGCTGATCGGATTCGTCGCAGGGCTGGTCGGTCTCAGCATTTCCTATCTGACGATTTATGTCCTGTATGATTTAGTTCCGTGGGACGAACCGCTCCTGATTGGTGTCTCGCTTTCTTTACCTATCCTGTTCGGGACGATCGCTTCTCTTTTGCCGGCGCAAATCGCGGCACGGGTCAATCCATATCAAGAGTTGAAGGACGCAGGCTAATCGCATTTAAACATGAAACAGGCATGATGGCTCGCGGCCATCATGCCTGTTTCGTCATTCATTGCTTTGGAATCGGCAACGTCTCTGTCAGTCCGAGTTCAATCACTTTATTTTTCTTTAAGCGGTACAACATGTACTGCCCCTGCTTGTGTGATTTCAGTTTGACGGCGATTTGGTGGCGCCGTTCCTTACTTTCGTCCGTATCAGAATAGGCAGGGCGGACTTCGACGATTTGTGCTTTTCCATAATGGGTTTTTACATACGTCGTTACTTTCGCTTGTACCATTTTTTCGTAAGCGACGTCCGGTCCCCGGTTGAGGACGATGTATCCGACACAACCGATCAGCGTCAGTAAAACGGCTGCTAAGATTGACTTTTTCACACTGTTCCTCCTCGGCCAAGCGATTCGTCTTTCCTGTGAAACATACGTCTTATCGCAAACAGCTGACCGTTCACTTCCTCTTATTATACACGATTGTTTCGTTTCCTTCTTCTGCATCGACCCCAGTCATTAAATGATTGACGTGAACTTTTGTGAGGTCTGATTCAAGACGTCAGCAGAATGACTGACCGTTTCAAACCGTTTTAACGTGTCTTCCATGACATGAACACTTGACGAGGCATCCTCATTCGCACGGGAAATCCCTTTTTGGATGTGGCTCAATTCCTTGTTCATTTCATCCGTCGTCGTCCGGACGTTGACGACGGCCAGTTCGACGAGTTTCGAGAGATTTCTGACTTCCATCGCGACGACATTGAACCCGCTACCATGCTCTCCGGCGCGCGCTGCTTCGATTGAAGCGTTCAACGATAATAAGTTCGTCTGGGCCGCAATTTCTTTAATCGTCCCGGCGATCTTTGTGATTTCAGACGACTGTTCCTGTAAATTCGCCAACGTCTGCAAGTTCATTTTTGCATCGTGCGCCATTTTCTCAATCGTCAGTTTCAGCGCTTCACTTTCCTGTTTACCTTGGAGCGAACGATTGTCGAGATCCGTCGCGATGCCTTCGAACGACGTTGCGTACTCTTGAATCGTCTCTTGCCGTTCCGTAATATCCGATGCAATTTTTACGACGCCGACGACTTGATCGTTTTCGTAAATCGGCATATAGGTCGCTTCAAGCCAAATCGCATTCCCCCGCGAATCAATCCGTTTGATTTTGTCGGCGGCACTAAAGCCGCTCAGTAATTTATTCCAAAGTTCCTGATAGGAAGGACTATTGACGAATTCCGTCGGACAGAACAGATGGTGGTGCATCCCAATCATTTCTTCACGGCGGTATTTCATCGTCTTCGCAAACAGGTCGTTGACGTCGACGACACGTCGTTGCACGTCAAACCGAATCATGGCGACATTTGTTCGTAATGCTTCTAGGACATGGGTAGATGAGAGTGTTTTTTCGTTTGAAAGGGGTGTAGTCAAGTGGATGGTCTCCTTCAGGTGTACCTTAACCGATTGCGCTAGATGTTCATAAAATATGGATCTGAGGGTATCGAAAGGTGCAGTTTGGTTTATTTGTCGAATCATTGTGACCTTAAAAATCAAGTTCATTAGCAAAATAGGTATAACTTACTAGTTCGTTATCTCTATATAACCCTTTAAAGAGCCCTTAAAACATATATTTCGAATAAAAGTTCAGATTAAGTATTATTAGAATAACAAGTCTTATGATGTGATTATATTTTTATGCTCACGCCTTTTAAAACATTGACTCGAAATCAAAAAAACGCCCCCATCGACGTTTACGAAAAGGGCGTTGAAGCATTGTTCGATTGTCGTCATGTAAAACAACCGCTGGGAATTTACTCAAAAATGAGATGACCGTCTGCCTTGAGCAGTTCAACCGTTCGTTCGAGCGTGACTTCTTTTACAAGAACATAGTCCGTATCATACGTCGACAAGGCAAAGATACTGATTTCATGGTCGGCGAGGGGGCGAATCAGCTTGGACAAGATACCCGTCAAAGCAAAATCAAGCGGTCCTTCGACCTTGATTGCCCGAAATCCGGACTCGATTTTTACGTATGTCTCGGCTGTCGGAATTCTGGATGTCTCACAGACGATTGATAGCTCATCACTAGTTTTCATGATGTTCCAAAAGGATCCACCCTGAAAGACCCACTCCGGTAATACCGCTCCAACCGCATAACGGACGACCGATAATTTTTCTGGTAAGACTGTTAAATTCATTGTGTATTCCCCTTTTATTTGAGATGGCATACGAATACCTCCGAAATCTGACCTTGCACAAGTCTAGATTTCGGAGGTATCTTTTATGCTTTCGTCCAATTTGCCACAAGGGTGACGTCCGCTGCGACGAGTGTCGTCGAAATCGGACAACGGGCATCGACGATTTTTTGCAATTCCTGGACCCGTTCTTCCGTTTCCGACGTCTTGACCTTCGCATGCACCGTGACCCGCTTAAATTGAGTCCGGACGGACGGATCCCCCATCATGCCGCGCGGGTCGATTGAGCCTTCGACTTCAAAATCGATTCCCTGTAAATCAAACTCAATTTCTTTCGCAACAAAGTTCGCGACCGCGTTTTCACAACCGACGAGCGCGACGAGTAATGTCGCAAGTGGATTTGCGCCTTGGTCCCCTCCGCCCATGCTTTCCGGTTCATCAATCCGAATCGTATGACTTCCTGCCTGACCTTCCGTGTACATGCCTTTTGAGACTGCCGTCACTTTTTCAATCATAATCAACCGCTCCTTTAATTCGTTTAGTTTTTCCAATACGAAAGTGGATTATTCAACGACGTTGCCTTCCGCCGGGATGGGGTGGGCTTGCAACATATTCGCGAAATGCATCAAGTTGTAGGCCATGACTTTCGCATGCCCTTGCGTAAATGCATTGTTTTTCCCGTCCGCCTCGATGAAGGACGGACCGGGTCCCGCTTCACCGACCCAGTACGTATCGACGTTCGGCGGAATCGTAAAGCCGATGTGCGACAACCCGTAAAGTACGGACGCCGATGCGTGTTTCGCCCCGTCTTCGTTCCCCGTGACGATGACTCCCCCGACTTTGTTGTAATAGATGTATTGCCCCTTCTCGTTCGTTAAGCCGCTCCCGCCATACAACCGTTCAATGACTTGCGTTGCGATACTGCTTTTCTCACCGAGCCAGAGTGGCGTGCCGATGACGACGATATCGGCCTGTTTGACTTTTTCAAAAATTGCTGGCCACTCGTCCCCGTCTCCCTCGTCAGCTGTCACCCCGTAAGCGACGTTGTAATCAACGACACGGACGATTTCCGACTCAATCTCAAAGTTTTCGTAATAAGCGATTACTTCGTTGATTAAGGCTTCCGTATTCGATAATTGATTTGACGATTTTAATGAACAATTCAAAAATAATGCGTTGATCATCCGTCTCAACTCCCTTATCGTCTAGCATCTCGTTCTCCACTATATTTCCTTTGTTTTTGATTCATCAAACCTGATCAATCATGCTTCCCAAGGTTGCTGGACTGGGCTATCGTAGAAATTTTTTCGAACTTTTATTTTAAAACTTCGAAAAAATAATTTTCAGACCGATAGTATATATATCACCAACTAGAAATCCACCAGGAGGTCCATCTATGACTGAAGCAAGAACCCATTCCATTCGCACACGTTTGTTACTGATCGTCAGCTCCATCCTCATCTTCTTTTTCCTCTTTAGCAGTGCCGCCCTTTATTACAATACGAACCAAACGGCGGTTTCGACGCTCAAAAAGACAGCGGAGCAAGATGCTCTCCGGATCGCTAAAACATTTGATACGGCGGCCTATGCTGAATTTTTAAACAATCCGACCGCTTCCGAGAATTATGAAACGCTTCGCGAATCACTTGATACGTTACGGCAGCAAAACGGCTTACTTTATGCCTATACGGCAACGATTAACCAAAACAAAGTCAACTTGTTGATTGACGGTCTGCCGAAAGCAGAAGCGGCAGCCATCAACGATCCGGCGACCGGTGCCGTCGCAAAGGACATGAAAAACGTCCTGAACGGCGAGACCCATACGACGGACGTGATTGATGATCCGAAATACGGACAATATATCAGCGTCTATGTACCGCTGAAAGATGCCTCAAAAACAATCATCGGCATATTAGGTGTCGACATCGCAGCAAAAGATGTTGATGCGCTGACGACCGCTTTACTGAAACAAAACTTACCGCTGTTCATCGGTCTGTTACTCGTCTTGCTTGCAATTATCCTAGCTGCCTTGTACTACATTCTCGGACGGAAGCTGAAACCGCTCGAGACGCTCCAAGCCGTCTCGGAAAACATCGCGGCCGGGCAGCTCCAACAGGCGGATACACAATTGACGCAGCTCGAAATCAAATCGCGGGATGAGATTTATTCGCTCGCCTACTCGATTAAACAGATGAACGATATGTTACGGACGATGATCACCGACATCTCACAGACGTCGCTTCTTGTCCACGAAACGAGTCAATTGATTGACGACAGTACAACGGAAGTCCTCGACGGATCAACTCAAATCGCACAGACGATGTCGGAAATCGCGACCGGGACCGAAAGTCAAACCCACGTCACCTTATCATTGACGGATGAAATGGATGCCTTCTCGAAATTGATCGGCGCCACTTCATTCGAAGCAAAACAAGTCCAGGCGACTGTATCCGAGATGCGTGACGTCACGCACGCCGGACGGTCGCAAATGGAACGGTCGGTCGGACGGATGGAGACGATCCATCATCAAGTGCATGCGTCAACGGCGCAAATCCAGCAACTGAAACAACAATCGACGGAAGTTCAGGCGCTTGTCACCATCATCCGTGACATTGCGGCGCAGACGAATCTGCTTGCCCTGAACGCCGCGATTGAAGCGGCACGGGCCGGTGAACAGGGTAAAGGGTTCGCCGTCGTCGCGTCGGAAGTCAAAAAACTGTCGAATCATGTCGCAAGCAGCGTCAATGAAATTGCGACAATCGTCCAAAGCGTTCAGGAAAACACGCAGCAAATGGAAAGCAGTTTTGCTTTGACGCTTCAGGAAACGGTGTCCGGACAAACGGATATTAAAGAAACGGATGCTTCGTTCCGCCACCTGGCGGAACATGTCACAAGCGTCTCCTCGTCGATGACACAAATGACTGATCAGATGACGCAAGTCACGCAATCGGAACAAACCATCCGCAGTGCCTTGCACGAAATCGCGACGGTTGCGGAGAGTCATACGGCAAGCAATGAAGAAGTCGCAGCCGCCTCTGAACAAATGATCGCGACAATTACAGGCTTGCATACGCTTGTCGCGACCCTCAACACAACTTCCCGTCACCTGGAAGATCAAACGAACAAATTCTCGTTATAATGAAAACCGCGCAGTGCCCAAATGGATTACACTTGAAAAAGTGAACCGTTTGGGTTTTTCTATTGTTAGACGCCACTCGCCGGTACTGTACAATCATAATCGGATTACCGTAACATCAAATCGACACCCAGAAAGTGAGGCACCTTATGGTCATCAAACTATCACCGCTCAAACCCGTCTATTATGAAGGAGGTGAACGCGCCGTTCTCCTCTTACACTCATTCACGAGCAGTCCGAACGATATGAAACCGCTCGGACGTTACTTGCAAGACAATCACTATTCCTGTTACGCTCCCATACTCAGTGGACATAGTTTGCCGGCAGAAAAGCTCCTGACCTATGGGCCAGCCGACTGGTGGCAGGATGTTCGCGACGCTTATCGACTGTTGCAAGACAAGGGATTTGAAAAAATCGCCGTCGTCGGGATTTCGTTCGGTGGTGTCCTTGCGTTAAAGATGGGACAGGATCTGCAGGTCAATGGGATTGTGACGCTGTCTGTGCCGATGCATAAGGAAACCGATTCCCTGCAAAAACGGCTGTTTTATTATGCCAATCGTTATAAACAAATCGAAGGCAAGGAAGAGAAACAAATCAGGTCAGAAATCGAAGCGCTCCGTCATCTCCCTGTTGATTCATTGACTGAATTCGAACAGTTCGTTAACCAAACACGTGACAACTTGGCACAAATCGATTCGCCGATTTGCATTCTGTACGGAGAATTAGACGCGTCCCTGTACAAAGAAAGTGCCAATGAGATTTTTAACCGCGTGGCGTCAGACCAAAAATCAGTCAAAGGGTTTGCCCAATCAAAACATTTGATGACATTAGGTCAGGACATGAACGAGATCAACGAAGATGTCCTGGGCTTCTTAAATGAGCTGACGTGGTAAAAGATTTGCGTTAAAAGCGAGTTCGTTATTTTAAAGGTATCCCCACTACGGGGTGCCTCTTTTTATATCGTCAGCCTGCAGTGAATCAAACCAGTTGACGAAGTAAATAACAGATGGTATATTTATCTCGAATTAAAGATATTTGATTTAAAGACAAATTGAGGTGAACGACATGGAACAGCCGAATCCGAATTTAAAAGCGTTGACCGTCATGGTTCGGGCCGTTGATGCCCTTCATGAAGTCATCAAACAGGATGTTGCGAAGTCCGGACTGAATCCGACCGATTTTTCCGTCCTCGAGTTGCTGTACCATAAAGGAAGGCAACCGATTCAACTGATCGGTAAAAAAGTCTTGATTACGAGCAGCAGCATCACCTATGTCATCAATAAGCTTGAAAAAAAGAACTACGTCGTCCGACAGGCGTGTCCGACTGACGGACGCGTCACATTTGCCGAACTCACCACAGAAGGCCGAGAATTAATGGATACGATTTTTCCGGCACACGAACAGGCAATCAATCAGGTGTTCCAAGGGATTGAACCGTCTGACATCGAAGCGTTGATTGAAACCGTTAAAAAAATCGGCCATCAAGCAAAAAATCAGTAAATTTTTTTAACTAGATATCTCGAATTCGAGATAATTATGATTAGAGGAGCGATTTTCATGAATGAACTAAAAGGAATCCACCACGTGACAGCGATTACGAGCAGTGCCGAAAAAAACTATGCGTTCTTCACAGATGTCTTAGGGATGCGGCTGGTCAAGAAGACCGTTAACCAGGATGACATTCAGACGTATCATCTCTTTTTTGCTGACGATAAAGGATCTGCCGGGACCGATATGACATTCTTTGATTTCCCAGGCATTCCAAAAGGAACACACGGTACAAATGAAATCTTTAAAACCGCTTTCCGCGTGCCGACGGACGAAGCACTTCAGTACTGGATCAAACGGTTTGATAAATACGACGTCAAACATCGTGGCATCAAGGAACAGTTCGGGAAACAGACCCTCTCGTTCGTTGATTTCGACGACCAGCAGTATATGCTGATTTCAGACGAGTTGAACGAAGGAATCGCCTCCGGAACGCCATGGCAAAACGGTCCCGTTCCATTAGAATTCGCGATTACGGGCTTAGGTCCGATTCATATCCGGATTGCGGAATTCGATCGGTTAAAAGACGTCTTGGAAAAAGCGATGCTGATGCGGGAAATCGATCAGGCCGGTTCCCTGCACCTCTTTGAAATGGGTCAAGGCGGAAACGGCGCCCAGGTCATCGTCGAACATAACCTGTTACTGCCGAGTGGACGCCAAGGGTTTGGCACCGTCCACCACGTCGCGTTCCGCGTCGAAGACACGGCTGCCTTAAATGAATGGATCGAGCGGATGCACCAGTTACAATTCAATACATCGGGCTACGTCGACCGATTCTTCTTTGAATCCCTTTATGCCCGGGTCGCCCGCGGCGTGTTGTTCGAATGGGCGACAGACGGTCCCGGTTTCCTAGGTGATGAGCCGTATGAAACGGTCGGAGAAAAGTTATCCTTACCCCCATTCCTCGAATCACAACGGCAACAAATCGAACAAATGGTCCGTCCGATCGATACCGTCCGAAGCACACGGACGATTGAAAAAGAATATCTTTAAGAAGGAAACACTACTTTAAGAGGAGGAAACGAACATGACACACTTAAATATCGGCATCATCTTAGGCTCAACACGGGAAGGCCGCTTAAGTCCGCAGGTAGGCAGCTGGGTCAAACAACTGGCCGACCGACGCGGCGACGCCAACTATACGATCATTGACATCGCGGAGTACAAATTGCCGCTACTCGGTGAAAAGGACGGCGACGCGACAGGTGCAACCGCCTGGTCCGAGGCAATTGCGGCGCAGGATGGGTTTGTCTTCATCACCCAGGAGTACAACCACTCAATCTCTGCTTCGTTAAAAAATGCCCTTGATTACCTCCGTGTCGAGTGGCACAACAAAGCGGCAGGCATTGTCTCCTACGGTTCAGTCGGCGGTGCCCGGGCGGCAGAACATTTACGCGGCATCTTAGGTGAATTGATGGTTGCCGATGTCCGCGTCCACCCCGCTTTATCGTTGTTCACGGATTTTGAAAATGGAGCTGTGTTAAAGGCAGCCTCCGTCCAGGAAACTTCCGTGAACCAGATGCTTGACCAGGTCATCCCGTGGGCGACGGCCTTAAAAACGATTCGCTGAGCACCGCGTCGTGGTGAAACACTTACGCAAGCGCACTAAAAAAGTGACTCCGGAACGATACCGAAGTCACTTGATTGCTAATGTATTATAAACGTAAGGCGCAGTTCCGCAACGGGAGCTGCGCCCTTTTAGTTAGCAGCACGTCATAACGTCGTTGCGACGTCCTGGAGATCATCTGCTGTCTCGGCAATCGATTCTGCGACGGTCCGCATTCCTTCGATTGTCCCGGCGACATCCTGGGTGTCGTTCGACAAATCGACGAGTTGTTTTGAGACATGAATCGTCTGATTCGAAATCATCGTGAAGGCCGAGACGACTCGGGCAAGCTCATTTGTCGTCTGCGTGACTGATTGTTCCGTCCCCGCCATCTGACCCGAAACCGTCATCATCTTTGACGTGATTTCTTGCGCGATATCGGACGCTTCCGCTGCCGATCGTTTACTTTCTTCTGCTAATTTGCGGATTTCTTGGGCGACGACGGTAAAGCCGCGTCCCATCTCGCCAGCGCGTGCCGCTTCGATTGAAGCATTCAGACTTAATAAATTCGTCTGATCGGAAATTGCCGTTACCATCGCGGCGATCCGCTCGATTTCTTGCGACAGGAACGCAAGCTGGGCGACCTGCTCCGTCGTTGCTTTCATGTCGCTGACGACGTCTTCGAACCGTTTCGTTTCCGCTTCGACCAGTTTGACGCCGTCTTCCGCTTCTTTGACGGCCTCTGCCAACTGGCTTGAGATTTGTTCCGTCGTCATCGAGACGTTGTTCGCGTGCCGCTCCATCTCTTGGAAACTTGCTGACGATTCTTCACTCATCGCCGCCAGTTCTTCGGTCGATTTTTGGACCGCGACGCCAATTCGTTGTTTTGCGTCGAGGACGTCTTGCCGTTCCCGGTCGACCATGTCTTCGTACATCGTCAAGACGATTTGTTGTTCCAGATTAAACAACTTTCCGACTGAATGTAAGATTTTCATCTTTTCAAGTTCCGGCCATGCACATTGCTTAACCTGGTCGTTGAATACATTCAGGACGTTTTGGAAAGCCGCGATGTACCATTTGTTTTGTAAGCCGATCTGAACATGACGGTGCGCAATCCGTTGCCGGACTTCGATATAGGCATCTGTAATTTTCCCCTCGAACATTTGCAGGATGTGGGTCGCGAGCGTCCCTTTTAACCGCTCGAGTGTTGAATGCTGTTCAATCAGTTGTTTCAGTTCCGGCACACGGACGAGTTCTGCATAAAAGGCATCGACCATCTGTGGCATCCAGTCCTTGACGTCGTGGCGGATGATCCGGACGTTTTGTAAATCATCGACCGTCAAGTCAATCAATCGGAGTTGCTTCACTAAATCGGCTCCGAGCTCAAGCTGAACGTGGTTTGCTTCTTGTTCCCGCTCTGCTTCGAAGTGATTTGCTGTTTGTTTCTTAGACAACCATTTCATAATGTTTCCTCCCTGGTTTCATCTCAAGTAGAATATCGGTCAGCCGATGACCGATTTGAAGCCGGAAGCTTGTTTTTATTTACAAATTACCCTGTTATCATCCATTTTTAATTTTCAGTCATCTTTGCGCCGACAAACGAACCTTACGATTTTGTTAGTTCACGGACGTATATGGAACTGATAAACTGAAATTATGTTTTTTTATATCATAAGGGAGACGTCAATATGCGAAAGACCACCCATTCACATCCACCTGTGTTGACGGAAGATGAAAAAATCATCCGACTGATTCAAGGACTCCATCACATCCACCCGACACCTATGAAAGCCGCTCATTATCAAAAACTGGCGGCACATCTTCCATATCCTTCGCTCGAGGAACTCGAGCAACGTTTCGGTTCCTGGACCAACCTGTTACAACAAGCAGGAATCATCATGGAAACAGAACTTAATGCGTCCGAGCGTCATACGTTGAACCGCCCCCGACCCGGGACGGTTTCAAAAACACGCTGGACAATCGAACAAAGTATCGCCCATTACGTCGAAACGCACGGTACCCGCGTGACGATTAAACGCTATTCTGAGCTACGCGAAACGGAACGGCGGATGGTCAGTGCCAATACGATCATCCGCCATTACGGTACATGGAAAAATGCATTGGCCCAGTTCGAATTAACGTCGAACGGCTGCTTTTCGGACGCGGATTGCCTCGACGGCTTACGACGCGCCCACGCCGCGCTCGGTGACCGGATGACGAGTCAGACCTATGCCGTCTGGGCACGTGAACAACATGCCCCCTCACTGACGTTGTTGATTGAACGCTTTTCGAGTTGGCGCGAAGCTGTCCGCTACTACGAAACGCAACGTTAAGTCTGATTTCGCATCACACGGTCACAACAAAAAGACACTCTCCGAACTGTTTACGGGGAGTGTCTTTTTCATTTCACATGTGCCACTGCAACATCGGTACTGTCATCGCTGTCATCTCCTCTACATCTTCTTAGCAGAATATACATTTTTGAGCGAATTGATTGTTGTCAAGAGCAGTTCTGTTGTATCGTCAATCACAGTGAACGACGAAGAAAGTGTGGGATTGTCATGAAAACGGAATGGTTAGAAGCGTTTCAGATGACGGCTGAAACAAAAAGTTTGACGAAAGCGAGTGAACTGTTGCATTTGACACAACCGGCACTCAGTAAACAGATTAAGAATTTAGAACACTATCTCGGTACAAACGTCTTTCACCGCTCGGCGACGGGGGTTGCTTTGACCCCGGCCGGCGAAATCGTCTATGCGCAAGCCTTACAGATTTTGTCGCAACTGAGCGACATGCAACGGCAAATCGATCAATTAGAGGGACAAGTTTCGTTTACACTCGGTTCATGGCCGAGTGTCGCGATGTCCTACTTACCACAACACTTGGCGCTCCATCCGTCGGCGAACGGTCCGGAACTTAAAATCAAGACGGCCCATACGTATGTCGAGTTGATGGCAGGACTTGAGCAACACCATTACGACGGCGTCCTGCTCGATGACCGTCAAATTGACCATCCGTATCCGTCGACGCATCTCTATACGGAACAATTTTTACTCTATTTTCACCGTGAAGATGAACGGTTTACGGGATGCGACGACGTCCGGTTCGACCAAATCGAGGCTGCTTCGTTCCTGTCGTTACCGACCGACTGCGACTCGACGAACATCCTAAAGGCGGCGTTCCAAGAGCGCGGTGCGACCTATACGGCCGCTTCCGAGATGGAGTTCGGATCAAGCGTGCTCGGTTTCATCCGCGCTAAGCTCGGCATCGCCATCTTACCGGAGATTTTCCAGGACGGACTTCCCCCGGAAATCCGGACATTGCCGATTACAGGGTTCGATGTCAAACGTGAATTGTCGCTCGTGACGCGTGACGCGACGCATCACAAGACCTTACTCGGTTTGATTGGTCATAACTAAAACGGATAATCCGCTATCCAAAAACAAAGCTCGAGTTCCCTTGTGTTTCGGAATCTCGAGCTTTGTTTCATGTAACTCCTTTATCATGACGCAGGCGTGACATCCAGCAGCGGTCGGACTTCCATCCGCCAGCCGTACTGTTCCGCTTCCGCAATCTGAGTCGTCGGGTGGAGCAGCGCCAATTCGACGGCTTGTTCCAAATCATCCGCTTCAAAAATGATCAGGCTGCCAATCTGTTCCGAATTATGCCGATCCGGTCCATCCTGCCGCTCAATCTGACCACCCGATAAACTGGCCCGTTTCATGTCCGCCCCCGGATGCCACTCCTGCACGACACGCGTCAGTTTAAAAAACTGTTCCAACGGTCGATTACAGCGTTCCATGACGGTATCGAGTTCTTCTTGCGAAGACTGATCCATCTTTTCTGCATCGTAGTAGCCGATGAATAGAAAGTACATCCAATCCCTCCTCCTGAAAAAGTCTTCTGTGATCTATCGCTTGTTAAAAAAATACCCTGATTTCAGTTAACTTACTCGCTTACATTCCATTTTTTACACAAAAACACCTTGTCTTCTCATTGAAGACAAGGTGCAGCTTAGTAATCGGTATTCTTGCGTAACGGATTCAAGGCGTAAATGATTGACGGAAATGCCAAGAAAACCATTCAAATCTGAACCAATCTTTCTTTCGTCAATCGAGCGACTTCGCGACGACCTGCCGCGTTTTTTCAAAACCGATTCGTTCGTAGAACACCTCGACCCCATCGTTACTCATCCAGTAATCGAGTTCAACCTTATGTATTCCTTGCTCGCGTGCCCGCCGTTCAATGTCTTCGAGCAACAGGCGACCGTAGCCGTTCTGCTGTTTCGTATCCATGATACAGAGGTGATGGACACGGACTTTCGCGTCAGCAAACTTAAATGCACTCTCAGCACGTCTGACGTACTCAATCCACGCGTAACCGATCGCTTCATCCTCCACTTCGAGGACAAGGAACTGATACAGCGCTTCCCCGGCGATGTTCGTAAAAAAAGCACGGACGGCATCGACGTCGTACGGCTTAAAATGATGCGGTTGCTGACGCACATGCGGCTCATGGACGTACCGGTTGAGTCGGGCGAGGATGTCGACATCCGTTGTTTCGATGATTCTCATCGGTTACACTCCCGTCTTAATGTGTGATTTGCCCGTTAAAGATATACGGCACCGTTTGTTGTTTCGTCAAGATGTGTTCATACTCCGGCTCGAGCTGCATGTAGCGGACGGCGTCCGGAATCGAGACCCATGTGATGTCTTCGATTTCATCCGGGAAGACGGTCCCGATGACACCACCGACGATTTCCGCCGTGAAAAAGAAGAACAGGCAGTGTTCGTCGACTTGCGGGAAAAAGGCTTCACTGACGTGTAACAGGTCTCCGACTTCGACGTCAAAACCGGTCTCTTCCTTCGCTTCGCGAATCGCGGCTTCCGGTAAGGTCTCACCTGCTTCGACCGTCCCGCCCGGTAACGTGTAGTACGAATACGACGGGCCGATGTTTTTGACCATCAACAACTGATCTCGCGTCTCATTGAATAAGACGTTATAGACGATATTTTTCCGTACAGTCATTCCTTACTCCCCCCATGAACAGATGGTATTTTTTAACTTACTTACTATAACATATTCCATTTCGAATAAGATATTCACCTTATTTAAATGGTATTATTCGAATAGGTAAAACGAATTTAACCTTAAGCGACGCCTTACTCCCCCTAAAAAATGACTCCGCTCAATGGGGAAATTCGCTAAAAACACCTTATCGTTTCCAGCTGTAATGCATCAACTGTATCCGTTGACCGTTGAACGCCACTTCTTCTTTCTTGTCTACGCGCTTAAATCCGTTGTGCGTCAAGATTTTTTGCGAAGCGATGTTTGCATCCGTCGTTTTGGCCTCGACTTCATCAATGTCGTGTTCCCGGCATTGTCCAAGTAGCAAACGGACGGCTTCCTTTGCGATTCCTTTTCCCGCATGGACTTGTCCAATCCGGTAGCCGAGTTGGGCAGTTTTTTCGATTTGGTTCCGGTCAACCAGATTGATCCGCCCGAGAATTGTTCCGCCCTCATCCTTGATCAGGTAAAAAAACGAACTGCCGTCTTGCTGTTCCTGCAGGAGCGCCGCGTGTCGTTCCTTGAACGTCTCCGGCAAGTAATAGGCGTCGCCCCGGGAAGGGATTGATTGTTCGAAGTAGAGACGGTTTTCGATTTCAAAGGCATATAGTGCTTCTAAGTCTTTTGCGGTACAGCTCGATAATTGGATGTCCACATTATTTCCTCCTCCCAAGAAATGTTCGAATTCGAATACAAGTAGCTACAATAACAAGTGGCCAATCGTCTTGATAAAACAGTTAATGAACAATACTTGGATTAATGTTTAATATTCGTCATTTTTCATCTTATCATTATTATGAAATCCAATTTATCCTTTTAAATTCCACATTTTATCATTATAATCATATATAATTAATAGTTTTATTTTTTACCAATCCATAAAGCGTACCAGCCGAAACCATACAGCCAGATATAACAAAAAAGACACAGCACTAGATATTACTGTGTCTTCGATGACTTTTGCTTTTTTCCGACAAATACTATCGCACACAATAGGAAAAGAGTCCCTAAACCAGCACCGACGAACATCGCGAAGTCAAACAGGTTACTCAGTCCAAGTCCCCCCATGATGGCGGCAGCATACAGCAAAAGAAACATGACTGTATAATTTTTCTTCAATTTGCATCAACCTCCTATATTGCTAGTATACTCGGACATTCATTCATTTGAATACACACAGCCTCAAAGAATGGACGTGATTCCAGTCTTTTACCGTAAAATCATTGCCGGATCGCTTACAGGCTCACTATATGCAATCGTACTCGGGCTGTTCGTTCCTGATCCGAGTGCTGATATCGGTTATTCAATCCTGCGCTACCTCTCTACCGTGATCATCAGTATTCCTGCCTATTTGATGTACAGCTTTCCGGTCATCTTCCTTTATGGTGTGACGACATCGATTTTGAGTGAGATATTCAGTCGATTCATCTACCGTAATCAAACAAAGAATGCAAAAGAAGTCGTTCTTTCCGGCATACTCCATGTGTCGTTTGGTCTCGTTTTTCTTATCATCAACCCACTCATCGCTTTCCTCAGCGTGATCGCTGCCGTCCTGTTCTTTACGGTTGATTGTCATTTACGAAGAAGACAAGCGACGTACCGATGGACGCAGGCATTGATGAGCCTTGAAATACCGCTTGCCGTCTGGATCCTGTTCTTCGGAACCGACTATCTTATAGGTCTGTTCCAATCCTTAATCACCCTCTTGCAGCATACTATCAACTGAAAAAGGAGTCGTTACATATGTCAGTAACTACCTGCCATCGCGCGTTTGGCGTCTATGGCTTACTCGTAAAAGACCATCAATTATTAGTCATCAACAAAAATGGCGGTCCGTACATTAATCGCTATGATCTCCCGGGAGGTAGCCTCGAAGCGGGCGAAGTGTTAGCCGATGCGATGCGTCGCGAGTTCCGCGAGGAGACGGGGCTCGAAATCGAAATCCTCCAAAACATCGGCGTGATTGACTTTAAACTCCCGTGGCTTTGGCGAAGTTTCACCGACGTCCACCACATCGCCGTCTACTACACCGTCAAGGCAATCGGCGGTGCCATTACTGTTCCGGAGCAATTCGACGGACAGGATTCTCTCGGGGCTGTCTGGGTCTCGGAACAGGACGTGACGCCTGACAATGCATCACCGCTCGTTCTCAAAGCCTTCGACTGGATCCGGTCGGCGCAGTTAGGGATTGAGGCAGAAACATATGATGCCTGGACTGTTTTGAAGTAATGTTTTAAAACACTGCTTGCAATTCCTCCCCACCTTCAAATACCTCACCCTCTTCATCCACATATTCGACTTGAATTTTGCCATGAGAGAGGTAGTTGTTTGACTGTAGTGTTGTACTCAAGTTGTTTAAACGCTTTTTGTCAGGGGTTTGTTGCTTTCGGTGAAGGGTGATACTGATTGTCGGTGGAAGTTTCGTATCACGATAATCCACCTCGGCACCCGGCTGAAGATTTAACGCCATCACGCTTTCTTCATCAAAATGGACAAGATAATCAGCATCGTTCCCGAACACCTCTCCAACTGACGGCTGGATGACCGCAACCACATCTGCTGTCCACTGTTCTACGTAATAGGTATCCACAACTTTGTTTGTCGACTGATCGAGATAGACTAAAAACTCAATGCCTGTTTTGCGATCGATGACTTGAGCCGCGTAATCAAATGCTACATGATTCCCCATGTTGTCAAAGTAGACATCTACAACTTCGGCCTCTTTATAATGTTGTTCTAGATAAGCTTCTGCTTGGCGTTTGACGATTTTTTCTTGCTCCTCGTCCGGCTGCATCGACCGGATGAAGAAAACTCCGAGTAATATAGTAGTTATAAGAATTAATCCAACACCGAATAACATCCCTTTTACGAATCGACTCATCTGTGTCCTCCTGTAGTGAGCGTCATATCCATACGAAGCAAAGTTTAACGTGATGCTAATTAATATATGAAGAAAGTGTAGGTGGAATCCATGAGATACAAAATCCAGTTCTTATTGGTCAGTTTCCTGACGTCATTCGTTTAATGCGCCTGTTCGGCAAACGACGCCTACGTCATCGTCGACATACAAGGAGACCAGATCTCTTTAGGACCGGACGACCAGGACCCGGACGCTTCCTATGCGTTGACGGAAGTCACGGTTGACCGAAATACACGGATTGATGGCAAGCGGGACAACAGATCCGCTTTAAAGAAACATGACGTCATCCAGTTCGAATTCAGGAAAAATCAGGAGCCGGTTGTCGAAACGATTGAGCACGTCAATTAACGATAGAAAGAAGGTAATTTTCATGGATATCAAAGGAAAACGGATTCTCGTCACCGGGATCAGCGGGACACTTGGTCCACGGGTCGCCCGCCGTTTTATAGAAGAAGCAACCGAAGTCCGCGGACTCGTCCGGAGCGAAGCGCAAGCCGATTATTGCAAACAGCTCGGGATTACGCCCGCGTTCGGTGACTTGACGGACGCCGCAGCGCTTGAAACAGCGATGCAGGACATCGACATCGTCGTCCACTGTGCCGCTTATCTCGGGGACGACATCAAACTTGCCGTAGCAGCGAACGTCACCGGAGTCGAACACCTCGCGGCTGCCGCGCTTGACGCGCACGCCTTGTTCCTCCACATCTCGACGACTTCCGTTTACGGCGAACCGGCGGGCGGTCTCATAACGGAAGCGACGCCACTGAGCGACGATCACGCGGCACCGTACATCTTGACGAAGGTACGGTCCGAACGGATTTTACAGCAGTATGCGGCTGACGGGCTTGACGTCATCATCCTCCGTCCCGGTGCAATCTGTGCCGAAGAAAACTCTTACTGGGGCGACCGGCAAGTCAAACGGATGCAGGAAACAAAAGTCGTCACATGGGTCCATCCGGATGATGTCGTCAACTGGGTGCACGCCGATAATCTGGCGGAGATGGTTCACCTTGCCGTCCGGCGCGCAACACCGGGAGATATCTTTCATGCAGTCGACGCCAACATCCCGGAGACCGAATTTCGGATGCAACTGATTAAAGCGTCCGGTAAACCCTATCAGGTGCCGGACCGACCGGTCGAACGTCCCCTCTATACAACGGATAAAATCAAGACGCTCGGCTACACACCTGTCCGCTCGTTCCAGGACACGATGCAACGATTGATTGAGTCGTTTTAAAGGAAAAACAGGATTTAAAAAACCTAACCTTTGATTCTACCGTATAACTGTAAGAAACCAATCATCGATTCTTAAGAAACGAGGTATCACTTTATGAAACGTATCCTTTCACTTGCCCTCGCTGCCAGTCTCCTCCCGTTAAGCGGCTGTTCCGACGATACGACACGTGTTTCGACGACTGATACAATCGCCGCAGAAGCCCGTCAAAACAAAGATGCCGACTTAATCCGAATCAAGGATCGTGTTTACCGGCTATCCGGTGCACCCGTGACGCTTACACAGGCAGACGTCAAATCGTTTGCGACCGTCACGAAACAAGCGACCGCAGACGAGCCCTTAGCAGAAGGGATGGCGACAGACTGGTCGGCAGGAACGAAACTGTACCGGGGCGATACGACTGGTGTCCTATATATCTTCGAAAAAAATCAAGCGTACTTGTATGAAGCGATTCCGGAAGGCTGATTCATTATTCAAGCTCTGCTGCTGTCGCTTCGAGTAACGGATGATCTTCTCCTTCGGCACAATCCGTCAACAGATAGACGTGCGTTTCGTCTATTTGGTCTTTTTTCAACGCCTGACAGCTTTCCCCGTCCCGGTCGTCCGCCTCGTTCCCGAACTCATCCTGCGACGAGTCGAGTGAATAATGGAACTGTTTTCCGTCATACGTGACGTCCTGAAAAATCGGGTCACCTTCTATCGTATAGGAAGTGATCCGGATGTCATCTGTTTCCTGTCGCTCGACGCGATTGATAAACTCTTGAAACCGTTCACCGTTTTCAAGCTCCGTCATGTGCCGGACGATGTCCCCATTCTTAAGTGCTTTTTCACTCGTATAATTTTCGTTTCCGCAGCCGCTGAGCACGAGCAGACTCCCGGCAAGGCAGAACCAAGATTTTTTCAAGACGTTTCCTCCTCATTGATTTAGTCATAAATACTTTTATTCGGACCTGTCCGCCCGTTCCCCTGCTTCTCCTCCTAAAATTTGGGCGACGCCTTAATCATTATTCTTTCTTTTCAGTCAATTTAGACGTACAGTAAAGACAGACTTTTTAAGATAGGATGTGGCCAGATGTACTTACCGACTTTTCGACTTGATCAAACAACTGCCCTCGTGACCGGAGCCGGACGCGGCATCGGACGAGCACTTGCCATCGGGATGGCAGAAGCTGGCGCTGACGTCATCCTCGTCGCCCGGACGGAAGCGGATTTACAAGAGACGGCAAGCCGGATTGAAGCACTCGGTCGACAGGCGTTCGTCTTGACGTGTGACGTGACGGACCGGAAACAAGTCGTCGCGACGGTTGAACAAGCCTATACGCTCGTCGACCGGATTGATACGCTTGTCAACAATGCCGGGATGAACATCCGCTCGAAAGCGCTTGACGTCACGGAAGACGAATGGGAAACGATTCAACAGACGAACTTGAAGTCGGCCTTCCTGTTTTCGCAGGAAGTCGGACGCCGGATGCAGGACACGGGTGGCAACATCATTAACATCGCCTCGGTCGCAGGTCACGTCGCCTTACGGACCGGTGTCGTCTACGCGACGACGAAGGCGGCCTTGATTCAGATGACAAAAGTCCTTGCCCTCGAATGGGGTCCGAAAAATATCCGCGTCAATGCGATTGGTCCGTGGTATTTCAAGACGCCGCTGACGGAACCGTTACTGGCCGATCCGGCGTACTTAAAGGACATCGTCGACGTGACACCGCTCGGACGGGTCGGTGAACTGACGGAACTCGTCGGTCCGACCGTCTTCCTTGCGTCGGACGCCGGATCATACATCACCGGTCAGACATTGTTCGTCGACGGCGGGATGACGATTAAAGGGTTTTAAGCACAACGAAGCAACAGGGACTTCCGAGCGTCATGGAGAGTCCCTGTTTGATGTATTACATATTCGATTGGAGGACTTCATGACAGCATGGATTGGAAAAATCGCAGTCGTCACCGGTGCGTCACGCGGCGCCGGACGCGGGATTGCTTACGAACTCGGACAAGCTGGGGCAACGGTTTATGTGACCGGGCGCAGTACACAGAACGGGACGACCGACAATCGTCCGGAAACGATTGAAGAGACGGCCGCCGGTGTCACGGCTCGTGGTGGTATTGGCATTCCGGTCCGCTGCGACCATACGGATCCGGACGACATTACCCGTTTGTTCCAACAGATTCAAACGCGACACGGACGAATTGATTTGCTCGTCAACAGTGTGTTCGGCGGTTCGGAAGCCTCGCTTCCTTCCGGACAGGGCAAGCGGTTTTGGGAACGACCGCCGGAGCACTGGGACGCGATGATGGTCGCCGGACCGAAAGCCTATCTGCTGACGACGCGAGCCGCTGTTCCGTTGCTTCAGCAAAGTCCGGCAGCATTGATCGTCAATTTGACGTCGTTCAGCCCGAATCAAGCCGCCGGCAACCTGTATTATGATTTGGCGATGCAGTCGATCAACCGGATGACGTGTGTCATGGGGCAGGAACTTCGGGAGAGTCACATCACTGTTATTGCGCTGTGTCCCGGTTTCATGCGGACGGAACGGGTCGTGGACGCAGGATTCAGCAGTGATGCGACCGAAACCACCGCGTACGTCGGCCGGGCTGTCGTCGCCCTTTTGAATGATTCGACCGTAATGCATCGGACCGGGCAAGCCTTATTCGTCTCGGATCTCGCACGCGACTACGGCTTCACGGATCAGGACGGAACGCAACCGGCATCGTTTCAGCTCTCAGATGAACATTCCACATCTGCACCAACTGTCCGCAGAAAGGACTAAGCATGTATGTATCCAAAAAACGATTACCCCTTGATCGAACAGGCAGTCAACAGTTTCGGTCTCGTTTTTCACTCGTTGAAAGTCGCTCCTAACTCATTAACGACACATGGCAAACATGACGATAAACACTACAAAATATCGATTGACGGACTTTTCTATTCGATTCGCCTGTTACCGGAAAAGCGTTATGCCGAATCTACCCTGTCCCGATCCACACCGGATCTACTTACGGAACAGTTGCGGTATACCGATTATCTGCGGGCACATGATATTCCGTTCATGAAACGCGTGCAACCGATACATGAGGAGCTTTTCACGACAATCCAGGATTCAACCGGACAAAAGTGGACATGTTGTCTGTTTCACTGGATGGACGGACACCATGTGACAGCCAATACGATGCATTCCGCTGCTCAAATTGGAACATTAGCCCGTCAAGTGCATGATTTGTCACGCAACTATCAGGCGTTTCACTTTCCTTACGTCGACCATACGATAGCCTATCAGCGTTGGTTCCATGATTTGCAAGAGCTTTCGTTTTCATCGATGCAGGAATCGGTCCAGGATTCGTTTCAGGAGTATCTGAGTCTTGCGCACCAATATATTGACGTTACGAAACATAGAAACCATTTTTCTACTCAACCGGTCATCTCGACCGACTTGAATTCGCTTAACGTCTTATGGAATCCGAATCAACAAATCGTCGGAATTGTCGACCATGAACATATCGGCGCAACGGACCGCGTGCAAGATTTGGCCTGGCTGATCAAATGGTATGCCCGGACGGAGAGTATCGAATCGCATGATGTATCTGGTCGTCTCGCTAAATCATTACTGGCCCACTACAACTCTCCAACCATGCTCGTGCCGAAAGATGATCCGCGACTGGCTTCGTTGCTGTGGCTCTCGGGCTGCTTCAATCTGCATTTCGTTGAACGGACGAAACAATTGTTACAGGAAACCGAGCAACATCCGGTACAGGATAATCCGCTTCAGCTTCACTTGGAGACATATCGTCTTCGGGGTGAGCGACTGACCGGTCTGGTAAGCTAAAAAAAGAAACAAGTCACAGGACTTGTTTCTTAATGTAAACAAACTTTTAATATGCGATATCGAAAGGCGATCTGTTCGCACTTCTCTGTCTCGCCTCGTCTTTAAAGCGATTCAAGACAGATTGCGCTCTAAACCGCCTGCATGCCTGGATTTCCTTCATGGCATGCCCTAAAAAGCGTCACGTTTCGTTGACTCCTGCGGGAAAAAGTGCGTGTTTAGCGCACTTTTCAGAGGCAGGCAAGACCCTGCTCGTTGTCCGTTAGGATCAAGGAGCAACGGCTTGCGCCTCGCCCGAGGAAAGCAACGAAAACAGACGCTTGATCTCCCAGGTAGCACGTTGCCTACAGTCTGAAGAAACAAGTCGCGGGACTCGTTTCTTTACAACACACGGCGCGGGCTGACAATATCGGATTTTTTTAAGCGGTATTCCGCAATCGGCTTAAAGTCAATGTTCAATGTCTTCTCACGAAATCTGACTCGAATCAATCCATTATTAAAAATCGTAGTTTTCCCAGGTCATTCCATTCCGTTATGTCCCCCCTCCAAAGCGGAAGTACACAAATGTACTTTCCGGGTGTTTAATTAGGGACGTAATGAAAACACACGGAGGTGCAACACATGATTGAAAAAAATGTAGTGAACGGACAATGGTATGAAACAGAACAAACGATTCCGGTCTTTAACCCGGCAACAAAAGAATTACTCGGGCATGTCCCAAGCAGTTCGGCAGATGACGCTCTACGGGCGGTCGACGCGGCGAGCGATGCCTTCGTCACCTGGTCAAGCTTAACGGCGGATGCGCGTGCCGATAAAATCGACGCCTGGTACCGCCTGATCAATGATCACCGCGACGAAGTAGCTGACATCATGACACGCGAACAAGGGAAACCGTTTGTCGAAGCACTCGGTGAAGTCGATTACGGCAATCAATATGTCCGCTGGTATGCAGAAGAAGCACGCCGGATATACGGGGAAACAATTCCGGCATCGGTTCCGGGTAAACGCCTGTTCGTCGAAAAAGAACCGGTCGGCGTCGTCGCCGCGATCACGCCGTGGAACTTCCCCGCTGCGATGATCACACGAAAACTCGCCCCAGCTCTTGCAGCCGGTTGTACGGTCGTCTTAAAACCGTCGGAAGAAACACCTTTCACAGCCCTTCGCCTCGTCGAACTTGCTGAAGAAGCAGGCATTCCGAATGGTGTCATCAACGTCTTGACAGGTGACGCCGCAACAATCAGCGGTGTCTGGCAAGCAGAACGCCGTGTTCGCAAAATCACGTTCACAGGCTCTACTGCCGTCGGTAAATTGATCATGCGTCAAGCAGCCGATACGATGAAAAAACTATCACTCGAACTCGGGGGTCATGCACCGTTCATCGTCACGGAAAATGCGGACATCGATAAAGCCGTGACACAAGCAATCCGCTCGAAATTCCGCAACGGCGGCCAGGCCTGCGTCGCAACGAACCGCTTTTACGTCCAAGCCTCTGTGCTCGACGCGTTCACAGAGAAGTTCGTCGCGGAAGTGAACAAACTAAAAGTCGGGAACGGTCTTGACGCCGATTCAACGATCGGACCCTTGATTAACGCGAAAGCCGTCGAGAAAGTCAAAGCACACATCGACGACGCGGTTGCGAAAGGCGCAACGATCTTAACAGGCGGTACGATCGATGACTCGGTCGGTTACTTCGTTACACCGACAGTCCTCGCGAATGTCACGGAAGACATGATTTGTATGCAGGAAGAAACGTTTGGTCCGCTCGCACCGATCTCGGTCTTCGAGACACTTGACGAAGTCATCGAACGGGCGAACAATACACCATACGGTCTTGCCGCATATGCGTTTTCTGAACGAATCGATGAAGCGCTCCTACTCGGTAAAAAACTCGAGTACGGCATCGTCGGCTTAAATGACGGCGCACCGTCTGCTGCACAAGCACCATTCGGCGGCTACAAAGAGAGTGGACTCGGCCGTGAAGGCGGTGTCTACGGCATCGAGGATTACCTCGAAGTCAAATATTTGTCACTCGGATAAACCCAAAAATCCCGCTTCTGAAACAACAGAGGCGGGATTTTCATCATGTAGACAAACGTTTAAGCAGCGTAAATCTGTTATGTCGAGATACAATCCGTTTGCGCTTCCCTGTCTCGCCTCGTCTTCAAAGCGGCAACCTTCCACGCCCGCTGCAGCTGTGCTACAGGGTCGCGACCGATTGCTCTTCGCTTTGGAAGCGATTCAAGACGGAACGCGCTTTAAAACGGCTGAAAGAGCATTACACCACTCTCTTGGCGCGCAAAAAAGTCCCGCTTCTGAATCATCAGAGGCGGGACTTTCAGCATGTAGACAAACGATTTAGAAGCGTAAACCTGTTATGTCGAGATACAATCCGTTTGCGCTTCCCTGTCTCGCCTCGTCTTCAAAGCGGCAACCTTCCACGCCCGCTGCAGCTGTGCTACAGGGTCGCGACCGATTGCTCTTCGCTTTGGAAGCGATTTAAGACGGTACGCGCTTTAAAACGGCTAAAAGAGCATTACACCACTCTCTTGGCTCGAAAAAACATCCCGCTTCTGAACCAACAGAGGCGGGACTTTTTTTCGTTAATCGACATATTCGTAGAGAACGACACTTTCGATGTAGTGAATGAAGCGGCGTAACTCTTTTTCTTTTTCCGAAGAAAGGTCCCCTTCCTTCGACATTTCGGCAATTTCTTGCCGCTGGACTTCAATTGCCCGTAAGCACAGTTCTTCTTTTTGCTGTTCGACGTCGCCCTTACTGCCGACCGGTGACGCCCACTGCGTATGTTTGCCGCGGAGGCGGAAGTAATGTCCTTTGACACTTTGGACGACTTCCGTCGGATACTTGTCGTGGCACGTCTCGAGCCGGTCGATGATGTCGCCGATGACATGTTCATAAAGAGCATGCTCCATCTCCGTCAGACGGATCAATTCATCCGACGATAACGTAAATCGTTTTCGTTTGCGTATCAGTTTCCGTAACGGCTGATAGAGCCGGACCGTTGATTCCGAATGAATCGCCCGACGTCGGTGTTCGATTGAGGCAACCGTTTCTTTTTTCAATAAATCCGGCACGTCATGATTCTTAAAGAATGCTTTGACGAATTCCGTTTCCCACGCGACGGCTTCAAGACGCAGTTCCTTCAACTGTTCGTTGTAGACGTTGAGTTCCTGTTCGCTCTTCTCTTCGGCGCGTAACAACCGTAACATGACATGGTATTCGTTCAGCAAATCAAACGCGACCGGGGAATTATCCGAATTTGTCGCCTGTTTGACTTCCTGAATCGCCCGGAGCATCATCCGTTGTTTTTGGGCATTCAAGTCAAGATTCGTTTGGCTGGCCGAGCCTTTTGGACTCAATAGCGGTAAGGCAATCGTCGCGAGCACTAACGTAAAGATGATGACGCCCGCCGCGAGGAAGATGATTAACGACCGTTCTGGGAACGCAATCCCGGCGTCCGTCAAAAACGGCAGCGATAACACACCGACCATCGTGATCGTCCCGCGTACGCCGACGAGCGTCGTAATCAGGTTCCGCTTGAATGAAGGCGGCCGTTCGTCTTCTTTGCGGAGGAAACGATGGTCAAACCAATTAAAGAATAGCGTCCAGACCAAGCGGATGCCTAGGATGACGAGACCGATTAAGCTGACGTACCCGAGTAACCGCCAATTGTTGATGGCGTCATCGATAAAGATGGCTTGTGTCGCCCCGGGCAACGTCAAACCGAGCAATAAGAAAATGACCCCGTTCAAGATGTAGGCAATCATCGTCCAAATGTTATCCGTCAAAACCTGTTCGTGGGCAAAGAACGTCTCCGTCCGCTCCTTGATTAGGGCATGAAGCAAACCACCGGCGACGACGGCGATGACGCCCGACGCATGGAGCAGTTCTTCCGAGACGAAGAAGATGATGAACGGTGTTAAGATTTGCAGGAGCGCATAAAAGACGACATCCTCGATTCCCGCCCGGCGGAGCCGGATTTTCAGCCAGTTCATCAAGACGATGATGACCAGACCGACGACGGCACCGACGGCGAACATATAAATGAATTCAAATGAAGCTTCCTGTAAGGAAAAATAGCCTGTTACGACGGCGGTGACGGCGTAACTGAACGCAACAAGACCCGATGCGTCATTGATCAATGATTCTCCCCGGACAAGATTGAGGATTTGTTCCGGGAGCCGGACACGTTTTGCGATTCCGTTGACCGCGACCGGGTCCGTCGGGGATAAAATCGCGGCTAACGCAAAGGCGGCAGCAAGCGGCACGACCGGCAACATCCAGTGGATGAAATATCCGCCGATCACGGTCGTCAATAAGACGAGCACGATGGCGTTGCCGAGGATTGCCCCGCGCATCTTCCACAATTGTTCCCGCGGAAAATGTGAGCTGTCGTTGTACAGCAAGGGGGCGATGAACAACAGTAAAAACCATTCCGATTCGACTTCAATCGATAGTTCCTTAATTGATAAGGCAACGAGCGTCCCGACGATGATTTGAATCAAGGCCGTCGGAATAAAACGGATATAATGTCCGATGACGTTCGTCAATAAAATTAACGCCAGTAACAATAAAATCAATGATAACGTTTCCATAGAAAATCACTTCCATTCTTTCACTTTTCTCTAGTTTTATCGTACCATAATTTTTTGCTGGCATAGGAGAATCACCCCTTTTTCAGGCATCATAGGACGCAAGCAACGCTCTTGCCTGCTTCAGTATATCTTCCTTTAGTGATGACGGTTCAAGGACCTGAACGTTTTCGCCCAGTCCAAACAACTGGCGTCCGAGAAACGGTAACTCCGCCACCGGAACGGACCATGTCCGTTGTGCGTTAAGCGGTAAAATCCCTTCAAGCAACCGTTCCCCGAGTGACGTCACTTCCAGTCGGATCGTCACCTGTTCACCTGACTTCCCCTGATGTTCTGCTTCCTCGAATGTCAGCCGTTCGGACGAAATGGTCGTCGGTAAGACCTGCTCCATCCGGTCGATCCGGTACTGCCGCAGTCCACGTTCGGTCTCGGCGAGCAGATACCAGCGATTGCGTTCAAACGTCAAACCGATTGGATCAATCAAAATCGTCCGGCGACCGCTTGTCGTCCGGTAAGTGATTTCACCTTTGACTTCCGCTTCCATCAAACCCAACACATCCCCCGTCAACGGGGATGGTGGGGTATCAGGTCGTGCAAAACGGACCCGTCCCTTCAGGCGGTCCATCTTTGCTTCAAGATCCGTTGGCAGTTCATGGAGATACCATTCAGCAAGATTCCCCCGTAACGGACCAAACGGCAGATCGGGAATTTGACCGACCCAGTCGAGCATTAAAAATAAAGTGATCGCTTCCTGTTCCCGCAAGGCAAGTGGGGGTAACAGACGGTTTGGTAAGACCCGGTAGCCGCCGGCCGGTCCGCGTTCGCTGTAAATCGGATAGCCGTTTGCTTCAAGCTCTAGTAAATCCCGTTGAATCGTGCGTAACGAGACGCCGCATGCTTGCGCGAGTTCCCGCGCCGTCAACAGCTGTTGCCGATTGAGCAGACGCATCAGTTTCAAATGGCGACCTTTCATACAAAATCCCCTCTCGAATTACGACATCTTTTGTCATGATTATACCGTAGACTAAAGATAAATCGAACAAAAGGAGGAGTTATTGATGACTAAAACCGTTTTATATATCGCCTGTAGTCTCGATGGAAAGATTGCCCGATCAAATGATTCGCTCGATTGGTTGTTCGCTGTCGAAGGGGACGGTGACAATGGGTATGCGGTGTTCATGGAGGATGTCGGTGCCGTCATCATGGGCCGAAAAACATTTGACGAAGTCTTAGTCCTCAGTGACGACTACCCGTACAGCGGACTCGAGAACTACGTGTTGACCCGACAGACCAACCAACAGTCCGAATACGCCACCTACACGAACGAACCACTTAATGTGTTGATCGACCGGATTAGTCCAAGCATCAACGGCAAGATTTGGCTCGTCGGCGGCGGTGAATTGATTCAGGAAGCCTTACGGTTACAATTGATTGACCAGCTCGAACTGGCGATCGCGCCTGTCGTCCTCGGCAGCGGGATTCCACTGTTTCCGGAAGGGACGCTTGAGACACGGTTCCGGCTGACCGGCTGTCGTCCGTCCGGTCAGTTCATCATGGTGACGTATGATGTCTTGAAATGACGTTCCACGCAGATAAAAAACACCTTTGAAACGCTGCAGGCAAAGGTGTTTTTTGTTCTACTTTGTTTTTTGCGTCAGTCCGACGGTATCCGTCATGACGATGTGGCATCTAATCCGTTTTACCGGAATCCTCCACGACCGACACGATGACATTGCCGTATTTCCGCCCGGAATCGACGTAACGGTGGGCAGCGACGATCTCTTCCAGCGAAAATACCGTATCGATGACCGCTTTCAGCTCACCCGCTTCAAACCACTCATTCAGTAAAATCAAATCTTTTTTCAGCGCCCGTGCCACGCCTTGTCCGGCGACTGAAAGAAACGCCCCTTTCGCTCCGACGTGCTTACGTGCCATTCGTTTGTCAATCTTTCCGGACGCGTCAAATACTGCGTCATACGTCGTCAGGTGCGCATCATATCCTTCTGCTGTATAGTCGACGACAACATCCGCGCCAAGACCTTTCACCAACTCAACGTGCCGTCCGCTGCAGACCGCCGTCACATGAAGTCCGTATTGTTTGGCGATTTGGACGGCAAGCGAACCGACGGCGCCCGAGGCTCCGTAAACCAAAATCGTTTTCGCCTGCTTAAGGTTCAGCTTCCGGAAAAAGTGGAGGACGGTCGTTCCGCCAAACGGAAGACTGGCTGCTTCCACGAAGCTTGCATTACGCGGCATCTGCCCGACACAGCTGGTTTCCTTGATACAGTCATACTCAGCGTAACCACCAAAGCGCATCCCGGTCAGGGCATAGACACGGTCGCCGACTTTAAAATCCTGGACACGATTGCCTGTCGCGACGACTTCGCCGGCTAAGACAACTCCTAAAATTGGCTGTCTCGGTGCTTTAAACCCGATGACGACACGCATCGGAAGTTTTCCTGCTGCCGGTACATCGAGTGCCCGCAGACGACGATCACCTGAATGCACGGCGGAGGCATGGACTTTTATCAGCAACTCAGATGCTTTCGGGACAGGCTGTTTCACTTCTCGCAGCTTCAGTACATCGGGCGGACCATATGCAGTACAAACGACGGCTCTCATCGTAACCCTCCTCGAGCTTATTTGTTACTTAAGTAATACGACAGATCGGTACAAAAAACCTGCACGGTTCAGGCATTGTGAACCCCACATTTATCCGATATGCTATTGGTAATATATGTATAAAGAAAGCAGGTGGATTCCCCTTGTCTCGTGCTACGACGCTCCTGGCTTCATTCGGCATTTCGCAATTCGGCGATTTCATTTATCTCGTCGCAATCAATGTCTATCTCTATCAACTGACCGGCTCCGCCACCGCTGTCGCCGGACTCTGGATCATCGGTCCTGTTGCCGCCCTGTTCACGAAATTTTGGGTCGGCAGTCTGATTGACCGGGTCGATGTACGCAGGTGGTTGATCGGGACGGATTTCGTCCGGGCGTTGCTCGTCGCGCTGATTCCGCTCCTGTCGACACTGCCGTTGATGTACCTGACGCTGTTTGCCCTCGCCCTTGTCAAAGCGTTTTTCGAACCTGCCGCGACGACCTACCTGACACAACTCGTGCCAGACACCGGTCGGAAAACGTTTAATGCCTATCGTGGTCTGATCACGTCGAGTGCTTTTTTGATTGGTCCGGCGTTAGCCGGTCTGCTGTTACTCGTCGCGACAGCCGATGTCGCGATTTGGATCAATGCCGGCTCGTTTGTCGTTTCCGGCATATTACTAGCTTTCCTGCCTTCCGTCCCTCGTCCGCCCGCTGTCGAGAAATCACGATTCGCCGACGTCGCAGCGGACTGGCGCACCGTCGCCCGATTCAGTCGGTCGAACCGGTTTATCATCGCGGTTTATGTCATCGGATTGTTGACGATGAGCCTTGCGCTTGCGATGGACGCCCAGGAAGTCGTCTTTCTGCAGACCGTCGTCGGACTATCGGTAACCGATTATGGACTGTTGATCAGTATAACGGGCATCGGTTCCGTGCTCGGTGGACTGACCGTTGCCCGTTTCTCGCGTCACCTGTCGCTCAAAACGTTACTCGTCAGCGGTTATTCGTTCGTCGCGACCGGATTCATCTTGCTCGGGTTTTTTAATGCCTTTTCCGGGACCGGCTTCGTGACATTTTATCAAAACAATGTGCCGGATGAATTGATGGGTCGGGTAACAAGTCTTTATGGACTCGGGCAAAGTGTACTCCACATCGTGTTGATTTTATTCGTTGGTTTTACCGGTGACCTGTTCCCGCTCCGCTTCACCGTGTTGACGGCGGCCGGTGTATTAATCGGGCTGAGTCTGCTTCAAAGCATCGCTGTCCTCTTGCCGGGTAAACAACTATTTTTTAAAGAAGATTTGCCGACGAAACGCATTTCCTAAATCAGACGACGTGACATTCTCCTTTTGAAATTACAAATTATGCTAAAATCAAGTCAGCTACATAGTTTTTTTAGACCATGATACGAACGGAGTGAAAGCTACATGCACATTTTGATTGGACAACCGAAACAAGAAACTGACTTACAGCAATTGCGGCGAGAGCTTGCCGCCTATCCCGACATCGACATCGTGTTGTACCCGGAAGGCTACTGCCGGCAGACCGATCTCGTGACGCTCTGTCAACTTGCAAAACAGTATACGACAATGATCGTCACCGGGTACCGGGACGCCGACCGGTTGGACCGGGCATTGATCATTAACGAACATGGAGAAATCCTTCTCGACCGTGCGAAGACACCGGAAGCTGGTCCGCTCTATCAACCGTCGACCGTCGCGGATAATGACCATCGGTACGGGTACTTGCTCTGTCGCGAAATCTTCTTAGGACTCGATGGGCTGAAGAACGATACCATTGAAGTGATCTTCAATCCGATCGGCGTCGGGATGTTCAGTCCGGAACAATATGCCGAGTGGTCGGGCGAAGCAGCCCGCATCAGCCGCCAGCAATCCGCTATCGTCATCGGGACGAGTCATGCCGACGGGTCTTACCGCAACTGCGGCTTTTCGATTCCGACGGCGTTTGCGTATGACGCGACCGGTGAAGCGATTTTCCTGTCAAAAGACGATCGACGGACACGGATTCTCGATACGGTCACGAACACGGTTACCGTCATCGATTCGTTGATTGAAAACAGAACATAATCAAAAGCCCCCGACCGCTTAAAATGGCCGGGGGCTTCATTTGCTCATTGATGTTGTTTTTCGTTCTGTCCCGCTGCCTGACGTTGCGTCACGTACTCATCCCGTAAAATGGAGTACATCTTGACATCGTGAAACGTCCCTTTGATGAAAATCAAGCGGCGTAACGTGCCTTCGTACGTCATCCCGACCTTCTCCATCACCCGTGCTGAACCGACGTTCGGCTCCATACACCGTGCCTGAATCCGCTCCAGCTCCAATTCCTCAAAACCGAATGCCAACACTCGTTCCGTAGCTTCCGTGACGATGCCTTTGCCCCAGAATTGCCGCGATAAGGCGTACCCAAGTTCTGCTTGTTTATTCTCATCAAGTAGCAGATGAATAAAATCGATCGTGCCGATCATCTGTCCCGTCGCCTTCCATTCCATTGCCCACGGTGCCTGTTTCCCCTGTTCATAGTTCGATAGGACGTGCGTCAGGAATTGCTCTGCCTGGTCCACCGTCTGATTTGCGTTCCACGTCACGTAACGCGCCGTCTCCTCGTCCTGGGTATAGGCGAACAAATCATCCAAGTCCTCCTGGCGCATCGGACGTAACAGCAAGCGGTCCGTTTCAAGTGTTGGTAACATCTTGTAAAATTGTTCAGTTGTCATTCAAGATCCTCCGTTTCTTTTTTACATTATATACAAAAAACATTTCGGTTCCACATCATTTTTTTGTTTCATCTTTTCAACATGTCGATAATCAGGTACCGGACGTAATCCAACCCGTCGAACGCTTATTTTCACTTTCTCATTCCCATCTTACACGAAGATGAGTTGCATTTGGTAATAATAAACAGTATATTTAATCTAATTATTCTGATAATTGTTTCCAAATTAAACAGAAGAAGGAGTGTTCCAATCATGACTACTCAAAAACGAGTGCTTTCACTTGCTACTGTCGCCGTGCTTGCCGGTGGCGCTGTCTTCGCTTTTACAACTTACGATGGATCAGCTGTACAGGATAAAACCAATTCAACAGCCCAGGTTAAAGTCAAGCAAGTCAGCACTACGAACGTCTCCAGTACACCATCGATTCAAAAATTAATGAGTGCCGGAATGGTCCAGACGTATCCGGGAGATCCGGCTTTAAAGAAAAATACTTTCCGCGTTGACCCGATCGTCTTAGCCGCCCCAAAAGAATTAAAGCTGAAGGAAAAGGACGGGTACCGCTATATCACGGTTCCGCTCATCTTACACGATAAAGAAGGTACGTCAGACGGATATAGCGTCTATCGTCCGAATGCTTTTTCAATCAATGACGGTCACGGACATGACTATGCTCCGGTCGACTACATCAGTCATAACAAAAAAGCCTGGAAGTACGAACATCAATACATCGCTCCGAACCGTCTCGTGATGGATGTCGTCTACCACGTCCCGAAAAATGCCAATACGTTTGTTATGTTTGCGTCAAGCGATGCGTTCCCGAAGACATATACCGTCAAAATCAGCATCGATTAACATGGTGACTTTTTCTACCCTAATCGGTTAAAACGACGGCCGGTTCCGATTCGGAATGGGCCGTCTTTCATGTCGCTACACGTAAAAGGAGGTGGACGCTTATGATGTCCTTCATTTGGAACTCATGGTGGCGAAACAAGGAGCGATTCATCCTGTTACTCGTCGGTGTCCTGATTGTCAGTACAGGACTCAGCTATTTAATCGGGACGACCCAAGCAAACAATGGGACCGTCGTTGACGAACTGCAAAAACGCTGGAACTCGTCATATGATATCGTCGTCCGGCCGCCGGGAAGCCGGAGCGTGACGGAAGATTTACATTTACTCGAGCCGAATTATATGAGCGGTCTCGACGGCGGCATCACGATGAAACAATACAAGACGATCAAAGACATCACGGACGTCGAAGTCGCAGCGCCGATCGCGATGATCGGAAATAACTCGACACGCTCCTCCGTCGGGACGCATACGTTTGATGACCCCGGAGTCTATAAGCTGACGATCACCGATTATCAAAATACCGGTCTGCAGGTCGACAAGTCGACGACGGTCCGTTATTTAGCCGCCGGCTGGGATGCGAGTGGCGATACGAGACAATCCGGTGTCTCACCGGTCGGTCTCGGAAAACAACCGCTCGACGAGTATGGCAGTGATACGATGATTGCCGGAATTGATCCGGAAGCGGAAGCACAACTCGTCGGACTTGATCAAGCGACAAAAAACGTGGACCACAGCCGTTATTTCACGGATGAAGACGTCGTGACGGCGCTCGAGAACGTCGATATGATTCCGGTTTTAATGAATGAACGGGATTACATCGATGCGTCCCGGACCTATAAATATGAAAAACTTGATTTACCGCTGATTGATGACTCGATGGTACCGACGATTCAAGAGGTCACGAAAAAGGGCGGCAAAACATACTTAGACAAGCTCCCTACCGTCGATGAAAAGGCACCGACGTATAAAATCACGACGGCGCAAGTCCAAAAACAATTCATTCATGATATTTTGAACAATTCGTTACCTGAAAAATACAGCGGCTACTCGGAATGGCTGATTCTCAAGCCTTCACCAATCACCTATCAATCCGTCAAGAGTCCCTATCCCTCCCGGTGGCCCTTTACTTATCAGGTCGAACCGAAGCTGATCAACCCGGATTCCCTGCTTGCGAAACGCAGCATGTACCGGGCAGCACGCGAGTTCGGGACATCGAGTGATGACTGGCCGCGGATCAATCCGTATTACATCGGTGTGTTTGATCCGAAAAAATTAAACTTGTCGAAAGATCCGTTGACGGAACTGCCGATGGAAACCTATTTCCCGGCAAAGGCACAGTGGGTCATGGATAAAAATGAGACACCAATCAACCCACCGCGTGACGTCAAACCAACAAACGATCCGTATGATTTCATGACGAAACCACCTTCGATGTTGACGACGCTTGACGCCGCCTTCAAGATTCGCGGTAAAAAAGCCATCTCCGTCATCCGTGTCAATGTCAAAGGCATCGATACGATGAATGAACAAAGCGAAAAAAAATTACAAGCTGTCGCGCAGGAAATCGAAGACAAAACCGGACTGATCACGGATGTGACGCTCGGTTCGTCTCCGCAGCTCGCGCTGACGTATCTGCCCGGACTCAAAGATCAGCCGGCACTCGGCTGGGTCCAGCAGCCCTGGATTAAACTCGGTTCCTCGATGGCGATTTTCCAGGAAGCGAAAGTCGGGATGAGCGGTGTCATTGCAAGCGTCATTTTAGTGGCGCTCGTCTATGTCTTCAGTTCGAACATCATCCTGCTTTACGCCCGAAAAAAAGAATTTGCGATTTTACTGGCACTCGGCTGGCGCCCGCGCCAGCTGTCGAAGATGTTATTCCTCGAAGCGACGTTACTCGGGTCACTCGTCGCCTTGATTGCCTGGACGATTCTCGGGACATTTTGGCTGACGACCGATCATCCAATCGCACTCGGCCGAATCGTTCTGATAGGTCTCGCCGGACTATTGATTTACTGGGGCGGTACGTTCGTCCCGATGCTGTTGATTCGAAAAATTCAACCGTATGAAAGCATCCAGGCGGGAGAAGTCTCGCGCGGGCGTCGATTCGTCCGTTCGCAGTCCGTCCTTGGCATGAGCATCAACCAATTGGCGACGTACTGGCAACGGACATTACTGTCGCTTGTCGCAATCGCCTTACCGACCAGTTTGTTCATCTTCTTCCTGTTCGTCACGTTCCGGCTCAAGGGGGTCTTGTATGCGTCCTGGCTCGGCGAATTCGTTGCCCTTGAAGTCGGCATGATGCATTATGTCGCAATGGGGGTCGCCCTGCTGATCGCCATCTTGACGACGACGGAAATCATGTGGCAAAACGTCAACGAACGAAAATCACAACTCGCCGTGCTGAAAGCGACCGGCTGGCGCGACGGGATGATCCGTCAACTCGTCTTGCTGGAAGGGGTAATGACCGGTCTGTTTGCCGGATTGATTGGCCTCGTCGTCTCACTCGGCTTGATTTTCAAGATGTACAATCAATTCCCGACGGCCGAGCTCGGGTTCTTGAGTCTAACGCTGTTGGTTCCGATTACGACAGGAATCATCGGTGCTTTATTACCCGCCTACCGTGCGGTTAAAATCAAACCGAATGCAGCCATCGGGAGCGTTGCCGTCAATGCCAAGGCGACGGAACGTCGTTTTAAAGTCGCGCTCGGAACAGTCGGGACCGCACTCGTCGCGAGTGTCGCCGGACTATTCTTCTTTGCGACGACGAGTGAAGTCGAACAACCGGCGGCCGAGCCGACAACCCAAACAACTGAAACGACGACAGGGACAAAGCTTGCCGATTTGACCGCCAAAAAATCGACCGCTAAACAACCGTCGAAACGGGAGACGGCAAAAATCGAAAAGCTGATGAATCAGGGGCTGCTCAAAACCTATCCCGGGGATCCAAAATTAAAGGATGCCACCTTCCGTGTCGGGAAACTGTTAGCCCGTCCGCCGGCTGAACTCAAACTGACGCAGCAAGCCGGTAAACGCTACATCACGCTCCCGTTGTTTTTACATGACCCGGATATTACAGAAGATGTACTCGGTGCCTACAGTCAATATAAACCGGACCGGTTCACGCTTCAGGATGGGAATGGGCATGTCTACGAAACGGTCGACTATGTCAACCGGAATGAGAAAGCCTGGAAAAACAGTTACCAGTACTTTGCTCCCTATAAATCAAGGGTCGATCTCGTCTACGAAGTACCGGAAACGGAAAATGTCTTCGTCATGTTCGCGTCAAGTGACGCGTTTGCAAAACCGACTACCGTTAAAATCGAACTCAACTAAAAAACAGTACTTCCACACGCTGACGAATCAACGGGTGGAAGTACTGTTTTAGTTTGCCATCCGTGGTTTCTTGCGTAGATCGTCGTCCGTCGGGTGACTCGGATCGGTCCGCATGATGCGCAGTTCCAGGTATTGCTTCAAAAAGGCAATCAACAGCAGAGCCAGCAGAAGAACGATCGAAACAGGTGTACTCAAGTAATCAGGAAACCGTGCCAGAAGAGCAATCGGCAGAAGAATGGGAACGAGACAGAATTCAACCGTGTAACGTAAACGAATCAGCCGCCGTGCTGCTTTGATACTTGATAGGGCACTGATCCGCCTCGCCTTTCCGAACAGTAACAGTCCATGGATGAGGACGAGGATGACGAGCAGTGGGACAATCCATTCGTCAGCTCCCGTTTGAACCAAGCCATACAAACAAAGTGCGACGACTACTACCAATACCAATCGTTTCAAAAAATTTCGCTTCTTTTCCTGCTGCATGATTAGAATTTTCGTTTGTTTTTCCATTTTGTTCATCCCCTACTTAAAGTCATCTGGCTTTCAGTTCAGGTGCTTTACTGCGTAGTTCTTTTTTTGTCGGATGCAGCGGATCAAGAGTCTGCACCTTCCGCTCCAGGTACACATCAATCAGATAAAAAAGCAGCAGGCCGATAAAGTAACCGATAAAACTTGGTACAAGCGACAATTCTAACCCGATTAATAACGGGAAGAAAAATGCAATCAGACCGATTAACGCAAAATCAACCGCGTAGCGGAGTCGGATCAGGTTGCGCGCCGGTTGGCTGTTTGATAATGCTCCGACCCGTTTCGCTTCAATCCAGTGCAGGCATCCGTGTGCGAGAAAGCTGACTCCGACCAGGATTTTTGGCCATGTCGCCGTATCATACTGAATGAATGAAAAGACACCCAGTCCGAACAGTACAGCAAAAATAATACGAATGAACGCAATCCGTTCTTTTTCTTCCCGGATGCGTTGAATTCTTCGTCGTTTTTCCATTGTCTTCACCTCATGTATACTCTACGTCAATCGGCAAAAAAAGTTCTAATTTTTTACAAACTTTTGACCGAAACATCAAAAATTACCCTTTATAACCCTTTTCCGCCTTGCGGATCGAATGTCAACAAGCGTTCCATTCCCGTGATGAGCGGGCGTGCCTGCTCAATCAGGCGCCGCGTCGCCGGAAGCTCGAGTGACGCCTTGTGCGACGCTTGACTCGTCCAGATTTCGTGGACGATGACCGTGTCCGCTTCATCGGAGACACTGACGATATAATGTAGACATGATGTGACATATTCGAGCGAGTCTGCTGCTTCCAGCAGAAGCTCCACTAATTTTTCTTGTTGTCCCGCTGTCGTCGTAAATTTCCCGCAAATCCCGTAACTCATCCTGTTTCCTCCTTATTGTTACTTAGTTTTTGACCGGTATCCATTCATAGCTTGAAACATTTTCCTTGCCGTGCCGTAGAACAGGGTAACATCGACTCACTTCCAGGAGGACTTACTTTGACGACACGCACGAAACGAATCGTATCAGCACTCTACATACTTTTGTTCGGAATGACCCTGTTCAGTATCTTCTTTGAACAGACAGGCGTTACCTTCTTTTCGGTCGTCCAACTCGGCGTCCTCAGTTATTTTTATTTTGATTTCCTGAGTCAGAATACGCATCACTCTAGTCCAACAAAAGAACAGGACATCATTCACCGCAGTACGCAGCCTCATTTTCGGATCATCCAGATTTTATTATTTTTGTTAATCGGCATCGATTATTTATTTTTCAGGCAGACCGATTTGTTGCTCGTTAGCGCTTTTTCGATTTCGATTGCGGTACCGGCCATCATCCGTTATGTCCGTTTGCGGAAGAATAACCACTTAAAGGAGGAGAACGATGTCTAACCGCAGTTCGCTCGTCAGCTTGACGACCATTTTGACCATCATCCTGCTCAGTTTATTTTTATTGGATGCCATACCTGAAGTAATGTTTTTAGTATTCTTCATCCCGTTAGCACTTTGTATGCTGATTCTCGGGATCAGCGAACTCCGACACGTGTTACGTGAAAAGTAGGAGACTTTTTTGTGTTGTGCCGATTTGAAGCCGTCGCGCAACGTCACACACTTCCTCTTTTCCTGCTCCGCCTTAGATACACATCAGAACGTCTGGTCCAAGAACAATCGATTGATTAAGAAAACGCCGATGATTCCTTATGATAAACGGAATCATCGGCGTTTCTTGTACCAAGAGCGGAATGACTGCTAAGTACAAGGATTTTTCATTTTTTTGACTAAACCCGTGTCCACCTCTCGATTTTTTAGAGCATCTTGCCGATAAAAAGATATAGGGAAAAACTATCTTTAGACAACTCGCATAGAGGAGGACAATCAACCATGGTCTTCAAAAACATTCTTGTGCTATTGACGATCGTCGTGTCTGCTATCTATCTGATAAGCAACACATTCATCTCGACAGCTAGCACCCGGATACTGCTGTCGAACGGTGTACAATTCAGCATTGGCATCATCAGTTTCTACTGGCTGTGGCAAGTTTATCAACAAAAAACGACTCGATTAAAAACATTTTGGCTTCTCTTATCACTGGGTGTATTTTTCTCGACATTCGGGACAGCCATTTGGTTTTACTTAACCTTGATTAATCAAGAGATCAACACCCCTCTTCTGTCTAATTTTATCTGGGTCCTCTCATACGTTTGTTACTTGAGTGCCTTGATTTATAAAATCCGCGCGAACGTCGTTGATTTTTCGAACAAATCGTATTTTTTTAATACAGTCATCTATATGATTGCTTCCATTTCAATCAGTTATCATTATTTGCTGTCACCGCTGATTGCCTTAAAGTTTTCGACTACTTTATCGATTACCTATACTGTCATCTTTTTAGTGATTGATTTGGCACTGCTTTTTTTAGTCATCACCCTGTATTATTTGCTTCATTTTGAAAAAGAGAACAGAAGCTTATTTTTCTTAGTCACGGGATTATTACTCCAACTAGTCGGTGATTCCTTGTTCTCTTACTTTTCTACACAACAGACGTACACGGCTGGCGGGTTTGTCGACTATATTTGGACCACCGCCTTACTCTTGATTGGCTTTACGGGCTATCGCTATAGCAAAGGGATTTCGTCGCATGAACCGAAGAAAAAGCTTCCCCTCCTTCAGCGCGAATTTTTATTTCCCTACTTAAGCATCATTGTTTTGACAATCCTGATGATTGAAAGTTACGACTGGCGAATCAATTCGTTAAGTTTTGGTTGGTTTTTAATTTTCGTGATGATCATCACCCGTCAATCCTTCGTCATGGTTAAAAATAAGAAGCTCTTTACGGAACTCCAACATTTAGCCTATTACGACCCTTTGACACAAATCGGGAATCGTCTGAATTTCATCAATACCGTTGACCGCTATTTGACAACTGAATCGATGACCCACTTCGCCCTAATCCTAGTCAATTTAAATCGCTTTAAAATGATCAATGACGCGCTCGGTCATCGAATTGGTGACGATGTCCTAAAAGAAGTCGCTTCAAGGCTTAGTTTGACCCATAATGGCAGTTTGCCGGTGTTCCGGATCGGTGGCGATGAATTCGTCATCTTGGTAGAAAATGATTGTGCGGTCGCTTATCAAGATTTTACGAGTACAATCATCCAGGAATTACACGTCCCATTTATCATGTCTGATCATGAATTTTCTGTAAAAACAAATATTGGTATCAGTATTTACCCTCAGCATGGCGAAAATGCAGAAGACTTACTCAAAAATGCAAGTACGGCCCTCCATCATTCGAAAACATCAGGCAAAAACGATTTCATCATCTACAGTGAACGGCTAGAATCGGATGTCCTTCGAAAAATGGAACTCGAAGTTCAATTACAAAAAGCAATCGAACTGAATCAATTGTCCGTCCACTACCAACCGAAAGTGCATTTACAAACGAAGACGATTGTCGGGATGGAAGCGTTAGTGAGGTGGGAACATCCGCATCTCGGTATGATCTCCCCTGTTGAATTCATCCCGATTGCTGAAGAGACGGGTTTGATCAATGAGATTGGAGAGTGGGTTTTACGGACCGCTTGTACGCAAAGTAAACAGTGGCAAGCGAGTGGTTATCCTCCCCTGTTACTTTCTGTCAACGTATCGGCTCTTCAATTTCAAAATCGTCATTTTTGTGAAGTCGTGTCGTCAATTTTACTGGAAACCGACTTGCAGCCGAACCATCTCGAACTCGAGATTACGGAAAGTATCGTCCAAAATATTACGGAGAGCGTCTCCATCTTAAAAAAATTAAAGAAAATCGGTGTCAAATGTTCGATTGACGATTTTGGGACAGGCTATTCTTCCTTAAGTGTCCTTGAACAATTACCCATCGATACGATAAAAATTGATAAATCCTTCATCGACCGGTTAAGTCGAAGCAGTCGATCGCCAATGGTCAAAACCATCGTCGAACTCGGTTTGAATCTGCAACTGAATGTCGTCGCCGAAGGCATCGAATCATCCAGTCAGTCGACGATCTTGAAAGAGTATGGCTGCTCCATCGGACAAGGGTATCTCTTCTCTAAACCAATCAATGCACAACACTTCACGGAGTTGCTGGATGCCCTTTATCAAAAAAATGAATTCGTCTTCTAAATGGCGTGTATTCTTTTACATGAAAGTAGTTCATGCACGGACTGCTTTCATTTTTTTATCCATCCGCTTCATTTTTTTGTATTATTCTGTTTTTTAGAAGACATTGTTTACCATTCTCTTTATACTTGTAGTTTAATGTCTGATTCATTCATGAAGGAGTTTGGTCCATGGTTAATCGTAAGTTACCATCCTATTCGTTATTATTTCTCTTTGTATTCATAACGAGCTATTACAGTTGGATTTATTACTGGAGAGAAGACGCCTATATCCAGCAATTCGGGGGTAACCTCTTTTCTTTGTTAGGTATGGCGGTTACTGTCTGTTGGACGTTTATGGCTGTCCGACAGGTCTCAAAAAAAGAAAAGTTGTTTTGGGCAATCCTGTTGGTCGCGAATAGCAGTTACTTGATTGCTGAAATCTATTGGTTTTATTTTGAAAGTATCCGACAAACGGGTGTCAGCTACCCGGGAGTTACTGATATGTTTTACTTGATGCAAGTCTTCACGATTCTTGTAGCACTTTTATATAAGATTGTGACACAAACTAAAAACCAAGAACGGATTCCGTTTGTCTTTGATACACTGATCGTCATGGTCGTCGCAACGACGTTATCCTGGCATTTCATCCTTACACCCATCTTGAAGTCCGATACGGTTTCGTTGCTCTCACTGATTGTTTCCTTAGCTTACCCGATCGGTGATTTAGGCATCTTGATCGCCATCGTCTTCATTTTATTCAGTACATCAAAACAATCGAATACGGTTTACTTACTCATTTTGTTTTTTGCCTTATTCATTCAAACTGTTGCTGATTCGGTGTACTTGTACTTAATCTCATTCAATGATTACACGTCCGGAAGCTATATCGATCCCTTATTCATCCTTGCCGGTCTACTGATTGGTATAGCTGGCCGACTGACAGTCCGTTCAAATTCGACAGAAGAGCAGTCACCGGAATCAGTCAAACGGTTGACGATTTTTCAAATCGTGACGCCTTATGGAGGTGCGTTAATTCTATTTATTTTTATGGGAATTCACTCGGAAGGAATCGATATCATTACAGTCGGCTCCGGCGTCTCAATCATCCTTGTCTTCATCCGGCAAATCATGATCATCTTCGAGAACCAGCGGCTGTTCAAAAAATATTACATCAAGTCGCAACAACTTGAGCAAAGTGAGGAGCGGTACAAGTGCCTGTTTGAAAATCATCCCGATCCGGTCTATTCGACGAACCTTCATGGTCAATTCGACAGTGTCAATGCCTCTTGCACACAGCTTCTCGGTTACAGCCAAGAGGAATTGTTACAAAAAAGTAGCCTTGCCTTCGTCGCGCCGTCCGACCGTCCCTTCGTGTCACGCGAAGTTAAACAAGTTTTTACCGGCACAGCACGACATTATGAAGTCGAAATCGAAAGCCGTTCCGGAACAAGATCGTTCATGCATATTACGAATGTACCGATCATCGTCCAAAAACAACTAGTCGGTGTGTTCGGAATCGGGAAAGACATGACGGAAATCAAGGAGAAGGAACAACGGATTCATTATCTCGCATATCATGATACGTTAACCGGACTAGCCAACCGCTCGTCTTTCGAAGAAACATTAGAACAAACGTTACGTGCACCCTCGACGAAACGTGCCTCACTCTTGTTCATGGATCTGAATGATTTTAAAGACGTCAATGATACGTTCGGACATGACATCGGTGACCGACTCCTCGTCTCTTTCGCTATGCGTCTTCAGTCTTTTCAAGAGCACTTTACGATCATCGCCCGGCTGGGAGGAGATGAATTCACATTATTGTTAGTCAATCGGTCGTCCGATGAGGTAGAACAGCTGACGAAACAGGTCTTCTCCACACTAAACGAACCCCATGCGCTCGCGAACGAATTGATTCATTGTCCCCCGAGTATCGGTATCGCTTCCTATCCCGATCAGGCACGGACGGGTGACGAGTTGATTAAATTTGCTGATTCCGCCATGTATCAAGCAAAAACGATTAGACAAGGACATTATGCGTTCTTCGATTCGACAACGTCGATGTAATCGTTTTTTGTATGATTCTCACTTAAAAAATAAACATCAGGATTACAAGGGAGGAATCGTTCAATGAACCGATTTTGTACACAATGCAACACCCGACTGGTCGAAGACTGTGAAGTCCACGTCAAAGGTGCGATGTATGGCTTAAAGATTAAAAAACCGGGTCGTTTTTTCAGTAAGGCATCTGCTGAAGCGAAAGCTGCCGTTTGTCCGAAGTGCGGACTGGTCCAACTTTATATCGATCAACCAAACGCCTTTCTAAAAACATAACAATGATTTGAAAGAAAGGAACGTTTTAAGTGAGTAAATACCACATATCAAGTATCCGCCTACTTCTAATCATGATCGTTTTTACGATTTTCTGGTATTATTTTTTAGAATTGCCGCTTGGGTATGGAATTGTCATTCTTCCTGTCACTGTCGGTTATACGATTTATCGCAACTTCAAAGCGGCTCAGTCAGAAAAACAAGAGTCTGAACAAAATTAGCAGCCGATGCACGCATACGTAAGACGCAGTTCCGGGATTTCATCCGAGACTGCGTCTTTTTTGTCATTAAGCTTTTAGCGTTGGCGATCGTTCTTGACGGAATCAATCGTTCGAAAGACATCTGAATACAACGCTGTGATATGTGCATCAGTATTTATATCGTTGTAGAGACCGTATTCCCAGGACAACTCTTTTTTTCCGTGTAAGTATCCGAACGCATACGACTGGGCGTTGTCACCGGCTGCTTCATACGTTAACTCTTTCATGACGAACGGCAGATAGCCCTTCGTCGACCCGATGAAAAATGTCGGAATCCGTAAATTTTTGTAGACACGAACATATTGCTCTTGATCGGCCTCTTTCAGATGATCTTTCATGATGAAGACCCCATCAAACTCGGATGAAATCCGGGCAGTCGGGGTTAGTTCCTGAAGCGACACCGGAGTGAACCGGACAGTGTCCTCCCGAACAGTCGGCTGTTTCCCGACGACGGCTACCTGTAACCGGTCCCCGTCATACTTCGGCGACTTCATCTCTTCCGTTTGATCCGCCCCGCAGCCGGCTAACGCCGTGACTGTCACCAAACAAGCGAACAATCGCTTTTTCATGCGTTTCCCCTCCTGACGTTTTAAACGAATCGTGTCAGATAGTCATCGAATATTTTGTGCATCACTTTTGGCGTATTCGCTATGTAGACGTTGATTTGTTCCTCGTTCGATTGGACCGGATCGAGGTCTGTCTCGTCCGTCGGAAAATCGGAGATGCCTTTAATGATGATACATTCGACTTTGTTTTTCTGACAGATATAGGCGATTGCGCCGGCTTCCGTATCGGCGACCGTGATGGCATTGTCTTTCAGCTCCAAGTAATCGTTCCACATCACGACGGCCCGTTCTGCCGTACCGATTGTTCCGGTGTGAAAATCTGTCTGGTAAGCCGCAACGTCGAGTTCAACGATGAAGGATGGCTTAATCAACGGCTCCACTTCCTTCACCGTACAATCATACTGGACCGCGCGGTTTGGCACGATGATATCGAGTACGGCAAACGACTCATCGATGCCGGCACAGGTCCCGGCAACGATGATTTTCGTAAGCGAGAACCGTGCCATCATGTACTGGTTGGCCCCGACCCCGTTTACTTTCCGGACACCGGTGCTGTAGAACATGATACGTTTACCGGTAATCGTCCGGAAAAAATATTCGCCGTACGGGTAGGAAATACGTTCTGACTCATCTACATCATAATACGCGAGCGTCGCTTCAAATTCCCATATCGTCGCGATACTGACACCAATCATTGGTGCTTTCTTGAATGCTTCCGTCTCCACGGATCAATCCCATTTTTCTTCCGCGTCCACCCAGTGGCGCCGTTTTAAATCAAGTGCTTCTGTTTCATCGTGTACACCGAAATAGGCTGGCAGTTTTACGCTGTCGCCGCCTGCTTCTTGCCAACATGTGCTGAACCATTCACCAAACACGCGTTGTTCCTGTTCGAACAGGATTTCATCGTGTGCCTCATAAAAGTCATCAAACGCACCCATGTGCTCTTCTGCGACATGATAATAGGACATCTCTTCGAGCACACTTGTACTTCCAGCAAAACCGGATTTCCCGGGTTCTTGAAAGACTTCATTTGCATCGCGGTCCATTTAAAAGAGCATGATGGATAGTTCATGGTTGCTCGGCTCGATGAACGCTGAAAAATCAAGGAGTTCGACGTCTGCCGCAAAGGTATAGCCGACGACTTCTCTTAAGTTGTTAACTAATACCGCGGACTGCTGTTCGAGATTCGATTTGATCGTCTCTAGGTGTTTTTCTACTGTAAACATATGATCACTCCTCTTGTTTTTACCACCCTATTTTTAGGTGTTTTTTTCAACCGCATACAAAAAATGGATGATCTCTTTGTTATCATCTCTTGTTTATCCGCTTCTAGCAAGTCCTTTTCTTTTTTTCAACAGTACACTTAACTCGCTGACTTAAAAAGGAATCACTCGATTCACGCTTATGTCCCTTTAAGGGTTGCGTGAGGCAAATGATTCCTTTTATTAACTTACCGCTCTGTTACTTTGTCATACGATAACTCTTGTCCGTTCGTCGCAATGACCTGTTTGTACCAGTCGAATGAATCTTTTTTCATCCGTTCCATCGAGCCGTTGCCTTCATTATCGCGGTCGACATAAATCATCCCGTAGCGTTTCTTCATCTCACCCGTCGTGAACGAGACGATGTCGATGATGCCCCATGGCGTATAGCCCATCAGTTCAACGCCGTCTTCCGTGACTGCTTCCGTCAACGCCTCGATGTGCGTCTTCAAGTAATCAATCCGGGCTGCATCGTGAATCTTGCCGTCCTCAATCGTATCGACGGCCCCAAAGCCGTTTTCGACGATGAAGAGCGGGAGCTGGTAGCGGTCATACAGACGGTTCAGGACGTAACGGAGACCGACCGGATCAATCGCCCAGCCCCAGTCACTCGACTGGATGTACGGATTCTCGACGCCGTTCGCGAGACCGCCGTTGACGATATTACCCGTATTGTTGACGGTCGCATCATGCTTGACGGTCGTCGACATGTAATAGCTGAAGCCGATGTAATCAACCGTTCCGTTTTTCAGAATCTCGTCGTCACCGGCGAGAATCGGGATCTGATAGCCTTCGCGTTCGAACTCTTTTAAGGCGTAGTTCGGATAATAACCGCGGGCTTGGACGTCCGGGAAGAAGTAACGTTGGCGCATCGATTTTTCTGCCAGCATGACGTCTTCCGGATGTGACGAGTACGGATAGATCGGGACGTGGGAAATCATCGCCCCAATTTGGAAATTGGGATTGATTGCTTTCCCTTTTGCGACAGCAAGGGCACTGGCGATCAACTCATGGTGACCAGTCTGGTACATGACCTCCATCGCGTTTTCGCCCGGTTCGACTTTGACACCGGAGTTCGTCCAAAGGAACAACGGATTTTCAACATCCATCTTGTTGTTGATTTCGTTGAACGTCATCCAGTATTTCACTTTATCTTTGTAGCGCGTGAAGCAGACTTCGGCAAACCGTTCGAAGAAGTCGGCGACTTTCCGGTTACGGAACCCGCCGTATTCGCGTGCCAGGTGGAGTGGCATTTCAAAGTGCGATAACGTGATGATCGGCTCGATGCCGTGCTTAATCAATTCGTCAAAGACATCATCATAAAACTGCAGTCCCGCTTCGTTCGGTTCCGTTTCGTCCCCGTTCGGGAAAATCCGGCTCCAGCCAATCGATGTCCGGAGACACTTCAATCCCATCTCGGCGAATAGCGCAATGTCTTCTTGATAGCGGTGATAAAAATCAATCGCCTCATGGTTCGGATAAAACGTCCCCTCTTCGATCGTCTCGGTGATCTGGCGGGCAACGCCATGCGCGCCTGCTGTCATGACATCGACGACACTTGGTCCTTTGCCTCCGGCGTTCCAGCCGCCTTCAAATTGATGGGCAGCCAGTGCGCCGCCCCATAAAAAGTCGTGTGGTAATGTTTTCATCTTGATTTCCTCCTTTTATTTAACGACGGTCACGATCGGTTCGTTCGCCGCAATCGTTTCAGTCTGTTCGATGATCAGTTTGGCATAAGCAGACGCATTGGTGACGATGACCGGTGTAATCGTTTTGAGTCCACGTGCTTCAATCATCGTCACGTCAAACTCGAGCAACCGTTGTCCGACTTCAACGGTATCGCCTTCAGCAACGAGCACGTTAAACGGTGTTCCGCCCAAATTGACGGTATCCAGTCCGACATGGATTAGGATTTCGACTCCACTCGTCGACCGGAGTCCGATCGCATGTTTCGTCGGCGCGACCATGACGACCGTTCCGTTAAACGGCGCATCGACCTGCGGCGTGGACGGTACGACTGCAAAACCGTCACCCATCGCACCGGAGGCAAACACTTCGTCCGGGACGTCCATCAGGCGGACGACTTGACCTGACAACGGCGATACAATCGTTTCTTCGTTCGTCAGTGTCACACTGACTTCTTGTTCATGGACAACTGGTGCTGCTTGTCCTGTTGGAGTTGCCGCTGCCACCGTATCTTCACCAAACCCGAGTACTTGGATCAAGACGACCGGTAAGACGAGGGCGATTGCGGCACCAATCAAAAGACCGATAATCGACGACGGGTAATCGGAACTGATGCCGTTGACGAGTGTTAACGGTCCCGGTAGACCGGCGTAGGCAAAATAATATGGTTTAAAGAAACTAGCGACGACGGCTCCGACCGCGCCCGAGATACAACCGTAGATGAACGGTTTCTTAAACCGTAACGTCACCCCGTAAATCGCCGGTTCCGTGATTCCGAAAATCCCCGTCAGACCGGCCGAGACACCGACTTTTTTTGTTTCCTTGTTGCGTGTTTTTAAGATGACGCCTAGGACGGCACCGACCTGAGCGATGACGGCGATCGTCTGATAGGCTTGGAACGAGTCGCGTCCATACTGTTCGAAGTTCGCAAGGACCATCGGCGTGACACCCCAGTGGACACCGAAGATGACGATGACTTGCCAAAAACCACCAATCAAAAGTCCAGCGAGTGCCGGTGCGTGGTCGGCGAGATAGTTATACCCGTTGGCAATCCCTTCTGCTCCGAGTGTCGTAATCGGACCAATCAGCAAAATCGTCAATGGGACCATGATGACCATACTGAAGAACGGGACGAACAGCGGTTTGATGACATCATTGATCGTCCGGTTCAAGAACCGTTCGAGATACGATAAAATCCAGACGAGAAACAACGGTGGTAAGACCGATGACGTGTAGGTCGTTCCGGATAACGCGATGCCGATGAAGGAAATCGACTCACCCGCGACAACACGTGCTGCCATATCAGCCCACGATGGACTGACGAGTGCCGCGCTACAGGCGACAGCGATGAAGGGATTGACTTTAAAATGATTAGCTGCCGTGATGGCGATGAAAATCGGTAAAAACGTAAACGGTGCCCATGAGATAAAGCTGAACACTTCATAGGTTCCCGTTTTTGCGAAGTCCTTAAACAGTAAAGAAATCAGGATGAGTGCACCTTGCAAAATTCCCGCTGCTGCCAGGATATAGACGAATGGAGCGAAGACGGCTGACATCGTTGCGATGATCCGGTTCAAGATGGTACCTTTGTTCGCTTGTATGTCTTCAGCCGTATCATCGAGCTGGACCAATTTCGAAAACGCTTCATAAACCTCACCGACATGCTGACCGATGACGACCTGGAACTGCCCTCCGGATTCGACGACCGTGATGACGCCCGGCAGTGCTGCCACTTGCTCCTTTGCCGCCGTGTCCGACCGCTTCAAGACGAGTCGTAACCGCGTCGCGCACCGCGCTGCACTGATGATATTGTCTTCCCCTCCGACCGCCTCTAAGATCGACCGGGCAAGTTTTTCATAATCCCGCACTTTACTCATGTAAGAACCTCCTTTTTATGATAACCCTTTCATGCACTCTTATTGTAATTGTACATGTACAATTAATCAATACATATTTAATTTAAAAAGACATGTTCGCAAGTATCACCCTTTCATTATGATATAGTTGTGATATAACAATTTTTACGTAAATGAGGGTGAACCATGCTGAAATATCAACAAACGGCGACGGAAATCGAAGCCTATATTGAACGACATGCGTTACAGCAAGGCGATAAATTACCAGTCCTCGATCAACTGATCCGCCAATTTGAAGTCAGTAAGACAACGATGACAAAAGCGCTCGAATTGCTGGAGCGTAAAGGAATCATCTTTCAAGTCCGGGGCAGCGGGATTTTCGTCCGGAAGACGAACCGCAAAGGCTACATCGAACTTTTTTCGACGCAAGGGTTCAAACAAAATCTGGTCGCGCACGACATCCAGTCGAACGTCTTGTCGTTTGAGCTGATCCCGTGCCCGGAAACGATTGCCGAAAATCTCGGTACTACACCAGGCGACATGGTTTATTTCGTGAAACGGATCCGCTATATCGACGGCAACATCATGTGCCTTGAGGAATCCTATTATCGCCAAGCAATCGTGCCTTACTTGAACCGGGAAATCGTCGAACAATCGATTTTCGAGTATCTTGAGACGGCACTCGGGCTGAACATCGGCTTTTCCGACATGTACATGCACGTCGGTAAATTGCCGGAGACGATTGCGGAACATTTGGAACTTGAAGCCGGTGATCCGGCATTGACGGTCGAGACGATTTTCCATTTGACGAACGGTCGTCCGTTCGATTATTCCGTCATCACCTATCATTACGAACACTCGCAATTCGTCGTTCAGGCGAACGGCTTGTATTTATGAGGGGACTTCTCACATGAATGAAGAAGTGCTTTTTTATTACGGCATACTTGCTGGCGGTTTTGTGTTAATTACTCTGAGCGTATTAATATTTTTTTCTTCGTCATGACAGTGAAGCGAGAATCAAGCATTATGTCGGAACACTTCTGATGTTGTTGTGTGGTGTAGGACTAATTGTTTATACCGTTCCGAGCCTAAAATATGTCTTCTTTCAGGATTATGTGACAATTAAAGGAACCTGTACGGTGGAATACGATGATCAATCCAAACCGCGGACGATTGATCTTTATTACGATGAAACAGGTGACTCTTTCAGTTTCTTGGATCGGGCCGACCTCGGTGCGTACGGACCGGATGTCCCGTATACCTGTCACGTGACGGCGACAAAAGATCATGCATTTCCGATTGCTTACCGGATTTATGATGTCAAGACGGATCGGCTGTTGTATTCGTCTGAATGACTGGTCAAGTTAGAGAAAACTACATGATTGCGGATTTGATGATTTCCGATTTGTAACAGCTTGAGACCATCCGTTTTTCTTGTCTTTATGAACACTTACAATGTTCAGGCGAACGGGTTGTATCTGTAAACGCAAAAAAGCAGACATGATCCAAGTACTTTTTGGACAGTGTCTGCTTTTTGATTTTCTATTTAATCATCGTTTATGCCGTTTACTTAAAAAAATCGTCAGCGGATAAATGCCGATACTCTGGACAATCAACGACAGGACGATTACAGCAAACGATAAGGAAATCAACACATCATATTGCGCTGACACCGTTTTTTCGAGCCACAGTAACAACGCGACAGACATCGAACCTTTAATCCCCGCTGCCGTAATGATTGAAATCGTCGAAAAGTCGTCGCGAAATTCACCTTTCCAGGGCGGTACGGCATAAATGAAGCCACCGACCATGATGAACCGTGCCAACAAAGTGAGACCAAAAATGATCAACGCCAGTCCCCATTGTGAAAAAACTAAGTATCCAGCTGCTTGAATCCCAATGAGTAAGAACAAAATCGATAAAAATGTTGGTTTGATGATGTTCCAAAATCCATCCAATGATGCTTTAATCCCCTTCTCCTCATCCGCTTTTTCAATTTCGTAAGACAAGAAAATCCCCAAAATGACGGTCGTGAGAACACCTGAGACACCTAGCGCTTCTGCAAGATAAAATCCACCGTACGACATGACGATACTCAACATCACTTGATATTCTTTTTGCTTCGTCAAGTGAATGATTTTACTTAAAATCCATCCGAGCAGTAAACCGATCAGAATTCCGCCAAACGAAACAAGCATAAATTGTTCGATAAATGTCGTGAAATTAAAACGTTCCCCCGTTTGAAATATCGATAATAATATCGTAAATAAAACGATACTCGTCCCGTCATTGACCATCGATTCTCCTTCCACGATATCGGCAACTTGTTCGTCCCCTGTACTTTTTTTGATGATGGATGTCACCGAGACCGGATCGGTCGGAATCAAGATGGCGGCAAGGAGCAGCGAAGCCGTCAGCGAAAGTGAAATGAACAGATTCGAGATCCAGTAGATTGAGACACCAAGCAATAAGGCCGTCACAATCAACCCGATCGTGCTGAACGCCGTAATGATACCCCAATTATTTTTCAACTGTTTAATCGGAAACTGATACGCTGCCGTAAACAGGAGCGCTGGCAAAAACACTTCAAATACGATTTCCTTCGATAGATGAAGCGAAGAAAAGTACGGGATAAATGAAAGACCCAGTCCAATCACAACGAGCACCATCGGAACAGGAATCATTTTTTGTTTTAAATCGATGGTGTAAATTACGTAGCCGATAAGTAGTAGCATCAAAATTTGATACGTCATACAGTCACCCTTCCCTTACCTGTCGTACTAAAATATTCTATGTGCCCTTATACCTTTTCAATAATTAGTTAAAACACATCCTTCACTCGATTTTCCAATCTGTCAGGTAATACCTCATCCAAGAGAATGTAATGCTTTGCAAAAAATAGTAACTGTTAAAAGTAAATTTATGTTATTCTATTGTCAAATAAATTAGACCGGTCAAATAAAAAGGAGGGATCTCATGAAATCCATTTTAACGCTAACCACTTTAAGCCAATTAAAGGCGCTGAGTGTTCCGATCCGAGCTGAAATCATGATGCGGTTGATCGAAAAACCACTCACGGGTCAAATGTTGTCTGAAAAACTTAACTTATCGCGTCCTAAAGTACACTATCATTTAAAGGAGCTCGAAAAGAATCACTTGATCACGTTAGTCAAAACGGAAGAAAAAGGCGGGATCATCCAAAAGTTTTATCAATCGGTGGCGCGGGGATTCACACCATCACTTGAGCTCTTGCCGCATATGGAAGACGTCAATGAATCCAATCGGCAACTGCTTTTTCAAATGGCCGAAAAAACAAAACAAGTTATCTTATCTGCGCCCGAGCATGCATTTACCCCTCAACGAGCCAGTGAATCGCCTGCTGATTGGAATCACGTCGGTTCAATGTGGCAAATCTCTGTAACGGAGGAACAGTTTAACGATTGGATGAAAAAATATTTTGAATTGATGGAGGAGCTTAGGCACCTCTCAAAAGAACCGAGTGAAGAAACCGCTCAAAAACTTTACTTCTTTTCTACGATGGCGTTTGAAGTGGATGAACTCATCATGGAAACGATTGAACATGAGGATGAAGAAAACAAGGCTTGAACGTATAGCCTTTTTCTTTATTCGTCATTGTCAAATTAAATTGACTGGTCAAAATAATAAATCATTTGGAGGTTTTATGTATGCTTGAGCTTTTGAAAAACCGCAATTTCATGTTTTTATTGGCCGGCCGACTCGTGACGAATATCGGAGACAGTCTTTATTACATCGCCGCGATGTGGCTAGTCCATGACATTGGACAGAGTGCATTTTATACAGGGCTTGCCGGGTTTCTGATTTTATCACCAAAAGCCCTGCAATTTCTTGCGGGTCCGCTGGTCGACCGCTGGAGAATCAAAACGACATTAATCGTCACCCAAATTGTGCAGTCGCTTTTGATTTTGCTCATTCCATTTGCTTACCTGCTCGATTTTTTAAGTATTGCATTAATTTTATCCGTCATGCCACTCCTCGCCTGCATCGAAGAATTTGCCTATCCGACGCAAACTAAAGCCCTGCCCTTGTTTCTTAAAGAAAAAGAACTGCTGCAAGGAAATTCGCTCTTTGCATTTGCTTATCAAGGCGTTGATCTTGTCTTCAATTCATTGGCAGGATTAGCAATCGCCTTCTTTGGTGCCGTCACGATGTTTTTCGTCGATTCAGTGACATTTGCGCTCGCCGCGATGTTTTTTTCATTCCTCAACATGGATTTTGTAAAAACACCAGCTCCAAAAACGCAACACTCCTTAAAACTCACCTTCATAGACTATATCGATGATTTAAAAGAAGGCTTCGCTGTCGTGTTCAAGTCATTACTTTGGGTCTTTCTGATTGGTTCATCTGTTGCAAATTTTGCGATTGGGATGACGGTTGCTGTCCTTCCTGTCTTCGCGGATCAGATCAGCGGTGTACAAACATACGGTATTTTGTTAGCCGCTATGTCAGCGGGTTCGTTGCTCGGTGCACTCCTCGGTTCGACCCTCGGAAAACTACGCGTCGGCATCGTCACGAGCGTTTGTTTTTTAGTCGGGTCCATCTGCTGGATACTTGCCGGGCGGCTCTCAAGTCCATTGATTACACCGATTTTATTTGGTATCGCCTGGATTCCAATCGGTGCCGTAAATGTTTTGTTTGCCGGTGTTACGCAAACCATCATCCCGAACCAAATACTTGGGCGAGTAAATTCAGTCGCGTATAGCTTAGGAATTGCCGCGATGCCGATTGGTTCGTTACTAGGTGGATATGTCGCGACCTTTGTTGATCCCCACTTCATTTTCATGTTCGCTGGACTCGGTATTTCGTTGATTGCATGTGTTTGGTTCTTCCATCCCGATCTCCGAAAGTTACCACAGGTGGAACAAATGACTACTTCGACTTTTAAAATCAGTTAAAAACGCCCCCGGTCATCGAGGACGTTCATGATAAATATTGTGCGTGTCACAAATCACCCATGCCGCATCGTCCATTCGGCGACGACCCGCTTCGCCGACCGGAGCGCCCCTTCGATATGGCCGCCAAACGCAACATCCGTTTCCGTCCCGGCAAGATAAAGTCGCCCTTGCCAGTTTGCGTCGACTGCGATGGGTCCATATTGCGGAAATTCTGTTAACGGGCGGGCATCTGCAGGCGTCGCTGTATCGGGGTCTTGTGCCCAGTCATAATACAGCACTTCCCGCGGATGCCGGGCTGCTTCACCGTACATCGTGATAAGTTGCTCGAGGATACGGGCTTTGACTACTTCCGGTCCGAGTGACTGACGTTCTTCTGCCGTCAACCGTAGGAAACCGAACAAGGCACCGGGGCCGTTCTGCGGTGATGCATCATGAATCTCCTGCAAGGCACCGACCCAGCTCATCCCGAACCCGGACTGCCCTGCTTCGCGCCAAAACGGCGTGTCATAGACGACAAGTGCTTTTGCTTGTCCGGCCATCCAGGTCGGGGTCGTTTGCAGTTTTTCGCGAGTCGTCTCGGAAAATGGCGGTTCGATCGCGACTCGCTCGATAAGACGGGGTGGAAGGGCAACCACGACACTATCATACGTTTCTGAAGTCGTCCGCCCGTCTTTGATTGACGTAACGATTACTTGTTGTTCCGTCTGCTCAAGTTTCGTGACGCGTGTCTGTAAGCGCATTGATGCCGCCGGAAGTTGTGCCGCAATCGCTGTCACGAGGGCTTCCATTCCTCCCGCTAACCGTTTTGACGGGACGATACTGTCCGGTGCCAGCAGATGATGTTCGATTGTTCCTGCTTGCCGTTCGAGTACCATCGCGCCCGTCGTGTGTTGTTCAAATGCCGTCAGACCGAGTTCGGTGACAAGTTCCGTGATGACCGTCTCCGTATCCGGCCAGTACCATGTCGGTCCGAGGTCAAAGCGGTTTGTCTCGTCTCCGTGCGTAGCCGCCATGCTTACAATACGCCCGCCGATCCGTTCCCGTGCCTCATAGACGGTGACCGCTTGTCCCTTCTGTTGTAAAAGTGATGCTGTATAGAGCCCGCTGACGCCTGCTCCGATGATTGCGATGGATTGTGTCATCTTGATTCTCCTTTGCTACGGACAGATCAATTGTCCCTGTCCTCATGTGCTGTAGCAAGTGTACCTTGTTCCGACTCAATCCTCCAACCGCTCGAACTCGAGTAAACGGACAGGCTTAACATATACCTCCTCGTCGAACGTCGTCAGCGAAACGAATGTCTCGCCTTTTTGATAGAGAATTTCGGCTCCTTCTTGATTCACTTTCTTCCAGCCGTCATGCTTCAAGCGTGCTGCATACAGGAGTCCCGGTCCATCTGTTTCTGAAGCAAGTTGCGTCGCGTAGTGTTGACCGTTCGCACCCGTTTGCTCCGTCGCAAAGCGCGGAATCGGGAACGAACTGACAGATGCACCTTCTTTGAACAATAGGGATATCACCCCGTAATACGTTCCACCAATTAGAATCATAATCAAGATAATCGATAATACTTTTTTATACATTTTGTATCCTCCTATTTTTACCCATCTATATCCATTATCTCCATCCCCTTATCTTTTTACCATCTTTTTAAAGTCTAATTTTTTGAACATTCATTCGAAAAAAGGAAAGACCTGACTTCGCTTAGCGAAATCAGGTCTTTCCTTTTTATGAACGCGTTGAAACTGAGTCTTTGTACAAAGCTTGTCCGTTTGTCGCAATCACTTCCTGATACCAGAAAAATGAATCCTTCCGTGACCGCTCGAGTGTACCGGACCCGTCATCTTGCTTATCGACGTAGATGAAACCGTACCGCTTGCTGTACTCGCCGGTCGAGGCACTGACCAGGTCGATACATCCCCAGCTCGTATACCCCATGACCTCGACGCCATCCTCCATCGCTTCAACCATTGCTTGAAGATGTGCTTTAAGATAGTCAATCCGATATTCATCATGAATTGCACCGTCTGCTTCCACCTTATCGTAAGCACCGAGTCCATTTTCGACGATGAACAGCGGTTTTTGATAGCGGTCGTACAGCTTATTTAAAATAATCCGTAGACCACCGGGGTCGATTTCCCAACCCCAATCACTTGCTTTCAAATAAGGGTTTTTGACGCCGTTCATGATATTTCCGGCTGTCATGTCTGTCGTTTTATCAGCCTTTTCCGTCCGTGACATATAGTAGCTGAGAGAGAAGAAATCAACCGTGTATTCTTTCAGGATTGCCGCATCGGTCTTTTCCTGTTTAAGTTCAATCCCATTCTCCGTAAAGAAACGTTTCGCGAATGCCGGATACTCGCCGCGGACATGGACGTCGCCGCAGAAGTAATTCATCATCCGCTCTTCATCGAGTGCGACTTGAACATCTGCTGGATTGGAACTATACGGGTAAACCGGTGCAGCAATTAACATACACCCGATTTGCATCGAGGGATCGACTTCCCGTGCTGCTTTCGTCGCAAGACTACTCGCGACGAGCTGATGATGTAACCCTTGGTATGTCGTTTGAAGATGGTTTTCTTCATCCTGTAATGCGACACCGAGGCTGAGCATCGGCATGAACTGCGCCCCATTGATTTCGTTAAAGGTCAGCCAGTATTTCACTTTCCCTTGATACCGCTCAAACAGAACCCGGCTATACCGTTCAAAAAATATCACGAGACGGCGGTCACGCCACCCCCCATATGCTATTGCCAAATGTCTTGGCAACTCATAATGCGAAATTGTCACAAGTGGTTCAATCTCCTGAGCAATCAACTCATCGATGACACGGTCGTAAAACGCGAGACCTTCCTCATTCGGCTCCATTTCGTCCCCGTTCGGGAAAATGCGCGACCAGGCAATCGACATGCGGAATGTCTTAAAACCCATTTCTTTAAATAAGGCAATATCCTCTTTATACCGGTGATAAAAATCGATGCCTTCATGGTTTGGATATGTGTATTGCTCATGTAATTCAAAGTCAAATGCCGCATCATGAATCAACTGCATCCGTTGTTTCCCGCCCGGCATGACATCAGCAATTGATAATCCTTTACCTCCCTGATCAAATCCGCCTTCAAATTGATTGGCGGCAGTAGCGCCACCCCATAAAAAGTCTGCTGGTACGTTCTTCATTTTCCTCTACCCCTCTCTTATACTAAGATACGTAACACGTCACGTGACGGCTCAACCAATCCGACATACGTCGGAAGAACATCCAAATAGCTGGCTGTGTTTGTCACGATGACCGGCGTGATGATGTCATATCCCGCCTGCTCGATTTCTTTTAAGTCAAACGCAATCAACCGATCTCCTGCTTTGATGTTCTGTCCACTCGTGACGAACGATTCGAAATACTGTCCGTTCAACTGGACCGTATCGAGTCCGATATGAATCAGGATTTCGACACCTGTATCTGAACGTAAACCAATCGCGTGCATCGATTGATATACTGTCACGACTTCACCATCGAACGGAGCGTAAACGACTCCTTCGTTCGGAATGATGGCCACACCTTTGCCCATCGCGCCACTCGAAAAGACTTCGTCATTGACTGACTCCAGAGAAATGATTTCGCCTTTGATTGGCGCGAGGACGGGTAACCCGACTTCTTTTGATAAAGATGGTGTTGTTTCAGTCGTTGCAATCTCTTCCTTCGTCAGGAAGTACGTCAAACTGAAAGCAACCGCCGTCGCCACGAACAAACCGATGAAGGCACCCCAAAACGAGAGGTCAACACCACTTTGAGGAATCATGACTGGCACAGCGAATATGCCAAGTCCGCCCATCGTGTAAGAAGCTGTACCTAGTGCACCGCCAACAAGTCCACCTGCTGCTCCACCGATGACACCAAAGATAAACGGCTTTTTCCGCGGCAGCGTCAAGCCGTACATCGCAGGTTCCGTGATTCCGAAGACACCGGCAATCGTTGAAGATGTACCGAGTCCCTTCGTCTTCTTATCTTTCGTTTTAACAGTAATCGCGAGAACGGCACCGACCTGACCAAACGTTGCCATGAGTACACCGACGCTGATCGTATCAAACCCGATGACGGTAATGTTATTGATGAGAATTGGTACAAGACCCCAGTGCAATCCGAACATGACAAAGATTTGCCAAAACGCTCCGATGAAAGCGATCGCGAGGACTGGACTTAGGTTGTAAATGAACGAGTAAGCACCCGCTAGTCCTTGACTCGCGTACGTCGCAAGTGGTCCGATTGCGAGGAACGTCAACGGGACAACGATTAAGAGCGCGAGCATTGGCGTCGTAAAGTTGCGGACGGCCTCATGCGAATGTTGATTAAAGAACTTCTCGAGCTTCGCTGAGACATAGGTCGCTAGGATAATCGGAATGACGGACGATGCGTAACTCATCAAGACGACCGGAACCGTCAAGAAACTGAGTGCTTCACCTGATGCCTGCAAGGCGACCATCGAAGGGTAAACGAGCGCTCCCCCGATGACCATCCCGATATAAGGATTCCCACCGAACTTTTTGGCAGCTGAATGACCTAAAATGATGGGCAGGAAGTAAAAGAGCGCGTCTGCTGTCGCATTGAGGACGATGTATGTCCCCATGTCTTGCGTCAACAGTCCAAGGGCAACTAAAATCGCCAGTAAGCCTTTCAGTAAACCGCTCCCTGCCATCGGTCCTAAAATCGGCGTGAAGATTCCGGCAATCGTATCGATCAGCCGGTTGAACACCGTCGTTTTTTCACCGTCATCAACCGTCTTTTCAAAACCACCAATCGCGACTACGTCTTGATAGACTTCACTGACATTGTTTCCGATGACGACTTGAAATTGTCCGCCACTTTTGACGACAGTAATGACACCGTCCTGTTGCTTGACCTGTTCAGCGTCAGCCGCTTGCTCATCTTTTAGCTTGAACCGTAAACGCGTCGCACAATGAAACACACTTTTTACGTTGTCTTGTCCGCCAATCAATCGTACGATGTCTTTTGCTAACGCTTGATATTTTCCCATTCGTCTCACTCCCGGTTTAAATAATAGGATAAAAAAAACCTAAACCACTACAAGTAACACCATACTTGTAGTCATTTAGGTTTGGCCTGCATCATCAGTAACCATCCTTAGGATTGACTTTGTTTCATTAAGTTTTCGATGTGAATCATCAAATATAATCGTTCATCCGTCGAAACATGATAGTCGTATTTCGCTTCAATTAAATTCGCAATTTTCAATACACATTCAGCAGCTGCAGGGTACCGATTTTTGACCATTTCGAACAGTGTTTCATCGCCCCCCGCCTTCAAGGCTGCTTTAGAAACGATTCGTTGCACAAAGTACTTTAAATGAGTTAAAAAGCGGGAATAGGCATGTGCTTCTTCATCGAGTTCGATTTGAAAGTGATAGGTAATGATGGTCAAAATCGCTTGTGTCGCCTTCGTCATTTCCGTGACGACGTGTAAGCTTTCTCCTTTTACGCCAAGCATCGAGGCATTGACGAGATGAAGCGCAATCGCGACTGCCTCATCTTCATCGAGCTTGACATTATGCCGCTCATTGATCAGGTGAACGGCTTGTTTGCCAATCGAAAACTCTGGTCCGTAAAAACGTTTGACTTCCCAAATCAGAGGGTTTCGAATGATGATTCCTTCCGCATACCGTTCGAGGGCATAGTGAATATGATCGGCTAGCGTTACGTAAATCGTGTCATGCAACTCGTTGTTCAATTGATGCTCTGCTACTTTAACGATTTCTTTGACAGTCTCGATTTCGTCTTGTGGCATCTGATTCAAAAAATCGATGAATCGTTCCTGTGTTTCCTTACTTTCAAGTGTAAAAATTTTTTCGATACGATTCTCTTCAATCGTATCCCCCGTCCGTTTTTGGAACGCAATCCCGCGTCCCATCACAACATGTTCTTGCCCTTTTGATTCAATCGATACAACGTTGTTATTAAACACTTTTACGATCTGCATGGAATCCATCACCTCCACCCACAGTCTGATGAAAAGAAAAAACCTAAATTCATATCCATCGCCGCAACACGCAACAGATATCAATTTAGGTTTTGCCTGCTTGACCAGTAACAACCCTAACGGTTTATTCTTTTCGTAATCAGAATACAATTTCTTGAAGACTGCGTCAAGAAAAAGTTAAGCGTTTTCATTTTAGGTAAATATTTTTTTAAAACACGTTCCTTTTAAATCTCATACATTGATGATATAGTGTTTTCATAAACTAACGACCGTTAGGAAGGTGAATGAATTGAAAGCTGCACAATTAATCCCGACCGCTTTACGTCACTTCGCGAGTCATGGCTACGAAGGGGCCTCCTTAAACGACATCGCCCAAGAAGTCGGAATCAAAAAACCATCCATCTACGCCCACTATTCCGGGAAGGACGACCTCTTTTTAAAGACGATGGCGTACGCACTCGGTGAACAAAAAAAACATCTTGCGTCCTACTTCGTCGAGACACGGCAGTTGCCGCTTGAAACATCTCTAAAAGGATTCTTCGACTGGTTCATCGAGGAAAGCAACCAAAACGACCAAATGAAGTTTATCCTTCGCATCGCGTATTTCCCACCCGTCAAGCTGGAGCATGAAGTGACGGCGTTGATCAATCCGTTTTTCGATTCGATCCATCGTCATCTAGCACGCTTGTTCCGCGAACGCGACCGGACAGAGCAGATTCTTTACTCGGATGATTATACGAGTGGCGCACTCGCCTACTTGACCGTTGCGGAAGGGACGATGACAGAACTCGTCTATAACGGGATTGACGCCTATCAACAACGACTCACTGCCGTCTGGCCGATTTTTTGGCGCGGGCTCGTCCGTTAAGAAGTCAAATCAGAAACTGAGGTTTAAATCATGCAAAACAACAAGCTCATTTTAGGTACACTTTTACTCAATCTGTTTATCGCCTTTTTAGGGATCGGACTCGTCATTCCCGTCACCCCGACAATCATGAATGAATTGAATATCTCTGGCTCAACGGTCGGCTATATGGTGTCGGCGTTCGCCTTTGCCCAACTGATCCTTTCGCCGCTTGCCGGACGCGCCGTCGACAAGTATGGACGCAAGCCGATGATCATCATCGGCCTGTTCATCTTCAGTATGTCGGAACTGCTATTCGGGCTTGGACAGACGGTCGAAGTGTTGTTTGCTTCGCGTATCTTAGGTGGTGTCAGTGCCGCCTTCATCATGCCCGCCGTCACGGCGTTCATCGCCGACATCACGACGAACGAGACGCGTCCGAAAGCGCTCGGTTATATGTCAGCCGCCATCTCGACCGGTTTCATCATCGGACCGGGAATCGGCGGATTTCTCGCTGACGTCGGGACACGCGTTCCGTTTTTCTTTGCCGCGACATTCGGGATGATTGCGATGATTTTGTCCGTCTTCACGTTACGTGAACCGGAACGTCATTATGCCGATGCGCCGACCGTCAAACAAGCGAACGGCTTCTCAAAAATCTTTTCCCCCCTCTATTTCGTCGCCTTTTTGGTCCTGTTGATTTCGTCATTCGGCCTCGCCTCGTTCGAATCGCTGTTCGCCCTGTTCGTCGACCGGAAGTTCGGCTTCACGGCAAAGGACATCGCCCTCGCGATTTCTCTCGGAGCAATTGTCGGAGTCATCGTCCAAGTCGGCCTGTTCGACCGCTTGACGCGGTGGTTCGGTGAGATTCGCCTGATCCGCTACAGCTTAATCGTCTCGACCGCCCTCGTCCTCGTCATGACGTACGTGACGAGTTACTTCGCAATCATCCTTGTGACGATGGTCGTCTTCGTCGGCTTCGATTTGATGCGTCCTGCCGTCACGACGTATCTGTCGAAGATCGCCGGCGATGAACAAGGTTTCGTCGGCGGAATGAACTCGATGTTTACGAGTGTCGGGAACATCCTCGGGCCGATTGCGGGCGGACTCCTGTTTGACGTCAATCTCAACTATCCGTTTTATTTCGCGACGATCGTCCTGACGGTCGGCATCATCCTGACGGTCTTTTGGCGTCAACCGAAACTGTCGGTCGACTCAGACGCAACGAAACTTTCATCGTGAACATCAAGAAGCGTCCCCTGAACTAAGGGAGACGCTTCTTTTTTCATGCATTAAGATGATTGCTGAAACGCTGGACTGACATGATCATCATCGACTGACCTGACCCACTCGACCGGGACATATAATGATTTTGCGATGGCTTCATCGGTTTTCCCAAGCTTCCGTAACGTTTTGACGATGCGCATGCGGCGTGCAAGTTCCCGTTGATCCGGAATGCATTCAGGTAACATGTTTCTTCCCCCCTTTTTTCTATCCCGGTGCCGTCGAAGTGATAAAGTACATATTACCCGAAAGTTGTCAGACTATTCTGTTTTAGTTAGACTCCATGAATTTTCGATAAATGAGACGAAAAAATAAAAAGTATAGTCCGCTTTACAAAATGTAAAACAAACTATACAATCAAATCATCGAAGAAAGGAGTGTCCCGATGAAACTCTCGAATCGCGTCAAAGCATTACGGCGCCAAACGGACTGGACGCAAGAACAATTCGCTGACTTGATCGGTGTCACGCGCCAGACCGTCATTTCACTCGAAAAAGGAAGCTATACTCCGTCATTGTTACTGGCGATGCAAATCGCCAAAGTTTTTGACCGACCAATCGAAGACATCTTTTATCTGGAGGAGGAATCACCATGAAACGTGTCATCATTCAATCGAGCTTAAACATTTGTCTTTATTTTCTTTTCGCTGCTTTTATCAGTTCTGTTCACGATCAACTCGAGGTGTTCAACGACGATCCCGTTCGCGGCACTGGGTTCAACATCACATTGAAACTTCCACTTGTTCTTCCGATGATATTCATCGCTATTTTACTAACCGTTATGGGCTACCTGAACCGGACAAACAAAAAAAGTACATTTTCGGAATGGTCCGTCGGGATGGCTGAATTTTCTGATCAAGATGAGCGCGAAGAAGTCATCACAGGCAAGGCGACACGTGTTGCCTATACGACGTTTTTATCCACTTTACCGGCCCTGATGATTCCGTTTTTATTTTACGTCCAACTCGTTGAAGACTTTCCGAACTTTCCCTTCTACGCCATCGCGACCGTCTTATCGCTCGGCACACTGTCCTATCTGATCGCTTGGATTTATTATTACAAGAAGTAAGAGACAGCTCATTCAAAGTAATTTTTTATAGAAGTACTGCGTCATCCCTTCGACCGGATGATCGTCTAAACGCCCGTATTCGACGTACCCGTTTTTTTCGTAAAAGCCGGGTGCCTGAAAGCTGCACGTGTCGAGGATGACTTTGCTGCAGGCACGTTCTTTGGCATAGGCTTCGACCATACTCAATAATTTGCTGCCGTATCCGCCGCCTTTGACGGACTCGTCAAGCCATAAGAAGGAGACGTGAACGTGGTTCCAACCGTATTCGCCCGTCACTCCGCCTTTAATCTGATCCCCGTCTTTTAATAGAAAACAAATTTGTTCTGTCTCATGTTGAACCGACAGCGGAACGTTCGTTTTGTTGAAGCTGATCAATTGTTGGCGAATGTATTCACGGTCCTCCGTTGAACCGTTTTGAATCTGTATCATCTTAATCCGTCCTTTCTTTCCTATTTTAGTCTACCATTCAAGCACCCAGTTATTTCAATTTATATTAATAGAAATATTTTACATTCAATAGCAGGTTGTGGCATGCTTAAACAAATAAGTTCTGATTCCATTACGTTGGAGGCGACGACAAATGAATCCGATTGACACGAATGAACGACCGTTGACGTACACGATTCGTCCGGCCGAACGCACGGATGCACGGCAACTTGCTTTACTGCGCGCAAGACTCGATGCGGAAACGGACCACTTCGACCGTTTCCCGGGAGAAGACGTGCTCGACGAAGAGGGATTTCTGCAATTGATTCAGCACGAAACCGGTGTTCCCCACTTCCTGCTCGTCGCGGAAGTCGATCGGCAACTCGTTGGTTACGCCCGCTGTGTCGGTTTCCCCTTACGCCGGTTCGCCCATAAAGCCGACTTCGGCGTCGGGGTCGTCCGCGACTTTTGGGGGCAAGGCATCGGACGGGCTCTCTTACAGACGACACTTGACTGGGCACGGACGGTCGAACTGCAAAAGATTCAACTGGCCGTCGTCGAAACGAACCAAGGCGCGGTCCGCCTGTATCAGACAGCAGGCTTTCAAATCGAAGGACGGCTCAAACATGACCGACTGCTCGCGGACGGTTTGTATTATGATACGATTCTGATGGGAATCCTGCTCGATTAACCCCGTTGTATCAAAAGCCAGTGGGCATGTGCTCACCGGCTTTTTTATATTTTGATGAGCTCCAGTGCTCCACTCGCCTGTTCATACCATCTTCATAATTCTTTACAGTCTCCTCATATCCCATTTATATTCCACCCGTAGGATGATGGTGTAGGCCGTACATACTCATCAGACCATGAAACTGGAGGAATTGACATGAAACTGAAACGACTTGTTCCCATTCTTGCCCTATCGACCTTATCGCTCGGCACAATGGTATCGACACCGGATGCCGATGCCAAAAGTAAGTACAAGAAAACACCGGAAATCCGCAATGTCATCTTTTTAATCGGTGACGGGATGGGCGTCTCCTATACGTCCGCACACCGCTACTTAAACAATGATCCGACGACGACCGTTGCGGAAAAAACAGCCTTTGACCGGTATCTCGTCGGTCAGCAAATGACCTATCCGGAAGATCCGTCACAAAACATCACCGACTCTGCCTCTGCTGCAACTGCGATGTCGTCCGGCGTCAAGACGTATAACGCTGCGATTGCCGTCGACAACGATAAGTCTGAAGTCAAGACCGTCCTTGAGGCGGCGAAAGAACGCGGTAAGTCAACAGGACTCGTCGCGACATCAGAAATCACCCATGCGACACCGGCCTCATTCGGTGCCCATGACGAAAACCGAAAGAACATGAATGCAATCGCAGATGATTATTTTAAGGAACGGATCAATGGGAAACATAAGATTGATGTTTTACTCGGCGGAGGCAAGTCCAACTTCGTCCGTCCGGATATCGATTTGACGAAAGCCTTTAAAAAAGACGGTTACGGTTATGTAACGGATCTTGACGAATTGAATGCTGACCGCAACAAACAAGTCCTCGGTCTGTTTGCCGACGGTGGTCTGCCGAAACGGATCGACCGTGAAAATACGGTGCCGTCACTCGAAAAAATGACGAATGCGGCGATTAAACGGCTCGATACCAACAAAAAAGGCTTCTTCTTGATGGTCGAGGGCAGCCAAATCGACTGGGCCGGTCATGATAATGACATCGTCGGTGCGATGAGCGAAATGGAAGATTTCGAACGGGCATTTAAAGCGGCGATTACCTTCGCGAAAAAAGACAAGCATACGCTCGTCGTCGCGACGGCCGACCACTCGACAGGCGGCTATTCGATTGGAGCAGACGGGATTTATAATTGGTTTGCCGAACCGATTAAAGCAGCAAAGAAAACGCCCGACTTCATGGCTGAAAAGATCGTTTCCGGTGCCGATGTCCGCAAGACCTTGACGACGTACATCGATCAGCAGAAGCTAGCTTTGACGGAAGAAGAGTTCACTTCTGTCGAACAAGCCGCTACCTCTAAAAAAGTGACCGATGTCGATAATGCGATTGAAGAGATCTTCAATCAACGGTCGCACACAGGTTGGACGACGGGCGGACATACGGGAGAAGACGTTCCGGTCTACGCCTATGGACCAGCTAAAGACCGGTTTGCCGGACAAGTCGACAACACCGATCACGCCAAAATCATTTTTGATCTCTTGAAAAAGAACAAGTAAGGAGGTCGACGATGAAACGACTCTTGACTTCACTCATACTCGGTACGGTGCTCGCCGGATGCAGCGATTCTTCAGCTGACCAACAAGCCGCATCAGTACCACCTATCACGCACACCTCCGTCGCGCTCGAAAAAATGGACATTTATGTGCCGAACCCACAATTGCCGGACGACCGGGCGTTGACGAAACGGAATCAAACCGTTCGTGACGCTAAAGGTGAAGTGACGTTAAAACAGATCCAGCCCGGCAAACAGACTCACTCAATCGGACCGATCGAGATGACGATCGAGGAAGTAAAAGTTGTTCAGAACCGTCCGAGTTACGCGATGATCGATTTCTTTCACGGCTTCACCCATGAAGAATCGTTCGACATGGTGAAGACGCGCGTCACGCTTACGAATACGAGCAAGCAATCGGTCACGTTCAACCCGGTTGCACATGTGAAAATCAATCAGACGACAGAAAAAACAATTGATGATGACCTGTACCTCGAAGCATTGGCCGGGACATACGAGCCGTCGGAACAGCGAAGTGGCAACCTCGGTTTCATCACGGAACGTCCCGTTGAAACACTGGAGTTTTTGACGAGTGACGTCCTTGATGCGCAGCAGCAGGTCATTAAAAAAGGTCAGCCTTTTACAGTGACGCTACACGATTAAATCAACAGACAAGACAAAGAGCCACGTTCCGACTAGCGGAGCGTGGTAGGTGTAGACAAACTCTTGTGAAGCGTGAACAGGCTATAACGAGAGGCACTCTGTTCGCGCTTCCCTGTCTCGCCTCGTCTTCAAAGCGGCAATCGTCCGCGCCTCTACAGCAAAGCTGCAGGGTCGCGACCGATTGCTTTTCGCGGTTCTAAGCGATTCGAGACGGATTGCGCGCTAAACCGTCTGACATGACTAGATTTCTGTCACGGTATTACTTGCAAAGCGTCACATTTCGTTGACTCCTACGGGAAAAAGTGCGTTTTTAACGCACTTTCAGAGGCAGGCAAGACCCTGCTCGTTGTCCGTTAGGACCAAGGAGCAACGGCTTGCGCCTCACCCGAGGAAAGCTACGAAAAAAGACGCTTGATTTCCTGATAGCACGTTGTCTACAGCCTGCCACGCTCCGTCTGACGGAGCGTGATTCTTATTTATCCGGTTCCGGGCTTATTTCTTAGAAAAACATTGCTTCAGGTGCTGATAGTTCGTATTCCCGCCGGACAAGTTACAGACATCCGTAAACCCGAGATTTTTGAGCACGTTTTGCGCTGCATTGCCGGTGACGCCTTTATTACAATAGACGACGGTCGGGATGGACGGATCGAGTTCCGCGGCCCGCGTCCGCAGTTCGCCGAGCGGGATATGAACCGCTCCGTCGACATGATTCTTCTCGAACTGTTTTTTCGACCGCGTATCGATGATTTGAATCGTCTCTTCCGCCACTGTTTGCTCGATTAACGTTTCCGGTGTCACTAAACGGGCCGTCTTCTTAATCGCGTTATCGAGCGCCATCCCCGTATAGAGGACGGGATCTTTTGTCGTCGAAAACGGCGGTGCGTACGCAAGATCGAGGTGGAACAAGTCTTCCGCCTTCGCCTTGAAGGTGATTGCCGTCGCGAGGACATCAATCCGTTTATCGACGCCTTGCGGTCCGACGATTTGTGCGCCGAGGATCCGGCCCGTCGCTCGGTCGGCAATCGCTTTGATGACCATGTCCTTTCCGCCCATGTACTCGGGGCGATCCGGTTTAATGTTGTGTAAAATCTCGATATCGAATCCGGCAGCCAGGGCTTCTTTTTCCGTCAAGCCGGTCTGGGCGACCGTCAAATCGAATGCCTTGAAGATCCCCGTTCCGAGAATACCGCGGTGTGCCGCCTCTTCCCCTGTGATGACCATCCCAGCAATCCGGCCCATCTTGTTGGCTGTTGAACCGAGCGGACGATAGATGGCTTCACCCGTGATGACGGAAAAGCTCTCTGCGACGTCACCGACGGCATAAACGTCTTTCAGGTTCGTCTGCATCTGCGGATTGACGGCAATCGCTCCCGTCTGACCGAGCGTGACACCGATTTGTGTCGCCAATTCCGTATTCGGTTTGACACCGACCGAGAGGATGACAAAATCCGTCGCAACCGTTTTACCGCTTGCGAGCTCGACTTGCCCGACTTTGTCTTCGCCTGTCAATGCCGTGACGGATTCATTTAACAACAGTCGGACGCCTTTACTTTCGAGATGATCCGCGACACGTGATGCCATATCGAAATCAAGCGGCGGCATGACTTGCGGCAACCGTTCGACGAGCGTGACGGCAATGCCGCGGTACGTCAACTGTTCCGCCATCTCAAGTCCGATGAACCCCCCACCGACAATCGTGACCGACTTTGGATCGTGTTGCTCGATGTATGACCGGATCGCTCCAGCGTTTTGGACGTTGCGGACGGAAAAGACGTTTCGTTTGTCAACACCGGGGAATGGCGGGATGATGGTTGACGCGCCTGTCGCGAGGACAAGCGTATCGTACGTATCCTCAAACCGTTCGCCTGTTAAATGGTTCAAGACGGTTGCCGTCTTCGTCTGATGATTGATTGATTCAACTTCATGTCGGGTTTTGACGTCGATGTTATACCGTTTTTTAAAGAACGCTGCGTCACGTGGTGTCAAGGTGTCGATATCTTCAATCTCACCGCCGACGAAATACGGAATCCCACATCCCGAGTATGAAATGTCTTGATCGCGGTCATAAATCGTAATTTGTAATGATTCGTCATTCCGGCGGGCTTTCGCGCCGACTGATGTCCCGGCAGCAACTGAACCGATTATGAGTAATTTCATAGAAAATCCCCCTTAGTAAAGTAACAAGCTGATGTAAAGACCGAGTAAGGCAATCGCAAGCGTCGGAATCGTCAACACCGCTCCGATTTTAACGTATTGCCCCCAGCCGATTTTAACACCCTTCGTCCGTAAGACGTGTAACCAGAGTAACGTCGCAAGACTCCCGATCGGTGTGATTTTCGGTCCGAGGTCGGAGCCGATGACGTTGGCATAAATCAGGGCTTCGCGAATCACACCGGTCGTCTGGCTGTGATCAATCGCCAAGGCATCAATCATCACGGTCGGCATGTTGTTCATGATTGATGACAAAATGGCAGCGAGGAAGCCCATGCCGAACGTCGCCGACGCAAGATTCGTCGCAAAACCGTCAATGATATCCGCGAGGATTTGCGTCAAACCGGCATTTTGCAGACCATAAACGACGATGTACATTCCGAGCGAGAAGAAGACGATCGCCCACGGTGCACCGCCGATGACTTTTTTTGTTGGTACACCCGGTGAACGGCGTGCCATCAACAAGAAAAATAAGGCGATGACGCCGGCAACAAGACTGACTGGAATCCCGATGAGATCACTCGTAAAGTAACCGACGACAAGCAACACGAGGACGAGCCATGATAGCTTGAACATTCGCTGATCTTTGATCGCCGTGCGCGGCGCGACAAGTTGCGTCACGTCATACGTCTTCGGGATACTTTTCCGGAAGTACAGATACAAGACAAGCAGACTGCCGATGACGGAAAAGACGTTGACGAACACCATCCGTGCCGCATAGTCCGTAAAGCCGATGTCAAAGAAGTCGGCCGAGACGATATTGACGAGGTTTGAGACGACAAACGGCAGACTTGCCGTATCGGCAATGAAGCCGGATGCAAACACGTACGCCAAAACGACATAGTCCGGTAATTTTAAGTAGCGGACGATGGCGAGGACGATCGGCGTCAAAATCAAAGCCGCTCCGTCATTCGCGAATAACGCTGACACGAGTGCCCCGAGCAATGTCAGATAGACAAACAGTTTGACCCCGCCGCCCCGGGCAATCCTGGCCATATGAAGTGCCGCCCATTCGAAGAAGCCGATTTCATCCAAAATCAATGAGATGATGATCAGGGCGATGAAGGTAAACGTCGCGTTCCAGATGATCCCCCAAACGGTCGAGACATCGTCGAGATTGACGACGCCGGTCAGTAAGGCAATCAGTGCCATCCCCATCGCCGAGTAGCCGATGCCGAGGCCTTTTGGTTGTTTGATGATTAAAAATAACGTGATCAGGAAAATCCCGATCGCAAGCAGGTGTGTGCCGGTCAATGCATTCACTTCATTTCTATGAAAATTTTTAATTTCGTCAGCTTCACATAACAACTCTGTTATATAAAGGAGCTGTTTGCCGACCGCAACATGAGATGTCCGGTCAGCAGATCTTTCCTTCCGTCAAAGGCGGTCGGTCGAGCGTTGCTAAAATCGTCACGAGCAACGCATAATGTGGATGGTTTGGATTGAGTCGGAAATGAATCCACTGCCGGTCGCGCCGTTCCAAGATGACGTGTGCTTGCCGTAACAATTTCAGGTGCCGGCTGATTGCCGGTTGCGAGATCGCATACAGATCGACGAAATCACAGACACAATGTTCACGCTCTTGCAGGCGATTCAACATATCAAGCCGGATTCCGTCACTCAGCAATTTTAAATAGACACTGACGGTTTCGACGTCTGTGTTCAATGGTCCTTCACCTCCTTCACTTTCCCAGCAAATACGTGCTCCAACATAACCAGTCTATTATATAACCAACTTGTTATTCAATGATTTTTAAAAAATTATGGATTCTGCTTGAAGGATTTGAACGACGGTAGATTGACGACCAAAAAATAAAGCGCGAATGCAATCAAAAAGAATACGGTGAAGAACAACAATTTTTCATCACTTAAAAACAACGTCCGGTCGATGTGCAGATGCCCGGTTTTATCAATCGCGACCGGCATCGTCACCAACGTCAAAAAAACACCGCCCATCAGGAAAAGTCCCAGTACGTTGAAATACCGTCGTGGTGTTTTCATCGTTGCGCCGACCAGTCCGGACGTATCATCGAAAACAAATAGCCGTCGTGCGATTGTCCCCCTTGATAAAGATAGCCGCGTAACTTTCCTTCTTGAACGAATCCTTGTTTTTCGAGGAGACGGATTGACGCTACATTATCCGGGAAGGTGACGGCTCCGACACGGAATAAATCAAGTTCTTCAAACGCATACCGCAAAATTACCCGGACCGCTTCCGATGTATAACCTTTCCCCCAGTGCGACTTACTTAATTCGAAACCAATTTCTGTTTTCTTGCTGTATTCACTCAAGTGATTAAAGCCGATCGTCCCGATGAACGCTCCGGTTTCCTTGACGACCATCCCCCAACGGATGCCGCGTCTTGTTTTATACGTATCATCAAACGACTTGACGATCATGGTTCCTTGTTCGGCAGATGTCAACGGGTCCATGCCGTAAAAACGTGTCACCGCCTCGTCCGATAAGATTTCAAATAAGGCTTCCGTATGGTCGTCCGTTACCTCGACGAGCTGTAATCGTTCCGTCTGTAAAACGGGAAAAGTCATGTTCATTCCTCCAATTTTCATTTACTGTCCTTAAACGCATATTACGGCACTCTCACTCAAAATCCCTGCTTTTTCCACAAAAACAATGTTAATTCCTAATAATGAAAGACGAATGGGTTTTGTTGTGTTATCCTATTTTTGGTCTTTAATTCCCATTTCACAGATTCAATAGTCTAGGAGGTAGATGTGTTTGAATACAAAACTAGCATTCATCTTATGTCTCATACTTGTAGCTGGATTTCGCGTCATCCATCTGTTTGATTTGCCTTATTTGATGCAGCAACTCTATGGTGTGTTTTATATCTTCTCGACTGGCATTATCGTATTCACGATATGGAAACAAAAAAAGCGAAACGCGTCCAATCTTAAGGGCGACGATTTATCTATGTAAAGGAGCATCATATGCCATCCATCTCATTCCCCGTTTTCACCCTGCTCGGACTACTCGGATTATTGATGTATACTGGATTTGATTTCAGAAGACAGGCATTTAATCACTTAGGCAAACGAAGTATCATGTACAGCTTTCTCGTGTACGCGATTGTCGTCGTCCACTTGACGATCGGTTTCATTTATTTCCCTCCGCAAGCAGGATCAATCGAAATTCAGTTGCGCCCTTTCCACTTTATTAACGATTGGATGATTGCAGGACAGCAAGGCAATTGGTTCTTTTGGAATTCAGTAAAGTTGACTGCTTATAACTTCCTTTTGTTCCTTCCGCTCGGCGTCTATCTTGTTGTCCTTTTCAAAATACGGTTCACAACAGGGTTGCTGCTCCTTTTCCTTGTGAGTTTTGTGATTGAGACGCTGCAATTTGTCTTCAGTTATGCCGGTCTGCTGTTCCGCCGTACCTTCAACGTCGATGATTTATTGCTGAATACACTCGGTGGCGTGCTTGGGATGCTCATCGCTTATAGCGTCATCCACTTCATGCTGACGAAATTCAACCAGTTCCCTAAGCAAACGGACAATACTAAGATTTCGTAACCCATACAAAAACGACGGATGCCTTTCGCTGTAACAGCGTCGCATCCGTCGTTTTTGTATGATCTTATATTTCACGATCCAAAATCGATTCAAACTTGAAACCGATTGGATAGCCCTTTTAAATCCTCTGCCATCGTCGCAAGCGACTGCGAGGCCGATGAAATTTCCTGCATCGATGCCATCTGTTCTTCCGTCGAAGCGGAAATGTTTTCCGTTCCGGCGGCAGCACTTTCCGTGACACTCTGGATGTCACGCATGACGGCTGCAATCTGTTCGCTGCCTGCTGCCATTTCCTGAACGGCACCGGATACTTCTTCGACTTGACCGGTTACGTCAACGATTGAACGTTCGATTTCCTTGAACGACTCACTCGCTGCTGCAACGACTTGAATGCCACCCGTCATCTCACCCGATACTTTCTCCATTGAGACGACGGAATGTTCCGTCTCGCGCTGGATGACTTGAATCAATCCCTCGATTTGTTTCGCCGCAAGTGCCGACTGCTCAGCAAGCGTCTTGACTTCCGCTGCGACGACGGCGAACCCACGTCCCTGTTCACCGGCCCGTGCCGCTTCGATTGCTGCATTTAAGGCAAGCAGGTTCGTCTGTGCGGCGATGCCTGTTATCGATGCCGTAATCTGACCGATTTCTTTTGAGCGACCGCCGAGTCCGACGATGACCTGTCCGAGTTCTGTGACATCTGTATTGATCTGTTCCATTTGCCGCCCGAGCTGACCGACGACGTGATTGCCCTGTTCGACTTTTTCCATCGCGCCACCCGTCACGTCAGACATCTGTTGGGCGTTACTGGCAACTTGTCGGATGCCTGATGTTAACTCGGTGACTGTCCGTGACGCACGTGAAACTTGATTCAACTGTTGCGTCGACCCGCTCGCGATTTCTTCCATCGTCACGGCGACGAGTTCCGTCGCTTTTGTTGTCGCTTCCGCGTTTGCACTCAGTTCGTCCGATGCTTTTGCGACGTGATTTGACGTTCCTGTCATTTCGACGATGACATGATGCAACTGTTCTGTCATCGCATTAAACGATTCTGTCAGTTGACCCAGTTCATCTTTCGAGACGTAATCCCCACGCACCGTCAAATCGCCGTCACCCGACTGTTCCATCCACCCCTGAAGAGAACGGATTGGTCGTGTGATTAAGCGAATGATGTAAATCGCAAGAATCGCGAATAGAAGCAACGATCCGATGAAAATTACCCCCATTAAGTAAAAGGCTGTCTGTTTCTCTGCCTGATTCTCCTCATTGATCGTCTTCGCCTGATTCGTCATTGATTTCATTAAGCTCGCTGCCGATTCGGCGACTTGGTCACGAACCTGTTCGAGACCACCAGAATATGTCTGATACGCTTCTTCCTTATTACCTTCAACGGCCAGACTCTGAATCGTACTGAGTCCGTTATCGTAGGCGATGACGTAATCATTTAATTCTTCCAGCTGTTTTGCTTCACGCGGTCCGATGTTTGCCGTCCGTTCGAATTTATCGACCGATGTCCGGATTTGCGCTTGCCGTTGGTCGATTTGGTTTTCCAACTCCTCGAGCCGCGCCGGATCTTTCGTCAACATCATCTCGGCAAGAAATGAATCGAGTGCCCGGGTATCAATCCGGATTTGTCCGACCTCCTGGACCGGGATCAGGTTCTCTTCATACATCGCTTCCGATGCATTTGCCATCTGGTTCAAGAAGTAGATGCTTGCACCTGCAATCAAGACCATCGCAACGATCGCTGTCGCAATCAATACTTGAATCTTTTTTCGTACTGTTAAATTTTTCATTCTTTTTCCCCCTCACCTTTCTATATCGGTAAAATGAGGAAATGTTTGACTCCTTTTGTCGAAATGATTTTGCGCGTGATGTGTTCTCATGGATGCGCCGATTACGACTTTTGCCTGTGCGTTCGGTATAATCAACAGTACGAGAGAAGCAGAAAGGATGAGTCGTCATGCAGCAGGTCGCTAATGAAATCACTCAGTTTCGCGGCACCCATTACGAGTTCGGTCGCGAACAAGGACGGTACGTCAAACAAAATGAATTGCTCCATAACCGGGAAGACAATTGGAAGATTCGCGTTCCGCGCTTTCAGGTCGACCCGAACGAAACAAAAGAAATGTTCATGCGGTACGTCCCGCACATGTGGGATGAAATTCTCGGACTTCAGGATGAACTCGAACTATCGCTTGAAGACACGTTACTTCACTTCGGACATTACCGTGTCGAAGGACCGAAAAGCGGCTGCTCCATCATGACAGGCGATAATTTTTTAGTCCGCAATTATGATTATCATCCGATGACGTATGACGGACGGTTTTCCGTTTTTCAACCGACCGACGGCGGGTCTGCCATCATCGGTCCCGCGTCCCGCGTGACCGGTCGGATGGACGGGATGAACGAACACGGTCTTGCGATGGGCTACAACTTCATCAATCGGCGACGCCCCGGGGATGGCTTCGTCAGTTTTATGATTGGTCGAATCATCCTCGAAACGTGCACATCGGTCGAGGACGCGATTTCGCTCGTCAAAGAATTGCCGCACCGGGGTTCTTTCACCTATGTCGTCCACGACAAGTCGGCCCGCTCGTTCGTCATCGAAGCGACGGCACGCGACATCGAAGTCCGGGAGACGAATCTCTGTACGAACCACTTTGATCTACTGCAACACGAAAACCGGTTCCATCTCGATGACTCGAAACGACGGATGATGGAGATGAAGTCGCACCAGCATTTGATTCAAGACGCGGAGTCTGCGTTTCGTCTACTCAACGATACCGATAAAGGTGTCTTTTCCGAGCTCTATTCCCACTGGGCCGGAACGATTCATACGTCGGCGTACTTCCCGACAGACTTGAAGGTCTGGTTCGCGCTCGGCGGTGACCAACAACCGGTCGAGTTCGATTTTCGCGACTGGTTAGCCGGGAACGACTTTGCTCTGAAACGAATTGAAGGAGAACTTGAAACCGACATCCAGTTCGCGAATACGTTACAGACCTGGCGTTAAAAAAAGCGATGCAAGCGCAACATACATCCTCCGATAAGAAACCAACTGTAGCGCAGGACTTCGTCTAGAAAAAAGTACGGGAGCAGATGTCAAATCTGCTCCCGTACTTTTTCTTTTAGCATATGTGTTTAAACCAAACCTGTTCCATTAATCCAACCGTTTTTCCATGTGAAGATCCGTCGTCACGTACCCTGACGTTTCATAGAGTGCAATCGCCCGTTTGTTGTGGGCAAAGACATGAAGCCCGATGACTTTGATGTTCATCCGCCGCGCGACCTGTTCAAGCGCGACCATTGCCTGTCGCCCGTAGCCTTTTCCTTGGTGACGTGCGTCAACTGAAAAATCATAAATGAACGCCGTCCGTCCCTGTTTTTTCTCCACGACATGAAACCACATCATCCCGACCGGTTCAGCCGTCGATTCATCGACAAGCGAAAAAAGGTAATTGTCTTTTGACGCGCGCCCATCCGGCAAGAGTTGACGAAATTCCGTCGTCGACCGCTCGATTGCTTCAGCTTCCACCCACGTTCCGGCTTTCACTTTTTCCGCGGCGTAATCTTCAATTGCAGTCGGTAAATACGTGTGATATGTCACTTCTGACATCGGTTCAAATCGGATTTTCATCTGTCGTACCCCACTTCCATGCCGCCCGTTGGTTGACTTGCCGATTGCCAATCCTGCGCAAGCATCGCATAGACGGCGATATCATGATATGTACCATAAAGTCGCTCCGCATCCCGCAAAATCCCTTCTTGCTCGTAACCGAGCCGTTCTGGTATCTTCCGACTACGTGTATTGTCGACGGCACATTCAATGACAACTCGATTCAAGCCTAACGTCGTGAAACAATACTCGGTAATGAAAGCAACGACAGGCGTCATCAACCCTTTCCCACGTCCGTTTCCCGTCAAATAATAACCAATCGAGGTCTGCCGTAACGTCTGATTGATTTCGTGTAAAGCGATTGTCCCAATCAGCGCACCATCGTAATAAATGCCACAGGCAAATCCGTCTCCGTCCGCATACTGTTTCAGCCATGTCGGAATCACTTCATCGCGGTAGCTTTCAGGTCCCGTCGCTCCATCGACCCAGCCGAGCCATTCCCGTAAATGATCACGATTGGTATCGACAAGCGCATATAACGCGTCCGCATCCTGGCGTTCAATCAACTTCAAACTCAATTGTTCTGTAATCTGGTGCATGAACATCTTTCTTCACTCCCCTATGTACGTCTAAAGCTATACTTTAGACGTCGACCCTCAAAAAACCTGCTTGAGAATCTGTTGCTGTGATGAGTGGGACAAATTTTTGTGAATGACCTGTCTCGGTTTCGTCGTCAGCGCGTTCTCGAGGAAGTTCGCTTGCGACCGTTCTCCGAGAAGGATGATTTGTTCCCAGCCGAGCGAACGATTCATTTTTTCGACTTCTTGAGCCAGGTTACGGTAAAAACGATCAGCTTGTTCCGCTACACGATTTTGATACTCGTCGCTTTGCGTATTACTCGAGGCACTAGAACGCCCACTGCCCCCTTGATAACGACGCCACTCCCCGGTATCGAGATCCAGTTCATAATCGTGCGTCGCCTCGACTTCACCGAGTCGGACGTCAAGCACCGTCGCTGAATCCAGATGCGTCAACACGATGCCCGTCCGTGGAAACTGCTGATCAAGTACTTCAAGTTGATTCAAATTCGGTTTCGGTTGATAACTGACTTCATTCGTCACATCGAGTTGTAAGAAACGGAGCTCATCAAGCGAACCATCGACAGAGACAAAGGCGACGATACTCCGCAGTAAATCCGTCCGTTTATTCGCAATTGCTTTTTCGACATGCGTAAATAATCGCTCGATATCTGCTTTCTCATCACCTTGAAGTAACTTTTTCTTTTCATTCCGTAAGACCGTCTCCCATTGATTCCGTTTTTCCGGAGCCGTATTTAAATAAATCGACAAGACCTTTGATGTACCATCCACTTTTTTTAAGCGTTCAATATCTTCTCCGAGTCCCATGATGTGTTCCTCCTTTAATAGATGAATGACGCTAAAATACCGGTGATGAAGACGGATGTGATCGTGACGGTCGAGAAGCCGGCAACGACCATTTTCGGTAAGATTTCGTCTTCAATGATTTGGACCTCGTCTTCCGTCTCCCCGATATTTTTAGCTGCTTCCTGACTGAGAATCAAGGTACCTGGAAAACCATATAGTGACGTCAAACCGATTGCGATTGCCATCGAATAGGAATATCCGAGAAATTTCCCGGCAAGCATCGCAAACAACACGATTCCGAGCACACCGAGGATAAAGGCAATCAACAGTGGCACAAACAGTTCGACGAGATCCGCAAATGACGTAGTCGCGAGTGGTCCGAAGATGATCAACAGAATCGCAAGCATCATCAAGCCGTAGGCATCGATTCCGTTTAGGACGTTTGGCTTTAAGACACCGGTCGCCCGCAAGGCAATCCCGAGCAGTAAGGCGATGACAAACGTATTGAGCCAGCCGTTCGTCAAGCCGCTGAGGAACGACGAGACGATGACGACGACACCGACGACAAACAACGTCCCGGCTGTCGTCTGGAACGGTTCCGGTAAAATCGTCTGTTTCTCGGATGTTTCCGACGGATCGAGGGCCGCTTTTCGGGTGATACTGCCATCCCGGACACCATCCCGAATCCGTAACGCTTCCTTCCGTAAGATGACCGACGTCAGCGGAAAACCAATCAGTCCTTGTAAGGCGGCAATCAAGACGGGAAAGACGGCGACAGAAATTAATCCCGCATTCAAGGCCTGTTCCTGGACGATGATGACGGAAATCGTCCCACCACTGACGGCAGCAATTGCACTGAGGACATAATTCGTATCAAGGAACAGACGTCCGATCGTAAAGAGCAACACACTGATCCCGATGACGGCTGATACCCCAATCAGAAATGTTTTCCACTGCCGTTTGAATTCCTCGAGACTGATGAGTGTCCCAAGGTGGACGATGATCATCCCGACGACCGTTTGCCCGAGTGGCAACAGGGACGACGTCGGCAAGAGATCTTCCGGGAACAGGTTCGTCTTAAAGCCGATCAAAAAGATGATCGAAGCGACAAATAAAGAGGATAATAAGGCCTTCGTTTTTTTCGAGATATAATCACTGACCGTCCAAATGAGCATGATGATTGTAAAGGCGATGATTGGTTGCATGTTGCTTCCTCCTATTCAGGAGCGAATGAGGGACATGGCAGTTCGAATGAACGACGGCTGTTTCGTCGGAGAGGGTTCAAAGAGGACTATACACGATAGTTTATTTTACCCGATTCCATTGAAGACTAACGAACATGGAAGGATCGCTTGGCTTTTTATTTTTTTAAAAATTGGGGAAAGGATAGGTATCGTGCCTAAATCAGAAGGAGGGAGTTCATGTCTGCCCTGATTTCGAACCGGTCTTTTCGGATTGGATTACTCATCTTACTGTCATTGTCTATCATCTTCATGGCACGCCAAGTCGATTTTTTGTTTTATCCGCTGTTCGTCTTGTTTACAACGATTTTTACCCCGTTCATCATCGCCGGTATTCTCTTTTACCTGTCCGTCGGTTTCGTCGATACACTCGAACGACGCCTGCGTTCACGCAAACTGGCGATTTTCATCGTTTTGGTATCGTTACTTGCGCTCGTCACCCTGTTCCTTTTGACCTTATTCCCACTCATCACAAAACAGCTTTTTGCCTTCATCAATGCCGTACCCGATTTTGCAGAACGGCTCTATTCCCGGTCCTTATCGCTTTTTAAAACATATGGCACATCCATCCCATCAATCGAAAACCAATTGCCCACTGTAGAAAGTACGATAAAAAGTGTAACCGCTATCCTCGGAAACGTCTTTTCCTCGATTGCCGGCTCAATCCTTTGGTTAATCCGGTTAGTCGCTTCGACGATTTTTACGTTATTTATCGCTCTGTTCCTGTACGTCTTCATGTTGGTCGACGGGAAAAAATTACCGAACGCGCTTGTCCAGCTCATCCCGATCAGTTACCGCAAGGAAGCCCTGCTGATTTTAACAGACATGAACGGGACGATTCGCTCTTATGTCCGGGCGCAATTGATCGTCTGTACGTTCGTCGGGACTCTCGCGACACTCGTCCTCTGGTGGCTCGATGTTCCGTACTTCTTACCGCTTGGTCTGTTCATCTTCGCAACAAACATCATTCCGTACCTCGGTCCGTTCCTCGGTGCGGCACCGGCTGTCTTGATCGGCTTCTTGGATGAACCGATCAAAGGATTGTATGTCATCATCGGCATCACGATTGTCCAGCAGCTTGATGCCAATGTCATTTCCCCGCTCGTTCAGGGAAAATCCTTGAAGGTCCATCCGATTACGATTACGGTCGTCCTGCTCGTCGCCGGTCAACTGGCCGGCATTCTCGGGATGTTGCTCGCCGTCCCGTTTTATGCTGTCGCGAAGGTGACGGTCCTCAACATCATTAAACTCGCGCAACTCCGGAAAATGGCGTTACGGACGGACAAACCAGTTCCGGATCGTGTCCCGGAAGATCCAACCTAACAAGCAGGACAGGATCAGTAGTCCGGGTAATAAGATGACACCGCCATGCGTCGCCCACCACGTCGAAAAGCGGTTCAACAGACCATAAGCGCCGAGCAGGTTAACGAGAATCGTCCAGAGCAGCGCATAGACGCCGGTTCCGGCTAACGTCACGAGCACGTAGGGGCGAAACGGATAGGCGAGCAGTCCTGCCATATAATGAATCGGACGCCGGACACCGGGCAGGAAAAACGACATCGCGATGGCGACTGTCCCTTTTTCCTGTAAAATCACTTCGGCTTTTGCGAGATGCTTATTGGTCAATAACTTTTGAAAAACGGGAAGTTCGCGAAACATACGGGGGATGCCGTAAAACAGATTAAAACACACGAAACACGCGGACCAGACCGATAAGAAAATCAAGAGGAGGCCTTGACCCTGACGTAACCAGCTGCTGATTTGACGGATGACGAGCAAATCATCCGAAATCGGGATGAACAAGATACTCGAGATGAAGCGGATCCACTCCGAAAACATATTGTCTTCCCTCCCACCCTAAGTCATTCTCTCTGAAAACGAGGTGTTCGTATTGATGGACTATACCCTAATCTTGCCGGTTTTGCTCTATATCGTATTGATTGCCAACGTCGCTGCGGCAATCGCCATCCTGTTTTTCGAACGGCGCGACGTCAGTGCCACCTGGGCCTGGCTGATGATTCTCTTTTTCTTACCCGTCATCGGCTTTTTGATTTACTTATTGTTTGGCCGGTCGTTGAAACAAGAGACGTTTTATCACGTCCCGGAAGAAAAACGGGAAGCACGGGAACAGCTACTGACGGAACAAACGCAGGACGCGGTTTTACCCGGAACTCCACTTTATCCGTACCGTAAACTGATTGCGGCGAACCGGTCGTCAGGTGCCCTGTTGACGGAAGCGACCGATGTCCGGACGCTGTTCGATGGACACCAGAAATTTGATACGTTAGTTGCCGACATCGAGAGCGCGCAAGTCGAAATCAATATCCAATACTTCATCTTAAAACGTGATCCGCTCGGCGACCGTCTACTGAACGCTTTGTTTGAACAGGCAAAACGCGGTGTCAAAGTCCGGATTCTGTATGACGCCGTCGGCTCGTGGAAACTAAAAGCGAAGGACTTCGCGGCGTTCAAACAAGACGGTGGTGAAGTCCGCTCCTTCTTCTCTTCGCCGCTCGGTATCTTCAACCTGCGGATCAACAACCGGAATCACCGGAAACTCTGTACGATTGACCGGCAAATCGGCTACATCGGCGGCTTTAACGTCGGATCGGAATACCTCGGAGAAGACGAACAGTTCGGTTACTGGCGCGATACACATCTGCGGGTCCTCGGCCCCGTCGTCGAAGAACTCGAATTTCACTTTGAACAGGACTGGGACGCCGCGAGCCGTGAGCGAACCGATTGGTCAACGGCTCCGATTCCGCTGTTAGCTTGTTCGACAGACCGAGTCCCGACTCAAATCGTGACGTCCGGTCCAACGTCGGAAACGGAATACTTGAAAAATATGCTGATTCAAATGATCCATACGGCGGAAAAATCGATTTATATTCAGTCGCCCTACTTCATTCCGGATGCCAGTTTCATGGATGCCTGCCGGATTGCCCTCGCTTCCGGTGTTTCTCTTAAAATCATGATTCCGAACCAGCCGGACCATCCGTTCGTCTACTGGGCGACCTATGCGGCGGTCGGCGAATTGATTCAACATGGGGCGGAAGTTCACACGTATGAGATTGGCTTCATGCATGCGAAGACGATTGTCGTCGACGGAAAAATCGCCTCCGTCGGAACAACGAATATCGATGCCCGGAGCTTCCGGTTGAACTTCGAGATGAATGCGATTTTGTATGATGCGGCGATCGCCGAAGAACTGGAACTGCTCTTTTTATCGGACGTCGCCGATAGTAGCTTATTGACCCGGGAAAAATACGCTGCCCGTCCGCGGATGATCCGTTTTAAGGAAAGTATCTCGCGTCTGTTGTCGCCGATCTTATAACGTTAAAAAAAGGAACAAGCAGCATTTAATGGAATAACTAAACAGATGGACTGCAAATCATAAACTAACTCATTTCTGGCTAAACATACTCATTTTGAGTGATTTTGAGTATGTTTAGCGTATTTGACTATGTTTAATGCGTTCATTTTTCTTCTAAACTGATTCATTTGTAATAAAATGAGTATGTTTAATGGCATGGAGTGACGTACTGACTACATTCATGACGGGAGATATACACGATGAAAAACATAGAAGCCGTATTTTTAGATCGGGACGGTACCATCGGAGGCGACTCTACCATCCACTACCCGGGAGAATTTAAACTGTTTCCGTATAGCGCTTCAGAAATCAACCGCTTGAAAAAATCTCGAATCCAACTGTTCTCATTCACCAATCAGCCCGGCATCTCGAAAGGGGTAGCAACGATCGACGACTTTCAACGGGAACTGACCGGGTTTGGTTTTGATGATGTGTACATATGTCCCCACCATCCACATGAAGGATGTCCGTGTCGGAAGCCAGATATCGGTATGTTATCGGAAGCACAAAAAGATCATAATTTGAATTTGGAAAACTGTGTCGTCATCGGCGATCGTTGGACGGATATGCTCGCGGCAGCGAAAGCAGGTTGTATTAAAATTTTAGTCCGGACAGGGGCTGGCGAAGTCTCGTTACGCGACCATCATCATGAAATGGAGAAGCTTTCCATCGATTACATTGCTGAAGATTTACCGGATGCCGTCCACTGGTTAATGCAAAATTAAAACAGGACGATTTTTTAAAGGAAGTGTACCATGACATATCCGAGACATTCACTTTTGGAAGGTGCCGTCGTCCTTGATGCACAAGGAAAAATCCTGCTCATCAAAGGACCACGACGCGGATGGGAATTTCCGGGTGGCATTATTGAGCTCGGTGAAACCATCGAAGACGGAATCATCCGGGAAGTGAAAGAAGAGTCCGGTATTGACATTGAAGTGATTCGATTTTGTGGCATCTATCAAAACGTCAGCGAGCAGGTGTGTGCGACGTGTTGGCTAGCAAAAGCAATTGGTGGTACACCGCAAACGAGCAGCGAAAGTCTGGAAGTTTGCTTTTTCCGTTTAGAAGAAGTTTTAGACATGGTGACCTGGTCAAACTTTCGGGAACGAATCCTCAAAGTATTAAACGAAGCGGAACAACCCTTTTTTGTCCCTTTTTAAACCGTAGCAGCATCTACACAATTAAGTAAGGCATCCACCGCGCCGGATGCTTCCGTGCGATGGATGCCTTTGTTTACGGAACAATTCTTTTGATGGCGTTAGTTAACGTTTGACGACTTTCCTGACCGCCCATGCCTGATGCGCATGAAATAACTTATCCGTATCTTGAATACTAAGCCACGTCAGATGATGATCCACTTCGACTGCCGCTTGTGTCAACTCGAGTAACGTTACTTCGTAAAAGAACGCATCGTTGAGGAGCGCTTCCCCGTTTAGTGCTATCAAATGCTGTCTGGCCCGTCCAAGCGGTGCTTCGATACGAATCGTGTAACCCGTCTCTTCTAACAGTTCTCTGTGAAGTGCTTGCTCCGGTGTTTCACCGACTTCTATCCCACCCCCGGGAAGGAAGAAATTTTGTGAATTAGTCCGAACGGTTAGGTACCTTTTCTGTTTCTTATCGAACACAATGGCATAGACGCTCGCCTTGTTTTGATAATGCATCCCTTCCTGCTTCAATCCAAAAGTCGGAATTTCTTTTTTTGTATTATTTTCAGACTGTCTCATTGAATATCTCCTTTTACATTGAAATCAATTCGTTCATGCAGGATACATTTCTCCCTCTGCTTTTCGCAGTATACAAACATTGGTCGGCTTGATCTATCAACTGAAGAATATCTTTTGAACGACCGTTTGCAATTCCGATTGATGTCGAAATTTGGATTTTAGTCCCATCAGCCAGTTTGAATGAGTTTCTTGAAATGATTTCCCGAATTCTCTCGGCAACTCCATACGCTTCACTACTACTTAAATCAGCTATTAAAATTCCAAACTCTTCTCCTCCGATTCTAGCCTTTACATCGAGATCTCGTGTTTCATTAAGAAGTAAAACCGAAAATTGTCGTAAAATCTCGTCTCCTTTGACATGGCCATACGTATCATTTATTTTTTTGAAGTGATCAATATCAAGTAACAATACATTACAAGGTTTATCAATCAAGGCAATTTTGTGGATTTCAAGCTCCCAGGATCTTTTGTTAGCTAACCCTGTCAAATGATCCGTTTCAGAAGATGTTTTATATTCGCTAATGCGACTGTTCATGATATGGATATCCAGATTGAGTAAAGTTATCAAAATACCAATAAATAAGCTTATGATGGCAACCATTCCCATGACGCTTAAAGCGTCTACATTGAATTCACTGTTAATAAAAATCGCAAGGATGGCAATCACTACGGCCCACGTATTCAATGCTACTCCTTGTAGAAAAGATTTTCCATTTATCTTTTCAATTTTATAGAGCAACAAAAAGCCGAAGACAATTAAGAAAATCGCGCAACACGCGATAACGGATTGAAAATTGAAGCCATACGTAAATCGATAGAGTGATATGATTATCGCAGAAATAATTAAAGGCGACTTTAATTGATAAAACCCTAAGAGGATGAGTGATAGATATCGAAAATCAATCCGCACAGTCTCGGCATACGTGAAACCCTTATGGATGAGAAAAATTCCGAGCAAGCCGGATAAACCACCAATCACAAACTGTTTCAGAACAATCTTCTGCGTGGAGTAGTTTATAATTTTTGAAATTAAATACAAACCTGTAAAAGCAATGCATGCATTGGTCAACAAATTAATAAACATAACATCCCCAGCCCTTCATCTCATGTATCCCAACGAAAAATAAAGTTACGGTATCTTTAAACAGGTATCATCGAATTTTTGTAAACTTTTGTACAGTATTCGGGTTATCTTTTAATTATTCCTTCTTTTTACAAATTATATTGTTAATGTAGAATTCGTCTTTAATTCCCTTCATCCGAAACATTCTTCTTTGCAGCTTCCCGCAGAATCCATGTAATCGACAAGACGGCGAACAATATCCGCGGCAATCAGTATTTCCAGATAACATATGTCATTTTTTGGACGGATTGTGCGATAATAAAAACATGAACCAAAGGAGGAATTTCCGTTGTCATCACTCATAAATAAAGTCGCCTCGCGGATTCAGTTCCCACTCGACCAATCGATTACGTTCGACGATTTACCATCTTTATTAGAAGCGTTCGCCTACCATTTGCCGTTTGATAATCAAACTGTTTTATCGAAACGGATGATCCCTTTTAACGAAGTACGGCTCGAGCAGACGTTCGTGACGAATCAAGACGGCGGTGTTTGTTACGACTTGAATCATTTACTGTATGACGTGTTACTGAAGACCGGCTTTGAAGTTTCCCTCATCAAAGCGACCGTTTATGACAATGAACATGAAGTCTGGTCGGCGACCGGTCCGACTCATGTCGCGATTCTACTCCAGTATGAGGGCGCGACGTACCTCGTCGACAGTGGGTTCGGAATCAATCTCGCCTTACGCCCTGTTCCATTGACAGGTGAAACCGTCATTTCATCAAGCGGCAGCTTCCGGATTGCCCCGAACGGCGCCGGGTACCAGCTTGAAATGCAGCGGCTAGGACTCGACGACACGTTCATCATCGGCTACCATTTTTACACCCAACAGACGCTTTTGCCGGAGCAACTCGCAGCGATCGAACAAATCATCCAGCAGCATGCGGCTTCCCCGTTCAATAAACGGAGCTTACTCGCCATCCGGTCGGAAAGCGGTCACCGTATTTTGACGGAACAAGCTTTGACGACTTGGACGGATGGAAAAAAAACCATCTTACCTGTCCCGTCAGACGAACAGTATGCAACTTGGAAAAGGGAGCTGTTTTAATCGTGGCGGACGTACATTATCCGTATACGCTTTGCCTGATTCGCCAGGATGACCAGTTTCTGCTGCTTAACCGGCAAAAGCAACCGGCGATGGGGATGTGGAACGGGGTCGGCGGCAAAATCGAACCAAATGAAACACCGACTGCCGCCGTCATCCGGGAAACGTTTGAAGAAACGGGAATTGCGTTAGCAGAAGTCCACTTCGCCGGCACCGTCGTCTTACGCGCTGAACACGCAGTCGGCATCTATCTCTACCTCGCCGACTTACCGGACGGACATATCCTGACGACACCACGCGCGACGCGCGAAGGGATTCTTGACTGGAAATCGCTAAACTGGATTCTTGATCCGGACAATATCGGGATCATCAGTAACTTAAAACATTATTTACCGAACATCTTGAACGGTCCTCTTTGCCGACACACGTTCGACTACAATCAACACCAGCTGACCGATTACGCGACCGATGTTTTGCCTGAAGACGTGCTTCAATCTATTCACTAAAAAAACTGCGCCCCTCATTTCGTGGACAACAGATGTCTCCGAAATGAAAGGCGCAGTTTTTTTAATTAAATCCGGATAGTTGAAGACCCGTCACAATCAGGGCCACCATCACGATGCCGGGCAGGAGATTTGCGACCCGGATTTTTGTGATACCGGCAAGATTCAATCCGATCGCTAAAATCATCACCCCACCGGTCGCCGTCATCTCGACGATGAACTGTTGCAAGATGGCATCCGGAACATATTGGGTGATTGCGACGGCACCGAGGGCAATCGCCCCTTGATAGAGAAACACGGGAATGGCAGAGAAGATGACGCCGATTCCAAGCGTCGAACTGAGGACGAGCGAAGTGAACCCATCAATCAGTCCTTTCGTATACAACACGTCGTGATCTTGACGTAAGCCACCGTCGAGCGCTCCAAGCACGCCCATCGCGCCGATGACGAAGATCAGCGTCGCCGTGACGAAACCTTCGGCGATGTTCGACGGGCGCCCCCGGCCGATTTTGAGTTCAAGCCATTCGCCGAGCCGGTTCAGTTTTTCATCAATCCGTAACCATTCGCCAAGCGCCCCACCGACGACGAGACTGCCGATAACGATTAAAAAGTTTTCACTCTTCAACCCCATTTGGACACCAAGTACGACGACGGCAAGACCGATTGCTTGGACGACCGTCTCTTTCGTCCGTTCCGGGATTTTGTGAAACAGTAGGCCGAGTAACGTCCCGATGATAATCAGCCCTGTGTTGACAAATGTTCCTGTAAGTACCATCCTTGATTCCCTCGTTTGCTAAGTTATTTTTATATTAAGGTAATTGAAATAAAGTTTAGTCCGGCATGACCTTTGGGCTGGTTTGCCGAAAACTATGCAGCGTCATCCCGAGCATGACGGTGACCATCCCGAACAGTGCCAGTCCGCTCGGAAAGACCGCGTGTAAAAAGACGAGCTCACCAAGGACGGTGAACACGATTTCAAACGATTGAGTCGCTTCGACAGCCGCCAAGCGGATCGGTTCGGTCCGGACGAGCGTCGTCGCATAAAAAAATAGTGATGTCGCAATGACGCCGGAGAACAAGGCAACCAGTCCCGACTGGCCGACTTGTGTCGCTGACGGCAGACCGACTTGCACGTACGCAAACCCTGACAAAATCAACCAGAACGGCAGGCTTGCAAGTGTCATCCCGAGAATCCGGTCAAATACCCCCAGGTCATCCCCATACCGTTCCATCATCTTCCGGTTGCCGAGCGGATAAGCGATCGCTGCCAGGATGACCGGAACGACACCAAGTAGCAGCGTCGTCACCGACACGGTACCCGCGACCGACAGTTGCATCAGCAGGACACCCATGACAATCAACAGCGAATAGCGGAGCGATGCCCAGGGAATCGTTTGTTTGAACAGTGGCGCAAGCAACGGTCCCGCAAGAATCGTCACTTGCCAGGTTCCGGCAATCAGCCAGCCCGGTGCGTAATCGGCCGCAAAACAAATCCCGCTGTAAAAAATACCGAAGCCGATCGTCCCGTAGGTCAGCCAAAAGCGCGGTGCTGTCCGCAACGCAGACCACACACGTCCTAGCCGACGACGATAGCCGACGATCAAAATCAAAAGCGGTAACATCAAATAAAACCGCAGGGCCGCACTGTAAATCCAGTGTCCCCCACTTCCTTGCATCGATTGATTCAAGATGAACGTGACGGCAAAAAACATCGCCGACAGGATGCCGATCAAGATGGGTCGCATGTCGTTTCCTCCTCTAAAGCCGCAATCAGGTGTCGTCCGAGACCGTTCCAATTTTGTTCCGTCGTCCGGACGAGTGCTTCCAAGTCCCGCTGATCACAAGCCGCAAGAATCGCCTCGTGATCAGCGAGCGAATCATGCCCGTGCTGACGAAACTGGGCATACTCCAAACGGCGGATCAGCGGCGTCAGCCGGTTCAACGTGTCAATCAGTTGCTGGTTTTGACTCGCCTCTAAAAAGACATGATGAAACGCATCATCACACCGCATCGCCTCGAGGGCGTCCCCACGTTCGACCGCCGTCCGAAACTCCGCATTCACTGCCCGTAACTTCACTACCATCGCTTGTGTGATGTGTGCCACTGCCAGTCTGCTCGCGAGTCCGTGGAGCGTCGCGACGATTGGAAACGTCTCGCGTGCTTGTGAGACATCAAGTGCCGTCACGTTCGTCCGTGAACCTGGTTTAAAGACGACGAGTCCCTCCTCTTCCAGTTTTTTCAGTGCTTCCCGGACCGGCGTCCGGCTGACACCGAATTGTTCTGCCAGTTCCAAATCGTTCAATTTTTCACCCGGCGCCAGCTCCAAGGTGATGATTTGTTGCTGCAAGTGTTGATATACTTCCTGACTCAAGGAAGTCCGTTTGATTTTAAGAGCCTTTTTTGAGTTATCCATAAAACTAATATATTGCATATCAATGTCGATTGCACTTGTTTTTTTCAATTATTAGGAAAATTCCATTCACTACCTTGTATTACAAGTTATTGAGTGATAAACTGTATTTACCTTGCAATACAAGATAGTGAAACGAGGAATTCATATGTCATCTACTCAAATGTTAAAGGGCATTCTTGACGGTTGTTTACTAGCGCTGATCGCAGAAGAAGAAGTCTACGGTTATGAACTGGCGACAAAGCTTGCGACCTACGGCTTTGCTGACGTCAGCGAAGGAACGATTTATCCGTTATTGATGCGGATGCAAAAGCTCGGTTGGATCGAATCGACGCAACGCCAGTCCCCGAGCGGACCGAAACGAAAGTATTATGCCATCACTTCGGCAGGACGAGACGAACTGACTGCTTTTTCAGCTCGCTGGTACAGTCTTTCAGCAAGTGTCAACCAAATTTTAAAGGAGGAATGATGCATGCACCCCTTATCCACCGAATCAACTCGTTTTTTAGATGACTTACACGTGTATTTGTTAGCTTCCGGAAAAAATGAACAGGCGACGCAAGATATCGTCAGCGAACTCGCGGATCACTTACGCGACGCTGAGTCGGATGGCAAATCGGTTAAATCCATTACCGGTGATAGTCCGGCCGCTTACATCCAGTCGATTTCAAACGAACTTCCCTTTGACTGGAAAGGATTGCTGCAAGTCTTCGGACTTGTGTTAGTAGGCGGATCCAGTTTTTCTTTTTTTCAACAGCTCTTTACGGGTGCCGTCTCCTACAGCGCGATGCTGCTTACGAGTTTTACGAGCACAGTCGTGTTACTCATCGTCTGCCTCGCGCTGATTCTGCGGTACCTGTCGACGCATATGATCAGTCATGGCCGTCAAAAGCTACTGTTCGGACTGTTTGGCGGCTTATTTTCAGTCAGTATCTTGGTGACCGTTCTTGCCGACCGCTTCATCGATTCGCCGACCGTGACGTTTTCGCTTCCTGTCAGTTATGCAATCGGGTTACTTTATCTCGTCGTCATCGTATGGTTATCCGTCTCGTCAGGGACATGGGTCATCGCTATCGGACTCGCCGCCTATTTTTTACCGCAATTTGTCTTACATCAGACTGGAGTCAATGGATTAATCGTTATTTTGAGCAGTTATCTCATTTCGATGATCAGTATGAATCTTTACTTTTTCTTACCGATGCTGCTAGCGAAACGACAAATCCAGAAGTGATTTAGTTCGAAAAAAATGTATAGAATCCGCTACAAGCAAATATTGCTATGAGTTAGAGAATGCGCATTTGGTATTTAATTACATTATCAAGTATACTGATTTAAAAGCAATTGAATCGAGGTTACTTTTATGAATACCAAGATGCTGATTCTCGTCTTCCTCATTGTCTATTTAGTACTTAGCCTGCCGGCACTGTTCGGGATTGGAATTGTCATCGATTGGGTCCCTGAAGCGACCTTCGTCCAAAAGTTTAACGGATACGTCCTCGTGGGACTAACGGATAACTACTTATTCAAATGCGTCATGGCAGGGCTGATTAGCGTTGTTCTGAACCTGTTACTATCTAAACGTAAAACAAGTAAACGTCTGTAAATACCGCTCCTTCTTTAATTGTTAAACAACGTAAAAAAACAAGACGTCCCTCTTCCATAATCCGGAGAGGGGCGTCTTGTGCTGCTGATCCAATTAACATAATTTTTCCGCTTCATACCGCTCCCGTGTCCACCGATACAAGCGGCTCGTCACCGTCCGCCCGTCAATCCGCTCCATGACGAACGGTCGGTCGAGCACGTGGCGGAAGCCTATCTTTTCGATGACGCGTTGCGATTGTCCGTTAAAATCAAAGTGAGCACACCAGACGATCTCCATCTCAAGCTCCACAAAAGCGACAGCGAGTGCCGCGTCGACAATCTCCGGCATCCGTCCCTGTCCCCAGTAATCAGGATGCAGGACGAATCCGAACTCGACTTGTTTTTTGTCAGCCAGTGCCTCGACCGGCCGGCGCACATGCATCCCGAAGCTGCCGATGACCTGGTCCGTTGCCCGGTCGACGATCGCATAACCATCATTCGCTTCCTGAAACATCGTGATGACGGCGCGGCTTTCGTCGATGGACGCATGCGGTGCCCAGCCTGCGTTCGGTCCGACACGCGGATCTTTTGCATAGGCATACAGGCTTTCAGCGTCACCCGAACGCCAGCGCCGTAACCGGTGCCGCTTCGTTGTCAATTCCTCCATTTTAGCCACTCCTTTTTGATTACGAGACGTTTCGTTTCGTCTCGACGGCTTCTTTCAAATAAAGACCTGAATACGCTAAGACCAATCCAAGGAAAACGATCAGGCCGATGTAAACACTCATCATGAACGGGGCAAGGACTGCTCCGAGAATGATCGTCGAGCGTGAAATCAAGTCGGCCCCGGCGTGGGACGTCCCCGCGAACGCCGAGTAGGCGCCGCGTTTATCTTCCGGCATCATGTTCGCTTTTTCAGCGTTTAACGTCGGTGAGTACAACAACTCCCCGATCGTCGCGATGAAGATGAATGTCAACAGGACGGTCATTGAGTTGGCACTCGTGACGGTCATGTAACCGACCAGGTATAACGCCAGTCCGGCGACAAGCGTCTTCCGGCTAGAAAATCGGTTCGCGAGCCGTTGGATGAAAAACGTCAGACAGACGACAAGAATCGTATTCTCGATATTGATCAGACTGACCATCCGGACACCGTTGACGAGGAGATTGCCGACTTCGACCGTCTTGAACTCGTCCGCCAGCCGGACGGCGACGTAACTGCCCATCGAAAATTCGGCGGCAAGGATACACATCGAACCGAGGACGACCTTGACGAACGGACGGTCGCGCCAGGCGATCCGGTAACTGTTCGTGATGTCGGTCAGGACGGACCGGAACGGCTGTTTCCGCCAGACGTGTTTCGATTCGTCGAGCAGGAAATGGTACGCGACCGGTAAGAGGAGCGACGTACACGTCAATAAGCTGAACAGGAACAATCGGTTGCTGACATAGAGCCAGCCTCCGAGTGCCGTCCCGAGTGCAATCGAAAGGTTGATCAACCAGTAATCAATCGCGTAGACAGCCCGGCGGTTTTCCGGCGTCGTCGCGTCGATGATGATCGCCCCCATCGCCGGCCGGCCGATGTTACTCGTGACGGTAAAGATGGCATAAGCAATCGTGAAGGCAATCATCTGATCGACGGCGAGACTGATCGTCATCGCAAGGAACATCAAACCGGTCGCCGTCGTCGACAGGACGAGCAGCCGTTTTCTCGGGAAACGGTCGGCGAGATAACCGCCAATCAATCCGATGAAGAAACTTAACAAGACGGTACTGATTAAAAACAATCCGGCAATGACTTGATTAAAGGCATCGACGAACAATAAGGCCATGAACGGCATGATGGCGAATGACACCGTCCGGTTAAAAAAGGATGTTACGAGTCTGACTTTAATTGGTTTAGGTATTTATTTCCACTTCATATTGTCACCTTCCATTCTCTACCTGTATGATAAACAAGACAGATTAATTAAAAAATGGACATCGTCGTGAATCGATGTCCCCTTTTAGGAAGGAGCAGCTGATGGAAACGTATCTCTTTACGTTATGGAAAACTTGTCGCGATGGTCACTATACGATCCAGCATCTTGCCGATACGGTCCACTTGAGTCCGAAACAATTCAAACGTTATTTGAAACGCTGGCAAGACGACGGTTGGCTTGATTATACGAGCGGTCAAGGGCGGGGACACTTGTCGGAGCTCGTCTGGTTGCGCCACGTCGAGCGCGAACTGGCCCGTCAACTGCTTGAGCGGATTGACCGCGAATCAATCGACGCCGTGACCGAGCAGCTCAGTTGGGACTGGTCCCCCGCCCAGACCGGCCGGTTCATGCGGCGGCTCGAACAAAAATTCGGGTATGATCAAACGGCATCCGATGCCTTACTCATTCCGCGAAAACGCCCCTTCATGACATCGCACCCGCTCGAGGCAGCTGATATCCATAGTGCCCACCTCGTCCAAAATGTCTTTAGCCGTCTGTTTTGGATTGATGAAGACGGTCTGCTTAAAGGGGAACTTGCCCATCATTATGCTTGGCAAGGCAACACCTTGTCGCTTTATTTACGAAAAGACGTCCGCTTCCACGACGGTTCACTGATGACGAGTAAAGATGTCACAAAAAGTTTACGGGAACTGATCGCCTTTCCTGCTTATGCCTGGTCGTATCGCCACGTCGAACAGATTAAATCGAACGGACCGTACCGGGTCGACCTGATCCTTGATCAGCAACGGAAATCGCTTTTACCGAAGCTTGCGACACTTCACACGAGCATTCATAAAGAAGGCGTCGGGACCGGTCCGTTTCAGCTGACCCAACAGGATGATAAAAAAACCGTTTTACAGGCGTTTGCGAACTTTTTCGGCGTCCGTGCCTTGCTCGACCGAATCGAGTTCATCCAGATGCCGGACGCTTATGATCCGGTCTACCGGACGTCGTTCTCGGAAACGGGCGAAACCGGGACGATCTCCACCCAGTCGGGATTCGGACTGATTTTTTTGAATCCCCGTCCGGGCGGTGTCTTCGAAAGCGAGGAGGCGCGGCACTACATCCATAGATTGATTGCTTCCATCCGTCCCTTCATCAGCCAATGCAATGAACGCAGTCAACCGAACACCCGTGGCTTTCTCGGTGAGTTTAGTCAAGAATACATCGTTCCCGATGGACCACCTGTCACGTTCGACCGGCCGATCCGGATTAAACTGACGGATTTCACGGAAAACGTGACGTACTGGTTATGTGAGATGTTCGACCGCCAGCACGTCCCTTATGAATTCGTTCCGGTCGGATTTAAAGAAAGTATCACCAACCTGAATGCTTTTGCGGACATCGATCTTGTCCTCCACGCGGAAGTGTTCGAGCGCAACTTGACGGTCGCATTCCATCAGTTCTTAACGAATGAATATTCCCCGCCGGCCAAGCTGTTCCGTCAGATGCCGGAGATGGACCGGCGTATCCAGCAGTACGACGATACGCCGTTTGAGGACTGGATGCCGCTCCACCAGTCGTTCGAGCGCTACGTCATCGACGCCTCCTATTTCATCCCGTTGTTTGATGACACGCGACTGATTCCTTATCCGATCGAATTGCAAAACCTCGTCATCGATTCGTTCGGTTACCTCGACTTCTCAAAACTGTGGATTCCGACTTGACCTCTGACTTGAGTCAGTGGTTTTTGTCTGTTTCTTGACGAATCGATGGCACGTTTGTGACAAAGTTCACTTTCTTTTTTAATCTAGTATTTTATATGTTGTATTTACGGACGAAAGCTCCAATACTGTGGGAGAACGAACTGAAAAGGAAGTGGTCTTATGTTAAACGCAACAACGATTCAACTCATCAAGTCGACCGTCCCTGTTCTCGCAGAACACGGACCAGCGATCACCCGTGTCTTTTATCAACGTCTGTTTGAACGGCACCCGGAGATGACGCACATCTTTAACCAGACGAATCAAAAAACAAACCGTCAGTCGCAAGCCCTCGCTCACGCGGTCTATGCGGCAGCTGCGAACATCGATCAACTCGACGTCTTAAAACCAACGCTCCTGCCCGTCCTACATAAACACCGGAGCCTGCAAATCAAACCGGAGATGTACCCGATCGTCGGGACAGAACTGTTGCGCGCGATTGAAGAAGTCTTAGGCGACGCAGCGACCCCGGCAATCATCGATGCCTGGGGTCTCGCCTATCAGGAAATCGCTGATTTGTTCATGACGCTTGAAGCCGAACTTTATGCGCAAGACGAACAGGCAAAAGGCTTCACGGGATATCAGACCTTCACGGTGACGGCGATCATGCAGGAAGCGTCGGACATCAAGTCGTTTACCCTGCAGCCGGCACACGCGTTGACATTACCGACATTTACACCGGGACAATACGTGACGCTCCGGATCAAAACGCCGGCAGGACTGTGGCAAAACCGGCAGTACAGCTTGATCAATCGTCCCGGTGATGCGTTTTACACGATTGCCGTCAAACGCGACGGAAGCGTCTCAAAACAACTGCATGACGAAACGCACGTTGGTGATACGGTCCTGCTCAGTGCACCGGCTGGTAATTTTGCGTTACCAACCGGACACACACCCGTCGTCCTGTTCGCTGGCGGAATCGGTCTGACACCGTTGCTTGCGATTGCCGATGCAGCACTTGCGACAAGTCGGTCCGTCACGCTTCACGTCGCGATTCAAGATGACCGCGACCGTCCCTTTACGACGCGTCTCGCAAGCCTGGAAACAGCCGGTGCAACCGTCATCCGTTATGCGGAACGACATGCACAAACAGGAACAGTTTCCGGTCGTTTGACGGAAGATGTCATTCAAAACGTCGACAAATCCGCAATCGCTTTCGTCTGCGGACCGGAAGCGATGATTCGGTTTGTCGCGTCGAACTGGCAAGGAGCGACGGAGCAACTGCATTACGAAGTATTCGGACCGGTGCTTGCGTTTGAGGCGGAAGCCGTCGGAGCAAACTAATCGAATAATCAACTGAAAAAAGACCGTTTCGACTGTGATTTTTGCAGTCAAAACGGTCTTTTCCCTTTCAAATTCAGTTATCTTAATAGTAATAGCGCTATGTCCGCTGAAGAAATTAATTCTAGCTGTTTGTTCCTGGCTACACAGCTAAAATAAGAAGGAGACGAGTACAGTATGGGTGATAAACGGTTCGTGTTGAAATCAAAACAACACCTCAGTGGAGGGATTATTAAAATCGTCGTCGATACGCAGACAGGCGTAAATTATTTGATGACAAGCGGTCTCGGGGTGAGCGGAATGACGCCACTTTTAGATCAGGATGGTAAGGTAGTCGTCGATAAACGTTAAGCTTCTCTATTTTTATTTTGCATGTGTGTTAATAAAAAAACTGACCATAGGAGGATTTAACATGCGACTACAGCAGGAACGCATTTACTTACGTCCATTAACAATAAAAGACGCACCTCTACTATTAGCAGCATCTCAAGACGACGAAATCCGATATGTGACGGCAACTAAAGCAATCTTTACGTTAAAGCAAATTCAACAGCACATAAAAATTATAAACAGCGATTCAACACGTTATGATTTTGCAATCTGTCTCAACAGTAACAATAAAATGATAGGAGAATTGTCTGTTTTTGAGATAGATCAAGAAAATAAGCGAGCAGGATTTCGAATTTCCATGAGTTCATTGAAATTAACAGGAAAAGGTTATGGTTCGGAAGCCTTACAATTAACGTTGCACCTCGTATTTAACGAACTACGATTGAATCGACTTCAACTTGAAGTATATAGTCATAATGCAAATGGGATAGCAGCTTATAAAAAAGCAGGGTTTGTAACGGAAGGTGTAATCCGTGAATCGATAAATTATAATGGGATTTATTTTGATGAACTGATTATGTCTATGCTCAAAAGTGATTATGAAAAACTGACTAACGCAAAACAAATTGTATCAAAGCTGATCTAAAAACTTCTGTACGTCACGCTTCGATGACAAAATGACGACGTTTTTCGTATGTCGCACTTCGTCGAGCTGGCGTAAGACACCCGGTCGCCGCGCTTTCGGGTACTGCCAGACCCACTTCAGGAACTGCCAGTTGAATTGTTCGATGCAGCCCTCCCCCATGTCCGGTCGCGTCCGGTTACGGTACTTCAGATTGCGTTTGATGACCCGGTACGCACAAACGATCCGTGGCATGTCGAGAAAGATGACCGTATCCGCGGCGTCAAGCCGCATCCCGAGCGTTCCCCCGTAGTTTCCGTCAAGGATCCATTCCGGTTGTTCCAACAACTGCCGTTGCACCTCTATTTGCTCGTCCCGCGAGACGGCAACCCAATTCGGTTTCCAGAACAAGGCATCGAGATGTGACACCTTAATCCCGGTTTGTTCATGCAATTGACGTCCGAACGTCGATTTCCCCGAACCGCCGGAACCGATGATGATGATTTTCTTCATGATTCTCCCCCTAAAATTTCGCTTAAAAATAGACTGCCGGCTTACGGCAGTCCGTTCATTTCTTCATATTATTCCACTTCAATTCGTCGCCATAACAGATTCAACAACACCGTCATCCCACTAATCGGAATTAAAAATAACAATGCTATCATCATCAGACCATCCATCGTCGCTATCCCCTTTTGTTCTTCTTTTATCAAGTGTACTGCGAAAGAAAGCGGTTGCCCTCCACCTTAAGACCGATTTCCTTATCCTGCCTTGTCCTGACTGATATTACTAGCTGCTTGACGTGACGTAAGCAGCATCAAGAATACGGCACCGACCAGTCCTGAACCGCCGAAAAACAGAAAAACGTGTTCGATTGACAGGAAGGTCGTCATATAACCGGACAAGATATAACAGACGGCAGAACAGAGCGTCGAGACGGCGACCATCGCCGAGCGGACCCGTCCGAGCAGTAAATCCGGCGTCGTTTGCTGGAGCAGCGTCGAAAACGGAATCCCGAATAAACTGAGGGCAGCACCCAGTAAAAAGAGCGCGATGAAAGCGAGCGACACGGTATCCGTCAAACTGAGGATGATGATGAAGAGGCCTTGTAACAACACGGACAGCCGGAACAGTCGACCGAGGGCGACTTGTTTCGCGAACCGGGCATAGAGGAGCGACATGAGAATGCCACCGATGACGAGCGCGAGCTCCAGTACCGAAAAGGTTTTTGCTCCGCCAGCGACGACGTCTTTCGCGAACGGCGCGAGTAACGTATTCGCGGGTGTAATCATCCAGTTGGCAATGACGGCGAATCCTAAAATCTGCATCAGCTGCCGGTCTTGTTTTAAGTACGTCAGTCCTTCCGTCAAGGCGTCGATGTACCGGTTCTGTTGCCCTTCGCCTTTTGGTCCAGCAGGCTTGATCGATAGGAGCAACAGCCAGGCTGCGCCATGCAGGACGGCTTCCATCAGTAAAATCGTCTCGATGGAAAAGCTCGCAATCAACACACCGCCAATCAAAAGACCGCTTAACGTCCCGATTCGGTCGAGTGTACTCAAGTAGGCATTCGCGACCGGTAACCGGTCTGCTTCGACGAGGCGGGTCACGACTTTAAACGCCGTATTGCCACCAATCGTCTGTAAAACCGTCTGAGCAATCAATAATGCAACCAGCAATCCGATCGAGCCGGAAAACAGTTGCAAGCCGATTGCCGTCAAAACTAATAATCCCGTCCGGACGGCAACCGTCCCCTTGAGTAAGCGGACCGGGTCGACACGATCGATCCACGGACCACTAAAGGTCGCGACGACGAACCGCGTCAAAAAGACGGCGCCAATCAACAGGGCAAGCTGAAATGCCGATAACCGTTCTGCACTCGTCCAGTAGATGGCGATATAGGAGATGCTCGCACCGACGACGGCAAATAAATCAGACAGATAAAAATAGCGAAACACCTTAGGCACGTCGTTTCCTCCTTGATGTGATATAACTCAACGCTTCATTTTACACTTATTTACATATCCTGTCGGAATGTTTTTTGACTTTTACAAATTCAAGACGGCGCGACATCTGGATGTCATCTAGAAGTCAAATTGTTATTTAGTTCTTACGGGACTGTAACGAGGTTTCACCTTCCCTTCCTTTATACTGAAATAGAAGGAGGTGACGATCCATGAAAATGTACACACGTATCGATACGCACGACGAATCGGCCGAGGTTCCATCAGAAACACGGCTTGGTTTCTATTTTTTACTGATTGTTTTACCGCTTGGTTTAGCCCACTTAGTTCAATCGCTCGTTCCTTCAACGGATCAACACCACTTGTTGTCGTTATCACTACTTACGTTTTTTGCGATTTTGTTATTTGCGATTCTCGGACATAAACATGATCGAAACGCAAAAGCGACGTTTTTCAGCTATGCCTTATTCTTAGGTGTCAGCCTACTTTCGACGCTTGCGATTCCAATCATTTAACTTTAAAAAACGCCATTCCTATTTTTAGGGATGGCGTTTTCAGGCTGTAAACAAACTCTGTGGAAAACGAGGAATTTGTACAGGTATGATTGTGTGTCGCGTTTTCCTGTCTCGCCTCGTCTTCAAAGCGGAAAGCGGCTTCACGACTTGTCTCCCCCTGCGCCACTGCCTAATAAGCGTCATGTTTCGTTGACTCCTACGGGAAAAAGTGCGTTTTTAACGCACTTTCAGAGGCAGGTAAGACCCTGCTCATTGTCCGTAAGGATCAAGGAGCAACGGCTTGCGCCTCGCCCGAGGAAAGCAACGAAAAAAAGACGCTTTTTAGGAGGTATTGTCTAATATCATTTTGTCTTCATAGTCAAACACTGCTCCTCGTTTTGGGGATGGCGTTTAAGCCGTTCATCGCTTCGAAAGCAGCGTAGCTCTATCTAAAAAATTAAATTCGCTACAGTGACGAAAATACACTTTGATATTTTTTAGATTAAGCGATTACAATTAATGGGATACTGATACATTCATAAGAAAGGATGCGTTTATCGTTGCATGAAGATACTCTAAAAGAATTTAGACCAAAAGGAATCGATTTTATCGACAAGATGATGGTCAACCGCTTTCAGGCCATTACCGTCGATAAAGACGACGAAAAAATTGTCAATGTGATGGACGACCCTTTTATACCGCCTTATGAGACGATTTGTGGCGTTTACTGCATCTATCGGCGATCCATCCTGGATGTATTGCGTGGTCATATTGCATCGTTCGAAAGCTATGAATTCAAAACAGCATTTACTGACGATAAATTAATTGAAGAAAAGCATGTGGGAGATGTTTTGGATTTTGCAACATTTGTCGTGATCGCTTCCGCGGATAAGGAAGTGATGTCACATTACTTTATCGGCGGCGACTGCGAAAAACTCGACAGCATCTTAAACGTTTGCTCCGGTTATCCTAAAGGAACGAATAAAAAAACCTTCTCTCATGCGATTCAACGCTTCAAGAAGGATATTACGACAGTCGAAAACATGGGGTATCTGGAAAATATAGTGCATGAAAAGGCATAGGCATTTGACTGACTGTCAAAAGCGAGTGTAAATCGAACCCGCTTCAACAACCAAACGCAAAAACAAGCCTCCGCATTAAAAGCGAAGGCTTGTTTTTTTACAAGATAGATTGTCAAATTAAGTGCAACACTTCTTCCGAGAAGACCTCGTATGCAGTTTTCCAGTTAAGACATTTTCTTGGTCTACCATTTATCCAGGAGAGCGCTTGAGCGAGTTCAGAGCGACTTACTTTTCCAAAGTCCGTCCCCTTCGGGAAAAATTCACGGAGAAGACCATTGGCGTTCTCGTTACTCCCACGTTGCCAAGAAGAATACGGATCAGCGAAGTACATCGGTAAGCCTAACGCTTCACGAATTCGTTCATGACAGCTAAACTCTTTTCCACGATCTGTCGTCGCGGTCTTGAACGTTCCCAGTGGGAAATAGAGATGCAATGCTCGAATCGCAGACTCCATCGATGCAGCGGACCGATCCTTCATCGGCACAGCGAGATAGAAACGGCTCTTCCGCTCGACGAACGTCGCGACACATGCC
>NZ_JACSMR010000013.1 GCF_018618755.1 Exiguobacterium sp. s193
ACAAGCGAACCGATTTCCTGCACAAGGTATCGACCGAGATCGTCAAAAACCACGACGTCATCGGCATCGAGACCTTGCAAGTGAAGAACATGCAGAAGAATCGCAAGTTGAGCAAGTCCATCTCCGAGGTCAGTTGGTCGGAGTTCTTCCGCATGCTCGGATACAAGGCGGCATGGTACGGGAAGACCGTCGTGAAAGTCGGCAAGACCTTCGCCTCTAGTCAACTGTGCTCCCGTTGCGGACATCAACACAAAGACGTGAAACATCTTGGCTTGCGTGAATGGACATGCCCGAGTTGCGGCATCCATCACGACCGCGATGTGAATGCAGGACTGAACCTCAAACGAGAAGCTGAACGCCTCTTAGCTTCTTCAACCGTCGGGACGACGGGGTTAGCCTGACCAGGTTTCGACCGTTAGGTCGGATGACTCAGGAATCCTCCACCTCTAAGCGAAGCGTAGGTGGAGGTAGTTCAACTAACATTTTTAATTCCACTAATCCACGATGGATCGACATCTCAATCTGCTCGATGTTCGCCACTTCCTTTTTAGATACTCGTGAGCTCCGCTCTACCTTTTCAGCATAGCAGAAAACACTTTGAAAATCGGACAATTGATGTTCCATTTAACCTTACAAACTTGTCATATACTGATTTATCTTCATGTTATAATTCCATTATCAGGATATTCATGTTAAGAAAACGGAGGAACTGAACGCATGCCACACAGACTGCAATTGACGGCCCCCCGGACGCTCGAATGGATCGAGCGCACCTTAGCGCCCTTGCAAGCAGATGAAGTACTCATCGAGACATTACATGGAGCGATCAGCATCGGCGCTGAATTGCCGCAAGTCATGGCGACCGACCGGTCAGACCTCGCCCCGACCTATCCGAAAGAAACGGGATACGAGAGTTACGGGGAAGTGCTGGCGATTGGAGCGGACGTCTCAGACATCCGTGTCGGTGACCGCGTCGTCGCTTTTTACGGCCATCACGACATCGCCATCGTCCGCGCAGCAAAAGTCATTCCCGTCCCGCGCGACCTGCCGCCGCAACTCGCCTTATTGACGATCTTATCGTGTGACGCCGCAAAAGGCGTCCATAAACTCAATCCCCGTCCGTCGGATGCCGTCGCCGTGACGGGGCTCGGGACGATCGGATTATTGACCGTCTTTTACTTACGTCACTATTTCGGTCTCTCGCGCATTGACGCCGTCGACCCGGACGAAAGGCGCCATGCACTCGCAAAACAGCTCGGGGCAACCCGCACGTTGACGTCCGGAAACGACCTCGAGCTGAATACTTATGCCGCTGCCCTCGAATGTTCGGGGCGGCAAACCGCGTTTGCGCATCTTCAGGAGGCACTCGCTCCAAGCGGTCAGCTCTGCATTCTCTCTGACGGCAATTACGACGTCTTGTCGCTCTGTCCAAGCTTCTATGAGAAAGAGTTACGGATCGTCGGATCGAGTGACGGAATCGATTACCGCGCCCATGCGGACTGGTTTTTGCCGGTCGCCCGAAAGACACCTGCCTTAGTCAAGCTGTTTGAACAGTCAGTCGACTGGTCGGAGTTGATTCCATGTTTCGAGGCTTTACAAACAGGCGTAAAACCGTTAAAGGTGTTTGTCAGCTACGACCGGTGAACGTGTTTGTCTGACAGACACACCGTTCGGATCGACGGCTTCGATGTCTTCCCCCGTAAAAATGACTTGCTGTAAGACGGTATGATCGCCAGGCACCGTCGTCACTTCATCGATTGCCCGTCCGAACAACCGCTGCAACTCCTGTTCGAAGCCGATTTGTTTTGTTGACAGCTCAAGCCGTTTCAGTGGTTGATCGTCTGATAAAATCGCATCGTGATGCGTCTGCAGTTCAATCCGGCAGGCGTACGGGGTCTGGATGAACGTCCGCCGTTCATTTGCTTGGATGGTCCAGCCCATCTGTTGTGCACGTTCGAGAAGCAGCGTCCGTTGTTCGGGTGTCACGAGAAAACCGAGATGGTCGAAGCGGACGACTTTCCCGTGACCGAACGTGACGTTGATGGCACCGAGTTTCATCTCGATGATTCGAAAGCGGACTCCGTCGTCCCGGAAGTCATGCCATGTCAACGGTGGGTCAAATGCCGAAAATGCACCGTCGACCTTTCCAATCCGTTGCGTGACCGTAAAACCTAATTTTTCATAAAACTGTTCCGTCGCCTCGACGTTCGGCGTCCAAAGATGATAATGAAACAACATCGGCACTACTTCCCTTCGCGATCAGTTCAGGGAACGTCATCACGTCTACGTCCCGACTATCGTCTAAAAATTGTTTTAATAGCGGTAAATGGGCGGCACCATAGAGGACGAGAATCCGTTCTCCCGGCTCCGCCAAATCAAGAATCCGGTTCGCAATTAACAGATTGCGGTAGTACCAGTACTGGATGACCCACCTCGCCCCGACATGCGTCGCCGGATCAAGCCGGGCAAGTTGTCGGTACGTCCGGTGACTTGCTTCGACCGCCTGTTTGTCATTTAGTTGTTCAAGAAATGAGAGGTAGGTCTGCCCGAGTAATGCCGCTTCGAGTGCCTCGGATTTTTGTTGCTCGGTACGCATCAACCGGTCATACGCGACCGGGTCGAGCTGTTCAAGTTCCGCAAGATTCGGGACACCTTCTACCGTCTGATTCCAGTCCACCGCCTGCAGACTGGTCAGCCCTGCCGAGCGCGCCACCCGAAACCCGAGTTGATGGCGTTCATTCGCCGTCAGCGTATAGGTTTGCTTGAGGTAAGCGGCATAGTCGGCATTTAGCGCGTCCGCCTGCTCAGGCAAAATCTCTAGCGCAACTTCTGTCGGACGAAACGTTTGCAGGACTTCGACGACCTGTTGAATCTCCTGCTGCCGTTCGTCTGAAAACACATCAAAGATGCGCGGACGAAACAAGTCCCCGTTGTCAGGACGGTCCAGATGAACGGTCCCGACGAGTAATACGGTTGCGCGTTGTGCCATCGATACTCCCCCCCTTCTATCATTTCCATTTTACTGTAAACAGGAGGCTAATCCTAGTCGGTTTCTTTAAAATAGACCTCTCGCTAATTATCAGAGGCGACTCGATCTGACTTCCGTCCAAGTAGAAGGAGAAGACGAACTGCGATGCAGAATCCATATACTTGCCGAAAGATTCAATCCGGCAGAAAAACTGAACCGATTCATGTCAGCTCAGTGAATTTAAAGGAATTAAAAAAGTAAGCGCATCAAAATTAATCCGCGAGGAGTATCCGTCTATGAAAATGAACATCCGTCAACTGCCCGTTCATGAGAACCCTCCGATGGAACTTTTGTTAGCAGCAGACCCTTCTCAAAAAATAGTTGATGAATACTTGAAGAGAGGTCGATGTTTCATAGCTGAATCTAGGAATCAACGGATTGGCGTGTATGTGCTTCTCCCGACAAGACCGCAAACGATTGAACTTGTAAATCTTGCAGTAGTTGGGCAACATCAAGGTTACAGCGTAGAAAAATACCTTTTACGGCATGCCATTAAAACCGCGCAAATGATGAAATATACGACAATTGAAATCGGAACAGGCAATTCGAGCATCGGACAGTTGGCACTTTATCAAAAATGTGGATTTCGGATTGTCGGAGTCGACATAAACTTTTTCTTGAGACACTACGAAGAGGAGATGACAGAACACGGTATCCGGTGCACAGACATGATTCGGTTGGCTCAAGACATTTGAAACACCTCCACCTATACTTCGCTTAGAGGTGGAGGTAGCTCAAATGCATTCATCCAATCAGCATCTGCTTAATCAATAACGTCTTCCCGCTACGTTCACGCGGAATCTCACTGACCGCCTGCAGCGAAATCAGCATGTCGCTTCCGAGTAGCCGCTTCAAATAATGACCGAGTTGTTTTTCATCGTTTGTTGAAAAACGTGCGGCATCCGCAATGTATAACAATATGATTTCCCGGTTACTTTTTTGAACATACTGAATTCGTTCGACACTGTTCGGCAACACTTTGACGACACTCGCGAGCTGTCCCTCGAACACTTTTTGTCCGTCTGGTCGGACAAGATAACTTTTCCCGCGGCCGTCAATCGAATCGATGACCGGTCCTTTGTGACCACAGGAACACGTCTTGCCGCTGATCGTCATCCGGTCTCCGACCCGGTAACGGATGAGCGGGGTCCCGTGTGTGTCAAAACTCGTGACGAGGACTTCGCCATCGGTGTCGAGTTCGACGATGCCCATCTCATGATGCAAATGTTTTTGACCGAGCCGACACTCGGATATGATCGGCGCCCCTTCCGACGAGGCATACTGATCAAAGACGGGCGCATGGAACACGTCCTCCAGTAATTGACGCTCCGCTTCCGTCATCATCTCAGCCGTCGGGAAAATCGCCAGTGGACGACATGTCATCTCCATGCCGCTACGTTTCGCATGCCGCGCCAGTTCAATCATCGCCGATGGCAGACCATCGATCGAGTCCGGTTGAAACGTATTGATTGCTGCCAAATACGCCGTCATCGTCGCCGGATTAATCTTTTTGACCGTAAACAGTAATTGATTCAACGCCCGGTTCATCCGCCAATAGACCGGTGTTTGTTGGTGTTCAGCGACCAACACTTGCGCCGTGAAACTAATCCGCCGCATCCCTTTTTTGACGCCATGCGTATATTTAAAATAATCTAAATGTGCCATCCGCCGTTGCATGTCTGCTTTCGTATAGTGGACTTGAATCGATTGTCCCGTCGTCCCACCCGTTTTTCCGAGAACCGGGGCCGCGACATCGGTGCGAATTCGTTCGATTTGGTGGCGTAACGAATCTTTTCGTAACACAGGAATTTGTTTTAATTGATTGAGATCCGTCAAGGGTAACGTGACGTCGTGTCGCTTAAAAAGCTCTTGGTAATAGTTGCTATGCATCGCACAAAACGCCAAAAAAGCATTCAGCCGTTTTAGTTGTTCGGTCGCCACGTCGACAGGTTGTTGTTCTTTTACAATCAATTCTTGAAAGCGATCTTGATAAAACGCACCGTACCGTTCCCGCTGCAAGTGATACCCATGAAGTGTCGTCAATACGTTTTGTAAAAAGATTGGTACGTGCATATAAACCTGTTCCTTGATTCCCATCCCTACACGTCCTTTCTGATAACGATTCACCACGATGCGCCGAGTGCTTCAACACGATTTCTTGATAGGTTGTTTTTACCCGGTATTTCTGACAGGGACATGATAAAAACTCCCATTCAACAATTTCCCCTTAAAGTTTTACACAAAAAAGACTAGCTCTTTTTCAGGGCTAGTCCGTTTAGTTCACTTGTTCACTTTCAGGAATCAACTGTTTAATCAACAACGTTTTCCCACTGATTTCTTTTGGTATTTCGGGAACTGATTTCAACAGGACTTCCATCTGTCCGTCAAATAACCGTTTTAAGACAAAATATAATTGTTTTTCGTGTTCGATTTTGAAGCACCGGTCGTCCGGTACATAAAGTAAAACGACTTCTTCTGTATTTTCCTGGATATATTGGACACGTTCGATACAGTTCGGAAAAGCACGGACGATTCCCGCGAGTTCGCCTTCAAAAATTCGGTGGCCATTTTTTAATTGGATATAACTCCGCCCACGTCCGTCAATCGACGCGATGATCGGTCCACCGTGTCCGCAACGACACGTCTCATGACTGAGCGTCATCCGGTCGCCGACCCGGTAGCGGACGAGTGGTGTACCATGTGTATCAAAACTTGTCACGAGGATTTGGCCATCCGTTTCCACCTCGATGATTCCCATCTCATAGTGGAGATGTTTTTTTCCGTACGAGCACTCGGCGACGATCGGCGCCCCTTCGGACGAGGCATATTGATCAAAGATCGGTGCATGAAACACTTCTTCTACTAAGGACCGTTCATCCCGTGTCATCATTTCAGCAGTCGGAAAAATCGCTTTCGGACGGAATGTACAGACGATACCGTGTTTTTTTGCGTAACGTGCGACTTCTATCATCCCAGACGGTAGACCATCAATCGATACCGGATTAAACCGGTTCAGCTGTTCGATGTAGCCAGGAATCGTCCGGGGGGAAATATTTTTGATTGAAAACAGCATTTGATTGATCGCTTTGTTCGTCCGCCAGTAGACGGGTGACTTTTGATGTTCGGACGCCAAGTGTTGGCCGGTGAAACTGGCCCGACGCATTCCTTGTTCGATACCGTGCGTCCATTTGAAATAATCGAGGTGCGCCATGCGGATTTGCATGTCTTCTTTCGTATAGTGGACTTGAATCGATTTTCCCGTCGTGCCACCTGTTTTCCCGAGAATCGGTGCATCGATTGTCGCATGGACCTCGGCATTACGTGTCCGTAGTGTTTCCTTATCGAGCAAGGGAATACGCTTTAAGTCAGACAGCTGCGTAAACGGAAGCTCAATCCGGTTCGTCTCGAACAACTCTTTGTAGTACGGGCTATAGGTCTGACAAAACAATAAAAATTGATTCAGACGGGATAATTGCTCCTGCTCGGGATCAATCAGTTGGCGCTCTTTTCGCTTCAACTCTTCAAAGCGGGCATGATAAGCAGCCCCATACCGTTCCTGATATAAGACCCGTCCGTAAATCGTCGTTAAGATGTTCTGAATGAAGATTGGTGAATGGAAATAAATCGATTCCTTGAGCTGCATACGTTCACTCCTCTCACATCATTCAATTCGTGTGTTATCCGACAGACACATATTGCTTGTTACTTACATCTTATTTCCAGTCTTTCCGTTAAACAATCAAATCTTAAGGAATAAGCTTAGCTTTTATTTAGATGCTGATTTACGTTAATAAGATTAGTTCACAAACATATCGCACCGTTACTTTAAATTAAAAAAAGTCGACACCGTTTCGATAACGATGTCGACTTTTTTTAATTAATGACCGTCTGATTGACCGAACGAACGGATTTGAATGGCACCGAGTGCGAGTTCAAGTTCCTTCGCTTCCAACTGATCAATGATTTCAATGACAGTCAAGGTCGTTCGTCCATTGTAGAGTTGGACGAGTAATTGCCGTTCGACTTCAATCGACGAATCTTCGACCGGTTCCGCTAATAATTCTTGATAAAAAAATTCACCTGTCTCCGGAAAAAAATAATCGCTGAACAATTGTAAGAGTTGTAGATTACCGGTCGCGAGAAACAAAATGGCTTGAAAGGAATATTCTGTCCGGTGCCGTGTATTCAGTCGTTTCAATATCATTTGGTAACGTGTATGATGACGTTCGTCCATAAAACAGACAGCGTTCATATCCGCTTCCCTCCCCTAAAAAATGATACGATCCATCTAAAAAAAACAGTACAAGTATTGCCATTACTTCTTTTCCCTTTTTTCACAAGATGAAGCATTCGTTTTTACTATACCATTCGTTTGATTAATTCGCAGTTGGTTCGGGTAAAACCTTCTAGTAAGCAGTAAAATTAGGAGGAATCAACTTGACACAGACACGTAAACGACTAGCCCTTGCCGGCGCGACCGGATATATTGGACATAATTTATTAAATGAGTTGAAAAAAAAGTATGACGTCATCGCCCTCTCCCGTAACGGTGACGATAAGGATGACGAATCAAACGTCGAGTGGCGGTCATGCGACCTCTTTTCGTTGTCCGATACGACAGATGGTCTTGCCGGAGCGGACATCGCAATCTACCTCGTCCATTCAATGATGCCGTCCGCTAAGTTGACCCAAGGCTCTTTTGAGGACATGGACTTGATTTTGGCTGATAATTACGCCCGGGCCGCAAAAGCGAATGGCATCCAACAAATCGTCTACTTAAGCGGCATCATACCGGACGACACGGAAAATCTTTCACGCCACTTGAAAAGTCGACTCGAAGTCGAACGTGTCCTCGGTGCATATGGAACACCCGTCACGACGATTCGGGCCGCACTCATCGTCGGACCAAAAGGCTCGTCGTTCCCGATTTTATCAAAACTCGTCAAACGGCTTCCCGTCATGATGTTGCCGCGCTGGACGCGGAACAAAACACACCCCGTCGCCCTGCCGGATGTGATTCACGCTTTAGGCGCAAGTGTCGACCGGGACGACCTGAAAGACCGTGCCATCGATATCGGCGGTCCGGAAGCGATGACTTATAAAGAGATGATTTTAAAGACGGCGGACGTCATGGGCAAAAAACAACCGACCGTCGACCTGCCGTTGATGACCGTTAAGCTGTCGCGTCTATGGGTGACACTTGTTTCCGGTGAACCGAAGGAGACCGTCTATCCGCTCGTCGAAAGTATGGTCCACGAAATGGTCGCCGATCCTGAAAAAATGGTCGACGGAATCAGTAACGGAAAGATTTCCTTCGAACAATCCGTCCGGATGGCGATGGAAGAAGAGTCTGACTCTAAAAAATCAAGTTCTTCCAGCTCGTCTGAGAAACCGCAAGTCCTCGACGTCCGGTCCGTCCAGCGGGTGCGGCTTCCTGACGGTCGAAATGCCAATTGGGCTGCCGACAACTACGTCGAGTGGTTATCGACGTTCGCAAAACCTTTTTTGACGTCTACGACAGCGGAAGAGACGATTGTCCGCATCCATGTGCCGTTCTTGCAAGCGCCATTGCTCGAATTGACGAAGGAACCGTTCGAAGACGCGCAACAAGCAACGTACCGGATCACTGGCGGCTTGTTCGCTGACGTCAAAGAGGACAGCAACGGACGGATTGAATTCCGTCAAATCCCGGGTTCGCAAGAATGTATCATCGCGATTCATGAGTATGTACCGGCCTTACCTTGGTTGCTCTATAAAACGACGCAAGCGAACGTCCATCTCATCGTCATGTATCTCTTTAAACTCCACCTGCTTCGTTTGATGCAGACGACAGAACAACAACCGGACGAATCTGACATGATCGTCCCTGAACCCAACTAAACGAATAAAGCCGTCCTGAGGTCTCTCACTGCCCGTGAGAGCCTCTTTTTTTAAACTGATACGGTTGATGACGAAAGCAAAATAAACGTGATACACTTACACATGACTGTAAGAAAGGGGTTTCAACAGCATGCGCTCATTTGAAGAACGATTGACGAACCACTTAGAAGCAACGGCGCTTCTTTCCACACTGATTCAACCTTCATCCGATCAACTTCGGCTCGATAAATTAGATACATTTTCTAAAAAATTATTACGACGGGACTTCATGATTGCATTTGCCGGTCACTTTTCGGCCGGTAAATCGAGCATGATCAACGCCTTGACCGGTGAGTCGATTTTACCGACAAGTCCGATACCGACGAGTGCGAATATCGTCACGCTCCGCCAAGGCGAAACGGATCAAGCAATCGTTTCATTCCACGATCGTCCTGCGGTTCGTTTAGCATCAGAGGACGACTTGCATCATTTAAGTCAGCTCGGGCGTGACGGATCTGTCAAACAAATCGACATCACCCATGCGACATCCGCTTTACCTCCTGGTCTCGTCCTGATGGATACGCCAGGGGTCGATTCCGTCGATGATGCACACCGGATTTCGACCGAGTCGGCACTGCATGTCGCTGATTTGATTTTTTACGTGATGGACTATAACCACGTCCAGTCGGAACTGAACTTCACCGTCACCAAAGACTTGGTCGCGTCCGTCCCGGAACTATATTTAATCGTCAACCAAGTCGACAAACATCAAGCGTCCGAGCTGTCGTTCGACGCGTTTAAACGTTCTGTCGAGAGATCGTTTGCTGCCCATGGCGTCAAACCAAAAGGCATCTTCTTTACGAGCCTCCGCGATGCCGATTTTGACGGGAACGACTTCGACACCGTCAAACAATTGGTCGACCAAAGCATGCGTGACGCCCAGCCGAAACTCATCGAATCGACACAGACGACGCTCGAAGTCCTGCACGAAGAGCATGTGGACTATTTAGAAGCACAAATCGAAGACGCTACGCAAGTGATGCAGGATACGGTCTCGGCAAACGAACTTGCAGACGCTGCTTCCTTATTCGAGCGTCTCGCAAAAATCGAACATCAGTTGACATTATTTGCACCGGAACAGTGGACTAGCCGCTTTTCGAGCCACCGCGAAAGTTTACTCCGGAATGCGACCTTGATGCCGTTTGAGCTCCGGGAGAAAATGAAAACATTTTTAGAGTCGCGCCAACCGTCCTACAAAGTCGGTCTGTTCCGAAGTGCAAAAAAAACACAAGAAGCACAACAAGTCATCGCGGATGATGTCCTTCGGGCGCTCCAATCGGTCACAGCTTCAGAAATCAACCTCCACATTCGAAAGTTGATGAAACAATCGTTAGCCGAGATTGACTTGTTGTCCGATCACCACTCGTTACGGATCGACCAGCTCCCGCTCGACCTGCCGCTCAGCGTCATCGAGGAAGCGCTCCAAGACGGGATTACGATTACCGGCGAATCCGTCCTGCAGTTCACGAACCGGGTCGTCGCGTCCGTCAGTGCCTGGTACGTCAAGGAGACGAACGTATGGCGGGACGGGATTCGAAAAGAATTAACTGAAGAGACGATTCTCGTAAAAGCAGAACGTGAAACGGAACGTCTGTCACTCAAAGAAAAGACTGCGCGGATTACGGCATTCAACGAAACCGAACGCGTCCTCGCCCGTTACCTGCAACATGCGGATGAGCCGACACCGTCCGACATGGAGGCCGCGCGCGACCAACTCACACAGTGGACACTCGAGTTAGCGCAGTCGACGGCAGACATCCTGCCATTCGAAGGGATCGAAACGGCTGCTGCGCAAGAACAAGACAACACGCCAGAAGTGATTGTAGCGCCCGTTCCGTCGCGCTATCAGTTGGATGATATCCAGCGCATCCAGGCGATTCTCGCTGACGTCCGTGGTTTCGAGGACGCCGCGACTTACCTGCAACAGAAGTTAGACCGTGTCGCGACAAGCGACTTTACGATTGCCTTGTTCGGTGCCTTCAGTGCCGGTAAATCGTCCTTTTGTAATGCCTTGCTCGGTCAACGGGTCTTACCGGTCTCTCCGAACCCGACGACTGCTTCGATTAACCGGATTAAACCGGTTACGGCGTCGCAACCACACGGGACGGCAACGATTCAGTTTAAGTCGGAAGCGGATCTCCTAAATGACCTCAATGAAGCGTTACAACCGTTCGCCATCTCGATGAACACTGTCGCAGACGTCGTGACTTGGCTAACTGCCCGGTCGGCAAACGAGTTGCATGATGCCTCGTTCTTACGGGCGTTCTTACGTGGGTACCCGACAGTCAAGTCCTTCATCGGAACCGAACAAACGGTCGATCAGCCATCGTTCGAAGACTACGTCGCCCAAGAACACCTCAGTTGTTTCGTTGATGTGATTGATCTTTATTTCGACAGCCCGTTGACACGGCTCGGCATCACGCTCGTCGATACACCAGGTGCCGACTCGATTAACGCCCGTCACACGGATGTTGCCTTCGAGTACATCAAAAACGCCGATGCGATATTATTCGTCACCTATTACAATCACGCCTTCGCCCGCGCCGACCGTGAATTTTTGATTCAACTCGGCCGGGTCAAAGATGCGTTCGAGCTCGATAAGATGTTCTTTATCGTCAATGCAATTGATCTTGCGACGTCTGCAGCGGAACAACAAGATGTCTTACAATACGTCGGGACAGAATTGAAACGGTTCGGCATCCGGGCGCCCCGCCTGTTCGGCGTCTCGAGTCTTAACGCACTGGCTGAAAAACAACGTGGAACGGATGAACAATCCGGGATGGAAGCGTTCGAAGCAGCCTTCCACCACTTCTTGAACCATGATTTAAAAGGACTTGCCGTCCAGTCGTTGACGGAAGAAACGGACAAGACGATCCACCGGCTCGACCGTTTGATTGAACAGACGGAGCGGAACATCGCCCGCAAAGACGCCCGTCTCGCAGAACTGGCTGTACTGGAAGAAGACGTCATGACACATTTCACCGATACGCGGGTCGATCTTATGCACCAGGACTTGTTCGCTGAAATCCATGAATTGTTACATCACGTCAACCAACGGATTTATTACCGTTTCCCGGACTTCTTTAAAGAAGCTTACCATCCGGTCCGCTTTGCGAACGAAACGAAAGCCGTCGCCCTGCAACAAGCACTCGTCGAGTTACTCGGGTTCTTGCGCTACGATTTCGAACAAGAATTACGCGTCACGCACTTCCGGATTGACAGTTGGGTACAGAAAGCGGTCGAACGGCGCCTCGAGGAAGAAACAGCCTTCGTGACGAAGTTGAATCCTTCGTTCCAATTGCCGCCGATCGATGTATCACCATTGCCGGCACTGACGTTTAGCGGTCCATTCCAGGATGATACGAACTATCGGTCCGTTAAACGTTATTTCCGCAATCCAAAAGCCTTCTTCGAACGCAATGAAAAGGAACAGCTAAAAGATGCCTTGATGGCCTTAACGAAACCAGATGCCGTCAGCTACCTCGAACACGAGGAATCACGTCTCCGGCAAACGGCGGAGCAGCACCTCGAGGACGTGTTCGCGACAGTCTATCCGCAGTTAACGGACACGCTGTTGAAACAAATCGAAACGGAACGGTCGACCCTGACGGATGCGAATCCGCTGGCCCCATTCAAGGCTGCCCAAGCGAAACTGCATGACGTATTTGAACAATCGGTTCACTAAAACAACGGGCTGACTCACGCTTTCGAATTTGCCTCCATAGGTCCTGAATGAGAAGAATTGACATAGAAAACGCCGATGCTTCCGTGGATGAAACGGAAACATCGGCGTTTTTTTGTTTGACCGGCGGAAAAGAACGACGATTTCTCACGCCTACTCTTCAAACCAGTGATTTCGGATGAAATAAACCGTCATCCCGATTGCGACAAGCGCCATCACGCCCAGCGTAACGAAGTATCCATAACGGACCGTCAGCTCGGGCATGTATTGAAAGTTCATCCCGTAAATGCCAGCAATGAACGTCAACGGCATGAAAATCGTCGTAAAGATCGTCAACGTCTTCATGATGTTGTTCATGCGGTAAGAGTTCAATGAAATGAAGTTTTCCCGGAATTCTGACGTCATCGCCCGATTGTATTCAATCATATCGTTCAGTTTCAGCAAATGATCGTAAATGTCACGGAAAAATGCCTGTTTGTTCGGATGAATCGCAAGCCGTTTCGATTCGATGACCCGGTACAGTAAATCCCGCATCGGTAAGACCGTCCGTGCGAGTTCAAGCAAGTCTGAGCGGATGTCAAAGATATCTTCCATGATCTGTTTGTCATTGCCTGCTTGTTCATAACGACTTTCGAGTGAAAAAATACGGTCCTCCAGATTATGGACAATCGGAAAATAGCCATCGACGATTTTATCCATGATTTTATGGACGACTTCGACTGTAATATGTTCTGCATGGCCCGACAGCTTTTGAAACGACCGAAACACGAAGTCAACTTCCGGTGACGCCTGTTCATGATACGAAATGACATATTGTTCACTTGCGAATAAATTGATTTCCTTGCCTTTTAACGAAGGTTCCTCGACCGCGTGCAACACAAAAAAGCTGTACCCGTCATAATATTCGAGTTTCGGTCGCTGTAAGTACTGAAAACAATCTTCAATCGCGAGCGGATGGAAGGCAAACGCGGAGACGAGCAGTTGCTTTTCCTGTTCCGTCGGTTGATTAAAATCAACGAAGTACCATTTGACATCGGAGCGATTGAGACGCTCGAGATTGCTGTCGATCAAAACTTGATTGTCCTGCGTGATGATGATTGAACGAATCAACGAAAACACCTTCTTTACTTTCTTTTCTGATTTCAGTATGGCAAAAGCCGTTTGAAATAGCCATAACCAAAAAAGAACCGTAGCGAAGGCTACAGTTCCCGGACATCACGAGCGGTTTTGTCGGCTGGTGATGCTCTTTGTTTACCTGAAGTTATCGATCGGGGCAATTGCCAAAAAAACGGTCACCCCCGTTCAAAATAAAAGCCACTCCAGTAGACTTGACGATACGTAAATTCCTTACCACTTTTCGTCGTCACGAGCATTTCATCTTCCGAGACGACGGCGATTTTAATCGGTGTCTCTCCGTGATCGGTCAAATAATTTAAAATCTCAAGGTGACGGTTGAGCCATAAACGACGACGGAACCAACGAAAACGACTGAAGGCGGCACTGAAATGGAGAATCGACAGCAACATGATGATCATCCCAAAAGGTAACGGCACGTTAAACGTGGCGATCAAAAATAAATCAGCGATAATCAAGAACGTAGATAGTCCCATCTCCGTCATCTCCATGAACGATGCTTTATACGTCGCAAAATACGTCATGACACGAAATAAAAGAATGACGGTCAAGTACGGGACAAAGTACAATTGAAACACGTTTTCCGAGCCACTGTTAATGAACATGAGCAAGGGTAAGAAGAAGAGCAACTTCCAGATTAGGATGGCGGAATAAAACAAAGTGTGATCCGTGTAGCGTTTGCGTACGATGGTTTGACTAATGTTCATTGCCTTCCCCTCCTTCAAACGTGACTTCGCGCTAAGCCATTGATGTCGGGACATGATGCCTATAAGGGTATCTTTCCTAATCGGACGCTTTTTAACCGTCTATTTACAGTTTTTTTCATCCGTATATAGAGTATACGAAAAATTCAGAATAAAAGTTTTAATTTCCCATCATTCCCCATATTTTAATGTGCTGATCATGTTAAGATTTGTCGCCAGCGCACTTTTTCTTTAGACTAGAAGAAGAGCCTTAAGAAATGAGTTGAATGAACATGTACACACATATTATCGTCGGTGCCGGGATTTTAGGCACATCGACAGCCTATCATCTCGCAAAACAAGGAGCATCCGTCCTTTTGGTCGACCGTAAAGAACAGGGACGGGCAACTGACGCCGCTGCCGGAATCATCTGTCCCTGGATGACACAACGCCGAAACAAAGCTTGGTACCGCCTCGCGAATAACGGTGCCCACTATTACGATACGCTTATCGCCGAGCTCGAAGCACTCGGTGAGACGGCGACCGGCTATCGAAAAGTCGGGACGATCGCCCTGCATGAGACATCAAAAATCGAAAAAATGCATACCATCGCAACGAATCGGTTTCCGGAAGCACCCGGAATCGGGCGGATCGAACGCCTCGCCCCGTCCGATGTGAAGATGCTGTTCCCATTGATTGACCACGTTGAAGATGCCTTATTCGTTTCTGGCGGGGCCCGCGTCGATGGACGCGCCTTACGCGCCGCACTCGAGCGTGCCGCCATTCATTACGGGGCGACTGTGCTTGATGCCGATGCGCAGCTGCTGACTGAATCAGGCCAAGTGCGTGGCGTGATGATTGACGGTCAACCCCATTACGCAGATCAAGTCATCTTGACGGCTGGTGTCTGGATTAATGAACTATTACGTCCGCTCGAGCTCGAACTCGATATCCGGACCGAAAAAGGGCAAATTCTCCAACTTGATTTAGGGGAGACGAAATCAAACCATTGGCCGGTCATCATGGGGCAACGTGGTCTTTATCTCGTCTCGACGGAAGATGGCCGCCTGGCGCTCGGTTCGACCCATGAAAAACAGATTGATTTTAATTTGCAGCCGACCGTCAAGGGAATGAACGCCCTGTTGACACGGGCGCTTCCGATTGCGCCGCAGCTTGAAGAAACGAACATCTATGAAATGCGCGTCGGGTTACGTCCGTACACGACGAACTCTTTACCGGTCATCGGTCGACTCACTGATTATCCGAATGTCTTCATCGCGAATGGTCTTGGGGCATCCGGGTTGACGATTGGCCCTTATCTCGGACGGGAACTCGCGGAACTGACGTTAGACCATCCGCTCGCGATTCCGTTAGACGACTATAGCCCGACCTATACGCACGAATTCAATTGACGACAGGAGAATGTCCATGCACCCGATTAAGCCAACCGTTCCGCTTGAAACGATGACTGCTTTAGATCTTCGTGTCGGTACGATTCGTTCACTCGTTCGTAACACCGTTGACCCAAGTTTGCTTCAATTGACGCTCGACTTTGATGGTCACAGACAGGAATTTTTACTGAACTGGGTCGAGACACGATTCGAGTTTGAAGAAATTCTCGGTAAACAAGCGCTCGCCGTCTTAAATGTCACCGGTCTAAAAGACGGCTTCACAGGACGCATCCTCGAAGTCGGCCCGCTCGATCAACTGATGCCGATCCTCGTCTGTCCGGAACACCCGATTCCAGACGGGAGTCGGGTCAGCTGAGCTACGAAACGGAAAAACACGACACATTTAAAACGCGAATCGTACCTCTCTCCATATTCGATGAGAGGTACGATTCGCATTTTTTGTCGTTATTGAATGATTTTAGTTCGTCAAGCCGATTAAATACCGCTAGTCCTGTCATGTTAACGATGACCGAAAAACATTCATGTAGAAGTTTTTTCGAGATAATGGACACTAAAATGACCGTTCGGGTCAGTCCAATACGTAACGGACCGAAAACCATTTGTATTCGCGAGCAACTGAAATTCTTCGATACTGTATTTATACGAATTTTCCGTATGGATCGTTTCGCCTTCTTTAAACGTAAAAGCATGCCCGGAAACCTGGACCGTCTGGTCGATTTGGCTTTTAATGTGCATCTCGATTCGTCCTTCTTCTTCATTATAAAACGCGACATGCTCAAAACATGACGGATCAAACGTCCCTGCTAAGACCGTATTGATATGCTTCAAGATGTTTAAGTTAAATGCTTTCGTCACTCCAGCACCATCATTATAAGCAAGGTTGAGTAATTCAGGCTCTTTCTTTGTGTCAACACCGACTAAAAAACCATCCCCGTCTTTGAGGAGTTGAGCTGAGTTCTGTAAAAATCGCCCCGCCTCATCCGGATCAAAGTTACCGATCGTCGAGCCCGGGAAAAAGATGACTTTTTTTAATAGCGGGTCGACGGGTAACGTAATCGGCGTCGAATAGTCACCACAGACCGCTTTTATCTTTAGATTCGGGTAATCCTTTGCGAGCTCGGTTGCTGCTAACAATAAATAGTCTTTCGAGATATCAATCGGAACATATTCTTCGAGTTGATGAAGCGAATTCAGCAAACTTTTAATTTTCCGACTGCTCCCACTCCCGTATTCAATCAAGGTGTGGACGGGCCCAATCCGGTCAGCGATTGCCGTTTGATGCGTCATTAAGATCGTTAGTTCGGTCCGCGTCGGATAATATTCCGGTTGTTGTGTAATCTGTTCAAATAATTCCGATCCCGTCTGATCATAAAAGTACTTCGCATGGAGTGTCTTCTTTGGTTTTGACAGACCAGCAATCACTTCTTCGAGCATCTTTTGTTGCATCGTATACAGGTCATAACTTTTGACTTGTGAACTCATCTTAACGATCACCTGCCAAACGGAATCCGCTGAACTGCCACCGTTTATCAGGCGGGAAGAAGTTACGGTACGTCTCGCGGATATGATCGTCCGGCGTCACACAAGCACCGCCACGCAGAACCATCTGATTACACATGAACTTCGCATTGTATTCGCCAAGCGCCCCCTCGAGTGGACGACTGCCTGGATACGGTGAATAAGCGCTTGCCGTCCATTCCCAGACATCCCCGAACATCGCCTGTAAAGATGCCTCCGTCTCTTCAATTGGACGCGGATGATAGCCACCACGTTCCATCATGTTGCCAGTCTTCTCTACCGCCTTCGCCGCATGTTCCCATTCGGCTTCTGTCGGAAGACGTTTTCCTTTCCAGCGACTAAAGGCATCTGCCTCATAAAAACTGACATGGCAGACCGGCTCATCAAGCGCGAGCGGTTCGACGCCATGTAACGTAAAGATCGACCACTCGCCCGAGTCACCCTTCATCCAATAGAGCGGAGCTTTCCAGCCAAGTTGTTGGATGACTTGGAATCCGTCAGACAGCCAATATTCGGATGTCTCATATCCTCCTGCCTCGATGAAGGCTAAGAATTCGCCGTTCGTCACGGGTCTTGTTGCGAGTTCGAACGGATTTAACCACACTTTATGGACCGGCCCCTCATTGTCAAAAGCAAAACCATGTCCATCATGTCCGATTTCGACTAATCCACCTTCGAATGGTTGGTAGTCCGTCTTTTCAACACCCGTTATTGATTCAACAGCTGTTTTTTCTTGGTAAGCAGGTAACAGCGGATTGACGAAAAAGTTATATTTCACGTCCATCAAAATCAGCTCCTGATGCTGCTGTTCGTGTTGGAGTCCCATTTCGATTAATCCTTCAATCGTTTTTTGGAGCGTTTCCTCCCGATTTTGTTTTAAAAACGATTCGATTGCTGCATCGACATGAGACCGATAGGCGATGATATCCGTCACGGTCGGACGTGACAGTACCCCACGTTGATGGCGTGGTTGATAAGGACCGATTGTATTGTAATACGAATTGAATAAATAATTGTAGCGTTCGTTAAAAACAACGTAGGTCGGATCATATTCTTGTAAAATCATCCGTTCAAAAAACCAGGTCGTATGGGCAATATGCCACTTCGGAGGACTCACATCCGAACTTGCCTGGATGACAAAGTCTTCCGGATCAAGTGGATCAATCAATTCAATCGTCTTCTCACGGACAGTTGTAAATTTCTCGATTAAGTACGTCGTCGTGTCTAAGTACATCTGTAATGCCACCCCTTTTAATGGAATTTTCTGAAAAATGTCCCTCTATCTATTACCCCGATTGGATACATTGTATGCAAAAAAAACTGACGAACCGGCATCATGACCGTTCGTCAGTTTTTAGTGTCCCCATTTCAATTAAAATACTTTATCACCATTAAAGATTGAGTTTTTGACGACGACGTAATCGACGGTCCGGATGGCCGGCAATTTATTTCCGCCCGCATAAGAAATCGACGATTGAAGATCCTGCTCCATTTCAATCAGCGTGTCAGCCAAGCTTCCCTTATGCTCGACAAACATTTTCTTTCCTTCGACATTTTTCTTTTCTCCCTTTTGAAACTCCGATGCCGAACCAAAATATTCTTTGACACGGACTCCATCGACTTCATGTGTCTCACCCGGCGATTCTTCATGTCCTGCGAACAGTGAACCGATCATGACCATCGTTGCGCCAAAACGGACGGATTTCGCAATATCACCATGTGTCCGGATACCACCGTCAGCGATGATCGGTTTGCTGGCAGCTTTTGCGCACCAGCGAAGTGCCGCCAGTTGCCAACCGCCCGTCCCAAATCCTGTTTTAATTTTCGTGATACAGACTTTCCCTGGCCCGATTCCGACTTTTGTTGCATCGGCACCTGCATTTTCGAGCTCACGGACCGCTTCCGGTGTCCCGACATTTCCAGCAATGACAAAACTATTCGGTAATAACCGTTTGATGTGTCGAATCATTTGAATGACAGCATCCGAGTGACCATGCGCGATATCAATCGTGATATATTCCGGCACGAGCCCTGCTTGTGCGAGTTCTTCGATGAATGTATATTCGTCGGTTTTGACACCAACGCTGATCGAGGCGATTAAATTTTTCGTTTGCATCGTCTCAACGAAAGCGCGGCGTTTCTCCGGTTCAAATCGGTGCATGATATAAAAATAACCATTTTCAGCTAAGTACGTCGCAATTGATTCATCAATGATCGTCTGCATGTTTGCCGGAACGACAGGCAATTTAAATCGTCTGCCACCAAATTCGACCGTCGTATCACATTCTGACCGACTGCCGACAATTGATTTTGCAGGAATTAACTGAATATCTTCATAATCAAATACTACATCCATTTTAAACACTCCAAATTACGAATATTTTTAAATCCAAAACTTACAATCGTTCGTACTTGAACACTATATCGAACGTAATGATCCCTGTCAAAGGTTTATCAAATATTTTTGCTTTAAAAACCAATAATGAGTCTATTTTATTATTAAACGTTCGTCTTTAGAGCATTTTTTTGAGTTAATCGATGGAACTAATCTTTAATCCATCTGAAATAGCTCGTTTTGGTTCACTCGACTAAACATATTCCCGGACACGGTCATGTCTTTTGCGGGACGGTCTGTCGGGTCGGTACCGGCATCTTTTACTTTCTTCCTTATGTTAAAAATTCTTCTTTCAGTAACGCAAACAGTAAAAAATCTTCCCAGGATCCATTGATGTATAAACTTTTTTTAGCGAGCCCTTCCTGCCGAAATCCGACTTTCTCAAGGACACGGATTGACCCCTGGTTCTCTGGCATGACTTCAGCACGCAACCGGTGAAAATCGTGCTTGTCAAAAAACGATTCGACTGCTTGTCGGACAGCTTCAGCCATCAATCCACGTCCGTTATATTGCCGGTCAAGCTGATAGCCAATCATACATGTCTGCGCCGGGAATCGTTGAATGAACGAAGCAGAGACCTCTCCGATCAATTCGTTTGTCTCACGTAAAAAGACACCATACGCATAATAACGATCCTCTTGCATTTTGCACGTCGTCTCGCGAATCCGCTTCATGTGTGCTTCTAGCGTATAGTGTTCATCTGTTGGTTTAAGCGGCATCCAGTATTCAAAATGATTACGGTTTCGCACATTCATTTCAAGTAATTCTTGTGCATCTTCTTCTATATAAGGTCTGATAACGACTCGGCTTTCCATACACTTCCACCTTCCTTACAGACTAATTTTAAATATCTTAATATTAAACAGTTCAAGTGTTTAATATTTACCTTCAGGGGAAAACAATATAAACAGCACATAGGAAAATTTCATAATAACCTACTAATAATTTACTTAAGGAGGAGAGCATGCAGACCGACAAAGAATTATTTGAGCAAATCGAACTAAAGAACAGTCATGCCCTCGAGTTGCTATATGACCGGTACGAAACTTCGCTTTATCTTTTACTCACACGCGTCATATCAGATGAACAGCGCATTCAAAAAACGCTAACCCAAATTTTTAAAGCCGTCTGGTCAGAACCACGCCGGCACGATTCCGTTCATGGTTATTTAATTGCTGCGTTGAAACATGTGACCCAGCAACCACAAAAAACATCATGAACGTTCCGCTTTAATTCTTATTCGTCATCTGACCATTGAACCCTTTCATGTCCTGAATACCGTGAAGCGATTTCAAGAGAATTAGTAGAAGTTGACTTTTTTTCTGTTTAATCCTTCCTTTTTTTAAAAGGGCATGATATATTATTAAGTAATTATTGTTGTTCGGTGGAGATAAAAGTGTTTCACTTTAACTCGATGAAATTGATCACGGTAGTAATAATCAGTGTGACTCAGTCGCACGCAGGAGGCAACACACATGGAACAAGGTAAAGTAAAATGGTTTAACGCAGAAAAAGGTTTTGGCTTCATCGAACGTGAAAGCGGCGACGACGTTTTCGTTCACTTCTCAGCTATCCAAACTGATGGCTTCAAATCACTTGACGAAGGTCAAGAGGTTTCTTTCGAAGTTGAAGAAGGTCAACGCGGACCGCAAGCAACTAACGTTACTAAACTTTAATTTCTTTAGAGGATTCGCATTTGCGAATCCTCTTTTTTAATTCTTTTTTCGATTTCCCTTCCCTTCTCCGCTTGGCTATGGTATATTATTAAGTAATTATTGTTGTTCGGTGGAGATAAGAAGTTTACGCTTTAACTCGATGAAATTGATCACGGTAGTAATAATCAGTGTGACTCAGTCGCACGCAGGAGGCAACACACATGGAACAAGGTACAGTAAAATGGTTTAACGCAGAAAAAGGTTTTGGCTTTATCGAACGTGAAAGCGGCGACGACGTTTTCGTTCACTTCTCAGCTATCCAAACTGATGGCTTCAAATCACTTGACGAAGGTCAAGAGGTTTCTTTCGAAGTTGAAGAAGGTCAACGCGGACCGCAAGCAACTAACGTTACTAAACTTTAATTTTTCAAGACCCTGCTGATGCAGGGTCTTTTTTGTTTTTCATTCATGATAAACTGGCTATGGACAAGAGAGGAGAAAAAATATGCAACTTTCTACGCGCGAAGCGCTACAACAAGTCTTACAAGCAAGGCACGATCATTTGATGACTGGAAATCGCGAAGCGATGAATGAACTGTTATCCCCTAATTTTTCTTTCATCGATGGACTCGGCCGGCAATTCGACGCTGAAACGTATCTCGATCATTACGTCGACATTGATTTAATTAAATGGGTTTCTTCTATTGATGAATCAACTGTCGTCGAACTTTTCGAAACGACCGCCCTCGTCCAAACACTGACTGAAGATCAATTCCAATACGGTACGACTTCCTACCTTGGACGTTTTCGGGTCGTCTCACTTTATCAATTGACGGAGCAAGGCTGGAAGTGGCATTTTTCACAGTCCACGTCACTTGACCAAGATGGACGTTGAAGATCACTACATCGTCTCGCTCTTTAAAAACCTCACAGTTGTTGTGAGGTTTTTTTCATACTTATGAATCACGATAGGAACGATTTGAAAATCTGTTTTCATTCCGTTACACTGAAGTTGTATATATTTTCTGAAAATTAAGGGGAAAGAAGGAATTAGATGACTGTCTTTAACTTTTCTGCCGGTCCAGCCGTTTTACCTGAACCAGTGTTACTCAAAGCACAATCGGAATTATTAAACTATCGTGGTTCTTTCCAGTCCGTCCTTGAGCTCAGTCATCGTTCTGCGCTATTCGAAGGAATCCTGGATGACGCGACGTCACTCGTCCGTGAATTACTTAATGTTCCTGATGATTACGAGATTCTATTCCTTCAAGGAGGCGCTACCCTTCAATTTTCAATGTTACCGATGAACCTTGCACAGACAAAACGGGTGGACTTCATCGATACGGGGGGATGGTCACAAAAAGCGATTGCCGATGCTGCACCTTATGCATCGACACGAATTATCGCCTCTTCCCAAGAGGATCAGTACCGGTCGATCCCAACCGGACCGTTCTCTTCCGATGCGGACTACTTGCATGTGACGTGGAACAATACGCTTGAAGGAACGACTTTTCGTGAAGTACCACAGGTCGGTGTCCCGCTCGTCGCTGATTTTTCATCTTCGATTTTATCGGAACCGATTGATGTCAGTCAATTTGATGTCATTTATGCCGGGGCGCAAAAAAATCTCGGTGCTGCCGGGATGACGCTTGTCATCATGAAAAAGAACTTGTTACGGCGGACACCGGATGCTCTTGGCTCCTACTTGCGGTATGACATTCATGCAAAACACCATTCGCTCTATAATACGCCGCCGACTTACAGTATTTATTTGACGAAACTCGTCCTTGAGTGGATGAAAGAAGAAGGTGGTCTCAGTGCCATTACAGCACGTAACCGTGCTCAAGCGGCCGCACTTTATGACGCCTTAGACCGCTCCACACTTTTTTCAAATCATGTCGTACACGAAAACCGGAGTTTAATGAACATTCCGTTTTCGACGGGAGACGAAACACTCGATCAAGCTTTTTTAACGTATGCGGAACGACATGGCCTGGTGAACCTAAAAGGGCACCGATCGGTCGGAGGAATGCGTGCCAGCCTGTATAATGCGATGCCGGATGCCGGTGTCGAGGCCTTGATCACCGTCTTACATACATTTGAACAGGGGGAACGGTAAATGTATCAAATTCAGTTGTGGAACGACCTGTCCGAAAAAGGGCTGAGCCGCTTCACGGACGCATATCGTGTCCACCGTGAAGTCGAGGCACCGGATGCCTTTCTCGTCCGAAGTAAAGATTTACATGGCATGCCATTCGCTGATTCTTTAAAAGCCGTCGCCCGGGCTGGTGTTGGTGTCAATACGATCCCCCTTGAGCAACTCGCGAATCGGGGGATCCCTGTTTTTTCGACGCCTGGCGCGAACGCAAATGCCGTCAAAGAGCTTGTTATCGCCAGCCTTTTTTTAACGGCCCGTAAATTGGTCCCGAGTATCCTTTGGACGAATAACTTACGTGGACCTGATATCCCGGAACGGATTGAAGCGAACAAACGGCAATTCGTCGGGACCGAACTGTTAGGAAAACGGATCGGAATTGTTGGTCTCGGGGCAATCGGGGCGAGTCTTGCCAATACGTTACATGAACTCGGGATGACCGTGTCCGGGTACGATCCGCACATGTCGGTCGAATCGGCATGGCGTGTATCGAATCAAATCCAGCGTGCGACCAATCTTGAAGAGTTGCTTGCGACGAGCGATTATGTCACACTCCATCTCCCTCTCGTCGATGCGACCCACCATCTGCTCGACGAACGGTTGCTCTCAAAAGTGAAACAAGGCGCGACGTTGCTGAACTTCTCGCGCGGCGAATTGATTGACGAAGCAGCGCTTGCGACCGTTCTCAAGTCCGGTCGTCTCGCGAACTATGTGACCGATTTCCCGAATGCCTTCATCCTCTCGTTACCGCGCGTCATCCCGTTGCCGCATATCGGGGCATCGACGGCTGAAGCGGAAGAAAATTGTGCCATCATGGCCGTCGATCAGCTAAAAACGTTTCTTGAGACCGGCAACATCCATAATTCCGTCAACTTCCCATCGGTCGAACTCGCCTATTCCGGGAAACGCCGATTGACGATCGCCCATCAAAACATTCCGAACATGGTCGGCCAAATCGCCTCGGTCCTTGCGACGGAACGCATCAATATCGCCAATATGATTAACGGCAGTAAAGGACCGATCGCCTACACGATCATCGATATCGACAACCATCTCGATGAAACGATTTCCTTGAAACAGCTCGATGCGATTCCTGGCGTCTTAAAAACACGATTACTGTAAAGGAGTGATGGTATGCCAACGTTCGAACCTTTCCAAGCATTACGTCCGCAACAAAAATATGCAGAAGCTTTCGCCGCTTTGCCTTATGATGTCGTCAACCGTTCAGAAGGACGGGCAGAAGTCCGTCGCCATCCGTTATCGTTTTTACGGATTGATAAAGCCGAGGTGACGTTACCTGATTTGATTGATGATCACGACCCACGTGTGTATCAACAAGCGGCACTTCATTTCAAGGAGGCGCGCGACAGTCACATTCTCGAGCTTGACGCAGACGAGTGCTACTATTTATATCGTTTGCGTGATGGGCAACACATCCAGACCGGTTTTGTCGGTTGTGCCGCCGTCGAAGATTACGACGCCGGACTGATTCGGAAACATGAGTTCACACGTCCTGATAAAGAACGGGACCGCGTTCGCCAAGTCGATGCCTTACATGCACATACCGGCCCTATCCTTCTTGCCCACGAGCCGGACAACGAACTGGACCGGATCGTCACGGAACAGACGGCACAAGATCCACTCTATCAATTCATCGCGGACGACGGGATCGAGCATACGATCTATAAAGTAACGGATCGAACCGCTATGTTGACAATCGGTAGCCAGTTCGCCCGTCACGATGCACTCTATATTGCAGACGGGCATCACCGGGCAGAAGCAGCGTCGCAAGTTGCAAAGTTACATCCGGACAACGAGGCGGCTCAACTGTTTCTCACCGTGTCTTTCTCAAGCGACCAATTAAAAATTCTCGGCTATCACCGCGTTGTTGAAGACCTGTACGGACAATCAGTCGCAGAATTACTTGAGCGGATCCGCCACCGCTTCACAGTCACACCAGGTCGCGCCGAATCAACTGCCAAACACCGGTTTGAGATGTACCTTCAACACCAGTGGTACACGCTCGACTATATCGGCGAAAAGGCATCGGTCAAGGACAGTCTTGACGTGTCCATTCTTCAACATGACGTATTGACGCCGCTCTTAGGAATCGAAGATCCTCGGACCGACGCCCGGATTCAATTCGTCGGCGGAATCCGTGGTTACGCAGGACTCGAACAGCTCGTCGACAGCGGGACGATGGCCGTCGCCTTCCATTTACATCCGACCGATTTGACTGATTTGATGCAGGTGGCAGACGCGAATGAAGTCATGCCGCCAAAATCGACGTGGTTTGAACCTAAACTCCGGAGTGGTTTATTGATTCACCCCTTCTTTGCCTAATCAAAAAAGGATTGACGCTGGTTCGCGTCAATCCTTTTTTCATTCACTCATCTTTTAGGCGTAAAATCGTACCACGCACAGGAGCCAACCGGATTTCAGTTTCATATTCCGTCCCGTCGAGCAAATCGACGGCCTGACCTGGTAACGTAAATGAAACTGCTTCTTGCCCGTTGTTGATGACAATCAGATAGTCTCCTTGGGTGGACGTTCTGCGAATGACGAAACATGCGTTGGAATCATCTACTTGTTCGAATGTATACGTCCCGTCATTTGCTAGCGTCGGATGCGCTTTTCGGATTGCAATCAAGTTCGTGACATAGGCAAGTAAGTCCCTATCTTGTTCATCAGGATTCCACTCCATGCATTTTCGGTTAGCAGGATCCTGTCCCCCGGCCAGTCCGATCTCATCCCCATAATAAATGACCGGACTGCCGGTAAACGTTAATAAGGACAACAATAGCAGTCGCATCCGGGCTTTGTCTCCGTTCGCACGCGTCAGTGCCCGCGGTGTATCGTGCGAACCAACGAGGTTGAACATCACTTCATTGACGTTCATCGAGTTCCCGTTTAAATTACGGACGACCGCATGACTGAATTCAGATGCTGTCGTTTCTCCCGTCGCAAAAAATGTTAAAAAGGCTTCTGTCAGTCCATAATTCATGACAGCATCAAATTGATCTCCGAACAACCATTCTTGCGAATCCGTCCAGCATTCCCCGACGATATAAGCTTCCGGGTTTGCTGTGCGGACTTCATTTCGAAATTCACGCCAAAAAGCATGGTCGACTTCACTCGCGACATCTAGCCGCCAGCCGTCAATCCCAAACTCTTCGACCCAGTATCGCCCGACTTTCAGCAGATAGGCTTTGACATCCGGATTGGCCGTGTTCAACTTCGGCATATTGGCTTCAAAAGCAAAGACTTCATAGTTCGGGTGCGGGTCCATCTGGATCGGAAACGAATCAATCATGAACCAATCGGCATATTCTGAGTCAGCCCCTCGTTTGATGACATCCTGGAACGTCGGGTGGTCGACGCTGACATGATTAAAGACGGCGTCAAGCAGTACACGAATCCCGTTCGCATGTAGCAGTTCGACCATCTCACGAAACTTTTCTTCCGTTCCAAACGCCGGATCGAGCTTCAGATAGTCGAGCGTGTCGTATTTATGGTTTGATGGTGCTGCAAAGACCGGGCAGAAATAAATTCCACTAATACCAAGTTTTTTCAAGTAATCAATGTGATCAATGACACCTTGGAAGTCGCCCCCGAAGTGGTTCTCGTACGCCGGTGCTTCAGAAGCCCACGGGACCGTTCCTGGACGATCGTTTGTAACGTCCCCATTCGCAAAACGATCAGGGAAAATCTGATACCAGACCGTTTCTTTGACCCATTCCGGCGCATCAAATACGTCGACAGCATTCATGTAAGGAACGGCAAAATAATAGCCGGGATGGTCAAGTGGAATCTCGTCGTACCACCCACGTTCCGTATAGATTGCCGTCTCCTCAGCTGTCATCAATTTAAATCCATAGCGGACACGTTTTCGACTCGGTTTTATGGCGACGAACCAATAATCGTGCGTCGCATCAGACCCAGTACGGATCATATCTGTTTGTTGCGTTTTCCAAAACTTCTCTTTATCCGGATCAAAATTCCAGTCGCGGTCCTCTTCTCGTTCCGCATCCCACTCGTATGGATCGCCATGAATGAGACGGATTTGGTCGACATCCCCTTTTGCTGTCGTCAACCTGATATGAACCGTTTCTTGATCGTACTTATAGACATACGGCGACATCGCCCGGTGAAAAACTGCCTGCTTATTAATGATCCGTCACCCCTTCAGAATAGCTGTACATTTATTCCTTGTTCCCGCATTCACACTATATGTAAACGTCTACCCCAAAAAGTCAGGTCTTCCCCTATCATTTTGATTCAGCATCGGGCTGTTTTTGATGTATACTGATAACGCAGAGGAAGCCAGCTGGTTTCCAACTAAATCGAAGTCATGTGAAAGAGAGTGGATTCTGATGGGTCGTAAATGGAATAACATTAAAGAAAAAAAGGCGTCTAAAGACAAGAACACGAGCCGGATTTATGCAAAATTCGGTCGTGAGATTTATGTCGCTGCGAAACAGGGTGAGCCGGATCCCGAGTCGAACCAAGCACTCAAAGTCGTTCTCGAACGTGCGAAAACATATAACGTACCTCGCGCTATCGTTGACCGGGCAATTGAAAAAGCAAAAGGTGGCGCAGAAGAGAACTTTGATGTGCTTCGTTATGAAGGATTCGGGCCAAGTGGTTCGATGGTCATCGTTGAAACGTTGACGAACAACGTCAACCGGACAGCCTCAGATGTGCGGGCCGCCTTCGGTAAAAACGGTGGCAACATGGGCGTCAGTGGTTCTGTCGCCTATATGTTTGACGCGACAGCAATTTTTGCGTTCGAGGGGAAATCAGCAGATGACGTCCTCGAATTGATGATGGAAGCGGACATCGACGTCCGTGACATCTTAGAAGAAGAGGAAGCCGTCATCATCTACGCGGAACCAGATCAGTTCCACACGGTCCAGGAGACGCTTAAACAGGCTGGTGTGACCGATTTTTCAGTTGCCGAACTCGTCATGCTCGCTCAAAACGAAGTCGCGTTATCAGAAGAAGATGTCCAACAATTCGAAAAAATGGTCGATGCACTCGAAGATTTGGAAGATGTGCAGCAGGTCTATCATAACGTTGAACTTTAAACAAAAAAAAGCAGCCGATCGGCTGCTTTTTTTCGTTTTAAGCTGACGCCCGGAAGGTATTTCTCCAGTCACGCGCTTTCTAATTCCAAAATACGCTATGAAACCCGTTTCATAACAAGCAAAAAAAAAGATTCTTTTTAGATGTTTACTTCTTCAATTTAATGGGAATAATAATTAACGGAACGGTTAATCTTAGGACTAGCTCGTTTTTTGTTGGTTAATGAAGAAGGAGGAACAATCATGTCTTATCCCGTTATTGAAACATTCAAACACATCGTCAACGAAGCAAATCGCTTTAATCGAGTCGACTTTGGTGGTTATGATATTTATATGCAAACGAATGATGGCCGTTTAATCACTGCCCATATCCGCTTCGATGGTGGTGGGCAAGATCAGAACGAAGCGTACTTACTCCTCGAATCGAGTACCGGTCAACGTCGCATGACGACACTGACCTTGCATCAATTCGAACACCTCTCGTCGTATACAGCACACAGTGAGCGCATACAGGCACTCGAGACGACAAGTGCTTAATCAATAAACAGCGCGCCCTCAAACGAGGACGCGCTGTTTTATATTATTCTTTCTCGAGTTGTTCTAGTTCAGCATGCGTTTGTGGGAAACCATTCGCTTGCCAATCCGACCGTTGGATAGAATCGAGTTGTGTCAAGCCGACTTCCGCCTCATCATGCGGTTGATCGACGCTAGGACGTCGGTCGATTTCAGCTGAGTCACTGATGCTTTGTCCGTCATTCACACAAGCACGCTTGTATTGTTTAATCACTACCATTGTTAAGGCTACACTACCTGCTACTATGAGTCCCCTCTTTAATGTGTTGTTCACGACTACATTCCCCCATTATCCTTAGTTGACATTACTTGTTTTATGTTCCCCGAAACGATTAATCATAATCCTTTTCTTCATCACAAGAAAAATTTTTTAGTCTTTTTTTCATTTTTTTCACCCGTGTTCCTACATATTTAATATTTTTTCTGAAAACTTACGCATCCATTGATTCATGAGGGTTCAAGTCATGCAGAGACGACGAATTTACGCTATACTTTTATCAGGTGCTCAAACATATAATCGAATGGATATGGCTGAGAGGACAAGTCCCAAGCAGAAAAAAAGCTTGCGTACGAAGTCCTTCTTTCATTTATTCGGTTCATTTCAAAGGAGGGAATCTTGTGTCATTGCTTCACTTGGCCATCTTGTTGCCATTACTTGCTAGTCTATTTATTCCGTTCTTGTACAAACAGTTTCGCTCCGTGCACACGGGATGGTTCGTTTTGCTCGTCCCTCTTACACTCGTCATCTACTTTAGTCAGTACATCAGTCAAACGATGGCCGGGGAAACCGTCACGCAGTCGATGCAATGGATTCCATCGCTTGGAATTAATTTCGTCGCCTATCTAGATGGGCTCGGATTATTGTTTGCGCTGTTAATCACAGGAATCGGGACGCTCGTTGTTCTTTACTCCATCTATTACCTGGATGCGAAAAAAGAAGCCCTGCATAATTTTTATGTCTACCTGCTCCTCTTCATGACGGCGATGCTCGGAATCGTTTTATCCGACAACATGATCGTCTTGTACATGTTCTGGGAGATGACATCGATTTCGTCATTCCTCTTGATTGGGTATTGGTATGAACGCGAACGTTCACGCTATGGTGCTCAAAAATCGATGCTGATCACCGTCTTTGGTGGACTCTCGATGCTCGGTGGGATTTCGATTCTTTCTTTACTGTCCGGCTCCTTTAGTATCCGCGAGTCGTTCAGTACGCTCAGTACGTATAGTGACGACCCGTTATTCCTTGTCGCACTCGTCCTCTTTTTGTTAGCGGCCTTTACGAAATCGGCTCAATTCCCTTTTCACATCTGGCTACCGGATGCGATGGAAGCTCCGACACCTGTCAGCGCCTATCTTCACTCGGCGACAATGGTCAAAGCCGGTCTCTATCTTGTCGCCCGGATGAGCCCGATCTTTGCTGAGACGCCGCTCTGGTTTTATCTCGTCTCGGGTGTCGGGATGTTCACCTTGTTCTGGGGATCACTCAACGCCGTCAAACAAGTTGATTTGAAGGCGATACTCGCCTACTCGACCATTTCGCAACTCGGTCTCATCATGTCACTCCTCGGCTTAGGGGCTGCCGCACTACAAGTCGAAGCCTTGCCCGACAGTCTCTATACGATTGCGACTGTCGCCGCCGTCTTCCATTTGATTAATCATGCGACCTTTAAAGGAAGCTTGTTCATGATGGCTGGGATTGTCGACCATGAGACGGGGACACGTGATTTACGGAAACTTGGGGGGCTCTCTCAGTTGATGCCGGTCACATTTACGATTGCGATGATCGGAACGTTGTCGATGGCAGGTGTTCCTCCATTCAACGGGTTCTTGAGTAAAGAGATGTTCCTGACAGGTGTCAATCAGGTTTCGGAATCTGGTTTATTCCACTTGGAAACGTTTGGTTTCCTGTTCCCGCTCTTCGCGGTCGTCGGAAGTATCTTTACGTTCGTTTACAGTTTACTGATCGTCTACCGGACGTTCCTCGGACCTAAACAACATGACAAACTTCCGAAAAAACCACACGAGGCACCACTCGGGATGCTCGTGTCTCCGATTTTCTTGGCGTCACTCGTCATCTTGATCGGACTGTTCCCGAACCTCTTGTCTAACACGTTGATTCGTCCTGCCGTTGAAGCAATATTACCGCAAGTCCTGGCTGCCGGCGGTGAAATCGATGTTCATATCAAACTCTGGCACGGCTTCAACACCGAACTGTTATTCACTTTCATCATCATCACGGTCGGGTTCCTCTTGTTCAAGACGTTCCCGAAATGGCAATCGCTCTATCACCGGATGCCAAAAAGTTTCTCCTTGAATCATCAATATGACGGATTGTTACGCCGGGGCGAAAACGTTTCGACCGGAATTCATGATGCGGTCATGACCGGCTACATGCGGTCCTATCTCGTCTATATTTTTGGCTTCATCGTCCTACTTGTATTATCGAGTTTGTTTTTCTTCGATGCCTTTGCCTTTGACGTGGATCCGTTAAGTTCGATTTCCACTTACGAAATCATCTTAGTCCTTGTCCTCGTCAGTAGTGCACTCTCGATCACGTTCGCCCGGTCGCGCCTGACATCGATCATCTTACTCGGTGTCGCTGGATATACGGTCGCCTTGTTCTTCGTCTTGTTCCGGGCACCTGACCTTGCGTTGACGCAACTCGTCATCGAAACGGTCTCTGTTGCGCTATTCTTGCTTGTGTTCTACCACATGCCGGAGATTAGCCGAAAAGAAGAGCGGATCAAATTTAAATTAGGAAATGCCGCGATTTCAATCTTGGTCGGGCTCAGTGTGACACTTGTCGCCCTCGCCTCGCTCAGTCAACGGTCATTTGCTTCGATTGCTAAATACTACATCGACAACGTCGCGGATCTTGCAGCGGGCGGCAACATGGTCAATGTCATTCTCGTTGACTTCCGTGGTTTTGATACCTTGTTTGAAATCAGTGTCCTCGCGATTGCAGGACTCGGGATTTATGCGATGATCCACTTTAGAAAGACAGGAGGGATCGATAAATGAAAAAACCAATGAAAAAGAATACGAACGACGTCATTTTAGAATCAGCGACGACGTTCATCACGTTCATTATTTTCTTATTTGCCGTCTACCTGTTTTTCGCCGGACACTACACGCCGGGTGGTGGATTCATCGGCGGACTCGTGACTTCATCCGCCCTCGTCTTGATTTTGCTTGCCTTTGACATCAAGACACTTCGGCAAATCCTGCCGTTCGACTACAAGATGGTGACGGCCGTCGGGATGTTGATCGCTGTCTTGACTGCGTCCGGCGCCTTGCTTTTTAATGTGCCGTTCTTCACCCACGCGCACGGTTATTTTGAATTACCCTTGTTCGGAAAAACATCTTTGCATACGGCCATGTTATTTGACCTAGGGGTCTACTTCGTCGTCGTCGGTGTCACGATGACGATCATTCAAACGATTGGGGAGAGTGATTAAAAGATGGAGATTATCATGGCGATAGCTGCAGGCATCTTGACGATGTGTGCCGTCTATCTCATTCTTTCAAAAAGTATCTTACGCATCATCATCGGGACTGGATTACTCAGCCACGCTGCCCACCTGATCGTCATCACGATGGGTGGACTGAAGACCGGGGCAGCTCCCGTTCTTGAAGAAGGTGTGACGAAATATACCGATCCACTCCCGCAAGCACTCGTCTTGACCGCAATCGTCATTAGTTTCGGGGTAACGGCATTTTTCCTCGTTCTTGCCTACCGAGCGTATCAGGAGCTTGGGACTGATAATATCGAGGAAATGAAAGGAACCGATACGAATGATTAATTTACCGTTATTACCGATTTTAATTCCACTTCTGACCGGCGTCTTATTGATGTTTTTCACGAAACAACTCTGGATGCAACGGATTGTCTCATTTTTGTCGACGTTATTGACGATTGGTGTTTCCTTGTATCTTGTCTTTCAAGTCAAGGCGCAAGGGATTCTGACCGTCACGCTCGGGAGTTGGCCGGCACCGTTCGGCATCACACTCGTGTCAGATATGTTGTCGGCGTTACTCGTTTTAACGACGAGCCTACTCGTCTTCTTCGTCATCTGGTACTCGATGACGTACTTGTCGGAACAACACCAGCGTTTTTATTACTACATCGCCGTCCAGTTTTTGCTCGTCGGTGTCAATGGCGCCTTTACGACAGGTGATATCTTTAACATGTTCGTCTTCTTTGAAGTCTTCTTGATTTCATCGTATGTCTTGATCGTACTCGGAGGGAAACCGGCTCAATTGCGCGAATCCTTGAAGTACCTATTGGTCAATGTCATTTCGTCTGCGTTGTTCGTCATGACCGTCGCCTTTTTATACGGCATCATCGGCACGCTCAACATGGCAGATATCTCACAAAAGATTGCCGAAATCAATCAGCCTGGTATCTTAAGTGTCATCGCTATCCTATTTTTAGTCGTCTTCGGCTTAAAAGGGGCAATCTTTCCACTTTATTTCTGGTTACCGGGTTCATATCAAGTACCGCCGACACCGGTCCTCGCCTTGTTCGGCGCCCTGTTGACGAAAGTCGGCGTCTACGGCATCTTGCGGACGTATAGTTTGTTTTTCTCAAACGAAGTCGGGATCATCCATTCGCTCCTTGGCGGACTGGCCCTCGCGACGATCATCATCGGTGTCATCGGTGCCCTCGCGACGAAGGATGCGAAACAAATTTTAATCTACAACATCATCGTAGCGGTCGGCGTGATTCTTTACGGCGTTTCCGTCATGACACGTCAATCGCTCGAAGGTGCGGTCTTCTACTTGTTACATGACATGTTGATTAAAGCAGCACTCTTCTTACTCGTCGGAATCATGATTGGGATCGCGGGCTCGAGTCGCTTAAAAAGTATGGGCGGGATGATTAAAGATTATCCGTTGCTCGGCTGGACGTATTTCATCGCTGCGCTATCGCTTGCCGGTATTCCACCGTTCAGTGGATTCATCGGGAAGCTGCTGATTGTCCGTGGCGGAATCGAGGCCGGTGATCTGGTCGGACCGTTCATCGTGCTCGCGTCAAGCCTGCTTGTCCTCTATTCTGTCATGCAAATTTTCATCCGTGGATTTTGGGGCACACCAAAGACCTATACGGGCTCACGACGACATCTCGTTAAACAACTGATTGCTCCGACGATTCTCTTAGTGACGATTACCGTCGCTTACGGGGTTGGTGCGGAAGCGGTCCGGCCGTTCATCACCCAAGCCGTTGATCCGCTCGTCGACCCATCAATTTATATTCAAGCTGTACTGAAGGGGGGCTAAACGATGCCATTCCAATTAATGCTCAATGCTTTTTTAGCCGTTCTCTGGATGTTTCTCTCGAACACCTTTACGACTTCGTCATTCATCGTCGGTTACCTCCTCGGGCTAATCGCGATGTTTGCGATGCGTCGTGGCTTTAGCAGCCGGTTTTATCTCGGTCCCGTCATCGCCCTCGTACGACTATCGGTTCGTTTTTTATACGAACTCGTCGTTGCGAACATTCAAGTTTTGACGGTCATCTTAAAACCGCGCCTCGACATCCAGCCCGGAATCTTTGCGTATGAGACGACCTTAAAGAAAAACTGGGAGATTACATTGCTTTCAATGTTGATTACATTGACACCAGGTACACTCGTCGTCGATATCTCAGATGATAATAAAACGCTCTACATTCATGCCCTGCATATGCCCGAAGCGGACGAAGCCGTCGCGGCCATTCGGAACAGCTTCGAAAAAGCCATCTTGGAGGTGAGTCGTTGATGTTTCAGTTCATCATTTACCTCGCCTTAGGAGGCGTATTCCTGTCGATGCTCGGACTGTTCTATCGTGTCATCAAAGGACCTTCGGTTGCTGACCGTGTTATTGCACTCGATTCGATCGGGATTAGCTTAATTTCGATTGTCGGCTTAGTGTCGATCCTCTTACGGACGAGTGACTACCTCGAAGTCATCCTCTTGATTGGTATCTTAGCCTTCATCGGGACAGTCGCCTTCTCGAAATTTATTGAGAAAGGAGAGATTATCGAACGTGATCGCAATAAATGAGTTTTTCGTAGCCGCCTTTGCCTTGATTGGTGCATTTTTCAGCATCGTCGCGGCCCTCGGGTTGATTCGCCTTCCCGATGTCTATACTCGCGCACACGCAGCCTCCAAGAGTGCTACGCTCGGCGTGATGAGTATTCTAATTAGTGTCATCTTGTTTTTTGTCACAGAAGAAGGGTTATTCTCGTCCCGGACGTTTCTCGGTATTTTATTCGTTCTGACGACGGCTCCGATCGGAAGTCACCTGATTGCCCGTGCTGCTTACTATAGTGACGTCCCTTTATGGAAAGGATCGGTGCAAGACGATCTCTCTAAGAATAAGGAACATGTGACGCCTAAAAAACGTTCGACTCGAAAATAAGCAAAAAAAGACATCATCTTCCGAATCCATTCGGGTCAGGTGATGTCTTTTTTTCTCGTTTCACTTACTTCTCATGAATGAACGGATGACGGTGAAGCGTCAAACAAAAGTGCCAACTCGTCTTTGTTTGCTACGAGTTCTGCTAACGTATGCTGTTCCAGTTCCTTCAAAAAGGCACGTAAGGCGCGTCCGAGTATTCCTTTTAAGTGACAACTCGGTTCAATCACACATCGCCCTTCTGCTGAAAAACATTCCACGATGTCCATCGGCTCCATCTCACGGACGACTTGTCCGATGTTGATCTCTGCCGGATCCTTCACGAGTCTCAGTCCACCCGTTCGTCCCCGTGTCGACTCGACATATCCAAGTTTCGTTAACTGTTGCGTCACTTTCATCAAATGATTCGCTGAGATGCCATAGTGATTGGCGATTGCCGGCATCGGCGTAATTTTCCCTCTATGAACGCCAAGGTAAATCAAGACCCGCAGGCCATAATCTGTGTATTGTGTAATCCGCATGCGCGCACCCCTTCCGCTGATGATGCATCAAAAATCATGCTCATCCTAATTCGCTTTGTTTAGCGTACCATTTTTTGAATAAAATTCTAACATCAAATGGACGATTACATTGCAAATCAACTGCTTCTTTAATTAGTGAGCATACGTATCCCATTCGAAATTGGATTGCTATTTTTTAAAATAGAACCAAAAAAGATGAAGCTGACTGTTACGTCAACCCCATCTTGGATGAACACTCCGTTATTTCTTTTTCATTTCGCGCATTACTTCGTTGAACCGGTCCGCGTAGTTCGTAAAGACGCCCGTCACCCCGTATTCGAGCATGCGTTCCATGTCGGCTTTCTCATTGACTGTGTAGGGATGGAGCAACAGCCCACGCTCCCGAATCATCGCTGTGTTTTCACGTGTCAACCCTTTAAAGGAAGGACCGAGTCCGACTGCGTACGTCTGAAGCTGATCGAGTGCCTCTGGTGTCATCGCTTTGACCGTCGCTGCATCCATCAATTGAACGAGTGGGAGACGTGCGTCCAGCTGTTTGACTTTCAACAAACTTTCTTGACTGAACGATTGAATCATCACTTGGCCCGGTTTGACGCGATCGCTTGACAGACCATGACGTTGTAACGTTTTCAGTAATTTTTCTTCCATCCCCGGGTAGACTTCAGGTGATTTTGTTTCAATATAATAATTTGCATGTTTGCCATACGTATCAAATATCTCATCGAGTGTCGGAACTCGAAGTCCCTTATATTCAGCCTTCGCGTATTCAGGATTCGCCGTATTAAACCAGCTTCCTGCATCAAGTCGCTTGATCTCTGCTAATGTCTTATCTTTGACAGCACCTGTTCCGTTTGTCGTCCGGTCGACCGTCTCATCGTGCATCGCAATCAGCTTACCATCTTTCGTCATCTGTAAATCGATTTCGATGTAGTCGGCTTTTAATTTTTTATGACTTAATTGGTATGCAGTCATCGTATGTTCAGGTGCATAACCAGAAGCACCACGGTGGGCGATGTTGACGACACGATCCGGATCGAGTAACCTGTGTTTCTGTTGATGTGCCGAAGCATCGATACTCCCAAAACTCGTTGCAACGATCGCTCCTGTAAGTACGGTAACGCCAATCTGTTTCATCATGTTGAATTTCCCCCTTAAAAGTAACTTACAGATTGAATCTTACGCTGTGACTGTGAAGGAAAGATGTAGTTCGGGTGAAGAAGTTTTTAGAAACGATGACAACCCTGTAATTATCGTTGTCCTATCATTCCCGGACAGACGAAAAGGCGTCCTCCCGATTTAAAGGAGAACGCCTCACATGTATCGTTAATTACGCTTCAAAAATCAACGATTCTGGATCTTCAAGTAAATCTTTGATGTGTTTCAAGAACGTCACGGCTTCTTTTCCGTCAACAATCCGGTGATCATATGAAAGCGCGACATACATCATCGGACGGTTTGCCATTCGTTCTGCATCGATTGCGACAGGACGTAAGTTGATTGCATGCATCCCGAGAATCGCAACTTGAGGACCGTTCAAGATTGGTGTCGACATCAATGAACCAAATGTCCCACCATTCGTGATTGTAAACGTCCCACCCGTTAAATCAGACAATCCTAATTTATTATCGCGTGCTTTAACCGCCAGACTGATGATATCTTTTTCAATCTCACCAAAGTTCTTTTTGTCCGCGTCACGCACGACCGGTACGACAAGTCCGTCTGGTGCAGACACGGCAATCCCGATATCATAGAATTTTTTAAGAACGATTTCATCGCCTTGGATTTCAGCATTCAAGTACGGCATTTTTTTCAATGCTGCGACAGCCGCTTTCGTAAAGAAGGACATGAACCCAAGTTTGACATCGTTGTCTTTCACGAATTTTTCTTGACGCCGTTTCCGTAACGCCATCACGGCCGACATATCGATTTCGTTGAACGTCGTCAACATCGCCGCCGTCTGTTGCACTTCGACGAGACGGTTGGCAATCGTCTTACGACGACGTGACATTTTAATCCGCTCTTCCGGTTTACCAGGAGCTGCTTGTGCTGGTGCTTTCGGTGCCGGTGCTGCTTTTTCCTTTACAGGTGCTTGCTCGCGTGGTGAAACTTCGAACGTCGCAACGTCTTGGACACGAATCCGACCGAGCGGGTCTTGTGTCGCCACTTGCGCGAGATCAATCCCTTTTTCCCGTGCCAATTTCCGTGCCGCTGGAGAAGCAATCGGACGATCAGCCGCTGACGTTTTTTCAGTTGCTGCGACTGCGACCGGTTGCTCTTTTTCAGGCTGCTTGACTTCTTCTTGCTTCGGTTCTGCCTTTGGCGCTTCTGCTTGTTTCGGAGCTTCTGCTTCTCCGCCAACCGTGATGATGGCGATGGTTTCCCCGACACGCACCGTATCACCTTCTGCTGCCATGACTTCTGATAATGTTCCTGTTTCATCGGACGGTACTTCGATGTTTACTTTGTCCGTTTCAAGCTCAACGATTGCTTCCCCTTTTTCTACGTGATCGCCCGGTTGTTTTAACCATGAAGCGACCGTCCCCTCTGTAATTGATTCGGCAAGTTCTGGTACTTTGATTTCCATCGTTTTTGTCCCCCTATGACTATGGTTCAATCTCTGCTAAATCACTTTTTACGCGTTCGTGTTTGATGTTTCTTGTTCGTTTTCCGTCCGTGCTGTCGTTCGTGTCAACGCATCGTTAATGATACGTGCTTGTTCGACTTTGTGACCGGTCGGATCTCCTTCAGCCGTACTCGACCGGCGTCTGCGACCGATATAACGGACTTGTGTGATCCCGTTTGGTGCGACAGATTCGAGTCGTGGTTCAATATAAGACCATGCGCCCATGTTTTTCGGTTCTTCTTGGACCCAAACGATTTCTGTGACATTCGGGTAACGCGCGACTAACTCTTTCAACTGTTTCGCCGGGAACGGATAGATTTCCTCGACGCGGACGATATGCAGCCAGTCATATGATTCGTCCGACTTCGCAAGCGCATCCGCTAAATCAATCGCGACTTTACCCGTTGCGAATACAAGACGTTCGACGTGTTCCGGTGATTGACCTAACCCGTCTTGTTCGACGATTCGTTTGAACGAACCGGATGTCAACTCCGACAAGTCGGATGTCGCAAGCGGATGACGAAGTAAACTCTTCGGCGTCATCACGACGAGTGGGCGGACTTCTTCTTTACCAAGAATCGCCGCTTGACGGCGTAATAAGTGGAAATACTGTGCTGCACTCGTGACGTTTGCGACGGTCCAGTTCTTTTCACCGGATAACGTCAAGAAACGTTCTAAACGACCACTTGAGTGTTCTGGACCTTGCCCTTCATAACCGTGCGGCAAGAGCATGACAAGACCTGATGTTTGACCCCACTTCGCGCGGCTCGCCGCGATGAATTGATCGAAGATGACTTGCCCCGAGTTTGCGAAGTCGCCGTATTGCGCTTCCCACAAGACGAGCGTCTCTGGTGCAAAGACGTTATAGCCGTATTCAAAGCCGAGTACACCAGCTTCTGATAATGGACTATTGTAGACAGCAAACGATGCCCGTGCAGAAGTCAAATGATGCATCGGTGAAAACGATTTCCCTGTCTTGACGTCATTTAAATTAATGTTCCGTTGCGCAAATGTTCCCCGCTCTGAATCTTGACCACTGAGGCGGATTGGTGTACCGTCTGACAAAATCGAAGCAAAGGCAAGCGTTTCAGCATGACCCCAGTCGATTCCGTTTTTTGTCGTCAAGGCATCAGTCCGACGTTTTAAAACTTTTTCGAGTTTGTGGAAAACGCTGAACCCACTTGGCCATTCAAGCAGTTGTTCGTTGTAACTGACCAACTGTTCTTTTGCGACACCTGTCTCGATTGTCGGAACCCCTTTAAAGACGACGTCCGGCATGATGCCACCATATTCTTTTTCAACGTTCGGTACTTTTTCGCGCGCCGCTTTCATCGTGTCGCTAATGTCACTTTCGATGGTCTTAACTTCGTCTTGCGAGACTTCCCCATGCTCGACAAGATGTTTTGCATAGAGGACACGCGCTGTATCATGGTTATGAATCAAATCATATAAAACCGGGTTCGTATTCATCGGTTCGTCCATTTCATTGTGCCCGAACCGGCGATAGCCGATTAAATCAATCAAAACGTCTTTATTGAATTTCGCACGGTATTCGCTCGCCAAAAGCGCGACTGCTAGACAGCTTTCGGGCTGATCGGCATTGACGTGGAAAATCGGAATCTCATACCCTTTCGCCAAATCACTTGAATAGCGTGTCGAACGGGAATCGGTCGGTTCCGTCGTGAACCCGATCGTGTTGTTGGCGATGATATGAATCGTACCGCCTGTGTTGTATCCTTTTAGGTTCGTCATGTTCAACGTCTCAGCGACGATTCCTTGACCTGGGAATGCGGCGTCACCATGAATCAAAATCGCTGCTGCTTTGTTTTGAACTTGTTCCGGTGCCCCTTTAACGGACCGATCGTCTTGTGCTGCCCGTGTGAATCCTTCGACGACCGGATCGACGAACTCTAGGTGTGATGGGTTGTTCGCAAGTGTCACGTGGACGTTACTTGATTGTTGTTCCATCTTCCGGTTAAGACCGAGATGATATTTGACGTCTCCCGTCCACCCGTATGTGATGCCGATCGATCCTTCCGACGGCACAAGATCGTGGTTCGGTGCGTGCTGGAACTCTGCAAAAATCATTTCGTACGGTTTCCCGAGGACATGAGCGAGCACGTTCAATCGTCCACGGTGAGCCATGCCGATGTTGATTGTTTCAGAACCATTCGTGATCAAGTGACCGATGATCGTATCGAGTAACGGAACCATCGCATCCAGTCCTTCAATCGAAAAACGTTTTTGACCGACATAGGTCTTATGGAGAAACTTCTCGAACAACTCCGTTTCAGCCAGTCGCTTGAACAATTGTTTCTTTTGATCACGCGTCAGTTTTGCCGTCAACGCCCCTTGTTCGACTTTTTGGCGTAACCATTTCTTTTCTTCTAAGTCGTCGACGTGTTGCAGTTCAACGGCAGCTGCTCCCGTATATTGCGCTTTTAAGTGTTCAATCGCTTCAAACGCATCCGACAGACCAGTTGGCGGATCTGGACAGACGAGCGAAACCGGCATCTTTCGTAAGTCCGCTTCCGTTAACCCGAACTGATCCAACTCAAGCAATTCCACTTCCCGCGGATGGTCCTTCAGCGGATAAATGTCAGCCGCAAGATGACCTTTCGCACGAATGCGTTCTGCGAGGCGGTGCGCTGCTAAATATTTTTCGAAATCCCCTGTTTCTACCTCTAGCGGTGTGACCGATTCCGTCACCGGAGCACCGTGTGTTTCAAAATAAGTCCGCGTTTCTTCGTCAATCGAAGACGCATCCTCTAAAAATCGTTCGTACATTTCGATGATGTACCCAAGGTTCGGTCCATAAAATGCTTGTTGTTCCTGTTCCCGGCTTGCCATGTACGGTTCCCCCCGTTTCATTCTTTCACCCTTTGTCCTGCCCAAGACAGTCCATTTCCAGCTCTCTACCTGTTAGCGCTTTCAAATATCGTGGCATAAAAAATCGACAATGGCACGTCCTCTATAAATGAAGTAGGATGACCACGATTGAAGGCGTTTATACCATAGTGTTTGCCTTAGTTATTATCTTACTACTTCTGAGCCCTCAGTGCGTTTCGAATTCCCAATTTCTCTGTGGTAAATGTATAAGTTTTTCTTATGATGTCACCTTCAGTAATTTATGATACAAACATTTCTTTTTTATTCGATGAAAAAGAACATAAGTGTTCTCGCTAGAGACACTTGTGTTCTCAGCGTGTAGACAAACGCTTATGAAGCGTGAAGATGCGATATCGAGAAGCAATCCGTTCGCGCTTCCCTGTCTCGCCTCGTCTTCAAAGCGGCAATCGGTCGCGCCGTTACAGCAAAGCTGCAGGGTCGCGACCGATTGCTTTTCGCGGTTCTAAGCGATTCAAGACGGATTGCGCCCTAAACCTAAACCGTCTGCATGCCGGGCCTTCCGTCACGGCGTTACCTGAAAAGCGTCATGTTTCGTTGACTCCTACGGGGAAAAGTGCGTTTTTAACGCACGTTCAGAGGCAGGCAAGACCCTGCTCGTTGTCCGTGAGGATCAAGGAGCAACGGCTTGCGCCTCGCCCGAGGAAAGCAACGAATAAAGACGCTTGATCTTCCGATCGCACGTTGTCTACAGTCTGAGAACACAAGTATCCTCGACGGAGAAACTTGTGTTCTGTATTCATAAGACTTTGCTTAAGAACGATTGTGTCCGTTCGTGTTGCGGGGAATCAAAAAGTTGATCCGGCACATTTTCTTCGACGATGTACCCGCCGTCCATGAAAAGGACCCGGTCTCCGACTTCCCGTGCGAAGCCCATCTCATGGGTCACGACGATCATCGTCATCCCTTCGAGCGCCAATTGTTTCATGACTTCAAGCACATCTCCGACCATCTCGGGATCAAGGGCTGAAGTCGGTTCATCAAACAACATGATTTTCGGATTCATCGCGAGCGCTCGTGCAATCGCAACCCGTTGTTTTTGTCCACCGGATAATTCACCTGGGTAATTGTCTGCTTTTTCGCGAAGCCCTACTTTATCAAGCAATTCAAGCGCTAATTTTTTGGCTTGTGTTTTATCCGTTTTGCGTACTTTGACCGGCGCAAGCATGACGTTATCAAGCACTGTCTTATGCGGAAAAAGATTAAAGTGTTGAAAGACCATTCCCACTTCTTCCCGAACTTTATTGATATCGACTTTCGGATCCGTGATATTGTGTTGATCGATGATGACCGTGCCACCCGTGATATCCTCGAGTCGGTTCAGGCAACGCAAAAACGTACTTTTACCGGAACCGGACGGACCAATCACACAGACGACTTCTTTTTCCTGAATTTCGACCGAGATATCTTTTAAGACCTCATTTTGCCCGAATGACTTTTTTAAATTGTCTACTTGAATGATGCTCATCGTAGTGTAAACCTCCGTTCCAAGAATTTCGCTAACATCGACAGTAAATAGATGATGACGAAATACATTAAACCGACGACGGACCAGACGATGAACGGTTCAAACGTCGTCGCTTGTTGGACTTGTCCTTGCTGCGTCAAATCAGCAATGCCGATGATCGATAACAGCGACGTGTCCTTCAAGCTGATGATTGACTGGTTCGTAATCGTCGGTAACATTCTTCGGAATGCTTGGGGCAAAATGATTTGAACCATCGTTTGTCGCCCTGTCATCCCGAGTGACCGAGATGCTTCGGTCTGGCCTTTGTCGATTGACTGAATGCCGGCCCGGATGATTTCAGCAAAGTAAGCACCAGCATTAATCGCGACCGTTAGAATCCCGGCATACATCCGGTCCATCGATAACCATTCGAGTGAATTCAAACCAAAGTAAATGAAGAACAATTGGACGATGAACGGCGTCCCACGAATGACATCGATATAGATGATCGCAATTCCGTTTAAAATCTTCAAGGGTGACAAACGCATTAAGGCGACGATCAAGCCAATTAAAAACCCGGCAATGACTGCGATGATGAAAATATATAACGTAACTTGTAGTCCCTCTAAGAAAAACGGAAACGCAGCTTTTGCCACTTCCATCAGTAGCTCAACTCCCTCATCATACAATTCATTATTTTAGATAACGATCGACGATTTTGTCATACTCGCCACTTTCTTTTAGATTTGCTAATCCTTTATTGATTTTTTTCATTAAGTCGTCGTTTTCTCCTTTAAGGACGGCAATGCCGTAGTTATCCCCGTTTAAACGGTCGCCGACGAGTTTTAATCCGAGGTTTTGTTGTTTATTGGCATAAGAAATGACCGGATAATCTTCAATCAAGGCTGCCGCATTGCCATTTTTCACTTCTTGGAACATCGCCGGACTATCATTGAATTGGGTTACTTTGATCCCTAGTTTATCTGCATTATCCGTCGCATACTTTGCACCGGTCGTTCCTTTTTTGACGGCTACCCGCTCACCCTTTAAATCGTCCACTGACTTGATTTTGTTATTGTCCTCTTTGACGACAAGAATCAGTCCGGCTTCGAAATAGGGGTCAGAGAACGTCACGACTTTTTTACGTTCTGGCGTGATACTCATACCTGCAATCGCGACATCAAGCTGGTTTGCTTGAAGTGCCGGGATAATCCCACTAAAATCCATCGCTTCAAACTTAATCTTGAAATTTTGATCTTTTGCGATCGCTTTAATCAAATCAATGTCAATCCCTTTGTAGGTATCTCCATCTTTGTACTCAAACGGTGGATAGGTTACATCGATGCCGACTTTGTATGTCTTATCTTCTGACGACGAATCATCATTGGAACCGATACTACATGCACTCAACACGAACAGACAGCTCATCAGTAAAAATAAGACAGAAAAACGTTTTTTCATCATTTATACCCCCTTCGTTTGAAGGCACAGCCCTCTATTAAGATATTTCCCTTTAAAGTAGTCCTGTTGAAACGTCTTTTCACCAAAAAAATCTGAATTAATCGAAAAAACTGATTTTTCCCCTGGATTGACCGATGACCCGTGACTCGGCCGAAAGCACTCTGCCTACCTTCCCTTGATTTCCATACAAAAAGGGACAACATCGATTTGATGTTGTCCCTTTAATATCTTCATATACTGAATATTTGATAATGCCGCCGAGAGGACTTGAACCTCCACGGTGTTGCCACCACTAGATTCTGAGTCTAGCGCGTCTACCAGTTCCGCCACGACGACATGACGTATATGATATTAGAATACGGAATGGACGAATTTTTGTCAATCCATTCCGCTTTTTCTTATATTTGAACGTCTCTAGCTAGCAAAACACGCCGAACGAATGCCTCGACGACTTCATCGTATCGATCTGGTGCTTCGAAATAAGCCATCGCATGTGCTGCATTCGGAATGACGACAAGTTCTTTCTCCGTCTGGCAGGCATTATACAGTTCATAGACCATCGAGGTCGGAACGAACGTATCTGCATCCCCATGGATGAATAATATCGGCACCGTTGCCTTTTTGACTTGTTTTAATGCTGAGGCTTCACTGAAGAAGTAACCGGCTTTTAATTTCGTCAGCACACTCGTCATCGCAAGGAACGGGAAGTGTGGCAAACGATACATCCGCTTCATTTGATAAGCGAGCACGGCATTGACAGATGTATAGGCGCAGTCAGAGATGATACCTTTGACTTGAGCAGGTAACGTTTCTCCGCTCGTCATCAAAACCGTCGCACCTCCCATTGATACACCATGTAAAAAGACGGAAGAAGTCGTTCCAACGCGTCCGACTAAGTAGTCAATCCAGCGCAGACAGTCTTGCCGGTCATGCCAGCCGAAACCGATGTAATTTCCGTCACTTTTTCCGTGACCGCGATTATCCGGCATCAACACATGAAAACCGGCTTGATGATACAGATAAGCAAAGCCCGCTAAATCCGTTCCGACCCCACCATACCCATGGACAAGGATAACGACGCGGTCGGACGGCACGAGGGGCGGTAAGTAATGTGCCCGAAGCGTCAATCCATCATGCGCTTGAGTCTCGACGAGTTCTAACGGTTGCTCCTTGATCCATGTCTGCCCAGGTTGCATCAGACGGACCATCTCGTCACTCAAATCCCGATTGTTCGTCAAAAAAGGTTTTGGATTCGTCGCGATGGCCATTTCATAAAAATAATAACTTGCTGCTAACATGCCAGAACCAAGCAGTCCTAAGCCAATTTTTGTACCTGTCCTCATCTGACCTTCACTCCTTGTTGTCTAAAGTTCGATTTCTAACTGTGCTGAGGATTCAGGATGGTCATCTTGCAGGATTTGCTGACGTAGCCGTTGTTCATGTTGCGCCTTTCGATACGCAAACTCGCGGACGAGTTCTTGCCCAACGAATCCTTCCTCAACGATTTGCGATAATAATTCGGTCTCCATCTCGACCATTTCATCTGGATTGCGCATGACGAGTACTTGCCCGACTTGCGCAATCATCAATTCGTCCGTCAGCCCGAGCGCATCATAAAAAGGCTCCGGTAACGTCATCCGCCGTGTTTCCGGATTAATATAGATTCGTTTATATGCACCGAGCGATTGAAAACGTCGTGTCGCCATTTCAAAACCCCTTAATTGAATGTCATGTCGAGCCGTGAATCTTTTCCTTGAAGCGTCACCGTTGCCGTCGCACCGTTGACGAGTGTCATTTGTGGCGGCTGATGACCGATGTCCAAATCATAAAAAATTGGTAATCCCGTCTCTTTCATGATGGTTGTGTAGACATCAAGCAATGTATAATCTTCGACGGTCTTTCCTGCACCTGTTCGTCCGAACAAGATACCGCTTGCATGATTGAACCACCCGGCGAGATACATCTGCATCAACGTGCGGTGAAGATCGGTCGCACTTGCTTGGCAAGCTTCAAAGTACCAAAGAATCGGTTCACCTGCTAGATGTTGCGTTTGAAACGTCCGGACATCACCGTAAGGAGTTCCGATTAAATGCCGAATCGTTTCAAGACATCCACCGAGCAATCGTCCTGTCACTTGCTTGGTGGATGGGTCGAGGGTTTTCCACTCGGTCGTTTGATCAAAATGGAACATATAGCGCTCCGGCCGGACATCATGGTCCCAGTTCGTTTGGTACTTGGACGACATCCATTGCGTAACGGAACCGTCATTTGGAGTCGCAAGAACTCTGCGCCAAGCAGCAGTCGTCTCATCCCACTCCTCGCTTCTACACTCAAGCAGATTCGGTCCGTGGGCCGTCGCGATTCCTGTTTTTACGGTGATCGCGAACAAAACCGTACTCGTATCGGAGTATCCGAGCAGCCACTTCACCGGTAACTCTGAAAATGCGAGGTGTGGTAACAGATCCAGTGCACGTTCGCCTCCAAAAGGTGGAATGATGGCATTGATGTCTGGATGTTGCATCATCTGCATCAATTCAGCTGCCCGGACCGCCCCTGGTGCACTTTCGGCTTTCGTTTGTGTCCAGACCGTCTCACCGACTACCGTCTGCATCTGTCGATCCTCTAACCGTGATTTTGCTTCTTCGAGTAAAGGATGGAGTGCATCAGGTAGCCCGGAAGATACTGCCGTTATACCAATCGTTTGCCCTGTCCAGCCGAAAAATGGATACCTCATGTTCTTCCTCCTTTAAGTGTCCGTTACTTTTCTGAATCAACCGCTTCTGATTTTACAAACGCTCCAATCTGTTCTACGCGTTGACGGAACCGTTCGACCGGAACAATCCGTGCTTCACGATGCATCTCTTTCCCATCTAAAAATAACAACAGGACGGGCGCAGTGAAAATGGATAACTCACCGGCGATTTCCGGAACATCAGCTACATCGACTCGGGCAGACCGGATTTCCGGGTGTGCCAACAGGATTGGCTCGATTTGCGGAAACAAGGATTCACAAACTGAACAATTGGGACTTGAGACATACAAAAAACGAGCATCCGGACTTGCATACCATGATTTCACTTCGTCAATCGTGGTCAGTCGTGCAAACTCAGCCATGATGAAGACCTCCTTTTAAAAAATGTTGTCCTCATTATACCGCTCTTCGAACAGAGAAACAAAATTTCGTGTCCTCTCGTTACAACGCAACTAAACAAAAAAATACCTGACGGGCGAGTTGTGTAGTTAGTCAACCACACAACTCGCTATCAGGTATTTTTAACCGTTACGTCGCTTCCGCTTGTAACGCTGCGTATTCCTCGTCTGTAAAGGCACGGGAACGGGTCAAAAAGCGTTTTCCTTCGACCCCTTCCAAAGAAAACATACCGCCTCGTCCATCGATGACATCAATGATGAGTTGCGTGTGTTTCCAGTAGGTGTATTGGTCCTCATGGATATAGAATGGACAGTCCCCGATCGCTCCGATCAACAAGTCGTGATCGGCGAGAAATAAATCACCTTCTGCAAAACACATCGGTGAACTGCCATCACAACAGCCGCCTGATTGATGGAAGATGAGGGGGCCGTGTTTTGTCCGTAACTTTTCAATCAACTCGAGAGTCGCCGCTGTAGCAAGGACACGTTCGACCATCTGGGCACTTCCTTTCTTCGTTTAGAAGAAACCGAGTTTGTTCGGGCTGTAGCTGACGAGTAGGTTTTTCGTCCGCTGGTAATGATTGAGCATCATTTTATGATTTTCGCGACCAATCCCGGACATTTTATAGCCGCCGAATGCCGCATGGGCAGGATACTGGTGGTAACAATTCGTCCAGACGCGCCCTGCTTCAATCGCCCGTCCGAAACGATAGGCACGGTTCATGTCGCGCGTCCACACACCAGCTCCGAGACCATACAACGTATCATTCGCAATCTCAAGCGCTTCCTCATCCGTTTTGAATGTCGTCACGGAAAGAACCGGACCAAAGATTTCCTCTTGGAAAATCCGCATTTTGTTATGTCCTTTAAAAATCGTCGGCTGGATGTAGAACCCGTTTTCGAGATCGCCCTCCATGTGGTTCCGTTCACCACCAATCAGACATTCTGCCCCTTCCGATTTCCCAATTTCTAGATAAGACAGGATTTTTTCCATCTGTTCGCTCGATGCCTGTGCACCCATCATGACATCGCCGTCAAGCGGATTACCAAGTTTAATCGCTTTGACCCGATCAAGGACACGTTCCATAAACGGCTCGTAAATCGATTCTTGAATCAACGCCCGTGATGGACACGTACAGACTTCACCTTGATTCAATGCGAACATCAGCAAGCCTTCAATCGCTTTATCGAAGAAGGCATCATCCGCATCCATGATGTCTTCAAAGAAGATGTTAGGTGATTTTCCACCGAGTTCGAGTGTGACGGGGATGATGTTTTGTGACGCATACTGCATGATGAGACGTCCTGTCGTCGTTTCACCTGTGAAGGCAATTTTGGCGATTCGTTTACTCGACGCGAGTGGTTTTCCCGCCTCTAATCCGAACCCATTGACGATGTTCAAGACGCCTGGCGGAAGCAAGTCTTCAATCATCTCCGTCAAGAGTAAGATACTTGCTGGTGTCTGTTCTGCCGGTTTTAAGACAACACAGTTTCCGGCAGCTAACGCCGGTGCCAGTTTCCAGACCGCCATCAGGATCGGGAAGTTCCACGGAATGATTTGCCCGACAACACCGAGCGGCTCATGAAAATGATAGGCGACGGTATCGTTATCCAGTTCTCCGACCGATCCTTCTTGTGCCCGGATGACACCAGCAAAGTAACGGAAGTGGTCAATCGCTAGTGGCAAGTCTGCGTTTAATGTTTCCCGGACCGCTTTACCGTTTTCAAGCGTTTCAGCGTACGCAAGAAGTTCTAGATTTTCTTCCATCCGGTTGGCGATTTTATTTAAGATGTTGGATCGTTCCGTGACCGATGTTTTACCCCACGCCTCTTTTGCTGCATGAGCGGCATCGAGTGCAAGTTCGATATCTTCTTTCGTTGACCGCGCAACTTGACAAAGAACGTTCCCGGTGACCGGTGTGATGTCATCAAAATACTCTCCATTGACAGGTGCCGTCCATTTTCCATTAATGAAGTTTTCATACCGATCTCTGTACTGTACTTTTGACCCTTGCGTGTTTGGAATCTCATAAATCATGAATGTTTTCCTCCCTCAAATAAAATGGTCAAACCCGAGAAGTTCTTTGTATGCGCTTTCATTTTTAAATAACGTAATAAAAACCCCTCAACTCCATCCTAACAAATGATTTTAAAAAGTCAAAATTTTCCGTTATTTTTCGAATAAAAAACAGTGATCCGTTCTCAAACCGAGTCCAAATCACTGTTTTTTATTTTTTTTTACGATCGTGTTGTATCGATTCCATCTTCGTTATCTGATGGTGAATCTGAATTGCCAAAGTCACTGACTTTGCTGAAACCATCTGTGTCTCCATCGATGTCTTTCCCTGTCGCGGTGACTGACGGATCAAGCACATCTTCTTCGACTGGTCGCGCGTCACGATTGCCGCCTTCACGTTCTGCTTCTTCTTTTGCATGTTCGATGCACAACAGCGTCTCCGGAATGATATCAAGACGCTCCAGCTCGATTTCTTTACCACATACTTTACAGATGCCGTATGTTCCTTCTTCGATTGCTTTCAGGGCTAGATCGACATCCGATAACATGTTCGTTTCGAGATCCGTGATTGCTTGGTCACGTTCACGTAAGAATAATTCATCCCCAGAATCTCCAGGATGGTTATCATAACTCGAAAGTTCACCCTCATCGTAACTTGTTTCCCGGTTTTCGATGTTCGACTCCGTTTTCTCTTTTTCTTTAAGTAATCGTGCCTTGAATTCTTCGACTTGTTTCGTTGACAACATGCTCATCATCTCCAATTCTCTATTCTGCTCTAATCATGTTTTAGCCGAATTGGAGTGATCTTAAACGTTTACGAGCATTTATACGATCGAATAGAGCCACGGTAATCACAGATGACCGTCATACATTCCTGTCCATCATGAAAACAAATTTGATGACTTCTGCCATTTTTAGACGTCGTAATGTCATCAATCCACAAGCGTGTTGCATCCGCTGACGTCAGCATCGCAACTTTCTCACGGATCGAGAACAAATCAAACGGTAACAGGTTTAACGATTGAACGATGAGTCCATTTTTTCGAAATAACGGATCGAGTTGATAGTGCGATAAACTATACAAACTTTTTTCTGATCCGCCGATGAGTAGCTGAATCGAGTGGGACGGTTCATGGCTATCGATTCGTTCCTTCAACAGAATGATTCTTCCCGTCACGCCTGATTCGTCGAAGATACTTTGCACTCGGTCCTGAGTAAACCGTACACTTGATTCTTTGACGCGGAGAACGATATGTGCGAATTCCGCAAAATCGGGTTTCCCGATTTCAAGCGACGGAATATGACGGACTTCTTCCCGCTCGATGATTTCAATCAAATCACGTTCGATTTGAGGATTGACCGTTGACTCCGCATATACACGAACATCGACGACATACTGATCGATGACGGTATTGACTTCCAGTGTATATTTTAGTCCCGTGTTTTTATCTTGCTCCATCATTAATCGGTTCAAAATCAATGGATGGAGTAAATCGACAGGTGTATAGGAAAGAAATTGACTCGCATAAATCAAGTTCTTGACGTTATTCGTTTTTCCGTTTTTTGGTCGAGAACCATTTATCATATAGACGTTCACTTTATAATTCAGCATGTCTCCACCTTCTTATAGATAAAAATCGAAACAACTAGGTTCCGTTTCTATAGCGTACAATCTATTCAATAGAAATTATATTCGTTTTCGAATATTCCAAATCTCTTATACAAATTGCCCGTCATTTATGTTAGCAGATTTCCAATTTCATATAAAAAAGCCGATCACCCACTTAAAATAGTAGGATAATCGGCATAAGGAGTCATAGGTCGTACAATATACGATTTAGGCAATCGAATTAACGGAATCATTCATTTGAACATACTGGCTCATGATTAACTGACTGAGCCGGTCATCCGGACGCAGATCAAGATATGTCACTACCGTTTCTTCAATCCCATTTTTATCGATGAACGCTTTTAATTCAGAAGATTCCGAATCATTTGGATCGAAATAGGTTAATGCCGCTGCAATTCCGAGGGCAAGCCCATTTGCTTCAATCCCGCGGTCCATCAATTCCCGGGCCGGTTTGACGAGGCGATCACTCGGACCTAACTTTCGGATTGGTGACCGTGCGACCCGGACGATTTCATCGTGAATCCGCGGGTTCTCGAACCGTTTTATATTTTTTTGGATATACGCGCTATGGGTTTTGGCATCAAACCCGTATTTCTCTAAGAGGAGCCAGCCCGTCTCATAAAGTGCCGTCTGCACTCCCCGCCGGACTCGGACGTCTTGTAAACTTTCAGCAATCGTCTCTTTTCCGAATAGAGCGCCGAGATATGAAGCAATCGCATGTCCCGTATTGACGGTAAACAACTTCCGTTCGATGAACGGTGTGATGTCATCGACATACGTGACACCTTTTAGGATAGGATAATCGGACGGTAGTTGTTTCGTCTCGACGACCCACTCGAAAAATGGCTCAACCTCGACATACAGGACATCGTCATGACGCTGCAACGGAACGATCCGATCCACTGCAGCATTCGGGAAGTAGACGATGGCCGATGTCACATCCGTCTCGCGTCCGACTAGTTTTTCGAGGTGACTGGATCCGCCAATCATGTTTTCACAAGCAATGACGTACAAGGGATGGTCTCCTCGTCGCTGACTAATACCTGCCGCAATTAAAGGCGCCACTTTCTCGAGCAACGCTGGACCGACCGCCGTCGTGACGAGATCGGCTTCAGCGATTGCTTCGATCACGGTCTGTGACTCCGTCAGACTATTGAGTGCCGTCACCCCTGTCACGGTCTCGTTCGCCATCCCTTCCGCGGCATACCCTACTTCATAGGCTGCTCTAAATTTTAATGCGTCGACCAGTTCCGGATTGACGTCGACAAAACAAACATCGTATCCCGACTTAACGAGTTGTAAACCGATGAAACCACGCCCGATATTCCCTGCTCCAAAATGAATGGCTTTCATCGTTACACCTCCATCGTCAAGAGATCGATGATTTCTTGTTTCGTCTTGGCTTGGATCAACCGTTCGACGTTTTCTTCATCAGAACATATGATGGCGATATTCGATAAAATCTCTAAATGTTCGTCGTTCACACCGGCAATCCCGATGATTAATTTAGCTTGTTCCGCCCCGAACGGAACCCCTTCCGGTGCTTGAAGAATCGATATTCCTGATTTTGCGACCTCATGCTTTGCGTCTTCCGTACCATGGGGAATCGCAACATGGTTGCCGATATATACACTCGAAAGCTGATGACGTGCCTGCATTGCTTCGACATAAGCCGGACGGACGAACCCGTGCTCGACGAGGAGTTCCCCCGCCGCACGGATTGCTGCTTCATCCGAATCAAACCGTTGATTGAGTAAGACCATTTCTTCAGTCAATTTCATTGCTGTTGCCATCGTAAATTCCTCCTCTATTTGTTTAGGAAATTTTATTGCGGGCCGTCTCGATTTCATGGACCAACTGATCGTAATAGCTTGCGTTCAAGAAGTTTTCCACAGAACGGTGCTCAGCCCGTGGTACTTGTTCAATCGCACGTTCCGTCAAATCTTGGTGCGTAATGACAAATTCGGCATCGGCTGGCAGATTACTGATTGACGTGTTCGTGACCTTAATCGGTAAGCCTGCTTTGTTGATTTTATTTCTAAGAACAGAAGCACCCATTGCACTTGACCCCATACCCGCGTCACACGCAAAGATGATGTGCTCGACATCTGCAAGGGATGTGTTTGATTCGGCAGAAACGAGCGATGACGCGATCGCGTTCTTGCCTTTCATCGCGCTGACGTTTGCCGTCGCTTCCTCAAGCGATGTTTCCTTCGCTTTACTTGTCTTGAGTAAGACTGCAGAGACAACAAATGTGACGGACGCAGAAACGAGAACACCCGCAATCAATCCGACGTACGATCCACGTGCCGCCATCGCAAGTACGGCGATGATGCTACCTGGAGATGCCGGAGCGACAAGACCGACGTCGAAGAGGACGAATGTCAAGATTCCGCTCATTCCACCTGCGATCATCCCGAGCAAGAGGACAGGCTTCATTAAGACATACGGGAAGTAAATTTCGTGAATCCCACCGATGAACTGGATGAACGCTGCTCCCGGTGCCGTCTTTTTCGCAGCACCCGAACCAAAGATTGAGTAGGCAAGTAATAAACCGAGTCCTGGTCCCGGGTTTGCTTCGAGTAGGAACAGCACGGATTTTCCTGCTTCACTCACCTGGTCGAGACCAAGTGGACTAAGAATGCCGTGGTTGATGGCGTTGTTTAAGAATAAGATTTTCGCTGGTTCAATGAAAAGACTCGCAAGCGGCAATAATTGTGCACTGACGATTGCGCCAACCGCCGCTGCCATGACATCATCTAGACCTGTCATGATCGGACCGAAGATTTTAAATCCACCCATCATCAGCAATCCACCGATGATTCCGACAGAGAAGTTGTTGACGAGCATCTCTAATCCCGGCTTCACTTTTCCTTCAATCAAATGATCGAATTTTTTGATGATGTATCCTCCAAGCGGACCCATGATCATCGCACCGAGGAACATCGGAATCTCTGTTCCGACGATAACCCCCATCGTCGCGAGCGCCCCGACGACACCACCTCGAACGTCATGCATTAATTTACCACCCGTAAATCCAATCAAGAGCGGTAACAAATAGGTGATTGTCGGACCGACTAATTCTGCTAAGCTGGCATTCGGTGCCCACCCCGTCGGAATAAATAATGCTGTGATGATCCCCCACGCTATGAAAGCACCAATGTTCGGCATGACCATGCCACTCAAAAAGCTTCCAAACCGTTGGACTTGTACGCGTAATCCGCGTGCCCTTGTCGTTGTAGTTGCCATTGCTGTACCCTCCGTTTCTTAAAATCGATTAATAAGTGCTTGTCTACACATTGATTGTAAGCTGACTGCAAGCGCTTACTCAATCATTCCTAGTTCAAGCTTTGGCAAGCTAGTTGGACAACTTGAAAAGATAGACTGGCACGCAAAAAAGCTTTCATCGCAGAACGATGAAAGCTTTTTTAATTGGACGAACGTTCCCTTACGTCTCAGACGCATTTAATTCCCGTTCAATGACTTTACGGAATGTTTCATTTAAGACGATTTTTACTTGCGCTTCATCCCCATATTCGAATTGTGTCGTCCGTTCGTCACTCTCGATGATCGCGCCACTGATTGAACTGAGCAGCTGAAGCAATTCATCCGATGCTTGTTCCGGTGCGACGAGGACGAGAATCCGTTCGATGGGATGAAACAGTTGATCCATCCCGAGCAATTCGATCGTTCGATTCAACTCAAATATCAAAAAGGCACCATGACGAATCGAGTCGTCCCGTCCATGGAACAACGCAAGCCGCGTCCCCGGAATGCCGAGACCTGACATTTCGTGCCGGCGTAAGAGTTGTGTTGATAATTGGACGGCAGAATGGGCGATTTCTTTCGTCACCATGACTGTACTCACCTCAAGCAACAATTCTTCTAACCCTTCTGAACGCGAAGAAATCGTTTCAATCGAAAAGCGTTCCGCTAACTCACGTGCCGTCCGGACAAGCTGTTCCAATCGCTGTAAATCAAGCCAACCGGGTGTATCCTTTCGAAGCGGTTGTTGGAAGGATTTTGGTAAGGACACGAGCAACTTTCTGACACGAGCAACTTCGTCTTGGGGCAATAACGGATTGACGAGCAGATGGGGTTGGCTGATGTCTGGCAGTGGAACAGTGGATAAGACGAAGTCGTATTCCGACAAATTCAACCGATCGATACCGAACAATGAAGAATTTTCGATTTGCTCAAGTTCCGGGAATTCTTGGCGCAACCGGTTCATCAATAATTTTGACGATCCGAGTCCCGCTGAACAGACGACGAGGACCCGGTATGGCGTCTTCGGCACGGGTTTACTTAACACGGCCCCAAAATGCATCACCCAAAAGGCAAGATCATAATCCGCAAAGGCTTGGTCTGAGAATACGGTTTCAGCCGCTTGTTTGACGGCATCGAACAGACGCGGATACTCGCGTTCGATTTGTTTGATGACATAAGCAGGATTGACGACATTTTGCCGGGTATAGGACATGATGTGTGAGATCAAACCTCGTTCTAACGCCGAATCCTCAAGAAAAGATTCCCCATACAGCAAAGAAACATGGTCAATTAACCGTTTGACCCGTAAGCGAATGACAAGTTCTTCCGACGTATCCAGATGATCCTGTTGAAAATTCCGTAGTTCTTCCGATAACCACTGCCGCTCCGCGATGTTTAATGCATAAGGTAAGCGTTGCTCCAATCGATCGACCCGCTGCAACACTTCAATCGGATACGCCTTCAACTCATAATGCATCGAAAACTCATCCATTCGTAATGCTTGAATCGTTAAAGCAATCGTTGCCCGCATGATCAGACGGTCACTGACATCGTGTTGCTTCGTCACCGGAGCGATGACGGCATACGATTGATTAATCGCCTCGATCCAGCGCTTACGTTCAGCTTGAAGCAAGGACGGAATCTGATCGAGGTCCCCCTGCAATAAACGGTAAAACGACAAGACATCCCATTGTGTAAAGATTAAGGAAATCAATAAACGCCGTTTATCGATTTCGGCACCGATGACTTCGGCACCGATTCCCTTTTTTCGGCGTAACTCGAGGTCGTACTCTTGAAACCATTCATCGATGCGCTCTAAGTCTTGGCTGACGGTACTCGGTGCGACATACATCGCATGCGCGAGTGCCTGTAATTTCATCATGCCGGGTTCTTGCAACAGCCGGTAAGCAAGCTCGACTTGTCGGTCGTCCGTCGAGGGCAGCATTTTATGGGATAACAATAGTGCCTCCCGCAGCTGACGTTTACTACTTTCATCCCCGACTAGGACGAGTCCGCGACCACGTATGTAGTCGAGCTGTAGCTGGAATGCCTCGATCGACTGTCCGATGCGCTCCCGTTCACGTTGGATCGTCCGCTCTGACGTCCCGAGCGTTTCTGCGACATCCTGGACCTGGACAGGATCGGTTTTCGTCAACAAATAAAATAAGATGTCCCGTTCTCTCGTTGAAAATTCAATCAAATCGACTCAACTCTTTTCTCAGTGTAATGATGACATCATCATATGCCGCTTCTATTAAAACTTGATTGATGAAAAAGACATGATCTCCCGCTTTTCGTAAGACGTTCCGAATGATTCGTTCCGGACCGACGATGAAGGAGGCATCGGATGGAAGTTCTTGAACCCGATAAGTCCGAACCGTCACCTGTAATTTTTCCTGTTGTAACCGTTTCCGTAAAACTTGTGCACCCATCACACTTCCGACTAACCCAGATTCACAGACAAATGCAATTTCGATTGCTTTCATGTCATCTTCTCCCCATTTCTCCTTTATCGTAGCGGATATGACTGCAAATGTGTGAACTTCTGATTCCGATATCAGAAGTTCTTTTTTCTGAAGTGTCACGGATGATGGACAGACAAAAAAATAACAAAAAAAACCATACAAAGAAACAGCAAACGTTTCGTTGTATGGCTTTACATCATTCATCCTGTCCGCGTCATGAGTGACAGATGGTGTTCGACCGCTTCCGCAACTTCTCGCCCTTCCCGGATTGCCCAGACGATTAAGGACTGTCCGCGCCGGGCATCCCCTGCCGCAAACACACCTTTACGGTCTGTCGCATACCGGTCCGTCTTGATTTTTCCTTGTTCCGAGGAAACCGCCAGTTGTTCCAATACCGTCTGTTCGACTCCACTGAAGCCGATCGCAATCAACATCAAATCGACTGGATAATATTTTTCCGTCCCTTCGATCGATCGAAATTCAACGGTTCCATCTTCATGCTTGATTTTTTCATTATGAATCGTCCAGACCCCCGTCAAGCGACCGGAATCGCTTGTCGTATAACGGGTGATCGCAATCAAGTATTCACGGGGATCACGGCCGAACTGATCATATGCCTCCGCGTAACCATAATCGAGCGTAAACAGGTTTGGTGTATCCGGCCACATGTTGTCTTGTGACCGGGCCTTACCCGGCATCTCATGTTTGCCGAACTGGACGACAGAACGACATCCTTGCCGGAGTGCCGTCGCCACACAGTCCGCTCCCGTATCGCCACCACCGATGACAAGAACATCCTTGCCTTGCGTATCGTGTTGTTCAAGAAGAGCTTGATGCGACAACAGGTGACGCGTCACACTTGTTAAATAGTCCATTGCATAACCGACACCGCTTGTCGGCAGGTTCGGTAACGTCCTCGGTTCTGTCGCTCCGACGCAGAGAATAACGGCATCAAACGTTTGTTCGAGCTGTTCGAGCGTCACATCCCGTCCAATCGTCACACCGGTCTTAAACAGGATACCTTCTGCTTCGAGCAAGTCGACCCGACGCTTCACGATATCTTTCGATAATTTCATCGCCGGTATACCATACGTCAACAAACCACCAATCTGGTCTTCCCGCTCAAACACCGTCACCCGGTGACCAGCCTGATTCAGTTGATCAGCAGCCGCGAGTCCGGCCGGCCCCGAACCGACCACGGCGATGTGATGTATCGACCGGTTCAATGGCACCCGTGGGACAACCCAGCCTTTTTCAAAGCCGATATCGATGATTGAGCGTTCAATTTGCTTAATCGCGACGGCTGGTTCATTGATCGACAGCGTACATGACCCTTCGCAAGGTGCTGGACATACGCGCCCCGTAAATTCAGGGAAGTTATTTGTCTGGTGGAGACGTTCAAGTGCCCCTTTAAAATCGCCTTCTTCGACGAGGAGGTTCCATTCCGGAATCAAATTATAGACCGGACAACCGATTTTGACATGCCCGTATGTTTCTCCGACGTGGCAAAACGGTGTTCCGCAGTCCATGCACCGACTGGCTTGCTCCGAGGCCTCACTTTCAGAAAACGCTTCTTTATATTCTTCAAAATCTTGAATCCGTTCCCGACTCGCGCGTTCTCGTCCGGACTGGCGAGGAACACTCATGAATTTATCGCGTCTTTTCATTGTTGACCTCCCGTTCCGCGTCCGAGGTGTGTCTCAAACGCTAACAACATCGCTTCTTCTGTATTGTGTCCTTGTTTCGCATAATCCGCCATCAAGGTCGTCACGACTTGGTATGTCGTCGGGATGACACGGATGAACGAACTCAAGACATGGTCCCAGTTCGAAAGGATCGCGTGTCCTTGTTCGCTGTTCGTCCGCGCGACGTGGCGTTCGACGAACGTCTTCAGGCGTGCGGATTCTTCCGCGTCCGTCACGGCGCCGAGCGTAACGAGCTCAAGATTGACGCGGGAGCGGAATAACGCGCTGTCTTTCGGTAAGACGTAGGCGACGCCACCCGACATTCCGGCGGCAAAGTTTTTCCCGACGTCACCTAAAATGACGACGCTCCCGCCTGTCATGTACTCTAAGCCATGGTTCCCGATTCCTTCGACGACGGCCGTCGCGCCACTGTTTCGAACGGCAAACCGTTCCCCGGCCTGTCCATTGACGTAAAGCTCCCCACTCGTCGCCCCGTATAGGGCGACGTTCCCGATGATGACTTGTTCTGACGAAACAAATCGTGTTTTCAAATCCGGACGAACGGCGAGAATTCCGCCGGATAGCCCCTTCCCGACATAATCATTGGCATCCCCGGTTATGTTCAACGTCATCCCGCGCGGCAAATAAGCACCTAAGCTTTGCCCAGCTGACCCGGTCAGATTCAACGTCAGTCGGTCAGATGGTAAACCCATCGCGCCGAACAGGCGTGTCAGACGGGAACCGGTCTGTGTCCCAATCGCCCGGTCCGTATTGGTAATCGCGAGCGCGAACGTTTGTTTTTCTGTAAAGGCTTCTGCGTCAAGCAACGGAGCGATTTCCCGGTAGTCAAACGACTTTTCAACCGCATGGTCCTGAGTTTGCACTGCCGTCGCGTCATAGTTTGCCATGACGAGTAGGCGTGAGAAATCGAGACTCGAGGCTTTCCAGTGCGCTGCATACCGATCGGACGTCTGCAAGAGATCCGTTCGGCCGACGAGTTCCGCAAGACTACGCATCCCGAGTTTTGCGAGATATTCCCGAACTTCTTCCGCGACGAACGTCATGAAATGGACGACGTGATCGGCGGACCCCGTGAATTTCTCACGTAACTTCGGATCTTGTGTCGCGACCCCGACCGGACATGTATCTAAATGACAGGCACGCATCATGATACAGCCGACGGCAATCAGCGGTGCTGTCGCAAACCCGTATTCGTTCGCTCCGAGCATCGCAGCGATGATGACATCACGTCCTGTTAATAATTTCCCATCTGTTTCTAAGCTGACCCGTTCGCGCAGTCCGTTCAACGCAAGCGTCTGGTGTGTTTCAGCGAGCCCGAGTTCCCACGGCAGACCGGTATGTTGAATACTCGTCTTCGGTGAGGCCCCCGTTCCTCCATCATGTCCACTGATGACGATGACATCGGCAAGCCCCTTCGCGACGCCGGCGGCAATCGTTCCGACGCCACCTTTCGCAACAAGTTTGACACTGATCCGCGCCTCGTCATTAGCACGTTTCAAGTCATGAATCAATTGGGCTAAGTCTTCGATAGAATAGATGTCGTGGTGCGGTGGTGGCGAAATCAGACCGACGCCTGGTGTCGAAGCGCGGACCCGAGCAATCCATGGATAAACTTTTTCACCCGGAAGTTGTCCACCTTCACCTGGTTTTGCCCCTTGCGCCACTTTTATTTGCAGTTCATCTGCATGGGTCAAGTAATGGCTCGTCACACCAAACCGCCCTGACGCAATCTGTTTAATCCGGCTCATCCGTGAGTCTCCATTTTCGTCAAGCTGATAACGCTCTTCTTCTTCGCCACCTTCACCGCTGTTACTTTTTCCGCCTAACCGGTTCATCGCAATCGCAAGTGTCTCATGCGCTTCTTTCGAGAGGGAGCCGTAAGACATCGCGCCTGTCTTAAAGAATTTAACGATTTCACTTGCCGGTTCCACTTCTTCAAGTGGAATCGATGTCGTTTCTTTGAATGTCAACAAATGACGAAGGAACGTCGCCGGCTCTTCCGCAACCTGATTGGAGTAGCGTTTAAATAACTGATAGTCGCCTGTGCGGCAAGCATGTTGCAACAAATGAATCGTCGCCGGATTGAAGGCATGGTGCTCCCCGTCGTTTCGGTACCGGAAGACACTTCCTGATTCCAGGTACGTCCGTTTCGTTCCGTCTTCATGTTGTCGTTTCGCTTCTTTCTCAATCAAAGCGAGGGACAGACCACTGAGCTGCGAGACCGTTCCCGTGAAATAACGATTGATCACATCGGTCGAAATCCCGACTGCCTCAAAAATTTGAGCGCCCCGATAACTGAAGACGGTCGAAATCCCCATCTTCGACATGACTTTGACGACACCTTCCGTTACGGCAGTGCGATAACGAACGGCAGCTTCTTCCTGATCGATATTCATCGCGTCGTCTAATGTCGCATAGACCAGGTATGGATAGATCGCATCAGCCCCATATCCGAGCAAAGCTGCGAAGTGATGGACTTCCCGCACTTCTCCCCCTTCGATGATTAAGCTGACTTTCGTCCGTAGACCCGTCCGGATGAGATGATGATGAACAGCGCTCGTCACGAGAAGGATCGGTATCGGGATGGCGCCCGGTCGAATACCTCGATCAGACAAAATGAGCAGTTCGCAACCCGATTTGACTGCGTGAACCGCTTCTTCGAGAAGCGATTCGAGTGATTCCTCCAAATCACCTGTGAATAACGTCGATACCGTTTTTTGTTTTAGTTTCGTCTGACTTAACGCATACGCTTCAGTAGGAATCAAGACAGGTGAATCCAATCGGACCCGGCGGCAGTTTTTTCGGTTCGGTGTCAACAGTTCACCTTGCCGCCCGAGCCAGGTCATCGTCGACGTGACGATTTGTTCACGCAGCGCATCAATCGGCGGGTTCGTGACTTGCGCGAACAGTTGCTTGAAGTAGCGGAACAACGACTGGGGCCGTTCACTTAACACAGCGAGTGGGATATCCGTTCCCATCGCTCCGAGCGGATCTTTTTTCTCTTCGACGAGCGGAATCAGATAGTGTTCGATATCCTCACGCGTATAACCGAATAACCGTTGTGTTGCTCCTAAGTCCATCACCTTTTCCTGATGGCTCAACGTCGGTAATTGAACCAGCTCTTCTGATAACCATTCCGCATACGGATGACGCATCGCTAGATCACGTTTGATTTCCTCGTCCGAAATCAATTGACCCGAGCCAAAATCGAGTAATAATAACTCGCCTGGAACCAAACGTTTCTTATAAAGAATCTCTTCTTCTGCAATCGGTAAGACACCCGACTCCGAAGACAACATGAAGTGGCCATCGCGCATCATGATATACCGGGCCGGTCGGAGACCGTTTCGGTCGAGCGTCGCACCAATTTGTTTCCCGTTCGTAAAGACAATCGCGGATGGTCCGTCCCACGGCTCCATCATACTACTGTGATATTCATAATAGGCTCGCTTTGCCGGGCGAATTTCTCCATGCTCGAACGGTTCCGGTACTAACATCAATGCCGTCTCAGCAAGTGTCATTCCAGACAGATACAAAAACTCAAATGCATTATCAAGCATCGAGGAATCACTTCCTGATTCGTCGAGAATCGGTAAGACCTCTTCAGCCCGACGTCCATAGGTGGTCTGTGCTAAACTTTGTTCGCGACTACGCATTGCCTGAATGTTTCCTTGAAGCGTGTTGATTTCTCCGTTATGGATCAAGTAGCGATTCGGGTGGGCACGTTTCCAGCTCGGGAACGTATTCGTACTAAAACGAGAGTGGACGATTGCAAAACCAGATTGGTACCGTTCGTCGCGTAAATCGTCAAAATAGAGGCCGAGCTGGTCTGTCGTGACCAGTCCTTTATAAACGATTGTTTCACTCGAGCTACTGAGCACATACTGTTCAATCCCTAATCGATTCGCCTCACGTTCGAACGCCCGACGAATCATGAAGAGTGTTCGTTCGAATGCCAATCCTTCGATTTCTTTTGCTTCGACGAAACATTGCCGGATGACAGGCTCGGTTTGACGGGCTTTTTCACCAATCACTGCATTCGAAACCGGGACGGTCCGCCATTCAATCAACCGTTGTCCTTCTGATAAAACGATGGATTCTAAAACACGTTCCAATCGTAGACGCAGACGCTCTTCTCGCGGAAGAAACATCATCAGAACACCATAATCTCCTTTTTTCGGAAGTGTTACATTCCGTAACGTCGTCCGAAAGAGGCGGTCTGGAAGTTGTGTCAATACCCCCGCACCGTCTCCTGTTTTCGCGTCGCTCCCTTGTCCCCCGCGATGCTCCATCTGACAAAGCATGGCTAGCGCATTTTCGACGATTTCGTGGCTCGGTCTCCCCGTCCGATGGGCGTAGACTCCGATTCCGCATGCATCATGCTCTTGCTTCGGATCGTATAATCCTTGCCGATTGGGCACCTGATGAAATGACATACTCTCACTCTCCTTTAACCGTCTAAATTTTCTGTATATTCAGTTAAAATCTAGTTTACACTCTTTTATGATTATTCGCCAGCCTGTATAATTTAGGATATTTTGCGAAATTAATTCGGAAATACCCATTAATAAACAATGATAACGCTTACAAAGATGTGAATAAACATGCGAATTATTTTTTTAAGAGAATTATTTTGCAATGAGTTTTAATTTTTGCACCAGATGTTTCAAGCATGGTATTTTTATAAGGAAGATCGTTATTTATGTATGGAGAGAGGAAGGAATAAAGTGAAGAATTCGATTAAATGGACGGGACTCTTGATTGCAGGAACAACCCTTTTCCTAAGTGCATGTGGTCAAGAAGAAGAACAAAAGATGACTGCATATGACAAAATAGTAAAAGATGGGACGTTGACGGTCGCGACGGCAGGAACGCTTTACCCCACTTCATTTCATGACGAAGACAGCAATAAACTGACTGGTTTTGACGTCGAAGTCGTCAAGGAAGTTGCAAAACGTCTCGATTTGAAAGTAAAGTTTAAAGAAATGTCATTTGACGGCATGTTAACAAGCGTCAACACGGGGCAAGTTGATATGGCAGCTAACGACATTACGATCACAGAAGACCGTAAAGCTAAATTTGCATTTTCAAAACCGTACAAATATACGTATGGTACAGCCATCGTCCGTAAAAGCGATTTATCGGGAATCAAGTCGCTTGAAGACTTAAAAGGCAAAAAGGCAGCCGGTGAAGCGACGACGACGTATATGCAAATCGCTAAAAATTACGGGGCGAAGGAAGTCACTTATGATAATGCAACAAACGATCAATACCTCCGTGACGTCTCAAACGGTCGGACGGATGTCATCTTAAACGATTATTACCTGCAAACGCTTGCTGTTGATTTCTTTAAAGACTTCGACATCACGATTCATCCGGATATCGCATACAACCCAAGTCAAGTCGGTCTGATTATGGATCTTGACAACAAAGAACTGCAATCAAACGTCAATGCCCAAATCGAGAAGATGAAAAAAGATGGGACACTCGCTAAAATTTCAAAACAGTACTATGCCAATAAAGATGTCTCAAAAATGCCTGACGTCAAGACGACGATCGTGGACGTGAATTGACATATTTACAAAACATCGACTGGCGATCCATTTTCAATCCTGAACTTGCAATCGATGCCTTCCCCTACATTTTAGGCGGCCTCGGTCACACACTTTGGATCGCTTTCGCAAGCATGGGCTTCGGATTGGGGTTCGGATTACTTCTTGCATTAGCACGCCTTTCGACTTCTCGGTTCCTCCGCCTGAGCGCGACGCTCTATATCTCATTCATGCGTGGTGTTCCGATACTAGTCGTCCTATTCATGTTGTATTTTGGTCTGCCGGTCATCAATATCGAGCTCGACGCTTTGACAGCGGCGATCACAGGATTTAGTTTAAACAGTGCGGCGTACATGGCAGAGATCATCCGATCCGCCATCCTATCTGTTGATAAAGGACAAAAGGAAGCTGCCCAATCGCTTGGTTTGTCTCCTTACCGCATTTTGGTCGGAATCATCCTCCCCCAAGCGATTCGCCTGGCGATTCCACCACTATCAAACGTTTTACTCGATTTAGTCAAAGCGTCTTCACTGGCTGCGATGATTACCGTCCCCGAGATTTTTCAACGTGCAAAAATCGTCGGTGGTCGCGAATTTGATTACATGACCGTCTATTTCGTGATTGCTTTCATTTACTGGGGCATTTGTGCAGTGATTGCAGCGGTTCAAGAATTACTAGAGCGTCATTTCGCACGGTACCTCTAAAAAACACCGTCCTTTTTCCTGATTGATTAAATCAGGAAAAAAGACGGTGTTTTCATTTTAACCTTGCTTATATAGAAATGGCTCGACTTGTAACGGTTGCAACGGCTTATGGAACAAGTACCCCTGTAACGTGTGACACCCTAAACGATGTAACAATCGGGCCTCTTCCTCAAGTTCAATCCCCTCTGCGACAATCGTCATGTTCAACCGTTTTCCTAACTGAATGATCATTTCGACGATTGCCCGTTTTTCATCAGAATGAATTGCTTCCTGGACGATTTCTTTTGGAATCTTCAATTGATCAAAGGGAAGCTCCACTAACGTTTGCATCGATGAAAAACCGGTTCCGAAATCATCGAGGGCAATCCGGATCCCATGGAGGTGCAACTCGTTTAACGTCTCGATGATTTGATATGTGCCTTCGATGAAAATATGCTCCGTCATTTCAATTTCCAATAAATACGACGGGAATTTCGTGTCATCTAGAATCTGAAGGACTTTTTCCGTAAAATCGGGTTGGCGTAATTGCCAAGGAGAGACATTGACTGCAATCGTAATCGGATCGTGTCCTTGATCCAACCATGTTTTCCCTTGGGTACATGCACGCCGCATGACCCAGATGCCAAGCGTCTCGATGAATCGTGTCCGCTCAGCGATCGGAATGAACTCTAACGGGGAAATCTGACCATAACGCGGATGATTCCAGCGAATGAGCGCTTCCGCTCCCGTGATATGGTGGTTCTCTGCCTCGACCTGGGGCTGAAACAATACAAAAAAGTCGCGGTCTAGTTCCGCATCGTAGAGATCGCGCGTCAATTGGAGAGCACGCTTTCGTTCATTTTGTGTGTTGAGATCCGTAATGGCGAATGTGTTTTTACGATTGGATTTTGCCGTGAACAAAGCAATTTCTGCATCATTGATGATGTGATCGATTGATTCACCATTTATGAAGGCGACACCCATACTGGCTGTTACATTGATTTGTTTAAAATCGATTTGAATCCGTTCCGCAATACAAGCTAAAATTTCTTCGCAAAGTGATTCGATTCCTTGATGGACTTTCGTGTGTAGTAAAAAAGCACTGCCACTTGCTTTAGCGACCAGGCATTCCGGAAAACGTGTCATCAGGCGGCTCCCAATCATATGCAAGGCACGGTCACCCGTCCGGTATCCGAACGCGTCATTGACTGTCTTAAAGTCATCCAAGTCAATCAGACACACCGCATCTCCTTCACTCGCTCTTTTTTCGACGTCGACTACAAAAAACGGACGATTGGCGAGACCTGTGACCGAGTCCGTGAACGCTTGTTCTTGTAACTGAGCGAAATATTCGATATTCCGTTCAAGTCGTGTCACGTATTGTCGGTGGATCAAAAGACTGATCAAGACGGCAATCACGACCATACCGATTCTTGCAATGTGATCAGCTATCGTGAGGTTCACCGTCGCGTTCGGCACCCGTAACCAAATGTACAAAAAAGATATGATCGTGATTGATGTCGCGTACAGTAACATCGTCCGGTTGATGACGACGAGTGAGGTTAACAGAAACAGTAATGCGGATGCCCAGACGGTTTGCGCTCCATTTTCGATAAACGGATAATAGACGAATGGGATCAATAAAAAGACCGTCGACATGACATGCGGTTTCAAGCGATCCGACACGTCACTTTTTCCGATGACAAACTGACAGATCCCCATCAATAAGATGACGAGCGCGCGCCAAAAATCAATCCATTCGAGTCCACTACTGCTAAAGTAACTTGAAACGATATATAAGATCGATCCAGAACTAGTCAGAACAAGAGCAATCATCCCGAATAAACGATAGTTCGCCTTTGCTTCGCGCATGTACTGCAAATTTATTGAAGAAGGGCGCTGCTGATTTTTCATCTCATTCCCTCTTTTCTGTTTCTTCTTATACTTTTTACCTTTACTAACAATTCCTAAAACCTAATTTTTACTAAAATAATGATTTAGATGGAAAAGTATACTTCTAGACTAAACGGGGTATCTTCCTTATAACAGCGAAATTATGTACAACGAGAGGAGCTTTTATGATGACCCACTTATTATTCATTGAAGCGAACGATAGCACGCACCAATCTCGAAGTGTCAGTTCACAGATGAACGATGCATTTCTAAAAACCTATCGTCAAAAACACCCGAAAGATGAAATCACCGTCCTCAATTTATTTGAAGAACGGTTACCTTTTTTTGATTTAAGTTTAGCTAAATCAGCTGCACGATTATTTCGTGGTGAATCGTTTGATGCTGAAGAGACTGAGCGGGTCGAGCGCTTGCAAGAGTATTTAAATCGCTTCTTAGAGTCTGAAAAAATTGTTTTTTCCTTCCCGATGTGGAACTTGACTGTCCCTGCCCCACTGCATAACTATATGGATTATCTTGCACAAGCGGGACAAACCTTTCATTATACTGCAGAAGGATCCGTCGGGCTTGTGACAGGTAAACGTGTTCTCTTATTACATTCTAGGGGAGGCGACTATTCGACGCCTGATAAAGTCGCTTCAGATCACGCTCTCCGGTATATGACAGATTTACTGCAATTCTTTGGTATCACGGATGTCGAATCGGTTATCTTAGAAGGTCATCAACAATATCCGGAACAAGCAGCAGAACTAATTGAAAAAGCCCTCTCAGCGTGTGAGAAGGCGGGAACGATATTTTAAAACGATAGATTGTCAAATTAAGTGCAACACTTCTTCTGAGAAGACCTCATATGCAGTTCTCCAGTTAAGACATTTTCTTGGTCTACCATTTATCCAGGCGAGCGCTTGAGCGAGTTCAGAGCGACTGA
>NZ_JACSMR010000014.1 GCF_018618755.1 Exiguobacterium sp. s193
GGTAAGATGAACATAGCTCATAACGAATCCTCCGTTGAATGTGGTGTGGTAGCTTTATTCTACACGAGGTCGTTATGGGTTTTTTTGTGTTTTCTCCTAGGTGTTGCACTTAATATTACAATTCGTCATTTAGAAACAACAAAGACCCCTTCTGCCGGAGCCGTCTGGGGTCTTTACTGTGCGATTTGTTTATAAAATTCGATTTTTTCATGCTGTCCTTCTTCTACTGCACGGAAGAACTCAGCGAAAAATTCATACAAGACTGTCCGTTCCTCATACGTCGGACCGGCTTGGCGGATGACAGAGAATGCAAGATTTCTTAGTTGTCGTTTTGTTCTCCGTCGTTCCGGTAAATCTTGAAACTGGTCGATGAACGCGCGATAGACCGTTGCAATCAAGGCTTCATGTCCTTCGAAATATGTTTTGTCCATTGAATCCTTCCTTTCTTTTTCCCTTATTATTTACGAATCCCCTTTGCTAAAGGTTTCACCTAAAGTGAGGTTTCTCACAAATAATATAAGACCAACTATAACAAGGATTAAATAATGATTCAACTCCGAAAATATTAAGATTCAATAACAAATTGTAAACGAATGATGGGATTCCGTTAGAGCGATTGAAAAATCGACCGCTTCCCGAATTTTTGCGGGAAATCGGTCGATTTTGGAATTCCGTCGGTTACTCGGAAACTTGTGTATCGATGTGTTGGAACGTTTTGACGTCGAACAATCCACTATCCGTCAACTTCAAGTTCGGAATGACGGGAAGACAGAGGAACGACATCGTCAAATACGGATTAAATGAACGGTCCGCCTCTAATCGATCCAAGGCATCGTTGAGTTTCTCTAACGTATCTCCGACTTCTTGGAACGGTCGACTGGTCATCAATCCAGCAATCTCCAGTGGAAGCTCTGCTAAAACCTCTTCTCTATCGACGGCAATCACCCCTCCCCCTGCTTTGACGAGGCGTTCTGCAGCCAGTTTCATTTCTGCATCCGTCACTCCGACGACAACGAGGTTATGTGAATCATGGGCGACGGTCGCAGCAATTGCCCCCCGCTTCATTTTGAATCCACGGACGATTCCGACTGCCGAGAAGTCTGTTCCGTTATGCCGTTCAATGACAGCAATCTTCAACAAATCTTGTTCCGGATCTTGAATGAATTTCCCATCAACAAGCGGAACATCTAAAACGAGGTGATCCGTGACGATGCTTTTCGGAATGATTCCAATCACGTTTGCTTTCGGATGCGCAAGCGGGAGTTCGAACACGGCATCCGTGATCGGTTTCGTATTCAATTCGCCCCGTAAGTTCGCTGGGACAGTGATTTTCGGAGATGAAACAATCGTTTTCCCCTCTTGCGCGACGCGTTCTCCTTTGACGAACACCTCACTGATTGTGACCTGGTCCGCATCTGTCAATAAGACAAAATCAGCACGACGTCCGGGGACGATTGCTCCACGGTCATTCAACTGATACGCATTTGCTGCATGGAGTGATGCCATCGCATATGCCGTTTCCCGCTTAATGCCATGCTCAATTGCATAACGAATGTTATAGTCAATCGTTCCTTCACGTAACGTATCATCTAAATGCTTATCATCGGTACAAAATAAGAAACGACTGGCATTGCTTTCCGTCACTGCCTGAAGGACTTCTTTTAAGTTCCGCGCGGCCGACCCTTCACGAACTTCGACGTAAAGCCCTCTTCGTGCACGGACGATTGCGTCGTCTTTTGTGACTGCTTCATGATCTGTCCGGATGCCGGCAACCCCGTAGATATTGACTTCTCGTGCACCGAGTCCCGCTGCATGACCATCAACGAGTTTCCCTGCTGCCTCAATCTGCTCAATTTTTTTCAACATGTCCGTATCGGCACGTTCGACTGCCGGGTAATCCATCACTTCCCCTAAGCCATGGACACCAGGATGGTTGACGAACGGTGCTAAGTCCGAAGCATCTAACGACGCTCCAGCATGCTCGAACGATGTCGCGGGGACACAGCTCGGTAACATCATCCGAACGTCAAGACGAAGCTGTTCTGCGTCATCTAACATGAACTGGAGACCATCCGCACCTTTGACGTTAGCGATTTCGTGCGGATCAGCGATCACCGTCGTTACGCCAAGCGGCAAGATGGCCTGTTCATATTCACTTGGTGTCACCATCGAAGATTCGATATGGACATGTCCATCGATGAAACTCGGTGCGATATATTGATCCGTCCCATCGATCGTCCGTTCCCCTTCATAGCCGTCCCCGACAGCTGCGATGTAGCCTGAATCGACTGCGACATCTGCATGATAGGTTTCACGAGTCATCACATCGATGACTTGAATGTTCTTATAGACGATTGCCGCTTTCTGTTTTTTTGCCGCAATCGCGATAAGTCGTGCCCGAACTGTAGTATCCATCCTATTGCCTCCTAATAATGACCGGTATTTTTACCATCTTACAATTAGATTGTAAGCAGTTGCAATTTATTTTTCGGCAGTTCAAGATAAAAGAGAACATTATGAAACGAAAGTGAGGGCAATTGTTTATGAAATACCGCGTCGGAAACTTAATTCCAAAGGTCGACCCAAGCGTATATATCGCAGACGGTGCAAAAGTCATCGGTGAAGTCGAGATTGGAAAAGACTCAAGCGTCTGGTTCAATACCGTCATCCGTGGTGATGAAGGACTGATCTCAATCGGGGAACGGGTCAACATTCAAGATGGTTCGATGATTCATCAATATGAAGAGTATTCGACGATCATCGAGGACGATGTCACGATTGGACACATGGCGATGATTCATGGGGGAATCATTCGCAAAGGGGCATTGATCGGCATGTCCGCAACGATTTTAGATGAAGCAGAAATCGGGACCGGTTCGTTCGTTGCTGCAGGTAGCCTCGTCCCGCCAAAGATGGTCGTTCCACCGAATTCACTTGTCATGGGTGTTCCGGCAAAAGTCATTCGTGAAATCAATGATCACGACCGGTTCATCATGGAGCGGACGGTCAAAAAATATATCAAACGTGGACAACAGTATGCGGAAAGTTGCACGCCATTGTCTGAAGATATGACAACCTTGTGAAAACGTTTACAAAGTTCACCTGTTTTTAACATTTCTCCTCTTCTTTGTTTACATGTTCCCCTTACACTAAAGGTGTAGTACATGAATCGAAATTGAGGGGGATGCAACATGATTCCATTATTCGAAGAACGATTGATGTCGGATTTATTTTCATCGACGAACAACCCGAGTTACGGTCTTCCTACATTACCAGAATATGAAACAGATTGGTTGACAATGGAAGTTAAAGAGCGTATCGTTAACGATGCCGAGCAAAAATCTTTCAGTTCAGCACTAACTCAACTAAGAGAGGAAGAACGTGTATGATTCAGCAAAACACTGTTCGCGCTTGGCTCGCTAATCGAATCAAAAAATAATGATCTTATTTTCCAAAACGATATAGCGCGTCAGCGCGCATATAAAGAGCCGAAGCGGATTCCCGCCTCGGCTCTATTTTTGTTATTTTTTAATCATGCCTTCTTCAATCAAGAATTCACGCGCGACATCTTCAGGACGTTCCTTCTCGACATCCGCCTTATAGTTCAATTCTTGCATTTTTTCATCCGTAATTTTATCTTTTAATAAATTAAGGACTTCTTTTAGTTCTGGGTGTTCCTCCAGTGTTTCTTGACGAACGATTGGAACTGCATAATACGGTGGGAAAAATTCTTTATCATCTTCGAGGACCGTCAAATCAAATTTCTTCAATAGTCCATCTGTCGAGAAACTATCGATGACGTTCGTTTTACCATTCGTCAATGCCGTATAACGGAGTCCGCCATCAACGGGTTGAACATCTTTAAACTTCATGTCTGGGTATTTTTTCTTCAACCCAAGGTACCCATCTTCACGGTTCGCGAACTCAATCGTCGAACCAAGAATCAACCGGTTACTGACGGCAGACATATCGGAAACTGTTTTTAAGTCATACTTCTCGACATCTTCTTTTGTCATCGCTAACGCATAGGTGTTATTAAAACCGATTGGGTCAAGGACATCGACCTGACTTTTCGCCGGAATCATTTTTTGTACTTTCGCATAGACCGCTTCCGGATCGGTTTCAACGCCTTGTTTCAGGACATCAATCAAAAGCGTTCCAGTGTATTCGACGTACGCATCAATTTCACCGGTCTCGAGCGCACCGTAGGCGACTTTTGTTCCACCAAGGTTTAATTGGCGCTCAACTTCTAAATCTGTTTTATCTTCGATTAAATCAGCTAACATATTCCCTAAAATCAATTGTTCCGTAAAGTTTTTTGAACCGATGACGATTTTATCCGGCTTCAAAAACGAATATGCAACGGTTCCAGCAATTAATAGAACAACGATACTTGCGATGGCGATTTTTTTAGCAGCAGACATCGCTTGACGACGTTTACGTTTCCGGTTTTTAACACGACCGTCAGCAAGCGGAATGCCGTTCGGCGCAACCGAGTACTCAATCCGACTGACAATGAAGTCAATCGCAAGTGCTAAAATACCAGCTGGAATCGCACCAGCGAGAATCTGGTTGTTATCTACCGTTTGAATCCCAGAGAAGACAAGATATCCGAGTCCACCGGCACCGATGAAAGCAGAAATCGTCATTAATCCGACCGCTGTTACAGCGGAAATCCGAATCCCTGCCATCATGATTGGTAAGGCGAGCGGAATTTGGACTTTCCCTAGAATCTGACGTTCTGTCAAACCAATCCCTTTTGCCGCTTCAAGCATATCTCCCGGAATACTCGAGAGACCCGTATACGTGTTTTTAACGATTGGTAATAAAGAATAAAGGACGACCATGATGATTGCGGGTGTCGAACCAATCCCGATGAACGGAATCAAGAAACCAAGCAAAGCAAGGCTCGGTACCGCTTGAACGACGCTCGTCAAGGCGAGAACGGGTTTTGCGAATCGTTGATACCGGGTAATCAAAATCCCGATTGGAATCCCTAACACGACGGCGATGACGACGGCAAACACGGTTAATTGTAAATGTTCGAGTAATAGATTTAAAATTTGATCGGTATTATTTGTTACATAATCAAAAAAACCACTCATTGCACTTCCTCCTCCTGAATGAACTGCTCACTCAAGACGGAAAGCAAGCTACTTCGTGTAATCAAGCCGCGTAGTTGGCCGGCTTTGTTCGTAACAGGTAAGTACCCTGTCTCTTCGTGGTTCATCACTTCTAATACATCGAGCAATGAATCCTGTTCATCAACGGCGACGAGTTCGCCTTCCATGATTTCTTCGATGCGTTGACTTTTATCTGAAACGGTTTGGATATTTTTTAGTTTGACGATTCCTTGCAGTATCCGGTCACGGTCCGTAATCAACAGACTATCGACTTTACGTCCACGCATGATTTCAATTCCTTGCAGTAACGTCCGTTTCCCACTGATTGAAACGGGATCCTCAATCATGATATCTTCTGCTTTGATAAAGGCAGGACTACTCCAAATTTTATTTTTACCGATAAACGATTCGACATATTCATCTTTCGGGTGACGTAAAATTTCTTCCGGTGTATCGAATTGAACAATTTCCCCATCACGCATGATACAAATCCGATCGGCTAACTTAATCGCTTCATCCATATCATGGGTGACGAACACAATCGTTTTTTTCACTTCTTCTTGGAGGTTAAATAATTCTTCTTGAAGGTCATTACGGGTAACGGGGTCTAACGCACTAAACGGTTCATCCATCAAAATGACATCTGGGTCATTCATCAAGGCGCGGGCAAAACCAACGCGCTGTTGTTGTCCACCACTCAGTTCACTCGGGTAACGATCAATGAATTGGTTCGGGTCGAGCCCGACCATTTGTAGTAACTCTTCCGTCCGGAGGTCCATCTGGTCATGATCTTTTCCTTCCAGACCGGCAATCAATTGAATATTTTCACGGACCGTCATATGTGGGAACAATCCAGTCTGTTGAATGACATATCCCATATGACGTCTCAGTTCAATCGTATCTGTCTTCATGATGTCTTTTCCGTTGACTAAAATCGTTCCTGAAGACGGTTCAATCAAACGATTAATCATCTTAAGTGACGTTGTTTTCCCACAGCCACTCGGACCGATGAACACAACGAGTTCGCCTTCTTTGATTTCTAGCGTTAAGCCTTTTAAGACAACATTGTCCTTAAACTGCTTCCCGACATTTTTAAATTCGATCATCCATACTTCACTCCTTTTATTATTTCCATATATTATCATTTCCCTAATGTTTTCAAATTCAAACAATTTTTTTCGTTTTTTTGTTTCATTTCTTAAATAAAGGGGAAAATAATAGGTTTTTTTATTAAAAAAGGGTAATCCTAAGTAGAGAGATGCCCGCTGAGTCAGCTGACTGAAAGGGAGGGAATCACGATGGGGAAAACATGGCTTCGACTTCTAATCGTTTTGCTACTTCTGTTCATTCCATTGTCTAGTTATCAATCACCAGTCGAAGCGGCTAGCTCGACGTTTGTCACGAAAGGCTCGACGACGAGTAAAGTGGTCGCATTGACGTTTGATGACGGGTCCGATGGGACAAATATCGCTAAAATTCTGAGTATCTTAAAAAGTAACAACGTCAAAGCAACCTTCTTCCTGACCGGTGTTGGTGCTGCGAATCACCCACAATCGATTAAAAATATCGCAATTACAACACCGACACACCAAATCGGAAATCACTCTTACAGTCACCCCGATTTCACGACTCTAACTGCCAGTCAAATGACAAGTGAATTGACACGAACCGAAAGTCAGATTAACGCATTAACCGGTCGGACGACAAAACCTATTTTTCGTGCCCCATTCGGTGCAAGCAACAGTGCTGTCTTAGCAGCCGTCGGTAATGCCGGTTACACGAAAACGATTCAATGGAACATCGATACGACAGACTGGAAAGGGATTAGTTCCACTGCGATTTTAAACCGTGTCATCCCAAATATCGTACCAGGATCAATCATTTTAATGCATACGGGTGCTGGTGCATCCGGTACGACGACCGCCCTTCCTTCGATGATTTCGCAACTCAAAGCAAAGGGATATACGTTCGTCACTATTTCTGAACTACTACAGCTTCCTTCATCTGGTGGAAAAACGTATACGGTCAAGTCAGGCGACACATTGTATAAAATCGCAAACCTTTATAATGTCTCTGTTACAGCTCTCGCTAAAGCAAACAATATTACCAATCTCAATCTAATTTCGGTCGGTCAAGTCTTGACGATTCCTGGTACGTCGACAACACCTCCACCAACCTCAACGACTTCTTATACCGTCAAAAGTGGGGATACGCTCTATTCTATCGCTCGGAAGTACGACGTTTCCGTCAGTGCACTCGCTTCGGCAAACAACATCACCAACCTCAATTTGATTTCGGTCGGACAAGTGTTGAAAATTCCCGGTACGTCAACAACACCTCCACCGACTGTGACTTCCTACACCGTCAAAAGCGGGGATACGCTTTATGCGATTGCCAGTAAGTACAATGTAACGGTCAGTTCACTCGCAGCAGCGAATAAGATTACGAATATCAATTTGATTTCGGCCGGACAACTATTGATCATCCCTTCAAAATAAAACGTTTAAGGGAATAAACTTATTTTCTGCAAACTAAACAACAAGCCTTCCGTGTCCAGTTCGACACGGAAGGCTTGTTGTTTATTAAGAGCGTATGTTTTCTAGATTGAGGTCACATGCGACAAGATCCGCATACGTTTGTCGCCGGACGACTTCACGCGTTTCCCCTTGATTAACGAAGATGACGGCAGGACGCAGAAATTGATTATAGTTACTCGCCATCGAGAAATTATAGGCACCCGTTCCGAAGACAGCAAGCGTATCACCGCTTGCCGGTTCTGCCAATTGCGCTTTTTCTGCGACTAAATCACCTGATTCGCAAGCTGCTCCGACGACTGTCACCTCACGAAGCGTTCCTGTCATGCGGCTTGCGATGACTGTTTCGTAGACTGCACCGTACAGGGCAGGACGGATATTGTCTGCCATACCCCCGTCGACAGACAAATACGTTCGGACTCCTTGCACTTCTTTAATCGCCCCGACCGTATAAAGCGTCGTGCCTGCATTCGCGACGACCCATCGTCCTGGTTCAATCCCGATCCGCGGGCGTTCGATCCCGAGGCGTGTCGACTCTTCTTCAATGATCGTCATGACCTGCTCCATCGTTTGTTCAAAATTTAGCGGGACGTCATCTTTCGTATAGGCGATCCCGAACCCACCGCCGATATTTACTTCGCTTGCCGTAAATTCCGTTTCCTGACGAATCGTTTCGACGAACCCCATCATCGTCCGCGCTGTCCGCTCAAACAAAGTCAAATCTTGAATTTGTGATCCGACGTGACAATGAATACCGAGCAGGACAAGATGTTCCGACGCGAGAATTGCGCGAACGGCTTCCAGATACGAGTCGTCATGGGTCGAGAATCCGAATTTCGTATCGACGCCACCTGTTTGGATTTTCGTATGGGCTCCACCGATGACTTGGGGAACGATACGGATTAATACATTCACCGTCTGACAAGCATCCGCGGCAATTTGTTCAAGTTGCGCAATCTCACCGTAATGATCGATGACGATTTTCCCGACCCCTTCTTCGACGGCATACTTCAAGTCCTGCGTCGATTTGTTCGAACCATGGAAATAAATACGTTCTGCCGGTACGCCCGCTTGACGCGCGATGTAAAGTTCGCCACCCGTCACGACATCGATTCCGAGTCCGTGCCGTACGACTTGCTGATAGACAGCACCAATCGTCAACGCTTTTGAGGCAAATGAAGCATACGTATTCGGATACTTCGTTAAGAAACTATCACGTACGGTCGCTAAACGGTCTGTCAGTTCACGCTCCGCCATCACATAAAGGGGTGTTCCATATTGTGCTGCTAAGTCTGTCGCTGCGACACCATCGATTTGAAGTGTGTTGTCTTGTTCCGTTAAATACGAGCTTCCGTACATAAATAGTTCCTCCTTATAGATAACGGTGTTCCAGCCGCCAAGACCGGGCACACATTTGCTCCGAATTATTTGCCGTACCCGTCCGTGTGATGTCATCGATTTCAATTCCGTCTCCATATAGGACGACTTCATCCCCGACCTCAACCGTCGAATCGACGGCGACGAACGTATGACTCATGAATAATTTACTAATGATTGAATACGGTTTCCCGTGAATCAACACAGGCAACGCCGATCGCCCCCGGACTACCCCATCGCCATAGCCGACAGGTAAGACGGCGACACGAAGTGGTTGTTCCGTCGTATATGACGTCCCGTACCCGACGTGTTCACCTGCCGCCACTTCACGGATTTCGACGACTTCTGTCATCATCCGTAATGATGGGACTAACCAGTCCATCTTTTCGATTGGTGAATAGCCGAATAAAAAGATACCGGGACGGACATAGTTGCAAAAGGCGAGTCGTTCGTCATGTTTGACGATCGTTGCGCTATTTTCAGCATGCACATACGTAAATGTATGCTGCTCTCGTATGACGTTCGCAATCGCTAAGAAACGCTCGACTTGTCCATCATGGTCCGCTCCCGGCTCGTCAGCAAGTGGGAAGTGTGTGTAAAGACCTGTCAAACGGAGTTGTTGCTCCTGCACCACTTCAAGCACTGCCTGTGCTTCTTCGAGTGAACTGACACCAAAACGATTCATCCCGACATTGACCTTTAAATGGAGTTCGATGTTCGAGAGGTCTGCTTGATGATGCTTCAACCAATCCACCGATGGGATTCCAAGTGCGATGTCATAGTCCCGGACCGCCTCGAACTGAGTCGCCGGATTCATCGCTAAGACATAACTGTCTGGAAAATTCGTTTTAATTTCAATTGCCTCATAGACTTCAGCAACCGCAAAATGACGCACGCCTGCTTCCATCAATGTCCCGACCATTTCAAGCATTCCTAAGTTATAAGCATTGTTCTTCACCACGGCGAAAATCTGTTTTTGTGACCGGGCGAAAACCGATGCGACATTTTGTCGCACCGCTTCCCGATCGATTGTGACGCGTGTCCGTGTATTCATTCAGCTACCGCTGGTGTGACGTGTGTCAACCAGTCCGCATATTGTGGAAGTTGTCCTGAGACCGCTTGTCGGTAAAGCTCGAGCAATTCATCCGCGACAGCCCGTGTTCCGCCGTTGATTGTAATATGGTCGATTTCACCAACACTCGTGATTTCTGCCGCCGTCCCTGTTAAGAAGATTTCGTCTGCGACATACAGTTCGTCACGCCCGATATGGCGTTCGACGACTGGGTACCCTTGATCTTGCGCGAGGCGCATGATGACTTGGCGCGTGATGCCGTCAAGGACAGAACAGTCGAGTGACGGCGTGTAGATTGTCCCGTTTTTCAACATGAATAAGTTCGCGACGCTCGCCTCACTGACATTACCGTTCATATCAAGAGCAATCGCCTCGTCAAATCCATCACGAAGGGCTTCGCCTTTTAAAAGTTGTGAGTTCATATAGTTGGCAGCAGCTTTTGCCTGCATCGGCATCATCGTTGACGATACCCGACGATAAGAAGCGACTTTCGCACGAATGCCGACACCTTTATCGAAGTACTCACCAAGTTCCCAGCACGAGATTCCGACGTGGACCGTCGTATCTTTTGCCATCAAGGCTTGCCACGGTGTTCCGAGGAAAACGAATGGACGAATGTAACAAGACTCAAAGCCATTTTTCGCAACGAGATCAATCGTCGCTTGGACAAGTTCTTCCACTGTATATGGAATCGTGACGTGATAGAACGCGCAACTCCGGAACAGACGTTCGATGTGTTCCGTCAATTGGAAAATTGCCGGACCGTCAGGCGTCGCGTAGGCACGAATCCCTTCGAAAAATCCGCTTCCGTAATGAATCGCGTGTGACATGACGCTCGTATTCGCTTCTTTTGGATCATGAAAAATCCCGTCTAACCAAATCGCTTCACCATACTGTGTATCCACTGCCATGTGTTTTCCTCCTCTTCGACGTCAATCAGAGTGAACGTAAATCATCCACTAATTGCGTCTTCTCTGCTGTTTTTTCGTCTTTCTGTTTGATGACGCGTGCTGGCATACCAGCGACGACGCTACCTGCAGGGACGTCTTCTGTGACGACACTGCCTGCTGCGACAACCGCATCTTTCCCGACGCGGACACCTTCTAAGATGACGGCATTCGCTCCGATCAAGACACCGTCTTCGATGATGACCGGTGTTTTTGAAGGTGGCTCAAGGACACCTGCAACCACGGCACCTGCGCCGACATGAACGTTTTTCCCGATTGTCCCACGTGCTCCGACGACGGCATTCATATCAATCATTGTACCATCTCCGATCGATGCACCGATATTGATGATTGCCCCCATCATGATGACGGCGTTATCGCCGATGACGACATGGTCGCGAATCCATGAACCCGGCTCGATACGCGCGTTCAAATGACGTGTATCAAGCATCGGTACAGCACTGTTCCGACGGTCATATTCGACGTGGACGTCCGTGATCTGGTCTGAGTACTTTTCTAAGAAAGTCGCAGCAAGTCCTGCATCGGCAAAGAAAATTTTTGACTCATCTGATCCGAAAGCAGTCGCCCCTTCAATCGTCAAGCCCGCTAAATCGCCGTTGACGTAAAGTTTGACCGGTGTTTGTTTTTTAGCATCTTTAATGAATTTCGCGATTTCGTAAGCATCAGTTAATAACATGTGAATCCTCCTGTGAGTAGAGCGTCTCTAATGTGTAGAGTCCCGCCGATTTTTGAATGAGTGCTTCGGCTGCTTTAATCGCACCTGAAGCAAATACTTTTTTTGATAACGCTGTGTGCTTGATTTCAATCAATTCATCGACCCCGGCGAACAACACTTCATGTTCACCGAAAATCGTTCCGCCACGCATCGAGTGCATCCCGATTTCAGAAACTTGGCGTTTCTCCCGTGTCGATTCACGTTCGTAGACCGGCTGGACGTCACGGAGTTCTTGAATCGTCCGCAACAAGAGTTCTGCCGTCCCACTCGGTGCATCGACTTTTTGATTATGGTGTTTTTCTAACAGCTCGATGTCAAACGAACTCGCGAGTGGTACGAGCACCTGTAGCAGTTGCTGCATCATCGCGATCCCGAACGACATGTTGTACGACTGAAAAATCGGAATCTCGGTCGAAGCGTCTTTAATCGTTTGTAACTCGGCTGCAGAAAACCCGGTCGTCGCGATGACGAGCGGTGTTTTCGTTTTGAGACCATACGCCAGTAAATCTGGTAGTAAGCTTGGGTGCGAGAAGTCGATGATTGCATCCACTTCTTCCGTCAACTCAGACACGGTTTGATACGACGGCACTTTTTCTGCTGACTTCGTCCGATCGATGACAGCAACGACTTCAGATGGTGCCAATTCCTCAACATAGTGCCCCGTCGCACCATATCCATGAATGGCAAGCTTCATCGAACCACTCCTTTATAGGCATGCATCGTCTCGAGCAAGTGTGCATGTCCGGCTTCCGATTGGCGAACGAGCGGCAAGCGTGGTGCACCAACTGCAAAACCAAGCTCCTCGAGCGCTGCTTTGACCGGAATCGGGTTGACGTCACTAAAGATGGCGGCGATGACCGACATTAAATCACTTTGGATGCGACGTGCCGTCGTTAAATCGTTCGCGAGCATCGCTTCTGCAAGCGCTTGTGTTTCTGCCGGATAGGGGTTCGATAAGACCGAAATAACCCCTTGTGCTCCCCACGCCATGTATGGCAAGATTTGATCGTCATTCCCACAGTAGACGGCGAACCCGTCCGGAAGTGCCGTCATCAATTCACCCATGAAGCTGACGTCACCGCTCGCTTCCTTGAATGCTTGAATGTTCGGGTGTTTTGCGAGTGTTACGGCTGTCTCAACTGCGATTGCGACGCCTGTCCGTGAAGGGACGTTGTATAACATGATCGGGAGTTCGACAGCATCTGCGACCGCTGTGAAGTGAGCAACCAAACCTGCTTGCGACGTTTTATTGTAATACGGTGTCACGAGCATCGCCGCGTCAGCTCCGAGGCGCTGCGCTGTTTTCGTTTTTTCGATTGTCTGTGCTGTGTTGTTCGTTCCCGTTCCGGCAATGACCGGAACACGGCCTGCCGTTACACGAACGGCCGTCTCAAGTAATGTCTCGAATTCTTCACTCGAAAGCGTCGATCCTTCCCCTGTCGTCCCAGCGACGACAAGCGCCTGAATATTGGCTGCAAGCTGTTGTTCAATCAGTTGTTCGAAAACGACTAAATCGAGTTCCCCTGCTGTATTGAATGGTGTCGCTAGGGCCGTTCCTGCTCCTTTGAACATGTTAAATTCCTCCTTGGATTATGAAGAATGGATGGCATTTTCTAAAGCGTGACGTGCAACTTGGACTGCATTTGAAGCTGCACCTTTTCGAATGTTATCGGCGACACACCACAGATGGAATGTATTCGCGAGACTGTTGTCTTGGCGAATCCGTCCGACGTATACGTCGTCCGTTTCATTCGCATCAAGCGGCATTGGGTACTGATTTTGTGAAACATCATCGACCAGTACGACACCGGGCGTGTCAGCAAGTGCCGTACGAATCGCTTCGACCGTCGTCTCGTCTGAAAACGTCACGTTGATCGCGACCGAATGCGAATTTGTAACGGGGACACGGACACATGTCGCACTGACCGGTAAGTTCGGTTGGTTAAAAATCTTCCGTGTCTCGTCAATCATTTTTTGTTCTTCTTTCGTGTACCCATCGTCTAAGAAAACATCGATATGTGGCAAGATATTATCATGAATCGGATGTGGATAGTTGACCGGTTCTTCGCCGCGGCTGCCGCGTGCCAAGTCCTCGATTCCTTTTTGACCAGAACCCGAGACCGCTTGATAGGTTGTATAGGTGATCCGCTCAAAACCTAAGTGTTTAAGTGGGGCAAGGGCGACGACGGATTGAATCGTCGAACAGTTCGGATTGGCAATCAGTCGGTTGGTGCTGCTAACCGCTTCCGGATTGACTTCCGGCACGACGAGTGGGATATCCGCCTGCATTCGGAAGGCACTTGAATTGTCGACGACCAGCGTGCCTGATGCAGCAAGTAATGGCGCATACTGTTCACTGATAGCTCCACCGGCTGCGAATAATGCGACATCGATACCGTGATGGATGATGTCTTCCGATAAAGCTGTAATCGTCACGTCCATTCCATTAAACGAAACGACTTTTCCTGCTGATCGTTCTGAAGCGTAAGCCGACAGTTGACCGACTGGAAAATCGAGTTCCTTCAAAACTTGTAACATTTTTTGTCCGACGGCGCCTGTCGCACCGATGACTGCTACGTGATACATGTTCATTCCTCCTTACAGGCTGAACGCATCCGCAATGGCTGCGACTGTCCGTTCGATATCTGCCTGGGCGATTGTATAAGAAATACTGATTTCTGATGTCGTGACTTGATAAAATGTAATGTTCTCCGCGCGGAACGTCGCAAATAATTTTGACGCGACGCCCGTTGCGTCACGCATTCCGATGCCGACGACCGATAACTTGGCATGCTCGTTATGACGATCGACTTTAACGGTCGGAAAACGGTCGATGATATCCTTCAGCGCCTCTTCGAGAAATTCCTCTTCGTCGAGTGGACACGAGAACGAAAGGAACACATCGCTATCGAACGTCGTTTGACTGATCATGTCGATGTTGACATGACGGTTTGATAATAATTCAAAGATGTCGGCAACCGCTGCGTTCGTTTGTGGGACGTGTTTAATCGAAACCGTTAAAACGTTTTTCGTTACACTGACGCTCGTGACTGCTTTTTGTTCCATCGTTTCCGTTGCCTCCATGATCCAAGTCCCTCTTTCCGATTCAAGTGTTTTCCCAACAAAGATATGCACGCCGTATTTTTTCCCGAGTTCGACACTTCGCATCTCCATGACTTTCGAGCCGAGTGCACTCATTTCCATCATCTCATCGTATGAAATGTGTGGAATCGGCTGTGCTGCTTGATGAATCCGCGGGTCCGCTGTATAGACACCATCCACATCCGTATAAATTTCACAGCGTTTGTCGAGAACTGCTGCTAAAGCGACCGCCGTCGTGTCTGATCCGCCACGCCCAAGCGTTGTGACATCCCCGAGTTCATTCACCCCTTGGAATCCGGCGACGATGACAACGTCATACGTGTCGAGTTTTTTTCGAAGTAAGTTTCCGTCAATTTGTTTGATCTTGCTTTTCGTATGGACCCCCATCGTGCTGATTCCTGCCTGTGCACCTGTTTGTGATAAGGATTTAACGCCTACGGAATTCAAGGCGATGCTGAGTAACGAAATCGTTTGTTCTTCCCCGATCGCAAGCAGCCTGTCCAATTCTCGGCGCTCCGGTCGATCGGTAATCGCTTGTGCTTGTGCAATCAATGAATCGGTCATCTTGCCCATCGCCGAGACGACGACGACAAGCTTTTCCCCTTGTTCTGTTCGATTCTTCAAATAATTCGCAATTGACTGAATCTGTTCGACAGTCGCGACCGAGCTACCACCAAATTTAAGTACAGTTGTCACAATCCTATCTCCTTTGTCCCGAAACAGAAAAAAACGACGGGCCGGTAGGAGCGTTCCTACGGCCCGTCGTTATCACGATCGGACAAACGAAGACAAAGTCTATCGTTCTTTTACGTAAGATAGCGCTCCGAAACATGGGTTTCGGCAGTACAACGGATCTTAACCGTTGTACCAGCAAATGAGAAGAAGCATCTTCCTCGTTCACTTCGGCGGATTTCCCCTTTCACATCACTTGGCATGCTTGCCTTGATAAGTGTTGCTACTGATGTCATCCGCGCCTCTATCTGTCGGTTGTTAGTTACAGTTATAGCAAACATCTTTTGTTAAATCCAGTCATTTGCTAAAATTTTTTCATTTTTCCGTTAATCTGTTAGTTTCGACTTTGCTTGAGCGAGTTGTACGGAAACGGCAGCAAAGCCGGTTCCACCATAGCTACCGCGTCGTGCGACAGCCTGGACAGGATCGAGAAGCGGATAAACATCTTCCGCGATGACGGAATGGAACGTCTGGTACGTTTCAAGTGTCAAATCTTTTAAGAAACAATTCGTCTGGACACAATGGAGAACCGCTTTTCCAACGATTTCATGTGCTTCACGGAAAGGGATGCCTTTTGTGACAAGATAATCTGCGAGTTCCGTTGCATTCGAGAAGTCTTGCATTGTCGCCTTCTTGAGCGCTTCTGTCTTAAACGTAGCGGATTCGAGCATGCCTGTGAAGATTTGAACCGATTGTAAAACCGTGTCTGCTGTATCAAAGACACCCTCTTTATCTTCTTGCATGTCTTTATTGTAAGCGAGCGGTAACGCCTTCATCGTCGTCAAGAACCCCATCAGGTTTCCATAGACACGTCCTGTTTTACCACGAATTAATTCAGCGAAATCCGGATTTTTCTTTTGTGGCATCATGCTAGAGCCTGTCGAAAACGCATCTGATAATTCGATGAATGAAAATTCTTGCGATGCCCAGATGATGATTTCTTCACAAAAACGTGAGAGGTGCATCATGACCGTCGAAGCAATACCAAGGTATTCAATGACGAAGTCACGGTCCGATACAGCATCCAGACTATTCGGATAGACGTGCTCAAATCCGAGCAGTTCCGCTGACTTGAACCGGTCAATCGGGAATGTCGTCCCGGCGAGTGCCCCTGCACCGAGCGGCGAAATCCGAATCCGTTTCAAATTATCCGTCAGTCGATCTACGTCACGGTCGAACATCCAAAAATACGCGAGTAGATGATGCGCAAGTGAAATCGGCTGTGCCCGCTGTAAGTGGGTATACCCCGGCATGACGGTCTCGACGTGTACATCCGCCTGTTCCGTAATGACCGTCTGCAAGTTGCGTAGGCTTTCGATTAAATTAAGCACATGTTGTTCCATCCATAAATGTAAATCCGTTGCGACTTGGTCGTTCCGACTTCTCGCCGTATGCAACTTCCCTGCGACCGGTCCGATTTGTTCCGTCAGCAAGCGTTCGAGATTCATGTGGATGTCTTCATCTGCAAGCGAATAGACATGTTGTCCAATCGTGTCCTGTAATGTGTTGAGACCCGCTTCGATTTTTTTCCATTCCGCTTCTTCTAAGATGCCTTGTTGATACAACATGTTGGCATGGGCGAGACTTCCTTCTATATCAACTGCCGCAAGCTTTTGGTCGAATGAAATCGATGCCCCAAACGCTTCAGCCTGAGCGGAAGCCCCTTCCGTAAACCGTCCGCCCCACAGTTTCGTCATTTTGTCACGCCTTCCTGCCGATGAACACTTGCGTGTGTCGCAATCGCAAGACCATGCAATTTAATGAATCCTTTCGCTGCTTCATGATCGAAGGCATCTTCTTTCGTATATGTCGCAAGCTTCTCATCATAAAGTGACACCGGTGACTGACGTCCTGTGACCGTCGCATTGCCTTTATAGAGTTTGACCCGTACTTCGCCCGTGACGTCTTGTTGTGTCGCTTTCAAAAATGCTTTCAGACCTTTCGTTAACGGTGCATGGAATAACCCATTATAGATGGTTTCTGCATATTGTTGACTTAAAATCGGTTTGAAGTGCGCGACGTCTTTCGTCAATGTGATGGTTTCGAGTGCGGCATGGGCTTTTAGCAAGACCGTTGCACCTGGGCATTCATAGACTTCCCGTGATTTGATCCCGACGAGACGGTTCTCGACGTGGTCAATCCGTCCGACACCATGTGCCCCAGCGATGATGTTGAGTTCTGTAATCAACTTCGCCAGTGGATAGACTGTTCCGTTGATTGAAGTCGGAACACCTGCTTCAAAACCGATGATGACTTCTTCTGCCTGATCCGGTGCGTCTTCCGGTGCGACCGTCAGTGCGTATGCATCTTGTGGTGGTTCTGTCCAAGGGTTTTCAAGGACACCACATTCGTTACTCCGTCCCCAAAGGTTCATATCAATCGAGTACGGGCTGTCGAGATTGATTGGGATCGGGACGTTGTTGTCTTTCGCATACGCGATTTCCTCTTCACGTGACCATTTCCACTCCCGGACCGGCGCGATGACTTCAAGTGAAGGATCAAGTGCTGCGACCGAAACTTCAAACCGGACTTGGTCATTTCCTTTTCCCGTACAACCGTGTGCAACGGCCGTCGCGCCATGTTGATGGGCCACTTCGACGAGTTTTTCAGCGATCAACGGGCGAGACAGTGCCGAAATCAGTGGATACGCACCTTCGTAGTGAGCACCGTATTGAAGTGCTGGTAAGACGAAGTCATTCGCAAACTCTTCTTTTACATCAAGAACGATCGATTCAACGGCTCCGACGAGCAACGCTTTTTCTTTGATGACGGTCAAATCTTTCCCTTCACCGACGTCCATACATAAAGCGACGACATCATAATCCTTGCTCAACCATTTGATCGCTACCGATGTATCAAGTCCCCCAGAGTACGCTAAAATCAATTTTTGTTTCGTCATTATTAATTCCTCCCTGATTTCGAATTCATCTTTCTGTATAAAAATTCATTATGAATTATATATATACATAGACTTCAAAAAAAAGAAACCCTTTTTTAAGGATTTCTTTTAATAAATTCATTAAATTTTCTTTTCCATCGTCCGGTGCGGAATGCCGGCATCGTCAAATTCGTCCGACATGATGTTATAACCTAAGCCTTGGTAAAAGGGAATCGCTTGCACTTGGGCACCAAGCGTCAAGATGCTTCTTCCTTCCCGACGTGCTATACGTTCCATCGCCCGCATCAGTTCACCACCATAGCCTTTTCCGCGTGTCGCAGCCAGCGTCGCGACACGTTCGACCTTCATCCGCTGATCGTCGTACGGACGTGTCCGTCCTGTCGCGACAGGACGGTTTTGTTCGTCAAGGACAAGCAAGTGAATCGCTGTTTCATCATGGGTATCATATTCAAGATTCCGTGGAACGCCTTGTTCTTCGACGAAGACACGCTCCCGAATCATTCGGACGGCTTGATGCTGTTCTGCTGTTTTTACTTGAATCACTGTCATTTCGATTGTTCCTCCTTCATCCGTTCTATGTATGCCATTGCATCATCACGCGTCAAAAACATCGCTTGCGCGACATGCTCGCTTCCGCCACCTCGTCCATTAAATGTCTTCAAGTGGGTTTTGGCGAATTTTCCAAAATGTATTGAACTTGCCCCTTGCATCAACAATTTTTTAGCGGGTTCATTCCAAACTAAACCGACCCGGTCCGCTGTCGCAATCGCTTTGACCATTTTTTCAGAGAACGACACGTGTTGTTCTGCATGGTTCACGAAAATCCAGTCGTCCGATGACGCAAGTAGTTGTGTCAGTTCCGCTTTGATATGAGCATCTTGGACTAATTCGACTGCACGGTTCAAACGAACGACATCTTGCTTCAATTCTTCAACTGCTTGGGCAACACGCTCTTTTTTTGCAGATAGCGCTTGTGCCGTTTCACGTAAGACGCGTTGATTCGCAGCTAACAAGTCAAACGCCCGATCCTTCGCGACGTACATCAAACGAATATTTCCGCGGATCCGCTCTTGCCCTGTCAAGACAATCAATTCTAAATCAGCTGTCGATTCAAGGTGTGTTCCTCCGCAGGCACTATAATCCAGTTCACCGATTTGGACGACACGGATTTTGCCCGTCACTTGGGGTGTTTTCCGTAACGGAAGGGCGAGCGCTGCTGCTTCATCGTATTCAGTTGCCGTAATCGGTAGCGCAGAAGTGATGACTTGACGCAGTCGTTTTTCAAGACGCGTTTGTAACGCAGCAGTCCATTCATCCGTTTCAATGTCGAGCGTCGATTCTTCAGACCCTGTCCGAAAACTTAACGTCTTGATATTGAATTCATCTTGTAAAATCGCCGAGATGACATGTTGCGCCGTATGTTGCGCCGCATGATCCGTCCGGACGACGTCATCAACAAGGCCTGTCACTGAACCTTCGATCGGTTGATCGATTTGATGCCACACGATGCCGTCTGTTAGTTGAACATCATGCACCACAAGTCCGTTTAATGTCCCGCGGTCTGCCGGCTGACCACCGCTCTCCGGGTAAAAGTAACTTTCGTCGAGTGCAACCCAGTATCCCTGCTCTTGTTTAATTTGCGTCACATGTGTCACGAACTTCCGGACCGCAGGATAAATTTGCTCCAGTCGCATGTATACCCCACCTTTCTCAATCTATTCATTTGCTATTATGCCATATTTCGCCTAGTATCGTTTGTCGACTTGTTCATTTCCTAGTACACTAGACGAAAGACTATCGACCGCGAAGGGACGAAATGCCGTGATTCAGCACATCAATAAAAACTCACCACTGCCAATCTACTATCAAATTGAAGCTGCATTAAAACAACAAATCGAAGGCGGGATGTTGCAACCCGGCGATTTAATTCCTTCTGAACGTGAATTTGCCGAAGCCCATCAAATTAGTCGGATGACCGTACGCCAAGCGATTACGAATCTTGTGAACGCCGGATACTTGATTCGTCAAAAAGGGCGCGGGACATTCGTCGCGAACAAAAAAATCGTCATGCAACTTTCTGGACTCACCAGTTTTTCGGAAGAGATGGAACATTTAGGACTTGAACCTGCAAGTGAACTGTTGTCATACCAGCTAATCACAGCCGAAATGACAATCGCGAACAAGCTGGGGATTCGAGAAGGGGCGAAGGTTTATGAATTGAAGCGACTCCGGATCGCCGATGAACAAGCGCTTGCGCTGGAGATTGTTTATATCCCGGAACAGTTACTGCCAGGGTTAAATCAAGATGTCGCGACCGCTTCACTCTATGCTTTTGCTGAAGCGAGTGGACTTGATCTCGGACGCGCGACGCAAACGTTCGAGTCACGCCTCGCGACAAAAGAAGAAGCACAACATCTCGGTTTAACGACGGCTGCCCCCGTCTTGTCCGTCGAGCAGTTGACGTTCCTTGCGACCGATCAACCGTTCGAGTACGTCATTTCAGCGTATCGGGGTGACCGTTATACGTTTACTGTTGAAATGGAACGACGTCGCTAACCGTTGTGCATGGATGTGATGAAGAGAACGCAAAACGGAATTATTCTTTCGGAGAGATGCTTTTCTCAAATGAGACACAAGACCCGATTTCCTGCCCTTAGTGGATAGGAGGTCGGGTCTTGCTTGTCTGCCAGCGCAAAATTCTGCGTTTTTTCTGTAGGAGTCACGTGAAGCGAGTGCCTCCTATCCTCTCTCTTCTACCGCCCATGGAAAGACAAAACCGTCCGTCACTCAGATTGATGTTAGAGTCAACGAAAAAGTAATAATAAAGGACCCCGTCGCAAAATCGGAAGGGTCCTTTCAGCATGTAGACAAACTCTTATGAAGCGGGAACATGCGATCACGAGAGACAATCCGGTCGCACTTCCCTGTCTCGTCTTCAAAGCGGCATTCGATCACGCCGCTACAGCAAAGCTGCAGGATCGAGACGGATTTCGCCCTAAACCGTCTTCATGACTGGCTTTCCGTCATAGTGTTACCTAAAAAGCGTCGCGTTTCGTTGACTCCTACGGGGAAAAGTGCGTGATTCGCGCACTTTTAGAGGCAGGCAAGCCGTTGCTTCTTGTCCGTTAGGATCAAGGAGCAACGGCTTGCGCCTCGCCCGAGGAAAGCAACGAAAAAAGACGCTTGATCTCCCGATGGCACGTTGTCTACAGCCTGAAAGGACCCTGCCGCAAAATCGGCAGGGTCCTTTACACACATCAAGCATTAAGCCCGTACTTATTGAACCGTCGAATCAGTTTCAGTCGTTTGATCGGTTTCTGCAGGAAGATTTGTTTCCTCTTTAATCGGTGACACCTCTTGCCCTTGCATCGCTTGGGCGAGATTCGTTTTGACGAGTTCGAGCTGGTTCGGGTCTAAGTGATATTCCCATTTGCCACTGACACCAATATATCCTTCTCCAGCCAATTGATACTCTGTCGTATTTTGAAGCGCCGACGTGAAGTCTGCCAGTCGCGTATAGTCGTTCGGACCAAGGTTCGTCTCGACGTTATCGCCAACGGCATTTAAAATATCACGGTAGGCACCAAGCGAACGGAAGCTTGCTGCTTCTTTCGCTACTGCTTGAATGACCTGCATCTGTTTTTGTCCCCGACCGATATCGCCGAGTGGGTCATCATGACGGTTACGGACGTACGCAAGTGCTTGTTCACCCGTTAAGTGTTGCATCCCTTTTTTGACTGTGACCGTACCCGCTTTACGTGCAGAATCTTGTTCTTTGAATGCATAACGGACGTCGATGTCCACCCCATTCAAGGCGTCAATCAACTGAACGAATCCTTGGAAATTGACTTTGACAACGTGATCGATTTGAATACCAAGTAAGTTTTCAGTCGTCTCCCGTGCCAGTTTAATTCCATTATAAGAACTCGATTTATCCATCGAACCAAAGTAATGGGCATGGGTGATTTTATCTTGTTCGACCCCTGTTTTTCCGTAAGGGATGTCATAATCTGAATAGTCGATGTTGACGAGCGAATCACGGGGAATACTCGTTAAAACAAGCTGCTCTGTTTTTTTGTTTAGGATGCCGACGATCATGACATCAGAACGTGCCGGTTCTTTCCGGTCTTTACTTGCTTTCGTTTCGTCCGTCCCTAAAATCAAGAAGGATTCCGACGGGACATCATCATATTTCGAGCTGACTTTTGAACCGGGAATCGTAATCTGCGTTTTTGCTAAAGTCTCTTGTGTTTTTATAAAAACCGCTCCAGCATAACCAGAACCAATTACTGTTACGAGTAATAAAAGTGCGGCTAACACTTTTATAAACATCTTACCAGCACTCGGTTGCTTCTTTCTTGCTGATCTCGTTTGCATGTTAAAGCCCTCATTTTCACGTAAATTTTCTGTAAAGTGCGCTAATCTCCATTATCCCTACATTTACTGAAATGTCAATTTACGATTTGATTAAGGCGAAGTGAGCGCCTGAGTCATGACGTATCTTATGACGGACCGTTCCGCCTCGCATACAAATCAAAACGCCGATGCTCCCGTTTTCATACGGCGTCATCGGCGTTTACTGTTTATTTGAAATTTTCGTAAGCTGCGCGTCCCGTCCGCTTGGCTTCTTCAGACAACAATGACGCCGCCTCTTCGTCCAAGACAATCATGACGTCCGCATGGCGCTGTAAAATCGTGGCCGGACAGTCAATCGTCGCCGGTCCCTCCATCATATCCCGGACTGCTTCCGCTTTTCGGGCACTCGACGCTACGAGGAGAATCTTTTTCGCTTCCATGATTGTACTTAATCCCATCGTGATGGCATGGGATGGCACATCTTCTAGTTGATCGAAAAAGCGTTGGTTCGCTTCGCGTGTCGATTCCGTCAGTTCTGTCACATGAGTCGTCGCATCAAACGATGTTCCGGGCTCATTAAACGCAATGTGACCATTCGAACCGATCCCGAGCAGTTGAAGATCTACTCCGAGCTCCCGAACGAGCCGCTCATACCGTTCACTTTCTTGATTGGCATCGTCCGTGTCACCAATCGGAAGATAGGATTGTTTAAACGTGACCGCATCAAACAGGTGTGTCTTCATGAAGGTGTGGTAGCTTTGCGGGTGTTCCGGACTCAGTCCGATGTACTCGTCTAGGTTGACCGTCGTGACGTTTGAACAATCGAGCGAATCCTTCCGCCATTCTTCGTATACGCCGAGGGGCGAGCTTCCTGTCGCCAGTCCAATCGTCAAGTTTCCGTCCTGCCGCTCGATTTCATTTTTTAGAAGTTGGTAAGTCACTTGTGCCAATTCCTCTGCTTTTTCTACAATCATCCATTTCATTGAAAAGGACTCCTTTCAGTTGGTAAAGGTATGAACCGTTCCTCGGTGAATCGTTTGTTCGACAGCAAGCGCGTCATCTAAGACAACAAAATCTGCATCTTTTCCAATCTCAAGCACACCTTTTTTCGTCAGACCAAATTCTTCTGCTTGATTGACGGAAGTCATTTGGACAGCGTCTTCGAGTGAACAGCCCGTGAAGTCGATGATGTTGCGTAACGCCTGATCCATCGTCAAGACACTTCCGGCTAAATTTCCGCTTGCCAGTCGTGCTGCCCCGTCCTTCACTTCGACTGCCTGCCCACCAAGTTCGTATTGCCCGTCCACCAAACCTTTGGCACGCATCGCGTCCGTGATGACCGTCAATCGGGTTGCCCCCTTCATCCGATAAGCAAAATCGACCATTTCTTTTGCGCTGTGAATCCCGTCCGGAATGATTTCTGCCCGAAGCTCCTGATTAAGTAAGCAGTAGCCGACTGTGCCCGGTTCACGGTGATGCAGTGCCCGCATTTGATTGTATACATGTGTTCCGTGCGTGACATGTCCTGCTGCATTTTGTTCGAACGTCGCATCGGTATGTCCCGCTGACGGGATTGCACCTGTCAGGCGGACAGCTTCCTCGAATGCACGTGCCCCAGGTCGTTCTGGCGCATAGGTGACGAGCTTAATCGTTCCGCCGGCGGCCTCTTGCCACTTCAAAAACTGTTCGACGTTTGGCTCAACGATATAACGGAGCGGCTGTGCTCCTGCGTAATCCGGATTGATGAACGGTCCCTCGAGATGAATCCCTTCAATCGTCGTCCGCCCGCTTTCAATCACTTGCCGTGCCACTTCAAGGGCTTGCGTGATGTGACTCCATTCTTGTGTGATCGTCGTCGCAAAAAAGGATGTGACGCCTTCTGCTAACATCGCTTGACTAAGGTGAACTAATCCTTCTGCATCCGCATCCATCGTGTCGACGTCATATCCCCCATGAATATGAACATCAATCATTCCTGGGATTAGTTGTTTTCCGGCTAAATCAATCACTGATTCCTGTCCTTCTGTATAGGTCGTCATGTCACCGATATCGTGAATGACTTCGTCAAAGCGGACAAATCCCTGTTCGATGACAGTTTTTCCTGTATAGATTTTTGCATTGATGATGACAGTCATCTTCTCGCTCCCTTTCCTGGTTGACACAAAAAACCGTCTCTCTATGTGTAGTATACCGCTCTTAAATCTAGTTGTATAGACCTTTATACATTTGATAAATAAAAAAAGAAGATTCCACATATGCATTGGAATCTTCCCTGAATCGTGAATCGATAATCCTTAGTCTTACGGTAACAAAACACGGTCTTTCTTTTTTGAAATAAGACGCGTCGCCTTTAATATGGCGATTGGTAACGATTGCCGTTTGCGGTATGCCAAATAACGTCCTTCCCACTTCGGATCATATTTTTCTTTATAACGCCGAAGACCGGTGAAGCTGTACATGTAGCGAATGTTATTGAAGACATCCGCTGCGACCCGCTCTTGCCAAAACGATGTTTCATCTTCACCAACGGCAGATAGTGGTGCCATTCCCATATTGAACGTATGGTACCCTTCTTCTTTCGCATAATCAAATAACCGGATGAACATCGCATCCATGATTCCGTTTGGTCCGTCCGGGCGAAAACGCATCAAATCAACCGACAAGACACCATCTTGATACGCCGGCATGAAGCTCATAAAGCCCAGCAACTCGCCATTTGCGTCACGCATGATTCCGAGTGGAGCTTGATTTAAGTAGGAGGGACTAAAGTAGCCGAGGGAGAAGCCTTTTTCGGCTTTATCCCCGAGCCAGTCGTCGGATACTTCACGTAACGATTCCAATAACGCCTCCGAAAACGGCGGCTCGATGACTTCGAATGTCATTCCTTCCCGTTCAAACCGATTTTTGATTGACCGTAATCCGGCCCGTTTCTTACCTGAAACGGTAAACGTCGTCATATCGACGATTGCTTCTTCCCCTAACTTAAAGAAGTTAAAGCCAAAGTCATGATAAAGCGACATGTTTTGTGCTTGAATTTGATAGATATTCGGGATATATCCCAAATCTTCGACACGTCGTAAAAATGTCCCGATCAATTGCGAATGTTCTGCCGGATTTCCACTCGGATCACCTAAGACGATAATCCGGTTTCCTGTCTGACTGAATTGAAGGAACGATTGACCCGACTCGGAGAAGTAGAACCGTTTGTCTCCTAGAAACGCTAAATGACTTAAGTAATTTCCACCATGTTCGACTAGCGTTTGGCGCACTTTTGTTTCATCAAAACGCTCCCCGAGGACGTGCAGATTAAACGTATTGAATAAGCGGATGAAGACGAGTGTATAAACGAGCATGAAGATCGTCGCACTTATTCCGAACATAAAAATCTCATGGGAAGGATATACTTCCGTTCCTTCTGCCGATCCTAATGTATAAAACGTATAGCCGAAGAAAACAAAACTTCCGATGTATAAAAATCCGACGAAACATGCCCGAATCAAACGTGTCGTCGTAATCAGTGTCCGCTCGCGGTGGAATGATTTTTTCGAGACGACGAGCAGGACGATGACAATTAATACAGCCGAAAGTGAAATCAAGTTAAACCCCCGAAGTGCCATCCCGATCAAGGCAAAGACTGATGCGCCATAAATCATATATAATGAACGTTTTGTCCGTCTATAGAGCGACGGAGATAAGAGGACGAACAACAATCCTCCCATCAAGAAAAAGCTATTTCCGAGCAACAAAAGTTCATGCGGCAGACGGGCTTCTAAATACTCGTATTGCGTCGAGACCGGCGGTAAAATCGCAAGTGCCCAAATCGCAATACCTGACAGTAATGTAATTAAGGCTAAGGCAAAATGTCGGACTTTACTTAAAAAACGAAGCTGTAAGCGCCAGATGACACCGCCTACTTCAACGGAGGGACCAACAATCGGCTTATCCTCAATCATTTTAACGACCGGTCCGCTGAATTCACGGGCTGAAAAGACAAGGCCAATCATGAATGGAATCAAGTAATAGACAAGGCGATAAATTAACAACCCGGTCAAGACACTTCCTTCGACGACGCCTGCCCGTTGCATCCCAATCAAAAAGACTAAATCAAACGAACCGAATCCACCAGGCACCATCGAAATCAATCCTGCCGTCGCAGCGATGATGAAGACGCCCATGACTTTCGCGAAACTGACCTCGGTCCCGAGTGCATGCAAAATCAGGTAAACGACGACGCCGGCACTGAACCACTCAACGAGTGAGACGAGTGAATACAAGGCAATCGATGTCGGACGAATGCTGCTCGCCCCACGTCGGAACGTAAACAACAGGTACAATGGAAAAAATAAGGCGACGCCGATGATGACGGGCCAAAGCCATTTTTTTAAGTCTAATACTTCAAACGCCGGAAAAATATTTAACAATGATAACGCTGACAAAATCGACAGACCACTAATCAATGTCGGTGCCATCCAGCCGATTGCTTTTAATAGCCGTGTTCCTTCGACGAACGGGCGATAAAGTGCCGTCCTGACACCGATTCCGGCAAGACCCCCGAACCCGATGATTCCGTTAAAGGAGTTCGCAATCCAAGACGTTCGAAAAATTAGTCCGAGTGGTACTTTGACTTCGACGGACCGTAACAGTACGACATCATAAAAAAACATCGTCGCAACTGCAAGCAGACCTGCACCAATTAATAAAACGAACTTCCATGAGGGGATTTGTTGAATCGCTTTAATTGATTCATTGAGCGAGAGGCTTTTTAATTCATTTTGTCCTTGATAAAAAATGAATAGAATCAGGGCGATCGGTAAAATAACCTTCGCCACTGTTATCATTCGCTGTTTAGTGAACTTCATTCAGCAACCTCCCGTGTTTTTTTGGCAAGATAAATTAACCGTAAGAGCAATAATGTCGCACCGACTGCAAGACCGATGATTAGCCCCCACCAGTAGCCGTCCGGCCCGAGTGTCGTGAAGCGCTCCAGGTAAAATCCAAGAGGTAAACCGATGACCCAGTAGGCGGCAATCGTCAACATGAATGTGACATTGACGTCTTTAAAACCACGTAATGCCCCTTGTGTCGGTGCAGCGACGGCATCCGACAACTGAAAGAAAATCGCCAAAATCATAAAATGCGCCGCGAGCTGAATGACTTCCGGGTCATTACTATAGAGTGCCGCAATCCGGTCATTTTGGACGTACAACAATCCACCTGAAAAGAGCGAGACCGCTAAACAAAGCGTCAATCCGATCCCAATGTACTGGACGGCGTCTTTGACCCGCTTCGCCCCGACTTCGTAGCCGACTGTAATCGTAAGCGCTGATGCAGCCGATAGTGGAATCATGTAGACGAAGGACGCAAAGTTGATTGCCGCTTGATAGGCGCCGATGACGACATCTCCGTACGCACCAAGCAACAATGTGACCGCGGAGAAAATACTGACTTCTGAAAAAATCGCCAGACCGATCGGTGCCCCTAACAACACGAGCTCCTTAATCCGACCGAAATCCGGTTTATAAAAGCGTCGTAAGATCCCGAGCCGTTGAAACAACTCGCCTTTTAAGACAACACCAATGATTGCGAGACATAACAACCAATACGTAATCGCTGTCGCGACGCCTGCCCCGACACCACCTAATTCCGGGAAACCAAACTTCCCGAAGATAAAGAGATAATTGAAAGCGACATTAATGGGTAAAGAGAATAATAACAATACCATCGTAATATTCGATTTACCGAGTGAATCGACGAGTGTTCGGAGAACGAAAAAGAGAAACATCGGAATGATGCCGAATCCGAGCATGATCAGATAGACGCGCGCCACGCGACGTGCTTCACCCGATAACTCCATTTGGTTCAAAATCGGATTAACGAGTAACAATCCAAGTAACAACGTAACGACGATGATGAGGAGCGACACATAAAGTGCTTGAACGACAATTCGTTTGACTTCACGTTCTTTCCTCGCTCCCATCGCTTGCGATACGAGCGGTGCGACGGCTAATAAAATACCCGTCAGACCCGTATAGACAGGTGCCCACAAGCTAGCTCCGACACCGACACCTGCTAAGTCAGCTGAGCCATATCGACCGGCCATGACCGTATCAAAAAAGCTGATTAAATAAAAAGCGACCTGTGTTACTAAAATCGGAAAGAAAATCTTCATGAATTGCCGAATCTTTCCGGATAACGAAAACGTTTCTAACATGACTTCACCACATTCCAAAGCTAACATTCAGCTCTATTTTAATCTTTTTCACTACGTTGTTCTACGCAAACTATGCGAGGAGGGATTCACATGAATCATCGCGATCTTGAAAATTTAACGTTCGAATTACTCGAAACGTGGTCGACATTCAATCATTATGCAAAAGAAGCCCAACAATTCAAAAATCCTGAAGATGTCCATCAAGCAAGAATCCGTCTTCGAAAGTTGATTACATTCGCCACCCTTGTCGGCGAAACAGACGAACCGGTTTATCTCATTTGGCGCCGCCTGATGCGGGCATTTGGTGAAGTACGTGATTTAGATGTCCAGCTCGAACAACAGTCCGTCACGTCACCCGTCGAGCAACTCTTTGCGGAACATCTCGCTCTTCAGCTTCAAGGAAAACGGGCGACGTTACTTGAAACGATGCATCTGCTCATTTCAAGCGAACTCGATAAATCGGTTCGTCGTTTTTTAGCCGGACCGCTGACCAAGCGATTAAAACGCATCGATGAACAGGAGCTCCTGACCGATGCGAAAAAACGATTTGAAAAAAAAGCACAAAAATACGAAAAAGTGCACCATACAGAAGGACAAAAAAGAATCCAAAAGATGCACGAATTACGCCTTGCGACAAAATACTATCGCTATACACTAGAATACTTGCGTCCGTATACTGATATTCCAAAGTCGACTGTCGACCGTCTCAAGCGTGTCCAAACACAGCTCGGCCAAATCAACGATACGTACAACCGGCTCGAACGGTGGCGGGCATTCACTGCACCCGACGAATACCAATCGAAACGGGCAAAAGAAATCGCGCGCCTCGAACAAGCATTAACAACTGCGTTGGAACAATTTTCGCTCGATTAAGGGTGCCGCTGAACGAGCAGTTCAAGCATCTTTGTTCCCGCGATTGAGTTCCCTTTTAAATCGAGCGCCGGTCCAAAAATACCGATACCGAGATCCGCCATGTCGAAATCACTTCGTCCACAGGCAACGATGGCACCGGAGACACCACTTTTCCCCGGGAGACCGACTTGGACAGAAAATTCACCTGACGCATCATACATGCCACACGTCGTCATGATGGCGCGGATGATACGGGCGTTCCGGCGAGAGATGACTTGATGTCCGGCTGGTGTTTTTCCGGACTGGCTTAAGATTTTCCCCATCATCGCAAGGCCCTTACAGTTCGTCAAAATCGCACACTGTTTTGTATAGACATCGATGATTTCTTCGACGTTCCCTTCGATGACTCCATGGTAGCGCATGAAATAGAGTAACGCTCGGTTCAAATCCGTCGTTTCGAATTCCGATTTTGCGACTTCAGCGTCATATTTGACCATCTCAACGTCAATATCAAGCAGACTTGCGATGAACTCACGCAGTTTGAGCAGTTTATCTGCTGCATCTTCACCCGGCAACATGCTTGTCACAGCAAGCGCTCCAGCATTGATCATCGGGTTGAGTGGTTTTGTCGGAATCGTTTCCTCGAGTTTCGCAATCGAGTTGAAGGCGTCACCTGTCGGCTCCATCCCGACTTTTGAAAAGACGTAGTCCTCACCAAACGTTTCGAGCACGAATGCGAGTGTAATAATCTTAGAGACACTTTGTAACGTAAACAAAGTGTCCGCTTCACCAGCAGACACGAATGTCCCATCGGCATTACACACTGCGATTCCGAGTTGGGTCGGTTCTGACTTCGCAAGCTCCGGGATATAACTCGCGACCTGGCCGAGTACCGTATAGGGACGACATTCATCAATTAATTCTTCTAGTTGTTGTTGTGTCACGTTCATGAACTTCCCTCTTCCTGTTTTTTTATAGCTTATCATGCTTTGTCAGAACGAGATATGGTCGGGCGTAGTTTTGTTGCTGAAAGGAAGAAGCACAAGCGGCGTTACCGGAAAACGACAAAAAAATCCGAACACCGCTGAGATTCATGGTTCGAATTTCGACGACGTTCAGATTTTTTAACATACTGATATTCCATCAACGAATGACGAGTTCTGTGTCTTCTGCGTCAATCGCGACGTGCGAACCATCTTGGATCGCCCCGCTAATCAACGCCCGTGCCAGTTTGGTTTCAATCGTCCGTTGGATATAACGGTTGATTGGACGGGCGCCGTACTGTGGTTCAAAGGCCTCATCGAAAATCAAGGTCTTCGCGGCTTCTGTCACATCGATCGTAATTTCCCGACCTGATAAACGATCTGCCATCTTCGCGACCGCTTTATCGATGATCCGCTCGATTTCTGCGCGGTGTAATGGATGGAATAAAATCGTGTCATCAATCCGGTTCAGGAATTCGGGCCGGAAATGGTTTTTTAATTCTTGACGAACGGCTTCTTCTTCGGCTGCATCAATGTAACCATCTTTTGCAGCTTCCAACAAAATGTTCGCTCCGATATTCGACGTCATGATGACAATCGTATTTTTAAAATCGACGACACGTCCTTGGGCGTCCGTCAAACGACCATCGTCAAGCAGTTGAAGTAAAATATTGAAGACATCGCCATGCGCTTTTTCGATTTCATCGAATAAGAGAACCGAGTACGGACTGCGGCGGACCGCTTCTGTCAATTGTCCGCCCTCTTCATATCCGACGTAACCCGGAGGCGCACCGACGAGACGGGACACATTGTGTTTCTCCATGTATTCCGACATATCAATCCGGATGATGTGATCTTCACTATCGAACATCGCTGCCGCCAGTGCTTTCGCAAGCTCGGTTTTCCCGACACCTGTCGGACCGAGGAAAAGGAACGAACCGATTGGACGATTCGGGTCCTTGATTCCCGCCCGTGCCCGGATTACTGCGTCAGACACAAGCCGGACCGCCTCATCTTGGCCGAAGACCCGTTTATGCAACGTGTCTTCTAAATATAATAATTTCTCCCGTTCGCCTTGCGCGAGACGAGTGACCGGAATCCCCGTCCATTTCGAAACGATGTCAGAGATTTCTTCATCCGTGACGGCTTCGCGGACTAACTCATGCGAGACATGTTCTGCCGATTCTTCTGCTGCGTGTAAGCGATTCTCAAGTTCTGGTATCTGACCATATTTGATTTCAGAGGCTGTATTTAAGTCATACCGCCCTTCTGCTTCTTGTAAGGCAAGTTTTGCTTTTTCGAGATCTGCCCGCAGTTGTTGGACACCTTGCGAACTTTCTTTTTCATGTTCCCACCGTGTCCGTAGCGCACTCTCATCTTCACGCGCCGAACTCAATTCTTGTTGAAGCGCCTCCAGGCGTTTACGCGAGGCCTCATCTGTTTCTTTTTTAAGCGCGGCCTCTTCAATCTCAAGTTGCATGACCCGGCGAACGAGGGAATCAAGTTCTGCCGGCATCGATTCCATATCCGTCCGAATCATCGCGCAGGCTTCATCGACTAAATCAATCGCTTTGTCCGGCATGAAGCGGTCCGTAATATAGCGATCGGAGAGAATGGCTGCTGCGACAAGTGCATTATCATGGATTCTGACACCGTGGTGAATTTCGAACCGTTCTTTTAATCCACGCAAAATCGAAATCGTATCTTCGACGTCCGGTTCTGCGACGAGGACTTGTTGGAACCGGCGTTCGAGTGCAGGATCTTTTTCAATATATTTTCGATACTCATCGAGCGTCGTCGCCCCGATACAGTGCAACTCACCACGGGCAAGCATCGGCTTGAGCATGTTCCCCGCGTCCATTGCCCCTTCTGTTTTTCCGGCTCCGACAATCGTATGCAACTCATCGATGAAGAGAAGAATTTGCCCTTCTGCTTCCTTGACTTCATTTAAGACCGCTTGCAAACGTTCCTCAAATTCACCGCGGTACTTTGCGCCGGCGACGAGCGTACTCATATCTAAGCTAAACAACTGTTTGTTTTTTAAGCTCTCCGGTACATCACCACGTACGATACGTTGGGCGAGTCCTTCAACGATTGCCGTCTTCCCGACACCAGGCTCCCCAATCAGAACGGGATTGTTTTTTGTTTTTCGGCTGAGTATCCGGATGACGCGGCGAATTTCATCATCCCGACCGATGACCGGGTCCGTTTTGCCTGACCGAAAATCAGCGACAAGATCCCGTCCATATTTTTTTAAGACATCGAATGTCGCTTCAGGATTTTTAGTCGTCACTTTCCGGTTACCACGCATCTCAATAATTGCTTCGCGTAATGTCTCTTCCGTCACACCTTGCCCCCGTAAATATTGAGTGGCCGGGCTCGATTGTTTTGAAAGTGCGAGTAAGAGGTGCTCGACCGAAACGTATTCATCTTGCATCAAGCGGGCTTCTGTTTCCGCTTCCGTCAGCACGTTTAGTAAAGAACTGCTGATCCGTGGTGTCGAAACTTGAGCGAGTGCCGGTAATTTTTCGATCGCTTGATTAATGGCCTGCTCCATCTGATCAATCCGCTGATCGAGTTTTTCAAAGACAATCCGGGCAATCCCTTCTTCTTGCGCGATTAAAGCGAGTAATAAATGCCACTCCGTAATTTCACTATGCCGCCGTTGTTTCGCAATCGCTTGTGCTGATACGATTGCCTCATGAGCACGATCCGTTAGTTTTTCAAAGTCCATTTCGCATTACTCCTTTACTGATAATTGATTTTCCCATTCTTCATAAAACGCTGCATCCATATCAGGTAACTTCACTTCAAGTTGCACAAGCAACGCACCACGATGCCCTTCTTGATTACTTAAACCACGATTCGGAATGCGAAGTCGTGCACCCGGCTTCGTCCCTGGCTTGACTTTTAACTTGATTCGTTTTCCTTCAAGCGTATCGGCGATGACCTCGCCACCTAGGACGAACGTCGTCGGATACACACGAACTGTCGAGATGACATCATGTTCGTGTCGACGGAAGCGGTCGTCGTCCTTGAGATGAATCGTCACGTAGACATCTCCCGCCACCCCACTTCTGTTACGCATCGAACTTTTTCCGCGCAACCGAACTTTTTTACCCTCATAAACATCTTTCGGAAGACTCATCTGAATCGTTCCTGAAGCTAGACGAATCGTTACTTTTTCGTTTGTACTGAGGTGACTAAGCGGAACTGTTAATTCAAGCTCTTCATCTGTCGATTCTTCTTCTTGATTAAAAAATGAACCGAACATGTCTTCAAATCCAAAGGACTGACCGCCACCCGTCGGTCGCGATTGACGTCGGTTATATTGACGGAAAATGTCTTCATAGTCTGCTGATTGCCCTGGACCCGCACCGGCCATGCGTTCATAATCACTGCCGTACCGGTCATATTGCTTCCGTTTCTCTTCATCGCCAAGGACATCGAATGCCTCTTGAATATCTTTGAAGCGACGGTCTGCACTCGCTTCTTTATTGACATCCGGGTGGAATTGTTTCGCAAGTTTTCGGTATGCCCGCTTGATTTCTTGGTTCGTTGCCGATTTTTCGACACCAAGCGTACGATAATAATCTTTCGCCATCTCATTTCACTCCTTCACGTATTACTTCTGTATCTTAATTATAAAATCGAATCGTCAATTGGTCAAATATAGTCAAACTTTTTTTGAGACTTCTCTTCATCTTTTCACTGTACGGATTTTCTTCAAACAAGTTTCATCAGTAGACTCATGCTATACTGATATCCATAGTTATTCACACAAAGGAGCGATGAAAAAATGGATGGAAAAAAACGTGCAGACGTCAAACCTGGACTACGTGTCAGCATCGTCTTAAAACAGGATCAGCGCACAGGGAAACGGACGGAAGGGATCGTCAAAGATTTGTTGACGAAATCACCGAACCACCCGCACGGTATTAAAGTACGCCTTGAAGATGGTCAAGTCGGTCGTGTCCAAGAAATTCTCTAATGGGAGTACTCTCGCCTAATTTAGATAGATAAAAAGGCGTTCCCATCGTGGAACGCCTCAGCGTGTAGACAAACGCTTATGGAGCGTGAACGTGCGATAACGAGAGATAATCCAGTCGCGCTTCCCTGTCTCACCTCGTCTTTAAAGCGATGCAAGACTGATTGCGCCCTAAACCGTCTGCATGACCGGCTTTCCGTCATAGTATTACCTAAAAAGCGTCACGTTTCGTTGACTCCTGCGGGGAAAAGTGCGTCTTTAACGCACTTTCAGAGGCAGGCAAGACCCTGCTCGTTGTCCGTTAGGACGAAGGAGCAACGGCTTGCGCCTCGCCCGAGGAAAGCAACGAAAAAAGACGCTTGATCTCCCGATGGCATTTTGTCTACAGCCTAAGGCGTTCCCATCGTGGAACGCCTTTTTTCGATTACCGTGTCGCTAAATAACGTAAAGTCGCCTCAACTAATATCTTCGCCGCATCCACCATCGCCCGCTCTTCAAAGTCAAAGCGTGGATGATGGTGTGGATAGTGTGAAGCATCCCCTGCACCGGTAAAGAAGAACGTTCCCGGGACCTCCTTCAGGTAATAGGCAAAATCTTCACCGCCCATTGTCGGATCAATCTCAAATACGTTTTTTTCTCCCATCACGTCGCGGGCAACGTCTTCTAAAAACCGCGTCTCAACTTTATCATTGATGACGGCCGGATACCCAGTTTCATATCGGAACGTATACGTCGCACCTGCCGCGTCACAAATCCCTTGAATCGTCCGCTCCATCTCCGCGACGATTTTTTGCGCGACCGTTTCATCGAACGTCCGGACGGTTCCTGTCAGTTGAGCGCGATCGGCGATGACGTTGAATGTATTCCCTGCATGAAGGGTTCCAATCGTTAAGACTGCTTGCTGCAGGGGATCGAGCCTCCGGCTGACGATGCTCTGCAGTTCTTTGACGATAGTTGCCCCGAGCACTACGGCATCAATCGTTTCATGTGGTTTCGCCCCATGTCCACCACGACCGAATAACGTCAGTTCAAATTTATCTGCCGCCGCCATGACGGGACCAACCCGTGTCCCAATCGTTCCAAGTGTTGTCGTCGACCAGAGATGTGTTCCGAAAATAACATCGACTCCTTCAAGACATCCGTCAGCAATCATCTCACGTGCTCCGCCCGGTACAACTTCTTCTGCGTGCTGATGAATCAAAACGACATTCCCCGTCAGGTGTTCTTTTTGGCTGACGAGAATTTCTGCGACAGCAAGTAACGTCGCCGTATGACCATCATGACCACATGCATGCATGACACCAGGTACAGTCGATCGATAAGCGACATCTTTTTCATCTTGAATCGGTAAAGCATCGAAGTCTGCCCGCAATGCAACCGTCTTACCTGGTTTACCACCTCGAATCGTTCCGACGACACCTCGTCCCCCGACACCCGTCCGGACTTCGACGCCAAGTTCTTTTAAACGGCTTGCGATATAACGTGGTGTCTCTACTTCGTGGAAAGATAGTTCAGGATGTTGGTGTAAATATCGTCTCCGTTCGACCATTTCCGGAAATAGTTGTTCAATCCGACTCGCTATCGACTGATCCACTGTGTAGCCCCCTTATTTTTTTGCGTGCAACATCTTCACACTTTCCCGTGTGTACTCAAGTCGTTCGATGGTATCTGTATAGTGAACTGCTGCATAAGATAAGAACAGGACATCAATCGCAAATAATTGAGCTAACCGTGAGCTCAGTGCAGCACTCCGGAGTGGCGCTTCCGGCGCACGCGATGTCCATAAAGCAATATCCGCCAATTGACTGATTCGATTATCCCCGAATCGGGTCAGGCTAATGATTTTCAACCCTTTAATTTTTGCCAGACGCATCAGTTCGACGACCTCTTCCGTTTCACCACTGTAAGAAATCGCAAAAAAGACATCTTCCGGACTGGCATTAGCAAGAATCGTCGCCAAGAGGTGTTGATCCGATTCCTGAATCGATAACTTACCGACGCGCGTCCACTTTTGAGCGGCATCAAGAGCAACGACGTTCGATGCACCGATTCCGTAAAAGTAGATGGCTCGTGCTCGATCAAGGGCTTGTATCGCTTCTGCAACCCGTACATCACTTAATTGCTTTGCCGTATCTTGTAAGGCTTGCATACTATTGCTAAGCGTCTTTTCAATCAAGTCTGCCGGACGTTCATTTTCTTCAATATCATGATAGCCTTTTAAGTCCGTTCGTGCCGTATCGGCAGAAATCCGCATCCGTAACTCGGGGTATCCCTTCAGACCGAGTGCTCGGCAAAAACGAACGACAGCAGCAGCACTTGCACCCGACTCTTCTGCTAGATGATGAATCGTCATCCCCGCGATCTCATTCATATGTGCGAGGACAAAATCTGCTACTTTTCTGGAGGAGGACGGCAATTCCTCACGTACCGCTTCAATTTGTGAAAAGATACCACCTTTCATTCCATCCGCTCCTTTGACGTCTTTTTAGAATCCGCTTTCACGTTATACATTTAGTGTACATTTTATGAAACTTAATTTCAAATTAATTGTCATATCACAAAATTTAATCATAATAAAAAGGACCCATTTGCATGGATCCTTTAGCATGAATACAAACGTTTATGAAGCGTGAACATGCGATATCGATACGGATTGTGCTCTAAACCGTCTGCATGCGCAGTTTTCCCTCACGGTATTACCTAAAAAGCGTCACGTCTCGTTGACTCCTACGGGAAAAGTGCGTTTTTAACGCACTTTCAGAGGCAGGCAAGACCCTGCTCTTTGTCCGTGAGGACCAAGGAGCAACGGCTTGCGCCTCACCCGAGGAAAGCAACGAAAAAAGACGCCTGATCTCCCGATAGCACGTTGTCTACAGTCTGAAAGACCCATTTGCATGGATCCTTCAGCTTACAAGAAAAACGTTATCAACGAATTTTAACGATTGGTTTTTTCGTATCGGGTTCAAGGAATAACATCGCTTCTGTATCCCCGTTTAAGTTCGTGACCGTAATTGTCGTCGGGACGTTCCGGTTATACTCCCAACGGTTCTCAAGCAGATACGTCACATATTGGATGAAGGCGACAAGTTCTGCTTTTCCATAAAACTGGACCGGAATTTTAATTTCGAGTTTCTTCAATTCGCCTTCTTGGTAAAATCCTTCGCCCATCATCCCCGTGTAGTTCGGGAAGTAGTCTTCGAGACGATCTTTGAATAAGTCGAATTTCGCGGCATCATCCCGGACATCATTCGTTGCTGCTGAAGATGGATAGTAGTAATATTTTTCATCGTAGTTCTTCCAGTCATTTGAACTGATTTGGTTCCCACGACCGATGAAAGCCGATGAAAGATAGTGACCTGACACCGGTGAACCTTCCTTCTCTTGCAAGTAGAGTGCGACATGAATCGGTGTTGTCTTCATCCCGTCCGTCTTCCGCATCTTCTGGACGAGTTCATTCGCCATCTTCTTCCCTTGCTCGATGACTTTTTTCTGATCGAGTTTCACGGTATAGGTCGGACCATAGTTCTCGTCTTGGAACACATACTCACTATTTAAGACTAACGCAATCGATGTCCCACCTAGTTCGAGTTTTTTATCTTCCTCAAGCATGTAGTCTTGCTCTAAGATGTGCGATAAAATCAAAGGAGACTTTTGATTTTTTTCTTTATATGATTTTCCGGACGTATACGCCGGGTTCAATCCTTCTGGATCACTCCCACTCGTATCTGCTTTTCCTTTTCGAAGTAACCAGGTCGCAATTTTATCGGCTTCGAGTAGTTGACCTTCTTGGTAATAATATTTTTCCGGGTCAAAGAACTGTGTCGAATGGCGCATCAGCCCTGTCTCGATTTCATCCAACTCGAGCCGTGAACTGACTCGTTTTTGTGTCATCCCGCGGGCGACGCTCGGTCGAAATGGTAAAACGGTTCGATAATACGAATCCGTCGTATCGATTGCCGGACTGACAACCGCCTGGACTTCCTTGCCTTGTTCACTTTCTGTAATGACTTCCTTCGTATCACTTTTTTGTGACAGATCCATCGAACAAGCACCTAAGAATAGTGTACTCGTCAACGTCAACGCTGCTATTTTTCTATATTTCATTCTCATCGCACCCCATGTTTTTGAATCGTTCTCTCTATCATAACAGAATCGTTTTCAATCGGGGAAGGTCTAGTTTTCCCCTACTTTTCAAAAAGTACTGCGTGCCTTTCCGACACGCGAAAGGACAATCTTCCATGAAACGGCGACAAGTCATTGGTCTTATTCTATTGTTAACGGGCATTCTGGTCATACTTTGGCCTACCTGGACCACCTATCAAAAACAAACGGCTACCGCAGACTTAAAACAGCAATGGAAAAAAAGTCTCCGGACGGTCGATGCAAAAGAAACACCCGCTCCAGTCGCGACAGCAGGGAGCTCCCTCTTGACGATTCCGTCGCTCGACTTCGAACAAGTCATCTTAGAGGGCGCTTCGATAAAAATTCTTGACCGTAGCATTGGCCATCTCGAAAAAACCGGGGCGCCGGGCAAAGGCAATTACGCCTTAGCAGGACACCGCAGCTTTACGAAGGGGCTTCATTTCAATCAACTGCCGCAACTTAAAGCAGGTGCCGACGTTATCGTCACGACGAAAGACCATCGTTATACGTACCGCATGGACACGTCAAAACTCGTCAAACCGACCGATCTCTCCGTTCTCGAGCAACACGTCAAGCAACCGATGATTACCCTCATCACCTGTGATCCACCCGAAACGGCGACGAACCGGTTAATCAAACAAGGTGTCTTGATTAAAACAGAAATCCTTGATTGAGCTTGTGTGCTCATCTAAAATTCAAAAATCCGATTGATTCTTTTCAAAAGAAGAATCAATCGGATTTTTTTAAGCGTGTCTCCTACTTTGAATCGTTTATTGTAAATCAGCCCTCGTGTTGTGCCAGTTCTTCCAGTAACCGTGCTTCATCCCAAATCTCAATTCCAAGTGATTCTGCCTTCGTTAACTTCGATCCGGCTTTTTCACCTGCCACTAAGATGTCGGTTTTTTTACTGACGCTCCCCGTCACGTCCGCCCCCAGTAATTCGAGACGCTTTCCAGCTTCCGAACGTTTTAACGATTCCAATGTCCCGGTCAAAACAATCGTTTTCCCAGAGAACGGTGCATTCGATTGATCAATCCGTTGACCAAGGAACTGTTGGTTCAGTCCAAGCGAAGCTAAATCCTGAATCAACGCCTGGGCTTCCGGGTGCTCAAAATATTGCGCAATCGAGTCGGCAATCTTACTGCCAACTCCGTCGATGGCGACGATTTCATCGTAACTTGCCTGGGCAATTCCCGTTAACGTGTCAAACCGTTCTGCGAGTAAATACGCTGCTTTTTGACCGACGAGCCGAATGCCAAGACCAAAAACAAGGCGTTCGAGTGAATTTTGTTTCGACGCCTCGATTGCCGTCAGTAACTTATCGACTGACGTTTCTCCCATCCGTTCATAGGTCAAGAGTTCGTCACGATCGAGACGATACAAATCAGCAACCGTCCGAATCGCTTGATGTTCATATAATTGACGGACAACTTTTTCACCAAGTCCATCGATGTTCATCGCTTGCCGCGAAACGAAGTGAATGATGCCTTCCGTCAACTGGGCGGGACATTCCGGGCTGACACAGCGCACGTCGACTTCACCTTCGAGGCGGACGAGTTCCGATTGACAGGCGGGACAGTGTTTCGGGAATTCAATCGGTTGTTCTGCTCCCGTTCGTTCTGAAACGACGACACTGACGACAGCTGGAATGACGTCCCCTGCTTTTTTGATGATGACTTGATCGTGCAGGCGGATATCTTTTTCGGTGATGAAGTCCGAGTTGTGTAACGTCGCATAACTGACGGTCGAACCGGCAACGACGACCGGTGCGAACCGGGCGCGCGGCGTTACTTTCCCGGTCCGTCCGACACTGAAGTCAACTTCTTCGACGGTCGTCATCACTTCTTCAGCCGCAAATTTATAGGCGGTCGCAAATCGTGGACTCTTCGCCGTGAATCCGAGTTCTTCCTGGTCGTCATAACGATCGACCTTGAGCACGATGCCATCGATTTCGTACGGCAGCGTCGCCCGTTCTGCCGTCCAGTGCGTGATGAATGCTAAAATATCTTCTACCGTCTGACATTTTTTCATTTCTTTATTAATCGGCAAGCCGAGCTCCGCCAGTTGTTCCATCGCTTCACTATGGGAGCGCGCCGTCAGTGTATTGACGCCGACACCGTAGACGAATAACGATAAATTACGTGACGCCGTAATCGATGAGTCGAGCTGCCGCAAACTACCGGCTGCTGCATTTCGCGGATTGGCGAACAATGCTTCTTCACGTTCCGCCCGTTCTTGATTTAAACGTTCGAACGATTGCTTCGGCATATAGGCTTCGCCGCGAACTTCAACTGTCTCCTGCTCACGGAGACGCAACGGTAACGCTTTAATCGTTCGTAAGTTTTGCGTAATGTTCTCCCCAACTGTCCCGTCACCTCGTGTCGCCCCACGAACGAGTAGTCCGTCTTCATACTTTAAAGAAATCGCGAGTCCGTCGAACTTCAACTCTGCGACATACGTCGTCGCACGACCGAGCGACCGTTCAATCCGCTCGACCCATTCCCGGATTTCCGTTTCGTCGAAGACGTTGCCGAGTGAGAGCATCGGTAAATCGTGCGTCACCTTTTCGAATGCTTCGAGCGGTGCTGCTCCGACACGCTGGGTCGGAGAATCCGCCGTAATCCACTCGGGGTGCGCCGTTTCCAGTTCGGTCAGTTCCCGTAACAATTGATCATACGTACTATCCGGGACAGTCGGCTGGTCTTTGACGTAATATTCATAGCTGTATTGATTTAGTTTTTGGCGTAATGCTTCGATTCGTGCCTGATCTTCCATCTTGACGCCCCCACTCATACCTTTTTGATCGGTGCGAATTTCGCAAGCAACCGTTTAATCCCGACTTCCGGGAACGCAATATCGATTTCTAAGCTGTCACCTGAACCACGTGTTTGGACGACCGTGCCTTGTCCCCACTTCCCGTGTTCTGCCTTATCGCCGACATTCCAGCCAAGTGACTCGGCACCAGACGTTTTCATCGCTGTTGGTTTTGTGACTGAACGCCCGATGACGGCTTTCCCTTGAGGAACCGGACGATCTTCCCATGGGAGCGGTTTTGGTTTTTTACCGGTCCGTTCGATGACTTCTTCCGGTAATTCGGCTAAGAACCGTGATTCTAGGTTCGCATTTGTCCGTCCGTATAATGAGCGCATCCGTGCATGTGAAAGATAGAGTCGTTTTTCTGCACGCGTGATTCCGACGTAGGCCAGACGGCGTTCTTCTTCCATCTCGTCTTCATCTTGCAGTGAACGGCTGTGTGGGAACAGACCTTCTTCCATTCCGATCAGGAAGACGACTGGGAACTCGAGCCCTTTCGCCGAGTGCAACGTCATCAACGTGACTTGCTCACCCGGATCCGTTTCATCAAGCGAATCGACATCCGCGACGAGTGTCAAGTCGGTCAAGAAGGCGATGATCGTCCGGTCTTCCGGATCTTCCCCTTCTGTTTCCTTCTCGAAGTTTTGAGCGACGGTAATGAACTCATTGATGTTTTCAAGGCGGCTTTGCGCTTCGAGCGTCTTGTCTTCTTTTAAGACTTGACGATAGCCTGATTTTTCAAGAACTTCCTCGACGAGCTCCGAGATACTGATGAATTCCTGCATCTGGCGTAATCCCATGACCATCGTCCGGAAATCAGTCAATTTAGCTGCCGTCTTTGGCGCGATATTCGACAATTCGATATCACGAATCGCATCCATCAAGGACACGCCCTGAAGATCGGCGAAATCACGCAATTTATCGATCGTCGTCGCCCCGATTCCACGTTTTGGTTCATTGACGATTCGGGCAAAGGATAAATCCTCGTTCGGGTTCGAAATCAGGCGGAGATAGGCCAGGACATCCTTGATTTCTTTTCGGTCGTAGAACTTCGTCCCGCCAATCATCTTGTACGGTACGTTTGATTTCAGCAACGTTTCCTCAATCGCACGGGACTGGGCATTCGTCCGGTAAAGAATCGCGATATCGTTGAGCTTCATCCCGTAACGAAGCGAGTTGCGAATTTCTTGAACGATATAAAAGGCTTCTTCCCGCTCATTTTCCGCCGTGTGGATAATCAATTTCTCCCCTTCAAGATTTTCCGTCCAGAGCTTTTTATCTTTCCGTGTACTGTTGTTTTTGATGACATGGTTCGCCGCATCAAGAATACGTTTTGACGAACGGTAGTTTTGTTCGAGCAAGATGACACGGGCTGTCGGATAATCTTCTTCGAACGATAGGATGTTCGCGATATCGGCACCGCGCCAGCGATAAATCGACTGATCGGAGTCACCGACGACACAGAGGTTTTGGTGTGCTGCCGCCAATAAGTTAACGAGATCATATTGGGCTTTGTTCGTATCTTGATACTCATCGACGTGGATATAACGGAATTTCTTTTGATAGAAGGCGAGGACATCCGGTGCTTGTTTGAACAGCTCTGTCGTCTTCCCAATTAAGTCATCGAAGTCGAGCGCATTGTTGCGGCGTAAGACGGCTTCATATCCTTTGTAAATTTCAGCAACTGTTTTTTCATACGGATTCGTCACGATCGAGGCATAAAACTCGGCACTCCGCAGTTCATTTTTTTGACTTGAAATGATCGAGAGCATCGACCGGGGATCCCATTTTTTCGGATCAAGGTTCTGTTCTTTCAAGACCAATTTAAGCGCCGACTGCTGATCACTTGAATCAAGGATTGTAAAGTTCCGGTCGTAACCGAGCTTGTCGATATCCCGGCGCAACATTCGGACACACATCGAGTGGAATGTCGAGACCCAGATATCGTTTGCGACACCGCCGACTAAACGGCCGATCCGGTCCCGCATTTCCCGGGCCGCTTTATTCGTAAAGGTAATCGCTAAAATATTCCATGGTGCGACTTGTTTTTCTGCCATCAAGTAGGCGACGCGGTGTGTTAACACACGTGTCTTACCCGAACCAGCTCCCGCCATGATCAGCAAAGGACCGTCCGTATGCTTGACCGCTTTTGCCTGCTCCGGGTTTAATCCGCTCACGAGCTGTTCACTTAAATTAAACATGTAATAGCCTCATTTCTTTTTTCCGAACTTTTGTTCTTATATTTTATCGTGTTGCTTCTACTGTCGCAAGTGCTGCTTTTAAATCCTCATAAATGACATTTCCGACGACGATTGTATCGGCGTAACGGAACATTTCCCGAGCCCGTTCGACGGAATCGATTCCGCCCCCGTAAAACAGTCGTGCCTGGCGGACAACATCCTTGACGGCTGCGACGACTTCCGGGTTACCATAGATGCCACTGTATTCAAGATAGACGATTGGCAGACGGAACACACTGTCCGCGAGCTGGGCGTAGGCGACGACTTGTTCGTCCTGCAGTACTTTTGCTTTTGTGACACGCGCGACCTTCGCCTCCGGGTTCAAGACGATGTAGCCTTCTCCGACTAAATCGGCATGGGCAAGCATGTGCCCGACTTCTTGTAAGGCCTCGACCTGTTTTTCGACCAGATATTCTAGCGTACCACTATTTAAGACACTCGGAGTCAAATACGTATCAAACCCCATCGTCGCCGCTTCAAGTTCAGAAATTTCGAGGGCGACCGCAACCGGGTATCTTCGGAGACGCATCAGTAAATCAAGTGTCGCGTCAAGCGTGATATCATCGGTTCCCCCGACGATGATCGCATCCGTCCCAGAAGTTGCGATTGCTTCAAGCGTCGTCTCCTCGATTTCTTTTGCTGGATCTAGTTTAAAGACATGCCGCCATTCATCATACGGTAGTAACACGTTTGTCCCATCCTTCCTATCTTGTTCATCTCTCCCCAGTATAAAACAAAAACCCATCCCGCGCAGGGCGAGATAGGTCAAGTCGTTGTGCGTCGTTTCGTCAAGAGTGCCGCAAGTCCGAGTGCTAAAAATCCATAGAGGACAGCGAAAGCCCATGGCTCAGTGAGAAAAAAACCAAGCACCGGGACGTCGAGTAACGATGATTCAGGCGAGCAGAGTGCCCGTCCGTTGACGATTGCCAAAAATGGCAACGCCGGAACAGCAAAGATGTAACCAAAATTAATCCAAAATGCACGACTCATACGATCGTCTCCTTAACCGATAATGACGGACTCCTTCGGATAATTGTATTTTCGTTTTGGTTGATTCGCTTTTAACAGTAAGACAAACGAGATGACACCGATTCGTCCGATGAACATTAAAACCGACAACGTCCACTTGCCGACATTCGACAAATCACTCGTGATTCCGAGCGATAGCCCGGTCGTTCCGAATGCGGAACACGCTTCAAAGAACAAGACGAGAAATGGCGCATCTTCATACATCAGTAAGACGATCAAACCGATCATCGTCACACCCGTCGAGACGACGATGACGACAAAGGCTTTCCAGATGTCCGATTGGTCGATTTCCCGCCCGAAAATTTTGATCCCGAATTCGCCCCGAATGAAGGCGACGACACTAAGAATCGCGACGGCAAACGTCGTTGTCCTGATTCCGCCGCCGACGGAAGAAGGCGATGCCCCGATGAACATTAAAATCGATAAGACAAAAATCGAGGCTTGCGAGAATGTCGTAATGTCGACCGTCGTCAATCCACCATTTCGTGTCGTGACCGACTGGAATAAGGCATCAACGATCTTTTCATCAATCGGCAACCCTTTAAAGGACTGATTCCATTCAAACAGCAGTAAGCTGCCTGTCCCAAACAAAACGAGGATGAAGAACGTCGATGCCGTCAGTTTCGTAAACAACGAAAAATGATACGGCTGCCGTGTTGCTTGCCGTGTCGCCCGGTACGCAAAATACCGCCGGACTTCGACGAGTACAGGAAAACCGATTGCCCCGAGCGTCAATAACACGATTTGCATGAACACGACAAACAAATCTCCGCGAAACGGTAACAGCGACTCGCCCGTTATGTCAAACCCGGCATTCGTCGTCGCACTGACTGAACCGAAGACGCCCTGCAACATCGCTTCTCCAAGCGTCGGAAAATATTTCGTATAGTATAGACCTAAAATAAGTGCTCCGATAATTTCAATCGACAGAATGATTAAGATGACCTCGCGAATGTATTTGACGACGCCTTGCATCGTCGTCTGGTTTTGGTCACGGACGACGAGTTGGCGTTCCCGAAAACCAATCCGCTTCCCTAAAATGACCCACATCGCGATATGGAGCGACATCAAACCGATTCCACTCACCTGTACCAACAGCATGATCATAAAATATCCGAATGTCGTAAACGTATCCGAAACCGAAACGGTCGTCAGTCCGGTGACGCTGACACAACTGACTGCCATGAACACAAGGTCCGTAAAGTCCCAGTTGTAGTCCCCCCGTGTCGACCAAGGTAGTCCTAATAAGATGATTCCAATGATGACAGCAACGAAATAGATGATGACGAGCGACTGGATCGGCGTCAGTTTTCGAATGAAGTGCTGAATCTTTTGTTGCAACGCTAAATCCATCCAGATTCGTCCTCCTTCATCAAAGCAGCGGATAACCGATTAGTTATCCGCTACTGTTTCTTCTTTCAATCCTAAACGGGCGAGTGCTAAATCGTAACCACCAGAACCATAGTTCAAGCAACGTTTCACACGTGAAATCGTCGCTGTCGATGCGCCTGTCGCTTTTTCGATTTTATGGTACGTGTTTCCTTCACGTAGTTGACGCGCGACTTCAAGGCGTTGGGCAAGTGCCTGGATCTCATTGACCGTCGCCAAGTCTTCAAATAACGTATAACAATCTTCTAATGAATCCATCTTCATGATGGCAGTAAATAACTGGTCGAGTTCTTTTCCTCGTAATTTATCGAGTTGCATCTTGTAACTTCCTTTCCCATTCAATCACTCTTTAATAGTTTAAAGCGCGACGTTTTAAATTTCAAGCATCAGCGTAAAATCGCCGGGAAAAGAACTTTTTTCCGAAGGACTTCATAGATGCCTTGCGGTGTAATCCGAACATACGGTAAGTGTGTCGAAGCAAGGAAGAGTAATGTATAGATTGGATCTTCGAATTGATAGCCCCGTGCAAACAACGCTTCGCGTAACGCGGTCTCCTGGACGATTAAGTCTTCGAGCGGCAAATCAGAAGTCTGTCCCATCAACGTCAACGGGATTTCAGCAATCACTTCCCCGTCTTCGACGAGAACGATGCCGCCGCCAAATGATTTCATCCGTTCAAATGCTACTTGCATATCCTGCTTCGATTTCCCAATCATCAAGATATCGCCACTGATTGAATAGGAACTGACCATTCCGCCGACGTTTGTCGCAAAGTTTTTCAAAACCGTATTGAGGCGCCATTTCCCTTGGCGGTCAAGCAACATCAAAAACGACTCGTCACAACCTGCAGGTAACACCGGTACACTCGTATCATGTTCGACTTGATACAGTTTCATGATGACGGAATTGACCATCTCTAACCCAACCGGCATGCTGAATGAAAAATCTTGATCCGTCAACGAAACGCTGACTTCAGACTTCTGCATTAAATCAAGCACTTGGTCAAGTACATCGACCGGATAACAAGGAATATCGTCACGACGGACCCATGTGCCGCGTGCCAATACGTCGACCGGTGTCGGTTGATCAATCGCTTCTAAAATGTTCAAGTGGGCAATCCGTCCAGGTGCGATACTTCCAAGCAGATGATCGAGATTAAAGTGACGCGCTGCATTATACGAGGCAATCCGGTACGCTTCTTCTGCCGGAATTCCCGCAGCGAGCATCAAGCGGACCGTCTCGTCCATCAAACCGGACTTATAGAAGGAAGGCGTCGAACCATCTGTCGTCACGAGAACCTTCTCATAATTTTGCAGTCCCGCTTCGACGAGTCCGGCAAAGATATCCGGCAAGTCCGGGCGAATCGATGAGTAACGAATCGTCGTCGTGTATCCTAACTCAAGACGTGTCAATGCTTCTTCGACCGTCATTGCTTCGTGGTCACTCGTCACACCGTAAAGCGCCATTTTCGTCAATGTCTTCGCGGATGCCCCCGGGAAATGCCCTTCAATCGGTTTTCCGAGCTTCATTGCGTCCTGCATCCACTGGAGTAATTCATCATCACCTTGCGAAAGGCGTGGCCATCCCGTCAATTCACCCGCCTGAATGACTTGGGGGTGTTTGAGCCAAGCTTGAATCCGCTTGTTGTCGATCGAGATACTATCCGCATCAAGTTCAGTCTGGGCATCGAGTCGTGCCCACCAATACATCGATGTCGGAAGATCAGCTAACGCTTCAACTTGCGCAAACGCTTGCTCGACCGGCTCTAACAAAAGGAGCATATTATCATTGACGAGCGTCGTCGTACCACGTTCCGCAGCAAACTTCGCAAGCGTTGCCGGATTGTATAACTGAAAAGGATGGGCATGCGGCTCAATGTATCCTGGTACGATGAATTTCCCTATTGCATCGTAAACCTCGTCCGCTTGGTCCGGCATGTCCGGTCCGACATAAATGATGCGGTCGCCGCTAATCCAGATATTCGCTGTCCGCCACGCTTTCAACCCATGATTTAAGTACGTCGCATTTTCAAGTACGAGTGTAGGTGCAAGCTGTCCGCTGATGACCGCTTGGTGACCACGTACTTCGGTTTTTGTCCAAGGGGACCTTCCACAATTTTTTTTCACGAAAGCTCGACCTCCTTTTATTTTCTTCTGAAAACGCTTTCTTATACTTCTTATACTAAAATGTTATCGGAAAAGTTTCAAGGTAATTTCATTTCAAACAGACCCATTTCGACAAAATAACACAAAACCGTCAAGGAAGACAATCGACTTTCGCTTGTTCCTTCGGTTGCACGCCGGCTCTTCTCACATTTTTTTCCGGTGTTGGACTGTATCGAACCTGATGCTTATCATGTCAGTCATTTATCTCTTCCTCGAATCATCTTATGCTTTCGGGCATTTCAGGCTGTGTGCGAATCAAACGAATTCTTGATGCTTATCATGTCTGCCGCTCTTCTCCTTCTCGAATCGTCTTATGCTTTCCGACATTTCAGGCCGTATGCAAATTAGACAAATTCCTGATTCTTGTCATGTCCGTCGCTCCTCTCTTCCTCGAATCGTCTTCTAGCGGCAATCCTTCGCGCCGCTTCGCTACGCTGCAGGGTCGCTCTTGATTGCTTTTCGCTAAGAAGCGATTCAAGTCGGAAGTCGCGCCCTGACAAAAGTTTCGCTTCTCGTGACTCCTACGGGGAAAAGCGCGATTCGCGCTGTCAGAGGCAGGCGAGACCCTGCTACTTGTTCGTAGAATCAAGGAGCAACGGCTCGTGCCTCTCCCGAGGAAAGCACGAGAAGGAAGAATCTTTTGTCAAAAACATCCTCTCAAAAAACTATGCTGTTTAAAAAGAGATTTCATTCAAAAAACGGCGTCCTGACAAAAGTTTCGCTTCTCGTGACTCCTGCGGGGAAAAGCGCGGTTCGCGCTGTCAGAGGCAGGCGAGACCCTGCTACTTGTTCGTAGAATCAAGGAGCAACGGCTCCTCGCGCCTCGCCCGAGGAAAGCACGAGAAGAAAGTATCTTTTGTCAAAATCACCCTCTCAAAAAACGACATCCCGACACAGCTTTCGCTTCTCGTGACTCCTACAAGAAAAAGCACCAGAAGGAAGAACCTTTTGCCAAACCCCTTCTTTCAAAAAAAGAGCCAAGCGAAATCGCTTGGCTCCTTCCATCCAATTACATGTAAACTCATGTTGTCCGAAACGCCTTTTTCGCAATATCCGTCCGGTAAAAGAACCCGGTTTGGTCAAACGAAGCTAATCCTTGATAAATATCAGCGACTGCTGCTTCCATCGTCGCAGCTTGACTGACACAAACGAGGACACGTCCGCCTGCTGAAACGAGTGTATCGTCTTGTTCTGTCGTCCCGGCATGAAAGACTAAGACATTCGAATCGATTGACGTAAGATCAATCGGTTGTCCTGTCTGCGGTCGTTCCGGATAGCCGTCTGCCGCGATGACGACACCGACCGTCGCTGCATCCGACCACAAGACTTCAGGCTCCTCGCCTGCTACGAGCGGGATGATGACATCGAGTAAGGGTGTTTCGAGACGCGGTAAGATGACTTCTGTTTCCGGATCACCGAACCGCGCATTAAACTCGATGACGGACGGTCCGCGGTTCGTCAACATCAGACCCGCGTATAAGAATCCTGTAAAGGGAATCCCTTCACTTGCCATCTGCTCGACGAGGGGACGTAAGATCCGTGTCATCGCTTCATCTGTGACGGCTTTTTCATCGAATTGAGGCAACGGGCTGTAGGCACCCATTCCACCGGTATTCGGTCCAGTATCACCGTCGAAGGCACGCTTATGATCTTGCGACAAGACCATCGGGATGACGGTCTCTTCATGGACGAATGCCATCAAGGAACACTCTTCTCCAACGAGACATTCTTCGATGACGACACTACTTTGGTCACCGAAGTCACCATTGAAAATTTCTTCAATGGCGCGAACTGCTTCATCAAGCGTCGTCGCTACTGTGACGCCTTTACCCGCTGCGAGACCATCTGCTTTGATGACGATTGGTGCCCCTTGACGGGAGACATACGCTTTCGCTTCTTCTGCCGATGTAAAGACAGCGAATGCTGCCGTCGGAATCCCTGCCCGTTCCATCAAGCCTTTGGCGAACTGCTTACTTCCTTCAAGTGCTGCCGCTTCACGCGAAGGACCAAAAATCTTGAGACCCGCTGCTTCGAAGGCATTGACGACACCGAGGACAAGTGGGCCCTCTGGTCCGACAATCGTCCAATCAATTTGTTCGTCTTTAGCAAATTGGACAAGCTCACTGATGGCATCTTCACGAATCGGGACACATGTTGCTTCCGTCATCCCGACATTTCCCGGTGCGGCATAAATCGTTTTGACTCGTTCATCTTGTGCTAGCTTCCAGACGAGCGCGTGTTCACGCCCGCCTTTTCCGATTACTAATACCTTCATGCAAGTCGCCTCCACTCAGTGTTTGAAATGACGGACATTCGTAAAGATCATCGTGACGCCGTGTTCATTACACGCATCGATGGATTCTTGATCACGAATCGAACCACCCGGTTGAATGATTGCCGTAATCCCGGCTGCTGCCGCGGCTTCGACCGTATCACGCATCGGGAAGAAAGCGTCTGACGCAAGGGATGCCCCCTTCGCTTTGTCACCTGCTTGTGTGATGGCGATGTTCGCCGATCCGACACGGTTCATCTGTCCTGCACCGACGCCGACCGTCACTTCATCTTTCGCCAACACGATCGCGTTTGACTTGACGTGTTTGACGGCGCGCCATGCGAGTTTCAAATCTTCCCATTCAGCTGCTGTCGGTTTACGATCCGTGACGACACGTGCTGCTGCATCATCTAGCGTCTCATCGTCACTATCTTGGACGAGCATACCGCCGGCGACGGCTGTATAGCGAATCGCTTGGACACGTTTGACATCCAGCTCAAGCAAACGAAGGTTTTTCTTCGCTGCCAACAGCTCGAACGCTTCTGTCGTAAACGATGGGGCGATGATGATTTCAAGGAAGATACCACTGAGCTGCTCCGCTGTCGCGAGATCGACTTCCCGGTTCAAGGCGACGATGCCACCAAAGATTGAGACCGGATCTGCTGCATGGGCCCGGCGGAAAGCTTCGTCAATCGTTGGACCGACGGCGACGCCACACGGATTCATGTGTTTGACGACGACTGCTGCCGCTTCACGGAACTCATCGAGGATTTCAAGCGCTGCATTGGCATCTTGAATATTGTTGTATGACAATTCTTTCCCATGCAGTTGGTTCGCTGATGCAAGAGACGCCCCACGATAGATCGGTGTTTTGTAAAACGCCGCTTCTTGATGCGGGTTTTCGCCATAGCGTAAGTCTTGTACCTTCTCGAGCGTGATCGTTAATTGATCCGGGAATTTTTCTCCCGTTTGCGTCAAGAAGTAATCCGCAATCAAGGCATCATAGGCTGCCGTATGACGGAAGGCTTTCGCTGCTAGTTTTTGACGTGTTTCAAACGTCGTTCCACCCATCTTGATTTCATCGATGATTTCGCTGTAATCGGCTGGGTCGACGATGACTGTCACGGCTGCGTGGTTTTTCGCAGCCGAGCGAATCATGCTCGGTCCACCGATGTCGATGTTCTCAATCGCATCCGCATACGGAACGTCCTCTTTCATGACCGTCTCCTTAAATGGATACAGATTAACGACAACAAAATCAATCGGTTCGATGTGTTGCTCCGCCATTTGTTCGCGGTGCGTCTCTAAATCGCGACGTCCCAGTAATCCACCATGGACCATCGGGTGTAAGGTCTTCACGCGACCGTCAAGCATCTCCGGGAATTGTGTGACTTCGCTGATACCGATGACCGGAAGTCCGGCTGCTTCGAGTGCTTGGTGGGTCCCTCCTGTCGATACAAGTTCAATCCCTGCCTCGTGAAAAGCTTGTCCTAGTTCTACGATTCCTGTTTTATCCGATACACTAATTAACGCTCTCATACGTTTGCCCCCTCTTTCATCCACTCTTCGATGACTTGCGGATACAACCTGTGCTCTACTTGCTGAATCGCTTTCTGTAACGATTCACGTGTCATATCTTCTGTGATGCGGACCGCTTCCTGTGCCATGATTGGTCCCGTGTCCATGCCTTCATCGACTATATGAATTGTAACACCTGTGATTTTAACTCCGCCACGAAATGCTTGCCCGATCGCATCTTTCCCTGGAAAGGCCGGGAGCAGCGACGGATGGATGTTGACGATTCGTCCGGCATACTGTGCGAGAAGGACGTTCCCGATGAGACGCATGTAGCCGGCTAAGATGATCCGTTCAATTTGACGTTTCTCAAGCTCCGCGACGATATCGCGTTCAAAAGACGGTTTATCGGGATAGTCTTTGGCTGTAAAAACGAACACATCACAGCCGCGTTTTCGTGCCCGCTCGATGACTTGGGCATCTTTTTGATCGCAGACGACAAGTTCAATCGTCGCCTGTAAACGTCCTTCCTCAATCGCTTCAAATAACGCTTCAACATTACTCCCGCTTCCGGAAGCAAAACAGGCAAGTTTCATTGGTCGACTCCTTTGATGCGAATCCCGTCTTGGTCGGTCACCGTCCCAATCGTAAAGACCGTCTCGTTTTCCCGTGCCAGGCGTGCCGTCACTTCGGCGACGTGTTCCGGTTTGACGATTAACATATATCCGATTCCCATGTTGAAGACATTATACATCTCGTCACGTGGAATGTTTCCTGCTTGTTCGAGCCAATCGAAGACCGGTAACGTCGGCCATTTTTTCGGATCAAACGTCGCCCCGCAACCTTCCGGGAGGACACGTGGAACGTTTTCGTAAAAACCGCCACCCGTGATATGGACCATCGCTTCAATCTTTTCTGTCTCGAGCGCTGCTTTGACGGCTTCGACGTAAATCCGGGTCGGCATCAACAAGGCATTACCAATCGTGTTACCAAGCATCATTAATTCATCTTCATAGCGAAGACCACTCTCTTCAACGATTTTCCGAACGAGCGAGAAGCCGTTTGAATGGACACCGGATGAAGCGAGACCAAGAATGACATCTCCCGGTTGAACGTGTTCTCCTGTGATCAATTTTTGTTTTTCGACGGCACCGACGGCAAAGCCGGCAATATCATACTCACCGTCTGCATACATCCCTGGCATCTCTGCCGTCTCGCCACCAATCAATGTACAGCCGGACTGGACACAGCCTTCGGCGACACCGGCGACAATCCGCTCGATTTTCGACGGAATGGCTTTGCCGAGCGCAATGTAGTCGAGGAAATAGAGCGGTTCTGCACCCTGGACGATGATGTCGTTGACACACATCGCGACACAATCAATCCCGATCGTATCGTGCTGGTCGAGGGCGAAGGCAAGTTTTAACTTCGTTCCGACACCATCTGTCCCGCTGACGAGCACCGGTTCTTTTAAATTCAATTGACTTAGGTCGAACATTGCACCGAAACTTCCGAGTCCCGTCATGACTTCCTTCCGCATCGAACGGGCGACGTGTTTTTTCATCCGGGATACGGATTCGTACCCTGCGGTCAGGCTAACACCTGCTGCTTCGTATTGTTTACTCATGCTTTGTTCCCCCATCTATTCAAAGTTTGGCTTCTAGTTCAAGTGCACCGATTGGTGTCGGATATTCGCCTGTGAAGCAGGCCGTACATTGCCCTTTCAATGGACCATCGAACGGACGGTCAATCGCATTGACCATTCCGTTGACTGTTAGAAACTCAAGTGAGTCCGCACCGATTTCTTGGCAAATCTCACTTGGAGTCAAGCGGGCGGAAATCAATTCGTCTTTTGACGACGTATCGATGCCGTAATAACACGGATTCGTAATCGGTGGCGCCGTGATGCGGACGTGGACTTCGGTCGCTCCCGCTTCCCGTAACAGTCCGACGATCCGGCGGCTTGTCGTTCCGCGCACGATCGAATCATCAACCATGATGACCCGCTTGCCGTTGACGACACCACGCAGTGCCGACAGTTTCATTTTGACGCCGCGCTCCCGTAATTCTTGCGACGGCTGGATGAACGTCCGTCCGACATAACGGTTTTTAATCAATCCCATTTCATACGGGATGCCACTCGCTTCCGCGTAACCAATCGCAGCAGAGATACTTGAGTCCGGAACACCGGTGACGACATCAGCTTCGACCGGTGCTTCTTCAAACATTTTTTTCCCAAGTGCTTTTCGTGCCGTGTGGACATTGACCCCATCAATCATCGAATCGGGACGGGAAAAGTAGATGTATTCCATCGAACACATCGCCCGCTCATGCGGTTCCATATATTGGCGTGATGACATACCGGACGTCGTGATCGTCACGAGCTCCCCTGGCTCGATGTCACGAATGAATTCGGCCCCAACGATATCAAAGGCACACGTTTCAGATGAAAAGACGATGCCACCATCCGGTGTTTTCCCGAGTGATAACGGGCGCAGACCGTGTGGATCGACGGCGACGTACAATGTATCTTCCGTCAAGAAAAGAAAGGCGAATGCCCCGACAAGCCGCGCCAGACTATCGGCAATCCGGTCTTCAAGCGTCGGTAATTTACTCCGTTTGACGAGGTGGGCGACGACTTCCGTATCACTCGTCGTTTGGAAAATCGCCCCTTCCGCCTCAAGTAAATGTTTTAACGAATCGGCATTGACGAGATTCCCGTTATGAGCAAGTGCCAAGTCACCCGTCCGTGATTTGAAGTGAAGCGGTTGTGTATTCTCAAGCGTGTTGCCGCCCGCCGTCGAATAGCGGACGTGTCCGATCGCATGATGTCCGGCTAACGAATCGAGCGTCTTTTGCGAAAAAACCTCTGTTACAAGTCCTTGTCCCCGGTGCGGGAGAAGCAGGTTCCCGTCGCTTGCGACGATCCCTGCCCCCTCCTGCCCCCGGTGTTGCAGGCTGTGGAGACCATAATACGCAAGTTGTGCCGCTTCCGGTTGTCCAAAAATCCCGAATACGCCGCACTCTTCATTTAGTCCTTTGATGTCATATAACACGCGATCGCCCCTTCCCAGTCGGCTTGCAGTGTTGAACGTGTTGCTTCGATGAGTGTGTCCGTCGTCTGGATTCGAATCAAATCGTCTGTAGTGACGTGACCCAGTTTTTCAGCACCTGTCTGTTCGACGAAGGCTGCTTCGTGCTCCGGTTTCACCGATACGACGAACCGGGATTGTGATTCACTGAAGAGATGTAACGCCGGTCCTGCAAACGTCACGTCGAGACCGAGCGTCGTTCCGAATGTCATTTCGGCCAAGGCGACAGCGAGTCCACCTTCCGCGACATCATGGATGGCTGTGATGAGCCCTGCCTGAACGGCAGATTGTAAGGCACGTAAACGGGTTTGTTCGACGTTCAAATCGATGCGTGGTGCTTTCCCGAATGATTTTTCGAATTGCATGTATTGGAGTTCACTGCCGCCGAACTCTGGTAACGTCTCACCGAGCACGTAGACGGCGTCACCTGCTTGTTTGACGTGTTGTGTCGTGATCCAGTCGGTCTGATCATGTAACCCGACCATTCCGACGACCGGCGTCGGGTGGACGGCTTTACCGGCTGATTCGTTGTAGAGCGAAACGTTTCCACCGATGACCGGTGTCTCGAGCACACGACAGGCTTCAGCCATTCCGGCGGTCGCTTGTTCGAGTTGCCAGAAGCCTTCCGGTTTATCCGGATTCCCGAAATTGAGGCAATCCGTGATCGCGAGTGGTGTTGCACCGCTAGCGACGATGTTGCGCGCGGCTTCGGCGACGGCGATTTGACCACCGACGAACGGATCGAGGTAAACGAAACGACTGTTACAGTCTGTCGTCATCGCGAGCGCTTTGTTCGTGCCACGGACACGGATGACGGCTGCATCGGAACCCGGTGCAACGACGGTTGACGTTTGAACCATATGATCGTACTGATCGTAGACCCAACGTTTTGACGCGATCGTCGGTTGCTTGAGTAAGGCACGCCATGTTTCGACGACATCCTCGACGACCGGCAACGTCTCTTCCATTGCTTGGAACTCTTCATAATAAGCCGGAACGCGCGATGGCTTTTGATAGACCGGTGCTTCTTCCGCAAGGGCATCGACCGGTACTTCCGCGACGATTGTTCCGTGCTGGATAAGGCGAAGGACTTTTTCTTCGATGACTTCGCCGACATGAACGGCATGTAAGCCCCATTTGCTAACGATCGCTTCGATTTCTGCTTCCCGTCCGCGCTCGACGACGAGCAACATCCGTTCCTGCGACTCCGATAACATCATTTCGTAAGCGGTCATGCCTGTTTCACGTTGCGGGACATCATCAAGGTGCATTTCAATCCCCATACCGGCTTTCGACGCCATCTCGGCTGACGACGAGGTCAATCCGGCTGCGCCCATGTCCTGCATCCCGACGAGTGCCGGATGGCCGACGATTTCGAGACAGGCTTCAATCAATAACTTCTCCATGAAGGGGTCACCGACTTGAACGGCCGGACGTTTTGCTTCCGTATCCTCACCGAGATCCTCTGAAGCGAAGGTCGCACCATGGATGCCGTCACGCCCGGTTGCCGCACCGACGTACATGACCGAGTTCCCTGCACCTTTCGCAAGACCTTTTTGAATATCTTCGTGGTTGATCAAGCCGATGCACATCGCATTGACGAGCGGGTTTCCTTCATACGAATGGTCGAAACCGACTTCTCCGCCAATCGTCGGAATCCCGACGCAGTTGCCGTATCCGGCAATCCCGGCGACGACCTGTTCAAACAACTGATTGACGCGTGGTGTCCCGAGATGTCCGAAACGAAGCGAGTTCATCAACGCGACGGGACGGGCTCCCATCGAGAAGATGTCACGGATGATCCCACCGACACCCGTTGCTGCCCCTTGGTACGGTTCGACGGCTGATGGGTGATTATGACTTTCAATCTTAAAGACGACCGCTTGATTATCACCGATATCGACGACACCTGCGCCTTCACCTGGTCCTTGCAAGACGCGGGGACCGGTCGTCGGAAACTGACGTAAGACCGGTTTTGATGTTTTGTACGAACAGTGTTCTGACCACATGACGGAGAAGAGTCCTGTTTCCGTGTAATTCGGTTGACGACCGAGTAAGTCGACGACCATCTGGTACTCGGCATCGCTAAGTCCCATCGTCGCATAAATCCGTTGCTCCTGAATTTGCTCAATCGTTGGTTCAGACTGTTGTTTTAACATGGTGGGCCCCCTGTTTGACGAGTGAAGTGAATAACTTAAGTCCATCTGTTCCGCCTGTCAGCATTTCGACAGCACGCTCCGGGTGTGGCATCATCCCGAGCACATTTCCTGCTTTATTCGTAATCCCTGCGATATCGCCGCGTGATCCGTTCGGATTGTCGACGTACGTGAAGGCAATCTGTTGATTCGTCTGCAACATCGCATACGTTGCGTCGTCACAGTAGTAGTTTCCTTCGCCATGAGCGATTGGAATCGAAATCGTTTCGCCTGGTGCGTAATCTGACGTGAAACGTGTTTTGGAATTTTCGACCTTCAGTTCGACCGTCCGGCACATGAACTTCAGTCCGGTATTGCGGTGTAAGACGCCCGGGAGGAGACCCGCTTCGACAAGGATTTGGAAGCCGTTACAGACACCAAGAACGGTTTTCCCTTCTGCTGCAAATCGTTTCACTTCCTCCATGATTGGTGAAAACTGGGCGATTGCGCCGCAGCGGAGATAGTCTCCGTATGAGAAACCGCCCGGAAGCAGGACACCATCGTATCCTTCAAGTGACGTTTCGGTATGGAAGACATAGTCCGCTTCCTCACCGAGTGCATCCTTAACGGCGTGGTACATATCTAAATCACAGTTCGATCCTGGAAAGACGATGACCGCGAACTTCATGCCGTCGTCACCTCTTCTACTTCAAAACGATAGTCTTCCATCACCGTGTTGACGAGGAGCTTTTGGCACATGTCATGAATCATCGTGTCCGTCGTTTCATCCGAGACGAGCAGTTCGATTCGTTTTCCGATCCGGACTTCTTCGACACCCGTAAAACCGAGTTGCGCAAGACCACCTTTGACAGCGACTCCTTGTGGATCTAAAATGCTTTCCCGTAATGCGATCGATACGATGACTTTTTTCATTGTGTGTTTCCCCCTAGGCGATTGAATAGTGTTTGGTACGTGTCGATGAGTGACCCGATGTTGCGACGGAAGACATCTTTATCGAGGTGATCTCCCGTTTCTTTATCCCACAGACGGCATGTGTCCGGTGAAATTTCGTCAGCCAGCAGAATCTCGCCGGTCGGTGTTTTGCCGTATTCGAGTTTGAAATCGACGAGCGTGATTCCCTTTTCGTCAAAATACGGACGTAAGACGGCATTGACGCGGTTCGCTTCTTGTTCAAGTAAATCGAGCTCTTCCGTAGTCGAAATCTTCAGTAAATTGATGTGTGCACGGGTGACGAGCGGATCGCCTAAGCTATCATCTTTATAATAAAACTCAACGATTGGTGTTTCGAGCACCGTTCCTTCTTCGATCCCAAGCCGTTTGCTGAGGCTTCCGGCGACGACATTGCGGACGACGACTTCGAGTGGAATGATGGTGACACGGCGTACGAGCTGTTCGCGCTCGGAAATGCGTTCAATGAAATGGGTCGGAATATCGGCCGCTTCAAGTACTTCAAAGAAGTGACTCGTCAAGCGGTTGTTCAGTTCACCTTTACCTGCGAATTCTGCTTTTTTCTCTCCATTAAATGCTGTCGCTTCGTCCTTGTAGACGATGCGGAGCACGTCCTGCTCCTGCGTCGTGTATAATCGTTTAGCCTTACCTTCATAAAGTGGTTGCATTGCTTTCGTCCCCCAAGATCCTAAGATGTAGACGGGGACAATGCCCCGTCTCAGGTTGATTAGTTCAAGCCACACCGTTCAAAAATTTCATCGACCCGGCTCGTATGATACGTCGGATCAAAACAAGCATCGAGTTCTGCTTCTATAAAGAGTTGTTGAATCTCTTGTTCCTGCCATAACAAGTCACGGAACATGATTTGTTCTTCCCATGCTTGCATCGCCCGTGGTTGGACGAAGTCGTACGCGACTTCACGCGACCAGCCTTTTTCAATCAAAGCGAGTAAGACGTGTCCGGAGAAGATGACACCAAATGTCCGGTCCATGTTGCGTTTCATGTTTTCCGGGAAGACCGTCAAGTTTTTGACGATGTTACCGAACCGGTTCAACATGTAGTTGAGTAAGCCGGTTGCGTCCGGCAGAATGATCCGCTCCGCAGACGAATGGGAAATGTCCCGTTCGTGCCAAAGCGAGACGTTTTCGTAAGCCGTCACCATGTGTCCACGAATGACCCGGGCAAGCCCTGTCATGTTTTCTGAACCGATCGGGTTACGTTTATGTGGCATCGCGGATGATCCTTTTTGACCTTTCGCGAAGAATTCTTCGACTTCCCGTGTTTCGGTTTTTTGAAGACCACGAATTTCCGTCGCCATCTTCTCAATCGATGTTGCGATTAACGCGATGGTCGACATGTAATGGGCATGACGATCACGCTGCAGGGTTTGCGTCGAGACCGGAGCCGGTTTCGTGCCAAGCTTCTCACAGACATATTTTTCGATGAACGGGTCGATGTTCGCAAACGTTCCGACCGCACCTGACATTTTTCCGTATTCGACGGTCTCACGTGCAGCGTCGAAGCGGACTTTGTTCCGTTTCATCTCTTCGTACCAGAGGGCAAGCTTCAGACCGAACGTCGTCGGTTCGGCGTGAACACCGTGTGTCCGTCCCATCATGACCGTGTATTTATGTTCGTTCGCTTTGACTTTCAAAATTTCGATGAAACGGTCAAGATCCGCTGCGAGAATATCGTTTGCTTGCTTCAAGAGATACGAGAGTGCCGTATCGACGACGTCCGTTGACGTCAGTCCGTAATGGACCCATTTACGTTCTTCACCAAGCGTCTCCGATACAGCGCGTGTAAAGGCGATGACGTCATGGCGTGTCTCTTGTTCGATTTCATTGATGCGGTTCACATCAAACGAGGCATTGTCCCAAAGGAGTTTCACATCTTCTTTTGGAATGACACCAAGCTCACTCCACGCTTCACAGGCTAAGATTTCGACTTTCAACCAAGCCTCAAATTTATTCTGTTCTGTCCAAATCGCTTTCATCTCAGGTCGTGTATACCGTTCGATCATCTAACCGTCTCCTTCCAGATTTGCAGGCGCTCGACTTCGGCTAAGGCTTCTTCGACTGAATCCGCTAAGATGTTCAAATGCCCCATCTTCCGTCCTGTCTTTGCTTCCTGCTTTCCATATAAGTGGACTTTCGTCCGTGCCGATAATGTATGTTGTTCCTCGGATAATGCTGTGACATGTTGACCTAGGATGTTCGCCATGACGACCGGCGTCGTCAGGCGGGTATCACCGAGCGGGAGTCCACAGATGGCACGGATGTGCTGTTCGAACTGTGACGTCTCACACGCGTCGATGGAATAGTGCCCCGAGTTATGTGGGCGCGGTGCCAATTCATTGACGATGATTTCTGAACCGACAACAAAGAGTTCGATGGCGAGCGTCCCAATCAAGCCGACTGCTTCAGCTATGTTCGTTGCCAAATCAATTGCCTGTTGTGACAGCTCACTTGAAATGCGGGCCGGAACGATCGACAAATGGAGAATGTTGTCCCGGTGAATGTTTTCGCTGACTGGAAAGACATGCGTTTCCCGTTCGCTCCGTGTGACGATGACGGAAATTTCTTGATCAAACGGCAACCATTTTTCAGCGACGTATTCGGTCGGTTCAAACGTTTCAATGGCATTCGTTAAATCAGCTGCCGACCGGATGACGGTCTGCCCTTTTCCGTCATAACCGAAGCGAGCCGTCTTCAGGACGAAAGGTAATCCCAACCGTTCGCCTGCTTCTTTCAAGTCTGCAACGGTATGAACAGCATGATACGGTGCAACCTGATAACCATGTCGTTCAATCATCTCTTTTTCCCGGATCCGGTGTTGCGTCTGAAACAACAACTCTGTCCCGTGGACCAACTTATCACCGATTGCCATCGCGACTTCGTGCGAGATGTTCTCGAATTCGTACGTGACGACATCCGATTCTCGCGCTAGACGCTTTGCTGCTTCGACGTCCGTGAAGTCTGCGACGATTTGATGGTCCGTGATTTGCGCACACGGTGCATTTTCTGTCGGATCCAGTGTCAGGAGTTCATATCCCATTTCGCGTGCCGATAATGCCATCATCCGTCCGAGCTGACCGCCACCTAAGATGCCAATCTTCTTCATGTCAGATGCACCTCGGAAGCGATGACTTGTCCTTCTAGTTCGACACGCATATGGTCGAGCGCTCGCGCAACCCGCTCGTCCACTGTTCCAAGAATTTGTGCTGCCAGTAACCCGGCGTTCTTTGCACCCGCCTCACCGATCGCAACCGTAGCAACGGGAACGCCGCCCGGCATCTGGACGATTGAGAGTAAAGAGTCGATGCCTTGAAGAGCTTTGCTTTTAATCGGAACCCCGATGACAGGGAGTGTTGTCTTCGCTGCCACCATTCCTGGCAAGTGGGCTGCCCCACCTGCTCCTGCAATGATGACCTTCAGCCCCCGCTCACGTGCTGTTTCTGCGTAACGGAACATCAAGTCCGGTGTCCGGTGGGCCGAGACCACTTTCTTTTCGTACGGAATGTTCAGCTGATCGAGTACATCACATGTCGCTTTCATTGTTGACCAGTCAGACTGGCTTCCCATAATGACGCCGATTTCCACATTACTCATCTTTGTCTCCTCCTCTTTTTGCATAAAAAAAGCCCAAACCACGACTAAAAGGGTGGCTTAGGGTATAAAAAGGTACGCCAAAGAACAATCGACGAACATCCATATACCCCATAGTCCAACGATTTAGGGTCGTCGGGTAGAAACTTGCAAGCCATATCCCTGCTATTATACGAGGTGTTATATTCAATCTTCCTATCACGCCTTCATCTTAACAAGACAAGGAAGCATTCGTCAACCAAAGGCGAACAATTTAATTATCTGAAAATTCATCGTTCGGTTTTATACTTAATATCTCGCTTTTAATTGATTTTCCATTCGGAAATTTAAACAGCTGCCAACCTGACAGAAAGAAAAACTACTAAAAAAGACCACCCTCTCATAAAAGAAAGGATGGTCTTGGTGAGAAAATAGTTCGGTTCATGTATTCTCAGATTCGAGTTTCGGCTTACAGTCAAAGATGATTTGTTGACGAATCGGATACGGTTCTCCGTTGGCATCAAGTCCAAAAATCGGTTCTTCCCGTCGAACGGTCGGACGATAACCCATGGCATCAATCCGATCAATACACTCACTGATCGTTTCATTTTCTTCTACGGCAACGCGCATTTTTTGTTTTTTTGCCATGAGTATCACATTCCTTCCTTATTATATGTATAAAAAACCAAAAAAAGTCCATAAAAAAGCGGCGGCCCTTGAGCGTATGCTCCAGAACCACCGTTTGCCTGGCAACGTCCTATCCTCACAGGGGGAAGCCCCCAACTACTTTCGGCGTTCAAGTGCTTAACTTCCGTGTTCGGCATGGGAACGGGTGTGACCACTTGGCTATCGTCACCAGACGACAGGGCTCGCGCCCTCAAAACTGAAGTCATCAACAATCATCTGCTAGAACAAGGCCTCGACCGATTAGTATCACTCAGCTCCGCATGTCACCATGCTTCCACCCGTGACCTATCTACCTCATCGTCTCT
>NZ_JACSMR010000015.1 GCF_018618755.1 Exiguobacterium sp. s193
GTAAGATGAACATAGCTCATAACGAATCCTCCGTTGAATGTGGTGTGGTAGCTTTATTCTACACGAGGTCGTTATGGGTTTTTTTGTGTTTTCTCCTAGGTGTTGCACTTAATATTACAATTCGTCAGGCAATAAGAACTGGAAAACTATCCTTCCAATTATTTGGTTTTCTAATACTATTTATTGATTTAGGGTTTGTTGTAACTATAGATAACATGTTGATCGTTCAAAGAAAGATAAGTATAGAAATGACGAATAAAGACGTAAAAGTAATTAAAGCGCAAAATTATGTGACGGATAGAATCTATTTTTTTATTAATAATACAATGCCTTCATTTTATATGGTTATTTGCATTCTTCTAATAAGTATAGTCCTACATATCGATATATTAACTTTTTTATATCCAGACTTAATCTTAGGAGCAGTTATAAGTTTCTTTATTTTATTAAGCTTATACTCTAATACTTTCATTATGGAGAATTACTATTTCACTAATGTAAAAGAAGAATTAATTAAAACAACTAACGAGTATGATGTATATATGACTCAAAAAAAAGTTGTTATTTATATAGGTGTATTTATACTCTCATCATATGCTTGGTATCAAGATTTAATAGAGTTAGAAAAAAACTTCGATATAAAAAAAATCAGAGGTGATTTAGTTTTGATTACGACTATTCTACTTTTCTTCTTATCAACTGATCGAATTTTCAAGCTAATCCATGATGATTATGTGAAATTCCAAAAAGAAAGACAATAAATATTGCTCGGAACGGTTATAGAGTGACATATATTAGGAATCATACATACGTATTAAAAAAGGAGCTGTTCATATTGAAGAAAAAAATGTTGATTCTTTCCATCCTGTTGATTGCAGGTGGGGTACTTGGAAATATTTTATTCGATCGACTCGGTTATTTTCCGAATGCAGATTTCCGGATTTTGAGTATTCCGTTAGCAGCGGGAGCGCATTATTTTAATCTAGGACTGGTGTTGCTCGCGATGACGATAGTCGGACTGGTGTTACTGCCATGGTTTCTGGAGAAAAAACAATTTTCGAAAACGGTGCTGTCACTTGTATTAATTATTTGGTTGCCTTACGCCGTCTAAACAACATGGATAGGAGCGATGCTATCGTGAGCAAACTCATTAAACGTCTCCATCCCGATGCAAGGGCCCCCGGGGTATCAGCTGTTGACCTGAAAAAAGCAGAGCGTGCCTTAGGTGTGTTGTTTCCGGGTGAATACAAAGACTTGTTCTTACAGTCGAACGGTGCACAGTTTGGTGAATGGACCTTGTACCCTGTACCAACAGGTCAAACGTTTTCACTGGATATCGTTCGTCAAAACGAGAATCGTCCCGCCGGATTACCGGACGATTTGATTTGTATCGGTGAAAATCTGAACGGGGACAAGTTGTGTTACCGGATTCGGAAACGTTTCCTGCAGGAGCTCGTCTTTAGATGGAATGAACGGTCGGGAATCGCAAAATACCCGTCGTCTTCTTTGGGAGAGTTCGTCGATTGGCATGTCCCGAAACGAAAAACGAATCAGGCCTACCGAATTGGTCGTTTCACGGTAGAAGGCAACGAGCTAATCGTGACGGATCCTTATTACGGACTAGAAGAAGACACCGATTTACAGCTGATTTTGTCGAATGTGAAATCAGGCAGGTGGACCGCAGCTATCATTTACACGGAAGACGAATGGGTTGAGCAATTACTTGTTTTTGAAGGGGACAAAAAGCGAAGCGGCAAATGGCACCGGCAGGAAAAACTGGTCGGCGTCGACTCGGCACTGGCCGGCATTTTTGATTGGACAGCTTATCGTCAGAATCAAGCGATGGAGTTTGAGACAGTTGTTTCTGCCGATGATCAGGCTGGTATCGTCTCATTTGGTGCCGTCTCAACGTCAGGTTTTGGAGACGGGCTGTATGATGTTGACATCCAGTATGATGTCTCGCGGCAAATCGTCGGCGTACGGGTCAACTTCGCAGAGGACGAATGAACATCTGGTGGATTGGGAAATGAAGTGTAATACGTAACAGAAAAGAAGAAAAGTCAAAGGAGGACGTCTCGCAACGAGGGTGTCTTCCTTTTGTATTTATGCAAGCGATTGCATTCCTATTCTTTTAATACCTTGTCCTAAAAGAATCATATTTCTTGCAAAAAACTAGTTTTTATTTCTTAGGTTTTGTGTAAGAATAGAAAACAATAAACTGAGAGAATTTTTAGAAAAATGAACGAACAGACTATCTGCTTTTCGGGATAGGAGAGAGAAATCGTCATTTTTCAAATTCTAAATAATTTATTTGCTTTAAGCCTGGAGGGGAAAGTATGAAAGTGTTGAAAAGATGGAACCGGATTAGTTTAGTGAAACAAATTGTAATTGGCTTGATTTTTGGTATTATCTTAGCGGTATCGATTCCTGAAACCGCAAAATCCTTAACCATCTTTGGCACACTGTTTGTTTCCGCACTGAAGGCAGTCGCACCTGTTCTAGTATTTTTCCTGGTCATGGCTGCGATTGTACAGCATAAAAAGGGACAGCAGACGAACATGAAGTCGATCATCTTCCTGTATCTTCTCGGTACGTTCCTAGCGGGATCGATTGCTGTCATCATCAGCTTCCTGTTCCCTGTCTCTATCATTCTGACGGAGGGTGCAGAGAAATTGGCTGCTCCGGATAATGCCGTCGACGTGCTCCGAAAACTCGTCCTGAATGTGGTCGACAATCCGGTCAACGCATTGATCAAAGCCAACTACATCGGCATTTTAGCGTGGGCGATCGTCTTAGGGTTAGCACTTAAAAATGCCTCAGATACGACGAAGACGTTCATCTCGAACATCTCCGACTCAATCGCACAAGTCGTCGGGTGGATCATTAAACTCGCTCCACTTGGCATCATGGGAATCGTCATCGGTTCGGTGACGGAAAATGGTCTTAAATCACTGCTTGATTACGGTAATTTATTATTGGTCCTGATCGGGACGATGCTCGTCGTTGCACTGATCGTCAATCCGTTGATTGTTTTCATCAATGTCCGTCAAAATCCGTATCCGCTCGTCTTCAAATGTCTCCGTGAGAGCGGGATTACGGCCTTCTTCACACGGAGCTCGGCAGCGAACATACCGGTCAACATGGAACTCTGTAAAAAGCTTGGCCTTGATAAAGAAACCTACGGGATTTCGATTCCGCTCGGTGCGACGATCAACATGGGCGGCGCGGCGATCACGATTTCCGTCTTGACGCTTGCTGCGGTCAACACGCTTGACATCGCGGTCGATCTCCCGACGGCCATTCTCTTAAGCGTCTTAGCTGCCGTTTGTGCATGTGGAGCTTCCGGTGTTGCAGGCGGATCGCTCCTCCTGATTCCGCTCGCTTGTAGCCTGTTCGGGATTCCGAATGATTTAGCGATGCAGGTCGTAGCCGTCGGACTGATCATCAGTGTCTTGCAAGACTCGTTTGAGACAGGACTCAACTCGTCAACAGACGTTTTATTCACAGCGACAGCTGAATATAAAAAACGTTTGAAGGAAGGGGAGCAACTGTCGATCAACCGATCGGTCATGGCTGCAGAAACAACTGAAAAAGTCGTCAATAGCTGACTCGATTGTAAATATATCGGTGATGCTACAAAAAGGTTAAAACCACCCGGTTGGGATGTGTTTTAACCTTTTTTCTTTAGACGAATCGACCATCTTGGATTAACATCATAAAATAAAAATTCCCATAAATGGTTATCCATTTTATAATGAATAAGAAAATTTGATTTTTTAAGAAAAGTAATCATCGAGCAGAATATATGAATTACATAGAACATCTAGAAGTTCACTGTGGCGAGATAACGTACCATCTCGAGATTGAAGAATTACAAAAAGATGGATTCAATTGATGCAGTTTCAGGATGCACCGTTTCCGAATGCGGCTACGATGACGTCTCTCGGATTATTCCGGTTTCCGCTACAATTCGAGAACGGAGCCGTCGTCCATCAGGAGACGCCTTGATCTTCGGACGGACTGGGCGGAACGATTGCGACAACAGTTGCCAAGCGATACGGTGATTCGGCAGCTGAATTGAGAATGGTTCGCGGATCTATAAGAACGGGAGGGGAGTCATGCAACTCGACGGTCAGAATCATTTTTGGCTGTTCGAGAAGGATGGTCGGACACTCTACACGTTTCACGGCATCATGGGAGAGCGGTTAGAAGAACCAAAGAGCGAGCAGAAATTCTCGCGTTTTTTTAATCTGGATGCTTATACCCGGGAACTTGTAGTAGAGAAGCAGAAAGATGGATACTACGTCGTTCAAGATTTGGGTGGGGCAGGCAAAGGTTCATTACGGCAAACGCTTGACCGGACTTTATCCTACAGGGAAGAACTTTAATCGGAAAAATTAAAGGCGGAAAATATATAAATAGGAGTGATATTCATGGAATACCCAATCGGCTTACCTGGCATCACGGAAGAACGCCTCCAAGAGGTAGAGTCAGAACTCGGCTTTGAGCTTCCGAAAGAACTACGAAATAGGTACAAGCGCGAAAACAAGTTCAGCGTCGGCGAATGGGAATTTCATCCGATCAAGGACGAGCAATATATCAAACGGACATGGGACGATCTCGTTCGTGTTAACACGACGGATGCGGAGGACTATCCATCCGGGTTCTTGCGGATCGCAAGTGACGGCACAGGTGACGAACTCGGGTATCAGCTTCCGGACACGGAGACGATCGTCTTATGGGATCATGTAGAACAAGAGTTGTTTCCAGTAGCGCCGACGTTGAAGGCGTTTATTGAAAAGGAACAACAAATGGAACGGAGTGCGGAACAAGCAGAACTTTTCGTACAAACCGTTATCGAGACAGGAGTTGTCTACGGTCTATCAAAGTTCGAACAGTCGGGCTGGGCGTATTGTCCGTCGAATCAAGACGAGACGGACGTATTGTTATTCTTTTCGACGGAAGCAGCAGCGAAGGCTTTACAGACAAAGGAATGGGCGAACTATCACCTGATTCGCTTAGACCTGAATTTGTTCATGAATGGCTGGTTACCGAACATGATCGACGACGGACTCTATTGTGGCTTGAACTGGGGACCGGAGCTCGTCGGACTTGAGCTTGATCCGGAAGATGTCCTAGCAGATCTGGAGGGTTAACATGATTCAGACACTCAGTAAACAAATGGGTGGCATCACCTATGTCTGGTTCTTGTACCGCGACGGTCGAACGATCCAGATGTATCGCGGTGTTACCGAACAATGGAAACTCAATCAAGATGTCAGTGATTCAATTGAAGAAAAATATACATTTCGGCGCCAAGCAAAACGACGGATGGAGGAATTGATTACAGAGAAGCAAGCGGAAGGATACAAGCAGGATGATATTTACGGGATGCAACCCGGACGGAAAGAACGCGAGACGTTTCGACGCCGGACGAAATGGCTCGCTTATCTTCTTGTGGGACTCGGTCTGTTTCAGTTCGTGACACCGTTCTCTCTATTACCGATTGTTGTATTAGGTATCGGTATCGTTCTGATGTTCTTAGCATTCATCAGTAAAGATCAGTTACCAATGTGGTTACGGATTATCTGTTTCGTCGATTATTTCTTGATGCATGTCAGTTTTCGGCAAGTGCAGTATATTCCGCATCTATTTCCGATTCTGTCGATTGGTACAGGAACGGCACTCTTATTATATCTTCGAAGCAAGCACAAACGTAAAATCGAAAAAATCTCCTGAATGTGGAGATCGCTACATATGAATGAAACAAAGAGATTACGAATCCGTTTAAAGAATCAATTTCTGATATGACTAAAACTTCAAAGCATTGCACAAAGGTAGGGGAAAATAACAGTATGAAAGTAACCTATTCTCACGAAGAATTGTTAGCACTCGAAGACCCATTTGAATATGAAGTGGGGCTACCGATCCGAATCAGAGAACTACCGTCTTGCGTCATCGAAGAAGGGATTCCGGATAGCCGAGAACAATTGGATCGTCTTCTGAAAGATGGCTATACCTTGGTCATTCAGAAACCGCGAATTCCGAACCCTCCCGTATTTGCGGCGTTACCCGTGATAGCAGAGAATGCGTTCATGAAATTGCATATCTGCGAGGCAAATCATTGAGGATGCGTTATGGGAAGTCCTGTCCGAGAGTGAATACAATCAGCACTGGGTATACTTTTTACTGAAGAAGGTGGATAAAGTCAGATTCGAGTTGTCCTATACCCATGAAGCGCAACGCTCGCTCCGACTGTCTAGTCTCAAAACAAATGAACTTGTTTGTCTTCGTCTTGAGGTCAATCAAAGCGTGACGTGTCAGTGGGATTAAAAAAGGAGATTCTTCACGAAAACGTATGTCGAAGGGCATAGCGATGCGACACGCATCTTTCCATGGCTTGCGGATGCGAGTTCATCGATTCGTTGTTTATGTCTGGTCGGTGAAATGCTTTTGTTTCCAGAAGACATCGTCCAATTCAAACAAATCAGTAGTGAGATGTTCCATGACGAGCTAACGCAAAAGCATGCGCTGGGCACCTATCGCTTTTATGTAGTAATACTTGTCGGAAATGAGTTCCAGTCTAAAAGAATTTACGTCGGTATCGCTGAATTTGGTCTCGATAGCCATTGAGATGATTAGTGATTCTCCATCTATGTATACCATTATTTGTACGAATCATGATCGACCATCATATTGTCAGGAGCTACTTGCGCAGGTACATGACATCGGCTTAACAGAAAGCGGAAGTTTACCAGTCACCGAGATAGTTAGGACATTCACCGCACGAGGTTACGCTGTTTGTACGTGGGGGAGTTCGAGTGAAGAACAGGAACTTCAGTGTTTTCTTACTGCAGCCTTCTTATGACAAGGTAGAAAGAAGGGATTCAATGAGTCTGCGTGGTGTATCGTTTGAAATCCCGAATGAACCGGGGCGTGTCTTGATCGACATATTAAGTGCGATCGAGATGAAAGCGTATGATTGGTTTCTTCGCAATTTTGATTTTCCCATCCAAACCATGGACGGGGAATGGTATGACAGTTTAGAAGAGTTTTCGGTCGATCAGAATGTGACAGGACGTGAACTAGCGAAATGGCTAAGGGGACCTAGCAATTACCTGATCTTTGCTGAATTGTTTGCATTTGAAAGTGGTCAGACTGAAGAAGTCGGAATGACTTATGAATGGTTTCAGGAAAGTAATTGTCAAATCGCGATTTTGATTTATGACTGCTCGTACGTCGATATCTATTGTAAGGAGCAGCACGTATCGGAAGCGTTTTATGAGAACGCTGTGAAACGTGGATATACCAGAATCGAGTGGGTGACAGATGACAATGATCCTCGCACCCGTTTGTCGGTATGGTCAGAATAAGAAGTAGTCCTGACTAACAGATGTAAACGCTAAGCGTTCATGACTTGCACGCATTGTGATGGAAGGGAACGACACCAATCATGATCCAACTAATAAAACAAAGCGGCTCAGATATGCTCTACCGAACAATCAATACCGAGGGACGTCTCATCGTGCAGTATCAAGGAATCGTTGGAGCGTGGGTGAAAACAGAAGACGTAAAACAGATGCGCGTCTCACGCTTCAAACGATTAGGTGTACAGATATTGAGGTTGGTTGAGGAGTTTGAACGTCAAGGCTATCGCGAGCTGGACGACACAGATTACAAGGAACTAGTCGTCCAGTTTCCTTATGCCGAGGGTCAGGCAGAAGCGGCGCTTGAGCGCCGTCATATGATGGAAGAGATGATCGATGAAGGTCTGCTTCATACAGGAAACGGCTACTGTGAAGGGGGAGATATCGGTGGTAATACGACGAATATCTTTTACCATGTCCTTGATGTCGAGGCGGCTGTTTCTCTGATCTTTGAAGGGATGAAAGAACACGATGTGCGAGGCGAACCGATCATCACGGTACCAGAAGGAGAAACATACACTGGTCTATATCCTGAAGGAGCGACGTTCGATCTGATTGGTGAGGGGAAACCATGGAGCTGGATTCCGATGACGCAAGCGGAGGACGAGAAGGTCTGGCATGTCATTGATCAACAATTTCAATTCTCGCCTAGTACGACGATGTTTCCATCCTTCTATGCCCCAAGTCCGTTCATTACATACGAAGTGGATTACGAGAAACGAGAAGAGATGGAGCGGGAGCTACGACGTATTCTGACCGAGCTGACCGTTGAAGGAGAACGTGTCATGGCACTTGATTGGAATCATCAAGGATACTGGATTGACCCAAGACATCCGTTTCTTCGAAATGAAGAGGGAGACTGGATGATTCCGGCCGTTCCAGATGGCGATTACTCCTTTTTCATCGCTCGTGATTTTCGCTGGGGATATCTTGGTCATCCGTGGGAGGGGAGCATCACGTTATTTGGAGAAGATATGATTTCTGCGTTCCAAGGGACAGACATTTTTATGAATGAAATCCGGAGAGGATAAAAGGAGGTCAGAAAGTGAAAACACCATACGATCAGTATCAAGGCACAGCATTATGGCAGGTCATCTCGAAAGCAATCGATGAATTAGTCGACAATGATGATCTCGAAGAACGGACGACACATGAACATATTGTGGGCTATCTTTGCAGCAAACTAGAAGATCAGATTAAAGATGGAAAATAAGAATAGAATGCGACTTCAACGAGACGAATGGATTGATGTGTTCCGGGAACTGCTACCATGCGACGATTGGCAAGACCTCATCCGTCTTCAGGTGAGTCAGCATTTGTATCCGTTTGAAGTAAAGTTGCTGGAACGACCACTCAAGCAGAATCCGAACATCAGCGATTTTTCGGATTGGACGGTTCGATCCCATTTCATCATGACCAATGCCGCGCAACTTGAACAATTTCTCGAACATCTTGTCATCGAACAGCAGGAAATGGCGACTGAAGTAGAAGTGACGCTCATCGTCCAAAAACAAGAACAAGGAATCGTCCGGGTCACGAACGATTGTGTCGCGATGTATGGAGTCGCATATGAGGAGCTTGATGAATCAGGTACAGAATATGAGAACTTTTTTGATGCAGTCTTACCGCATGCCACGTTTCCGGTCGAGGTCGTCTTTTGTGGTCGGGATGTTTTAGAAAACCATGATTCGATTCACGTGATGACGTTGCACGACTCCAATTGGCAAGCTGTTTTTGAAGAACATTTATTGCATTTGCTGAATCGAAAAGAAGTGACGACAGGGAAGTCTTCGCGTTCCTCGAAACAAACGCTCGAGGACTTCATGTCTGAATTCTCGTTATTGATGGCGTATAACTTCATCGTGACCCGCGATGCAACGGATCGATTTGGCATGCTCGATCACTTTTGTACGAATGGAAAGATCGCACATTTTGGAAAAATAGACAATGTAGAGACATCTTTCAAGTAACGATAGAAGTATCAAACATAAGGAGGAAGCGTAATGAGCTTAGCGTCATATATCTGTATGGAGAGACAAATTCCTGAAAAGTATCTCAATTTGGATGAAGAAGATGAAACACTTCCCTTATATATAGGACCCAGTTTTGCGGATAAAGATTGTCTGTATGAAGTAAAAATGAGACATTTTCATAAATGGTATGTATATGAGATTTCAAGTGATTGGGGAATCGAGATCGTCGAACCTTTTGATTCTAGCATTTCAAAGGAGTCAAAGGAAAAGCTACGTTATCTATTTACGTTCATGAATGACTTCTTAGATGAGGGTGAATCGTTTGAACTGTATACATGTTGGATTGGGGATGAGTCCTATCCGCAAGAGAAAAGTATGACACTGTCTTTAGAACTTAATCAGTTAGAAGACATTGAGATTCCTGAAAGAACCCATATTTTGATCACGAAACAGAGTGAAAACTAAAAACCGCTGATCACAGCGGCTTCGTTTTAGATGATTCACTCTTGTGCATAGACGATGTCTGCGATGGCATGGACTTGCGCAAGTGTCATCTCAGAATAGAATTCGATTGATAAAGGGTGATCCGTTGGCTCGAGTTCAAAGAAGGGAAGTTGACCGGGTCCTTCGTCATGGACCATCACTTTCAAGTTGACGGTATCCGGGTAAGCCGGTAGATCGCTTGAGAACCAACCGAACATCGGCTCTTCGATAAGAGGACGTTTCTTCTCGTTGAAGCGAGCGAAGTTGTCAGGGCTCAGGCTCACCCATGTGATCCACCAGAAGGATTCGTCTTGTCCAGCGATCGGGAGTTCAAGAATCCCCTTTACGAAGTAATGTGGACCATCCAGTTCTAGCACACACCACAAGTCGTGCATCTCACTTTTCGTCGCTTTTTCTTTCTCAGACATTTGTTCATAATACACCGGGCCGAGCGTTTCATACTCGGTCGGGAGTTCTTCGTGGCGTTCGCCACAGATGGCGCAAGGCATAAGTTGTTTCATCAAAATCACCTCTAACTGGAGTTATGTATGGTTTGCGGTCGAGTATCAGTAAAGACCATAACTATAGTCTAGCATCATTTTATTAACAATCCTGAAGACGACGGTGACAATCCAACGAAAGTGAGGGGATTAATATGCACATTTACATCGAAGAACAGCAGAATCATGCAAAGACGATTAAGGAATACCATCTTGTGATGAAGGGACAAGACCGAATCAAATCCATTTTTTCTTTTGAGTATTATAACGATGATTCCGATGAGGAAGAAATCATCTCGTACGAAATAATGTTAACCCAATTATTCAAGCGGTTGAATCGTTTTCCAATCTATCTCTCTTTTGGATTCCATGAACTGACTGATTTAGAAAAATAAGATTTGATGTCTACGGTTAAGCACAAACAATTACCGTATACAGAGATTCTAATCACTAAGCGTGAGAGATATATGACCGTCGAAGTGAATCAACCGACTGACTTACTGCAAATACTAGCGAAGTCTATTTCATTGGCTAGTAACAACGGCTACTATTTGATTGCTTTCACCGATTTATTGGATTATGTAGTTGGATCAAACAGAGCACGTGGAGGGATTTCCATGTTATACATCGATCTCGAAGAACATACGAATCATGCAAAAGTGATCAAAGAGCGTTATCTCGACATTGATCAACCAGGTGCTATTAAGTCGATTTATTCGATGGGCTGTATTCCGAATGACGAGAAAAGAGACTATCAACGTGATTCGAATGATGTATTGAAGCATTTTTTGACGCGTCTGAATCGCTTTCCGCTATTTGTTACGTTCGGCGGTGGTTTTACCAATGAAGAAGTGGAACCGTTTTTTCAGAAGGAAAATCTGTTATATACAAAGATTCAATCAGATAAGAGCAGTCCTTATTATAGCCTTCAAGTAAACGATGCGAGCGAACTTGAGCGTCTACTGGACGAAACGTATTGGTATGCGGCAGTAAACGATTTTTTTTCCTATCGTTTACGAATCTCCTGTCGTTTGAGCAGAGAATGGTCAAAGGATGGTTTTTCAAAAAAGAACGTATCGTTCCCGTCATTCGTGCGACGAACGAGATGTCGTTCATCACGATGGAGCATGATTTCATGGGCTATTATCTGTTTTCGAATGAAGCTTGTTTTAATACTGAAGACAAGATCAAAGCGTTTCTTCCGAAAGGAGACAGCATCGGCTACTATGATTGACATCCGGACGGGTGATATAAGGGAGGATATCATGTTTGGAATTAGTACGAGTTTAAAAGAAATGCCAAAAGAAACAGAGATGCTCTGGTATCCGAGCAAAGTCCAACGCTTTTTAAGAGAAGACTTCGCAAGTACATCCAATCGTTGCGATCTCCTGATTAATCTCGATCCTTACGCCGATAAATTGTTTGGAGCGAGAGAAGTGAACGAGTTGATCGGAATTTGCGAGCTGCTTATTCAACGCTATTGCACACCGAAGGAAGCATGGATGATGAATCAAGCGAATTATTATGCGAATGAGCCGTGGATGATGCATCCGTCAGACAATCGAATGATGGAACTACATCAATTTTTAGAATTGTTGAAGCGGATGTGCATCGCGTCCGTCTATCAGAATACGTTGGTTTGTTTTTGGGGCGACTAAACGATTGAATATTAAAGAATATATGTATAAATTGGAGTTTTGAAAAGTGAGAAAAAAGCTGAAGATAACTGGAATTGTAGTGGGTGTAAGTCTATTTTTATCTGTCGTGTGGATGATCTATCGATTATTTTTCTTAGTTGATATCAATGTTGTTCCAAAAGAAGAGTATATCTCGAAAAGTACCTCGCCCGATCAGGCATATACGATTCGTTTTTACCGCGCAAATGGTGGTGCGACGGTGGATTTCGCGATGCTTGGCATCATGGAGAACAAGGATGGAGAAAAGCGCAGAATGTACTGGGAGTATCCTTGTCGCGAAATAAAAGAAGTGAAGTGGACAAAGGATACGGTGACGATCAATGGCACAAAAATTAAGATATGGAGTCAAGTCTATGACTTCAGAGAGGGGATATACGAAGCAGATTAAGAAGAACATAATGGGTATTCAGCAAATCTTGACGAACAATCAAGTTACGTAGTTGTTAGAAACCAAGCATGGATGAAGCACAATGCTTACCAACTGCTTGGTTTCTTCAACAAATAACGAGGTGGCGGACCAAAAGATTGCTCTGCTTCGAAATACGCCAATTCGCCTGGAATACAGGAAATGATTGAGGCAAATCCGAAGCCGATGGCGTGCTCGAGTGCTTCACGGAGAGGTAACGTTTTCCCGCTGATCAGCTCGTTTTCTGATAGACAATAGCACGTATCTGATGCACCGTGCTGCTTCATTGAACTACCTCCACCTCTAAGCGAAGCGTAGGTGGAGGTAGTTCAAGAAGGTATTGAAGAAACAATCAAAGGGTTGCTTAATGCTGTCAATGTAAGCAAATGAGACCACATCTGATTGGTGATGTGGTCCTTTTTGAGGAGTCAACTTACTATTAGCATAGCAATGGGGCTTCTTTTGTGACGGGAAGAATCATCCACTCCGAGTAGGTTTTTTTGGAACTTTTTTCATAAATGAAACTTAATAAAGGGAAATATCGTATTTGTTAGTAGTATAATGTTTTTATAAAACACAACGAGCTACTAATAGAACACGATACATATCTTGGAGGTAACGCTTGTGATTTTACCATTCATCGGTCTTGTTGCCGGTCTCTTCTTATTGATAGTAGGAACGTACTTCATCCGGTCGAAGCATGCGAAGCAGACGCCTTTAGAGGGACATGGGAGTTACGTCGACAACATCGATTCATTCGTTCTTGGCATCCTACTCTCAATCGGAACGATCATTTTTTGTTCGTTGACCGTCAGACAGTACGGTTATATATGTATCGCAGGAGGATTGTTCGTACTGTACGGTGTCAATTCTGTCTGGTAAACGATTGAGATGAGGAATTGGCTCATCTTGGAAGTAGTACATAAAGCGGAGTAAAGGGAGAGCACGATGATTCAATTGTTAAAACAAATCGACGATCAAGTGCACCACATCGTCTATCATCAGGAAGGACGAACGTTGTTTTACCGGGAAGGGATTGCCCGTAAGGAGAAGCAAGAGGGAAGTGACGAACTAGTCCAGGTCAATGTTGAAACAGCGACCATGGTAGTCAAATGTCGGCACGTAATAGCAGCATATCGGCAAAAGAAAGAATGGATTCGCCTAAAGAAAGCGGATGGCTACTTCAAGTCAGATTTCCCTTCGTCAAAAACGATGGACAAATGGATTGAACGTCGCAGTAAAAAACGGAAAGTATTTGTCGCACTGTTCACGATGCTTTGTGGACTGTCATCACTGACGGGAGTGTTGCCCGTCCCAGGCTATATTCCGTTATTTTATCTCCCGTGGGTTTGGCCGATGGATGAAGGGAAATCGAGGAGTGCCCGTTTCTATCGCTGGTATGGAGCCATCATGCTGATTCCCTTGGGCGGAACGTCAAAAGACTACTTAAACCCGATTAATCTTTCGATCAGCGGTACGGTGTGCCTCGTCTCCGGTTTTCTCTTACTGTTGCATGTAATCCAAACGCTAAAAGAAGAAGAGACGAAGGAAATTACTCTATGAGGGACAAGGAGAAACAATTGATTTATTTGAAACGAGAAAACGGTCGGCAGGTTGACCACTGGGTCTGTTACCGAATTGGTCGGACGCTGCACCAGGGTTTTATCCAGGAGGACGAAAGCGGTCAATCGAATGACGGCGAAATGACGAAGGAACGGTATCCGCTGTACATCGGCATGCGAAAAAGAATGCGGCACTTGGCGGAAGAAAAGAAAGCACTTGGCTTTCGGTCGTTGATAGCGGAAGAGGAAGCAGCAATCGTCAACGGTGACGAAGAACTCGATTCAACCTTTCTTAAGCAGGCGATTCTTTATGCCTGGTTGATGCTTTTAATGGGCATTTTACTGTTCGTCAGTCCCTATACGATTCCGAACGTCGTGGCATTCAGCTTAAGTTTATATGTCTGGTGGGGGATTTATGGGAAAACCGGTATTCCGAAAATTGTGCGCAAGTATTTCCACCTGACGCTTTTTATCCTGACACTGTTACAAGTTCTGTCAGTCTTCGGACTGGAAAATGTCCTGCAACCGGTTTATGCGACTAGCTGCATTCTGTCGTCAATTGTTCTTCTTTTACTAGTTGTAAAGCATTACTTGTACCCTTCAAAGAAAGCAAATGAAGGTGCACCGACGATTGAAACCAGTCCGTTGCAAGAGTATTCAGAAGAAGAGTGGTGATTGCATTCAATTTTTACAATATCTAAAAAGGGGAAATCAGCTTGCCTAAAAAATCACTGCAGGACCATGCTTTTTACGGAAACATCAAAAAGCTGAAAAAGTGTATCGACCGCGGGGACGATCTGGATACACTGGATGAAGAAGGAAATTCGGCATTGCACTGGGCAATCGAGGAAGGGTATGACGAAATCGTCACGCTGTTGCTTGACCACCGGGCAGACATCAACCGACGGAGCCGGGACGGGTTAATGCCATTGCACCTTGCTTTGTATGAAAACCGGTCCGCTATCGCGATGCAACTAATTGACCGTGTTGCCGCTCTTGATTTTGACGGACACGGATTCACGGCGTTGCACTTCATCGCTGCGCGCTCCGGCAACAAACGAGTCTTGCGTCGCTTACTTGAAGATCAGGCACGTGTTGAATGGCAGACGGACGACGGAGCAGGACATACACCTCTGCATTATGCCGCGCAGGAAGGAAAAGCAAAGAAGATTGTCATGTTGGCAGCGGCGGGAGCTGATGTCAATCGCATCGAAATGAACGGATTTGCACCGTTGCACCTCGCAGCGGGAGAAGGGCATGTCAAAGCGGTGGAAGCATTACTGGCGGCAGGAGCAGACATCGAAATCGAAAATACGTTAGACGCTAACAATACAGCCCTGATGCTCGCCAGTCAGTATGGTCTGACGGACATCACGAAAGTGTTGCTGGCACACGGTGCAGAGCGGGATCATCAGGATGCAAAAGGGCGAACGGCGCTCGACTTTGCATTGAAACACCGGTATCCGGAAATCATTAAGCTGTTACAAACCATACATAGGGGGAATTGAGATGAAAAAATGGATTGGTCTTATCATTATTGTACAAACGATCTTGTTTGGCATGCTGATTATTCAACTCGACAAAATGACAGACACGATTGCGGAAGTTGGGGCATATATCGCTACGAAAAACGGTAGTCTTGCTTGGGGAGGCGGCCTTCCGGTAATGGATTATGTCTTATTTGGCATCTTGATCATTGTCGGGATCTTTCTCCTCATCCCGGAAGATAAATTAAAGTGAAAACGGTTAAAAAAGTGTAGGTCGATTCAAATGTCTGGTGATAAAATAAAAGATGGGAGATTTATCCTGATATTTACTTAATTTTATTTAAAAGGGTGGGTTCATATGAAAAAAGTAACATTTCGGAACGTGTTAGCAAGCGGTGTCGTGACAGCGCTCGTATTGACAGGGGCTTCCTTCCAGGGAGGAGTCGCCGATGCGGCGACAAAAACAAAGACGACCCGAGTCGTGAAGAAGAAGACGGACTATAAAAAGTATCGCGCGAAACAATTGAAAGTTGTTGCTTCATACGATAGCACCCTCTTTCACATAGATCGATTTGGTGGCATCAAGGTGCCGGACTATGTGACTGATCCTGTCTACCGTGCACAAGTCGAACGGTATAATAAAAAAGTCGAGGCGTTTAAAAAAGACCGTGCAGCTGCGGTCAAAGAAGTCAAAGCAATTAAAAAATTCATTCCTGAAGTGAACACGGCGAAGGAGAAAAAGATAACGGATCGACGTGTCGCGGTCTTGAAGAAAGAAACGGCACGCTTGAAGACGAAATCACAAGCGTTGTTGAAACAGGGCCAAGCTTTGTACAAAGTCATCACAAACTATGAGAAACAACAAGTCCTCTCGTTTGAAAGCCAGTACGGTTCGATCAGCAAATCGTTGACGCTGATCAGCTACCGGGACTATTTGACGCGCTTGGACAACTATTTAATAGAAAATCATTACAGCAAGGATGCAAAAGCGGATATTATCGACCTTAACAGTGAACGGATGTTAAACGCACGGGAAGAATCGTCAGAACGGTTAGGGGACACGCGTGGCAAGATGTTCCTGTTGATTTACGCCGGTAAATTCGAAGAAGCGAACGAACTCTTTACGTATGCGAAAGACACGATCGTCGTCGAGGAAAACGCCCGATTAGACGCGTTGTACACGAAAATCATTGAACGGTATATGAAGAAGTAAATATAAAACAGCATCCTGCCGGGGTGCTGTTTTTACGTAAACAAACAGGAAAGGAAGAATCATTCTCCCTTTCCTGTCATCGGTTATTTTCCTGGCTTTGTTTTATAGAAGCTGTAGAAGACGCTGATCAGGATGACGAGGACGATTGTTCCGAGCGACATCCAAATCGGCATTTTGTAGACATCACCGAGAATCATCTTCGCTCCGATGAAGACGAGCATGAAGCTGAGTCCGTGCTTCAGGTAGTAGAAGCGGTCGATCAGGTTCGCGAGGACGAAGTAGAGACTCCGGAGTCCGAGGATTGCCATGATGTTCGCATAGAAAATGATGAACGGATCACGCGAATAGGCAAAGCTTGCTGCGACCGAGTCGACGGCGAAGACGATATCCGAGATTTCGATGAAGATCAACGCAATCAACAGCGGCGTGAAGAACAACTTCCCGTTGATTCGCTGCGTAAACTTACCGGACGAGATGTCCTGTGTGATCGGCAAACGTTTTTCAAGCCAACGGACCGTCTTGTTCTCTTCAAGCGACGTTTCCTGCCCGATGTTCTTAAACATCATGTAACCGGTGTAGACGAGGAACGCACCGAAGATGTAGTAGACCCAAGCAAAGTTATCAAGAAGCGACACCCCGGCGACGATGAAGATGACGCGGAAGAGGATGGCACCGAGAATGCCCCAAAACAGGACTTTGTGCTGATACTTCAACGGAATCGCAAAGTACGCAAAGACGAGTGAGAAGACGAAGACGTTATCAATCGCAAGTGCCTTTTCGATGAAATAGACGCTCGTGTACTCAATGGCAGCGTCGCTGCCTTGCGCATAAAATAACCAACCGCCAAAGGCAACGGCGAGTCCGATCCAGACGAACGTCCACGTCCAGGCTTCGCGGAGCGAGACCTCATGGGCTTTCCTGTGAAATACGCCAAGGTCCAATGCGAGCATGATGAAGACGATGGCTAAAAATACAATCAATAGTGTCAACAGCGCTTCCTCCTTTTAAGTGGTGTTCTGTTCATATTTCAATTATAGGTTCAAATGAACTCGAAGTAAAGGATTAAATGTGCTGATTGTTTTAGATGACGAGGACGAATACGTAACGGATCAAAGTGTCACATAGCAGAAAGAGGGGATGAAAGACATGAAGCCGTACAGTGCGATCAACAAAACTGCCTGGGAGTACCGGGCTTATGAATTTTGGCGACAACGTGACGGGGCGCCGCTGGATAAAGCAAACGAGATTTTGAGTAACCCGAAAGCAAGTCTTAAAAAACATCAGGACTATTTTCAGGAAGTGACCGGCAAACGGATTGCTAACCTGTGTGGTTCGAACGGTCGCAAAGCGGTTCCGCTGGCGTTGCTCGGTGCTGACGTCACGGTCTTCGACATCTCGGAAGCCAATCGCCGGTATGCGCTTGAGCTTGCGGCTTGTGCCGGGACGGAAATTGAATACATCGTTGGTGATATTCATGACATCGACTTGCAAACCTATCAGCATCAGTTTGATGTCCTGTATCTTGAAGGAGGGATTCTGCATTATTTCCACGACCTGAAAACGTTTATGGGAATTTTATTTGCTTTACTTAAGCCGGGCGGGAAGCTAATTTTAAGTGACTATCATCCAATCAAATATTGTATTGATGAGGAATCACAGTACATCCCGCGTTATTTCGGTCAGGATACATATGAAGCGGAAATTGCCTATCAAACACATTTTGATCCGGCTGAACAAACGGAGTTTCCGAAGGTGATGCTGCGGCATTATACGATGAGTGAGATTGTGAACACCGTCATCAGTAGCGGCTTCACGCTCGCGCAACTGGACGAACACCGGGGCTGGAACGATGAAAACATCCCGTGGGAGTTCACGATTGTCGCGACAAGATAAAACCCAGCGTCCTGATGGATGCTGGGTTTGTTTGACGATTATCGGTTTTTGTCATTTGCAAATATGAAAATTCATTTTTACAGGCGTTCAAGACGACGGGAAACGGCAGTGAGAATAACTGCCAGAATGACCATGACGCCACCGACCCACGGTGTGTGGACGAGTCCGATCGTGTCGGCGACAAGTCCGCCGATCGTCGCACCGAGGGCAATCCCGATATTGAAAGCGGCGATGTTTAACGCGGACGCGACATCGACGGCAGCCGGTACATATTTTTCAGCGAGTTGAACGATATAGAGTTGCAGTCCCGGGACATTCATGAACGCAAGAAGTCCCATCAAGATAATCCCGATGATACCGGCGACTTTAAACGGAATCATGAAGGACATCGCGATCATGACAATCGCATGGACGATGAACATATAGAACAATGCTTTGATTGGATTACCGTTAGCAAGCTTTCCGCCGACGGCGTTGCCGATCGCAACGGCAATCCCGTAGACGAGCAGAATGATACTGATCAAGCTTGGACTGATTTTCGTTACGTCCTGCATGATCGGCGTCAAGTACGTAAACGCGACGAACGTTCCGCCGTAACCAAGAGCTGTGATCAGGAAACCGAGCATTAAGCGTCCGTTCGTCAACAGTTTGAACATGTCCGAGAACTTAGCAGGTGGTGATTGTTTCAAGTCTTTCGGAATCAAGAAGAAGCTCGCGATGATGGAAATGATTCCGAGTGCTGCGACGGCAAAAAATGTCGCGCGCCAGCCGAACGATTGACCAATGAACGTCCCGAGCGGTACACCTGTGACGGTCGCGACTGTTAATCCTGTGAACATCAAGGCGATGGCACTGGCTTTCTTATGTTCCGGTACGAGCTGGACGGCAATCGTCGCACCAATCGAGAAGAAAACGCCGTGTGAGAAAGCAGTGATGAAACGGGCGACGATCAATAGTTCAAACGTTGGTGATATGGCGGAGACAAGGTTGCCGGCGATGAAGACGACCATCAATGCCATCAGCAACGTCTTGCGGTTCATCCGATTTGTTAGAGCAGTCAGAATCGGCGCACCGACGGCGACACCAATCGCATAACCGGAAATGATGAGACCAGCGAGTGTAATACCGATATTTAAGTCATCGGCAATCGCTGCGAGCAGTCCGACGGGGACAAACTCCGTCGTACCGATACCAAAAGCGCTAATTGCAAGTGCGAGCAGGGCGAAGCGGCCGTTTTGCGGGACCTGTTCCCGTTCGGCACGCGGATTTAATTGATTCATGATGATTCCTCCTAAAGTAAAATGAAGTAAAGCAGCGTAAGCGTGCTCTGAACGACCGGGCCCGGTTCGTTTTGATGAATGAGAAACGCTTAGGCGTGACCTCATCATAGAGCGAGGGTTTTATAAATGGAAGTACGTACTTTCAAGTACCATAGAAACTAAAAAGTACCCTACCCTCATCGATTGAAGCAATGGACGAAGGTGGCTTGTACTTTCCGTTGACAATTGTTATCATAAACCCATCAAATCAACTTGAGAAGTACGCACTTTCAAGTACGATAGGCACTAAAAAGTACCTGTCCCGCTGTACTTCAAGAATCGAAAGGAAGAATCAGCATGGCCTACAACATTCCGGTCGAAGCGACGCTACAAGTCATCGGAGGCAAATGGAAAGTCGTCATCATGTGTCATCTCATTAAAGGCGAACGCCGGACAAGCGAATTGAAAAAACTGATGCCGAACATCACGCAGAAAATGTTGACGCAACAACTACGGGAACTGGAACAGGACGGTGTCATCATCCGGACCGTTTACGAACGGGTCCCGCCGAAAGTCATCTATTCCTTATCCGAATACGGTTGGTCGTTGCGCCCAATCTTAGACGCGATGTGCGCCTGGGGCGAAGGACATATCGATTTGACGGGCGAGGAAGTCGTGTCTTCTTAAAGCGGGCCATCATACTGCACAGCAAAACGACCGCCTGGAGTCAGGTCGGTCGTTTTTGTTAGTCCGATTGGAGTGTATGACCATGCGAAAGGAAGTAGGGGTTAAAACGGCGAATTCCTTATTAAGGAAATTCATACCTTAATAGGAGGTGGTCGATTTGAATAGTTCGTTAATGTTTTCGGTCGATGTATGGTTTTACATTTATTTTGCCATCGGGGCAGTGGTTGTTTTTCTCATCGGTTACGGGATTGCCAAGAAAACACAAAAGCAGGACAGCGGCTTTTCGTTTATCCTGCTGATGAGTGTGGTGTTGTTCACGGCACTAGCCTACTGGTTCAACGGTGCGGCAAGAGAAGTCTTTATGGGCACGTTGCCTTGGCTGGTCAATCTCGTATTCGGCGGAGTACTTTTGATCGTGTTCCTTGTTTGCTCCAAAATGCTTTTCAAAAGAATATAAAGGTCAGTCGCAATCGACGGATGGTTCCTTTCATAGGACCGTCCGTATGTACGTGGTTAAAGAGGGTAACGATTGCCTCGTCGTTCGATGACGAGAATGTGATCCGTGATTTCTTCCGGTTCGTCGTCGAACGGATCATACGTGATTCGTTCGGACAACCAGATTTGGTATTGCTCCAAACCCTCGATGGTTTGCAAATAGTTCGGCAATCGTTCGGTCGGTTCCGTTAAAGTTGAATCGGTAAACGGAAAATTATCGTCGTTCGGATTGTTTGTATGGATAAAAACGGCGTCCAATCCTGCATCCAGCCGGGACAGTTCGATCCAGAGCTGGTACGGCTGACCCCACGTTTGAAGGGCGGTGTTTAACTCATCCATCAGATGAAACAGTGCCTGGACATGTGCTTTTCGCATTTTAAGGTGACCGTTCCCGCGTCCGTCAAAATCAAGATGGACATGCCAAAAATCGAACCAGCTGTCGGGACTGAAATCGAGCGGATGATCGCTGAGTTGTTGTTCTTTTTGCAGATTTCGGAAGTAACGCCGTTTGCCTCTGAATTTTTTCATCTTATGTAAATCCTTTCTTACTATAAATATTCTTATGGATGTCTGCTTGAAATGTTATTTGTCTAATGCCTGACGGCTCCTTATACTTAAAGTATCGCAGGAAAAGGAGCGAACACAATGATAGATTTTGAATGGTACCGGAGCTTTATCCATGTGTACCAACAACGTTCGGTCTCAGCGGCCGCACGGATTCGTTTCTTGACGCAACCCGCCGTCAGCCAGCATATCGCGGCCCTCGAGGCGGAATTGCAAAGCTCGCTGTTCATCCGGGCTCCGCGGCAGATGGTGCCGACCGATGCCGGCAAGGAGCTGTATACGCAAGTCGTCGGTTTGATTGACCGTTTGGAAGAACTGTCGCTTGAAATGAAGTATGTCGCAGGGGAACAAACTCGTCCGCTGTTAAAGTTCGGCGGACCGACCGAATTCATTACCCATGAAGTAATTCCGGTCCTGCCGCTTGATCTTGCCCAGTACATCGGCGATTTCGGTTTGACCGACCAATTGCTGAAGCGGCTCGCAGCAGGTGAACTCGACTTTGTCATCTCGACAAAACGAATTGAGGAACCAGGTATTCAGTATGTCCCGATTGCCGACGAAACTTTTTTCCTGGTCGCCCCTTACGCCTGGGAGCAACCGGATGATGATTTGAAGAGCTGGATGGATCGTCAGCCGTGGATCAGTTACGGACTCGAACTGCCGATCATCCGGCGCTATTACCAAACCCAGTTTGGGGAACGGCCGGACATTCGACCGGAGATGGTGTTGCCGAACGTCGATGCGATATTAAAAGCCGTCGCTTCTTCACATGGTGTCAGCGTGTTGCCGGATTATTTGATTCGGCAAGCGCTCAAGGACAAAACGATTCAAATCATCGCACCGGAACGTTTTGCGACGAACCACATCTATATGGCGTACCGGACCGAATCGCGGCATGATCCGTTGATGCTCGATATTTTAGCTGCCTTGCAACACAAAAAGTAGGATCCAATTGCGGATCCTACTTTTTATGTTGTACATAGAAGAGACCCGCCTAAATATAGACAGGTCTACTTTGGATTAATTAAGCGTCTTGATGACGGCATTTGCAACAGCAACCGTAGATTGTGGATTTTGACCGGTTACAAGATTTCCGTCGACTTGGACGTTTTCTGTGAAGTTGTCGGCGACGATGATGTTCGCACCGAGTTCACGGAGACGTGTCTCAAGCAGGAACGGCATGTAGATGTCGAGTCCTGTCGCGCGTTCTTCTTCATCCGTGAATGTGGCGATCGTTTTACCTGCGACAAGTGGCGTTCCGTCTGTCAGTGTCGCATTGACGAGTCCAGCTGGTCCATGGCAGACGGCAGCAACGGTTTTACCCGCTTCAAACAACGTCCGCAGTGCGTGGTTCAAGGTATCGCTGTGTGGCAAGTCGAACATCGTCCCGTGACCACCCGGCATGAAGATGGCATCAAACGGACTGAAGTCGCTGATGGATTTCAGATCGAGTGTGTTTTCGAGCAGTGGTGCTGTCGCTTGAATGTCTGTCGGTACTTCGTCTTCGAGGCTGCGGGCGTCGATTGGCGAAAGGCCGCCGTTTGGACTGGCGACCGTAATCGTATAGCCTTCTTTTTGGAACGCGACATAGGCTTCGCCGAACTCGGATAACCAAATCCCTGTCGCGTGTCCTTCTTTCATTTCGCTGGCGTTTGTGACAACCATTAAGACGTGTTTACTCATGTTGTTTTCCTCCTTTTTCGTTTGCCGATTGGCTACGTGATTAGAATAGCGCGTAGTTGATGTAAAAACAAATTAATAAAAATAGGTTTATCTATAAATAAATTTATATCAGAATTCACAGAAAAGGAAAATTTATTTAGAAACAATATTTTAATTTGATTACGCTTTCAAATAAAACATTGTTTCTATTTGGGGTGATTGTTATACTAACGGTGAACGCAGGGGAAAGCACCAACGGCGGTTGGAAAAACGCCAATCAGTGGATGTACAAGCAGTTCAAGCAGGGGTCAAAACAAAAGGGGAGCTGAGCATATGGGACAGAAACTCAACTGGACAGCAACACTCGGATTGACGACGGCGCTACTCGCCGCGTCACTGCCAATGCAACCGGTCGCGGCCGAAACGACACCATCCGTCACGGAACGGGTCGACGCGCAACTGGAACAGATGACACTCGAACAGAAAATCGGACAAATGATCATGCCGGATTTCCGGTTATGGGACGGGGTCAATCATACGAAGCTGGCACCGGAAGTCGGACGGGTCATCGACCAGTTTGACTTAGGGGGCGTCATCTTATTTGCGGAAAACGTCAGTGAGACGGAGCAGACGACAAAATTGGTCCATGACCTGCAGGAGGTCGTCAAACAGGATCCAAGCAACGATATCCCGTTGTTCGTGACGATTGACCAGGAGGGCGGCATCGTGACACGCCTCGGGACGGGGACGAATTTACCGGGCAACATGGCACTTGGGGCGACCCGGAGTGCATTATACGCGGAAGCGGCAGGCGGCATCATCGGGTCCGAGTTGAACGCTCTCGGAATCAACGTCAACTTTGGTCCGGTCCTAGACGTCAACAACAATCCGGGCAATCCGGTCATCGGCGTCCGGTCGTTTTCGAGTGATCCGAACCTGGTCGGGAAACTCGGTTCGGCGATGACACAAGGCATTCAGGAGCAAGGTGTCGCTGCGACGGCGAAACACTTCCCGGGTCACGGGGATACGGCGGTCGATTCGCATTACGGTCTGCCGGTCGTCGACAAATCACTGGCTGAACTGAAACAGCTTGAACTGATTCCGTTTAAACGGGCGATTGCGGAAGGCATCGACATGATCATGACGGCACATATCGGGATGCCGCAAATTGAGGATGAAGTCGTCGAGTCAAAACAAGGAACGTTCCCGTTACCAGCGACGTTGTCGGATGACGTCATCACCGGTGTCTTACGGGAAGAGCTCGGCTATGAGGGACTTGTCATCACCGATGCCTTGAACATGCAGGCGATTGCCGACAACTTCACGGAGTCGGAAGCCGTCATCAAAACGTTTAAAGCAGGCGGCGATATCGCCTTGATGCCGACGATTCTTCGCTCAACAGAAGACGTGACGAAACTGGAGACGATTTTTGACGATGTGCTTGCAGCGGTCGAAAGCGGTGACCTGTCGGAAGTGGACATCGATCAGTCCGTCACGCGGATTTTGACACTCAAAGCAAAACGCGGCATATGGAGTGAAACGGACACACCGGTCGCGCTCGACGAAAAACTGACACAGGCAAAGGCGGTTGTCGGTAGTCCTGAACATAAAGCGCTTGAACGCAAAATAACGGAAGCGGCGGTCACACTCGTTAAAAATGATAAGAAAACCTTGCCGTTTAAACCGAAAAAAGGCGAGACGATCCTTGTCCTGTCACCGGCAAAAGATCAGACAGACAGTATGGTCAAGACAATCCGCTCGCTTGAGAAAAACGCCGGCAACCTGAAACACGTCAACATCTTGACGGAAAATTATACAGCATCAACTCAGCACCTGAAGCAAAATCCGGTCTTGCAGGAAAAGCTTGATGCGGCGGACTACATCATCGTCGGCTCAAACGTAAATAACAGTGAGAAGCTGAAAACGACATCGGCGGACCATTATGTACCGGCGGAAGTGTTCCGTCAGGTGAAACGGACTAACACACCGTCCGTCCTCCTCAGTCTTCGGAATCCGTATGATGTCGCCGTGCAACCGGACGCGAAAGCACAACTGCTTGTCTACGGTTTCAAGGGGGATCCCAATGGTCCGGACTCGGAATCCGGGAACACGAAATCAGCTGGACCGAATTTACCGGCAGGAATCCGCGCCATCTTTGGTGAAGTGAAACCACAAGGGAAACTGCCCGTTGACGTTCCGAAGTTCAAAGACGGCACGTTCCGGAACAGACTTCATCTTGAATTAGGGGACGGGTTCAAGAACTGGAACCGGTAAAAATGATGGGAATAGGTAAGCTCAATCAATCTGATTGGGCTTTCCCTATTGACTTGTATTGCAATTAAATTTTACTTATTTTTAGTTTTACTTGTCATTATATTTTGTGTATGGAGAATAAAAGGAGTTGTCGGAGAGGATGAAGGTCATGTTAGAGAAATTAGCGACAGAACGTCGGAATGAAAAGACGATGCGTCTCGACGACATGTCGGTCGTAGACATGTTGACCGTCATGAATGCGGAGGATCAAACGGTCGCCGCTGTCATTCAACAGGAAATACCGGTCATCAAACAAGTCGTCGATCGGGTCATTCAATCGTTTCAAGCGGGCGGACGATTGATTTACATCGGAGCCGGAACGAGCGGTCGACTCGGTGTGCTGGATGCGGCCGAATGTGTGCCGACGTTCGGGGTCTCACCGGACATGGTCGTCGGCCTAATCGCCGGGGGCGAACGGGCACTGATCAAAGCCGTCGAAGGGGCGGAAGACAGCAAAACGCTTGCTGTCGAAGATTTACAGGCACTCGAGTTAAACGCAAACGATACCGTCATCGGCATCGCGGCAAGCGGTCGGACCCCTTACGTCATCGGCGGTCTGGACTATGCCCGTGAAGTCGGTGCGACGACGGCTGCCCTGTCCTGCAACAAGCAGGCGGTCATCAGTGAGCACGCGCAGTATAAGATTGAAGTCGAAACCGGACCGGAAGTTTTGACCGGTTCAACTCGACTCAAAGCAGGGACGGCACAAAAACTCGTCTTGAACATGATTTCGACGGCGGCGATGATCGGCGTCGGAAAGGTCTATCAAAATTTGATGGTCGATGTCCAATCGACGAATGAAAAACTCGAAATCCGGGCAAAACGGATGATCGTCGAAGCGACAGGGGTTGATTTTGAGACAGCCGCGCGTACTTTCACTTCAGCGAATGGTCACGTTAAGACGGCGATCGTCATGATTTTAGCGGATGTTTCGTATACTGAGGCAGTCGAACGATTACAACGTGCACACGGATTCGTCCGTGACGCGCTTTAAGGGGGGACAAACATGAAGAAGGAAGAAGTGCTCGCATCCGCCATTCTTGAACATGTCGGGGGAAAAGACAATCTCCGGCAACTCGCCCACTGTATGACACGGGTCCGGTTGGCGCTGAAAGATCCGACGAAAGCAGACATCCAGGCCCTAAAACAAATTGACGGTGTCATGGGTGTCATCGATGATGAGACGCTGCAAATCGTCGTCGGACCGGGAACGGTCAATCGGGTGGCCGATCATTTGAGCCGCGAGACGGGACTGGCGATCGGTGAAGAGTCGGTTGATGAAAACTTGACGCTTGAAGAGCGGGCAGCCATCGAACGGCAAAAAGTAAAGGACAAACAAAAGTCACCGTTCAAGCGTTTCTTACGACGAATCGGAAACATCTTCATCCCGCTCATCCCGGGACTGGTCGCGTCGGGGATCATCAACGGGGGGGCGAACTTTGCGAAAAATGCCGGGGTTGATGCAACAGTGACCTGGATGCAGATTCTGTTACTGATCGGCAGTACCGTCTTTGCTTACTTAGCGATCCTCGTCGGTTGGAATACGGCGAAGGAATTTGGCGGCACACCGGTCCTAGGAGCAATTGCCGGGGGGATTTTATTTAATCCGTTACTCGTCGATATCGTTATTTACGGCGAACCGCTTGTCGTCGGTCGGGGTGGCTTGTTTGGGGTCATCTTTGCCGCCTGGTTGATGACGTATCTTGAAAAACATATCCGCCGGTTCATGCCGGTCTCGATTGACATCATCTTTACACCACTCTTCACCGTGTTGATTGTCGGCTTTACCGCACTCTATGCCATCATGCCGGTCGCTGGCGTGTTATCAGACGGCATCATGAAAGCGATCAACGTGATCCTTGAAGTCGGTGGTCCGCTTGCCGGTGCGGTGCTGGCCGGATTCTTCCTGCCGCTCGTCATGGTTGGTCTCCATCATGGATTGACACCGATTCATCTCGAACTGCTGAACACGGTCGGGACTACGGCACTGTTGCCGATTCTTGCGATGGCAGGAGCCGGGCAAGTCGGGGCGGCACTGGCGATTTTCGTCAAGACACGCAATCAACGGTTGCGTAACATCATCAAAGGGGCGATTCCAGTCGGGTTCCTCGGGATCGGCGAACCGTTACTCTACGGGGTCACGTTACCACTCGGACGTCCGTTCCTGACGGCATGTATGGGAGCCGCAGTCGGCGGAGCCTTCCAGGCGACGATGAAGACAGCGGCACTTGGCGTCGGTGTGTCCGGTCTGTCGTTGACACCGTTGATTGATAACGGGATGTACCTGACGTATATCGGTGGTCTTGTCATCTCGTACGCGGCAGGATTCCTGTTTACGTATTGGTTTGGATTCAAGGAAGAAATGGCAGACGGGATTTAATAATTTCCAATCAAAGGGGGCTCAGATTTGAGTCATCCCTTTTGTTTTTTTTGAACTACCTCCACCTACGCTTCGCTAAGAGGTGGAGGATTCCTGAGTTATTCGACCTAACGGCCGAAAATTTATCAGGCTAACCCCGTCGTCCCGACGGTTGAACGTTAATCTTGCCCGTTTCTTTTGAGCGGATGCCTACTCTGCTTGGTTTTCGCTACTTCGGTCATCCGCAAGGTGGACGTTGAAGATTTTACGTGACAGACGAACTTCCTGTCACAACCCTATATCTTCAGTTTCCAAAGAACGTGACATTTTAATTATTCCTGATTTTAATTGTTTTCAAACGAAGCGCGTCGGACAATTGACGTGTCGGAAGACACGCCTTGTCCGAAGACGATTCATCCCCCACTTGGACTAGGGCTTCGCCCTGAACGTTTAGAAGTGGGAGTATTCTCGTCTAATTTTGATAAATTAACTTTCCTAACAATACTGTAAGAAAGTGTCGTTTTGTAGGCAATTCGTTGTATAACTAGAGTTCAATTTGTTGATTAGCAGATAAACTGAAATCAGTATAAAATAAGGAGATTTTTAGCCTATGAAGAAAACTGTAATGAAAATTGACAAAATCGAACTGAAGTTCAAAAAAAGAAATGGTCAAATCCAATCGATTGAAGAATTCTCGAAGGAGTTTGATAATGGCTTTTATTTCGTTGAGCATCCAGATGTAATCAATGGAACAAGAGTTGTCATGCATGTCACTTCTAATTTTAAAAACGATACTTTCAGTTTTGATTTCAACAGAAAAGACATAGAGTGGGGGCATTATTGGGTCGATAAATTAGTCCAGAAATGGACAATCATTTGGGAATGGTTTTATCAGGCTGATCTTGTTACGAATAAAAGTTACATATTGGGTGAAGAAGATATAAAAAAAAGATTTGGTGAACATAGTCAAGAATATCGTGAATTATCATTATCATTATCTTCATCCAATTCCATTCCTATCAATTTGGTTTTTAAGGAAACAAGTGATTCAGAATTAAATTACAACAACATGGACTGGGTATTGGATTTTGACGAAAAAAATTCAATTGAGCGGATGAGAACTGAAAAAAATTATTACGATAATGACTTAAACGTGTGGATTGATTTAGAGTACTCGTTACCTGCAATTAAACAAATCATCAGAGTAGTAGATTTTCATGGTTAAATTGTTACGAGAAATATATGTTTTCTCATCATTAGAAGTATAAATCTTTTTTATCAGGTGATTTTGGAGGGTTTAGCATGAATAGTAGTATCTTCGAGGACATTACAATCTTTGTACAAGAATCGGGACAGCAGCCAATTCCGTTAAAGGACTACGTGGAAAAGTATAGTGTTCGACTAGGTGATTTTGTGGACGATGAAACAAGAGTCGGTGAGTTTATCGTGGATTTTAAATTTAGTACAGGCATGGTCACTTGGACTGTTGATTTTCACGAACGAGAAGAAGGAACTCAATGTGACTATATTCTATACATTATCTTTAAATGGGTAGCGATTTGGGAATGGTATTCACAACGATTTTTGAAGACTCAGGTACCGTTTCGAGTGTACGCGACCATCACTGATATGGTCAAAGGAAAAATAAGACCACAAGCAGAAATGGAAGAGAGACTGGAGGAACTAGCAGGTTATACAGAAGAGGGACGTTTATTTTATTTTGGGACAGGTCCTTTTGATGACTTCAAGAAGGCCGAGCAGAAAATAGACCTGTTTTTAGAATGCGACGAAATCAATTCAAAAGAAAAAATACGTCAAGAGGGATTGTACTTTGATCCGGAGAGCGGAAGATGGATCGATATTCGAACTTCGCTCCCGATGATAGAGAAATCGATGCGAAGGTTGTTGGCGTTTCTGTAAAAATATCCAATGTATAAGACTCTTCATAAAAAATCGATTATTTTTTAGTAAACTTATTATCGATAATGGCGACGTGGTGCTTGTCTTAGGCATACGATTTGAAGTGAGCAAAAAAATGGTTCTTCTCGATCAAGAGAAAAACCACTTTTGTCTTCAAGTGAAGTGTATCCCCTGAACGAGGACAGACTTGAACCGCTTATTGAATCTTCGTATCGACGGTCTTGTCCTGTAGTATACGTTCAAAAATCAGGACATAGACCAAGGCAACAAAAACTCCCGCTGTCCCTGGCAGAATAGCAATAACTGAGTCAGTTAAATATACTGCGGGAATCAGGTAAGTCAACAGAGACTTCACACCGTTCAACACGAGGAGGGCTGTCAGCAGGATCAAGGTCACAGTCCGTTTTTGCAGATTTTCAAAGAATTGACGGTTCGTTTTTTTACCTGTGTCATGCCGAACCAAGCGAACATGCAGATGACCTCATTGGTTTTTAAATGGGTAATTACTTTTTAAGATCAGTCAGCGAAAAACTGGTTGATCTTGTTTTCAGACTTTAAATGACGCTGAATCAATTTTGTGACTGCTTTTTCCTGTTCGATTGTGCTGAGTTGCGTGTTGTACCACCCGTCAAGTGTTGCCCGAGTTACCGTGTATTCATTGTCCGGAAAGGTAAACGTAATCCGGTCGACATTGTCGACGAGTGCAAACAGATACGTTGCGTTGTACAGAACCGTTTCTTTGATCTCTTGTTCGACGGCTTCAGCGTCGATTTCCTGATAAGTCAAATGAATCCCATAGGGTGCTTGTTTTGTTTCGAGTTCAATTTGACGCAACTCTTGATGGTGTGCCAATTGATTGACGATGTTCCCGACGGCACTGTTGTCGCCGACATAGGAGTGTTTATAACGGAACACATCTGTCTTCGAATCGGCATGTTGGCTGTAACCAGTCCAAATCAGTACCAAACAGGCAACCGCCATAAACGGAATTAACATTCGTTTCATACAATCTCTCCTTTTTGGATCTCACACTCATGGTATCATAATTCATGAAGAATCTCCTAAAAAATTCTTATATTGGAACTTTCGTAACAATTCATAGCGTTCATACACCCAGTCAATCAGGAAGAGGGAAGCAGATGAAAGGACTCGCTGTTTATTTAAGTGAACCACTGACAGATGAAAGTACGAACAGATTAATACAGATGCGCGATCTCGGTTTTACCTCGATCTTTACGTCGTTACATATTCCGGAAGACGATTCCTCCTTGTACACGAGTCGTTTGCAGGAACTTGGTCGACTGGCGCAACAGCTCGAGATGGAACTCGTCGCGGATATCGCACCAAAATCGCTTGCCGCACTCGGCAAGACGTGGGACGATGCCGGATCGTTGACCGAATGGGGCGTGACCGGATTACGCGTTGATTACGGTGTCACACCCAAACAAATCGCGGATTTGTCCAAACAACTGATGGTCGCCTTAAACGCCAGCACGCTGACGGCGGAGGAACTCGACGCGATGAAAGCGGAGGGCCTTGTGCTGGAGCAGGTCGAAGCCTGGCACAACTTTTATCCACGACCGGAAACGGGACTCGACCAGGACTGGTTCAATGCGAAAAACCGCTGGCTCCGTGAACAGGGGATCCGTGTCCAAGCCTTCATTCCGGGAGATGGGCAACGGCGTGGTCCGCTTCATGCCACGTTACCGACGCTCGAAGACCACCGCGGACAAGCACCGTTTGCCTGTTACCTTGAGCTTCAAACATCCGTCGACCGGATTCTGATCGGGGACCCCGGTTTGTCGGCGAGCACGATGAAACAGTTTGCTGCATACCAGGAGGGAATCATTGTCCTCCGGGCGACAGGGCAAAGCGATGATCCGCTGTTGACGCACGTACAGACGAACCGGCTGGATCCGGCACGGGATGTCATCCGGTCAGTCGAGTCGCGTAGTTCCGGTCGGCCGGACAGTGGATTATTAGAACCCGCGGCCTTATCAGACCGTCCTGTCGGATCGATCACGATCGATAATTTGCGTTACGGTCGATACGCCGGTGAGTTACAACTGACGAAACGGGATCTTGCGGCCGACGAACGGGTCAATGTCATCGGACGCGTGATTGAAGCGGACCGGCCGTTGCTGCAACAGATTGGACCCGGGGGACGCTTTCAAATTGAATGGTGCTGACCGTCGAGGCATAATGACCGGTCACATTGGAAGAGACGCCCTTTCCTTGTATAAATGCGCAAGGGATAGGGCGTCTCTTGTTGTGTATGTGTCAAACTATCACGATTACCTCCGTGTCATCCTATCTCGTGAAGGGAACGGAAACATCATCCTTTGACCAGTTTTCACGAATCGCTTCAAGGACAACCTCCGGATCATCCCAGTGTAAGATGTGGGAAGTCGACGGAGCAGCGATTACCGTCCCGCCGGTTTTCTCCTGCCAGATGGCAATCGCTTCTTGACGGAACGTTTCATCCGAGACGGGTAACGTCGCCCGCAGCAACAGCACGTTTTCCCCCGGGACGTCGTCAAGGAAGTCGAGAATTTCGTCCTGATACATTGCCGTCAGAATCGCACGTGCCGTTTTCGCTCGGGCATGCCAGTAATACCGTCCGTCCTGCATCCGGACAAAATCTTGTCCGGCCAAGTCGAGTAACGGTGACCGGCGCATCTTTGGTCCATAGACGGCGACGTCTAAAAACTCTTCAAGTGTCGCAACCGATTCTTCAAAGTCCGTCTCGTAAAAGGCCGCTTCCTCCTCGAGTGGTGTGCCCCGCAACCGTTTGCTCTGATATCCACCGTCAATCAAAATCGAGCCGCGGACCCGCTCCGGCTGTTCCTTCTGATAAAAGAGCGCGATGAAACTGCCCCAAGAGTGCGAAAGAAAATAGAAGTCTTGGATATGTAGAAGTTCAAACAGTCGGTTCAACCAGTTGGAAAAGCGGGCGAACTGATAATCGCGTTCGTCCGTGAACGGTGCCGTTTTCCCGTGACCCGGCGCATCAATCGAAACAATCCGGTAGTCATGTTTCAAGGTATCCGCCAGTTCGATGAAGCTGAGACTTGTTCCGCCGAGACCATGCAGGCAAAAAATGACCGGACGTCCCGATTCGCCCCATTCGGTGACTTGTGTAGAGGTACCTGCGCATTCAATGTTATACCGTTTCATTTGATTTCCTCCGTTTCGATAGGTGAGTTCTTACTTTTTAACCAGTATTATACATCAAATGCTGTATACTGAAGCTATAAAATTTAAAAGACAGATGGAGCGCATGTGGAATGAAAATTACAGTGGCGACACTTTGGACGAATCAATTAAAACCGATGCAGGACTTTTATACGAAGACACTTGGTGTCAAACTCGTCGAGGAAACGGAGACATCCTTTGCGGTCCAAATCGGAACCAGTCAGCTTCGGTTTGAACTGGACACGACGCAGCAAGCGAAACAGTATCACTTTGCGTTCAATATTCCGGGGGATGCGTTTCAGCTGGCGAAGAATTGGTTGCAGCAACGCGTCCCATTATTGATCGAGAACGGGGAAGACGAAATTTATTTTGAAAACATCGATGCCCATTCCGTCTACTTTTACGATCCAGATGAGAACGTCGTCGAGTTGATTGCCCGGCATGCCGTCAATCCGGATAAGTCGCTTACAACGTTTAGTGTACAGGATATGCTCGATATCGGTGAAATGAATGTGACGACGCCGGACGTCGCTGGTGTTGGGGCAAAATTTGCTGAGTTCGGTATCGTTCGGCGGGATCGTCAGCCGGTCAAACCGGATTTCCTGAACTTCCTCGGAGAAGCGGAAGACGGGACCCATCTGTTGCTTGGACGTGCTGGACGGCCGTGGTTATTTTCACCCAAAATAGCGCTGACGAGTCCGCTCGAGTTAGAAATCGATAATCGGATGCATGTCCGACTTGATCGGGATGGTGTGCTGCATCGTAAATAAGAGGTAGAGCGGTGTCTACGCGATTGAAAATGTGTCAATGACGTCTAAAAGAGGAGAGTGAATCATGAAAAAAGTCCATGTGTTCAGGCGTTTTCTAGCTGCTGCTTTTCTGTTGTATGGAGGATACTTAGCTGTATTTGAAGGACCGGACACGCTCAGCATCGCTTTAATTTTAGCGGGCATCACCCAGTTAACGGTTGATTTGGTTTTTCCGCCGAACGATCCGGTTGATGAGAAGCAACGGTCCGTCCAGTCGAAAAGTGGGAGTACAACTTATGCTTTAAGTATTCTGTATGCGTTCGCTCTCTTAGCGCTCGTTCACTTTAATCTTATTCAACATGTCATGACGGCGTTATTGATCATGATTAGCTTACAATTGCTCACCTACCCGGCAATGCTATTCTTCTATAAACGTGTTATGTAGGAGAACAGCGGGCGCTTTCTATCTTTTCCTTCAAAAAGAGTGAGAAACAAGAAGCTTGAGTCGCTTAATTTTCAAAGAACATGACATTGATTTTATTCCTGATTTTGAGTGTTTTTAGACTAAGAATGTCGTGCAATTGACGTGTCTCAAGACACGTCTTGCCCGAAGGCGATTCATCTCCCACCTGCGCTTGCCTTCGCCTTGAGACGCTTATAGGTGGGAGTATTCTCGCCTGATTTTGATAAAACGAATCAGATTAGTTCAGCGCTCATCAATTTGGTGAGTGTTTTTTTATTGCGACATGAAAGCGGATTGGCTTAAAAATAACAGTAAAATCAACCCTTTCACCGATTATCCATTGACAATTCTTAGTGCTCACTCTTACAATTGAAAATGATTATCAATACGAATGGGAGTCCTGTCTATCATGAACGTTTCACGCCGTAAGAAATCCATTATCCAAGCTGTTTCCATCCTGTCAATTACGACCCTGTTGTTCGGTTGTTCGAATCCGAACGAAGGTGCTGACAATAAAAAAGACAACGACACGCTGACGCTTGCCTGGCCGCGCGACATCGGCGAAATGAATCCGCACGTCTACAACCCGTCGCAACTGTTCGCCCAGTCGATGGTTTATGAGCCGCTCGTCCATTACGCGGAAGGCGGAAAGCTTGAGCCATTCCTCGCCAAGTCATGGGACATCTCAAAAGACGGAAAAACCTACACGTTCACGTTGCGTGACGATGTTAAGTTCTCCGACGGTTCGGTGTTTGACGCAACAATCGTTAAAAAGAACTTTGACGCCGTCCTCAAAAACAAAGCCTTACATAGCTGGCTCGGCTTTATCTCAAAAATCAAAAAAACGGAAGCCGTCGACAAGCAGACGTTCCGGATGACGTTATCGGAAGCCTACTACCCGACGATTCAGGAACTGGCGGTCGTCCGTCCGGTCCGGTTCCTCGGCGAAGCCGGTTTCCCGAAAAACGGCGACACATCAAAAGGTGTCGAACAAGAAGTCGGGACCGGTCCATGGGTGCTTGACGAGTATAAAGCGGATCAATATGCGACGTTTAAAGTCAATAAAAACTACTGGGGAAAATTGCCGGACGTCAAAAAAATCAAGGTCGACATCATTCCCGATGCCGAAAGCCGCGTACTCGCCTTTGAAAAAGGCGACATCGATTTGATTTACGGCGAAGGGGCAATCAGCGTCGACGCCTTTAATCAGCTGAAAGAAACGAAGTCTTACAAGACGACGGTATCGGAACCGGTTGCGACCCGCCTGTTAATCATGAACACAAAGAAAAAACAGCTCGCGGACGAACGCGTCCGTCAGGCGTTGCAATACGGTTTTGATAAAAAGACACTCGTCGAAGGCATCACGTCCGGTCTCGAAGCCCCGGCTGATTTCATCCTGCCGCCGAACTTGCCGTACACGTCGAACCTGAAGGTCGAGAAGCGGGACTTTGACGTCGCTAAAGCCAACGCCTTGCTCGACGAAGCCGGCTGGAAACTGCCGGACGGGAAAAAAGTCCGCGAAAAAGACGGTCAACCGTTACAGATGGAAATGATGTATGATGCAGCAGAACTTGTCCAAAAAGCGATGGCGGAGACGTTACAGTCGGAGTGGGCGACAATCGGCGTCGATTTAAAAATTGTCGGTGTCGAGCTACCGGACCAAGTCCAGCGCTTCAAAGACAATGAATTCGATATCAACATGTACAGTAACTTCGGGGCACCGTACGATCCGCACACGTTCGTCAACATCATCGGTACGGACGGATTCGGGTTCAAAGAAGCGATTGCTGCTTATCCGAACAAGGATCAACTGTTACAGGAAATGAAAGATGTCCTCAAAACGACGGATGAAACGAAACGTCAGAAGATGTATGCCGAAATTCTGCCGTCGCTCCAGGATCAGGGAGCACTCGTTCCGATCTCGTATTTGAAAAAGATGGCGATTTATCAAAACGGGGTCACGAACTTTAAATTTGCCGCAAACCGGGATGAAAGCCCGTTCGCTCAAATCGGCATCAATTGAACTACCCCCACCTGCGCTTCGCTAAGAGGTGGAGGATTCCTGAGTTATCCGACCGATCGGTCGAAAATTGATCAGGCTAACCCCGTCGTCCCGACGGTTGTAAGTCTATCTTGTCCGTTTCTTTTGCGCGGATGCCTACTCTGCTTGGTTTTCGCTACTTCGGTCATCCGTAAGGTGAACGTTGAAGATTTTACGTGACAGACGAACTTCCTGTCACAACCCCATATCTTCAGTTTTCAAAGAACGCGACAGTTAATTTTTCCTGTTTTTCATTGTTTTTAAACCAGCATTGTCGAACAATTGACGTGTCGCAAGACACGCCTTGTCCGAAGGCGATTCATCTCCCACTTTCACTTGGGCTTCGTCCTAGACGTTTAGAAGTGGGAGTATTCTCGCCTGATTTTGGTAAAAGGAGGTGTACGGAATGGGCTTCTATATTCTGAAACGGGTCGGGTCGGTCATTCCAATCCTGCTCCTCGCTATTTTATTACTGACAGTGATGATTCACTTGTCACCGGTCGATCCGGCACAAGCCTATCTGTCTGCCGCCCACATTCAACCGACGGAAGAGGTGCTCGCGCAAAAGCGGGCCGAGTTCGGACTCGACCAGCCATTTTTGACCCAGTACGCGACGACGGTCGTCCGGCTCGCCGGATTTGATTTCGGGACATCGTACGTTTCCGGAAAACCGGTCCTTGACGAAGTGTTGCTTCGTCTGCCGGCGACGGTCCAACTGGCACTGTCGAGCCTTATGCTGGCGATTCTCGTCAGTATCCCGCTCGGCTTTCTTGCGGGAATCCGGAAGAATGGTTTTTTTGACCATTTAAGCCGGGCGATTGCCTTCATCGGTGCGTCGATTCCGTCGTTTTGGCTCGGCTACCTGTTGATATTCTTTTTTGCCGTCCAGCTCGATTTGTTACCGGTCGGCGGGATTGGCAGTCCGAGTCATGTCATCTTGCCGGCGATCACGCTGGCGTTGCCGTTGATTGCACTTTATACACGGCTGTTGCGGACAAGTGTCATCGAGACGATGCGTGAACCGTATGTCCTGTTTGCCCGGACGCGCGGAATCCGGGAAACGGTCATCTTAGGAAAACATGTCCTCCGCGTCGCGATTCCGCCGATGTTGACGGGACTCGGGATGAATCTCGGGAAATTGTTGACGGGGACGATCATCGTCGAGACAGTCTTCTCGTGGCCGGGATTCGGCCGTTATTTTATTGAAGCGATTTTTGACCGCGACATGCCGATCATTCAAGGATATGTGTTTCTCGCTGCGTTACTTTTCATCGGCAGCAGTTTGCTCGTTGATCTATTGCAACTGGCAATCGATCCACGGATTGCCCGGAAAGGAGGGGACAGACGATGAATGTTCCGCTTGGACGACCGCGTCTGCTTGAACGCCTGTCGAATCAACGGCTGATTTTAATCGGCTGTTCCGTATTTTTAGGGCTGTTGTTTCTCGCGGCTCTGGCTGCACCGTGGCTTGCCCCGCATGATCCGTTTCTCGTAAATTTGGCAGTCAAACTGCAGGATCCGTCCTGGACGTATCCGCTCGGGACCGATCATCTCGGACGCTGTACGTTGTCACGTCTGTTGTACGGTGCCCGCGTGTCGCTCGGATTCGCCGTCCTGATTTTTGCTTCATCCTTGCTGATCGGCTTATTGGTCGGGACACTCGCCGGCTACATCGGCGGCTGGGTCGACCAACTGCTGATGCGGTTTTGTGACGGAGTGATGGCGTTCCCGAGTCTGATTCTTGTCCTCGGTCTCGTCGGGATTTTCGGACCGGGACTGAAACAGGTCATCATCGCCTTAATGCTCGTCCAGTGGGTCTACTACGCCCGGATGTTCCGCGGGCTGATCATGACACTAAAGGAAAAGAATTTCATTGCCGCTGCACGCGTCAACGGCTCCTCGCACTGGAAAATCTTCCGGACGCACTTGCTGCCGAACATCCTGCCGCCGCTCCTTGTCATCGGGACGCTTGAGATGGGCTGGGCAATCATGGATATCTCGGCGATGTCGTTTCTCGGACTCGGTGTCCAGTCGCCGGCAGCCGAGTGGGGGGCGATGATTCATGAGGGCAAATCGTACATCCGGTCGAACCCGGAACTGATGATTTATCCCGGCCTGATGATCATGCTCGTCATTGCCAGCTTTAATCTGCTCGGGGAATCATTATCGGAACGGTTCGGCGTGACGAAACAAACGAAATGAAAGGAGAGACTCGGATGAAACCTGTATTATCCGTCGAACACTTGACGGTCGAAACGACAAACGGTCAGCCGCTCGTCCGTGATATTTCTTTTTCACTGGCAGCCGGACAAATCGTCGGTCTGGTCGGGGAGAGCGGCTGTGGTAAGACAGTCACGAGTCTTGCGCTTCTGCGTCTGCTTGATGAAAAAATAATCCGTCAATCAGGAAAAATCGTGTTAGAGGAGCAAGACGTGATGGCGTTGTCCGACCGTTCGCTCCGAACAATCCGAGGCGGGAAGATTGCCTTCATCATGCAAAATCCGATGAGCGCCTTCACACCGGTCTACACAATTGGTCATCAATTAATGGAAACGATCCGGACGCACGACCGGTGCAGTAAACACGAAGCAACGAGCCGGGCGGTCGAAGCATTACGGGAAGTCAATCTCGAACAACCGGAACGGATTTTGAAAGCCTATCCGTTTGAACTGAGCGGCGGCATGCTGCAACGGGTCATGATTGCGCTCGCGGTCTGTCTGCGCCCGAATGTCCTGATTGCCGACGAACCGACGACGGCGCTTGACGTCTACAATCAAAAGCAGGTGTTGTATTATCTCGAGAAGGTCCGGGCCACTTATGGAACGGCGATTTTATTGATTTCGCACGACTTGAGTGTCATCGCTGAAATGGCAGATGATGTCCTTGTCATGCAGGACGGGGAAATCGTCGAACAGGCGGACGTCTTTGAGCTGTTCGACCGTCCGCAACACCCATATACGCAGCGCCTATTGATACAACACGGTATGCAGGCGGGAGCGAGGAACGCATGAGTCTTTTACGAATGGAACAGGTATCACACCGTTACGGCAAACGACGTGTCCTGTCGCGGCAAGCAGAACGGACCGTCTTGCAGGACGTGTCGTTGACGCTTGAAACCGGGATGTGCCTGGGTTTGCTCGGGAAGAGTGGTGCCGGAAAAAGTACACTCGGACGGATTTTACTGGGGCTTGAACGACCGAAAGCGGGACGTGTCCTGTTCGAAGGGCAAGACATCTATGGGACGCATCCGAAGGACTACCGGCAAGACATTCAGGTCGTCTTTCAAGATTCCTTTGCAGCCGTCAATCCGAAGCTGACGGCGGGGCAAATCATCGCCGAACCGTTGACGAACTTTACGCGTCTTAGTCCGGAAGCGCTGGAGCAAAAACTGATCACGTTAATCGAACAGGTCGGATTGACCCGCGCCGATTTGGCGAAGTACCCGTCCGCCTTCAGCGGCGGTCAGTTACAACGGATTTGTATCGCCCGGGCGATTGCAACGAATCCGAAGCTGATTGTGCTCGACGAAGCCGTCAGCAGTCTCGATATGGTCAATAAGGCGATGATTTTGAAGTTGTTACGTGAGTTAAAAGAAACATATGACTTGGCATACCTCTTCATTACTCATGATGTCCAGGCAGCCCAAGCACTCAGTGATCAATTTATGATTTTGGAGCAGGGTCAAATTGTCGGGCATTATCCGACACCCCAAGCGTTTGACCAGGCAACTGATCCGTATGTCTCCGCAATCAAGGATGCGATGCTCGCCACGCACCCAAGAAAACGGACGATACGAAAGTAGGCACCTATACCGGTGTCTGCTTTTTTTGTGCGGCGTGTAAAGGAAACTTGACACGTCGGTTCGATTTTACATATTATTGGAAGTGGAAGGGTGGTCGAAATGAAAAATAAGGTAAAGCTGTTACGGGAGGAACGCCGCTGGTCGCAAGGGGACCTCGCGAACGCATTAGGGGTGTCGAGACAGACAGTCATCTCGATTGAAAAGGAGCGGTATAATCCGTCGCTTGCGCTCGCGTTTTCGATTGCCTCGCTGTTCGAATGTCCGATTGAAGCGATTTTTGTACCCGAACCGAAGAAAAAAGGAGATGGTCTTTTATGAAACACATGCCAATGATCAATCGATTACTCGCCGCTGTCATGTTGATGTACGGCAGTTATCTGATGCTGTTCGACGGACCGTATCCACTCAGTATCATCTTGACATTAGCGGGGCTTAGTCAACTCGCGACCGATGTCGTCTTCCCGGCTGCTGAACCTTATGATGAACGACAAGAAGAAATCAAGATGAAAAGTGGCAACATGTCATATGCCTTGAGTATCCTCTATGTGTTTATCGTGCTGATGCTCGTTCAGTGGCAAGTCGTTGACGATCTCATGACAGCGTTGTTGTGTGTGCTCGTCATTCAGGTCATGACCTTCCCGGTAATGCTGTTTGTCTACAGCCGGAGGAACTGACGACAAAAAAGAACAGGCGACTCACGCCTGTTCTTTTTTAATAGTATTCCGACAGCTGTTCCCGTGACTCTTCAGTCAAGTACCCGAGCGATAAAAAACTTTGGACGTACCGGACTTGACGACCCGATGGAACTGGTCCGGTTTTTTCAGCGTGTACTTCCATCTGCTCGTGGACCTTGATCCCGGCTGTCTGCATCTTGACGAAGTCGAAGTCGAGCGTCACAGCATCTGCCGCATTGGGCTGCCCGGTTTCTGGGTTCAGTTCAAACTGCAAGTACCCGGGTTGTCCCGGTTCATACAGATTCGTCGAGAGGCCGCCGCGGGCGACGATAGCCGGTAGCAGGCGGCGTTCTGTGTAGTGTCTGAGAATCATCGATGTTTACCTCCCCGATCGATTTAGAAGTGGTTGCTTTGCATCTTGTTCAACAGTTGATTAAACGTCTGATGGTCTTGCGGTGTGAACGCCTTGAAGTACCGTTCGTCAATCACTTCGATGACAGGGGCCGACTCTTTTACGAGCGTCTCGCCCGTCGGTGTCAGAATGATCCGCTTTTCGCGATCAATCCGTTTACGCATCAAGAGACGGTTTTGCATTAATTTTTTTAACGTTTGAGAAATCGAGCCGCTTGAAAGTTCGAGTGTCGCTTCGAGTGATTTTTGGGTCGCGCTGCGTTGTTGGTACAGCGTATAGAGCATATCGAACTGAGAGCGGGATAACTCCCATTGTTTTAATGTATCGTTGACTTCTTTGACATAACGATTGTGGACACGTTGGATTGACTGCCAGTGTCCAATCGATGAAAAGGCAGCTTGTTGTTTCATCGAGCGTCTCCTTCCTCTGGTTGCGTGGTATGAAGTTGAGTCACGAGCTCATATAATGTTTTTTGTTGGGCTAAAGATAAGAGGCTAAATTGTTGCGCTTGGAATGCTTCGTACGCAGGCAGGACTTCGTTTAAAAATAATTCACCGGCCGGCGTTAAATGGAAATAATTGATTTTACGGTGACGGTATTTTTTGATCAGTTGCCGTGCAAATAGTTTTTTGACGCCTTGCGAAATCGTCCCGTCCGTCACTTGAATGGATTGTGCAATCTCCTTTTGACTCGTACACGTCGTCGCCTTGAGACAACGCAAAACTTCAAGCATCGTATGCGAGAGCTCCCACTTCTTTAAAAAGGCATTAACTTGTTTCGTTTGGTGATTGTGGTATGTCGTAATCGTATTCCAGCATGCACTCGGTAATGTCTCTGTATTTGTTTTCATAAGTAACCTCTTATTTTTAAAATATTCTAATATTTAGTTAGTTTCAAAATAACATAAAATCAGTAGACGGACTAGCACTACTTGATGAAAAAATATGGGAGGATATCCAGTCGAATGACCAGTATATGAGGAAGCGTTTTAGTCAGGAATAATGTGAGAGGAAAGTGGCATCAACGGTATGATTGGAGCAAGCATGTGATGGGCAGAGTGAAAACGATGGATGAGTTTAAAGCGTTGTATCCAATCGGGGCAGAAAACGGATGAAAGACCATGCTGAAGAACTTAGTCTGTCGGCGACTTTTTTTAGTAGGAAAAAAAAGCCGGACAGCACCGAAACGTTTTGAGTGAAAGGGAGCGTACCGCTTAAAAAACGGACCGGGTCGCATTCGGATGGATGAGTCGTGCCTGTTCCTTTAAACAGTTTCGGTTACTGTCTTTGGATGGACTAAATGCGGATCGTTAAAGTTTTGTAGGACCAATGCCCGTTGGTGTAACTGGAAACCATACGTCGTAAAACAAGCTTGCGATACCTGTCCCTGATGAGTGATGGTTTCAACGTCACCGCTGACACGATAATACGGATGCACCTGTTGAATATCATTGATGAATGCTTCTAACAACAGTCCGCGCTCACCGAGTCCCTCTGTCCGGACGTGAATATCGACCAAGGAAAATGCTGCGACTTCGATGCTGCCATGGAGTTGAGTTGCCATATATTGAATCGTCATATGTGACCGGGTCGAGAGGAGCGACTGACGTGCGTCATGAGTTTCTAACAGCGTCACGTAATAAATGAAGTGTGACATGTGGACGTTACGCGTGACTTGAACGATTTGATTTTGATTGTTATAGGCTAAACCGACAAGCGTCTCAAGCGGATGATTTTGGATCGTTACCTGTTGCCGTTGACAAACCTCGGACCAGTCGGATTCTGGAATCCATTTCAACTCAAACATACGTGGTGTTCGCGTGAATTTCATGATGTACGGGGACCTCCTTATTAATCAATGTGTTAAATATACACTTTTTGTAAAAAAAACAAAAGGAATGTTGGAGAAATAAGCAAACATGTACTTACAGTATTGTAATTATACCCTTATGAAATAGAAATTAATGTATATTTTTTAAAGTGAAGTGGAAAAACCATGAAAAAGACAAATGTTTTTTAATGGACGGGAGGAATTGAATCAGATGACAGAGCTTAATTTCATTTTCGGATTGTTGCAATTGATCGTATTGGTGATGGCGGTTCCCTCCATCGTCTACGCACTATATCTTTTGCGAAAGATTGCGAACAAGTAATGGAAGCAGGACATGAAGCGTTCATTCTTCATGTCCTGTTTTTCATGACTCATGAAACTTTTGATTCTTCTTCAATCGTCTGTACATACAGGTTTTGCTTCGAACGATTGAAGACGATCGGTATCGTGAGTAAACCGATGAGTAAAAAACCAATTGAAAAGATGATGTATGTCGCGCGGATGGAAAAGGCTTCGGCAAGGAAACCGATTGTCGCCGTCAACAGGATGATGAGCAGGGACTCGGCGACATTGATGACTCCGGAAAAGCGCCCCATGAGACTGACCGGGACATTGTTTTGATAAAACGACAAGAAGCCCGTATTCGCAAACGATAGCGCGAACGTCAGTAGGAAAAAACCGACGGAAGCTACGATGAAGTTGTCGGAAGTAGCGAATAGAAGGTAGCCGATAGGTGTAATGACCGCACCAAAGCCAATCAAAAACCGAAGACTCAACCACTTTGAACAAGTCGCATTGACGACGGAACCGAGTATGATCCCGGTTCCGGCGATACTGACAAGGAATCCGTAGGTGCTTTCCGAGAAACCAAGCACGAGTGTCGCAAACGAAGCTTCGAGTGAATCAAGACCTGACATGAAAATCATCATGACGCAAAAGAGGCTGTAGACGAGTGTGATGTAGCGGTGCTGGCTCGTAAAACGTAACGTTTCTTTCCAGTCGCTGATAATCATTTGGAGACTTAACTGTTCTGCCTGAGCAAAAGTCAATTCTTTTTCTAAAGCCGGCAGGAAAAATAAGATAAGGGCAGAAATGGCGAGCGCGGCAGCATTGATATGAATCGCAAGGGACGGCGAACCCATGATGAACAGGAGACCGGCAATCGTCGGACCGAGGATGAACCCACACGATTGAATGAAATTTTTCAACGCATTAAAGCGTTGACGATTACCTTTTGAGACAAGTTTCGTCATATAGATCATGGAAGTGGATTCAAACAAGGAACTGCCAACGTTGATCAGAAAGACGACTGTATAGATGAAGAACAACGAGTCGATGAAGGGGAGAAGGGCGATGAAGAGTGCACGAGATAAATCGAGTACCATCATCAATTTGCGTTTATCGACCCGGTCAATCAAAGAACCGGACCATAAGCTCGTTATTAAAGAACCGGACCATAAGCTCGTTATTAAAGAAGCGACAGGGACTAACATGTATAAAAGTGACACGGCGAACGCAGAACTTGTTCGGTCAAGAATAATCAAATTGAGGGCGATGAAGTACACCCAGGCGCCTAAGTTTGAGATTCCGACACCGACCAGGAGCAAAGCAGGGTATTTCCAAGCTGTATGATTCATAGTCAGTCGCTCCCTTCTGGTTGTTAATAACCAATTTTTATTTTAAAATAGAAATTTATTACATTTGATATTACGCGATTGTTTGTTTGAAAGCAATCAAATGTTTGATGCGACACAAAAAAAGTAGCGACAATAATATCGCTACTGCAGTGCGTAGACAAAGTAGTATGAATGATAAAAGCATGTCCCTTGTTCGTTGCTTTCCTCGGGCGAGGGACAAGCCGTTGCTCCTTGATCCTCACGGACAACGAGCAGGGTCTTGTTTCCCTCTGAAAGTGCGTTAAAAACGCACTTTTCCCGCAGGAGTCAACGAAACGTGCCGCTTTGAAGACGAGGTAAGACAAGGAAGCGCAAACTGATTGTACCCTCATTTAGAATTTCCATGATGTATAAGAGTTCGTATACAGCCTGAAGTAGCAACAATAATATCGCTACCACATGGTGTTTTAGAACTAGTTAATTTAAGTTGTTTGTATCTCCCAATAAATCATTCCATCCGTTTCTTGTACTCGTTCCATGTTGACTTTGTTTAAGACACGGATTGATCCTTGATTGGTTGCTTCCGTTTTGGCAACGACTTTCAAAACGGATGTTGTTTGTTGCGCCCATTGAATCAGTCCTGCGACAGCCTCTGTTGCGTATCCATTCTGCCAGTATTGCTCGAGCAAACCGTAACCAATCTCCACTTCTCCATTTAGGTTCGGTTTCCCTTTGAAGCCGGCATCGCCGATGATGACATCATCTGCTTGCCGGATGATTAACCAACTTCCCCAAAAGAATAACGACGAATCTTTTTCCAGAGCCGTTAAATGGTTCGTAATTTCGGGACCGTTCCGATAGTTTTGACGGGTGATAACCGGAAGGTGTTCCTGTGTACAAGGAACAAGTCGTAATCGAGCTGTCTCGATATGCATCCGTTTGAGTCTCCTTAATCTATTTTTGTATCCGTAACTTCGGACCGTTTTGTTCGCTCAAAAATCAATTCATAGTAAGTACCGACGGCAACACCGGACGTGACGAAATCCGGAGCAAAAATTTGTACGAAACGCCATCCGTCTGTGGCATGTGTTGCGATTACTTCCCGGTAATCTTCCTTCGGATTACCGGACAATCGCTTAAAATCAATCCGCACGAACTTGTATTCGAACATGAAGCTACCTCCTTTGACAATCTTATTCGTACCTACGTTTCAAAATCGGAGAAATTTCTTATGAATGATTCCCACGTATCATGTAAAATGAAGAAATCAGTTATTAAGGGAGTGAGGAACCGTCATGAAATACATACGTTACGTGATTTACTTCGGATTGATCGTCACAATCAATTACTATTTGTCGATGTACGTTACTGTTGATAAAAAGCTACTCCATTCTTTACTAGCATTCATCATTTTGATCAGTGTTGCTTTCCTCTTGATTACGATCGAATATTTCTTTAATCGAAAAGTACATAAATCCCGCGACTAGTCCGTCGCGTCATGACGAACAGGAGCACAAGCGACGCCCGAGGCAATCGGACATGCTTGTGCTCCTGTTCTGTCTCAATCAGGCGTTTCTTTTTTCATTCAGCTCGTTTGTTTCCTGGTTACTCCAGCGCCACTCTGTCCGGCGACTGATGAACGAAATCAAAAACATCAGAAATGTCATCAAGGGTAACAGGAGCCACCATGATTGCATGAAAAACAACGAGGCAAAGGAATCGATGAAAACAAATGTGTGGGCGACATAAATCCACATGAACAGTGAGCCGACGAATAGAATCGCTTCTGCCGTCGTAAGGAAATCGATTTTCTTTTCTTGCATACTTTTTCCCTCCAATCAGGAGCGAACCGTCTCCCGGTTCGCTGTTGCTGCGACATGTCGATCGCTTTCGCTATCAAACAAAATCGTTCGGTTCCGGCCTTGTTGTTTTGCGGTGTACAAGGCTTCGTCAGCGAGGGCACTCATCCGCTGAATATGGATATTCTTGCCGTGGGCGATGCCGATTGAAGTCGTCACATCGATTGCTGGGAAACCGTCGATTTGAAAGCGTTGCGACGCAATCCGTTGCCGGATCCGGTTCGCGACTTTGGTCGCTTTTTGGGGAGCTAAATCATAAATCAAAATCATAAACTCTTCGCCACCGATCCGGGCCGTGATGTCGTGTGGTCGTGTCTCTTCTTTTAAGATGTTTGCGAATTGCTGTAAGACAAGGTCACCATTGCCATGCCCGTATGTATCATTGACATGTTTGAAATGGTCGATGTCGAGCGCAAGCACGTTATAGACACGTCCTTCTTGTTCGAGCCCTGCCGTCCGGGCATCCCAGACGCGGCGGTTGAAGAGTCCGGTCAAGTGGTCAAGCTCGGCTGACTTTTTATAAATGTCGACTTGCCGGTTCAACAGTTGGAAATCGAGTGTCAGCAGACTTGACAGAACGCCGACCGTCAAGCCGATCGTCCAGGTCGACGCCATCAAGTTAAATGCGGGTTCGCTCCAACCGAGGTTGATCAGGACGGCAACAGTAATCATCATCAGTGCCCAGACGTTCATCGAGATATTTTGAAGAAAAGGACGATTGAGTAGCCTCCGGTGAATCGCAAGCATCCCGATGCTGATGCAAAGGACGGCGACGAAAGCGACGACGGCCTGTTCCGTTACGCCGAACAGGAAACGGGAGCAAGCGATGATCAATGTCGCGATGATGAGCGGAAAACGACTGCCGTAAAAAGCGAGCAGGACGAGCGGGATGTGCCGTAAATCCATGCGGAGCGAATCATTGACAGCAATCCCTTTGAACATCAATAACACGCCGAGCGCCCCTGTCAAAAGGCCGACGATGATTGACTTTAATGTTGGTGAGTTGAGATGGCTAGAGTGGATGATTTTCGAGATGATATAAAAGCCGGTGAAGGCGATACAGGCATTCACGAGAAGTTCGACGATGAACATGGTTTTCACATCCTTGCACATGATACTTTCACATTACCATTCTGACAAAAGATGTCAATAACAGATAGGTATTGGATTAAAGAATTGTAAAGAAATGAATGAATCGTTCAGTACAGGCTATAGACAACGTGCCATCGGGAGATCAAGCGTCTTTTTTCGTTGCCTGCCTCTGAACGTACGTTAAAAAAGCACTTTTCCCCGCAGGAGTCAACAGAAAAACGACGTTTTTTAGGGAATACTATGACGAAAAGCCAGTCATGCAGACGGTTTAAAGCGCAATCCGTCTCGAATCGCTTTGAAGACGAGGCGAGACAGGGAAGTGCGACCGGATTGTCTCTTATTATCGCATGTTCACGCTTCATAAGCGTTTGTCTACACACTGATATGAATAAATCTTTCAGTATTGATTGATGCAAAAAGTAAAGGACGTCGTGCGTTTTAAAATAAGCTTTAAAAAAGGCGAGTTGAAACCTTTCGTGCATTTAGTTCGTAATAGTAGTTGAAAAGGGGGAGACAGATGAATACAACACTTGGTTCACTACTCGCCATATTGATTATGCTTGTTACGATTATCTATGGTGTCGTCTACATACAAAAAAAGAAACGGAACACGGATCAGGAAGCGACTTACAAAATCGTCTTTACGACAGCGATCCTGTTGCTCGCCGTACCGTTTATCCTATCGATATTTAAGTGACGTGGAGGTAATATCTTGGAACAACTCATCATTCTTATTGGTTCATTTTTAATTGCGGGTGGGATGCTCTTTACAATCATCCGGGCCGGGTCAATCGCTTACCGCCGGCAACAAATCTCAAAAGGACTGTTCGTGTTCGCGACCGTCTCGTCGTCGATCGGGGCGGTCTTGCTCGCCGGCCTGTTGCCGTTGTTATTTAGTGTTTGGTTCGAGTGAAGGCTGACAACACGTGTGTCACTGATTTTTTTAATCAGCTGACGCACGTTTTTTTTATTTTTTTCGAACAATTGTCGAAACGGTCCTGTTAATTCTTAAGAGAAAGGAGGAGGACCTCCTTAATCCATTAAAGGAGGAACGAACGATGCACCCTTATCTACAAGTCGAGCACCACGTTTTACGCGACGGACAACGTTTTTCATCCGTCCATGAAAAAATGATTTATTTACTGTTAGCGAGCTATGCTGGGGCGTCCGGCAGTGCTTTCCCGTCGCACCAGACAATCGCTGACGCCGTCCCGTGCGGCAAGACGACCGTCAAAACGTGTCTCGCGTCTCTCCTTGAAAAAGGATGGATTGAAAAGGAGGAACGTTTTAACCGACACGGCGGACAAACGTCAAATGTCTACCGCGTCCGACCGGTGACGGACGCAGTACGACTGCCGGGGGATCACGAGCCGACTGCCGGGGTGGCGCGAGCCGACGACGAAGAACCTGTCTTGAAGAAACAATCTTTAAAAAAAGAATCATCCCCAACGACGTCATCCATCTGTGCGTTGTTCGAAGCGGAAATTGGCCGCACTTCCCCTTGGATCAAACAGCAACTGGTACAAGCCATGACAAAGACGAGCCATGACGTCATCGTCCATGCAATCGAGCAAGCGGCAGCGGCGAACGTCCGCAAGTGGCAATATGTCAAAGCCGTCATCGATCAGTTACATGCACGTCAACTTACGTCAGGCGAACAAATTAAGCGTCATGAATCCAAACGGGCGGAACGACCGCTACGGACGAAACAGACAAAACAGATGAAACACCGCTCAGCAGCTGTTTTACCGGCTTGGGTCGAGACGGAGCGGACAGAACAACGGCTGTTCGAACAAAAGCGACGAGCGGCACTACAAGCATCAATTCCGAGTGAAGCCGAACTGACCGATTTGCTCGCCCAGTTGATTTAAAAAAGGAGGATAGACAGATGACTATCAATACAACATGGTTACTCGAACGCGCCGATCGGAAATTATCCGTCAAAGGAATGGACGCGGATGTTGTCACGATCACGCGGAGCGTCATCAAAGAACTCGCACCGCAGCAGATTTACGTTGGTGTCGCGCAAAGTTACCGGACAAAACAAGAACAAGATGCCCTATATGCGTCAGGACGGACAGTCCCCGGGAAAATCGTCACCTACGCGCGCGGGGGACAGTCGAATCATAACTTCGGTGTCGCCGTCGATCTCTTTTGTTACTCTTCTGACGGAACACGGGCTGAATTTTTAGCACCCCCCGACAAACGGCTGTCACGGATTGTCGCGGCGATGAAACAGCGACAAATGGAATGGGGCGGGGACTGGACACGGTTTCCGGATTATCCGCACTTTCAACTGTTCGACGCCGTCAACGGAAAAAAGAAGCCACTCCTTGCCCCACTCTATCTAGGACGTGCTCTAGCGAAAGGGAGTCAGGACAAGGAGACGATTCGTTTGATTCAAAAGAAGTTGCGGCTTCCGGCGAGTGGACGGTTTGATGACGTTTTGACGCGTGCCGTCAAAGACTTTCAGCGACAGGTGAAAATCACAGTCGACGGAATCGTCGGTCCTTTGACATGGCGACACTTGTTTCAGGGGGGACGCAGATGACGGACCGACATGTAGCAGCCCTACGGCTGATCGCCCCTCTCTATTCGATTGTCAATTTAACGCTTCTTGCGAGCGGGTATGACCCGTTACCATTCGATACGACGGCCGTCGATCTCGCAGTCACGACAGTGGTAGGAGTAACTGGGACGCTTATCGCCTGGTGGAAAAATAACAATCTGACGCCTGCCGCCATAGAAGCGCAAGTCTTATTGCGGGAACTGAAACGACAATGAACGGTAGATTGAATGTGCTAGTTTCTGATTTTCGGCTAATACTTTGAAGTCGAGATGCCGATAAAGAGATGATGGATTGAATCGGTCTTGTGTGAGCAAGAGCGTTTAAAGAAAGAGGTCTGACTGGACGTGAAATTTTCCGCATTGCAGTGGTTTTTAATGGCAGCTTTATTTTCATTACTGTTTACAAGTATCTGGAGTTACAATGCATTTTCCAATATTGAACGGGAAAACGAACGAATTCTCGCTGAAGCAATCCCGATTTCCAACACGGCATCCCAATTGTTTCCGTTATTGCTCGACCAGGAATTGACGGTCCGAAGTTATTACCTCGAACGCCGCGAGCAAGATTTTGAACGGTTTGAAATGACGAACGTAACTTTACAGGCGTCACTGAAGGCGTTAGAACAATTAGATGACCGGGACCCGGAGATGCGACGGATTTTACAAGACGAGGCAATGCCGATCCTTCAGAACACCGACGTGTTTTATCAACAACAGCTCAAACGCATTCAAGCGGGGAATATCATCGCGGCCCAGGAAAACCGTTATGACGGAATGGCATACATCAATCAATTTCGACCGGTTGATGTCAAAATTCGGATGGAAATCGAACAGATTATCATGGAAGCGACGAACCGATCCAAAGCGGCATCGTCGTCGGCGAAGTGGGTTATCGTCATCGTCGTCAGCATCGCCGTCTTGATTTTGTTTGCGTTCTTGCAGACATTCCGCCTCGAACGAAGTAAGCGGGCCTTAATCCGGCGGTCGCTCCATGACAGCCTGACCGGCATCCCGAACCGCCGGGCGTTCGATGAGCACCTCGAGCGTGTCTTTGAAACAGGGCGGATGTCGTCGACGTCCGTGACTCTGATTTTACTTGATGTCGATGCGTTTAAACTGTATAACGATACGTATGGTCACTTAAAAGGAGATGCCTGTCTTAAACAAGTCGCTGGTGTCTTGAAAAAACAAGCAGGACCGTTTGGTCACGTCGCGCGGTACGGCGGCGAAGAATTTGCCGTCATCCTAGCGGAACCGTCAGTTGACGGGGAAATCATCGCCGAGCGCATCCGGATGGGCATCTTAGAGTTAAACCTGCCACATGAGCGTTATGCGCCACTATGCCAAGTCAGCGTCAGTTTAGGGATGGCGACTGTTCAGCCGGATGATGCGATAACAGAGATTCACTTGATTGATCGTGCCGACATGGCACTGTATGCCGCAAAAGAAGCGGGAAAAAATCAACTTGTCCGACATGATGCGAGTTGAACGATGGACACAAAAAAGCATCCACCACCGAATAAATCGGGAGCGGATGCTTTTTTCTCATGTTCATTGCAAAATCACACAATAGGAATGGTCCGAAATCAATGGAGCAGAGATCACGAACACGACGTTGATCGGTGTTCCATCAAGCTTCGCATCGAGTTGATGGAGCTGCGAGCGGATTTTACGACTTAAGCCATAACGGATTTCCGTACTGAGTTCATCCATGTCTGCATCATGTACGTGCAATAGGAGTTGGAATGGTTCGAGCGAGAAAATAGAAAAGTCACAGTCGATTCGGGGATCCTCAAATTGCTCATTCAATCCGTTTTTAATAAAATATGCCTCTTGGGCTGAAATCATCCCGTTTCACCTCGCTCTCTTGCAAAAACCGTTTAAAATTAGGAAAAATATCAGTTTGCTTTATATAGTAGGTATTACCCATTTTTAAATGAAAATATCAGTTTAGGAATAGAAAAAAGACAGCTCGCTGATTTTTTGCCGGGCTGTCTTGTCTAAAATTAATGCAAGCGCTTCCGTAAAAAGTCGTCAGTCGCTTGTTTAAAGAATGTAAACTGGTGTACTTTCAAAACATACGTATCGCCGTACCGGACTTCGAAGTAACTCGGATCGACCGGAGACGGGAATTTGATGCGTTTGAACCATTCTGTAATCGTTTCGTGGTGAAGGCGTTGCAGTGGTTTTGGGAGGCGACGATTAAAGAGTTGAATGTGTTCCCGGATGCGTTCGGATGGGACTTCAGGGCTTGACTGAATGATGACTTGGACGCGGGATTCCTCTTCGAAGCCGGCAAGTTGGAAACGATTCGGCCGGTAAATCGTCAGGTAATAATAAAAAAAGCTGAGCGTCGCGAAGGTCAGAACGATTAAGATAAAGAGATAGGGTGGTGCAACGATCGGAGAATCGAAGCTCGTCCGGAACAGCGGTTGCTTCGGTGTAAGCGGCTCGACGTCGACGATTGTGCCACCGTCACCGGTAGACATCGAATCTCCGTTTGAGGCAATCGGTTCTTCACTTGAAGGACCGCATCGTATGAAACAGGTGGAATCGGTTTTTGTATGTAAAAGAGACAGCGTCGAAGAAAATAAGGAAGGGAGAACGGACTGCGCGACCAGCAACAGGCAGCAGGTCAAAGATAGGGCTAAACAGATTTTTAGACGAAGTGACGTGTGCATCAACCTACTCCTCTCTGAACATAAGCATCGTTAAGCTGAGTATAGCAAATGAAGCGAGTACTGTTAGTCATTTTTTCAAAATATAGTCATTATTTACAAAAATAATAGGGGGTTTTCAGTCATGGAAGAATTACGTAGAAGTTTTCAAGCAGCACGGCATCAAGTCAGTGGACACGGCAAGCGGAACGTCGGTGTCTTAAAAGACGTCTTGCTAAATGTCGCCGACGATACGAGCAGTGACATTTACGGGAACGGGGCAGTCATCAACGACTTCGAACAAAAAATCGCGGCATTGCTCGGACATGAATCGGCCGTCTTTTTCCCGAGCGGTACGATGGCGCAGCAAATCGCGTTACGGATTTGGTCCGATGACCGGGACAACCGGCACGTCGCCTACCATCCGCTCTGTCACTTAGAGCTGCATGAACAGGATGGCTTACGGCAGCTTCATCCGATTGAACCGGTCCTCGTCGGGCGACCGGACGAGATGATGACGCTTGAAGAGATTAAAGCCTTGCCGGAAATCGCCTGTCTTTTACTTGAACTACCGAACCGGGAACTCGGCGGTGTCGCACCAACATTCAGTGAGCTAGAAACGATTGTCGCTTACTGCCGGGAGCGGGGAATCCGCCTTCATCTCGATGGTGCCCGCCTACTGGAACTGTTGCCGTATTATGACAAAACGGCAAGCGACGTCGCAAGTTTGTTCGACAGCGTCTATCTCTCGTTTTATAAAGGAATCGGCGGGATTGCCGGTGCAATTCTTGCCGGTCCAAAATCGTTTACGACAGAAGCACGGATTTGGAAACGACGTTATGGGGGCGACTTGATCAGCCTCTACCCTTATGTCATTTCGTCCGACTATTATTATGAGCAACGCAAGGACCGGATGGGGCACTATTATGAGCAAGCAAAACACGTCGCCGAGCAGTTGAATGCGATCGATAACATTTTCACGACACCACGCATTCCGGTCTCGAACATGTTCCACCTCCACTTTAATGGTGAGGTGGCAGATGTCGCCGCACGATTGACGCGCATCCAGGATGAACTTGGACTTGGCATCGTCGGATACCTCGTCGAACACGACGGATACTGTTCGACGGAAATCAGTTTCGGTGACGCCTTCGACGCCGTCTCAAACGAGGCGTTCGAACAGTTGATCACCCGCTTGACGGCAGATTTTTCAGCTTAACGGGATTGAGAAGGCTGTTTCCCGGGAATGGACGGATGTAGGCGATGGTAGCTGCTGATTTTTTCGGTGATCATCTGTTCCGTCAGTTGTAATTCGGCAAGCTGTGCCCGGACTAGGGTTTGGTGCTGTTCGAGCAGGGCGAGCCGATCAAGCGTCGTATCATGATCGTCTGAAGAAGCACGGAACAACGCGACATACTGTCGGATTTGGTCGATCGGCATGTGTGTTGCCCGCAGGCGGAGGACGAACCGGAGCCAGTCGATGTGCTTGTCATCGTACTGCCGGACGCCGCTTGCCGTCCGGTCCGGAAACAGCAGTCCTTCCTTTTCGTAATAACGAATCGTGTGGGCACTCGTATCAGTCAATCGACTGACTTCTGAGATGGAATACATCAACATCACCTTTTCTGCTTGACTTAGAGTTCACTCGAAGGAGTAGACTCTCACTATACCAAAACGAAATGGGGAAAAACAGATGAAGTATACAGTCATTACAGGAGCAAGTTCAGGGATTGGGTTTGAAACGGCGAAAGTCCTTGCCGCAAAAGGAAAATCGCTTGTCCTCGTCGCCCGACGGAACGATCAGCTCGAAGCATTACGAGACGATTTGCTGAAAACGTTCCCGGAAATCGACATCATTCTCCATTCAGTCGACTTGACGGAAATGAAAAACGTGCATCAGTTGTATGACGACGTCAAGCACCTTGAAATCGAGACGTGGATCAACAACGCTGGGTTCGGCGATTTCGATAACGTCAAAGACGTCGAAATCGGAAAAATCGAGAAGATGCTTCGGTTGAACATCGAAGCATTGACGGTTCTGACGAGTCTCTACGTCCGCGACCATCATGACGTCGAAGGCACAACCGTCCTCAATGTCTCGTCAGGCGGCGGCTACCGGATCGTTCCGAATGCGGTCACGTATTGTGCGACGAAGTTTTACGTCAGTGCCTACACAGAAGGTCTTGCGCAGGAACTTCAACAATCGGGTGCGAAGTTGCGGGCAAAAGTTCTTGCACCGGCAGCGACGGAAACCGAATTCGCCGATCGCTCACGCGGGGAGGCAGGATTCGACTACAGCAAAAACGTCCCGCAGTATCATACAGCGGCAGAAATGGCGACGTTCCTCGATCAATTGCTCGAAAGTGACGCAATCGTCGGAATCGTCAATGCGGAAGATTATTCCTTCCAGCTACGCGGACCACTCTTTACGTACGTCGGTGGTGCGAACTCGAACTAATTGTGACGAATTGTAATATTAAGTGCAACACCTAGGAGAAAACACAAAAAAACCCATAACGACCTCGTGTAGAATAAAGCTACCACACCACATTCAACGGAGGATTCGTTATGAGCTATGTTCATCTTAC
>NZ_JACSMR010000016.1 GCF_018618755.1 Exiguobacterium sp. s193
ATTCCACTCGCTTCCCTCCGAAGAGTTCCGCGAGCTTCCTGCGCTCGACTTGCATGTATTAGGCACGCCGCCAGCGTTCGTCCTGAGCCAGGATCAAACTCTCCATAAAGTGTTTGACTTGCTCGTTGTTGTGACTAAAAGTCACGTTGACGAAGCTTGCGCTTCATTCATTGTTTGTATCCGAAGATACGTTTTTGCCTCATCGTTCAGTTTTCAAAGTCCGATATGTCATTTGACGACTTTTAAATCTTACAGTAAAGTATTAACTGATGTCAATTCTTTTTTTATAAGTTTTTTTCGTTGTATGACGCTCGCTTTCGGCGTGTGCCTCAGCGACATGTATTAATATATCAACTCTTGTTTTTTACGTCAACTGTTTTTCTAAAAAAACTTTTAAAAAAGATGGACCCGATGGAATTGGTCATAACAACCATTCCCCGAGTCCTTTTCTTATGCCTGTTTTTGCGACTGTACTTTCGCTGGCGCAGGCTTTTCTTGCAGACGGTGTAACATCAAGATTTGATACGCATTACAAATCAATAGTGTTGCCAGTGCGGCCCACAGCATCCGTTTATCTTGCGTCGCCTGAAGAGCCGGCACCCATTCAATCAACGTGATGACTGTCATTAAGAACAACGTTGGAACAAACGCCGTAAAGTTCGTCTCGCGTGCTTTTGTCCGTGCGACGAGAAACGCAACGATTAGCAAGACGACCATCTCGCCAATATAGAGCGTCGTCTTCTCGAATCCGAACGCAAGGCCACGCAAGTAAACACCGTCAAACAAGGCGAAGGCGATCAAAACGACCTGAACACGATTCCATAGTTTTGCGCCGCGGAATAGATCAAGTCCAACCCGGTGCAAAATCAAATAGGAGAAAAAGCCCATCAGGCTGATCGCCGTCCATGTACTGCTGTATGCCAGGGCCGTGATGTATCCGCTAATCGATTGATTGCGGATATAGCCCGGTTCAGCGACAAGGTTGAACACGAAGCCGGCTAGCGTTCCAATCAGGAGCGTCATCCAGAACAGCTTCAAAAATCCTTTAATCTTCATGTATTATCCCTCTACTTTTTCGATGACACGCGCTGCGAGTTCATTATAGTGTGTTTCAAATGGATGATCATCGCGGTAAATCGATGGTGCAAAGTCCGATTCATTCGCATATGGTTGTCCAAGTGGAATCTTAGCTAGAATATCTGTTTTTAGCGCTTCTGACAACTTCTCTCCGCCACCTGATCCGAAGACATACTCTTTTTCACCTGTTACTTTACTTTCGAAGTAGGCCATGTTTTCGATGATTCCGAGTAAACGGTGGTTCGTCTTGATCGCCATCGCACCTGCACGAGCCGCAACGAATGCTGCTGTCGCATGTGGTGTCGTGACAATCAACTCTTGGCAGCTTGGGAGCATCGAGTGGATATCAAGTGCGACGTCACCCGTCCCTGGTGGTAAATCAAGTAAGAGGTAATCGAGATCGCCCCATTCAACATCCGAGAAGAAGTTATTGAGCATCTTCCCGAGCATCGGTCCACGCCAGATGACGGGTGCATTATCTTCAACGAAGAAGCCCATCGAGATGACTTTTACGCCAAATCGTTCAGGTGGAATGATCCGGTCATTGACGACGGTCGGGCGTGTTTCAATCCCCATCATATCCGGCACACTAAAACCGTAGATATCCGCGTCAATCAATCCCACTTTTTTCCCCGCGCGTGCGAGAGCAACTGCGAGGTTGACGGAAACCGTCGATTTTCCGACGCCACCTTTACCGGAAGCAATCGCGATGAACGTCGTACCTGACTCCGGTTTAAGAATCGACGGTGTCGTCGCTGCTTGAATGCCGTGGTCACCGAGTGCTTCGAAGCGGAGACCGACCGTTTTAAATCCTTTTTCCTTTAACTCTTTGACGATTTGCTGTTGCAACGTCAACTGTTCACCCGAACCCGCTTGTGCAAGCGCGATTTTCAGACTGACGTAATCCCCCTTGATGCGGACATCTCGAATCCCATTCGTATCTGCAAGCGAGCGTTCAATCGTCGGATCGATTAACTGTCCGACTACCTCGCGAATTTCTTGTTCATTCAACATAGTGCCTTCCCCCTGAGAACGTTCGATTTATTCCATTTCAGTATAACAAAAATAAGATAGCGCTTGCACATTTCGGCTCGGAAAGGGGAATATTTCCTGAAGTTTTATTACTTGCCGGCTACCGAATCCTGTTTCCATCGAAAATGACTACTCTTCTTTGCCTTACCCGTACAAAGAACGGTAGCCATTCGCTTAAAACATCCGATTCCAGGTCGCCGGTCCGACGACACCGTCGACCGCAAGCCCTTGCCGTACTTGATAGGCCCTGACTTGCCGCGCCGTCGTCTCGTCGAATACTTTCGTCACGGGTGCCTTCACTGCCCGCTGGATTCGCTCGATGTCACGTTCATTCATTCCGATTGCCCCACGGTACAGTGGACGACCCGGATACGGGACGAGGACGTCCGTTGTCGTCTTCAATAGTTCAAAGTGAGGGTAATCTTGAAACGTCACCCAATCACCGCCCCATGAAAAGCCTTGTTCTTTCATTGCCGCGACAATCTGTTTGAACGGTTCATCCCTTTCAAAGATTGCCTGTGTCCCGTCATCTGTATAACGAAAAAGATCGACGGCAATCCCGCGGTTATGATTCGATTGTCCGCCACGTGCGTTCGTCACGATGGCGCCAGGGGTCGTCCGTCCTTGTGCATATAATGCCTCTTGCTCCCGATAAGAACGAAAACCTTGCGCTACGCCAACGTAAATCCCTTTCCCGTGGAGTTCCCGGATGACATGGCGTGTCTTGCGCGCGACTTCCGGCGAGAGTCCGGCGACGCTCAGTTTTCGGTTCGCTCGTTCGAGTAGCCATTCGATCGTCAATGCCACTTCACATCACACTCCTTCTTCGTTCTTTTCCCAGATTCCCCTTCGTGTATACTTGGGAAAGGTCATGTTTTCGATTACCTTATTCAAAAGGAGGTTTCTTTAGTTCATGAAAAAAGTGCTTTTCCTGTCGATGATACTGACGCTTTTCCTACATATCGGCTACCTTGCCTACTTCTATTTCTTCACAGTACAGCCGGCAACTACCTATCAACCGATACTTGAAGAAGGTGCTGTCCTATTAGAGCAGAGCACGGTGTTCGTCAGTCACGGATCGGATGATAGCGTACGTGCTTTCTTAACAGCACAGTTCATCCGTTCCATTCCCGTGACGTTTTTGATTCTCTTCGGTGCTCTGACTCTAGTCCGTAGGTTCCGTCTGCGACGTACGGTTTAAACTAAGAGGGACTCGACCGTTGCTAAATTTCAAAAGTAAAAGCGTGAGATCATTTCCCTGTTGCGGAGATGATCTTTTTTAGATGGCACAAAAAAACCTCCCACCCGTAAGGATGAGAGGTAAAAACGATTAACGTTTTGAGAACTGAGGCGCACGACGTGCTGCTTTAAGACCGTATTTTTTACGTTCTTTCATACGAGCATCGCGTGTTAAGAAGCCTTTAGCTTTAAGTGTTCCACGGAAATCTGGATCCGCTTGAAGAAGTGCACGTGAGATACCGTGACGGATAGCGCCTGCTTGACCAGTGAAGCCGCCGCCTTTGACCGTTACCATGATATCGTATTTACCTTCTGTTTCTGTGATTACGAGTGGTTCTTTTGCAGTCATGATTAAAGTTTCATAACCGAAGTATTCGCTGATATCGCGCCCGTTAACTGTGACTTTACCGTCTCCAGCAACGAGGAAAACGCGAGCTGCCGCGTGTTTACGGCGACCAGTGCCGTAGTAACGTACATCTGCCATCGTGTAGTTCCTCCTAAATTCGTATTAACCGCGAAGTTCGTAAACTTCTGGTTGTTGTGCTTCTTGCTTATGAGTATCTCCAGCGTAAACGTGGAGTTTGTTGAACATTTGACGACCGAGGCTACCTTTTGGAAGCATCCCTTTGATCGCGAGTTCAAGCATACGCTCAGGTTTGTTAGCGAGTAAGTCGCGTGCGACAGTCTGCTTCAAGCCGCCTGGATGACCAGAGTGACGGTAGTAGACTTTTTTGTCGAGTTTGTTACCAGTTAATACGATTTTCTCAACGTTGATGAGGATAACGTGATCCCCACAGTCAACGTGTGGTGTGAACGTAGGTTTGTGCTTACCGCGGAGAAGTGAAGCCACTTCGCTCGAAAGACGACCGAGTGTTTTGCCTTCTGCGTCGATAAGGAGCCATTTGCGTTCTACATCAGTAGCTTTCGCCATGAAAGTTGTGCGCATGTAAAATACCTCCTAAGGAATTTAAAAGTTTCTTTTTTGATTTTTCATTTATTCACTGTGTGAATCTATCAGAATCTTAGGTGTACGGGGCTAAGATTGTGGTTTCATAATAAATGAAATGCCAATAAACATTGTATGTTTTTTAGCGGCTAATGTCAAATGCCTTTTTTAGACTCTGGGTAGAAAACTTCCCAAAGGTACAACCCGTGCGGTGGTGCCGTCACACCAGCGACGTTTCGATCCTTCGCGGCAAGCATCTTCTTGATGTCCGTAGCGGAAAAACGTCCGCGCCCGACATCAAACAAAGTCCCGACCATGATGCGAATTTGATTATAGAGAAAACCGCTTCCTTTAAAGCGAAAGATCAACTCTTCCCCGTACTCAATCAACTCCGCTTCATAAATCGTCCGGATCCGATTATCCGTTTCCGTCTTCGCGACACAAAACGAACTGAAATCATGGGTGCCGACTAAATCCGTCATCGCTTGACGCATCACGTCGAGATCAAGCGCGTACGGAATCAATACCGATTGATGACGTCGAAACGCATCTTCGGTCCGGCGCACGAAGTACCGGTACTCTTTCCCCACTACATCATACCTTGCTTCGAAGTCAGAAGCGACCTCTTTACAGTCCCGGACACGAATATCGTCCGGTAACAACGTATTTAAGGCCTTGACCATACTGTCCGGAGCAATCGCAAGTTCCGTATCAAAATGGATGACTTGCCCCTGTGCGTGCACACGGGCGTCCGTACGCCCTGACCCGATGACCTTGACCGGGTGCTTGTGCATGCGCGCAAGCGTCTTCTCGACGACCTCCTGGATCGTTACACCATTCGGTTGGACTTGGTAACCGGAGTAACCTGTCCCGTCATATTGAATCGTACATTTAAAACGTCGCATCAGAAACCTCCCCGTAAGTAAACAAGAAGGAGTGCGACGACGACGAGCAGACCCATCAAACCGGTATCACGTGCCGTCCATTTCGATTCCCGGAGACGTGTCCGTCCTTCTCCCCCACGATAGCCGCGTGCTTCCATCGCCGTCGCGAGGTCCTCTGCCCGCTTAAAGGCAGAGATGAACAACGGAATCAAAAGCGGGATGATTGCTCGCAGACGCTCTTTGATCGGTCCTGCCGCTAAATCAACACCACGCGCCTGCTGTGCTTTCATGATCTTCTCCGTCTCTTCCGCCAGTGTCGGCAGGAACCGCAGCGAAATCGAGAGCATCAAGGCAATCTCATGCGTCGGAACGCGGACGATCTTGAATGGCTTCAAAAGCAATTCGATTGCATCTGTCAGCTCAATCGGTGACGTCGTCAAGGTGACGAGTGTCGTAATCGAGACCAGATAGAAGAAGCGGAGTGAGACAATGATCGCGAGACGCAGACCTTCCGAATAAATTTTCAACCATCCGAGTTCAAACAGGACGGTCCCTTCTCGCGTAAAGAACAGTTGCACGATAAACGTAAACAGGATCAAGAACAGAATCGGCCGTAATCCTTTTAAGACATAGCGGAGCGGCAATTTACTACTCGCTAACGCCAAAAACGTAAAAATGAGTAAAAAAATGTTCGTCGCCGCATTGTTCGCGAGGAACACGAGCGGGATGAAACAAAACGCAAAAATAATTTTGGCAAGCGCAGAAGAACGATGAAGATAGGACGTACCCGGAATATGTTGTCCGACGATCATATACGTCCCCCCTGTACCTGTAAAATCCAATCCACGACTTCCGGTTCCGTTCGTAAGTTTGGACGCGAAAGTCCGAGCCGGTCCGCCACCGGCCAAGCGAGTGCTAAGACATGTGGCAAATCAAGATGGAACTGCGTTAGCAATTCAGCCTGTTGGAACAATCCAATCGGCTCGCCGTCATATGCGACGTGTCCATGTTCCATGACGACGACACGATTCGTATACTCGAGCACTTGATCCATATCATGCGTAATCAAAAGTAATGTCAAACCCGTTTCCGCGTGAAGCCGGGCGAAAAGACTCAGCATTTGCTTACGTCCTTGCGGATCGAGTCCAGCGGTCGGTTCGTCGACGATCAACACGTCTGGTTGACTAGCGAGTACGCCTGCGATCGCAACACGCCTCATTTGCCCACCAGACAGGTCAAACGGCGATCGGGACCAGAAGACTTCGTCTAGCCCTACTGTGCGTAATGCCTCTTTTGCGAGCCGTTCTGCCTCTTCCTGCTCATGGCCAAAATTCATCGGACCGAACATGACATCTTTTAAGACCGTTTCTTCAAACAGTTGATACTCCGGATACTGAAAGACGAGACCGACACGTTTTCGTAGTGCCTTTAAATCTTGTTTTCGTTTTGGTTCAATGATGATGTCATCGACTTGGACTTTCCCTCTCGTCGGTTTCAGCAATCCGTTGATGTGCTGGACGAGCGTCGACTTCCCAGACCCAGTGTGTCCTACAAACGCAACAAGCGCCCCTGACGGAATCTCAAGATTCACATCACGCAGCGCGACTCGTTCGAACGGACTATTAAGTTGGTACGTATAGTTCAATTCCTGGATTAGGATTGGCATAAGCGGTTCACCAATTCACTTTCATCTAGTATCGTGTCCCCATACGAGAGACCTCGCGCCCGCAATTGCTCCTGAACTCGAACGATGAAAGGAACATCGAGACCGATTTCTTGGAGAAACGCCGATTTCGCAAAGACTTCTTGAGGTGTACCTTCTAATACGATTTTCCCGGCATCCATCACGATGACACGACTGGCCTGTAAGACCTCGTCTAATTCATGTGTAATGGCGACTACCGCCATCGGATGTCGTTCATATAATTCTTGAACGGTCGACATAACCTCTTCACGTGCAAGTGGATCAAGCATCGATGTAGCTTCATCAAGCACGAGAACATCAGGGCGCATCGCAAGTGCCGAAGCAATTGCGACACGCTGCTTCTGTCCGCCGGATAGTTGATGGGGTTCCCGGTCAACAAAATCCGTAAGGCCAACGCGCGCTAGACTGTCGTCGATACGACGAACCATTTCCTCGCGTGGCACACCCCAATTTTCAAGGGCGAATGCCACGTCGTCGCGCACGGTCGTGCCAACAAATTGATTATCTGGATTTTGAAAGACGATGCCGATTGCCCGGCGCATCTCCCACAGTTGCTCCGGATTCGTACTCGAGAACGTCTCGCCTACGGTCACCGTTCCTGATTCAGGAAGCAACAAGCCATTAAACAATTTAGTCAGCGTTGATTTTCCAGAGCCGTTGTGTCCAACGATGGCGACCCATTCACCAGAATGAATCGTCAGAGAGACATCTTGTAACGCCGCTTGTTCCTGTTCCGGATACCGATACGTAACGTGATCCAGTTCAATTAGCTTCGTCATGTCTACTCCTCCTTCATCAAATCAATTAATTCCATTTGTAACAAAAGGGCAGAAGCGAGTTACGCACTGCCCTTTTATAACGAATCATTTAAAAATTAAACGAGTTCGATGATGACCATTTCTGCGCCGTCACCACGACGTGGTCCCATTTTCATGATGCGTGTGTAACCACCTTGACGCTCAGCAAAACGTGGAGCAACATCAGAGAACAATTTTTGGATTGCATCTTGTGTTTTACCAGCTTCGTTTTGACCAGCAGCTTCGCGACGAACGAACGATGCAACTTGACGACGAGCGTGGAGATCACCGCGTTTACCTAAAGTGATGAGTTTCTCAACGACTGGACGAAGTTCCTTCGCTTTTTGTTCTGTAGTTTGGATACGCTCATTGATGATGAGATCAGTCGCAAGGTCACGCAAAAGTGCCTTACGTTGTGAGCTTGTACGGCCTAATTTCGAGTATGCCATGGATGGATTCCCTCCTTCGTGCAATTAATAGTTTTAGTCTTCTTTACGCAAACCAAGTCCGAGTTCGTCGAGCTTCGCTTGAACTTCTTCGAGTGACTTACGTCCGAGGTTACGAACTTTCATCATCTCGTCTTCGCTCTTATTCGCGAGTTCTTGAACCGTATTGATACCAGCGCGTTTCAAACAGTTGTACGAACGAACTGAAAGATCGAGTTCTTCGATCGTCATTTCGAGTACTTTTTCTTTTTGATCTTCTTCCTTTTCGACCATGATTTCAGCATGGAGCGCTTCGTCCGTAAGACCAACAAAGATGTTTAAGTGTTCTGTCATGATTTTTGCACCGAGTGACACTGCTTCTTCAGGGCGGATTGAACCGTCCGTCCAAACATCAAGCGTCAATTTATCGAAGCTCGCATCTTGACCGACACGTGTTTTTTCAACTTGATAGTTTACACGTTGAATTGGCGTGTAAATCGAATCAATTGGGATTACACCGATTGGCATATCGTCCCGTTTGTTATCTTCAGCCTGAACATACCCACGGCCACGACGAGCTGTCAGACGCATATGAAGTGATGCACCTTCTGCAAGTGTTGCAATGTGAAGTTCTGGGTTGAGGATTTCGACGTCGCTGTCATGCGTAATGTTCGCAGCAGTAACAACGCCAGCGCCTTGAATATCGATCTCAAGTGTTTTCTCTTCTTCCGAGTACACTTTGAGGGCGAGTTTCTTAAGGTTCAAGATGATTTGGGTAACGTCTTCTACAACGCCATCAATCGTCGAGAACTCATGAAGAACGCCATCGATTTGGACTGCAGTGACTGCAGCACCCGGAAGTGAAGATAATAGGATACGACGCAGAGAGTTACCAAGCGTTGTACCGAATCCACGCTCAAGCGGTTCTACTACGAATTTACCAAACGTAGCGTTTTCGCTTAATTCGACCGTTTCAATCTTCGGTTTTTCGATTTCGATCATCTGAACCCCTCCTTGAATATCGTCTTGTTGGCCATCGCGTTCAATCGCCAACCGTCTCGTGTACGTGTCTACTGCTTGGTTTGGTCAAACGATCAACAAAAGTCTACTCGATTTCCCGCTTTGCAGTACAAGACGGGTTACACGCGACGACGTTTTGGAGGGCGGCAACCGTTGTGTGGAACTGGAGTTACGTCACGGATCGCTGTAACTTCGAGACCGATTGCTTGAAGCGCACGGATAGCAGCTTCACGACCTGCACCAGGACCTTTAACGTTGACTTCTACAGTACGCATACCGTTGTCCATTGCAGTTTTTGCAGCTGTTTCAGAAGCAAGTTGTGCTGCGAATGGAGTCGATTTACGTGAGCCTTTGAAGCCCATGTTACCTGCAGTTGCCCAAGAGATTGCATTCCCTTGCACATCAGTGATCGTAACGATTGTGTTGTTGAATGTTGAACGGATATGCACGATACCAGACTCAATATTCTTTTTGACTTTACGTTTACTACGAACGTTCTGTTTACGTTTTGCCATATTAGTTTACCCTCCCTTACTTCTTCTTGTTCGCTACTGTACGGCGTGGGCCTTTACGAGTACGCGAGTTGTTTTTAGTGTTTTGACCACGAACTGGAAGACCACGACGGTGACGAACACCACGGTAGCAACCGATTTCGATCAAACGTTTGATGTTGAGTGAGATTTCACGACGAAGATCACCCTCAACTTTTACTTTATCTAAACCATCACGAAGTTGGTTGAGTTGTTCTTCAGTCAATTCACGAGTACGAGTATCTTCAGAGATACCAGCTTCTTTCAAGACTTTCTGAGCAGTCGTTTTACCAACACCATAGATGTAAGTGAGTGAGATAACGATGCGTTTCTCACGTGGAATATCTACACCAGCAATACGTGCCATGTGTGCACCTCCTTGTTTAATTACCCTTGTTTTTGTTTATGCTTAGGGTTTTCGCAAATAACCATTACTTTGCCTTTACGGCGGATAACTTTACACTTTTCACAGATCGGTTTAACCGAAGGTCTTACTTTCATTGTGAATACCTCCTCCTGAAAAAATCGGAGTTTTTATTTGAAACGGTATGTGATCCGTCCGCGAGTTAAGTCGTATGGTGACAACTCAACTGTTACTTTATCTCCTGGTAAGATCCGAATGAAGTGCATCCGAATTTTTCCTGAGACGTGCGCGAGGACCGTGTGGCCGTTTTCTAACTCCACCTTAAACATCGCATTTGGAAGTGGTTCGATAACCGTACCTTCCACTTCGATTACATCTTGTTTCGCCATCAATTATACCCCTTTCTCTATAAAGTTGATTGGGAGCCCAGACGATTTGTAGCGCTTAGGGGCTTTCTACAGTAGCCGTTGAGAGATCATCGGTCACAAACACGAGTGGATAGCGGCTATAGAAAGGTGACACCAATAACGCGCACAGCTCACTCTGCATCGACCGTTAAGATCTCGTAGCCGTCGTCTGTGATGGCGATGGTGTGCTCAAAGTGGGCGCACATGCTACCGTCCACTGTCACTACCGTCCAATTGTCGGATAGTGTGCGAACATAGCGTTTCCCGACGTTGACCATTGGCTCAATCGCCAGTGTCATGCCGGTTTTCAGGCGCGGCCCTTTCCCCGGTGGTCCATAATGTGGGATTTGCGGATCTTCATGCAAATTTTGTCCCACGCCGTGGCCCACATATTCGCGGACTACAGAAAAATTCGCTGCTTCGACATGTGACTGAATCGCATGCGAAATATCTGTCAGGTGCACACCAGCTTTGGCGCGCTCCAATCCTTTATACAGAGATTCTTCAGTTACGTCAAGTAACTGCTTCGTCTCTTCAGAGATTGTACCGACCGGATATGTCCAGGCTGAATCTCCGTGATATCCATTATACTCCGCCCCGATATCAATCGAGATGATGTCTCCATCGTGGAGTACGCGGTCACCCGGAATACCATGGACAAGTTCTTCATTTACTGATGCGCAGATGCTACCAGTAAACCCATTATAACCTTTAAACGATGGTGTTGCCCCTTGACTTCGAATATAACGTTCAGCGATCGCGTCGAGTTGCCCCGTCGTGATGCCTGGACGAATGTGAGCTTTAAGCTCTTTATGCGTCCGAGCGACGATTTGTCCTGCTTTACGCATGATATCGATTTCACGCGGCGCTTTCGTAATGATCATTACTGACCACCAAGAAGTGCTTGAACATCGGAGTAAACTTCATTAATCGGACGATCACCGTCCAAATTACGAAGATACCCTTTTTCAGCGTAAAAGTCAATCAAAGGTTGCGCTTGCGCGACGTTGACTTCAAGACGACGGCGAACCGTTTCTTCTTGATCATCTTCACGTTGAACAAGTGCTGATCCGTCGATATCACAAACACCTTCCACTTTTGGTGGGTTATAGATGACGTGATACGTTGCTCCACATGTCGGGCAAATCCGGCGGCCTGTCAAACGAGGGACAAGTTTCTCTGGATTCACACCAATGTGAATGACGTGATCGATTTGTTTGTTAAGATCCGCAAGTAATGCTTCAAGAGCATCTGCTTGTTTCACTGTGCGTGGGAAACCGTCAAGAAGAAAACCATTTGCACAGTCTTCTTTGGCGAGACGTTCACGTACGATGCCGATTGTGACTTCATCCGGAACGAGTTCCCCTTTATCCATGTACGATTTCGCTTCCTGCCCGAGCGGTGTTTGATCTTTGATCGCCGCGCGGAACATGTCGCCTGTCGAGATGTGTGGAATGGCGTAGTCTTCGATAATTTTCGCAGCCTGCGTCCCTTTTCCAGCACCCGGCAAGCCCATCAATACAAGATTCATGTCGGTAGCCTCCACTTCTATAGACTCTATAGACACAACAGAAAGGAAAGGGATGGTCCCCTTCCTCCCGCCTTATCGGATAAAGCCTTTGTAGTGTCGTTTAACCAGTTGACTTTCAATCTGTTTCATCGTCTCAAGACCTACACCGATGACAATCAACAAGCTTGTCCCACCAATTTGCACCGAGTTCGGTAAACCAGCGAACTTAATAAAGAACGTTGGCGTTACCGCGATGACAGCAAGGAAGAGCGAACCGAAGAATGTCAGACGGTACAAGATCTTCGTGATGTATTGTTCCGTTTGCTTACCAGGACGAATACCAGGAATGTATCCGCCTTGTTTTTGAAGGTTCTCTGCCATTTGTTCCGGGTTAACCTGAACGAATGTGTAGAAGTACGAGAAGGCGATGATCAACGCAACATAAATCGACATTCCGATTGGACTCGTATAGTCGAAGATGTCACGAATTTTCGTCGCTGTTTCCGGACTCGCAAAGAAACTTGCAACCGTTGGTGGAGTCACCATGAACGACACCGCGAAGATAACTGGGATAACACCAGCAGCATTCAGCTTAATCGGCAAGTGAGTCGATTGGCCGCCTACTGGCGCACGATTCACCGTACGCTTAGCGTACTGAATCGGAATCTTACGTGCAGCTTGCTGCACATAGATGACACCGACGATGACCGCGATGATGATTAAAAGCAACAGTACGATATAAAGCACGTTGACGAACAAAGCATCCCCTGCATTTTGGAGCTTTGTTTCGTAGATCTGGCGGAACGCGTTCGGGAAGCCTGCGACAATCCCAGCGAAGATGATCATTGATATCCCGTTACCAATGCCCTTCTCCGTGATGAGTTCACCGAGGAACATCAAGAATGCTGTACCAGCCGTCAAAACAAGTGCAATCATAACGTACGTCCAGGTGCCGAATTGCTCATCGACAAGACCTGGATAGATACGGTTAAATCCAAGCGCGATTCCAAACGCTTGGACTAAGCCGAGTACGATCGTTCCATAGCGCGTTACCGTTGCTAACTTCTTACGGCCCGCCTCTCCTTGTTTTGCCCATTCGGCAAACTTTGGAACAACGTCCATCTGTAAGAGTTGGACAACGATTGAAGCCGTGATATACGGCATGATTCCCATCGCAAAGAGTGAGAAATTCTTCAAAGCATTCCCACCGAAGGAATTCAAGAAGCCGAGAACACCGTTGTCGTCAATCTTGAATACTTCAGTGTTTACCATCGGCACTGGGATATGCGCTCCGATCCGGAACACGATAATCAATGCGAGAGTAAACAGAATGCGCCGACGAATGTCGGCTACGCGCCACATATTGGAGATCGCTTGAAACATTAGATCACCTCAACCGTACCGCCGGCAGCTTCGATCGCTTGCTTCGCAGCTTCGGAGAACTTGTGAGCTTTTACAGTCAATTTCTTTTCAATCTTGCCGTTTGAAAGGATCTTAACGCCGTCTTTCATACCTTTGACTGCGCGAGTCTCGATAAGAAGTTCAGGAGTTACTTCAGTTCCTTCTTCAAAACGGTTAAGTGTGTCAAGGTTGATAACCGCGAACTCTTTACGAGTCGGGTTGTTGAAGCCGCGTTTTGGTAAACGACGGAAAAGTGGGTTTTGTCCACCTTCGAAACCTGGACGAACACCACCGCCTGAACGAGCTTTTTGACCTTTGTGACCACGGCCAGAAGTCTTACCGTTACCAGAAGACATACCGCGACCTACACGGTTGCGTTCTGAACGTGAACCAGCAGCTGGTTTCAATTCATGGAGTTTCATAGTGGGGCACCTCCTCATAAAATTATATCGTTCTATTACTCTTGAATTTCTTTAACTGTCAATAAGTGTGACACGTGGTTAATCATCCCACGCATAGCAGCGTTGTCAGGTACGACAACAGTTTGGTGCATCTTACGGAGACCAAGCGTACGAGTAGTAACGCGTTGGTTCTCCGGACGACCGATCATGCTGCGTGTGAGGGTAACTGCGAGTTTCGCCATCTGTATTCCCTCCCTTTCTTAACCGCGAAGTTCTTCGACGGTTTTACCGCGGAGTTTCGCAACGTCTTCAGCACGTTTAAGTGAAGTGAGACCTTTAACAGTCGCACGAACCATGTTGATTGGAGTGCTTGATCCAAGTGATTTCGAAAGAATGTCGTTGATTCCCGCTAATTCGAGAACCGCACGAACTGGGCCACCAGCGATGACTCCAGTACCTTCAGAAGCAGGTTTCAAGAAGACGTGACCTGCACCGAAAATTCCGTTGATTTCGTGTGGAATTGTAGTGTTAACGATTGGAACGTTAACCATGTTTTTCTTTGCATCTTCGATTGCTTTACGGATCGCTTCAGGCACTTCCTGAGCTTTACCCGTACCGAAACCTACGTGACCATTCTTGTCACCTACGACGACGAGTGCAGCAAAACGGAAGCGACGGCCACCTTTTACTACTTTCGCGACGCGGTTTACAGTAACAACGCGTTCTTCGAGTTGATCCATGTTAATTTCTAACTGGCGCATGTAGAGGTTCCCTCCTTTTCTATTAGAATTTGAGACCAGCTTCACGAGCTGCTTCAGCTACAGCTTTGATACGTCCATGATAGAGATATCCTCCACGGTCGAAAACGACTGTTTCAATACCTTTTTCAAGAGCGCGTTCAGCTGCGAGCTTACCGACTGCTGTTGCAGCGTCAGCTGTGTTGCCTTTTTCAAGATCGAGTGATGATGCAGATGCGAGTGTTGCATGTGTTGCATCGTCAATGACTTGTACGTAAATGTTCTTGTTCGAACGGAATACGTTCATACGTGGACGTGTTGCAGTCCCGATGATTGTACGACGTACACGACCATGACGCTTTTTACGCGTAGCGTTTTTGTCTGCCTTTGAGATCATTTATGCCACTCCTTTCCGGTCAATTCGTATCAACGAATTACTTACCTGTTTTACCTTCTTTACGACGAACGACTTCATCACTGTAACGAATTCCTTTACCTTTGTACGGCTCAGGTTGACGGTACGAACGAATCAATGCAGCAACGTGTCCAACACGCTCTTTGTTGATACCGCGGATGATGATTTGCGTATTCGTAGGAACTTCGACTTCAATGCCTTGTTCCGGAGTGTACTCGATTGGGTGTGAGTAACCGAGGTTGAGTACGATTTTGTTACCTTGCTTTTGAGCACGGTAACCAACACCTTGGATATCAAGTGTCTTAGCAAAACCGTTGTTTACACCTTCGACCATGTTCGCGATAAGCGCACGAGTCGTTCCGTGAATTGTACGGTTAGCCTTTTCGTCGTTTGGACGAACGACAGTCAATTCATTACCTTCTACGTTGATAGCCATAGTCGGGTTGAACTCACGTGTGAGTTCACCTTTAGGACCTTTTACTGTAACTGTGCTGTTTTCAACTGTTACTGTAACGCCTGCTGGGATAACGACCGGCTTTTTACCAATACGTGACATTTAAGACACCTCCGTTCTTTTTATGCGTGAATTACCAGATGTATGCGATCACTTCGCCGCCGACTTTTTGTTGGCGAGCTTCTTTGTCTGTCATAACACCTTTAGATGTTGAAACGATAGCGATTCCGAGACCACCGAGTACTTTCGGGATTTCATCAGCTTTCGCGTAAACGCGAAGACCTGGTTTCGAGATACGTTTGAGTCCAGTGATGACGCGTTCGTTGCTTGCGCCGTACTTAAGGAATACGCGGAGCGTACCTTGTTTGCTGTCCTCGAGATATTCAACATCGCGGATGAAACCTTCACGTTTGAGGATTTCAGCGACTTCACGTTTGATTGTAGAAGCTGGCATTTCCAACTTCTCATGGCGAACCATGTTTGCATTACGAATGCGTGTAAGCATATCTGCAATCGGATCTGTCATAACCATGCGATGTACCTCCTTTCACAACTTTAATGAATTACCAGCTTGCTTTTTTAACACCAGGGATTTGACCTTTATGAGCAAGATCACGGAACTTAATACGGCTGATACCGAATTTACCAATGTAACCGTGTGGACGGCCAGTGATACTGCAACGGTTGTGTAAACGAACCGCTGAAGAGTTACGTGGGAGTTTGCTCAAGCCGATGTAGTCGCCTTGTGCTTTCAATTCTGCGCGTTGTTCAGCGTAGCGCTCTACGAGTGCTTGGCGTTTTACTTCACGTGCGATCATTGATTTCTTAGCCATGTGTGCGGCCTCCCTTATTTTTGGAATGGCATGCCGAGTGCTGTGAGAAGCTCACGAGACTCTTCATCCGTATTAGCAGTAGTTACGATAACGATGTCCATACCACGGACTTTAGATACGCGATCGTAGTCGATTTCTGGGAAGATCAATTGTTCCTTCACGCCTAGCGTGTAGTTACCACGGCCATCGAATGATTTCTTCGATACACCACGGAAGTCACGTACACGTGGAAGTGACACGTTGATCAACTTGTCGAGGAATTCGAACATGCGCTCTCCGCGAAGTGTAACCTTCGCACCGATTGGCATACCTTCACGAAGTTTGAAACCAGCGATTGATTTCTTAGCTTTCGTGATGAGTGGCTTCTGACCAGTGAGGAGCTGAAGCTCTTCTACTGCCATGTCAAGTGCTTTCGTATTCGTAACAGCGTCACCAACACCCATGTTGATTACGATCTTATCGACTTTCGGCGCTTGCATTACAGAAGTATAGTTGAATTTCTCCATCATTACTTTGACGATTTCGTCTTGGTATTTAGCTTTTAAACGGTTCATCAGAAAGTGGACCTCCTTTCTTTAAATCTTCTTATTTATCTAAAGCTTCGCCCGATTTTTTAGCGATACGTACTTTCTTGCCGTCAACCACAGTGAAACCAACGCGTGTTGGAGTTCCTGTCTTAGGGTCGATGAGCATAACGTTCGATACGTGAATCGGTGCTTCTTTCTCGACAATTCCGCCTTGCGGGTTAAGTTGAGAAGGTTTTGTGTGTTTTTTGATCATGTTAACGCCTTCGACGATAACGCGATCTTTTTTCGGCATAGCAGTAAGAATAACGCCTTGTTTGCCTTTATCTTTACCAGTCATAACCTGAACTTTATCACCTTTTTTGACATGCATCGTTAGAGCACCTCCTTGTAGGAATTCTTTGGAATTAAAGTACTTCCGGTGCCAACGAGACGATCTTCATGAAGTCTTTTTCACGAAGTTCGCGTGCGACTGGTCCGAAGATACGTGTGCCACGTGGGCTTTTATCATCTTTGATGATGACTGCTGCATTTTCGTCAAAACGGATGTACGAACCGTCTTTACGACGAACGCCACGTTTAGTACGAACGACTACTGCGCGTACAACTTCACCTTTTTTGACAACGCCACCTGGTGTTGCTTGTTTAACTGTACAAACAATTACATCACCGATGTTAGCAGTTTTGCGACCAGATCCTCCGAGGACTTTGATCGTCAAGACTTCACGAGCTCCTGAGTTGTCTGCTACTTTCAAGCGAGATTCTTGTTGAATCATACGATTGTACCTCCCTCCGGATGTTTATTCATCCGAACTAATTAGAGTTTAGATGATTACTGCTTTTTCGACGACTTCTACGAGACGGAAACGTTTGTCTTTAGAAAGTGGACGTGTTTCTTGAATGCGTACGACGTCACCGATTTTAGCTGTGTTGCTTTCATCATGCGTTTTATACTTCTTAGAGTAGTTTACGCGTTTGCCGTAGAGCTTATGCTTTACTTTAGTCTCAACTGAAACAACGATCGTTTTATCCATTTTGTCAGATACGACGCGTCCAGTTAACACTTTGCGGTTGTTAGTGCGTTCCATTGAGTGTTCCTCCTCTCAGAATCCGAGTGAATTATGCGTTGTTGATGCCGAGTTCGCGTTCACGAAGAACGGTTTTCGCGCGTGCAATCGACTTGCGCACTTCACGGATACGAGCAGGGTTCTCAAGCTGACCAGTCGCGAGTTGGAAACGAAGGTTGAACAACTCTTCTTTCCACGAACCGACTTTACCGTTGAGCTCTTCTGTAGTTTGCTGACGGAGATCAGTTGCTTTCATTCGTATCACCACCATTTTCTTCACGTTTTACGAACTTACATTTTACTGGAAGTTTGTGTGATGCAAGACGGAGAGCTTCGCGTGCGATCTCTTCCGATACTCCTGCGATTTCGAACATTACTTTCCCCGGTTTAACGACTGCAACCCAGCCCTCCGGAGCACCTTTACCTGAACCCATTCGGACTTCAAGAGGTTTTTTAGTGTATGGTTTGTGTGGGAAAATTTTGATCCACACTTTACCACCACGTTTCATATAACGAGTCATCGCGATACGCGCTGATTCGATTTGACGGCTAGTGATCCAGCTAGCTTCTTGAGCTTGGATACCGAACTCGCCGAAGTGTACTGTAGTACCACGTTTCGCTTTACCACGCATGTTGCCGCGGTGAACACGACGATATTTTACACGTTTTGGTAACAACATGTTGTGTTGCCTCCTTCCCTAGACGGATGTGGATTATTGTTCGTTAGATGCTGCTTTTTTCGTAGGAAGCACTTCACCGTGGTGGAGCCATACTTTTACGCCAATTTTGCCGTAAGTTGTATCAGCTTCAGCAGTACCGTAATCGATGTCTGCACGGAGTGTATGAAGTGGGACTGTTCCTTCTGAATACTTCTCTGAACGAGCGATATCAGCGCCGCCAAGACGACCAGAAACTTCAGTCTTGATTCCTTTGATACCTGAACGCATAGAGCGTTGGATTGATTGCTTCATTGCACGACGGAAAGATACGCGGCCTTCAAGTTGGCGAGCGATGTTTTCAGCGACAAGTTTAGCAACTGCATCCGGGTTTTTCACTTCAACGACGTTAACGTGAACGCGTTTGCCTTTTGCAAGGTTAGTGATGTCTGTACGAAGTGTTTCGATTTCAGAACCGCCTTTACCGATAACCATACCAGGTTTAGCAGTGTGAAGTGAAATGTTCAAGCGGTTTGCAGCGCGCTCGATTTCAATTTTAGAAACACTAGCGTCTTTAAGACGTTTTTCGATATATTCACGAACTACGTAGTCTTCATGAAGGAGATCAGCATAGTCTTTATCTGCGAACCAACGTGATTCCCAGTCTTTGATGATACCTACGCGAAGACCAGTTGGGTTAATCTTCTGACCCACGGTAATCCCTCCTTATTTTTCAGATACCACGATGTGAACGTGGCTCGTACGTTTGTTGATACGGCTTGCGCGACCCATTGCACGTGGGCGGAAACGTTTGAGCGTTGGACCTTCGTTGACGTAAGCCTCTGTTACTACGAGGTTTTCGATGTTCATGTCGAAGTTGTGCTCAGCGTTCGCGATTGCCGATTTCAATGCTTTTTCAACGATTGGCGTTGCTGCCTTGTTCGTGTAAGCAAGAATCGAAAGTGCTTCGCCGATTTGCTTCCCGCGGATTAAGTCTACTACGAGACGTGCCTTACGAGGAGCAATGCGAACCATATTAGCCGATGCTTTTGATTGCATAATGAGTACCTCCCCTCAGATTAACGTTTCGTCTTCTTATCGTTCCCAGCATGTCCTTTGTAAGAACGTGTAGGCGCGAATTCACCAAGTTTGTGACCGACCATATCTTCTGTCACGTAAACCGGTACGTGTTTACGACCATCGTAGACAGCGATCGTGTGACCGATGAACTCTGGGAAGATTGTCGAGCGGCGTGACCAAGTTTTGATAACATGCTTGTCACCAGCTTCGTTGGCTTTGTCAACCTTAGCGAGCAAATGGTGATCTGCAAATGGACCTTTTTTCAAGCTGCGACCCATAGTTGTACCTCCCTTTGGCATGATTCAGGAACGGTTCCTGCGAACCGTTCAGAAATCACGTAATTATTTTTTAGAACGACGGACGATATATTTATCGCTCGCTTTGTTTTTCTTACGAGTTTTGTATCCGAGTGCCGGTTTACCCCAAGGAGTAAGTGGGCCCGAACGACCGATTGGAGCACGTCCTTCACCACCACCGTGTGGGTGATCAACTGGGTTCATGACAGAACCACGAACTGTAGGACGTTTTCCGAGCCAGCGTGAACGACCAGCTTTACCGATATTGACGAGCTCGTGCTCTTCATTACCGACAGCGCCGACTGTTGCACGGCAAGTAGCAAGGATCATACGTGTTTCGCCTGATTGAAGACGAACAATCGCGTATTTACCATCTTTACCGAGAAGCTGAGCAGAAGTACCAGCTGAACGAACGAGCTGACCACCTTTACCTGGCTTAAGTTCGATGTTGTGGATCAATGTACCAACTGGGATGTTTGAAAGAGGAAGAGCGTTACCGACTTTAATGTCAGCGTCGACTCCTGACATGACTTGCATGTCAACTTTCAATCCTTTAGGTGCGAGGATGTAGCGTTTTTCACCATCGATGTAGTGTACAAGCGCGATGTTTGCAGAGCGGTTCGGATCGTACTCGATTGTAGCGATACGGCCAGCGATGCCATCCTTGTTACGTTTGAAGTCGATGATACGGTATTTACGTTTGTGTCCGCCACCTTGGTGACGTACTGTCAAGCGACCTTGGTTGTTACGTCCGCCCTTTTTCGAAAGCTTTTCAGTTAACGATTTTTCAGGACGTGAAGCCGTAATTTCAGCAAAGTCGAGTGCAGTCATGTTACGACGACCGTTAGTGGTCGGTTTAAACTTTTTAATTCCCATCGAGAGTTCCCTCCTTTTCTACAGAGTACCGATTAACCGAGGTAATCGAGTTCTTTGCTATCTGCAGTAAGCGTGACGACCGCTTTTTTGCGGCGTGCTGTGTAACCAGCGTGACGACCTACGCGTTTTGCTTTTGGTTTTGAGATAAGTGTGTTGATTTTTTCAACTTTAACGCCGAAGATCGCTTCAACAGCATCTTTGATTTGAGTCTTAGATGCCTTCACGTCTACTTCGAACGTGTACTTTTTCTCAGCCATTTGGTTCACTGAGCGTTCAGTAATTACAGGACGTTTGATAATGTCGTGTGTATGTGCCATTATGCAAGCACCTCCTCTACTCTCGCAACTGCATCCTTCGTGAAGATGACTTTGTCGTGTGCGACAAGATCAAGGACGTTTACTCCAGCAGCGTCAACGACTGTGACACCAGGAATGTTGCGTGTTGAAAGAACGACTGTCTCGTTGTAATCAGCAGTAACGACAAGAACTTTACGTTCGATTGAAAGAGCAGCGAAGACCGAAATCATATCTTTTGTTTTCGGAGCATCGATTGTCAATCCTTCAAGAACGATGAACTCGTTGTTAGCGACTTTCGAAGAAAGTGCTGAACGTAATGCGAGACGACGAACCTTTTTAGGAAGTTTATAAGCGTACGAACGTGGTGTTGGACCGAAGACTGTTCCACCGCCAACCCATTGTGGCGAACGGATCGAACCTTGGCGTGCACGACCAGTACCTTTTTGTTTCCATGGTTTACGGCCGCCACCGCGAACTTCCGAGCGACCTTTTGTATCATGTGTACCTTGGCGACGTGAAGCTTGTTGCATGACGATTGCATCGTATACGACTGCTTCGTTTGGCTCGATTCCGAAAACGGCATCTGCGAGCTCAATATCTCCAACTTGTGTACCTGTTTGGTTAAGCAAAGCTACTTTAGGCATTCGTTATTCCTCCTTTCCTTGCAAACGGATTAGTTGCCTTTAACCGCAGTTTTGACGACAACTTGGCTCTTACGTGCGCCTGGGATAGCACCCTTGACGAGGAGTAAGCCACGTTCTACATCAACTTTTACGATTTCAAGGTTTTGAACAGTGATTTGTTCTCCACCCATGCGTCCTGGGAGCAATTTCCCTTTGAATACACGGTTTGGAGCGACAGGACCCATTGAACCTGGGCGACGGTGGTAACGCGAACCGTGAGCCATTGGACCACGTGATTGGTTGTGACGCTTGATTGCTCCAGCGAAACCTTTACCTTTCGACGTACCTGTTACATCAACCATTTCGCCTGCAGCGAAAGTATCTGCTTTAATCTCTTGACCGATTTCGAAATCTGTTACAGATGTACGGATTTCTTTAATGAAGCGCTTAGGTGTCGCACTTGCTTTCGCAGCGTGACCTTTTTGCGGTTTGTTTTGACGACCTTCTTTGATATCACCAAAGCCGAGTTGGACTGCTTCGTAACCGTCCACTTCCATTGTCTTCAATTGAAGAACAACGTTACCTTCTACTGAAACGACAGTAACTGGTACTACTTCACCTGACTCGTTGAAGATTTGTGTCATACCGAGTTTAGTTCCTAAGATTCCTTTAGCCATGAGATACACCTCCTAATATTGAATGATTTTGATCTTCTGGCTAGTATCAACTATTTATAGAAGAAAAATTAAAGTTTGATTTCGATGTCAACGCCCGATGGAAGTTCAAGACGCATAAGCGCATCAACTGTTTTCGGTGTTGGGTTAACGATGTCGATCAAACGTTTGTGTGTACGCATTTCGAACTGCTCACGAGCATCTTTGTACTTGTGAACGGCACGAAGTACTGTGTAGATCGCTTTCTCCGTTGGGAGTGGGATCGGTCCAGATACAGTAGCACCAGAACGTTTTGCTGTGTCGACAATTTTCTCAGCCGATTGATCAAGCACGCGGTGATCGTATGCTTTCAAACGGATCCGAATTTTTTCATTTGCCATGTTGTTTCCCTCCTTTTCGCCTATTTCGTAAATAGACATTCTCCGCGGAAATTTCCACACTAGCCATGGCAATGCCGCCTGGTGTGTCATAACCTCCCGCTTCATCGCGTTGTGTTTGTGACCAACATATTCTAGTTTACTTAATTCCAAGCAAGAATGCAAGCAAAATAAATTAGAACTTGTTTTCAAGTCTCTCACCACTCGCACAAACACTTTCCTCAGTATATAAGATGTCTGACCATGTTGCAAGACTGTTTTGAAAGAAACAAGAAAAGGTCTTCCGTCACGGGAGACGGAAGACCTTTTTGTCTTAAAAATTACTCAACGATTTCTGTAACTGATCCAGCGCCTACTGTACGGCCACCTTCACGGATTGAGAAACGAGTTTCTTTTTCAAGAGCGATTGGCGCGATGAGTTCAACAGTCAATTCGATGTTGTCCCCAGGCATTACCATTTCAGTACCTTCAGGAAGTTGGCACATACCAGTTACGTCAGTTGTACGGAAGTAGAACTGTGGACGGTAGTTACCGAAGAATGGCGTGTGACGGCCACCCTCTTCTTTTGAAAGGATATAAACTTGCGCTTTGAAAGTTTTGTGCGGTGTGATTGTGTTTGGTTTCGCGAGAACTTGTCCACGCTCGATGTCGTCACGTGATACACCACGGAGAAGAGCTCCGATGTTGTCGCCAGCTTCAGCATAGTCAAGAAGCTTACGGAACATCTCTACACCAGTACATACTGATTTTTTAGTTTCTTCGTGAAGACCAACGATTTCGATCTCGTCGTTGACTTTAAGAACTCCACGCTCAACGCGGCCAGTAGCTACTGTACCACGACCAGTGATTGAGAATACATCCTCAACTGGCATCATGAAGTCTTTTTCAGTGTCGCGAGTTGGCTCAGGGATGTACTCATCAACAGCTGTCATGAGTTCCATGATTTTTTCTTCCCATTTAGCTTCGCCGTTAAGCGCGCCGAGAGCAGATCCTTGGATGACTGGGAGGTCATCGCCTGGGAAGTCGTACTCAGAAAGAAGTTCGCGGATTTCCATTTCAACGAGTTCAAGAAGCTCTTCGTCGTCAACCATGTCGACTTTGTTCATGAATACTACGATGAAAGGAACACCTACTTGACGTGAAAGCAAGATGTGCTCACGTGTTTGTGGCATTGGACCATCAGTTGCAGAAACAACGAGGATCGCGCCGTCCATTTGTGCAGCACCAGTGATCATGTTTTTAACATAGTCAGCGTGACCTGGGCAGTCAACGTGCGCATAGTGGCGTTTTTCTGTTTCGTACTCGATGTGAGCTGTTGCGATAGTGATACCGCGCTCGCGCTCTTCTGGAGCACCATCGATTTGGTCAAACTTAGTTGCAGCTTTACCTTGTGATTTTGCAAGTACAGCTGAGATAGCTGCTGTCAAAGTTGTTTTACCGTGGTCGACGTGGCCAATTGTACCAACGTTAACGTGCGGTTTAGAACGGTCGAATTTTTCTTTACCCATTCTGAATTCCTCCTCTATGTGTCTAATAATATTTTATAACTAGGAAGGTGAATCGTCGAATAACGTACACCTTCCTTAGCTTACACTAATCAAATAATCGTGACAACCTGTGAAGGATTAGCCGTTTGATTTTTTGATGATTTCTTCAGCAACTGATTTCGGTACTTCTTCGTAGTGATCGAAGTGCATTGAGTACGTACCGCGACCTTGTGTGCGCGAACGAAGCCCTGTTGCATATCCGAACATTTCCGAAAGTGGAATCATCGAGCGAACGACTTGTGCGTTCCCACGAGCTTCCATACCTTCAACGCGTCCACGGCGTGATGTAACATCACCCATGATGTCTCCCATGTATTCGTCTGGGATGACGATTTCAACTTTCATCATTGGCTCAAGGATAACAGCGCCGCTCTTATCTTTAAGTTGTTTGACGGCCATTGAAGCCGCGATTTTAAATGCCATCTCGTTTGAGTCGACATCGTGGTATGAACCGAAAACGAGTGCTGCTTTAACGTCAACTACTGGATAACCAGCAAGGATACCGTTTTGAAGAGCTTCTTCGATTCCGTTTTCAACCGCTGGGATGTATTCACGTGGAACAACACCACCGACGATTTTGTTGTTGAACTCGAAGCCAGCACCTTCTTCGTTTGGCTCGAATTCAACGACGACGTGACCATACTGACCACGACCACCTGATTGACGAGCGAACTTAGAATCGATTTTCGCCGCTTGGCGAATCGTTTCACGGTAAGCTACTTGTGGAGCACCAACGTTTGCTTCGACTTTGAACTCGCGACGCATACGGTCAACGATGATGTCGAGGTGAAGCTCACCCATACCTGAGATGATCGTTTGACCAGTCTCTGGGTTTGTTTCAGTGCGGAACGTTGGATCCTCTTCAGCAAGCTTAGCGAGTGCTTGACCCATTTTATCTTGGTCAGCTTTCGTTTTTGGTTCGATCGCGACCGAGATAACTGGTTCTGGGAATGTCATTGATTCGAGAACGACGTTGTCTTTCTCAGAACAAAGCGTATCACCAGTAGTCGTATCTTTCAAACCTACAGCTGCAGCGATGTCACCAGCGAAGACCATTGGGATCTCCTCACGGCTGTTCGCGTGCATTTGAAGGATACGTCCAAGACGCTCACGTTTACCTTTTGTTGAGTTCTTGACGTAAGATCCTGCCGAAGCTGTACCAGAGTACACACGGAAGAATGTCAATTTACCAACATACGGGTCAGTCATAACTTTGAATGCAAGTGCAGAGAATGGCGCTTCGTCAGTAGACTCACGAACGATCTCTTCATCTGTATCCATGTTAATTCCTGTGATTGCTTTTACGTCGACTGGTGATGGGAGGTAGTCAAGGACTGCGTCAAGCATAAGCTGAACACCTTTGTTCTTGAATGCCGAACCAACGAGTACAGGGTAGAAATCAACTGTAAGAGTCGCTTTACGGATACCCGCTTTTAACTCTTCGATTGAAATTTCCTCGCCCTCGAGGTATTTCATCATCATGTCTTCTTCGTAATCAGCAACTGCTTCGATTAATGATGCACGAAGTTCTTCAGCTTCCTCTTCGAACTCAGCAGGGAAACCATCTGTTACTTCGATATCAGTACCGAGGTCATTACCGTACATGTATGTTTTCTTTTCAACGAGGTCGATGATTCCTTTGAATTCATCTTCCGCGCCGATTGGAATTTGGATTGCGTGTGCGTTCGCTTGAAGGCGATCGCGGAGCGTTCCGACCGAGTACAGGAAGTCTGCACCGATTTTATCCATTTTGTTTACGAAAACGATACGTGGTACGCCGTAAGTTGTTGCTTGGCGCCATACTGTCTCAGTTTGTGGCTCAACACCAGACTGAGCATCAAGTACTGCTACCGCACCATCAAGTACACGGAGTGAACGTTCAACTTCAACAGTGAAGTCTACGTGTCCAGGAGTATCGATGATGTTTACGCGGTTACCTTTCCATTGTGCAGTTGTTGCTGCCGATGTAATCGTGATTCCGCGCTCTTGCTCTTGCTCCATCCAGTCCATTTGTGAAGCACCTTCGTGCGTTTCACCAATTTTGTGGATACGACCCGTGTAATAGAGGATACGCTCAGTCGTTGTTGTTTTACCAGCATCGATGTGGGCCATGATCCCGATATTACGGGTGTTCTTAAGGGAGAATTCTCTTGCCATCTTTAAACATTCTCCTTTCGCATTTTAATTTAGTGTACGTGTGTTGCCACACGTCATGACTATACCCGAAAGCCACCTCATATTTCCATAAAAAATGGCATAGATGAGGTGGTTAATTTCGGAATTACCAGCGGTAGTGAGCAAACGCTTTGTTCGCTTCCGCCATTTTGTGCATATCTTCGCGCTTCTTAACAGAAGCACCAGTGTTGTTTGCAGCGTCCATGATTTCATTAGCAAGACGAGCATCCATTGTTTTTTCGTTACGGAGACGTGAGTAGTTCACGAGGTAACGAAGTGCGAGTGTCGTACGGCGCTCAGGGCGGACTTCGACAGGAACTTGATAGTTAGCTCCACCTACACGGCGTGCTTTTACTTCAAGAACTGGCATGATGTTGTTCATCGCCTCTTCAAAAACTTCCATTGCATCGCGACCTGAACGTTCAGCGATAGCTTCGAAAGCTTTGTATAAGATTTGTTGAGCAGTACCTTTTTTACCATCTAACATAAGACGGTTGATAAGGCGGGTAACGAGTTTAGAGTTGTAGATCGGATCAGCCATTACATCACGACGTTCTGCTTGACCTTTACGTGGCATTCCGAGTCCCTCCTTTCATATAGTGAGGTGATATCTTCAGATATCTAGATTATTTTTTTGCTGCTTTTGGACGTTTAGTACCATATTTCGAGCGACCTTGCATACGGCCGTCAACTCCAGCTGTATCAAGTGCACCACGAACGATGTGGTAACGTACCCCTGGTAAGTCTTTTACGCGGCCTCCGCGAATAAGAACAACACTGTGCTCTTGCAAGTTGTGGCCGATACCTGGGATGTAAGCTGTTACTTCCATTGTGTTCGTCAAACGTACACGTGCGTATTTACGAAGAGCCGAGTTCGGTTTCTTCGGAGTCATTGTACCTACACGAGTACAAACACCACGTTTTTGTGGTGAGCTGATGTCAGTACGAGCTTTAATGAAGCTGTTGTACCCTTTGTTCAGCGCTGGCGAATCTGATTTCACAACTTTTGATTGACGTCCTTTACGGACCAATTGATTGATAGTAGGCATCTTTGAGATCCTCCCTTCCTGAATTCATGACAAGTTTCAAAACCACCGAGCCGGGTGGTTCATCGAAAGTCATAATGAAACGTTTTGCGTGGCTCAGGCATTCCATCGCCACACAAAACGTATTATCAAACTTTCTTAATGGCAACAGCAGTTGCAGCAACGTCGATTCCACAAGCCTTACCAAGCTCAAGCTTAGAAGGAACGTTCACAACTGGAACGTTAGCTTGTTTCGCCGCGTCGAGCAATGCTTGTTTTACGTGTTCATCTGCGTCATCCGCGATGATCACTTCCGACGCCTTGCCAGATCGCAATGCTTTGAGCGTTTGCTTTTGACCGACAAACTTCAAATCTGCGCCGACTACTTTTTTGTAAGACATGAAGATATCCTCCAAAATAACACAGCCGGTTGGCAACACTATATCATAGTAGCACCGCCATACCGGCGTGTCAAGGCGTTTTATTCTACAGGAGAATCTGCTTCTACAGGTGCTTCACCAGCTACTTCGAGTCCGATTTGACGGTAACGTGTCATTCCTGTACCAGCTGGAACTAGTTTACCGATAATAACGTTCTCTTTCAAGCCGCGAAGGTAGTCGCTCTTCCCTTTGATTGCTGCATCCGTAAGGACACGAGTCGTTTCCTGGAACGAAGCCGCTGATAGGAATGAATCTGTCTCAAGCGATGCTTTTGTGATACCAAGGAGAACTGGTTTAGCAGAAGCGAGTGCTTTACCGGCACGGAGCGCTTCTTTACATGCTTCTTTAAAGGTACTGATATCAACGAGTGAACCAGGTAGGAGCGTTGTCTCACCTGACTCGATGACGCGGACGCGACGGATCATCTGACGAACCATGACCTCGACGTGCTTGTCACCGATTTCAACCCCTTGCATCCGGTATACTTTTTGAACTTCCTGAAGAAGGTAGTTCTGAACACCAGATACACCTTTAACGTTCAAGAGTTCTTTCGGATCGATCGATCCTTCTGTGAACACTTGACCGGCAATGACTTCTTCGCCGAGTTGGACACGGAGACGTGATCCGAATGGGATCGTGTACGTACGTGTTTCGCTCAGACCTTGAATCGTCAATTCACGTTTGTCACGCGACTCCGTAAAGTCGATGACTTGTCCGTCGATTTCCGAGATGACCGCTTGACCTTTCGGGTTACGGGCCTCGAACAACTCTTGGATACGTGGAAGACCTTGTGTGATATCATCTCCGGCAACCCCACCTGTGTGGAAGGTACGCATTGTAAGCTGCGTTCCTGGCTCACCGATTGATTGTGCCGCAATGATTCCGACTGCTTCGCCGACTTCAACATCGTTACCCGTCGCAAGGTTACGTCCGTAACATTTCTTACAGACACCATGGCTCGTGTTACATGTGAAGGCTGTACGAATCTCAACGTTGTCGATTCCGGCGTCCGTAATCGTCCGCGCGATATCTTCATCGATGAGTTCGTTGACAGAAACGAGGACTTCTCCTGTTTCCGGGTGAACGACTTTTTCGAATGCCGTACGTCCGACGAGTCGGTCGTAAAGACTTTCGATTTCTTCCGTTCCTTCGCGAAGTGCTTTGACACGGATACCACGATCCGTTCCACAGTCATCTTCACGAATGATGACATCTTGCGCTACATCAACGAGACGACGAGTCAGGTAACCTGAATCGGCAGTCTTCAAGGCTGTATCGGCAAGACCTTTACGCGCACCGTGCGTCGAGATGAAGTATTCCTGAACCGTCAGACCCTCACGGAACGAAGATTTGATCGGGAGCTCGATGATCCGTCCACTCGGAGCGGCCATGAGTCCACGCATCCCTGCAAGCTGCGTAAAGTTTGATGCGTTACCACGGGCACCAGAGTCACTCATCATGAAGATCGGGTTCAGACGGTTGAGGGATTTCATCAGACGAGACTGAATTTCATCCTTCGCGTCGTTCCACGATTTGACGACACGCTCATAGCGCTCGTCTTCCGTGATGAGACCACGGCGGTACGATTTCATAACGCGATCGACGTTATCTTGTGCCTCGACCAGGATTTCCTGTTTGTCCGGAAGTACGATGATATCAGAGATACCAACCGTGATACCGGCACGTGTCGAGTGTTTGAAACCAAGGTTTTTCATGCGGTCGAGCATACGGCTCGTCTCAGTCGTTTCGAAACGCTTGAAGACTTCCGCGATGACATTTCCGAGGAATCCTTTTTTGAATGGCTCGATGATTGGACGGTTTTTCAGCTCAGCTGCGACATCCGTTCCGTTTTCAAGGAAGTACTTCTCAGGCGTTGCTTCCTGTAAGTTACTCATTGTCGGCTCATTCAAGTATGGGAAAGTCGTTGGGAGGATCTCGTTGAAGATCAACTTACCGACAGTCGTAACCAATAATTTCTCGTTTTGTGATTCTGTAAATGTCGGGTTCTTCAGAACGCCGGCTGGAATCGCAACACGTGAATGGAAGTGAACATACCCATTTTGGTAGGCGATGAGTGCTTCATTCACAGTCGAGAAGATTTTACCTTCACCGATCGCGTTTTCACGCTCGAGTGTGAGGTAGTAGTTACCGAGGACCATATCCTGCGATGGTGTAACAACAGGCTTACCGTCTTTCGGGTTCAAGATGTTTTGTGCAGCGAGCATGAGAAGACGTGCTTCTGCTTGTGCTTCTGCAGAAAGTGGTACGTGGACCGCCATTTGGTCACCATCGAAATCGGCGTTGTAAGCCGTACATACGAGTGGGTGAAGGCGAATCGCGCGACCCTCGACAAGTGTTGGTTCGAACGCCTGAATACCGAGACGGTGAAGTGTCGGTGCACGGTTCAAGAGAACCGGATGCTCGCGGATGACTTCTTCAAGTACATCCCAGATTTCAGGTTGAACGCGTTCGATTTTACGTTTCGCACTCTTAATGTTTGGTGCGATACCACGTGAGACGAGTTCTTTCATGACAAACGGTTTGAAGAGTTCAAGCGCCATTTCTTTTGGAAGACCACATTGATACATCTTCAGGTTCGGACCAACGACGATAACCGAACGACCAGAATAGTCGACACGTTTACCGAGTAAGTTTTGACGGAAACGTCCTTGTTTCCCTTTCAACATATGTGAAAGTGATTTTAATGGACGGTTACCTGGTCCAGTGACCGGACGGCCACGACGACCGTTATCAATCAAGGCATCAACTGCTTCTTGTAACATCCGTTTTTCATTCTGAACGATGATGTTCGGAGCGCCAAGGTCAAGAAGACGCTTGAGACGGTTGTTACGGTTGATGACACGACGATATAAATCGTTTAAATCTGATGTCGCGAAACGTCCACCATCAAGTTGGACCATCGGACGAAGTTCTGGTGGGATGACTGGTAATACTTCGAGAACCATCCATTCCGGGTTATTGCCTGAGTTACGGAAAGCATCTAAGACTTCAAGACGTTTAATCGCACGCGTACGACGTTGTCCTTGAATCATACGAAGATCTTCACGTAAACCAGCTACTTCTTTTTCGAGTTCAACGTCACGGAGCAATTTACGAACGGCTTCCGCACCCATCTCAGCTGTGAATGAGCTACCGAATTTCTCACGGTATGCACGGTATTCTTTTTCTGACAGGAGTTGTTTCTTCTCGAGTGTAGACTCGCCTGGATCTGTAACGACGTACGATGCGAAGTAAATGATCTCTTCGAGCGCACGTGGTGACATATCTAAAACGAGACCCATACGGCTTGGGATACCTTTGAAGTACCAGATGTGCGAAACCGGTGCTGCGAGCTCGATGTGACCCATGCGCTCACGACGGACTTTCGACTTCGTGACTTCAACGCCACAGCGGTCACAAATGATTCCTTTATAACGGATTCGTTTGTATTTACCACAGTAACATTCCCAGTCTTTCGTAGGACCAAAAATCCGTTCACAGAACAAACCGTCTTTCTCTGGTTTGAGCGTACGATAGTTGATCGTCTCCGGCTTCTTCACTTCCCCGAAAGACCACGAACGGATCTTTTCAGGGGAAGCGAGGCCGATTTTCATATATTCAAATCTATTAACATCTACCAAGGGGTGGACCTCCCTTTCGCTTATTCCTCTTCAGTAACAACTGGTGCGACAGGCGCTTGAACTTCTTCGAGTGCTGGAGTCGCGTTCGGGATGTTGTCCTCGTCGTCGTCCTTCATTTCGATCTCTTCGTCCTCAGCAGACATCATCTTAACGTCCATACCAAGTGATTGAAGCTCTTTAATGAGAACTCGGAACGATTCCGGTACGCCCGGTTGCGGTACATTTTCACCTTTAACGATCGCTTCATACGCTTTAACACGACCGATCGTATCATCCGATTTGATCGTTAAGATCTCTTGGAGTGTATACGCGGCACCATATGCTTCAAGTGCCCATACTTCCATCTCCCCGAAACGCTGTCCACCGAACTGGGCTTTACCACCGAGCGGCTGTTGCGTAACGAGTGAGTAAGGACCCGTCGAACGTGCGTGAAGTTTATCATCGACCATGTGGGCGAGTTTGATCATATACATGACACCAACTGAGATGCGGTTATCGAATGCTTCACCTGAACGACCATCATAAAGGATAGTCTTCGCGTCGCGATCCATACCAGCTTCTTCAATCGTTGCCCAAACATCTTCCTCACGCGCACCATCGAATACTGGTGATGCGACTTTGATTCCGAGTTGGCGTGCAGCCATACCAAGGTGAAGCTCGAGCAACTGCCCGATGTTCATCCGCGATGGTACACCAAGTGGGTTCAACATGATGTCGATTGGTGTGCCGTCTGGCATGTACGGCATGTCTTCTTCTGGCAAGATACGTGAGATAACACCTTTGTTACCGTGACGACCCGCCATTTTATCTCCTTCGTGAATCTTACGCTTCTGAACGATGTACGCACGGATCAACTGGTTGACACCAGGTGAGAGCTCGTCGCCGTTATCACGATCAAAGATTTTGACGTCAAGGATGATACCGTCGCCGCCGTGTGGTACACGGAGTGATGTATCACGGACTTCACGTGCTTTTTCACCGAAGATTGCATGAAGCAGGCGTTCTTCAGCTGTCAATTCCGTTACGCCCTTAGGTGTAACTTTACCGACTAAGATATCCCCGTCTTTAACTTCAGCACCGACACGGATGATACCGCGGTCGTCGAGGTTTTTCAGGGCGTCGTCACCGACGTTTGGAATATCACGAGTGATTTCTTCCGGTCCGAGTTTTGTATCGCGTGATTCACATTCGTATTCCTCAATGTGGATCGACGTGTAGACGTCATCTTTCACAAGACGTTCGCTCATGATGACGGCATCCTCGTAGTTGTAACCATCCCATGTCATGAAACCGACGAGTACGTTACGACCGAGCGCAAGTTCCCCACCGTCCATTGATGGACCATCAGCAAGAATCTCGCCTTTATCGACAGGATCGCCTACTTTGATGATTGGTTTTTGGTTATAGCACGTTCCTTGGTTAGAACGAATGAATTTCTGGATTTTGTAACGGTCAAGTTCACCCTGTACGATGTTGCCATCGACTTCCGTCGTACGACGGACAAGGATTTCACGCGCCGTTACACGCTCAGCGATACCAGCGTGTTTTGCAACAACGGCAGCTCCTGAGTCTTTCGCAGACACGTACTCCATCCCAGTTCCGACAATCGGAGATTCCGGGTCGAGAAGTGGTACGGCCTGACGTTGCATGTTTGCTCCCATGAGGGCACGGTTCGAGTCATCGTTCTCAAGGAACGGAATACACGCTGTCGCTGCCGAAACAACCTGCTTCGGAGAAACGTCCATGTAGTCGACACGAGCTGGTTCAACAGACAAGTTTTGTCCACGGAAACGTGTTAAGACGTGTGTATCTTGGAACGTCTTCTCTTCCGTCAACAACATGTTTGCCTGCGCAACGACGTAGAGGTCTTCTTCGTCTGCCGTCATGTAGTGAATTTCATCCGTGACAACACCCGTTTCCGGATTGACACGGCGGTATGGCGCTTCAATGAAACCATACTCATTGACTTTCGCGAACGAAGACAGTGAGTTGATCAAACCGATGTTTGGTCCCTCTGGCGTTTCGATTGGACACATACGGGAATAATGCGAGTAGTGAACATCTCGAACTTCAAAGCCAGCACGCTCACGTGTCAAACCACCAGGTCCAAGAGCAGAGAGACGACGTTTGTGCGTCAACTCAGCAAGCGGGTTCGTTTGGTCCATGAACTGCGATAACTGTGAACTACCGAAGAACTCTTTAATTGATGCGATTACGGGACGAATGTTAATCAATGCCTGTGGCGTGATCGCATTTTGATCCTGAATCGACATCCGTTCTTTAACAACACGTTCCATCCGTGAAAGACCGATCCGGAACTGGTTTTGGAGCAATTCACCGACAGAACGGAGACGACGGTTACCGAGGTGGTCGATATCGTCTGTTGTCCCTACTTCATGCAACAAGTTGAAGAAGTAGTTGATAGCAGCAATCATGTCAGCAGGCGTAATGTGCTTGATGTCACGATCGATGTTACCGTTACCGATGATATTGATGATGCGTTCACCTTCAGCATCGTCCGGTGCGAACACCTTGATCGACTGCAAGTTGAAGGCTTCGCCTTGCGTTACACCGCCTGTTGGCGTCGCTTCGATGTAACCGACAGAACCTTCGAGGAATGGTAAGACTTTGTCGAGCATACGACGGTCAAGAACCGTTCCTTCTTCTGCGATTACTTCGCCTGTTTCCGGGTCAACAAGCGTTTCCGCAAGTTTTTGTCCGAAAAGACGGTTTTTTAAATGAAGCTTTTTGTTGATTTTATAGCGACCAACGTTTGCCAAATCGTAACGTTTTGGGTCGAAGAACCGTGACACGAGAAGTGCTTTCGCATTTTCAACTGTCGGTGGCTCACCCGGACGTAGACGCTCATAAATTTCAATGAGGGCTTTTTCCGTTGTTTCTGTATTATCTTTTTCAAGCGAATTCCGGAGGTACTCATCATCTCCAAGGAGATCGATGATTTCCTGATCCGTACCGAAACCAAGAGCACGTAAAAGAACCGTTACAGGAATCTTACGTGTGCGGTCGATTCGGACATATACGATATCTTTCGCATCTGTCTCAAGTTCGAGCCATGCTCCACGGTTCGGGATGACCGTTGCCGAGAATCCACGTTTACCGTTCTTATCTAACTTATTGTTGTAATACACACTTGGCGAACGAACAAGCTGAGAAACGATGACTCGTTCCGCACCATTAATAATGAATGTTCCCGACTCCGTCATAAGCGGGAAGTCACCCATGAAGACTTCTTGTTCCTTCAATTCACCCGTCTCTTTGTTTTGAAGACGGACTTTTACGCGCAGTGGTGCCGAATAGGTCACGTCGCGTTCTTTCGATTCATCAATCGAATACTTCGGCTCACCGAGCGAGTAATCGATGAATTCTAATACGAGATTTCCTGTGAAGTCGGAAATCGGCGAAATGTCATGAAACATCTCACGAAGACCTTCCCGTAGGAACCATTCGTATGAATTCGTTTGAATCTCAATTAGATTTGGAAGTTCTAATACTTCGCTGATACGTGCATAGCTTCTTCTCTGACGGTGACGACCGTACTGAACAAGTTGACCAGTCAACTGATTCACCTCTCAGACCCACTTCTTCTTCTAGAGAAGGACGGGTGTAATATCGAACATTGAAGCCATTTTTTGACCGATAAGCGCAAAAAAGCGACGTCTTGTCTACTCAATCATCTGTAGTCGAGAACGCCAGCTACTTTCAACCTGCTTATCCAAAAATCACTCCAATGGCATTTTATAATACTATCATAGACACAACACGAGGTCAACGACAAATCACTCGATTTGTCAAGACCGAATTGATTTAAATATCGAGTACCCTTTATCTTTGGTGACCGTCTCGCAAGAGCCGAAGACTTCTTCCATCAGTTTCTTCGCTGATGGTCCACCTTGTTTTTTCTGAATGACGACCCAGAGGGCGCCCCCTACTACGAGATGATCATACGCTTCGCGCAAAATCCGATGGACGACGGCTTTCCCAGCCCGAATCGGTGGATTCGTCACGATCGCTGCAAACGTCTCATCGCCTACTCCAACATACCCGTCACTTACACCGGTCGTCACGGAAACACCATTCGCCTGGGCATTTTCAGCCGCTAATTCAAGTGCCCGTTCATTTACATCAACGAGTGTTGCGTCACGTCCGGTCGTTTTCGCCAGTGAAATCCCCATCGGTCCATATCCGCAACCGACATCTAAAATCGCACCCGGTACATCCGGTTCAACGAATGACTCAATCAATAGACGCGAACCGAAGTCGACGCCACCTTTTGAGAACACACCATGATCCGACGTAAAACGGAACGTTTCACCACGAAGAACGAACTCCCATGATTTTGGATCTCGTTTCGAGGAGGGATCATTCGTATAATAATGGTCTGCCATGTTTCCTTCCCCTCTCTTGATTAAAGATGAAAACAAAAGAAGCCCGCAAAGCGAGCTTCTTTTGTCTGCGGAAGAAGAAAATTACTTAACTTCTACGCTTGCGCCAGCTTCTTCAAGCTTAGCTTTGATTGCGTCAGCATCTTCTTTCGAAACGCCTTCTTTAACTGGAGCCGGAGTTCCGTCAACGAGTGCTTTCGCTTCTTTAAGACCGAGGCCTGTCAATTCGCGAACTGCTTTGATGACGTTGATTTTACCAGATCCTGCGCTAGTAAGGATTACGTCGAATTCAGTTTGCTCTTCAGCTGCTGCTGCGCCTGCACCTGCTGCTGCTACTGGAGCTGCTGCTGATACGCCGAATTCTTCTTCGATTGTTTTTACGAGTTCGTTAAGTTCAAGAACAGTCATGCCCTTGAGGTCTTCGATAAATTGCTCTTTGTTGAAAGCCATTATGGTTTTCCTCCTTTGATTTAGCCCACGTTGGGGTTTGAAAAATTGTGTGTTTGCCTATCCCGCTAAGCGGACATTAAGCAGATTGTTCTTCTTTTTGCTCTGCGATTGCGTTCGTTGCCACCGCGAGACCGCGGATTGGCGCTTGAAGCACGCTGAGGAGCATTGAAAGGAGACCTTCGCGTGATGGAAGTTCTGCAAGGGCTTTGACATCTTCTACTGAAGTGACTTTGCCTTCGATGATACCACCTTTAAGTTCGAGAGCCTTGTGTTCTTTAGCGAAGTTGTTCAAGATCTTAGCTGGCGCGATAACGTCTTCATTGCTGAATGCGATCGCACTAGGACCTGTGAATACTTCATCAAGACCTTCAAGGTTGCTTTGAACTGCTGCGCGGCGGAGGAGACCGTTTTTGTAAACTTTGAATTCAACACCCGCTTCGCGGAGTTGTTTACGAAGTTCAGTGACTTCGTCTACTGTGAGACCACGGTAGTCGACGACGATTGTTCCAGCGCTCGCTTGCATTTTCTCAGCGATCTCAGATACGAGATCCGCTTTGACAGCGATAACTTTTTCGTTTGCCATTTCTGTTGCACCTCCTGGTAAATAAATTGTACCGGCGCGAGGGGCTGCTCGATTTCAAATAAAAAGCCTCCGTCTGCAGGGCAGAGGAGGCGTAATCGTCAAAAAGGATACCTGAACAAACAGGCTCTCTGAGCAAGAACACCTCGGAAGGGTTTAAGCTCAATCGATGAGCACCTTCTGTCTACGGTATGTCGAATATATCAACGTTTTATACTGTAACAGCGTTCTTAGAACGTTGTCAAGTTCGTTTTAGACGAAATTATTTCGCGAAGTCAGCTGAAGATACTTTTACACCAGGACCCATTGTAGAAGCGATCGCGATGTTTTTAAGGTAAACACCTTTAGCAGTAGCAGGCTTAACTTTTACGAGTGTTTCCATAACGGTAGTGATGTTTTCAACCAACTTCTCGTTATCGAAAGATTTTTTACCGACAGGAACGTGGATGTTACCTGATTTGTCGACACGGTACTCAACTTTACCAGCTTTGATATCGTTGATTGCTTTTGTGACGTCAAATGTAACAGTTCCTGTTTTCGGGTTAGGCATGAGGCCTTTAGGTCCGAGAACACGACCGAGTTTACCAACTTCACCCATCATGTCAGGTGTCGCAACGATAACATCGAAGTCGAACCATCCTTTTTGGATTTTAGCGATATACTCAGAATCACCAGCGTAATCTGCTCCAGCAGCTTCCGCTTCTTTTAATTTCTCACCTTTTGCGAAGACGAGAACGCGTTGTGTTTTACCAGTACCGTGTGGCAATACGACTGCTCCACGGATTTGTTGATCTGCTTTCTTCGGATCGACTCCGAGACGAACAGCAAGTTCGATTGTTTCATCGAATTTCGCAGTTGCAGACTTTTTAGTCAAGTCTACCGCTTCAGCGAGTTCGTATGAAACCGTACGATCGATAAGTTTAGCAGCTTCTTTATACTTCTTACCCATTTTAGGTTCCTCCTTTGTGGTTGTGCGGAAAATCCTCCCACATAATGAAAGGGTAGCAAGGCTTCAAGTAACTATCCGCCTGCGACCCTCATCGTTGTTCATTGTAATCCGAAAGACTTAGTCTTCGATTACGATACCCATAGAACGTGCAGTACCTTCAACCATCAACATCGCTGTTTCAACAGATGCTGCGTTGAGGTCTGGCATTTTCGTTTCAGCGATTTCGCGAACTTTGTCACGTTTGACTGTCGCTACTTTCTTACGGTTAGGCTCGCCTGAACCGCTCTCGATTCCAGCTGCTTTCTTCAAGAGAACTGCTGCTGGTGGAGTTTTAGTAATAAACGTAAATGAACGATCTTCAAAAACCGTGATGACTACAGGGATAATCAAGCCGGCTTGGTCTTGTGTACGAGCGTTGAACTCTTTACAGAAGCCCATGATGTTCACACCTGCTTGACCGAGTGCCGGTCCAACTGGTGGAGCTGGGTTTGCTTTGCCCGCAGGAATTTGAAGTTTAACTAGTTTCATAACCTTCTTCGCCACGAGACACACCTCCTTAATTCTTTAATGTGGTTTAATTGGACGTTGCGCGTCCTCCCACTCATTCTATTCGACGAGTTATTTATCGAAATAAGCACAACATCAAACAGGAAAAATTGTACCATTAAAACAAAACATTCGCAATAGGAAACTTAATCGATTTTTTCAACTTGTGAAAAATCGAGTTCAACTTTCGTTTCGCGACCGAACATATCAACAGAAACTTTCATTTTTTCAGCATCTGTATCGAGCTCTTCAACCGTTCCTTCGAAGTTCTCGAAGGCACCGACTTTAATCCGAACAATCTGACCGAGTGCGTAGTCATAACGGCTCTTCATATCGACAAGTCCCATCGAACCAAGGATGTTTTCAGCTTCTTCAGGAAGAAGCGGCGTCGGCTTAGAACCGCCACCCACAGAACCAAGGAATCCGGTTACGTTCGGTGTGTTACGAACAACATACCAAGAATCATCCGTCATGACCATTTCGACGAGGACATACCCCGGGAAGATCTTGATTTCACGTTCTTTGATTTTTGTTTCACCTTTTTTATTCGTTACTTCTTCCTGTACCGTTTCGATCGGAACGAGTACACGGAAGATTTTCTCGTCCATGTTCATAGACTCGATCCGACGTTCAAGGTTAGCCTTGACGTTGTTTTCGAATCCAGAGTACGTTTGGACGACAAACCACTGTTTATCCATGGTACGCCACCTCTTCTTTTTACTTAATCAACCAACTCATGAGTGCGCTGAGACCAGAATCGATACCAAAGATGAAGACGCCCATGAAGATAACCATACCGATTACCGTCAATGTGTACTTCGTCAATTCTTTTCGTTTTGGCCAGCTCGTCTTTTTCAGTTCATTCCATACGTCACGCAAAAATTTCATCGTACTTTCCCTCCAGGATGTAATAAATCGGGACAGATGAAGCCTTATTTCGCTTCTTTATGAATCGTATGCGCGTTACAACGCCGACAGAATTTTTTCAATTCCAAGCGGACTGTGACGTCCTCTTTTTTCATCGTCGTATAATCGCGGGCACCGCAAATATCACAAGCAAGGCCTACTTTCTTCGCCATCTCAAAAGACCTCCTTCTTTGCCACTCTCTCTCAAGCGGAGCATTTCCTCCAAAAAAGAGCGTAAAAAAAAACGCCTATGAGCGGCGTCTCGCTAGTAAGGCGCTATTTATACAGTAGCATATCGCAACTGAATCGGTCAATCCACCTCACGGTCAGACGATCAATTCCCGCGCCTCTAGGTAACGTTCGAGTTTGCGTTTGACACGTTGCAACGCATTATCAATCGATTTGACGTGCCGGTCGAGATCGTCAGAAATTTCTTGATAGGTCCGCCCATCGAGATAGAGCGCCAATACTTTTCGTTCTAAATCACTGAGTATTTCATCCATCTTTGTTTCGATGTCTGCATACTCTTCACGGTTAACAATCAAAATTTGTGGATCCGAAGGTACCGTCGATGTGATGATATCGAGGAGCGTCCGTTCAGAAGATTCATCATCATAAATCGGTTTGTCGAGCGAGATGTACGAATTGAGTGGAATATGTTTTTGACGGGTCGCCGTCTTAATCGCCGTAATCATTTGTCGTGTGATGCAGAGTTCGGCAAATCCTTTGAACGAGGCTAATTTGTCAGTCCGGTAGTCGCGGACTGCTTTGTATAATCCAATCATGCCTTCTTGAATGATATCTTCACGGTCAGCCCCAATTAAAAAATAAGAGCGGGCTTTCGCACGTACGAAGTTACGATAGCGCTCGATCAGAAATTCAAGGGCATCGCTATTATCGAATACCTTCGCTTGTTCTACAAGCGCTTCATCAGACATGCACTCAAACTGGTCGAACGAAACCAAACTCATCCTTCATCCCTCCAAGCTTCTATGACGAACTAATCAATTGCCTACAATTATACAATAATTTCCTATCCCGCGACAATGAAAATTGGCATGACCTCTTTTTATCTGTGTTTTCGCCTCAAAAAACCGTTCCCTTGATATATCGATCAAGAGAACGGTTCATTTTTAAGCGGCGAGCCGCTCATTGGTCTGAATTTTTTCTTCTTCGGATTTGTTCGAGTCGTTCGATGACATCTGCTGGCAAATCGATTGTCGAGCGTGGTTTCTTGCTCGTCTTCGACATCGTCGTCTGTCCTTGAATAACGGCGACTGCTGCTTTCCAGTCCCGCCTCAACTCCTGTGCCGAGATGCGGAGTGCGCCAAGCGTAAAGATGACCCATTGTTCCGTAAAATCATTCGTCGCGACGGTCAGCTTGACACGAATGTCTTGTAGCCACTCCGCTGCTGTTTTCTCAATCCATTCGTCAGCTGTTTCATTTTCGCGTGTATAAATGACCTCGAGCCCACTTTTTTTCAAGCGTGACTCGCGCCCTGGCTGAAGATAGGCATCAAAGACGATCGTGACGCTAATTCCCGTCACTGCCTGATATTCCGCCATTGCATCGACCAATCGTTCCCGTGCTAATTCAAAATCTTGCTCCCGCAATGTCCGGAATTCCGGCCATGCGCCAATGATATTGTAGCCATCAACGATCAGACGGTCATATTTCATCGCGCGTACGGCTTTCTCGTCCGGTACACTTCATACAATAAAAGGGATGCGGCAACGGAAGCGTTGAGTGACGTGACATGACCCGCCATCGGAAGGTGGACGAGGAAATCACATTTCTCTCGGACGAGCCGACTCATCCCTTTGCCTTCACTACCGATGACGATACCAAGTGGCATCGTTCCGTCGAGCGTGCGGTAATCATCACTTTCACGTGCATCCGTCCCGACGAACCAAAGCCCTTTTTTCTTGAGGTCTTCCATCGTCCGCGTCAAATTCGTCACCCGAACGACCGGAATGTGTTCAATCGCACCCGTCGATGCCTTCGCGACGACTTGTGTCAATCCGACCGAACGGCGTTTCGGAATGATGACCCCGTGCGCTCCGACTGCGTCCGCCGTCCGAAGAATCGAACCGAGGTTATGCGGGTCTTCCAGCTCGTCAAGCAAGACGATGAGTGGTGTCTCGTCCTTTTTCTCTGCCAAGGCAAAGATATCGTCGAGTTCCGCGTATTCATAGGCAGCAACCGCCGCGACGACACCTTGGTGGTTGTCACTCCCTGTCAAACCATGGAGTTTTGAACGGGGCACGATTTGGATTTGGACATTCGCTTCTTGCGCCATCGCGTGGATGACGGCGAGCGGTCCCTTTTGTTGCCCTTCCTGGATAAAGAGCTTATTCATTTCGCGTCCACTTCGTAACGCTTCGAGAACGGGATTTCGTCCGTAAAGGAAATCTTGACCTTCTGCGAGTGGTTCGATGACGATCGGGTCCTCCTGTTTCTTTTCAACACGTTTTCGTTTTTCGCCAGTCTTAGGGCGTTGTGCTTGATCGACTGGGTTATTTTCCGTCTGTCGTTTCGGCTTCGAGTAATTCGAACGCTTGCCCGATGAGTTCTTCAAGACGATCCCCTCCTTCTGAAAGATAAATGTAGCCTAACAATGCTTCGAACGCTGTCGCGTAGCGGTACGTGTGGACATCCGTACTTTTTGGTACAGAACCCGACTTCGCATTTTTTCCGCGCCGGACGACCGCTTGTTCCTCTTCTGTCAGTGTTCCCTGATTGAGCCAATGTGTAACGACGGTCGCCTGCGCTTGCGCCCGGACGTATTGAACCGCTGCTTGATGCAACTCACCGGGTTTGACGAATCCACGGTCAAGCAGTCGCTCACGGACACGCATCTCATAAACGACGTCTCCCATATAGGCGAGCGCGAGTGCATTCAATTGTTTATAGTTCTTCATCCGCGCTTCCACCGCATCCCTTGTGCTGTATCTTCAAGTAAGATGCCTTGGTCGCGGAGCTGATCGCGGATTTCATCTGCCCGTCCGAAATCACGATTTTTCCGTGCCTCGTTCCGTTCTGTAATCAATTGCTCGACTTCTTCGTCTAATAGTCCACGGTCGACAGTCAGCGTTACCCCTAACACACCTGACAATTCGTTGAAGACGGTCAGGAAACGGTCGAGGACTTCTTTTGAGACTTGTGCTTCTGCAAGATACAGGTTCGCTTCTTTCGATAGGTCAAATAAATCCGTCACGGCATTCGCTGTGTTGAAGTCATCATCCATCGACGTGATGAAGTGTTGCTTGATGTCTTCAATTCGTTTCAACCATTTTTCATTTGCTGTTCCGAGATCTGCCGTCATCGCGAGACGGTGCTCGACGTTTGCGACCGACTCCCGAATCCGTGCCAGACCGTTGACGGCTTGATCAATCAGTTCGCGGCTGTAGTTGATCGGGTGACGGTACTGGACGGACAACATGAAGAAGCGTAAGACCATCGGATCAATGACTTGAATCGCTTCATGGACCGTCAAAAAGTTTCCGAGTGATTTTGACATCTTTTCGTTTTCGATGTTGACGAATCCATTATGCATCCAGTAATTTGCGAATTTTTGTGAATTGCATGCTTCCGACTGGGCGATTTCGTTTTCATGGTGCGGGAACTTCAAGTCTTGTCCGCCGGCATGGATATCAATCGTATCTCCCAAGTATTTTTTCGCCATCGCCGAGCACTCGATGTGCCAGCCGGGGCGTCCTTCACCCCATGGACTTGTCCAAGACGGTTCACCCGGCTTAACGGCTTTCCACAGGACGAAATCGAGTGGATCTTCTTTTTTCTCACCGACTTCAATCCGCGCGCCTGACCGGAGTTCATCAATCGATTGCTGACTTAACTGGCCATAGGTCTCGAAGCTCCGTGTCCGGAAGTAGACATCTCCGCCTGAAGCATAGGCATTTCCTTTTTCGACGAGGACTTTGATGAAGTCGATGATATCATCCATCGTCTCTGTGACGAGCGGATGGACGTCCGCTTGTTGCACGTTCAAGGCACCTGTATCTGCGTGGTATGCCGCGATGAAACGTTTCGTCAAATCATGGTAGTCTTCACCGAGCTCATTCGCCGTCCGAATGATTTTATCATCGACGTCCGTAAAGTTCGAGACGTACTGGACTTCATAACCGCGGTACGTCAAGTAACGGCGGACCGTATCAAACACGATGGCCGGACGAGCATTTCCGATATGAATATAGTTGTAGACAGTTGGTCCACAGACATACATCTTGACCTTACCTTCTTCTAACGGTTTAAATGGTTCCTTTTTTCCGGTCATGCTGTTGTAAAGTTGTATCATTTCGAAGTCCTCCTTTAATTCGCTCAATTTCACGTTTTAATTCATCAATTTCAATTTCAATCCGCTCCTGACACTCACTGACCGGATCCGGTAGACGGTGATCAAGTGGGGCCTCGACTTTCATCCCGTCCTGGACGACGACACGCCCCGGGATTCCGACGACCGTCGCGTTAGCAGGGACGTCTTTTAGGACGACTGAGCTTGCCCCGATTTTTGATGCATCGCCGACCGAAATATCACCGAGTACACGTGCTCCCGCTGAAACGAGCACCCCGTTCCCGAGCGTCGGATGGCGTTTGCCTGTCTCTTTGCCCGTCCCGCCGAGCGTCACGCCTTGGAAAATCGTCACATCGTCTCCGATGATTGCCGTTTCCCCAATGACGACACCCATGCCATGATCGATAAAGAAACGGCGTCCGATCGTCGCACCTGGGTGAATTTCGATTCCTGTCATAAAGCGGCTGAACTGGGCAATGCTTCGTCCAAGTAATTTCAAATTCATCTTCCATAACCGATGGGCTACACGGTGCATCCAAATCGCATGCAGTCCAGGGTACGTCAAGATGACTTCAATGCGACTGCGTGCAGACGGATCTTGGTTGAATACATTGCGAATGTCTTCTCGTATGCGTGTCATGTTCAATCTCCTCTCCATAAGAAAAAGCGCCCCCGTGCATCGCTGCACAGAGACGCTAATCAGCGCGGTCCCACTCTGTTTGGACGAGTCACTCGTCCCTCTCCGTGTCCGTTAACGCCGGAGATACGTCTACGCCTACTCTCACTGATTTCGGGTAGCACTCAGAGGGGCATTTCATGACAATTTTCTTCAAGCTCTCGCACCACACAAGCTTGTCTCTGGAGAAGAAACATTGACACTACTTTCCTCATCTACGCTTTATTTATACGTCTAGTCGCGCAAGTACGCGGTCTTTTCCTAATAGTTGAATCGTATTCGGAAGTTCTGGACCATGTGTTTGCCCCGTCGTTGCGACGCGGATTGGCATGAACAGATTTTTTCCTTTTTGACCGGTTGCTTTTTGTGTTGCCTTAATCGATGCTTTGATCGCTTCCGGCGTCCACTCTTCAAGTGTCCGCAATTGATTTGCGAATTCAGCTAAGACGGTCGGAACCGTTTCGCCACTCAAGACAGTATTTGCTTCTTCATCATACACCACTTCATCTTCAAAAAACATCTCTGAAAGCTCAACGACTTCTGCTCCGTGTGTCATCTGCTCACGGTAAAGTCCGACGAGGTTTTTCGCCCAGTCGAGTTCTTCCGCTGACGGCTCGTTTGAGACACGTCCTGCTGCTTGAAGGAATGGAAGACTCGCTTCGAATACTTCTTCGAACGATTGGTGTTTCATGTACTGCCCGTTAATCCAAGCTAGCTTTTGTTGATCGAACACAGCTGGACTCTTCGACAGGCGGGACGCATCAAAGATCTCGATGAATTCTTCTTTCGTGAAGATTTCTTGTTCCCCGACCGGCGACCAACCAAGCAACGTCACAAAGTTGAGTAACGCTTCCGGGAGATAACCGAGGTCTTTATACTGCTCGATGTACTGAATGATCGATTGATCACGTTTCGACAGTTTTTTATGCTCTTCGTTGACGATGAGCGTCATGTGACCAAATGTTGGATACTCCCAACCGAACGCATCATAAATCATCATCTGTTTCGGCGTGTTCGAGATGTGGTCGTCTCCACGTAAGACATGGCTGATTGCCATCAAGTGATCGTCGACGACAACGGCGAAGTTATACGTCGGAATCCCGTCTTTTTTGACGATGACCCAGTCTCCGAAGTCTTTTGATTCAAACGATACGTCTTCTTTGACGATATCGTTCCATGTATACGTCACGCTTTCCGGTACACGAATCCGAATCGATGGTGTCCGTCCTTCCGCGACGAATGCGTCTTCTTGTTCTTGCGTCAGGTTGCGGTGTGCACCTGAATAACGTGGTGCTTCACCACGTGCGATTTGTGCTTCACGCTCTGCCTCAAGTTCTTCCGATGTCATGTAGCAACGGTAAGCGAGTCCTTTTTCAAGTAACTCGTCCGTGTATTTTTGATAGAGGTCAAGTCGCTCCATTTGGAAATAAGGACCGTAGTCGCCACCGCGGCCTGGACCTTCATCCCAATCGATTCCGAGCCACTCGAGGTACTTCATCTGACTTTCAACGCCACCATCAATGTTTCGTTTTTGGTCCGTATCCTCAATCCGTAAAATCATTTTCCCGCCCGCATGACGTGCGAACAAATAGTTGAATAAAGCCGTCCGTGCATTCCCAATATGAAGGTGCCCGGTCGGACTTGGTGCATAACGTACACGTACTTCTGCCATTTCCGATCACTCCTTTAGTCTAAAATTCGCTTAATCAGTATACCTTATTCTTCGATTCGTTTCAGCAGAATCACAGCTTGGCACGCAATTCCTTCTTCACGCCCTGTAAACCCGAGCCATTCCGTCGTCGTCGCTTTGACGTTGATTTGCTCGATGTCCGCTTCAAGCAGTTCCGCGATCCGCGCACGCATCGTATCGATGTACGGACGTAATTTAGGCGCTTGCGCAATGACGGTCGCGTCTAAGTTAATCAGTTCATATCCTTTACGCTTGACGAGTGCATAGACATGTTCGAGCAGTTTAGCGGAGTCTGCATCTTTGAATTCAGGATCTGTATCCGGAAAATGTTTCCCGATATCCCCTTCCGCAATCGCTCCGAGTGCCGCGTCCGCAATCGTATGCAGCAAGACGTCCGCATCTGAGTGACCGAGTAATCCTTTCGTATGGGGGATTTCAATCCCGCCTAAGATGAGTTTCCGATCTTCTGCGAATGCATGTACATCAAAACCTTGTCCAATTCGAATCATCGTTATTTCCCTCGTTTCATTAGGATCGCTTCACCAAACCATAGGTCGTCCGGTGTCGTCACTTTAATATTTTCATATTGACCGGTGACGAGCGTCACCTTTCCTCCGTCCCATTCTATCAAACTTGCATCATCTGTACCTAAATAGTGTTCTGCCGCCTTTTGATGAACCGTCCGAATCGTTTGAAGATCGAATGCTTGTGGCGTCTGTGCCGCCATCAATTCGTCCCGCGGGACCGTTTCGACGATCGTCGCACCCGTTATCCGCTTGACGGTATCTTTGACCGGGACGGCGAGAATCGCTGCTTTGTGCTCGACTGCCGCTGCGACGACGGCATGAATGGCTGCCTGTTCGACGAACGGCCGGGCACCGTCATGAATCAACACGATGCCGGGTGTCGCGATGACTTCGAGTCCACGCAAGACACTTTCTTGTCGTTCCCGTCCCCCGGCAACAAGCCGGACTGGCGTCGCGTAACGTTCCGTCACTTGCTCAAACCAGATTTGTTCCGCCGGATTGATGGCAAGAATAATTTCTTCACAGAGGGGATCGGCTTCAAAGACATCGAGTGTCCACTCAATGATTGAACGGTCCCGTAACATCAGCATCAGTTTATTGCGATCTGCGCCCATCCGTTTTCCGGCACCAGCTGCCGGGATGACGACGCGGTATGTCTGTTCTATCATGGCATTCCCTCTTTTCTCATAAGTAAAGACTGCCACATCTGTGGCAGTCCTAGCGTGTAGACAAACGCTTATGAAGCGTGAACATGCGATATCGAGAGGCAATCCGTTCTCGCTTCCCTGTCTCACCTCGTCTTCAAAGCGATTCGGGACGGGTGGCGCTCTAAAGTGTCTGCATGTCCGGCTTTCCGTCATGGTATTCCCTAAAAAGCGTCACGTTTCGTTGACTCTTACGGGAAAAAGTGCGTTTTCAACGCACTTTCAGAGGCAGGCAAGACCCTGCTCGTTGTCCGTGAGGATCAAGGAGCAACGGCTTGCGCCTCGCCCGAGGAAAGCAACGAAAACAGACGCTTGATCTCTCGGTCGCACGTTGTCTACAATCTGAGACTGCACATCTGTGGCAGTCTCTTATTTTTCTTGTGGTTTCGCAAAAATCATCCGACCGGCAGAGGTCTGTAAGACACTCGTCACGACAACACCAATCGTTTTCGAAATCAAGTGTTTTCCGCCTTCAACGACGACCATCGTGCCATCTTCGAGGTACGCGATTCCTTGTTTCTGTTCTTTTCCTTCTTTGATCACAAGCACCGTCATCTCTTCACCGGGAATGACGACTTGTTTGACGGCGTTCGCCAAATCATTGATGTTCAAGACCGGAACGTTCCGAACTTCACAGACCTTGTTCAAGTTGTAGTCGTTCGTGACGACGATCCCCTTCATCAACTCCGCTAACTTAATCAGCTTGATGTCGACTTCCGGTACATCTTCAAAATCACCATCATAAATTTCCACTTCCATCCCTGGAATCGATTGCAATTCCTTGAGGACATCCAGACCGCGGCGACCACGGTTTCGTTTCAGCGTATCTGACGAATCCGCGATGTACTGTAACTCACCGATGACGAATTGTGGAACGATTAATTTTCCTTCGACGAATCCGGTTTTCGCGATATCCGTAATCCGACCATCGATGATGACGCTCGTATCGAGCACTTTACTGTTCGATTTTGCCGCGACAACTGCTTCAGGTGCTGTTTTCTTGTCCGTATTGTTCGTATTCGTCCGTAAGAAGATTTTCGTCAACTCATGACGTTTGCGGTATCCGACCGTAAAACCGAGATATCCGAATAAAGCCGTTACAAAAATCGTTAAGACGTTACTGAGTAATGGAATCCCAACGAGTTCGATCAGCATGCTGACGAGAAATGCCATCACGAGACCAAGCAGGAGACCAAACGTCCCGAAGAACAAGTCGGCTACGGGCGCTTTCACTAATTTTTCCTCTAAGAACCGGAGAAGTCGAATAACCGAATCCGTAATGAATAATCCAATTAATAAAAATATGAGTGCACCAATCGTTCCGGTTACGTATGTCGTCATCAACCATTCCGGGAAAGTCATCCCTGTCGCCGCTTCAATTAATTGAAATAACTGGGGCAGTAACAAGACACCGAGCGCGAGACCGAGTAACGCAAAAAAGATTCGAATGATGATTTTCAATCTTCCCACCTCCTTCTATTATTTTAAGTTCATTGTAACATGTATTTATTTGAATCACCTACGCCTTAAGGTGGGGAAACTGTTTACATATCCATTACAGCTTCCCCATCTTTTCCTACATTTCAGGCGTTTAAAACGGGATCGTTTCGCGTAACGCTTCGTCAACACTTTCGACACCGATGACCGTGATACCGTCCGGATAGGTCCAGCCTCCGAGATTGTTTTTCGGAATGATCGCTCGGGTGAACCCAAGCTTCGCAGCTTCTGCGACGCGTTGCTCAATCCGTGAGACGCGACGGACTTCTCCCGTCAATCCGACTTCGCCGATGACGACGTCTGTCGGACGGGTCGGTTTATCACGGAAGCTTGAGGCAATCGCGACACAAACGGCGAGATCAATCGCCGGTTCATCGAGCTTGACGCCACCTGCTGCCTTTAAATATGCGTCCTGGGTTTGCAGTAACAGACCGGACCGTTTCTCGAGCACTGCCATCAGCAAGGCCACCTTGTTTTGATCAATCCCTGTCGCCATACGCCGTGGATTTCCGAATGAAGTCGGTGAAATCAAGGCTTGTAGCTCAACTAAGACCGTCCGTGTCCCTTCCATCGAAGCGACAATCGTTGAACCGGATACGCCGGATGTCCGCTCCTCAAGGAAGATTTCCGAAGGGTTCAAAACTTCTTCTAAACCAGACTCACGCATTTCAAAGATCCCGATTTCATTCGTTGAACCAAACCGGTTTTTGACGGCACGGAGAATTCGGAACGTATGATGACGCTCCCCTTCAAAATACAAGACGGCATCGACCATATGCTCGAGTAAACGGGGCCCTGCAATCGAGCCTTGTTTCGTGACGTGACCGACGATAAAGATGGCAATACCGCGACTCTTCGCAATTTTCATCAGCATCGCCGTACATTCCCGAACTTGCGTGACGCTACCCGGGGCAGACTGAATCTCATCGATATAGACCGTTTGAATCGAGTCAATGATCAAGAATCCCGGTTTTTCTTCGTCGACGACCCGCTCAATCATATTCATGTCTGTTTCACTGAGCACGAATAAGTCTTGTGTCGGTAAACCGAGTCGTTCAGCGCGGAGTTTCGTCTGTTTGAGCGATTCCTCACCTGAGATGTAGAGAACTTTTTCTCCACGTTGTGCAAGGCGGGCACTTGTCTGTAACAGAATCGTTGATTTCCCAATCCCTGGGTCACCTCCGACAAGGACCATCGACCCGGGCACAATCCCCCCACCGAGCACACGGTCAAATTCACTACTTCCTGTAAAGACACGACTTTCTTCTTGCGACACGATATTTGCGAGACGTTCCGGTTTCAATTGTTTCGTCGTCGTGTGGACGAAGGCGGAACCGCGTCGTGCTTTCTTCTCTTCGACGACTTCTTCGACCATCGTATTCCATTCCCCACAGCCGGAGCACCGCCCCATCCATTTGGGCGATTCGGTTCCACAGCTTTGACAAACGAACTTCGTCTTCAGTTTAGCCACTCTGTTCATCCTTTCCTAATTCAAGAAAAAGTCCAGCTTTCGCCTCGTACTTGCGAAAGCTGGACCCTGTTGATCACTTATTCAGTCGTTGCCGATTCCACTTGGTGGCGGCGGACGATGAATTCATCGTTTTCTACATCAAGTGCGACACGTTCACCCTTTTGGATGTCTCCCGCAAGCAATGCTTCCGACAAACGATCCTCTGCTTCTCGTTGAAGCGCACGACGGATTGGACGAGCACCGTATTCTGGGTCGTATCCGATATCGGCAATCTTCGAGAGTGCGGCAGGTGTCAATTCGAAATGAACCTGTTGTTCCGCAAGGCGTTTTTCAAGAGTCTTCGCCATGAGTTTGACGATTTCCTCGATGTGTTTTTTCTCAAGTGAGTGGAAGACGATTGTTTCGTCAATCCGGTTCAAGAACTCTGGACGGAATGCTTTTTTCAGTTCGTCCATGACTTTCCCCTTCATGTCTTTGTATTCACGATCCGTATCGTCCGACACTGCGAACCCAACGTACTTGTTTCGTTTGAGGGCACTTGCACCGACGTTCGACGTCATGACGATGATCGTATTACGGAAATCAACCGTCCGTCCTTTTGAGTCGGTTAGGCGTCCATCGTCGAGTACTTGAAGCAAGATGTTGAAGACTTCAGGGTGAGCTTTTTCAATTTCATCAAGCAAGATGACGGAGTATGGTTTACGGCGTACTTTTTCAGTTAACTGACCGCCTTCTTCATACCCGACATACCCTGGAGGTGAACCAACGAGTCGGCTTGTCGCATGTTTCTCCATGTATTCTGACATGTCGATCCGAATGATGGCATCTTCGTCACCAAACATCGATTCTGCGACAGCACGGGCAAGCTCCGTCTTCCCGACACCTGTCGGACCGAGGAAGATGAACGAACCAATCGGACGTTTTGGATCTTTGAGTCCGGCACGTGCACGACGAATCGCTTTTGAAATCGATTTAACCGCTTCATTTTGACCGATGACCCGACTGTGAAGTATTTCTTCGAGGCGGAGTAAACGATCTGTCTCTTCTTCAGCAATTTTCGTTACCGGTACACCCGTCCAGCTCGCGACGACCTGTGCGATATCATCTTTTGTGACTTCAAGCTTCTCATTTCCTTGCTTATTCTGCCATTCTTCTTTCAAACGCTCGAGCTCATCACGAAGTTTTTGTTCCGTATCACGAAGACTTGCCGCTTTTTCAAACTCTTGACTTTGTACGGCTTCATCCTTATCTTTACGGATGCCTTCGAGTTTTGCTTCGACCTCTTTTAGATTCGGCGGTGCTGTATACGAACGGAGACGCACTTTTGAAGCCGCTTCGTCAATCAAGTCGATCGCTTTATCCGGTAGGAAACGGTCCGAGATATAGCGGTCCGAGAGCGTTACCGCTTCTTGAATCGCTTCATCTGTGATGGTGACACGGTGATGCGCTTCATAACGGTCGCGAAGACCAAACAAGATTTGTGTTGCTTCGTTTGCTGTTGGTTCAGCGACTTGGATCGGTTGGAAACGACGCTCAAGCGCTGCATCTTTTTCGATATACTTACGGTATTCGTCAAGTGTCGTCGCACCGATACATTGGAGTTCACCGCGCGCAAGCGATGGTTTTAGAATATTCGACGCATCGATTGCTCCTTCTGCTCCACCTGCACCAATCAATGTGTGCAATTCATCGATGAAGAGAATGATGTTCCCCGCTTGACGAATCTCATCCATGACCTTTTTCAAACGGTCTTCGAACTCACCACGGTATTTCGTCCCAGCGACGAGCGTCCCCATGTCGAGCACCATGACGCGTTTATTCCGTAACGTCTCTGGCACTTCATTGTTGATGATTTGTTGTGCGAGTCCTTCGACGACGGCCGTTTTACCAACACCCGGCTCTCCGATCAAGACCGGGTTGTTTTTCGTCCGGCGGCTCAAGACTTCGATGACACGTTGAATTTCTTTTGCTCGTCCGATGACTGGGTCGAGACGTGTCTCACGAGCTTGTTGCGTCAAGTCGCGAGCCAAACCATCAAGCGTTGGTGTCGCGACGCCTGAGCCAGCTTGTGACGCGTTAGCCGTCGTTTCGCTGTTCCCAAGTAGTTGCAACACTTGCTGACGTGCTTTAGAGAGACTGATTCCAAGGTTGTTCAAGACACGTGCCGCGACACCTTCTCCTTCACGGATTAGACCGAGTAAGAGGTGTTCTGTACCGACGTACGAATGTCCGAGTTTACGTGCTTCATCCATCGACAGTTCGATGACTTTTTTCGCACGTGGTGTATAGTGAATCGTCGTCGCACCATCTTGGCCACGACCGATCAATGCTTCGACTTCCATTTGAATTTTATCTGAACTAAGACCAAGTGCTGTTAAGGCTTTCGCAGCAATCCCGTCTCCTTCACGTACAAGTCCGAGTAAAATATGTTCTGTCCCGATATTATGGTGTCCGAGTCGTACCGCCTCTTCTTGTGCAAGTGCGAGTACGCGTTGGGCACGTTCTGTGAATCGTCCAAACATCATTACGCAAAACCTCCTTGTGTGTGATCCCTGTTTTTCTGTTCGGTTAACATCTGGCGAATCACGTGAGCTCGCTCGATGTCCCGTTCTCTTGATGTTAATTGATTCCCGAAATGCTTTTGTAGAAAACCTGTTTGTAAAGATACAAGTAAATGATGGAACACATTAGGCGCGAGATTCACATCAAGCCCTAACCCATCTGCTAGGCGAACATCCGATAGTCGTTCTGTCGCTTCGCGTGCCGTAATCAACCGGGCAGATGTCAAGATTCCATACGACCGATACAATCGGTCTTCTAGTTCTTCTTGATACATCTCCAATAATCCTTTTCTTGCGGCCTGTTCTGCTTCAATTAATGCTTCGACTGCGAATTGATAATCCGTGATTAGCATATCTTCGCTCGCCCCAAGTGTCCGTTGGTTCGATAGTTGAAACATCCGTCCTGACGCGTCGCTACCTTCTCCATACCGTCCACGAATCGCGAAACCAAGCTGTCTCAAGTGTTTGACATACCCTTGAATTTGATTCGTCAGGACGAGTCCTGGGAGGTGCAACATGACAGAAGCTCGCAACCCTGTCCCGACATTGCTCGGACAAGTCGTCAAATAACCGAGTGTATCATCAAAAGCAATTTTAAACCGCTCACTGATGAGTTGATCGACTTGTTTTGCAACCCGAAAGGCTTCTTCGAGTTGCAAGCCGGGAAACAGCGTTTGAATTCGAAAGTGATCTTCTTCGTTGACCATGACGCTGATTTGTTCATCGTCACTGACGAACAAACCGGTCCTTGGATGTGAAGCAAGTGCCGGACTAATTAAATGCTTTTCTACTAAAGCAGTCCGTGTCAATACGTCAGCCTGGTCGACCCGTCCGAATCGAAAACCTTTCAGACCATTCAACTGCCGTTCTGTTTCATCAATCAACTCCGTTGCCTCTGCTTCCGACATTGTCGTCGAGAACGGATATTGGATTGCATTTCGTGCTAAACGAATCCGTGTCGACACAACAATATCATCATAAGGAGCTTGTTGATTCATCTTTTCGCTCAAGGGATGCGTCAATAATTCTTCAAACATGGCGCAAATCCTCCTCAACGCTAACAATCTGCTGCTTAATTAACTCAGCCTCTTCATAATCTTCTGATAACACTTTCCGATTTAACTGTTCTTTTAATCGGCTCAGTTGTTGTTTCAAACGTTTTTCGACCGATTCTTCGTCAGGTCGTGAACCATAATGTTTGGAGTGACCGTGTTGGAACTGACGAACCATTCCGTCGACTTCCGCTTTGAACACGGTATAACAAGTCGCACAACCGACTTTTCTCAAATGTAACAACTGTTGTCGTGTCATGCCACAAGATGGGCATGTCGTCCCTTGATATTCACGGGCGAGTTCCCGGACACATTCAGAACATAAGACACGTTCTGAGTCTTCCGTTTCTTGTGGAAGTTTGACGCGTACGATTGCTTCTCGTTCTAAGCATCGTTGACATCGCATAGAGCATTCCTCCCATGCTACAATCGCTTGATGGTTTGTAGAAGTGTCTGCATCAAATGCGCTCGCATCCGGTGCTGATCCTCGACATCCATCGGTAAACTTTCTTTTCGTAATAACGACTGAATTAAAATCGCTTCGCGTCGCGTTAGTAATTGTTCATTCATCAATCGGATTAGATAATCTTCAGCCGCCTGTTCGGTTAATTGATCACCGACCCAAGCACTCATCTCATCTAAGAGATCATGGCTATCCAATAAAACGATTTTTTGAATGCGGATATACCCACCACCACCACGCTTACTTTCAACAAAATATCCCTTTTCAACAGTAAAACGGGTGTTGATGACATAATTAATTTGTGAAGGCACACAGTCAAAACGCTGGGCAATTTCTTGACGCTTGATTTCAACTTTTGTTTCATCATTTAAGATTTGTTTTAAATAGGCTTCGATGATATCTGTGATGTTTTGCATGGGCACCACCTCTCTGACCATCTTTGACTATTGTTTGATTTAATAGTAATCATCTTAAAAGTGAATTGCAAATAATTTAACTCTAAATGAACAGACACAAAAAAGGACCGACCTGCGTTATGCAGATCGGTCCTCTTCAATTGCCTGGCAACGTCCTATCCTCACAGGGGGAAGCCCCCAACTACTTTCGGCGTTCAAGTGCTTAACTTCCGTGTTCGGCATGGGAACGGGTGTGACCACTTGGCTATCGTCACCAGACGACGGG
>NZ_JACSMR010000017.1 GCF_018618755.1 Exiguobacterium sp. s193
AAAAGCCGCTGCGGAAGAAGCCCTCCGTGCCCACGAAGCGGACGTCTATAAAACATTCCAAGAGTATGCAGCAGGCGACTATGAAGGTTCGTACAACACGTTCCGTGAAGGTTACAGCCGCATGTATGACATCTCGAAAGCTCTCTCAGTCGCAATCACAACACAAATGCCTGAGAAGTTCGACAACACGAAAGCTGATACAAAAGCCGCTGACCTCCGGTCAACACTCAACAGCCTCGCTGCTGAACACGTCGCACTTGCGAACATCAGCATGACAGCAGGCGTCGATCAAGCGAAAGACTACGACGCAGCGAACTGGACGGAAGACATGCACACAGCTGACTTCAAAGCCGCGATCAAATCAATCTACGGTCAAGCCGGTGCGGATCAGTTCGAGCAAGTCTGGACGAAAAACCACATCGAAGCACAAGCGAACCTCGTCACAGCAGCCATCAACGATGATAAAAAAATGATGGGTGACGCACAAGACATGCTCAAAATGTTCACGAACGACTTCGGTGCGTTCCTCGGAGCAGCAACGGAAGAAAACCTTCCGACAAAAGCAGCACAAGAAGCCGTCGCTGGCCATGAAACGTATGTCCAAGACACGTTCATGCAGTACACGGAAGGCGACTACAAAGGTTCAGTCGACACGTTCCGTGAGTCATATGCTTACATGTACGGTGTCGGGGAAAACCTCGGTGAAGCAATCGTCAAACAATCACCTGAGAAATTCATGGACGGTACGCCAGGTTCAATGCCGAACACAGGTAACGGCGGCATGAGCGACACAAACAACAACGCAACAACAGGTGCACTCGCACTCTTCGGTCTTGCACTCGGTGCAGCTGGAATCGTCGTGGCACGCAAACGTCAAAACGCGTAAGCTCACTTCATCAACTTCATTCAAACGAAAGACACGTTCCGCTTCGGCGAACGTGTCTTTTTTGTATATACCCGGTTTGGTAACCGTACTCTGAATCACTCAGCAACCGCTTCTTTCTCCAGTTGGTGTCGCCGTCTCGCATGCATAATGGAGGCGCCGGCAATAATCAACACGACGGCAAGGATGATAAAAATCATGCTCGGGTTTGTCATGATCCATTCCCATAACTCCGACCACGTGACAGCCTGACCAATCCGGACGATGATGAATGTCCAGAGGCCTGTGTACAACCCGGCAGCTAAAAATGTCATCCCCAGGTAACGCGGAAGCGGATACGCGAGTAATCCCGCGACATAATGAATCGGATGGCGCACGCCCGGTAAAAAGAAGGACAGCCCAATCGCCCAAAGACCACGGCGATCCAGAATGTCTTCGGCGCGCGTCAAAAATTTAACTTTCATGAACTTTTTGATGAATGGAATTTCGCGGAAGAAACGTGCCAGCAAATAAAACCACGCAAAGGAAATAAAAAATATCGGCCACGCGGCTAGCCATATGAGAACAGGATGCACACCTTCTTTGATTCGTAACGCTGTATATCCCATCATCAATACATCGTCTGATAACGGCGTAAACATGATGCCGCCCGCTAGTCGGACGAGTGCCATTAAATCCATTAATCGCTCACTTCCTTTTTTCTCTATATAGACAGTATGCCCGATTTTTTTGTTTTTGAGTGTCCTTTGTCGAACAAAGTATTTCGAACCAAAAACATTTGGATTTTAATTTTTGTACGTTGATAGCGCACAAGACCGCTTCGGTACAGCAGCAAACGTCACGGGTGACGGTATCATTGTCATGTCATCAAACACAATGCAATCCATCGCTCCTTGCAAAAAAAGAACGAGATTTTGCTTAGGGGCTGAAACGATCTCGCTCCCCGCGAAGTCCTTTTTTTAGTCATCTTGATTCATTTAAAAAAGAAGGGAATCCGCTTACATAAAGAGAAGTGTAGTAAAGAACCTGAACGTATATCTGCTTGTATGATAGAGGAGGAATTTCCATGTTACATCGCCGGAAGACCTATACGATTCGTCCCGAACGCTTAGAAGAATTTACTGAGTTTTTCCATACCTATTTGTACCCGCTTCAAGTTAGTCATGGTGCTCGTCTTGTTGGTCGCTGGGTGACCGAGGCTGAAGATGAAGTCATCGCCATCTGGGAATATCGCGACCGTGAACATTACGAACAAGTCGATCGTGATGTCCGCAACAGTGCTTTACGCCGCGAAGCGATGAAAAAGCGCGCCCGACTCGGCAAAAATTTGTATATCAAATCGTATGAAGACTTCATGACAGCAACTGGTACGTATGCTCCACCTCGCGCGATTGTCAGTGTGACCGCATATATTACGAACGATGCGGGTGAAGTCCTGTTGGTCCGTAACTTACATCGTGGTGATACGTACGAGATGCCAGGTGGACAAGTCGAAAATCATGAGTCGATTCTTGACGCGATCAAACGAGAAGTTAAAGAAGAGACCGGTATCGATGTCACGATCGACGGGATCACCGGTATTTATCAAAACGTCTCAAGTCACGTTCTTTGCGTTTGCTTCCGCGGAAAAGCGGTCGGTGGTGAACTCGCAACACAAGAAGGTGAAACGACGGAGGTCGGATTCTTCCCGCTGACGCGTGACTCACTGAGTGAGTACATCAAACGCGAGCACTTCCAGTTGCGTACACTCGACGCCATGGATCCACACTACTTCCCACACGCTTTATATAAAGTCAGACCGTATGAATTGATCAGCCGTTATGATGGTAATACGACATCCCCGTCACGCTGACTTGATTACTGTATAACGACATCCAGGAGCAAACCTAACGTCCGTTCCTGGATGTTTTTGCTTTAAAACGATAAGGCAATGAAATCGACAATCATGTGCGCAATCCATGATCCAAAAATGCTACGGCCGGTTTTGATATAGATGTAGTTGAAAATTAATCGCGCTACCCCTTGAAGTAACAGTACATGCAAGAGTGTCGATACGAAGGAGCCGTCCCAATATGACGGAATATGCATGAGTCCAAAAACCAGCGCACTCAACAGAGTACTCATCCACATCGATAATCCTTTACTGCGTGCACCTTCTAATACACCGATTCCAAGTAACTCTTCTCCCATCAACATGAAGGGAATCATAAGAGCAATTTGCGCGAGATGACCTGAAGCTGGATTAGCCGCCCATTCCATACCAGCCGCACTAGCGATTAAGCCAATTAACATACTTGAAACGAAATAGAGCAAAACACCTAGTGGAATCATCCACACTTTTTTCGGAAACGTCAGTACCTGCAGGCTATCTTTTTTAAAAGTAACTGCCCATGCCGCAAGTCCACCTATGAATAATGCTGACCACGCCCATTCCCACTGCGTCAAACCTAAGAATCCAACCAGTAACAACAGTGCTCCAACCACTAACCCACCATTTGTTGTCCGCATCGTTTTCATAATAAGTTCCTCCTTGAGTATTGCACGTTTTTCAATTCGTGCTTCATTTGATACTTGGAGTATAAGACGGATTGATAAAAATAATTCCAATAGTCTCCTATTTAGCACCTTTTACTTTTCGAAAGATACACTTGAAGAAAGGAGAGGATCGTCATTCTATCGCACGGCGAACTTTTACGCGAATTACGGATCAAAAAAGGTGTGACCCAAAAGGATCTCTACGATTCTGTCATGTCTAAGTCTTATGCAATCCGTTTTGAACAGGGGAAACATGAAATCTCTTTTCACCTTATTCAACTACTACTCGAACGGCTCGGTATGGAAATTGATGAATTTCTCTATATCCACCATGGGTTTCAGGAATCTCTTGTCGAACGCTTTTATGACGAGTATGGACTCAAAGGAAATGCAAATGATATCGACGGATTGATGGCTCTTCGTTCCACCTATCGTGCATTTCCGACTTCTTATCAAAATAGTTTGCGTCTTACCGAACTCGATGCCCGGATCGAACAACTGACTTACTTTAATCAGCATAGTGTCTTTTCAAAAGAGGCAATTTCAAAAGAAACACGCCAAACGATTCATGACTATTTAGATCGGATTGAGACGTGGACAATTGGAGAACTGCGTTTTTTTGCGAATACACTCGATTTCATCGACTATGAACGAAAAACGGAGTACTTTCGTAGCATTCTGCCTTCGCTTCATCGCTACAAACAGTTCAAACGCGGACGAACCGTCATTTGTACATTGTTGATTAATGAAATCCATGAATTGATCATGACGACTGAACTTGGTATGGCACAAATACTCCTCGTGCAGCTCGATGATTTTTCACAAGGTGTTGAAGCCATGTTCTATCGAAATACACACCACTTTTATAGCGGACTCCTACTAATTGCTCAAGGGAATGTCTCAGCTGGAAAACTCCAAGTCGAGCAAGCTATCATGATCTATGAAACACTTGGCTATTCTCACCAAGCCGCATTATCACGTTCGTTTTATCAATTGCTTCGTCCAACGAATCCTCCTGAATGAGGTCTTAAATAAGTGACTTTTTTTATCCCGTCCCTTGTTCTTCGATACGATACACCTATATTCGATTATAGGGCGGTGACTTTCCATGAAAAAATCAAATTCGAGTAACATCCGGTGGGAACGATTCTTTCTTTCGCTTGGTCTTCTTTTGCTCTCCTATCTGTATATGAAAACCCACCTATTTGGAGCGCAACTAGCGATGCCGTTATCTGGATTTTTCTCGATCCAACTCTTTTTATTATGAGATTTAATGATGATATCCAGTATAAAACCCTCGTCCATGCGATCATCGCATACAGACGAGGGTTAATCAGGTTAGTTTACGGATGGTGTAACCGTGAGTCGAACGGTAATTCCAGCATCATCGGTGACATACACATCTCCTGCTTGATCCGTAACAGTATAAGCAGAAGCTTTCAACGCCTTAATTGCTTCTTGGAGCGTCTCTTGATCCGGATAGCGTAACGTCCAGTAGACGAGACCGACCGCATCATTTGGATTCGTCGGTGCATCGATACCAGACCAGACGTTCAGACCGATATGATGATGATAACCGCCAGCAGCAACGAATAACGCCCGCATCCGGGAAGCGTCAGCTGCTACTTCAAAGCCGAGTGTCTCAACATAAAACTTTCGCGCTGCTTCGAGTGTCTTCACGTGGAAGTGGACGTGTCCCATGACCGTCTCGCTTGGCATGCCATACCAATCTTCTTCTCCTGCTTCAACGAGCATGCTTTGCCAATCGACAGGATCCGTCGTCATTTTGACGTCGCCATTCGCTTCATACGTCCACGTATCCCGCGGACGATCGGCATAAATCTCAATGCCGTTCCCATCTGGATCTGATAAATAGAATGCTTCACTGACAAGATGGTCGCCTTGACCAACCTCAATGCCTTGTGCGATCAGATTCCGGATGACGAAGCCAAGTTCTTTTCGGTTCGGTAGCAAAATCGCAAAATGGTATAACCCAGCGACCGAGTTCGGTGGGAAGCGACGGGCGTTCGGATGGACTTCCAGCTCAACGAGTGGTGTACCTTGTGCGCCAAGTACAGTCAGTTGATCGGTTTGTGTCAGCAGACGCAATCCGAGTGATTCGGTATAAAATGAAACGGAACGATCGAGATCCGTCACGCGTAAGCGAACAGGACCGAGTGTAATCTGTGGGTGAATGGACATCTTGTTTCCTCCTTCAATTAAATGGCTCGTGTCTCTATTATTACGCGGAAGCGATGGAAGCGGAAGTAGGCACGAATAAGTGGTATAGTATCCTCAACGATACCATGAAGGAGGAAGACCGATGGAAGAGACACCAAGCTGTCGGGTCGAGACGGCACTCGAAATCTTGACTGGAAAATGGAAACCGTCGATTTTACTTGTCTTGATCACACACGGAACACTCCGCTTCAGTGAACTGAAACGACAATTACCGAATATCACCCAAAAGATGCTGACAGCTCAACTACGTGAACTTGAGCTAAACGATATCGTACACCGTGAAATCTACCAAGTCGTTCCCCCCCGCGTCGAGTACTCCTTGACGGATTACGGGCGGACACTCATGCCAATTCTCCATGCGATGAACCATTGGGGCGAACAGCATGCCGCACATATGGAACAAAAAGAAGAGGATCAGAAGGCAGCTTCTTTGCGCTGAGTATTTGAAACGGCCGATTATTCGAAGGGATGGCTTTTGAGCCAGTCCCTTTTTGTGTGGTTGTTTTTTCTCTCCTCCCCCGTTTTCGTAAATCAGTAAAAAATGACAATGGAATAATATCCCTTATTTCACGTATACTGAAGAAATAGACTGCTTGAAGGAGTGACTTACTTATGCACCAGCTATATGCCATCGAACAACTTACAGACCGGCTCAAACAGGATCCGACCGTTGAAGCGATTTTTTTGAAAGGCTCGTTCGGTCGGGGGGAAGAAGATTACCATTCCGATCTCGACCTCTACTGCCTCGTCGCGGAAGACGCTGTTTCGACGTTCTTACCTCGCCGACTGGCGCACCTCGAAGCCTACCGGCCTGTCATTTGGCACGATGACCTGTTCATCGTCGCCCCGCAAATGATCGCCGTCTACGATGATCTGTTACATGTCGACTTATTTACTGTCACGACGGATTCGTTAAATCAAAAAGATGCCATCCGTGTCCTTTATGACCCAAAAAATCAGTTAGCACCGTTTATCGAAGAAAGTTCTCTGACCCTTGCCAAGCAGGAATTCGAAGACGAGGCGATTGACGCCGTCTGGTTCTACTTCCAATATCAGAAAGCTGCCGCACGCGGCAACGGTTTATGGGCAGTCGAAATGTTACGCAGTGCATTAACGAAATTCGCCAAAGTCCTGTTGCACCACTATCTGCCGGAACGGGCCCAACTCGGACTGAAGACGATTCCAGATTACTTACCGGACGACCGGCGTATCCCGTTCGAAGCCGTTTATGACGTCCTTGTCCCGGCGACGCATCAAGAAGCCGGACGTCGCTATGCTGCGTTACTCGAACAAGAACGCACCTTTTTGCAGACGACATTACAGGATCAGCCGGAGACACTTGTGTTACTTGATCGTCTCCTCCGCTCAACGTCTGTTTCCCATTGAACAGGTTGTCGCTTTTGTCAGATATCACTTGATCAACAAAAAAACTCCCTTCCACATCGGAAGGGAGTTTCAGCGTGTAGACAAACTCTTATGAAGCGCGAACATGCGATAACGAGAGACAATCCGGTCGCGCTTCCCTGTCTCGCCTCGTCTTCAAAGCGATTCGAGACGGATTGCGCCCTAAACCGTCTGCATGACTGGATTTCTTTCACGGTATTATCTAAAAGCGTCGCGTTTCGTTGACTCCTGCGGGGAAAAGTGCGTTTTTAACGTACTTTTAGAGGCAGGCAAGACCCTGCTCATTGTCCGTGAGGATCAAGGAGCAACGGCTTGCGCCTCGCCCGAGGAAAGCAACGAAAAAGGACGCTTGATCTCCCGATCGCACGTTGTCTACAGCCTGAAACGCCCTTCCACATCGGAAGGGCGTTTTGTCCAGTGTACCTTGCGTCATAACTTAATTTGTTTCGACTCCCCACCGGACCAGCCGAACCCGGACGAGACTTCGAGGACATATCCGTTTGCATTCTTCGGTAGCTCAAACACAATCTTCCCTTGTTTTTCGATATTCGGATTAATCGTCTCCAGGAAAAATCCGAGCCCTCCGTCATTGGCATATGAATCGAGTTCGGCATCTGCCGAATATTCAGTATCGCCGACTTTGACTTTAAACATTTCGCTGTCGACGAACCGTTCTTCCTTGTCCCGATTCAAAATCGTCACGTCAACGACGAGAAATTGACCCGACGTCTTTTTTTCACCTAATACATTACTAAGGGTCGCGACTTGTTTGACGTCATTGACGGTATAGGTCAGTTTGCCGACTTTTACTTGATCGCCCACCTTCGGAATCACTTTTTTTACGGCCGGCTTTGCCACCGCCTTTGGTTTCGTTGTTTCTTTTTCTTCCTTCCCTTCAACGGTCGTTTCCGGCTCCGCTGTTTTTGGTTCTTCGCTGTTCATTAATGCTGAGAGAATGATGAACCCGATGACGAGAAACGCGCCCCACTTGATTACTTTTTTCATGTTTCTTCCTCCTCTTTCTTTTGGCTGGTGATGTGATACTCCTAGTATAGAAAGAGGCAAGAGGTAGACCTTTTATTATTTTTGACCAGGTTATTTTTTGTTTATGGTATGTAAAATGACGTTTAAAAAACGCCTTGGCTCTAAGTTTGAGTCAAGACGTTCTTAGGTCATTTCACTTTAATGACGATTTTACCTTTCGCATGACCTTCTTCTCCGTAATCATGCGCTTGTTTCGTATCCTCAAGATCAAAGATCCGATCGACGACTGGTTTTAATTCACCTTTTTCGACGGCTTCCGCAATTTTTTTCATCCGTTCGCCTGTCGGTTGCATAAAGACATATTCGACGCGTGCCTTCGCCTGTTTTGCTTCCTCTTCGTTTGGCGGTGTTGAAATCGAGACGAGCATCCCATTTTCTTTAAGCATCTTGTAGAGTTTGCCCTGTCCGTCTCCCCCCATCGTATCGAAAACGAAATCAAGGTCACGCACGCTGTCTGCCGGGTCTTGTTGTTTATAGTCGATGACTTCGTCGGCTCCGAGTTCACTGACCCAATCGACGTTCGTCGTGCTCGTTGACGTGACGACATACAAGCCATGTGCTTTCGCGAGTTGGATTGCGACCGTTCCTACACCACCTGAACCGGCACCGATGAAAATACGGTCGCCTGGTTTCGCATCCATCACTTCGAACATGACTTGCCATGCCGTATGCGCGACGAGTGGCAGTGATGCGGCCTCCTCGAAGCTAAGGGAAGCTGGTTTTTTGACGACGAGATGGGCATCGACAGCGACATACTCGGCATATGTGCCTTGACGGGCAATATCCGGGCGACTGAAGACTTCATCTCCGACCTTCAAATCGGTCACGTTCGCTCCGACTTCTTTGATGACACCCGATACATCCCAACCGATGACAAGCGGCATTTCGTAACTGAGCATCTCTTTTAAGTATCCTTCGCGCAGTTTCCAGTCAACCGGATTGACACTCGCTGCATGAACTTCAATCAATACATCATCTGCACCAATCGTCGGTTGCTCAATCTCACCTACTTTGAACTCATCCGATCCACCATATTGTTCGATATACGCTGCTTTCATCTCATCGTCCTCCTTTAATCTATTCATTCACCCTTACTCTCTTCCCATTCTGCTTGGTTCACAAACGAAAAAGCACACCGCTTGTGGGACGGTGTGCTTAGAACTATAGACAAACTCTTATGGAAAGCGAGGATGTCGGAACCGTCCGTCACAAGGATTGGTTTTGATCTGACTTATCCATGTTCTTGTGTCGTCTCGCGTAGCGTCGATGCCGTCGCGTTCAACGCATGAATCGCATGCTGCAAGTCCCGAATCTGTTCGACTTGTGACCGGGTCAGACCCGATAACTGATCACTGCTCGTCAATAACAGATCCATGAAAGCATCCAGCTGTTCTGTCGCCTGCGTGATATCCGTTAGGCTACTCGTAATCGTAGCGAATTGCTGACGTGCACCACTGATTGCTTGGACTGAGTCTGACGAATCTGCCGCAATCGTTTGCAAGGCCTCCTGACTCTGTTGCATCCGCTCCTCTTGCTCACGGAGTAATGCCGTACTCGCATTGATTGCACTTCCCGTATTCGTCACATCACGTTCGACCCGTTCGATGATTTGATTGATTTCTTTCGACGCTTCTGCCGTTTGTGACGACAAGTTACGAATTTCTTGCGCGACGACGGTGAACCCTTTTCCGAATTCCCCCGCCCGTGCCGCTTCAATTGAAGCGTTTAAACTCAGTAAATTCGTTTGCGTGGCGATGGCATTGATGCTTGACGTGATCGTCACGATTTCTTGGAATCGTCCCGCGAGCTGACCGAATGACGTCACAGACTCACCCATGCTGACCGTCAATTGTTGGAGCGACTCACCTGCTTCACTGATTGTCTCTTGACTGTTCTCAGCTGTAAGTTTTGAAGAGGAACTCCGTTCGAGAGCGCGATCGACAGCTAATGTGACATCGGCAATCGATTGGACGTTACTTTCGTTCATTTGCCGAATTTGACGGACGGACGTTGCATTTTTCGCTGAATTTGCCGCAAGCATCTTCATCGCGTCATCGATTTTCTCGAATGAGGCTTTTGCCGTATCGACCGTTTCACTCATCTCTTCCGTGAACGTCGTCACGTCTGTAGCAGTCGCCGCGGATTGGGCAAGCGTCGTCCGAGAGACTTCTGCATACGTTTCTGCCTTTTCTTGCTGGAGCCGGACTTCTGTCATGACGTTCCGACCGAATACAGCGACAAACACGGCAGCTGCGAACGTCATCAAATAGATGACAAGTGCAACGATCATATCAAATAAATTGACCAGTTGAATCGTCCCTGTGACCGTAAAGAGCACGAGTTCAAAGAGACCAAGAAGACCTGCCATCACGACCATTCGTGGAATCAAATAGACGACGGACATGACGAGGTAGAGATAGGCAATCGTCCAAATGCTTTGTGTCGGTAAGGTAACGAGCACTAGGGCAAGAACCATGTATGTCAACACGATTTGGATGTACTTACCACTCGGGTGTTGTCCGAAAAAATGATTTCCGGCGAGGAGCGCGGCAGTCAATAGGACACCACCGATTAAAAATTGATAAAAGACTTGCATCGTGACGTAATCCATCTGGGCAAAAATAAAAATCAACGGATGGGCAATTGTGATCAATGTCGGGATGAGACGCGATAAGATTTTAGTGCTAAGCTGTTCGAGCGGCGATACCATCTGCAAAACTCCTTCTCCTGTTCGTATAGTCATATATCGGTTATGAAGGAAGAGAGGTTTAGTGGTTCTTTTTTACCTACTTGACGCTTCGATTCGAAACAGCGTATGTTGAAAACACGATACAGGTAGAGGATGGATGACAGCATGCTTTATGTTTTAGTTGGTTTAGCCGGTGTACTCGGTGCCTCGGCACGATACGGTCTGAGTCTAGCGATCGGGCAGTTCGCGACGGGAACGTTTCCGATTGCGACGCTCGCGATTAATCTGCTCGGTTGCTTCATTTTAGGATATGCCACCCACTTTTTATTTCGGACGAATTTACTCCATCAGTATGCGATGACGGCGCTCGGGACGGGGTTCGTCGGCTCGTTCACGACCTTCTCGACGTTTAGCGTCGAAACGGTCACGTTACTCCGGACAGGCGCGTACGGTTTTGCTGCGCTTTATGTGTGCATCAGTTTGTTTGGTGGATTACTTTGTTCATACCTCGGTTACGCACTTGGAACGCGGCGCCTCCGCCACTTCGCGACAAGGAGGGGGAACAAATGAATCTGCTTGCACTCGGCCTTGGTGCTTTTTTTGGTGCCCTTAGCCGCTTCGCGCTCAGTCAGTGGACGAAAACATTTTGGACACGTGACTTCCCCCTCGCAACCTTCGTCGGTAACGTCAGCGGTTCCTTTTTGCTTGGTCTCGTCGTCGGACTTCATCTCGATTCGCCATGGATGTTGTTCCTCGGGACAGGATTTCTCGGTTCATTTACGACGTTTTCGACCTTTAAACTCGAGACCCTCCAATTGTTACAGGATGAAAGTCGTCGGACGCTCGCCCTTTATCTCGGGATGAGTTATGTTCTCGGAATCGGTGCTGCCTTTCTCGGTCTACTGTGCGCACTTGCAACAAACTAAAAAAACAGATCTGCGTCTCCATTTAAGGAGAAACAGATCTGTTTTTGTTTTGCTGAGTTGATTAGTCGTTCAACCAGAAGAGACCGACTGTTTCTGCTCCGGCATGTGTTCCGATTGCTGGACCAAATGTACCGTCAAGAACCGTTAACTCCGGGAACTTCGCGACAACTTGATTCCGCAACTCGGCGGCCATTTCCGGTGCCATCGTTGTCGCAACATAAATCCGGTTTTTATAAAACGTGTGCTGGCGCATTGCTTCTTCGACTTGCTTGACGATTTCGATGTAGGCTTTTTTCAGCGAACGTGCTTTTTTGAACGGGACGATTTTACCGGCTTCATCCGTCGTGATGATCGGTTTAATGCTGAGTAAGTTCGCTAAGAACAAATCTCCTGACGAGACCCGTCCGCCACGGCGCATCGTCTCCATGTTGCCGACGATCATATAAAAATGCGTTTTTTTAGAAAGTTCATGTAACGCCGCTGTGATTTCCTCAACGGACTTTCCTTCCGCTTCAAGCGCCATCCCGTAACGAATGAATTCTTGTTGCGTTTCGAACGCCGTGTGCGAATCAATGATATGGACCGGGAAACTTGCCGCTTCTGCAGCAGATGCAGAACTTTGAACCGTACTCGATAGACCGTTCGTACAGTGGACGGCAATCGCACAATCATATCCTTCTTCTTTTAAGCGTTCATACGTACCGACGAACTCCCCAAAAATCGGTTGTGATGTCTTTGCGACCAACTTCTTATCTGCATCGAGTGCGCGGAACAGGCGCTCTACCGTAATCGTGTCTTCATTATAGGCTGTATCGCCGAGCAAGATTTGAATCGGTACGACATTGACGCCGATGGATTCTGCCTCTTCCTTTTTGAAATAGGCCATACTATCGGTCACCCATGCTATTTTAGTCATTTTCCTATGCCTCCGTTAGATTCTTCTTGCTTTATCGTACCACATACGAGCACGTAATTCGCAAGAAACGTCACTCTATTCGCCCAAATTGGAAGGTCGTCCGTTTTTTGTACAGTTCCCCTGCACGTAAGACAACGGATGGGAAATCTGGTTGATTGATCGCGTCCGGTAACCCTTGTGTCTCAAAACAAATCCCAAGATACGGGGTTGCCTTGCGACCGGCAATCGTGAAGTCTCCACCTAAATGGTTACCGGTATAGACGACGACGCCTGGCTGCTCCGTCACGACCCGCAATCTTCGTCCGCTCACGGGTTCCTCAAGAACGATTTCGCCCTCTTCTTTGAGAAGGAACGGATGATCGACCCCACTTCCTGCTTGGCGGAGTGCTTCATCCGACGCATGGGTCACTTCGTACAGTGGACGAGGTGTCCGAAAATCAAAGACGGTCTCATTCACCGACAAAATTTCCCCGGTTGGGACAGCATCTTGATCCAGCGGAATATAAAACGGCGCATCCATCCGTAACCGGTGCTGTTCGATCGTCGTCTTCGCGTCTCCCGTCAAGTTAAAGTACGTATGATTGGTCGGACTAAACGGAGTCGAGGCCGTCGTCGTCGCATCATAAGTCAGAATTAACGCATCATCGTCTGTCCACTCGACCGTTAAGCGGACTTCCATCTGACCGGGATACCCATTCTCGCCTTCCGGACTGACAAGTGACAGCTGTAGCGTATCGCCTTCAATCGTGTGATCAAAAAATCGATTCGACCAGTTGACACTTCCTCCATGTAAATGGTGTTCGCCCTCATTTTGTTCGAGGAGATAATTCATGCCTTCGAGCGCGAATGCTCCGTTCGCGATTCGCCCACCGACGCGACCAATCGTCGCCCCGAGATGGTGCGGATCGTCTAAATAGTCATCTAATTCATCAAATGCGAGCACAACATTTTCAATGTTCCCTTCTTGATCCGGTACACGAATGGCTGTGATTTTCCCACCGAGATTCAACAATTCGACGCTATGCCCGTTTCGATTCATCAGTGTAAAAGCGATGATCGGCCGTTCGTCGGTCTGACCGACTTCTTTTTTTGTAATCATCTGCCTCGTCCTCCTGTATCTCATCTTTGTCTGCTTTCATTTTTACCCGAGTTCTTCAAAAAAAAAACAAAGTGGTTACATGAAAGCAATCACTTTCGATTCGCCCGTGTGACTTCATCTAAAAAAGTACGGCAGCCGACTCAACATATGCTGCCGTACTTTCAGTTGAAGATTCGCGTTTTCATCCAGTCTGCTATCCATCATTCCGCGAGAGGGGCAAAGTTATCGCAATACGCGTTCCTTGGTTGAGACGGGAATGGATCGTATACGTCGCTTCCGTCCCGTATTTTGCACCAAGCAGACGGCGTAGTCCAAATAACGTGCTCGTATCTGTCAGCTGATCCTCATCGAGTCGTTGACGGATGTCTTTGTTCATCCCGACACCGTTATCGCTGATTTCTAATACAAGATCGTTCACCTGCCGAAAAGCACGGACCTCAATCCGAAAATGACGTCCGTCTTTTGGAAAGGCGTGCCGCAATGCATTATCGACTAGTTTCGTTAGTAAAAATGGCGGCACAAATGACTCTTCAATTGCCGTTTCGATATCTAAATCAATCGTAATATCGGCATGGGTCAATTGATTTTGACGGCGTCGTGTCCCTTCAAGCGACAGATAGGCTTTTAATGTCGCAATCTCTTCCCGAAGTGGATAATCATCGATTCGCCGTGCCGCCGTCAACAAATGAAGCAACGCGTCGAGTTGTTGCTTGACCGGAGTTCCGGGATCAGCCGTCTGATGAATCTCGTCTACGATGCCACGCAAATAATTTGGATGAAGAAATGGTTTTTGTATCGGATTTGACCGTTTTTCGAGCTGTTCTTCCCGGTACGTTACAAGCTCACGCGCCAACAAGTGAACCAGTTGCTCTGTCGTCTGTTCAATCGTATCGTCAAACAAATCACTCGGGAAGTAACACAATATCCCTGCTTTCTCACCATTGATCTGCAAGGGATGAAACGACAAAATTTGCTGCGTCACGGGTTCTTCGATTTGTGTCGGTACCGCTTCCTCAATCCAGCGGTTCAGTTCCCCATGTGGTGTTCCCCCATATACGGGGTCCTCTCCTGCTTCAATGTCGACAAGAACTTCCGAAGGACTGGACAAGGTAATGCGGTCGATTTTTGTTTCATCTAAAATCGTCGTCCCGATTTGGCTAGCGACATCGCGTGTCATCCCCTCTTTTCGAAGTGGGCGGATCGCTGATAACAAGCGCGACGCACGTGCACTCTCGCGGACGAACAGTTCCTTCTCAAAACGCAACTGCGTCCGTAAAATCAAAATGAACACCAAAATACCGACTGCATTCGCAAACAGCATCGGAAAGACGGCTTGTCCCGTGATGGTTAAAATCTCTGCCGGATCGTCTGCCAGTAAAATCGCTAAACCTAAATCAAGTATCACCATAGTCAAAACGAGCGCAATCGGTTGGAGCAACGTGTATTTATCTTTCAGTCGCCACCGTCGACTATATAGACCACTTAACGTCCCTGCAAGGATTGCAACGAACCAGCCCGCCTCCGCACCGAGTGACCCAATTAAAAACCGATGGAACCCGACAAATAGTCCGGTCAATCCCCCAATCACAGGTCCCCCGAGGAGTCCGCTCGTAACGATGATCGTCAACCGTGTATCAATTAACAGTTGATCGTCCGTCACTGCGAGTCCAAGTAACGGGTCAATCGTTTGATTTGAGGATACAGCAACGCCTGCGTAATTCATTAAAATACCTGACACGGAGAAAATAACAAGGAGCGACAGCCGACGTGAACGACTCGTCGAGGTTTTGAAGACATGCCGTGACGTACGCCACTGCGATAACAAAAAGGCAAGTAAAGCCAGCATACCAAGCCGGCTGAGCAGAAACGGCATCAAGTCTAACACAAGGTTCCTCCCTCTTTTGAACGACACGATGAATTCTCTTTTTAGTAGTATTCAAGCCGGTACGCCGTTTTCCCTACTGATTAATCCGTTATTCGCACACTGATTTAATTTCTGAAAAATTGATTCCCACAGCAACAAAAAAATCCCCTTGATTGATTCAAGAGGATTTCAGACTGTAGACAACGTATCATCGGGAGAGCAAGCGTCTGTTTTCGTTGCTTTCCTCGGGCGAGGCGCAAGCCGTTGCTCCTTGATCCTAGCGGACAACGAGCAGGGTCTTGCCTGCCTCTGAACGTGCGTTAAAAACGCACTTTTCCCGTAGGAGTCAACGAAACGTGACGCTTTTTAAATCATACCGTGACGGAAAACTGGGCAGACAGACGGTTTAGAGCACAATCCGTTTTGAATCGCTTTAGAACCGTGAAAAGCAATCAATCGCAACCCTGCAGCTTTGTTCGATTGCCGCTTTGAATACGAGGCGAGACAGCAAAGTGCGAACGGATTGCCTCTCGATAGCGCATGTTCACGCTTCATAAGCGTTTGTCTACATGCTAAAATCCCCTTGATTAACTCAAGAGGATTTTGCATTTTATTCTTATTCTGCTTTTTCGAGCGGGTGCAACCAGAGTTTAATCTGATTGATTTGATAGTTCTCCATCTCCATCACTTCGACAGAGAACGTCTCTGTATCAATATGTTCGCCTGGCTGAAGATCGATGTTATGCATCTGGATCCAACCGCCGATCGTATCGACATCTTCGTCGTTCGTAAACTTGAGACCAAACCGTTCTTCTAAATCTTCCAGCAAGACCGTTCCGGCAACGAGGTACTCGTTGTTCGGCAACTCTTGAATTTCTTCGACTTCGTCCGTATCAAATTCGTCACGGATTTCGCCAACGATTTCTTCCAGTAAATCTTCCATCGAGACGATTCCCGCCGTACCACCGTATTCGTCAACGACGAGGACGATGTGCGAACGCGTTTCTTTCATTTTTCGTAACGTATCTTGAAGCGACGTCGTTTCTGAGACGACCGGTAAATCCTTCAAGTAATGTGTCACCGGATACTGATGTCCATTCGCAAAATCCGTCAAAACTTCTTTGACGTTGATGTAACCGAGAATCCGGTCTTTGTCGTTTTCTTCCGTTACCGGGTAACGTGTGAACGGATTGTCCATGAAGATTTCCATCAGTTCTGCTTTTGAGAGACGCTCCGAGATCGTCGCCATCCGCATCCGTGGAACCATTAAATCTTTGACGACATGCTCGTCAAAGGCGAACACATTTTGCATCAAAGCAAGTTCCGTTTGGTTGATTTCACCACTTTGGAAGCTTTGTGCCATGATGATTTTCAATTCATCTTCCGAGTGGGCTTGTTCGTGTCCAGCAGGTTTTACACCGAATAATCCAAGGAAAAAACGTGCCGATCCATTGAGTAACCAAATGAACGGGTACATGATTTTACCGAAAATGAACAGTGGACGTGCGAAGAGCAAGGTCATTTTTTCCGCGTATTGGATCGCGAGCGTTTTTGGCGCGAGTTCTCCGATGACGACGTGCAGGAATGTCACGGAAATAAAGGCAATCCCGAACGATAGGAGTGTCGAGACAGCAGCCGAGACACCGAATTCGTCAAAGACCGGGTGGAGAATCTTTTCGACGGTCGGTTCTCCGAGCGCCCCGAGTCCAAGTGCCGTTACTGTGATTCCAAGCTGACAGGCAGACAAGTAGTAATCGAGATCACCGGCAATCTTTTTGGCGAGAATCGCACTCTTATTGCCTTCTTGAATCATTTGATCGAGACGCGACATCCGAACTTTAACGACCGCAAACTCTGATCCGACGAAAAACGCTGTTAACACAATCAACAACACCACTAAAAATAAATTGATGAAAAGTATAGTATCCAAAATCCCCTAAACAGGGGTCACCTCCAGTTATTTGTTTTTACAGCTGTGCAATCAAGGATGCAATCAAGGTGAGACGACGTGATAACTCAAGACGAATCTCTTGTTTTTCGAACTCTGTTGATTCGAGTAAACGCCGCTCCAATCCTTTGACCGTATCTTGAAGTTGCTGTACTTCTTGATAAATGACATCTCCCGTTTTTTCTTCCCGTTCCGTAAATGAAGCAAGAATCTCTTGTAAGGAAAGTCGCTGTGTCTTTAAATATTCAATCTTTTGAACTTGATGGACGACATCTTCCGGATATAACCGGTAGCCGGCCGCCGTGCGTTCTGATGTTAAGAGACCGAGTGACGTATAGTAGTCGATCGTCCGTTTTGATAAGCCGGTGGTCTCCGCGACCTGACCGATTTTAAGTAGCGCCTTCCCAAAGATTCTCACCCCCTTCTCTAGTGAAATTGTATTTGTATCATAACACGCCAAAACCGTACAGTACAACGTTACGCTTGTTTCTTGTTACAAAAATAGACCATTTGTCCTCCTCCAGACGAGAAGAGCAAATGGTCATATCTTTATACTGAAGCGACTGATTCTCTTGTTGGTGTGCCGACGATCGAACGTTCAAGCAGTTCGACGACGTCGTATGTTGCGACGGATTCATCGACTTCTTTTGCTTTCGTTCCATCGCTGAGCATCGTCAGACAGTACGGACAAGCAGAACCGATGACAGATGGTTGCACCGTCAACAGTTGTTCCGTCCGGGCGACATTGACACGGGCTCCGACTTTTTCTTCTTGCCACATCATCCCGCCGCCTGCGCCACAGCACATGCCTTTTTCCCGGTTCCGCTCCGTCTCGACGAGCGTGATCCCTGGAATCTTTTCAAGGATGTAACGTGGAGCGTCGTAGATGTCGTTATACCGACCGAGGTAACACGAATCATGGTAGACGACACGTTCTTTGACTTCATGCATCGGCGTGATCCGTTTGTCGTCAATCAAGCGCGCCAGTAACTCCGTATGGTGATAAACCTCGACATCCGGACTAAGTCCGAAGTCTGGGTATTCATTTTTGAACGTGTTGTAAGCGTGCGGGTCAATCGTGACGATTTTTTTGACACCGTATTTTTCGAACGATTTAATGTTCGCTTCCGCAAGTTCTTGGAACAAAACTTCGTTCCCGATCCGGCGTGGTGTGTCACCGGAGTTCTTTTCATCATTGCCGAGAATCGCAAACGAGATGTCCGCTTCGTTCAGAATACGGGCGAAGGCCATCGCGATTTTTTGACTGCGGCTGTCATATGAGCCCATCGCACCGACCCAGAAGAGGTACTCGAATTCTTCGCCGGCTTTTTTCTTTTCTTTTGCCGTTGGAACGACAAGTTCTTCGCGCGTTTTGCGCCAGTTTTCGCGTTCTTTCCGGTTCATTCCCCATGGGTTCCCTTGACGTTCGATGTTTGCCATCGTCCGTTGCATTTCAGGATCCATTTTTCCTTCCATCATCACAAGGTGACGACGGAGATCGATGATTTTATCGACGTGTTCATTCATGACCGGGCATTGATCTTCACAGTTGCGGCATGTCGTACACGCCCAGATTTCTTCTTCCGTGATGACGTTGCCAATCAATGAATCCGGTACAACATCCATCTGACCGGCTGCTGCAAGGGACGCAATCTGATTCCCTTGTGATCCGTCAAAGGCAAAGGCTGGTGCCCACGGTGATTTTTGTGTGATCGCTGCCGTCTTCATGTTGAGGTGATCGCGTAGCTTGACGATTAAGTCCATCGGCGACAGCATCTTCCCGGTTCCGCTCGCTGGGCACATATTTGTACAGCGTCCACATTCGACGCAAGCATACAGATCGACCAATTGTTTTTGGTTGAAGTCTTCAATTTTATTGACTCCGAAACTAAATTCCGCATCATCATCTTCCGCTTCTTCCATGACAGACAAGTCGATTGGTGCAAGGCGCCCGACTTTTGACGTCCGACCGAGCCAGACATTCGCCGTACCGGCGATTAAATGAGCATGTTTGCCTTGCGGAATGTAGACCATGAAGCTAAGCAGGAACAGTAAGTGTGCCCACCAGAAGAAGACGAACAGTCCGAATGCGACTTGTTCCGGTACCCAGCTGAACAAGAAGGCGATGGCAGACGCAACCGGTTCACCGAGTGTCGAGTGGTTTTCGTAGACGAGGAAAAACCCGTTGCCGAATAAAACTGCGACCATCAATCCACCGATAAAGATTAAGGCGAGTCCTGCCATGAAGTTTCGTTTTAAGCGCACCAGTTTCTCGACATAGCGACGGTAGAATCCCCAAACGACCGCAACCAAGATGACGAGCATGACGATTTCCTGGAAGAACGTAAAGATTGGATAAAGTGGGCCGAGTGGAATGTGTGGAAAACGTTGTCCGACTGCAAGTCCCTTCCAAATGAAATCAATCGCCCCGAACTGGACGAGTAAGAAGCCATAGAACATCATGACGTGAATCGTCCCACTCTTCTTATCCTTAAGTAGTTTCTTTTGTCCAAAGACGTTCACGAGTACCGAGTTGAACCGTTCTTTATTCGTTAAATCCCATTCCGCCTTTTTCCCCCGGCGAATCGCTTCATAACGGCTCTTGACGAGCGTCACAAACAGATAACCTGCATACCCGACGATGAGCAGGAAGGCAATCCAGTTAATCAGTAAAAATGTCCCCATAAAACAAGCCCCTTTCCCCCTAAAGCAGTTGTATTGAAATGAGTATAGCACATAATGAATGACTATTCATTCATTATTTTGATATTTTTTGGAATAACAAAACATTGATGATTCCTCTCAAAAATTTAGTTTATTTTGTAATATAAGTAAGTTAAACTAAAAAAGCTGTTTTATTTACATATTTAATAGGAGGTATTTGGTTATGAACGGTATTTTGCAACATCCGAGTGGTTTAGTGAAAGAAGTAAAAGTCGGTTTTTCGTGGACGACGTTCTTTTTTGGATTTTTCCCAGCGTTTTTCCGCGGTGATTTTAAATGGGGATTGATTCAATTGGTCGTCGGTTTCGTAGCAGCATTTGCGACAGCCGGAATCCTCGGTATCGTTATCAATATCGCGTTTGCTTTTTTATACAACAAGATTTACATCAATGGTTTAATCGAAAAAGGCTATCGCCCGATTGATCAGTCGTTCCAACAGTCGTTACGCCAACGCGGCATCCACGCTAAACTCTTATCCGAAACAGAACGGACAGAAGCTGCGTTTTGATTTTTCTTTTTAACACATACAAAAAACCGACAGCTTCTCACTTTCCAAGGAAGGTCAGAATCCGTCGGTTTTTTGTATGAAGTTAATTATTCACCCGTTGGCAACAAAACGATTTTCCCAAGCTTCCCCGCTTCCTTGAAATACGTCTGTGCTGCCCCCGCTTCCTCGAGCGGAAATGTCCGGTCGATGACGGGTTCTAGTTTCCCGGCTGCAATCGCTTCAAGCATTCGTCCGTACTCTGCACGTGTTCCGAGAACTGAACCATACAGCGTCAAGTGCTTCAAGTAGACTGTCCGGAAGTCAAGCTGTGTCTGCTGGCCACCAGCAGAACCGGAGATACAGAACTTGCCGCCATTTTTTAAGATGGCGAGTGATGTCGCAAACAACGCATCACCGACAACATCGAGTACGGCATCGATGGGTCCACCGTTCGCCGCTACAATATCGTCTGCTAGTTGCTCTGATTTATACGAGAGGACGTGTGTCGCCCCAAACTGTTTTAACTGGTCACTTAGTGCAAGATCACCGACGAGGGCGATGACGTTTGCTTGAAAAACACGCGCGGCAATTTGGACGTTCAATGAACCGACACCACCATTCGCCCCTGTCACGAGAACCGTTTGACCTGGTTCAAGTTGGAGCTGTTCGACCATGTGCCACGCCGTCAAACCACTGACAGAGAAGACGGCACTTTTGGCGTAGTCGTCAAGCGGCATCTCGTAACACAGTTCGGCCGGCCAGACGACGTAATCCGCGTAACCCCCATCGTATTCCGACCCGATGAACGACATATCTTGCGCGATATGCTCCGTTCCGTCCGGTCCGCTTGAGGTAAAGGGAAACAGGACGACGTCTCGATCGATTTGTGTTTCTTCTACCCCCGTCCCGACTTTCACGATCCGTCCGCTAATATCAGAACCCGGAACACGTGGAAACTGAACGCCTTCCGGTTTCCAACCTGATTTTGCGTCCGTCCCGTAGGCCCCTTCACGCATCCAAATTTCTGTATTGTTGATGGCGCACGCTTTGACTTTTACGAGTACTTCTCCTGGACCGGGCTCCGGAATCGGACGCTCGACGACGGCGAGCTGATCGACGTCCCCGTATCCTCTGACTTCGACTGCTTTCATAATCATCTCTCCCTTTCTAACTTACTCTGATTTATTGTTTGACGTATTCTCTTCATCAACATGATTTAAGAACAGTCGCTCACCGAAGAAGACAACGGCGATGACGATCAGTGACACGACGACGACAAGCCAGTCACTTGAAACTTTAACGTAGACGAAAGCACCAAGAACAATCGCATCTAGAATAATCGCACAACTGACGATGAACGGATTGACGCTCAACTCTTTTCGCAGATGCTTGAGCACGCCGACATGAATGATGATATCCATGACGAGATATAAAATTGCTCCCATCGAGGCGATTCGTGTTAAGTCGAACAGCACCGTTAAGACCATCGCAACGACAATCGTATAAACTAATGTATGCTTTTGAACGGATCCCGGCATCCCGAAGTGACGATGCGGAATCAAGGTCATGTCCGTCAACATCGCAAGCATCCGTGAGACAGCAAAGACACTGGCAATGATCCCGGAAATCGTTGCAAGAAGCGCGATCGACACCGTGAACCAGACACCGGCGTCCCCGAGTGCCGGACGTGCCGCTTCTGCTAGGACATAGTCCTTCGCATCGATAATTTCTTGGAGCGATAGACTGCTCGATACCGAGAATGCTAACAAGAGGTAGACGACCAAACTGATTAAAATCGATACGATGATCGCGATGCCAACGTTCCGTTTCGGATTGACGATTTCGGACCCGCTGTTCGTAATCGTCGTAAACCCTTTAAACGACAAGATGGTCAACGCAACTGCCGCAATATATCCGGTGATTGTGACATCGGGTGCGCTGCCTGTCGTCTCAGGGACGAATGAAAAACCACCGATGGATAAAGCAATAATAGCAAAGACAACGAGTGCTGCGACCTTCAAGATCGAAGCGACAAGTGAAAAGGACTGAATAAAGGTATTTCCTGCGATATTAACTAAAAAGGCGAAAACTAACAAACCAACACCAAGTAACGGAACGAGATAGTCCGCTTGATCCCCTGGGAATAGTTGCAGTAAGTATGTCCCGAACGTCCGGGCGACTAAACTTTGATTGATGACCATCGATAAAGCCATCAGTAAGGCGGCACCTGCCGTAATTGTTCCTTTACCATAGGCTTTGACAAGGAACATTCCGATTCCGCCTGCTGACGGAAAGGCATTGCTCAACTTAATGTAGGAATAGGCACTAAACGCCGTCACGATCCCACCGATGATGAAAATGAACGGAAACCATGTACCTGACAATTCTGCGACCTGCCCGAGTAAAGCAAAAATCCCGGCACTGATCATGACGCCTGTCCCTAAACCGATGGCTCCTGTTAACTTGATACTGTCTTTTTTATATTCTGCCACTTGCTCCACTCCTCTCTATTGCTGTCATTACCCTGAAAATTCTTAGGATTAAACAGCAATCGAGAAATAGCACGTCTGCAAACAAATTTTTTTGAACACAAAGAGAGAGGTGGTCATCAAAACCCACCTCTCTCTTTCGTTCATCTCTGACTTTTACGTCATCACCTTTATCGGGTAAAAAAGAACTCTGTCTAACCCGCCGTTATTCGAGACCTAATGTTTGCGGCAACTTGACTGCTTTTGCATAAGCGGTCTGATAATCTTTTTTTGCGACAGCTTGTTCGACTTGTCGGAGCGCCGGGTGATTTTCTTCCGCAAAAGCACCAAGAATTGTGAGGTAGCGTTCGTAGACTGTTTCGTCCTCTTTTCGAGCGTGAAGTAACGCCGTATACAACATGACTGTATCTTCCCCGTATAAGACCGGCAATTCTTCATTGATCAACAACAATGAATCAATTGCATCCGTCTCGACTTTCGGGTTGTATTCCGTCATGACTTGTTCTGCGAGTGTTTCGAGTTGGTCACGCCACGCATTGTACTTATCCTCATCATTTTCTAACCACTCGAACCATTCCTCGTCGAGCATCTGTTCCATCTCTTTTACCGTTTGTTCAAACGCCATCTGTCTCACTCCGTTTCCATGTTAGTTCAATCGTATACGTTCCGACCGCCTGATGATTCATCATCAAGTCGTAGGTGAAGCGCATCTGTTGGTCGAGCATTTCAATCGTATGTGTGTCTGTCTGCATCAACATCTGACCAAACTGACTTTCATATCCACTCTTTGTTTGTTGTCCTAAAATGAACACGTGATGCATCGAGACGGGACCTTTGCGGTTCAACGCAACTTGGTCATGCGACCACTTGATCGTCGTATCAATCGGCTGCTCGTCTTCTTGTACGAATTTCACCGCAAAACCGTCCTTCGTCTCAAACAGCATACCTTCTGCTTCGAGATCGACGGATTCACGCATCGCGTCATCTTGAATCGTCGTCACTTGCCGCAGCAGGACGGGATAACGTTTTGGTTTCACTTTTTATCACCTCATTGTCTAGCGTACACGATTTTTTCCTCTTACGCACGGTCGCAAACTGACAAGACACACAAAAAGACTGGATTCAGCACATGCCGAATCCAGTCATTGTTTATCGTACCCGGTACAGACGTGCTTCGAATGGACGAAGCGCCAGTTCCGTTCCTTCGTGATAGGCTGTCTCGTAGTTACCGAGCACCAGATTATCCGAATGGAGGATGATGTCCGTATCGATGTCTGCTGCTTCACCTTTTAAGTTCGTCACAATCAAGAATTGTTCATCACCCAGTGTCCGCGTATAGGCATAAACTTTTTCGTCTTCCGGTAAAATCAAATCGTATTCTCCGTAAATCAACGTTTCTTCTGCTTTCCGGATTTGAATCATCCGTTTGTAGAAGTTAAGAATCGAATCTTCGTCTGCTTGCTGTGACGCGACATTGATGTCCGCAAAGTTCGGATTGACACCGAACCACGGCGACTGTGAAGAGAATCCGCCATTTTGTTCGTTCGTCCACTGCATTGGTGTCCGTGAATTGTCACGCGACGAGTTCCAAATGACTTCCATGATTTCTTCATGCGTTTTACCGGATGCCAGTTGCATGTTGTACATGTTTTTCGTCGCGACATCATCATAATCCGCGATGTCCGGGAATTGAACGTTCGTCATCCCGATTTCTTGGCCTTGGTAGATGAATGGTGTCCCTTGCATGAAGAAGTACATCATCGCGAGCGACTTCGCACTTTCTTTCCAGTACTGTCCTTCGTCTCCCCAAAGTGAAACGGAACGGACCTTATCGTGGTTTTCAAGGTAAAGTGCATTCCAGCCTGTTTCTTCGAGACCTTTTTGCCACTTCGTCAAGACTTGTTTCAGTTTGACGACGTCAACGCCTTTTTCCGCATCTGACCGCCATAAATCCATATGCTCGAACTGGAAAACCATGTTCATTTTCCCATTTTCTTCGCCGACCCAAAGATCTGCTTCTTCCGGTGAAACACCATTCGCTTCACCGACTGTCATGATGTCATATTTTGAGAAGGTTTCATCTTTTAGCTCTTCCAAGTACTCATGGATCCCCTCAACATTCATATGCATCTCAAATGACGGTACATGCGGCATCCCGAGTGGATTCGGTAAGTCGGCAAATGATTGGTCTTTATTGATGTGACTGATTGCATCGATCCGGAACCCGTCGATCCCTTTATCGAGCCACCAATTAATCATCGTGTAGACTGCTTGACGCATGTCTTTATTTTGCCAGTTCAAATCCGGTTGGCGGCGTGAGAAGACATGTAGAAAGTATTGTTCTGTCTTTTCGTCATATTCCCATGCCGATCCGCCGAAGATGCTTTCCCAGTTGTTCGGTTCTCGGTCGTTTACGGCATCTTTCCAGATGTACCAGTCGCGTTTTTCATTGTCTTTTGAAGAACGCGATTCGAGGAACCACGGGTGTTCGTCCGATGTATGGTTGACGACCAAATCAAGCAATACTTTAATATCGCGCTTGTGTGCTTCTTCCATTAATAAGTCGAAGTCTGCCATCGTCCCGAATTCATCCATGATGTCTTCATAGTCACTGATGTCATATCCGTTGTCATCATTCGGTGATTTGAACATCGGACAGATCCAGAGAACGTCGACACCTAAATCTTTCAAATAATCGAGTTTTGCGATGATACCCGGAATATCGCCGATTCCATCGTTGTTTGCATCATAGAAGCTTCGTGGGTAGATTTGGTAAGCAACTGCTTCTTTCCACCAAGCGCGTGTTAGAGTTTTTTGAGCCGTTTCTGGGCGCGGTATCATTTGTGTCATCGTGTATAAATCCTCTCGTTTGTCTGTCTTAGTCACTTGTTTTTTGTCGTATTTTATCTCGTTCATTCTCTTATATCGATTCATTTCTTTTAAGCGCAATCGATTGCGCAAATACTCTACCTTCATCTTATCAAATACACATGCAATGTCAACGTTCCCGGTCTGTTTCCGGCACTTCAAAGTGATGACGTTTGTTAACGATATTTCAGTCACACATACATTACAGTTACTGAATTATCCTACACTCTTTATCGGTCGATTTCTAGCCTTTTGCATGAAGTTCTGTCGAAAGATGAATCTTTTTTTCCTCGTTCGGGTATATTCTTTACAATGCAAATAAAAAAGGGGGATTTTGTAAGATGGACGGACAATTTTTAATCGATGGAAAGTGGCTTGATCATGACCGTGAACGGACGGATGTCAAGAATCCGGCAACCGGGGAAGTCGTCGGCAGTGTCCCGAACGGCACGAAATCGGATGTCAACGATGCCGTCGAAGCGGCACGCCAAGCATTTCCGGCTTGGTCAAAACGAAGTGTCTATGAACGGGCTGAACTTCTCGAGAAACTGTATGCGAAGATGATTGAGAAAAAAGACGAACTCGCACGCTTGATGACGCTTGAAATGGGGAAACCACTCGCAGAATCTGAAGGAGAGGTCCAGTACGCGGCAAACTTCGTCAAATGGTTCGCGGAAGAAGGAAAACGTGCGTACGGACGAATCATTCCCTCGCACGATACGAACAAACGACTTCATGTCATGAAACAACCGGTCGGTGTCGTCGCCGCCATCACACCCTGGAACTTCCCGGCTGCGATGATTACCCGTAAACTCGCACCGGCACTCGTTGCAGGCTGTACCTTTATCCTGAAGCCGCCTACCGCAACACCACTGACTGCACTCCGGCTGCTTGAACTTTGTCAGGAAGTCGGTATTCCAAACGGCGTCGTCAACGCCGTCACGGGAAGCGGAAAAGAGCTCGGGGAATCGCTCGCGACACATCCGCACATCGACAAAATCACATTCACCGGCTCAACAGAAGTCGGTCGGACATTGATGGCACAAGGTGCCGAGACGATTAAAGCGATGTCACTCGAACTCGGTGGACATGCACCGATCCTTGTATTTGACGACTGTGACCTCGATCTCGCCGTTGCGGAAACGATTAAGTCTAAATTCCGAAATGGTGGACAGACGTGTGTCTGCGGGAACCGGATTTATGTCTCCGATTCGATTTATGATACGTTCGTCGAAAAATTAGGCGAAGCAACAGCGAAGCTGAAAACCGGGAATGGACTCGATGAAGATACAAAAATCGGTCCGATGATCAACAAATCCGGTTACGACAAAGTCAAAAAACACGTCGACAATGCGACATCAGCCGGTGCTCGTGTCGTCACGGGCGGGACTGGAACGACGGACGAGGACAAAGACGTCTATTACTATGAAGCGACCGTCCTCGCTGACGTCACGCCACAAATGTTGATCATGAATGAAGAAACATTCGGACCGGTCGCCCCCGTTCAACGTGTCAGCTCTGACGAGGAAGCCATTCACTACGCCAATCAAACACCATTCGGTCTCGCATCTTATGTCTTTACGAATAACTACGCACGGGCCATGCGGACGATTGAGCAACTCGATTACGGCATCGTCGGCTGGAATGATGGTGTCCCGTCTGCTGCCCAAGCGCCGTTTGGTGGCATGAAACAGTCTGGTATCGGTCGTGAAGGTGGATCAGAAGGTCTCGAAGCCTACCTCGAAACGAAGTATGTGTCGATTGGCGGACTCGACGCATGAACGCGGCAGAGCGGTTCGTCGCCTGCCTGGAGGCAGAAGGAGTCACGCATATCTTCGGCGTACCCGGTGAAGAAAACATCACCTTACTTGATGCTATCAGTAAGTCCGATATCACGTTCATCACGACACGTCACGAAACGAATGCCGCCTTCATGGCTGCGATGTTCGGACGTTTAAGTGGTCGCGCCGGAGTCTGTCTATCGACACTTGGGCCTGGTGCGACGAACATGATGACCGGTATCGCGAGTGCAACGATGGATCATTCGCCTGTCGTCGCGCTTACAGGACAAGGGGCAACTTGGCGGCAACACAAGGCGTCACATCAGATGTTTGATTTAGTTGAGATGTATCGTCCCATCACGAAATCAAGTACATCGATTGTTTCAGGAGACGTCATTCCGGAAATCGTCCGTCAAGCGTTCGCCGAGGCATGCTGTGAAAAACCCGGTGCGACGCACATTTCTTTCCCGGAAGATATCGCAAAAACTGATGTCGATGCTAAGACACCGCTTTTACGGGACAGTGAACCGGATACGCTTCACCCGACATCCGTCAAAGATAGCGCCGTCTTAAAACAAATCGAACAGGCAGAACGCCCTGTCGTGATTGCCGGTTTCGGAATCAATCGCGGACAAGCGACGGACGTGTTCCGTCAGTTCGTGGAGCGTCTTGGCGCACCCGTCGTCGAGACGATGATGGGGAAAGGAGCGATTTCTTCTCAACACGTGCTTGCTGCACACACGATCGGTTTGCCGAATACGGATTATAACCAACGGATTCTTGACCGGAGTGACTTAATCATCGCCATCGGTTACGACATCACGGAGTTACCGCCGTCGAAATGGAATCCGAACCGGACTGCTGTCATTCATATCGATACGAATCGCCACGAAATCGATCAGTACTATCCGGTCGTCGCGAATCTAGTCGGTCCCTTGTCCGATACGTTACGTTTGTTAGCAGAAGAGATTCCGACACGGGCCTGGGACGGCTGGCAAGGAGACCGCGATAAACTCCGCCAAGAAATTCAAGCGACGTATTCGATGGCCCTACCGCTTCACCCCCAAAGCATCGTCCGTGAACTCGAGGCGGCCATCGGTGAAGACGGCATGGTGTTTTCAGACGTCGGTGCGCATAAAGTATGGCTCGGCCGCCATTTTCAAACAACGCGTCCGAACCAATTATTCATTTCAAACGGCTTTTCTTCGATGGGATACGGATTATCGAGCGCAATTGCCGCGCAACTGTTATACCCGGACCGGCGTATCTTTTGCGCTTCCGGTGACGGGGCCTTTCTAATGAACGGGCAAGATCTTGAGACTGCCGTCCGGTTAAAACTTCCGATCGTCGTCATCATTTGGCGCGACGGAACGTACGGCTTAATTGAATGGAAGCAGCAACAGGCTTACGGGCGTGCTCCTTACATTGAATTCGACAATCCGGACCTCGTCGAACTGGCGAAAGCGTTCGGAGCACTCGGACTTCGTGTCGGTGAACACGGTACTCTCTCGAGCTGTCTCGAACAGGCAAATCATAGCGACGGACCTGTTTTGATTGACTGTCCAGTCGATTACAGGGAAAATCTAAAGTTAAGCGACCGTCTACGGACGTATGGAGGATGATACTATGCCACAACTTAGAAAACTGCAATCGATTTCAGACTTTGACCAGTTCGTTTCCGAACACGACTCATTCGTGATTTGCAAACACAGTACGACGTGCCCGATCAGTGCCGCAGGATTTTCCGAATACACGAAATTCGCGGATACGACATCGGTCCCGACCGCTTACTTGCTCGTGCAAGAAGCACGGACACTTTCGAATCATATCGCGGAACATTACAACGTCCGTCATGAGTCACCCCAGGTCATCTTTATTGAAAAAGGACGTGCAACATGGTCCGCCGCCCATTACGACATTACGAACGATGCCTTGAACACACATGTCGGCTAATACTGCTTTGTTTATATGCTAAAACATCCTACTCTGTTTCGAGTCGGATGTTTTTTTGTGCTTCACCAAAAATAAAATTACCTTTCTTAGTTATTAATGTTTGTATTTATCTTGAAATCAGATTAAGATATACAACAGATATAACGACCGTATAGAAATGTGTACCGTCAGTTCATTAAGGAGGTAAACCATGCAACACGAAAAAACTGCTTCTAGTCGTCCACCCTACGGCATCCTCGCCGTACTGATGATTGGAGCCTTTATCGCTTTTTTAAATAACACGTTACTTAATATCGCCCTTCCTTCAATCATGAAAGATCTTAACATCGAAACGTCGACCGTCCAGTGGTTATCGACTGGTTTCATGCTCGTCAACGGGATTTTGATCCCGACGTCCGCTTTTCTGATCCAAAAATTTTCTGTCCGTCGCCTGTTCATCCTTGCGATGACACTCTTCTCAACCGGGACGATTCTTGCCGGATTCGCTGATACGTTCCCGGTCCTTTTAGCCGGACGGATGATTCAAGCTTCCGGTTCAGCAATCATGATGCCACTCTTGATGAACGTCATGCTCGTCAGTTTCCCAATCGAAAAACGCGGGACAGCAATGGGCTTCTTCGGTCTCATCATGATGGGTGCACCCGCAATCGGTCCGACATTGTCAGGCTGGATCATTGAACACTATGATTGGCGGATGTTGTTCCACTTTATTACGCCAATCGCTTTAGTCGTTCTCGTTGCCGGAATCGTCTTACTCCGCGACGTCAAGGAACGGTCCGATGCCAAACTCGATTTCATGTCAGTCGTCTTATCCTCATTCGGTTTCGGCGGACTCTTGTACGGCTTTAGTTCTGCCGGTTCTAAAGGCTGGGACAGTCCACACGTGACGATTGCACTCGCGATTGGTGTCATCGCGCTTGTTTCATTCATCTTGCGTCAGTTACGTATGGAACGTCCGATGTTGAACTTCAAAATTTATCGGTATCCGATGTTTGCGCTCTCGTCTGCCATTTCGATGGTCGTAACCGTCGCGATGTTCTCCGGCATGTTACTTCTACCGATTTACGTTCAAAACATTCGCGGTATCTCGCCGCTCGATGCGGGTCTCATGTTATTGCCAGGAGCCATCCTCATGGCAGTTATGTCACCAATCAACGGGAAGTTATTTGATAAAATCGGTGGACGTCCGCTTGCTATCACAGGTCTGTTCATCACTGTCGTCACGAGTTACTTCTTCAGCCAGCTCGAAATGGATACGACATATACACACTTAATCGTCTTGTATTCACTCCGGATGTTCGGGATGTCGATGGTCATGATGCCTGTCTCGACAAACGGTTTAAACCAGTTACCAACACGCTATTACCCGCATGGAACAGCCATGAACAACACGCTCCAACAAGTTTCCGGTGCAATCGGAACAGCACTGCTCGTCACAATCATGTCGACTCACGCGAAGACACGTGGAACGGAGCTCGCGCAAGAGGCTGCTAAAAATATGACGAGTCAGCCGACAGCAGAAGCGGCCGCTGCGCTGAAGCAACAGATTGTGATGCAAGCGACACTCGATGGGATCAACTACGCCTTCTTCATTTCAACGTTCATCGCCGGTGTTGCGTTCATCCTGTCCTTCTTCATCAAACGATCCACACAAGCGGAAGACATCATCAGTGGTCGTTCGCTCAATGAACAAATCATCAAACCTCAAGTTTCTAATCAATAAAGTTCGACTGAATACGCCATCCCATTCGGATGGCGTATTTTTTTGCTTCTGTAAATCATCATACTGGTACCCCCTACCCCTATGTGTTATGGTATAGATATCAACTACCAACAGAAAGAGGTGTTCCTATGCAACATGATCATCCACTCGTTCCCCGCTCTTCCGAGGAACAGGACGCGTTAACTAAACGCTTAAAGCGGATCGAAGGACAAGTTCGGGGGATTGCGAACATGGTCGCTGAAGATCGGTACTGTATCGATATCTTGACGCAGACGGCATCGATTCAAGCCGCCCTTCGTCAAGTCGAACTGCAAATCATCGAACGTCATGTCAAGATGTGTATGCATGATGCCGCGACCGGACAGAAAGATACCGACCTTTATGTCGATGAATTGATGGCCGTCATCGCCCGACTCAAGAAATAAGGAGGGGCTCTTATGTCAAAAACAATCGAACTTAACATCGAAGGCATGACCTGTGCCGCCTGTTCAGCCCGAATCGAAAAAGTCTTGAACCGGATGGACGGTGTCGACGCGACAGTCAATTTACCACTCGAGACAGCACGGATTGCAGTCCCGGACGAACTCGATGAACAAGCAATCATTGATAAAATCAAGAAAGTCGGCTACGGTGCGACCATCAAGTCGGCCCCTCATGAAAAAGTTCAAGATCGCCGAATGCTCTATCGTTTTTTCGTCGCCGCTTTGTTGTCGTTACCACTCTTACTCAGTATGGTCTCGCACATCCCGAACAGCCCGGTCCATTTGACGTTCCTGATGAATCCGTGGCTCCAATTCGCACTGGCAACACCGGTGCAATTCATTATCGGGGCGCCGTTCTATATTGGGGCTTATAAGAGTCTCCGGAGCGGTAGTGCCAACATGGATGTCCTCGTCGCACTCGGGACGTCAGCCGCTTACTTTTATTCGGTCGCAGAAATGCTGATCCATCCGGCAATGCCGAACCTTTATTTTGAAACAAGTGCCATCTTAATTACGCTCGTTCTTCTCGGTAAAGTGCTCGAAGACCGCGCCAAACAGCAAACGACCGGTGCAATTAAAAGTCTCTTGTCGCTCCAAGCAACGGATGCCGTCGTCCTCGACAATGGGACGGAACGCACGGTCGCCATCGACCAGATTCAACCCGGGATGCACATCGTCGTCAAACCAGGTCAGAAAATTCCGATGGATGGTCTGATTTTATCCGGTGATGCCTATCTCGATGAATCGATGCTGACCGGCGAACCACTTCCTGCGCATAAAGGTGCCGCTGATCCTGTCATCGGTGGAACTTTAAATACGAATGGTCATTTGTTGATTGAAGCAACAAAAGTCGGTCAGGAAACGATGCTTGCGAATATCATCCGTGTCGTTGAACAAGCACAGACGGAAAAAGCGCCGATCCAACGACAAGCTGACCGGATTTCCGGTATTTTCGTTCCAATCGTCGTTGCCATTGCCCTCATTACGCTTGGTGCCTGGTGGTTGACGACGGGTTCATTTGCTGAAGCGATTCGCCCGGCAATCGCCGTTCTCGTCATCGCTTGCCCCTGTGCCTTAGGACTTGCCACTCCGACATCGATCATGGTCGGGACGGGTAAAGGTGCAGAGCATGGGGTGCTCTTCAAAGGCGGTGCCCAGCTTGAATCGCTGCAACATGTCGATGCTGTCGTCTTCGATAAAACAGGTACACTAACAATCGGACGCCCTGTCGTCGTCGAGACATTCGGGAACGAACAGGCACTCGACTTCGCAGCAGCCATCGAAAAAAAATCAGAGCATCCGCTCGCTCATGCCATCACGGAAGAACGTGATGTCGTGTTCGATATCGAACGTTTTCAAGTCGATGCTGGCCGCGGTGTCAGCGGGATGATTCTCACTCGCAACATCCTGGTCGGTTCCGAACGAATGATGCGGGATCACCAGCTCGACATCCCGGACTGGTCTTCTGACGGCGCGACATTCGTTTATGTCGCTGTCGACGGGCAAGTTGAAGCCGGTTATGCAATTCGCGACGAGTTGAAGCCGACGACGAAACACGTCATCGCTCAAATTCAACAGACAAAAGCAGTCTATCTTTTAACGGGTGACCGAAAAGACGTTGCCCTTAATCTGGCGATGGAACTCGGCATTCCAACAAATCATGTGTTTGCGGATGTCTTACCCATCGAAAAAGCCGACCAAATCAAAGCTCTTCAAGATGCGGGACATCGCGTCGCCATGGTTGGTGACGGCATCAACGATGCACCAGCGCTTGCGACAGCTGATGTCGGAATCGCCCTCGGTAGCGGGACGGATGTTGCCTTAGAAGCGGCTGACGTCACACTGCTCGGACACGATTTACAACAAGTCGCGACCGCGATCCGTCTGAGTGAACAGACGATGAAGAACATTCGCCAAAATCTATTTTTTGCACTCGCGTATAACACAATCGGGATTCCCGTTGCTTTTCTCGGACTACTCGCTCCGTGGCTCGCTGGAGCGGCGATGGCATTTAGCTCTGTTTCCGTCGTCACGAATGCGTTACGCTTAAAACGCACCCCACTCACTAAAGGAGGAACTCCATCATGAAAGAAACGACTTTAAACGTAATCGGTATGACATGTAACCACTGTAAAGCAAGTGTCGAATCGGCACTGAACGAACTAGACGGTGTCACAACGGCGACGGTCTCTCTACCTGACAATTCAGTCACTGTCGTCCATGAAGATGTCGCAAAAGACCGTCTCGTCGAAGCCATCGAAGAGATTGGTTATGATGTCGCTCCTGCTTAATCTTTCAAGCCAAACTGTTGTTAACGCACAGTTTGGCTTTTTTAATTCCTGAAAAAGGGGAATGGACTAACAAGGAGGGGTTCGTATGGTACCGAAAATCGAATTCGTACAACACTTCGACGACAACAAAGGGAAACGATTTAAAATCGAACTTTGGAATCTCGGAACCTTCACATTTAGCGCCGAGTCAGCCCAAGGCCCCGTCACGCGCTTCAGTTCGATTGATATCCAGTTCATTCAATCATGTGTTAGCCGGATGCGGGCACTCAATGATGCCAAACAAGCGTTTCAAGAGGATCAACCTGTTTAACTTTTTTTCATCTCATCTTTTAAATATAGGATCAACCCTTAAACAATTCTTCAGCTCATGGTCCCGTAACATGAGCTTTTTTTCATTGACAATCTTTTTTTTCGTTTCTAGAGAGTTTCCTTCTAAAAAAGATACTGTTTTTTCCGTTATCAACCGATAAAGGATAAGACCATTACATTCTCAATTTAAAGAAAATCGGAGGCTTACTGTGCGCAATCCATTTAAAACAAAATCATCCAGTTCAACGTATCAAGCAACGATCGGATTTCCCGATAAAAAATTCATAACGAAAACGAGTGATCCGACCTTAGCAGCACGCCTCGAATATATGGGCTACACGGAAGAACAACTTCAGACACTAAAAGCGATGGCACCTGTCGTCCGCTCAATCCTAGATGAAGTCCTTGAGCAAGTGCTCGACCATCTCCTCCTCCATCCGGAAATGGTTCAGATTGCTGAAAATGCGTCGACCCGTCAACGGTTGAAAAAAGTATTCGCTGATTACTTCGGTAGTCTTTTAACGGGCAACATGGACGACAAATTTCTTGCGATGCGTAAACGAATGGGTAAAACACATAACCGTAATTTTGTTCCCGTCACCTGGTTCATCGCGTCCTACGCAGCCTTTAACACCTTATTGATTCCTAAAGTCGTCGAACATTTCCAACATGATCCCGCGCAACTGACGACGGCAATCCTTGCATTGACTCATGCGATGAACTTGGACGCTCAAATCGTCACAAGTCAATATGTTGACGCGCGCTTAGAAGAAGTTGGCGCAGCCAATGAATCACGAACACGTCTCCTACAAGATGTCGTCCGCGTCAGCCAAGAAGTCGCAAGTACGGTCGAGCAAACAGAAGGTGCGATTCTTGAAACGAGTCAACGGGCGACACAAATCTTATCCGAGACGGATCAGACGGAGAAAACGAGCCGTAACCTTGTTGGCTTAACGTCAGAAAACGAAGCACAGATGGACAAAATGGAGCAACAATTCGTCCAGTCGACAGGTCAAGTCAACACTTCGCTAACAAGCATCCAACAATTAAAAACAACGTCTGACGAAATCGTCAAGATGACACAAGGCATCGAGGATATCGCGAACCAAACGAATCTCTTGGCGTTAAACGCCTCAATCGAAGCAGCACGTGCCGGTGAGCACGGAAAAGGATTCTCTGTCGTCGCGATTGAAGTCCGCAACCTTGCTGAAAATGCGAAACACCTAAGCAGCAGCATCAACACGTTGATTCAAAAGAACAACGGGAATATCACAGAACTCGTTTCGCAGATGGAAGACATCACCCGTTCAAACTCTGCTTCACGGACTGAACTTCAACAGGTGAAGAGCGGGATTCATACCGTGAAAAAAGAAATGGAAAACTACTTGGATATGTTCGGACGCAATAAAAACGATTTAAGTCAAATCGTTCAAACGATTCAAGGAATCAGCCAGACGACACAAGGTCTCTCTGCTTTGACAACGGATCTCGTCGCGGCATCGGAATCAAACGCGTAAGTTTTTCTAATTTGTTCAGGTTGAGCTTCATCCAAAAAAGGACCAATCCATGGCGGATTGGTCCTTTCAAGCTGTAGATAAAGTGCCATCGGGAAATCAAGCGTCTTTTTTCGTTGCTTTCCTCGGGCGAGGCGCAAGCCGTTGCTCCTTCGTCCTCACGGACAACGAGCAGGGTCTTGCCTGCCTCTAAAAGTGCGTTAAAAACGCACTTTTCCCCGCAGGAGTCAACGAAAGGTGACGCTTTTTAGGTAACACTATGACGGAAAGTCAGTCATGCAGACGGTTTGGGACGCAATCCGTCTCGAATCGCTTTTGAAGCGAAAAGCAATCGGTTGCGACCCTGCAGCTTTGCTGTAGCGGCGTGACCGATTGCCGCTTTGAAGACGAGGCGAGACAGGGAAGCGCGAACGGATTGCTTCTAGATATCGCATGCTCATGCTTCATAAGAGTTTGTCTACGGTCTAAAAGGACCAATCCATGGCGGATTGGTCCTTTTTGGTTCCATATTGCTTGTTACTCTTCGATTTGATCGGCGGTTACGACGAGTCGTTCATCGTACCCTTTCGATTTCGTGAACGTTCCGATACAAGAAATCAATGTCAGACGTTTTGCGACCGTCGCCCCAAAAATCGAACCGACGGGTGCTTTTTCTACAGGATAGGAGGTTACGTTTGTCACCACGTAAGATAGCGTCTGTCCTGTTTTTGACTGTAACTCGATTTTTTGTCCTGGTTTCATCTTTGCTAAGTCGTAAAATACAGCGGGACCATCCGTATCGTCCAAATGACCGGCGAGAATGACATTTCCCGTCTGGTTCGCTTCTGCGCCGTACCGATACCAGGCGACCTGCTCCGTTTTTTTCGGGACATCCATTCGGCCTTGCTTGTCTTTCCCAACAGTTTCGATCTTCGCCTTCACGTCAATCGCATCAATCGTTAGCTTCGCTGGGATAAAACTAGCCGTTTCACGACTTTCCGGTACAGGTTCGGGTGTTGCTTGCTCAATCGCAGGTGTCGCTTGTTCGACCGGATTCGCCGAAGGAACAGATTCTTCTGCTCCTCCGCATCCAGCGAGAATGAGAAAGATCAGAAGGAAACCGTTACGCGTTTTGTTTACGGCGAATGACATAACTTGTTCCAACAAGGGCAGCTCCCGCAAGTGCTACAAGGGCCCAAGTCGTTGCCATTGAAGACGTATCTGTTGATCCACCGAGTCCTGTGTCTGGCATTGCAGCCATTTCACCGCCATCTGGAATCAAGAGAACATCAAACGCTGGTTCTCCCTCAAGGAGACCAATCGCAAGGGCTGTATAGTTTTTACCGCTATCTAATTTAATACCGTCGAGTGCTTTGACAACGTCCATCGCGCCCGCTGGTCGTACTTCAAGATCGTACGTCCCGGCATCAAGTGTTCCATAGTCAGAGACTTTCGAGAATTCAAGGTCGCTGAAGAGTGCGTCTCCCCCTTTAGGAGCGACATCAACGGCTGGTGCATCCGGTGCAAAGTGTGCCACACGCACCATTGATTTTCCGTCTTCCCCTTTGCCGTTGTCTTCCATGACAGCGAGTTTAATATCTGCTAATTTACCGATTGCCGCGACTGAATAAAATTTTCCGGCTTCAACGTTGAGTGTTTGAGAAAGTACAGGATCTTTCGTTGTCCCTGCAGCGAAGACTTCCACTTTATGTTCTCCTGCCGGGAGAGTGAGATAATCCGTGACAGCTTTGAATTCCGCTCCTGAGACAGCTGTTTCGCCATCGACGGCAATATCAACTGCTGGAGCATCTGGTGAAGCATGAATCACACGCACCATTGCGTCATCGGCTGCGCTTACTGGGAGCACGAATAGTGCAAACAAAAACGCAGCGGTAACGAACGATATGAATTTCTTCATCTTTTTTCCACCTCTCGTGTCAAAATGTATTTCGCTTCTCAAGCCAACCATTCATTCTACCTAAAAATATTTCATCCGCGGTGACATCTTAAATTTAAAGTATTATTCACTTCTTGTAAATGCTTCAGTATGCTTCTGATATGGATAAGGGAATCAAAAAACACTTTGAGGTCTTATCTCAAAGTGTTTTTGACTAGAAACACCTACTACAGGTGCCAAATAAAAATATTTTTACTTGATGAAACCGATCATCATTTCACGTAAGATTTTTGCAGCAGCGATCGCTGTCATGTCCGACTGATCGTACGCCGGACAAACTTCGACGAGATCAGCTCCGATGACGTCGACGTCAGCACGGGCAATCATGTGGACGACTTCAAGTAATTCTTTTGTTGTTACGCCGCCGATTTCCTGCGTTCCCGTTCCCGGTGCAGCAGACGGATCGAGGACATCGATATCAATCGTTACGTAAACTTTTTTACCGGCAAGCTTCGGCAAAACCGCTTTTAACGGTTCGACGATTTCGTACTTGAATAAGTTGTAACCAGATGTTTTTGCCCATTCAAACTCTTCTTTCATTCCTGAACGAATCCCGAACGAATAACAGTTTTCTGGTCCGATCAAGTTCGCGATTTTTTTGAGCGGTGTCGAGTGTGACAACGGTTCGCCTTCATACTCATCACGTAAGTCCGTATGTGCATCAAAGTGCAGGACGACAAAATCATCGTAATGTTTATCAAAAGCTTTGACGACCGGCCACGTCACGAGGTGTTCGCCGCCCATACCGAGTGGGAATTTGCCTGCTGTTAGTAGTGAATCGACGTATTCTTCAATCAGATCAAGCGATTTTTGTGCATTTCCGAACGGCAACGGAATGTCACCCGCATCAAACAATTTCGCATCGGCGATATCGCCATCTAAATAAGGACTGTATTCTTCAAGACCAAGTGACACTTCACGGACTCGCGCCGGACCAAAACGTGATCCGGGGCGGAAACTGACCGTCCAGTCCATCGGCATGCCGTATAACACACCTTTTGCATCTTCGTGAGTCGGTTGACTCGCGATAAAGACTTTACCTGAATATGCTTCATCAAAACGCATTTCTATTCCTCCAGTCATAGAAAGGAGTGTCCCTGAAAACGGAACACTCCTACTTTGAAATTAAATCGTTAAATCTTTGACGAACTTCGGCAACGCAAAGGCTGCTGTATGAAGTTCTGGTGTATAGTACTTCGTTTCGATTTCGTGGAAACGCTCTGGTGCGACAGCGAGTGGATCATGTTTTTTCGATCCAATCGTAAATGTCCAAAGACCGCTTGGGTATGTCGGAACGTTCGCAACGTAGAGTTTTGTGATCGGGAAGATTTCTTTGACGTCACGTTGTACATCACGGATCAAGTCTGGTGTAAACCATGGGTTGTCCGATTGTGCGACGAAAATACCGTCTTCTTTTAATGCTTTCGAGATTCCAGAGTAGAATCCTTTTGTGAACAGGTTGACGGCAGGACCGACCGGCTCTGTCGAGTCGACCATGATAACGTCGTATTCATTAACAGCTTCTGCGATATGCATAAATCCGTCACCTACGATGACTTCGACGCGTGCGTCGTCTAAACCACCTGCGATGTTCGGAAGATATTTTTTCGAGTACTCGATGACCTTGCCATCAATTTCGACGAGAACTGCTTTTTCGACCGATGGGTGTTTTAAGACTTCACGAATGACTCCGCCGTCTCCTCCACCTACAACGAGAACCGATTTCGGGTTCGGGTGTGTGAACAATGGGACGTGTGCGACCATTTCATGGTACACAAACTCATCTCGATCTGTTGTCATGACCATACCGTCAAGTAACAACATCGTGCCGAACTCGTCCGTCTCAACCATCTCTAAGCGTTGAAACTCCGTTTGTTCGCTCTCATAAACGTGGTTGACACGGAATGTGATACCGTAATCTTCCGTTTGGTGTTCCGTGAACCATAACTTTAATTTTTGTTCCATTTGCGATAGAACCCCTTTCTTTCTCAAGACAAAAGTTGTTCGTATGCGAGTGGCGTTTACGGCGCTTCTTAATCATACAAGTGCGAGTATACCGAATTTTGAAAGAAACTTCTATATAATTCGAAAAAAATTGTCCAGCTGCTTACTCGACGAAAGTGACGATCTCCTCTAAGTCACGACGCTGTTTTGCACGTTTCGGTTCATCGGCCCGGTAACCGAACGCGACCATGACAGGAACCGTAAAAACAGTCCGGTCGAGTAAATCATGTTCGACTAAGATTTTTTCAACTGCCTCTTGATCAAATCCTTCGATCGGACAAGAGTCGATGCCGATTTGTGCTGCCGTCGACATCATGTTCCCGAGTGCGATATAGGCTTGTTTTGCCGACCAATCCTCCATCGCTTTTTCATTGTTTCCAATCTTGAAATCTTCTTCGAGGAAAAGACTATAGCGTGTGGTCCGTCCTTGTTTTGCCTCGTCCGACAAACCGAGCGCGTCCATCATCCCCGTAACGTGTGGACCATCCGGTTGCATTTGCGCCCCCGTACGTGCAAGGAAAATGACATAATGGCTTGCTGTTGGCAATTGTCCCTGTGCACCCCACGAGACGGCACGAAGCTCTTCACGCAATGCTTCGTTTTGGATGACGAGGAGATTCCAAGGCTCATAACCAAATGAACTTGGAGAGAGACGCGCCGTTTCTAAAATAAATGCAAAATCTGCTGATGTGATCTTTTTTGAAGGATCAAATGCCTTTGTCGCATGACGTGATTGAAAGGCTGCTAAAATCTCTTGTTTGGTTTGTTCGTGACTCATCGTTTCATTCCTCCAGTGACTTTGGTTGATTATTATTTCACAACGATAGCAAATCTTGAACGAAGCGTCTGCTATTATGCTTTGTACTATATGTTACAAATTAATCATTTCGGGAAATAGTAGAGAAAGAAAAGAAAAATTAGATTTTTTCATCTTTTTCAAAAATCGCTACACAAAGCCAATTTAAGCCTATTTAAAACCCTTTTTCCCTAGAAATACCCACTATTCATTACCCACAAAATTTGCCATCGTTACGATAAGTTTGTTACGGTAGTACCTTGCGTGATAAGGTTTTGTTTTTAAATGTCCGGGTATTACTAATCGTTGTATAGCAATTTTTATTTATTTACAACAGGAACAAAACAACCATGTAAAATTCGAAAGAAGGTGTTGACCACGATGGAAAATAATCGAAAAAGTAAGATCACGAACGTGTTTATTGTATCAGTCATTTTCTGTGTGCTCTTTACCATATGGGGAATCTTACCTGAGTCACTCATTGGTGCCGCAAACCTCGGTAATGTGACAGGAAAAGCTCAAGAATTTATTACAAACGGCTTCGGCTGGCTCTACCTGCTTGGTATGAGTGCCTTTTTATTAATTGCCATCTTCCTTATCTTCTCGCGCTTCGGTTCAATCCGACTCGGGAAAGACTCTGATCGTCCAGAGTATGGTTTGATTTCTTGGTTCGCAATGCTCTTTAGCGCCGGTATGGGAATCGGGCTTGTCTTCTGGGGTGTTTCTGAACCGTTGACCCATTTCCACACACCACCGGTCGCGACAAACGACCCAACTGAAGCAGCACGTCTTGCGATGCGCTATTCATTCTTCCACTGGGGACTTCATCCGTGGGCACTGTACGCCATCGTCGCATTAGCAATCGCTTACTCGACATTCCGTAAAGGACGTCCTGCAACAATCGGTGATACTGTCGCTTCACTCATGAAACCGAAATACGAAGCTGCCGGTAAAGGAACGGTCGAAGTACTTGCGATCGTCGCGACAGCATTTGGTGTTGCGACTTCACTTGGACTCGGCGCCCAGCAAATCTCGGGTGGCTTACATTTCCTAGTCGGTAACATTCCGAACTCGTTCATGACCCAATTGATCATCATCTTAGTCGTTTCTGTTCTTTATATGATCAGTGCTGCATCTGGTCTTGATAAAGGGATCGTTCGTCTCAGTAATGCGAATCTTGTTCTCGCAGCACTCTTGATGATCGGTGTCCTGTTCCTCGGACCATTCAGTTTCATCATGGATTTATTCGTCCAAACAACTGGTGCATATCTGCAAAACTTACCAATCATGAGTTTCCGTGCTTCAGCCTTTAATCCAGACGAACGGACTTGGATTAACGGCTGGACGATCTTCTACTGGGCTTGGTGGATTTCATGGTCACCATTCGTCGGGACATTTATCGCGCGTGTCTCTAAAGGACGGACGATTCGTGAGTTCGTACTTGGCATCATGCTTGTTCCAACGATTTTCGGACTCCTTTGGTTCTCTGTTTTCGGTGGATCAGCAATCTGGAACGAACTCTTCAATAGCGTCAACTTAATCGACACGGTCAACGATAAAGGTGTCGAAACAGGAATGTTCGCCTTGTTCGAAACATTTGGTACACTCGGGACGATTCTCAGTATCGTCGGTGTCTTCTTGATCACGACATTCTTCATCACGTCAGCTGACTCAGCAACCTATGTCCTCGGCATGCTTTCTTCAGGCGGTAGCTTGATGCCAAGCCTCCGTATCAAATTGACATGGGGAGTCATTCAGTCTTCCATCGCAGCAGTCCTTCTGTATGCGGGTGGACTCAGTGCCCTCCAGGCAGCCGCGATTTTAGCCGCCTTCCCGTTCGTCTTCGTCGTCGGGATGATGGTCATCGCCTTGTTCATTGATTTGTCCAAGGAACCGGATGTTAAAAAAGAAACAGAAGATATTCAAAAAGAAGCGTAATTTTTCAAGACACCCCGTTCCGCGATGCGGTACGGGGTGTCTTTTGCTATGCTTAGGTCAGAGAGAGGGGTTGAGCGCTTGCACGTCAAAAAACGCTGGTTCGTTTCATTAGGCATCATTGTATTAGGAGGCTGGTTCCTCTACCAAGAAAATAACACGATTGAAACGACTTCGCTTACCATTACATCAAAACAACTCCCTGCTGCTTTTGACGGCTACAAAATCGTTCAAGTTGCGGATCTTCACGGAAAGTCCTTTGACTCGAAACAACAAAAACTCATCCGTCAAATCAATCAAGCAGAACCGGATCTCATTGTCATGACGGGCGACTTGATCGACTCACGCCGAAACGGAGAGGACGCTGCACTGATCCTCATGAAGCAGTTGACTGCGAAGTATCCTGTCTATTTCGTGACAGGAAATCATGAAGTCCGGCGAAATCTGACACTCTTACCGAAGCTTGAAGAAATCGGTGTGCAGATTCTCCGGAACACGGCAGTCCCGATCACCTATCAAGGAGCGGATATCACACTCCTTGGAATCGACGACCCGACGACGACACGTTGGAGCGAAGGACTGCAAGAGCCGGACGGGATCCGTAAAAGTCTCGATACTGCCGAAAAAAACACTGATCCGTCGGCATTCAAGCTCTTACTCGCCCATCGCCCGGAGTACTTATCGTTGTATGCTGAGCGAAAGGTCGACCTCGTCCTATCCGGTCATGCCCATGGCGGACAGATTCGTCTTCCTTTCACAGATGGCTTGTATGCACCCGGACAAGGTTTTTTCCCGAAACGAACAGCCGGACGATACAAAATTGATCCGACACAGCTGGTTGTCAGCCGTGGCCTCGGGAACAGTCTCTTCCCATTCCGGTTGTTCAATCGCCCGGAGATCGTTGTCGTCACATTAAAATCAAATTGAACTACCTCCACCTACGCTTCGTTTAGAGGTGGAGGATTCCTGTGTTATCCGACCTAACGGTCGAAAATTGATCAGGCTAACCCCGTCGTCCCGACGGTTGAAGAAGCTAAGAGGCGTTCAGCTTCTTGTTTGAGGTTCAGTCCTGCGTTCACATCCCGGTCGTGGTGGATGCCGCAACTCGGGCATGTCCATTCGCGCAAATCAAGATGTTTCACGTCTTTGTGTTGATGTCCGCAACTGGAGCACAGTTGACTAGAGGCGAAGGTCTTGCCGACCTTCACGACGGTCTTCCCGTACCATGCCGCCTTGTATCCGAGCATGCGGAAGAACTCCGACCAACTGACCTCGGAGATGGACTTGCTCAACTTGCGATTCTTCTGTATGTTCTTCACTTGCAAGGTCTCGATGCCGATGACGTCGTGGTTTTTGACGATCTCGGTCGATACCTTGTGCAGGAAATCGGTTCGCTTGTTCGCGATCTTCTCGTGGATGCGGGCGACCTTCCGCT
>NZ_JACSMR010000018.1 GCF_018618755.1 Exiguobacterium sp. s193
GTCGTCTGGTGACGATAGCCAAGTGGTCACACCCGTTCCCATGCCGAACACGGAAGTTAAGCACTTGAACGCCGAAAGTAGTTGGGGGCTTCCCCCTGTGAGGATAGGACGTTGCCAGGCAATTGAAAAAGACCGATCTGCATAACGCAGGTCGGTCTTTTGTATTTTAAAAACAAGAGGTGTACGTCGTGAAAAATCAGATGCCAATCATTGAAGCACTTAAGCGACACGTTAATCGGAAGGCAACATCCTGGCATGTTCCAGGTCATAAAAATGGAGAAATCGTCGCAGATTTGCCAGATTTTTTTAGGTGGGATAAGACGGAGTTAGCTGGACTAGATGATTTTCATCATCCGACGGAAGCGATTCTAGAAGCAAAAGGATTGTTGCGTGAAGTCTACGATTCGGAAGACAGCCATTTTTTAGTAAATGGATCAACGAGTGGGAACTGGGCAATGCTCGCTGCTGTGACTAGGCGGGGAGATTGCGTCTACGTTCAACGCAATTCACATAAATCGATCTTTAATGCACTCGAATGGTTGGGGTTAAATCCGATTTTTTTAAGTCCTGAATATGATGAAGCAACACAAATTGCTGGTCATGTTTCACGTGAAACATTACAGGAAGCGTTATCATTATATCCAGGTGGAGTTGCGGTATTCTTAACTTCACCAAGTTATTACGGAGAAACAGCCGCTATTGAAGAACTTGTAGCACTGACAAGACACTATGAATTACCGTTATTAGTCGATGAAGCACATGGTGCACACTTTGGTGAAGCATTTGGTATTCGTTCGGCCTTTGAATATGGTGCGACAGCAGTCGTTCAATCTGCACACAAAACGTTACCAGCATTGACAATGGGTGCATGGATTCATGAGCGACTGACTGATACACAGCGTCGAAGACTGAAGCATGCACTCCAATCGTTTCAAACATCAAGTCCCTCCTACCTCATTATGGCATCGCTTGATTATGCCCGATACCATCGGGAACAATGGACGGTTGATGAAATGAGAGCGATCGAAACGAGTCATCGGCTATTCCGGAACGAACTCAACGAACTAGAGGGAATGCGCGCAATCGTTTTTGATGATTGGTCGCGCTTGATTCTTTCGTATGAGGGTTATTCAGGAGAACAGTTACTGAATGCGTTAGCTAATGAAAAGTTAGATGCAGAATTTGCTCTAGGTTCATTTGTTGTCTGTATCTTACCTCTATATGTCGTGACGAAACGTGTCAGGAAGCAGTGGATGAAACAAGTGAACGATGCGGTCGTAAAGTTGAAATTGAAGGGAATTCCCTCAAAAAGGTATATCGAGCAACCAATTATGGGTAAAATAAAAGTATCTTCACTCGCTTGTCCGTTAAATCAGTTAGAGGAGAAGGGACACATCATTCTTCCGCTTCGCGAAGCGATTGGGCAGGTTTCACTTGAAACGGTCATTCCGTATCCACCAGGGATTCCAGTCTTGTTACGAGGAGAGCGTGTGACAACAGAACATGTAGTGAGCATTGAGCATCATATAGCCGCATCCGTCCATCTTCAAGGTGGAGAGTCTTTGCAAGAAGGTACGTTGCGTGTCATAGAGGAAGGGTTTGTTGAATGAAGGGAACGTTTATTACAGTCGAAGGACCAGATGGTGCAGGGAAAACGACACAGCTTCAATTGATGGCAGAAGGATTAAAACGACAGGGTTATGAAGTCGTCATGACACGAGAGCCAGGTGGGACACGCATTGGTAATGAAATCCGTTCCTTGATCCTGAATCCTGATTTCAGCGAGATGGATGAAATGACAGAAATTCTGTTGTATGCTGCGTCACGGGCACAACACGTCAATGAATTAATTCGTCCGTCACTTACAGCCGGAACCGTCGTTTTATGCGATCGTTTCGTTGATGCTTCGATTGCATATCAAGGTCATGGACTCGGGTATTCGATCGAGCAGATTCGAAACGTCAATGAACAAGCAACAGGTGGTCTCACACCGGACCGGACGTATTTATTTGACTTGACGGTCAGTGACTCGAAAAGACGAATGATCGAACGGGGTGCGCTTGACCGGATTGAGCAACGGGATGATGGATTCAGAGAACGGGTCTACCATGGTTTTTTATCATTAGCCGCGTCAGAACCGGAACGGATTCAATTAATTGATGCAAATCAATCGATTGAGGCCCTCCATTCAGTATTACTCGAAGATGTGTTAGCCTATTTGAAAAAAAGGGAGAGATTATCATGAAAATGGTCATTACGATTGTTCAAGATAAAGACAGCTTACGTTTGGCGGAAGCACTCGTTGAAAATGATTTTCGGGCAACAAAACTTGCGACGACGGGTGGTTTTCTAAAAGAAGGTAACACGACCTTCATGATTGGTGTCCAAAGCGAGCGTGTTGATGATTTGATGCGTTTGATCAAGAAAAATTGTTCGAGCCGCGATCAGATGGTCTCACCGATCTCACCGATGGGTGGACATGCCGACTCGTATATTCCTTATCCGGTTGAAGTCCAGGTCGGGGGCGCGACAGTCTTCGTCTTGCCAATCGAAGGGTTTCATCAGTTCTAATGCGGACATTTCATGAGCTTGAACAAACACAATCCGTCATTTCGACGATTCTTCAAAATTCTTTACGGACAAATCGAATCAATCATGCTTATATCTTTACGGGAGATTATGAGCCGCTTCTTTTGGAGGCGGCTCAATTGTTCGCCAAGAGTTTATTTTGTGAGCAGAAAGATCAGGTCGAACCATGTAATGAATGCCGAAGCTGTCGACGGATGGATAGTGGCAACCTTGTCGATTACTATCAGATCGAGCCGGATGGCGCAACGATCAAAAAAGAACAAATTCAGCAGTTGATGCATGATTTGTCACTTCGCGGTTTAGAAGGGGATCGGCAAATCTATGTCGTGACCCAGGCACACCGGATGACGCCACAAGCGGCAAACAGTTTATTGAAGTTCTTCGAAGAACCGGGTGAAGGAAAAGTGGCGATTTTATTGACGAATCAGCCACAACTGTTATTACCGACGATTCGTTCTCGCGGACAACTGCTAAGTTTCCGCCCGGCCGACCGTGTGATGATTGGACAAGTGTTATCGGAAAAAACGTCACGCGACCCGGAGCTAACTCAGCTTGCAGCGCGTGTTTATTCAAAGATTGATGATGCAGAACAAGCCTTACTTGAAGACTGGTTTGTAAATGCGCGAGCGTCAGTGTTACAATTGATGGAGGAATTAGCGAATCGTCCGGCAGACTTGCCTCTATTCGTTCAAGAGAAATGGATTGGTCAGTTTAAGAATCGGCAAGACGTCCGGATTGGTCTAGAGCTTGTGACGTGTTTCTTCGAAGATGCCTTGCATCTGAAGTTGAATCCATCATGGGAGATCATCACGTACACGAATAGCCGACCATTACTTGAGCAGATGGGTGGAAAGAGTCAGGCGACGATCACCCGCTGGTTGCAGGCAGTACTTGCAGCCGTCAAACGGGTCGAAGCGAATGTTAATCCTCAATTAACAGTTGAGCGTCTCATGTTTGACTTACAGAAAGGGTAGAGCGATATGCTAGAAGTAGTAGGCGTTCGCTTTAAAGAAGCGGGCAAAATTTATTATTTTGCACCTGGACAAGAGTCATTATCACGAGGACAAGCCGTCATCGTGGAGACAGTACGGGGCATTGAATATGGCGAAGTGGTAATCGCTGATAAACAAATGGACGAGGAAGATGTGGTCTTACCATTAAAATCGATTCTTCGGATCGCGGATGATAAAGACGCGATGATCGTCCGTGAAAATAAAGTAGCAGCACTTGATGCACATGCCGTGTGTGTTGAAAAGATTCGCGAACATAAGCTCGATATGAAACTCGTTGACGTCGAATATACGTTTGATCGTAATAAAGTCATCTTTTACTTCACAGCGGAAGGTCGCGTCGACTTCCGGGAACTCGTCAAAGATTTAGCTGCAGTCTTCCGGACACGGATTGAGTTGCGCCAAATCGGAGTTCGTGATGAAGCGAAATTGCTCGGTGGAATCGGTCCTTGTGGTCGTGTTCTCTGTTGTTCATCCTTCTTGGGTGAATTCGAGCCGGTCTCAATCAAGATGGCGAAAGATCAAAACTTATCACTGAACCCAACGAAGATTTCCGGTGTTTGTGGTCGTTTAATGTGCTGTTTGAAATACGAGAACGATACGTATGAAGAAATGCGACGTGATCTACCCGATTACGGAAAACGTCTGACTGTACCAGAAGGCGAAGGTCGTGTCGTCGGATTAAACATCCTCGATCAAGTAGTTCAAATTGAACTGAAAGACCGTTCCCGCGTTCTGACTTACTCGATGGAAGAATTATTATCCGTCGGTGCCGTAAAACAAAAACGACCAAAAGAATGACGGGGTGCATACGCGTGGAGAGAGTCGATAAAAAAGAAATCATTACGCGTGTCGATGCGATCGAGCAACAGATTCATTTGCTGACTGAGCATCTGAGCGTATTAAAAGATCAGCTTGCTTACATGATGGAGGAAAATCAACACCTCTACCTCGAAAATCATCACCTGCGTGAGAAGGTGGAGCGAGATGAACAACAACCGATTACAGAAGAAGCGGAAGCCGAAGCGTTAGTAGGTGCCGGATACGATAACCTCGGGCGCCTCTATCAAGAAGGATTCCACATTTGTAACTTGCACTATGGTCAAGTCCGCAAAGACGGGGACTGCCTGTTCTGCTTGTCCATGTTAACGAAACATTGAGAGGCTGACTTCCTAGGAGTCAGTCTTTTTTTCAGAAAGGAAGACATCATATGCTTGAATTATTACCCGATGAACGACTCGATCATCTCCTCGGAAGAGACGGGCGCATCATCCAAAGTCCAACCGTTTTTTCCTACTCGCTTGATGCGGCCTTACTCGCTCAATTCGTCTGGGTCCCGATCCGCCAAGGCAAGTTAGTCGATTTGTGTGCCGGGAATGGCGCGATTCCGCTCTTTTTATCCTACCGGACGAGTGGAACGATCACCGGTCTTGAAATTCAACCACGCCTCGTCGAGATGGCACGTCGGAGTATTACGTTAAACGAAAAGGAAGAGCAACTCCAAATGATTGAAGGGGATGTCAAAACGGCAGGAAAACAACTTGGCTACGGTACGTATGATGTCGTGACCTGCAACCCGCCATATTTTTTAGCGAATGAATCATCGAATCGAAATGAGAGTGAACATTATACGATTGCCCGACATGAAGTCTTATGCACACTCGAAGATTGTATTCGTTCAGCAGCCGATTTACTTAAACAAGGCGGGAAAACGGCGTTCGTCCATCGTCCTGAACGTTTACTCGATATCGTGACGTTGATGCGTCAGTACCGCATCGAACCGAAGCGGATGCAATTGATTTATCCGAAGACGGGAAAAGAAGCCAACATGCTGTTGATCGAAGGTATCAAGGATGCGAAACCAGGCTTGAAAGTATTGCCCCCGTTCATCGTCTACGAGCAAGACGATACGTATACAGCACAAATGCGGGAACATCTGAATGTCTAAGCATGCAATTTATATCGTACGTTGCCGCGACGGCAGTCTGTATACGGGATACGCCGTCGATGTCGAGAAGCGTGTTGCGACACACAACACAGGGCAGGGTGCCAAGTACACGCGGGCACGGCTACCGGTCGTCCTTGCGTACACAGAGACGTTTGAAACGAAGTCGGAGGCACTGAAACGCGAGTATGCCATCAAACAATTGACGCGTGCGAAAAAAGAACAGCTTATTCAAGGAGGGACGTCATGAAGGCGACCAGCAGTTTTAAGGATCAAACGAATGGCTTATATATCGTACCGACGCCAATCGGAAATTTAGAAGACATGACGTATCGAGCCGTTCGGTTATTACGTGAATCGGATATCGTCGCAGCGGAAGATACACGCCAGACGATGAAATTATTCAACCATTTTGAAATCGATACGAAACTTGTCAGTTATCATGAACACAATAAACAAGTCAGTGGCGAAAGGTTACTCGGTGACTTAGTAGCGGGAAAACAAGTTGCACTCGTCTCGGATGCCGGAATGCCGGGAATTTCTGACCCGGGGAGCGATTTAATCCGACTCGCGATTGCAGCAGATATCCCGGTCATCGTCTTACCTGGAGCAAATGCGGCATTGACGGCACTCGTCGCGTCCGGTCTACCGACGGAACGTTTTTTATACTACGGCTTTTTACCACGCAAGAAAAAAGAGCGGCGTGAAGCACTTGAGACGTTACGTTATGAGCAAGGGACATTGATTTTTTATGAAGCACCACACCGGTTAAAGGAAATGTTGACAGGTCTCCTCGAAATACTCGGGGATCGCCAAATCACGCTTGCCCGTGAGTTGACGAAGCGCTATGAAGAATACATTCGTGGTTCGGTGACGGAAGCACTGGACTGGGCAGCAGAAGATGTCCGCGGCGAATTTGTCGTCATCGTCGACGGGTCGACGGAAGAACGTCCGAGCGAAATCGTACAAGAGGCAGATCCACTCGACCAAATCGAACGGTATATCGCAGACGGTGAAAAGCCGAATGCAGCGTTAAAACGTGTCGCGAAGGAACGGGGACTTGACCGACAAGCCTTATACCTGTCTTATCACGAATCGAAATGAAAAAAGGAAGCGTACCGAATCGGCGCGCTTCCTTTTTGGTCTTATTCGTTTCCTGCGTAATGACGATCGAGGAAATCTTTTAACTCAACGAGGACGCGTTGTGCGCCATCCGGAGAGAGAATTAATTTTCCGTCTGCTAATTTGAAGTTGTCTTCTGATACTTCACCTGTGACTTGGCAAGTCATGTTTGGTTTGTATTTTTTAAGAATGATTTGCTCGTTATCAACGTAGATTTCGAGTGCATCTTTCTCTGCGATTTGAAGTGTGCGGCGAAGTTCGATTGGAATTACTACCCGGCCGAGCTCGTCTACTTTACGTACAATACCTGTTGATTTCATTTTGTTGTTCCTCCTCTGGATGTCTAAGTCTCTGTTTTTTTGGAAAATCGTCAAAATTCGACATCACTTCTATAGAATGTAGAATACTAAACTTTCCAAAAGTAGTCAACCAATCTGAATAGCTTGAAATCAAAATGTCATTTATTTCTCAAAAAAGCCATAATTGAAACGATTTATTAATAGATTTTCCCTTTTTAAAGGAATTCAAACTATTTAGTGTGTTTTTTTGTAATTTGATGTCTGATGTCAAAAAATGTTTCGATTCGACAAAAAACGAGTTTCGACAGCGGCGGTAGAACAGCGTATAATAATGGAATGAACAGTAGAACGGAGGAATAACATGGCAAAAACTTTTTATATCACAACACCGATTTATTATCCTAGCGCGAAGCTACATATCGGTCATGCGTATACGACGGTCGCGGGAGACGCGATGGCGCGTTACAAACGTCTGCAAGGGTTCGATGTGCGTTACTTAACAGGAACGGATGAACACGGACAAAAAATTCAAGAAAAAGCAGCTGAAGCAGGTGTGTCAGAACAGGAATTCGTTGACGGTGTCGTCGAGCAAATTAAAGTCCTGTGGGATCGTCTTGACATCTCGTATGACGATTATATCCGGACGACGGAACCACGCCATAAAAAAGTCGTCGAGCAAATTTTTGAGACGTTACTTGAAAAAGGTGATATCTATCTTGGTGAATACGAAGGCTGGTATTCGATTCCCGATGAAACGTACTACACGGAATCACAGTTAGTGGATGGAAAGAGCCCTGACAGCGGACATCCCGTCGAACTCGTCCGCGAAGAGTGTTATTTCTTCCGAATCAGCCAATATGCGGATCGCTTGCTTGAATATTTTGAGGCGAATCCATCATTCATCTTACCGGAATCGCGGAAGAATGAAATGATTAATAACTTCATTAAACCGGGTCTCCAAGATCTCGCCGTCTCACGGACGACATTTGACTGGGGTGTCAAAGTCCCATCGAATCCGAAACACGTCGTGTACGTTTGGGTGGATGCCTTGACGAACTATATCTCGTCACTCGGTTACGGAACAGATGATCAAGGGAACTTCGACAAGTACTGGCCAGCAGACGTTCATCTCGTCGGAAAAGAAATCGTTCGTTTCCATACGATCGTTTGGCCGGCACTCTTGATGGCACTCGACCTTCCACTGCCGAAGCAAGTTTTCGCGCACGGTTGGTTGTTGATGAAAGACGGGAAGATGTCGAAATCAAAAGGGAACGTCGTCGATCCGATTCCGATGATTGATCGTTACGGTCTCGATGCCCTTCGTTATTACCTCTTACGCGAAGTCCCATTCGGTTCAGACGGTATGTTTACACCGGAAGCGTTCGTTGAGCGGATGAACTTTGATCTCGCGAATGACCTTGGGAACTTACTCAACCGGACGATCGCGATGGTCACGAAATACTTTGATGGTGTCATCCCGACCTATGCAGGGAATGTCACGCCGTTCGATGCGACATTGTCGACGCTCGCGAAGGAAACAGTTGAGAAGGTCGAAGCTTCGATGGAACATATGGAGTTCTCGGTTGCTTTATCACACGTCTGGCAATTGATCAGTCGCGCGAATAAGTACATCGACGAGACACAACCGTGGGTACTCGCGAAAGACGAAACGAAGACGGATGAACTCGGTTCTGTCATGGTCCACCTCGTCGGAACGCTTCGTCACGTTGCGATCATGTTGCAACCGTTCATGACACAATCGCCGACCGAGATGTTCCGTCAGCTTGGTCTTGCTGGTCAGCCGATGAACTGGGAAGCACTCGCGCAGTTCGCGTCGATTGAAGAAGGATCAAAAGTCGGTACCGCTGAACCGATTTTCCCGCGCCGCGACATGAAAGAAGAAGTCGAAGCGATCGTCGAAATGATGCAACAAGCATCGGCTGCCCGAGTTGAGGAAGAAGAAGTCGAAGAAGCGGATGAAGATGTTCGTCCAGAAACGACGATTGATGTCTTTGATCAAATTGAGCTACGTGTCGGCGAAGTCGTCACGGCAGAAAAAATCAAAAAAGCAAAAAAACTATTAAAGTTAACGGTCGACATGGGGAAAGAAACACGCCAGATCGTTTCAGGAATCGCTGAATGGTACGAGCCAGAAGACCTAGTTGGTCGTAAAGTCATCGTCGTCGCGAACTTGAAGCCGGTCACACTCCGTGGCGAATTATCGCAAGGCATGGTGCTTGCGGCTGAAAAATCAGGTAAACTTGAACTAGCGACCGTCCCGTCAACGATGGCGAACGGTGCCAGTGTAAAATAATTCGGATGCCTGTGGACTTCACGTCACAGGCATTTTTTTGAAAAAGGAGTCGAGGATATTGTTAATCGATACACACACACATTTAAATTCGGATCAGTTCGACGGAGACGTCGAAGAAACGATTGAACGCGCACGGGCGAACGGGGTTTCACCGATGATCGTCGTCGGATTCGATCATAAGACGATCGACCGGGCGATGGAACTCGTCGAACAGTATGACGACCTGTATGCCGTCATCGGTTGGCATCCCGTCGATTCAATTGATTTTGATGAGGAGGCGTACGCGAAAGTCGAACGGTTGATGGACCATGAGAAAGTCGTCGCCCTCGGTGAAATCGGTCTGGATTATCACTGGGATACGTCACCAAAAGATGTCCAAGAAGCGGCGTTCCGTAAACAAATTCAACTCGCGAAGAAAAAGAATAAGCCAATCGTCATCCACAACCGGGAAGCAACGGAAGATACGTTACGTATTCTCGAAGAAGAAGATGCGAAAGAAGTCGGTGGGATTCTCCATAGCTACAGCATGAGTGCTGAACTGTTACCCCGTTGCCTCGCGATGAACTTTTATATTTCGCTCGGTGGACCGGTAACGTTCAAAAATGCGAAGATGCCAAAACGTGTCGCTCAAGAAGTCCCGCTTGATCGGTTACTCGTCGAGACGGATTGTCCCTACCTGACGCCGACACCATACCGCGGCAAACGTAATGAGCCGGCGTATGTCCGGTTCGTGGCGGAAGAAATCGCTCAACTACGTGGTATGATGTATGCCGATATCGAACAAGCGACGACAGAAAATGCGAAACGAGTCTTCCGTCTCCCATGATGCGTTCGTTTTCTTATATCGTGACGGGGTGTGCGTTGCTGGTTCTCGCAAGTCTGATTTATTTTGCGATGGACCATCCGCGCGACGTCACCTTGATGATTGATGGACAAGAGCAACAGGTCGAGACAACGGAAACATCCGTCTATGGTGTCTTACGCGAAAACGGAATCGACGTCCAGGAGGAAGATACCATCGAACCGGCGCTCAGCGCTGATTTACCGGACGATGGGTTAATCGTCATGCAACGGGCGAAAGAAATCACGCTGATTGTCGGATATGGTCAAGCGCAGACGGTCCGGACGCAGGCACGTCTCGTCACAGACCTCTTAAAGGAACAAGGTATCACTCAGGCGGATAGCGATGATGTATATCCTTCCATTAACGCAGTTTTGACGACGGGCATGACGGTCCGGTTCCGTGAAGCATTCCCGGTCGATGTCATCATCGGAGGACAAGCAAAACAAGTTTATACGTACCAGACGACGGTCCGGGAGCTGTTAGCGAAACAAGGGGTCACGTTACAAGCATCGGACAAGGTCGCACCCAGTCTTGATACCGTTGTATCGGAAAACAGCCTCGTCACTGTCAATACGACACGACGGGCGACGTTGACGCAGGAACAGCTCTTACCATTCGATGTCGAACAGGTGGAAGATCCGACGTTGCCAAAAGGACAGGAACTCGTGACGACGACAGGACGTCCCGGTGTCCGGACGAAAAAATATCAGCTGACGCTCGCCGACGGACAAAGCAAAGAGAAAAAGTTACTGGCGGACGAAGTGACGAGTGAACCGGTCAAACAGGTCGTCAAGGTCGGGACGAAGCCGATTGAACGAACCGATCCGGTGACACCGGTGTTCAATGAAGAACAAGCGACGGTACCGCTGACGGTGACGCCAGAGGTGACCGCCGACCTCGACTTTAAGAACGCCAAAACCTTGACGGTGGAAGCGACGGCCTATACGAATGATCCGGCGTCAAACGGCAGTCAATTGTATGATGGACGTGCATTGACGGCGACAGGATACGACGTCACGGATACGATCACCTATCAAGGGTTACCGATCGTCGCGGTCGACCCGAAAGTGATTCCGCTCGGGACGAAGGTCTACGTCGAAGGTGTCGGACTTGCGGTCGCACTCGACACGGGTGGCGCGATCAAAGGCAATAAAATCGATGTACTCGTCGGGGATGAACAGACGGCGAAGACGTTCGGACGGAAGACGGTCAAGCTTTGGGTCATCCCGAACGAATCAGGCACGGAAGCGGGTAGTTGACGCTTCCTTGTTTTTTTCGTGGAAACAGGTACAATTACGGAAGTGTCTGAAGAAGGTGGAGAAGAACTGATGCGCAAACGTTTAAAAGAAGTCATCGTCGTCGAAGGACGTGACGATACGACACGCTTACAGGAAGTATTTGATGTCGATACCATTGAAACGAACGGTTCTGCCGTTAACGAACAAACATTACAGCGAATTGAAAAAGCACTCGAACGCCGAGGGGTCATCGTTTTCACGGATCCGGATTTTCCAGGCGACCGGATTCGCGCACGAATCAATGAACGTGTCCCAGGGTGTAAACAAGCTTACTTGCCACGGGCGGACGCGAAAGATAAACGCGGTAAAATCGGTGTAGAACATGCTTCACCGCAAGCGATTGAACGGGCACTTGCAGCCGTCTATGAGACAGAAGAAGTCCATGTCGCCGAAGTGACGCGCGACATGATCCTCGCGGCAGACTTGATCGGTGGTCCGTCAGCGTCGGCACGCAGACGTCGACTTGGACAATTGCTCGCGTTAGGTGAACCGAATGCAAAACAACTCGTCAAACGCGTCGCCTCGATTCGGATTACAAAAGAGGAATGGGACGCCGCACTGAGACAGTTAGAGGAGGAACAAGATTGAAAGACATCGCAACACTACACCGGACGAAGGAAATCCTTGCGCGACACGGGTTTTCATTTAAGAAGTCCTTAGGACAAAACTTTTTGATTGATTTAAATGTATTAGGCAACATCGTCGGCGCGGCGTCGTTGACAAAAGACAGTGGGGTGCTTGAAATCGGACCGGGCATCGGTTCCTTGACGGAGCAATCGGCGAAACAAGCGAAAAAAGTCGTCGCACTCGAAATTGATCAACGCCTGTTACCGATTTTAGAAGACTCACTCTCTCCGTATCCCCACGTCAAGGTGATTCATGGCGACGCACTCGAACTGGATCTCGAGACGATCGTCGACGAAGAGTTTACACAAGCGGGAATTACTGATCTTGCAGTCGTCGCAAACTTACCTTACTACGTCACGACACCGATCATCATGCGGATTCTCGAAGCGAAAGCACCGTTTCGGACGCTTGTCATGATGATCCAAAAGGAAGTTGCGGAACGAATTGGTGCGAAGCCTGGAACAAAAGCTTACGGCTCGTTATCAATCGCGATTCAATACTATGCCGAAGCGGAAGTTTGCTTCACGGTTCCGAAACAAGTCTTCATTCCGGCGCCAAACGTCGACTCGGCTGTCATTCGCTTGAACATCCGAAAAGAACCAGCCGTCAAAACAAAAGATGAAAAATTATTCTTTGAAGTGACGCGTGCAAGTTTCGCCCAGCGCCGGAAAACGATCTTAAACAATTTATCGAGCCACTTCGGAAAATCCGAAAAAGAAGCAGTCGAAGCCGCCTTGCATGAAGCAGGAATCGACCCACGACGCCGTGGGGAGACGCTCAGCTTGCAGGAATTTGCACAGCTTGCGGACGCACTTTTGCCGATTAAAAAACGTTGACGGTAGCGAAAAGAAAAGATATAATATTGCCCCTTTCTAATATTTAATTAATATGCTATAATAAATATTAGTGAGGTGAAGCGTATGCCAAAGACGTTGAACGAAATCAGACATGTTTTCGAAACACATGTTGGTGAAAGACTGACGCTAAAAGCAAGCGGCGGTCGTAAAAAGGTCGTAACCCGAATCGGAACGCTCGTTGAGACGTATCCTTCGGTGTTTGTAGTCAAGCTAGACGCAGAGCGCCACAATGTCGAGCGAGTTTCTTATAGCTACGCTGACGTGTTAACCGACTCCGTACAAATCGAATTTGCGAATTCGTAAACTTACCTTCCGAAGCGAACAGAAATGTTCGCTTCTTTTTTTGTGGAAAGGTTGATACAATTCGTACAGGATACGTACTAGAGGAGGAACGGCACGATGACGATTATTGTAAAAGCACCAGCGAAAATCAATTTAGTGTTGGATGCAACGGCGAAGCGGACAGATGGTTACCATGATGTACATATGGTGATGACGACAGTAGATTTAGCGGATCGCTTAGAGTTGACGGAACTTCCGTCCGGCGAGATTCGGATGAATGCCCAACATGCTTACGTCCCGAACGACGAGCGGAACTTGGCTTACAAAGCGGCAGCGGTCTTGAAGAAAAAATTCGATATTCAAGCTGGGGTAGAGATTTATCTTGAGAAACAAATTCCAGTCGCAGCAGGTCTTGCCGGCGGATCGAGTGACGCGGCAGCGACGCTGCGTGGCTTAAATGATTTATGGAAACTTGGATTGACGCTCGAACAGCTCGCAGAAATCGGTGCAGAAGTCGGTTCAGACGTCCCGTTTTGTGTCATGGGTGGGACGGCGATCGCGACAGGTCGTGGTGAAAAGCTCGAAAAATTGATGGCACCCCCTCCATGCTGGGTCGTGCTCGCGAAACCGACGATTGGCGTTTCGACGGCAGATGTTTACGGCGCACTTGATTTAACGACGGCGAAACGACCGGATGTCGAGGCGATGATTGCGGCTGTCAAAGCGCAAGACTTCACGGCCATTTGCCAGTCGCTCGGGAACGTCCTTGAATCCGTTACGCTACCGATGCACCCGGAAGTCGAGCAAATCAAGGACTTCATGACAAGCTGTGGGGCAGAAGGTGTTTTGATGAGCGGAAGCGGTCCAACGGTTTTCGCTTTAACGGAACATGAGAACCGCGCCCAACGTCTTTATAATGGCTTAAGAGGTTTTTGTAACGAAGTCTACGTCGTTCGTCTTTTAGGCGAAAACCATTGATAATATCCGTATGAAAATGATATATTCACTAGTGAATATTCGGAATTACGGAGAGGTGGAACAAATTAGATGAAAATTCGGAGAAGTGGTCGGTTAGTCGATATGACACGTTATCTACTCGATCATCCGCATCATCTGATCTCATTGACGATTTTCGCGGAACGTTATAAGTCTGCGAAATCTTCGATCAGTGAAGATTTAGATATCGTGAGTGAAATGTTGGAGCATGAAGGAACAGGACGACTCGTCACCGTTCCCGGGGCAGCTGGAGGCGTCATGTTCATCCCGACGTGGAGCAGTGAAAAAGCGTTGCCGTTCATCGATGATTTATGTGAGCGTGTCGCGCGACCGGATCGTTTGTTGCCGGGTGGCTATTTGTACCTGACGGATTTACTCGGGGATCCACGAATGGTCAAGCAGATGGGACAAGTTTTTGCGTCCGTCTTCAGCCAGAAAAAAGTCGATGTCGTCATGACGATCGCAACAAAAGGGATTCCACTTGCCTACGCCGTCGCAGAACAACTCGGTGTACCATTCGTGATTGTACGCTCGGATAGCCGCGTCACGGAAGGTTCGACTGTCAGCATCAACTACGTGTCGGGCTCGTCCAAAGCGATCCGGACGATGGCGCTTGCGCGACGTAGTCTGCCACGTGGGGCGAATGTCTTGCTGATTGATGATTTCATGAAAGCAGGCGGAACGATTCGTGGGATGATGAGTCTGCTCAGCGAATTCGAAGCGAAAGTAGCAGGTGTCGGGGTCTTAATCGAAGCAGAAGGTGCAGAGAAAAAAATGGTCAGCGAATATGTCAGCTTAATGAAACTCGCCGACGTCGATGTCGATCTCGGACAGATTCAAGTGAAGCGCGGAAACGTCGACCATTATTTCACAAGTGATGGGAATATTTGAATTTGACACGTGATTTTTTTGTAACTATACTGTAATTATCAAACTTTTGGAAATTATGCCTAAAAAGATTGGAAAAAGCTAAACCTTTATTTGTTTTGAACCGTAAGTAGAAGTAGACAACGAAGAGTTGTGACATCGGTTACTAAAAGGGGTGCGGACAAAATGAACGTTACGGACGTTAAAATTCGCCGTGTCGTAGCAGAAGGGCGTATGAAAGCACTCGCCTCGATTACGCTCGACCACGAATTCGTAGTACACGACTTACGTGTGATTGAAGGGAACAGTGGTCTCTTCGTCGCGATGCCGAGTAAACGGACGCAAGAAGGCATCTTTCGTGATGTCGCTCATCCAATCAATGCATTAATGCGAAAAAAGGTCGAAGATTCAGTATTAGAAGCATATGCGTTGCGTGAAGAAAATGAAGAAGTGAATGATCTAGAGATGACGACAGTCGAACTGACGGATCGTCCTTAATAGAAAAGATCGGTTGCCGTATTACGGTGGACCGATTTTTTTGTGGATTTTTCATCAATTTGACTTGGTACTGTGATTGAATAGTGACCTCATTTTCGTTATAGTTGGTACGAGTGTACTATTTCTGAACGAAATCAACACTAATTTACGTGGAGGAGCGACAAGGATGAATCATTTCGCGGTAATTCTAGCAGCTGGTAAAGGAACACGCATGAAATCAAAACTCTACAAAGTACTCCACCCAGTAGCTGGGAAACCTATGGTACAACACGTCGTGGACCAACTCGCGACACTTGGCGTCAAACGTCAAGTCGTAATCGTTGGGCATGGTGCGGAGTCTGTAAAAGAAGTGCTTGGCACATCGGTGGAATATGCGCTTCAGAGTGAGCAGCTTGGCACGGGTCATGCTGTTCAAATGGCAGAACCGGTACTTGGAAACGAAAAAGGATCGACGCTTGTCGTCTGTGGGGATACACCACTCTTAACGAGTGAGACGTTAGCCGCGTTACTCGACCACCATGCAGAAACGGGTGCGAAAGTGACCGTCTTGACGGCTCATGCGGATGACGCAACAGGATACGGGCGTATCATTCGTGGTGAAGAGGGACATGTTTCAAAAATCGTTGAACATAAAGATGCAACGGAACAAGAACTCGCGATTAAAGAAATCAACACAGGTACGTATGTGTTTGATAACGAGCTGTTGTTTGCTGCGTTAAAACAAGTCAAGAACGATAATGTCCAAGGGGAGTATTACTTGCCGGATGTCATCGAAATCGCAAAAGCAGATGGCGAAACGATCGCTGCCTATGCGGCGCCGACGTTTGAAGAGACGATCGGTGTCAATGACCGGGTTGCACTCGCACAAGCAGAGACGTCGATGCGAAAGCGGACGAACGAATATTGGATGCGTCAAGGTGTCACATTCATCGACCCGGCATCGACCTATATCGGACCAGATGTTACGATTGGTTCGGATACGACGCTCTACCCGGGGACACAATTGCTCGGGAAGACGGTAATCGGGTCTGAATGTATCATCGGACCGAACAGTGACATCCGTAACAGTGAAGTGGCAGATGCGTCCGTCGTCCGTCAGTCGGTCGTAACCGATAGCCGGATCGGGCAAGCAGCACAAGTCGGTCCATTCGCGCACTTGCGTCAGCAAGCGGTGCTCGGAGCGAACACGCGTGTCGGTAACTTTGTTGAAGTCAAGAAATCGACGTTCGGTGAAGGAAGCAAGTCGGCACACTTGAGTTACGTCGGAGACGCAACGATTGGTAAAAACGTCAACTTAGGATGTGGGTCCATCACCGTCAACTATGATGGGACAAACAAGTTCGAAACGGTCATCGAGGATGATGCGTTCATCGGATGTAACGTCAACTTGATCGCCCCCGTCACAGTCGGTAAAAATGCACTCGTCGCAGCAGGTTCGACGGTGACAGATGATGTTCCGGAAAATGGTCTCGCGATCGCTCGTGAGCGTCAAACGACGAAACCTGATTATCGTTAATTCAGCTCCACCTTATTCATTACTTGTCGCTCTACTCGTCTAAACCAAACAAATGGAGGCCACCTAAACATGTCTACTGTCCTAGAACATGAAATTCGTATTTTCGCACTCAACTCGAACAAACCACTGGCAGAGGAAATCGCTAAGGTCATCGGAATTCCCGTTAGCGAAAGTTCAGTCAAACACTTCAGTGATGGCGAAATCTCGATGAACATCGAAGAAAGCGTTCGTGGAGATGATATCTACATCATCCAATCGACAAGTCAGCCGGTCAACGAGAACTTGATGGAGCTCCTCATCATGATTGACGCATTAAAACGTGCTTCTGCACGGACGATCAACGTCGTCATGCCGTATTATGGTTATGCCCGTCAAGACCGTAAAGCACGTTCGCGTGAGCCGATCACGGCAAAGCTTGTTGCGAACTTACTTGAAGTCGCAGGAGCGACACGTGTCGTCACGATGGATCTCCATGCTGCTCAAATCCAAGGTTTCTTCGATATTCCAGTAGATCAGTTAATGGGTGTTCCACTTCTTGCTACTTACTTCGAGAAGAAAAACATCGACCCGAATGAACTCGTCATCGTTTCTCCAGACCATGGCGGCGTTACACGGGCACGTAAATTAGCAGAACAATTAAAAGCACCAATCGCAATCATCGATAAGCGTCGTCCGAAACCGAACGTCGCGGAAGTCATGAACATCGTCGGTCAAGTTGATGGTAAAATCGCAATCATCATCGATGACATCATTGATACGGCAGGAACGATTACACTTGCTGCGAACGCATTGATCGAAAATGGGGCGAAACAAGTTTATGCTTGTTGTACACACCCTGTTCTTTCTGGTCCAGCGATGGAGCGGATTGAAAATTCAGCGATTGAAGAGCTCGTCGTCTTGAACACGATCGACTTGACGCAACGTGAATGTGCAAGTAAGATCAAACAAATTTCTGTCGCGCGGTTACTTGCAGAGGCAATCATCCGTGTCCATGAACAAAAATCAATCAGCCCGCTCTTTAGCTGATCAACAAACAGATATGAACGATGAGGTCCGGTTTTTTGAAATCGGACCCTTGTTCGTGCTCTTTTTCATCGAAGGAAATGAACAAAAGGAGGTGGCGGTATGAAATGTATCGTCGGTCTAGGAAACCCTGGAACTAAATATACAAACACACGTCATAACATCGGTTTCCTCGCGATTGACGCTTTGGCGGAGGAACACGGAATAAAATTATCCGAGTCGAAGTTTAAAGCAGTCTTCGGAACGGGAATGATACATGGGGAGCGTGTCGTGCTCGTCAAACCACTGACTTACATGAATTTATCCGGGGAAGCGGTTCGCCCGCTCCTCGATTTTTATAAAATCGCGGTCGAAGACGTCCTCGTCATCTATGATGATCTCGATCTTCCACTCGAAAAGATGCGTCTTCGCTCAAAAGGAAGCGCCGGTGGGCATAATGGCGTCAAATCGCTCATCCAACATTTAGGAACACAAGAAATCAAACGCTTGAAACTTGGTGTCGGTCGTCCACCAGCTCCGATTCAAGTCATTGATTGGGTCCTGATGCCGTTCTCAAAAGCAGAACAACCTGTCTTGCGGGAAGTGTTGGCGGACTCCGTAAAAATCGCGACAGACTTTACTGATACACCATTCTTAGCATTGATGAATCGCTATAACTGAACGAAACGCTTTGGAATTCCAAAGCGTTTTTGCTGTCGTCTTAGGAGGGGAAACTATGAAACAACTACAAAATCTGTTGCTCGGAATACCAGAAATAAAAACGGTCCGCGAACGTTTTCGGCAAGGGGTCGATGCCCAGCTCATCACAGGATTGATGAACAGTGGGAAAGCATTGTTCGTCGCGGGGATTTATCAAGAAACAAAAAAACGGTTCGTCATCGTCACGCACAATATGTTTCAAGCACAAAAACTGTATGATGATTTGATTGAACTGGTGCCTGAACAGGAAGTGATGCTCTATCCGGTCGACGAGACGTTGGCTGCTGAATTATCGTACGGGGCGAGCCCTGAATTACGGGCGACGCGGATTGAAACACGGCACCGTCTCCTGACGACGGATGATGGCATCTTAATCATCCCGCTCGTCGGTCTCAGACGTTATGTCCCACCTGCAAGTGATTTTTTAACACATACGAAACGGATTAAGCCGGGCGACATTCTGGCGATTCCGGACTTCATTCAAGAATTAGTCGATGCCGGGTATGAACGAACGGCGACCGTGACGACACCAGGAGAATTTGCAGTCCGGGGGAGTATCATCGATATTTATCCGTTGACGGTCGAACGGCCATTCCGATTTGATTTATTCGATGAAGAAGTCGACTCGATTTATACATTCGATGCAGAAACACAACGATCGCTTGGCGTGGTCGCAGAAGCGTTGCTTCCGCCGGCAGCGGAGCACTTCGCGACGACGGAAAACCTCCGTGCCGCAGGTGAACGGTTGCGTGTACTGTATGAAGCAACGAAAGAGCGTGTTCAAAGTACGGAAGTCCTTGCAGCACTTGAAGAAGGAATCGCCTATGACGTCGAGTTGCTCGAAAGTGGGGAACGACCGAAACAACTCGCGAAATATGCACCACTTCTCTATCAGACGACGTTACTTGCTGATATCAAAGATACTGTCTTGATCGTCGATGAGATTGCCCGCATTGAAGAGGCGGCAGAAGTACAAGATACGGAAGAAGCTGAATGGATGGCTTCGCTGATTGAACGTGGACAAAGCATCAGCGATTATATGTTGTCGGTCCCGATGCTCAAAGTGTTCGAACAACGCCAACTGCTCTACTTGTCACTCTTACCAACACGGAGAAGCGGCGTCCCTGAAAGTGCATCGATTCACTTCAACATCAAACCGATTGCCCCGTTTCATGGGCAAATGGAACGGTTGAAACAAGAGATTGACCGTTACGCACGGGCAGACATGTGGATGGTCTTTCTTGCGAGCAACAAGGAGCGGGCGGAACGGATGCGTCAAACGCTCGCTGACTATGGGGTCGAAGCCTCACTGCATACTGCAGAAGAAGATATGCGTCGCGGACACCCGTCGATTTTAATCGGTGGCATCCATGGTGGATTTGAGATGACGAATGCGCGTCTCGTCGTCGTGACGGAAGAAGAAGTCTTTAAGCAGCCGACCCGTCGCCGGAAACAGACGACGAAGTTGACGAACGCTGAACGAATCAAAAGTTATCAAGAGTTGAAGACAGGTGATTATGTCGTCCATATTCACCACGGGATCGGACGTTACCATGGCATCAAAACGATTGATGTCGCGGGTAACCATAAAGATTATTTGCACCTCGTCTATGCAGGGGAAGACTCGTTATACGTCCCGGTCGACCAAATTGATTTGATTCAAAAGTATGTTGGGGCAGAAGGAAAAGAACCGAAAATCTATAAACTCGGTGGGACGGACTGGAAGAAAGTTAAAGCGAAAGTCCAAAAATCAGTCGAGGACATCGCGGATGAACTGATCAAATTGTATGCGACGCGAGAAGCGGCAGTTGGATTCGCTTTTCCTGAAGATGACGATGGGATGCAAGCGTTCGAGGCATCGTTCCCGTATGAGGAAACGGTCGATCAATTGCGGTCAATCGAAGAGATTAAAAAGGACATGGAGCGACCACGTCCGATGGATCGTCTGTTATGTGGAGACGTCGGCTACGGAAAAACGGAAGTCGCGATTCGGGCGGCCTTCAAAGCCGTCATGGCAGGAAAACAAGTCGCCTTACTCGTGCCGACGACGGTCCTTGCGCAACAGCATTATGAAACGATGCTCGAACGGTTCAGCGAATGGCCAATCAATGTTTCGGTCATGAGTCGATTCCGGTCGGCGGCAGAACTGAAGGCGACGAAAAAAGGCTTGAAGGAAGGAACGGTTGACGTTGTCGTCGGAACCCACCGTGTCCTGTCGAAAGATGTCCAGTTCGCAGACATCGGTCTATTGATCATCGATGAAGAACAACGCTTCGGTGTCAAACATAAAGAACGACTGAAGCAACTCAAAACGAACGTCGATGTCTTGACGTTGACGGCGACGCCGATTCCGCGGACATTACACATGTCGATGATCGGAATCCGTGATTTGTCAGTCCTTGAGACACCACCTGAAAACCGCTATCCGGTCCAAACGTATGTGATGGAGTATGACGGCATCATCGTACGTGAAGCATTAGAACGGGAACTCGGACGAGGGGGACAAGCCTTTTTCCTCTACAATCGCGTCGAAGGAATTGAACGAAAGGCGGAAGAAATCCGGGCGCTCGTCCCGGAAGCACGTGTCGTCACGGCGCATGGACGGATGACAGAGACGGAGCTCGAAAGTCAATTGATCGCCTTCTTCGAAGGGGATGCTGACGTGCTCGTCAGTACGACGATCATTGAAACTGGGATCGATATTCCGAACGTCAATACGTTAATCGTCAATGATGCCGATCAAATGGGTCTATCGCAGCTTTATCAACTACGCGGCCGCGTCGGACGATCGAGCCGTGTCGCCTATTCGTACTTTACGTACCGACCGCAAAAACGGTTGACGGAAGTCGCAGAGAGTCGTCTCCAAGCAATCAAGGAGTTTACGGAGCTCGGAAGTGGCTTTAAGATCGCGATGCGCGATTTATCGATTCGGGGTGCCGGGAACTTACTCGGCTCGCAACAATCCGGCTTCATCGATTCAGTCGGATTCGATTTGTATTCACAGATGCTATCGGAAGCCGTCGAAGAACGGAAAGAACGGATGAAAGGCAAACAACGTGTCCAAAAATTCGTACCAGACTTTACGTTTAGTCTCGATGCTTACATCCCGAGTCATTATATGTCCGATTCGGAACTGAAAATCGAGTTCTATAAGCGGTTGAAGTACGTTGACACACCAGAAAGTCTCGATGCACTCGAAGGAGAGATGCTTGAACGGTTCGGTGAATTCCCGGTCGAGGTCGCCCGTTTGATTCAATTGACGCGGATGCGTATCTTTGCTGAACGGGCGCGCATCGAACGAGTCAAACAGACCGATCCGAAAATTGAAATCGTCTTGTCGAAACAAACGACAGAAACGATTGATGTCGCTGACTTCGTCAAATGGACGGTCCCGATCGGACGTGGACTCGGTATGGGGCAGGAAGAAGGTAAGCTTGTCTTGACGTTGAACCGTGGTAAACAGACTGTCCAACAAACGACGGAGCAAGCGGAACGTCTTCTCGCTGAACTCGATCGTCGGATTTTAATGTGATGAGTCAACGACGGACGATTGCGCAGGGGGCAGCGCTCCTTGCGATTTCGAGTTACGTTTCGAAACTGTTGAGTTTCTTTTACCGAATTCCTTATCAGAACATGGCGGGAGACTTTGGGTTATACGTGTATCAGACGGTCTATCCATTGTTCGCGATTGCAGCGGCACTTGGCATTTATGCGCTCCCTGTCATCGTCGCGAAGTTGACGCTACACCATCCGGAAGAAAAACGAGAGGTGCTGTGGTCCATCTTCTTTGCCCTTGCCAGTCTCTCATTGACGTTTGGTATTCTCGGTTGGATCATTGCGCCGGAGCTCGCCTTGTTGTTCGGGGACGCAAAACTGGTCCTCCCGTTACGGGCCGTCACGCTGACGTTTTATCTGTTACCGGTCATCGCCGTCTTACGCGGCATGTTTCAAGCAGATTTAGAGATGCGGCCAACGGCATTTTCACAAATCACGGAAAATGCCGTCCGTGTCTGCCTGTTGCTACTCGTAACATATTACGGGGTATCGATTGGAGCGAATCCGTATCAAGTCGGTGCCGCGGCACATATCACGGCACTCGGGGGGAGTGTCGCCTCCTTATTTTTGCTTCTTCTGTTCGCGAAAGGGCGGATCGGGCGTCCGGTCATCTCGAAGCGTCATTTGAAACGAGTCGCAAAAGTCTTATTGACGAGTGGGATGGCGGTCAGTATCGCTTCGCTCGCATTACTGCTCATGCAGTTGGTCGACGGCTTGACGTTCGTCAACTTGCTTGGGGATACAATGGAAACAAAAATCGAGAAGGGGATTTTTGACCGCGGGTACCCTTTGTTACAGTTCGCGATTTTATTTGCGACGTCAATCAGTCTGGCTAGTGTCCCGACATTGTTGACGGAATACCGAAAACGTAATGACACAACGACGCGGATGCACCTTGAAACACTGCTCCGCTCCGGTTTATTAGTCGCGGCAGCGGCAACGGTTGGATTGTTCGGCATCATGCGTCCGCTCAACATTGCCTTGTATCAAGATGATAAAGGGACGGCGGCACTCAGTTGGCTCGCAGCAACTGCTTTTACGGCATCGCTCTCCATGATCATCGTTTCGTGCCTCCAGTCCGTCGATGCTGAAAAGTATGCCTTCGCAGGTGTTGTGCTCGGGCTACTCGTCAAGGTGATCCTGAACATCTACTTGTTACCCCGTTATGGTATGATCGGGGCGGGAATGGCGACGTTCGGCGGATTTACAGTGATGGCATCGGCGCAACTGCTTTTACTGAACCGAAAGTTCGGTCGTGTGACAGCAGGACGATCGTTCTATGTCCGGTTGACCCAAGCCGTCATTCCGATGGCGCTGTTTTTGTTCGTGGTCGAACGCCTGTTTCAATGGGCGGGTTTTGAGACACGAGTCGGAGCGATGCTTGAAGTCGGTCTACTCGTCGTCGGGGGCGCTGTCGTCTTTTGTATATTCGCACTGAGAAGGCATGTCCTGACAGAACGAGAATGGGCTGTATTGCCATTCGGAGAGAAACTTTATCGAATTCATCATCGGAGGAAAATCATATGACACACCGTATTACAGTCGTCGGCCTAGGAGTCGGGGAATTAGAGCAACTGCCGTTCGGCGTTTATAAGTTGTTGAAAGAAACGACACAACCGGTTTATTTAAGAACTGCAGATCATCCCGTCGTTTCAGAACTGGCGACAGAGGGAATGAAATTTACATCGTTTGATTCGATTTATGAGCGACACGATCGTTTCGAGGCGGTATACGCAGACATCGTCGAGACGCTACTCGAACAGGCAAAGCAGGAAGCAATCATCTACGCGGTTCCGGGACATCCGCTCGTAGCAGAGAGTACGGTTCAACAATTACTCGCGCGCGCAAAGGATATCGAAATCGTCGGTGGACAAAGTTTCCTCGATCCGATGTTCGCAGCAGTCGGTGTCGACCCGATTGAAGGTTTTCAACTGCTCGACGCGACGGCTTTTCGGATCGACGATACCCAAATTCGCCAACATGTGTTGATTGGTCAAGTGTACGACGCGTTCGTCGCCGGTGATTTGAAGGTCATGTTAATGGAACGGTATCCGGACGAGCACCCGGTAACACTCGTCACGGCAGCTGGGACGAGTCAACAACGTGTCACGACCGTTCCTTTATATGAGTTGGATCGTGTGACGATGCTCAGCAACTTAACGACTGTTTATGTGCCGCCGGTAACGGAGGAACGGGCGTTGAACCGTGACTTCGCGACGCTAAAAGACATCATCGCCCGGTTACGTGGTGAAGGAGGGTGTCCATGGGATCAAGAACAGACCCATGAATCGCTCAAAAAACATTTAATCGAAGAATCTTACGAATTACTGGAAGCAATCGACCTTCAGGACGATAACTTAATGATAGAGGAATTAGGGGATGTCTTACTTCAAGTCATGCTCCACGCACAAATCGGTCTCGATGAAGGGTATTTTGATATCCGAGACGTCATCGGCAGTGTCAGTGACAAGATGATTCGTCGTCATCCACATGTCTTCGCTACGGCGACGGTTGATTCGACGGCGGACGTCGTTGCGAACTGGCAAGAAATCAAGTCGCAGGAGAAACCAGAGCGGAAATATCTGCTCGACGGTGTCACAAGAGGGGCACCTGCCTTGATGCGTGCTGAACAGATTCAGAAAAAAGTCGCAAAAGTCGGCTTTGAATGGGACACAGTCAGTGGTGCGTTAGAGAAGGTACAAGAAGAAATACGTGAACTGCAACAAGCACCGCCAAAGGAGCAACTTGCTGAATTCGGCGATCTCTTATTTTCGTTAGCACTCGTCGGAAAATACATGGGATTATCGGGCGAAGAAGCGTTACAGCTGACGAACGATAAGTTCATTCGTCGTTTTACGCGGATGGAGCAACTCGCGGAGCAACCGATGGAACAATTATCACTCGAAGAACAAGATGCGTTATGGAATCAAGCAAAGCAGGAGGAACAGTCATGAGACTCGATAAATTTTTAAAAGTATCGCGATTGATTAAACGACGGACACTTGCAAAAGAAGTTGCCGATCAAGGGCGTATCACGATCAATGGTTTAGTCGCTAAAGCGAGCAGTAACGTCGCAGTCGGCGACGAGATGACGATTCGTTTCGGGAATAAAATCGTTACCGTTCAAATCGACGGCATTAAAGAACATGCGAAAAAAGAAGAAGCGACGGATATGTACAAAATCATCCGTGAAGAAAAAGTGAATTCTGAAGAATCGATGTAATTTACCTGAAAAAGGAAGTATACTAAAGAGTGTCAGAGATGACCACTCGGATAAGGAGGGATGATATGCCAGCACCGTTAGAATCAGGTCGTCAAACAGCACCTAAGATTAAACCGCTCAATGATCGTAAAAAACAATTAAGTCAAAATGCGATTGAAAACCGTTCACGCTTAAAAAAACGTTTTTTGATGTGTATGTCAGTCTTCCTCATCGTCCTTTCTCTCATGGGGTGGTCATACATGGAAAAGAAACAATTGATTGCTGAGCAAAATCAATCGTTCCAGGTCGCGCAACAAGAGCAAACGAAAGCAAAAAAAGAGTCGGGACGTCTGAAAGAAGAAATCGAACGGTTGAATGATAAAGAATACGTTGCGAACTTAGCGAGAAGCGAGTTACTGTACTCGAAAAAAGGCGAAACGATTTTCTATTTCTCACCGGAAGATTAACGGAAGCTTGCCGATTGATTGAAAAAATGTAGAATCACTCGTATAATAAGAAAGAATCAACTAAAAAGGAGCAATACAATTTATGTCGATTGAAGTAGGCAGCAAAGTGCAAGGGAAAGTTACAGGCATCACTAATTTCGGAGCGTTCGTAGAATTACCGACTGGGAAGACTGGTCTCGTTCACATCAGCGAAGTGGCAGATTCTTACGTTAAAGATATCAATGATGTCTTGACGGTTGGACAGGAAATCACAGTTAAAGTCTTGAGTGTAGAAAACGATGGTAAAATCGGTCTTTCAATCAAGAAGGCTGTTGATCGCCCTGAAGGCGAACGTCCTCGTCCTGCACGTCAATTCGACCGTGGCCCACGCCCGGCCGGTCAAGATCGCGGACCACGTCCGTTTGATAACAAAGGACCGCGCAGTGGTGGCGGTGGTGGAAATCGTGGAGGATTCAACAAAGGTGGTCGCGGAGCACCTGCTCCACGTAAAGAGCAAACGTTCGATACGTTGATGACAAGTTTCCTCAAAGATAGTGAAGACCGTCTTGCGACACTTAAACGCCAAACGGATTCAAAACGTGGCGGACGCGGTGCTAAACGTCAATAACTTGCTGACCTGTTCTTTATAAGAATAGAGATGGAATGACGCTGTTCATTCCATCTTTTATTTTTTTGAAATTATTTTTATAAAAAGCGTTGACTTTCATTTCACTCCACCGTATTATAGAAAATGTGCTTAAGACGCACGAGTTAAAAATATGGCGGTGTAGCTCAGCTGGCTAGAGCGTACGGTTCATACCCGTGAGGTCGTGGGTTCGACTCCCTCCGCCGCTACCATATTTTTTTGGCCCGTTGGTCAAGCGGTTAAGACACCGCCCTTTCACGGCGGTAACACGGGTTCGATTCCCGTACGGGTCATTCTTTAAAAGCTATCTCTATTATATAGAGGTAGCTTTTTTTAGTATAGCAGATTCGAAAAGGGGGCACGAATGGAATGAAAACGCTTGGTGATGTTCCGGATGCCCCGCTGATCGTCGGTGTTTCTGGAGGTTGCGATTCGATGGTACTCGCACATTTATTGTACGAAGCACACTATGACTTTATCATTGCCCATGTCCACCATGGGCTTCGCACCGCGTCGGACGAGGAAGCAACATTCATTGAAAACTGGGCACGTGAACGCAATATCACTTTTCGGATGACCCGCTTGGAGTGGCGGGGACAATCGGTAAGTCAAGCACGTTGCCGTGAGGAACGTTATCTTTTTTTTGAACAAGTGATGCAGGAAACAGGGCGGAAACATCTATTGCTTGCTCACCACGGAGACGATCAACTTGAGACGTTGCTGATTCAGTTATTACGGGGAGAAGCGACGGTGGACGGAATTCCTATGAATCGTTCTTTTGGGACGGGGAAGATTCACCGTCCGTTGATGAATTGGACGAAACAAGAGCTTCTCGACTATGCGATGCGCCATCAAATCGAATGGCGGGAAGATGCGACGAATGCCGAAACGAAGTACTTGAGAAACCGAATCCGCCATGACATTTTACCGCGTCTGGCTCAAATCCGTCCCGGCTTTGAAGAAGCGACGATCCATGCTGCCTTGCTACGGCAACAGATGCAAACGGAACATCAGACGTACGTCAAAGGTTTCATACAGCGGCATATGACGGATGACGGATTGCCCGTCGAAGAAATCAATCTGTTACCAACGGATTTAAGACGACTGGTCTTACCGACCTTAATTCCAGGCCTGAGTTTGTCAAAAGACGGAAATGATCGTTTCCTGGCATGGCTACGAGTAGATATGCCATCGAGTGAAGTGTATTATGGAAACTGGAGGATTCGGAGAACGTATGGATACTTGACGTGCGTCCGCCAATCTGAAGTTGACTCTGTTCTGGAACCATTTCAAGTAGAGGCGAGCCTCGGGACGTATCGTTACGGAGAACATCAAATGACGTTTTCGCTAGGAGATACAGGGATCCCCTTAACCGAAATCACCTTCCCTCTAACGGTGCGGGGTCCGTTACCTGGGGACCGGATTCAGTTAGCGATCGGGACTAAAAAAGTCAGTCGGATTCTGATTGATGCGAAAGTACCGAACTATCTTCGGGCAGAAGTCCCCGTCGTCGTTGATGCTACTGGTCAAGTTTTAGCGGTCATTGGACATCGAATTGCAAAATTCGGGTCATTTGAACTCTTCGCAGGGTCTTATTTAATGATAGAATGGTAATGTAGTGTTTAAAATGAAGGAGGAATACCTAGCATGACCTTAATGAATGATATGGAAAAAGTACTGATTTCGGAAGAAGAGATCCAACATAAAGTCGGTGAACTCGCAGGGGAACTGACAGCAGATTATGGTGATCGTTTTCCACTACTCGTTTGTGTATTAAAAGGCGCAATGCCGTTCATGTCTGATCTCGTTAAAAAGATGGACATGCACCTCGAGATGGATTTCATGGATGTTTCGACATACCACGGTGGTACGACATCGACAGGTGAAGTGAAAATCGAGAAGGATTTGAACACATCCGTAGAAGGACGTGACATCCTGATTGTCGAAGATATCATTGACAGTGGTTTGACGCTTGGTTACTTGGTAGACCTCTTCAAGTACCGCAAAGCAAAATCTGTCAAAATCGTGACATTGCTCGATAAGCCGTCAGGTCGTAAAAATGACCTTCACGCGGATTACAGTGGATTTGTGATTCCACATGAGTTCGTCGTCGGTTACGGTCTCGACTATGAAGAGAAATATCGGAACCTTCCATATGTCGGTGTGTTGAAGCCAGCAGTCTACGGTGGCTAATTATTTTTAATCTCGACTGTCACATGATAAGATGAAACCAATTACAAAGCGCGCTTTGCCGCGTCAGGATTCGTATCAGTTGATGAAGGTGTGTCAGGTGGTGCGGAGAGGAGGCATAAGATGAACCGAGCAGTGAAGAATACCCTCGTGTTTGGGGTCATTTTTCTAGCTTTGATCTTGTTTCTGCAATACTTGCAGAGTCCAGTGAACAAAAGCAAAGAAATCAATTACACACAGTTTGTCGAGTCGGTTGAAAAAGGTGAAATTAAAACGGCTACCTTCCAGTATGAAGGACAGACGTATAATGTGACTGGTGATTTACGTGAAAAAGATTCGACGTATGAGACGGTTGTTCCAGCCGTTGATACAGAATTGACGGATCTTTATACACAATTGCGCAGTCAAGGTGTCAAGATGGACTTTAAAGCAGCAGAGACGAATGGCGGTTGGATCGCGTTACTGACGACGATCGTCCCGTTCATCATCATATTCATTCTCTTCTTCTTCTTAATTAATCAAGCACAAGGTGGCGGCGGCGGTGGCCGTGTGATGAACTTCGGTAAATCAAAAGCGCGCCTGTATGATACAGAGAAAAAGAAAATTACGTTTGATGATGTCGCTGGTGCAGACGAAGAGAAACAAGAACTCGTCGAAGTCGTCGAATTCTTGAAAGACCCGCGTAAATTCGCGCGTCTTGGTGCACGTATCCCTAAAGGTGTCCTTCTTGTTGGTCCTCCGGGTACAGGTAAAACGTTGCTTGCCCGTGCGGCAGCAGGTGAAGCCGGCGTTCCGTTCTTCTCGATTTCAGGTTCTGACTTCGTTGAGATGTTCGTTGGTGTCGGGGCATCACGTGTACGTGACCTCTTCGAAAATGCCAAGAAGAATGCACCATGTATCATCTTCATCGATGAAATCGATGCAGTCGGTCGTCAACGTGGCGCAGGCCTCGGTGGCGGACATGATGAACGTGAACAAACATTGAACCAACTTCTTGTTGAGATGGATGGATTCAGTGAAAATGAAGGAATCATCATGATTGCAGCAACGAACCGTGCCGATATCTTGGACCCTGCCTTGCTTCGTCCAGGTCGTTTTGACCGTCAAATTACGGTTGAGCGTCCCGATGTCGTCGGTCGTGAAGCAGTTCTTAAAGTACACGCACGCAATAAACCGCTCGACTCAACCGTCGATTTAAAAGCGATCGCACAGCGGACACCGGGATTCTCGGGTGCTGATCTTGAAAACCTCTTGAACGAAGCAGCACTTGTTGCAGCACGTACCGACCGAGATAAAATCTCGATCGTCGATCTTGAGGAAGCGATTGACCGTGTCATCGCGGGACCAGCGAAGAAGAGCCGGATTATTTCGCCGAAAGAGAAAAAAATCGTCGCGTGGCATGAAGCGGGTCACACGATCATCGGGGTCACACTCGATGATGCGGATGAAGTGCATAAAGTAACAATCGTTCCTCGTGGAAATGCCGGCGGTTACGTCATCATGCTTCCGAAAGAAGATCGTTACTTCATGACGAAACCAGAACTTGAAGATAAAATCACTGGATTACTTGGTGGTCGTGTCGCGGAAGACATCGTCTTTGGTGAAGTATCGACTGGCGCAAGCAATGACTTCCAACGTGCGACAGGTCTTGCCCGGAAGATGGTCATGGAGTTCGGGATGAGTGAAAAACTCGGACCGCTTCAATTCGGTTCCGGTCAAGGTGGAAATGTCTTCTTAGGACGTGACTTCCAAAACGAACAAAACTATTCGGACGCGATTGCGCACGAGATTGATACGGAAATCCAAGCGATTATCAACAAGTGTTACCAAAAAGCGAAGACGATCTTGACGGAGAAGCGTGATCAGCTTGATTTGATCGCTACGACGTTACTTGAAGTCGAAACACTTGATCAAAAACAAATTCACCATCTTTTAGAGACGGGCGAATACAAAAAAAATGAGCCTGATGTCATTACGGAACCAAAAGTAGACGAGAAAAAATCGGAATCGACGACACCAGTCATCGATCAACCGACGGAATCTCCGACACAACGCGGTTCAGTCATCGATGAAGGTCAAAATGTGGATGTAGAAAATCCTGATCAACCACGCCGTGATGATCAAATTTAATCGCTGACACAACGAGACAGGACCAGTACCCACGCGGGTGCTGGTCCTGTTTCTATATCCCGTGATGTCTGCGCACTTCGGTAGGTGAAGCCTAGCCGACGTGGTATAATCACAACGTATATTGCAGGTATCGTATAGAAAAGTGGGGAATCAGTCAAATGATCTTAGTAATTGATGTTGGAAATACGAATATCGTACTGGGTGTCTATGCTGGGCAGACGTTGGTCGAGCACTGGCGAATCGCAACCGACCGGACACGGACGACAGACGAGTATGGGATTCTTGTCAAAGCGTTGTTTCGGGATGCAGACTTAAACGTGGAAGAAATCGAGGGAATCGTGTTATCATCTGTCGTACCCCCCGTCGTGTTCCCACTCGAGAACATGTGCGTCCGCTATTTCAATCGACGCCCATTCGTGATTGGGCCGGGTATCAAAACCGGGCTCGACCTAAAAGTGGATAACCCGCGGGAAGTCGGGGCAGACCGAATCGTCAACGCGGTCGCTGCGACGGTTAAGTATGATGGTCCATTGATTGTCGTCGACTTTGGGACAGCAACGACCTATTGTTATATCGATTCACAGAAACGGTACTACGGTGGAATTATTTCACCAGGCGTCATGGTGTCGACAGAGGCACTTTATAACAAGGCGGCAAAACTACCGCGTATTGAAATCGCGAAACCACAATCTGCGATTGGACGGAACACGATCCATGCGATGCAGTCCGGAATATACTTCGGATATGTCGCACAAGTCGATGGTCTTGTCCACCGCATGAAAGAAGAAATGGGTGAAGCTAAAGTCATTGCGACTGGTGGGTTAGCCCGATTAATCAGCGAGGAATCCGCAACGATTGAAGTCGTCGATCCATTTTTGACGCTTGAAGGGTTGCGTATTATCTACGAACGAAATAAGTGAGGGAAAAAATAATGAAACGTGAAGAATTATTAGCACAATTAAAGGATGACTATCTAGTACGGGCACTTGGTTTTAACGGAGAAGTCCGTGCCTTCGCCATCCGCTCGACGAAAACGGTGTATGAAGCACAACTCCGTCACCAAACGACTCCCGTCGTCACGGCGGCACTTGGCCGGACGCTGACAATCGGTGCGATGATGGGAACGATGCAAAAAGGGGACACGCGCGTAACCCTTAAAGTCGAAGGCGACGGTCCGATTGGGAAAATCATCGTCGATGCTGATGCAAAAGGAACGGTCCGTGGATATGTCAGCCATCCGCGTGTCGAAATGGACACGTACGTCAATGCGGACGGTCTGACGAAATTAAAAGTCGGAGACGCGGTTGGACGCGGAAATATCTCTGTCATCAAAGACTTAGGACTCCGTGATTTCGTCGGAGGTCAATCGCCGATTCAAACCGGTGAAATCAGTGAAGACTTTACGTATTACTTCGCGGTCTCCGAACAAAGCCCATCCGTCGTCGGTGCCGGCGTACTCGTATATCCGGAAGATGAGTCGGTCATCGCAGCAGGCGGTTTAATCGTTCAATTGATGCCGGGTGCATCGGAAGAGACGATTGCTGCACTCGAAGCACGAGTCGCTGCATTAAAACCAATTTCGATCCTTGTCGGAGAAGAAAAAACTCCGGAAGAAATGCTCGAACTCGTCCTTGGTGAATCATACGAAGTCCTCGATACGGTTCCTGTTACTTTTGGTTGCACATGTGACCGTGAAAAGCTCGCGACAGCGATCGTTGCGCTCGGGCCTGACGAGATTCAATCGATGATTGATGAAGATGGTGGAGCAGAGGCGGTTTGTCATTTCTGTTCAGAACACTATCAGTATGGTGTCGAAGAATTACAATCACTCCGTGAAAAATCGCTCGAACGAGCATAAGAGGGTCTGAAAATGGGGAATATAAATTCTAAGTACTTGTGGATGTTGGTTTTCATCTTGTTGTTGACGAATTTTTTGACGGGGGCATATGCCTTCATGGGAGAACTTCCGAAAGTGGATTCTCCAAAAATCGTCCAAGAGAGTATAGGAGGACCGCTTGAAGATGTCGTCGCAAAAGTCGGAGACGAAGAGATCACGCGAGCGGATGTCTATCAGGTGATGCGGAAGGAACACGAACAAGCGACACTTGATCGTTTGATTCAAGAGGCCGTCGAACGTCAGTCGCAAGATGGTACGGCACCTACCGTAAAGCGCTTTGATTGACAGATTTCATCCAATCCGTAGATAATTGGTCTATCGGATTACTTGGAATTAAAGGTTTTTCATTATGAGGAGGAATGGTCATGCGTATTGCAAATTCAGTACTAGATTTAGTCGGCCGCACGCCGATCGTGAAGTTGAATCATCTGACAGGACCAGAGGATGCGGATGTCTACTTGAAACTGGAGTACATGAATCCTGGGTCGAGTGTCAAAGACCGGATTGCGCTATCGATGATTGAAGCGGCAGAAGAAGCTGGAAAACTGAAAGCAGGCGATACGATCATCGAACCGACGAGTGGTAACACGGGAATCGGTCTTGCGATGGTCGCAGCTGCGAAAGGATACCGTGCCATCCTCGTCATGCCAGAAACGATGAGCATGGAACGCCGAACTCTTCTTCGTGCGTACGGCGCGGAGTTGATTTTAACACCCGGTCCAGAAGGAATGAAGGGTGCGATCGCACGAGCGACGGCGGAAGCAGAAGAACATGGTCATTTCATGCCACAACAATTCAACAACGGAGCAAACCCCGTCGTCCATGAACAGACGACAGGACCTGAAATCGTTGAAGCGTTTGAAGGATTGTCACTCGACGCCTTCATCGCCGGAATCGGAACAGGCGGTACGATCACCGGTGCTGGTAAAGTGTTGCGTGAAGCTTTCCCAGGAATCGAAATCATCGCAGTCGAACCAACGGATTCACCGGTTTTATCGGGTGGTAAACCGGGACCACACAAACTTCAAGGAATTGGTGCTGGATTTGTTCCGTCGATTCTTGATACACACATTTATGATGGTGTTGAACAAATCACGACGGAAGAAGCATTTGATCACGCGCGCCGTGCCGCGAAATCAAACGGCGTTCTCGGTGGGATTTCTTCAGGCGCTGCCATCGCTGCGGCCCTTAAAACAGCCAAACGTCTTGGAAAAGGTAAAAATGTGTTAGCGATCATTCCTTCGAATGGGGAGCGTTACCTCAGTACGCCACTCTATCAAGTCGAAGAAGAAGAGGGTTCAAAACTATAATTTTTTTTCAGACACATGGGAGTCATTCGACGCCCGTGTGTCTTTTTTTGCGTATAATGGGGACAGAATATGTACAGAGGTGGGGGATGCACGTGCGACAAACGGTATATGAGGCATTTACGTGGACGAAGGAACAATTTTATAACCGCTACGTGGAGCGGACGAAGGAGCAAGTCGGGCATATCTGGCTTGAAAGTGGGCGAATTGGGACGTATACGATGGCTGGCGTACACCCAGTCGGACAGCTCCGGACAAAGGCGGGACGGACAACCATTACGACTTCCACAGGTGTCGAAGAGCGGATGGATTCACCATTTGCGTTGATTGAAGAACTGCGTGCGCGTTACGCATCAGCACGACCGGACGGTATGCCGGCATTTTTTGGTGGACTCGCGGGATACGTCAGTTATGACGCAGTCCGGTATTTAGAGCGTTTACCGGACGAAGCGGAGGATGATTTAGAAACAGCCGATCTTTCATTATATTGGTACGATGAAGTCGCCGTTTATGACGAGCAGGCAGGTCGGTTATTCGTTGCCGTGACACGCGAGACCGTCGAAGCGGCGGAGGCGGCACTTGAAGACGAGGTGAAAGCGTGGAAAATAGAGAGTAAAGCGCCAGTCTTTCATCCTGTAGTGGGCGAACAGCTCGAACGGGGGCGGTCGTTCGAACAGACTGATTTTGTGGAAGCAGCAGACCGCGTCAAACGTTATATTGAAGCGGGGGATGTCTTCCAAGTGAATCTCGCGGTTCGTCAACATGAACGTCTATTGACGTCGCCGGCGCATATCTATGATGTCTTACGGCAAGTGAATCCGTCTCCTTACATGGGCTATTTCGTCGATGAAGAGTTGACACTCGTCTCGGCGTCACCCGAGTTGCTCGTCGAAAAAATCGGAGACGATCTCGCGACGCGTCCAATTGCTGGGACACGTCCGCGCGGGAAAGATGAAGCGGAAGATTTGGCACTGGCGAAGACGCTGCTCGACAATGAAAAGGAACGGGCGGAACATGTCATGCTCGTCGATTTAGAACGAAATGATTTAGGGCGGGTCAGTCAGTACGGTTCCGTTCATGTCGATGAATTGATGGTGATTGAAAAATATTCTCACGTTCAACATATCGTCTCGAACGTCCGGGGGAAAGTCGCAGAACAGCAGGATGCGAGCCGTGTTCTCGCAGCGATGTTCCCAGGAGGGACGATCACCGGTGCGCCGAAAATCCGGACGATGGAGATCATCGAGGAGTTAGAACCGGTCCGACGTGGTATTTATACAGGGTCACTCGGATTTATCAGTTGGGCGGACGATGCAATTTTCAACATCTTGATTCGGACACTTGTCGCAAAGGATGGGGTCGCGTATATCCAAGCGGGAGCAGGAATCGTCACCGATTCCAACTCGGCAAGTGAGTATGAGGAATCACTCAGTAAGGCAAAGGCACTTTGGGTCGCAAAAGAAATGGCGGAGGGAACGATATGATTGTATTGATTGATAACTATGATTCGTTTACGTACAACTTAGTTCAATACTTCGGGGAGCTCGGACAAGACATCCGGGTGTTTCGGAATGATGCGATCACACTTGAGGAGATTGAACGACTCAACCCCGACCATTTAGTGATTTCGCCTGGACCTTGTACGCCGAATGAAGCGGGCATTAGTCTTGCTGCGATTGAATACTTCGCAGGCAAGCTGCCGATTCTCGGTGTTTGCCTCGGTCACCAAGCCATCGGTCAAGCGTTCGGCGGACAAGTCGTCCGAGCGAAAGACTTGATGCATGGGAAGGTCTCGTTGTTGTCTCACGACGCGACGGGGATGTTTGAAGGCATCGTTCAAGATACGCCGGTGACACGATACCATTCGCTCGTCGTCGAACGGGAGACATTTCCGGATGTCTTAGAGATCACAGCAGAAGCAGGGGGAGAAATCATGGCCCTTCGGCATCGTGAATTGCCGATTGTCGGGGTCCAGTTCCACCCGGAAGCGATCTTGACCCGAGACGGGAAGCAGATGTTAAAAAACTTTTTGGAGTTGAATCGATATGTATCTTTGGCATGATGGGCAGATAGTAAAAGAAGAAGAGATTCGGATTTCACCGTTTGATCATGGTTACCTGTACGGGATGGGGATTTTTGAGACCTTTCGGACGTATGCGGGACATCCGTTTTTATTTGATGATCACATCGAACGGCTACAGATGAGTTGTGCGGCAATTGGAATCCATGTACCCTACACGCGCGATGAGCTCTTTGAAGCAGTCGAAGCGTTATGTCGCGTCCACGCGACAGGAGATTTATACATTCGTTTAAATGTTTCAGCGGGTCCGCGTGAAATTGGATTATCGGTCGAGCGGTATGATACACCGACTGTCGTGATTTACGCACGACCGATTGGCGTGCGACAAGCGACAGAGCGTGCGCTCGAAACGGTCCGTTTGCCCCGGAGTACACCGGAAACGAGTTACCGGTTAAAGTCGCATCACTACATGAATAACTTAGTTGCGAAACGGCAATTGTTTAATCAGGAAGCAGAAGGCCTCTTTTTGACGAAAGAAGGCTTCATCTGTGAAGGAATCACGTCGAATATCTTTTGGCGTTATGGTGAAAAATGGTTCACTCCTGCGCTTGAGACCGGTGCCTTGAACGGCATCACCCGGCAATTTTTAATGGAAGAGCTGGTTGTCGAAGAACGTCTTGCTTTGTTACCGCAGTTGATGGAAGCGGACGAGATTCTCTACACGAATTCTGTTCAAGAAGCCGTCGCCGTTACATCGCTTGACGGACGATCGTTCCCGGGTCAATCGGGAAGCGGCTATCAACGTGTTCGTCAGCTATTCGACGCCGCAGTTGAATCACGGTGGTCGAGGAGGGGGAAACGATGACGAAAATCATGGGAATCTTGAACGTGACACCTGATTCTTTTTCAGATGGGGGTCAATACATCGATATCGAACTCGCCGTCCGTCATGCAAAACAACTTGTTGCGGACGGGGCAGATGCCATCGATGTGGGTGGAGAATCGACGCGACCGGGTGCGGTATTTGTTTCAGCAGCAGATGAAATCAACCGTGTCGTACCGGTCATCCGTCGCTTGAAGCGTGAGCTCGATGTCTTGATTTCGATTGATACGTATAAACCGGAAGTCGCTGAAGCCGCTGTCCGTGCCGGTGCGGATCTCATCAACGATGTTTGGGGTTCGAAGTGGGGCGACCGTTCGATGGTAGAAGTCGCAGCGCGGCACGAAGTTCCCATCATCTTGATGCATAATCGGACAGAACCACACGGAGCGGACGTCTTAGCAGAAGTAAGGGCCGACCTCGAAGAATCAATCCGGCTAGCGAAGCAGGCTGGCGTCTCGGAGAATCGGATTTGGCTCGATCCCGGAATCGGTTTCATGAAAACATATGAAGAAAACCTGTTTTTAATGCGTCACCTCGCGATTGCGACAGATTTCGGGTACCCCGTCCTGCTCGGGACGTCGAGAAAGTCACTCATCGGATTGACACTCGGACTCCCGGCGACGGAGCGGGTGGAAGGAACGATTGCGACCGTCTGTTATGGAATCGAACAAGGCTGCGAGTGGATGCGTGTCCACGACGTGAAAGAAATCAAACGGGCGGCAGTCATGATGGATGCGATGGTTGCAGCAGAATTACCGAAGGGGGAATGAAGATGGATCGGATACATGTGTCAGGGATGCGTTTTTATGGTTATCATGGAGTGTTCGCAGAAGAAACAAAATTAGGACAGCGCTTTAATGTGGATCTGTCAATCGGACTTGATTTATCTCGTGCCGGCGAGACGGATGATTTACGGGAAAGTGTCAATTATGCGGAGCTTTATGAAGCGACGAAACATGTCGTCGAAGGGGAGGCCGTTCAGTTGGTCGAGGCACTCGCGGACCGGATTGTCCGACACGTCTTTTTGCTTGATCCACGAATCCTGGAAGCGACCGTCAAAGTCATCAAACCAGATCCGCCGATTGCAGGACACTATGAGCATGTCGCGGTAGAAATCAATCGGGTCCGGGGGGATTACGTATGAACCGTGCTTACATCGCCCTTGGGTCGAATATCGGGGATAAGGCCGGTCACTTACATGCTGCAATCGAAGCGATGGGAGCGTACCCGGAGATTCAAACGATTCGTCCGTCCTCGATTTATGAGACTGTTCCTGTCGGCTATCTCGAGCAAGACCTGTTTTACAATATGGTCGTCGAACTTGAGACGAGTTGGTCCGCCGAGGTGTTGCTCGCGCACTTGCAAGAGATCGAACGCCGAGAGGGACGGAAACGATTGTTCAAGAATGGTCCCAGAACGTTAGACCTTGACATCATTCTTTATAATACAGATGATATACATTCAGAAGGATTGACGGTGCCGCATCCACGGATGCAAGAGCGGGCGTTTGTCCTTGCACCGTTACATGAATTGAATCCGGGTTATACAGTACGACACTTAGAGATGACGGTCGCGGAACTGTACGCCCGGTTACCGGAAACGGAACGAGCAGGTGTGAAGCGCATCGTGTAACAAAAGAGGGATTGAAGAAGAGAGGAGGAATGAACATGCCAGGTTTTAAGATTGGGGACGTCGAACTGAACAACCGCGTCATTCTTGCTCCGATGGCGGGAGTCTGCAACCCTGCGTTTCGTTTGATCGCAAAAGAATTCGGGGCAGGACTTGTCTGTGCGGAGATGGTGAGCGACAAAGGGATCTTATATGAAAATGAACGGACGTTAGAGATGCTGTATGTCGACGAACGCGAAAAGCCACTCAGTCTGCAGATTTACGGCGGGTCGAAGGAAACGCTTGTTCAAGCGGCACAGTATGTCGATGCCAACACGAATGCGGATATCATTGACATCAATATGGGTTGTCCCGTTCCAAAAGTAACGAAGTGTGATGCTGGTGCAAAATGGTTGCTTGATCCCGATAAAGTATATGAAATGGTTCATGCTGTATCGCAAGCGGTCGAGAAACCCGTCACGGTGAAGATGCGGACCGGGTGGGACAGCCATCACATTTATTGTGTCGATAATGTCCGGGCAGCGGAGGCGGGTGGCGCGAAAGCTGTGGCCATCCACGGGCGGACCCGTTCGCAAAAGTATGAGGGTGTTGCGGACTGGAACATCATCGGCGAAGCAAAGCGGGCAGTGCAGATTCCGATCATCGGAAACGGTGATGTGCAAACGCCGCAAGACGCGCAACGGATGATTGATGAGATTGGGGTAGATGGCGTCATGATCGGTCGGGCGGCGCTCGGCAATCCTTGGATGCTCTATCAGACGATCCAGTATCTCGAATCCGGGACGTTACCAGCCGAGCCGACACCACGTGAAAAGATTGATATTTGCTTGTTGCATGCGGCACGCCTCGTTGCACTGAAAGGTGAGAAACTAGCCGTTCGTGAAATGCGTACCCACGTCGCATGGTATCTCAAAGGGTTAAGTGGAAACGGACAAGTCCGAAAAGCCTTATTCGATATTGATACCCATGCCGGTCTCCAAGAGTTGTTACGTCAGTATGTCGAAACTTTGGAAACAACCGCAGTACATGCGTGACATGTAAAGTATGGTCGGGATTACCCGTTTTATGGTACGCTAATTGCATTGAAGATGAGCGAATCGGTTTTTTTCAACGGGCTGTCGGTCATGCCGGCAGCTTTTTGATGCAAAAGGACGAAGACCGTCGTGAACAATTTTTAGAAGGAGTGAATACAGTGAGTCAGGACATGGAAATGAATGATCAAATGCAGGTGCGTCTCGGTAAGATGAACGCGATGCGTGAACAAGGACTCGACCCGTTTGGTGCACGTTTTGAACGCTCGACGGATACGGCAAGTATCCGTGCTGCTTATGGCGAGAACGAAAAAGAAGAATTAGCTGAATTAAAACCGGAAGTAGCAATCGCTGGACGTGTCATGACGACGCGCCGTAAAGGGAAAGTTGGATTTACGAACGTTCAGGATGTTACAGGTCAAATTCAGTTATACGTCCGGAAAGATGATGTCGGAGAAGAAGCATATGAAGTATATAAGACATGTGATTTAGGTGATATCATCGGAATCAGTGGATATGTCTTTAAAACGAACGTCGGTGAGTTGTCGGTTCACGTCACGTCGTTTACGTTGTTGACGAAAGCACTCCGTCCACTTCCAGATAAATATCATGGATTAAAAGATGTGGAACAACGGTACCGTCAACGTTATCTCGACCTGATTACGAATACGGAATCACGTGAGACATTCATCGCGCGGAGTAAAGTCATTCGTGGAATTCGTCAATACCTCGATAGCCTCGGCTACTTGGAAGTCGAAACACCGATGTTACACACAATCGCGGGTGGAGCATCTGCCCGTCCGTTCATCACGCACCACAATGCCCTCGATATGACGCTCTACATGCGAATCGCGATTGAATTGCATCTAAAACGTCTGATCGTCGGTGGTCTTGAGAAAGTCTATGAAATCGGACGTGTCTTCCGAAATGAAGGAATTTCAACACGTCATAACCCTGAATTCACGATGATTGAGTTGTATGAAGCATATGCTGACTACGAGGATATCATGAATTTGACGGAAAACCTGATTGCTCATGTGGCTCAAGAAGTACTTGGAACAACAAAGGTTACGTATGGTGAAGATGTCATTGATTTAACGGTTGGTTGGAAACGTGCTCATATGGCTGACCTCGTTAAAGAAGCGACAGGAATCAATTTCTTTGATGACATTTCGAAAGAGCGTGCCCATGAACTTGCGCATGAACACGGAATCGAAGTTCAGTCACATATGTCGACGGGACATATCTTAAACGAATTCTTCGAACAAAAAATCGAGGAAACACTCGTTCAACCGACTTTCGTGTACGGTCATCCGGTTGAAATATCACCACTCGCGAAGAAAAACCCGCAAGATCCACGCTTTACGGATCGTTTCGAATTATTCATCGTGCGTCGTGAACATGCGAATGCTTTCACGGAGTTAAATGATCCGATTGATCAACGTGAACGCTTTGAAGCACAGCTTGTCGAAAAAGAAGCTGGAAATGATGAAGCACACGAGATGGATAATGATTTCATCGAAGCATTGGAATATGGAATGCCGCCAACGGGTGGACTTGGAATCGGAATCGATCGCCTTGTCATGCTGTTAACGAATGCACCATCGATTCGTGACGTTCTCTTATTCCCGACGATGCGCCACCAACAAAACTAACAAAAACGTATGCTCCCTTTCTTCTATATATAGTAGAGAGGGAGCTTTATTATGAAAAATGAAGTCTAGAAAAGACGTAATGGATTGGAATCAATCATCAATAAAACGGGTAGATAATCTTTTTAAATGTTTTTCTAATAAAATGCTTGTACAATCGAAAAAGCCATGGTATATTATTTCTTGTGCCGCAAATGGTTGTGACACACCGAAAAAAATATCAAAAAAAGTTGTTGACAATCGAGTTGATAACTTGGTAAGATATTAAAGTCGCTGAAAACGACACGACGAACTTTGAAAACTGAACGATGAGGCAAAAAACGTATCTTCGGATACAAACAATGAATGAAGCGCAAGCTTCGTCAACGTGACTTTTAGTCACAAAAACGAGCAAGTCAAACACTTT
>NZ_JACSMR010000019.1 GCF_018618755.1 Exiguobacterium sp. s193
GTTCCCATGCCGAACACGGAAGTTAAGCACTTGAACGCCGAAAGTAGTTGGGGGCTTCCCCCTGTGAGGATAGGACGTTGCCAGGCAATTGAAAAAGACCGATCTGCATAACGCAGGTCGGTCTTTTTGTGTTATGTGAAACTTCAGACTGTTCTGATTATTTGTGGAGTCATTGACATGCCTCCCTCTGCTTGTTACCATAACATCAATATTCTTTTATCAAAGAGAAAGCGAGTGGATAAACATGTGGGAGAATAAATTTGCTAAAGAGGGCTTGACGTTTGATGATGTCTTGCTTGTACCACGTCGTTCAAGTGTCTTACCACGTGACGTCGATCTATCTGTATCCTTATGTGAAGGAATCACGCTGAACATCCCATTGATTAGTGCAGGGATGGATACGGTAACGGAAGCACCGATGGCGATTGCAATGGCACGTCAAGGTGGTCTAGGTGTCATCCACAAAAACATGTCAATGGAAGACCAGGCAGAACATGTCGATCGCGTCAAACGTTCTGAGAATGGTGTCATCACGAATCCGTTTTATCTTACTCCTGAACGCCAAGTATACGATGCAGAGTATTTAATGAGTAAATACCGTATTTCAGGTGTTCCAATCGTCAACAATGAAACAGAACGGAAGCTCGTTGGTATTCTTACGAACCGTGACCTTCGTTTCGTCAAAGACTACTCGACAGTCATCGAAACCGTCATGACAACAGAAGAACTCGTCACAGCTAAAGTCGGAACGTCACTCGAAGAAGCTGAACAAATCCTCCACAAACATCGCATTGAAAAATTACCACTCGTTGATGAGAACGGTGTATTAAAAGGGTTAATTACAACAAAGGATATTGAAAAAGTCGAACAATATCCACATGCAGCAAAAGATCAATTTGGACGTTTACTTGTTGCAGCAGCAGTCGGCGTTACAAAGGATGCGTCAATTCGTGCACGCTTCCTTGTTGATGCAGGTGTCGATGCACTCGTCGTTGATACGGCACATGGTCATTCAGAAGGTGTTCTCGTCAAAGTACGTGAGCTTCGTGATGAATATCCAGACCTTCCAATCATCGCAGGGAACGTCGCAACAGCAGAAGCGACACGCGATTTGATTGAAGCTGGCGCATCTGTCATCAAAGTAGGAATTGGACCGGGTTCAATTTGTACGACACGTGTCGTTGCTGGCGTCGGTGTTCCACAAATCACAGCAGTCTTTGATTGTGCAACGGAAGCCCGCAAGCATGGTGTCTCGATCATTGCTGACGGTGGAATCAAGTACTCGGGCGATATCGTGAAGGCGTTAGCAGCTGGCGGTCATGCCGTCATGTTAGGTAGTCTGCTCGCCGGTGTTGAAGAAAGCCCGGGCGAAATGGAAATCTACCAAGGTCGTCAATTCAAGACATACCGCGGTATGGGTTCTGAAGCATCGATGAAACGTGGTAGTCAAGATCGTTACTTCCAAGAAGCAGATAAGAAATTCGTTCCAGAAGGAATTGAAGGTCGCGTCGCTTACCGTGGAAAACTCGGTGATTCTGTGTATCAACTCGTTGGTGGGATTCGTTCAGGAATGGGATATTGTGGAGCAGCTTCACTTGAAGAATTACGTGAAGATACACAATTCATCCGCATGACTGGTGCGGGATTACAAGAAAGTCACCCACACGACATTCAAATCACAAAAGAAGCATCGAACTATACGCGCCAATAAAAAGAAAGCCCCACAGATTATGCGGGGCTTTCTTTTGTTTATGGGTCAGTGACATTAGGCGGTTCAAAGTCTTTAACGACATAGTCTATGAAAATCACGGAAACGTTCAAGCTGGTTTTGTTCACAGTCGGAGAGCCTGTTGTTACAACCGCCAAGCCTGTAACAACGCTGCAAGCCCTTCTTCAAGGTCGGATTCCAACAGACTCGCAAAACCTAAGACGATTTGTGGATGGACTGCTTCTAACGGAAGTTGTGCATACTGCGATAAACCATAAACTTGAATGGAGGCATCCCGTGCATGCTGGACTAATTCTTCTTCCGTCATCCCGTTCGCGACAGAAACGACAACATGCAAACCGGCACTTTCACCCGTCAGACGGAGAGAGGAGACGGCACGTAACGAGTTGACGACGAGATCTAACTTCCGGCGATACACCTTTCGCATCCGGTTCAAGTGTTTTTCGAAGTCGCCTTCTTTCATAAAACGTGTCAAAATCGTTTGATCGAAGCGCGACACACTACATGTGTAATAGGAGAGTTCGGTCTGATACCGCTCAAGCAAAGAAGGTGGAAGGACCATGTAGCCAATCCGGAGTGACGGCATCAATGATTTTGAGAAGGTACTTAAATAGAGAACCCGTTCATTATCGATGCTGTGGAGTGACGGAATCGACTTGCCACTATAACGAAACTCACTGTCGTAATCATCCTCGATAATGTAGCGTGTCGGGGATTCAGCAGCCCAGTTCACCAATTGCCGGCGACGGTTGACGGATAAAATGCTACCGGACGGAAATTGGTGGGCTGGGGTCACATACATGATATCCACATCCGTCTGATTTAACATCGAGACTTTAACACCGCTTTGATCGACTTGAATCGGGAGTGCTGTTCGTCCATGATTCTCAAGGATTAAGCGCGTCGCGTGATAGCCGGGGTCCTCGATGCCATAGGTGACATCTTGTCCTAACAAGAAAATCAGTTGTGGTAAAAGTTGTTCGACCCCGGAGCCGATGATGATTTGTTCCGGCGAACAGACGACACCCCTTGAATGGTAGAGATAGGTCGCGATTTCGACACGTAACGCGAGATCGCCTTGCGGATGTCCGAGTGAGACGAGGGACTGATTGTGTTCATCGATGACATCTTTGGCGTGTTTTCTCCAACGTGAAAACGGAAACGAAGCGCCATCGATTTTACTCGGATGAAAATCATGACGGATGAAGCTCGGGGCGATCACCCGTTGTTTCGATGCCACCGGTTGTTTTTTGACATAGGCCAGTTCCTCATAAGCGAGGACGAAGTAGCCTTTTCTCGAAATCGATTCGACATAGCCTTCTGCGACAAGTTGTTGGTAGGAAAGTTCGATCGTCGTTTGACTTAAGTTCAAGAATTGTCCGAGTTTTCGTTTGGACGGTAACTTCATGCCATAAGCTAAGCGTCCTTCGATGATTTCTTGACGGATTTGTTGATAAAGTTGTTCGTACAACGGTTTATTTCCTTCTCTGATGAGCTCGAACGATAGCATATCCATACGTCATATCTCCCTTTACTGACCTGTTCATTTCATCATAAACTGATACTTTTAAAATAGTCAATCGAGATTATACTAAACGTAAGCATGGAGCGACCATTCAATCTAGAGGGGGAATTGAAATGATGGAACGGCAACAAGGAACGGATCGTGTGAAAAGAGGAATGGCTGAGATGCAAAAAGGGGGCGTCATTATGGACGTCGTCAATGCAGAGCAAGCAAAAATCGCAGAGGCAGCGGGCGCAGTCGCGGTCATGGCACTCGAACGTGTCCCATCTGATATTCGTCGAGATGGGGGCGTGGCACGAATGGCAGATCCGACCATCACGGAAGCTGTCGTGAATGCGGTCTCGATTCCCGTCATGGCGAAATGTCGGATCGGTCATATCGTCGAAGCACGGATTCTTGAATCGATGGGGGTCGATTTTATCGATGAAAGTGAAGTCCTGACACCAGCGGATGAAGAATACCATTTGTTGAAGTCGACCTTTACGGTTCCTTTCGTATGTGGAGCACGCGATTTAGGAGAAGCGGCCCGTCGAATCGCGGAAGGCGCGGCGATGATTCGGACGAAGGGAGAACCGGGAACGGGGAATGTCGTCGAAGCCGTCCGTCACATGCGCAAAATTCAAGCTGAGCTCAACCAAATCTTACATACGAATCCGGATGAGTTGATGACGCGGGCGAAGGAGTGGGGTGCCCCTTATGAAGTCTTGCGTTTGATTCAGCAAGAAGGACGTCTACCGGTCGTGAACTTTGCTGCCGGAGGAATCGCTACACCGGCTGATGCCGCATTGATGATGCACCTTGGTGCTGACGGCGTCTTCGTCGGTTCCGGGATCTTTAAATCGGAGCAACCGGAAAAATTCGCAAAGGCGATTGTCGAAGCCGTGACGTACCGGGATGACTTCGAACGTATCGCGCACCTCTCAAAAGGTCTCGGAACAGCGATGAAAGGGATTGATGTCACATCGATGCCGTTTGAGGAACGGATGGCACCACGGGGATGGTAATCGGTGTACTTGGTCTGCAAGGGGCGGTCCGGGAGCACCTTGAGATGTTGATGTCGCTCGGTGTAAAGACACGAATCATTAAATCGGCCGAAGATTTAGAAGGACTCGCTGGACTCGTCCTGCCTGGTGGTGAATCCACGACGATGCGACGATTGATTGACCGTTACGCGTTGCTTGCACCGCTTCGACAAAAGACGAAGACGCTACCGATGTTCGGGACCTGTGCCGGGATGATTTTATTAGCAACGGAACTTGAGCAAGGGGCTGCTCATCTCGAAGCCATCCCGATGAAAGTGAAACGAAATGCGTTCGGTCGCCAAATCGATAGCTTTGAGACGATGGTCGACATCGAAGGAATCGAACAAGCCGTGGATGCAATCTTTATCCGGGCGCCTTATGTCGAACGGGTCGATCAAGGGACGCGGGTTCTTGCACAGGTGGCAGAGGACATCGTCGTCGTCGAAACGGACATGCATCTCGCCTGTTCGTTTCATCCGGAACTAACGAACGATACACGCATGCACCGGTACTTCATCGAAAAAGTAAAACAACATCATGCTGCTTCCGTCATTTCATAAGAAAAAGTATCCGTCAGTTCAGGCTGTCGGATACTTTTTTTATGCTACACTTATGATATTAATGAACTGAAGGAGAGGAACGATGAAACGATTTTTCATACTCTTCTTGAGCGTCCTTGTACTGACGACAAGTCTGCTTCCCGTGACGGGTTACGCGAAAGTACCGACGATCAAGGCGGAATCTTATATCATGGTTGATGCCGTGACAGGGAAAGTGTTACTAGAAGAGCAAGCTGATTTAGCGTTACCTCCTGCATCGATGACGAAGTTGATGACGCTCTATTTAGTACGGCGTCAAATCGAACAAAAGAAGTTGTCGTGGAATAAAAAAATCAAACCGAGTCAAAAGGTATTGAAAATTGCCGGAACACAAGGTGTAGCACGTGTTCCATTACGAAATCGTACATATACTGTCCGTGAACTCTATGACGCAGCGTTCATCAAGTCGGCGAATGACGCTGCCGTCTTACTCGCTGAAGTCGTGTCCGGAACGGAACAACAATTTGTCAAAAGGATGAATGAAACGGCGCAGACGTTTGGGATGGACAATACGGAATATGCAAACGCTTCGGGTCTCGACGCCGTCGATGCGGCCTTACCGGGGACGAACTTGATGACAGCGACGGATATCGCTTTACTTGTCATCCGGTTCATCAAGGACTATCCGGATGTCTTAGACGTCACGAGCCGTTCCTCGATGAAGCTTGACGGGATGACGCTTCAAAATTCGGATAAGATGCTGAAAAATCAAAAGTATGCGTATAGCGGGATGCGTGGCATGAAGACAGGCACGACGGATCTTGCCGGATATTGTTTTGCCGGTGTCGCGATCAAAGATAACATGACAATCATTACGGTCGTCATGCGGACGACATCCGATCAAGCACGTTTTGCAGAAACAAAAAAATTGCTCGATTATGGTTTTTCATCATTTGAACCGCTGACGTACTACGGCAAAGGCGAGAGGATTAAAGGTGTCTTCCCGATCCGCGGTGCAGAAGAGGCAGACTACGATGTCGTCACCGATGCGTCGCTCTACGTGACGGTACCGAAAACTGCAGCAAACCGTCCACCCGTATTTACGTTTGATGTGACCCATGCTCCTGTTAAAAATGGTGCAAGTGTCGGGACGGTTCAAGTGAAGGATGAGGGAACATATTTGCCGGGATTCGATGTGTCAAGATCACTTCTTTATAGTACGGAGCGGATTGAACTGGCGAGTTTTAAAACACGGTTATTCCGGGCGATTGCGGCCTGGTCCGATAAAATTGATGATGCGATTCGTAAACCGGGGCTTGTCAATCTCAAACAGGATAGTGTAAAGTAGAGCTAATCTCATAACGATGCAATGAACGGACCAAGTAAAGGAATTTATTCTGTTAAGAGAGCTAGTGGTTGGTGTGAACTAGTCAGAAGGATGCCTTGAATCGAGCCGGATCGCACACCTTGCGAACAAGGTGCGGGTACGCCCGTTATCGCGTCTTAAAGTTGGCTAGTTCTGTCTAGCAATGAGGGTGGCAACGCGGATCCAAGGTGATTCGTCCCTCTTCGGTTTTTATACCGGAGAGGGATGGATTGCCTTTTTTTATTGAAAAAAAGGAGGAATACACATGATTGATATTAAACGCCTGCGTCAAGATTTTGACGCAATCCAAGAGAAACTGGCACACCGTGGGGAAGATTTGACGGACATGAACCGATTCATCGCGTTAGATGAAAAACGTCGTGAACTGATTGCCCGGACTGAGGTTTTGAAAGCGGAACGAAATGACGCGACGAAAAAAATCGCGGAACTCAAACGGAATAAAGAAAATGCGGACGAAGCAATCGTCGCGATGCGGACTGTCGGAGATGAAATCAAAGGACTTGATGACGAGTTGCGCGAAGTCGAAGCGACATTGAATCAACTGTTGCTTGGTATCCCGAACATTCCGCATGACAGTGTGCCAATCGGTTCTTCAGAAGACGATAATGTCGTCATCCGTGAAGTGGGCGATAAACCGGCCTTTGATTTCGAAGCCGTCCCACACTGGGATTTGATGGAACAGTTAAAAATCGTCGACGTTGAACGGGCAGGAAAAGTTACAGGAAGTCGGTTCGTCTTCTACCGCGGCGCGGGTGCACGTCTCGAGCGGGCCTTGATCAACTTCATGATGGACATGCATCAAGATGAAAATGGTTATACGGAAATTTTACCGCCACTCATGGTCAACCGCGAATCAATGACGGGAACAGGTCAACTTCCGAAGTTTGAAGAAGATGCGTTCAAAGTCGAAGAGACGAACTATTTCCTCGTGCCGACAGCGGAAGTCCCGGTGACGAACATGCACCGGGACGAAATCTTGGCAGCAAGCCAATTACCGATTGGTTATGCAGCATACAGCCAGTGTTTCCGGTCTGAAGCTGGATCTGCCGGGCGTGATACACGAGGTCTGATTCGTCAACACCAATTCAACAAAGTGGAGCTTGTTCGTTTCGTGAAGCCGGAAGAGTCTTATGAACAACTTGAACTGTTGACTGGTCAAGCGGAAGAAGTGCTTAAACGGTTGAAACTACCGTATCAAGTTCTCAGCATGTGTACGGCGGACCTTGGGTTCACGGCAGCGAAGAAATACGACATCGAAGTCTGGATGCCGAGCCAAGGCATGTACCGCGAGATTTCTTCTTGTTCAAACTTTGAAGATTTCCAGGCACGCCGGGCACAAATTCGTTTCCGCCGGGAAGCGAATGCAAAACCGGAATTCGTGCATACATTAAACGGTTCTGCGCTTGCTGTTGGCCGGACGGTCGCAGCCATCTTAGAGAACTATCAACAAGCAGACGGCTCAGTTATTATTCCAGAAGTACTTCGTCCATACATGGGCGGACTCAAAGTGATTCAAGCATAAGTAGAAAAGGGGGAGACTTCCCCCTTTGTACTTTTAAAAAGTTTTTTTAGAAAAGGTCTTTACAGAGTAAAACCAAGATGCTATTATAATTTATGTCAGGAAGGCAAGCACGTTACAATTTGCTCGATTATAAGTACGGAGGCGTACTCAAGTGGTTTAAGAGAACGGTCTTGAAAACCGTCAGGCGGCGAAAGCCGTGCGTGGGTTCGAATCCCACCGCCTCCTCCATTTCTTTTTTTTACCTGAAAACTACATATAACTTGGAGGCGTACTCAAGTGGTTTAAGAGAACGGTCTTGAAAACCGTCAGGCGGCGAAAGCCGTGCGTGGGTTCGAATCCCACCGCCTCCTCCACTTCTTTTTTTTTACCCAAAATTACATTTAACATGGAGTCGTACCCAAGCCCGGCTGAAGGGGACGGACTCGAAATCCGTTAGGGGTCGCAAGGCCCGCGTGGGTTCGAATCCCACCGACTCCGCTTATATCGAGCATCTCACATCGTGTGAGATGCTTTTTTATTGCGTCGAGATCCGTTCGCGTGCTATGTTTTGCTACATGTAAAAAGGAAGAAGGAGTAAAGGATATGACAAACACAAAACAAACACTACTTGATCATTATAAAGAAACGATGGACTTCGTCCGAAATCTCGAACACATCCCGGAAGACGCGTGGCGGAGCTCGTATGCAGAAGGGAAATGGACGATTGCTGAAATCGTAGGTCACTTGTCACCGTGGGACCGCTTCATGGTGGCGGAACGTCTTCCGTATATGTTGGCGGATGAACCATTCCGTGTGAAACCGGACAGTCAGGAAGTTAACGAGGAAGCGGCGAAGATGAGTCGCGAGCAACAACGGATTTTGACGATTGATGAATTCTTAGTCAGCCGTGACCTGTTAAGACGGGCCGTCGATTTGATTCCGGAAGAGCGTTTGACGGATACGTTCACATCAAACGGAAAAACGATGATGATTGTTGAGTTGCTTGGTGCGATGAAACAACACGATTTACATCACATCGACCAAATCAAACAAGTCACAGCAGGATAAAAAAAGCCCTTCGACGACTGTCGAGGGGCTCAGGCTGTAGACGAAGTGCCATCGGGAGATCAAGCGTCTTTTTTCGTTGCTTTCCTCGGGCGAGGCGCAAGCCGTTGCTCCTTCGTCCTAACGGACAACGAGCAGGGTCTTGCCTGCCTCTGAAAAGTGCGTTAAACACGCACTTTTTCCCGTAGGAGTCAACGAAACGTGACGCTTTTTAGGTAACACTATGACGGAAAGTCAGTCATGCAGACGGTTTAGGACGCAATCTGTCTCGAATCGCTTTTAAAGCGAAAAGCAATCGGTCGCGATCCTGCAGCTTTGCTGTAGAGGCGCGGAAGATTGCCGCTTTGAAGACGAGGCGAGACAAGGAAGCGCGACCGGATTGTCTTTCGTTATCGCATGTTCACGCTTCATAAGAGTTTGTCTACACGCTGAAGCCCTTCGACGACTGTCGAGGGGCTTTTGCGTATGAATCAACGTGTTTTTGCAATCCGGGCGACTTCAAGTTGTTTATCGATTTTCGAGAGGATACGTTCAATCGACTCCGGTTCATTGAGAAGATCATATTCATCGATGGATAAACGAAGGACTGGGCAAATCGTGAAGTTATTGATCCAGTTCGTATACCGTTCGTACATCTCTTCCCAGTACTCGATTGGTGTTTGCTGTTCCATCTCGCGTCCACGGAGACGAATCCGGTCGAGGACCTGTTCAAACGATCCTTCTAGATAAATCAACAAGTCTGGATGCGGGAAAAATGGTGTCATGACCATCGCATCGAACAAACTGGAGTACGTTTCGTAGTCAGTTGGTGACATCGTTCCTTTTTCGAAGTGCATCTTCGCGAAAATGCCTGTATCTTCGTAGATGGAGCGATCTTGGATGAAACCACCACCGTATTGGAAGATTTTCTTTTGTTCTTTAAACCGTTCCGCTAAGAAATAGATTTGTAAGTGGAAGCTCCAGCGCTCGAAATCATGATAGAATTTATCGAGATAAGGGTTCGTATCGACTTTTTCAAGAGATGTCCGGAAGCCGAGTGCGTCTGCTAGACCGTTCGTGATCGTCGATTTTCCGATTCCGACCATTCCACCGATCGTAATGACGGCATCCGCCGGAATATTGTATTTTTCACGTAACTTCGAGTTCATGCGTGGTTCGCTCCTTCATATAATTCATTGCGGATTTTAGTTAAGACATAATCCAAGTCTTCTGGGCGTTTGACGAAGTCGAGTTCATCGCCGTTGAAACGGATGACTTTGACTTCCGGGTGTTTGATTTGATACTCCGTGACGAACGTTTCGTAGTCAGCTGCGAGTTGCTCGAGATAATCGCGTGACATGTGTTCTTCGACTTCGCGTCCGCGTAAGGCAACACGTTTCATCAGTGTATCGATGCTCGCATTCAAGTAGATGACGGCATCCGGTTTCGGCATATCTGTCGTTAAGATCGAATAAATTTGTTCGTATTTATCGATGTGCTCTACTTTGAGAGAGCGGTGAGCAAAAATCAAGTTTTTAAAGATATGATAATCAGCGACGACAGAGCGTTGTTTACTTAGGTAGTGACGTTCGATATCATCGAGCTGCTTAAAGCGATTGCATAAGAAGAACATCTCTGTTTGGAAACTCCATTCCTCGATGTCCTCATAGAACTTTCCAAGAAAGGGATTTTCTTCGACAATTTCGCGTAACATAGAAAATGAGAAATGATGACTGATGGCGTTCGCAAGTGAAGTTTTGCCTACACCAATCGGTCCTTCAACCGTTATGAACATATTCAATTACCCTCCGTTCAGCAAAGTGCAATTTATATTTTAGCACAAAGCAGGGACCCCTGCCGAAGTTTCAGAGGGAGAATTTTTGTAAAGATAGGGAGTGTATAAAAGTGGAGCGACACGAATATTATATGGAGCTCGCGATTGGTGAGGCGAAAAAGGCAGAAGCGATTGGGGAAGTGCCGATTGGGTGTGTCATCGTCAAAGGGGATCAAGTCATTGCGACCGGGTACAATCACCGGGAAACGAATCATCAGGCGACGGCACACGCCGAATTACTCGCGATTGAGCAAGCGTGTGAAAAACTCGGGAACTGGCGATTGGAAGGGTGCGAACTGTATGTGACGCTTGAACCATGTCCGATGTGTGCTGGAGCCATCATGTTATCGCGGATTGAACACGTCATCTTCGGAGCAGTTGATCCGAAAGGCGGTTGTTGCGGAACCTTGATGAATCTTGTCCAAGATGAACGTTTTAATCATGTCTCACGTTTGACAAGCGGTATATTAGAAAAAGAATGTGGCGAGTTGTTAACGGCGTTCTTCCGCGAACTCCGTGCGAAAAAGAAAGCAAAGAAACGTGCAATGGGTTGCAACAACTTAGACGAAACAGTATAATGAAAAAGCACTCGAACGGGTGCCACTAAAAAACGATAAATCATTTGCCGTGCTAGGTGGGGATGTAGCGGTTCCCTGTCACTCGCAATCCGCTATAGCGAGACTGAATTCCATATCGAGGGATATGATTGGTATGGTCTGCCTTACGTAAGTAGCGTTGACGTCTGAGTCCTGCGCAACAGATACCCATGAACTAGGTCAGGTCCGGAAGGAAGCAGCCTTAAGTGGTGCTCTCTGTGTGCCGCAGGAGTGCTTGGACTGAGCAGGCTGCGTAAGTAACGCATGTTGAACATATTTCAGAATATGGTGCACGGCAGTTTAATTTTTAAAGAACAAGTCTACAGCCGGTTTCGGTTGTAGACTTTTTTAGGTAGAATAGAACAAGGATCTTAAAAAAGAGGAGGCGCAAATTTGGCCTATCAAGCACTATACCGCGTGTATCGCCCACAGCGATTTGATGAAGTCGTCGGGCAAGCACATATCACCCGGACGATTCAAAACGCATTGATGGAAGAACGGATGTCACACGCCTACCTATTTTCAGGACCGCGGGGAACAGGGAAAACAAGTCTTGCGAAAATCATTGCAAAAGCAATCAACTGTGAACATGCTCCTGTCAAAGAACCGTGTAACGCGTGTCCGACCTGTCTCGCGATTACAGAAGGGTCGAGCCCGGATGTATTCGAAATCGATGCGGCTTCGAACAATGGAGTCGACGAAATTCGTGAAATTCGCGATAAGGTGAAATACCCGCCTTCAGAAGCGGCATATAAAGTCTATATCATCGATGAAGTGCACATGCTGTCGACAGGAGCATTCAATGCGTTACTAAAAACGCTTGAAGAACCACCGGCACATGCGATTTTCATCTTAGCGACAACAGAACCACATAAAATTCCAGCGACCATCATTTCGCGCTGCCAACGTTTTGACGTGAAACGCCATGAAGTCGATCAATTGGTTGAACGGATGCAGTTCATCTTATCCGATCAAGAAATTGCCTACTCCGAGACGGCGTTACGGTTGATTGCACGCGCGGCAGACGGGGGAATGCGAGATGCCTTGAGTCTACTCGACCAAGCCGTCGCATTTTCGAATGGTGACTTGACGGATGCTGCCGTACTCGAAGTAACGGGTGCCGTAGAAGATGAGGCGTTGCTTGCGATTGCAAACGCACTTCATGATCATCACGTCGATCAATTATTGCAGACGCTTGAGCAGATGCAGCGCGCCGGGAAAGACTTAAAACGGTTCGTCGAGGACTTGGTGTTCTTTTACCGGGATACACTGCTGCTAAAAGCTTCGCCGACGGCTGTTGATTTGTTAGAGCGTGCCCGTCCGACAGAAGAGTTCAAACAGTTCGTCGAAACGATTGAAACGGAAACATGTTTCCACGTCATCGAACAACTCCATGATTGCCAACAACAAATGCGATTGACGAATCATCCGCGTGTCCTAGTCGAGATTGCCTTCATTCAAATTACGGAGCAAGGACGGACGACAGGGCAAATCGTCCAGTCGTTACAACAGGAAGTAAGAGAAATGAAGGAACAGATGCACCAGTTGAAAGCGAATGGCGTACCGGCAACGGAGCAAGTCGCGGCACAACCTGCTAAACGGAAGCAGGCCCGTCCGACCGTCCGGATCGCAAAAGAGCGGATTCGGCAAATGTTGATGCGGGCAGAAAAAGCACAATTGCTTGAAATCCAAGAGCGCTGGGATGCTATTCTAAAACTCATCTTAAAGCAAGACGGTCCAATCTATTCGCTTGTCCATGAAAGTAAACCGGTCTTATGTTCAGGGGATACGTTATTGATTGAGTTTGATAACGGTAAAGGATGGCACTTCGAACAAGTCATGACGAATGAACGAACACGTTTCGTCATCGAAGAAGCGTTATTTGAAGTATGTGGCGTCAAACGAGAGATTCTCGCAATTCTTGACCAAGACTGGAATGAATTGAAAGCAGAGTTTGTTGCAAAGCGAAATAGTAGTAGTATAGAAGAGAAAGAAGTCGCTGAAGAATCAGAAAGCGATCGTTTATTATCCGAGACGCTCGGTCGTTTTGGTGATATCGTAGAATTTGAAGACTAATCTTACTTGGAGGAGGAACAAATATGCGTGGTATGGGAAACATGAACAACATGATGAAACAAATGCAAAAGATGCAAAAAGATATGGCGAAAGCACAGGAAGAACTTAAAGATTTAACAGTAACGGGAACAGCCGGCGGTGAAATGGTATCTGTCGTCGCGGACGGTCATAAAAATATCATTGATGTCATCATCAAAGAAGAAGTGGTTGATCCTGACGATGTTGAGATGATTCAAGATCTCGTTCTCGCTGCGACGAACGATGCTTTGAAAAAAGTGGATGAACTCGTTTCGAGTAAAATGGGTAAATTTACGCAAGGTATGAACATGCCGGGAATGTTTTAAACTGTAGGGGGAAATCAATTGCAATATCCTGAAGCAATCAGTCGTTTGATTGAAAGTTTTACGAAACTACCGGGAATCGGACCGAAAACGGCTGTGCGTCTTGCCTTTCATGTCTTAGACATGGAAGAAGATGATGTGTTGATGTTCGGGAAGGCGCTCGTCAGTGCAAAACGCGATATTTCTTATTGTAGCGTGTGTGGAAACATAACTGACAAGGATCCGTGTTATGTTTGTTCAGATAAACATCGTAATCGGACAGTTGTCTGTGTTGTTCAGGATTCGCGAGATGTCATCGCGATGGAGAAGATGCGTGATTATCAAGGTTTGTACCATGTCCTTCATGGGGCGATCAGTCCAATGGAAGGGATCGGACCTGAAGACATCAACGTGTCGAGTCTGTTGACGCGTCTCCAAGCAGATGAAGGCATCACGGAAATCATCTTAGCGACGAATCCGAACATCGAAGGAGAGGCAACAGCAATGTACTTGTCACGTTTACTGAAACCGACTGGCATTCGTGTGACACGAATTGCACATGGTCTTCCTGTTGGGGGAGATTTAGAGTACGCGGATGAAGTGACGTTATCTCGTGCGATGGAGGGAAGACGCGAACTATGAGTTGGTTTCGAAAAAAAATCCGAAACGAATACGATGAGCGTCTCCTTACAGAATTGTCTAAAGCAAAAGAAGACTACTTGATGAAACGTCATCTACTTGAGATCAGTTATGATGATTATGGTGATCTTGAGGCGCAAATGAAACTAGCAGAGTCGTTATATTTCTTCTATATAAGCGAAGCAAAACGAAGACGCGTTTCAATCATGATGAAATGAGCGAGTGAAGGCTGTGAGCCCGAGTGGTTTGCAGCCTTTAATCTGTTCTTAAAAAGAATAAACAAAAAAACTTAAAACTATTTCGATAAAACAGTTGTCACTCTCTAATTATCGTGGTATATTAATTCATGTCCTAAAGAGGACACACGCTTGAAACGAACGAAAAAAACTTCTTTTAAAAAGTTGTTGACTTATCGTTCCAGACTTGGTATTCTAATTGAGTCGCCAAAACAGGCGCGGACGAACTTTGAAAACTGAACGATGAGGCAAAAAACGTATCTTCGGATACAA
>NZ_JACSMR010000001.1 GCF_018618755.1 Exiguobacterium sp. s193
GGTAAGATGAACATAGCTCATAACGAATCCTCCGTTGAATGTGGTGTGGTAGCTTTATTCTACACGAGGTCGTTATGGGTTTTTTTGTGTTTTCTCCTAGGTGTTGCACTTAATATTACAATTCGTCCAACAAAAAGGAGGTAAGCTTTCGCTCACCTCCAAATGTCTTACTTCGCGAGTTTCGCGTTGTGGAATTTCTCCATGATACCAGCTTTTGAGAAGAGGTTACGAACTGTGTCTGATGGTTTAGCACCTTCAGCGAGCCATTTAAGAGCGAGCTCTTCGTTAAGTTTTACTTCTGCTTCTGGTTTAGCAACCGGGTTGTAGTATCCGATTTGCTCGATGAAACGACCATCACGTGGTGCACGTGAGTCTGCTACTACCACACGGTAGAAAGGTGATTTGTTTGCGCCCATGCGCTTAAGACGAATTTTAACTGCCATTCGTAAGTCCCTCCAGATATTAAATAGTTTTTTTGGTTTAGTCAAATTGACAACTTCACTAGTATACAACGTTACAGCAAAAGAGAAAAGACTTTTAGAAGAATGGGAGGCCAAAGCCGCCTTTCTTTTTCCCTTTGCCCATTTGGCCGGAGAATTGTTTCATCATCTTCCGCATGTCTTCAAATTGCTTAATCAACCGGTTCACTTCTTGAATGCTACGACCACTGCCGCGCGCAATCCGTTTCCGACGACTCGCATTGAGGATTTCCGGTTCAGTCCGCTCCCGTTTTGTCATCGATTGAATAATCGCTTCGACATAAACAAGTTGCTTCTCATCGATTTGAGCATTTTTCAAGCCCTTCATCTTCCCTTTACCGGCACCCGGAATCATTCCTAACAACTCATCCAAAGGACCCATCTGTTTCACTTGCTGCAACTGCTCGATGAAATCGTCAAACGTGAACGATGCATCGCGCATTTTTCCTTCGAGTTCCTTGGCGCGTGTTGCGTCCATTTGGAACTCTGCTTTTTCAATCAGCGATAACATGTCTCCCATACCGAGAATCCGTGACGCCATCCGCTCTGGGTAGAATGGCTCGATTGCGTCTAGCTTCTCTCCAAGACCGACGAACTTAATCGGTGCTCCGGTGACTGCCTTGATGGAGAGTGCTGCTCCGCCTCGAGTATCTCCGTCGAGTTTCGTCAGGACGACCCCTGTTACACCAAGCTTTTCATTAAAGCTTTCTGCAACATTGACCGCATCCTGACCCGTCATCGAGTCGACGACAAGGAAGATTTCGTTAGGCTTGGCGATTTCCTTCACATCCACGAGTTCCTGCATGAGGCCCTCATCGACATGTAAGCGTCCCGCCGTATCGATCAACACGATATCGTGGTGATGCTCTTTTGCATAGTCGAGCGCGCCGGTAACGATTTCTTGTGGACTTACCTGATCTCCCATCGAGAAGACCGGTAATTCAAGTTGTTTTCCTAGCGTCTCAAGTTGTTTAATCGCAGCCGGACGGTAAATATCCGCTGCGACGAGCAGTGGACTGCGATTGTGTTTTTTCCGTAAATGATTGGCGAGTTTTCCGGTTGTCGTCGTCTTACCAGCCCCTTGAAGACCTGTCATCATGATGACGGTCGGTGGTCGGTTAGCGAGTGTCAACGGAGATACTTCTCCCCCCATCAATTTCGTCAATTCGTCATGGACGATTTTGACGACTTGTTGACCAGGTGTGAGAGACGTCATCACGTCTTGACCGACGGCGCGCTCTTTCACATCATTAACGAACTGTTTCACAACTTTGAAGTTGACGTCGGCTTCTAATAACGCAAGACGAACCTCACGCATCATTTCCTTTACGTCCGCTTCAGAAATCTTACCTTTACCTCGCATTTTGGCGAGACTGGCTTGAAGCCGTTCCGATAATCCTTCGAATGCCATTGATGATGCCTCCTACTCTAATTGCTCTAGTGACTCAATCGCCACCAGTGCCTCGCTTGGAAGGTCGAGCTGCTTCAGTTCTTCAAGAAGGATCTTTCGTCGCTCATATTTTTGAAACAAGGAAAGTCGTTCTTCATATTGCTCAAGCATCGCTTCCGTACGTTTTATGTTGTCGTAGACTGCTTGTCGGCTGACTTCAAACTCATCGGCGATTTCACCTAACGAAAAATCATCTAAATAATAGAGTGACATATAATTTCGTTGCTTTGGCGTCAAAAGCTCCTGATAAAAGTCAATCAGATAATTCATCCGGTTCGTTTTATCAAGTGTCATCCGAGCACCTCCACGGTTGTTAAGTGAAATTCCTTTACAGATAGTATAGTACAGCCCCCACAGTGTGTTGTCAAGTTTTTTTCTTTACAAGCAAACCTAGCTTATTCCTCTGCTGATGCCTCGTCCGTCGTTTGCTTTTCCTCAAATAAGTCACCGAAGAGACCATGGACGAATTGCTCGGCATTAAACGGTTGGAGATCGTCAATTTTTTCACCTAATCCAACGAACTTCACGGGTAGGTCCAGTTCGTTCTTGATTGCGAGAACGATACCACCTTTTGCTGTCCCGTCGAGCTTCGTCAAGACGATGCCGCTGACATTCGTCGCTTGTTTAAATGCCTTTGCTTGTACCATCGCATTTTGTCCGGTCGTCGCGTCGAGCGCCAGCAGGACTTCGTGTGGAGCGCCTGGAATTTCACGTTCGATGACGCGTTTGACTTTTTCGAGCTCATTCATCAAGTTGACTTTGTTTTGGAGACGTCCTGCCGTATCACAAATCAAGACATCGACTTTCCGCGCTTTTGCCGCCTGAACAGCATCGAAGACGACGGCAGCAGGATCTGACCCTTCTCCTTGACGGATGACCGGTACGCCGGAGCGTTCGCCCCAGACTTGCAACTGATCGATGGCTCCGGCACGGAATGTATCGCCTGCTGCGAGCATGACCGTTTTCCCTTCATTCTTCAATCGATTCGCAAGTTTCCCGATTGTCGTCGTTTTCCCGACACCGTTGACACCAACGAATAAGATGACACTGAGGTCGTGGTCTAAATCCAGTTCCGTTTCTTCTTCTTCAATCAACATGTTAGCGACGACTTCGACGAGCACGTCCCGGACCTCTTTTGTATCTTTAACATTTTTTCGTTTCACTTCAATCTTTAATTTTTCGACGAGATCCATCGTCGTCGTCACACCGACATCAGCTTGAATCAACACTTCTTCTAACTCTTCGAAAAATTCTTCATCGACTTCACGGAAACGGTAGACGAGGTCATTGACGGCACTCGCTAGCCCGTCCCGCGTCTTTGACAGACCTTCTGTAAATTTAGTCGTGACTTCTTGTGTCGACGTCGTCAAACGGTCTTTTAGTTTCTTAAAAAAACTCATCGTTTTAGCTCCTTTGATTCTACTTCTTCACTCAATGTTCGCCGTGCTTCTTCTAGTTTAACGGATAATACTTCCGAAATACCGTTTTGTTGCATCGTCACACCATATAAAACGTCTGCCGACTCCATTGTCCCTTTTCGGTGCGTGATGATGATGAATTGTGTGTCACGTGCCAGTTGATGAACGAATTCGCCAAACCGGGCGACGTTCGCTTCGTCGAGTGCGGCTTCGACTTCATCAAGAACACAGAACGGGACAGGGCGCGTCTTCAAAATTGCGAACAATAGTGCAATCGCTGTTAATGCCCGTTCCCCACCAGACAGGAGAGACAAGTTTTGCAGCTTTTTCCCAGGTGGTTTCGCGACGATGTCGATACCGCTCGTCAAGAGGTCGCTCGGATCAACTAAAATCAAGTCAGCTTCGCCGCCGCCGAACAGTTCGCGGAATGTCTCACGGAAGTGTTCCCGGACCGCCGTAAAGGTCTGTTTAAAGAGCCGGACGACTTCCCGGTCCATCTCGTCAATGACGGCATACAAATCTGTTTTCGCCGTCACTAAATCATCGCGTTGCGTCGAGAGGAATGTAAAACGTTGATCGACTTCTGCAAACTCTTCAATCGCACCGATGTTAACGATGCCGATTTCTTCTAATTGGCGTTTGAGCAAATGTAACTCTTCTTTCGCCTCTTCGAACGGAATCGTCAGTGGTTCGATCAATTCAAGAATCAAGCCCATCTCATCAAGTGTCTCTTGGCGTGTTTCGAGACGGGTACTGATTCTCCCTTGACTCAGTCGCGCTTGGTCGAGTTGGTATTTTGCTGTTTGCTGTTCTTCCTTGAGCTTCGCTTCCCGGATTCGGAGTAGTCGTAAATTCTCCCCCTCCTGCTGAATCCGTTCCGTGATGGCTTTTAATTCTTGTTCGACCGTTGCTTGTTCTTGTAGCATCTGTGTCTGCTCCGCGTGTAAGGCGACAATTTGATCTTCACCGAATCCCTCGAGGACATGTCTCAAATCACGTCGCTTGTGACTCCGCTCGAGTTTCGTATGATTCAATGATTCCTCGATTCGCTCAACTTCACGATTGACTTGATCAAACTTCAAGGCCATCGTTCGTTCTTCGAGTAAAGCATCTGCCTGTTGTTGCTTCAGCTCATCGATCGTCACAGCCCCCCGTGCCTGTGCCTCTTTTAGCTGATCGAGATCACGTCTGAGTTCTTGTTGACGCTTCGTCAACTTCGCGATATCGTGTTCTGCTTGTTCAATCGTCGCCTTCGCGTCCCGTTCTTGCTCCGCCAATCGTTGCAATTGACCATCTTGGACGGACAGCTCAGAGGCTGTGATTGCGAGACCATGTTTCGCCTCCGTCAACTCATCCCGAAGTGATTCAAGTGTCGTTCGTATCGTTTTCATGTCTTGCGCAAGCGTCTCAAGCGTAGCGTTCAATTGTTCGCCCGCTACTTTCATCTCCGCGAGGCGGCGCTCTTGTTCACGAATGACGGCTTGTCCTTGTGTCAGACCTTCTCGGAGTTCGTCTAACTCCCGTGATTGACTAAAGAGTGGCGTCCCTTTTTTCCGACTCCCCCCTGTCATCGAACCACCGACGTTGACGACATCTCCGTCAAGCGTCACGAGTCGATACCGATGTCCCGTCGCGCGGGCAATCGCATTCGCCTGTTCAAGCGATTCGACGACAAGCGTCGTCCCAAGCAAATTTTGCTTTAATTTCGTCAGCTCATCCGTCGTCGTCACGAGTTCACTCGCAACGCCGATGTATCCTTGCATCGCAGACAGTTGATCGCGCACCGATTGATTCAAATCACGCCGTTGAATCGAACTGAGCGGCATGAATGTCGCACGTCCCGCATTTAGCCGACGTAATTCCTGGATCAATGTCCGCCCCGTCGCGTCTGTATCGACGACGACGTTTTGCATGGCACCGCCAAGTGCCGTTTCAATCGCCGCTTCATAGCGCGCGGGGACTGAAATCAACTCAGCGACCGCACCGTGAATCCCTGAAACCCGCTCCCGTTGTTTGAGAATCGTTTTGACAGCACCGAAATAACCGCTGTAATCCGCCTTGACGGACTCGAGAAACTCAATCCGGTCCTCTGTTTTATCACGCCGGCGATGAAGATCGACAATCGATCGTTCGACCTGACTGATCGTTGTTTGTTGCTCCTGCCGCTCCCGCTCACTGTGTGCCTCTTGCTCGACCAACAAGTCTAGTTGTTGACGCGCTTCCTTGACTGCCGCTTCGAGTCGCGTGACGTCGGCTTCGTAAGCAGACCGGACAGATTGTTTTGTCCCGGCCCCTTCCGTAAAGGTCCGCCGTAACGCCTCCGCATCATGCAAGTCTTGTTTCGCACGATTGTAGGCATTGTTTGTCGCCGCCAGTCGACTCGCCACTTCGAACGCTTCAGACCGAAGTTGTTCCGCTTCTTTTTCAAAATCACGATCCGAGTAGGTTAATGCAGCATCTGCTTGTTCACGCCGCTTGACGGTCCCCATGTGTGCTTGTTGTGTCTCTTCTCGCAACAAGGCTGCTTTTTTTGCTTCCCCATCGATTTGAGCAACACGGGCTTCGAGTGTCGCGACTTCTTGTTCGAGCCGTTCCTTCATCTGCGTCCCATGTTTCTCCCGTTCTTTTGCTAAATTCAACGAACCCTGAATTTCAACGAGCGTCGTCGAGACGTGACGTAACCGTTCTTGCATATCCGTTTCCATCCGGCGAATTTCTTCCAGTCCGGCTTCTTGTGTTTCTCTCGCGGCCTGTGTTTGTTGCAGGCGTTCTTGTTCTGTTCCTAGCTGCTGATCAAGTGTTTCGATTTCCATCGTCAACTGCGTCAGTTGTGTCATGTATCCTTGAATTTCTTCCGCGATGATACCACGCTCTAAAAACTCAAACCGGTCGCGGGCAATCAAATATTCTTTCGCAAGCGACGCTTGTTCGCGTAACGGTTCAATCCGTCCGCCGAGTTCAAACAAAATATCATCGACACGTGATAAATTCGTTTCCGTGTCACTCAGCTTCCGTTCTGCCTGTTTTTTCCGGTGGCGGTATTTTAACACACCCGCTGCTTCCTCGATGACGGAGCGCCGCTCTTCCGGTTTCCCGGAGATGACCTGCTCGACACGACCTTGACCGATGATTGCAAAAGCATCGCGGGACAGACCCGTGTCCATGAAGAGATCGAGGACGTCCTTTAAGCGACATGGTTTTTTATTCAGGAAATAATCGCTATCTCCATTACGACTGACGCGTCGTGTCACGCTTAACTCTTGATACGGTAACGCGACCGTTCCCGATTCATTATCGAGGACAAGTGTCACCTCAGCGAACTGCTTTCGATGTTCTGACATACTGCCGGCGAAGATGACATCTTCCATCTTCGCGCCGCGCAATGATTTAGCCGATTGTTCACCGAGGACCCAGCGCACGGCATCCGATATATTCGACTTCCCACTACCGTTCGGTCCGACGACTGCCGTCACTCCCGGTAGGAAGTCAAGTTCTGTCCGGCTCGCAAAAGATTTGAAGCCGTTGATTTCAATTCGTTTTAAGTACATCTTTACCACCCGTATGTTTAAATTTCTTTTAATTTTCTTTTAGTTTACCATAGCCGAAAGGTCTACAAAATGGTAGGTTTTATGGTAATGTTAACCGTAAAGACGTGAAGAGGAGAATTCAACGACATGACAATTGAACAAATGATTGAAGCAATTTTGGATAAATTGAATATTATTAATAAAGGTGTCATCAAAGCCGAGCAATTCGACGGCACAAAAAATGACGATTTGAAAGAAATTTATGAGTTCGTCATGATGCGTGAATCGTTATCACTCGCTGAAGTCGATGCGATCGTCGACGAACTGAAATCTCTGAAGACGGTTTAAAACCCGTACAAAAAAGGCGGTCCTACTGGGGCGCCTTTTTTGTACGGGTTTTTAAAATTGTTTTTTCAGTTCAAGCAAAGCTTGTTTCGCCGCTTGTTGTTCTGCCTCTTTTTTAGAACGTCCTGTCCCGATACCTTCTAGCTTACCTGGAACTTGAACACGTGAGATGAACTCTCGGCTATGCGCAGGTCCCCGCTCTTCGATGATCTCGTATTCAATCTGTCCGAGACCGACACGCTGAATGGCTTCTTGTAACTGACTTTTAAAATCGGTCTGTTCTTCAAAAAAGCCAGACGCCACTTTCGGAAAAACCGCTTCGGCGAGGAATCGCTCTGCTGCTTCAATGCCTTGATCGAGATAAAGTGCACCGATAAACGCTTCAAATACGTCAGCAAGTAATGCTGGACGATTTCGTCCGCCTGTCAGTTCTTCCCCTTTACCAAGCAAAATCAGATCAGAGAATTCATAATGGTTCGCAAACTGGACGAGCGATGGTTCACAGACGATAGCTGCTCGCAGTTTTGTTAATTCCCCCTCGGAACGTTCCGGGTAGTGTTCAAATAAATAGCGCGAGACGGTCAACTCTAAAACAGCATCTCCTAAAAACTCAAGTCGTTCATTATCTCCATCTGATTCGCGTTGTTCGTTGACGAACGACGAATGCGTGAATGCTTGTTTCAACAACTCGACGTTTGTAAAATGAATCGCGAGACGTGTTTGTAAATCTGCAAATTTCTGCTCAATCTGCGCTAACGTCCGAGCATCTTTTCGACGTTTTACGTAAGGTCCTTTTCGGACACGTCGTCCTTTTTGATTCGTCATATTTCCTCCTAAACAGCTAAATCCCACCGCAAAAAGCGCGGTGGGTCAGCGTCATTGATTAGACTTGTGTTTCGATGTAGCTGACGACATCGCCGACAGTCTTCAAGTTTTCTGCTTGATCGTCTTCGATTGTGATTTCGAATTTATCTTCGAGATCCATAACGAGTTCCATCACTTCAAGTGAATCGGCACCGAGATCGTCCTTAAACGATTTGTCGAGTGTGATTTCACTCTGTTCTTTTCCTAATTTTTCTGCGATTGCTTCTTGTACGTCTACTAAAATTTGTTCTTTTGTCATTTGAAAATCCCTCCATGAGTTGAGTATATAAGATGATTGCCAATTTGGCAAAGTACTACCGTTGTTACCTTACATTGTCATGCCGCCATCGACGGCAAGTGTTTGCCCCGTGATGTAACGGGCTTCGTCAGAAGCGATGAAGCTGACGAGTGCTGCGATGTCTTGCGTTTGCCCAAACCGTTTCAATGGAATTTGTCCAAGTGACAGATTCCGTTGCTCGTCCGTCAATTCATCGGTCATATCTGTCTCGATGAATCCTGGGCAAATCGCGTTTGCTGTGACACCTTTACTTGCCAGTTCACGGGCGACGGATTTCGTCAACCCAATCAAACCAGCTTTCGCGGCCACATAGTTGGCCTGCCCCGGATTCCCTGTAATTCCGACAACCGAAGCGATGTTGATGATTCGGCCACCTGTCTTCATCAACGGCCGTGACGCAGCTTGTGTGACGAGGAATGCACCTTTGAGATTCGTATCGACGACAGCATCAAAGTCAGCCTCTTTCATCCGCATCAATAAACCGTCACGTGTGATCCCCGCATTGTTGACGACACAATCCAGTTGACCAAACGTATCGACCGTCTGCTTGACTAACGCCTTGACTTGATCGGCGTTCGCAACGTCTGCTTGGATGGCGATTGCCTCACCGCCAGCCGCGATGATGTCCGCGGCGATGGCTTCTGCTTTTTCTGTGCTCCCGGCGTAGTTGACGACCACTTTAAAGCCGTCTGCCGCGAGGCGTGTTGCGATTGCCGCACCAATCCCCCGGGAAGCGCCAGTTACGAGTGCTACTTTACTCATCCACGAATTCCCTCCGCTTCTAGTTGTTCAAGTGTCGTGATACTAATGATCTTGACATCTTTTTTGATTCGTTTGACGAGTCCGCTCAGTGGCGAAGATGGTCCGAATTCGATAAATGTATCTACACCGTCTTCTATCAACTGTTCGACACACGCCTCAAAGCGGACAGGGGAATACAATTGTTGGACGAGCAACCGTTTCAAGTCGTCCGGTTGATCGTGAAACGCTCCGTCAACGTTTGAAATGAATTTTGCTTGCGCTGCTTCGAAGGGTGAAGAAGCGAGGAAATCTTCAAACCGTGACGCGAACGGTGTCATCAAGGACGAATGGAACGCACCTGAAACATCGAGTGGTAAAACACGTTTCGCACCGAGTTCTTTCAATTTTGCTATCGCCGCTTCGACGGCAGCGACGTGTCCCGAGATAACGAATTGCCCAGGGCAGTTGTAGTTCGCGATTTGAACGATTTCACCTGTCGCAGCAATCGATTCGACTGCATGATGCGCCGCTTCGACGTCATTCAACCCGATGACGGCAGCCATTGTTCCACCAGATACTTGGTTCATCAACTTCCCACGTTCGTGGACGAGGTACACGGCTTCACTCGGTGTGATGACCGACGCCGCGACGAGCGCACTATATTCTCCGACACTGTGTCCAAGGACATAATCTGGTTTGTTCCCAAGTGCTGCATAACGGCTCGCAAGAAGTGTGCTGTGTGCGACAATCGCAGGTTGAGCGAGATCTGTCGCTTTCAACTCTTCTTTTGTTCCTGTCGTTAACAATGTTGTTAAATCCAAGCCGATTCGTGTCCCGAGATCGACTAACGCTTGTTTTGTTTCTTCCTCAGTGACAAGCGTCTGACCCATACCGGGCATCTGTGAACCTTGCCCTGGAAACATCCATACCGTTTTACCCATCTCGCTCACTCCTTTAGCTCTGTTTCGTCTTCGCCTCGATGATTTTCGTGACAACGTGTTGCTCGACCATCATCTCTGCCTGCGCAAGTGCGCGGCTGAAGGCATAGGCATTACTTGAACCATGCGCTTTAATGACAGGCGCAGCGATTCCAAATAATCCAGCGCCACCGTATTCCTCATAGGCAAGCAATTGTTTCATTTTTTTTAGTTTTGGTTTTAAAATCAAAGCAGCGATTTTCGAACTGAATGAACTCATGAATTGTTCCTTCATGACCCCCATGATCATACTAGCGGCACCTTCTGTACTTTTCAGCAACGTGTTGCCAGCAAATCCTTCCGTGACGATGACATCCACATCACCACTCATCGCTTCTCTCGCCTCGACATTTCCGACAAAATGAATCGGGGCCGTCTCAAGTAAAGGATACGTCTCCTTCGTCAATGCGTTGCCCTTACCGGCTTCTGAGCCAATATTGAGTAGACCGACTTTCGGTTTCGTAATCCCACGGACTTGTTCTGCGTAGACGGATCCCATAATCGCATAATCAAGCAGATGTTCTGCTTTTGCGTCCGGATTTGCGCCGACATCTAAGATGACGACACCTTTTCCGTTTCGCGTCGGGAACGTCGGGGCCAGTGCAGGACGGTCAATTCCTTCAATCCGACCAATCACAAACAATCCAGCGGTCATCAAAGCACCCGTGTTGCCTGCTGAAATTAAGGCATCCGCCTCTTTCGATTTCACCAGGTTTGCAGCCACGACGAGTGAACTATCTTTTTTCCGCCGAATCGCCCGGACCGGTTCGTCTTCTCCAGTAATGACAGTTGCTGCGTGAACGATCGTCACGCGAGGATCCTTGATGTCATAAGAACGTAATTTTAATTCATCTCCGACTAATCGAATCTCGATGTCTGCTTTCGGGCGCTCTGCTAAGTACTGCGTCACCCCTTCAACGATGGCACGTGGAGCATGATCGCCCCCCATTGCGTCTACTGCTAAAATCATCATGATTCCTCCTTACTGCTGCGATACACCGTGAATTCACCGATAAAAACACACTCGTCGCCGACATAACTTTCGACGTTGATGTCCGACCGTCCATCTTGACGGTGTGAACTGACGAACGCTTTCGCGACGACCCGTTCTCCGACGTGGACCGACCGTGTGAATTGGACATTGGCACGTGTCGTCAATGCCAATTCATCATCAATCAACGCAATCGCAAGCGAATTGGCTTGCGCAAATAAAATATGTCCGCGCGCAATCGCATTGCGGCTAAACGCATGTTCCGGTAAGATTTCTAAAATCGAAATCGCGGATGTATCGAGTTTCAGGTCAATCATATCACCAATGACTTCACTTTCGGTTAAAGTACGCACATCATCGAGTCGCTCTGTCGCAACGTGTTTAATCCGTTCCCGTAATTCAGGAATCTTTAACTCCATTCGATCGAGTCGAATCGTCTGGATGCTGACATTAAATCTGACTGCAAGCGCCTCATCGGTGATGAATGGATTTTGTTCAATCGTATGCTGTAGTTCTACTTGTCGTTCTTTTTTAGGTACCCGCATGTACGTTCCTCCTACAAGAAGGATAACTACTATTATCACCTGGTACTAATAGTAGTATATATCCCCTGTTGTTCACTTTCAAGTATTATTCAATTCTTTCTCCGTCAAGCAAGCCTTGTTCCTCGATATAGTCCCGTAATACAGCATAATCAGCCGCCTGCCAAAACGCGTCTGACCGTAACAAACGAACGGCATCATGACGCGCTGTCTCCATGACTTGGATATCGAGGGCGGGATCTGTCAAAACGAAACGTGGTAATCCGCTTTGTTCCGTCCCGAAGAAGTTTCCGGACCCACGTAATTCTAGGTCTTTTTCCGCCAATTTAAACCCATCATTCGTTTCCGTCATCGTCTTGATCCGCTCTTTTCCGGTATCGGACGACGGGTCAGCAATTAAGATACAGTATGACTGGGCATCCCCACGCCCGACACGACCACGTAACTGGTGCAGCTGCGCGAGGCCAAACCGTTCCGCATCGTAAATGACGATGATCGAAGCATTCGGTACGTTGACTCCGACTTCGACGACCGTCGTTGAGACGAGGACTTGTACCGCATTGTCTTTAAAGGCTTGCATGACCTCGTCTTTTTCAGACGAGCTGAGTCGTCCATGCATTAAGCCCACGGCGTGATCCCGGAACCGTTCGACGAGGAGCATGTGAAGTTCGATTGCATTTTGGACATCAAGTGATTCAGATTCCTCGATCAATGGCGTGATGACATAGGCTTGTCGCCCGAGAAGTAATTCCTTCTCAATAAAACCAAAGACGCGTTCAATCTGTTCTGGTTTCGCCCAGTACGTCTCGATTTCTTTACGTCCTGCCGGCATCTCGTCGATGATCGAAACATCCATATCGCCAAACACGGATATCGCAAGCGTCCGTGGAATCGGAGTCGCTGTCATATAGAGGACATCCGCTTGTTCTGCTTTAGCTCGAAGTCGTTTCCGCTGTTCGACACCAAAACGATGTTGTTCATCCGTAATGACCAGATGGAGGTCTTTGAAAACAACCGTATCTTGAATCAATGCATGTGTTCCGACGAGGATGTCGATTTCTCCTTGTCGTAATGCTTCTAACAACAATTTCCGGGCTTTACCTTTGACGGAACTCGTCAGCAGGCCCACCTTAATCCCGAACGGCTCTAGGAGCGGTGCCAAGGAAGAAGCATGCTGCTCTGCGAGGATTTCAGTCGGAACCATCAATGCCCCTTGTTTGTTTGCACGGATCGTCGCAAACAGCGCAATCGCTGCAATGACGGTTTTTCCGCTACCGACATCTCCTTGAAGCAGCCGGTTCATCCGTTCCGGTCGATGCATATCATTCAATATTTCTTCTGTCACCCGTTTTTGGGCACCTGTTAGCGGAAACGGTAATCCGGCGATGAACTGTGCTACCGCCTCTTGATGTAACGGTAACGCCAGACCTTGCCCCTGTCGTTTACCGAGACGTAAGGTCTGAAGCTTCAGTTGAAAATAGAGACATTCTTCATAGACATAACTTCGTCTTGCCGCCGCCAATTCTTTGCGGTGCGTCGGGAAATGTAAGGTCTTCAGCATCGTCATTCGGTCGAGTAACCGGTACGCCGTCCGGATTGAATCCGGCACACGTTCCCCAATCGATTCAACCGCCGCGAAGGCCAGTTCGACCACACGCCGAAAGGTCTTCATGCGCATGTCACCCTTTAAGGAATAGACCGGTGTCAGCTCCCCTTCGATGGCGCCGAACTGGAGTTCCGTTGCTGAAATCGTCATCCGGTGCAAATCCCACTTGCCGCTGACCGTCACTTCTTCACCGACCTTTAACTGTGCTTTATAAAACGCACGGTTGAACATCGTCACTGTTACACTGTACCGCTCTTCAACAAGCAAGCGGAAGGTCAGCCGGTTTTTCCCTTTTCCGTAATAACGGACGAGTGGTTCTGACTGGACCTGTCCAGTGAATTTGACTTTATCCTCGTGAATAGCTTCCGTCAAACTTCCCGTAACAAAATCATCATAACGAAAGGGGACGTGCTCGAGCACGTCCGCAATCGTTACGATATCCATTTCCGCGAGCTTACCTGCCAAGTCACGACCGATTCCTTTTAAAGTCGTGACTTCACTTGATGGATTCATTCGAAAGCTCTCCGAAAATCTTTGACTCCAGCCAGCGTCCGGTCGGTGTATTCGCAAGTCCACCTTTTGCCGTTTCGCGTAAGGCAGAAGGCATCATCTGACCAATTTCATACATCGCCGAAATGACTTCGTCACACGGGATACGTGACGTGATACCAGCAAGCGCCATATCTGCTGCGACGAGCGCGTTGGCTCCGCCCATCGCGTTTCGTTTAACGCAGGGAACCTCGACGAGTCCGGCGACCGGATCACAGACGAGACCGAGCATATTTTTTAAGGCAATCGCAAATGCGTGCGCCGATTGATCCGGTGTTCCGCCCGCCATTTCGACGATCGCAGCAGCAGCCATCGCGGTAGCAGAACCCACTTCCGCTTGACACCCACCGGCAGCACCTGAAATCGACGCATTATTGGCGACGACGAAACCGAACGCACCCGATGTGAAGAGATAGCGGAGCATCCCTTCGCGCGAAGGCTGAAGCCGTTCTTTGACGGCGAACAACGTACCAGGGACGACGCCCGCGCTTCCCGCTGTCGGTGTCGCACAAATTTTCCCCATCGCCGCGTTGACTTCATTCGTACCAATCGCTTTACTGACGGCATCTAACAGCAAATCACCGGACAATCCGTTCCCTGACGCCCGGTAACGTTGAAGTAAGACAGCATCTCCACCCGTCAGACCTGTGACCGACTCGACACCGTCACCTGCAAGTGACCGTTCAACAGCTTCTTCCATGACTTGAAGATTTCGTTCCATCATCGCGTACACTTCATCACGTTCTAAGTGACGGACTGCCATTTCTTGTTCAATCATGATTTCCGAAATCGGAACGTTCTTTTCAGTAGCAAGTGCTACGAGTTCCTTTACTGATTTAAACATTTTTTCACTCTCCCATCATGACGGATCGTTCGACTTGTGGTAACCGATTAATTTCTTCTAATACTTCTTTTGGCATCCGATCATCGATTTCGATCGCCATCAGTGCCTGTCGTCCTTTTTCATGACGCGACACTTCCATGTGACCGATATTGATTTCATAGTCGGCAAGAATACGCGTCACTGCTGCAATCGCCCCAAAACGATCGTGGTGTAAGACGACGAGTGCCGGCCCACCGCCTGAAAGGCGTAACGGTACACCATTTAGTTCTGTGATTTCAATCGTTCCCCCACCGATTGAAATACCAACAAGTTCAAATTGATTCTCACCATCTGTCAAATGGACTCGCGCCGTATTCGGGTGGTCCGTCAGTGCCTCACTTGTTTCAAAATGAATCCGAATCCCTTTGCCTTCTGCAATTTTAATCGATTCTGGAATGCGGTCGTCGAATGTATCATAACCGAGCACGCCACCGATGATTGCCACATCCGTCCCGTGTCCACGATACGTGTCGGCGAACGATCCATAAAACGTGATGTAAATGTCTGTTGGTGTCTCCCCGAATAACTTACCAGCCATCAATCCAATTCGCGCTGCCCCTGCTGTATGCGAACTAGAAGGTCCTACCATGACAGGACCGATAATATCAAACACACTCCGATATTTCATCTTTTTTCCCCTCTCTTTTACAGTAAACAAAATCCCACCTCTATTATCGCAGATGGTGGGATTCGTGAACAGGTAACTTCACCTTTATTATTTATTCAACGCTAAGAATGTATGAATAAAGTGGTTGTTTTCCGTCATGGACTTCGACTTCCGCTTCCGGGTTGACGGATTCGATATAGGCGACCAACTCGTCGACCTCATCTTGTGTGACCCCTTCACCGAATAAAATCGTTACGATTTCGTCGTCTTCCGTCACGAGCGTATCGACTAGTTTTTTTGCTGCACCGAGACTTGAATGATCCGTTGCGACGATTTGTTTTTCAGCAATCGCCATGTGATCATCTTTTTTAATCTCGACACCATCGATGCTTGTGTCACGGACGGCATATGTGATTTGTCCTGACTTCACGGCACCAATCGCATCCATCATGTGACGTTCGTTTTCTTCGACTGTCGCTTCCGGATTGTAGACGATTGTCGCAGCGAGTCCTTGTGGGACCGTTTTTGATTTCACGACTGTCACGCCGCACGTCGCAACCGATGCCGCTTGTTCAGCCGCCATGATGATATTCGAGTTGTTCGGATAGACGTAGACGTGGTCTGCATGTGCGTCTTCGATTGCTTTGACGATATCTTCCGTCGACGGATTCATCGTCTGTCCACCTTCGATGACGATACTGACGCCGAGCGATTTAAAGAGTTCACTGATGCCTTCCCCCATCGCGACCGTCACGAGTGCCGATTTCGCTTTCGTTTTCGTTTTCGGTGCAGTTGGAGCCGTCACATGGTTGACACCCTCTTCGTCTAAAATCGTCGAGTGCTGCTGACGCATATTTTCGATTTTAACCGCAACGAGTTCACCAAATTTTTGACCTTTATTGATGACATCACCTGGTGTCTCGACATGGACGTGTACTTTTAAGAGTTCTTCATCCGCGACGACGAGGAGCGAATCCCCGAACTCTGACAGTTCGTTCCGGAAGTCTTCTTCACTGAACGGTGCGTCTGCTAATTTATCTTCTTGGAAACGAACCATGATTTCCGTGCAGTATCCGTAATGGATTTCTTCCGTCGACATGAAGCTTTGAGCCGATTTATGATGCTCTGCTTCGACGAGTGCTTCCATGACAGGTGCATGCGGTTTTTCAAGTTCCTTCCCTTCGAGTGTCGCGAGGAACCCTTCATAGATGCAAACGAGTCCTTGTCCACCTGAATCGACGACACCGACTTCTTTTAAGACCGGCAAAAGATCGGGTGTTCCTTCGAGCGAAACTTTCGACGATTCGACGATTCCACGCATTAATTCAAGTAAATCTGTCGTCGTTTCCGATTGAGCGATTGCCGCGACTGCTGTCTCACGGGCGACCGTTAAAATCGTTCCTTCAACAGGTTTCATGACAGCTTTGTATGCCGTATCGACACCTTTTTGCAAGGCATCTGCGAATTCTTTCGTATCAATCGTTTGTTTACCTTCAATCGATTTTGAAAAACCACGGAATAATTGACTTAAGATGACACCCGAGTTTCCACGGGCACCCATCAAGAGACCACGGGCAAATACAGATGCGACGTCCGAGACAGAATCAGCTGTTGCTTTTGTTGCTTCTTTCGATCCAGATGTCATCGTCAAGTTCATGTTCGTCCCTGTGTCCCCGTCCGGGACCGGGAATACGTTCAGCGAATCGACGAAATCTGCATTTTGATAGAGATTTGCTGCACCATTTTGAATCATCTTGGCTAATTGGGCTCCTGTTAAACGATCTACACTCACTAAAGTTTCCTCCTCTATTTCCGTCTTAGACATTCGTCAAACGGACTCCTTGGACAAAAATATTTACAGATGTCACTTCTAACCCTAATGCTTGGTTCAACGTATATTTAACACGGCTTTGAACATTGTTCGCGACTTCAGAAATTTTCGTACCGTAACTCACAATGATATGCATATCGATGTGAACTTGATCTGAAGATTGTCGAACGATGACGCCACGTGCAAAATTCTCACGTTTCAATAATTCAGCTAGCCCATCTTTGATTTGTGATTGTGATGCCATACCAACGACACCAAAACATTCCATTGCTGCTCCGCCCGCTAGTTGCGCGACGACATCATTATCTACATCAATCTTTCCATAGGTCGTTTTCATCTCGATCGCCACCTGAGTAGCCCCCTTTAACTATTTGTGTTCTTCTCGTAATTCTACTATAAGGACCTACTATTGAAAAGTCGCCGTACTGACTATACAATGAATAAGTGAAAAATAGTAGCGGTCAAATGAACTTTTACCATCATCCTCATTCATTATTTTAAATTTTGAGGTTCTCTGTCAAGTTTTTTTCTTGTCAGCTACTTTTTTTATGTTGCAACCGTCTTAACAGCATGCTAAGATAGCAAAGTGTCTATTAGGACGAACGCAAAACAACATAAAAGGAGGCGGAACGCATGGCACGTAAATGCTACGTTACTGGAAAATCGCCGAAGTCGGGAAACAACCGTTCACACGCATTGAACAAAACGAAACGCACTTGGGGAGTCAACGTACAAAAAGTACGTATCCTCGTTGACGGTAAACCTAAAAAGGTTTGGGTTTCAGCTCGAGCTCTTAAATCAGGTAAAGTCGAACGCGTATAAGGCGCAACTAATCGGACGGGAATCTTCCCTTCCGGTTTTTTTGTCGTCTTTTTTATTTTTCTCCTAAAGTAATTGTCGGAGCGTTTGAAAACGCTTACAATGAATTGGCATTTACTTTATGCTCAAGGGGGAATTCATCATGCAGTTAAAAAGAGCCATGACGAGCCGACATCTATTTATGATTTCGCTTGGTGGTATTATTGGAACGGGGTTATTTCTCGGTTCGGGATTGACGATTTCGCAAGCAGGACCACTCGGGGCGGTTCTCAGTTACATCGTCGGCGGGACGATCATGTACTTAACGATGCTCTGTCTAGGGGAGTTGGCCGTCCACATGCCTGTGTCCGGTTCATTCCAAACATATACGACACGGTTCATCGGTCCAGGTATCGGTTTTGCCGTCGGCTGGATTTATTGGCTCGGCTGGGCCGTGACCGTCGCTCTTGAAATCACAGCTGCTGGCAGTCTGATGGATCGCTGGTTTCCAAACGTTCCCGTCGTCATCTGGTGTGCCTTATTTACCGTCATCTTATTTGGTTTGAACGCCATCTCTGCGAAAGCATTCGGGGAAGCAGAATTTTGGTTTTCAAGCCTCAAAGTACTCGCCATCCTGTTCTTCATCGGACTCGGGGGAGCCGCATGGTTCGGATGGATTGATATGGCGGCTGAACGACCAGCTACGTTGTTCGCAAACTTTACGGCGAACGGTTGGTTTCCGAACGGAATCCTCGGTGTCTTGACGACGATGATCGCCGTCAACTTCGCTTTCCAGGGAACTGAATTGATTGGTGTCGCTGCCGGGGAGTCGAGCGATCCTGAAAAATCGATTCCGAAAGCGATTCGTAATACCGTTTGGCGGACGTTTATTTTCTTCGTCCTCTCGATTACGATCATCGGTGCCTTGATTCCGTATGAATCAGCGGGCGGCATCAGCAGTCCCTTCATCATGGTCTTTGACGCAATCGGCATCCCATATGCTGCCGATTTAATGAACATCGTCGTTTTGACGGCACTCTTATCCGTCGGAAACTCCGGTCTGTATGCCGCGACACGCATGCTCTGGTCGATGTCGCAAGAAGGCATGATTTCAAAGAAACTTGCCATCGTCAATCAGCGAGGTGTGCCGATGCGTGCTTTAGCGTTTACGATGCTGTTCGCGATGTTATCCTTATTGACGGCATTTTTTGCCGAGGACACCGTCTTCATCTGGTTGTTATCCATCGCCGGTCTCGGAGCACAAGTCGGTTGGATTTCGATTTCAGCTTCGCAAATCGCTTTCCGGCGTCAATTCATCAAGGCAGGACACACGCTTGACGAATTGAAGTTCAAGACACCGTTCTTCCCGGTCTTACCGATCGTTTCGTTCTCACTCAACCTGCTTGTCTTAATCAGTTTAGGTTTTCAAGCAGATCAACGTGTCGCCTTATATCTCGGCGTCCCTTTCTTCCTACTGACATGGGCGAGTTACCACCTATTTGTCAAAGGGAAGCACCTTGCTGCCAAAAGCGAACAACAAGCAGCCAGTTCGACACTTCAAGACGAACGACTTTGACGTATTACCTGGTCCTCGGTACATCAGGTGCCGAAATTTAACAATTTCAACTAAACTGCTGACTCAAAAAGCTGCTAAAACATCAAAACGCCGATGCTTCCGTTTTATATACGGACTCATCGGCGTTTGCCATATTCATGACACGTACTTGAAAAGCACATCTCCTGGTCGCTCCAGCAAGATTTGATGGAGGCGTGACACGTATTATTTTTCATGCGTGCGCAAGACGAGGACTTCCCCTTCGGTGACCGTTACTTGCGCGACACCATTCCATTCATTGCTGACCGTCAACGAACCGCCGACCGGAACAGGATGCTCCGTCAAGGGGTATTTGACGCCGCGTAACGTCAAATTCGACGGGACAAGCGGAATGAATGATAGGTAATGATACCCTTCAGACGCGAGCTCGTATTGACCGACTCGCCAGTACCGGACATCCTCACGTTTCGTCACGAGTCGTGCTGCCGGGAATTGTTTTAACAAATAGACGTTTTGCAATGTCATATCGAGTCGTCCACCACTTGCACCGAAGATGAGTAGTTCAGCACCTGCATGATGTTCGTTTGCGTACCGTAACGCAAGTTCTAAGTCCGTTTCATCTTTTTCTGCCGGATGAAGCAATCCCCCATCCGGAACGTATCCGAGCGAGTCGAAGTCACCGATTGCGACATCACAATCAAGTCCTTGCTCTGCTAATGTCGCAATCCCACCATCAACACCGATGACCGTCGTCTGATCCGTGATGAATGGCGCAAGCGCCGGGACGTCTTCGATCGGACCCGCCGCAACGATTAAAACCCGCATCTCAAATACCGCGTGCCGAATAACGTAAGAGACGTGGTGCTGTCGTAAACAAGAGGCCCGCGACGACTCCACATAAGACATACGAAGGAACCATATACGTTGCGTTATAGATTAACGAGTAAGGAACGACCGGTCCCTCGGCATACTCTGCAAAAAAGACGATTCCGCTGATGACGTGACAGATGTAACGTAATCCCGCACCGAGCAGTGTCGCAAACAAGACGACAGTCATGAGACGCTTTTTTTGACCGTCTGCTGCTGCTTTTTTAACCTGACTCGCAAACAATCCACTCAAACCGACGACACCATATGCAAGCGTATAGTCAAGAAGCGGTTGGACGACCGTCAAAATTTGCGGTGCGAACATCAATTGAATCGTTCCGACGAGCGCGCCTGTGATGACACCACCAACGACGCCGTGACGAAAGGCCATGACGAAAATCGGTAACATCGCTAAGCTGATGGATCCCCCTTGCGGCATCTTAAACGGAATCAATAAATCAAATACAACACCGAGACTCGCGAATATCGCAATCTCCATTAACATTTGTAACCGTTTCATACTGTGTTCCTCCTAAAAATAAAATAATGATGACAGCAAAAAGGCAGTACGACGGACGCCGTACTGCCTGCGTGCGCCACATCCCTACGTCCGTCTGAACGGAACAGGTTCGAAGGGTTAAAGTCTACTCACTTCTCTCAGCCGCTTGACGCGACACCCCTTGCGGTCAAAATTTAATTGTCTTGGCTCTATTATACGTGAGCAGCGTTTCGAATACTAGTGATGGCTTCCGCATAGTCTGGTGCATTGTAGATCGCAGAACCTGCGACAAGGACGTTCGCGCCATTGTCGATACACAGTTTTGCTGTTTCCGCATTGACACCACCATCGATTTCAATTTCGAACGTCAAACCGCGTTCGGCCTTCATCGTCGCCAATTGCTTCAGTTTCGTCATGACACTTGGCAGGAAGGCTTGTCCGCCAAACCCTGGATTGACCGTCATCAACAAGACCATGTCGACCTCTTCTAGGACATGTTCAATCGTCGACAGCGACGTGTGTGGATTCAGGACGACGCCGGCTTTTGCTCCAGCCCCTTTAATTTGTTGCAAGACACGATGGACGTGGTTCGTTGCTTCGACATGGAAGGTAACGATATCCGCTCCTGCCGCTACAAATGCTTCGACGAAGTTTTCCGGGCGATCAATCATCAAGTGAACGTCAAGGACCATGTCCGTCTTTTGACGCAGGCTGCTGAGAACAGGCAATCCAAATGAAATGTTCGGGACAAACTGACCGTCCATGACATCGAAGTGGATATAATCTGCTCCTGCCGTCTCAACGGCTTTGACGTCTCGTTCTAAGTTGGCAAAATCTGCTGATAAGATAGATGGGGCGATTTTAATCATTTCAATACCTCCGCGCTCGATTCTTGATTTCCTCTACAAACATACCATAATTCGTATACCGGGACGACATGATTTCGTCTGCCTCGATCGATTTTTTGACGGCACAGCCCGGCTCATTCAAGTGCAGGCAACCACGATACTTACACGTATCTTGTTGCGCAACGAACTCCGGAAAACACCAACGTAATTCTTCAAGCTCCATTTCATGTGGAAAATCAAGGTTCGAAAACCCTGGCGTATCGGCAATCAACCCGTCCGCAAGCGGAATTAACGTCACGTGACGCGTCGTATGCCGTCCACGCCCAAGTGATTTCGAGATATGACTCGTCTCAAGATCAAGCGATGGGTCGAGCGCATTCAATAAAGAACTTTTTCCGACTCCGGATTGACCCGCAAGCACACTTGTTTTTTGTTTGAGTAGTGGCCGGACGTGCTCGACCCCTTCAAGCGTCTCGCTCGACGTTTCGATGACTTGATAGCCGATCTGCCGGTAACCGGCAATCGCCGACCGGACTTCTTCTTCAGCGGAGCCATTCAATAAATCCATCTTCGTCAAGATGATGATCGGTTGAATCTCTTTTGCTTCGATTAAGACTAAAAACCGATCGAGCAAATGGGCTGAAAAATCCGGTTCCGCCGCTGAGACGACAAGTAAGGCTTGATCGATGTTCGCGACCGGTGGACGGACTAAGAAATTTTGCCGATCTTTTACTTCTAGGATGTATCCTGTCTCGCTCTCGATATGCAACACTACTTCATCCCCGACAACAGGGCTGATCCCTCGTTTTCGGAAATTCCCCCGCGCACGCGAGCGCACCTCACCTTGCGTCGTCATGACATCATAAAATCCGCCTTGTAAACGAATGATTGTTCCATCCCGATTTTCTTCGATTCGATTTTCCGCCATCCTATGCCCTCCTTGAGCTTACTTCTGACCGTCTTACTTATTGTTTTGCTTTCGCCTGTTCATACGTAATCGTCTTCGCACGATAGACTTCATCGTCCTTGTAAATCGTGATTTTACCTTCTTCGCCCGGATCAATCGTCAACGGGACATCAAACGTTTCGTCACGATCAATCGATTCTTCGATGACCGTCCGTTTCCCTTTCGCGTCTTCGGTCTCGATTCGGATGACTTGTTGCGGCGGTTCTTCCTCTCCTTCACTCACAGCATCATAAGCGACTTTTTCAGGGAAAGTGGCGGTTACCGTTTTTTCCTCTTCCCCTTTCGAAATGAAGACCGTCACGGCATCGTTCGGTTCGACTTTTACTCCTGCCTGTGGGAATTGACGAATGACTTGATCGAGCCCGATTTCACTTGAAAATTCTTGTTCGAATGTCCCGTCAAGTCCTGTCTCATCCAGATACGCCTTTGCTTCCGCACTCGACATGTTCGTCAAATCCTTCAATTCAAACGCCGACGAGCCTTCTGAGACCGTGATCGTGATGGTCTGTTCTTTCGCGATCACTTCCGTTCCGGCTGAAATCGATTGCCGGATGACGTTGCCCCGTTTAATCTCTTCTGATTCTTCTTTTTCGACATCTACTTTTGAGAAACCAGCATCTTTTAAAATCGTTGTCGCTTTTTTCTCCGTCTCATCTGTGACGTCCGGTACTTCGACCGGATCACTGCCAGTCGAGACGACGAGATTGACCGTCGATCCTTTTTTGACGGTTACTTCTGCCCGCGGCGCTTGACTGATGACAACCCCCTCGTCAATCGTATCGCTTGAGCGTTCCGTCGATTCAACGACGAAGCCGAGTTTCTCAAGTTGTTTTTCAGCATCATCAGCATCTTCTTTTGCGACGTCCGGTACAACAACCGTTGGATCTGGCCACATCGCAAACGTCGTTGCGGCACCTCCGAGCAGCAGAAGGAATACGAGAACCATCCACCATCGTTTTTTCTTTTTTTGTTTCGGAACGACCGTTGCGACTTTGACCGTTTCTTCATCACGTGACGTCTCCGGTGGAAGCGAGACCGGGCTCAAGACCATCGTTTGTTCCATCACATTTTCCCCACGAATGCCTTCATCTGCTCGTTCTGCAGATAAGGCCGTCACCATGTCTTCCCGGAATTCAGCAACGGATTGTTGGCGATCGTGTGGGGCCTTCGCAAGTGCCTGCATGATACAGTTTTCTAATGCTTGCGGGACGGCAGGATTTAAAACGGATGGACGCCGGGCCGTATCTTGCAAGTGTTTTAATGCAACGGCAACGGGGGAATCCCCTTCGAACGGGACGTGTCCTGTCACGAGTTCATAGAGGACCGCACCGAGCGAATAGATATCCGATTTTTCATCGGCAAATTTTCCTTTTGCCTGTTCAGGCGAAAAGTAATGCACGGAACCAAGGACGGACATCGTATGTGTCAATGTCGCGTTCGACATGGCGACGGCAATCCCGAAGTCTGTCACCTTGACCGTTCCGTCTTCCCGGACGAGCATGTTTTGCGGTTTAATATCGCGGTGGATGATCCGGTGTGCATGGGCGTGATCAATCGCATCACAAATTTGGCTGATGATTTCAACCGCTTTATTGATCGCGAGCGGTCGACCCTCACAATACGTCTTCAGCGTCATCCCGTCGATGAACTCCATCACGATATAATAAATTGAATCCTCTTCGCCGACATCATAGACGGCAACGATGTTCGGATGGTTCAAACTTGTCGCGGCATGTGCTTCGCGCTCAAAGCGTCGGATGAATTGTTCATCATGCGAAAATTCAGTCCGTAAAATTTTAATCGCGACATGCCGGTTTAAGATTTCATCATAAGCTTGATAGACATTCGCCATCCCGCCGTTTCCAACTAGCCGTTCTATGCGGTAGCGGTCATTTAATCGATCTCCGTATCGCATATTCAGACCCTCTTTCTTTCTTTAAAACGGATTGCAGCCACTGTGATGTTGTCTGCTCCCCCTCGCTCATTCGCTTCGGAGACAAGTCGTTCGACAATCTGTTCAAGCGGTGCATCTTCTTGCAACAACTGCTGTATCACTTCATCCGGAACTTCATCCGTCAATCCGTCACTACAGACAAGGACGATTTCATAATCGGGTGCATCTCGGACCTGAACGTCGACGTCGACTACTTCATTCGAACCAATCGAGCGTGTGATGACATTTCGGCGCGGATGATTCTCGACTTCTTCTTCCGACAATTCACCTAATTGTTTGAGCATATTGACATAAGAATGGTCATCTGTCAGTTGCCTTAACTGCCCCTCTTCAATCGCGTAGACGCGGCTGTCCCCGACGTGACCAATGACGAGGAGCTCGTCCGACCAGCAGACACACGCCATCGTCGTTCCGACGACGGCCAGGTTTTCTGTTTTAGAATACTGTAAGATTTGAGAATTGGCTTCCTGCACCTGTTGTTCAATCCATGAAGACAGTTCGCCTGGTCGACTTGGCATATCTACGTAAGCATCGGCAAATACTTGATAAACAATCGCACTCGCCTTCTCACCTGCCGCGTGACCACCCATTCCGTCAGCGACGACGGCAAGCCCTTGTTTTTCATCACCGACGAGTAACACCGTGTCCTCATTTTTCAATCGCACTTTCCCCGTCGTCGTCAGATAAGCTAACTCCATGACCGTCCTCCTCTTCTGTCTCACCCGCTACTGCATCGTCTAACAATCTGTAACGTTCATCTCACCCTTGCTTTTTAAAGGCGGCAATATAAAACCCGTCTGTCCCAAGCGTCGTCGGAAGCAACTTCAGTTCTGCCCGTTCTGAAATCAACGGCTGTACCATTTCCGGCATCCGCTCTTTGAATGACTCGTCAAAAACAAATCCTTGGTTTAAGATAAATGCCGTTTGCTGTTCATTTTCAACGGGATCAATCGTACACGTCGAATAGACGAATGTCCCTCCACGCTTGACGAGCGGAAGAACGGCCTCGATGATTTGCCGCTGGATGACAGGTAACTGTGTCAATTGTTCAGGTTGTTTCGTCCATTTGATATCGGGTTTCCGGCGGATGACACCGAGCCCGGAACACGGGGCGTCAACAAGAATCCGGTCGAACGATTCTGGGTCGAACCGGTCGCCGACTTTGCGGGCGTCAAGGGCTTCCGCCTCCACCGTATCGAGCTCAAGCCGTTCTGCTTGTTTCTTCAGCAATTTAATTTTATGTGTGTGTAAATCAAGTGCCTTCAACGAACCTGTCGTCAACCCTTCCGCAATATGCATCGCTTTCCCACCAGGTGCTGCACAACTGTCAAGCACACTGTCGGTCGGATTTGCTCCGACGGCCCGCGCTACGAGCATCGAACTTTCATCTTGAAGCGACAGATACCCACGGTCGAGCAAATCCGTTTGTTGGACACTGCCGCTAATGATTTCAAGTCCGTCCGGGGCGACGACGGCTGGCTTGGCGACAACACCTTGGGCTTCGAGCAATTCGATTGCTTCTGCGATAGTTGCTTTATTTTGATTGACACGGACCGTGACCGGTGCCGGTTCGTTATTGATTTGACAAATCTTTAACGTCTCGTCTTCTCCGAACAGTTCAATCCAGCGTTCAACCAGCCACTCGGGGTGACTCGTTTCAACGCTGATTCGTTTGCTCGTTGAAGCAATCGATGAAAAATTCGGTTTCCCTTGCCGCAAGACGTTCCGCAAGACTCCGTTGACCACTTTTGCGATATGCGGTTTCCCGCGTGTTTTCGCAATCTCGACTGCTTCATGAATGACAGCATGATCCGGAATTCGGTCTAAATAAAATAACTGATAGACACTCATCCGAAGTAACGGACGCATGAACGGGTCGAGTTTTTTTTGCGACGCGAGCAAGGGATCGAGAATATAGTCAAGTGTCAGTTCGCGACTGAGCGTTCCATAGACGAGTTCTGTATATAATCCGACGTCAGCTTTTGAAATCGCCCGTTTTTCAAGCATTTGGTGGACGGAGATCGTCGAAAAAGCACCACCTTGCCCAATCTTTAATAACGTCGTGACTGCTGCATCGCGTACATTCATACGTCTTCGCCTACTTTCTGTCCGATTTCGAGCGTCTGACCAATCCCGCACATGAAGGTCGCACCATCCATCCGTTTTTTTCCGGCCGGTTGGAGATCAACGAGTTTCAAGGCGACGTTCGAGCCTGTCGCAATGATCGGTCCATCACTCTCAAGGGCAATGATTTCGCCAGGCGTTCCTGTTCCTTCACATTTTTCAGCGAAGTAGACTTTAAGACGATCTTTGCCTAGTAGCGTATACGCACTCGGGAAAGGATTCATCCCTCGGATATGGTTGTAGAGTTCTTCCCCGGGGCGAGAGAAGTCAAGCCGTTCCCGTTCCCGACTGATGTTCGGAGAAAATGTCACGTCTTCTTCCCGTTGTGCTTCCGGTGTCAGTGTTCCGGCAAATAACTGCGGAAGCGTTTCAATCAATAACCGTGCTCCAGCGTCACTCAATTTTTCGAACATCGTGCCGACCGTATCCCGTTCTTCAATCGGGACAATAATTTTTGACAACATATCTCCCGCGTCCAGGCGGTCGACCATATACATGATCGTCACACCGGTCTCCGTCTCCCCATCAATGATGGCTTGGTGAATCGGCGCCCCACCGCGGTACTTCGGTAACAACGAGGCATGAACATTGATTGCCCCATATTTCGGTGCCTCAAGCACGGCAGTCGGGACGATTTGTCCGTAAGCTGCCGTGATGATGATGTCTGGGTTCAAATCGAGCAAGTCTTGGTAATCCTCGCGAATCTTCGTTGGTTGCAACACCGGAATCTCATGCGCAAGTGCAACTTCTTTAACAGGTGTCGGTTTGACTTCGCGTTTTCGTCCGACGGGTTTATCCGGCTGTGAAACGACACCGACGACATTGTATCCTGCGTCAATGACTTCACGGAGCGTGCTCGCCGCAAATTCAGGTGTACCCATGAACACGACACGCGGTGCCGCCTCCTGCTCAACGAGTTTATCCGTGAATAACACGCCATCGAGATGATCCATTTCATGCTGAATCGCACGCGCGAAAAAACCGCTCGCTTTGATTTTGACACTACGTCCAAGGCGATCTTGTGTTTTGACGACGATGTGTTCAAACCGGTCGACCGGACCGAAGACACCCGGCATACTGAGACAGCCTTCGTCATCGATTTGTGATCCACTTGATTCGATAATCTCTGGATTGATCAACTCAATCGGACCTGTCTCGTCATCCGTATGGACAACGGCGACACGAATCGGCTGATTGATTTGTGGTGCCGCGAGTCCGACGCCATCATATTCGTACATCGTATCGAACATCCGGTCGATCATCTTGCCTAATTTTTTATCGAACTTCGTGACACGTTGACACGTCTGACGCAATACGTCATTTGGAACTTCCACTACTTTATACATACTGCCACCTCACATAAATACGAATGGATTTAAATCCACTGTTACTTGGATCTTTTGTTTGATGCGTAATGCGAGCATCGCGCGGAGTGCCTCCCGCACCTCTTCTTGCCCTTTGTGTTTAATGATGATTTGCTGCCGATACATGTTTTTCAGTCGGGCGAGCGGCGCATCGAGCGGACCATTGACGACAAGGTCGTCCGACTCAAGGTGTCGTAACTCTGCTGCAATCGCCTCGGCTTCTGCTTGTGCTTCAAGCGGATGGACCGCTGAAACCGTGATGAGTCCTAAAAACCAGAACGGGGGATGCCCACCTAGTTTACGTAATTGCATCTCGCGGTTATAAAATGTCTCATAATCATGTTGTTTTGCGGTTTGAATGACATAATGGTCCGGATTGTATGTCTGAATAATCGATTGACCAGCTAGTTCGCCCCGTCCGGCTCGGCCCGAAACTTGCGTAATCAACTGGAACGTCCGTTCACTCGCCCGAAAATCAGGAATTCCGAGCGTCGCGTCTGCCGCAATGACACCGACGAGCGTAACATTCGGAAAATCAAGCCCTTTCGCAATCATCTGTGTCCCAAGCAAAATATTTCCTTCACGTCGCTCAAAGGCATTGAGTAATTTTTCATGTGCCCCTTTGCGTGATGTCGTATCTTGATCCATCCGAATGATTTTTGCTTCCGGAATCAAATGTGCCAGTTCCTCTTCAATCTTTTGTGTTCCCGTCCCGAACTGTCGAATTTTCTTCGACGAACAAGACGGACATTCTTTTGGCATCGCTGCCTCGAACCCGCAGTAATGGCACTTGAGACGATCGGCTTGTTGATGATACGTCAAGTTGACGGCACAGTGTGGACACTGCAACGTTTCTCCACAGTCACGACACAAGACGAACGTCGTATAGCCACGCCGGTTGAGCAGCAGGACCGTTTGCTCGCCCCGCTCAATCCGTTGTTTGATTCCTTCAATCAACGGCAAGCTAAAAGGTGTCCGGTTTCCACGTTCGAGTTCTTTGCGCATGTCGATGATATCGACTGGAGGTAGCTCACCACCAAATCGTTCTTTGAGCGGTAAATACTGATAGACCCCTTTTTGGGACCGGGCATATGTTTCAAGGATCGGTGTCGCACTTCCGAGGACGACCGGACAATGATGGAACGCAGCCCGCCACGTGGCGACATCTCGCGTATGGTACCTTGGATTTTCTTCTTGTTTATACGTTGTTTCATGTTCTTCATCTAAGATGATGATGCCGACATTCGTCAGCGGTGCAAACACAGCGGAGCGTGCGCCGACGACGACATCGACTTCCCCTTGGGCGATCTTACGCCATTCATCGTACTTCTCTCCGAGCGACAATCCGCTATGCAAGACGGCGACCCGTTCACCGAACCGGCGCTTGAATCGTTTGACCATCATCGGTGTCAGACTAATTTCAGGGACAAGCAAAATCGCCTGTCGCCCCCGTTCAAGCATCGCGTGAATCGACTCGAGGTAGACTTCCGTTTTCCCACTGCCGGTCACACCATGCAGTAAAAATGTCGCCGTTTCGTCTGGCGCCGTAATCGCATCGACCGCCACCTGTTGATCGTCTGTCAACAAGGCAGGGGTGAAGATATCTTGCGTCAAGTGTTCATAAGGATTGCGGTTGATATCCACCGTTTCAACACTGAGGACACCTTTACGTTCTAACGTATGGACGATGCTGAGCGTCAAATCAAGCTCATGCATGACGTGACTCCACATCGTCTCTTTTTGTTCGATTAAATAGTCCCGCAACAACACTTGTTTCGTTGCTTGACTCGACAACGGAATCGACGGATCGAGCAGTCGAATCCGTTTGTCCGTTTTCGTCGTCTTTTTTTCTTTGACGATTGGTCGGAGTTCAATCTCACCTTGGCGTGCAGCCAAAAGAATTTCCTGTTGGACTTCACTCGGGAACTGACTGATTTTTTTGCGGTTCCAGTGAGAAAACTGAGGACTTTCCGCCAAAACCAGTTTATCATAACTGACCTTTAAGGCAGCAGGTAACATCGCGAGTAACGCCGTTGCCTGATAACAAAGCGTCGTCTCGGATAGATAGGACGAGAGCTGTAAAAGTTCCTCAGTGTAGGTTGGGACTTCATCTAAGACGCGGACGATTGGTTTGATCCGTGTTAAATCGCTTTCCGGCTTCGTCCCAACGACGATCCCGAGTAATGCCCGTGGTCCAAACGGGACTTCGACCCGCATGCCGGGGACGACTAATTTCCGCCAAAGTTCCGGTACTTCATAATCGAACGGCCGGTCAACGGTCGCAGCGGCTACATCGACGATGACTTCAGCAATCATCGTAACGCCTCGGCGAATTGTTCAAGCAAAGCTTTTGCTAAGTCTGTTTTCAGTTGTTGGTCATATTTTCTGACGGGACGATTCTTCCCAAATACGGTGACCTGATTTTCGTCGCTTGAGAATCCGATTTCCGGACGGGACACATCATTCGCGACAATAAAATCAGCATGCTTTCGCTCCAGCTTTTTCAGGGCATGTGCTTCGACCTGTTCCGTCTCCGCCGCGAACCCGACAAGCACTTGATGCGTTTTCTGCTCACCTAACGTCCGTAAGATGTCCGTCGTCTCTTCGAGTTCAATTCGTAACGGCCCATCGATTTTTTTCTGTTTTTTCGTATACTGAATCGTCGGACGATAATCGGCGACCGCTGCCGCCATGATGACGAGGTCTTGTGCCGCATACCGCGTAAGCATTTCCTTGAGCATCTCGTCTCCGGACTCAACCGCGACCGTCGTCATCCCGCTCGGCAGTTCGCCTTTGATCGGCCCATGGACGAGCGTCACCGTGGCACCAAAATCACGGGCTGCTTCTGCTAGCGCAACACCCATTTTTCCGGACGAATCATTTGTTAAATAGCGGACCGGATCAATTCGTTCAATCGTCGGACCGGCACTGACTAATACATGGCGCCCAGCGAGCATTTTCGTTTCAAAAAAACCTCGGATGGTCTCGACTAAGTCTTCCGGTTCCGGAAGCCGTCCTTTTCCGACCCAGCCACAAGCTAAGTTACCGACTCCTGGTGCAATCACCTGGACGCCGTCAGCCATCAATTGATCAAGATTTCGGACCGTTGCCGGATGTTCCAGCATATTGACGTTCATCGCCGGTGCGACGACAACGGGACACTTCGCAGCAAGAATCGTCGTCGTGATAAAATCGTCCGCAATGCCTGTCGCGAGTTTCGCAATTAAATTTGCTGTTGCCGGCGCGACGACGATTAAATCTGCCTCGTCCGCCAAATCGATGTGGGCGATTTTTGAAGCATCGTGTTCGATGAAGACATCATCATAAACAGGCTTACGTGTCAACGCCTCAAACGTCGTCTTCCCAACGAATTGTTGGGCATTTTTCGTCATTGCGACCTGGACGCTTGCCCCTGCCTGAACAAGTTTCGAGGCGAGTGCTGCTGCTTTATAGGAGGCAATTCCACCTCCGACGCAGAGTAAGATTTTACGATTCGTTAGCATATTGAACTCCTCCTTATTGAAAAAAACAGCCACAATGAGGAGTGGCTGCTTCAAAATTAGTCTTGCGGTTGGTTCGTGACCAATACCTCTCCGAAGTAGAGCTCTTCAAGGGCTTTCCCGACTGGCTTATGTGATTTCGGATTTGCGACCTTCACGCGTTTTCCGTCTTGGATTTGACGCGCCCGTTTAGCAGCAACCGTCACGATTGTGTATTTAGAAGGAACTTTCTTTTGTAACTTATCTACTGATGGATATAACATGTTATTTAACCTCCATGGCTTTTTTATAAAGGGACGCAACGCGTTCCCGACTACAATGTTCCGCAGTAACGATAGCTTGAATCCGATCACATGCTTTGTGAATCTCATCATTCGTTACGACATAATCATAAGCATCCATCATTTCAATCTCTTCTTTTGCAACGAGGAGACGTTGTTTGATGACTTCTTCCGATTCAGTTCCCCGTCCGATGAGACGATTGCGTAATTCTTGAAGACTTGGAGGCGCTAAGAACAAGAAGACTGCTTCAGGGAAGTGCTCCTTGACTTGCATCGCACCTTGTACTTCGATTTCTAAGATGACATCTTTGCCTTCATCTAAGATTTTGTTCACCCAATCGACTGGTGTACCGTAATAGTTTCCGACAAATTCTGCATGTTCAAGCAATTGGTTGTTTACAATCATATGCTCAAACTCTTCCCGTGTCTTGAAGAAATAATGGACGCCATCAATTTCTCCTTCACGCGGTTTCCGTGTCGTACACGACACCGAATAATGCAAATTATTGTCCTCATCTTCACGTAAGGCACGACAAACCGTCCCTTTCCCGACACCACTCGGACCTGATAATACGAGTAATAAGCCACGCTCTTTGAAAATCACTTCAGAACCCCTCCATCTAACAAACTTCACATTGTTTCATATTAGCAGTATAGATAGGAAGTTCGCAAGTAATCTTTTTCTAGCTCGACTGCTTTATCATACCATAACGAAGCGGTTTCTGTTACCTTTAGAAAGTGGAAACGAAATCAGGAAAGAAGGTAATAGCATGGCTTTTGATGGATTGATGACGACACGCGTCGTCAACGAACTACAGATGCTCGTCGGAGGACGAATCAACAAGATTCATCAACCGTACGCACTCGATTTAATTTTCAGCGTCCGGGCCGATCGTAAAAACGTCACGCTACTCGCTTCTGCGAATGCAATGTATGCACGCTTGCACTTGACGAGCGAGTCGACGAGTAACCCGAGTGAACCTCCGATGTTTTGTATGATGCTCCGAAAGCATTTAGAAGGTGGTTTCATCGAGTCGATTGAACAATTAGGACGCGACCGCGTCATCTTGATGCGCGTTCGGTCTCGTAATGAGCTCGGTGACGAAGAAGCAAAAAAATTGTATATCGAACTGATGGGGCGTCACTCGAATATTTTATTGACGGATGGTCAGGATAAAATTCTTGACGCCATCAAACACCTCCCGCTCAGTCAAAATACATTCCGGACGATCATGCCGGGACTTCAATATCAACTCCCACCGCAACAAGATAAAGTCGATCCGTTGACTGGAGATATTGAAACAGCCTTACACCGGATTGATTGGAACGCCGGAAAAATCGATCGTCAATTACTCGGTCTATTCAGTGGCCTCTCACCACAAATCGCCGAAGAAGTCGTCATGCGTGCCGGACTAGCCAATCGCACTTCTCTCGCGGAAGCACTAAAGTCTGTCTTGAGCGAACTAGAAGGACCTTACTATTTCCAACGGCTCGCGAGTGGCAAGGAACGGTTTTCGCCCGTCGCTTTACAGCACGGCGATATCGTCGATGAAAAAACATTCACGACGAGTGGTGACGTACTCGATGCCTTTTTCCATCAAAAATCAAACCGTGACCGTGTCAAACAACAGGCCGCAGATTTAGAACGTTTCATCAAGAGTGAGTACGAGAAGAACCTCTTAAAACGGACGAAACTCGAACGTGACCTTGCGGCGACTGAGAAGATGGATGAACTGAAGCATAAAGGTGAGCTCTTGACGACCTACTTGTATCAACTACAACGCGGGATGAAAGAAGCGACCGTCGTCGATTATTATGACGAGGAAGGGAAAGAACTCACGATCGCACTCGATCCCCGTTTCTCACCGAACGAAAATGCACAGCGTTACTATAAACGCTACAACAAACTAAAAACAGCGAAAGTCGAAGTCGCAAAACAATTGACGAAAAACCAACTCGAAATCGATTACTTCGAGTCGTTACTTGCCCAACTCGAGGTGGCGTCCCCCGATGACATCCGCGAAATGCGAGAAGAACTCGTCGAAGAAGGTTACTTACGCGAACGGAGTAAAAAGAAAAAGAAACCACTCGTCCCAAAACTTGAAGCGTATCAGTCTTCGACCGGCATCGACTTTTATGTCGGTAAGAACAACAAACAAAATGATTATGCGACGTTCAAATTCGGACGACGTTCGGAAACCTGGTTGCATACGAAAGACATACCCGGTTCGCACGTCATCATTCGGAGTGATGAACCAGATGAAACGACATTAAAAGAAGCCGCGATCGTCGCTGCCTACTTCTCGAAAGCACGCGAATCGAGTCAAGTGCCTGTCGATTTCACGGAACTTCGATATGTCAAGAAGCCGAGTGGTGCTAAACCCGGTTTCGTCATCTATACGGATCAAACGACGTTATACGTCACACCAGATGCAAGTGTCGTACAAGCGCTTCGCTTAAAATGACAAACCGTGGTCGGTGCAAACTCGTCAAGCGCACACTGATAATTATTTTAGTACGTGTTGGAACGGTAGCGTCACACAAAAAAGATGGAACGTCACATTAAAGTGATGTTCCATCTGAAGACTGAAGACAAAGTGCAGTTTTTCTCTTAACGAGAAAGATTGTGCTTTTTTGTTCACTTCGAATCGTTTTCCTGGGACAAGCATCGCGCCGCCTCACTCCGTTGCAGGGTCGCTCCTGCTTGTTTTTCCTTAGGAACCGATTTCGAGTGAACAAAACGATTCTCAACACTTTCTTTCAAGTATAAAAGCGCACAATCGAGGACAACGTCTACTTCATCTTTTCGAGCTGTTCACGGTAATCAAGGAGATGCCCGTTGATGATGTCCTTCGCTTCATTCACTTCTTCATCAAATGAGAACATCGATTGTTTCCGTTCATGTGAATAGATCACATCATAGTGATGGCTCAGTAAAAAATCAATTTCCTGCCCGAGGATTTTTTCCTGTTCCGCGGTAACCGGAATATCCCGGTGGCTGGCGATACTTTCAAGGAGTAACAAAAGTTTATCTTCCAAGTCAACAAGCTGCTTCAGTTCGATGAACGGCTCACTTTGTCCACTTGTCACGAGCGGATACTTTTGATCTTCTTGGAGCATCAACATCATCTCTTCGTGTTTGAGCACTTGCTTACGGACTGCGAGCAGTTTGCCGTCGTCCTTGACGAGACTCCGCCAGTCCTCCATTAATTGTTGCGTCGTTTTTTTGACGAGTAGCATCAACCGGTTTTCGTAATGTGGCGGGAAGACGATATAGTTGACGGCGACCGCCGATAAAACACCAACGACCGTCAATAAGGACCGCGTCAACGCATAATGGACATAGTCGGCAGTCGGGCTTTCAAACATCAAGACGATGGCAAAGGCAGCAAACGTCGACATGTCCGTCCGACCAATCATTGAATTGAAGACGAGCGACACGATGACGGCTAATCCGATCGTCAAGGGGTTTGCCCCTAACGTCGCAACAACTACGAGACCACAGACAAGTCCTAAAATCGTTCCGAACACCCGATTAAAAAAGATTTTAAACGAACGGTGAATCGTCGGTTGCATCGCAACGATCGCTGCGACTGCTCCCATTCCGGAATAAATGTCAAAGACGTACCAAGAGAAGCTGAGCGCAATTGCGACGGCGATACCTGTTTTAATGGTACGGAGACCGATTCGAAATTGGATGTTCACTCGAGCGTCACCTGCCCGACTTCACTTTCGACCGTCACTTCCGGCTTTTCTTGTTTGGATAGCTCATAAATCGTTGCACTGTCGTCTTTTAATTTTGTATAACGTTTTGCGGCGTTCACATCGCCTTCCGTTTCGACCGTAATCGTCCCAGCTGTTTTCGCTGGATTCAAGCGAATCACTCCATCAATCGTCGTGATACTTAAATCTAGTTTTACGCCATACCGATCAAGTTTGACGGTTTCTCCTGTCACATCGGCATGAACCGTGTTTAAATCCTCGATGTCGACTTTCCCGCTGCCTGTCAGCGTCACATCATCGGCGTTCATTTGATTGAGGCGAATCGTCTCCGCATCGAGTTTGATGACTTTTGCAAAAACACCCATCCCTGTGAGCGAACCTGCTTTGACATCGATTCGGTTCATGTAACTTGGTAAACCGACTTGAATCTTATAGTCTCCATTTCGTGTACTCGGACGATTCCCGAGACGGGCCATCCATCCGTCGCGCCCCGTGACGGTGATGGTATTGCCGGATGTTCCGACTTTTAAGCGCTTTTTACTTGAAGCGCTATCGACAAGTTTTAATTGGACATTCCCGTCCGTACTTCTGACGAAATGGATTGACGCATTCGGTGCTTCAATTTGTAGTGTTTTGTATCGATTCGTCGTCTTAAAGGTCTCGCCACGCGATAACGATTCCGTCGTGACGAACAGTGTGACCGTATAAAGAAGAATAAGGGCGAGTCCAACCGAAGCATACACAATCCATGGACGTTGAATCGGTTTGCGTTGTCCGATCCGTTCAAAAGAATCTTTCTGCTTCTGTCTTTTTGCTTTTAGCCGTGTAAACGTCGACTGTTTTCGTTTTCGTTCTGACCTACTCGTTGTATCGTCCATCCGTCTACCTCCATCCAGTTCTCTTCCATTATTCCGAATTTATGATTGTCCTGTCAACATGCCCTCTTTATCATACGAAAAACAGGACCCTCCTGCCATCGGGCGGAAGAATGAACGGCGGCTAAAAAGCAGGTCGCAAAAAGAGACGAGGCTGACTCAAAGGTGGGAACGATTATCGATTAAACTGAATGAGGACTTTTCCATACGTGTCCCAGGCACACACTAACCATCATGAAAAAGAAGAATTTACATAGAAATGGCCGATGATTCCGTGAAAAGTGGGATCATCAGCCATTCCAGCGTGTAGACGAACTCTTATGAAGCGTGAACATGCGCTATCGAGAAGCAATCCGTTCGCGCTCCCCTGTCTCAAAGCGGCAATCGGTCGCGCCCTAAACCGTCTGCATGACTGGATTTCCCTCACGGTATTATCTAAAAAGCGTCGCGTTTCGTTGACTCCTACGGGGAAAAGTGCGTTTTTAACGCACTTTCAGAGGCAGGCAAGACCCTGCTTCTTGTCCGTTAGGATCAAGGAGCAACGGCTTGCGCCTCGCCCGAGGAAAGCAACGAAAAAAGACGCTTGATCTCCCGATGGCACGTTGTCTACAGTCTGAAATAGGTAAGACCCGGCAGACCGCATGAAATATGGGGTGCCGCGGCTTACCTTCCGCCCATGGAAAGCGAGGATAGCGGAAACGTCCGTCATAGGGATGGATGTTCGTCCGACTTATGAGTCAGCCCCGTCTCTTTAAAACGAGTAGGCCATCTTACAGTTCAAGCGACTCATCGATCGCTAAGGCATGACCAGTCTGTCCTTGCGCTTCAAGTTGCTCACAAAATGCCTTTGCATCTTGTTTGATTAAGTCGAACGTATCGTAATGAATCGGTAAAACAGCGTTCGCCTGCAACATATCGGCAGCGATTAACGCATCTTCCGGTCCCATCGTGAAATTGTCGCCGATTGGTAAAAAGGCAAGATCAATGTCATGATGTGCGCCATACAGTGCTAAATCACCGAATAACGCCGTATCTCCTGCATGGTACAGTATCTTATCTTCAATCGTCAGCAGGAATCCTGCCGGCATTCCCATGTACATGATTGTTTGCTTCTCTTCATCAATGATGCTTGACGAATGGAAGGCTTGCGTCATTTTTACTTTTCCGAACGGAAACTCGAATTGCCCCCCGATGTTCATCGGGTGAACATTCAGCCCTTGAAAACTTAAATATGTTGCTAATTCGTGTGTCGCGACAATCGTCGCTCCGGTCGCTTTCGCAATCGTCTCCGCGTCCGCCATGTGATCGGCGTGCGCGTGCGTCAAGAGGATGAAGTCTGCTTTGACGTCTTCTGGTCTTGTCATTGCTTTGTCGTTCCCACTAAAGAACGGGTCAATCACGATGTGACGTCCGTTCGTTTCGATCGTTACCGTCGACTGTCCATGATATGTCACTTTCACTTTAAATGACCTCCCCTAACAAATAATCGTAACGAATTATAGTTTCCCCTCTCCCCAGGCACATAAACCTTTCATTGCCGGTTGAAGCGTAAATGCAGCGTCCGTCAACCGGTACTCGACATGGAGGACCGCTTCATCGAATTCAATCCGTTCGACCATGCCGAGACGTTCGAGTTCCTTCAATTGATCCGTCAACACTTTACGGGAAATACCAGGAATCGACCGATGTAATTCTAGAAAACGTTTCGGACCGTCCTCTAACGTGCAATATAACTGTGGGCGCCATTTTCCACCGATGATTTCAAGCGCCCGATTGACCGGGAATTGTTCTGTCGTCATTGCTTCTTTCTCTCCTTCAGGTAGTTACTTCAAAGTGCGTACTATGCAATCGAGTGTATCGTAAGTTACCGTTAGCGTAAATCAAAAAGCAAAGGAGATAACTAACATGACTTACCCACGTAATTTTTCACACATTGGACTTTCGGTTCCGGATTTAGAGGCAGCCATTACATTTTATTCGGAGGTCATGGGATGGTACGTCATCATGGAACCATCGGATGTCGTTGAAGATGATTCCCCGATCGGTGTGATGTGTACAGACGTATTCGGAGCAGGATGGGGAAAATTCCGCATCGCGCATATGGCGACGGGCGATCGGGTCGGGATTGAACTCTTTGAATTCCCGAACAATGAGCAACCGGAAAATAACTTCGAATTTTGGAAGACAGGTATTTTTCATTATGCGATTCAAGACCCGGACATCGAAGGGATGGTCGAAAAAATCGTCGCCCATGGCGGCAAACAACGGATGCCGATCCGTGAATACTACCCGGGTGAAAAACCGTACCGGATGGTGTACTGTGAAGACCCGTTCGGTAATCTCGTCGAACTCTATTCGCACTCATATGAATTAACATACTCGGAAGGAGCCTATTAACTATGAAAGCATGGCTTAATCAAGAAGGAACAGGTATTGAAGATTGGCAGTATCGTGACGTCGAAGTTCCCCAAATAGACTCGCATGAAGCATTGATTCGTGTTAAAGCCGTAGGACTGAACCCTGTCGACTACAAAGCGACGAACAATCCCGCCTGGACGTTTCCGCATATTCCAGGTGTCGATTTAGCTGGAATCGTCGAACAGGTCGGTTCAGATGCCGGTGATTTGTCGGTCGGAGACCGCGTCGCGATTCATACGAACCTTCAAAAAAATGGCGCGTTCGCGGAATACGTTGCGGTCGACGCCCGTGCGCTCGCTCTCATTCCGGACGCCATCAGTTTTACCGATGCCGCAGCCATTCTCTGCGCTGGGATGACGGCTTATGAAGCGATCCATCAAAAGATGAATACGACAGATAAACAGACGATTCTCATCCATGCCGGTGCCGGTGGTGTTGGCGGATTCGGTATCCAGCTTGCGAAACGGCTTGGCTTACGTGTCGCGACGACCGCGTCGACGGAAAATCATGACTGGGTGAAACAATTAGGTGCCGACTTAGCCATCGATTACAAACAGGAGAACGTCACCGATCTGATCCGTGACTGGACGGATGGACGTGGCGTCGATTTAATCTTGAATACGGTCGGACGTGCTGAAGCGACGGACGATTTAGGACGGCTCGCCTTTTCCGGTCAACTCGCTTATATCGCCGGCGGTCCCGATTTGTCGATCGTCAAACCGTTTACGTTATCACCGTCAATCCATGAAGTCGCGCTTGCTGCTGCTTACGCGAGTCAAAATGACCGCGCGATCCGTAATCTTGGTCAGATGGCGGCAGCATTACTCGAGCTCGTCCAACAGAACGCACTCGATCCACTCGTCACCGATGTCATCCCAGCCGATCAACTCGTTGAAGGGCTAAAACGGTTGGCAAAACGACACGTCCGCGGTAAAATCATCGCGACGTTTTAAGCAGACAACACCCGAAATTAAAACGCCGTCGCTTCCATTTTTCAGATGGAAGTATCGGCGTTTTTATATGTATCTTGATTTGATGCAGAGCTGTAACAGTTCAACAACAGTACGTATCCCGTGTTGAAAAATTCATCCGCTTTGCACGCACCAAACTGGAAAAAAAGCTTACGTTTCGTTGTCAAAGACAAACAGACCGACGTTTGCCTACCGGTACTTGTCCGTTTTCGTGATTTGTAACGAACGTCCGACGAGTTGAAAACCGATTGCTTGGTAGATTTTATTGGATGTCGGGTTCGACCAATCCGTATAGAGTGTGATCATCGGATAGCCTTGCTTTAATAAGTAGATGCATACACGGGCCACGAGATCAGAAGCAAGACCTTGCCCTCTAAGTTCCGGCGGTGTGTAGACGTAAGAAACGGTCACTCCTGACGCCGTCGGCCGACTAGCGGATGCCATCGCGATCAGACGGTCAGCGTTGAACAGACCAAATAACGTCTGGTTTGAACGATGACGACGAATCGTCTGTTCATTTTGAAGACGATTCCGCTCCGTCACGGCTAATGCTCCGGTCTCACAAATGAAGTCCCAGCCGAATGAGACGGCTTGGTCGACGACCTGTTCGTCGACAAGACGAAAAACGTAGTTGAGTCGCGGCGGCGGTGTCACGTGATTTAAGGCATACATGCCTTGATCCATCTTCACACGATACTTGGAATGTGGGGCAAGAAGCGGCTTGACGAGGGCATGTTCTCCGACATATCCCTTACAGTCAAGAATCCGGGCCAGTTTCCGCATGCTTTGGTCAGAAAACGCATCACCTGCTAAAATTGCCTGTTCTTCAATCGTTTGTAAGATGATAATTTTTCGGTCGTCTTCTTCAGCGACTGCCATCAAAAGTGGCGTATCCCCCCGTTCCAAGATACCGAGCGACAATTGGTGGACCTCACTGCGCTGTTCAAGGAACGGAACGGCCATGCGTTTAAAACTCTCATAATCCCGATAATGCGTTACCATCTGAAGCGACCTCCTTTGTTCTACATACTAGTGTAACAAAAAAAGTTTCCACCCCACATGACAAGTCAAAAAACATTCATCTAAAATCAATAAAGCTCCTCATCCGTTCGGACAAGGAGCCTTGACTTACAATCTATTATTTGATTCACTCAATCAAATCGTCGCTGTGAAACGGTCACTCCAAGCAACTGGATCAACGGACCACGCGAGCAGTTGTGTCTGCTCGTCCCTCGAGATCGCACTTGTCGTGACCGCCGTTTCGAGCAGTTCAGAAAAGTTCAGTAACGATGTCGCTTTCAGATTCGCCGCTGTTAAATTAGCTTGTAAACGATTCATCCCATAAGAGAAGATGGCTTGAATCTGCACGACTTCTGCCCCTGCCTGTTGCAACGCTTCCGCCGCTTCAATCGCTGATTTACCTGTCGATAACAAATCTTCGATGACGACGACGCGTTGACCCGGTTCGATCCGCCCTTCGATTTGATTGCCTTTTCCGTGCTGTTTGGCACTACCACGGACATAGACCATCGGTAAATTGAGTCGATCCGCGACGAGCGCGGCGTGTGGAATACCCGCTGTCGCCGTCCCTGCGATGACGTCGACTTGTAACGATTTGACCTGCTGCGTCAATAAATCGGCAATCATCGAACGAACTTCCGGACTCGACAACGTCAGACGATTATCACAATAGATTGGTGAACGGAGTCCGCTCGCCCAGGTGTACGGTTGACGCGGTGAGAGTGTGACGGCTTCGATTTCGAGTAATGCAGTCGCTAATGGATTCATTGTTTGATCCCCTTCCATTGTGCCAGTAAGTCTTCGTACATCGCTGCCGGGTCATCCGCCTGCGTGATGGCGCGTCCGATGACAAGATCCGTCGCTCCCGCATCGCGGGCAACTCCAACCGTCGCGATTCGTTTTTGATCATGCGCTGCTGTCCCTGCCGGTCGAATGCCTGGTGTGACGAGTTGAAATCCATCGCGACAACTCGGCTTGATTTTTTCAACGTCGAGTGCTGAACAGACAACGCCGTCTAAGCCGGCTTGTTCGGCTAGTTGCGCATACGCGACGACGACGGTTTCCAACTTCTCGTAAATCAGTAACTGTTCGACCATCACCTGATCCGTCGACGTCAGTTGTGTCACGGCAATCAATCGGGTGTTGACAGCCGATTCGTTCAATCCTTCCCGTGCCGCACGCATCATTTCGAGTCCTCCCGCAGCATGGACGTTCGTCAACTCAACGCCGAGCTGACCGATGACACGGAGGGTTCGTCGCGCCGTTTCCGGGATATCATGGACCTTCAAATCCAAAAAGACGGCATGTCCCCGTTCGACCAATTGTCGGACGAATGCTGGACCTTCAGCATAATAGAGTTCCATGCCGACTTTGACAGCAGGTCGGACTGGACCGAATTTTTCTAAAAATCGAGTGACGTGTAAACCTGACGGAAAATCAAGCGCGATGTAAAGCTGCCCCATATGCGTTCCCCCTAATATCTAAAATATGTTCGATCCCGAGTTCGTCCATTCGTTTCGGAAGAGCCGCAATCAACTCTTGGCAAATGAACGGATTGACGAAGTTTGCCGTCCCGACCGCTACTGCCGATGCACCGGCATAAATCATTTCTAGCACATCATCGACCTCCATGACGCCGCCCATCCCGATGATCGGAATCTCGACGACTTGTGCGACATCATGAATCATTCGGATGGCAACGGGTTTGATGGCGGGGCCAGACAAACCGCCAATCCGATTTGCAAGAATCGGTTGACCGGTCCGGACATCAATTCGCATCCCGACTAGCGTGTTGATCATCGTCAGCCCGTCCGCTCCTGCCTGTTCGACGGCCTGTGCCATCTCGACGATTGACGTGACGTTCGGTGACAGTTTGACGTAGACGGGTTTATCCGACACTGCTTTGACACGTCGCGTTAATTCTGCTGCCATCTTCGGGTCCGTTCCGAACTGCAGTCCGCCGGATTTGACGTTCGGACAAGAGATATTCAACTCGATTGCTTTAATGACCGGATTTTGACTGATTAACCGGGTGACCGCCTCGTATTCTTCCGGTGTCGATCCTGCGACATTCGCGATGATTTCCGTATCGAACTGGCCTAAGAACGGTAACTTCGTTTCGATGATGCCTTCGACGCCTGGATTTTGCAACCCGATTGCGTTCAACATCCCCATTCCGCTCTCCGCGACGCGTGGGGTCGGGTTTCCGTACCGTTCCTCGCCCGTCGCCGCCTTAATCATGATGCCACCAAGGACAGATAAATCGTAGAACTTGGCAAACTCTTCCCCGAAGCCGAAGCAACCGGACGCTGGCATGATGGGATTTTTTAAATTCAATCCCGGTAACGTGACCGCTAATCGATTCATAATATCACCGCTTCCGCCCGAAAGACTGGACCATCGGAGCATGTCTTAACGTAGTTTCCGTCCGGCGTCTTACAGACACAGGCGAAACAAGCACCAATCCCGCAACCCATCCGGTTTTCGATTGACAGGAAACAATCTTGAATCGGGACCGTCTGCAAGGAGCGTAACATCGGTTCCGGACCACACGCGAGTAACGTATCGAACCGCTCTGGTGTCAGTGCCGTCGTCACAAATCCCTGAATACCCGCTGTTCCGTCGACCGTCGTAATTGTCGTCGGCCCGAGCTTTTTAAACTCCTCTTCGTAAAACACACTGTCTGCTGTATCAAAACCAAGAATCGCTTCACACGTCACCCCACGTTCGACGAGTTTACGCATCGTATAATACAGCGGCGGAACACCGATTCCCCCACCAACGAGTACGACACGACTCGTTGGATCAATCAAGTTCACCGGAAAACCGTTCCCAAGTGGTCCGAGGGCATCGACGAAATCTCCAGGCCGCAAGGAAGCGAGTTCTTTTGTCCCTTGACCAATCTCCTTGAATAAAAAAGTGATGAGATCCCCCTCGACATTCGCGATTGAAATCGGACGCCGTAATAACGGACCAACGCGTAGGTGCATGAAGCGACCCGGTTCAATTTTTTTCACCTCCGGCATCCGACAAATCAGCGCTGTCGCATTAACTGCGACCTTCTTCGTTGAGACGACCGTTAGGAGTTCAATCATCGTGTCACCGCCTTTTTCATATGCGTGAATGCTTGAATCGAACTCGCTTCGAACGAGAGACTTTCAATGACTCGGAGTAGGGCTTCTGCCGTATCGAGTGATGTCAGACAGACGACATTGTTTTCTGCGGCTGCCCGGCGAATGATGAAACCATCTTTCGTCACTTGAGAGTCGCGACTCATCGTGTTGATGACATACTCGACTTCTGCTTTTTCGATTAAATCGAGCATTGACCCTTGATCGGAACCAATCTTTCCGACGACCTGGACGGCTAACTCATGTTCTGCCAAGAAACTGGCTGTTCCGGCTGTCGCGAGCAATGTGAATCCGAGTGCTGCAAACCGCTTGGCGAGACCCAGCATTTCTTGTTTATCTTGGTCAGCGACCGTCATCAAGATGCGGCCATGTTCAGGAATTGCCATCCCGGAAGCGAGTAACCCTTTATACAGCGCTTTCTCGAGCGTCCGGTCCGTTCCGATGACTTCTCCGGTCGACTTCATTTCCGGTCCGAGTGACGGATCCACTTCTTTTAGTTTCGCGAAGGAGAAGACCGGTACTTTGACGGACACGAGCTCCTCTTCCGGCAAAAGACCGCTTGTCAATCCGTAAGACGCGAGGGTTTCCCCTAAGATGACGTTCGTCGCGAGACGTGCGACCGGTAATCCTGTGACTTTTGAGATGAACGGTACAGTCCGGCTCGCCCGCGGGTTGACTTCGAGGACATAGAGTTCCCCGTCCGCAAAGACAAACTGGATGTTGAGCAATCCTTTGATGCGGAATGCTTTTGCAATGCGCGTCGTGTAATCAACGATTTGATCTTTGATGGCTTGTGCGACACGTTGCGGGGGATAGACCCCGATCGAGTCACCGGAGTGGACACCCGCACGTTCGATGTGCTCCATGATACCCGGTATGACAACATCTTCCCCGTCGCAAATCGCATCCACTTCAAGCTCCATTCCTGTCAAGTAACGGTCGACGAGGACTGGTCGTTCCGGTGAAGCGATGACGGCATACTTCATATAATGTTCGAGCTCTTGTTGTCCGTAGACGATTTCCATCGCGCGTCCACCGAGGACGTAGGATGGTCGGACGAGAACGGGATAGCCGAGACCCGCTGCCGCTGCCGTCGCTTCTTCGACCGTGACTGCTGTTTTCCCGGGCGGTTGTGGAATCTCAAGTTTCGTTAAAGCAGCTTCGAATTGTTTCCGGTCTTCTGCCATATCAAGATCTTCTAGCGCCGTTCCGAGAATCTTGACCCCTTCGTCAGCGAGCGACTCGGCTAAGTTGATGGCGGTTTGCCCACCGAATTGGACGATGACGCCGATCGGTTGTTCATTTCGGATGACTTCGAGGACATCTTCCGTCGTCAGTGGTTCAAAGTAAAGCCGGTCCGAAATCGAGAAGTCGGTCGAGACCGTTTCCGGGTTGTTGTTGACGATGATCGCTTCATACCCCGCTTCACGAATCGCTTGAATCGAGTGGACCGTCGCATAGTCGAATTCGACCCCTTGCCCGATTCGGATCGGCCCGGAACCCAGTACGAGAATCGATGGGCGTGTCGTCGGTGCCGCTTCGTTTTCGACTTCATACGTTCCGTAGTAATACGGTGTATCGGATGCAAACTCCGCTGCACACGTATCGACCATCTTGTAGACGGGATGAATTTGTTCTTGATTTCGCGTGTGGCGAATCACTGTCTCACTTTTCTTCGTGATTCGGCCAATCATCGCATCGCTGAAGCCGTAACGTTTTGCGTGTAATAAACGCTCGCGTGTCAGCTCTTCGCGTGCCAACTCCTGTTCAATTCGGAAGATATGGTGTAATTTCTCCAAAAAGAGTCGGTCGATGCTCGTCCATTCGTGGATTTGTTCGACCGAATAACCACGCTCAATCCCCGCGTAAAGGGCGAATAACCGTTCATCCGTAGCTTTGACGATGTACTGTTTGAGTGTCACTTCATCCATATCGAGGAAACGGTCCATCCGGAGATCCGACATCCCGATTTCGAGCGAGCGGACTGCCTTGAGCAAGGCTTCTTCCATCGTCCGTCCCATCGCCATGACTTCGCCTGTCGCCTTCATTTGCGTCCCGAGCGTCCGGTCTGCCGATTCAAATTTATCAAACGGCCAGCGCGGAATCTTCGCGACGACGTAGTCGAGTGCTGGTTCAAACGAGGCAAAACTCGTTTCCGTGATCGGGTTCTTCAGTTCCGATAAGGCATAACCGACAGCAATTTTTGCCGCAAGTTTTGCAATCGGGTAGCCTGTCGCCTTCGACGCCAAGGCCGACGAGCGTGAAACGCGTGGGTTCACTTCGATGACATAGTAGTCGAAACTATGCGGATCAAGTGCAAACTGGATGTTACATCCGCCTTCGATGCCAAGGGCGCGAATGATGTCGAGTGAAACATTTCGCATCATTTGATAATCGCGGTCGGACAGTGTCTGGGTTGGAGCAAAGACAATCGAGTCGCCCGTATGGACGCCGACCGGGTCAAAGTTTTCCATCGCACAGACGATGATTGCTTGGTTCGTCGCGTCACGCATGACTTCGAACTCAACTTCTTTCATCCCGGCAATCGATTTCTCAAGCAAAACTTGGTTCGCCGGACTCGCTTTGATACCGCCCTCGACGATTCGGACGAACTCGTCCATCGTTTCGGCAATCCCGCCGCCTGTACCACCGAGCGTGTAAGCCGGTCGAATGATGATCGGTAGACCGATTTTCGCGCAAAATTGTTCCGCTTCTTCTACTGTATGAACGATTTCACTCTCCGGGACACCGTGTCCAAGTCTGAACATCAATTTTCTGAACAAATCACGATCTTCTGCCTCTTCAATCGCGGACAGTTTCGTTCCGAGCAGTTCGACACCATATTCAGCCAAAACGCCGAGTCGGTCGAGTTCGACCGCTAGATTCAATCCCGTCTGCCCACCGAGTGTCGCAAGCAAGGCATCCGGACGTTCCTTGCGGATGATCCGGGAAACGAACTCCGCTTGGAGCGGTTCGATGTAAACCCGGTCCGCGACAGTCGGGTCTGTCATGATCGTTGCGGGGTTTGAGTTGACGAGGATGACTTCGTAGCCTTCTTCCTTGAGTGCTTGGCACGCTTGTGTTCCGGCATAATCAAACTCTGCTGCTTGTCCGATGACGATCGGACCTGATCCGATCACGAGAATCTTCTGGATATCTTGACGTTTAGGCATGAGTGACCTCCTGTTGGTTCGTGATTTCTGTTAAAAACTGATCGAATAAATCATTGGCATCCATTGGACCGGGTGATGCTTCCGGATGATATTGAACAGAGAAGACGGGTTCCGTCCGGTGTCTGACACCTTCGACCGTCCCATCATTGATCGCGACGTGTGTCACGATTAACTCGAATCCCTTCAATGACTGTTCGTCGACGGCGTAGCCATGATTTTGTGAGGTGATGCTGACGTGACCGGTTTGAAGATCTTGAACCGGGTGATTGGCACCGCGATGACCGAACGGTAACTTGAACGTATCTGCGCCGTGCGCAAGCGCAATCAATTGATGACCGAGACAAATGCCGAAGATGACGATTTTCCCTGTCAACTCTTGAATCAAGGGAATCGCCGTTGGAACGTCTTTCGGATTCCCGGGACCGTTCGATAACATCATCCCGTCCGGTTGATAACGCAAGACTTCCTTCGCCGTAACATTGTAAGGTACGACGACCACTTCGCAACCGCGGCGGACGAGTTCACGGACGATGCCGAGCTTCGCGCCAAAATCGACGAGGACAATCCGTGGGCCGGCACCCGGAATGATGTACGCCCGTTCCGTCGAAGCACGTTGTACCTGATCCGTTGCGAGCGGCATGTTATGCAAACGGTCTAATTGGTCGGCGAGATTAAATTCACCATCGACGAGCAATCCCCGCATGACACCTTTCGACCGTAAGTGCCGCGTCAGTTGACGTGTATCGACGCCGGTTAAGCCCGGAATATCGAATTCTTCTAACGCCTCTGCTAACGACGATTGGGAGCGAAAGTTCGACGGGGTATGGCAGACTTCACGGACGATGAGTGCTTTCGCGAGTGGTCGCGTCGTTTCGTAATCTTCCCGGTTGATGCCATAGTTCCCGATCAGGGGATTCGTCAAGACGATCATCTGGTCACAATACGATGGGTCGGATAACATTTCCTGGTAGCCCGTCATCCCTGTCTGGAAGACGACTTCCCCCATCGTGACGCGTGTTGCGCCAAACGCTGTCCCTTCGAACGTCATACCATCTTCTAAAATGAGTGTCCGTTTAGACATGTGCCGTTTCCCCCTTGAATACGATTTTTCCACCGACGAGTGTCATGACAGGGTATCCTGTCAGTAACTGACCCGCGAACGGTGTATTTTTCCCTTTTGAATAAAAACGTTCTGGCTCAACCGGTCGGACGGTCTCTAAATCAAGCAAAACGAGATCTGCCGGTGCCCCGACTTCTAAGCGACCATATGGCAAGTCGAACAAGGCGGCAGGCTTGCGTGTCAATGCATCGACTAAGTCGTTTAGCGTCATCTGGTTCGTTTGGACAAGTTTCGTATAAAGTAGTGGAAATGCTGTCTCGAAGCCGGTAATTCCAAATGGTGCCCGCTCGATGCCGAGTGCTTTTTCATCAGCCGCGTGTGGCGCGTGATCCGTTGCGATACAATCAATCGTGCCGTCGCGTAACCCCTCGAGCAATGCCGCCCGGTCCGCCTTACTCCGAAGGGGCGGATTCATTTTAAAGTTCGGATCCTGCCCCTCGATGTCATCTTCCGTCAGGACGAGATGGTGCGGTGTCACTTCTGCCGTGACACGAATTCCTGCCCGTTTGGCGTCACGAATGACCCGGACCGATTCTTTTGTCGAGACATGACAGACATGATAATGGCAGCCGGTCGCTTCTGCGATTAAGACGTCGCGTGCGATGTGGATACTTTCCGCGAGTGATGGAATCCCCTGCAATCCTTCCCGTTCACTATACGCACCTTCATGGACAGAGCCGGCTTTCAGCGTATCGTCCTCACAATGGGCGACGACCGTCTTCCCTAGTTTTGCGGCATGTCGCATCGCTTCCCGCATGACGGCGGCACTTTGTACGCCGACGCCGTCATCTGTAAACGCAAAGGCATCCGTTAGTTCTTCAAACGCGACGAGTTCTTGTCCTAGCTGATTTTTTGAAATCGCCGCATAAGGCAAAACCCGGACAGACGCCGTTTCTTCGATTTTCTTGAACAAGGCGTCTAACGTCTCGCGATCGTCCGGAACAGGACGCGTATTCGGCATCGGGCAGATTGTCGTGAATCCGCCTGCTGCGGCTGCGGCCGTCCCCGTTGCAATCGTTTCTTTATGTTCGCCACCCGGTTCGCGGAGATGAACATGGATATCGACGAATCCTGGTGCTAACAAGCGGTTGCTTGCATCGATGACTTGCTCACCTGCCTGGGGCGAAGCGTCGAGATCCGTAATCAAACCATCCTCGATGCGAATGCTTGATTGTTGCAATTGTCCGTTTTGATACCATGTCGCGTGATCGATACGTAGTGTCATATTAAACCGCTCCTTCAGTTGAGTTAGGATGAAACGCACGTTCTAAAATCGCCATTCGGGCGAACACACCATTTTTCATCTGCTCGAAGATCCGTGACTGGGTATGTTCGACCAATTCGTCCGCAATCTCGATCCCGCGATTGACAGGTGCCGGGTGTAAAATGATCGCATCCGGTCGGACCCGTCGCATCCGGTCGAGTGTCAAACCATATTGTTCGTGATACGTTTCTTCGAGCTCCATCGATTGATTGTGCCGTTCCTGTTGAACGCGGAGTAACATGATGATGTCACTTTGCTGCAGTGCCTCGTCCATCGGGACATAGGCAATCCCCATCGTCTCGTCAAACCATTCCGGGGGACCGGAACCGATGACAATCGCCCCGAGCCGTTGCAACACGTCCGCGTTCGACCGGGCGACCCGGCTATGCCGTAAGTCCCCACAGATGACGACCGTTTTCCCGTGAACATGACCGAACGCTTCATACATCGTCATCAAATCGAGTAACGACTGGGACGGATGTTGACCGCTCCCATCACCCGCGTTAATGACTGGAATCGTCAACTGCTCAATCAGCGCGTGGTAGTATCCTGTCTCCTGATGGCGAATGACAAGTGCTTCGACCCCAAGTGCTTCGAGCGTCTTACATGTATCGAGTAACGTTTCTCCTTTTTGGACGGACGATGTCGTCGTCTCAAACGGAAGGACATGCATTCCTAAGCGATGTTCCGCCATTTCGAATGAACAGCGTGTCCGTGTCGAATTTTCAAAGAACAGGTTGGCGATCGTTTTATTCGCAAAGGTTTTTGACGGTTGTCCATGTTTCAAATCAAGCGCCCGCTCAATCAACTGCTCGATTTCTAGAATCGAGAGCTGGTCGAGACTGACGAAATCGGGACTCACTGGTTGGGTTTTCATCTCGTTCACTCCTTTTTCGGCCGCAAAAAAGCGCACCTTCTGATGTGAAGGTGCGCTGAAGAAAGCAGATGAACATCTGCAATCTAAAAGGGCCTCCACTTTATCGTCCTCTCGGGAACGTCTTAAAAGTCGTTAGCTGCTCGTTTCGATTGTAAAGGTGTGTCTTCTATTTCCTCGACTTCTTCCTGTGCTGCCTTCGGTAAAATCAAGTTCAGGACAACTCCGAGGATGGTTGCGAGTGCCATTCCTTCTAACGAGAAGTTCCCAACTTTCAAAGCCGCACCGCCGATGCCGATGACAAGGATGACGGCCGTGATCGTCAAGTTTCGTTTATCCGCTAAATCGACCTTACTTTCGACAATCGTCCGGAGACCGTTCGAGGCGATGACACCGAACAAGAGGATGCTGATGCCGCCCATGACGGGTGTCGGAATCGTTTTAATGAAGCCTTCGACGTATCCAAGGAATCCGAAGCTGATGGCAAGTAATGCTGCGCCACCGAGTACAAACACGCTGTAGACACGCGTGATTGCCATGACACCATTGTTTTCGCCATATGTCGTGACAGGTGGACCACCGAGCATCGAAGCGACCGCTTTGGCAATCCCGTCTCCAAGCACGGTCCGGTGCATTCCCGGATCAAGGAGCGTCTCGCGCCCAATGATGCGGGAAGTGACCTTTTGTTCACCGATATGTTCCGTCAACGTGACGAGTGTGACCGGGACGATCAAGGCGAGTGCCGCCCAGTTCAAGGTCGGTGAATAGTCGAGGAACGGAATCGTAAAGTCAGGTAGATGGAAGAATGTTGCCTCACGCAGTGGTGCGAAATCGACGATACCGCTGATTGCTGCGACGAGGTATCCGGCGAGAATTCCGAATAAAATCGGCACCGTGCTCCACATGCCTTTAAAGTACGTCATCGCGAGGAGCGTAACAGCGAGCGTCGTCAAAGCGACGAAGAAGAACAAGCCGTTATATGTGCCATCCGCTCCGTTCATTGCCATGCTGACAGCCGTTGGTGCAAGCGATAGACCGATGACCATGATGACCGGACCGATGACGACCGGCGGGAGCAGTTTCATCAACCAAGAGACGCCGGTGTAGGTGATGATTAAGGAGACGAGTCCATAGACAAGTCCAGCGACCATCCCGCCGACCAGAGCATCTTCGACACCCCAGCGTTCACTGACGGCGATGATCGGGACGATGTAGGCAAAACTAGAACCAAGATAGGTTGGGACTTTGAAACGGGTGACGGCGAGGAAAATCAACGTGCCGACTCCGCTCGCGACGAGTGCGACAGAGGTGTTCAATCCTGTAAGTAACGGAACGAGCACGGTCGCACCAAACATCGCGAAGACATGTTGGAGGCTGAGCATCAGCCACTGAAGAGGGTTTTTAGGTAGTTCACGGACATCAAGAATTGCTTTATGTTTTGACATGAGAGCATCTCCCTTTCTGGTCTCTCTGGACCACGTTAAAGGTATTTTTGTTTTAACGTTTAATGAATACTTGATCAGCGTCGTCGACTTCTGATAAGGCGACAACGACTTGTTCTTCGCGTGACGTCGGAACGTTTTTACCGATGAAGTCTGGTCGAATCGGTAATTCACGGTGTCCCCGGTCAACGAGGACCGCTAACTGGATCATGCTTGGCCGACCATGGTCGACGAGTGCGTCCATCGCCGCGCGGACCGTCCGTCCCGTGTACAGGACATCATCGACGAGTACAACGATTTTTCCTGTGACATCTTCCGGCATCTCGGCCCCTTTGATTTCCGGCTCAAGGCTTTTTTTCGAGAGATCATCGCGGTACATCGAAATGTCGACGACACCGAGTAACACGGCTTTTCCTTCAATCTCTTCAATCCGTCGGGCAAGTCGTCTCGCAAGTGTTTCGCCCCGTGTCTTGATACCGACGATCATCAACTCTTCAATCCCTTTGTTACGTTCGATGATTTCATGGGCGATTCGTGTCAAGGCACGACTGATTGCTGCTTCATCTAAAATAATGGCTGGTTTCATGGCTTCTCCTTTCATAAAAAAACCTCCTGCTTAATCGGCAGGAGGTTGTTGAAGACAAATGTGTACATGGCAGAGCCATGCGTTTACACGCGTTACGGTGTCTCCCTTTCGTAGCCTCTCCGGACTCGATTAAAGGTGTTCTAATTGGGTAGGATCGTCACGCGGACGACCGATTTGATGAGGCTGATGTCTCGCATCGCTCTCTAGGTGTTACTCTACCGTTTTATCAGAAAAACGTCAAGACTCTAATTCAAGTTTTTTCAACTGGCTGATCTCAAACGTCATTTCTTCCGGGAGTGGTGCTTCGAACGATAACCATTCACCAGTCCGGGGATGTTCGAATCCGAGAACCGCCGCATGGAGTGCTTGCCCATTCATCTTCATCGTCTTCCGTGGTCCATATTTCGGGTCACCCGCAAGCGGGAATCCGATATAGCGCATGTGGACACGAATTTGGTGTGTCCGCCCTGTTTCGAGTTTACACTCAACGACCGTAAAGCCTTCATACCGGTCAAGGACACGGAAATGCGTGACAGCGGCTTTTGAGTTTTTGTCCGTGACCGTCATCCGTTGACGGTCATTTTTATCACGGCCGACCGGTGCTTCAATCGTTCCGAGTTCATGGGGAATTTCACCGTGGACAAGCGCGATATACAGACGTTCCGTCGTCTTATCTTTTAATTGTTGCGCAAGCGATTCATGGGCTAAATCATTTTTAGCGACCATCAAGAGACCTGACGTATCTTTATCGATCCGGTGCACGATTCCTGGTCGTTTGACCCCATTGATGCCTGAGAGGTCTTGACAGTGATGGAGCAACGCGTTGACGAGTGTTCCTGACACATGCCCCGCTGCCGGGTGGACGACCATCCCTTTTGGTTTGTTGATGACGATGACATCACTGTCTTCGTAGACGACATCTAGCGGAATGTCTTCCGGTAAGATTTCGAGTTCGACGGCTTCCGGAATATGCACGGTGATGTTTTCCGTTCCCGTCATCTTATAGTTCGGTTTCACGATACGCCCGTCTACTTCGACGTGCCCCGCCTTTAACCAGTCTTGCACTTGCGAACGAGACCAGTCCTGTTGTTCAGCCAACCATTTATCGATTCGCCCTGTCGCGCCTTTTGCTTCAACCGTCCATACTTGTTGTTCATTCATTAATCAATCGTTCCCTTCTTCGTCAAACGCTCTTCGAACATGACGCTAATCAGCATCAAAATCACTCCAAATGTCAAGCAGACGTCTGCGACATTAAAGATCGGAAAATTATAGCCGAACGGATAAAAGTGTAAGAAATCAACGACTTCTCCACGCGCCATCCGATCGATGAAATTCCCGATCGCTCCACTTAGTAGTAAAGCGACACTCCAAGCAAATACTTTGTTTTTTGTTCCTTCTTTGTACAGAAAATAAATCAGACCCACAACAACGAGAACCGTCACGATGAAGAAGAAGCCGAATTTTCCTTCAAGCATTCCCCATGCCGCTCCACGGTTGCGGTATGAATTGAGATAAAAGAAAGTTGGAATGACTTCAATCGCTTGACCAATCGTCATCTGCTGGATGACGATCCATTTCGTCAATTGATCCACTCCTACGAGTAAAGCAGCAATCACTAAGTAAAGCCACATCCTGTTTTCCCCCACATCAAAAAATAATGAGGGGCAGCTACGAAGTCGCAGTAGCCGCCCCTCCCCTTATTCATTATAAAGAATTGACGACCGCAGTACAACGAGGACAAAGTGTCGGATGAGCCGGATCTTGACCAAGTTCAGTCGAATATGTCCAGCAACGTTCACATTTCTCTCCGTCCGCTTTTAAAACAGTGATTGCCGTCGTCTCGTAGTTCCGTTCTGCCGAATCGACAAAATCGATGTGTGAGACTTGAAGCAACTGTTCAAGGTGGTCGATCGTCGCAAGCAATGCTTTCGTTTCAGCATTCGGTGCGAGCTCGAGTTTGGCTTCGAGCGTTTTTCCGACGAGTTTCTCTGCCCGTGCTTCTTCAAGCGCCTTCAAGACATCATCGCGGAAGACAAGGAAACTGTTCCATTTCGCGATCAGTGCCAGTCCTTCTTCTGATACGTCGACTGCTTCCGGTAAATCCGTCAAGAAGATACTTGCCGTCTCGACGCCAGGAACGAATTCCCATGCTTCGTCCGCCGTATGTGGTAAGACAGGTGCCATCAATTGTAACAATGTCACGACTGTATCATACATGACCGTTTGAACGGCCCGACGCGCCGGAGCATCTGCTTGTTCGATATACAAGATGTCTTTCGTATAGTCGAGGTAGAACGAAGACAAGTCAAGGACACAGAAGTTATGCAACAGTTGGTAAACTGCCATGAAATCATACGCATCATAGGCTTTCTTGACCTTGCCGACAAGTTGATCAAGCTTCGTCCGCATGAAACGGTCTGCTTCCGGTAAATCTTCAAACGCAACACGATGTGTCGTGTGATCGAATTGATCGAGGTTCCCGAGCAAGAAGCGGACCGTGTTACGGATTTTACGGTATGATTCTGACACTTGTTTAAAGTTATCCATCGATGCCCGAACATCTGATTGATAATCGACTGACGCAACCCACAGACGAAGAATCTCAGCACCGAATTGTTGCATGATTTGGATCGGGGCAATCGTATTCCCGATCGACTTCGACATCTTCCGTCCTTGACCGTCTAATACGAAACCATGACTGACGACGGCTTTATAAGGTGCTTTTCCAGTTGTCGCAACAGCTGTCGAAAGCGACGAGTTGAACCAGCCACGGTATTGATCCGACCCTTCGAGGTAGAGATCAGCCGGACGCTCAAGTTCCGGACGCGCTGCTAGCACACCGGCATGGGACGAGCCGGAATCGAACCAGACATCCATGATATCTGTTTCTTTTTTGAACTGACCATTCGGACTTGCCGGGTGCGTAAAGCCTTCCGGCAATAAGTCGATTGCTTCGCGTTCGTACCAAACGTTCGAGCCATGCTCTGCGAACAAGTTCGCGATGTGGTCGATTGTTTCCGGTGTAACGATTTCGGTTCCGTCTTCTGCATAGAAGATTGGAAGTGGCACACCCCATGCCCGTTGACGTGAGATGACCCAGTCACCACGATCTTTAAACATGTTGTGCAGACGTGTTTCGCCCCATGCAGGTACCCACTGAACACCTTTGATTTCGTCGAGGATTTCCGCACGGAAGTCTTTGATTGACGCGAACCATTGTGGTGTCGCCCGGAAGATGACCGGTTTTTTCGTCCGCCAGTCGTGCGGATACGAGTGTTTGATGAACGATAGTTTCAACAATGCGCCCGCTTTTTCTAACGCAAGACCGACTTCTTTGTTCGCATCTTCATAGAACATGCCTTCGAATCCAGGTGCTTCCGCCGTCATGACTCCTTTATCGTCAACTGGGCAGAGGACGTCGAGTCCGTACGCTTGTCCGATACGATAGTCATCTTCCCCGTGTCCAGGTGCCGTGTGTACGACGCCGGTTGCTTCCGCCGTAACATGATCACCAAGCATGACGAGTGATTCACGGTCGTAGAGCGGGTGTTTGGCTTTCATGTATTCGAAATCTGCTCCATTGAAGACACGACCGACTGTCGCGTCTTCCCATCCGAGCGCCTCGATGACTTCAGGAACAAGCGTTTCTGCGACGATGTAACCTTTTCCTTCGTACTCGATTCGAGCATACGTGAGTTCCGCACTGACAGCGATTCCGAGGTTGGCAGGAATCGTCCACGGCGTCGTCGTCCAGATGACGAAGTGGTCGGTCGGCTCTAAGATGTTGTTTCCTTCTAAGACAGGGAACGCAACATAGATGGCAGCAGAACGTTTATCATGGTATTCGATTTCCGCTTCTGCTAGTGCCGACTCAGAAGAAGGTGACCAGTAGACCGGTTTTTTGCCTTTATAGATATAGCCTTTGTTCGCCATGTCACCGAAGAGGCGAATTTGCGCTGCTTCAAATTCCGGTTGGAGCGTGATGTATGGATTATCATAGTCACCGAGAACACCTAAACGTTTAAACTGTTCACGCTGATGATCGACTTGTTCGAGTGCATATTTCGCACACAACTCACGGAACTCAGCGACGGACATCGTCTTCCGGTCGACACCTGATTTTTGGAGCGCTGTTTCAATCGGTAACCCGTGTGTATCCCAACCGGGTACGTATGGCGAACGGAAACCATTCATCGATTTGTAACGGACGACGATATCTTTTAAGACTTTGTTTAATCCGTGCCCCATGTGGATATCACCGTTAGCGTATGGCGGTCCATCATGAAGGATGAAGGTTGGTTTCCCAGCATTTTTTTCTTGAACTGCTTGATATAAGTTCATCTCGTTCCAACGTGCCTGCATGTCCGGCTCACGTTTCGGCAAGTTACCTCGCATTAGAAATTCAGTTTTCATCATCAGTAATGTATCTTTGTACTCCATCTGGCATTCCCTCACTTCTTTTATTTAAATACACAAAAAAGCCAAACGCATCCCTGGTATAGGGACGAGTTTGGCTTGAACTCGCGGTACCACCCTACTAGCAGTCCAACCGTACGAACTGCCACTTAAGAGCCCGGTAACGGGGGCGAATCGGCGAGCCTTACTAAACAAACGGTTCAGACTCACACTCAAAGGGGATATCTGTCCTCACTTACTGTTCGGGCTCGCACCAGTTCCCGATTCGCTTGCAGCAGTCTGAGTAAGACCTGTCCTTCTCATTGATTTAAGTTATACGACATCGTCGTCATTATACGCAACTGCAGGAATCTCGTCAAGCGCACCACGCGTCGAGCTGTCAAACGCATCCCAGTCGTGACTCGTCAATAATTCCATCTGTGCATCAATCAAGACTTTAAAACGATTGCGGTACAATTCGATTTTCTTACGCATCTGTTCGACTTCGAAATCTGTTCGTTGTGCACGACGTTGGGCAGAATCTTGAAGCTGCTCCGCTTCCCGCTCCGCCTGTTTTAAAATCAAGCTTGCTTCTTTCGTTGCATTGGCTTTGACTTCTTCCCCTGCTTCTTGGGCGACAATGATTGATTTATTCAATGTTTCTTCCATCGAACTGAAGTAATCGACACGCGACTGCATGTTTTGAATCACTTCTTGCTGTTGGCGGTTTTCCCGCAACAACACTTCAAAGTCCTTAATGACTTGATCCAGGAATTCGTTGACCTCATCCTCGTCATAGCCACGAAACTTACGTGTAAATTCCTTATTATGAATATCAAGTGGCGTCAATGGCATGATGAAATCCTCCTCAGCATTTTTTAACCTTTTAATAATCCGTACTGTAATTTAATCCGGTCGCGTTTCGTCGACCCTAAAATAGCCGTCAATTTGACGCGTCCCGTCCCCCGAAGCGAAAGCAAATCGCCTTCTTCAAGCATGAAGCTCGGATCCTCGACGATTTTGTAATTCACTTTACTTTCACCTTGCTTGATCAAACTCTGTGCTTTTTGTCGTGAAAAACCAAGTACTTCACTGACGACGGTATCAAAGCGCAGTGAACTGACAAAACCAAGTTCTTCTTGCCACTCTTGCTCTTTGATTTTCAATTGGTCTTCCAGTTCGACGCGAGATAAACGAATTTTCGTTTTCCCCGCACGCTCGACGTTCACTTCAATATAGGAAGCGACGTCTTCTGCGACCGCGAATTGGACGATTTGATCTTGAATGACGACATCACCGAACTTGCCGCGTTTTAAGCCAACGTTCAAGAGAGTTCCCGTTACTTGACGATGCGATAATTCAACGAATTTTGTAGGATAATGGATACGATAGATGGCAATATCAAAGTCGTTCGCATCAAGTTCATAGTAATCAGGAGCAATCAATGCCCGTTGTCGCTCTGCCCCTTCGAAACCGCCCTCAAAAAAGAGGGCACATTTCGTTCCGACGAGTTCACGTGTGATTTGCTGTTCGCGTGGGTCAAGAAAATCTGTCAGTTTAAACGTATAGGTCGCTTCGACATGATCGATCCAGTTTAAGACAAGATCGACGAACTCCCGCTCATGTCCGCGATAGTGATCATAGACGCTCATTAGAAGAAGATTGCTTGGATGCCTGATTGTGCGAGATTCAACACTAAAAAGGCAACGATTGGTGAAATATCAAGCATTCCTCCGATGGGCGGGATGATCCGTCGGAAAGGCGCTAAAAACGGTTCGACTAACATCGCGAGTACTTGTCCAAATCTTGACTCCCGTGCATTCGGGAACCAAGAGAGTAAAATATACACGATCATGACGTAGCTATAATATTGTAATAATGTTCCTAACGTACGCCCAATGGCATACATGACTTGTGAATCCATTCTTACCACCCCTTATGATTGATATCATCCTCGCCTAACAAGTTCGAAATGCTACCTGCAAGTTCGACATTGTTCGGGACACAGAGAAGTGTATTTTGGCTGATTGTCGTGATCGTACCATCGAGTGCAAAGACGACGCCGGAAAGGAAGTTAATCATCTGACGCGATTGATCTTTAGACATCCGTTGCATGTTGACGATGACCGCACGATTTTGACGCAAGTGCTCACCAATTTCCTGCGCCTCGTTAAAGACACGTGGTTCACTTAAAATGACTTGTGATTTTGTTTTTTTCGTATGAATCGGGACGATATTCGTTTGGCGCACAGGGTCCTCCTTTTGAGTAACAGTTGGGGTAGACTCCTCATAATACTCTTCGTACTCTTGATCTGCAGTTCCTCTACCTTTATTTATTGTAGCATCATTTTCATATTCAAGTTCGTCTAAATCGTCTGTATTCCCAAGGAACAGATGTTGGATTTTTGATTTGAATCCCATTTCGATTCTCCTTTCAACTTCTCTTATGTTTATGATTGAACGAGGACGGTTCCGATTCGGACATAGGTCGCGCCTTCTTCAATGGCGATTTCATAGTCAGACGACATGCCCATCGATAGTTCCGTACAAGGCGCATACGATAATTTTCGGGCTGCCACGTCATCCCGCAGTTCACGGAGCGACCGGAAAACGGAACGAATCTCGTCTTGATTCTCCGTCAGTGGCGCCATCGTCATCAGACCGACCACACGAATGCGTGGATACTGACCGATCTCGTGTAAGAACGAATGAATGTCTTCCGGCGCAATCCCTTGTTTCGACGTCTCCCCCGATACATTGACTTGAACAAAACAGTCGACCGGACGTTTCGCACGCTTATTGATTTCTTCAGCTAAATGTAAACGATCGAGTGAATGCAAGACATCGATTTGCTCGATGATTTGACGGACTTTTCTTGTCTGAAGTGTACCGATGAAGTGCCATGTACAGGCTTCACGACCTAACGCGGCTTGTTTCTCCGTCAATCCTTCCGGACGATTTTCACCTAATGCCGTCACCCCGGCATCTAGCAGCTCAGCCGCAACTTGACTTGAAACTGATTTCGTCACGCCAATCAGCTGTACCTGCTTTTTTTGAAAATTCTTTTCACTCGCTTGTTGCATTTTTTGTTGAATGCGTTGAACATTTTCATTAATCGACATGTAAGGGCTCCTTTACGATCAAGCTGGCGAAGCGACCTTGGTGGTCGCCGTGCCGGTAAGAGAAGTAGTCATCTGCCTGACAATGGGTACAAATCCCAGCATCAATGATGTCACCTACACCACTCCGTTCTGCTAGTGAGGCGTTCGTTTGCTGAAGCGACAACATCGCCTTTCCGTTGTCTTTCATCGTATACGGTGCCTCATCGAGACCTAATGCGTCGATGGCATCGATGACCGGTTGGTCGACTTCGTAACAACACTCCCGAATCGATGGACCAATCGCCATTTGAATCGATGACCGTTTTGCCCCGGCTTCTTCCATCTTCGCAATCGTCGCTTCAACGATATTCGCAACCGTCCCCCGCCACCCGGCATGCGTATTCGCAATGATTCCCGTCGTCGGATCACAAAAGACGAGCGGTACACAATCAGCGAATAACATCGCAAGTAAGACATTGGTATCCGTCGTCACCAGTCCATCTGTACCCTTGATCGTCGTTCCATAATCCAAGGCACCACGCCCAGAGTCAAGTGTCGTCACTTGCTCGACATGATTCCCATGAACCTGTTCCGCCCAAATCGTGTTCTCGAGCGATACATCCAGTTGACGGGCGATGACTTGACGGTTCTCGATGACGCCTTCTTGGTCATCGTTCACATGGAGTCCCAAATTCCCATTTCCATGCGGTGCTGAAAACTTTGTCGTGAACGTTGCTCGGACCGTTCCGGTCGGTGTATCCCACTTTATCCATTGACCAAACATGATCTCACATCCTTTTCAAAAAAAGAGGTGCCGCTTACGCGACACCTCTTGGTTTAGCAGTCGTGTCTCAGAGAACATCAACTTAACGATTGTTCCGGCGAAGGAATGATGGAATGTCCATCGGTTCTTCAGCCTCTGACCCTTTTGCTGGTTCTGGATTCGAGCTAACAGGTGTCTCTTCGACTTGTGGTTTCGACTCCTCAGCAGCAGGAGGTGGAGTCGCCTGCTTTTTCTTGAGTAAGTTTTTCATCATTTCTTGAGCAGACGGGATTTCGAAATCAAGTGGCTCGTTTTCGAATTCCGTTGCGATAACGGTGACGATGATTTCATCCTCTAAGTTGTCATTGATGACCGAACCGAAAATCAAGTTCACTTCTTCATCTGCTGCACTTTGAACAATTTGTGCGGCTTCCGTTACTTCATACAAGCTAAGGTTCGCACTACCCGTGATGTTCATCAAGACACCTTTTGCACCTTCGATTGATGTTTCAAGTAATGGACTCGAAATCGCTTTTTTCGCTGCTTCCGTTGCACGATGTTCGCCTGTCGCGACACCAACACCCATCAAGGCAGAACCTTTTTCGGTCATGATTGTCTTGACGTCAGCGAAGTCCAAGTTAATTAGACCGGGAACCGCAATCAAGTCGGTGATCCCTTGTACACCTTGACGAAGTACATTATCCGCTTCTTTAAAGGCTTCGAGCATCGGCGTATTACGATCGACGATTTCAAGTAATTTATCATTTGGAATGACGATTAATGTATCGACTTTTTCTTTAAAGTTTTGAACGCCAGATACAGCGTGTTGCATCCGTTTACGTCCTTCAAACATGAACGGTTTCGTAACGACACCGACAGTCAACGCGCCGATTTCTTTCGAGATTTCAGCGATGACTGGCGCTGCACCAGTTCCTGTTCCGCCACCCATACCGGCAGTAACGAAGACCATGTCGGCACCTGACAGAATTTCTGTCAACTGTTCACGGCTTTCTTCCGCCGCCTTTTTACCGATTTCAGGGTTCGCACCTGCACCAAGACCACGTGTCAGCTTCGCACCTAATTGAAGTTTCACGTCTGCTTGCGACATGTTTAATGCTTGTGCATCTGTATTTACAGCGATGAATTCTACGCCTTGAACACCGTGTTCAATCATTCGGTTGACGGCATTCGAACCGCCGCCACCTACACCGATGACCTTGATTTTAGCTACTTGGTCCATCATTTCATCAAAATGCAACATAAAAGGGGCCCCCTAATTTTTTTATACGGATTGTATTTTAGTCATTAACCAAAAAACTTTTCAAAGAAACTACTGAATGATTTACGCTCTTTTGGAGGTTGTACCCGTTGCGTCGGTTCTTCACGCGTAGGTGACGGTGCTGGGTTCGTAAGCAGTTGTTCCTGTTCACGACTTTGCGCCACGACTTCCTTCTCATCCGCCCGGTCAAAACCTGACTTCGAGACCGTGCTTCTAGAGAGTACATAACGCAACATGCCTGCCGCCACTGCATACTTCGGATTCCGAATGCCAAGGCTCGCTGGTTGGTAGACATTGACGCTTTGCTTAAAGATGCGTTTGCCGAGTTGATCGATTCCCGGAAGTGACGAGCTTCCACCACAGAGAATGATGCCACTGTTCATTTGTGGATGACCAGCTTGTGTCATTCGTTTTTGAATCATCTCGAAGATTTCTTCAAGGCGTGCCTCTAAAACGAATCCGATTTCCGTTTGTGGTTCAAAACGGTGTTCTCCATTAATCGTCACATACGACACTTTTTCCTCCGGATCACCGAGTGACTCGAGTGCTACGCCATACTCTTCTTTCGCGAGTTTCGCGTCCTGATACTTACAGTTCATTTTATACGTCAAATCACGTGTCAGGTGATCGCCACCATATGGTAACGTCGTCGAGTACACTAAATCATTTTTCTCATAAATCGAAAGGGTCGTCGTTTCATGACCGATGTCGACAATCCCGACACCGAGTTCAAGTTCATCGATGGACGCCGCGATTCTTGATACCGCTAAGCTTTCCAGCACGTATCCTGCAAGTTCTAAACCCGCCCGTTCAATTGAACGTTTAATGCTATGTAGGATCGTCTTCGCTCCAATGATTAACTTTCCTGTCACTTCTAGACGATAGCCAATCATACCACGTGGATCCGTGATTTCAGTTTGTTGGTCGACCGTGAACGTTTTTGGTAACACGTCAACGATACTAAGTTCATTCGGGATACGCATGACCATCGCAGAGTGTAAGACGTCTTTGACGTCGTCATCCGTGATTTCATTGTCTTCCCCTTTAATTGATGTCATTCCTTGGCAATCCTTGACTTGGATATGCTCTCCAGAAATTGCTACATATACTTCACCAATCGGTTCACCGAGTGTTCGTTCCACTTCAGCGACCGCTTGTTTAATGGCATTGACGGTTTGGTCGATATCGACGATGACGCCACGTTTAACACCTGCAGATGGTGCCGAACCTTCTGCTAACACGTTGAGTGTTCCACCGAGGAGTTCGCCGACGATGAGTTTCACTTCCGATGTTCCAATGTCTAGTGCGGCAATCGTACCTTTCGTTTCCATGGGAGTGACACCTCCACTTTCATAATACTCATACTAGTTGTCCTGAATTATATTCAGGAAACAAGATAAACTTCTTCTCGTTTAAGTCTACACTATATAAAACCTCACGAAAAGAAGTTATTGCCTAACTTACCCATCTAATAGATTACGATTTGATGACGATACGCCTACTTATTTACTAATGAAAACAAACGTTTGTCATTCATGCGAATCTAGACGATGTATTTTCTATTTTTTACCTTTATATGGTTTGAAATAGATTCCACCATCAATTGTGATCGTTCCGGTTTTTCCTTTCGGTAGGGCCGAGATCACTTTGACATATTCATTCAACGAGTTAGAAAAAGCTGAAGTACTCAATAAGACCGTATTGCCGTCTGTCATGAATAGCTTCAATCCCCCTTTGTCCGTCTTGTCATTCGCGACGATTTCCGAAATTCGACTACGGACTTTCGGCTCGATTTTAACGAGTTCCTTCGTCACACGTTTAAGGGATCGATCTGTAAAACCAGTCAAAATCGGTGCATCGAACAATTCTTCCTTTGATTTCCCGGGAAGAATCGTCCCGTCCGCTAAGACGATCCGGTCACCTGGCTTATCTTTTGCGTAGGCGATTTCCTTTTCTTCCACGACATCAATTTGATAGTGGTGGAGAAAACTCTTTTTCATCGTCGCCTCTCGTACACCGGGGACAGCCTCGATCCGTTCTAGTACAGCTTCTTCCGACACATTGAAAGCATGTGTCTCCTTCACCTTCATCTGCGATGCTTTGATGACGGCCTCTTTTTTGACATTCACGATACCACCTACTTCGAGTGTCGCGACGCGCGAATAACTCGACTGAAGATAAAATACGACCGCAATCAATAGACCGATTAAGATGAGGACATAGATTAAACGTCGGTTTGCTTTCTTCCGGCGTTGTTCGCGGATGTACGGAATCTTATCTTCGAGACTACTGACGGTGGCATCCGTACTTTTTACCGGTTGTTGCTCCTTCACGTTCCTTCCTCCTCTACTTAGATTAATTTCAGTTCCTTATCGGTCTATTCCTGCAACTGTTTAATTTTTTGCTTGGATCAACCGATTCAACTCATCGACTAAGTCACTCGCTGCGTTTGGCATGCCGAGGGCAAATGCTGCCTTAGACATCTCATCTTGTTTATCGATTGCCGCTTCGCACGCTTGATATAGCGTCTCGCCCGTCAACTCTGATTCTCTGACGAGTAGGCTCGCTCCTGTTTCGACGAGGGACGCAGCATTGACTTCCTGATGGTTTTCCGTGACATAGGGACTCGGAATGAGGATGCTCGGTAAACCAAGCGTCGTCAATTCGGCTAACGTGCTTGCACCCGATCTTGAGATCACGAGTTGGCTCGCCTTTAAGATATTCGGTAAATCATAGACGAACGGACGTAATTGAATCCGTTCCGGAACAGGTCCGAGTTGTTGCGTAATGTCATCAAAATGAACTTGTCCCGTCACGAACAACATCGACCAATCCTTTTGAATGAACTTCGGCATCATTTCGATGATTGCTTGATTGATTGCTGGTGCACCACGACTTCCGCCGTACACGACGACGAGCGGGCATCCCTCTTCAAAACCATACCGTTGCCGTTCAGCGATTGGATCCACTTGTAAATCAGCCACTTCAGAAGCCCGCGGGTTTCCGATCAGCACGGTTTTCGCTTCGTTTTTACCGAAGTGGTGACCAGATCCTTTAAACGATAACGCGACCCGGTCGACGTACCGGGCAAGGAATTTATTCGTAATGCCCGGTAAACTGTTTTGCTCATGGACAAGTGTTTTATATCCCATCTTCGCTGCTGTATACAAAACCGGTCCACACACGAAACCACCTGTCCCGACGACGATGTCAGGGTTAAACTTCCGCAACATTTTCCGGACGCGAGTCACACTCTTTAAGAAACGGATGCCCGTCTTCACGTTCTCAAATGACAAGGAACGTCGGATTCCTGAAATTTCAATCGATTCGAACGGAATGCCTGCCCGGCGGACGATATCCGCTTCAAGACCATTTTCCGTTCCGATATAAAGAACTTCACAAGGCATCCGTCGCTCGATTTCGCGAATCATCCCGAGCGCCGGGTAGATATGTCCCCCTGTTCCACCACCTGAAACGACGATTCTCATTTAGCTTCTCCTCCAATTGACCCGACGGAACGAACGAAGTGTTCGCCACGCTCTTCATAGGTCTTATACTGATCCCAACTCGCTGAAGCGGGTGATAATAAAAGAATATCTCCTGGTTGCGAAACATCAAACGCAACGGTAACGGCTTCCGTCATTTCAAGGACGACTGTTGCGTCGATTCCTGCCTGACGCGCAAGTTCAGCAAAACGGGGACCCGTTTCACCTAACCCGACGACATGTTTGACGTGCGTCACCGCATCCAGTAACGGAGTCAAGTCTGCGCCACGCTCTAGTCCACCGCAAATCCAGACAATCGGTGCTTTAAAACCAGATAATGCTGCTTCCGTCGCTACATTATTTGTTGCTTTTGAATCATTGTAGACTTTCCGTCCTTTCACCGTTCCGATGTACTCTGTCCGGTGGGCGACGCCACCAAACGTCCGTAAGACGTCTTGTACGGCGTCAAGCGGGATATCAAACGGTTCGACGAGCGCTAGGGCCGCCAACACATTTTCTAAGTTATGTCCGCCCCCTAAGGCGAGTTCGTCAACTGGTAGGATACGCGTCTCCCCAATCACGATTTGTTCCGTTACGACTTGTGCGTACGCTGAACGTTTGCGTGAAAAGAGCAGACGGTTCGCTTTCGTCGCTTGGCTTAAGTCCATAATCACATCGTCTTCCGCGTTGACGACGAGACGATCGTTCTCATCCATGTTCCGGAAAATCCGTGCTTTCGCTTCCGCATAAGATGCAAGATCCCCGTGGTAGTCTAAGTGGGCTGGAGACAAGTTCAAGAAAGCGGCACTTGCCGGTTTAAACGCGTGCATCCCCATCAACTGGAAGCTCGACAGTTCAATGACGATGATGGCATCATCCGTCGCGTTTTTTGCGACCTCAATCGCCGGGAAACCGATGTTTCCTGCAAGATGAACCGGACGTGCTTGACGTTTTAACAATTCATGGACGAGAGTCGTCGTCGTCGTTTTCCCATTTGATCCGGTGATTGCGACCCATGTCGCGTCCGTCGCTTGATAGGCGAGTTCGACTTCTGTCCAGATTGGAATCCCCATTTCGAGCGCTTTTTGCAAGAGCGGAATCTGATATGGAATCCCTGGGTTTTTAACGATGAGTTCGACGCCTGTCAGTAAGGAAAGCGGATGCTCACCAAAAATCGTTTTGACGCCGAGTCCGACTAATGTCGCTTGATCGGCTTCAGATGGTGTTCCTCCATCGTTTACCGTGACAGTTGCTCCCGCTTCGACTAAATAGTTTGCGGCAGCGATTCCGCTTTTAGCCGTCCCGAGCACTAATACCTGTTTGTTTTTCCAATCCGACTTCTTCATCTTCAATTCGCTCACTTTCTATACTAAGAAATTATACAAACAAGTAGGCAACGAACGCCATAATGCAGCTGATTGAAGCAAACGTCCCGACAATCCGCCATTCACTCCAGCCGATCATTTCAAAATGGTGATGGATCGGACTCATTTTGAAAATCCGTTTTCCGGTCGTCTTAAACGACAGGACTTGCAGGATGACCGATAATGTTTCGACAACGAACACGATTCCGATCAGTACGAGCAACAACTCGAGCTTCAATAGGATGGATAAACCAGCAAGCGCCGCACCAAGTGCGAGCGAACCTGTATCACCCATGAAAATTTTAGCCGGATGGGCATTAAACAATAAGAAGCCGATTAAGGCACCGACCGCAGACATCGCGAATAACGCAACCCCGACTTCATCGGCAACGTACCACGCATATAAGCTGAAGAAGAGGAATGTCGGTATCGCCGTAAAAGATACGAGACCGTCAAGACCATCCGTCAAGTTGACGGCATTTGAGAAGCCGACGAGCCAAAACAGGGCAACGAGCGGATAGATGAGTCCAAAATCAACTGTCAACGACGTAAACGGAATCGAAAGGTATGTGGCTTCACTCGTAAATCCACCACTCAACCAAATGAATAAGAGGCCGACGACGATTTGTCCGATTAGTTTTTGTTTCGAATTCAGACCTAAGTTCCGTTTTTTGACGACTTTGATGTAGTCATCGATAAAGCCGATTGCTCCGTAAGCAAGCGTTAAGAACAGGAGTGATAAGTGATTCGATTCCAAGTCACCTGTAATCATTGCCGCAATCAGGCTCCCGATCATGGCGAGTAAAATGACGATTCCACCCATCGTTGGTGTGCCGGACTTGACTTGGTGCCACTCCGGTCCTTCTTCTCTGATTTCTTGGCCGAATTTCAAGCGATGTAAAAAAGGAATCGCTTGCGGCATGACGAGAATAACGACTAATAAAGCGATAATCAAACTGATGAATAATGTAATCATTGCAAACACCTACTTTTAAGAATTAAGTTTCATTTAAATCGGTTAATATCCGTTCCAGTGCGACTCCTCGCGAAGCTTTGAGTAAGACAATCGTCTGCTCCCCTAACAAAGGACGAAGTAAAGAAGCCGCTTCTGCTACCGTGTCCGCAAATTGGACCACGACGGATGGATCACTGATTCCATCCGCGATATAGCGTCCTTTCTCTCCTACTAGAATAGCATGTGAGATGGGAAGTGTAATCCGCTTGCCGACCGATGCGTGCAATTCACGTTCTTGATCGCCGAGCTCATACATATCTCCTAAAACAACGACACGCGTCGGATAGCCATCTAATTCTGCCACTGTTTCAATTGCTGCATTCATCGATGTCGGACTGGCATTGTAAGCATCATTGATGAATGCCGTTTTCTGATGGACAAGACGTTCCATCCGCATCGGTGTCAACTTGACTTCATCGAGTCCCGCTTGAATCACGTTATCTGAAACACCAAGTGCACGTGCCGTCGCAATTGCATAGGCTGCATTTCGGACCTGGTGTTTTCCGAGAACCGGAATGCGGAACGTCGTCCCCGCAAATCGGAATGTCGTCCCGACGAACGTCGCTTCTGCTTGTTCGATGATAAACGTATTTCCGTGATGGTAACCAATCCGTTCGCCTTCGACACCTGTCAGTAATGCTTCGTCCCCATCAAGGAAAAGATGACCATTTGGCTTCAGACCGGCCGTAATCTCAAGCTTCGCTTTTGCGATACCCGCTCGTCCCCCAACATGTTCCGCATGGGATTCACCGATATTCGTCACGAGCGCGATATCAGGCTCTGCTAAGTTTGACAAAAACTCGATATCGCCGAACCCACTCATACCCATTTCAAGCACGGCGACTTCTGTTTCAAGTGGCATCATCAGAATCGTTAGCGGCATGCCAATGTCCGAGTTGAAGTTGCCAGATGTCTTGTGTGTCCGGTACGTCGTTTTTAACACACTCTCGACCATATCCTTTGTTGAGGTCTTTCCGTTTGACCCTGTGATTGCGACAACTTTTGGTCCGACCAGCTGTAAATAACGTGCCGCAATTTTTTGCAGGGCGGCTAACGGGTCTTCGACTTCAAGAACAACGATGTCGACCTTCGGAAGTGGCATCCCTTTTTTCCATAACGTCGCGATTGCACCTTGCTTGACTGCCCCGTCGATGAACGAATGTCCGTCGACGCGTGCTCCTTCGATCGGAATGTACAACCCTTCCGTCAGTTCACTTCTTGAGTCTGTCGCAAAGTGACGGAGCGGTCTCGCATCCGCCACATCCAAATCGATCCAGTCCGCAATTTGTTTAATTGTTACCATCTTCATTCCTCCACTCGTTTACAGAAAAAGAGGACGAACTCAAAAGTCAACGAATGACTCCTGTTCGTCCTCGTTCTCCTGCAGAAATCAGGGACCGCTTCTACCTTAATCTTTTGGTTCAGCGAGTTCAACCGTCAACTTTCCATTTTCTTTCACTAGTGTACCAGTTCGGGCTGATTGTTTGGTTACAAAACCTTTACCAATCACATCTAACTTCAAATCATACAGACTGACCAGTTTTTTAACATCGCGTTGCGACCAGCCTGTTAAGTTCGGCATCTTAAATGTCTTATCCGTTTTCAGTAGCACCCGTTCTCCACTGACGAACTCTTGTCCGCGCGCTGGAATTTGGGAGACGACTTGTGCGCCGTCACCTAAAATAATCGCTACGGCGCTTTGGTCTTTGGCTAGTTTTTTTGCTTGACCAGCTGTTTTTGCGATGTAACTTGGCATGACTTTCGCTTTGACATCAAGCGAATCTTTTTGTGTTGCTGGTTGGATGCTGCGGTATTGCAATGCCGTGTTCATGACACTTTTGAAAACGGGACTCATGATCCGTGGTCCAGAGACCGACGATTCATCTTTTGACGGACGATCGACTGCGATATACATAATCAATTCCGGATCATCTTTCGGCGCCATGCCGATGAAAGAATGAATGAACTGACCTTGAATATACTTTCCGTTCTCTGAAATTTGTGCCGTTCCGGTTTTTCCGATGACACGATAATCATCTAATTTATACATTTGACCCGTTCCGATTTTACTATTGACGACACCGTCCAACGCTTCTCGCGTCGCTTTCGCGGCTTCGGCAGAAATCGGTTTGCCGACGACTTCCGTTTTCGCTTTATATGGTGCTTTGTCGACATGGTCCGCTTTTTGGATGATGTGTGGTTTGACCATCTCACCATTCCCAGCGATTGCGGTCGCCCCTTGTAAAAGTTGCATCGGTGTCACGGCCGTCGATTGACCCCATGACGTGATGAGGGCATTAAGCGGTTTGGACAAATCAGATTGACTATTTACTTCTCCCGAGATGTCTATACCCGTCTTTTGATCGAAATGAAACTTTTTAAAGTATTCTTTGTAGCGTTCGATCCCCAATTTTTCAGCTGTCAAAATCGAGAACATGACGTTTGACGAATGATAGACACCTTCAATCATCGGAATCGTTCCCCAGCCTACATCGTTGTAATCCTTAATGACGGTACCTTTGTAGTTATAACTACCGGACTTGTACGGCTCCTTCGGACGAAAGACGCCTGCGTCGATTGCAGCTGCTAACGTAAAGATTTTCATCGTCGAACCCGGTTCAAAACGCGAGGATACGGCAAAGTTCGTGAAATCGGTCATATCCCGTAAGTTTGGATTAAAGGAAGGACGATCTGTCATCGCTAAGATTTCACCTGTTTTCGCATCCATGACGACGCCGGTCGCATTTTTCGGTTTGTATTCGTTGTACATTTTTTGCATTTCTTTTTCGAGTGCTTGCTGGATGCGATGATCAATCGTCAAGTACAAATTCGAACCATCCTTTGGTTCGTTTGAAATCCGCGACACACCTTGAATCAATTCCCCGCCACTGCGATCTTTTTCGAAGACGCGTGAACCCATTGACTCCCTCAATGCATCGTCATATTGTTTTTCAATTCCCATCTGGCCTTTTAACACGACACGACCGTTATCTTCGGTGATTTTCCGGACGAACCCGAGCGTATCTGACAAGAAGATGTTGTTCGGATAATAGCGTTTCGGTTCTTCAATCAAGCGAATGCCCGGAAGCTTGAGCTGATCAATCTTTTCTTTTTGCTCAAGCGTCAAGTCACTCCCTTTTTTTCCGAACTCGATTTGGGCACGGTCTTTGTTTTCAATTAAGTATGTTTCCAAGTCCTTGACGGTCATACCAAGAATCGGCGCTAATCCTGTTGCCGTCTTTTTATAGTCGACGACCGTCGCTTTCGGATCCTTGACGCCACCTAAGCGATAAACGGCGACCAAGTGATAGGATGGAACGTTGATCGCAATCGGTGAACCTAACCGATCATAAATTTCTCCACGCTCTGCCGACAAGGTCGACTCAGCCTCCCACCGTTTTTTTTCCGCATAGGCAATCATATCTTCTCCATGGAACTGTTTCGTCGTCGATAAATACAGAAAACGGGCGACAAACACAAAAAAGAGAGCAGCAAATATCATCATGATGATGGCTACTCTCACGCGGGATTTTTTAAGTGGATTCATTTAGGAATCACCTTGATGTTCCCTTTTCGCATATCAAGACCTTGTTCTTTCGCAATCTTGTAGATCCGTTCTGGAGAGCTTAAGTTCGTAACCTCAAGTTGAAGGCGTTCGTTTTCCTTTTTCATTTCTTGAGTCACTTGATTTTCCTTCGCAAGGTCTCTACTGACATTGTAGGCATCGTTATGTGCGCCAATCGTCGCACTGCCAAATAAGACAAGACCTCCAATCATCGCACTGTATAAAAACTTCTCAAAAGGATACAGGCGATACTTCGGACGAACCGCAACACGGCGGTTGATGTCTTCCGTTTTAGTTGGTGCTTGGGCAGGGCGCTGACGAACAGGTTCTAACGGTTGGACGGGTTTACGAAGTGGTTCTGCCATGTGAATGCTCCTCTCAACTTTCTTTCATTTTTTCGACAATTCGTAACTTAGCGGAACGTGAACGACGATTGTCGTCAAGTTCATCATCTCCCGCCGTAATCGGCTTACGTGTGACGAGACGAAGTTCCGGTTCGAACTCTTTCGGAATCATCGGTAACCCTTGTGGTAATTCAGGTAACGACGATTTTTCCTTGAACGCTAGTTTACACATACGGTCCTCTAACGAATGGAACGTGATGACACAAAGACGACCACCGACAGCGAGTAAATCAATCGCTTGATAGACGGCACGATCGAAGACATTCAATTCATCATTGACAGCAATCCGAATCGCTTGGAACGTCCGCTTCGCCGGATGACCACCTTTACGGCGGGCTGGCGCCGGAATCGCGTCCTTAATCAATTCGACAAGTTCAAACGTCGTCGTGATTGGTCCCTCTTCACGTGCTTTTTCAATTTTTCTTGCAATCTGCTTCGAGAATTTTTCTTCTCCATATGTAAAGAAAATCCGAACAAGATCATTGTAGGGCCAGTCGTTGACGACTTCATATGCTGACAACGATGACGTTTGATCCATTCGCATATCGAGGCGGGCATCAAAATTGTAGCTAAATCCGCGTTCCCCTTCATCGAGTTGCGGTGAAGAGACACCGAGGTCAAACAAAATACCGTCTACTTTCATCACACCGAGATCGTGTAACTTTTCTTGTAAATGAACAAAATTGCTTTTAATTAACGTGAAGCGACCTGCATAGGCTGCAAGACGTTCCTCCGCGTGTGCAAGTGCAACATCATCTTGGTCGAACGCATAGAGATGTCCTGTCGTCAATTGCTTGACGATTTCTTCGCTGTGCCCTGCTCCGCCTAACGTACAATCTACATAAATCCCGTCAGGTTTAATATTTAATCCTTTAATGGATTCCCATTTTAATACCGTTTCGTGTTCAAACATGTCCTGCCTCACCTTTCAGTGTCCAAGATGGACGTTACTCTTTTTCAATGTATCACATTCTTTCTTGAAAACGTTACGAAAATGAGACAGTTTCCTTGATTTATTTAACTTTTGTGTATCTTTCGCTAAAAAAACAAAAAAACCTGCTATTTTCAGCAGGTTTAGAGCAAGATTTTCAATTGTTCGGCATCGGTCCGTTCATATTCCGAACGAAGCGTTTGAATCAAGTCGAGACCATAGCGATTGAGCCATGGTAACACCGAATGCATCCGCTCTTGTGGTGAACCCCCCGGTAACAATTGATAGTTGAGTGACCGTTTCGTCCGCACGAGGCGTTCATATTTTCGCCGTTCTTGTGTCACGACGGTTTCGATTGCGAGTTGAATCTGTTTATTTAACTTTTTTGTCGCTGACAAGTTTTTCGAATTGGCCCGTTCCACTTGTTCAATCTCTTGAATCAACGCACTTCCTAGGATATGCGAAGCATGTAACTGACTTGTGATCGCCGTCGCGTCAAACGGTTCAATCGAAATTCCATCCCGTAAGGCGTGTTCGAGCGACACGTCGTAGCGGCGAAGCAACTTCTCATCCCGCGCTTGCAACATGACTGCCCCCATCCGTGGAATCAACAGCGGCATCGTCCAATTGAAGTGGTGGAACAATGGACGAAGTCTTGTCCAGTAAGCAATTTCTCCAGGACCTCCGATATAGGCAAGCGTCGGGAATAAGTAATCCTGCATCAAGGGACGCGTGACGACACTATTTGAGAACCGTTCCGGGCTAGCATACAGTAATGCGAGCAACTCAAGCTCCGTGTATGTTTTGCCTTGTTTCGTCACGAAGTCCTCGCCCGGATACAACAGATCACGTCCGATATCTTCGACGAACAGATGGGCTGCCTCTTCATTTAAGAACGTGTCCGGTAAATCCGTCGTTTGTCGAATCCCCTCCGTCAACGCGTGACGAATTTCTTCGTTATCTTGAATCAATTGTTCGAAAAACGGAATTTCAAGTTCTCGGACGGCTTTCGTATCAGCGTCAAAGAAGACGACATCATGTTGAACGAGTTCGCCGTACAAGGCTGCGAAAAACCCTCCGTACGTCGTCTGCTCCTCAAGCAGCCGTTCCGTCAATGCTACCAGTTCCTTCGTATGCGCTGTCTCTCGCTCGGCACGTAACGCGTCATGGAGGACTTGTTTGACGGCGTCCCGGTCTAGTGTCATCCGACTGACGGACCGTTGAATCGTATCCTTCGGTGCGACCGATAACTTACGTGGCTGATACTCTGCCGTCGGTACAAACAGATGATTGATTTCATCAAAGTCGTGATCTTCGGTCGCGAGCCAAAAAATCGGAACAACAGGTACATCGAGTTGCGCCTCTGCTTGCTTTGCGACCTTGAGACAGGTCAATAGTTTATAGATGGCGTACAACGGTCCACCGAAAATTCCCGTTTGCTGTCCCGTGACGACGACCTGCGCCTCACCCGTCCGCAAGCGCTCAAGCCGCATTTTGACGGTCTCTGTCATCCGAGGATTTTGACGAATGAGTTCGTCGACGAGCAAATCAAGGTGGGGGTACTGGCGATCGCGCAAAAGCTGACTCCGCGTTTGCATCCCCTCTGCCCCGATATGGTCAACATATTTAGAGAAGTCCGCGCTTGTTGCCGCATGCATCAATGAGCGTTCTTCGTATAAGGCGTGAAATGATTGTACCTTCAAACAAAATCCCTTCTTTCTTACATAATCAACTGATGAAGAGTTGATGAATTCCGATTCCAAACAAAATGAAGTGTACCGGCAAGGCGATGAAAACGATGATCCGCCAACTGTGCCGAATCATTTGCACATAATCGACATCGACCTTCCGAATTCGTTGCCACAATGCATTCATCGCAAAAATGAACAACAACGTGATCAGTAACCACCCTAAGTAGTTATGCCCCGTCAACGCAATCAAGGAGACGTGGATGGCGTAAAGTACGATGAATGTACCGAGATCGAGTGCCCATCGTACAGCTTTGCCATGCCGACGAAACATTAATAAAAACAAGAGATAGAGGACGATGAGACTGAACAGCGGGAATACGATAAACACCGTCACAGCAAATCCTCCCCCTGCTCTTGACGTTTAATCTGCTCAAAATAATAGCGTAAGACTGGTGTTGGTCGTGTTGCCTGTCGCAGGACGTAGCCGACGATCGGTTCGATTTCCGTCAAGCGGCTTTGTTCGATGTCGCGTAGCATCGATGACCGATTGAGGCGGGTCGTCTTTAGAATCTGTTCGATTTCTTCATACTTGATTTCATGATTCGGAAAAACACTTTGCAGTTCAGCAAAAACCGACCGCGCTTTCGAGGCAAACGGTTCGTCTAACAAACGGCCGTTTTCGATACGGTGATACGCTGTCAATGGGTTGATGACGGCATTCATGAATAATTTCGTCAACATGACGTCCTCGATGTCCGTGACGTGCTCAAACCGTAACGCGTCACGTTCAAGCATCGGAAGCACTTGATTCCCGTACCGAATCCGTCCCTTTCCGGTATGCTTCACTTCATAAGGTCCGACTTTCATCGCACCATGCTCGACGACGCCGAACATTGCGTTACGTAAGCTCCGTGCCGCATCGAGATGCCCCATGCCATTTTGTAAAAAAACGACGGGTGCTGTCTCGTGCTTTAAATAAGGAATCACACTTTTTATATCATACGACTTTGTCGTGACGAATACCAAGTCCTGCGACTCGAAACCAGTGATCGGCTGAACCTTTATAGCGGCACTTGGTTTATCATCACGAACGATTCGTTTAAATCCATCGTTGACTCGCCGTGTATATAACGTAATTTCGTGGCGTTCTGCTAAATAGGAGGCAATCAAAAGTCCGACGGCGCCTGCTCCGATGATTCCAATTTTGCTCATCGTTGAATCACTCCTTTATATATCAAAAAAACGACCTGTAAAACCGATTTCTCGATTTTAAGGTCGCTTTTATACCGATCAATCAGCTTACTTGCTGACGATTTCTTTACCTTTGTACGAGCCACATGCTTTACAAACGCGGTGTGAAAGTTTCATTTCACCACAGTTTGGGCACTCGACCATACCTGGTACACGGAGTTTGAAATGAGTACGGCGAAGACGTTTGCGTGTTTTCGACGTTCTGCGGAATGGTACTGCCATCGTTGTCCACCTCCTTGAAAAAATACACTCGCCTTTATGAAAAGATTAGGAATCCTGATCTTTTTTAAAGAACTGAGCGAGACCCGCAAGTCGCGGATCAATTTTTGGTTCAGCTTCTTCTGGAGATTCTTCTGAAAGAACCGTCCAACCTTCCCCTTGAACCAACTGATTTTCTTCATCATCCCCATGCACTTGCACTGGCACATGAAGTAAAATCAATTCTTGCACGAGTGGTTGAAGATCAACCGTATTCCCGTTCGGTAAATTGATATCGTCCGAATCAATCGGAGCAGCATCAACTTCGAGCAGGAACGACTCGATGGATTCAATCTCGAACGGGTACGCGACATCATTTAGCGTCCGGGCATCCGGAAGCGTCATTTCGCCAGTAATCCGGAGATTGAATATTAATTGATTCGATGTAAACGATGCATTTGCACGAATGTGCACAGGTTGCACCGCCCGGATATCCGGATGGAGGGCGATGAGCTCAGGAAGCTCAATCGTCTCGTTAACCTGAAGTTGACCCAGATTGCGCAATTTATTCAATTGCATCAGGGACCATTTCATCCGAATCACCTCAATTGCAACAATATGAATTATAGAGAGGACATCTTGTTTTGTCAATGTTTTTTCTTTACACTGAAATCGCTAGAGAACGAACACTTTCGGACGTCTTCATCCATATTACCGCACTTAATTCCGTTTGCAAAGGAGAAAGTTTCATGAAGATGACAGCAATTATTTCAGAGTACAATCCATTTCATAACGGACACCTCTATCAAGCAAAAATCGCCCGTGAGGAAACCGATGCCGATTTGGTCGTCGCCATCATGAGCGGGACGTTCATGCAGCGCGGGGAACCAGCGTTTAGCGACAAGTGGACGCGCGCACAAGCCGCCGTCGCGAGTGGGGAAATCGACCTCGTCTTAGAGCTCCCCTTTTATTTTGCCGTTCAACGAGCCGATCGGTTTGCTCAAGGCGGCGTAACGATTGCTGAGTCGATCGGGGCAACGTCCCTCTCGTTCGGGAGCGAATGCGGAGAAATTGAGCCCTTCCTTACGGCTGCCGCTGAAAATCAGGAGCAGACACCTGCCTATCAACGTCTCGTTAAAGAGGGACTCGCACGTGGTCTTTCCTCGGCGATGGCAGCCAGTCAAGCGTTCCGTGCGATGACGACGACGCTCGATTTGACGACACCGAACAATACACTCGGCTATTATTACGCCCGTGCCGCGTCACGTATCTCCTTACATACGACAAAACGGGTCGGGAGTGGATATCATGATCTGTCAACCGGCGATATCATGAGCGCGACGGCGATTCGTACCCATCACAAACAAACAGGACAATTGATGGGGATTCCGAAAGAGACCGCTAGCGTGCTCCACGATGCGACCTTCGCTTCATTTGAACCGTACTATCCTTTTATCCGCCATCGCCTTCTGACGACGCATATCGACGTCTTGACTCAATTTAACGGGATTGACGCGTCACTCGCCCCTCGACTCGCAGAAGGTGCGCGACGGGCTTCGACGTTTGACGCCTTCATGACATTCGTCAAGACGCGTCGCTATACCCGGACGAGCTTACAACGGACATTGATTTATTTATTGACGTCGACGATGAAGGAAGAAATCGAGCAAATCGACTTTCATCAAATTGATTACGTTCGCCCGCTTGCCTTTAACACACTAGGTCGGCAAGCGCTACGACAGATCAAGCAACGTATTCCGATCATGAGTACGTTCGAAGCACATCCTTGGCTCATAAAAGAGAGCCAGGTCACGGCAGCTTACGCCGTTCCCTTGGCTCTCTATGACCAACTTGAAGAACATCGTCGGTTTGCTCATTTTTCTGGTAGTTCTTCTAAATAATCCAGTGCATCTTCAACCGTTTTGATCGGGACGAGCTTCATCTTCGTCCCGAGTTTTTTAATGGACGGTTTTGCTTCTTTATAGTTCGAACCCGCTGGAACAAACATGATTTCTGCTTCCGCTTCATCTGCTGCGACCACTTTTTGCCACGCACCGCCAATCGGGCCGACTTGTCCCCCCTCTTCAATCGTACCGGTACCGGCGATTTTATGACCTTTCGCTAAGTCACCCTTCGTCAACTGATCATAGATTTCAAGTGTGAACATCATTCCAGCTGAAGGACCACCGACGTTTTCTAAATGGAATTCGACTTCTGGATCCGTTTTGACGTCAGACATCGGAAGCGGTTCATAGATGCCGAGACCGACCTGGTCTGAGTCTTTCGCAAGCTTGCCGATTTTAATTGTCGTCGTCTTCGTTTTCTTCGCGCGTTCAAATGTGACCTTCACGTCCGTCCCTGATTTCTTTGAACCAATCGTTTTCATGAAGCCGCCGAGTGATTCGAGTGTGACCTCGTCAACCGCGACGATCTGGTCTCCAGCACGTAACTTCCCGTCTGCTGGTCCGTCAGTAATGATGCCCGAGACATAAATCCCTTCGAAGTCGACCGTCACCTTTTTATCCGCGAGTTCATATCCTTCAATCATCGCATTATGTTGTGCTTCTTCCATGTATAGTTGTTGTCGTTTCTCATACTGCGCGTCTGATTCCCCGTCATACAAATAGTCACTGACATCAGACGTTTCAGAAAAAGGTAAAAATAAACTTTCGACTAGAAAATATGGTGTCGCCCGTCGTTGCGCGACGGTCAACATCATCAAGTCACCGGGCTCTTTTGTCGCACCGGACACATCAACGATTTGTTCCGTCGATGTTGCATCCCCAGGATAGGAAATGAAATACGGCAACGGAACAAAAAAGACAATCAATGCTGCGACGATCGCAGCGAGGGCTGGTTTCCAGGATTTCATTTCAATTCCCCTTTTGCATATTTCTGACGCAGTGCTTCTTCGACAGGCGGCGGGACGAGTCCTGCGACGGACGCCCCGTATTTCGCCGCTTCCTTGACGATGGAGGAACTGAGAAACGAATATTGATTACTCGTCATCATGAACAATGTCTCAATTTGATCATTCATCTTTTTATTGATCGAGGCCACTTGCATTTCATATTCGAAATCCGATACGGCACGGAGACCGCGGACGATCGCTGTCGCTCCAACCTCTGCCGCATAATCGACAAGCAACCCGTTAAACGAGTCGACTTTAATGTGGGGCAAGTGTTCTGTCACTTCAGAAATTAATTCCATACGTTCTTTCACTGAAAATAAGGGCTGTTTTGACGAGTTATTTAATACGGCGACGATGATTTCGTCAAAAATCGGTGCCGCACGTTCGATGATGTCAAGATGACCGTTCGTGATGGGGTCAAAGCTCCCCGGGCAGATGGCGATACGTTTCATGCTTGTTCCTCCGCTTCAATGAATTCATACAAGGTGATCGAAATGACGGTCGAGTAGCGCATCCGTTTCACCACTTCAAGTCGACCAATTCGGTCAGGTAATTCAATTTCTGATCCATGCTCGCAGACGACGACGCCGTTATCGGTCAACATGTCGTGTTGTTCGATGAATGTGACCTGTTCGACGAGTCGCTCCTTGGCATATGGCGGATCAAGGAAAATGAGTTTAAAGGGCTCTTCCGACGCGAGTTCCGTTAAAGCGACCGATACGTCCTTTTTCAAGACGCGGCTTCTCTCCGTCAAATGTGTCGTCACTAAGTTATCTTGAATCGTTTGAATCGCTTTAAAGTGTTGATCAACGAAAACAGCTTCCTCACAACCACGGGACAATGCTTCGATTCCCAAACCTCCGCTCCCCGCAAAAAGATCAAGCGCACGTCCTCCGTTAAAATAAGGGCCGATGACGTTGAATAAGGATTCCTTGACCTTATCTGTCGTCGGTCGTGTATTATCCCCTGGTACTGCTTTAATTTTCGTTCCTTTTCGTTCCCCAGAAATGACTCGCATCCTCTTTTCCTTCCCTTCAAAAAAGAGCGACGAGGATGTCCTCATCGCTCCAACGTTTATACTTCTTCTTGCATTTTACCTTTTTTGTTTGCGTATGTCTCGGTAATGAATGGTCGTTCTGAACGAAGAACAGATTCGACGAAAGGCAATGCAGCAATCGTTTCGACTGAACGTTCATACTGTTCCAAATCAACATATAAAAACACATATTTTTCTCGTTTCGATGTAAAATAAACATTTCCAAATCGGCGTAATTGACGCGACGCTTTCATCGCGTTGACGTAGACGATCAGTCCAATTCGTTCCTTGATCACGCACCGTTCCTCCCTTGTTCGGCATTAGCCGCTACAGCTACAACTACCTCCGGTCGAACATCCACCTGCACATCCTTGATCGAAAAATGGATTTCCCGTCGGAACCTTGATTTGAGGTGAGACTTCTCCAGCAAGTTTTAAACTAATCTGACCGAGTAGCGTCTCTAATTGTTTTTCCGCTTTTTTGAACGTCGCGACCTCTTCTTGCAGATCGAGCGCCCGCTTGACTTCATGTACTTTTTTCGTGATGGTTTGATAGTCCGGGTGGTATCTGCCAAAACGCTGGACTAGCTCATATTCTTCCTTGATGCGATTAAAATCGCGGATGACATCTTGTGCTTGGGCTGAATGTGCGCGAGCACGCTTCGCACGTATATATGCTTGACCTGTTTCGCTTTGCGAGAGAGCGGATGTAAGTTCTTCCGCAGCGTTAATGAGGTCTATCGTTTTATCAGAATAAATCACAACGAATCTCCTCCTTGACTTCACCATCATATCATAACATTTAACTCGCTCCTAGCACGCTGAATTGTGTATACTTTGTTCAGAAGGAAGGAGTGAATTGTATGCAATTTCTATCATTTAATATGTTTCGGACGATCGGGATTAAAACCGATCATGCGAAGTCAGACTATCACTTTGATTCGCTCGATAAAATCGCCAAAGCGGACGTCGTTTTGTTCCCCGAGTATTGGCAAATCCACTCCATCATCTACGGGATGAAAAAACCGATTTTTCCGTCCGCCGCGACATTCCATCTCGGTCACGACAAAATCGAGATGACACGGATCTTTAAGACCGTGATTCCGGACAACATCCCCCGGACTGGTATTTACGGAAAAAATGAATTCACCGTGACACGGGTCTTGGAAGAATTTTCGTTTCCCTTCGTCGCAAAGACCGTCCGCAGTTCAATGGGACAAGGGGTCCACTTAATAAAAGATGAAGTAGACTGGAAAAAATACACGGACCAGCACGAGACGTTTTACGTCCAGGAATACATCCCGAACGAAAAAGACCTCCGTGTCGTCGTCATCGGTGATCAAGTCCTTGCTGCCTACTGGCGTGTCGGCGGCGCTCAGTTTTTAAATAATGTCGCCCAGGGCGGGGTCCTTGATTTCGAGAACATCCCGCAAGAGGCCCTTGATTTCGTACTCGCACTCGCTAAACGGCTCGATATCGATCATGCCGGTTTTGACTTGATTTTCCGCGACGGAAAAATCTACATTCTTGAATTTAATGTCTTTTTCGGCGGTGAAGGTTTGAACCATCTCGGAATCCATGCACCGGATACGATTCTTGAATACGTCGAACGAAAATATAAGAGTTCATGAATTCTTCAAATTGACTTCACAACTTTTACTTTATCGGATCATTCATTATGGTATGATAGTTTGGAAAGACTAGTATCTACTAGCAAACTGGGGTATAGGGGGATTCAAACATGAAGTTTGAACAATTCGGCATCGAAGGCAAAGAAATCAAGTTTGGTTTACTTGAAACGATCATGGACCACCATCGTTTCGTCCGTGAAGGACAGTGGGATTATGAGCGTGCGATGTATGACATGAAGTACGAAAAACAATCAACAGGTGAGGTCTTCTATCTCCGGATTCCAGTTTATGCGATTCAAGGTGAAATCGAAGATCGTCACGCGATCGTCCGTATGATGACACCACTTCTCGGAAAACACTATTATCCGCACGGTGTTGAATACGACGAAGAGTTCCCGCCTGAAATCGTCAAAGACTGTGAGCGCCGCCTAACAGGCTTGCTCGAAACACTCGAAAAATAAGTTTTACTCAACCGTTCCTGCGACAAGGAACGGTTTTTTATATTTGAGGGTGTTATGGGAACAAGAATAGAAAACGCCGCTGACTCCGTATCATGAACGGAATCAGCGGCGTTTTCGTTTTTAGCGATTCATTTTGTGACCAGTTGGAGGTAATCGACTACCCCGTCTCCGAGTTGTAAGCTGACTTGTTCCCGTAATCCGCGGTACAACCCAGGCAATTGCTGTGCTGTCGCCGTGACCTTCAGGCTAAAGCCCACCCCTTCCGTCGGGAGCCGCTTAATCCGTGTACAAACTGCTCCAAATTCAATGATGGCACATAACAATAATTCTTCGATGGCTTGCATCGAAACGGTCACTTCGCCTTTGTTTTCGTACTCCTCAACCAAGATGATCACTCCTTCGCAAGTTGTTTGACCGATGTCATGACTTCCTCTAGATCAACCGGTTCGTCAGGTGTCTTCGCCATTGAAGAGATGGCACGAACCTTGTTGTCTCGGTCAAGAATGAACATTTGTGTCCCGTGCGTGACGAGACCGCTCTCCGCTTTCGAGTAATAAAAGTTCAGTTGGCGTGTCAGACGGTCGATGACGACCTCGTCCCCCGTCAAGACTTTCCAGCCTTCAGGATTCGCTTCAAAGTTAGCGGCATACTTTTTCAAGACTTTTGGTGTATCGACTTTAGGGTCGACCGTCACAGCAACGAGTTCAACGTCCGTTCCGTACAACTCTTCGGCACGTAATTTTTTCTCGAGCTTCCGGTAATCATTTAACGTCAACGGACAAATATCAGGACAATTCGAATAAAAGAACGTCAAGACTTTTACTTTACCATCTTCTGAATCAAATGTTTTTCCATTGACGGCATTCGTCAATTCAAATGGTGTTGGTTCAGCGATCACAGGTAGCTTTTCTTTCATGAAGAAATAATAATAACCACCTGCAGCGGCGACCAAAATCAAAACGACGGCAGCAACCGTCAAGTAACTATTTTTTTTCAACACGATTTCCCCCTTAGTGATTCCAAATCGCACGGAATACATTCGTCGTTTCGCCTGGTTCATACACGACATAAAGGAGACAATAGACAAGCACTCCTGTGATTGCCGTCAAAAACCAGATGACGGATGCTTTTGGACCGATTTTGCGGTGGCGTGCGAAATTTTGTTTATACGCATAAAACAAGGCAATCAAGCCGAGAATCCCACCGGACGTCGCTAGCAAAATATGAAAAATTAAAAATCCTGTGTAGTACGGTTTGACCGAATCTGGCCCTCCGAACGCCGTATTACCAAGTAGAATCGTCCGGAGCGCGTACATGATGAAGAACAACAGAGCCAGTGCAGCAGCAATGTTCATCACCACTTTATGCGCCCCCATGTTCCGGCGGGTCTGCGCAATCAAGAACCAGCCAATCGCTACAAAAATCGCACTGATGACAATCAAAGAAACACAAATCAACGGCAAATAGCTCATTTTCAGACTTCCTCCATTTACTTAATCCGCTTTTGGCGAGAAGGACATACCTTCGTCGACAGCAGTACTTTTTGATCGTCTCACCCACGTAAAGAAGGTCAAACCGAAGAAGATTCCGTAGACGAGTTCTTGTCCGAGTTTCATCAAGACGCCGCCGAACCGTTGATCTTCGAGTAAATCTTTTGTTGTTCCAAATAACCGTTCCATGTTCAAACCACTCACATCATTATTCGGTAGACAGTAAGCCAAGACTTTTGCGAACGTCGCCGGATCTTGATAGGCATCGTATTGGAAGCTCTGACTGAAGATCATGAACGCACAAGCAGGTGTCAAGAGGACGCCGTTCGCAACGATATAGACCATCTTCTTCAAATCGGATAGACTGTCTTCTTCGTTGACGGGTGCGATGATTGGATACCACATCGTCATGCTGAGGAAAATTAATGTCCCGTGGAACAAACGGTGAACCGTATAGTTCGTCAAGACGTAATCAAAGATGAACGGCATGTGGTAAAACGTAAACAACGAATTGAATACGATCAGTGCGATCAATGGCAACGTAAAGAAACGTAGCATCTTTCCTAAGTACGGGACACCGAACAACCGTTTAAATGCCCAACCCGGAATCGCTAGCATCAAAAGTGGCGGTGCCACCATATAGACGAAGACCATCTGTAGCATATGCGCAGAGAACGTAATATGCGCTAACACATCAAGCGGACTACCAAAGCCAATATAGTAGACGAATAAAGCTGCTAGCATCATGAACTTCTGTGCTAACGTTGTTTCTGCCTCGTCTGGTCGTCTAATTTTTTCAGTAATGAATGCATACAATACGTAAAGACCGATCAAGAGTAACGCGTAATACGGGCTCCACAAGACGGTCCAATCGAATTGCGATAAAGCACCCCTTAAATTGCCTAACATATTTCTCACCCCGTTCCTGTTTCCTACAAACTAAGATTACCGTTCCCCTATTTCATTGTAAAGGTTTCTCATAAAACGATTCCAAAATAAAAGACCATCCTGCTAAACGTTAGCAGAATGGTCACAATTTTTTACCAGATGAGAAGGCGAAGTGTCGCGACGATTGTCAATGCGACAAAGATACCGAGCGCCATCATGACTTTAATCCATGTGTTCCCTTTGTTGTTCATATGCATGAACATATACAACTGGAGGTAGACCTGGACGATTGCCATGATCACGAGGAATCCACCTGCAGCCCAGTGAGGCATAAGTTCTGCCATCACTGCGCCGAAAGCGATCAACGTCAAGAAAATCATCAGTGCGAAGCTGATTAATTGCAGCTGCATTTCGCGGCTACGATCAGCTTTCATTTCTAATTCTAACTGGTTACGTGTCACTTGTGGTTCGTGTTTTTCCATCTTATTTCACCATCCCCATGAGGTAGACGACTGAGAAGATAAAGACCCAGACGACATCAATGAAGTGCCAGTAAAGACTTGAAACATAATACTTCGGTGCGTTGACGACCGTGATACCGCGTTTCCAGTTCCGGATCAGCAATGTCGAAATCCAGAGAAGACCGAACAAGACGTGCGCCCCGTGGAACCCGACGAGTGTGTAGAACGCTGAACCGAATGCGCTTGACGTAAACGTATGACCGATATGGTAATAGTGATTAAACTCATAAATCTCACCAGCGAGGAATGCTAGACCGAGAACAAGCGTAATAATAAGCCACATCTTCATTTTCGCGACATCATTACGTTTCATCGCCATCATCGCGAGAACACTTGTCAATGAACTCGTAAGAAGTAGCATCGTCATAATGAAGACAAGTTCCATCTCAAAGATGTCGTAACTCCGTAATCCTTCTTTTGCGCCTGAGTTGTGCAATCCGATGTATGTTCCGAAGAGAGAGGCGAACAATGTCGTCTCGCCTCCAAGGAAGAACCAGAAAGCTACATATTTATTCTTACCCTCAAGTGTTGCTTTTTCAACATGATCTGGAATACCAGTCACTGGGTTGTTTGGTACTGAATGATGACCCATCTTACTTCGCCTCCTTTTCAGCTTCAAGGCGTAGATCTTCTTCGATGACTGATTTCGGGATGTAGTATCCTTCATCGTCAATCCAAGAACGTAGGAACATCGCGAAGAGTGTCATCGCAAGACCAATCAAGGCGATGACAAGACCGACTGTTCCGTAGTCAAGACGAAGAATGAATCCAAGACCTGCAAGGAACAAGCCAACTGACATGACGAATGGCAAAATCGAGTTGTTCGGCATGTGGATATCGCCGACTTCTTCCGATACAGAAACTGTTTTGTTTCCAGCCATTTTTTCGAGCCAGTACGTGTCGAGTCCTTTGACGAGTGGTGTTTGTGCAAAGTTGTACTCTGGAGTCGGAACCGGAAGTGTCCACTCGAGGGTACGGCCGTCACCCCAAACATCACGTTTTACGTATTCTTTCGACATCAATGCTGCGACGATTGAAACAACAAGGATGATTGTCGACACACCCATGAAGGCTGCACCGATGGATGATAGTAAGTTCATTGTTTCCCAACCTTGGTTCGGTAAGTACGTGAAGACACGACGTGGCATACCTGTAAGACCAAGAATGTGTTGTGGGAAGAACGTCAAGTGGAAGCCGATGAAGAACAACCAGAATTGAATCTTGCCCCAGAATTCGTTGAGCTGTTTCCCGAACATGAGCGGGAACCAGTAGTAAAGACCTGCAAAGAGACCGAAGACGACCCCACCAACGATAACGTAGTGGAAGTGGGCGACAACGAAGTAGCTATCGTGATACTGATAATCGGCAGGAGCAACTGAAAGCATGACCCCTGTCATACCACCAACAAGGAATGATGGAATGAATGCGACCGAATAAAGCATCGCAACTGGGAACGTCAATTTACCGCCCCACAGTGTAAACAACCAGTTAAAGATCTTAACACCGGTCGGAACGGCAATCGCCATCGTCGCAACAGCGAAGATTGCGTTTGCGACTGGTCCGAGACCAACTGTAAACATGTGGTGAACCCAAACCATGAAGCCGAGGAAACCGATCAACATTGTCGCAAAGACCATCGTCGTATAACCGAAGAGACGTTTACGTGCGAATGTAGGAATGATTTCAGAGAAAATACCAAATGCCGGTAAAATCAAGATATATACTTCCGGGTGCCCGAAGATCCAGAAGAGGTGTTCCCAAATGACGATGTTACCACCAGCTGCCGGGTCGAAGAAGTGAGCTCCGAAAAGACGTTCAAACGTCAAGAGGAACAAACCGACCGTAAGCGGAGGGAATGCGAAGACGATCAAAGCTGATGCAACGAACGCCGTCCATGTGAACAATGGCATCCGCATCAGTTTCATACCAGGTGCGCGCATGTTCAAAATCGTAACGAGGAAGTTAATCCCCCCCATAAGTGTACCGAAACCAGAAATCTGTAACCCGAGTGAATAGAAATCAACACCGAGTGATTCTGGGACTGTTGAAAGTGGTGCGTACGCTGTCCAACCTGCGTTTGGTGCTGCGCCAAAGAACCATGATAAGTTCAAGAGTACTCCACCAAAGAAGAACAACCAAAAACCAAGTGCGTTCAAAAACGGGAACGCAACGTCACGTGCACCGATTTGAAGCGGTACAGCGGCGTTCATGTATCCGATCAACATCGGCATCGCTGCCAAGAAGATCATCGTCGTACCATGCATCGTAATCAACTGGTTAAATAATTCACCGCTGACGAAATCATTCATCGGTTTAATCAATTGAAAACGAATCATTAAGGCTTCTACGCCACCTACTAGAAGGAAGAACAATCCAGAGATGATATAGAGAATCCCGATTTTTTTATGGTCGACTGTCGTTAGCCAGTCCATGATGCCGCTTTTTTTCTTCGGCATACCCATAGTATGTGTCCCCACTATGATTCCCCCTTAATTTTATTGGAGCTTTTTGTCCAATAGGTAGTCTGCAAGTTCACTCAATTCTTCATCGCTAATCTTATCTTCAGAGAAACCAGGCATTTTCGTCCCTTGTTTTTCTTTTTGCGGATTGCGAATCCATTTTTCGAGATTTTCTTTGTCGTGATCGAGGTATCCTGCGATACGTTGACGGTCACCAAAGTTCGTTAAGCTTGGCGCGACTTTCCCGCCACCGTGACAGCTGAGGCAGTTTTGAGCGTAAACTTGTTCGCCCGTCGTCCAATTTTTTTCGTTTTTAGCATCGAGTTGTTTTGTTTCTGCTTCTTTTGCAGTTTTCATGTCTTTTAACCATGCATCATAATCATCTTGCTCGAGTGCGATGACTTTAAAGTCCATCAATGCGTGAGAAGGTCCGCACAGCTCCGCACACTTACCGTAGTATGTGCCCGCTTCTTGTGCTTGTAACCACATCTCGTTATCGAGCCCTGGGTTTGTATCTGTTTTACCAGAAAGTGCTGGCACCCAGAATGAGTGAATGACATCTTTAGAAGTCAAGTTGACAGCAACACGTTTTCCGACTGGGATGACAAGTTCTTGTCCTGTCGAAACACCTTTGTCTGGATATTCGAACTCCCACCAGTATAAGTTTGCCGTAACATTGATTTGTTCGTTTTTCTTCGCTTCCTTTGCATCGGCTAATTCAACCGTTGTTTTGATTGTCGGTACAGCGAGAACAACCAAGAGAAGGATTGGAATAACTGTCCAAATGATTTCAAGCGTATGATTTCCTTCGACTTGTTTCGGAACTGTGTTATCTCCTGATTTACGACGGAATTTCATAAGTACGTAAACATAGATGACCGCTACGATCGCAAGGACGAACAACATCACCCATAAGCTGAGCTTGATGATCTCAAGTTGCATTTCTGCGCCTTCCCCGCGAGGCTGAAGCGCGGACAATTCCGGAATTCCACAACCTGATAACAATAATGCCATCAAACCGATCGGAAGAAGCCGGAAGAGCATTTTTCCTGATTTTTTCACAACCATCCCCACTTTCTTTTCCCCAATTTTTTTCTTTCGTAAATGGTGTACGTGAATATGTCAAATCGTTTTAGAGAGAAACGAGTACGACCGTCACGATCCAAGCTGTGAAGTAAAAGAGCGAGAAGAAGAACATTTTTGATGCCCATTTAATTTCAGCTTGTTTTTCCTTGATTTTGAGACCTTTCAATCCCATGTAAAGCCAGTAACCGCTTAACGCCGCCATGACGATCGTGTAGACGATGCCATAGTGTGCCAAGAGTAGTGATGATGGGACTAAGACTGCAATCCACCATACAATTTGTCGTTTCGTGATGGCAAAACCATTAACGACCGGTAACATCGGAATACCTGCAGCACGGTACTCTTCCGTCCGTCTCATTGCGAGTGCAAGGAAGTGAGGCGGCTGCCAGACGAACATGATGAGAAATAAAATCCAGGCATCGATATGAAGTGCTGGAGTGACTGCCGCAAATCCAATGATCGGTGGCACTGCTCCTGAAATACCCCCTACGACCGTATTGATCGTATGCGTCCGTTTGAGCCACATCGTATAGATCACGACGTAGACGAACGATCCAATCAATCCGAACACTGCCGCCACATGGTTGACGATCAATAAAAGCACCGTTCCTGTTGCGAGTATTCCAAGTCCTAATGCTAGGATGCGTTGTCCATCCATCTTGCCGGTTACACTCGGTCTGCCCATCGTCCGTTCCATCTTATAATCGATGTCGCGGTCAATGTAATTGTTGAGGTAACAACTTCCGGCAATGACCAGGCCACTTCCAAGAAGTGTCCACAATAGTGTCAACTTCGTCTGCCACAGGTATAACAAGACATCATCCGTTAAATAAGATGCTGCCACGACATAACCTGCGAAGACGGTGATGAGATTCGCGCGAACGATCCCCATCTTTGCTAGGGTGACATAGTCCTTGAACGTCGGTTGATCCGTTTGCTCGATCATGATGTCAAGCGTCTCCCCATTTACTTTCGCCATGTTGTTTCCTCCTTCTAACCGCCTGCATCCTCTCTGTACGCATGAGACACGTATTTTCTTCACAGAAATAACACAGACACGCCACGAAACGTCCTTTTCTCTATAAAAGATACCACATATTCAGGACCATGACGTATGAAAATACTTTCGACATAATGAACAAAATGTGAAATCTATGTGATTAACCTCACAGTTCACCATATTTACCTAATATTAGAATAGCGTTCTTCTAAAAGATTGCAAGCGTTTCGATATTTTTTATGCGATACTATTGCTATGCGTATGACTGTATTTTGTATATTTCTAGAAAGGTGGTGTCCGTGTCTTGAATCGAAAGCTTTCGATTTTTTCGGCATTCGTCACATTCACGATGATGATCGTATTGTTGATGGGGGGCACAGTCACGAAGACTGATTCAGGGAACGGCTGTGGAACAGATTGGCCGCTCTGTCATGGAGAGCTCATTCCTACCAACCCTAGTGTTGAAACGATGATTGAATATAGCCACCGCGCCGTAACCGGTGTCGTCGGGTTACTCATCATCGCCTTATGTTTATGGACACTTGTCGCTTTTAAAGAGCGTCTCGATACGAAGATTTTTGCTTTCCTTGCCTTCATCTTCATGTTGATCCAGTCCATCGTCGGAGCAGGTGCCGTCGTTTGGCAACAATCTGATCTTGTCATGGCACTCCATTTCGGGATTTCACTTATCTCCTTCGCCTCTTTGCTCATCTTGACGATTTTGATCATCGAGCGTCCGGGACGAGAATTCAGGGAAACGGTCCCAGCATTCTTACGGAAACTTCTGTATGGTCTCTTAGCCTATACCTTGATCGTCGTCTACACCGGCGCATACGTCCGGCACGTCGGCGCAACATATGCGTGTGTCGGCTGGCCAGTTTGTTCACAACCGACGATGACGTTCGAATCATGGGTCCAGATGATTCACCGTCTCATGGCCGGTCTACTGTTCTTCTACACACTTTATGTTCACTTCGTCGCGATTCGTTTAAAAAATCGGACGACACAAAAGGGAATGGCTTTCGCGACATTTTTCATCAGTTGCCAAGTCGCAACCGGTGCCTGGATCGTCCTCGGAGGGCACGCGACCTATGTACCGCTCCTACATGCATTTTTGATTACTTGTTACTTTGGTGTATTGTCTTACATGACGTATCATGCGTTCCGGACGAGACGCGATCAATAACGCCCGAATCGAAGGCTCAGTCCTTCATCAATCAAATGGCCGATCATCCCCTCTTCTTACAGGATGATCGGCCATTTTTCCTTGATTTTAAACGACGCGCTAAGAAACACTTCGCGATTGTCATCGTTAAGTTTGTTTCCTTACTTTTTAAAGCGGGCAATCGCCCGTTTACGCGCCATATCATGATCGACGATTGGTTTCGGGTAATCATAGTCGATCCGTTGTTGATCGGTCGGCTCATGAATGAACTTGTTTGGCAAATCTTTAATCTCTGGTACATACTGGCGGATAAATGCTCCTGACGCATCAAACTTCTTCGATTGTGTCGTCGGATTGAAGACTCGGAAATATGGCACAGCGTCCGTTCCGACGGAAGCCGCCCATTGCCATCCCCCGATATTCGAAGCCGCTTCATAGTCGACTAATTTCTGTTGGAAATACTGCTCCCCTTTTTGCCAGTCAATCAATAAATCTTTTGTTAAGAAAGAAGCGACAATCATCCGAAGCCGGTTATGCATCCATCCGGTCGTATTGAGTTGACGCATCGCGGCATCGACGATCGGGTAACCCGTCTGACCGTTTGACCAGGCATCAAATCCTGCTTCATCCTCTTCCCATTCGATTGCCGTATATTGTTCGTTTACGGGGAGACGTTTCGCTTCTGGGTAATGCATCAAAATCGTATAGTAAAATTCACGCCAAATCAATTCTGTCAAATACGTCTGCTTCCCTTCAGAATCTCCTGCCTGCTCTACCGCCGCATAAATCGTCCGGACCCCAATCTCCCCTGTTCGAAGATAACGCGACATTAAGCTCGTTCCATCGACTGCCGGAAGATCGCGTTGCTTTTGATAGTCGGTCAATCCGTTCGAGATGAAGTGCTCGAGCCGTTTTTTAGCAGCCGCTTCGCCAACATTAAAATCAATCTCCGTTTGAGCCGATTTAAAATATGCTTGGATGAACGCATTGTCATGACGGCGCTTATGGTACTGTGCCTGAAGCAGTTTCACGTCAACGGACACCGGCTCCGGTAATTCTTTTTTCAAGAACGCGTTTTTATACGGGGTGAATACTTTATAATAGCCCCCGTCATTTTTTTTGACCGCATGTGGATGTAACAGATGCCGGTCAAGCAACCGTTCCGTCTTTTTTGTTCCCCGCTTTTTAATGATGGCATCGTCTCGTGTTTTAAACGGTTCAACATACTCTGCGTTAAAGAGTAGCCGGTCCGCCATATCCGTTTCCTCGAGGAATGTTTTTTCGTCACCTTCGATAAACCGGATCGGCAATCCGATTGACTTACAGTTCTCCGAAAAGTTTTCCAATGCTTGGAAAAAATACTGTTGCCGGGCATCATATGCACCGATATAATCCGGATTCAGCCAAAAGACGAACTCGACCGTCGCCTGTTTGTCTTGTTCAAGGTACTCGACGGCTTTCGCAAACAGTTGGTTATCTTGTAACCGAAAATCACTTCGAATCCAACAGATGATGTTCATACGTTTCCTCCTGAAGATTTAAATTGACAGAAAAACAGGCAAACGCATGGCGCCTTGCCTGTTTTTCATCGTACTTATTTCAAATGCCCTTAAACGGATCTAAACCAATTAAATAAACTCAACCAATAAATCTTGGCTGGCGATGGCTTCGCCTTCCTTCACATGAACGGCTTTGATTTCGCCATCTTCCGGTGCTTGAATCGTCGTCTCCATCTTCATCGCTTCTGTAACGAGTAACTGCTCCCCTTTACGGACACGTGTACCTGGCTCGACAAGCACTTTCAAGACGCTACCCGGCATCGAGGCGCCGATTTGTTTCGGGTTCGATCGGTCTGCTTTCGGGCGACTTGACGAACTTTCCTTGATACTGATGTCTTTGACTTCGACTTCACGGGGAACACCATTCATTTCGTAATAAATGATCCGGACGCCATGATCGTCTGGCTGTCCGACTTGAATCAACTTGAGATATAACGTCTTGCCTCGTTCGATTTCCACTTCAATCGTCTCACCGAGTCGCATACCATGGAAGAATGTGCTCGTATCGAGGACAGACACATTTCCGTACCGTTCGATGTACGAACTGTAATCCATGAACACTTTCGGATAGAGCGCGTACGCGAGTGCATCGAATTCTGTGATCGGTCGTTCCAGTTTTTCGAAGAGCTCGTGTTTAATCGCATCGAAGTTGAGTGGCTCCATCATTTTTCCAGGACGTTCTGTCAACGGAGCAACCCCTTTAAGAATCGCATCTTGCACTTGTTTCGGGAAACCGTCCGGCGGTGTACCGAGTTCCCCTTTCATCAGTTCAACGACAGAATCCGGGAAATCGAGTGTGCGCGCCCGGTGTAACACATCGTCTTCCGTCAGGTTATGTTGGACCATGAACAACGCCATGTCCCCTACGACCTTAGATGATGGTGTTACTTTGACGATGTCACCGAATAACATGTTGACGCGTGCATACATACTCTTCACTTCTGACCAGCGATCGCCGAGTCCGACGGCTTTTGCTTGTTGCTGTAGATTCGAGTATTGTCCACCTGGCATTTCATGATCGTAGACCGTCGGATTCGGTGCTAACATATCCAGTTCAAATGCTTTGTATAAGTGGCGGACATCTTGCCAATAATCTGAAATTTGTTCGAACTTTTGTGCTGAAACGAGTGGCTGACGTGCATGACCGCTCAAGGCATGGATTAAGCTACCACCAGCTGGTTGACTCGTCAAACCGGCCATACTCGAAGCCGCGACATCAACGACGTCAACTCCCGCGTCGACAGCCCGTGCATACGTGTAAATCCCGTTTCCACTTGCGTCATGCGTGTGCAGGTGAATCGGAAGGTCGACGGCATCTTTTAAGGCGGAGACTAATGCATAAGCTGCCTCCGGCTTTAAGAGACCGGCCATATCTTTGATTGCGATGATATGAGCCCCGCTTGCCTCAAGTTGTTTTGCTAATTTGACGTAATACGGCAGGTGATACTTCGGACGATTCGCATCAAACAAATCTCCTGTATAACAGACGGCTGCTTCTGCGATTTTCCCAGTCGGTAAGACGGCGTCAATCGCTAATTGAATCGATTCTGGGTTGTTCAAGCTATCAAAGATCCGGAAGACATCAACACCTGCTTGTGCCGCTTCTTTGACGAAGGCATGGATGACGTTATCCGGATAGTTTTTATACCCGACCGCGTTCGCCCCACGTAACAACATTTGAATCAAGACGTTTGGCATGTGTTCGCGTAATTTCATCAGACGGTTCCAAGGATCTTCTGATAAGAAACGGTAGGCCACATCAAATGTCGCACCACCCCACGCTTCGATGGAGAACAATTCCGGTAATAATTTTGCTTCCGCTTCCGCAATCGCAACCAAGTCTTTCGTACGCATCCGCGTTGCCAGTAACGATTGGTGTGCGTCACGGAACGTCGTGTCCGTCAGCAAGACCTGTTCTTGTGCTTTCACCCAGTTCGCGACACCGACTGGTCCTTCTGCATCGAGAATCGCCTTTGTTCCTGCTTGGTAGGTCGCTGGCAAGTCTTTCGGAATCCGGACATCACGCGCAAGTGGCTTGTCGATTTTTCCGATGCCAGGGAATCCGTTGACCGAAACTTCTCCGATATACTTCAACAATTTTGTTCCCCGGTCTTGCCGTTTCGGGAAGATGAACAATTCCTTCGTATCATCGATGAACGATGTATTGTAATCGCCACTGATGAACGCATGGTGCTTCAAGACGTTACTTAAGAATGGAATGTTCGTTTTGATCCCACGAATCCGGAACTCGCTTAAGTTACGACTCATCTTCGCGACTGCTTGATCGTACGTTAACCCATGTGTCGAAATCTTCACGAGTAAGGAGTCATAATACGGTGAAATTTCTGCACCGACATATGCATTCCCGCCATCAAGACGGACACCGAAACCGCCCGGTGAGCGGTATGCTTTAATTTTCCCTGTGTCTGGCAAGAATCCATTTTCAGGATCTTCTGATGTAATTCGGCTTTGAATCGCAAACCCAAGCATTTGGATGTCTTCTTGCAACGGAATACCGACTAACTCACTGTGGAGTGACTCGCCTTCTGCAACACGAATTTGTGTTTGGACGATGTCAACACCCGTGATCATCTCGGTGATGGTATGCTCGACCTGAACACGCGGATTGACTTCGATGAAGTAAAACGACTCATCTTGCGTCACGAGGAACTCGACCGTTCCCGCATTTTCATAGCCGACATGTTTCATCAATGTAACGGCTGCATCACAAATTTTCTTCCGTCCTGCATCAGATAGCGTCACGCATGGTGCCACTTCAACAACTTTTTGGTGCCGGCGCTGGACCGAGCAATCCCGTTCAAATAAATGAATGATATTCCCGTGCCCGTCCCCGATGATTTGGACTTCGATATGTTTCGGTCGTTCAATTAGCTTTTCAATGTAAATCTCATCTGATCCGAAAGCCTTTAGGGCTTCCGACTTCGCACGCTCAATCATCTCCGGGAGCTCTTCTTCCGTCCGGACGACACGCATACCACGTCCCCCACCGCCAAGCGATGCTTTGACCATTAATGGATAGCCTGCTTTTGCGGCGAACGCATATGCTTCTTCGATCGTCGAAATGGGACCGTCCGTACCTGGAATGACAGGAAGCCCTGCTTCAATCGCCGTCGTACGGGCTCGGACCTTATCTCCGAATTTATACAGGTGTTCTTCCTGAGGGCCGATGAAGATGATTCCTTCTTCGCGACAACGTTTTGCGAGTTCGATATTTTCAGATAAGAAGCCATAACCCGGGTGGATTGCATCACACTCTGCTTGTTTCGCAGTCGCAATAATCCCTTCGATATCAAGATAGGCTTCAATCGGTTTTTTCCCTTCACCAATCCGGTATGCTTCGTCTGCTTTATACCGGTGAAGCGACCCCATATCTTCTCTCGAATAGATGGCAACGGTCCGAATCCCTAGTTCGGTTGCTGCCCGGAATACACGAATCGCGATTTCACCGCGGTTTGCTACAAGAATCTTTTTGATTTTAGTCAACTGATGCTCCCCCTTTTGTTAACGAACTCGTCGCGCTCATCGTACGTGCTTCTTGCACTTCTTTATGATACGCTATTCGATGTTTGTTTTGCATGGAAATATTCGCCAGTACACCAAGCATCGTACTCATGACGAGTAGCGATGATCCTCCATAGCTGATGAATGGCAAAGTGACGCCTGTCCCCGGAAAGAGACCGGACATGGCTCCGATGTTAATGACTGTCTGAATGAAGATGATGGATGAGATACCAAGCGCCATCATGCTCGAGTAAAGCGAGACGCACTGTTGGGCGATTTTCGCTCCTTGGAACATCAAGAAGAACAATAATCCAAGAACGACGAGGACACCGACGAACCCGAGCTCTTCTGAGATGATGGACATGATATAATCCGTCTCTGGTTCGGGAAGGTATCCGTACTTCTGAAAACTATTCCCAAGCCCAACCCCAAATAATCCACCATGGGCGATCGAGATCACTGAATTGATTAATTGGTATCCTTTTCCCTCCGCATCAAGAAACGGGTTAAAGATGACATGGATCCGGCGCAGCTGGTTATCTGAAAAGTTGTTATAGGAGTAGATTCCGACCATCGGAAGAAGGACGAGTCCTAACGTAATATAACCACTCGGTAAACCGACAGCAAACCAAATCATTGCCATGATCAACAATAAGATGAAGAGACCACCGTCATCCGGTTGCATCCGGATGATGATTGCGTAAGGTGCGAGCAACACGAGCATCGGGATAAAAATCCAATCGGAAAAGCTAAGTAACATACGTTTCCAGAATGAAGACGGAGAAATTTGACGATGAATGAAGTGATGGACGATTCCGATGACACCATTCAATGTCCCCTTCTGCCGTTGATCAAAATAATTGGCTAATCCGACAATCAAAACAAATTTACAGAGTTCAATCGGCTGGATTAAGAAAATGCCGAAGTTCAACCATGCCCGTGCCCCGTTCAACGGTTCAGAAAATAAGGTCGCCATCAACATACTCCAAGTGATGAAGTACAGGACTAAGCGAAAAATCGGTCCACGAAGGACTTCGTGGTTGAGGTGTGCGACGAATAAAAACGCCGCGATTGCCATTGCATCAAACATTAATTGTTTTTCAAAAAATGAGGTATTGGCATAATCCCCACCATTCCAAACACTTGCGCTGTATACCATCACTGTACTGATCGCCATCAGAATGAGCATCGTAAAAAACAAGCGGAAGTCGAAAAATGCCCGTTTCTCTTTAAACTTCGATTGCATATGTACACGTCCCTTTTCTAGTTCTAAAAAAAAATACCCAAACGCCGCATTTCACGTTTGAGTAGAAAATCAGCACGTCTCCGCATCATGTAAGTCAGATAATTGCTGTTCGAGAGATTCAAGTAAACGTTTCCCTTCACTCGCATCAATCAGTTCAAGTCGAACGGCAAAATCAATTTGGCGCGACAATCCGAACATTTGTGTATCTAATACTTCCTCATAAAGAGGACATTGTGGCATCGTTAAATTCGCAAGCTGGACCTCGATCAACCGGCGGATTTTTTGGGCATCCGCTTCTAGTAGCTCAAGAGCGCGCTGGCGATGAACTGTCCCGATTTCAGTTGACAATCCAATCCCTCCTCATCAAATGACGCGTTCCTGTTATAGCTAAACTTTACCTTACTTTCGCCAACAATTCAACGTTTCGGTATAATGGATTTGTAGGACTCACACATTTAGGGGGAATAAAGATGATTTTTCCGATTACAGGTAAGGTACGCTACACGCTGACGATTGATCCGACCGTCTGGATCTTCGATGACCGTAAGATTGCGGTCGAACAAATCGGTCAGGAAACGGAGCATAATGCGGAAGAAGCCTATTATGCCAAAATGGGGGCTGCTTGGGATAAGGGGATCACGGAGGGGAGTCGGACCGACCACAATAAACCGATGACGCGCGAAGAAAAAGATGATGCGCTCAGAGGAACATTTGCCATGCCACTCCTTCCATTCATCATGAATGCGGAACCGTTAGAGGATGCAGCCCAGATTCGCTTTGAAGGCAGCGAGACACTCGAACTTCCACTCGAAGCATTGCCGCAACTCTATCTCCAATTTTCGAAAGATGGGAAAGTCTTAACAGACGGCCCCGTCCACTTGCTTTACCAAAACCAAATCATTCGGTCCGTCAACCGAATCACCGTCGTCTGACAAACGAAAACGCCGCCCCTTCTACGTATTATGTAGCATGGGACGGCGTTTTTTTTAGAGTAAATCCGCGGCGAGCCGGGCCAGGTTCGACCGCTCTCCTTTAACGAGTTTGACGTGCCCCGTCATTTTTTCACCTTTTAAGCGTTCGACGGCATACGATAGTCCATTCGAGTATTCGTCGAGGTACGGATGATCGATCTGTTGCGGATCACCGACCAGTACTATCTTCGAATTTTCTCCGACACGTGTCAAAATCGTTTTCACTTCATGTTTCGTTAAGTTTTGCGCCTCATCGATGATGATGAACTGTCCGGGCATGCTTCGCCCACGGATATAGGTCAACGCTTCGAGTTGAATCGACTTCATACCGGCAAGAATATTTCCTAATTCATCACCTGATCCTGTATTGAATAGGTGTTCGAGGTTATCATAAATCGGTTGCATCCACGGACGAAGCTTTTCTTCCATCTCCCCCGGCAAGTAGCCGATGTCATTTCCCATCGGTACGACCGGTCGCGCGACAACCAATTTTTTATACCGGTGTTCATCCTCGACTTGTAATAATCCGGCAGCGAGCGCGAGTAAGGTTTTCCCTGTCCCTGCTTTCCCAACGAGGGTTACGAGCGGCACATCGTCTCGTAACAACAGCTCAAATGCCATCCGCTGTTGTACATTTCTCGGTACGACACCCCAGACTTGATCGATGTCGAGCGAGAGCGAACGGATGATCGGCATCTCTTGATCGACGACCGCGAGTGCCGATGCCTTGGAGACGTTACTCTTTAAGACGACGAATTGATTCGGGTGCACCTTTTCCTTCAACACATCAACAGAAATACGTTTATCCTTGTAAAAGGCATCGATGTACTCTTGATCGACGACCGCTTCGACGAATCCTGTGTAGAGTCCCGTCAAATCGGAAATATGGTCCGTCAAATAATCTTCTGCGACGAGTCCGTAGGCATCTGCTTTGACACGAACGAGAATATCCTTTGAAACGAGGATGACATCACGTCCACTTTGTAATTCCTGTTGTTCACGGTGAATCGACCATGCGAGTTCAAGAATTTTATTATCGTTCGATTCATGTGTGAACGGTGAGACGTCACTAATCGTATCCCCGATGTCGACGCGGAGAATTCCTCCGTTACCAAGCGGTACACCTGCATGTAAGTGTCCCGTTTCGCGTAGTTGGTCCAGGATACGCGCCGTTTCCCGTGCATTCCGTCCGACTTCATCCATGTTTCGTTTTTTTCCATCTAATTCTTCTAAGACGATTGCCGGGATGACGACATCATGTTCTTGGAATTGGAATAAAGACAACGGATCATGAAGCATGACATTGGTATCGAGCACGTATATTTTTTTCATTCCATCGTTCGCCCCTTTAGAGTCGAGTTTTGATGAATGTTACGCTTTTAATATCGCATGGAGTTGTTGATCTAAACGCATGGCTGCCATTTCATCATATGTCTTATCGACACGTGGACGATTGGATACAGCCGCTCCGTAAAATAAGATATCTCGCACTTCCTCTACCTGCCCCTCATAAAATGCAAGTTTGAGCGGTAATTCAGCTTTCGGATCCCACGCCTTAACATCTGTACAGGTCAGACTATACGTCGATTGATCAGCAAAGAAAATCAAGGTGAAGACCGGATGTTCTGCTAACGTTTTTACGATGTGAGAATCCGCTTCGATCGCAAATCGAACCGTTTGTTCATCTTTTGCATAAACCCAGCTGATTGCATGGGTGATGGGCCAACTTTTTGATTTGTCATGTGTGATTAAAAAGACAAGTGGCAGATCGGATAGCGCGTTAAGTTGTGCTGGATTCAGACGATGTTCCATCTTATTTGCCATGGTGTCACCCCCCTCTTTTTCTTACTGACTTACTTTCGAGGCATGCTATTCGATTCCCTTTTTTACATCTGAATAATCTATTAATATGGTATACTAGGAAAAAAAGAGGAGGACCTCGAAATGCGTGTGAAATGTACACTCTGCGACAAGCGGGAAACGATCGATGATTGGTCCTTCGCAGCAAAACGCTTACGTAATAAACCCGTTCGCGTCTATTTGTGCGACGAATGTAATGAACGGATCGCGCAGCGAACAGCGGTGCGGGAAGAGACCGGAAACTTTAACTTATATCCGACGTGGGCGTCGACTAAAAAAAGATGGTAACCGTTCACTTTCTATGCTGAAGTAATTTTAAAACCGCTCTGACCGATTCAGAAGGTCCGAGCGGTTTTCGACCGTTTAAGGTTCGAGCTGGACGAAGACATCGTCACTTTTTTTAGGATTCCCGCGTCCATCCGTATTGTTCGTGATGTAATAGAGCATTCCCCCATCCGTCATGACGTCACGAATCCGACCTCGGTCTGATACCACTTGCTCGACTTGTTTGGTCGTCGTCTCGATGGAACGGAGACTTTGACCGACGAGTGTCCCAAAATACAATTTGCCATCGAGCTCCGTCATGCCGCTCGGTGCAACGGATTGATCGCCTACTTCATACCAAGGTGTGACGAATCCAGTCTTTTTTTCAGTTCCCTCAATCATGGGCCACCCATAATTTTTTTGGTCGATTTGATTGATTTCATCATGCCCGCTTTGTCCATGTTCCGTCGCAAACAGTTGATCGTCGACGAAAACAAGTCCTTGCGGATTACGATGACCATAACTGTACACGTACCCCTGCAAATTCCCTTTTACCGGTTCACCTGTTAAGTCCATTCGAAGAATCTTCCCTGATAGCGAAGATAGTTTTTGAGCATTCTCGGGAACGGCAGCATCTCCGACTGTGACATATAAGTTGTCATCCGGACCAATCTCAATCCGACCACCATTATGAATTGAAGCACCCGGAATCCCATCTAACAACACAGCTTTCTCCATCCATTCCCCGTCCTTCTCCTCAATCGAAACAACACGGTTCTTTAATTCTCCTGCCTCTTCGTACATATGATAGACATAAGCCCGGCGATTCTTTTTAAAATCAGGATCAAGCGCCATTCCAAGTAATCCACCTTCTCCTTCCGTCACGACGGCTTCAGAAAGACGTGGGCTCGTCCGGACATAGTCGTCTTTCGTACCTGAAACGATTGTTCCTGCCCGTTCCGTGATATAAAAAGTCTGATCTGACTTTTCAATATTCCAAGGGGCTTGTAACTTCTGAAAGATGACTTCTTCCTCATTTGTTTGGTTCGACGTCTTATTTGGCTTTTCGACTGTACTCGTGTCAGTCGAGCATCCGATCAAGAGGACCGTTGCACTCAACGGGACAAACCAGCTCCATTTATTCATAACCATCACTCCTTACTCGTTTTTCCCCCGACTCCCTTCATGTTACTCCTATGAGTGTTCTAGCAAGTACCTGCATCCTGTCGTGGCTTTCCTCACGACAGACCAAAGTGTCCCGTTTCGTTGACTCCTATCACTTTGTCTACACGCGCAAAAGTCCGCCTTCACGGGGAAGGCGGACTTTTAGGTACATCGATTTTCATTAAGTTGTCGTGTGTTCGCGTTCACGTTTGACCATCCACATCCGGAATCGGTAAATCCCGAGAATGACGACCATCGCAAGCAATACTTCAGGAATCGGCCACGTCCAGAAGACGAGCGTCAAAGCAGCTGAAAAGACGGCTAGTAACAAATAGACGATCAACGACTTCCACCATGCTAATTCCTTTGCAAAGCCTAACTTAAACACGACGAGCGTCAAGATGACGACCGTAATCATCAACGCATTGAAACCCGCACTTAAGTTATTCGGATCACTCCCGACGCCAAGAAACTTGGCGACGGCAGGAATATCGAATTTCGAGAAATCAGAAGCAACGGCAGGTTGTGCAGACATTGCCAGTCCCCCTTACATTGTTAAGAACTCAGTCTTTTCCAAGACGACGACGTTTGTCTTGTTTTTCACGTTCGTTCTTGTTCAATACTTGCTTACGAAGACGAACTGATTCTGGTGTGATTTCACAGTACTCATCTTCATTCAAGAATGTTAATGATTCTTCAAGTGAGAAGACACGTGGACGTTTAAGAACGTTCGTCGTATCTTTTGCAGATGCACGCATGTTCGTCAATTGTTTCGCTTTAACAACGTTAACTGCGAGATCGACGTCACGGTTACATTCACCGATGATCATTCCTTCGTATACTTCAAGACCTGGCTCGATGAAGATCGTTCCACGGTCTTCAAGAGCAGAGATTGCGTAAGCAGTCGCTTTACCCGTTTCGATTGAAACCATAACACCACTACGACGGCCACCGATGTCTGCGTTGATGAACGGACGGTATTCTTCGAATGTGTGGTTCATGATGCCGTATCCGCGTGTTGCAGATAAGAATTCGTTACGGTAACCAATCAAACCACGTGAAGGAACGATGAATTCCATTTTCGTTTGACCGTTATCCATTGTTTGCATGTTCGTCAATTCACCTTTACGGAGACCAATCGATTCCATGACTCCTCCTGTGTACTCTTCAGGAGTATCGATGACGACGCGCTCAAACGGCTCGACTTTCACGCCATCTTCAACCTTGATGATTACCTGTGGTTTTGAAACTTGAATTTCGTAACCTTCACGACGCATGTTTTCGATTAAGATACCGAGGTGAAGCTCACCACGACCTGAAACGATCCAGCGGTCAGGAGAATCTGTGTTTTCGATGCGAAGCGAAACATCTGTTTCAAGTTCTTTTTCAAGACGCTCTTCGATTTTACGTGAAGTAACGAGATCCCCTTCACGACCCGCGAATGGCGAGTTGTTGACGATGAACGTCATTTGAAGTGTTGGCTCATCGATACGAAGTAATGGGAGTGGGTCAACGTGTGATGTCGGACATACTGTTTCACCGACGTTGATATCTTCCATACCTGCGATTGCGATCAAGTCTCCAGCTTTTGCTGCTTCGATCTCAACACGTTTAAGTCCGAAGTAACCGAATAATTTCGTTACACGGAAGTTTTTGATTGATCCATCAAGTTTAGAAAGCGAAACGCTATCGCCGACTTTGATTTCTCCACGGAAGACACGACCAACTCCGATACGACCAAGATAGTTGTCATAATCAAGCATCGTAACTTGGAATTGGAGCGGATCCATGCTGTTATCGACAGGTGCTGGTGTATGTTCAAGAATTAAATCGAGAACGTTCGTAATTGTATCTTCTTGTTTTTCAAGTTCAGGTTCAAACGAACTTGAGCCGTTGACTGCCGATGCATAAACGACTGGGAATTCGAGTTGATCTTCGTCTGCGCCAAGATCGATTAAAAGATCGACGACTTCATCAACGACTTCGAGTGGACGAACCATCGGCTTGTCGATTTTGTTAACGACGACGATTGGTTGTAATCCTTGCTCAAGTGCTTTTTTCAATACGAAACGTGTTTGTGGCATACAGCCTTCACGTGCATCGACGACGAGGATAACGCCATCAACCATACGCATGATTCGTTCAACCTCACCACCGAAATCGGCGTGACCTGGTGTATCAACGATGTTGATGCGTGTGTTTTTGTAATCGATTGCTGTGTTTTTCGCGAGGATCGTGATTCCGCGTTCACGCTCGATATCGTTTGAGTCCATTGCGCGTTCTTCAACTAGTTCATTCGCACGGAATGTCCCAGATTGTTTTAAAAGCTCATCGACGAGTGTTGTTTTACCATGGTCAACGTGGGCGATGATCGCGACGTTGCGTAAATCAGATCTTACTAAAGTTGTCATAAGTGTGTACCTCTTTCTATTCATTTAAATAATTCAACATTACTTTCGGTCAACTTTAAGAGTATAGCACAGGTTGAGTGGCAGTTGGCAATGACTATGATTCAAGCTTATAGCGAAAGCCTTTTCATTGACCCCGTTTCACGCTAAACTAAATACGTACTCACGTAAAACGAGGGGGAAATGATATGCGGTTCGTCTTTTTATTATTAGCAGTGTTAGCAGTTGGTTCAATGGCAGCAATCGGAATCTTCATTGCTGAACAAAATATGGTGATGGTCTTTATCTCACTACTTTTAGTTTTTGTTTCGATGGGCGTCGGTTTTGTTTTGAAAGCTCGCCTTCGGAGACAGTCGTAAACGTCCTTTATGGGCGTTTCAGCGTGTAGACAAACTCTTATGAAGCATGAGCACGTGATATCGAGAAGCAATCCGTTCGCGCTTCCCTGTCTCGTCTTCAAAGCGATTCAAGACAGATTGCGCTCTAAACCGTCTGCAGGTCTGGATTCCCCTCACCATATTACTTAAAAAGCGTCACGTTTCGTTGACTCCTACGGGGAAAAGTGCGTTTTTAACGCGACTTGCCAGAGGCAAGCAAGACCCTGCTCGTTGTCCGTGAGGATCAAGGAGCAACGGCTTGCGTCTCGCCCGAGGAAAGCAACGAAAAAAGACGCTGTATCTCCCGATAGCACGTTGTCTACAGTCTGAAACGTCCTTTATGGGCGTTTTATTTATTTACATACGTCAATACGTCTGCGACGAACGTTTGACTACCTGCAAGGACACTCGTTTGTTCTTGGAAGGTCATCGCATCGCCTTCAATCGTTCCGACACGTCCACCAAGCTCCTCAATCAACATCTGCCCTGCAGCGTAGTCCCACGGCATGTTTCGCATCGTGATATAACCGTCAACGCGCCCCGCTGCGACCCACGCAAGTTCGAGAGAAGCGGCACCGATTGCGCGAACCCCGACTGCATCCCGAACGAGTGGCGCGAGCAGTGCTGCGTCAATTCGACGGTTAGCAGTCACCCATGTTGCATTCATACAGATGATGGCTTCTCGAACTGGCTTCTCTTCAATTGGCGCAAGACGAATCCCGTTTTCATACGCTCCTAGCCCTTTAATACTGTGGAACATCTCGTCAGCCATCACATCGTAAACAAATCCATACTTCAGTTCACCCTCAACCATGATGGCAATTGAAATGGCAAAATGACGTTTTTGGCGGATAAAATTCATCGTGCCATCAATTGGATCGACAAACCAAATCGTCCCGTCTAACGTTTTTGGTCGAGCAGTACGCCCTTCTTCTCCATATATATGATGATCGGGGTAACGCTTACGGATTCCCTCAATCAACAAATCTTCGACATTTTTATCGATTTCTGTCACAAGATCACTTTTATTTGTTTTTTCCTCGATGTGATATGCATGATCTATCTCCTGCCGGATGTACTTTCCAGCCCGTTTCATTAAATCGATCGCATGCAATTCGATTCCTTGCACATGCCTCACCCCTTATCTAGTCTTCATCTGTCTCTTACCATAGTAACAAAAAAAGAAAACCAGCGAAAATTTTCGCTGGTTGAAGTGTATATTTAGTTGGTGTTAGATGTTCGCCTACTGAATCAAGCTTCTAGACGAACCATCTCTTGGCGGTATTTTTCGAGGCGTTCTTTGCTTGCTCCGACTGCCTCTGTATCGCTTGCTACGATCGCATCATGAAGCGTCGCGAGCTCATAATCGATTTCGAGACGCAATACAGGAATGCGTTTTTCTGCATCTTTTCTTTTGTATGCTTCTATTACTTGTTTCACAGTAACCACACTCCTTCGCGAGATAAATGAACCGAGTTAATTATCAGACAATTGCGACTAATTAGTGGATTGAATCTATAATAGTACGATTCAAGTTAGATGTAAAGCATCTATTTTTAAAAATTACAGTTGAACGATATCGTCTTGTATGTAGTATATAGCCAAATTATCTTAATTCTAAACCATTAGACACGCGCGAAGTGCCTGGCTACTACTAGGCTTCCTAAACAAAAAAGAGGACAATCCCATTCGGAATTGTCCTCTCCTGATTTGATTACGAGTCATTTATTTTTTCATGCGTAAAATCGGTTCTTTTTGTTTAATAGCTTGTTGGACCGCACGATAACTTGAACAGCCTGTTTCTTCGTAATAAAATTGATCTAATTGTTTTTCTTCAGACTTCGAGTTGACGATTTTTTTGAATGCTTTATACGTCCGCATGAATTCATCACGCGAAACGCCTTTTTCATAAGCTTCTTCGACAATGTTAAAAAAGTCGATGACCGTGACGATTTCTTTCGTCGACCAGTCGGAATTGATAGGATAATTGAGAGCCATTTTTGACACTTCCTTTCTTCACGGTTCTTATTTTACAACGAATTCGAACATAAAACAGTTGCAACGTCAGAAAATCTTGTTATAGTTAGCTTGTTTGATTGTTTTTTTATTCGGTTTTAAGGGGGGAAATCTGGTGCAAACAAAAAGCTTAACACAGCTCGATACACCTTTATTCGATGCGCTACTTGCGCATGCGAAACGTCAACCAATTCAATTTCATATTCCTGGTCATAAAAATGGGCAAGGAATGGATCCTGCATTTCGATCGTTCATCGGTCAAAATGCACTCGATATCGATTTAATCAACATCGCTCCACTCGATGATTTACATCATCCGAAAACGATCATCAAAGATGCCCATCAATTGGCGGCACAAGCATTCCATGCAGATGAAACGTTTTTCTCTGTCCAAGGAACGTCAACGGCAATCATGGCAATGATCATGAGCGTCGTCGGTCCGGACGATAAAATCCTCGTTCCGCGAAATGTCCATAAATCAATCATGTCGGCTATCGTTCTTTCTGGAGCGCACCCGATTTTCATTCACCCTGAATTTGATGAAATGTTCGGAATTGCTCACGGTATCACACCAAGTGCTGTCGAACGGGCCCTCAGTCTTCATCCTGACACGAAAGCGATTCTCGTCATCAACCCGACGTATTTCGGTGTCGCAGGCGACCTCGAGAGCATCGTCAAGCTCGCCCATGGGAAAGGGATTCCTGTCCTCGTTGACGAAGCGCACGGCGTCCATATCGGCTTCCACGATGATATGCCGTTATCCGCGATGCAAGCAGGGGCAGACTTAGCCGCTACGAGTGTGCACAAACTGGGCGGTTCACTAACAGGAAGTTCTGTCTTGAACGTCCGCCGGGGGCTTGTCTCGCCTGATAAAGTCCAGACTGTCCTATCAATGTTGACGACGACGTCTACATCGTACCTGCTACTCGCTTCACTCGATTGTGCACGGCGACATCTCGCGATCAATGGTGAGGCAATGAACCGACGCGCACTTGAACTATCGACACGGATGCGGATGGGGCTCGCTAAGTTGCCTTACCTCGCCGTCTTCGGTGAATCGGACTTACATTCGAGTGCGACATTCGCATTTGACCCGACGAAAGTCTTGATTTCGGTCAAAGGACTCGGTATTTCGGGTCACCTCGTCGAAGAATTCTTACGTGAGGAGCACCGGATTGAAGTCGAACTATCAGATTTGAATAACATCCTTTTAATTATCACATCAGGCGACTCTGAGGAAACGATTGACGCCTTACTGACTGGAATGACTGAGCTCGTTGAGCGGTACCGTGATACAGGCGCGAAAACAACTTCACATTCTATCATGTTGCCAGACATACCTGCACTCGCACTAAGTCCACGCGATGCCTTCTACGAAGAAACGGAAACGATTCCGCTTGCGCAAGCCGTAGGACGGATTTCTGCAGAATTCATGATGGTCTATCCGCCGGGCATCCCGATTTTCATTCCAGGTGAGATGATTACGACGGATAACTTAGCGTATATTAAAGAAAATATCGAAGCAGGTCTTCCCGTCCAAGGGCTTGAAGATCATTCACTCGAAACGATTAAAGTGATTCAACAATCGAATGCCATTCGATGATTCAAACGAGAGCAGACGTTATGGCTTCTAAAAAAGTACGGGCGTGGATTTGATATCCGCGCCCGTACTTTTTGTTTAGCTTAAATCGCGCTTAGTTTCTGGCATCTGATACGAAAGAACATTAGCGTGAACATAATGAAAAAAGCCTTTCAGCGGTCGGCTCCCCGCTGAAAGGCTTTATTTTTTTATTTAATGATGTGGATTGGGCTACCGATTGCAACTTCAGCAGTTTCCATCGCGATTTCACCGAGTGAAGGGTGCGCGTGGATTGTGAGTGCGATATCTTCAGCAGTCATTCCAGACTCGATTGCGAGTCCCATCTCTGCGATCATGTCAGATGCGCCTGTACCAGCGATTTGAGCACCGATCAAGAGACCGTCTGATTTACGTGTGATCATTTTCAAGAAGCCATCTGGCTCGTTGAGTGCAAGGGCACGACCGTTTGCAGCATAAGGGAATTTAGAAGCGAGGTAATCAAGACCTTCTTCTTTCGCTTGTGCTTCTGTATAACCGACTGTTGCAAGTTCTGGGTCTGTGAAGACAACCGCAGGAATTGCGCTGTAGTCGAGGTATGCCGGGTGTCCAGCAGCAGCTTCAGCAGCGATTTTCGCTTCGAATGATGCTTTGTGTGCAAGTGGTGGTCCAGGAACGATGTCCCCGATTGCGTAGATGTTTTCGTTAGACGTACGGCACTGATCGTCGATTTCGACAAGTCCGCGCTCGCTAAGTTTAACTTCAGCCATCTCAAGACCGAGATCAGAAGTGTTCGGGCGACGACCGACAGTGACGAGGACGTAGTCCGCTTCGACTGTTTGTGTTTCACCTTTCACTTCGAACGTTACTTTAACGCCGTCTTCTGTCTCTTCCACACTCTGTGCAAGTGCTTCGTTGTGGATGGTGATGTTTCCTTTTTGTTTGAGCTTTTTCTTGACGACTTGTGTCATTGCCGGCTCAAAACCAGAAAGGATGTCTTTTGTTCCTTCTAAGATGACAACTTCAGTATCGAAGTTCGCATACGCTGTACCGAGCTCCATTCCGATGTATCCGCCACCGATGACGATGAGTTTTTTCGGAAGTTCAGGAAGGTTCAATGCGCCTGTAGAAGAAAGGACACGTTTAGACCATTTGAACGCTGGAAGTTCGATTGGAGTCGAACCTGTTGCAACGATACATTTTTTGAATTTGTAAGGTGTTGAAGAATCTTCGTTGATGATACGGACTGTATCTTCAGATTGGAAGTATGCTTCCCCTACGACTGTCTCGATGTTGTTACCTTTAAGAAGGCCGCCAACACCACCTGTCAATTTGTTAACGACAGACTGTTTCCAAGATTGAACTTTAGAGAAATCGACTGCAACGTTCTCAGACGTAATCCCCATTGAATCCGAACCTTTTGCATGTTGGAAGTTGTGTCCAGCTGTAATTAACGCTTTTGACGGGATACATCCTACGTTCAAGCAAACACCACCGACGTTTTCACGTTCGACGACTGTTACTTTAAGTCCGAGTTGCGCGCCACGGATTGCAGCGACATAACCACCAGGGCCAGCCCCGATTACGAGTAAATCTGTTTCTTGTGCGAATTCACCTACTACCATTGCTTATCCCTCCATAATGAGAAGTTGTGGGTCGTTCAACAAGCGTTTAACCAAGTTAAGCGCGTTTTGTGCAGTTGCACCATCGATGAGACGGTGGTCAAAGCTGAATGAAAGTGCGAGTACTGGTGCTGCAACGATTTCACCGTTTTTAACGACTGCTTTTTCAGCAATACGGCCGATACCGAGGATCGCAACTTCTGGGTGGTTGATGACCGGTGTGAACCATTGTCCACCAGCTGAACCGATGTTTGTGATTGTGATCGATCCGCCTTTCATCTCTTCACCAGAAAGTTTACCGTCACGTGCTTTACCAGCAAGGTCGTTGATGTTATCAGCAAGCGCGAAGATTGATTTACGGTCCGCGTCTTTAACGACAGGGACAACAAGTCCGTTATCTGTATCTGCTGCGATACCGATGTTGAAGTAGTTTTTGTAGACGATTTCTTCGTTTGCATCATCGATTGACGCGTTGATTGTCGGATACTTTTTAGCAGCCGCAGTCAATGCTTTGACGACGAATGGAAGGTAAGTCAATTTCGTACCTTGTGCTGCAGCCACTTCTTTGAAGTTTTTGCGGAGTGCCACGAGGTTTGTTACATCGACTTCGTCCATGAGTGTTACGTGTGGAGCCGTATGTTTCGAGTTGACCATTGCTTTCGAAATCGCTTTACGGATTCCTTTGATTTTCTCACGTGTTTCGAGCTCAGGTTGAGCCGCAACGTAAGGTTTCACTTCAGCTTTAGGAGCAGATGCTTGTGCAGATGCTTTTTCTTCTGAAGCTGGTGCAGCAGAAGATTGACCACCGTTTGCGAATGCATCGATGTCTTCTTTGACGACACGACCGTTGTCTCCAGAACCTTGGACTTCACGGATGTCGACACCTTTTTCACGTGCATACTTACGAACAGAAGGCATCGCGATGACACGTTCCGATTTGTGGATTTGAACTTCAGTTGGTTTGTCTTCGACTTTTTGATCCGTGTCTTGGACATCTTTTGCATTTTCTTCTGCTTTAGGCTGTTCAGGTGCTGCTTCTTCAGAAGGAGCTGAACCTTCGCCTTCGACGTCGAATGTAATTAACACGTCACCAACAACAGCAACGACACCTTCGTCTACTTTTACTTCTTTGACAGTACCATCAACTGGTGACGGGATTTCAACGACTGCTTTATCGTTTTGAACTTCAAGAAGAACATCGTCCTCTTTAACTGTGTCGCCCGCTTTTACGAACCACTTTACGATTTCGCCTTCATGAATACCCTCACCGATATCCGGCAATTTGAATTCAAATAAACCCATTTGAATATGCCTCCTTTTATTTCACTCTTCTAGTCAATTGTTATCTTTAAAACGGAAGCAAGGAGAGAATCTCCCCTCTCCTTTTTTCCGAATCACTCTTAGAAATTGTAAACTGTTTTTACTTTTTCAACGATATCTTTGTGGTCTGGAATCCAGACGTCTTCCCCTTGTGCGAATGGGAAGATTGTATCCGGAGCCGCTACGCGAAGAATCGGTGCTTCAAGATCAAGAATGGCACGCTCTTGAATTTCAGTTGCGACCATTGCAGCCACACCTGCTTGTTTTTGAGCTTCTTGAACAACAACGACACGGTTCGTTTTCTTAACTGACTCAACGATTGTATCGATATCGATTGGGCTGATTGTCATCAAGTCGATGATTTCGACGCTGATGTTTTCTTTTTCAAGTTCCTCAGCTGCTTTAAGTGAAGCATGGACCATCGCGCCGTACGTGACGATTGTAACGTCTGTCCCTTCACGTTTGATGTCTGCTTTACCGAGTTCGATTGTGTAGTCCCCTTCAGGAACTTCACCGCGGAACGAACGGTAGAGTTTCATGTGCTCAAGGAAAACGACTGGGTCGTTATCGCGGATTGAAGCGATCAAAAGACCTTTTGCATCGTACGGAGTTGATGGGATGACGACTTTAAGTCCTGGTGACTGAGCCATCAATCCTTCTAAGTTATCCGCGTGAAGTTCTGGTGTCTTAACGCCACCACCGAATGGTGAACGGATTGTAACTGGTGCACTGTACGTACCACCTGAACGGTAACGTAGACGTGCGAGCTGAGCTGCTACTGAATCGAACACTTCGAAAACGAAACCGAAGAATTGGATTTCCATGATTGGACGGAAACCAGTCAAGCTGAACCCGACTGCAAGACCACCAATACCAGACTCTGCGAGTGGTGTATCGAAGACGCGGTCTTCGCCTAATTCATCTTGAAGACCTTCTGTCGCACGGAATACCCCACCGTTTTTACCGACGTCTTCACCGAACAAGAGAACTTGCTCGTCGCGTTTCATCTCGACGCGCATTGCGTCAGTGATCGCTTGGATCATCGTCATTTGTGCCATGGGTTATTTCGACTCCTTTGCTGTATACTCATCAAGCTGCTCTTGCAGGTTTTGTGGTAACTTTTCAGCCATCACATTGATGAAATCTGTAACTTTTTGTTTTGGTTCTTTGTCAGCTTGTGCAAGTGCTTCTTTAACATCAGCTTTCGCTTGCTCGATGACTTCGTTTTCTTTGTCTTCATTCCAAAGACCTTTTGTTTCCATGAATGCACGGAAACGAACGAGTGGATCTTGCGCTTGATACTCATCGTCCATATCTTTTGTACGGTAACGTGTTGGATCATCACCAGCGAGTGTATGCGGTCCATAACGGTACGTGAGTGTTTCGATCAATGTCGGTACACCGTTGAGTGCTTCGACACGTGCTTGTTTCGTTGCAGCGTAAACTGCGAGAACGTCCATACCGTCAACTTGAATCCCGTTGATGCCGGCAGCGACCGCTTTTTGTGCAATTGTTTTCGCCATTGATTGTTTTTCAACCGGTGTCGAAATTGCAAAACGGTTGTTTTGGACAACGAAGATTGCAGGGGCTTTGAATGCTCCAGCAAAGTTCATTCCTTCATAGAAATCACCTTGTGAAGAACCGCCATCACCTGTATATGTGATTGCTACTTGCTCTTTACCACTTTTCTTAAGACCGAGTGCAACACCGGCAGCTTGAACGATTTGAGCTCCGATGATGATTTGTGGCATTAAGACGTTTACACCTTCAGGAATCTTGCCGCCTGTGATGTGTCCACGTGAGAACAAGAATGCTTTATAGAGTGGGAAGCCATGGAAGACCATCTGTGGAATATCACGGTATCCAGGAAGAATCCAGTCATCCTTATCGAGTGCGAATTGTGTTCCAATCATTGACGCTTCTTGTCCTGCTACTGGAGCATAGAAACCAAGACGTCCTTGACGGTTGAGTGAGATTGCACGTTGGTCCCAAATACGTGTGTATACGAGACGACGCATTAATTCCGTTAATTCTTCATCTGAGAGATCCGGCATAGCGTCTTTGTTGACGACTTCACCTTTCTCGTCAAGAATGCGGAACGTTTCAAAGTTTTCTTCCACGTTTTTAAACATGTTTAAGTTCATCTTTTCACCTCATCCTTTCACTGTGCTCAGCGAAATATTCCTCTGACTGATTTGCCCACATACCAATAGTGTTCAAAAATTGAAGTCCCGTGTGACCTTTCTTGAACATATAACTGTGTACCTATTCAGTTGAGTAAACTGTATTAACATGACTCGACACGATTTGATGTCTTGTTCATTACGTTACAAGTATAAAACTGTAACGCCTATAAAATCAAAGGAAATGTTTTATTTTTTTTTACGACCGTTTTTTGTGACCACTTTCACAAATACCTTCCGTTTCTCCTTCTGTACTATTCAACTATTTGTAACTGTGTTAGTTATGAATTTCCCCTTTCGCTTGTGCTATAATTTTTACAGAAGAAAGGGGTGTTGTTCATGATCACCATGAATGAAATCGTACGTGAAGATGTTCCTGCGCTTCACGAACGATCAGTGGAAGTAACTTTCCCACTCAGTGAGGAAGATAAAGAAACGATGCGGCTGATGCGCGAGTTTCTTGCTAACAGTCAAGATGATGAAATAGCTGAAAAGTACGATTTGCGTAGCGGGATAGGTCTTGCTGCTCCTCAAATCGGTGTCAACAAGCGGATGTTTGCGATTCGTCTTCCGGACGGCGAAGATCTTTTAGAGTTCGGAATCTACAATCCAAAAATTATTAGCCATTCCGTTGAACAGACTTTTTTAACCGGTGGTGAGGGGTGCCTATCGGTCGACCGTGAAGTCGAGGGTCACGTGCCACGCTATATGCGTATTACCCTTACTGGCATCGATCATAACGGAATTCCTGTAAAATTAAGATTAAAAGGTATGAAAGCGATCGTTTGCCAGCATGAATATGACCATTTAGATGGCATCATGTTCTACGATCGAATCGACAAAAAAGAACCGTTCAAGGAATACGGACCTGCTACGTGAATCCTGTCTTGAAACAAAAAAGCCATTTCCTGATTCAGGAAATGGCTTTTTTCGTTAAACTTCCATAATGATCGGCATGACCATCGGATGGCGTTGTGTTTTTTCAGTCAAATAAGGTGTTAATGTATCGTTGATGACTTGTTTGATATCCGTCCATTTCGTGTTTCGGTTCGTTAAGGATTGTTCTAACGAACGTTTCAATAAGCGCTCGGCATCTTTAATTAAGTTGCCTGATTCACGCATGTAGACGAATCCACGGGAAATGATATCCGGTCCAGAAACAAGACGGTTTGTTTTCGAGTCAAGCGTGACGACGACGACGACGAGTCCTTCTTCTGAAAGGATGCGACGATCGCGTAACACGATGTTCCCAATATCTCCAATTCCTTTTCCATCGACGTATACCGCATTCGCCTGAATTTTACCAGTGATCGCTGCCGCATTGGCGTCGAGTGCTAAGACTTCACCGTTATCCATGACGAAACAATTCTCTTCCGGAACACCCGCATCCATCGCAAGCGACATGTGTTTTTTCAACATGCGGTATTCACCGTGAATTGGCATGAAGTACTTCGGCTTGAGCAAACGTAGCATCAAGAGTTGCTCTTGCTGACTACCGTGACCTGACGTATGGATATCATTGAGCTTGCCGTACATCACGTCTGCTCCTGCTTTATACAGTTGGTTGATTGTTTTTCCGACTGAAACAACGTTCCCAGGAATCGGCGAAGACGAGAAGATGACTAAATCATCTGGAATGATTGAAATCTGACGGTGTGTTCCATTCGCAATTCGGCTTAACGCTGCCATCGGCTCTCCTTGCGAACCTGTACAAAGAATCGTAATTTCATTCGATTTATACCGTTTCATTTCATTCGGCTCGATGATTGTCCCTTTTGGTGCCTTGATGAAATCAAGCTCTTGCCCAATCATCATGACCTTGTCCATGCTTCGACCGAAGACGACGATTTTCCGTCCCGCTTCGACTGAGGCGTTGACGACTTGTTGAAGACGGTAAATATTCGAGGCAAACGTCGCAAAGATGATTCGGCCATCAGCTTTCCGGAAAATATCCGAAATCGTTTCACCAACGACCCGTTCACTCATCGTGAATCCTTCGATTTCAGCATTCGTCGAGTCAGATAGAAGACAGAGTACGCCTTCTTTCCCGAGTTCCGCCATCTTCGTTAAATCAGCAGGCTCGCCGACTGGTGTAAAGTCGAACTTGAAGTCTCCCGTATGGACGATATTGCCTTGTGGTGTTTTCACGACGACACCGAACGAGTTCGGAATCGAGTGTGTCGTGCGGAAGAAGGAAATACTCGTCTTCCGGAATTTAATGATGGAATCTTCATCTATCTCATGAAGTTCCGCTGTCCGTAACAAGCCGTGCTCTTCAAGTTTAACTTTGATTAGACCAAGCGCAATCTTCCCTGCATAAATCGGCAAGTTGACTTGTTTCAGTAAAAATGGAAGGCCACCGATATGGTCTTCATGTCCGTGTGTGATGAACACGCCTTTGACTTTATCTTTGTTTTTGATTAAATACGTATAATCTGGAATGACATAGTCGATTCCGAGCAATTCATCTTCAGGGAACATGACCCCTGCATCGATGACGATGATTTCATCTTGGAATTGAACAACATATGTGTTTTTCCCGATTTCTCCTAAACCGCCGAGTGCGAATACGGCTGCTTGGTGGTTTTTGACGAACTTCATGCGAACGTCGCTACCTTATAGTCAGCACTCTGTTTTTCGTACGCGAGGAATTCGCCGCTGACTTCACGGATGAATTCAACGTTGATGTCCTTGATGAGATGATCAATCGATGTTCGCACGTCACGAATGCTCTCTCCTTCAACATACATAACCTCTGTCCGTTCTCTTACTGGTGCTTCCGAACGAAGCGGTTGATAAAATACTTTAAAAATCATACTTAGCAACTCCTTATCAGTCCATTGTTTTTTGTCCTTAGATTAGTATACACGAAAACGGTTCATTTTTTCATCCTTATTCGACAACTGATGTCTGCTTGAACCTTAGGGCTATGCTATACTTTCATTTGTATCCGGCTAATCAGCCAATTAAATAGAGAAGGTGAAACCATGGCAAATCAAAAAGTCGTCTTTTTCGATATCGATGGAACCTTGCTTCACGATGGTCATTTCATACCGGAATCGACAAAACAAGCAATTAAACAACTCCAAGCAAACGGCGTCTACGTCGCCATCGCGACAGGTCGCGGTCCAGCAATGTTATCTGGCGTCCGTGAACTACTCGGCATCGATACGATCATTGGCTATAACGGTCAAATCGTCATTCATCAAAACGAAGTCATCTATAAACGGCCGCAACCCGTCGATGATCTGAAACACTTAACGTCACGTGCAAAAGATAATGGACACACCCTTGTCTATCTCGGTGAGAAACAGGGCTTCACGACGCGTCAAGCGGACGAGACGGTCGCGACATCACTCGGCGCACTCGATATCCCACTCCCTGCTTATAATGAAGAAGCTTACGCGACACACGATATCTTCCAGACACTTGTCTATTGTCAGGCAGAAGAAGAAGCGATCTATACGGAAAACTACCAAGCGTTCGACTTCATCCGTTGGCACCCACAGGCAATGGACGTCATCAATGCCGGATCGTCAAAAGCAGATGGAATTAAACAATTCCTCCGTTTAACGGACATCAAACGTGAAGATACGTTTGCCTTCGGTGACGCGCTGAACGACCTCGAGATGCTACGGTATGTCGGAACCGGCATTGCGATGGGCAATGGGTTAGACGAAACAAAAGCCGCCGCTGACTTCGTCACGAAACATATCCTCGAAGACGGCATCTCCCACGGTCTGAAAGAATTCCAATTAATTTAAAAGCTACACAAAAAAGCTGAGGAAACCCCTCAGCTTTTTACAGCGTGTAGACAAACTCTTATGAAACGTGAACAGGCGATAACGAGAGACAATCCGGTCGCGCTTCCCTGTCTCGCCTCGTCTTCAAAGCGGCAATCGGTCACGCCGCTACAGCAAAGCTGCAGGGTCGCGACCGATTGCCTTTCGCTTCAAAAGCGATTCGAGACGGATTGCTCCCTAAACCGTCTGCATGACTGGCTTTTCGTCATGGTATTCTCTAAAAAGCATCACGTTTCGTTGACTCCTGCGGGGAAAAGTGCGTTTTTTACGCACTTTCAGAGGCAGGCAAGACCCTGCTCGTTGTCCGTTAGAATCAAGGAGCAACGGCTTGTGCCTCGCCCGAGGAAAGCAACGAAAAAAGACGTTTTGATCTCCCGATAGCACGTTGTCTACAGCCTGAAAAAAGCTGAGGAAATCCCTCAGCTTTTTACTTTATGAATGGCTCGTTCGAGACGGTCTAAGTCTTCATTCTCCCCGATGACGACGAGGTAATCCCCTTTTTCGATGATTTCATCTGCTTGCAACGAAATCATGACACTTTCGCCCCGTTTGATGGCGACGACGTTCGCCCCATACTTACTCCGTAAATCAAGGTCGATCAACGTTTTATTTGCCATTCGATCACTGACCTTAATCTCGACGATTGAAAATTCTTGTGACAAATCGAGGTAGTCCAAGATATTTGAGCTCATCAGACCGTTCGCGATTCGGACACCCATATCCCGTTCCGGATGGACAATGAAGTCAGCCCCGATTTTCCGTAAAACTTTTTCATGGTAATCATTTGTGGCTTTGACCGTGATCGACTTGACCCCGAGTTCCTTTAAAATCAAGGTCGTTAAAATCGAAGCCTGGATGTTCTCACCAATCGCAACGATGACATGGTCAAAATTTCGAATCCCAAGACTCTTCAAGACGTTTTCATCCGTCGTATCGGCGATGACGGAGTGTGTCGCGATCCCCATGTATTCATTGACACGTTCTTCATCCGAATCGATTGCCAGGACATCGTACCCATTCTTTGACAACTCACGGACGATCGAACCGCCAAAACGCCCCAAACCAATTACTGCAAACTCTCCATTCATGTTCAACTCTCCTTCACATTTCGCTTCGTCAGTAGTAGTGTACCCGATTCCTTCTTAAAATACTATAAACGCCTTCACAGTGCGTGAAGGCGTTTAAGGTCTAGTAGTTATTTAGATTTTTTTCCTCTGACATAATCATTATCAAACAGGAAGAGGCGTAAGATCAGATAGAGTGCCGGAATCAAGAGCAACAATCCAAAAATAAAGACTACGACGAGTGATGTCGCCATCGTCTCATTGACGACTGACTTATTGATATCGATATATGGATACAGGATATAGGGAAGGTGTGTGTATCCGTACCCGAACCACGCAACACCGTACTGGGCCATGACAGCGATAAACGCAATCCCATAGTTTTTCTTCAAGTACACAAGCGTCAATGCAACACAGAAAAATACAAAACTTGCTGCGAACCACCACCAGTTGCCGTTCAGAATATTTTCATAGTGCCACGCCGCTTGATTTTTTAAACCGAAGAAGACAAGCGCACAGACGATGATTGTCGGAATACTCCAAAAGAGTGCCCATTTTCGAATCAAATCACTGGCTACCGTGTCCCGTGCCTTATCTGCATAAAACAGTAAGAACATCGCACTGATATAAAGAACAGACACGATGGCGAGCGCGACGACCGTCCAGGAATAAAAGTTCGTGAATAACTTCGTCCCTAAAAATTCGACAGTCTCGTTCGTTTTACGAATGAATCCACCTTGACTGATTGTCAACGTCGTTGACATCGCGGCTGGAATCAACAGCCCTGTCGCCCCGTAAAGAAACGTATAAAACATACTGTCATTTGAGCCATAGTTCGCAAAGGCATAAAAGCTACCACGTATTGCAATCAACACAAGTACGATTGACGCCGGCACGAGGAGAGCCGTCCCGTAATAATAAGCGGTATCCGGGAAAAACCCGACGAGACCAACAAAGAAGAAAACGAAGAACACGTTCGTCACTTCCCAGACGGGTGAGAGATAACGTAAAATCAATCGATTCGTCAAATGATCCCGTTTTGTATATTTCGAGTAAAACGCATAAAATCCAGCACCGAAGTCAATTGAGGCAACGATGAGATATCCATAAAGGAACGTCCAAAGTACGGTTATTCCTAGTGTTTGAATGTCCAACTCGTTCCCTCCTTATTTTTGATCGTCTGCAAACATCGCTTCACCACGTGTATGATGATTTTCTGCGAGTTCTTTGCCGACCGGGTTATTTTTAAACATTCGCAATAAGACAATTGTACAAATCGTCCCGAGCAAGAGATACAATAAGCTGAACAAAATCAACATCGGTCCGACAGCAGTTGATGTCGTCGCCGCGTCAGCCGTTCTCATAATACCATACAGCGTCCACGGTTGACGTCCGATTTCGGCATACATCCAGCCCGCTTCAATCGAGACAATCGCGAGTGGTCCACCGATAAAGATTCCACGAAGTATCCACTTGTTATGTGGATTTAGCTTCTTCAGTCGGAAAGCTAAAATGAACAGCGCAGAAATCACTGTCAAATACATTCCGATTGATACCATGATGTCGAAGAAATAGTGAACGAATAATGGTGCTTGATCTTCTTTTGCAAACTCGTTCAAACCAATAACTTCCGTATCAGGTGCTCCACCTGCAAGAATTGATAAGGCATATGGGATTTTGACGGCACCTTTAATATCATAACTCCCATCTTCCCGTTGATCGAGAATCCCGCCAAAAATTAGTTCAGCTTCATTCGTTGTCTCAAAATGCCACTCGGCTGCCGCTAATTTTTCCGGCTGATACTTCGCAAGGTATTTCCCGGAGAAGTCTCCGACAAGTGCTGTCGAAAAGGCAAAGATTAATCCGGCCATGACCGTAAGACGAAGTGCTTTTTTATGATAGGCTGTCTCGGCTGCCGATAGTGTTTTTTTACGTAACAGATGGAACGCCGCGATAGCTGCTAAGATGAAGGCAACCGTCAAATAAGCCGAGACGATGACGTGCGTCGCTTTTGTTGGTGTTGCCGTATTGAACATCGCTTTCAATGGTTCGATTTGTGTCAATGTTCCGTTGACGATTTTAAACCCTTCCGGCGAGTTCATGAACGAGTTGACCGTCGTGATGAAGAAGGCCGACGCCGTCGCTCCGATGACGACCGGAATTCCGATTAACCAGTGTAACCACGGATTTTTAAACCGATCCCATGTGTAGAGATAAATCCCGAGGAAAATCGCTTCAAAGAAGAAGGCGAACGTTTCCATAAAGAGCGGCAAGGCAATCGTCTGTCCGGCTACTTGCATCAATGAAGGCCATAAGAGTGATAATTGTAACCCAATCGCCGTCCCCGTTACGACTCCGACCGCTACCGTTACGATATAACCGCGCGTCCAGCGTCGTGCCAATAAAATATAATCCGGATCTTTTCGTTTAATTCCGATGTACTCGGCTGCGAGTACCATCAATGGAACTCCGACACCAATCGTCGCAAAGATGATGTGGAACGCTAGTGTGAGCCCTGTCAACAATCGACTGAGCATTACTGGATCATTGAACATGTGTGTAGCCCCCCTCTTCCTAAACGTACTTCTATATATTGTTTATATCCGTATCATAGAGAACATAACCCTTTGTGTCTGTTCTAAATGTTTGATGTAACAAATTGTTCACATCTATTCGTGATTTTTTTCACAAAACGTTCGAAAACTATATCACATCGCTAAATGAAAGCCCTTCACTTCATTTTTAAAGAAGCAAAGGGCTTTTTGAAACTCATTTTTACATTCCATCCACCTTAGACATATTCACGGAAATAATGGTCCATCAAATTAATGATGAAAGGAATCGCCTGTTCATCCGGATTCAGCGTCGGCTGATGTAATCCGGACGTCGGATTGTTGATTCCGAGCCAAAACATCATGCCCGGAACTTCTTTTAGCATGAATCCAAAATCTTCGCCCGTCATCGCAGCGTCACACTCGACGTAGTCAGCATTCATTTTGACGAACGATGAAAATTTATCGACGACGTTTTTGTCATTGACGACTTCATAATATCGGTTCCCGAACTGTAAATCGATCGTTACACCAAACGAAGCTTCGATTCCACGGACAATATCGCGGACCCGTTCTTCTAGCTTCTCCATGTCAGTCCCGTTCAGCGCACGCATCGTGCCGTCTAAAACAGCCCGACCGGCGATGACGTTTTCCCGAATCCCCGCATCGACTTTCCCAATCGTGATGACACTACAATTCATCGGGTTGATCGATCGGCTGACAATCGTCTGAAGTTGCATGATTAAAGCAGCCTGTGCGACGACTGTATCGACCGTCAGATGTGGAAATGCGGCATGACCACTTTGTCCGTAAATCGTGATGTGGACTTCTCGTGCACTTGCGAAGAGTACGCCTGGTCGGCTTGCGATCGTCCCGACCGGATACTCAGGAGCCACATGGAGACCATACATTTCACTCGGGCGATATTTTTCAAATAACGGACTTTTAATCATCGGTTCCGCTCCACCCGGCCCTTCTTCCGCCGGTTGGAATAAGAAGACGACGTCATCCATGATCGGCAACTCGACGAGGCGGCGAAGCAGACCTAACGCAATCGATGAATGGACGTCATGTCCACACGCATGCATCATGCCGGCATGTTCCGAACAAAATGGCAGACCCGTTGCTTCTTCAATCGGTAGACCATCGATATCTGCACGGTAACCAATCGTCCGATTTCCCGTCAACCCTTTGACACGAACGAACACACCTGTCTCGAACGTATCGTAGCTAACACGGTCTTCAGGATAGCTTCGAATCTGATTTAAGATGAACGCTTGCGTCTTGAACTCCTTAAACCCAAGTTCCGGTATTTTATGAAGTTCTCTCCGCATTTCAATCGCATATTCCATCTGACTGACTTCCTCCTTCTTCTTTTACGATGTCCCAAAAGGCTTGGACTTGTTTTAATTCAAGCATGGACTCCGTCGATAAAATCCAAGTATCTCGTTTCAGTACTTTACCAGAAGACGTCTTCAACGGAATCTGCATCACTTCGCTCGATTCTTGAATCGTCGACTCTGGTAAAATCGCGAATCCAATTCCATGTAACGCCATTTGCTTACACGTTTCGATTTGGTCGACGACGAGTGTTCGAGCAGGCGGGCTTGAAAAACGATCTTGCCACCATTCGAGTATCTCTTGATAGTACGTCGAATCACTTTTGAACTGGATGAATGGTCGGTCTGTTTTACGGAGCTGTTCAAGTGATGTCAATTCGCTATCCACGAGATAAAGAGGGTCTGAAAATAATCGTTCTTTGACGCCTTTCCAGTCCGGGTTTCCGCGAATGATCCCGATATGAAAATGTTCTTCGAGCATATGCCGCATCATTTCACTCGACCACCCCGTTACGAGTTGGACACGGACGTGTGGATAACGCTCAACGAAACGCTTGAGTACACGGGGTAACCAATACTGACCCATGATGGAAGCAACCGCAATCCGAAGGGTCCCGTATACCGCTCCTTCTTCGGCAGTCAGTTCACTTTTTAACTCTAATTCTTTTCGATTCATTTCTTTTGCGAGCCCGATGACTTTTTCTCCTTGGGGCGTAATGCTTAATCCACGGGAAGAACGGATGAACAACTTCGTCGCCCACCTTCGTTCAATCGCGACCAGTCGTTGGCTGAGTGCTGGTTGCGAGACGAAAAGACGTTCGGCTGCTCTTCGCATATTCAACTCTTCCGATAAAGTAATCAACATTTCCATTTCCGACACTTGCAATGTAAGATTCGACTCCTCATGATATAAGATGGCATTAGTTTAACACGTTAGAAAGGAAGGTACATATGTCACGCTATCATTTTATGTTAATCGTCTCAACGATCGCGACTTTAGGAAGTCTTTACTTCAGTGAAGTTCGTGGCTTTATTCCTTGTCCGCTTTGCTGGTGGCAACGAATCTTCATGTACACGACGGCATTTTATTTAATCATCACACTCTTTCGCAACCGTCCGGTCGACGCATTTTTCATTCGTTCGTACGTCATATTCGGTTGGGCGGTCGCCGTTTACCATGTGATTTTAGAACGTCTCCCGGATGGTGAAGCCTTATGTACAAGTGGATGCTTGATTAAGTGGGTCAACTATTTCGGTTTCTTGACGATTCCGACAATGAGTCTTATCGCCTTCTCCACCCTCTTAATTCTCGCTTTTTATCCGAATAAAAAAAGCGTCTAATCTGCGCTTTTAAAGCACGTCCTCCAATCCGTTGCAAAGCAGGCATTCTCTTCCTGAAAGAAGAAAACGCCTGCTTTTTTATTGCCATTCGTGTGCTACTGCATAGGCGCTAGAAACGGACAACTCCGAAAGTTGCCCCTCCCCTTCACACCAATCCCCGGCAAAAGCGATCGCTTCGTCCGATTCTAAGAAACACGGCAACGGGTGTTGACCCATCTTCCACTTGATTTCTTGGACGATCGCCCGCTTCATCGTCCGTTCCGTCACAAGACGGTCACGCCAGCCCGGATAATGGTGATCCAACAGTTCATGAATCTGTTCTACTTTTTGTTCAATGTAAGCTGCTTGATCAACTTGACCGTGTTCAAGATAGGCAACCGTCTGTAACACTTGACCATCAGTCGGACTAATACTTGCATCATAGTGTGATAAATCCGTTACAAAAAGCTGATGTGTCCGGTCAAAAACATATGAATATGGCGTATCGATGTACGGACAGAGTCCGACATCATAGACAAGGACTTCGACCGGTTCAAACCGGGCATAGGGTTCAATAAACTGTTGGACGGATTGCGGAAGAGCCATTTTCCGCATTTCTCGCGGAGGAATTGCGAAGATTACACGATTCGCCGCCCATTCGACTTTTTTTCGGTCACGTACTCGGTAACCGACTCCACTTTCTTCAACTGCTGTAACCTTCGTTTTCCGGTGAATCGTCCCACCATGTGCGAGAAAAACACGCTCCAGTTCATCGATTAACGTCTGCCAGCCACCAGCGATATAGGAGACCGGTTTTCGGGTTCGAAATAACTTTCGATAATAGTCGAAATAAACAGACGATGGAATGTTTTCAGGTTCTGCCGTAAAAAAATTGCTCGATGCTAAATCAAGCATCAGTCGCGCGACGTCCTCCTCAACCTTTTCCTGAATCAACCACTGTCCAATCGAAATCTCTGCTTCCCCACGCTCAATCGACAGCATCGTTTTGACGACTTCCCACGTAAAGCGAATCTTATCTGTTCCTTCGACAAGCTCTGTCTTTAACAATCCCATTGCGTTTGCCGGAGCCGCAGTCAAATGTCCGGCAAATTCATATTTTGCTTTTGCCGAAGAAAAATCGAGCCAGGTGATATCAAGTTTTAATTGTTTGATGAGCAATCGTATTGCGGATTGATCGCGCCCATACACCGCATGCGCCCCGTAATTGAACGTGAATCCTTTAAGTACTTGTGAAGTTGCCCGTCCGCCTAAGGCACCGGCATCGTACAAATGAATCTGTTTCCCTTGTGCAGCGAGTAATGCCGCTACAGATAAACCGGCCAATCCTCCTCCAACGACTGCAATTGTCTCCAAGTAACATCGCTCCCTTTTTAGTCGAAAGTAATTGTTTTAGTCTTTTCCCGAATCCATACAAAAAAAACGGCGACCACACGGATCACCGTTTCAGACGGTAAAAAATCAAATTTCTTTTTTAGGAGTGCAGTCGTTCATGTCTCTCACATGTGTGGAAACTTTCATCAACGCAGCTATTATTTCCACCAGTCATCTAACGGCGAGACTGGCATATGGTGCTTATGCCCAACTCGCTTGTACTGCGTTTCAAGCTTCTGTTGGCTCGCACTCGAAATCTTTTTCCCTTCAAGGTAATCATCGATTTCATTGTATGTCATGCCTAAAGCAAGTTCGTCAGGTAAACCTGGACGATCGTCTTCTAAATCCGCCGTCGGAACTTTATCAATTAAACCGGTCGGCGATTCGAGATAACGAAGCAATTCTTTTCCTTGCCGTTTATTCAGTCCTGTCAGTGGTGTCAAGTCACATGCACCATCACCATGTTTCGTGTAAAACCCTGTTACGAACTCTGCCGCGTGATCCGTACCGACGACTAAACAACCATAATGTGCCGCTAAATCATATTGCGCCTTCATTCGTTCCCGTGCTTTTGTATTTCCTTTACTAAAGTCTGATAAGACAGCGCCTGTCGCCTGCTCAAAAGCTGCCATTGAGGCTTCGACGGCGGGTTTGATGTCGACACGTAACGAATGATCCGGACGAATGAAGGATAGGGCAAGTTGCGCATCCGATTCATCTTGTTGCTGACCATATGGTAATCGGACTGCGTAAAACTGAACCGCTTTCCCCGTCTCTTCTCGAAGTTCTTCGACCGCTAATTGACAAAGGCGACCGGCAAGCGAGGAATCTTGTCCGCCTGAAATACCAAGGACAAATCCATTTGCCCCTGTATGAAGGAGGTATTCTTTTAAGAACCGAATCCGGGTCGTTACTTCTTCTTTGGCATCGATGACGGGTTTGACACCTGTTACTTGAATGATTTCTTGTTGCATTGTTTCGTCACACTCCCATTTTTCTATTTTTACCTGCTATTATTTTAGCATCATGGATTCGCTTTCGAAATATTCGCTGTTGCTTTTGTGGACGGCACCGTCGCATCCTCAAACTGTTGCACAGTCACAACCTCGACTTGTTGTGCTGTATCCCCCTCTACTAGCTCAATTGTTATTTGGTATTCCTTTTCTTCTTTCGGCTTAAACGGTTCCGTCTCAATTGCCTGGGTGAATACTTGTTCTTTTGAATACGTATAGACGTTTTGTTCATTAGAATCGCGTACTACCAATTCAAATTTCTGTGAAGAGGGATAGGTGACGCTGACTGCATGGTCATTTGGATTTCTTAAACGAACGGTCGCTTCGATTTCTGTCGCTGTTACTTGTTGTGCCGTTACCGAGATTGTAATCGGTTGCTTCGACTTGTTCTGATTTGTTTGACTCGCTGAATTACTTTCTTTCACTTGACCGCAGCCTCCTAACACAAGCAGTAGTCCAATCAGTAATAGGTGTATCCAACTCTTTTTCAATGAATCCCCCTCCTTCTCCTCTTTCATTTTAGCATACAAAAAAGGAGAGACCGTGGTCTCCCCTCGGTCTCTCCTTCATCGTTCATTAAGCAACCGGCATTGCTGTTACACCCGTCGTGTGCGCGAATAATTGTTCCATCCCCGTCGCAAATAATTCGTCACAAATGGCATCCGTCGCAGTCGCTGGTGCAACAAGTGTAATCGTCCGGCTGTCGCCTGTTTCGATTGTTACGAATACCCCTGAGCCTGTCCGTTCTTTATATCCTACCGCCAAGTCTGTTTCTGCAAAAAGTATCATTTCCCCGCATCTCCTTCGTTATGTTAGATTTCAGTGGAACCAACGCTCTTGGTTGCTCGCGAATCCGTTATGTTGATTTCACTTTATCAAACGTCGAAAAGAGTGGGTAAATTGTCATTCGACAATTCATGTCAAAACTTTATGCCACTTATAAAATCCATAATTTGGATGATATAAAATGAGTGTATTTTCTTATAATTCATAAAGAATACCGTTAAATTTCAAACAGATTTCAAAAACATTACAATTATTTTTTCATTTTTTACCAGGACATAAGTCTCATAGGTAAAAAATGACTAGACACATGTCATGTTATTTTGTCGAATGATTGTCTTAATCAGGTTATTTTCAGGTTCTTATGAACTTTCATCTATCAAACGATTCATTTGTTGCCAAACTGTCCCTAGTGCTTCTTCCCCACTCTCGATCCGTGCTAATGCAAGCTCCGCTTGAAGCGCTACTTCATATTCTTTATCTTGGCTCGCTTCTTTTAAACAGGGAATTGCCCGTTCCGTTCCGACATCGAAGAGAAAACGTGCTGCCCGCCACCGGACTAGTTTGTTTTTATCCGTTAATGCTTCAATCATCATCGGTTCTGCTTGAGGTAATGCCCAGTCCGATACCGTGTCTCCGGCCGTCCGGCGAACGATACTTGACGGATCATGCAGGGCGTTCGTGATATATTCGAGCAGTTCCTCCCGATTTTCTTCGAACATCCCAAGTTTAACAATCGCCTGTCTTCTAATTGGCATCTTTTCATCTTGGAGCATCTTCGCATACGCCGATACCCACGTCAGGTCGATTGGTAATTCGTCAAGCGCTGCAAATCGCTCTTTCCAATCGCTCGAACTGAGCGCCTGTCCGTCAAACGTGACATCCTCTCCTGAGGCGAGTACTTTTAAGCGTTCGACGCGTTCTGGCGGATAGGCAATTTCAAGTTCTTGCGCAACTTCGGTCAAACTTGCTTCTAGTTCACCATAGCGAGGGGCTTGTTCCACCCAACGTCGGTCACTGATGACGTTTTTGACGAAGGGTTGGACAAACAATGCCGCCTCCCGAAACCGTTCTGGCAACCCTTGGCGTTTTTCTTCTAATCCTTTGACACCTTTAATCTGCATCGGTACGCCGAGAATAAATTGAACGAATAGATGGACCGGCTCAAATGCGGCATCCGTTTCATGTTTTTCGACGTCACTTAAGACTTCACCGAATGCCCGTCGTATTTCGATGACGAGTGTCCGCCAATCATATTTCGGATATCGTTCGACCGCTAAAAAATCACTGACTTGATAAACCGATTTGATTCCCGGAATGTCTAACAGTTTCGTTACATGATCCGGTGCACCAAAAGCATGTTCGAACGTCTGTCCCTTCTCGGAAAATGTTTCATCCACAATCACCTTCATATTGTTCGGACTCGGTGTTGGTTCAATTGCTACGATTTTCATATTGATCCCTCCCACTCCATCATTCAGAAAAATGAACGAAAATGCAATGCAAAAGCTCTACGAAATGATTCGTAGAGCGTTGGTTATCGATTACGCAAATCGCTCCTCGATGATCTCACAAAATTCATCTGGCGTTTCGAGCATTCCCATATGTCCGCTCGGTGTAGATTGGAATACGACGTTTTGATTTTTGAACGCAAATGCACTTTCTTCAGAAATCAATGAATCATATTCGCCGTGAATAATGAGACCAGGAACTGACGTTTGACTCAAGACGGCCGTTTCATCTCGACGATCGCGCATGGCTGCGAGCGCCCGGATGGCCCCTTCAACCGTCATCATGTATCCAATTTCACGCGCCTCTGAAATCAGCATTTCATCTGCACCCTCGGCAAATAAACCGGGAATCATCCCGTCGACGAAAGCACGGACTCCAATTTCCTCGACACGGCTGATATTCTGATTCCGCTTTTGTTTCGCTTCTGCCGTGTCTGCTTTTCCCGTCGAGTAGACGAGACCAAATCCGGCAATTTTTTCATGATAGGCTTCGACGATTGCTGCCGTAATGTATCCGCCAAACGAATGGCCGATGATGATCGGATTCTCTATTTCGCGCCGCGCTAAATCGTTCATGACCCATTCCGCAAACCCTTCGACTGTATCAGGGCCTACATCTTCTCCTTCATGACCAGGTAGACGTAAAGGAAGTACATCAAATGACAATCGAAGTTTAGCCTCGACCCGGCTAAAATAATCCGTTCCCCCAGCAAATCCATGTAACAATACGAGTGTTTTTTTCGACATCGACTAACTCATCCCTTCCATTCCGATGCAAGCATGCGGTAGATTGTTAAATCCATAAATCGCCCATGACTGTAGGCATAATCTTCAAGTAACCCTTCAGCTTGAAAACCAAGCTTTTGGACAAGGGCATTCGAGGCACTATTTTCAGGTGCGACGAGGGCGCTGATCCGATGAAGCGCAAATTCTTCAAAACCATGTGTCAAAACCGCTCTGGCCGCTTCTGAAGCGACCCCCTGCTTCCAGTAATCTTGACTGACTTCAAACCCGATTTCGGCCCGATGATACTGCGCCAACCAGTTATGGAAGCCAATCGTCCCAATCAGACGATTTGTTTGTGCATCAGCAATCGCCCAACGGATGGCTTTTCCTTGTGTGAACTGTTCTTTAAAGTAATTGATGACATTTTTAGCTTCATATACTGTGACGAGTGGATCCGAACCGTAGTAATACATCACTTCTTCGTCAGAAAGAATTTTAAATAACTCACGCGCATCTTTATTTTCAAGTTCTCTTAGGACAAATCGTTCTGTCGTCAATTCTGGAAATGGTTTTCGTAATCCCCACATCATCTATCACCTCTTTTTTGCTTCTATTCTTTATTATGCCCGTTTTTAAAAGGAAATATCCTTTTAGGTCGATTGAAGTTTTGCTAATATGAAAATAGTATTTCAGTGAGTCAAGAAAGAAAGGAAGAATGTCAGTATGTCGAGTTCCATGCTTTACTTATATGAGGATGCTGAAAATCATCGCCTAACCTTGTCTGGAGTATCCTTTTCACATTTTATTACCGCACTCGATCTAAAACGTCCGCTACTTGTGTCTGGAGTTGACTTCAAGTCGGTCAAACAATCATTTCGTACTGGACTAAGTTATGTCGAAGCACATGAAATCAATCAATTTTCGCAATCGACCGATGTCATGCGCCATCCGCTGAATGCAATTGATATTCGTTCTTCCCACTCACTCGATACATTAACAGATGCTGAAATTGCCGAGCTCCTGTTTTTGATGCATATGAAGCGCGGCATGCCTAGTCCTTTTGCGCCGTCGATTGAAAACGAGTTCGCTTACTTTAGCGAGTCAGATGGTTTACAAGCGACCGTTTACTTGAAGGACTGGTCGCAAATCGAACAAATCATTTCCGTCTTAATTCAACAAAAAATCCGGCACGAACTACGTGGTTTGTCCCCACTCCCGCTAACGGCTGAGATACTAATCCGGGTACGTCAGTTGCTGAGCGAAGGCGTTTTGATCGATTTTGCAAACATCAAACGATCAGTGTTCACACGGCAAATTCATATCCCGCTTTATATTGCTGGCCGGTACGAAGATATGAACGTACTTCGAGAAGATTTTGAATCTGAAAAAGAATCGATCATTCCTCGCGGCGAACTGATTCACCGTAAAAAACACTGGTATTTCGAGGTATGATGATCTTCAGCATCGCTATCAATAAATGATAGGATGCTTTTTTCATATTCGTTTCCAATGAATTCAGGAGTATCATTTCAAAAAATCTAGTATGATACAATACTATTTTTAATTAATTGAATTTTCTCACAAAATAACACTAGCTTCTTTTCTATACTTCGCTATAATGAGGATAACCTTTTAAAGAAATTAGAAGTTGCATGTGTTTTTTCTTAAAAATGTCTACCTATTCGTTGTGTTAATCGAAGGAGGAACTAGTTATGGATCAGTTAAAAGTGAACGGAATCGGATCATTCACCAAATTCGTGACGAATGGCAACATCCTCAAATTAAAGGATGCGTCGATCGGCGAACTGAAAGTATCGTTGAATGATGCGAGCTCAATGGCAATTTCACCAATCGATGAAGAGACCGGAATGTTTATCATCCGTGGTCAGCAACAAGAACCCCTTGTCGAGCTGACACTCCCTCGTCAATCGTGTGAAGTCGTTCACGCTTGGCTACTCCATAAAATGAGACGACACAAAAAAGGTCGTTTCATTGCTACTAGCTAAATTTTCATTTCAAATCCTGATCTCTCATTTCAAGAGGTCAGGATTTTTCTTATGGATTTCATCAGCGTGACTCAAATTTTTTTCTTTAGTCCTGTCAACAATGGTATCGGTTACAATCCATTTCTCTTTAAAATAAGTTGTCAGAAAATATTGATTAATCATTTTTCACGTGTTACCCTTAGACAAATTCAAGCGAGAGGAGCACCATATCATGACGAACGTAGACATGACTTTGAACCAGCGACTGATTATTCTATGCACGAGGGACTGAAAACATTTCACTTTGTAGGTTGAAATGATTTTCGGGCCCTCCTTTCGATGCATCGAATGAGGCGCCCGGTGAGACGTGAGGCGCCTATCCGACAATGGATAGGTTTTTTTATTTCCGTTTTACGGTTTTTTCTGACAATCGATAGCAGTTAAAACATGCATCTTTTAACTCCTTGAAGCAAGAAAGACAAATGTTTTGAAATTTATTTATATCGATCAATTTCTAATGGTATAGTGAGTAAGATTATGAGGAATCAGGAGGCATTATATATGTTGAACCGTAAAGATTTATTTGCTTTAGGATTTATGATTTTTGCTCTATTCTTTGGTGCCGGAAACTTAATTTTCCCACCTGAGCTCGGTGCCCTTGCCGGAACACAATTTTTACCTGCTATGCTCGGTTTTATCGTGACCGGGGTCGGATTACCGTTAGCAGGCTTAATTGCAGTCGCTTGGGTTGGCGGAGGCATTAGTACATTAGCAAATCCGCTTCCGAAAGCCGTTGGTGCTTTCTTGACGTTTGCACTTTACGTCGCAATCGGTCCCTTCTTCGGAATACCGAGAACGTCCGTCGTCACGTATGAGCTTGGTGTCGTCCCCTTTTTAGGTGAACCAAGTCAGACGACTTTAATGATTTCGTCTTCACTCTTTTTCCTAGTGACGGTTTACCTCGTCTTAAAACCCGGTAAGTTACTCGATATCATCGGACGGTTCATCACACCGTTATTGTTGACTGCACTGATGATCCTGAGTATCAGTAGCATCGTGAACCCGCTTTCTGCTGTCAAAGCACCAGCTCCTGCATACGATAGCTTTACGAACTCCTTTGTCCAAGGGTTCCTTCAAGGATATTTAACACTTGATGCACTCGGCGCACTCGTCTTTGGTGTCATCGTCTTGCATACGCTTCACACAAGAGGCATTAAAGAACGGACGATGCAATTGAAGACCGTCACACGCGCCGGTTTAATCGCAGCTGTATCGTTGACCGTCGTCTATACGGGTCTTGGATTCATTGGACGAAACAGTTTTGGTGCCGTCGGTTCGGTCAAAGGACCTGCACTGTTGCAACAGTATGCGGATAGCACGTTCGGTACGGTTGGATTAGTCATCTTAGGAACAGCGATTTTACTCGCTTGTTTAACGACATCTGTCGGACTTGTCACTGCATTTTCAGAATATTTGGTTTCGTTATTCAAAGCTCTGTCATTTAAAGTCGCTAGTCTCATGACAACCGTTCTTGGTTTCGCGATTTCAATCTTCGGATTGTCGACACTATTATCAATCGCCATCCCTGTTTTGATGTTCCTTTATCCAATCGTCATCGTCTTGATTGCCCTGACATTCATTCGTTCGTTCATCAAACGACCCGCTATCGTATATGGCGCGACACTTTTCGTGACAGCACTGCTCTCTTTATTGAGCGCCCTCGCGTCACTAAAAGTTTTATCAGGCTTCGCCAGCGAACTTTATAAAGCCTTCCCACTTGTTGATCAGAATATGGCTTGGTTATTACCTGCCCTCGCCACATTCATCATCAGTTCATGGATTGGACATGTATCGAGCAACTCCGTCGCCCAAAAACAAGCGAGTTGATGATTCCGCTTTCATGCTTATGGTATGATAGAGGAAATTGAATGTTTACTGGAGGCGTCGTTTGAATGGATAAAATTGCTTGGATTACCGATAGTATGGCATTTTTCCGCGAAGGAGAAGCAGAAAAAATCGGAGTCCACGTGGTGCCGACACAACTCATCATCAACGGAGAATCTTACCGAGAGTATGTCGACATCTCAATTGAACAATTAGATGAAAAAATGAAACAGCATGCTTCTGCCATACCGACGACTTCTCAACCGTCGTTCGGTGAGTTAGTTGAATTGTATGAACATCTAAAAGCTGAAGGATATGATTATGGTTATGCGATCCATATTACAAGTGGTCTGAGTGGAACATATGCCAGCTCGGTTGCCGCAGCAGATGCTGTCGGCTTCAAGTTATATGCGATCGATTCCTATACGGGCGCAGCAAACCAACAAGAAATGATTAAGCTTGCGATGGAACTCGCCGCTTCAGGTAAACAACCGGAAGACGTCATGGGCGTCCTTGAGAAGTTCAAACATGCCTCTCATTTTTATTTAATCATCGGCAACATGGAAACGATGCGGCGGGGTGGGCGTGTTTCTAGCAGTCAATTTTTACTCGCGAACATGCTGAACATAAAACCGATCGTGACGTTTAACGAAGAAGGTAAACTTGTACCGTTCAAAAAAGTTCGGTCCTTAAAAAAAGCCTTCCAAGAGATGGCGACAGAAGTCGTAACGAAAATCCAACAGCATGGACTACACCGGCAGACGCTTTACATCGGTCACACGTTAGCACGCGCTGACGCTGAAAAACTGCGTGACGCGATTCAGTCAAAGATGGCTGAGATTTCAATTGAAATTACTCAGTTCGGTCCTTCAATCTTATCTCATGCAGGGTCTGAAACAGTTGGTGTCTATTGGTTCGACAACATCGAATACGCTTGATGAAGCAAATAAAAACAGCATCCTGCCTCGTGGCGGGATGCTGTTTTTCCACTTTATCCATGCGATCGCTTAAACAGTTCTTCTAACAAAGCCGCTTCGTCTTCAACCGGCATCAATGCTTCGTGGGGGCGATCAAGTAAGGGAGACAAGGTCGTTGCCGGATAGACGGCCCAGTCAACTGTTTCAACTTCTTCCAAGTAGGTCAAAATCGAACTTAAGTTTGCCTCTCGGTCGTATTGACGTAACCAGTTCACATATCGTTTATCGGGTTTGCCGTCCTTTAGCAAGACCTCACCTTTTTCAAGAATCGCCCATTTTGGTTTGGCATCAATCTGAAACAATTCAAGCTGTTTAAATTGCTCGATTGTGCGATTCGTCACGGGAATCACTTGATTGATTTCGACTAACCGCTTCAGACGTAAATGTGACCGCATCGTCATAAACCGTTTGTTCCCGTCCATTCGTTCAACGAGTAAGGTCGGTTTATTTATTTTTTGCATCGTCGCTTCATCAAACAAAATACTCGCATCCATATCCAGTAACAACATTAATTATAAATCCCCTTTTTTCGTCTCGGTGCTACGAACGCATACGACAGACTGAGGACGAAGGCCGCAAATAAAAAGCCTCCGAGTACATCAGAGAAGTAGTGGACGTTCAAGATAATCCGTGAAGACCCCATTGCGAGAACCATTAATGTACAAAGTGTGCTGACGACAATCCGTCCTGTCCGATTCAAGAAACGCCACGCAAGGACGATGAATCCGCCGTAAACGGCAAATGCCATCGATGAATGTCCACTCGGAAAACTATAACCTACACCACCAACTAAGTCGTTGAGGGACGGACGTTCTCTGACAAAAATCAATTTTACGACTTGATTTAACACACCGACGGAAAGGCAGGCAACGAAGTACCAAATGCTTCCGACTTTATCCCGCCAAATCAAGTAGCTGCCGATGGCAAGTAGACTCGTAATCGTCACGGCTCCTACGCCTGATCCAATCTGTGTGAACCAAGAAACGTAACTCCCGGGGACACGTTCAGCCATCTCGTTTGATAATTGTGCGTCAAACAAAAAATACCCGGTCAGGCGAATCGATAACGCAATCGTCAAAAAAAGAACGAGTACGATTCCTGAGACGATTAACGCCCGCTGATTTGGTTTCATTAGTAAGTTCCCTTCCGTTGCTCAAGTTCTTCTGCAGAGTAATCTTCTTTATCCCGTAAACGGTGCGCAAGTCGTCCGGATGCGTTCGCTGCAATTGCGGCAACGATATCATCCATAAAGGTATTGACACGCCCATCATCGACTTTCGTATCTAATTCTTTGATGATACCGATTTTTGCTTTGTCAAGGTAACCGAATGTCGTGACGGCAATCGAACCGTAGGTGTTGACTGCACCAATCGCAATTGTTTCATCGACACCAAACAATCCCTCATCACTTCGAATTATCGATAGGAGTGGTTCGGACAATAAACCTTTTTCCGCAAGGATATCGAGTTCTGCTCCCACTAAAATAGCGTGTTGGAGCTCACGTTTCTCGAGAACACGTTCGACTGAGCTGAGACATGTCTCAAGTGTCAGCGCGTCCGTATAAGGTGCTTGCATCTGATATACGATTTCAGCAATTGCATGAATCGTCACACCTCGTTCATGTAGTTTTTCAATCGCTGCTTGTTTGACCTCTTTTGAATGTGCTTTTTCTTTCATGGCTAAATCCACCTCTCTGACAAAGTTCTTCACAAGTATACACGGATTCCTAGACTCCCTTCAAACTTCTTTGACATCGCGCTCATAATCCGTCATGATTATTTTGTAAAGCGTTATCATTTTAGGGGAAAGTAGGGGATTTTCGATGAACATCGGGGTAGTTTTGTTTCCATCGAAACGCATACAAGATTTTGCGAACTCGTACCGGAAACGATACGATTCGAAGTATGCTTTGATTACACCACACATTACGATGCGTGAACGTATTAATGTAGATGAAAGTGAGCTTGAAACAATCGTTGCTGAGCTGAACAAGGTTGCGCAACAAACGAAGCCACTAGCATTACACCTTCAAGGGGCACGTTCGTTCCACCCGACGAACAATGTCTTGTTCTTAAAAGTCATGCCGACGGACGAATTGGAACAATTGCACCGCGCCTTACATTCAAATGCACTCGAACACAAACCGAAATATGATTTTTTGCCACACATCACGATTGGACAAGATCTTTCTGACGTCGAATTGTTCGATGTGTTAGAGCGATTAAAAATGGAAGACATTCGTTTCCAAGAAGAGGTCACAAAAATGGCGCTTTTATATGAACTAGAAAACGGTTCATGGAGCGTCTATGAAACATTCCGTTTCACACAACACTAATAAGATAATTAAACTTCCCGGTCGAACTTACGACCGGGAAGTTTTAGTTCGGGCAATACTCCGTATGCATTCGCTTGTTCCTCTAATTCGTAATCGTGTGATTGAATGCGTTCAATCGGATTGATGCGCGCAACGGGTTCTGTTTTTCGTTCCGGCTCGACTCTGACTTGTCGGTTAACATATTGAACCACCGTGAAATCGATTTGATACATACGTCTTCCCTCCCTATCTCTGTAGTCGTTATTTTCCTCATCTATTTGTCTTATTCCCAAAATAGCTTTTTAGAAAACAAAAAAAACCAGGGTTCCCCCCGGTTTAGATACACAGTAAATAGATTGAGTACTTAAAGAATGTGGAAACCACTATCGACGTGAAGAATTTCACCCGTTACACCGCTCGACATTTGTGACAAGAGGAACAATCCACTTTGACCAATCTGTTCTGTCGAGACGTTGCGGTGAAGTGGCGCACGCTCTTCGATGCTATCGAGAATCGAATTGAAGTCCCCTACACCTTTTGCTGAAACCGTACGTACCGGACCAGCCGAAATCGCATTGACACGGACACCTTGTTTTCCGTATTCCGCCGCTAAATAACGGACGCTTGCGTCAAGTGCAGCCTTCGCGACACCCATGACGTTATAGTTCGGGACCATCTTCTCGCCACCGAGGTAAGTTAATGTGATGACTGAAGCATCTTCTGTGAAAAAGTCTTTCGCTGCTTTGACGACTGCCGTTAAGCTGTAAGCAGAAATATCAAGGGCTTGGGCAAACTGATCACGCGTTACGCCTGAAAATTCGCCTCGCAACGCCTCTTTATCGGCAAAGGCGATTGAATGGGCGATCCCTGAAATCTGTCCGTGATCCGCATGAATCTTTTGGAACACTTGCTCGATTTCTTCATCACTCGTTACGTCACATGTATAGTAAGTAGCTGGTCGCGATAATTCTTTTCCTAACTTTTCGAGCGGCGCTTTAAACCGTTCGCCTACATACGTAAACGCAAGACTTGCACCTGCCGCGTCAAGCGCTCGTGCAATTCCCCAAGCGATTGAGCGTTGATTGATGACACCCATTACAACATACGTCTTCCCCTCAAGTGAAGGATAAATATTCATTATGAGTTCCCCCTTAAATTAGTACCTGGTAATAACACCTATATCTAGGTTACAAAAACGTAACGCTTCTGTCAACCATCGCTCTTGATATTGCGATTTTGATAAATTACGTTAATATAGAAAGAGATAGAAAGTAGGGATGAAATGAACCGTTTTAAATCATTTACACAACGATATGATAACACGTTACTCTTTTTACTCGGTTGCCTAATGATCATCAGTGTCATCGCAATCTATACGGCGCAACCTTTTTTGCAAGGTGCGATTAGCGAAATCAACTTCATGGCGAAGCAGATTCAGTGGTATATCATCGGATTTATCGCATTATCCGTCGTCATCCTGATTGATTATGAACAACTCAAACGATTCCATTGGTACTTATATGGTGCCGGAATCCTTTCTTTGATCGGTCTCGTCGTCTTACGTGGAACACCGCTCGTCGCGAACATTAAAGGGGCGTACGGGTGGTATCAGCTTCCGGTCATCGGAACGGTCCAACCGGCAGAGTTCATGAAGTTCTTTTTGATTGTCTCGTTAGCCGCCGTCATCTCTGAACATAATGCACGATATGTACAACATGAACGTGATTTTTTACTTCTTCTCAAAATGGTCGGCGTAACACTACTTCCACTCGCCTTAATCATCATCCAGCCCGATTTAGGAATCGGCTTAATTTTATGTGTCATTCTGGCTTGCGCAATGCTTTTATCCGGCCTCAACTGGAAATGGCTACTGAGTTTATTTGCCTTGTTCACGGTCTCGATCGCCGCGTTTTTCTATCTCTTTTATTTTCAAAATGATGTACTTGCCACTTTCTTCCCGGGACACGCGATGAACCGGATCATGGCTTGGTTACAACCGTTCGAATATGCGGATGATTTATCGTACCAGCTCGTCCAATCAATCAATGCCATTGGCTCTGGACAAATGTTCGGCGTCGGGTACGGGAAACTCCAGGTTTCCGTGCCGGAGTTGCATACGGACTTCATTTTCACCGCCATCTCTGCCCACTATGGATTTATCGGAGCAGCTGTCGTTTTAATCATTCTCTTTTTATTCGTCTACCGTCTGATTCAAATCGCACTCGAAACCGCGGATCCGTTCGGAACATATATCGTAACCGGATATGTTGCGATGTTCACGTTTCAAATCTTCCAGAACATCGGTATGACGATGGGTGTTTTGCCGATCACCGGTCTCCCACTGCCTTTCATCAGCTATGGTGGATCGACGATGATCGTTAACTTAGTCGGACTCGGACTCATCATGGCAATTGCTTCCCAGTCACGTGTTTCGATGTTTGATGAAGATTAAAAAAAGAGTTGATTCCAAGTTATCGGAATCAACTCTTTTTATCGTTCTAAGAACAAATCACTTGGTAACGGCGCTTCGAACATGACCATCTCCCGCGTTCCCGGGTGAGGAAACCGTGCACTTGCACTATGGAGCGCCTGACGTGGAATGAGCGGCGTCCCACGATACATCGTATCTCCGACTAACGGATGACCGAGTGCTGCCAGATGAACCCGAATCTGATGCGTCCGCCCGGTTTCGAGTTTAATCTCTAACTGAGAAACCGTTCGCATGAACGCTTCAGTTGCCGTACTCTTCAAGATATGCGTGACTGCCCGTTGACCATCTTCCCGGACCATCCGTTCCATGAAGGAATGATCCGTCTGACCGATCGGTAAATCAATCGTCTGTGGAGCGAGTTCCCCTTCAATCAATGCAACATAGCGCCGATCAAGCAAACCATTTTGCTGCATCTTACTCAATTGGTGATGGGCTAACGCATGTTTTGCAAAAATCACGAGACCGCTCGTATCACGATCCAGTCGATTGACGATATGGATGGCATACGGTATCTGTTGTTGTTTATAATACCCTAACACAAAATTAGATAACGAACGTTCCGGATGGAGACGCGAGGGAATCGAAGCCATGCCTGGCGGTTTATTGACGATTAGTAACCACTCGTCTTCAAAGATGATATCGAGGTCCCCTTGTGTCGCAATCATATCTGCTGCCGGCTGTTCTTCCGGAAAAGTGACATGGATTTCGTCAGCGAGCACGACACTCTCATTGACGTTGACATGTTGACCATTTCGCAAAATGTCCCCGTGATGTTTTATCGACACGAGCATTTTGCGGGAAATTTGGAGGCGTGTCGTACAAAAGTGTCCGACACTCCAACCGACTTGTTCTTGTGTAACTGTTTCTTTCAATTCAAATGCCATCATCGCTTACCTCTTCTACTTAACTTCTTTCTTCCGCTAAAAACGACTCTCGGACACGCTCCCAGAACGGGAATGAACGAAAACGGGCGAATTTCACTTTTTTATCTGAAACACGACAACGGATTGACGTCACATTTTGGTGCACGATCGACGCATAATGATCGTACGTCAATTGAAAATCAATCGGATTGACCGGCCGGATCTCGACGTCATGGTGTTTCGGTAACAACATCGGTGAACCAATCGTCCGATACACCCGATTATTGATCGATGCCATTTCTGTGATTTGAATTGCTTCGAGTGCCGGGTGAACAATCGCTCCCCCTAATGCCTTGTTGTACGCCGTTGATCCGGAAGGCGTTGAAATACACAATCCGTCACCACGGAACGTCTCAAAGTAATCACCGCGAATCGATAAGTCACAGACGAGTGTCTGATTGAAACTCTTAATCGTACATTCGTTTAAGGCCAATAATTTGTTATGCGAGCCGTCAGCATAATCAATCGATAGCTCAAGTAACGGATATTCGACCGTCGCTAAATCCTCATCGGCGATGTGACGAATCAGTTCATCCATTTCCTCTGGACGCCAGTCCGCGTAAAAGCCTAAATGTCCGGTATGAATCCCGACGAGCGTGATGGCCTCGACTTGGTTTAAATAAGAATGGAACGCTTGTAACATCGTCCCGTCCCCACCAATCGAAATGACGATTTCAGGAGTTGCCGCGTCATGGACACTCCCTCTAGCAATCAGCGCTTGTTCTAATTGGTCGCGTAAGGTACGCGAGCGGTCATCATCTCGTGCAGTAATCGCAAAACGCATGGTCACCCTCCTACTCGCTTACTCGATTATTTGTTTGTTTAACATCTCGTTCACGTAAGACGAGCTGTGCATCTTGAATTTCTACTTTTAGTTGACTCATTTCTGCATCTAATAAAAAGGCGGCCTCTGCGGCACGTCGTAGACGTTCCCGCGTCTCTTCCGGAATATTCCCTTGATATTTATAGTTCAATGAATGTTCGATCGTCGCCCAAAAATTCATCGCCAGTGTCCGAATTTGAATCTCGACGAGCGTCGGGATTTCTCCTTCAATGGTTTGGACCGGATAGGCAATGATGATGTGGTAGGAACGGTATCCACTATCTTTTTTTTGTGTAATATAATTTCTTTCCTCGACAATTTTAAAATCACCACGTGACCGTAAGAGTTCCAGTACATGAATGATGTCGTCGACAAATTGACACATGATGCGTAAGCCGGCAATATCTTGCATCTCTTGTTCTAAAGAACTGATCGCAATCGATTTCCGCTCCGCCTTTTGCACGATACTCTTGACCGGTTTGACCCGTCCCGTGACAAATTCAATCGGTGAATGTTCCCCACGTTGCTGAAATTGTTTTCGAATGGCCTTTAACTTTACCTTCAGTTCATCTACCGCAATTTGATACGGCGCGAGAAATAAATCCCAATTTTCTTTTGTCATCGTTTTCGTCACCACTTTTAGTCTAAATTGTTGGTTCAATTCGTTCCACTACTCCATTCATGTTATCATATTTTCAAGCATTCAACTAGAAAGGTGTGAGGTACGATGAGACAAGAAATGGAAATTGAATTTAAAAACCTGCTAACGGAAGTAGAATACGAACGACTCATGAACCATTACGGCAAAGAAGTTGATCCTATATGGCAAGCAAACGATTACTTTGATACCCCTACATTCGAGTTACGCAAACAAGGGGCTGCCCTCCGGATTCGTGAAAAAAAGACCGGGCTCGTCTTGACATTAAAGCAACCAAAAGATGATGGACTGCTTGAGACGCACGTTACATTATCTGAAACGGAAGCAGAAGAACTGTTCAAGTATGGAATCATCCAGTCAGATGCAATGAACGAGCAATTGCGTCCATTCAACCTCACCTCTTCACTCGAACACTTGGGACGCCTTGAGACGACTCGCTTTGAAACGCTGCTTGAAAGTGGTCTCCTCGTTCTCGATAAAAGTAACTATCTCGGTGTGACGGATTATGAACTCGAGTTCGAGGTGACAGACTACACGCAAGGAAAAATTGCGTTCACGAAACTGTTGACAGAACACGAAATTCCGCAGCGTGAAACAAAAAATAAAATCGTCCGTTTCATGGAGCGTAAAGCGGTTTCACGCTAATCGTGTAAAAATGTACAAGCAAAACCTTTGCTCTTTCTTTTTTTTCGTTGCTAAAATAGGGTAACGATAACAACAGGAGGGGGTGAACGGATGGAACACGAACAATGTAACGGTTCATATTGTTCATTGGACGAACCATCAATTCAACAACCGACGAAACCACTAGAAATTTATCACTTTCTAGATGTGACACAAACAGATGGTTTACGGTTGATACCCGTTCTCAAGAAATTAGAGTTAGAATACGGTCATCTTTTCCGATTACGGACGATCGCAACAATTCCTTGTGCGCCGTCGCGATCAGCTTGTGATATGTCACCGTTGTTGATTTTAAAGGCACTTGAATTGCAAGGAAAGACATTTGGTATGCGTTTCATGCGACGTCTGCGGATGTTACACAACGTCGAGGGTGAGAGTGCCTATAGCCGCTCTTCCTTAATTCGCCTGGCTGAAGATTTGATTGAATTCGGTCTCGACTTGAATGAATTTCATCGTGACGTTGAATCCAATATGATTCAACGGATGCTTGAAAAGGAAACACAACTGGTGACGGAGTGGGATGTACGGATTCTTCCGACACTTGCTTTCGTTGGTGATGAAGAAGCAATCAAAGCTGAAGGTGCATATGAATATTTAGTCTATGTGTCGATTTTGAATGAATTATTAGATCAGCCGTTCGAGAAACAAGCCAAACCACCTCTCGAACAATTCTTGAGACGGTATGAAACAGCAACAACTTCTGAAATCGCCTTTATCTACGATGTGACAGAAGCTCAAATTGAACATGAACTAAAAAAACTTGCCCTCCAACAAAAATGTGTTTCACATTCTTATTGTGACGGTAAGGTATGGCGTCATTTAAAAGATTCAGCACACGCTTAATCATCAAAAAGGTGTTTCCGCAATTGCGGAAACACCTTTTTTTGATTCACATGAATATTGGATGGGGGAAAAAGAGAATCATCAGGGGATTGTGACCCTCTTCACATTATTAGTATAAAGGAGATGACCATCCTTTTCTACTGTTTGTGTAAACAGTCACAAAGTTGTCATTCTCCAAGTAACGCTTCGAATTCATCCAAGACATGCTCAAATTGACGAAGTGCTGCTTCGACTGGTGCTTTCGTCGTCATGTCGACGCCAGCCGCCTTCAATACTTCGATCGGATAATCACTTGATCCCGCTTTCAGGAAGTTCGTGATATAACGATCAACAGCCGGTTGCCCTTCTTCGAGAATCTGTGTCGTCAATGCCGCTGCTGCCGAAATGCCTGTCGCATATTGGTAGACGTAGTAATTGTAGTAGAAGTGTGGAATCCGCGCCCACTCAAGACCGATTTCTTCATCTAATACAATCCCTTCCCCAAAATATTTTTGATTCAACGCATAATACGTTTTCGTCAGGAATTCTGGTGTCAATGATTGTCCAAGACGGGCCGCCTCATGAATCTCATGTTCAAACTCGGCAAACATCGTTTGACGGAACAACGTCCCGCGGAATGTCTCAAGTTGATTGTTCAAGAGATACAGTTTTTCCTGTTTATCCGTGACCCGTTTCAGCAAGTAATCATTCAACAAGGCTTCATTGGTCGTCGACGCCACTTCCGCTACAAAAATCGAGTAATCCCCATATGCATACGGTTGGGATTGACGCGTGTAATAACTATGAACCGAATGACCGAACTCATGTGCTAACGTAAAGAGGTTATTGACGTTGTCCTGCCAATTCATCAAGATGAACGGCTGTGTATCGTATGCACCTGAAGAATATGCCCCGCTACGCTTACCACGTGTCTCGCGAACATCGACCCAGCGTTCCGTCAATCCTTCTTCTAAGATTTGCTTATACTCGTCTCCAAGCGGTGCCAATCCATCCACCATCAATTGTTTTGCTTCTTCGTACGTCACCTTCATGTCGACTTCACCGACGAGTGGTGTATACATATCATACATATGCAGCTCATCTAATCCGAGGACCCGTTTTCGTAAAGCGACATAACGATGGAGTAACGGGAGGTGCTCATGAACCGCTTCAATCAACCCATCATAGACTGCTTCCGGAATCGCATTGCCATGTAACGCCGATTGACGTGCTGACGTAAACTTACGGACGTCCGCATAGAAATTATCCTTTTTGACTGATCCTGCAAGTGTGGACGCTAATGTATTCGTATAGTTGCCATACGTCTCATACATTGCTTTAAACGCCGCTTCACGGACAGAACGGTCTTTCGACTCTAAGAATGTAATGAACCGACCATGCGTCAATTCTGTTTTTTCCCCGTCTTCGCCTTTGATTTTCGGGAATTTCAAATCAGCGTTGTTCAACATCCCGAATGTCGTACCTGATTGTCCGAGTACTTCTCCAGCTTTTGCAAGAATTGCCTCTTCCGCTTCAGTCAAAACATGTTCCCGCTCACGATTGAGTTCGTCAAATGCATGACGGTAGACGGCGAGTTTTGGATTTCGGTCTAAAAACGCCGAGATTGTCTCAACTGGTACCGCTAGCAGTTCCGGCGTCATGAACGCCAAAGATGCCCCAATTTGTGAAGCAAGTGTCCGCGCACGGTCGTTCATCGCTTGATAGAAGCTGTCTGCCGTATTCTCATCATAACGCATGTGCGCGTATGTATAGAGCTTATGCAAGCGTCTTGAAATCTCATCCCGTAGCTGTAATCCTTCAAACAGCGTTCCGTCGTCTTTGGCAAGTCGTCCTTTGTAATCTATCATCAAAGGTAACATCGCTTTGACCGATTCAAAATCCTCTTCCCATGCCTCGTTTGTTTCATAAATCGATTCTAAGTTCCACGTTTCTTCTACCGTGACATCTTTTCGTGTTAATAGTTCTGCCATATGAATCACTCCTTTACTCCATTATATACCTGTTTCCTTTTCGACAAACAACTGAACAGCTCCTGCTAAACGAACATCTTCTTCAAAACGGTTATGATGATTCAATTGATTTTCTTGATTTAAGCGTTGAGCGATGTCAATTAAGCAACTCCATTCGCCGACAACACGTTGTAGCACATCTGACGTATAGAGGATACGGCAGGTATCGAGACATGTCATCAGTGCATGCGTAAGACGGTTTTCCGTATAGGTTCCACGTAATGCTAAATAAATTGAAATTTGGAGTTCAAATGGATGGACTCGAAATGCGAGTAATGTTGTTAGTGGGAGGAAACAAAGGGCGGGAAGCGACAACACATGCATCCCTGCTTCGTAAAGGGGTTGTTTCAGGAGGTGGTTCGGCATGGAGGAGAAAAACGGACGCATCCGATACTTACGGACCATCTGAATCCAAGAGGTAAGAGGAAATTTCCGGGGAAATGCTTCAGGGGTCGGTGTCAGGAACTGTGCCAACGACATGTCAAGTCGCTGACAAATGACGAGGTGCTTCGTAAAGGGAATTGCATAACCGTAACGATTGATGTTACCATTCTCGATTAAATCGAGATAACCATTCGTCTGGAGTGCCTGTTTCATCCAACCATCCAGCTTGATGATGCGCCCGGATGTAGGATGAAACCCAATCCACCGTACCTCAAACATCATCTGGCGATCCAGCCGGTAGCGCCTCTCCCATTCTTCTCGTGTCATCTTCGAACGTTGGATCTCAATCCCAAGCCGTCGTTCAGGAAGCCAGATATCAAATCGTCGTTGACCATGCACTTTTTCTAATTCAGCAAGATAACCTACGCGACCAAAATAACGCACCAAATGCGATTTCCAGCCTAGATGCGCACTCGATTCACCTGTACATCTGGCAAGATGGACAAAGTGAATCCGTTTACGCCCCTGCCTAACCCGTAAACGGTTCAGGCAGTATGGACAAAATAACTCCATTTGTTTGAGACGTTCGGCTTGTATAAGTTGGCTGTTAATCCGCCGCCCGGATTTGTCAATAGCTTCGAACATGAAACCACTCCTTTTAGAGTAGAGGTGAGAACAGACGCGAAATCGACTCAATCAAACGTTGCGAAAAACTGCGTTGACTAAAATAGTGACGATCGACTTCAGTCGAATGCGAGAAATCCTCATAAAAATCTCGTGTGAGCTCATGAACCGAATTTGTACCATATAAAAAGGCGTTCACTTCAAAGTTTAGATGAAAACTCCTTAAATCCATATTCGCCGTACCCATCGTTGCAATCGCGTCGTCGACGACGATGACTTTAGAGTGCATGAATCCTTTGTTGTATTCATAGATTTTGACACCTGCTTGGAGCAAGTCATCGAAGTAAGAGCGACTGGCGTAGAAAACGACTTTATGGTCGGGAAAACTCGGCAACAAAATTCGCACGTCAATGCCTGACATCGCCGCTGTTTTTAGCGCTGTCATCAAATCCTCATCCGGAATCAAGTATGGGGACGCAATATAGACGGAACTACGCGCCTCCGTGATCAGCGCGAAGTAAAGCGACTTCATCGTCTCTTGCGGTTCGTCTGGTCCGCTGGCGATGATTTGAACGCCGCCTGTCGCATCCGTGACGACTTCAAGCGGTTCCATATAAAAAGGTGTGAACAGACGCTCTCCTGTCATGTAATACCAATCCTGTAAAAAAATCAATTGAAGCTCAGATACAGCCTCTCCGCGTACGATGAGATGCGTATCACGCCAAAATCCGAATGCTTTATCTTTTCCGATGTATTCATTTCCGACATTGATGCCACCTGTAAAGGCGACCGTCCCATCAATGACAACGATTTTACGGTGGTTGCGGTAATTCGATTTACTCGAAATGAACGGTAAGACGACTGGGAAAAATGCATGGACTTCAATTCCTGCTTGCATCATTTTCTTGAAATAGGCCTTATCTGTCGAAAAACAACCAACCGCATCATATAAAAAGCGGACCTCAACCCCTGCTTCTGCTCGCTCAATCAATGCAGCCTGTAACTCAAGTGCTAACGCATCATCTCTAACGATGTAGTACTCGAGATGGATGTGATGTTCTGCTCGGCGGATTTCCTCAAGCAAGAGGGGAAACTTTTCTTGACCATTCGTTAAAACCTTTGTATGGGTATTATACGAAATCGGTAGACGGCTGATTGAATCGATAAGTCTTACAACCTTCGTGTAATGTCCATGTTCGAACACTGGATTGTGTACGCCGTGATCAAACTGGGTACGATATTTAATATATGACTCTTCATCCAACATCGCTTTTAAACGGAACATTTTTTTGCGACGGTAGTTTTGACCAAAAGTAAAATAAACAAACACGCCGACGACCGGAAGTGCCATCATGACAAGCGCCCAGACCAATGTGCGCTCTGGATTACGGTTTTCAAGTAAAATAATGACAAATACACTTAAGACGATCAGGATGATGACGACCGATAGCCACCCGACCATGTAGACGCTCCAGTAATATGACAAAAACGCTAAAAGGCTAAAGGTCAACAGTAGAGTCATAAGTAATTGCACACGTCGTAGCATCTAATCCCCTCCTTTTTCTTTTTAGTTATGTATCCACATGCTTGACTCTATCATCAGAAGGGAAGTTAATGAGATGAAAACGTACATCGTAACCGGTGCGACAGGCGGAATCGGCGAAGCGACTGCGCTCCAACTCGCGAAAGAAGGACATACCATCCTTGCGTTAGGAAGAAATAGAGACAAAGGATCAGCGCTCGAACAACACGGGCAAGGCAACATTCACTTTTTCCAAGTCGACTTGGTAAATCCAGTTGAAATCAAACAGTTTTTTGACGACACAGCAACGGAATTTCCGAAGATTGATGGAATCTTCAACAATGCAGGAACTTTCGGAAAACCGGTCGCGCCGGAACGTATCACCGATTTGCAGCAGGAAGTCTTCCAAGTCAATTATCACGCGCCGGAACAAATCATTCAACTTGCAGTAAAACGTTTTACAAATGGAGCGTCAATCGTCAACAACAGCGCGATTGTCGGACATGTCAAATTCCCGGCGATGTTACTTCCTTATGCCTCATCAAAAAGTGCTCTCCTCACTCTTACGAAAACGTATGCTGCCCGGTTTCATGGAAAGTATCGCTTCAATGCGGTCTGCCCGGGTCCGGTCGATACGGCACTGAGTCACGCACTGTATGGGGGGAAAGACAAGTTCGACCTGGCGATGAAACATCACTTACGGGGAAAAGCCGCACAACCGGAAGAAATCGCTGAGGTCGTCTGTTTTTTATTATCCGATAAAGCAAGCTACATCAATGGTCAATCGTTAATCGTCGATGGCGGTTATACATTAAGCTGACTGCCCAAAAAAGGACTGCCCCTTTCGTATAGGAGCAGTCCTTTTGAGTGTACCTTTTAGTTCGTAAAATGCTTACGGATGACAGCGAAGACATCTTCTTCGATGATCGTTTTACCGTATTCTGCAATCGGATGAATCGTTTGCTCGCTAAATCGTAAATACTCGGCGATTAAACTCATCACGTTCTCTTGTCCTTCGACTTCCACGTCATCTTTGAAATGAACATGGAGGAAGTAAGAGCCATCTTTTTGATAGAGCGCTGTTTTCAATTCTTTAAAGACAGGTGCTTCTGCATATTGGCTAAGAGCAATGATATGCTCAAAATCCGTTGTTTCGAAGATGACGTCTTGGCTGAGTTCTGTTTCTTTATCGTCCGCCTCAGACATTGCTGAGCGGAGTAATGAATCTAACTCCTCTTCATCCACTTGTTCACCATCGACAGTCGTTTTAGCGATTGTGACCGTTACTTCAAGACCTTTTTCAAATGCTTGAACTTGTATCCATAGTGGACCTTCGAAGGAGATGGACTCTTTTTCATTCGCTTCATCCATCATCTGCCAGAATAACTGTTCTCCACGCTCACGGTTATACCAAATTTCGTCTCGGGCGAAGCCGCGGCGTTCGATATCCGTGTACGTAATGAAGAACTTGACCGTGTTGTCATTGACGCGTTCGATTTTCAATATGTCCACTCCTTTCATCTCGCTCTTATCTAGTATACGAACGAGCACTTAACATGGATTCAAAAAAGAATCCCTTCTTAACCATATAGGGTATATTCCTTTGTTGTCTTTATTTTAACCTTTTTTGACGGTAACAAAAAGCACACTGCTCACGGAAGCAGCGCGCTCATCATTTTTTATTCATTTACCAACCGTTGTGCTTCCATCAATTGGAAAGTACGAACTTTTCGTGGTAAGAAACGACGAATTTCATCTTCGTTGTACCCGACTTGAAGTCGTTTTTCGTCAATTAAAATCGGACGACGTAACAGACCCGGATATTCTTGAATCAAATCGTATAAATGTTGTAGTGACAAATTCTCAACAGAAACGTCAAGTTTCGAGAACACCTTTGAACGTGTTGAAATGATCTCGTCTGTTCCGTCTTCCGTCATGCGAAGGATTTGTTTGATTTCGTCGAGCGATAAAGGCTCTGAGAAAATGTTTCGTTCGACAAACGGGATTTCATGTTCTTCAAGCCACGCGCGCGCTTTACGACAAGAAGTACAGCTTGGTGAAGTATAGAGTGTTACCATTGAAAAACATCCTCCCCCTGATTTACATCATTTCGAAGCTCATGAAAAGGATGGTCCTTTTCGGAAGGTTCGATGATGATTCTATTACTTGATAGTTTACATTGAAAATAACATAAAACCCAGCTATTTTTTTAAGATGAGTGTTCTTTTCGTAAAAAAACTCGCTGGAGCCACAAAGTGACTTCAGCAAGCTGGTGTGTGATCAAAGGGCTGAGAAATCGTTTCTTTTGCTTTCGGGAGTTTCATTTCTTTTAATTTCTTTTCGAAAATATCCCGCAAAAGTCGTTTTTTCAACTTTTTCTTCTTATCACGTTCTTTCATATCCGACACCTCACTCGGTCCGAAAAAAGAACAAGCAACCAACGAAAGCTGAATTATCATCTTCTACATTAATTAGTATACCACGTTTGACTAAATTCTATTCCTACTTCAGGGAATTAAATGTGTGAGATTGTCGCTTCAGTTAGGTCCAATAGTTGCAATTTCTTGCACATTCACGTAGAGTATATAGAAATACTTACTCGTTGAAAGGAGCACTTCAGTTATGCCAGTTACTTTAGTTACGATCATCGAACACCCGATTGCCCAAAAATATTTAGAGCGTTCTGGATTAAATCATGCGATTTCAGTAGCAGAACGTGCTTTGACACTTGCGACAAAACGTGGTCTTGACGCCGATTCTGCGACAAAAGCAGCGTTGCTTCATGATATCGGTCATTATGAATGGTATACCGACGGAACGTGGAATTATGATTTATACCGTCAAAACGATATTCATGCGATTAAAGGTGCAGAACGTGCCCACAAACTATTGATCCGGTTAGGTGAAGAACCAGCACGGGCAAAAGAAATTTCGCTCGCCGTCCTCTTACACACCGATTCGTACTTGCCACCAGGCACGATCAACCGTACGCCCCTCCAGCAACTCGTCCATGATGCCGATACGTTAGAGGAACAACCGGGCGGATTGCATCACTATGAGAAAATCCCGTTTGACGAAGCCGTTAAACGGCTTGATGCGCTAGACGCTGTCGTCCACCGCTTCAGTAACCTTCCACGAATCGCTTCAGAAAACTAAAAAAAGGCATTCCTGAACGATTCAGGAATGCCTTTTTTTGTTAGACGAGCTGTGCTTGGTATGCTTCAAGTTCAGCCTCTGTCATCGATACATAATGACCTGGCTCGACTTCACGTAGTGGTGGAATACTCGAATCATCTTTCGATTTACCCACTGCTCCGCCTGCCGGACGGTCATAGATGATCCGCTTACGTGTCCGCTCATGCTCTGGGTCTGGAAGTGGGATCGCAGACAAGAGTGATTTCGTATACGCATGGACCGGGTTTTCGTATAAACGATCCGCATCACATAGTTCAACGAGGTGACCTTGGTACATAACGCCGATTCGGTCCGAAATGTACTTCACCATCGAAAGATCGTGCGCGATGAATAAATACGTCAAACTGCGGTCGCGTTGCAATTGTTTCATTAAGTTGACGACCTGTGCTTGAATCGATACGTCAAGTGCTGAAATCGGCTCATCGGCGATGATGAAGTCCGGTTCTACTGCAAGTGCACGGGCAATCCCGATCCGTTGGCGTTGACCACCAGAGAATTCATGGGGATAACGACTCGCGTGTTCCTTCGTCAGACCAACTGTTTCTAATAAATCGTAGACACGGTTATTACGCTCTTCTTTTGAATTCGCAAGACCGTGGATATCAATTCCTTCTGCGATGATGTCTCCGACTGTCATACGTGGGTTAAGCGACGCGTATGGGTCTTGGAAAATCATTTGCATCGCACGGTTGAATTTCAATTTTTCTTTGCGCGATTTTTTAGCATGAACATTTTCACCTTTGAACAAGACTTCTCCGTCCGTTGCATCATACAAGCCGATGATTGAACGACCTGTCGTCGATTTACCACAACCTGACTCTCCAACGAGACCGAGGACTTCTCCTTCATAAATATCGAATGAAAGACCGTCTACTGCTTTGACGACACGTCCGCGACCGATATTAAAGTGTTGCTTCAAGTTATTTACTTCAAGTAATTTTTTACGATTCTCCATTACTTAAGACCGCCTTTCAGAAGCGATTGCGCAAATGAGCTATCTGGACGATATTTCAATGCGAGCTCGCGGATCGCTGCTGGTGGTTCCACGTATGGAGCTTGTGGATGTAACAACCACGTTGCTGCTTCATGTGTATCTGTGATCGGGAAGAACGGAGGTTCTTTCTCGAAATCAATTTTCATCGCATACTGATTACGTGGTGCGAATGCATCACCTGTAGGCGGATGAAGTAAGTTGGGTGGTGTACCTGGAATCGCCGGTAAGTCCTGCGAACGATCGTCTGAAGGACGCGGCATCGACCCGAGCAGTCCCCATGTGTATGGGTGGCGTGGCTCGTAGAAAATCTCATCGACCGTTCCTTTTTCAATCAGTTTTCCAGCATACATAACAGCTACGCGGTCTGCCATGTTCGCAACGACACCAAGATCGTGCGTGATGAAGATGATCGCTGTACCCGTTTTTTGTTGAATATCTTTTAGGAGCTCTAAAATCTGTGCTTGAATCGTTACGTCGAGTGCTGTCGTCGGCTCATCGGCAATCAAGACTTTCGGGTTACATGCGAGCGCAATCGCGATAACGATCCGTTGACGCATTCCACCGGAAAGTTGGTGTGGATATTGTTTTAAGCGTGCTTCCGGATTCGGAATCCCGACGAGCGTCAATAATTCAAGTGTCCGTTTTTTCGCAGCGTCGCCTGTCAATCCTTGGTGACGCTTCAACCCTTCCGCAATCTGTTTATAGATTGTCATCGTCGGGTTGAGAGATGTCATCGGATCCTGGAAAATCATCGCGATATCGCGTCCGCGGACTTTTTGCATTTCTTTATCCGACAATTTGACTAAATCGCGGTCTTCAAAAATGATTTCACCCTTTGTGATTTCACCAGGAGGGTTCGGGATCAAACGCATGATTGCTTTTGACGTAACCGACTTACCTGAACCTGACTCACCAACGATTGCGAGTGTCTCGCCTTTTTTTAAATCAAACGATACGCCGCGGACGGCTTGTACCGTCCCAGCATACGTATGGAAAGCGACGGTTAGGTCGCGTACAGATAAAATAGTTTCCATTGTGGATGAACTCCTCTCTAATTTCCGTTAGCGGCGTAGACGTGGGTCGAACGCATCCCGTAATCCATCTGCCAACATGTTGAAGCTGATCATGAGGAGTACGAGGACCATCGATGGGACTACGAGCAAGTAAGGGAATGTTTTCAATTCTTTGTACCCTTCGTTGATCAATGTACCAAGGGACGGTTGTGGTGGAGCAAGTCCAAGTCCAATGAAGCTAAGGAAGGCTTCGAAGAAGATCGCACCCGGAATCGTAAACATAAGTGAGATGATGATAATTCCAAGAGTATTTGGAATCAAATGTTTGAATACTAAACGTACGCTAGAAGCCCCAAGTGTACGGGCAGCAAGAACGAATTCTTGGTTCTTAAGTTTCAGGATTTGTCCACGAACGAGTCGACTCATCCCGATCCACCCTGTAATCGTCATCGCCAGGATGATTGTCGTGATCCCCGGCTCGAGAATCAAGATGAACAAGATGATCAAGATTAAGTTTGGAATCCCTGTTAAGATTTCCGCGATCCGTTGTAAGATGTTATCGACACGACCGCCATAGTAAGCTGAAACTCCGCCATACGTAACACCGACGATGACATCGATGATCGCAGCTACTAAACCGATGAAGAGCGAGATACGTGTCCCTTCCCAGACACGTGACCATAAGTCACGCCCGAGATGGTCTGTACCAAACCAGAAGTTTTCTGAAACTTGTTTTTGGTCATAAAAATCAATTTCTTTTTCACCGAGTGTCGCCATTCCGTCAAATCCAGCCCATTCAAGACCTGTGACTTTAGGAGGTAGCTTCGCTTGCGTGATTGTTTGTGTATAGGCATCTCGTCCTGAAATCATTGGTCCAAAAATCGAGAGTAAGGCGATGATGATAATGACGACTAACGAAAGAATCGCTGCTTTATTTTTGCGGAGACGCATCCAAGCATCTTGCCAGAAGTTCAAACTTTTTCCGGCGATTCGCTCCCCCGCTTGTTCATTGAATTCGACTGTTTGAAACAGTGATGAATCAAACTGTTCAGTTTTCGCATTTGAATTTTGCTCTGCCATTATTCATTACCCCCCAAACGAATCCGTGGATCAACGACTCCGTAAAGCAAGTCGACAATCAATACCATGAGAATGAAGACCGCTGAGAAGAACAGTGTCGTTCCCATGATGACTGTATAGTCATTTTGTGTGATTGATGATACGAACAATTCACCAAGACCCGGTACAGCAAAGATTTTCTCGATAACGAACGTACCCGTGATCAAAGCTGCTGTCATTGGTCCGAGAATCGTAATCGCTGGAATCAAGGCATTACGCACCATGTGCTTCCAAGTGATTGATTGCCCGTCTAGGCCTTTTGCCTTAGCGAGCGTGACATAATCTTGTCCCGTTACTTCAAGCATCTCCGTCCGGACGAACCGGGCAATCGATGCCGTAACACCTAATGACAAGGACACTGTCGGAAGAATCGTATGTGCTGGGCTTTCCCAGAAGGCGACCGGCAAAACGCCCCATTTCACTCCAACATAGTATTGTAGAAGAGAAGCAAATACGAAGGATGGTATGGAAATCCCGAGTACCGAGATGAACATTGCGCCAAAGTCGACTGCTGTATTGTGTCGAAGCGCCGCAACAACTCCAAGTACGAGGCCCGCTAATACTCCGAGAATAAGTGCTTGAGCTCCTAATTGAGCAGATGGTCCAATCCGTTCCATGATTAAGTCTGTAACTGGACGGCTATCGTATTTAAACGATACACCTAAGTCTCCTTGGAACATGTTGACCATGTACGCTGCGTAGCGTTGTGGAAGCGGATCGTTCAAGTTGTACTTATCCCGAAGGATTTGTAATTGTTCAGGAGCAAGCTTTTCCTGGTTTTGGAACGGTGAACCCGGTAACAGATCCATCAAGAAGAACGTGAATGAAGCGATGAGTAAAAACGTCAGTACGCCGTAAGTAAGGCGTTGAGCTAAATAACGGCCCATAGATGGCACCCCCTATAAAGATTTTTCTGTTTTTTTCGAAAACATCAATAAAACCAGTATGACGTAAAATTGTCGGAACATTCAAGAATTTTGTTGTAAAATTTTAAATTCTTTTTATTCCAACCTGGTTGATGCCCCCATGGTTACTGCTTTTTCACAGTTAACCAATATTTCAGAATTTTTCGTTTGATTCCATTATACTTTGCTACCAAAGTAATTAGAACATCTTTTTTACGAAAAGTTCACATTTCATCCAGAAATGAGCATCCATTCAGAAAATGTAGTATAAAACAGGAGCGTTCCCTGAGCATATATCGGGACGCTCCAGTTTTGTTACTTCACATCAACATATTTGTACTGGAAGTCAGCACCAAATAATTGACGGTTAAAGTTTTTGATTGATGAACGGCTCAAGTAAGCAGCACCTGATTGATACAAGGGTGCAATCGCTTGATCCTTCTCGATGAGTTGAGCCTCTGCTTGTTTAAAGAGATCAAGACGTTTGGCGACGTCTGATTCGTCGTTCGCAGCATTCAACAATTTATCGTATGCTGACGATTTGTATTTCACGTCGTTTTGGCTATTTGTTGATTCGAAAATCGACAAGTTTGACATTGGATCTTGATAATCCGGACCCCAAAGCGAATACGAAATTTGGTAGTTCCCTTTTGCCTCTAAATCCAGTTTATTTTTGAAAGGTTGTTGTTTGATTGAAACTGTCACGTTCGGCAGGTTCTTCTCAATTTGTCCTTTCATGTATTCACTGATTTTTTTAGAGTCTTCGCTATCGAACGACAACAATTCAACGGTCGTTTTCTTATCTCCGTTTGCTTTTTTCCAAAGATCAGCCGCTTCTTTACCGTCACGGTCAAACCAATTGATGTCGCTCGTGTAATCTTTTCCGGCCTCATCTTTGATGAAATCTTTTGGAATGAAGCTTGTTGTTGGAATCGAACCGTTCGCAAGTAACGTATCTGTGATTCCTTTCGGATCGATGGCACGTGCGATGGCTTTACGCGCATTGACATCTTTCATCGTCGCATCTTCATTGTTGAACTTCAAATAAGCGACTGACGAACGAAGTGCTGTCTTGAACTCTGGTTTTGATTCATACGTCGCGACTTGCTCAGACGTAAGTCCTGCATAATCGATATCGTTTGCATCATAGAGATTTGCGACAGTCGATGTGTCTTTAACCACACGAATTGTAACTTCGTCCAATTTGACAGCATCTTTATCCCAATAGTTTTCATTTTTCGTTAAAACACGTTTTGAATCCGTTTTCCACGAAGTCCAGACAAATGGTCCATTGTATAACAATTTATCAGGTTTCAGTGAGAAATCTTTTTCATTCTTTTTATAGAACTCTTCACTGATCGGTGTATACGTACCGAATGACGTCAGTGACAAGAAGTACGGCGCCGGGCGCTCAAGTGTGACTTCGAGTGTTTTATCATCTAATGCTTTAACACCTAAATCGTCAACTGGTTTTTTCCCTTGTGAGACGGCTGAACCATTTTTAACGGTGTCAAAGATATATGCATATCCTGAACCTGTATCTGGGTCAACTGCACGTTTCCAGGCAAATTCAAAATCTTGAGCTTTTACAGGTGAGCCATCCGACCATTTTGAATCACGAAGCGTAAACGTGTATGTGAGCTTATCGCTCGAGACATCCGTTTTTTCTGCTAATGCAGGAACTGCCTTACCGTCTTTATCTAAGCGGTAGAGACCTTCCATCGTGTTTCCGATCATGTTGAATGCAACAGAATCCGTCGCTTTCGCCGGGTCGACCGTTGTAATGTCGGATGTATCCGTTAGGCGTAGATTTTTCTTGCCATCAGAAGATCCTGTTTCTTTATCTCCGCTAGTCGAGCATCCAGCAAGAATGGCACTTCCTGCTAACATGACGGATAACGCGAGACCGACAGTTTTTTTCTTCATCGGTGAGTCATCTCCTTTTCAATTTTCAAGTTGCCATAAATCGTTATGACATCAAAAACGTCTTGTCGATTCCACATACATTCCCCAAAATGTATTGACCTGGTTTCGAAAACTTAAACGAAGTGATAAATTGATTTTATGTGAGAATAGCAATATCGTCAAGTGAATAGTCACACTATTTGCCGTTTTGAGACACCAAACGTAATCTATTCGTAACTTTCTTAACCTTTGCGTATAATGAACATATCACCCATCTTTAGGAGGTCTAGCATGCGCTTTCAATTATTTCGTCCCATTCTGATTGCATTGATTTTATCGGTCCTTTACACCATTTGGGCAAGTGTCACGGATTCCACTCATTCTCTTTTTTATCATTTCTCCGGTGGTCTGTTCATTTCGGGGTTCATCTTACTGGCGATTGGATTGTTTTCGAATATGTCGGCGAACGGATTTTTTAAGGGGCTGACGGCTGGTTTCAAAAAACAGCGGGAGGCAAAATTACGGGAAGTCGACGGTGACTACTATGAGGACGAGGATGAAGAACAAGAAATCTTTGAAGAAAAACGGACTCGGGCATTAAAACGGACGGCACCATACCTGTCAAGCGGATTACTCTGCATCGTCCTCTCGTTACTCTTGTCATTCATTTAAGCGAATTATGCGTGACGTTGAATAGTCGACTATGGTAAAATCTTGTTAAGTTAGACGTATAATAACACAGAGAAGAAGAGTAGTACATCTAGTCGTCGCTTTAAGAGAGTCCATGGTTGGTGTGAATGGATAGCGGACGCGGATCGAATGGACTTCGGAGTGGCTGACTCGAACCATGAAGTAGAGTCAGACGGGATTGCCCGTTACAGCAATTTAGAGCGGCTATGGTTATAGCAACTTGGGTGGCAACGCGATGACTCGTCCCTTGATTTTTTCAAGGAGCGAGTTGTCTTTTTTTTATTCTATTTTTCGGAGGGACTCTGTCATGAAAACGATTTTTTCAGGTATTAAACCAACAGGTACGGTTACATTAGGGAATTACATCGGCGCGATGAAACATTTTGTCAATCTACAGGACGATCACGATGCCTACTATTGTATCGTCGATTTACATTCGATCACCGTCGACATCGACCGCGTCGAATTGATGAACAACACGCGTGCACTCGCTGCCCTGTACATCGCAAGCGGACTCGATCCGGAAAAAGCGACGATTTTTGTCCAATCCGAAGTCAAAGCACATGCACAGCTCGGGTGGATGTTGACGTGCCTAGCCGGGATGGGCGAACTGGAACGTATGACCCAGTACAAAGATAAATCGCAAGGAAAAGAACGAATTGGTGCCGGACTTTTTGTTTACCCGACATTGATGGCTTCTGACATCCTCCTGTATGACGCGGAACTCGTTCCCGTCGGCGAAGATCAAAAACAACATATCGAGTTAACACGTGACTTAGCACAACGTTTTAACAGCCGTTACTATGAAACGTTTAAACTACCTGAACCTGTCATCGCAGAAACCGGTGCCCGCATCATGAGTTTGACGACGCCTGAGAAAAAGATGTCAAAAACGGATACGAATCCAAAAGGTTACATCACGATGCTCGATGCACCGGACGTCATCCGGAAAAAAATCAAGTCGGCCGTGACGGACTCGGAAGGGATCGTCAAATTCGACCGTGCGAATAAACCCGGTGTTTCTAACCTACTCGAAATCTATTCGTTACTTGCGAATATCTCGATTCCTGATCTTGAAGCGAAATATGATGGATTGAACTATGGTGTATTCAAAACCGATGTTGCAGAGGCGATTGTCGCGGAACTTGAACCGATTCAAAAACGCTACTATGATTTGATTGACTCGGAAGAACTTGACGCGATTTTAGACCAAGGACGTGACAAAGCGGACCTGGTCGCTTCCCGTAAACTTGCAAAAGTCGAAAAGGCGATGGGGCTTCAACGTAAACGTGCGAAAGTCAAAAAATAAGAATTCATCCCGGCGAGTCGTTCATCCGACTCGCTTTTCTGTGCAAAAAAAACACTTCCGAAAAATCGGAAGTGTTTTTAAAAACTTATTTGCCTTCGATTGAAGCCCATTTGTACGAGAAGTCTGCGCCGAAGTTATGTTCGACAACACCTTTTACGTATGGTTTAACGAGGAACGCACGTCCACGTTGATAAACAGGTGAGATCCCTGCTGAATCAAGAAGGATTTTTTCTGCCTCTTGAAGTTCAGACCAACGTTTTGCTGCATCCGTTTGTGTTTGTGCATCTTTGACGAGTTTATCGTACTCTTTATCCGACCACTTACCACGGTTGTATGGTCCGCCAGTCAAGAAGAGATCGAGGAACGTCATTGGATCTTGATAGTCAGGACCCCAGCCTGCGAATGAGAATTCGAAGTCGCCTTTGTTTTCAAGATCAAGTTTGTTTTTGAATGGTTGTTGCTTGATTGTGACTTTCATACCTGGAAGGTTTTTCTCAAGCTCACCTTTCAAGAATTCACCGATTTTCTTCGCATCATCACTATCGTAGTTAAGAAGCTCGAGTTCGATTGAATCTTTTCCAATCTCTTTTAAGCCTTCTTCCCACAGTTTTTTCGCTTCGTCCGCATTGAACTCGTTGAACGTCGGATACTTTTCACGGAAGTCTTTGCCGTCAGCATCTTTTGCGAAGTCTTTTGGTACAAGATAGTTTGCTGGAAGTGATCCGTTCGCCAAGATGACGTCCGTGATTCCTTTTTTGTTGTATCCCATATCAATCGCACGGCGGATTTTTTCATTATCCAACCCTTTGACTTTTGTATTCAAGTAAAGGTAGAAGATTGTAGACTCACCTTTAGTTTTGAATTCTTCATTATCTTGATACTGGGCTACGAATTCAGAAGAGAGACCTGTCCGGTCAATCGTTCCTTTTTCGTACAGGTTGACAGCAGTTGAAACTTCCTTAACAACTTTAACGTTGATTGTTTCCAACTTGACGCTATCTTTATCCCAGTAATTATCGTTTTTGACCATTTTCCAGCCTTGTTCACGTGTCCAGTCCGTCAACTTGAACGGTCCGTTGTAAAGTGATTTATCAGCTGTCGAACCGAAGCCCTTACCGATTTTTTTCGAAAGTTCTTCTGATTTCGGCATGAATGGACCGAACCCAGTCAATCCGAGGAAGTAATCCGCAGGTGATTTTAATTTCACTTCGAACGTTTTATCGTCAACCGCTTTAACGCCTACAGCATCACGATCGCCTTTTTTCGTATTGTAGTCTTCAGCACCTTCGATGTTGTAGAAAACATACGCATATTGCGAAGCATTCTCCGGGTTAAGCACTTCTTTCCATGCATACTCGAAATCTTTTGCCGTGATTGGTGTACCGTCAGACCATTTAGCATCACGCAGCTTAAACGTGTACGTCAATTTGTCGTCAGAAACCGTGTGGCTTTCCGCAATCCCCGGTGTCGGTTGTTGCTTGTCATCCAAACGATAAAGACCTTCCATCGTGTTGTTCAACACGTTGAACGAAACCGAGTCCGTAGAAGTCGTTGGGTTGAGCGTAGGGATATCCGCGCTCTCAGTCAGGTTAAGCGTCTGTTCACTTGATTTTTTGTCCGAACCGTTGTCGCCCGATGAATCATTTGAATCAGTCGTCGAACAAGCAGCAAGGAATGCGCTTGATACGAGCGCTACTGATGTAGCGAGTGCAAAACTTTTCTTTTTCATGATACGATGACCCCCCATAAATTTCCAAAGCTAGTAATCAAAAGCTTTTGCCCGAAAAAAAAAGCAGTACTTTTTATCCGAACAAAACTCTTCGTTACAAATAGTTTACAATGTTCTGATAATTTTGCAAAGCTTTTATCCGATTTTTCTAAATATTTTTTCAAAAAAGAACTAGGACATGATCAATGTCAATGTCCTAGTTCCGAAAAAATCCATTCATTTTTTTACCGAACGCAGCAAGTACTCTGGTCCATAAACCGGTACGGTCAGGCCGGATATCCCGTCTTTTAGCAACATATTTTCTGTCGTTTGATAAAGTGGAATAATTACAGTTTCCTCTTCAATCAATTGTTGCTCCGCTGTCCGGTATCCTGTTGTTTTTTCCTGTATTGTTTTTGCTTTTCGGGTCATTTTAATCAACTTATCGTATTTTTCCGAATCAAAGTTGACGGTATTCAATGGATTATCTGACACAAATTGATTGAGATAAGCAAGTGGTCCTGGATAATCCGGCATCCAGCCCGTAAGCGTCATCGAATAATCACCGGATTGTTGCAAACGTACTTTATCTTCAATCGGTACATTTTTATTAATGATGTCAATACCAGGTAATTTTTTTTCAAGAATTTGTTCGATGTTCTTTCCGAGTGCAACTGCTTTTTTATCATCAAAATTCAACAACTCAATCTTGATTTTTTTATCGGATGCTGTACGCCATTTTTTGACCGGCTCATTTTGACGTGGTGAGAGCCACTCATCATCTGTCACGACAAACCGATTCGTCGGTTTTCCAGAGAGTCCAACCGGCAAGTCATTGATTTCCTGCATCGAAAGACTTGAAGCAATCACTTGCCGTGCTTTACGATTCTTAAACGTTTGATCCGTCATATTAAAAGCGAGATAAAAGACGCCACTGCGTTTTTTACGGTACGTCGGTTCATCGCCTGCTACTAATTTTTCATCAAAACCTTCGACTAACGGTAACATGTCGACCTGTTTTGTTCGGTAGGCATCGATTTGCTCCTGTGTGTTTTTTACGATGATGCTGTTGACCGTATCGAGCTGGACGACGTTCGCTTGATGATAATGACCGTTTTTTTCGAGTTGGTACGCATTCTTTTGCATGCTTTTGATTTTAAACGGGCCATTTCCATTCAAATCCGTCCATTCGTCCACTTTCGGTTGCGGGTAAAAGACAGACATCGCAAGTAGTTTCGGTAAATCCGACACAGGTTGATTTAATTCAATGACGAGGGTCGACTTCCCTGTCGCTTTTACACCTAAGTGGTTCGGTGCAAGTTCACCATCGTTGACTCGCCGTCCATTTTTAAAGACTTCAAACAAAAAGCCATACGGAGAATTGGTTTGATTCGACGCGACACGCCGGAAACTATCGACAAAATCCTGTGCTTCGACGTGTTGTCCATTTGCAAACTTCGATTTTTTCAATTCAATTGTATACGTCAAGCGATCATCTGAAACAAAAATCGCACGGGCCAGCCCTTTTCTGACTGTTGGTCCCCCCGTAAAGACGAATAATCCTTCATATAATTGCGCAAGCAAGGTTTGCGACCGATTATCCGTTGCTAAGGCGATATCCGGTATTTGAGGCATCGATGACTCAATCAGCGTCATCTTTTGTGGTCGTTCAGGTTCAGTCGCTTGATCGGTCTTTTGCCGAAAGAGTCCGAACCCACTAAGACTTACAGCTACTACGATGAATACTACGAGAATACGTTTTAATGATTTAGACATGTTTTTCCCTTTCTTACTTCAGAGTGACCCTATTATTCAAACAGAATTCGTCAAAAAAAGCGACCGTCCTGTCTTATCGACAGTAGGTCGCCTGACTTTACGCTTGATATCGTTTAAAGACGAGTGACGCATTGTGCCCGCCAAAACCGAGCGAGTTACTTACTGCATACTCGACGTCCCACGACCGGCTACCTTCACGGACGTAGTCTAAATCACAGCCTTCACTCGGCTGTTCGAGATGAATCGTCGGGTGGACGGTTTGCTCTTGTAGCGACTTGATTGTCGCAATCGCTTCAACGCCGCCTGCTCCACCGAGTAAGTGACCAATCATTGACTTCGTCGAATTGATGGCAAGTTTCTCTGCATGTTCTTTAAAGACAGAATGAATCGCTTTTGTCTCAAGAACATCGTTCATCGGCGTACTTGTCCCATGGGCGTTGATGTATTGAACGTCGGTCGGCTCAATGTTCGCATCTTGAATCGCCATCGCCATTGCCCGTGCTCCTCCGTCACCATCTGGGTCCGGTGCCGTGATATGGTACGCATCTGCTGTCAGACCGTACCCACTGACTTCTGCATAAATCTTCGCGCCGCGTGCGATGGCGTGCTCATATTCTTCAAGAACGAGAATACCTGCTCCTTCGCCCATGACAAAACCGTCGCGCCCTTCGTCAAATGGTCGGCTCGCCGTGTTCGGATCTTGGTTCGTCGACATCGCTTTATTCGCACAAAAACCAGCGAAGGCTAAGTTCGTGATTGGTGCTTCTGCTCCACCGGCAATCATTACATCAGCATCACCACGTTCGATTACGCGTAACGCTTCTCCGATGGCGTTCGTCCCGGAAGCACAAGCAGTGACGGAACAGTTATTCGGTCCTTTTGCTCCCGTATAAATTGAAACTTGACCACTCGCCATGTTCGGAATCATCATCGGAATGAAGAACGGACTGACACGACGGTGACCGCGTTCGAAGTAAATCTTCGCTTGTTTTTCGATCGTCTCGACGCCGCCAATCCCTGAACCGATCCAGACTCCTGTCCGTTCTGCATTTGATTTGACATCAAGTCCCGCATCCTTCACAGCTTCCATGCTCGCAACAAGTGAATAATGAACAAACCGGTCCATTTTACGTGCTTCTTTTGCTTCGATGAATTCCGTAATATCAAACCCTTGTAGCTCTCCCGTTACTTTCGTCGGGTACTCATCAATATCAAGCCGCTCCATCGGACGAATTCCATTCTCGCCAGCTTTCAACGCCTTCCAAAACGTGTCAACATCGTTTCCGATTGGCGTCAATGCGCCCATTCCTGTCACTACAACTCGTTTTCTCATCATATCAGTTGTTCTCCTTTTTCGTCCAAGTAATGTATGAAGCTCCCCATGTCAATCCGGCACCAAATCCGGCAAGAACGAGTGTCGTTCCGGGTTGTAATCTTCCTTGACGCCGTGCTTCTTCTAGTGCCAGTGGAATCGATGCAGCTGACGTGTTCGCATGTTCGTCGATTGTTACGATGACTTTATTTTCATCAATCCCTAAGCGCTCGCGTGCAGCATCGATAATACGTAAGTTCGCTTGGTGTGGAATTAACAAATCCAATGACTCAAGTGATCCATTCGCTTTCTTGATCACCTTATCAACGATGTCCGGTAATTTCCGAACGGCGAATTTAAAGACTTCGCGTCCATTCATTTCAATCGGTCCATCTAATTCTTTAAATAACAGATGTGCTCCCCGACCATCTGTTCCAAGTTCAAAAGCATTCAAACCTTGCTGTTCTGTCGGTCCGAGTACGACTGCACCCGCCCCGTCACCAAATAAAATCGCAGTCGACCGGTCTGACCAGTCAACGATGCTTGACATCTTTTCAGCACCGATGACGAGTGCATATTTTGAATTGGTCGCAGCCATCATACTGGATGCGGTTTGAAGAGCAAAGATAAACCCACTGCATGCCGCACTGACGTCAAACGCCGTCGCCCCTAATGCGCCGAGTCGTTCTTGAACGATACAAGCTGTCGAGGGAAATGCCCGTCCGGTCGCTGTACCGACGACAATTAAACCGATATCGTCTGCCGTTACATTCGCATCCAGAAGTGCTTGTTTTGCCGCTTCCATCGCAAGGTCCGTCACATCGACTTCGTCTGCCGCAACCCGTCTCGCACCGATTCCTGTCCGTGTCCGGATCCATTCATCACTTGTATCAAGCGTTTTCGCTAAATCATCATTTGTAATTCGACGTTCTGGCAAAGATGTCCCTAGTCCTACGATTCCGATATTCATATGGTTGCTCCTTTAGTATTAGTATCTGGTACTAATATAAAGCGTTAAGTTCTTTTTGTCAAAGAAAAAAGAAGAGCCCCTACGAATAGGGACTCTCAGACTGTGAACAACGTGCTATCGGGAGATCAAACGTCTTTTTCCGTTGCTTTCTTCAGGCAAGGCGCGTTAAAAACGCACTTTTCCCGTAGGAGTCAACGAAATGTGACGCTTTTTAGGGAATGCCGTGAAGAAAAGCCGGGCATGCAGACGGTTTAGAGCGCAATTCGTCTCGAATCGCTTTTAAAGCGAAAAGTAATCGGTCACGCCCCTGCAGCTTTGCTGTAGCGGCGCGACCGATTGCCGCTTTGAAGACGAGGCGAGACAGGAAGCGCGAACGGATTGCTTCTCGATATCGCATGTTCACGCTGCGTAAGAGTTTGTCTACATGTTGAGAGCCCCTAAGAATAGGGACTCTCTTGTCTCACTCTTACGCTTCCGAATCTGCAAGTGTCCGAACGACTTCCATGACCATCTTCGCAGAGTTGATTGATGCGATTTCTAAAAACTCGTCAAATGAGAGGGAAGCTTCTTCATCCGCACTGTCTGAAATCGAACGCGTCACGACGAACGGCACATCGAACTGGTGGCAGACTTGAGCAATCGGTGCTGCCTCCATCTCGACTGCTGCGACATCCGGGAAGTTCTGTTTAATGACTGTCGAACGTTCCGTGTCATGAATGAAGGAATCTCCTGTCACGATTAAACCATGGACGACGTTGATTGCTTCCATCCGCTCGATGACGGTTTCCGCTGTCGCAACGAGTTTTGCATCAGCAATGTAAGCAGCCGGCATACCCGGTACTTGTCCATATTCATATCCGAATGCTGTCACGTCGACATCATGATGTCGGACTTCCGTTGAGACAACGACGTCCCCGACCGTAAGTCCTGCTTTAAACCCACCCGCAGAACCCGTATTGATGACAGCAGTCGGTTTGAAATGATCGAGTAATAACGTCGTACCGATTGCCGCATTGACTTTCCCAATGCCGGATTTCAAGATGACGACCGGAACGCTGTTCAATAACCCTTCATAGAAATGATAGTTAGCGATTACCGTATCCTTGCGTTCAGACAGTTCATTCCGAAGTAAGTTGACTTCTTCTTCCATTGCCCCGATGATTGCGATTGGCATGCTCATTCCTCCATCAAACAGAAAGCCGGATTGCTCCGGCTTCGCAGTTTCTATTTATTTAATCGATGTAATTTTAACGGCAAAGTCTCCACCTGGAGCTTGAACCGATACTTTTTCACCCACACCATGACCGAGCAGGCTTTGCGCGATTGGTGATTCGTTTGAAATCTTACCTGTGAACGGATCGGCTTCAGCACTTCCGACAATCGTATACGTTTCTTCTTCATCATCTTCAAGGATTAAGAAAGTGACTGTCGTTCCGATACTGACGACCGAAATATCCTTTTCTTCTTCAGAAATGATGGCGACGTTACGTAACATTTCTTCGAGTTGTGCAATCCGTCCTTCGACCATCGCTTGTTCTTCCTTCGCAGAGTCATACTCCGCGTTTTCTGACAAGTCACCGAAAGATCGAGCAATCTTGATATTTTCAACTACTTCCTTGCGGCGGACTGACTTCAATTCATTTAATTCATTTTCAATGTTCGCTTTACCTTCAAGCGTCATATAATACTGTTTTTCTGCCATTTTTGTCACGCTCCTTTTTATTCCACTAGTATAGTATACTCACATCTTTTTTGGAATCAATATCCTCTTTCGTCGAGTGCGGACCGGTAATCGAGAATCGCACGAATCTTCGTCACGAGTAAATCAATCGCGACATGGTTCTCTCCACCTTCAGGGACGATGATATCCGCATAACGTTTCGTCGGTTCACAAAACTGAAGGTGCATCGGTCGGACGACATTCGTATATTGCTCGACGACAGAGTCGATCGAGCGACCGCGTTCATTCATGTCACGTTGCATCCGTCGTAAAATCCGAACGTCTGCGTCCGTATCGACGAACACTTTAATATCCATCAGTTCCCGTAATCGGTCATCTTCAAGCGCCAAGATGCCTTCGACGATGATGACGTCACGCGGCTCGAGCTTAATCGTCTCTGCTGCCCGTGTGTGTGCGACATAGTCATAGACAGGTTTTTCGACCGCGATGTTCTCACGTAATGCTTTAATATGCTCAATCAATAAATCGTTATCGAATGCAAACGGGTGGTCATAATTCGTTTGATATCGTTCTTCCATTGAAAGTGTACTTTGATCTTTATAGTAGGCATCTTGTTCAATCATGACGATTGATTCACTCGGGAATGCCTCGACAAGCGAACGTGCGACTGTCGTCTTTCCAGATCCCGTACCTCCAGCAACGCCAATTACAACCGGTTTTTGCATTGAATTTGTTCCTCCATCATTCCGACTTTATTTTCCGACTGACGGAAACACCGTCTCCGAGTGGAAAAATCGTCGTATCATATTGTTCGTGTTCCATCATCCAAACTGTGAATTCTTTGACCAGACGGACGAGGCGTCTTCTTCTGCGATCGAATGTTTTCGGATCCGTTTCGAGCACATCACCATGTAAAAACAGATTATCCGTGTATAAAATACCGCCTATTGGCACGAGTCGCCCATAACCGTTAAAGAACTTTTTATACTGCCCTTTCGCCGCATCGATGAAAACAGCATCGAACTCTTGGTCAAGGGTTTCGGCTAATTCTACTGCATCCGCAAAAACGATGTCAATCCGGTCCGCAACATCTGACCGGGCGATGAATGCTTTTGCTTCTTCATATCGTTTCGCATTTCGCTCAACCGTCGTGATGCGGGCATTCGGTAAGACCCGCGCCATCCGAATGGCACTGTATCCGATTGCCGTCCCGAGCTCAAGAATCCGTTTCGGTTGCTGAAGTGTCAGTAACGACAATAACACTTCTGATCCTGTCAGTTCAATGATCGGGATGTGGTGTTCCACCGCGTATGCTTCCATTTCTGTCAGCAAAGCATCACGTGGCTTAATCATCGCTTCGACATACGTTGTAAACTCATTCATTCGGACTGCTCCTTCTCCGCATAAACAGGTTGACCTAGGACAAAAAAACTTGTCCCAAATCAACCCGACGCTCATTGCTCTTTACTTGCTTCGTATTCGACCCATTCCGGTTTATACTTCACGACATTACGTTGGTGCTCTTCATACGTTTCTTCATAAAGTATTTGACCTTTTGGATTTTTATCACTCGGTGGTCGAGCGAAGAAATACACATATTTTGTTTTATTCGGATTCAGGACGGCAAGGACGGAGTCTTTGCTGACAGTCGAGATCGGACCGATTGGAATTCCCTCATATTTATACGTATTGTACTTTGAGTTATTCTCTAAATCCTTCAGTGTCGTCAAGGCTGTATTTTCACCTGTACCGTACCAGACGGTTGGATCTGACTGGAGTTTCATTCCATCGTCGAGGCGATTTTTGAAGACACCGGCGATTTCGCGGCGATCTTTTGCAGTGGCAGCTTCTCGTTCTACCATCGAACCGAGACTGAGTACTTCATGGAATGTCATCCCCGACTTTTTAATCGCATCTGCATTCGCATCATAGACCTTCTCCATCTCGTCAAGCATCGTTTCGGCAATTTGATTTATGCTTTTTCCTTTATCAAATTCATACGTCGCCGGGAACAAGTAACCTTCGAGGGAATAGAGTACACCCTTTTGTTTAACTTCATCCGTCAACATCGGATATTTCTCAATCAAACCGTTGATGTACGTTTGATCCGTCAATGCTTTACGAACGGTATCCTGCTTGAAGCCCGTTGCTTTCGCAATCAAAACAATCTGTCGATCCATCGTGATCCCTTCAGGAATCGTCATTTTGACATCTGCTGCCTTCATGACTTTTCCGGTTTTCAACGTATCGATGATTTCGTCAGGTGTCATCGCTTGCGTCAGCGTGTACGTTCCCGCTTGGAATGACGATTCATTCTTATAACGAACGTAATAGCGGAAAATCGTTTCATTCGCAATCAAGTCTTTATCCTTCAGGATATTTGAAATCGTACTTGTTCCAGCACCTAACGGGATTTCGACTTTAACGGATTTTGTTGCGTCTGCGTTGACGGGTTCTAATGAGTTTTTCAAAAAGATATAGATGACCGCTCCCGCTACTAAGAAAATCGTGAACAACACTGAAAGAATGATTAGCGTAATCCGGCGCGATGTCCGGCGGCGCTTGTTTTCGACTTCAGCATTGTGCTTCCATTCGTTCTCCATCGGTTCCTCCTTTTTCTCTTAAAACAAGGTGATCTCGAAAGAGCAGTGCTCCTTCGACATCACCTTATACACGAGTCGTTTTATTCAAGCTCGTCTTCTAATGTATTAAAGACTTCTTCGATTTCATCCCATGTTTCTGCATCGTCTTCTTCGATTGGGACAAGGTTGAAGTCATTGTCTCCGTCGCCATACTCGTCTAGTTCGTAAACGAAGATGTCGACTTCTTCCGCGTTGTCATAGTCAGCACCGACTGGCTCGAGGAAGATATACGTTTTGTTCGAGCGTGGGCTCTCATAACGTAACCGCTCCATAAATTCGAAATCATTACCTTCACCATCTGGAATTACGTAACGTGTTGGTTCATTCTGTTGCATCATTCATCCGCTCCTTTAATGCAGTCTCGAGTTCATCCCAAGTCTGCTCATCATTTTCATCGATCAGGCTTAATTCAAAATCATCGTCGCCTTCTCCATACTCATCAATCTCACAGATGATTAAATCATCTGCGCCATCTTCCGGATTTCCGATCATTTCGAGGAACAGGTAGGTTTTACCTGTCCGCTCGCTGACATAACGGTACCATTCTTCGAAAAGATGTTCGCCACCGTCTTCATCCGGAAAGAGATACTGGCGTTTTTCTTCAGACATGTCATTTCCCCCTCGTTATCGGTTTGCCCGATCCAAATACGATTGTAGGATCATGACCGCCGCCATCTTATCGATGACTTGTTTACGTTTCTTCCGACTGACATCCGCGTCAATTAACATCCGCTCTGCCTGCATCGTCGTGAGACGTTCGTCGACAAGAACTGTTGAAAGTCCTGTCGCTGATTCGATTTCGCGTGCAAATGCTTCACTTGCCTCTGCCCGTGGACCAATCGAACCGTTCATGTTTTTCGGATGTCCGATGACGATGATTTCGACACCGTACTCCTTAATGATTGCCTCTAGCCGCTTGAAGGCGACAGGATAATCGGGTTCTGTCCATTTGACGGTTTCGACGCCTTGCGCTGTCCAGCCCATCAAATCACTCACCGCGACCCCAATCGTCTTCGAACCGACATCGAGTCCGATCGCACGCTTCATTTTTTGTCTCCACTCTCCGATAAATAGGATTTGACGAGTTCTTCAAGCAATTCGTCTCGTTCAATCTTACGGATTAGATTACGTGCATCATTATGACGAGGAATGTAAGCAGGATCCCCGGAAAGAAGGTATCCGACGATTTGATTAATTGGATGATATCCCTTCTCTTCTAAAGCATGATAGACCGTCAACAACACTTCACGTGTCGCTGCTTTACTATCGTCTTCTGGAAAATTAAATTTCATCGTTTGATCCATCTGACTCACGTTAATCACCTCTTTCATTTACACTACTTTTCTATTATGCCAGTGATTGCGCATAATGTGAAGCATACGCCAACGCTTCATTTAATTTCGAAACATCTTTCCCACCTGCTTGGGCCATGTCCGGGCGTCCGCCGCCGCCGCCGCCGCAACGTGTCGCGACTTCTTTAATCAGCTTCCCAGCATGATAGCCTTGGTCAATCAAGTCTTTTGAGACGCTTGCGACAAGGTTGACTTTGTCTCCTTGTGCACTACCAAGAACGATGATTGCTGACTCGAGTGAACCTTTCAGTTCATCCATCATCCCGCGTAATGCATCCATATCAGACACATCAACACGTTTCGAAAGGACATGAACGCCATTGATGAGTTCAACGTCGTCTTTGAGTGAGGCCGCTTCAATATTGGATAGTTTTGCTTGTAGTGATTCGTTTGCGCGTTCTGTCTCACGCAATTGAACTTGTAAGGCTTCAATCCGGCCTGGAACTTCCGTCGTTTTCGTCTTCAGGACACGTGCTGCTTGTTCGAGCGTTTCAAGGTGTCCATTCATGACACGATAAGCGCCAGCGCCTGTCACGGCTTCAATCCGACGTGTCCCAGCTCCGATTCCTGATTCAGAAACGATTTTAAAGAGACCGATTTCAGCCGTATTCTTGACATGGATTCCACCACATAGTTCGATCGAATACGTTCCTGCCGATACGACACGGACCGTCTCGCCGTATTTTTCGCCGAACAATGCCATCGCACCTTTTGCTTTTGCGTCGGCAATGTTCATTTCTTCGATGTCAACTGCAAGTGATGCCCAGATTGCCTGATTGACATCTTGTTCAATCGTTTTCAGTTCGTCTGCTGTGACTGCACCAAAATGAGAGAAGTCAAAGCGGAGACGGTCTGCTGACACGAGTGATCCTGCTTGATTGACATGCGTTCCGAGCGTATCTTTTAGTGCTTTATGCAACAAGTGGGTTGCTGTATGGTTTTTCGTAATGGCTTTACGTGCTGCCCCTTCCACTTCTGCAACAACGTCAGCGTCTGCGAGTACAATCCCCGTCCGAACGATGACTGTATGCAAGTTCTGACCGTTTGGTGCTTTTTGAACGTCTTTGACGTCTAAGATGAAATCTTTTCCTTCAATCGTTCCCGTATCCGCCACTTCCCCACCACTTTCCGCATAAAACGGTGTGATGTCTAAGATGACTTGTGCTTCTTCTCCTGCTGCGACTTCTGTCACGCGCTCACCAGCATGAAGCAATGCGACGATTGTTGCATCTGTCTTCAAGTCCGTATAGCCGATGAATTTGCTTTCCACTGTCAATGTCGCAAGCACTTCCGACTGTTGTTGCATCGATCCGCCATCTTCGCGTGCGGCACGAGCCCGCTTGCGTTGCTCATCCATCGCCCGTTTGAAGCCTTCTTCGTCAACTGCCATCTGATGATCTTCTGCGTATTCAACCGTGAGTTCGAGTGGGAAACCATACGTATCATAAAGACGGAATGCATCTTCACCACTAATCGTATGTTCGCCGTTCTTTTTAGCGTTTTGTGCGACGGTGTTCAAAATCAACAATCCGTCATGGAGTGTCTCATGGAAACGTTCTTCCTCATTTTTGATGACACGTTTGATGAAGTCTGCCTTTTCCGGAACTTGTGGGTAGAAATCGACCATGACACTACCGACCGTATCCACGAGTTCGTACATGAACGGACGTTCGATGCCAAGCATCTTCGCATAGCGGACTGCCCGGCGAAGTAAACGACGGAGGACATACCCGCGTCCTTCGTTTGAAGGCAATGCGCCGTCCCCGATCGCAAACGAAACCGTCCGGATGTGGTCTGCGATGACTTTGAACGCGACATCTAGTTTCGAATCTTCCCGGTATTTTTTACCGCTGATTTCTTCCGTCTTATGAATGATCGGCATGAATAAGTCTGTATCGAAGTTCGTCGGCACGTCTTGTAAGACACTTGCCATCCGTTCAAGACCCATTCCTGTATCGATGTTTTTACGTGGAAGTTCTGTGTAGTTCCCGTTCCCATCATGGTTGTACTGACTGAAAACGATGTTCCAGATTTCAAGGTAACGTTCATTTTCGCCACCCGGGTACAGTTCTGAATCATTCGGGTCGTCTCCAAAAGCCGGACCACGGTCAAAGAAAATTTCTGTGTTCGGACCAGATGGCCCTTCACCGATTTCCCAGAAGTTATCTTCTAACGGAATGATTCGTTCGGCCGGCACACCAAGTTCAAGCCAGATTTGGCGTGCAGCATCGTCTTCCGGGTGGATCGTCACGGACAAGAAGTCTGGATCAAGTCCATACCATTCGTCACTCGTCAACAATTCCCAACCCCATTTGATTGCATCTTCGCGGAAGTAATCACCGACGGAGAAGTTACCGAGCATTTCGAAGAAAGTATGGTGACGGGCTGTTTTCCCGACATTTTCAATATCATTCGTCCGAATGGATTTTTGTGCATTGACGATGCGTGGATTGTCCGGGATGACGCGTCCATCAAAATATTTTTTTAAGGTCGCGACACCTGAGTTAATCCAAAGCAGTGTTGGATCTTCCACTGGTACGAGTGACGCACTCGGTTCGACAGCGTGGCCTTTCGTTTTGAAGAAATCGAGATACATCTGGCGGATTTGTGCGCCAGTCAACGGTTTTAATGGTTTCATCGAAAATACCCCCAATTAATTAGTAAGTTCATCCTGAACGCAAAAAAACGATGCATCATCCCCTAGGAAAGGGACGAAAGCATCGCTCTCGTGGTACCACCCTCGTTCGTAACATCCGCTGTTACGGATGTTACCTCGAAAAATCCAATAACGGGGATTAACCGCAAGTGTTTTCACTCGACTCAAGAAGGAGCTTCAAATGAGGCATCACGGAGCTGGTTGCAGCAAATCCATCTCTCTCTTCGTCATGATTGCCTCATTCTACTTATCTTCTATCAACGTTTTGCGTCCATTCATCTACCGTGATTATTACCTATCCGGCGTCTTCCGTCAAGTCTTTGTCGCACCACCGAGACGCTCAATCAAACGCGTCCGCCGGCGTGGTTCTTCTTCTTGCGAGGCCTTATGGAACGCCCGCGGGTCCCCGAACAACAACAAACTTGTTTTCGCCCGGGTCACGGCCGTATAAATCAAGTTTCTCGAATGCTTAAAAGCACCCGTAAAGAAAACCGGCATCAGAACGATTGGGAATTCAGACCCTTGGGCTTTATGGATCGTGATTGCATAGGCATGCGTGAACTGATCCCAATCACTGCGATTGTATTCGACTTCCGTCTGGTCAAAACGGGCGATGATCTTATCGACCTTATCAACGTTTTCTTTCGCAAAAAAGATATTAACGATTTCGCCGATGTCGCCGTTATAGACGTTTTCCTCTGCATTGTTGACGAGTTGCAGAATTTTATCCCCACTGCGGTACAGTCGATTCCCTTGCTTGACTTCGCGTTTCTTCGGCGCCTCCGGATTATAGACACTTTGTAAAACGAGATTAAGTTCATCAATTCCGACTTGTCCGCGGTACGTCGGGGCAAGGACTTGGACATCAAACTTCGAGTAGCCTTTCGCTAACGCTTTTTCAGCGAAGGCAGCGATGCCGCGTAACGATTCTTGTGGGGCAAGCGAATAAAAGCGGCGGTCCGATAACGGGGCTAACAAATCGGCTGATGTAACACGATTTTTCAAATCATGGGCCAGTCGTAAAATCGACGAATCTTCCGCCTGCCGGTGAACGACATTAAGTCGCACAACCGGGATTCCGTCCGTATCCATCAAATCAGCCAAAACTTGTCCCGGACCGACCGACGGCAATTGATCACGGTCACCAACGAACAAAATTTTCATCCCGTTCGGTACGGCACGAAGGAGACTCGACAACAGGTAGATATCAATCATCGATGACTCATCGATGATCAAAACTTTTCCGGTGATTGGTTGATCTTCATTCAATTGAAAATTTGATCCGTCGTATTTCAACAACCGATGGATTGTCATCGCCGGAACATCAGTCGCTTCAGACAATCGTTTTGCAGCACGCCCGGTCGGTGCGACGAGGACGTACGGATACACATCCCCTGATTTGACCTGACTTTTTTCAAGCGGCCAGTCATGGATTTCTTGTAAGGCATGTAAGATTCCTTTGATGACCGTCGTTTTCCCTGTTCCCGGTCCACCAGTCAAGACCATCAATGGTGCTTTAACTGCCAACTCAATCGCTTCTCGTTGTTGCGTCGCATACTCCATCCCGAATCGTTCTTCGAGCTGGCCGATGGCCGTTAAAATGGTCGCGACGTCGACTTCTTGTTCTGCTCCATTCGCCATGACACGTGCCAGTTCTTTTGCCGCCCTGACTTCAGCATAATAAATCGTTGGCAGATACAGACATCCTTCTTCTAGTTTCACTTTATCTTCCGTCAACAACAGCTCGATTGCTTGTTCAAGGCGTTCACCCGGGTCTTCACCTAACAGGCGGGGGGCGCGTTGCAACAACGAATCAATTGTCGCAAAGGCATGCCCTTCCCCTGCTTCTTGTTCGAGTATGTGCATCACGGACGCTGCAACACGTTCCGGATGAAGACCAACTAATCCGAGATGTGACGCAATTTGATCGGCTGTCTTAAACCCGATTCCGCTCACTTCGTACATCAAGGAATACGGGTTTTCACGAATCCGCACCATCGCGTCTCCTTCGTAGGCGGCATAGATTTTTGCGGCCAATTTCGGCGTGACGTCGAACGGCGCTAAAAACAACATCAATTGATCGACGCCATAAAGTGTTGCCAGACGACTAAAAATGACATCCGCTTGTTTTTGTTTTAATCCGGGTACCCGGTCAAGGGCCCGGCTGTCTTTTAAGATGACATCGATCGCATCTTCACCGAGTGCTTCGACGATATTTTTCGCTGTTTTCGGACCAATGCCGGTAAACGAACCATTCGTCAAAAAGCGGACTGCGGCATGTTTCGTCATCGGGACAGAGCGGCGAATCAACTCCGCCTTTAATTGTTTTCCGAACCGTGGATGGTCAATCAGTCGCCCGAATGCTTGATACGTGCCACCCAGTTCAATTCCGACACCGGTACCGGTAACGACGAGTTCCGTTTCTTTCAGTTCAAAGTTTTTTTCTTTTACAGCCATCAATACGATGGAATGCGCTTCTTCCTCGGAGGAGAAGAGCACACGTTTGACACGACCGACTACTTGATGGGGGTGCTCCATCACTCCACCTACTTTCTTGTACGATACGATTTCACTACGCTCTCATCATCATAGCATTCGTTTAAGCGATTTAAAATCAGGGAAAGTGAACTTCAACTAAAATTTGAATTGGAGGAAAAACTTGTGGAACGATTACCGATTGCTGGTTTATGTGAGTTAGTACTCGAAGTAGAAGATATGGAACGTGCCGTCAACTTTTGGCACGGAACGCTTGGCCTCCCTGTCGTCGAGCAGTGGGCCCCGGATGATGCGGAACCAAGTAAAGAACAAGCCGCTCAAGATGGCGTCTGGGCGACATGGCTCTACATCGGAGGCAATACCCGGCTCGGTCTTTGGCTGAAACGTGACTTTACGTTAGAAGAACGGACCGTCAAACGCCTCCCGGTCACGGAGTGGGATTCACTTTATGATGAAGGGGGCGAACACGTCCACTGTGCCTTTTACGTTGAAAAAGACCGATTCGACACGGCATTAAAGCTGTTACGTGAGGCTAACATCGACGTTAAGATTCGCGAATGGGATGAACAGGAGACGGCAAACGCCAAAGAATACTCTGCGTATTTTAAAGATACCGAACAAAACGTGATTGAACTCTACACAAAAAATATGGACGAAGCGTACAAAGATTTTTCTGGTCCACCGCAACGCGTCGTACGTGAAGTCGGAAACTAATGAACCGCCAATCTACTTACTTCGCCTGGCTATGCACTAAACGATTTTGAATCCTAAGAAGTTGTAAAAAAAATGGCCGACAATCCCGTGAAAAGTGGGATTGTCGGCCATTTTGATTGATGCAGGACGGAAACGTCCGCCGCACGGCTTGATGCTAATCTGACTTATGAGTCAGATCCATCATTGACTTCATTTTAACAAAGAGTCCATTTTCGCTTTCGCATCTTGTGCGAGCGTATGATTCGGCTGATATTCAAGAACCGTCTCAAGCTCTGTATAACACGCTTCTTGCTGACCGAGAAACGCGAGTGCGATTGCATAGTTATAGCGTGCGTCCGTGTGTGTTTCTTCTAACAATAAAACTTGTTCGAAAATTTCTGCCGCTTCTTCAATCTGTTCATTTTGCGCGAGTGCCAGTCCATATTGGAAGGCAATCTCGACGTCGACGCCGTTCAATTCCGTCGCTTGTTTTAAACGTGGAATTCCCCGAACAGGATCGCCGAGTTTTTGATATGTCAAACCAAGCATGAAATGCAGATCCGCGTCATCAAGTCCGTGGAGTAAGGCGAGCCGTAAGGCATCTTCCGCCTCGACGAGTTGCTCCGCTGCGAAGAACAATGCCCCTTTCGCATAGTGGGCACTAGCAAACGTTGGATCAATCGTGAGCGCTTTTTCATAAAAACGTAATGCCCGGTCCGCGTCATCCATCGATTGAAGCAACGTCCCCAAATTGACGTAAGCCGTCGGGTCATTCGGATTTTCTTCAATCGCATCGTTGAACGCTTGCGCCGCCAGTTCGTAATTTCCCGCTTCTAAATGTCTAAATCCTACTTCATTATAATTCATCGTGTTCTCTCCCTTATGCAAGATACGTGAGACGTTCGCCTGCTTTGTACGCTTCATCAATCGTTGCGCCACCTAAGCAGACATCACCATCATAAAAGACGACGGCTTGTCCCGGTGTGATGGCCCGTTGACGTTCGTCAAAGGCAACATCAAGGCGCCCATTTTCGAGCAAGCGGACCGTCACGCCTGAGTCTTCTTGACGGTAGCGGAACTTCGCCGTACAGCGGAATGTATCGCCGACTTTCAGTGGTGCCGTCCAGCTGATGTCTGACGCGTATAAGCCTTCCGAGTAAAGCAGTTCATTATGGAACCCTTGCTCGACGAACAAGACGTTATCCGCAAGATTTTTTCCGACGACGAACCAAGGTTCACCGTCCCCACCAATTCCTAGTCCATGGCGTTGACCCATCGTGTAATACATCAAACCGTCGTGACGTCCCATGACTTTCCCGTCGAGTGTCCGCATTTCACCTGGTTGTGCCGGGAGGTATTGGCTGAGGAATTGTTTAAAGTTCCGTTCACCGATGAAACAGATACCGGTCGAATCTTTTTTCTTCGCTGTCGCCAAGTTCGCTTCTTCCGCGATTTTCCGGACTTCTGATTTTTCCATGTGACCGATTGGGAACATCGCTTTCGCAATTTGGTCTTGTGACAGTTGGTTCAAGAAATACGTTTGGTCTTTATTCGTATCGACGCCACGGAGTAACTTGTGTTCTCCGTCTTCATAGACCGCACGCGCATAATGACCGGTCGCGACAAAATCCGCGCCGAGACGCATCGCGTGATCGAGGAACGCTTTGAACTTGATTTCCTTGTTACACATGACATCCGGATTCGGTGTCCGACCCAGTTTATATTCATTCAAGAAATACGTGAACACTTTGTCCCAGTATTCTTTTTCGAAGTTGACCGCATAGTACGGGATGCCGATCTGATTGGCGACCGCAATCACGTCCTCATAGTCTTCCGTCGCTGTACAAAAACCGTCTTCATCCGTATCATCCCAGTTTTTCATGAAGATTCCGATGACGTTGTACCCTTGTTCTTTCAGCAAGTGTGCCGTGACGGACGAGTCGACGCCGCCAGACATCCCGACGACGACCGTCGTCTCACTTGGTGCTTTTGCTCTTGTATTCATTGCTTTCACCTCTTATTTGTTCTGAAACGATTTTACGACATCTATCAATCCTTGTGCGAGTAGTTCGACTTGCCCGACATCATTGCCCCGTCCGAAACTAATTCGGACCGATTGACGTGTCCGGTCATTTTCACCGTACATCGCAGACAACACGTGCGATGGTTCAATTGAACCTGCCGTGCAGGCACTTCCGCTCGAGACGGCAATGCCGCGCATATCGAGCATGATTAAAAACGGTTCAATCTCGACGCGTGGGAAATAGAGGTTGACGATATGCGGCAATCCTTGAACCCCATTTAATTCATAAGAAATCGAAGCCGCATCGAGTCGTTCAAGTAACAGACGACGCAAGTCTTCCGTCTGTTTCTTCCGCGTGTCGCGTTCCACTACGTTCAGTTCGACTGCTTTCGCGAAACCAACGATTCCGGCAACATTCTCCGTTCCTGCCCGACGTTTCCGCTCTTGTTCGCCGCCGTACGACTGCGCTGCTAACTGGACGCCCGTCCGGACATACAACATGCCGACACCTTTCGGTCCATTGATCTTATGGCTCGATGCCGACAATAAGTCGATGTTGCATGCTTCGACATCAAGCTTCATTTTTCCGAACACTTGCACGGCGTCCGTATGAAACAGGATCTTACGTTTGCGTAAAAGTCGGCCCATCTCAGCAATCGGTTGCAGTGTCCCGACTTCATTGTTTCCGGTCATGACCGATACGAGAATCGTATCCGGACGAAGTGCTGCCGCAAGTGCTTCGACCGTGACGACGCCCGTCTCTGGAACTTCTAAATAGGTCACGTCAAATCCACGTTTTTCGAGTTCCTCGAACGCATGCAATACGGCATGGTGTTCAAAACGTGTCGTAATCACGTGGCGCCCTTGTGTTTGATATTTCATCGCTGCTCCAAGAATGGCGTAGTTATCCGACTCCGTCCCGCCTGCCGTGAATATGATTTCGTTCGGTTTTGCCTCTAACTCACTCGCGATCGTCCGGCGTGACGCGTCAATCGCTGCCCGGCCCGAACGACCGAACGCGTGGACGCTCGACGGATTTCCGAATTGCTCGAGCATATAGGGTGTCATCGCTTGAAGTACATCAGGGTGCATCGGCGTTGTCGCCGCATGATCAAAATACATCATTTCGTCTCACCTTTCATATATAGAACATATATCCTGTATCATCATCTTCCGCTAAGTCTTTTAACGTCGTCGAATCAAGGACTTGATCGACCGCACTTTGGATTTTATCCCATAACTTACGTTTCGTCACTTCGTCACAGTTATCCCCTTCGACGACGACGAGTGGTCCTTCAAGCAAACGGATGATATCGCCTGCCGTGATTTCTTCTGCTTTACGACCTAACTTATAACCGCCGTAAGCGCCACGGACACTTTTGACGAGTCCACCATTCCGGAGTGGGGCAATCAATTGCTCCAAATAATGCTCCGACAAATTGTACATCTGGGCGATTTTCTTTAAGGATAACGGCTTTTGCTCGCCTCCTTTGGCGAGTGCAATCATGATTGTCAGACCGTAACGGCCTTTCGTCGAGATTTTCATCATGCGAAATAACATCCTTTCTAGTATAGTAGGAGCTGAATCCACGTGGAAAGAAGGAACGCTACCTATGGCTAATTTATTTGAATCAAAATATCCCGCTGGACCGCTCGCCAATCGGATGCGTCCTCAGTCACTGGACGAAATCGTCGGTCAACGGCATTTGATTGGGGAGACAACACTTTTACGTCGTGCCATTCTTGCCGATCGACTCGGAACGGTCATCTTTTACGGACCACCGGGAACCGGAAAAACGACACTGGCGCGTGTCATCTCGAGCTATACGAAGTCGGCTTTCGAACAGTTGAACGCCGTCACCGCAAAACTGGATCAATTACGCGATGTCTTGAAGGCGGCAGAATCTCGTCTACAGTTCGATGATCAAAAAACCATCCTCTTCTTAGATGAAATTCATCGTTTCAATAAAATGCAACAAGATGCATTATTACCGGCTCTTGAAGCGGGTACGATCACCTTGATTGGGGCGACGACAGAAAATCCGAGTTTTGAGGTCAATGCCGCCTTACTTTCCCGGGCGACCGTTTTTCGGTTCGAGCCCCCAACTGCAGACGATTTACGTGTCGTTCTCAACCGGACTTTACAAGATAAAGAACGTGGTCTTGGAAAATATCCGATTTCGATTACAGAAGAAGCAATCGACCACTATGTCAAACTATCTGACGGCGATTATCGCGCCTTACTAAATGCACTTGAACTCGCTGTCTTGACGACACCGGAAGTTGACGGTGAAATCACAATCGACCTCGCCGTCGCCGAAGAATCGATTCAGCAAAAAGCATTAAAATACGATAAAGATGGCGATCGCCATTATGACGTCATTTCCGCCTTTATTAAGTCCATCCGCGGATCCGATCCGGACGCTGCCCTCTACTGGCTCGCCGTCATGATTGAAGCGGGTGAAAGTCCACGGTTCATCGTCAGACGGCTCTATGTCCATGCTGCGGAAGACATCGGTTTATCAGATCCTCAAGCCTTGTTGATCGTTGATGCTTGTGCACGTGCCTGTGAATACGTCGGGTTCCCGGAAGCACGCATTCCGCTCGCTGAAACGGTGCTGTACTTAGCGACGGCACCCAAATCAAATACGGTCATCACAGCGATTGATAAAGCACTCGCCCTCGTCCGTCGCTCGGACGGAGGACCTGTTCCGCCCCATCTCCGTGACGCCCATCATCCCGGTGCAGAAGGACTCGGAAACGGTGTCGCCTACCAATACCCGCATCAGTTCCCGCACGCCTATGTCAAACAAAACTATTGGCCGGAGAACTTAGCACGGACGAAACCCGTCTTTTATGAACCGAGTCCACGCGGCTTCGAGAAACAGCTCCAGGCCCGACTCGAATTTTGGAAAAAACAGCCGTAACGAATCAATATGCGAAAAAGCGACCGAAGTGGTCGCTTTTTTTAACGGACGCGCTCGATCGTAACCCCTGCTTCCCGAACAATCTCATTGATGACATGACTCGCTGCAATCAATCCACCCACCGAAGGAACAAATGCGTTCGAACTGGGTGGCATCTTCGCTTTTCGAATGACCGCTTCATCATTTCCGACGACTTGACGCACTTCTTCGATGATTTTGACGGGTGGTTCATCCGAGAAGACGACAGGAACGCCTTTATGGATGCCTTCCTTGCGTAAACGTGTCCGGATGACTTTTGCTAATGGATCATACGTCGTATCTTTGATGTCAACGATCTTAATCCGCGTCGGATCCATTTTATTAGCCATCCCCATGCTCGAGATGATAGGAATGTTGCGCCGTTTACACTCTTTAATCAAATGAATTTTGAACGATACGGTATCTGACGCATCGATGACGTAGTCTGGTTGTTGGTCAAAAAAGGATTCGTACGTTTCTTCATTGTAGAACATCTTTAGGCGGACGATTTCTAGATCGGGATTGATTAACATCAACCGATCTGCCATCGCATCGACCTTCGGTTGTCCGACGGTCGGAAGCAAGGCGTGGATTTGCCGGTTGACGTTCGTGATATCGATATCATCCTTATCGACGAGAATCAATCGTCCGACACCGCTTCGTGCTAGTGCTTCTGCCGAAAACGATCCGACACCACCGATTCCTAAGATGGCGACAGACTTTGATGCCAATGCCTCAAGTCCCATCTTACCGATTGCTAGTTCATTACGTGAAAATTGATGTAACATGTCTCTAACCTCACAATTCTCATACTGTTTTACTCGGAATTATATCATAAAAAAAAACGTCATGCGACGTGTCTTTTTTAAAGAAGCTTTTTTAATTTTAATAAAAAGACGATGGGACCCGAAGTGCCGTGTCGATACCTTATTTTGAACCTGCTGTGCAGGTGGGTGTCTTATCCGATTCCTATTCGTACGTCCTCCTGCTGTGTTACGAGGCATGTACTACTAGTTGGAACGTCAAACTCCCTATCAAAAAAGAGTGGCTCAAAGATAAAAGGCGGCTCTCGTACATTTCAGGAACCCCATCTGTTGCATTTAATATAGCATTCCCCTTATCGAAAAGCAACTGGTTCTGCCTCTGAAAATTTGGTCATTTTTCAGTCATTTCACTTGACAACCAGCGTCGGATAAATGCTCTGTTCGGATCATATGTTTGTTGTTGAAATTCAGGATTAAACCGGGGTGTCCGGGTCGCATTTCCGACACCTGCGATATATGCCCAGTTACCGTAATTGGAGGCAACGTCGTAATCAATCAATTGCTGTTCAAAGTATCGTGCACCGATGCGCCAATCCTGCTTCAAGTCGTGAATCAGATAACTGGCGGTAATTTGACGTCCGCGGTTCGACATCCAACCGGTCTCCTTGATTTCCCGCATGAAGGCATCGACAAACGGTTCTCCCGTCTGTCCGGCCATCCAGGAATCGATTGCCGCCTGATTCGTCTTCCATGTCAAGCGACCGTCCTTTAAACCGTTCGGACGAAACAGCCGGTGTCCCGTCTCGCGCATCGTCAAATGGAAGAAATCACGCCACAATAATTCAAAGTATAACCAGTAAGTCGATTCATTCGCACCGTATTCCCGTTCCACCCGTTGCAGTTCTGCCATGACCCGTCGCGGAGACAGTGAACCGTTGGCAAGCCAGGCGGAGAGTTTGGAAGAATCATCAACGTTAAAGCCGTTCCGTGTTTCTTTGTAGGTGAAAATCGGCTGTTCCAGATACGCTGTTAACCGGTCCCGGCCGGCCGCCTCGCCTCCCATGAACGGGAACGCGGTTCGCGGGTCATAACCGGCTCTCGTTTGCTGCGGTTCGATATACCGTACGTTTCCGGGTGCTTCGATCGGCTCCGCGAACCGGCCACCGTGTTCGACTCTTTTCCGGAAGGCCGTAAAAACACGTTTCAGTTCGTCACTGCCGATATCTTCCCGGAGATGGAGCGTCTGGGTCTCGTACATCCGCGTCGTAAAACGCTGCTGTACTTCGTTTTCCTGTCGTGCTTCGTATTCACCCGTCATCCGGTGAAAATAAACGACGTCTTCCGGTTGAATGAACGATGTCAGTTGTTCAACCGTCTCCCCTTGTAATATTGTCAGTTCGATGCCGAGTTGCCCTAAATGATTGCGTAAGGCATGTAATGTCTCTTGCTCAAAGATGACTTGTTGCTGTCCCCGTTGTCCCCTCTCTTGTTGAATGAAGACTGCCCGAACCTCGCCTTGCTTAGCACAGGCTTGCGTCAACGCTTCATGATCGTCGACCCGTAAATCATTTCGATACCAAACGACTCCTGCCATGTCACTCAACTCCTTTGTTATCTCTTACCCGTACTATCTCAATCTTCTTCCATCCTGCAAATGATTAATGTGCCGAAAAGGTTTCATCTTTTTGTTTTCGTGGAATATAATTAATACAAAACGCAGTAAGGAGTGACAGACCGATGGCTAAAAAAGGTAAATTAAGAACGTTGATTACGCTCGCGACGACAGTCGGACCAATCGTCTATAAATTTTACAAACAACAACAAGCTAAAAAAACAACGAACACACCTAAATAAAGCAACAAGACGCGATGGACCCCTTTGGTCCTCGCGTCTTTTTTTGTCGTTACTTTTTGCTGACACCGTGACTCCCTGCTTCATAAAACCGCCACGGATAGTGTGTTGCTTCACCGGCATTCGGAATCCCGACTCGTGTCGTCTCGACGATTTGTCCGGATGGGCCCGCAACGAGTCGAAACCGTTCTTGGTACAAATCTTCACCCGACTCAGCAGTCGTTAACCCGAAAGCCTGACAGAGCTTTGCCGGTCCATTGACTAAGTTTTTTTGTTGTGCTTTCGTCAGTTCCTGATAAGATGTCTGAAATCGTCGATTGGCAACGATGTCGTGACCCGAAAGGATTTCCGCCCCACGCAGTAAGACGGCGTACCCTTGCCCGACTTCACCACAGACGAAATTTAAGCAGTGATGCATGCCATAGGTGAAGTAGACATAGAGATGACCCGCTTCACCGAACATCGGTGCCGTCCGCTTCGTCGGGCGTCCACTATAAGAATGTGCTGCTTGATCGTGTGGTCCGAGATACGCTTCAACCTCGACGATTCGCATCGTGACGTCATCAACCGTCAGTATACTTCCAATCACTTCTTTCCCGACGTCAAGCGGTGACCGTTCAAAAAATGAGCGTTCCATTTCGATTCCCTCCTCATAAAACATCTTGCAGACAAACCTGCCTTTAGATTGTGATGTTCCTATCTGTTTTGCCGCTCTTTTCTTTCTTAGAAAAACAGACTCCCTTCCAAAAGAGGAAGAAAGTCTGTTCAGCGTGTTTACAAACGATTAAGAAGCGTAAACATGCGGTACCAAGACATATTTTGCTCTAAACCGTCTACATGACTGGATTTCCCTCACGGTATGATCTAAAAAGCGTCACGTTTCGTTGACTCCTACGGGAAAAGTGCGTTTTTAACGCACGTTCAGAGGCAGGCAAGACCCTGCTCATTGTCCGAGGACCAAGGAGCAACGGCTTGCGCCTCGCCCGAGGAAAGCAACGAAAACAGACGCTTGATCTCCTGATAGCACGTTGTCTACAATCTGAACAGACTCCCTTCCAAAAGAGGAAGAAAGTCTGTTGTACCGATTATTGTTTAACGGCCGTCCGGATCGACAATTCATTTAATTGTGCGTCCGAGACCGGGCTTGGTGCTGCTGTCAACAAGTCGCTCGCTGACGCCGTTTTCGGGAACGCAATCGTATCGCGTAAATTCGTCCGTCCTGCGAGTAACATGATCAGACGGTCAAGACCGAGTGCGATACCGGCGTGCGGCGGTGTACCGTATTCAAAGGCTTCCATTAAGAATCCGAACTGTTCGTTCGCCTCTTCTTCCGTGAAACCAAGCAATTTGAACATCCGCTCTTGGATATCACGTTCGTAAATCCGTTGCGATCCGCCACCGAGCTCATACCCGTTCAAGACAAGGTCATAGGCGACAGCAAGGACGCTACCCGGGTCTGTTTCAAGTTTGTCGAGATCTTCGCGTCGTGGCATCGTGAATGGGTGGTGATTCGCATAGAAACGGCCGTCTTCTTCTTCGAACGTCACGAGCGGGAAGTCTGTCACCCAGAGGAAATTGAAGACCGACTCGTCAATCAAACCAAGTTCTTTCGCCAATTTCTGACGAAGTGCACCAAGGCTATCCGCGACGATTGACGCTTTTGCTGCGACGAAGACGAGTAAGTCGCCTGCTTCTGCCTCTGTCGCTGCGACGAGACGCGCAGCGGCTGCTTCGTCAAAGAATTTGGCAATTGGTCCGTTTAAGCCGTCAGGAGTCACTTTGACCCAAGCAAGACCTTTCGCACCATAAATTGCCGTGAACTCTTGTAATTTATCGATGTCTTTGCGTGAGAAGTTGTCCGCTGCACCTTTGACGTTCAACGCTTTAACTTCGCCACCCGCTTCAAGCGCCATGTCGAAGACTTTAAAGCCTGCGCCTTTGACGGCTTCCGCAACATCAATCAGTTCGAGACCGAAGCGTGTATCCGGTTTATCCGAACCGAACCGGCTCATCGCTTCTGCATATGGCATCCGTGGGAACGGTGTTGTGATGTCTTTTCCGAGTGTTTCTTTCATGACTCGTGTCATCATCGACTCCATCATCGCATACAAGTCTTCAACGTCCATGAAGCTCGTCTCGATATCAACTTGCGTGAACTCCGGCTGACGGTCTGCCCGTAAATCTTCGTCACGGAAACACCGTGCGATTTGGAAGTAACGTTCAAAACCAGACACCATCAATAACTGTTTAAACAACTGTGGTGATTGTGGTAACGCATAGAATTCACCCGGGTGGACACGGCTTGGTACGAGATAGTCACGCGCGCCTTCCGGTGTCGACTTCGTCAAAATCGGTGTTTCGACCTCAAGGAAGTCTTGCTCGTCAAGGAAGTTCCGCATGATGTTCGAAGCTTTCGAACGGAGACGGAATGTCTCTTGGAGCGACGGACGACGTAAATCAAGGTAGCGGTACTTCAAACGAAGATCTTCAGACGTTTGCTCTGCTTCCTCACTGATTGGGAATGGCGTCATTTTTGAAGCGTTCAAAATGACGACTTCGTCCGCAACGACTTCAACGAGCCCTGTCGGAATGTTTGGATTCGGATTTTCACGTTGTACGACTTTCCCTTTAATATCAAGCACGTACTCGGAACGAATCGATTCTGCTAGACGGTGGGCTTGTTCGTTTTCCGGTTGGAAGACGACTTGGACGATTCCCGTCCGGTCGCGAAGATCGAGGAAAATCAAGCCCCCGAGGTCACGTCGTTTTTGAACCCATCCTTTTAGCTGGACGGATTGTCCGATGACATCTTCCGTCACGTGTCCATTCATATGTGTGCGTCCGATCATTGTGTTGCCTCCTTTAATTTTGCGACGATCGTATCTGCGACCGCCGACAAGGGAACATCTGTCTGTTCGCCTGTCTCCATGTTTTTTAATGCTGCGGCACCACGCTCGACTTCTTCATCACCGAGTATGACCGTATACCGCGCCTTCATCCGGTCCGCTGCCTTGAACTGCCCTTTAAACTTCCGTCCGAGATAATCACGGTCTGCCGTGAGTCCTTCGAGACGCATCAATTGGAGAAGGCGTGTCGCTGTTTTTTCGACTTCTTCATTGCCTTGGGCGACGATGAAGACATCGATCGCTTCGTCGATTTCCGGCAAGACTTGTTCATTCTCAAGTGCCATCAAGAGGCGCTCGATTCCGATCCCAAATCCGATCCCCGGCGTCGCAGGACCACCGATTTGTTCGACGAGTCCGTTATAACGTCCCCCGCCGCAAAGCGTCGTAATCGCACCGAAACCTTCTGCCTCGGACATGATTTCAAATGACGTGTGGTTGTAATAGTCGAGACCACGGACGAGTGTCGGATCGATGACGTACTCGATGCCTAACGCATCAAGGTGCGACAAGACTTGATCGAAGTAATCTTTCGATGACGCGTTCAAGAAATCGAGAATCGATGGTGCCGTCGCCATACTCGGGTGATTCCGGTCGACTTTACAGTCAAGGACCCGCAACGGATTTGCTTCCAAGCGGTTTTGACAATCTTGACACAGTTCGTGTGCGACCGGCTTGAAGTGATTGACGAGTGCTTCGCGGTGTGCGGCACGACTTTCACTGTCACCAAGCGAGTTGATGACGAGTTTTAATTGCTTCAGACCAAACGACCGGTAGATGCTCATCGCGAGACTGATGACTTCCGCATCGATCGCCGGTTCTTCACTGCCAAGTGCTTCGACGCCATATTGGTGGAGCTGGCGGAAACGTCCTGCTTGCGGCCGCTCATAACGGAACATCGGTCCAATGTAGAACAATTTTGTCGGCTGGTTCGGCGCCCCGTAGAGTTTGTTCGTAACGAATGAACGCACGACCGCCGCCGTCCCTTCCGGACGAAGTGTAAATTGATCTTTCCCACGTTTTTCGAGCATGAACATTTCTTTTTGAACGATGTCGGTCGTTTCTCCGACACCCCGTTTGAAGAGTTCTGTTTCTTCAAAGATTGGTGTCCGAATTTCTTTATAGTTGTATCGTTTACTGATCTCACGTAATTGATTTTCGATATACTGCCAGCGTTCAACCGTCCCTGGAAGGATATCAAACGTACCGCGTGGTAATTTCATCCTAATTCCTCCTTAAAAATGAATACAAAAAAGTCCTCGTCCGCAAAGGGACGAGAACTTGAAGATCCCGTGGTACCACCCTGGTTGCTGAAAAAATCAGCCACTCGGTGCAGTTAACGCCTGCTTACGATTTTCCCTACTGCAGTGTTCAGGAAAATACCTCGGAAGGGTCTTTCACCCAGTTCATCTGATCACCCTTTCAGCCAAGGGGCGACTCTCTAAGCAGACGAGGTCTTGGATTACTCCTCTTCGTCATCGGTTCTAAAATCGTTCTGTTACCATTTATATTGCATCGTTCCCGAAGTCCTGTCAAGACTTTGGTCACTTTTCTAAAATTAACGTGACCGGTCCGTCATTGATGAGGGCAATATCCATCATCGCACCAAACTGACCGGTTTCGACCGTAACCCCGTTCGAACGAAGCCGTGAGTTGAAGGCTTCATAAAGTTCGTTTGCAAGGTCCGGTTTCGCGGCTTCGGTAAATGCCGGACGCCGTCCTTTTTTGACGTCTCCGTATAACGTGAACTGGGAGACCGATAAAATTTTTCCGTCAACATCGTCGAGCGAACGATTCATCCGTTCTTCCTCATCCTCGAATACGCGTAGACCGGCAATTTTATCCGCTAACCAATGGACTTGATCGAGCGTGTCCTCATGCGTGACACCGACGAGCAATAAGAACCCTTGGTCGATTTGACCGATGACTGCCTCGTCAACCGTCACGCTCGCTTCTTTCACGCGTTGTAAAACGACTCGCATCCTATCCGCTCCTTACGTCATCATGACGCGATGCACGGCATACACGTCTGAGATTTGTTTAATCCGGTCGACGACTTTTTGTAAGTGATTGACGTTATTGATCGCGATCGTCATCGAAATCTTCGCTTGTTTACTGTCATCGCCCTTCCCGCTGACGGCAACGATATTCGTGTTTGTTGCTGAAACGGACTGCAATACTTCATTGAGCAGACCCGCACGGTCATACCCTGAGATTTCAATTTCGACATTATAGCTTTTGACCGTCTTGCCTTCGTGTTCCCACTCAACTTCGAGCAGCCGTTCCGGATTTTGTTCATTCAAAACATTTAAGCAATCCGAACGGTGAATCGACACGCCACGTCCGCGTGTAATATAACCGACGATATCATCCCCCGGAACCGGGTTACAACAACGACTCATCCGGACGAGCATGTTATCGATCCCTTTGACACGCACACCTTCCGGATTTTGTTTTTTCGGCCGGTCAAATGTTTTCATCTCACTGATGGCGTCATTTAACTCTAAGTTTTTCGACTCTTTGTCTTTGCGTAATTTTTCCGTCAATTTATGGGCGACCTGAGCAGCTGTCAAACCATGATAGCCGACTGCGGCATACATGTCTTCTTCTTGACCGAAGTTGAACTTTCGCGTGACGTCTTCAAGTGTTTTATCCGTGATGACTTCCTTCGGCTCAAAGCCAAGTTTTTTGACTTCTGCTTCAATCAACTCGCGACCTTTGAGGACATTTTCTTCACGCTGTTGCCGTTTGAACCATTGACGAATTTTATTTTTCGCCTGACTCGAGACACAGATTTTTAACCAGTCTTTACTTGGACCATAACTATGTTTTGACGTCACGATTTCAATGATATCGCCTGTCTTCAACTTATAATCGATCGGGACCATCCGTCCGTTGACCTTCGCACCGATCGTCCGGTGACCGATTTCCGTATGGATCCGGTAGGCATAATCGATCGGGACAGAGCCTTTCGGCAACTCGATGACATCGCCTTTTGGTGTGAAGACGTATAACATATCACTAAAGAAATCGACTTTGACGGACTCCATGAACTCTTCCGCATCGGCCGTATCTTTTTGTAATTCTAAGATTTCACGGAAATGGGCAATCTTATCTTCAAAGCCTGATTTCGCTTCCTGCTCTTTTCCTTCTTTATACGCCCAGTGTGCGGCGATCCCGTACTCGGCGATGAAGTGCATGTCTCGCGTCCGAATTTGAACTTCAAGCGGCTCTCCCTTCGGTCCGATGACGGTCGTATGCAACGACTGGTACATATTCGGCTTCGGCATTGCAATGTAATCCTTGAACCGACCCGGCATCGGTTTATATTGCGTATGGATGATACCGAGGACAGCGTAACAATCTTTGATCGAGTCGACGATGATTCGGACTGCCATCAAATCATAAATCTCACTGAACTCTTTTTTTGAGTTTTGCATCTTGTTGTAAATCGAGTAGATGTGTTTCGGACGGCCATCGACCTCGGCAGCGATTTGGACTTCTCCAAGGACGACGTTGACTTCATCGATGACTGACGTGACGAGTGCTTCACGCTCCGTCCGTTTTTGTTTCATCATCGAGACGATCCGGTAGTATTGCTGCGGGTTGATATAACGGAGGCTGATGTCTTCAAGCTCCCATTTGATCGTCGAAATCCCGAGACGATGCGCAAGCGGCGCAAAGATTTCGAGCGTTTCTTCTGCTTTTTGGACTTGCTTTTCTTTGACCATATGTTGCAACGTCCGCATATTATGCAGACGGTCAGCGAGCTTAATCAAGATGACACGGATGTCTTCTGCCATCGCGATAAACATCTTCCGGTGATTCTCTGCTAACTCTTCACGTTTTGATTTATATTTGATTTTCCCGAGTTTCGTCACACCATCAACGAGCATCGCGACGTCCGGTCCAAACCGTTCCGTCAACTCTGCAAGCGTAATCTCGGTATCTTCTACGACATCATGAAGAAGTGCCGCAACGATCGTCGTGGCGTCGAGTCCGATATCGACAAGAATCCCGGCGACTTGAACCGGGTGGATGATGTATGGTTCACCCGACCGACGAAATTGACCATCATGCTCGTCTTTTGCGAATTGGTAGGCACGTTCAATATCGTTCACTTCTGCTTCTGTCATGTACTCCGCACATCGAGCGAGAAGGTCTTCTACATTTACGATTTGTTTATTTGTCATCCCTTTTCCTCACCCAGTCCCCGGGATTATATACGCCTCAATCCCTAATATATATCTTCTATTATCGTGAAATTTTTATAGGATGTCAAAATAAAAAGAAATACCCCCCCGACAAGTTCGTCGGGAGAGTATTACCGTCATCAGTCTTCGTAGCGAATCAATGACAAAATATCGTAACCTGCTAGTTTTTCACGTCCACCAAGCCCGTCTAATTCGATCAAGAACCCGATTCCCGCAACCGTACCACCAAGTTGTTCAATCATTTTGATTGTCGCTTCGATCGTACCGCCTGTTGCAAGCAAATCATCTAAGATGACAACACGTTGCCCTGGTTTGATGGCATCATGGTGCATCGTCAAGACATCTTTTCCGTACTCAAGACCATACTCGACACGGACTGTCTCACGTGGCAACTTCCCTTCTTTACGCACAGGCACAAACCCGATTTCCATTGCGTATGCCGCTGGACATCCAACGACGAAACCACGTGCTTCAGGTCCTGCGATGACATCTGCCCCTTGCTTACGTGCATAGTCGACGAGTGCATCGACCGATTGTTTGTAAGCTGGACCATTTTCCATCAATGATGTGATGTCTTTAAAGCTAATTCCTTCTTTCGGCCAGTTCTCGACCTCTTTTATATGCTGTTTGAACTCCATGTCATTTCCTCCTGCTTCGCCGCTTCCACTAAAGTATCAAAACGCTCTTTCAACTGAGCGAGTGACGAATAAATGTATTGTTGCTCGAGACGTTGACGTTCTTCATGACGCTTGTACGTCGCGGCCTCCGTCAAATCCCGTTTTTCAGCGTCTGGGTTCACACCCGGTAGCCCGTCCTCCATTGTAACAAGAAAATCCAGTTCCGAAAACACTGAATGCATAAAGTTAATCGAACGTTTCGACCATTTTCTTGTTTTCGACAAACGAACGAGTCCGATTCGTAACTCTTCACGTGGACATTTTGCGAAGTAATTAAAGTAATGTTTGAAGTCTTCACGGGACGGAATCGCCTCGAAGTAGTAGCCTTCATCCTTAAACGCACAATAAATCCGTTCCGCCTGTTTCAAGTATGGTAAGAACGCTTCTTCCGTCTCTGGTAAATCAAGGAAGACGATATTTTCTTGAATTGATCCATTCAGCGGACGTTCGGCATATTTTTGTTTTGTTTCGTCCGAAAACGCAACGAGCGTCGTTTGTTCTTGCGGCAACTCAAAAATGTCCGTTAATGGTTTTTTTCCGCCGCGGTAATCAAATAACTGATAATCTGCGACGGCTAAATCTTGAATCATCAATTGGGGTTTCCGAAAACCATTCCACTCATTGATGTTCAGACTCCCCATCAAGGAAACTTCAGCGAGCAGTGAAATTTCGTCAACCGCATCTCCGAAACCAAAACCAATCCCATCTAACTCTGATGTTCCATCGGATAATAGTGCCTTCAAATGGGTCAAATCACGACCAATCCGTTTCATGTCCCGAATTTTAGCGTCTTCGATGACGATGCGTGGCGCCGGATTCCCCATACCGAACGGAGACAAGCGACCGATCTCCTCAATCAATCCGATTGAGACATCAGAAACATGTAACCGCAAGTCGATTTCAATCGTCGCGATGAAGGCCTCATCCGGAAGTTTCGCAGCCTGTGCATTCAAGCGTTCACGTAAAGCTACGACGTCATCCGACGAGAGTGTCATGCCGGCAGCAGCCGGGTGACCACCGAAGTGCGGTAAGATGTCTTCGCATAACGTCAGCTCGGCAAACAAATCGAACGCCGCAATCGACCGGCCAGACCCTTTCGCCGTCCCTTTCTCCGCATCATGACAGAGCATGATGACCGGACGGTGATATTTCTCGACGAGGCGTGAAGCGACAATCCCGACGACACCTGGATTCCAGTTGTACGCGTCCACAACGAGGACACGATCCCCTACATACTTTTCTTCGACAAGTGCTGTCGCTTCTTCCGCGATTTGTTTGACGATGTCTTGCCGTTGTTTATTTTGTTGGTCAAGCTGGTTTGCGAGTACGACGGCTTCCTCGAGTGTCTCAGCAAGTAACATTTCGAGTGCCGGCATCGCGGAATCGAGTCGTCCGGCCGCATTGATGCGGGGACCAAACGCAAATCCGACCGATTCTTCTGTCAGTTCATCTTCCGTCAAACTACAGACTTGGCGTAAAGCGAGGATTCCCGGTCGTTCACTTGCATTCAACGCTTCAATTCCTTTTGTCGCAAGCAATCGGTTTTCGTCAACGAGCGGAACTAAGTCGGCAATCGTTCCGAGCACGGCGAGATCCAGGAGCTCCGTCGGGACACGTTCGAGCAACGCTTGCGCGACTTTAAACGCGACGCCTGCCCCAGCCAGTTTCGAGAATGGGTAATTGCGGTCGACGCCCGGATGAATCATCGCATAGGCGTCCGGAAGAACCTCTTTCGCCTCATGGTGATCCGTGATGATGAGGTCGACACCTAACTCTTTTAAGACGGCCGCCTCCTTGATGCCAGAAATTCCACAGTCGACGGTGATGATGAGACCAAACCCTTCTTCGACTGCCCAGCGGAACGCTGCTTCATTTGGTCCATACCCTTCCGTGAAGCGATTCGGGATATAACACTCCGCCATCGCCCCGATTTCGGTTAAGGCATGCCACAGGATGGCAGCCGAGCTGACACCATCGACGTCATAATCGCCATAAATCAAGATCATTTCACCTTGATCGGCCGCTTCCTTAATCCGTGAGACGACTTTTTCCATGTCCTGAAACAAAAACGGATCGTGGAACGGCATGTCCGCTGCCTCTAAAAAGGCCGTTGCTTGTGCCGGTGTCTCGAGACCACGCTGGACAAGCAGACGCGCTACGTTCGGTGAGACGGACGCTTGCGCGACCAGCTCGTCTATTTTTAGTGGGTCGACTGCTTTGTCGAGCCATGTTTTTTTTGAATGATACATCCAATCCCTCCAATCAACTTCCCCATTATAAGACAAAATCCGCGTCAGTGATACCCAACGCGGATTGTCTTCATGAAGCTTGTTTTGGTTGTTTTAATGTGCGTTTTTTCATAACGAGCCATAGTTGTGCTGCGATGAAGATGGACGAATACATCCCCATGAATAATCCGACGAGTAAAGCAAGGCTGAATCCTCGGATTGCTTCGCTCCCGAAGATGTACAAAGCAGCAGCCGTCATGATGACGGTCACGACCGTATTGATCGAACGGATAATCGTTTGTTGAATCGATTCGTTGACAACTGTACATAACTCGTCAAACGATGCCGTTTTGCCACCTTTTTCAAGACGCCCTAAGTTCTCCCGCACCCTGTCGAACGTCACAATCGTATCATTGACCGAGTACCCGATGATCGTCAGGACGGCGGCGATGAAGTACAAGTTGACTTCGATTTGGAAGAGTGAGAAAAAGGCGATGATCATTAATGCATCATGGAGCAATGCAAGTACCGTCGCGATTCCGTAAGCCGGTTGGAAACGGAATGAAACGTAGATGACAATCCCGAGTGAAGCGAGCAAGACCGCATAAATGGCATTTCGGGCAATTTCGCGTCCGACTTGCGGTGACACCGTCGAGATGCTTGGTGCTTTTTTATACTTCGCTTCAATCGTTTTGTTCATTTCCGCGATTTGATCTTGGCTGAACTCACCGACGAACGTGACGTTCGCGAGCGTTCCGCCTTGCGCAAATTGAATCCCGTCGATTTCTTTAGCATCGATTCCCGCTTCTTCAATGACAGACCGGACTTCGCTTTCTTGAATTTTATTTTCTGAAGAAATTTCGACCCGCGTTCCTTCCGTGAAGTCAATCCCGAGGTTCAATCCCCGAAACGACAGCAACAAGACGGACAGGAGCACTAAAGCGATCGTGATTGTAAAATAAACTTTACGGTGTTTGACATAATCGAATTTCGTAGGATTAAAGTTCACGAATTTCACTCTCCTTTACGCCGAACCATGATTTTTTCTTATCAAACCAACGGCTGCTGACAAGAAGTTGCATCAAGTAACGAGAGATGAACACGTTCGTGACGAAAGTAACGGCAATCGAGACCATTAACATGATCGCAAATCCTTTGACGGTACTTGTTCCGAAGTAGTAGAGCACTCCTGCTGAAATCAGCGTCGTTAAGTTCGCATCAAGAATCGTACCGAATGAACGGCGGTTACCGGCTTTGAATGCCGACATGACCGATTTCCCACTTCGTAATTCATCTTTAATCCGTTCCGCTGTGATGATGTTCGCATCGACCGCCATCCCGACCCCGAGAACAAGTGCCGCGATACCCGGCAACGTCAAGACGGCATTGATGCCGTTAAAGAAGATCATGACAAGGTAGATGTAGAACAACAATGTGATGATGGAAACGAATCCAGAGACACGATAGAACAACAACATGAACAAGAAGACGGCCGCAACACCAATCATCGAAGCAAACAACGTTTGGTCAAGCGCGTCTTTCCCGAAAGCAGCGGAAACGGATGTCGAGTAGATTTCGTCGAGTTTGACCGGCAATGCTCCGGCGTTTAAGATCGATGACAATTGTTTGCCGTACTCGGCGTCGATGTCACCACCCGAGATGATCGCCTTGTCCGAGTTGATCGGTTGATTGACTGATGCATCCGAGACGATCTTTGAATTCTCTTTTTGGATTTCTTTTTCGTACGTATCACCTTTAGCGTAGTCGAGCCAGATGACGAGACGGTTCGCTGGTGCTTGCATCTTCGAAATCTGCTGGGTCACTTCATAGAACTTTTCTTTTGATTTCATAGTCAGTTCGACGAGCGGTTCATTCGTTTGCGGGTCGTATCCGACTTTGGCACCTTTCGCCTTTAAGTCCGATCCGTCAAGCAACAACTTATCGTTGATATCACGGAACGATAATTCCGCTGTCGAAGACAGAATTTGACGTGCTTCGCTTTGGTTTTTGACACCCGCGAGTTGGACACGGATTCGGTCTTTTCCTTCAATCCGGATGTCCGGCTCCGATACGCCAAGGACGTTGACCCGGTTCTCGATCGCCGTCAGCGTCGCGCTCATCGCCGTGTTGTCGATGACATCTCCTTCTTTTAAAGGTTGTACTTCATACAACACTTCAAATCCACCCTTTAAATCAAGACCGAGTTTCGTGTCTTTTAAGAGCCATGTCGACGTCGTGCCGATCAATATCAGTAATGCGGCGACGATAATGAAAAACGTGGCTAGTTTTCCTTTCTTAACCATGCTACATTGTCCTTTCTCTAAACCCCAGTATATTTTCAGACAACTTTCGTATCCTATCCTAGCTTACATAAGAACTGGTAATCATAGCAATCGTTTTTCTCATATAAAGACAGAAAAGACGCCCCGAAATTCGGAAAGCGTCTTTTTCTTGCCTTATTCGACGGTTTCGTCGTCCATGACAGTCGTTGATTTTTTTGTAACTTCCGCGACCGCACTACGATTGAACGTCAATTGGGAATTCCCTGATTTTAAAGTAACTGTCGTTTCATCAACCTTTTGTACGACTCCGTGGAGTCCACCGATTGTGACGACCGTGTCACCGCGTGATAATTGTGTTTGCATTTCACGGACTTGCTTCTGGCGTTTGTTCTGTGGACGAATCAACAAGAAATAAAACACCACGAAGATCAAGATCATCGGGAGGAATGTGAATAGTTGTTGCATCTGAGTCAGCTCCTTTTCATTCAAATCACGTTCATTATACCTTGAAACGATTGATTTGTCAGACGATAAATCAGAAATTCTTTGCGTTTGGTAAATTATAACCGTATTCTTCGAAGAACTCCTCTTTGAAATCAAGCAGACGGTCCTCACGAATCGCTTGACGGACGCCTTCCATCAACTTGACGAGGAAGTGAAGATTATGTGTCGAACAGAGGTGTAAGCCGAATGTTTCTTGGGCCCGAATCAAGTGGTGGATGTAGGCACGTGAATAATTTTTACATGCGTAGCAATCACATTTTTCGTCAAGCGGACGGAAATCGCGTCCATACTTCGCGTTACGGACGACCAGTCGACCGCTTGACGTCATCAATGTTCCGTTACGCGCAATCCGTGTCGGCAAGACACAGTCGAACATATCGATGCCGCGAATCGCTCCTTCAATCAAGGCATCTGGTGATCCGACACCCATCAAGTACCGTGGTTTATCTTCCGGCATGAGTGGCGTCGTGAATTCAAGCGCCCGGTACATGACATCTTTCGGTTCTCCAACCGACAAGCCGCCGACGGCATAGCCCGGGAAATCGAGTGATGCGAGATCACGTGCGCTTTGACGACGTAAATCTTCGTACTCGCCGCCTTGGATGATACCGAACAACGCTTGGTCTTCTGGACGTTCATGTGCTGTCAAACAACGTTCTGCCCAACGGCTTGTCCGTTCGACCGATGCTTTCATGTATTCGTGTGACGCCGGGAACGGCGGACATTCGTCAAACGCCATCATGATGTCTGAACCGAGCGCATTTTGAATCTCCATCGCTTTTTCCGGAGATAAGAACAGCTTGTCCCCGTTCAAGTGATTCCGGAAATGGACACCTTCTTCCGTGATATTTCGAAGATCCGCGAGCGAGAAGACTTGGAAACCGCCGGAATCCGTTAAAATCGCGCCATCCCAGTTCATGAATTTGTGCAGGCCGCCTGCTTCTTTAATGACATCATGTCCCGGACGGACCCAGAGATGGTACGTGTTCGCAAGAATGATGTTCGCGTTCATGTCCTTGATTTGTTCCGGTGCCATCGTCTTGACCGTCGCTTGTGTTCCGACGGGCATGAAGACCGGTGTTTCAAAGCTACCGTGCGGCGTATGGACGATTCCTAACCGCGCACCTGATTGTTTACATGTCTTAATGTGTTCGTATGTTACTGCGTGTTTTGTCATCGGTTTAATTCCTCTCTTGTTAAGAACATCGCGTCCCCGAAACTAAAGAATCGGTATCCGTTTGCGACGGCTTCTTCGTAAGCATGTAAGATATGTTCCCGCGTCGATAAGGCGGAGACGAGCATGATCAGCGTCGACTTCGGTAAATGGAAGTTCGTGATCAAACCGTCGATTGCTTTCACTTCTTGCCCCGGATAGATAAAGATATCCGTCCAGCCCGTTGCTTCGACAAAATCACCGTGATCGCGAATGACCGTCTCGAGCGTCCGCGTCGACGTCGTTCCGACGGCGATGATGCGTCCGCCACGCGCCCGTGTCTCGCGTAAGATTTTAGCAGAGCTTTCCGGCAACTCATAATATTCACTGTGCATTTTATGGCTGTCGACGTCATCGACCGAGACGGGACGGAACGTTCCGAGTCCGACGTGTAGCGTCAATGGAGCCAGCGTGACACCTTTATCGGTCAATGCTTTCAACAATTCCGGCGTGAAGTGGAGTCCAGCAGTCGGTGCCGCAGCACTTCCGCGTTCGCGCGCATATACCGTCTGATAACGGTCTTGATCGTCGAGTTGCTCGTGAATGTATGGCGGAAGCGGCATCGTCCCGAGTTCGTCAAGAACTTCATAAAAGATACCGTCATAGGAGAACTTCAAAATCCGTCCCCCATCGTCAAGTGCTTCGACGCACTCGGCCTTCAGTAAACCGTCACCAAACGTAATCACCGTTCCCGGCTTCACCCGTTTTGCAGGTTTCGCGAGCGTCTCCCAGACATCATCACTCGTCTGTTTCAGCAGCAACAGCTCGATTTTCCCACCGGTTTCTTCTTTGACACCAAACAAACGTGCTGGCAAAACTTTTGTATCGTTGATGACGAGCGTGTCGCCGGCATTGAAGTGCGACACGATATCATGGAACCGTTCGTGACGTAACGCACCCGTCTCGCGGTCAATCACCATCAGCTTCGAACTCGTCCGGTCGAGCAGTGGCACTTGGGCAATCTGGTCTTCCGGTAAATGAAAATCAAATAAGTTTACATCCATGGGTCAATTTCCTTCTTTCAATCCTAAATGTTGCCGCGCGAACGGTGTCAACACCCGACCGCGTGGCGTCCGTTGTAAAAATCCTTGTTGTAACAGGTAGGGTTCATAGACGTCTTCAATCGTCTGTGCGTCTTCGCCGATCGTTGCAGCAATCGTTTCGAGTCCGACGGGTCCGCCGGCAAACCGTTCAGCGAGTGAACGGAGTAACCGGTGATCGACATCATCCAGTCCGAGCGCATCGACATGAAGCCGGTCAAGTGCACTCGTCGCGAGTGTCGCATCGATTTCCGTTTGATGGGCGACTTGGGCAAAATCACGAACCCTCCGCAAGAGACGGTTGGCGACCCGTGGTGTACCACGCGAGCGGAGCGCGATCGCTTCCGCTGCCATCCGGTCTGCTTCAAATCCGAACAGGCGGGACGTCCGCGTGACGATCGCTGAGAGTTCAGGCATCGTATAATACTCGAGTTTCAGTGTCACACCGAAGCGGTCACGGAGCGGGGCAGACAACATCCCGGCCCGCGTCGTCGCACCGACGAGCGTAAACGGTGGTAAATCAATCCGCACGCTTCGAGCCAGTTCGCCTTGCCCGATCACGATATCAAGGCAATAATCTTCCATCGCCGGATACAAAATTTCTTCGATTGAACGACTGAGACGATGAATCTCATCGATGAATAAGACATCTCCCGGTTCGAGTGACGAGAGGATTGCCGCTAAATCACCTGGGCGCTCAATCGCCGGTCCTGCCGTCGTCTTGACACCGACGCCCATTTCGTTGGCGATGATCGTCGCAAGTGTCGTTTTCCCGAGACCGGGGGGACCGTAAAGCAGGACGTGATCGAGCGTCTCTTGACGAATCTTCGCTGCTTCGATGAAGACACTTAAGTTGCCTTTTGCCTTCTCTTGACCGATGTACTGATCAAGTGTTTGTGGACGTAAACTCCACTCTTCTTGATCTTCTGCATGGGCTGATTCTGATAAAATCCGCTCTTCCATTCCGTCCTCACCTCACATTCAATAACAACTGAAGTGCCCGCTTGACATACTGATCCGTCGAGAGCACTTCTGCTTGAAGCGCCTTTTTGACTTTTTCGACTTCCCGGTCACTGTACCCGAGAGCCGTCAATGCTTCACATGCTTCGTTCAACTCGGCATTACTTTGAGCAAACAACCCTTCGCTCGGTACATAATCAGGAGCAAGTTCAGCAAGTTTTCCTTTTAAATCAAGTGTCATCTGTTTCGCCGTCTTTTTACCGACGCCGGGGAACTTGATGAGGTAACTTTCTTTTTCCTGTTCAATGGCTTCGACGAGCGCGTCGACGTTCCCGGACGCGACGATTGCGAGTGCTCCTTTTGGACCAATCCCTGTCACGCCAAGTAATTTCGTGAACAACGCACGCTCGCGTCGCGAACGGAATCCGAATAACACTTCTTGATCTTCCCTTACATAATGATACGTATATACGATAATCTGTTCGTCTCCGGTCCGATAAAAAAACGGGTTCGGTGCTACGATTTTGTAGCCAATCCCCCCGACTTCGATCGTCACGAATTCTGCACAGACATAAGCGACTTCGCCGCGTACGAATTCTATCAATTTAGAACGCTCCCATCCAATTACAAACTCTCGTGCTATTGTAGCATATAAGTCTGATTTGCTTCAAAATGTTCTTCCGACAAAAAACGCCTCACCGATGATGTTAATCGGCAAGGCGCTGTCTGATTTATGATCGGTCGAGCATCCGCTCCAGTGCCAACACGGCATATTCTGTCGTCTCGGCATCCACGCTGATGATGTTGACCGGTGTGCCACGCTCGACTTGTTCGAGTGACCAGGCGAGGTGTGGCAAGTCAATCCGGTTCATCGTCAAGCAGGGACACATGAATGGATTGAGGGACACGATATCTTGGTCCGGGAAATCCTTCGCCAACCGGTTGACGAGATTCATCTCCGTCCCGATCGCCCATTTCGTGCCGGCTGCTGCTTGCTTCACTTGATCGATGATATACGCTGTCGAACCGTTTAAATCTGCTGCTTCCACGACCTCAAACGAACATTCCGGATGGACGAGAATCCGGCGTGCCGGGTCCGTCAGTCGGAACTGTTCAATTTGACCGACCGTAAACTTTTCATGGACCGAACAATGCCCTTTCCATAAAATGACACGGATGTCCGAGTCATCCCCGTCAAACACCAATTGATCGTTGATCGGATCCCAGACCGCCATCTGTTCGAGCGGAATCCCAAGCGCATGGGCCGTGTTTCGTCCTAAATGTTGATCCGGCAGGAAAAACAGAATATCCCGTTCCGCGAGTGCCCATTCGACCATCTTGACGGCATTCGATGAGGTTACGGTCGCTCCTCCATGTCGTCCGACGAATGCTTTGATTTCCGCTGTCGAGTTGACATAGGTCAAAGGTAAGATGGAATCGCCTAAGCGATCGACGAGATAGGCATAGGCACGTTCCGTTTGATAGCCGTTCGCCATGTCCGCCATCGAACAACCGGCACGCATATCGGGTAAAACGACTGTATGCGCGGCACCTGTTAACATATCGGCGGTTTCCGCCATGAAATGGACACCACAAAAAACGGTATACTCCGCCTCCGTCATCTGTTTTGCGATTTGCGCCAGCTGAAGCGAGTCACCCGTCGCGTCAGCAAACCGGACGACTTCATCTTTTTGGTAATGGTGCGCCGGCAAAAACAACCGGCTGCCCATCCGTCGTTTGACACCTTCAATGATTGCTATTAATTCTGCCTCTGTTTTTTCTAAGTACTGTCCGGGAATCCCTTGATTCGCCAATAAATCAAAGCTCATCTTTTTTTCCTCCTTGAATTTTCATGCTGATGTCGAGTGCCGGCGCTGAATGCGTCAGCGCCCCGAGTGAAATGACGTTTGCTCCGCTATCCGCGTAGTCTGGTAGCGTTCCAACTGTAATACCGCCGGAAATTTCCACCGTGATATGCGGTGGGATCAGTTGCCGAAGCTGTTTGATTTCTTCCGGCGATCGGTTGTCGAGCATGATGATGTCGACACCGGCCGTGACGGCTTCATTGACTTCCGCTTCCGTCTCGACCTCGACTTCGATCGGTGTCGTATGTCCGACGGCACGCTTTGCCCGTTTGACCGCCTCCGTGATTGATCCTGCTGCCGTGATGTGGTTATCTTTAATCATTACGGCGTCGTCTAAGCGCCCCCGGTGATTGAAGCCACCACCGACGCGGACAGCATGTTTCTCAAGCATCCGTAGACCTGGTGTCGTCTTACGTGTATCCGTGATGCGAATCCGTCCGTCTGCCCGGTCAACGGCACTACGTGTCAATGTCGCGATACCTGATGTCCGTTGAATCAAGTTAAGTGCCACCCGTTCTCCACTCAGAATCGAACGCAAGTCGCCCGTCCATTCCGCAAGAACCTGTCCCCGCTTGATTGCCTGTCCATCTTCAACCTGTTGAATGCATGTCACCTCTAACAATTGTGCAAGCTCCCGCAACACAGTGGCGCCGCAAAAGATGCCCTCCTCTTTCGCAAGGAATCGTCCCGTCCCGTGCTCGTCTCCCGTCAGACAAAGTTCACTCGTGATGTCTTGATGTCCGATATCCTCGATTAAAAATCTTTCAAGTTGTTGCCGCAGGTGCCATCTGTTCATTTGTTAACTGTTCTCCTTTTAATCGATGTAACGCTCCTTCAAGGAGGAGACGCGCCGTCGTTATTTGTAACCGATGTTGTTCCGCCCGCCGTCCTGTTTGACGAAACGACTTGTTCGTTAACTGTTCAAGAGCGGCTTGAAGACGGTCTTCTTGAAGTTCCACCGCTAAGACTTCACTCAACTGTTGCTTTGAAACACCATCCTCACATCCGAAAATCGGTCGTAATGTGGGTAATGCCCTCCGTGGTGGGAGCTGCAACTGCCGGGCCAGTGCTTTCCCCATCACAAAACATTCGAGCAACGAGTTCGAAGCAAGACGGTTCGTACCATGTAATCCGATTGACGCCGTCTCGCCGACTGCATATAAACCAGCGACGGACGTTTGTCCTGCAAGATTCGTTTTAATCCCGCCCATCAAAAAGTGGACACCGGTCGTCACCTCGACAAGCCCTGGATTTATGTTCAGTTTTTCACATTTTTGGACGAATGTCGGGAAGCGTTCCGCCAACTGTGCGACGGGTGTCGTGTTGAGGTAAACCGATTCCTGTTTTCGGATTGCCGTGATCGCAGCCGCCACTTCATCCCGTGCTGCTAAATCGCCTTCCGGATGATGGTCCATCACACGCCGTCCATCGCGCGTCATCAAGTACGCACCAGCTCCCCGCAATGCTTCCGTAATCAACCCGGCCGATTTTCCTTGATGGACTAAAATCGTCGGATGGTGCTGGATGTACCCTAAATCAGACAACTCCGCTCCGACGTCAGCAGCAAGTGCTAAGCCGTCTCCGGTGATCATGTCATCATTCGTCGAGGTCAAAAGCAGTCCACCGATTCCACCACTTGCGAGGACGACGGCCCGCGCCGAAATTTCGATTCGCTCGTCACCTTCGTAGCCCGCTGCCCCGACGACCCGTCCGTCAGCCGTTAACAGTCGTGTGATGACGGTCTGTTCCAGGACCGGGTGGTTCATCTTCTTCAGTAACTGTTCCATCATCTGTCGTCCGGTCCGGTCACCCCCACTATGAAAAATCCGTGGAATGCCGTGCGCTCCTTCACGTCCAACCGCGTAGTCACCTTGTTTTTTACGATCAAACTTGACACCGAATGCCTCAAGTTCAGAAATCACCGTCCGTCCTTCGCGTGTCACGAAGTCGACGGTCGATGGGTTGGTCCGATTTTTGGCAGCACGAATCGTGTCTGCACTGTGCGCTTCATGGTTTTTCTCGAGTTGTGCCGAAGCAATTCCGCCTTGCGCCCGCATTGAGTTCGTCTGTCTCTGTGTTCCTTTTGTGACGAGCAATGCCTGCATCCCATTCGGTAAGTGCAGTGCGACACTAATTGCCGCTAGACCTGTACCGATAATCAGGACATCCGTTTTCAGTCTTTTATGTAAAGACATCTGTTTTACACCTCTATCTTTTGTGTTTACTATTGACTTGACAATAAGTTTGGCATATTTTTAGCTGAGTGACAAGACGAAAGGACACGATTCAATTATGATTTATTTAGATTATGCTGCGACGACACCGATGCATCCGGATGCACTCGAACAGTATCGTTTGGCAGCAGAACAAGCCTACGGCAACAGTTCTTCCCTGCATGACGCCGGAAATCGGTCAGCCCAAACCTTAGAACGGGCACGCGTTCGTCTCCTCGAATTACTCGGTCAAGCGGAAGGAAATATCGTGTTCACCGGTAGCGGATCAGAAGCGAATTACATTGCAATAAACCATCTGTTGCGTCAAAGTAAGAAGACAACTGTCTTGACACTTGCTTGCGAACACGATTCTGTCCTCCTTCCGCTCGCGCAGTTAGCGACGCAAACGATTTTACTGCCGTTACGCCCGGACGGTACTTTTGATTGGGAAGCTTTCGAGACGCATTGTACGGACGAAGTCGGTGTCGTTTCCATCCAACATGTCAATTCGGACACCGGATTTATTTTCCCAGTCGAAGACATCGCTAAGGTTTGCCAAGCGAGAGGCATCTTCTTTCACTGTGATGGCGTCCAAGGTTTCTTAAAACACCCGATTTCACTCGACGGTTTCGATGCTTATACGTGCAGCAGTCATAAAGTCTATGGACCAAAAGGACTCGGTGCTGTCTACTTACGACGTCCGTTGTTCAGCCCGTATTACGCCGGCCACCACGAAATCGGGATTCGTCCCGGAACAGTCGATGTCCCAGGAATCGTCGCTTTCTTGACCGCTTGCGAGCGGTATCAATCTGAAAATCGGCGCATCCAAGCCGCAAGTCAGAAATTTCGTGTTATGCTAAAAAAAAGACTTCCTCTTGCGGGTTATCACATCGTCGAATCCCCACATCAACTGGCATCGATTTGTGCCATTCATACAAAACGGATGGATGGACAATTTGCGCTACTCGCCCTGAACCGTGCCGGAATTGCAGTTTCAGCTGGAAGTGCTTGTCGAGCAGGCGAAAATGGACCGAACGCGACGCTACGCGCCATCCAGTATGATGAGACGGCGGCACATGGATTGATTCGTCTCAGTTTTGGTCTTCATACGACCGAAGAGGAAGTCGAGCGGTGTATCGACCTCTTATGTGCGCTTGATACATGATTTTTTGAAGAAGGGAAGGAGTCACAATGGGAAGAAGACAATCTGGAGAAGAACGTCGAAACTTGCTCTTACAGCTAATCGAGCAGAGTGAACACCCGATTACAGGTACGTCACTCGCAAAACAGGCTGGCGTCAGCCGGCAAGTCATCGTTCAAGATTTATCGTTACTCAAAGCAAAAGGCCATCCTGTCGTAGCAACGGCCCGGGGGTATCTTCTCAATGAAGTAGAGAGCAATCCGTCACGAAAGCGAAGAAAAATCGTCTGTCGGCACGGGTATGACCAACTCAAAGAAGAGTGTGACGCGATTGTTGATGAAGGGGTGACGGTTCTCGATGTCATCGTCGAACATCCGGTCTACGGCTTCCTCACGGGCGAGTTGATGCTAAAGAGTCGCCGGGATGTCCGCGTCCTGATGGAACGACTTGAGGAAACACAAGCAACGCCATTATCGAGCCTGACCGATGGTGTCCATATTCATACGTTAGAAGCAGACAACGAGGAAGCGCTTGAAGCAGCAATCGAAAAGTTGGACCGGCTCGGCATCTTAGTTTCTGAGTTGGACGTCTAACAAAAATGCCTGGAAAAACACGCATTTGACCGTTATGAATGACAAGTATATGTACAGAAAACGCCGATGACTCCGCATAAACGGGAGCATCGGCGTTTCGTGTGATAGGCACCCCCCCTGACGTTTGAGCCAAAAGGAGTCGCTTCACGCTTCAGAAGAAGTTGTCCATCGTCTAAAAAAGGGACTGCCCATCCTGTAGATGGCAGTCCCTTCAGGCTGTAGACAACGTGCCATCGGGAGATCAAGCGTCTTTTTTCGTTGCTTTCCTCGGGCGAGGCGCAAGCCGTTGCTCCTTGATCCTAACGGACAAGAAGCAGGGTCTTGCCTGCCTCTGAAAGTGCGTTAAAAACGCACTTTTCCCCGCAGGAGTCAACGAAACACGACGCTTTTTAGGGAACACTATGACGAAAAGCCGGGCAGGCAGACGGTTTAGGGCACAATCCGTCTCGCATCGCTTTTGAAGCGAAAAGCAATCGGTCGCGACCCTGCAGCTTTGAAGACGAGGCGAGACAGGGAAGCGCGACCGGATTGTCTCTCGTTATCGCATGTTCACGCTTCATAAGAGTTTATCTACACGCTGAAGGGACTGCCCATCCTGAAGATGGCAGTCCCTTTTTGTTTATCTGAATCCACACGTGATGCGTCACGATCAAGATTGTTCTTCCACCGTTTCAGTGACTTCTGAAGAGAATGTCGCGAGTACTTTTCGGACACGACGATTCTCGACATGCAGTACAGTAAATGTCACACGTTCATATGTCATCCGTGTCCCGATTTCCGGGATTTGACCGACACGTTCCATGATCCAGCCGCCTAGCGATTGGGCTTCGGTTTCCGGCATCGTCAATCCGAATTGGTCACAAAAATCTTCGATGTCATATTCTGCGAGACATTCGTAGCGGTTTACACCAATCTGTTTCGTATATTCAAGTGATTCGTCATGCTCATCCCAAATTTCACCGACTAATTCCTCTAAGATATCTTCAAGCGTAATCAGACCTGCCGTTCCTCCAAATTCATCGAGGACGACTGCCATGTGCGATTGTTTGACTTTGAGTTCAGGAAGTAAATCCATCAAGCGTGTTTGCGGTACGACAAACGATACCGGTCGAATCCATTCACGGATCTCGACGTGCCCATTCTTGACGAACTCACGTAAGAAATCGCGTTCAGAAAGGACACCGATGATGTGATCAATCGAGTCCTTGTATACAGGAAGACGGGAAAATCCACCTTTTTGCACTTCACGTAAGATGTCTTCAAAGCTGTCATCGATATCAATCGCTTGGATATCTGTCCGTGGCGTCAATGCTTCTTCAACCGTAATGTTCTTAAAATCGACAGCCCGGTGCACAAGCTCTGCTCCTGCTTCATCCATGACGCCTTCTTCCTCACTGATGTCGACAAGTGCCAACAGCTCTTGTTCCGTCACGAGCGGTCCTTTCGGATCAGCACCAATCAGGACAAGTGCAACATGACGTAACTTCAAGAACAGGAAGACGACTGGTTTAAACAGACTCAAACACAACCGTAGCGGACTACTAATCCAGAGGACATACTTTTCAGCATGCTCCCGGGCATACGATTTCGGAATCAATTCACCGAATACTAAAATCAGTAAAAACGTTGCGAAGATGATGCCGACACGCGGTAGCGACTCGGATGACAGCGTCATCGCAAGCCAGCCGCCAATCATCGCGACACCGAGGTTCGAAATCGTATTGCCAATCAAAATTGCGGTCAAGGTCTCCTCATAGCGTTGAAACAAGCGTAGTGCTTGTGATGCACGACGGTCCCCTTCTTCCGACTGGTGCAAGATCCGTAACCGGTTTGCACTCGATAATGCCGTTTCAGAAGAAGAGAAGAACGCTGAGATGACTACTAACACGAGCAGCCAGATGAACGGAATCGCGGGAAGTGGGTCCACGATGACTTCACACTCCATTTCCTAAATGAATGATTTAAGTGATGTTTCTTAGAACGAAGACTCGATGAATTCGAATTCGAAGTCACGGATACGAACGACGTCTCCATCAATCGCACCTAGTTTACGAAGCTCATCATCGACGCCCATTTGACGTAATGTCCGGGCGAATCGTTTAATCGACTCTTCACGCATGAAGTTCGTCATCGTAAAGAGTTTTTCAATCCGCGGTCCTTGGATAACGAAGCAATCGTCTTCATCTTTCGAAATCGTAAAGCCAGCTTCTGGCGCCTCGTAACCATAGACGACACGAGGAGTCGCAGCTTTTTCTTCGAGTTCTTCAAGACCGAATTCTGGTGTCGCGTCAACGAGATCGGCAATCCGGAATAACAGATCACGTAATCCTTGACGTGTCGCAGCAGAAATCGCAAAGACTTCAAGATCCGGGAACGCCTCTTTGAACGCTTCGAGATTCGCTTCTGCATCTGGCATGTCCATTTTGTTTGCGACGACGACTTGCGGACGATCCGTCAAACGTAAGTTATAATCTGCGAGTTCTTTGTTGATGATGTTGTAATCCTCAACAGGATCGCGTCCTTCCATTCCACTCATATCGATGACGTGGACGATGACTTTTGTCCGCTCGACGTGACGAAGGAATTGGTGACCCAGTCCGACACCTTCACTTGCCCCTTCAATCAATCCCGGTAAGTCGGCCATGATGAAACTACGGCTGTCTTCCGTTTCGACGACACCGATGTTCGGTGTGATTGTCGTGAAGTGGTATGCTCCGATTTTCGGACGTGCCGCTGAGACGATGGATAACATCGTTGATTTCCCGACACTTGGGAACCCAACAAGTCCAACATCAGCGAGCATTTTCAATTCAAGTTTCAAGTACTTTTCTTCGCCCGGCTCACCATTTTCCGCATGTTCCGGTGCAGGGTTCGCTGGTGTTGCGAAACGTGAGTTTCCACGTCCGCCACGCCCACCTTTTGCGACGACGGCTTGCTGTCCATGATGGACAAGATCGGCGATGACCGCATCCGTATCATCATCGTAGACGACCGTGCCTGGTGGTACTTTGACGACGAGGTGCTCGGATTTACGTCCGTGCATCCCTTTCGACATTCCGTTTTCACCCTGAACGGCTTTAAAGTGGCGTTTGTAACGGAAATCCATCAACGTCCGAAGCCCTTCATCCACTTCGAGAACGACGTGAGCACCATGCCCACCATCTCCTCCGGCTGGTCCACCGTCTGGAACGTATTTTTCGCGACGGAACGCTACTTGCCCGCGTCCACCATCTCCTGCTTTTACATAAATATTTACCTGATCGACGAACATGTCAGATCCCTCCTATTACTTCTCTTCCCTTACAGAAAGACTTTCGATTTCAATCACACACTCAACTTCCGTCTGTGACTCGATCTCCATCGGCGTCACTAGATCTTTAAGGCGCGACGTATCTAGTAGATCCCGATAGATCTCGATGGTCACGCCCTCATGGAAGGTCACGGATACTTCTCCATCTCCCACTTCTATCATATCAATCGCAGCTTCGATGATATTCGCTATTCGTGCGTCATCAACCTGCTTTGGCTTCTCGATTACATCATATTCGACAGTCAAACCTGTCCAATCCGCCCGTTGCAGTGCGAGCGCTGTTTTCGGTAGTTCAATCAACGTTAGGCGTCCTTCTCGTGACGCTTGCTCGCGATAGACTGAACAAATCGACTCAACCGCTGCCTCGTCACCCATCGCGCTGTACGAACGAACGAGTTGTAACCGATTCAACCATTCGTGACGAAGTGTCTTTAAAAGATCAAGTACCTGTTCATCCTTCATCGGTCGTTCCCTCCTAAAAAAAACAGACCCTAACCCCCGAAAGTGGCTAGAGTCTGCTTCATCGATCACTTATGCTGGGTAAACGCTGACTTGTTTTTTGTCGCGTCCAAGACGTTCGAAACGAACGACACCAGTTGCAGTTGCGAAAAGTGTATCATCGCCACCACGTCCGACGTTCATACCTGGGTGAATCTTCGTACCGCGTTGGCGGTAGAGGATTGAACCAGCAGAAACAGTTTGACCGTCTGCACGTTTCGCCCCAAGGCGTTTCGATTGAGAGTCACGACCGTTCTTTGTCGAACCTACCCCTTTTTTCGATGCGAAGAACTGAAGATTAAGTTTCAACATGTGGAATCCACCTCCTATATTTGTTCAAGTTGGATATAATCACCGTAACTTTCAGCGATGGTTCCGAGTTGGACCAATGTCGCCTCCAGTAACAATTGGGTGCGTTCACTGACATCCGGTGCTAAGTCAGCGTACGGTTCTACATAAAAGTAGCCACCTTCTTGTTGTTCTGCCATTTCAAGGAGCAGGACCTGCCCGAGTAGTGATTCGATCGCATTGTATGCGCCGAAAATCACGCTTGATGTACCGGCACAGACTAAATCTAAACCAGGCTCAGCAAACTCGGCATGTCCTGTCACTTCGATGGAGCGGATTAACTCCGCTTCATCTCGTCGAATCTTAACACGTATCATGGCTTACGCTTCGATTTTCTCGATGCGGACCTTCGTGTAAGGTTGACGGTGACCTTGCTTACGACGGTAGTTCTTTTTAGCTTTCATTTTGAAGACTGTGATCTTTTTCGCGCGAGCGTGTTTGATGACCGTTGCTACGACCTTCGCACCTTCTACGAGTGGAGCGCCGACTTTAACATCGTCACCACCAAGGATCAAGACTTCGCCGAATTCTACTGTGCTGTCGACGTCTGCGTTTAATTTCTCAACGTAGATCTCTTGGCCAGCTTCGACTTTAACTTGTTTACCACCAGTTTTAATAATTGCGTACATTACGTGCACCTCCTCTTAGGAACTCAGACTCGCCATCACGGGCAGCGGATGCTTTAAAACCCGGTCTGTGCGGTTGTAGTCATTTGGGTGCTTCCAAACGAACTAACGTTATTCAGAATACCAAACGAAGTTGACTATTGTCAATAACGTTCTTACTGTTTTTGCTGACGATCGACAAATTCTTCACATTCCTGCTTTGTTCCCGTAAATAAGATGCCGGTTTCACCTTCGACGATTAACACGTCAAGCGGGCAGTCTTGTTCGAATAACGGACTTAATGATTCGCGCGGCGCCCGGACGACGGCTGCTTCCGCATGGGTCGCGATTGTTATCAGTTGTGGTTCGAGCTGCCGGTGAATCGCGATCCGCGACGGTTTCCCTTGTGCAACGGACCGTTCGAGTAACGATTTCCCGTGCCGTTGCCGCGTCAATTCGCAAAGCCCCATCTTCGTAAACCCATACACTTCGATTTGTTTCGTTTCTTGGGCGGCGCGCTCCTTGAGCAGTTGTGTCACACGCGTCTGCCCTTTACTTGAACCACGCAGGAAGTCGACGGCAATCATACCGCTGATATTGCGTAACCGTAATTGGCGCATGATTTCAAGCGCTGCCGCTTCATTGATTTGATCAAATGTCCGTTTTTGGTCTTTGACGGATACCATCTTTCCACTATTGACGTCAATCACTGTCATCGTCTCGACTTCTTCAATCAATAAATAGGCGCCGCCATCGAGCCAAACGACTTTTTCGAGCGCTTTTTCGATCACTTGGTCGACATGCTCCATCTCCGGAAGTCGTCCTTTCAGTACAGGACGGTCGACGCTTAATCCGAGTTGCTCGAGCCGTTCCTTTTCCGTCCTGCTCGTCACGCGCGCTTCTGCGACGAACGGGAGCCGTTTTGCTTCTTGGATGACTAAAGCTTCATCTTGCTCTAACGTGTCCTGTTGTAACATCTTTTCATGACGGGTCCGCAATTGAAACAGTTCTTTTTCAAGCACGCTGCCTTCTGCTTGCGAGGCTTCCGTCCGATATAGGATACCTTCCGTCTCCTCGGTCTGAATCAGTTCTGCGAGCTGACGTTGCGTGACGAGATCGAGTTTCCGGCTAAAGCGGACACGCCGCCCGTACGGGAAGTAGACGAGATAACGTCCGCCGTATGTGATGTTTTGTGTGACTTTATGCTGTTTTGGTGACGTGCCTTCCTTGACGACCTGCACGAGGATGGTCTGACCGACTTGGACAGCTTGACCGATTGTCGGAACATCCGGGTAACGGCGTAACGTTTCCAGTGTTTCGTTGACCGGTAAGTAAAGCGGCGTCCCATCAGTCGCAATCAAAAAGGCAGCCTCAAGCGTCGGATGCAGCCGGTCCACCTTGGCGTACAGCAAGGTACCGACCCGAATCTCGTCACGCATCCGTTCATGATACTCGACGACCCGTCCGCCTTCGACTAACGCAACACGCTCGAGCGACGGGGTTTGTTCACTAATCCATTTCATAAGAATTCCTCCAAAAAAAATAGACAAGAAGCACGATGCCCTCTTTGTCTATTTTCCCAAACTTATTTCATACCAAGCATTTTTTTCAACTTCACGAGGAATCCTTTTTGCGGTTGTTCGTTCAAGTCGAGCAACGGAACAGACTCCCCAAGAATCCGGCGCGTGATGTTTCGGTACCCGAGTCCGGCACGATTGTCCGGATTCATCGTCACCGGAACACCACGGTGTGACGCCGCGATGACTTCTTCATCATCGACAATCAAGCCAAGCAGGTCGATCGACAAGATGCGCATGATTTCATCGATATCCAGCATGTCGCCTGAAGCCATCATGTGCGAACGGACACGGTTGATGACGAGACGCGGGACGATTTCACGATCCGACCGTTCAAGCATTCCGATGATACGGTCTGCATCTTGAACAGCTGCTTTTTCGGGTGTCGTGACGATGACAGCTTCATCTGCCCCGGCAATCGCATTCATGAACCCTTGCTCGATTCCGGCAGGACAATCAATGAGGACGAATTCATAGTCCAGTTTCAACGTATCAATGATCGCTTTTACCTGTTCCGGTGTGACGGACGATTTGTCCTTAGACTGGGCAGCAGGCAACAGATACATCTCTTCAAAACGTTTATCCCGAACGAGTGCCTGATGCAATTTACATTGCCCCGTCACGACGTCGACGATGTTGTAGATACTCCGGTTATCGAGACCGAGAACGATATCGAGGTTGCGTAACCCGATGTCCGTATCGACGAGACAAACCGAGTGTCCCATCAACGCGAGCGCAGTCCCGATATTCGCAGTCGTCGTCGTTTTCCCGACGCCACCTTTACCAGACGTGACGACAATCGCCCGTCCGACATTCGTTTTGGCATCTTTATGTACCTGTTCTTTCACTTGTTCCATGTCTGTCACCCTCTTTCACTATCGATCGCAAACTGATCCATCCGCGCAAGCGGAACGGTTTGAAGACGAGAAAATTCGATTCCCGCTTCCCCTATAAAAGCACAACCCATTTCTAATGCCGGTACTGGTGCATCATCTGGTTCATCGTGAACGATATCCGAAATCGAAATCCATTTCGGCTCTAACACACTTGCCGCGATGACCGCTTCGTCATTCCCGCCTTTTCCGGCATGGACGGTTCCGCGCAACGCACCAAGACAATAAATACTGCCTGTCGCATGGACGACGGCACCCGGATTGATATCGCCGATGACGACGATTGATCCTTCGATATCGAGGACTTGCCCACTGCGGGCCGTTCCGCCGAAATAATGAAACGTCCGCTCCCCGTATAATGCTTTTGCCTCGTCTTTCGTCAGGCATTCACTATCGTAACCATTAAACGAAAACGAGTCATGTCGCGCGACAATCGACTCAACCGCTGTCACGACACCTTCGTCGACGTAACGTCGTCCGAAAAAGAACGTAATCGGTACGGCGCGTCCGTTCTCGACGGATTTATCGGCAAGCGTCAATTCTAGGTCGTCAAGAAATTCATCCACACTGCACCGTTCGTTTACATAAACGGCAAGGCCACCACGATGACCTTTCATCGTTACATAACGCTTACGTTCAATCATGACTCATCCTCTTTTCTCGTCAAGTGTAGACTGCACGAGCCGGGTCATCGGATAATATAAAACAATGATCCCAATCAGCTGTGCAATGAGACTCTTCGGAATGATTTGTGTCGTCAGTTCTTTAAAAGCAACATCGACACCTAAGACCGAGGCCGTAAAGAAATAAATATCAAATTCGAACAATAGGGCACTGAACGTAAATGTGACGATAATCGTCAATACGTTCTCCTTTACATATTTTAGCACGAAGCTACTAAAAAGCGGAATGGCAGATAACGCAAATAAGTAAATACCGATGATATCGGAATACACGAAATCGTATAGGAGACCAAATACTAAACCAAACCCAAGTGCCTGTTCGATTTTTCCGTACCGTCCGAGGAACATCAAGGCGATCAATGTCAGGTGAACCGCATACGGGGAACCGTCACCGAGCGGACCCGCAAAAACGGTTCCTTCTAAGATAAAAAGAAGGAACACGGCGAAAAACAACTTGACGTTATTCACGAGTGTCCCCTCCCTTATCGGTCTCAGCGAAAGGTTCCTTCGCTTCCCGTTCAATCACGAAAACGTGTCCGAACTGTTCGAAGTCTGCTGCCGGTTTGACGTATGCAATTTTCGAGGCACCGTACCGATCCGACTTAACCTTCTCAATCTTACCAATGACGACGCCACTCGGATACTTCCCGCCCAGTCCGGATGTCGCGACATCCTGTCCTTTTTTCAACTTCGCATCGTTCGGAATTTTCGTGAATTTCAACAAATTCGTTTCTTCGTCGAATCCTTCAATCGTTCCGAAAACACCTTTGCCTTTCGTATCGTCGGCAACAGCTGACACATTGTTCGTCCTGCTCGTATCCGACAGAAGTTGGACAAGCGATGTATACGCACTCGTCTGAATGACACGCCCAATTAATCCATCTGCCGTCACGACGGCCATATCGGGTTTGACACCCTTTTGTTCACCGATGTTGACCGTAACGAAGCGTTGCCATTCGGATGGTGTGCGCCCTATCATCTCAGCCGGAAGTAACGTATAGTCACGAATCGAACCATTCAAGTCGAGCATATCCTTCAATTCTTTATTCTCACGTTCTAAATCACGGACTTTGACGGAAGTTTCCGCGTAGTCGTTCAAACGCGATTTTAAATACTCATTTTCCTTATACACGTCACGCACTTCTGTAATCGAAGTGACCGTATCATCAATCCAGCCAATCGGTGTCGCGAAAAGACGTTGACCGACCCCGACAGTATCACGGACAAAACTTTGATACCAGTGGGATTGATTACGTCCTTGCAACGAAATACCGATCAATATCACCAAAAGGAGAAAACTAAGGAGTGTGATGAGCAGTTTTCGATTATTTAAAAATCGCTTCATCGCTCATCCCGTCCTTATCTTTTTTGTGAGATGCCTGATCTAGAACGAAGGACAGGCATCATCTCAAGTGATTTTCCTGTACCGATTGCGACACAATCCAGTGGCTCTTCAGCAACAAGCGTCAAGATACGCGTTTCGTCTTCGATGACAGCATCCAGATTTTTAAGCAACGCACCGCCACCCGTTAAAACGATTCCGCGGTCCATGACGTCAGCTGAAAGTTCCGGTGGTGTCTGCTCAAGCGTATGCTTGACACCTGCTAAAATCGCATCGACCGTATCCGATAACGCATCGCAAATTTCCGCACTCGTCACTTCGATTTGTTTCGGAAGACCGGTTACGAGGTCGCGGCCACGGATTTCCATCGTTTCGTTTTCCGACTCCTCGTCAATCCGTGCATAACCAATCGTCATCTTGAGTGTTTCAGCCGTCCGTTCACCGATCATCAAGTTATATTTTGATTTGATGTAACGAATGATCGACTCATCCATTTCATCTCCACCGACACGAATCGATTGACTTGTCACGATCCCGCCAAGTGAGATGACTGCGACTTCCGTCGTACCACCACCGATATCGACGACCATCGATCCCGTTGGTTCAGATACTGGAAGACCGGCACCGATTGCTGCTGCGAACGGTTCTTCGATCGTGTAGGCTTCCCGTGCGCCGGCAAGTTTTGCTGCATCTTCAACGGCACGTTTTTCGACTGACGTGATGCCGCTTGGCACACAAATCATGACGTTCGTCTTCGAAGAGAACAATCCTTTTTTCTTTGTTGCTTGATCCATGAAGTACTTGATCATCGTTGCTGTTGTTTCATAATCGGCAATTACGCCGTCTTTCATCGGCCGTCGTGCCGTCACGTTGCCCGGTGTCCGTCCAATCATGTTTTTTGCTGCGTTCCCGACTGCTTCAATCTTACCTGTATCGGTACGGAAAGCGACAACAGAAGGTTCGCGTACAACGATTCCTTGCCCCTTCACATAAACGAGTGTGTTTGCCGTACCTAAGTCAATGCCGATTTCACGGCTAAATGATCCAAACATTATTCAAAAAACCCCTCTCTGAAAATACAACTTCACTAATTATAACGGAAAAGCACTCCTAAAAAAGCGCTAAAACGTTACAGCTTGTTTACAGTTCACCTATTTTTCAAAACATAAAAACGCCTGAGGTCAGGAAGTCCACTTCCCCCTCAGACGTTATTCTTACATAAATCCGCGTTGTTTCATACTAATAAATTGTCCATGACCGATGACGAGGTGATCGATACAACTGATTCCAATCAATCTTCCCGCCTCGACCATCCGTTCCGACACCTCGATATCTTCCCGACTCGGAGTCGGGTCGCCGGACGGATGATTATGGACGGCGATGAAGCTAGCTGCCGAGCAGCGAATCGCTTCTCGGAAGATGTCGCGTGGGTGGACGATTGACGTGTTCAATCCTCCGATGAAGAGCGTCTTTTTCGAAATGACCTCATTTTTCGTATTCAAGTACAAACAGATAAAGTGCTCTTGCTGATAGAGGCGCATCTCTTCAAGCAATAATTCAGCCGCATCTTCCGGTGAACGAACGACCGGTCGAACCCACTTCGGTTCTGTGACGAGCCGACGTCCGAGTTCGAGTCCCGCCATGATTTGTAGTGCCTTTGCTTTCCCGACACCGGGTGCTTTCTCGAGTCCGCCGACTCCTGCTGCCTCGAGTTCAATCAGCGATGGGTAAATGTCGAGTAACTCTTCTGCGACTTCAAGCGGTGAACGATTGCGTGTCCCGCTTCGGACGAGGCATGCCAGCAACTCGACCGTCGTCGCTTGTGCCAATCCTTTTAATTGAATCATATCCTTCGGCCATTCGATCACTGGATCCGACCTCTCTGTATTCAGATTTACGCAAATTCCGGCTTGATCCCAAATGCTTCGAGTCGCTTCGCAATCGGATGGATCGGTAATCCGACGACATTGTAGTAGTCCCCTTCAATCGCTTCGACAAATACGCCACCGATGGTCTGAATTCCGTATCCACCGGCTTTGTCGTACGGCTCGTCCGTCGCCGTATACCGTTCAATCCACTCACTCGGCAATGATCCGAAACGAACCTTCGTCGCCACGGTGAACGTCTCGCTTTGGTCATCGCGGACAATCGTCACCCCCGTCAAGACCGTATGCGTCCGACCCGACAAACGGTTTAACATTGTCCGTGCCGCGTCACGGTCTAACGGTTTTTCAAGAATCAAATCGTCGATGGCGACGACCGTATCTGCCGCGAGAATCACTTCTCCCGCTCGCGCAACGGCATGTGCTTTTTTCTGCGACAAGTAGGCGACATATTCAGCAGGTGTCATCGGGTGCGGGGCTTGTTCGACGACATCTGCCGGGCGTACTTCATGGTGGACTCCAATTTGTCGTAATAAGGACGTCCGTCGTGGGGACGCGGAAGCAAGAATCAAGGGTGGTTGCGTTAGCATTAGTATCACGTTCTTTCTGATAAATTTCGAACTGCCTTAATTCAGTCAAGTTTTAGTATAACGAAAAACAAGCACCACTCCAGTCCGGAGAAGTGCCTGTTTTGCTTTAATTTCCTGTGACATCGACAAAGGGATCCGATTTAGGTGTCGTTTCCTTGAGTGGTGTCTTTTTGTCCGGGACTAGCTTCGTCAAGTCCGGGCGGTAGTATGTCTCGATTTCAATCGTAAAGGTCATCATCTCGTCGTCAAGCAGGATCGCGTCACTCCCGGCACCCGGTTCATCCGGTCCCGTCAATTGGATTTGACGTAAAATCGTAATCCGGTCCGTCCGTTCGATTTGCTTCAAAAATGCCATCAGTTCGAGGTAAGACGGCGCTTCGACCGATAACGATGCCGGAAGTGTCGTCGCTGTCGTCGTCGCGACAGGTGCTTCTGCTTCAGCCGCATTGATGTCGGATTCTGTCGCCATCGCGCCATCGACAACTGGTGTCGATTCGACGACCGGTGCAGGGACGACGTCCGTTTGGCCAAACGTGATCGACTGGACTTTCACACCGGCGATTTGACTTGACGCATTGATGGCATCGATGACATCATCGTTTGCCGGAAGGACGGGCACTTTTTTCTGAAGGAAACTCGATTCCGCGACATCGACTTTTTGTTCACTTGCTTTCGCGAGTTCAAGTGCCGTCTGTTCCCGGTCAAGCGTCGCTTCCGTTTCATTGAGTTCTTGATATGTCGTATAGGTCGTATAGCCGAAGTAAGCAACACCACCAATTACGAGGAGGAGCGTAATCCCAAGGAGAAGGAAACTACTATACCGTTTCAATTGTCCTCCACCTCCTCAATTTCGGTCGAAATGATTTCGCCCGCTTGCTCTTCCGGACTGACTGTCTCGCCGTCCGTCGTCTCACCGTTCTCTTCTTTCGGTACATCCGGATTCGCTTCATTCGTCTCCCCTTTGACGACTTCCGCCGGGAGGACGGATAACGTGAATTGGCCGATGTAACGCGGTTCTTCCGACTGTTCGTCCGTCGCCGGTGTGATCGTCGTCGTCGGAACTTCTTGTCCTGTCGCAGGATCAATCGTTGTCGATGTGACGACATCCGTTTTTTCATTCATCGTTTTCGTCGTGATGCTCGTTAACGAAACGCCTGTAAAGACATCATCCGTCAACAATTGTCGGTAAAATCCATTCAGTTCCTCAAGGGTCTCGAATTGCGCATTCATCGTCACGAGATGGTCCGCACCGTAGGCAAATTGTAAAAGATAGCCCCGCTCCGGCAAGTACCGTGTAATCCGTTCAAGTGTCGGTACGGCAGGACGTGGTGTTTCTTCGAGCCCATCGACCGTCTGCTTCAACTGGGCGACCTCTTGTTTCGTCGATTGAGCCGACTCTGCTTGTAATGTCCGGACGATTTGGATTTGATTGTTCGCCGTTTCGATCCGGTCCGCGAATTGATCCGTCTGCCAGAATAAGTATCCACCAATCAATCCGCCGAACAACAGGAGAACAAGCGACGCGACGAGTGGGAATTTCGGCATGACGTCGTTTTCCGGTAGAAGGTTGATGCGGTCCTTTCGTGGAATCGCGAGTCCGATCAGTGGCAGATAGGGCCGCGGAATTGCTTGCGACGCCACTTCGACCTGTTCAGGAAGCTGTTCGAGCCGTAAGTCGAAATTCGCTTCGAACCGCGTGACAAGTGCTTCCTGGAACGGGAAGTCTCCGGCTAAGATGACACGACTGATTTCCCGCTGATCACGCGCGAGCGAAAAACGGTAGAAATCAAGGACACGTGAAAACTCAAGCAACATCTCGTCGAGCGTCATCTCGACTTGCGTATCATCCAAGCGGTAGCGGTAGTGCAAGCGATCATCAATCACATCGACTTCCCAGGCGTTTGAGCTGAACGTATCGACCGACCGGATCAGACGCGGAATTTTATCTTCGATGATGATCAATTGATGGTTCGTCGCATTGACGTTCCAAATCAACAGACTGCTGCTGTCTTCGATTTCATACAGCGACTCGATTCCGAAGAACGTAGCGAGCGGTTGTGGTTCAGCCGCAACAAGACGGAGATGTTTCTGCTTGAACAGTTGCATGTATTGTTTGATTGCCTCGTTCGGCGCTGCATACAGCATGATTTCCCGTTTGCCGTCTTCTTCGAGCAGTGTGTAATCGAAGTACGGTTCTTCAAACGGCAGGACGATGCTGTGTCCGAGTTCCATGAACAAGTAACCACGGATTTGGTTCGTCTCGACCGACTCCGGAATTTCAAGTTTCCGTGCTAAAACAAGGGATCCGTCAAGCGCAAGAACGGCTTGCGAACCACGCGGCACTTTCAATTTCGTCAGCAGGCTGTCAAAAATCAAATCAAGCGAAGCTTCCGGTTGGAGCCAGCCCCCTTGGAGCGTCCCCGCTGGCAAGGACGCGACGGCACGCCGTTTGATCGTCCCGTTCTTGACGACGGCACCGAACACGGCGACATCTGTGAAGTTAAAGTAAATATAAGTACCCCTGCGCCTAGCTTGCGCCATATGTACGTTCGTCCTTTCTCATAGGAACAGATTAAGATATAACGTTACCCAATCGTCCGCGAAATAATAAGTTAGTAAAGTCCCGATGGCAATCGAGGGGACAAACGGAATCGGTTGTTTCCGTTCGATCCGTTTTAATCCAAGTAGTGTCAAACCGATGAGCGAACCGACAAACGCCGAGACAAATAACGCAATCACGACATCGAGTGGTCCGAGAAAAATCCCGAGTAAACCAAACAGTTTGACATCCCCTGCCCCCATCCCTTGGCGTGACGCCAAAAAGATGACGAACAGTAAGCCGAAACCGACGATCCCACCAATAATTGGATTATACCAGTTCTCGAGTGGGGAAAGGTAGCGAACTATCAGACTAATCGGTAAAAAGAACAGCAATATTTTATTCGGGACGAGCATGTAGGCGAGATCCGACATGACGAGGATGAATAACAGGCTTGTCAAAATCAGCGTCAAGACAAATTGCATCGACCAGCCGAACTGATAAAAGGCGTAGGCATACAGCACGCCGCCAAGCAATTCCAGTGCCGGATACTTTGCGGAGATCGGCTGCTTGCAGTCGCGGCATTTTCCGCGTAAAGCAAGATAGCCGATGACCGGCGTCAGTTCGAGTGGACCAAGGACATGTCCACAGTTCGGACAATGCGACCGGGGACGGACGATCGATTCCCCAAGCGGAATCCGCAGACCGACGACGTTCGTGAACGACGTAATCAGCATGCCAATAATGAAAAAATAGACCGTAAAAACGATTGTCATGACTAGGCTCCTTTCTTAAAAAACTTCAGAAAAAAACCCCCGAGGTGGGGGCTGATTTTGTTTGATTATTTAATTGCTGATCGTTTTAATTCAGAAGAAGATTCACCTTCAAAATATTTCTTATCGTTCGAACCAATCATAGTAACCGTATAAGTAAATTTACCATTTTCTTGCTGACCAATTGTTACAGATGCTTGTTTATAAGCCTTATCACTGTTCATTGGATCTTTCATCGAATCGATGTATTCATCCAAAGAATTTTTATCTTCTGTTGTACTCGGGTCACCAATAAAGTATAAAACATCATCTTTTTTTATTCCAGCTGCATCTGCTGCAACCTTCAATTTCGCTGCACTCACTAATTGTTTCGCATTTGATACTTGCGCATCCTTACGCGAGTTCTCAATCAATCCACCAATCGCTACTACCGCGATTGCGGCAATAATTCCGAGGATAACGACGACGACGAGTAACTCGATCAACGTCAAGCCACGCTCATCGCGCATTTGTTTTGCATCTAACCAGATTTCTTTTAACCGTTCTAACATTTTAGTATTCCTCCCTAGTGCTTTTTAAGTGTGATGTATAGGTAATACTATCCAGATGATTACTATTATAGTAGCACCATAATTTTTGTGAATAATGTCTTTTTTATACAACAGGTAAATGTTTTTACAGTTGTTATTCGCCTTGGATGTCGGAATAGATCTTAAACATCGGAACGACGACGGCGATGACGATGACACCGACGATTGCTGCGAGCACGACGATCAGTAACGGTTCGATGATGGATTTCAAGCGGTCCGTCGTCGTCTCGACCTCCGTCTCATAAAAGTCTGCGACTTCCGTCAACATTGAGTCGAGGCGCCCCGACTCCTCACCGATCGCAATCATCTGCGTCACAAGCGGCGGAAAATATTTATTTTTTTCCAGCGGCTCGTGCATCGGAATCCCGCGTGACATCGCTTCGTTCGCGGCTGCGATCCCTTTACGGATGACACGGTTCGTCACGATCCGTTCCGTGATGTCGAGCGACGCAAGAATCGGGACGGACGCATTCAGCAGAACGGCCAGTCCACGGGTCATCAAGGCGATTTGCGACTTTTGAATCAAAGGTCCGAAGACCGGCAACATCAACAGGACACGGTCAAAGATGACCCGTTGCCGTTCATTTTTTAAGTTAAAGTAGAGCAGCCCGAGCAGTCCGAAGGCGGCAAGCAACAAGACCCACCAATAGGCAACAAAAAAATCGGACACGGCTACGACGAGTTTCGTGATTAACGGCAGTTCACTCCCGAGTTGGTCGAAGATCGACGCAAACGTCGGGACGACGTTCAGCATCAAAAAGACGACGACCCCGATTGCGACAATCGAGACGACAGCGGGATAAATCAACGCCGAGATGACTTTCCGTTTAATTTCATATTGTTTTTGAAGCTGGGTGACGATGTTATCGAGTGCTTCTTCTAAGTTCCCGCTCGCCTCTCCCGCCATCGCCATACTGACGAAAAACGTATCGAAGACACGTGGATGTTTTTCAATCGCTTGCGAGAACTGAATCCCACTTCGTAAGTCATCCTCGACTTCGACGAGGGCTCGTTCGAGCGGTTTCGATTCCGTCTGCTTGCGTAAGATTTCCGTTGCCTTGACGATTGAAACCCCCGAGCGGACAAGCGTCGCAAACTGCCGGGCATACATGACGAGATGTTCGATTTTTGGTTTTGCCGTTAAAAATGTGATTTCCGTGTTCAAGCCTTTTGACTCTTGTTTCTCAAGTAACGTCACGGCAATTTGATCCGTTCGGAGGCGTTCTGCCGCCTCCCGTTTCGTCAATGCCGTAATCTTGCCTTTTTTCCGTTTTCCAGCCATCGTCCGACCTTCATAGATAAATACTGCCATCTGCTCACCCCGATATGTAAGGTGTCGCGGCTGATGCTGGAATCAGTCCCCGACTAACTAAGTCTTGTAATGCCATTTGCATCGTCTGCATCCCATATTGTTTTCCGGTTTGCAAAACAGACTGGATTTGATATTCCTTGCCCGTCCGAATCAAGTTCGACACGGCTGGCGTCTCGACCATGATTTCAAGCGCCGCGACACGTCCCGATCCATCTGACCGTGGCATCAAACGTTGTGAGACGACACCGGCTAAAACGTTCGCCAGTTGCGCCCGGATTTGGTCCTGTTGCTCGGACGGAAAGACGTCGATGATACGGCTGACCGTTGACGCGGCCGTCGACGTATGGACGGTCGCAAAGACGAGATGTCCTGTTTCCGCTGCCGTGACGGCTGTTGAAATCGTCTCCAAGTCGCGCATCTCCCCGAGCAAGATGACGTCCGGATCCTGGCGGAGCGCCGAGCGGAGTCCACTCGCAAACCGCGGCGCATCGATGCCGATTTCCCGTTGATCAATCAAACTTTTTTGATGGCTGTGCAAATACTCGATTGGATCTTCGAGCGTGATGATCCGTTTGTACATCGTCTGGTTGATTTCGTTAATCATCGCAGCAAGTGTCGTCGACTTTCCTGACCCCGTCGGTCCGGTGACGAGGATCAAGCCATGCGGCTTCGTCAAGAACCGTTTCAAGACCGGTGGTAACGACAGTTGTTCGAGCGTCGGGACTTCGGTCGGAATCGTCCGAAATGCCATCGAAAGTGCGCCGCGCTGATAAAAACAGTTGACGCGGTATCGGGCGACACCCGTCACACCAAACGAAAAATCGATATCACGATCCTGTTTGAGCTGCAGGTACATTTCGTCCGTAATCAAGGAGCGGACAAAGCCATCGATGATGACCGGTTTTAATTTATCTGTTCCAAAAGCCGTCAAGACGCCGTTGACACGGAAGACCGGTGGCGAACCCGCCGTCAAGTGGACGTCGGACGCTCCTTTTTCTTTCGAGGACCGGAGAATGTCTTCAATTTGTGCCCGTTCCATCTTACTCATTCAGAAATCACCGTCCGTAAGATTTCTTCCGTCGTCGTAATCCCTTGGGCGACTTTTGTCAGTCCGTCTGCCAACAGGAAACGTTGACCTTGTGACTTGACGTACAGCGTGATTTCGCTTTCCGTCGATTGGTTCATGATCATCCGGCGGAGTACTTCATCGATCATGACGACTTCCTGGATCGCGAGTCGTCCCCGGTATCCGGTCATGTTACATGATGAGCACCCGCGTCCCCGCATGACGGTCGTCGCTTCGATGCCTTCTTGTTCAAACAATTCCTGCTCACGTTTTGAGAGCGGCTGGACTTCCCCGCAATCACGGCAGACACGTCTGACGAGCCGCTGCGCGATCAAGCCTGTGACCGATGCCGCGACAAGGAATGGTTCAACTCCCATGTCGATCAGCCGGGTGATTGAACTAATCGCCGAGTTCGTGTGTAATGTCGAGAGGACGAGGTGACCGGTTAACGACGCCCGGATTGAAATTTCTGCTGTTTCAATGTCACGAATCTCTCCGACCATGACGACGTTCGGATCTTGTCGTAAGATCGAACGTAATCCACTTGCAAACGTCAACCCGATTTTACTGTTGACCTGGACTTGATTGATACCGTCGACTTGGTACTCGACAGGGTCTTCGACCGTGATGATGTTCCGTGTTTCATCATTTAATTCATTGAGTGCCGCGTACAACGTCGACGATTTCCCGGATCCGGTCGGTCCTGTAATCAAAATGATGCCGTTCGGACGTTTCAGCATGTCACGGAATTGGGATTCATTTCGTTCACTGAAGCCGATTTTTGAAATCGAGATATTCGAGTTCGAGCTATCAAGAATCCGGATGACGACTTTTTCGCCGTAGACGGTCGGTAACGTCGAGACGCGGAAATCGTAGGCCAGTCCATTGTATATGTACTTAATCCGTCCGTCTTGCGGCAGGCGCGACTCCGTAATATCGAGTTCACTCATGACCTTAATCCGGGTCGTCAAGATATTTTGAATCTGCTTCGGATAGTTGTTTTCCGTCCGAAGCTCCCCGTCAATCCGAATCCGGACCGATAATGACGTTTCTTGCGGGTCCATGTGGACATCGGACGCACGTTGGGAAATTCCGTTCTCAAGAATTTGATTGACGAGGCGAATGATCGGTGCATCTTCGCGCGTCACGACATCCCGGGTCGCGTCCGCCTCCATCATTTCATCGGATTCAAGTAATTCACGCAGTGACGAATCGATATCATAATACTTTAAAATCGTCCGGCGAATTTCGTCACGGGTCGCAATCCCGACTTCAATCATCAACCCGGTCTGTAGACGCAGGTCATCAATCGCAATCAAGTCGAGCGGATCTGCCATCGCGATAAACAGACGATTTCCTTCCCGGTAGACTGGGACGAGTGTGTGCCGCTGGGCAAGTTCTTTTGAAATCAGCTTCGTGACCGCGACATCGACCGGGTAGTTATACAACTGAATGATCGGAATCTTTAACTGGTGGTGAAGTGCTTCGAGTAATTGTTGTTCTGTCAAATGACCGAGACGTAACAGGGCATCGCCTAATTTTTCCGTCGGCCGTTTGACCGTCAGTGCTTCATCAATCTGTGATTCTGTCACGAGGCTTTCTTCAAGTAACATCTCCCCGAGACGTTTCCGTTTCATCGCCATTTAATTCGTCACCCTTCCGCGTGCCATGTTTCTTCTTCATCAAGTGCTGTCGGTCGTTGTTGTTGTTTTTCATCCATCGTACTCGTCACCGCAGTCGCCACCAAAAGGGTGACGACATATCCTGCGATGACAAACGGATTCATCATCCAATCGAATTTGACGAGCAGATATAGTGCGACGACGAGCACAAGTGCCGTGACCGAAAGAATAACCTTCGCCCGTGTCGTCGCGATAAATGGAATTTGAACGGCAAACATCAAGCCACAGATAATCGTCGCTAGTCCGACGATGATTCCGAGTTCAACCAATAAATCTGTCCAGTTCATACAATCCCCTCTTTTCTAATCTGAATTAACCGACTGCCGGTTCCGCTGTATCACCTTCGACGGGAGAAGCAGGGTCTCCGTCTGTTGGAGTATCTGGTGTATCGGGTGACGTCGGTGTATCCGGTGATGTCGGTGCATCTGGACCTGTCACATCCGACTCTGGGTCGGTTTGATCCGTCGTATCAGATTCATCATCAGTCGGATCCGTCTCGTTTTGGTTCTCTTCAGCAGGTGGTGTGACGACCGGGGCTTGCTCCGTTTGACTGCTTTTCATCACGATGGCCGGTGTCGCTGCATAAAAATCAAGTGCAATCAGGATTTTTTGTTCGCCTTTATTTGATTTGATAAGGCGGTACAATTCAATCGATTTGCCATCTTCACCGGATTGTGTGTCACTTGTCGTTCCGGCAGATAACGTCGCGGAATAACGGGTGATCGTCCGGTAAGGAATCGATTTTTCTCCCTCAAGTACGGCAGTCACCGTCTCTTTGAATGGCGTTCCACGCAATTCAAGTGTCACGTCACTACCCGTCTTCGTCGCAACGAGTTGGTAGCTGCTCGCTTGCGTATTCCGCACGGCAAAATCTGTTTTTTCATCAATTCGGACATCGTAACCGAGTGTGATATCGTCCGGTAATTGATCGTGCGGCATCCGTTCGACGATTTCAAACGGTGTTTTGGCGAATAACTCATACAATTTACTTCCAATATATGAAGCAGCTACAGGATCCATTCCGTACGTTTTTGTGTTCATCAATTGTCCGGCCTTTAGTTCTACCTGGGTCATGGCTTCGACCATTTGTTCTTCTGCTGCTGATCGTGTCGTAAAGGAAATCGATGAAACGACTTCATCCGTTCCCGTTGCTACGGTCATCGTAGTCGGATCATAGTTTCCTTCCTTTAACTCTCGGCTCATCTTTGTAAGCCATGTCTTGAACTGTGTCGTCTGTTCCGCCGTATAGGCGACCGGTTGCGTCGACAAATAGTCCTCGATTGCGGCGTCATCCATACTTACTGATAACTTGCCCCCTTTTTTTAACGAGGCTGCTTCAATTGCTTGATCCGTTTTAAAGGTTACAAGTGTTGTCGGGATCGGTGTCGTCTCTTCACCTGTTCCCATCGTTAAAGGCGTCATGTTGGACCAGGTCGTAATCGCTTTTTGTACTTTCGGTTTCGCTTCGTCACGCGTCATCCCGCCGACTGGGACGGATGCAATCCGTGCACTGTCAGAGAACTTTTCGCTGACAGTCGCTTGGCCCGTGAAGGAGATGAGCGCGAATGAAGGAACATAGATTAAGACAATCAATAGGACTAAAAGAAGAGTATGTACTGCAAAACGCTTAAGATTTATCATCATCTGTTTCCTTTCCGTTTGAAATAACCATTTCAGGTGTCTAGTATTTCCATTATAATGAATATTATGATGAAACATAAGTCCTAGCTGACAATAACTTTCATCCTACGTGAATACATACCGTTTTTCATTTTCGAACTGATAACTCATATTGAATCGGATAAGAGGTGCATCCATGCAAGACGAGCAACAAGGCTTTTCCTTAATCGAAGTATTAGTCAGCATTACGATTCTTTCGATCATTTCCGTATCACTCATCAGTATTTTTTCACAGTCTTTATCCGCTTCTCGCAAGAGCACGGAGTTGACGTTCGCTAATTATCTGGCCAAAAATGCCGCTTCCTATATTGAACGGGAAGCAATCGAGTCCGAGACGGGACCGTTCGCCTTTGACCGCCTCGCTGAACAGACGGAAGGAGTCCCCTATTTAAATGGTGCCTATACCATACCGACACCGAACACGCCGTCATGTGGTGTATCGGCTATTTGTGACTCAATCTTCAATGATGCTGAGATAAATAATCTGCCGTTCGACGTTAAATTTAGCGTCACGCCACACAAAATCGATAGTGAAGAAAATCCGAACCTGCTCGATTTATATGTCTATGTCTATTTAGATGGTCAAAACGAACCGATTACATCATTGAAGGGATCGATTACGAATGCGACGCTTAATCAAAGTTTCCCTTCGACGAACTGAAGGATTTTCGCTCGTCGAACTCCTGGTTGCGATCGTCATCGCCGCGATATTTAGTGGTGTCATCTTGACGGTCTTCATCTCGGGGACAAAAAGTTTTCAAGCGACCGGGATCATCAGCGAGCTCAGGAGTGAAGCCGACAGTTCTGTCGGATTGATATTAAATGAAATCACAGGCTTTGATGCGATTCGTGTCGATCAGGCAAAAGAATTGGCTTTTTATCAAAAAACGGCCCCACGCTTGAGCACGGATTCCGAGTTACTCGAGCGGTCTGCCGGATTCATCCCCTTTAATGCAAATCTTGAACAGCAAAACGAAGTCACCGTGGATCCGATCACATATACCTTTACGGCAGAGCGCCTCGACGGTGACACACTTGTTTATGAAGGACCACTCGAAAATGTAGATGATCAAACTGAGATTCAAAAAACCTTCACGATTTCAAGTCCCGAGTACGTCGACATCACGACCGGTGACTACCAGGGCAGATACGTCATCCATGGCATTTTGACGATGACGTTACGGATTCAGTCGACAGATCAGGAAGAAACGCAAACGTTGAAGAGCACGATTGGATTTTAGTTCAGAAAGGACTAATTATGAAAAAATCAGAAGAAGGTTACACACTTTTGTTCGTCCTCGTGACGTTGACCGTCTTGTCCGTCCTCGCAATCGCAACGATCGGTGTCAGTCTCCAATCGACGCGCCTGACGGAAATACGCGGGGCGAACATCAAAGTCGATACAGCGACTCAAAATGAACTTGACCAAGCGATTGCTGCCCTCCAAAAAATCGTCGCAACGACAAGTAACGCCACACCGACGAGTTCCTCAAAGCAACTGTTCGCAGACATTCCGAATCAAATCGTTTTGCCTCTAACAACATCGGCGCCGAACGTCACGGTCGAAGTCAATGAAGACGATTCGAATGCCCGCGTCAAAGCGCTGGATTTGACGGCTCACGTTGAAGAGACAAAAGGCGATCAACCGACCGTCAAAAAAGCGTATACACAGCGTGTCTATTTATCGGCCATCCCCAGTTTTTTGTACTATACATTAGGGTCTGATAATCAAGTCGTCCTGAACGGTGCGCCACGGATTGAAGGAAATGTCTTCTCACGGGAAGCACTCAAAGTTTCCGCGACCCCGAACTTCGTCTACAACGGTCAAACAGGGCGTTATACGGATAAATTAGCCCACCCTTATATCGATGGACAGGTCCGTGTCTTTCAGCCGCAAAACGAACCGCTGTTAGCGTGCGATGATTTTTTACCCTGCGATCAGACCGTCTTTGATCCCGCGGTCAAAACCGCCCTCGTCTCAACGAAAGATACACTTGTTCCATTTGACTTCGAATTCGCACTGAACGACTTCTTAGACATTCCGAGTAATATCTCGCTTGCCACTTTGTCTGATTACTTAAAAGACCAAATGTCCCCACCAATCGAACGATCCGTGTTGACCGGGCCATTTTTAAATGAGTTAAGTACAAAAAAACAAATCATCGTCCCCTCCCCAGCGGAACAAAGCACCGTGACCATCACTGATGATATCGTCAAGGAATCGCCTGAACCGCTAATCATCGATGGTAACTTGACGATTTCGTCGCTGAACCCGATCACGCAACCACTTGAGATTAAACGTCCGATCGTCGTACTCGGTAATTTATTGATTCGTGGAAACGTCAGTTTTGCTACGACGATGTTCTCGACCGGATCGAGCCGTCTCGACGATGCCAACATTCAAGGGATTACCAGTTCTACGAACCAAAATACATTGATTTTGCTCAGTAAAGGCACATTGACAATCAACCGGGTCAATAAATTTTCGACACCCAAGACAGATGCACCAGACATGAATGCGTTTCTCTATAGTGACGCAACTTCACTAAACCGAATTTATTCTGTTGGCTCGACGATGAACCTCCAAGGTGGAATCTTTACGAAAGGACAACTCGAAGTCAATGCGTACCGTGGACAACTTGATTTACCAGAAAATCAGTTTCCGCAAGATGTAACAGCGCTTGAAGAATTAATGGCACTCAAAAAATCTGCTGAAGCGGAAAAATCCCGTCTTCGCCTAAAGTATGACGCAAGTGTATTAAAAAATCCGACAGCGATGCTTCCACTTAGCCGCGCCGTCAAAATGTATGTCGAGACCCCGAAACGAACCATGCCTTGAGGATAGACAAAAACACGACATCACGCGATGTCGTGTTTTTTTTCATTTAAATGATGTCGCACCATATGCACGTGCAATCTTTTTGACTTCCATCTGCTTGACTTGAGCACCATGCTTTTTTAACAACTGATAGATATCCCGACGATTTTGTTTTACTGCCTCATAAATCGGGGGATTCTCTCCGAGATTCGGATTTGCTCCAGCTGCGAGCAACATTTCGATTACAGGCTCATTTTGATCGATCGTCGCGTAATATAAAGCTGAATTCCGATATTGGTCAAGTAGATTGATTTCTTTAGCAGACACCCGTTTGATGAATAAGGCATAGACATCTGCCGATCGGTTGATACTCGTCGCAACATGCAGGACTGTCTGTTGCTGCTCATTCGTTTGCTCGACGGAAGCTCCCGCATCAAGCCATTGCTTGACTACAGAAGCTGGTCCGAACCGGGCGACATAAAACCAGTTCACTTGATTTTTCACACTCTTGTCGTCCAGCAAAACGAGTGCTTTTTCATAGTCGAGTGCTTCTTGGAACTGCTGAATGTACTGATTCCGGTCTTTTGTCGATAAAGAAACGTGTTCGACTGCTGACGCAAATGCGTTAACATCTGACGTATCGATACTCTTTTCAAAAGCTTGCTGGTTTCGCTGTTCAATCAACAAGTATGTCGTTACTCCAATTCCGATTAGAAACAGGAGAACGACGCTAATGATTTGTTTTTTCTTCACGTCATTTCCCCCGTCACTTAATAGACATCCGTATCTGGTGAAGTGCTTGAACCTTCAGAAGAAATCGTCACTTTAAAGGTCGCCGTCAACGGTTGTTTCTCCGTCGCACCGGTTTTGATGACTTCAAGAACCGATTGATCTGCTTTTAATGCCGTCACTTTGACACGTGCGACACCTGGGCGAATCGGTTTTAAGGCTTGTGCCGATGAATCAACCTTCACATACTCTTTTCCTTGGAGCACTTCTAGACGATAAAAACGCTCTGTCGCCGTCACAGGTAACCAGTTCAAGACAGGCTGCTTTTGAACATCCTGCATGGAAAGTGTCAAATCGTTCGCCGTCAAATCAGTTGGATTTTCACGCACCATGATTTTCGTGATAGCTTGTGTCGCTGTAAAATCTCGAAGTTCCAACAAAGCGTCGACTGGACCAGCCGGTGTCCCCGTTATTCCCTTGACTGTGTAACCAGCCGCCGTTTGGATGAGTTCGATCGCCGGACTAGACGTCGAAACGGTGAACGGTAACTGAATACTTGGTGTAAAGGTCGCCGTGACATCTTGTGTCGTGTTGACCCATAACTCTAGAGTATTCGGTGTTACGGTTAGTTCCGGTAATTTGACTTCAATCGTATAGACTTGCGACTGTGCTAAATAGGTTGTGCTGCCGCTCGATGCCGGAACAACGGCTTGAACGGTCATTGTGCCTGGTTTTTTTCCTGTTAGCGATAACTCATCTGTTGTCAGACCGCTAGCCTCGACTAAATCGTTGTTCGTCACAAGCCATTTAATCGGTGCATCCGTCCCGGACAACATGGCTGCTTCGCCCGTCATCGCTTTCGTTTGTCCGACGTATAAAACGTCAGGAACATCCCTGACAATTAATCCTTTAAAGACATCGTTGATCGTCAACTTCGAAGTCGCGACTAACTCACGTCCATTCGCAACGGGAACAATCAATTTAATCTCTGTCGTTCCGATTTTTTTCGGGATGATGATTCCCGATGGATCGATTGTTGCAATACTCGTGTCCGCGACCGACCAGTTTAACGTCCCGTACTGACTGCCTGCCGGGCTGATTTCCGGTAAAACTTTATAGGAAGGTGTATTAAGATCAATCCGGACAGCCGGAATTTGGGCTCTCGTCGCATATGGCGTCGATAACGCATATCCAAGGGTCGGGAAGGATTGATCGTCGTTTGCGAACGACTTCGATTTGCCACCGCCGTTTTTCTTGTCGCGGTAGACCGTCTTCGTCGATACAATCATGTTATTTTTTTTATCGAACTCATGGACACCGGCCGCATCCTTCGCCCGCACTTTGACGGTAAAGGTCAACTCAGACGGTTTTGCAATCCATAACCCTTTTTGAAGTCCTTCGATTTCTTCATCGTATTCGATGTCAGGTACAGTTCCTGTCAATTTTTGATTGACGACTTTGACCCCACCAAGTCCGGTCGCCGAAACCACTTCGACGTTACTCGGGAAGTTTTCCGTAAATAAGATATCTTCCATCGTCACTGAAAATTGCCCCATGATGTATCCGTTATTTCCGATGGCATCTTTTTGGACCATCGGTGTTGTTTTGACCGTATACGTAATCGTTGCTGTTTCGCCTTGGGGAATTGTCGCCGGGTCAATCGACCGTGATAACGTAAACGGTGCTGAAGATGACGGCTGGACGACTTGGATGGTCCGTGTCTCAATCGTTTTAGCACCCCGTTGATCCTCGGCCTCGATTCGGATCGTTGCCGTCGTTTTGCCTGTTAGTTTCGCATCAAATGTTTGGCTGACGAATGAATTGTTTTTTAGTTTGTTGTTTTCATAGACTTTTTCATCATCGATATAAATCCGGGTTTTTAATTCTCGGTCCCGTAAATCATAATCGTTGACCTTATAAGATACCGTGATCGGTTCATTGTCTAAATAACTTGCTCGGCTGTCCGGCAAGACATTTTTAATGAGCGGTTTATGGTTGGCACCGATGAAAGCACGGTACATCGTATTCGAAAACAGCTCTTTTTCCTGCTGTTGATTAAAACTTGTCGTATGACCTGCACCGGAGTAGGTAACATTGCCCTTTGTATACATGTAGTAATGATTACGGGCATCGCCGATGGTACGACCCGCGTTTTGAGTCGTCGTATCGACGTCCACTTTGTTTTCCCGAATGTTATACCACGGAATCAAATCGGGCTGCTCTAAATCGAGACCGAAATATTGGTCATGTGTCGTTGCGATTGAGACTTCATCCGCTAACATAAACGGATAGGATGTCATGACACCGGCATTTTGTTTGACTGCTTTAGTCGATGTCCGTTTCGCCCCGTACCCCATGTTCGTAAAGTTCTTTTGTCCGGCGAGACCGGCGAACTTTTCTTCCCAAAAGAGTTCCGATTTTGATGACTTATTCGGACGGAAAATCGTATCGTGTGACAGCATCAATCCTTGTCCCGTGTTCGTGAAATCAAGGATGGCGTTTGCCGCATCGTTACTTAATGATGCTGCTCCATATGAATCCTGAAATCCAAAAATCAGCAGGTCATACGCTGTATTTAATTTTTTCGAAGCATAGTCACTATTAAATTGAGCTGCCGTCATGACTTCGACGTTAAAGTCATAATAGCCGGTCTCTGTCAATAACGTACCTGTATTCATGAAGCCATTGATTGATCCTGTCGAACCTGTTCGCGTTACTTGTAAAACTTTTGCTTCCGCGACCTGATCCTTCATTAAAAAACTGCCCGTTTTATAGTCGGTCAGTCCGTCACTGCTCTTGACGCGAATCATCCAGTTCCGCGGCCCTGTATAACTCGGGGCGTCAAAATTATAGCTTAATGTACCGGTCTTTGCCGCCGGTTTCTCATCGACTTTTTCCGACTCTTCGAACTGATCATTACTATCAAAATCGATGTAGAGTTGGGCTAACTGGTTCGTATTTTCAAGCGTCGTCGTATAGGCAAAATTAACGGGAACGTTTGGTACGGCCGTCTTTCCTTTATCGATACCTGTCAACGCTGTCCCATTTTGATTGACCGTAACGGTCTCAAGCCGTGGACGAATGATTTTTTGTCCATTTAATTTCGTGACGACCGTTTGGCTGTCCGTATAGGCAATCAACGCATTGGATTTGATATTTTTGAAGATCGCATTAAAATTACTACCTGTCTGCGTCAATACGTCCGGATGAAAAAAGACTGGCAGCCCTTTGTTAATGAAGCCACTGACGATTTCATTTCCTTTTAACTTCGTGATATCGTTTTCGATTTTGCTCGTATTGTGATTTTGTGATGTATCCGATACAGCCATCGCATATCGGTCCGTTCCGGAAAAGACTGATGGATCAAAGACAACGGCATCAAAAGCGCCATCTAACGGGAAGCGTGACGCGTTCAGTTCTTTGACGGTCATCATCTTGATTTCGTAACGGCTCAAATCGAGCCCGGTCAAAAGCGACGTCACTACGGTATTCGGATCAATCCGGTTCGTCGTCGACCAATCGTCGCGAATCTCAAGAATCTTGAATTTTTCTCCGGTCGCGGCGTTCGTATGTGTTTCTTGTATATAACTAAAACTTGTAAAGATTAATACACTGACTAAAAACAGACGTAACCAACGCTTCATCTTCCATCGTCTCCTCGTTGTAAGGTCATAAAAGCTAGGACTATATTACCCCACTTTTAGTATACAAGGACTTTCACGGTTTTCCCTTTTTTGTAAAACGTTGTCCGATTAATTTTTCACGGACTGTACTGATGAAGTAGAGCGATCCCGTCACGACGAGTACCTGATCCGTACCCTCATATTCGGACAAAAACGAATCGAGCTCCGTGACTTGTGCACCGTCTGCCTGCAGTTCGTTAAGCGACCGGGCACGCGGAAAATCAAACGTCGTCTCATAAATTGTCGGTGTCACTTCCTGAAATTGTCTAATCATCGCAAGGCGATCCTTATCCCGCAGGATGGAACAAAGGATGACGATGGGCAACGTTTCCTGTTTTAGGCGGTCGACGAGCGCTTTAACCCCTTCCGGATTATGGGCACCGTCTAAAATAATCCGTGGTTTGCGGGAAATGATTTCAAAGCGTCCCGGATGTTTGGCGTTGCGGAGACCCCGGCGAATCGCCTTATTTGACCAACCGAGTTTCTTTGCACAGACGACGGCGTTCGCTGCATTTTCGACTTGATGATGCCCTTCGAGCCCGAGTCGTGTTTCCGGAATCCCTTCATATGTCGCCCATGTCCCGGTCGCATTCAGCCGGTAAGAGAGGATGGCTTCCTGGCTCCATTTCAACGTCGCCGCCCGGTCGCCGCAATAGGCCATCAACGGCACCGTCAGTTCCTCTTGCAGTTTCCCGGCGATGACCGACGTCCCTTGTTTGATGATGCCGAACTTCTGTAAGGCAATCTCTTGGAGCGTATCTCCGAGAATCGCTTGATGATCGTGACCAATCGAGGTGATGATGGCAGCAATCGGTTGCTTCAGTACGTTCGTCGAGTCATAAAGTCCTCCGAGTCCGACCTCGTAAATGACGAAATCAGGACGGATCTGATTAAAATGATAGAAGGCAAGTGCCGTCAATGCTTCGAATTCCGTCACTGTACCAATCGTCGAATCGACCTTCGTCATTGCTTGCTTCACTGCATTAGCTGCACTGACAAGATCTACTTCACCAATCGGCACTCCGTTCAGCATGATTCGTTCCTCGAACTGAATGATATACGGGGATGTAAACGTCCCAATCCGTAAGCCTTCTGCCATTCCCATCTCTCGCAGGAAAGCAACCGTCGATCCTTTTCCATTCGTTCCGGCGACATGGATTGTCGGGACGGCGTCCGAATCAATCTGCAACGCGGCAAGCAATGCTTCCATCCGACTTAGTCCCGGTTTGATACCAAATGCTAACAATTGCGATAACCATTCTAATACGTCTTCTCTCGTCTTCACGCTGTCCTCGCCCCTTTAAAAAAAGTGGCTCAAGGAAACTTGAGCCACTGTTGGAATTATTGAGATAGTTCGTTGATCCGTGCTTCGACTGCTGCACGTTTTTCATTGTAGTCTTGTGCTTTCGCTTGTTCTTCTTCGATGACATGTGCCGGTGCTTTTCCGACGAAACCAGGGTTGTTGAGTTTTTTCTCGACCCGTTCGACTTCTTTCGTATACTTGACGAGTTCTTTGTTCAAGCGGGCTATTTCTTCTTCGATGTTGATTAAGTCAGCCAACGGAATGAACAATTCTGCGCCGGTCACGATGGCACTGAGTGCTTTTTCCGGTGCCGCCATGCTACGTTCGACAAGTAATTCGGAAGCATTCGTAAACTTCTTCAAGTACGAGATATTCGTCTCTAAATCATGTTGCACCTGGTCGTCACTCGTCGAAATCATCAATTGAATTTGTTTTGACATCGGTGCGTTCACTTCGGCACGAATGTTCCGGACCGACCGGATGACGTTTTGGACAGCTTCGAACGCAGGAACTGCTTGCGGGAAGTCGAGTGTCTCGTTACGTGTCGGCCAAGCGGCACGCGTGATCGTCTCCCCTTGATGCGGCAAGTGCTGCCAAATCTCTTCCGTGATGAACGGCATGAACGGGTGCATCAGACGCATGATTTGGTCGAGCGTGTACGCAAGAATTGAACGCGTCGTCAATTTAGCGGCCTCGTTTTCACCGTTGAGCGGTAACTTCGCCATCTCGATGTACCAGTTACAGAAATCTTCCCAGATGAAGTGGTAAAGGATCCGACCAGCTTCACCGAACTCATACTTATCGGATAAGCGCGTTACGTCGTCAATCGTCGTATTCAGACGTGTCAAAATCCACTGATCGGCAAGTGATTTTTCGCCCGTCAGATCGATTTCTTCATACGTCAGACCGTCCATGTTCATCAGTGCAAAACGACTCGCGTTCCACAATTTATTTGAGAAGTTCCACGTCGCTTCGATTTTTTCCCAGTAGAAGCGTAAATCGTTCCCTGGAGTCGATCCTGTCGTCAAGAACCAACGGAGTGAATCGGCACCATATTTTTCGATGACATCCATCGGATCGATTCCGTTACCGAGTGATTTCGACATCTTACGGCCTTCCGAGTCACGAATCAGACCATGAATCAACACATCGTTGAATGGACGTTCGCCTGTAAACTCATACGATTGAAAAATCATCCGTGACACCCAGAAAGCGATGATGTCGTAACCCGTAACGAGTGTCGACGTCGGGAAGTACTTTTGGTAATCCGCAGCATCCGTATTCGGCCAGCCCATCGTCGAGAACGGCCAAAGCGCTGATGAGAACCACGTATCGAGGACATCGTTGTCTTGCTCCCAGTTTTCGATGTCGGCAGGTGCTTCTTTCCCAACGAACACTTCGCCTGTTTCTTTATGGTACCAGGCTGGAATCCGGTGTCCCCACCAAAGTTGACGGCTGACACACCAGTCACGGATATTCTCCATCCAGCGGACATAGGTGTTTTCGAACCGTTGTGGGACGAAGTTGATTTTATCGTCGCCTTGTTGTTCAGCAAGTGCTTTTTCAGCGAGTGGCTCCATCTTAACGAACCATTGCAGTGACAAATACGGTTCAACGACTGCATCCGACCGTTCCGAGTGACCGACCGAGTGTAAGTGAGGCTCGACTTTAATCAAGACACCAGAAGCTTTTAAATCCTCAACGATTTGTTTCCGGCAGTCGAACCGGTCCATGCCTTCATATTTCCCGGCATTTTCGTTCATCGTTCCGTCTTCATTCATGACGAGGACACGTGGTAAATCATGCCGGTTTCCGACTTCAAAGTCGTTCGGGTCATGGGCTGGCGTGATTTTAACAACACCTGTTCCGAATTCCATATCGACATATTCGTCAGCGACGATCGGGATTTCTCGTTCGACGATCGGTAACGTGATCGTTTTCCCGACGAGGTGAGCGTAACGCTCATCTTTCGGATTGACGGCGATTGCCGTATCCCCAAGCATCGTCTCCGGGCGCGTCGTCGCGAGTTCGACGTGACCTGTTCCGTCCGTCAATGGATAACTGAGGTGGTAAAAAGCACCTTCGATATCTTTATAGATGACTTCGATATCGGAAATCGCTGTTTTCGTCGCCGGGTCCCAGTTGACGATGTATTCGCCACGGTAAATCAAACCTTTTTCATACAGTTTAACAAAGACTTCCTGGACCGCTTCAGATAATCCTTCATCGAGCGTAAAACGCTCACGTGAGTAATCCAGACCAAGTCCGAGTTTCGACCATTGCGCACGGATTGTTGAAGCATATTCTTCTTTCCACGCCCATGATTGTTCGAGGAACTTCTCACGTCCCATTTCAAGACGTGACTTTCCTTCCGCTCGGAGCTTCTGTTCGACTTTTGCTTGTGTCGCGATTCCCGCGTGATCCATTCCCGGCAAGTACAGGACGTCGAACCCTTGCATCCGCTTCATCCGTGTCAGCATGTCCTGTAACGTCGTATCCCAAGCATGACCGAGATGAAGTTTCCCTGTCACGTTCGGTGGTGGGATGACGATCGTGTACGGTGCTTTCTCTGGATCTTGATCAGCTTTGAAATACTCCCCTTCCAGCCAAAAGTCGTACCATTTTTCTTCCGTCGCCTGCGGATCATATTTCGTCGGCATTGATAATTCCTGCATCTAAATCGCTCCTTTTACCCATAATAAAAACGGCTACTCTCGTCCTCATCTAAGGACGAAAGAAGCCGTTGCTCTTCCGCGGTACCACCTTAGTTCACCCCGATAACGGGAGTGCCCTCTAGCCCGCGTAACGTGCGGAATCCGGATATCGCTCGCTCGCGCTTACGATACCAGCTCGTGGGGTGACCTTCACGCGGACACACTGTCACATCTCTCAGCCGGTGGATGTGTTCTCTCATACAGTCTGTGATCACGCTACTCTTCCCGTCATCGCTGTTTCCAAATTATTCTTCCCTTATTTTATCCGAGACGTCCATCGCCCGTCAAGAACTCCTTAACGGTTAAATTCGACCTGGAGTTCTTTAAATGTCAGTTCGACCGCTTCGATCGTCCGTTCGATATCGTCTTCCGAGTGGACCGTCGACAAGAAGAGTCCTTCGAATTGTGACGGTGGAAGGAAGATTCCGCGCGCCGCCATCTTTTGATAGTACGAACGGAACATCTCAAGATTCGATGTTTTCGCTTGTTCGAAATTCGTCACGGGCTGATCCGTGAAGAAGACACCGAACATCGCGCCGGCCCGGTTCGTCGTCAATGGAATGTTGTATTTCGCAGCAGCCTGTAAATAGCCCTCCGCGAGACGGTTCGCTTTTCGGTCAAATTCTTCGTAGTGTTCCGGTTTTAACTGCGTTAATGTCGCGAGACCTGCCGCCATTGCGAGCGGATTTCCGGACAACGTACCCGCTTGGTAGATCGGACCTTGCGGCGCGATTTGCTCCATGATGTCACGGCGTCCACCGTAAGCACCGACCGGCATACCACCACCGATGACTTTACCGAGACATGTGATGTCTGGTGTGACACCGAAGTATCCTTGGGCACAGTTGAAACCGACGCGGAACCCGGTCATGACTTCGTCGAAGATCAGCAACGTACCGTGTGCTTCCGTGATTTCACGAAGCCCCTCGAGGAATCCAGCTGCCGGCGGGACGAAGCCCATGTTCCCAGCTGCTGGTTCGACGATGACACCTGCAATGTCGTCGCCATGTTTTTCAAAGGCGGTCCGGACAGCATCCATGTCGTTATAAGGAACCGTCAACGTCATACTGGCGATTTGTGCCGGAACTCCCGGTGAGTCTGGAAGGCCAAGCGTCGCGACGCCTGAACCGGCTTTAATCAACAAGGAATCGCCGTGTCCGTGGTAACAGCCTTCAAACTTCAGGATTTTCGTTTTGCCTGTATACCCACGCGCAAGACGTAATGCTGCCATCGTTGCTTCCGTCCCCGAGTTGACCATTCGGACGACTTCGACCGACGGGACACGGCTGATGACAAGTTCCGCCATCGCCGACTCGATTTCAGTCGGTGTCCCGTAACTCCAACCACGTGTCGCTTGTTCTTGAATTGCCGCCGTTACGATTGGATCGGCGTGACCTAAAATCATCGGTCCCCATGATAATACGTAATCGATGTATTCTTTGCCATCGATATCATATAATTTCGAACCACTTGCCCGTTCTGCAAAAATCGGTGTCATGCCAACTGATTTATAGGCACGGACCGGACTGTTCACACCGCCCGGCATGAGTGGTAATGCCCGTTCGAAAGCGGCTTTTGATTTTGAGTTTTGATTGGTTAAGCTCATTTCGACCCCTCCAAGTAACGACAGATGTCTTTCGCGAAATAGGTGATGATTAAATCTGCTCCAGCCCGTTTAAAGCCAAGCATCGTCTCCATGACAATCCGTTCTTCATCAATCCAACCGTTGAGTGCTGCTGCTTTGACCATCGCATACTCCCCGGAAACATTATAGGCGACAATCGGTAGGTCGATTCGTTCGCGTACGTCACGGATGATATCCATGAAGGCAAGTGCCGGTTTGACAATCATGAAGTCAGCCCCCTGCTCCACATCCGCTGTCGCTTCCCGGAAGGCTTCGCGACGGTTCGCCGGGTCCATTTGATATCCTTTACGGTCCCCTTCACCTGGTGCTGAATTGGCCGCGTCACGGAAAGGACCGTAATACGCAGATGCATATTTGACGCCGTAGCTCATGACCGGGATATGGCTGAAACCATTCTCATCGAGCCCTTGACGGATCGCAGCAACAAATCCGTCCATCATCGAGGATGGGGCAATGATATCTGCACCAGCCCGTGCTTGAGAGACGGCTGTTTGGACGTGCAGGGGAAGTGAGGCATCATTATCGACCGTACCGTCCGCGACGATACCGCAATGGCCTGTCGAAGTATATTCACAGAGACACGTATCCGCGATGACCGTCAGTTGCGGTGCAATCTTTTTAACGAGACGTGTCGCTTCCTGGACAATCCCGTGATCGTGGAACGCCCCTGTGCCCTGTTCATCTTTTAAATGGTCATGCGGAACACCGAACAAGATGACGGACTCGATACCGAGCGAGACAACTTCTTTGATTTCCGCTTCAAGATGATCAAGCGATAAATTGAACACACCAGGCATCGAACTGACTTCACGCTTAATGTCTTCTCCTTCTGCGATAAACAGTGGATAAATCAAGTCTGATTTATGCAAATGATTTTCTCGTACGAGCGAGCGAAGTGAAGCCGTATTTCGTAAACGGCGGTGGCGTGCGAATTCTAATGTGTTCATTCCAGTTCCTCCTCTAAAATGCAGTCAATCAATCCGTCGAGCGTAAACGTCTTTGCGCTACGTAGAGGTCTCAGTCCTGCGCGTCGTGCAGCTTGTTCTGTGACGGGGCCAATCGCGACATACGTCGCAGACGTTTCAAGTGCTAACGAAGCGAGTGCTTCGACGGCAGATGGACTTTGTAATCCGATATACGTTGCGCCAGACAAACGTTCTCGCGGAATCTGGCGTATGTTCGTTTCATACGTCACGACTTCGAGGACGTCAGCTGCGACTACTTGTTTTAATCGTTCAAGCGGTTCCTGCCGCGACCGGTTTCCACGGGCAAAACAAATCCGCTGGTTCGGTAACAGTTGATGCTGTAACTCGTCAACGAGAACATCCCCTGTAAAAGCAGACGGAATGAAATCGGCGCTTCGACCTGCCCGTTCAAGGACTCGTGCCGTTTTTGTACCGACGACGGCAATCTTCGTCGCACGTAACTGCGGTAAATGCGGCACAATTCGTTCGACACCGGTCGGACTCGTCACGACTAACCAATCGAGTGCTGGTGGCAATTCGAATGCCACGGGTACTGTCACGATACTCGGTTCGTAAATGACGTCAATCTGTCGTTCCGCTAACCGCTGCACTTGCGCCGCGTTCGGCGGACGACTCCCGGTCAAGACCAGTCGCTTATAAGTCATCCGGCAACGCCGCGAGAATTTCGCGACCACCGGCATCGAGTAACCGATCAGCGACGAGCTGACCGAGTTGCATCGGGTCGAGCGAAGTTTCGCGTTCGAGTAAGATTTGTGTCCCGTCGACCGAACCGATGAAACCGACGAGTGTCGTCGATAAATCTTCGTTGATTGTCGCAAAACCACCAACCGGGACGTGACAGCTTCCTTCGATGGCAGATAAGAATGACCGCTCGGCAAACGCCACTTTCTCTGTCATTTGATCATGAATTAAATTTAAGAGATCACGAATTTCTTGGTCTTGATCACGGCATTCGATTGCCAAGATGCCTTGACCGACAGCAGGAATCATCGCGTCCGTCGAAATGTATTCTGAGACGATCTCATCTGACCACCCCATCCGTTGCAGACCGGCTGCTGCGAGTAAAATCCCGTCGAATGGTCCCGTCTTCAACTTTTCGAGGCGTGTATCAATATTTCCGCGAATCGATTCAATCTTTAAATCCGGGCGCAATTTGAGCAACTGTGACCCACGGCGCAAGCTGCTTGTCCCGACCGTCGCGCCTTCAGGCAGTGTCTCAAGCCCGCCGCCTGTTTTCGTAATGAGCGCATCGCGTGCATCGACACGTGCAGGTGTCGCACCGATGATTAGACCTGCCGGGAGTTCTGAAGGAAGATCTTTCATGCTATGGACGGCGAAATCGATTTCTTCATCCAGCATCTGTTGTTCGATTTCCTTGACGAACAATCCTTTTCCGCCGACTTTAGACAAGGTCACATCAAGGATGCGGTCCCCTTTTGTGATGATATTTTTGATTTCGAAGTCATATGGTGCACCCGCTTGTTTTAATTGCTCGATGACCCATTTCGTCTGTGTCATCGCTAATTTCGAACTGCGTGAACCTACTATGATTTTTCGCATGCTAAAATCCCCCTGTACAATAATAAAGGGGCGGCACAAGTCCGCCCCATGCTTTTCTATTGTAACACAATTCCCGCTTTGTTCATCGATTCACAGCTTTGCGTGGTTTAGAAGTTTCGTCTTGTAAAACGACTTCTTCGACAGAAGCATCAAATAAGTCCTCATCAAGTGCAAACGTGTCCATGAACTGGGCAATGCGTTGTTCTGCGTCCGGTTTTGCCGCCGCGTCTTTAATATAGGAGAGCGGCTCCCGCAGTAATTGATTGATGATCGATTTCATGTGTTTTCCGATGACGGCTTTTTCGCGCGCCGACATATCCGGTAATTTTCGTTCGAGGCTCAACATCGTATCTTGTTGAATTTTCAGCGATTGGTCACGCAGTTCCGTGATGATTGGTACGACACCAAGCGTCGTCAACCAACCTTCGAACTCAGCGATTGCCGCTTCAATCCGTAACTCGATTTTAGCCGCCTCTTTCATCCGCTCCGCCATATTTTGCTGGACGATTGACGTTAAATCATCGACGTCATATAAATGAACGCCCGGTAAATCACCTGCTGTCGGCTCGATATCCCGTGGTACGGCGATATCAATCAACAAAAACGGACGGTCACTGCGGAACAGTTGGGCTGCCGCGATGTCTTCCCGCTTGATGATGGCACGTTTCGCACCGGTAGAAGAAATGACGATATCAGCCCGAAGGAGGCCACATTGCATTTCGTTAATCGAATGTGCAGACCCTTCGAAACGATTCGCAACTTCTTCTGCTTTCGCCAGTGTCCGGTTAAAGACCGTGATGTCCCGTGCACCCGCTTCATACAGGTTGAGCGTTGTCAATTCACCCGTCTCACCTGCACCAATGACGACGATTGATTTGTCTTCAAGTGACCCGAGTAACTGTTCTGCAAGTGTCACGGCAGCAGCACTGACCGATACGGCACTTTCACCAATTCCTGTTTCAGCGTGGGCCCGTTTCGCAAGCGTCACCGCTTCTTTGAATAACTTATTGAAGACCGTTCCTGTCGTCTCGAGTTTTTGCGCCGTAAAGAAACTTGTCTTCACCTGACCTAAAATTTGTGTTTCCCCAACGATCATCGAATCCAGTCCACTCGTTACCCGGAACAAGTGCTTCATTGCATCAAACCCCTCGTGAATAAACAAATAAGGCTCTAGTTCCTCCATCGTCAAGCCGAACCAGTTCGCGAGAAAACGTTTTGTATAATAACGTCCTGTGTGTGGTTGATCCGTCACGACATATAATTCCGTTCGGTTACAAGTCGACACGATGACGCTCTCAAAAATACTCTTTTCATCTCGTAGCGCCACGACCGCTCCCTTCATCTCATGTTCCCCAAATGAGACTTGTTCGCGGATTGATACAGGCGCCGTCTTATTATTTAAACCGACAACTACGATATGCATGCGCTCTACCCCTTACGTCCAAAGATTTCATTCTCATCTATCTTTTCTTCTCTACTCTACATTATAACCATTATAAAAAAGATTCCAATCAATTTATAAACTAAAATGAGTCGAAGTTGTGAAATGTATCCTTTCATCCTATCCCTCTCTGTCACAAATCACAAACCCTCTGCTTGAATGGTTCGGCAGAGGGCGGATTGTTATGATTTTGAAGAATCGGTGATGATCGGTGAGTGTTCCGTCTGTAAGTCAAACTGTTGCTGACGCAAACGATAAATCCGGGCAATGTTTTGAATGACGACTTTTGATACCGCATACGTCGGGACCGCCAAAATGACACCGATGATTCCGGCGATTTTCCCGGCGACGAGCAAGACGATGATGATCGTCAACGGATGGACTTTCAACGTCTTACCTTGCACGTATGGCGAAATCAGATTCGATTCAATTTGTTGGGCGACGACAATCGTGATGATGGCATACAGTGCCTTAATCGGATCATCGATGAATCCGACGATGACGGCAGGCACCGCTCCGATGTAAGGACCGAGGTACGGAATGATGTTCGTGACGGTACAGAACAACGCAAGCAGTAAGGCATACTGGATGTCTGCGATAAAGAAACCAATCAATGACATCAAGCCGACACAAAGCGAGACGATGATTTGACCGTTGACATAGTGTTTGACGGTCACATGCATATCATGCAGGATGTTGCGCGTCTCTTTTTCGTAGCCTTTTGGTAACAGTTTGACGACCGAATCGGGGAACTTATATCCGTCAAGCAACATGTAAACTAAAATGAACGGGACGAGAACGATGACGAGCACTGTTGATGAAATCACACCAAAAATCGTTCCGACAGACGCCGTGACAGACTTAAAGACGGTTCCGATATACGAGGTCGCTTCATTCGTCCATTCGTCAAACAGTTCCGTATTGTGTTGAACCCAGTTCGAGATGAAACGATTCCCCATCAGCTGGTCACGCAGATTCAACGTTTGGTCACGTAACTCGATTACGAGGTCCGGAATACTTGTGACGAATTCCGTCACCTGCTTGACAAGGATTGGTCCGAGTAACGTAATGACCAGCGTCAGGATACTAATAAATGCAAGTAAAACAATCAAGACGGCAAGACCCCGTTTCTTGACCCGTTTTTGCAGCGTATCGACGATTCCAAGCGTAAAGTAATAAAAGATTCCCGCAATGATCAGCGGTGGAAAAATCAACGCGAGCATGACTTTAATCGGTTGGAACAAAAACGAAATCTTCGTCCCGACCCAGATGACTAAGAAAATCGTCAAGATCCAAAGTAATGCTTTAAACCATTTGTTTCGAAGTAAGTCCACGAACAATCCTCCTACATGTTGTCATTTCAAACATTAACTCGTTTTTTCTTCTTGTACGACTTCGTCCAGTCGCTGCCGTTCCATTTTACCCCACTGACCGCGTCCCGTCATGAATTGAATTAATCCCCCGAGCTTAAAGAAGACGAGAATCGGGCGGTACCAAAACGATTCCGTCAATGACCACAAGTACAGTCGAATCAATTCTTTTACGTTCTTAAACCGGTGCATCGTCCACTCTTCGAGTAAGACAGCGCCAGCAGACAGGAGTGAACCATATAACAAGGCGACCGTTAACAGGACGATTCCGAACTCAAAGTTCAGCGTCCCGACAAGTAAGTTGAGCGGAATGATGAAGTAACCGATTAATTCGACGATCGGACCAAGTAACTCAATCAAGAAAAAATATAACATCGAGATGCTACCGACGAATCCGTAACGCGGATTCCCGATCATTCGTTTGTGGGTCCATAACGTTTCCGCAAGACCACGATGCCAGCGCGTACGCTGCGAACGTAACACGTCCATCGTTTCTGGTGCTTGCGTCCAACAAACGGGTGACGGAACATATTCGATGCGCTTGTTCAATTTATTTTCCTTCATGTACCGGTGAAGACGGACGACGAGCTCCATGTCTTCTCCGACCAGTCCCTCCTTATATCCGCCCGCCTTGACGACGATATCTTTTTGGAAAAGACCAAATGCCCCGGACACGATCAACAACAAGTTAAATCGGCTGAGTCCGAGTCGCCCGAACAAAAAGGCACGGAAATATTCAATCATCTGCATCAAGACGATTCGTTGTTTCGGCGTTCTAATTTCAACGATTTCCCCGCCTTCGATCGTACAGCCATTCACGAGGAAAATCGATCCGCATGTCGCGACGACTTCCTCATCTGATTCGACGATTGGTTTCATGACCTTCAATAACGCATCTCGTTCCAATACAGAATCCGCATCGAGGGAACAAAAGTACGGATAACTCGAATAATCGATACCGGCGTTCAACGCATCTGCCTTCCCGCCGTTTTCTTTATCGATGACGATGAGACGGGCATCGATTCGCGAACGATAGACTGCTTTGACCGGTTTTGAACCAATCAAGATCCGAGGGAAGCGTAATTCTTTTTCAAGTTCATAGGTTTTAAACAATTGATCGATTGTTCCGTCACTCGAACCATCGTTAATGACGATGACTTCATGCTCCGGATAATCGATTGCAAGCAACGCTTGAACACTCGTGACAATCGTGTACTCCTCATTGTAGGCTGGGACCAAAATACTGACCGGCCGTGTGTAGAGTGACCGCATTAACGGCAGATACGAACTTTCCTTCCGACGAAAGCGTTGCTTCCGAACCATCTGTGCGGAAATCAGATAAAGTGACGAATAAAATAAAATGACGAGAATCATATAGATGAGAACGGTCCAGGATAGGACATTGATGACCGATTGTATGGTTTCAGATGACATGTTGTTTCATCTCCTTCGCTAAGCGTTCCGTCGCTTTTTGTTTCGCATAACGGTCTGGATGCGACTGTGCGACAAGTGCGAGTTGCTCCAGTCCTCCACAAGCGAGTAACGCATCAAAGGCAGCCGTCCGAACCCACCAGGAGCGACTCCCGACGAAAGGCAGAATCGATGTGACATTATCTTTTCGTCCGACATTTTCTAGAAAGCGAAGGGCTAACATCTGTTCGACCCAACTCGATTCTTCTTCAAGATACGGGAGGTAGAGTGCCCAATCTTCTTCAAGCCCGATCCGCGTCAAGGCGCGTAACGCGCGTTTTCGAACTTCTGGATGATCATCCATCGTCTTATTACGAACGAGTTCCAAGTACTCCGTCTGATCTCGGTCATGAATCAATTGGAGAATCGCCATTTGAAACGACAAGGTCAACTCATCAAACGATTGAATCCACAGTGATAAATCTGTACTTCGTCCAACTGCGAGTACAGCTCCAAAAAAACTGATTTCCTGGTTCGTTTTTGCCGCTTCGATTGCAAACGATGGAGAAATTGAAACCAGTGTCCGAATGATGACATCGACTTCTTCTTTTGAGATATCCGTAGCCAATCGTTGTTTAAGTGACTCAGCAACAGGACTTAGTCGAAATTGGGCAATCGCCTCGTAGGCATTGAGTCGACGGTCAATCCGCCGATGATTAACTTGTTTTGCGTAGTACGGTAACAAACTCACTTCAACAAACTGATAAATACGCTCTAAATGATGTTCGGTTGCCGTCAAATTAGAAAATGCGAATAATTCAAGCTCGACTAAATCTTCATGTCCTTTTTTGACAGCTGGCATCTCACTTTGTTCTTCAGTCGCATATGCATACAGTTCTTCCCGAAACTGCATTTGCCAATCAAGACGTGATTGTTCTTGTTTTCCTCGTTTACGCTTTTGAATGACGAGATATAAAAGTGCTCCTACTTGCAACACGACAAGTAGGAAAATGAAGAACAAAATCCATCTCATGACCTCACCTCTTCGATACGTCGAATCCAAGCCCGGAACTCCTCTACTTTCAGCGGTAACGTCATGATGCCGTCGACACCTCGCTCGATTGCTAGGACGTGATCACGTTCGCGGTTGTACATCGAAATCATGATTGAATGAAACGGCACGATACTCTGTTGTTTCGCACGTAGCAATAGCTCTAGACCATCTGCTCGCGGTAGGGCCGAAGAAAAGACTAGCAAGAAGGGTCGGATCGCGACATGCTCTTCAAAAAAAATCTCTGCTCGTTCATACGAAATTGCCGTTTCGAAACGCTCTACTAGTTCCCGTTCAAGCATTCGTTTTAAATGTGGATCTTCCGTCACGATAACGACATCTTTGACACGTTGAACACGTTTATAGCGCATCAACCGATCAAGTATTAATGCTTTTGGAAGATTGCTCGGAATGACTTCACGGGCATTCTCTAACAAATAGAAAGTATCATCTTCATCTTGCTTCAGATAAATGACTGGAGTCCTTTCTTCATCGAATGGCTCGCTCGCGACGACGACATCCGCATACGAAATATCTGTTCGAATACATTTCCCTTCTTCAAATAAATTGTTGATTGCCTCTGGCATTACACCGACCGTATGAATAAACAAGACTGCTGAAGTCGATTGTCCGACCTCAGCCTCCCCATATTCTATCGTCGTTCCTGTCTCGTCATTCGTTGGTTCGATTGATGTATGAATCAATCGCCATATCTCTTCTCGACGCATTTATTCCACTCCTTTGCTAAATGCTTGACGCATCGTCTCATAGATTGGCTTCAATTGTTCTTTTTGTTGTGGACTTGTCCATTCAGACCAACTATAAAATCCACGGTTAACTTCAGGTATACGGGTCGTCCCGACTTGACCCGTCACTTCGATTCCTTCTGTCACCATTTTTGCTTCGAGACCCTCTTTCCAAAAATCACCGATGATTTCATGTTTACTTGGATCGCGCATGTTCAAGACCATCCACGGAATCCGAAGTTCGATTGTTGGTTTAGTTAAATCCGAAATATCCGTCAAAATGCTGTCTGCTGATCCTTCGTGCAGTACACCGGTATCCCATTTGACAGCAGGTTTGACAATTTTTTTCGTGACTGGATCACGTCTTGCATAGTCGAGCATTTGATAAATCGGGTTGAAGTTCCCACTATTTTTTTCATCACTTGGTGGAGCGACCATCTCAAAAGGCATCTTCAGTCCATAATGATAGCGGAAGATATCATAGCGTTCATCCACATCGATGCGCGCCTTCTTGTCGATTGTCAAACGATATTCCGCTCCTTCTTCGAGCGTCATGTCCCCAACTCGCTGATTTCCATCATTTGGTTTTGTTGACAAGGCAACCGTCGTCGGCTCGACTTTTTTTCGATCAATACGTAAATACAGATAAGCTTCGTCGGATGTCATATAAATTGCCTGTTGCTCGTTTTGAGCAATCGGGGCATAGCCATCCCAATCGTCCATTTTTCCATCGATGACGATGTCCGAACGTAAGAACCCAAGCATCCCGAAATGCTGTTCACTCGTCTGAACGTTCGACCAGCGTGGTCGTGTATTCGCATCGTCATAATCCATCGTGTTCCACGTCCGCTTAAACCATTCATCTTGCCAAATGAAGACGAGTCCTCCAGCCATTTTTGTATCAACAATATCTTGGTAAAGATTCGCGACTAACTCACCTTGTTTTTCTTCACTGACATGTCCTTGATCAAATCCGTTTGGTCCAAGATGCGTTTTACCTCGCGAACTCGGGATTCCGAATTCAGAGACGAGGATTGGCATTTCGTGATACGTGTTTATTTTTTTCAAATAACGACGATATGATTCAGAGCTCGTATCCGTCTTTTTCCCAAACTCTTCTTTGATGAACGAAGGATAATACGGATAAATATGATACGAGGCGAATAAACCTCCTGCAAAGTTCTTCGTCGCTTTTAAATGATTAAAATCGAGTGAGACAAGATCTTGTTCTTCCTCTGCTTCGTTCGGGTGTGAGAGCGGATCCGTCGTCGGCCAGTTCGTTGATCCAATCGGTCGTGTCGTTTTGTATTGATTGACTTCATAAGCTGTCGCCGTGTCCATTCGTCCCGCTAACCACGACTCAAAAGGAGAAGCATCTTTTGTTGTCGTGACATAGTTTCCTTCAAAACGTGTCCCTTTATTTTTTTTATTCGTTTCCACGACTGCCTCCGGCAACCACTCGATTCCGAAGACGAATGCTGAAACGTATTGCGAGACGTCCGATGTGTACGTTCCTGACGCATGCCCAACTACTTCTTTAACGACTGCATTTCCGTGAATGACATCGACCATTCGCTTCGCTTCAGTGTCGGTCATTTTTAAAAACTCAGGATTGTATGCGTTTTTGAGTTCCTCGAACGGCTTTTCTTCAACCCACATTCCTTGCATTAAATAAATCGGTTTCTTCGCCGTCTCATTGTAAGCCTTTAGGGCATCATAAAAAGCTGGTGGGTGAAGTGTATAGATTCGAATTGTATTAACTTCCATTTCCCCCATTTGTTTCAGCCAACGGTCATATTCATTACGACTGATGGCATGTTCCCCTGGGAATGCACCCGGTCGTCCGAGACCAACATTTACGCCTTTGACGAAGTATGGCTTCCATTTTCCATCCTGATACATTTCGAGCGTATCTTGTCCTTCGCGTGCTCGCGTCCGTAATGTTTGATCATTAATCGTCGTCGCGGCAAGTGGTTTTGTTTTGACTGCTACTTGCTGAACTGATTTTGTCGATTCTAGGATGTGGTGCAAAGTCGGTGCGTAAACTTTCCAAAAAAAGGCCGTTTCACTTTCTGCACCATCTAAAATGAATTGTTTGCGGAACCATTCCAGTCCACTGTAGCGGTAGTAGCGCGGGATATCCGCAACATCCGTATAGTCACCCGCAAAATAATGCGCACTTCCTTGTGTCACATATGCTGGAAATTCAAGCGGAAGCTGTCGCGCCCGTAACATCGCTTGCGTTTGTTTTGATGGTTTCCACGAGAAGTGGGCTTGTTGTTCTCCACCCTCTAGTTCCAATACCTCGAACCAGTAATTGTAGCGGACTTCATCTTTAGCAGCAGTTTGCTGTTGATCCCACTTATACAGTAACGGGGTATCATCATTTACAAAAAAAGCTTCCCCTGTCGAATCATTAATGAAGACATAACCCGGTCCCGATAATTTAAAGGTCTTTTCTTTTGCTTGAACCATTAGCTTTTCTTCGACAGTTGGATCAAGTCCTTGTAATTCTTTCAAGTCAGGGAAAAACCGGCCAATCCATCCTGTCCAAGCCGTTCCGAATAATTGATGAAACGATTTAGAACGGTCAGATGGCGTTGGGCTCGCAGCCGTATTAAACTCGGCGACAACTGTTTTTCCTTTTGAAATGGCATCGGTCGCCAGTTCTACATCCTCGGATGTCAGACCACCGCGATGTTCTTTTTTCCCGTTGACGGAATAATTTTCCCCATACGTGTCGGTAAACAACAAGACATCTGCTTGTTCCGCTTGTTTCAGCATTGCTGCACCTTGCGTTCCGTCATAGCGATTAATGTAATCGGTGTACTTGTAATCTTCTCCAGACTCTTTTCGAATTTTTAAGTGATTTAATAACCAAGTCGTTCCTGCATGCTCACGTTCATCTTTGCCGACCGTGTAATCAAATAACATGATGTTTAATGTCTTCTCTTTCTGCACAAACCACAAAGCGAGTGGCGTTAAAATAAGAACTATCAAAATAAATGCAATCCATGTATACCGTTTCACGCGTACACGTCCTTCCATGAGTACAAATTGTTCCATGAGTACAAGTTGTTCTTATCATTGTAACTCTAATTCCTAAAGTCGCATATATATGGATATTTAAAATTCAAGTAAGGAAGCAGTTTGTAAAAAGAAACAATAAAGTACAAAAAAGACTACTGTTCACATTATATGAACAGTAGTCTGATTCAATGGTTTCACTTCTATCCTACTTTGCGCCTCTTTTTTACAGATGACTGTAAATCGCTTCCCATGCTGCATCGACACCTTCACCCGTTTCAGAAGAAAACGGAATGAACGTATCTTGACCATCAAATTGCAGTTTCCGCTTGATTGCTGCAATCTGCTTATCGCGCTGACCCCGTTTGATTTTATCGAGTTTCGTCGCGACGACGATCACCGATAAGTCGTAGTACTTCAAGAAGTCGTACATGATGACATCATCTGCTGACGGTTCATGACGGATGTCGACGAGTAAGACAACACCTTTTAGTATTTCACGTGTCGTGAAATACTTTTCCATCATCTTGCCCCATGCTTCTCGCTCTGTTTTCGAGACTTTCGCATACCCGTATCCTGGTACGTCAACGAACATCAGTTCATCATTGATGTTGAAGAAGTTTAGTGTTTGTGTTTTACCTGGTTTTGAAGAAGTCCGGGCGAGTGCTTTTCGCTGGACGAGCTTGTTGATGAACGAGGATTTTCCGACGTTCGATCGCCCGGCTAACGCAACTTCCGGAAGGAGTGGTTCCGGATAATGTTCCGGATTGACACCACTTGTAATAAAATCTGCTTTATAAATTTTCATGTTACTCTCCTTTTAATGCATGTTCGAGCACTTGGTCCATCGTAGCGACCGGAATGAAACGAATTCCATTACGAACCGTTTCAGGAATCTCATCGATATCACGTGTGTTGTCTTGCGGCATTAAAATCGTCGTCAGTCCCGCACGGTGAGCTGCGAGTGACTTCTCTTTTAATCCGCCAATCGGTAAGACACGACCACGTAACGTGATTTCGCCTGTCATCCCGACGTCACGCCGGACTGGACGTTTCGTCAAAGCAGAAATCAAGGCCGTTGCAATCGTAATACCGGCTGACGGTCCGTCTTTCGGTACGGCACCCTCCGGTACGTGAATATGAACATCCTGTGTTTCATAGAAATTTGAATCGATTCCAAACGACTCAGCATTCGCACGAACGAAGCTATACGCCGTCTGTGCCGACTCTTGCATGACGTCACCAAGTTTACCCGTAAGTTGCAATTTTCCTTTACCTGGCGCAAGACTGACTTCAATCGTCAGTGTGTCGCCCCCAAATGCAGTATACGCTAAACCGGTCACCGCGCCAATCGTATCTTCTAATTCACCTTGTCCATACCGATAAATCGGTTTTCCTAAGAAATCCGTTAAGTTTCGTTTTGAGACCGTGACACGTTTCTTTTCCCCCATCGCGATCTGCTTCGCCGCTTTACGGCAGAGCGAACCTAATACACGTTCAAGGTTCCGGACTCCGGCTTCCCGTGTATACCGACGGACAACTTCTTCGAGCGCATCCGGTTTGACGGTCAATTGACTTTTTTTCAAGCCATGTTCTTTAATCTGTTTCGATAGGAGGTGACGCACTGCGATTTCGGCTTTCTCTTGCTCCGTATACCCACCAATCTGAATCAATTCCATCCGGTCCAGTAAAGGACCCGGGATATTCGAGACGTCATTCGCCGTTGCGATGAAGAGAACGTTCGATAAGTCGAATGGTTCTTCGATATAGTGATCGGAAAAACTATTGTTTTGTTCCGGATCAAGAACTTCAAGCATCGCAGATGAAGGATCGCCACGGAAATCATTGGACATCTTATCGATTTCGTCGAGTAGGAAGACTGGATTATTAGTACCAGCTTGTTTCAATCCACGGATGATGCGTCCCGGCATCGCCCCAATGTATGTCCGGCGATGTCCCCGGATTTCTGCTTCGTCTCGTACTCCACCAAGCGAGACCCGGACAAATTTGCGTTCCAGTGCTGTCGCGATGGAACGGGCGAGTGATGTTTTCCCGACCCCTGGAGGTCCTGCTAGACATAAAATCGGTCCACGTAACGAATCCGTCAATTGACGAACCGCCAAATACTCGAGAATCCGTTCTTTGACTTTTTCGAGTCCATAGTGATCTTCATCCAATTGTTCAGAAGCCGCCTCGACATTTAAGAAGTCGTCTGTCGCTTCATTCCAAGGAAGTGAGAAGAACCATTCCAAATAATTTCGGATGACACCATGTTCCGGACTCGTCGCCGGTACGATGGCTAACCGATTGATTTCTTTTTCGATGTTCGCGACTGCCGTTTCCGACAAATCGAGCATCGCCAATTGTTCCTTATACTTCACGGCGTCACTTTCAGCAGAGATGGCTTCCCCTCCGAGTTCTTGTTGAATCGTCTTCAACTGTTCCCGAAGGTAGTAGTCACGTTGCGACTGCTCAATCGTTTTTTTCGTCCGCTCCCGCATTTCTCGTTCAAGCTCAACGACTTCATATTCATGTTTCATGACATCAAGTAACATCAAGCCACGTTCGACAGGGTCATTTTCTTCTAAGAATTCCTGTTTCTTCGCGATCTCGATTGGTAATTTCGATGTGATGTAATCCGTCAGGGAATCCAAACGTTCATACGTTTCGAAACGACGCCGTTCATCTGTGCCGATTCCTTTGATTCGAGAAACGAGTTGTCCGAACTGCTCTTTGATGAGACGGACGAGTGCCTCTTGTTTTGCCCCTTTGATATCGAGTTTCTCAATCGGTTCGATGACAGCTTGATAGCCCTCATCCGTTTCGTTGACTTGTTCGATTCGGACACGTTCTTTTCCAATGACACGGACACGGACGGTATCGTTCCCGAGTTCACTCATTTTCGCGATTTGAACGAGTGTACCGACCGCATGCAATCCATCGACGGATGGTTCTGCTTCCGGATCCCGTTGTGTCACGACGACTAAATCAATTTCATGCTCCTTTGAAGCAAGCAATGCTTTTAGCGAAACGGGTCGCCCGACATCAATCGTCAGACCGATTAATGGATAGGCGACGACGCCCCGAAGTGGTAAAAGTGGATATTGTTTGGTTTTCATCGAATTCCTCCTAAACAAAAAGACTCGGGAAAGGCGTACAAGTAGCCTCCCGAGTCGATTTATCACGGTGTTACGCCGTTTCTTTTTCTTTCCCTTGTTCAATTGTACCATCTTTCAACTCAAGCGTCGGACCGCGCTTACCAGTCAACGTTTCAGCTGTAATGATGACTTTTGCGATATCTTCACGTGATGGTATTTCGAACATGATTTCAAGCATCGTTTCCTCGATGATCGAACGTAAACCACGTGCACCGGTTTTCCGTTTGATAGCGAGTTTCGCGATTTCAATCAACGCCTCATCTGTGAAGTCGAGTTCGACGTCATCAAGTTGAAGCATTTTTTTGTATTGTTTGACTAATGCATTTTTTGGTTTCGTCAAGATTTGGACAAGTGCATCCTCATCGAGTGGTTCGAGTGTCGCCATGACTGGCAACCGACCGATGAACTCAGGGATGAGTCCGAATTTTTGAAGATCCTCTGGTAATGCGGCAGCAAGAATTTCTTTTTGCGTAAAGTTACGGTTTTCAGAATCATTTCCGAATCCAATAACTTTTTTACCAAGACGGCGTTTAATCGATTGATCGATTCCATCAAATGCGCCACCGACGATGAAAAGAATATTCGTCGTATCGATTTGAATGAATTCTTGATGCGGATGTTTACGTCCACCTTGTGGCGGAACACTCGCGACAGTACCTTCTAAGATTTTAAGAAGTGCTTGTTGGACACCTTCTCCTGACACATCACGTGTAATGGAAGGATTCTCAGATTTACGGGCGATTTTATCGATTTCATCGATATAGATGATCCCTTTTTCTGCTTTTTCGACATCGTAATCAGCAGCTTGAATAAGTTTTAAGAGGATGTTTTCGACATCTTCCCCGACATATCCAGCTTCCGTCAAGCTTGTCGCATCCGCAATCGCGAACGGTACGTTTAAGATACGCGCCATTGTTTGGGCAAGAAGTGTCTTACCACTACCTGTTGGTCCAATCATGACGATGTTTGATTTAGAAAGTTCAACATCATCTGCCCGACCACCGGCATTGATTCGTTTGTAATGATTGTACATGGCGACAGACAACGACTTTTTAGCCTTTTCTTGACCGATGACATAATCATTTAATGTCTCACGAATTTCATGCGGCTTTGGTACATTCTTTAGTTCGACTTCTTCTTCTGTACCAAGTTCCTCTTCAACGATTTCGTTGCAAAGTTCGATACATTCATCGCAAATGTAAACGCCAGGTCCAGCAACAAGTTTGCGCACTTGCTCTTGTGTCTTTCCACAGAAAGAACATTTTAGCTGACCTTTCTCTTCGTTAAATTTAAACATAAAGGTCCACCCCTTTAACGCGGAAGTTGTATAGATACGTTTCGCATCCAATCTCACGTTTTACTATTAATGATTGTAGCATGAACAAGGAAAGTCTTTCAAATCCTGGACAACCGTTTTACAGTTTGATTTGAAGATTTCAATATTGTTTGTCCTTGTTTGACCTATCGTACAAAAAAAACGACTCCAAGACCAGAAATAGGTCTTGAAATCGTTTTGTTCAGTTCGCGAACTTATTTCGTTTTTGCGTTATCAACGAGAACGTCGATTGCTTTACGGAATTGAAGATCACCTTTAAGCGTATCAAGACCGCCTTGTGGTGCAAGCATTGTTTCAAGTTGATCAGCAGGAATGTTGTAGAGTTCAGACATCGATTGAAGTTCAGCTTGCGCTTCTTCTTCGTTAACTTCGATGTTTTCGTCTGCAACGATTTGCTTGAGAACGAGACGTGCTTTAACACGTTCTTCTGCTTGCTCTTTCATTTCAGTACGCATCGCTTCTTCAGTCGTCCCAGTTAACTGGAAGTACATGTCGAGGTCGATACCTTGTGATTGAATGCGTTGTGTGAATTCTTGGACCATACGTTCAACTTCGTTGTCGACCATAACTGCCGGAAGATCAACTGTTGCGTTTTTAGTCGCTGCTTCAACCAACTCATCACGCATTGAAGCGTCTGCTTCTTGTTTGCGTGTGTTTTCAAGGCGTGTACGAATTTTTGTTTTCAACTCATCAAGAGAAGCAACTTCTTCGTCCATTTCTTTTGCGAACTCATCTGTCAATTCAGGAAGTTCTTGTGCTTTCACTTCGTGGATTGTCACTTTGAACACGACTGGTTTACCAGCGAGTGATGCTTCATGGTACTCTTCTGGGAAAGTAACGTCGATGTCTTTTTGTTCGCCAGTTTTTAGACCGACCATTTGCTCTTCGAATCCTGGAATGAAGTTTCCTGAACCGATGACGAGTGAATAGTTTTCAGCAGTTCCGCCGTCGAATTGGTTGTCCCCATCAAAACCTGCGAAGTCGAATACGACTGTGTCGCCATTTTCGATGACGCCGTCTTCTTTTACGACGAGCTCTGCTCCACGTTCTTGCATTGTTTTGAGTTCTGCATCGACATCTTCGTCAGTAACGTCTGTTTCGACAGCAGTGTACTCAAGACCTTTGTACTCACCAAGAGTTGCTTCAGGTTCGATGACGAACGTGATTTTGAACTCAACCGGTTTTCCTTTTTCGAGTGTTTCAACGTCGATGTTTTCAAGCGCGATTGGCTCGATACCTGATTCAACGACAGCACCCTCGATTGTATCTTGATACAAGATATCAAGAGCATCTTGATAAAGTGCTTCTTCACCGTACATTTTGTTAAACATTGCGCGTGGCATTTTTCCTTTACGGAAACCAGGTGTGTTCAAAGTCTTAACGACTTTTTTGAACGCTTGGTCTACCGCTTTATCAAATGCTTCAGCAGGCGCTTCATACGTGAGAACGCCGAGGCTACCTGATTGTTTTTCCCATTTTGCAGTCATGCTGAGTCCCTCCAAAATTGTCAATTAGCGTACATGTGTGTACAACAAGTCACATTATAGCACAACCATTCCGAGCATTACCACTGTTGAGCGAATGGAATCCCTGCATTTCCTATATCGCTGTCTTCTCGTACGCTTTTCCTTCTTCTAACATTCGGTGTGCACTGTCGTATAACATGCGCGCGAGTGGCCCGATGTTCTTTCCAGGCTCCCTTTGTTCGAACGTCAAGCCGGCTAGTTCGTCCAGTGCATCAACCGTCTCGGCTGGATTCGGTTCGAACAGATCAATCGATTGTTCGAGATGGAGCATTTGGTGCCACGATAAAATCAACAAGGCTCGGAAAGGATCGAGATGCTTTAAACTAAATAATAAATCTTGTCTCGCTTCGAGCTGCCCCTGCTGTTTGGTCAACAGTACGTTCAGCTGTCGCGCCGATTCGAACGTTACATCGATGTGCAAACGCTCGATGCACATACGGAGCGGAAAACACGCATCATCCGCCACGAGTTGTCCGAGTACCGTATGCATGACGATTAGACTTTGATGCGTCACGTCTCGTCCGACTGCATACGATGTACAAAAGTAATTTTTTAATTCAGGTATATCGTCAAGTATCACTCCACGTAACTTCCCGAACTGTTGTTCATACGTTCCGGACCGAAAAAGAGTTAACCAGTCCACATCCGTCTGTCCGACTGTTTCTGGTGTCAAAATAGACTCTTCTGCAGCTGTACGAGTATGTTGCGTCGTTTGTCGTGCAAGCACCGTAGCGGCTTCGTCTAACTTGACCGCTAGACCATACGGCAAGTATGGGGATGCCGTCCGCAATGCGAGATAGAGCGGATAGGACTGTCCCTGTTCAAAAAGAAACAGTGCAAGGACTTGTTCGACGCCTTCAACCGTCAAAAAAGATCCTGCCAGTTTGACGAACCGCTCCCGTTCTTCTTCATTTCTCGAAAAGGCATCCTGAATCGTATACAACGTATAGAGAACCTCATCTTCACTCATCGTCCGGTCATTAAGCCGCCTGATCTGCTCATCCCGTTCCGCTTTCGTCATGAAAGCAAGACGCGTCCGTTCGTCCTCAAGCGGGCGTTCCATCCACCGTGATTCCTTCATGCTTCATCTCTCCTCGGCAAATCCGTCGTTACTTCGTAAAGGGATCGAGTCGTGTCGTCCAATCAGAAATCGCCCCTTGCAGGCGTTCTGCCTGTTCGACCCCGACTTGATTCAACTTCTCGAGTGAAACGTCTGTTTCAAGAAGACGTGTCATCTCTTCCGATTGCTTGACGTATTGTGTTAAGTTGTCACTTAAGTTTTTCAGTTCAGCCGGTGGATTGTCGAGATTCGTGAGCCGTTGATCGATTTGATCAAGTTCTTGATTGAGCCGTTGAACCGTTTCATCCTGTTTCAGTTTTTCCATCTGTTGGTCAAGCGTTTGTTCCGGGTCCGCTGATTCGCGCGCCTTCGTTGCCGCCTGGTCGAGCTTAGCTGAGAGTTCTGACGTCACTCTCGCCGTATCTTTTGCGATTGCTTGCAGTTCTGCTGCATAGTCCACATTATTTTTCACTTCGGTCACTTGTTGTTTGGCGTCATTGACGGTATTTGACACTTCACTGCAACCCGCTAATGCAACCGTCAAAAGGAGGATTCCACCTAATTGTTTCTTCATTGTTCCCGTCCCCTTTTAAGTTCATGATACCTTGATTATAATCGAAATTCACAATAAAAAAAAGAGACCACCCTCGTAAGGGCAGTCTCTATTTTAATTATAGCGTCCCAAGAGGGATTCGAACCCCCGACCGACGCCTTAGAAGGGCGTTGCTCTATCCAGCTGAGCTATTGGGACGTGTCAACACGAATAAACTATACTAAAACAATTCTTTCGTGTCAATCACAATCCAAGAAATTCTTTTTAAAGCGTGCCGTCTAAGTGTAAAGCATTAATCCGTTCACCTGTCAGATCATAAAAATCGACTGAAAACTCACGATTATCGAGCGTCAACACGGCATATGTTTTTTCCGGACGATGACGCGGCATGCGAATGGAGCCCGGATTGATGAAAAGTTTCCCTTCTTTCAACTCCGCTTTTGCGACGTGCGAATGACCATACAAGACGATTTGTGCTGCTTTTTGATCCGCATGATGGACTAATTGATCGAGGCTGTATTTCACGTCTTGACGATGCCCATGGACACATAATAGTTTGACTGCACCAAACGACTCGAGTACCTCATCGGCAAAATCGTTACCATAATCACAATTCCCTTTGACAACACGATAGGGATATAATGATTCGTCTGTCCGTGTTAACTGTGAATCACCACAATGATACGCAACCTCTGCTTCCGGATGCCGTTCGACGATCGTCAGAAGTTCTGACTCAAGACCATGACTATCACTCACGATTAAAGCTTTCATCATTGATCACTCTCCTAAAAAAGTAGTCAGTGCTAATTCAAGTTTTTTCAATGCATTTCCACGATGACTGATTGCTGCTTTTTCCTCTTTCGTCAATTCAGCCGCTGTTTGGTTCCGCGATGGGACGATAAATAGTGGATCGTATCCAAAACCATGCGCGCCTTTTGCTTCGAATCCGATGAATCCTTCCATCGTACCACGGACCGTCAACGTCTCCCCGGAAGGTTTCGCAAGTGACAATGCACAGACGAAACGTGCTGTCCGTTCACTTTCCGGTCGGTCGGCTAATTTCTTAAGTAATAAGGCATTGTTTGCCGCATCCGACTTCTCAAGTCCTGCAAAACGCGCTGAATAGACACCAGGCGCCCCGTCGAGCGCATCGACTTCGAGCCCGGAGTCGTCGGCAAGAACGGCGTGACCGAAGTAAGCAGCCGCTTCTTTCGCTTTCAATTCAGCATTTTCTTCAAAGGTCACACCCGTTTCATCCGTCTCGGGTGCCGCTTCATAATCTAGTAATGACGAGACGGTATACCCTAACTTTCCGAGCATCGCTTCGAGTTCTTTCACTTTCCCGGCATTGCGTGTCGCAACGATAATCTTCATTGGTGTCCCCCCACTTCTTCTCCGACATACCACCACGAGGCACCTAAAGCATCTTGACCAGCACGAAGTAACTGTTCAATCCCCTTTTCCCCAAGTTCAAGCATATCGAGCATCTCACGCTTCGAAAAGGTTGCTTCTTCACCTGTTGCTTGCATTTCGACGATTTTTCCGGAAGATGTCATGACTAAGTTTAAGTCGACATCGGCTGCAGCATCCTCTTCATAACAGAGATCGAGGAGCAACTCTTGACCTACTTTCCCGATCGAGACGGCTGCAATTCCTTCTTTAATTGGTGTATCCGTCAGTTTGCCACTTTGAATCAGACCGTCTACCGCGAGGACGAGTGCAAGAAATCCTCCTGTGATGGCCGCTGTTCTCGTTCCACCATCTGCTTGAATGACGTCGCAATCAATCCAGACTGTCCGCTCGCCTAATTTTTCTAAATCGACGACGGCACGTAACGCCCGGCTGATTAAACGCTGGATTTCCATTGTCCGCCCCGTCTGCTTGCCCCGCACTGCTTCACGCGCTGTCCGTTGTGCTGTCGCGCGCGGTAACATCGCATATTCTGCATTAATCCATCCATGGCGTTTCCCCCGTAAAAAGGGTGGGACTTTCTCTTCGACCGTTGCCGTACACAAGACCCGCGTGTCTCCGACTGCGATCATGATTGAACCTTCCGCATGTTTATTAACGTTCGTCTCAAACGAAATCGCTCGCATCATCGTAGATTCTCGTTGATCGATTCTCATGTCGTTTCCTCCGTTCCGAGTACTAATCGTTTTGCTTGGATTGGCTGACTCAACCAATCGGTCGCGATCCGTTCAAAGGAACGCGTGTCACCTGTCGCATGATAAATATGCTCCGGGATAAAGTCATTGCCTGCTGCGATTCCATTGTAATCGAGGAGAGCTGCGACTTCGAGTGCCGTCTCGTCCCCAGAAGAAATCAATTGGACGTCTGGTCCGATGACTCGTCCAATGACATCTGCGAGCAGCGGGTAATGGGTACACCCTAAAATCAACGTGTCCATATCGTACGAAAGCAACGGACGTAATGTATTCGCGACGACTCGTTCGACGTAAGCACCTGTTGTCTGTGATGACTCGACGAGCGGGACGAACGGTGGACAAGCGAGTGACTCGACGACGACTTGGCCCTCGACGTGCCGCAATGCCTTTTCGTAGGAGTTACTCTCGACCGTCATTTTCGTCCCGATGACACCGATTCGTTTCGAACGTGTTACTTTTACTGCCGCCCGTGCTCCTGGGTCGATGACGCCAATGACTGGAATCGTCAATTTTTCCCGTGCTTCTTTCAGTACGACTGCCGTCGCTGTATTACAGGCGATGACGATCAGTTTGACATCCTGCGCGACAAGATAATCAATCATCTCCCATGTAAATTGCCGGATTTCTTGTTCCGGTCGTGGTCCATAGGGACAGCGTAATGTATCCCCGACATATATGATTTGTTCATGAGGGAGCTGCCGCATCAGCTCACGCGCGACCGTCAAGCCGCCGACCCCAGAATCTAATACTCCAATTGGTTTATTCACGTCATATCTCACCTTCCTATCCTCTATGGTAACAAAAAAGGACGACGGTGCAAGACCGGCGTCCGAGAATGTAGATAAAAGGATTACTGAGCAAGACCTTCGCTTGTGAGCATGTCTGAAAGAGTCGTGATTGCTTCAGAAGCATCGTCACCGTTTGCTACGATTTTGATGTCTGAATCTTTAGCGATACCGAGTGAAAGAACACCCATGATCGACTTAAGGTTGACAGTCTTTCCGTTGTACTCCAAGTTGATGTCTGATTGGAATTTAGAAGCTGTGTTGACAAGTTGTGTTGCAGGACGAGCATGAATGCCTGAATCTGCGATGACTTTGAATGTTTTTTCCATGATTAAGAAATCTCCCTCCACTAATAACGTACTAGTGAGTCGTTTTCGAATATGTGAACTCATTATCAAATGATAACGGATTCGAATCGATTCTGCAAGGAATTTTTATAGTCCTCGTTCCAGGGAAACGCATTCCCGGCACGATCAATTTGTACCATTGAGGTTCGTCCCGTGAACATCAGTTGCTCTTGGTCGTCGAATGCCGCGTAGTGGACGTCACACGAGGCTTTTCCGACTTGGACTGGGTACGCATAAACGGCAAGCCGCGTCCGCGGATAGACTTGACGGATGTAGTTGCACTGCGCATCGGCGACGACGACGATTCCATCGTCCGCTAGCGAATATCCCGTCTCTTCAAGCATCAACGTCCGGACATCCTCAAAATAAACAAATGGGACACGATTGTTCATATGACCGTAGGCATCCGTCTCGGCGAAACGAACCGCAACATCGAGTCGCGTTCCATGTTTCATCTGATTCAACCATCCATCTAAATCCTCGATATAACTAGGTACACGCACGTAAGTTCCCTCCTGAATATAAAAAGAAGGAGCAGCGCCCCTTCTTTTTTATGAATTAGTTACTAACCGCTTCTCCCGTACGACCTTCATCGCTACCGAAGAATTTTTTGAACGAGTGTAATGTCGTCTGACGGTTCATCGCTGCGATTGATGTCGTCAGCGGAATCCCTTTCGGACAAACTTCAACACAGTTTTGTGCGTTACCACATTGCATGATGCCGCCATCTTCCATTAACGCTTCCAGACGCTCTTCTTTATGATACGCACCTGTCGGGTGTGAGTTGAAGAGACGAACTTGTGAGATTGACGCCGGTCCGATGAAGTTCGAACGGTCGTTGACGTTCGGACATGCTTCAAGACAAACGCCACACGTCATACATTTTGAAAGCTCATACGCCCATTGCCGTTTGTTCTCTGGCATCCGTGGTCCTGGACCAAGGTCATACGTACCATCGATCGGCACCCACGCTTTGACTTTTTTGAGTGCGTCAAACATCCGTTGACGGTCAACTTGTAAGTCACGCACAATCGGGAACGTCTGCATCGGTTGCAAACGAATCGGTTGTTCGAGTTTATCCACGAGTGCTGTACAGGATTGACGTGGCGTGCCGTTGATGACCATCGAACACGCTCCACATACTTCTTCAAGACAACCCATGTCCCAGTTGATCGGTGTCGTTTTTTCGCCTGCCGCATTCACAGGATTCCGGCGAATCTCCATCAATGCTGAAATGACGTTCATGTTCGGACGGTATGGGACTTCGAAAGCTTCATCATAGGCTTTCCCGTCTGGTCCATCCTGACGTTGCACGATGAACTGAACCGGTTTTTGTTTTGTTTCTTGTTCGAGTGGTGTCGCCATTATGCTTTCACCTCTTTCTTCGACTTCTTGCTGTAGTCGCGTTTGCGTGGTGGAATCAGTGATGTATCGACTTCTTCGTAATAGATTTCCGGATGACCGTTTGTATAACGCGCCATCGTCGTTTTTAAGAAGCGTTCATCGTCACGCTCTGGGAAGTCTGGCTTGTAGTGTGCCCCACGACTCTCGTCACGTTGAAGTGCGCCGAGTGTGATCGCTTCCGCTAAATCGAGCATGTGATCGAGCTGACGGATGAATGATGCACCTTGGTTACTCCAACGCGCCGTATCCGTCGCTGAGATCCGTGTGAACCGTTCCCGTAATTCTTTAATCTTCGTTAACGTCTGTTCGAGCTTATCGTTATACCGGACAACGGTTACGTTATCCGTCATGACTTCGCCGAGCTCACGGTGGATTTGATACGCATTTTCTGTACCTTCCATCGCCAAGATGTCATTGAACCGGTCGATTTCAGCGATTTTATGTGCTTCGACGACCTCTTCCGGCATATCGTGGACAGATGTCTCGAGTTCGTTCATATAGGCAATCGCTGCTGGACCGGCAACCATTCCGCCATAAACGGCAGAGAGCAGTGAGTTCGCACCGAGACGGTTTCCACCGTGCATCGAGTAATCACACTCACCAGACGCAAACAATCCTGGGATATTCGTCATCTGATCGTAATCGACCCATAATCCACCCATCGAGTAATGGACGGCCGGGAAGATTTTCATCGGTACTTTCCGTGGATCGTCACCAACGAACTTCTCATAAATTTCTAAGATACCGCCGAGTTTGACGTCAAGCTCTTTGGCGTCCTTATGCGAGAGATCAAGATAGACCATGTTCTCCCCATTGACACCAAGCTTTTGATTGACACAGACATCAAAGATTTCACGTGTCGCGATATCGCGTGGTACGAGGTTTCCGTACGCCGGATATTTTTCTTCAAGGAAGTACCACGGTTTCCCGTCTTTATACGTCCAGACACGTCCACCTTCACCACGTGCCGATTCGCTCATCAGACGGAGTTTGTCATCCCCAGGAATGGCTGTCGGGTGGATTTGGATGAACTCACCGTTCGCATAAATCGCGCCTTGGCGATAGACCGCTGCAGCTGCCTGACCTGTATTGATGACCGAGTTCGTTGATTTACCGAAGATGACACCTGGGCCACCCGTCGCTAGGATAACGGAGTCCGCTGCAAATGCTTCGATTTCCATCGACCGTAGATTTTGACACACCGCACCACGACAAATCCCTTCTTCATCAATGACTGCGCGAAGGAATTCCCATCCTTCATATTTTTCTACCAAACCTTGCGCTTCAAACTTACGTACTTGCTCGTCAAGTGCGTACAGTAATTGTTGTCCTGTCGTTGCTCCCGCATAAGCCGTCCGGTGATGGAGTGTTCCTCCGAAACGACGGAAGTCGAGTAAACCTTCTGGTGTCCGGTTGAACATGACGCCCATTCGGTCGAACATATGAATGATTTTCGGAGCCGCTTCTGTCATTTTTTGAACAGGCGGTTGGTTCGCGAGGAAGTCGCCACCATATACCGTATCATCTAAATGCTGGTAGGGTGAGTCACCCTCCCCTTTTGTATTGACCGCACCGTTGATGCCACCTTGGGCACAAACCGAATGTGATCGTTTAACGGGTACAAGTGAGAATAACTTTACTGGTACACCTTGTTCTGCTGCTTTTATCGTAGCCATCAACCCGGCAAGCCCTCCACCGATGATGACAAGATTTTTGTTCGCCATGTTGTCAGTTCCCCTTTCCTTACAACACGCCTGCAAACGTTAAAATCGAGCGTACGCCTACAAACGATAAACCGATGAATACAAGGGCTGCCACATAAGACATCGCGCGTTGAGACGCTGGTGACTGTGTGATTCCCCATGTGATGCAGAACGTCCAAAGTCCGTTCGCAAGGTGGAACGTCGTCGCTAGGATCCCGACGATATAAAACGTGAGCATGAAACCGTTATCGACGATGTTTTGCATCATGTTTGCATTAACTTCTGTTCCCATTGCTGCTGCAATCCGTGTTTCCCAGACATGCCACGTGATGAAGATGACGAGGAAGACACCTGTGAAGCGTTGTAAGACATACATCCAGTTCCGGAAGTATGTATAACGACCTGTGTTCGCGGAACCTGTGAATGCGATGTAGACACCGTAGACACCATGCAGAATGATGGGTATGAAGATGACAAACACTTCTAGAAACAGTCGATACGGAACACTCCCCACGAATTCCGCTGCCTTATTGAAGTCTTCTTCTCCTCGAACGATGAAATAGTTCGTCGTAAGATGAGAAAGTAAAAATAACCCGATTGGAATGACGCCGAGCAGTGAGTGTATTTTACGACTCACGAAATCACGATGATTCGCCATCCAAATCCCCCCTTTTGTTTGCCAATCAAACGTTGGCGCATTTTGGTAGAAAAGCGCTTTCATAAGGAAATTCGTCTTTTCATCACTTATTCTACTCCTGTCCTTTTTATAAGACAACCCGAGCCGTTGCATTTAACTGCAAATTTTTTCAGGAAAACAATGACCCTCGAGAATTAGCTCGCTATAATAGTTTCAGAGATAGGAGTGAATTATGATGGAATCAACACCAAACACCACGTCGACATTCGGTATCGAACTGATTCGGGACTATGTTTTGAACGACTTACTCGGTAACGATTATCGCCAAGTCATCTACTGGGCAGGCAAGCGACTCGCACGTCAATTCCCTGTCTTGAGTGAAGATGAACTCGCCCCCTTTTTCCAAGAAGCTGGGTGGGGATCACTCTCCCTGATCAAAAAGAAGGGAACAACGTTTTCTTTTGTACTCCTCCCTCCAGAATCGACACGGACGGAGCGGCCTGCGGGATATTTTCAGCTCGAAGCAGGGTTTTTAGCGGAACAAGTCGCAAAATTGACGGGATTCGTCGCTGAAGGGTATGCCGAACTTACAAAAGAACGCGTCCAAATCACGATTCAATTCGATGCAAAAGATCCAGTCAACGCTACTACCTAACGAGCTGATTGATGTAGGAGATTGCTGCACAGACAGAGAAGATAACATCGTGAAACCTTTTGCAGAAAGATTGCGTAGAAAGTAGTCGAATACACATTCGAGGAGGAATTAGGATGTTCAAGAAATTAGCAGCAGACTTAACAGGATTCAGTGACATCGGTCAAGTCATTCACCCGGACGATTTTGATAAGGCCGCGGCCGATGATTATGTGCTCCATGAAGACGGAGAAAAAATTTATTTTTTGATTAAATCAAAAAGTGATGAGTACTGCTTTACGAACTTAGCATTGGTCCACCTCGATGGTGAAAGTGCCATCAGTTCAAAGCGTGTCCTCTACCGCTATCCATACGCCCATTATCCGATTCGCCATGTCATGTTCGAAACAGCCGGTACGGTCGATTTAGATGTCGAGATTAAATTTGAAATCGGCGGCAAACACTACTCGATTGATGTCGATAAAAAGCAACTCGAGCATGTCAAAGATCTTTATAAAGCGTTGCTTGCAATCGCCGAAAAACAATACGAAGGTCAAAAGATGATGGAGTTCGCGAACAGTTCACTCAATCATTCCGTAACGATCCTCGGCGGTATCCGTCAAGCTGAAATGAATGTCCCGCAAGCATTCAAGGACTTGTCCCAAGAGTCATTTGACTGGTTGCAAGGCCATTATTACAGATGGAACCAAAAAGACTTCGGGGCGTTTTACGAAAAATATATTAATAATTAAATGCAGATCATCAGACACACGGAGTGATCCATGTGTCTCTGTCTGTAGACAACGTGCGATTGGGACATCCAGGCATGCTTACGGTTTAGAACGCAATCCGCATTGAATCGCTTCTGTAGCAGGACAGGGAAGCACAAACTGCCTCTCGATATCGCAGTTCACGCTTCATAAGAATTTGTCTACACGCTGAAACAGTATGTGGTTCAAGTGATTTTTAACCACCATAATCTTTTTCTTAACCTGGTGGTTCACAAACTAACGACATACACTTTTTCCGGATTGAATCCTGACGCCAAAAAATGCGAACCTGCGGGTTCGCATTTTTTATCCCATGATTTTGGAATCAACATCTATTCTTCATTCGCCTGACTGAGATATTCCGCAACCGTTTCCGCTAATTTGACGGGTAACCCCGCTTCCGTCAGCTGTTCGATGTTCGCTTTCTTTAAACTGCGCATCGAACCAAAATGGCGAATCAACTGTTGGCGGCGTTTTGGACCGACACCCGGTATTTCATCAAGCACCGAGCGTGTCATCCCTTTCGAACGCAATGACCGGTGGAAGGTAATCGCAAAGCGGTGAACCTCATCTTGCATGCGCTGGAGAAGATAAAAGGCACTCGAGCGCGGATGGAGTTCAATCAGTTGACCGCCTTCCCCGAATAACAGTTGACTCGTTCGGTGTTTGTCATCCTTTTTGAGCGATCCAACCGGTAAAGCCAAACCGAGTTCATCTTGAATGACTTCTAACGCGGCATTCAATTGTCCGAGTCCTCCATCAATCAACACTAAATCCGGTAGCCGCGCCCCTTCAAGTAACAGACGACGATAGCGGCGACGGACGATTTCACGCATCGACTCATAATCATCAGGTCCTTTGACCGTCTTGATTTTAAATTTACGATACTCTTTTTTTAATGGCTTCCCGTCTTCGAACACGACGAGGGCCGAGACCGCATCCGCTCCTTGGATGTTGGCGTTATCGATGATTTCGATTCGAGATAACGGATGAACATCAATCGCGTCAGCCAGTTCCTGGACTGCTTGGACCGTTTTCTTTTCGTCGCGGGCAATCAGCTCAAAGCGCTCTCCGATTGCATTTTCTGCGTTCTTCGTCGCTAAATCAAGCAGCTTCCGCTTCGAACCACGGACCGGTACATGGACCCGAATCCCGATTGCTTCTTTCAATAACAGTTGGTTGACGAGCGGTGGGACATAGATTTCACTCGGCTTGATGTTTTTCTCATAGAACTGAACGATGAAACTTTCAAGTTCTTCCGCCGGTGTCCCGTAGATTGGGAACAACGAGACATCACGTTCAATCATTTTACCGCCACGTAAGAAGAAGACTTGTACACACATCCACCCCTTATCGACATAAATCCCAAAGACATCCCGGGACGTCAAATCGGCCGTGATCATGTTCTGTTTGTTCATGATGGAATCGATGGCGCGGACTTGGTCACGTAATTCGCCTGCCCGTTCAAACTCCATCGCCTCCGCCGCTTCGCCCATTTTCGTTTTCAACGATTCAACGAGTTCTTTCGTTTCTCCGGACAGAAAACGCCGGATTTCCGAGACGAGTTCTTTTTGTTCATTTTCTAAGTCCGGAATCTCACACGGTCCGAGACATTGACCGATGTGGTAATACAGGCACAGTTTTTTCGGCATCGGTTGACACTTACGTAGTGGATAAAGGCGGTCTAAGAGACGTTTCGTTTCATTCGCGGCATATGCGTTCGGATACGGCCCGAAATAATGCCCCCCGTCTTTTTTTAACTTCCGCGTCGTAATCAGCCGTGGATATGTCTCATTCGTGATTTTGAGGTACGGATACGATTTATCATCTTTTAACATGATGTTATATTTCGGATCATGTTTTTTAATTAGCGTCATTTCAAGCAGTAACGCCTCGAGTTCGCTTGCCGTGATGATGTATTCAAAGTCACGGATATCCGCGACGAGCCGTTCTGTTTTTAGGTCATGTGCTCCCGTAAAATAGGACCGGACCCGATTCTTTAAATTTTTTGCTTTTCCGACGTAAATGACTTCTCCAAATTCATTTTTATGCAAATAACAACCTGGTTCGTCAGGTAAGAGGGATAGTTTCGCCTTAATATGTTCTTGATGGCTCACAAAAATGTCTCCTTCCACCGTTTTTAGTTTTGCGTTATAGGGTAAACATGTTACATCGATTATGACACATGGAGGATGAAATATGCGTACATATGATTGCATTGTAATTGGAACAGGGTCAGCCGGAAACCAAGCTGCCTATAAATTTGCGGAGAAAGGTCTTCGCGTTGCGATAATTGAAAATTTCACACCAGGTGGAACATGCGCTCAACGTGGTTGTGATGCAAAAAAAATCTTATTGACGGGCAGCGAAACGAAAGATGCCGTCGAACGGTTGCTTGGCTATGGTTTAAAAGGACTCGTTTCCATTGATTGGCGACAGCTGATGGAGCGAAAAAATGAATACACACGCGCCATCCCGGAACAAACACGTGAAAAGTATGATCAAGTCGGTATCGATTACTTTCATGGTGAACCCCGCTTCCTCTCGAAGGAGCGTTTGTTAGTCGACGATATAGAACTCGAAGCCAAACAGTTCTTGATCGCAACCGGTTTGCGCCCACGCGAGTTGTCGATTCCAGGAAGCGAACGCTTCTTGACGAGCAATGAATTTTTAGAACTGCGTGACGTCCCACGCCGGCTCGTTTGTATCGGTGGTGGGTACATCTCGTTCGAGTTCGCTCATCTCGCTCGCATCGCAGGAGCAGAAGTTACGATCGTCTTACGGTCGCGTCCCTTAAAACAATTTGAACAAGAGCTCGTTGAAGTCCTTCTTGAAGCGACACAAGCACTCGGAATTAAAATCGTCCACGGAGCGGAAGCCATCGCTTATCACGGAACGACATTACAACTCTCAAACGACACGAAGGTCGAAGCAGATATTGTCTTAAACGCGACCGGTCGCGTCGCGAGTATCGACCAGCTTAATCTTGACAAAGCTGGTGTCGTGTTCGAAGAAAAAGGTATCCGTGTGAATGATTACCTGCAGTCATCTACCCCGACAATTTTTGCGGCTGGGGACGTCGCACTGAGTGGCAATCCTGCGTTGACGCCATTCGCGGGAACAGAAGGCAGTCTCGCAGCACATAACATGCTTGAAGGTCCATCACGGAAACTGGAGTTATTACCGGTTCCAAGCGTTGTCTTCACTGCACCGAACGTAACGCAAGTCGGACAAACAGAAGCGGCTTTGAAAAAAGCTAACACTTCATATCGCGGTCAATTGATTGATACATCGTCTTGGCAAACAAACGTCCGGATTAAGGATCCCTTTGCACGGGCGAAAGTATTGATTGGCGACGACGATCAAATTCTTGGTGCTCATTTCATTGGTGTTCATGCTGCGGAACTCGCAAACTATTTTTCATTCGCCATGCAACACCGCATCCCGAGTTCTGCCCTGCAGCAAACGAGTTTTGCTTATCCAACACCTGCTTCTGATATTTCTTCGTTACTCGTCGATTAATTTTTGGTTAGGAGGTCCCGATGATTCGTTACGGCTATACGATTTTGTATGTACATGACCCGAAACAGACGTTGATGTTTTATCATGATTTGTTAGGTCTACCGATTAAAGCGCAACATGGGAGTTACGTCGAATTTGAAACGGACAGCACGATTCTTGCCTTCAATACGAAAGCGGATGTCCGGACACTCATTCCGTATGACATTCCGGAAGTAACCGGGCCACAATCGCTCGAAATCGGCTTCGTCACGGACGATGTTAACGGAGTCTACGAACGGATTGTCACAGCAGGACATACTTCCGTTCTCCCCCCGACCGTCAAGCCATGGGGGCAAACCGTCGCTTATGTGCTCGACCCGGACGGTCACCTCGTCGAGCTTTGTTCACCGATGCCTTGACTATGCGCCGTTAGACAATCGTCAGCGAGATCTTTCGGCGGGACGTCCAGTCTGTTTAAACGAACGACCAAAAGAGTGCCTCCATAGTTCAGGAGGCACTCTCTTTGCGGCGTATGGACAAACTCTTATGAAGCTACAGAAAGCTACAGGGTCGCGACAGCTTGCAATCTAAAGCGTCTCTATGCCTGAGTTTCCTTCACGGTATGACCTAAAAAGCGTCACGTTTCGTTGACTCCTACGGGAAAACGTGCGTGTTCAACGCACGTTCAGAGGCAGGCAAGACCCTGCTCGTTGTCCGTGAGGACCAAGGAGCAACGGCTTGCGCCTCGCCCGAGGAAAGCAACGAAAAAAGATGCTTGATATCACGTTGTTTACAGTCTGAAAAGAGAGTGCCTCCATAGTTCAGGAGGCACTCTCTTTTTTATGAAACATTCAACGAATTAGTTTGATTCAACGAATTCTTTTAATGCATCTTTCGGCATGAAGCCCATTGTTTTATTAACCGGCTCACCGTCTTTGAAGAGAACGAGTGTCGGGATACTTTGTACTTGGAACGCGCCAGCGATTTCTGGGTTAGCGTCGACATCCACTTTAACGATTGTTACATCTTGCATATCTGCATCAAGTTCTTCAAGAACTGGAGCGAGCATACGACAAGGTCCGCACCAAGTTGCCCAAAAGTCAACGAGGACGAGTCCTTTTTGTGTATCTTCTTTAAATGATTGGCTAGTTGCGTGTACGATTGCCATGAAATATTACCCCCTAAATTTTAGATTCATTTCATGTTTGCTTCAGCAAAAGTGAAATCAACCTGTTTACTGATTTGAGTATAGCACAGCGATGTCGTTCGATAAAAGAAACTGCTCACGACGATTTTACGCCGCTCGCCGTGCAGAAAAAGAGGAGCAGAGGATGATTCCTCCGCCCCACTTTTTAAATTAATGAACGAGCATTTTCTTGAATTCTGCTGTCAGTAATGGCACGACATCAAACAAATCTCCGACGATGCCATAATCTGCGACCGAGAAGATATTCGCTTCCGGATCTTTATTGATGGCGACGATGACTTTTGCATTCGACATGCCTGCCAAATGCTGAATCGCTCCAGAAATCCCACAGGCGATGTAGAGATCCGGTGTGACGACTTTCCCCGTCTGTCCAATCTGTAACGCATAGTCACAGTAATCGGCGTCACAGGCGCCACGTGAAGCCCCGACCGCCCCGCCAAGTAAATCTGCTAATTCTTGTAACGGTGCAAACCCGTCAGCACTCTTGACACCACGTCCACCGGCGACGATGATTTTCGCCTCTGATAAATCGACCCCACCCGTTGCTTTACGCACGACTTCAGAAACGATTGTCCGTAAATCTTTTAGTTCGACCGTTACTGCTTCAATCGATCCGTCCGAACTGCCTTCCGCTAACGGTTCAATGTTATTTGGTCGGACCGTAAACAGTGTTTTACCTTCCGTGACTTTCACCTTTTCAAATGCTTTCCCTGAGTAAATCGGTCGGATGAACAATGCATCCGCTCCGCTTCCCTCGATTGATGTGACGTCACTGATTAAGCCCGCTTCGAGCTTCGCTGCGATTTTTGGTGACAAATCTTTCCCGAGTGACGTGTGACCGAAGACGAGTACATCCGGTGACACACGGTCAATCAGTTGCATGAAGACTTGTCCATAACCGTCCGGTGTATAGTGAAGAAGACGTGCGTCTTCTACGACGAGAACTTGGTTCGCCCCACGCGTCGCGAGTTGCGCCGCATCTTTTGCTACGTTTTCCCCAATCAAGGCGACGACGACTTCATCTGCTACAAGTTTCGCTGCCGCAATTGCTTCAAACGAAACATTTCGTAAATTACCATCACGTGATTCTGCAAGTACAAGTGCTTTTGACATATCGTTCATTCCCCCTTAGACTACTTTTGCTTCGTTTCGTAATAGCGCAGCGAGTTCTTCGACTTGTGTCGCGATCTCCCCTTCGAGCACTTTACCAGCAGCTTTGTTCGGTGGTAAAAAGCGTTCGACTGTCTCGAGACGTGGCGCCAGTTCATCTTCATCTAAATCAAGATCTGAGAGATCTAATTCTTCGAGTGGTTTCTTTTTCGCTTTCATGATGCCAGGAAGACTTGGATAACGGGGTTCGTTCAACCCTTGTTGTGCCGTGACGAGTAACGGTAACGACGTTTTGATGACTTCCGTGTCCCCTTCAGAATCACGTGTGACGACAGCATCCGTTCCGTCGATTTCTAACTTCGTGATCGTCGTGACGTATGGTATGTCAAGCAACTGTGCGACACGTGGTGCGACTTGTCCACTTCCACCATCAACCGCTACGTTCCCGGCAATGATTAAGTCAACGTCTTGTTCTTTTAGATAACCAGCGAGGACTTCAGAAACCGAGAAATGATCCGCTTCTTCGACATCGTCCTCAATCGAAATACGAACTGCTTTGTCAGCCCCCATCGCAAGTGCCGTCCGTAATTCTTTGTCCGCGTCTTCCGGTCCTACTGTTAAGACGGTTACGACTCCCCCTTGTGCATCACGCACCCGAATCGCTTCCTCGACCGCATACTCATCATATGGATTGATGATGAACTCTGCTCCGTCTTCCTCAATCTTACCGTTTTCGAGCTGGATTGCTTCTTCCGTATCAAACGTCCGTTTTAACAACACATAGATTTCCATCACTAGCTCCCCCTTGTCAACTTCTATTCACCATCATTCGTTGTATCCGCTTACAAAAAGCATGTCAGGAAAAGGGCTTAACTCAGCCCTTTAATCAGCATTCGATGCACACCATGCCGTGTTTCCAGCAAATCATATTTAAAACCACTCGCCATCCAACTCGTAACGACTTCGTCAATCGTCCCGAACACCATCTGTCTTGCCAAACGGTGATCGAGTTCCGTCGTAAATTCTCCGGACTCAATCCCGTTGTGAATGACGCGATCAATTAAATGGAGATAAGGTTTGAGGACGGTCGCAATCTTTTGCCGCATCTCCTGATTCGACTGCCGTAACTCGATTTGTGTGACGACGGCCAAATCATAATCGACGGACAGTTGTTCCAAATGCGCCTCAATCAATGCAGCGAGTTGTTCTGTCGCTGATTGATGATGTGCGATTTGTGCTTCCGAATACTCGATGAAGCTACCCATCTTCGCTTCGAACAAAGAGATTAACAGGTGCTCTTTGTTTTTGAAGTAAAGGTAAATCGTTCCGTCCGCGACACCTGCTTCTTTCGCAATGGCTGTCACCTTCGCGCCATGATAACCGTTCTTCGCAATCACTTTGACTGCTGCATCAATGATGCGATCGCTCTTAGACATTGTTCTTTTCATAAAGGTATCTCCTAACAAATAAAATGAATGATGGTTCATTCATATTTATTCTACCATGTCTTTCCCTTCTGTCAACTGCTTTCTTCAAGCTGTTTTGCCCGTTCTTCCTCGACCAGGACACGGCGGAGAATTTTCCCGACAAACGTCTTCGGTAACTCATCTCTAAACTCATAACGTCTCGGTACTTTGAATGAAGCTAAATTTTCCCGACAGAACTGATCAAGTTCTTCCTCGGTCACGGTCATGTCATCTTTCAGGACGATAAAGGCTTTAACCGTCTCACCGCGGTAAGCATCAGGTACACCGATGACGACCGCTTCTTTGACTGCCGGATGTTCATATAAAATTTCTTCGACCTCGCGCGGATAAATGTTGAACCCGGAGGCGATGATTAAATCTTTTTTCCGGTCAACGATACGGAAATAATGATCTTCCCCGATGTAACCTAAATCACCCGTGTGAAGCCAACCGTCGCGTAACACTGCCTGTGTGTCCTCTGGACGCTTCCAGTATCCCTTCATGACTTGTGGACCTCGGACAAGAATTTCTCCGATTTCGCCTGGTGCCGCCGCTGTTTCACCGTCTGCTTGGACGATTTTCGCAATCGTATCTGGAACTGGAATCCCAACCGACCCCGGAACTCGTTTATCCCAGATGCAGTTCGTATGAGTCACAGGGCTCGTCTCTGACAGACCATATCCTTCGACGATTCGACCACCCGTCACGCGTTCAAATTTTTCTTGAACTTCGACCGGAAGTGGCGCTGAACCGGAAATGCACGCTTCGATGGACGAGAGATCATATTTTTTCAGTTTCGGATGATTTAACAGACCAACATACATCGTCGGTGCACCCGGGAACAAGTTTGGCTTTTCTTTATCAATCGTTTTCAGAACTTGCTCGATTTCGAACTTCGGTAAGATGATTTGCTCATACGCATTAAAGATGCCGAAGTTTAAGTTACACGTCATCCCGTAGACATGGAAATAAGGAACGACCGCTAACAATTTTCGTCCGTCACCTCGTGAATATTTGTAAAACCAATGTCCAATCTGTTCGACGTTTGCACTTAAATTAAAATGTGTCAGCATGACGCCTTTTGGCGCTCCTGTCGTGCCGCCCGTATATTGTAAAACAGCGATATCTTCTTTTGGGTCGATGAGGACCGGTTCGATTGATGGGTGGTTCCGGTGCGATACGAAGGGAATCGATCCTGTCGTATCGACGATGATGTTGTTATCTTTACGTGATTTGATTGGATACAGTTTGTTTTTCGGGAACGGCAAGTAGTCGGCGACACTTGTCGTCACAATCGTCGTCAGCGTCGTCGACGCTTTGACACGCGTCGCTTTTGGATAGAGCAGATCGAGGGTAATGAGCATTTTTGCGGAAGAATCGACTAAAATTTGTTCAAGCTCCCGATCCGTGTACAGTGGGTTGACTTGAACGACTGTTCCTCCAGCATACAATACGGCATAATAACTGATCATATACTGCGGACAATTCGGTAACATCAACCCAACGCGGTCACCTTTTTCGAGACCTGCCTCTTGTAAGACGTGTGCTAAGCTTCGCGCCTCTTGCCGCACTTCTTGAAACGTCATTCGTTTTCCGAGGAAACTGAGTGCGCGTCGCTCCGGAAAATCATCTGCTGCCTCATCTAAAGCTTGGTACAACGGAATCTCACGATAGTCGATTGATGCGGGTACTTGCTCTGGATAATCCTTTAACCATACTGAATCCATTCAAATCCCTCCCTATGACTGAATTACTATTCATTTTTATTATACGTGTAATTCCCCCTTTACGGCTAGCATTGACTAAAAAAAGTTAAAATCTCCCTCTTTTACTTGTTCCCGCTCTCCATAAAAAAAGCCTACTGTTCACACATTGTGGACAATAGGCTTGATGAGACACATTTAATTTTGAGAAGTAGCTGCCCTTCCGTTCATCGTGAAGGATATGTGAATCCTTCTCCGATGACTTCCCGTACTTTGTGAATGACGACGAATGCCCGTGGGTCTGCCGCTTCGACGATTTGTTTGAGTGGTGCAAGTTGACGCTTGTCGACAATCATATAGAGCATGTCATTTTTTTGTTTTGTAAAGTGACCATGACTATGGATGACGGTCGCACTTCTGCCGAGCGTTTCTGTCAAGACCGTAGCGATTTCTTCCTGACGGTGGCTGATAATCGTCACTGCTTCACGAACGTTTAAGCCTTCGCTGACGAGATCAATCAAATAAGAACCGATGATGATCGCGATCAATGTATATAACATCGTTTCTTCACCAAACAAGAAGCCTGATGCACCAACGACGATGACATCGATGATGAACATCGAGACCGCGATGCTGATATTCAAGTACTTATTCATCAAACGGGCGATGATGACGCCACCACCGGTCGTCCCGCCCGCTCGGATGACTAAGCCAATTCCGACACCAATCAGGATACCGGCATAAACCGTCCCGATCAACCGACTATCTGACGAGGTCGCGAGTGATGCTGTCGAAGACAGGACAAATGATGTGACGGCGACGGAAATGACGGAATAAATCATCGTTTTCCGACTCAAGAAGCGATAGCCGATGATGAAGAGGAGCGCGTTCGCAAGAAGCGACACAAGACCCGGATCCCAGCCATACAGGTAATAAAAGATGACCGTAATCCCAATCAATCCACCTTCCGATAAATCGTTCGGAATCGTAAAGTAATTGACGCCGAATGATAAAATCGCAGAACCGACGATAATCCAAAAGATATCTTTCCAAGAGATGGCTTGCATCGCCTCGAATGCGCGCCGTCTCGTTTCATTTGTTGTTGTTTTTCTGACATTCATTCCGTTTTCCTCCTTCATGTGAAAGTCGTCACTCCATAAAAATTCCGTACTGAATGAAGTTCAGTACGGAATGATCACTTAGCAAAGCCAGTTCTTTTAATTCATGAAAATCCAAATCAGTCCGACGACTAAAAAAGCGATCGAAACACCAAACATGATTTTTGCTAACCGTTCTAACACAGCCTCACCCCACTAACGCAGAACCGATGACGAATGACATCCCGATGGAGAGTGCACATGCGATGATACCGACTGCGATGTTTCCTTTTTCGATTTCTCGGTCTACCGGGAGATTCGGTGTCAAGAACTCAAAAATCCAATAGGTCGAGATCAATAATAAAAATCCAAAGGCACTCTCTAAAAAGATGGCTCCGACACGTTCTTCACTTTGGACAGCGAAATGAACGATATTGGCGAGCCCGATGATTTTCCCGCCTGTCGCTAAGGCGACAGAAATGTTTCCGCTCTTGATATGTTCCCAGTTCCGATACCGAGTTGTCAACTCAAACAGCGCAAGTCCCATGATAATCAAGAGTCCGGCAACTGAATAAAGTGCAGTCGTGTAGACATACACGTTCTCAAAAATGTTCATCTGTGCCTCCTTATTTTAGTTCGATGATCGTCACGCCATGTCCACCTTCACCTTGACCACCGAGTCGAGACGTCTTCACGTGACGGTTGCCACGCAAGTATTCTTGCACTCCTTGACGCATCGCACCCGTCCCCAGTCCATGAATGACACGGATATGATCATAGTTCGACAATAACGCCTGATCCATGAAACGTTCGAGTTTTGATAGACCTTCCTCTACCCGCACGCCTCGTAAATCGAGTTCGGCTGACGGAGACGATTGTTTTGTGATGCTTGAACTCCCTGACCGTTTCGCCGTCTTTTGGGTCGGTTTGGCCGCTCCGATTTTAGCGAGATCACCAGGCTTGACGTTCACTTTCATGATGCCGACTTGAACCGTGTAGTCGCCGTTCGAGTTTTGATTGATGATGTACCCTTTTTGGTTGAAGGTCGTTACTTTGACTTCTTCACCTTTAGCGAACGTCGGTGTTTTATCATGTTTTGCTTTGACTTTTGCAATCCGTTGATCTTGTAAGGTCGGTTTTGCCTGTTCGAGCTGCTTGCGTGCTTCAATCAATTCATGTTCTTTGACGGCACCTGCATCACGAAGCTCTTTCAGGCGCTTGATGACGGCCTCTGCCTCTTTTTGAGCACGTTCGACGGCACGCGTCGCTTTTTCTTCAGCTTTCGCTAAAATGTCATTTTTCTCTTCAAAGATTTCAGCTTGTTCCTGCTCGAACTGTTCACGTTCCAACGCCAGTCGTTCTTTTTCTTGTTGTAGTTCTTGCTCGAGTGATTCGGCACGTTGTTTCGCTTCCTCGAGTCGACCAATCATCGTTTCGACAGACTGAGCGTCGCTTCCGACTTGACCCCGTGCCGCCTCGATGACCATGTCTGATAATCCAAGTCGTTTCGAAATTTCAAAGGCATTCGAACGCCCCGGAACACCAATCAATAAACGATAGGTGGGGCTGAGTGATTCGACATCAAATTCCATCGAGGCATTGACGACCCCTTCACGATTGTAGCCGTAGGCTTTCAGTTCAGAATAATGGGTCGTCGCTGCGACACGTGCGCCGCGCCGTTTCACTTCATCGAGAATCGCAATCGCAAGTGCCGCCCCTTCCGTCGGATCGGTCCCGGCTCCAAGCTCATCAAACAGGACGAGGCTCATGAAGTCGATTTTTCCCATCATCGAGACGATGTTCGTCATGTGCGAACTAAACGTCGAGAGATTTTGTTCAATCGATTGTTCGTCCCCGATGTCGGCATAAATCGCGTCAAAGACACTGAGTTCCGTTTCATCGGCTGCCGGCACATATAATCCAGACTGGACCATCAGTTGCAGAAGACCAATCGTCTTTAACGTGACCGTTTTCCCACCGGTGTTTGGTCCCGTGATGACGAGTGATGTAAACTCGCCACCTAACGAAACGGTAATCGGAACGACATCTTCATCCGCAATGAATGGATGACGTGCTTCTTTTAAGACGATACGACGCTCTTCATTCAACCGTGGTTCGACGGCACGGATTTGATGACCATACAACGCTTTCGCCATGATGAAATCGAGTTCTGCCAACACATCAAGATTGATTCGTAACGAATCCCCGACGGCGCCGACAAGTGCCGATAACTGGGCTAAAATTCGTTCGATTTCGGCACGTTCTTTAAGACGTGCTTCTTGAATTTCGTTATTTGCCGCAACGACGGCTTGGGGTTCGATGAACAACGTTGCTCCGGATGCTGATTGGTCATGGACGATTCCACCAAATGCTTGACGGTATTCCTGTTTGACCGGGACACAATAACGATCGTTTCGCATCGTGACGATGGCGTCCGATAACATCTTCGATTTACTGCGTAAGACACCGTCGATTTTCGAACGGACTTGTCCTTCAAGTGAGCGCAGCTGACTTCTTAACGACCGTAGTTTGTCACTCGCAGAGTCTTGGACGATTCCTTGATCATCAATCGCATGACGAATCCCCTGTTCGATTTCGACGAGCTTCGTAATTTGCTCGATTCGGCTATCGAGTGCCGGCAAGTGTAAGTCAGGATTGTCTTCATGAAGTCTTTCTTGAAAGGCCTTGACTTGACGGCCTGAGTAGACGACATCTGCGACCGCTAACAATTCACTTGTCGAGAGGATTGAACCAATCTCCGACCGCTTGACTTCACTGCGAACATCCGTCAAACCACCGAACGGATAACGGTCACGTAGACGATAGACCGTCGTCGCTTCCGTCGTCACGGCTAAGAGTGCTTTGACCTGTTCATAATCTTCGGACGGTTGCATGTTTTTGACGAACTGTGCCCCAAGGGAACTTGCGGTTTGTTTGGCGAGTAAGTCTTTTAATTTATCATATTCTAAGACGCGTAAAGCGTTAGCATTCATTTAATCCACTCCTAGGCGTTTTCGGTCAAAGAAAGCACGCGCTTCTTCGGCCGACCACGTATTGATGACATCCGCTGGCTCCAAGTATGCTTTACGGGCATGAAGGACACCAAGTTTCATATCTTCTAACATTTCTGGACGGTGTGTGTCCGTATTAATCATGATTTTGACACCGGCTGCTTTTGCTTTCGCGAGCGACGCCGCCGTTAAATCAAAACGTGCCGGGTTCGCATTCATTTCAAGCGCTGTCCCGGTCTCTGCCGCCAGTTCAATCAGGCGATCAACATTGACGGCGTAACCTTCGCGCCGACCGATGATTCGTCCTGTCGGATGGGCAATCAATGAGACATACGGGTTGCGACAGGCATTTTCTAGCCGTTGCATGATTTCTTCTTCCGTTTGATCGAACTTCGAATGAATCGAGGCGATGACGTAGTCCATCTCCTGCAAGAACTCATCCTCATAATCAAGGGAACCGTCCGGCAGGATATCCATCTCGACACCACATAAGATTGTCATGTCGGGATGTTTCTTACGTGCGGCTTCAATCTCAACACGTTGTTTGCGTAAGCGATCTATCGTCAATCCGTTGACGAACTTCATATATTGGCTGTGATCCGTAATCGCCATCCACGAGTAGCCGCGTGCAGCACAGGCATCGACAAGTTCTTCGACCGATAAGGTTCCGTCCGACCACGTCGTATGCATATGGACATCCGCTTGAATGTCTTTTTCCGTGATCAGACGCGACAAATCTTGTTCAAACTCGTGGCGCCCACTCCGTAACTCTGGCGGTATGAACGGCAAGTCATATCGGGCAAACAATTCTTGTTCGGTTTGCGGTTGGAACAATCCGTCTTTTGTTTCGACCCCGTACTCAGAGATGCTTTCCCCCCGCTCTTTCGCCAATTGACGCATCCGGACATTATGATCTTTTGACCCTGTGAAATGATGCAGCGTCGAGGCGAATGCAGCATCGTCGACTAACCGGAAGTCGACCGCAATGTAGTTAGTATCTCGTTTTAAGACGACCGACACTTTCGTCTCACCTGCCGCAATGATTTCATCGATTTGTTCGAGCTCGAGCAACTGTTCTTTGACGACTTTTGCTTGATCCGTCGACAGGATAAAATCAAGGTCTTTACACGTCTCTTCAGCACGGCGGAAACTCCCACCAACTGCGAACCGGATGATTCCTTCAAATGTCGCCAATGTCTGTTCAAGTTCACTGACGATGTTCCGCATGACGCCATACGGCAAACGTTCTGGTCGTGTTTCGAATGTTTCAAGTGCTTTCAAATATTTCTCGACCGTCTTTTTTCCGAATCCTGCCATCGCTTCGACTGTACCATCCTCGAGTTTTTCAGCAAAGGATTGTGCATCGATGACACCGACATCATGGAGTTTTGCCAACTTTTTCCCGCCAAGACCCGGAATCTTCAGGAGCGCAATCAGACCTTCCGGCACTTCTTGTTCCAGTTCCGAAAGCGCCGTACTCGTTCCTGTCGTCCGGAATTCTTCGAGGACCGCTGCCGTTCCTTTTCCGATTCCTTTCATTGCCGTGAAATCTTCGATGTCCATGAAATCAAGTTCTGCTGCTTCTAAAATACTCGCCGCCTTACGGAAGGCATTAATTTTAAACGGGTTTTCACCTTTTACTTCGAGATACACAGAAATCCGTTCTAAATGTCGGATTGCATCTTGCGTTGTCCGCATTGTCAATTCTCCCCTCAAAAAAAGCCCCCAGTGAACGGGAGCGCGTTTATTTTATCAAACCGACTTTCGTCATGAGCCAATCCGCTAAGATCGGCGTATGTTGAATCATAAATGTCGCTAAACTTGAATTTGCAATCGCATCTTGAATTGATTGTACCGGTGCAAATGCTGCCAAAAATAGAATCAAGAACACGAAGATATACATCTCGATAAAACCAAAAATACCGCCGAGTAAGCTTTTAACTTGTTTTAGAATCGGAATGTTCGTCAAGGAATCGAACATCGATAAAATCATCGCTAAAATGATTTTTGTCCCGAAGAACAAGACGATGAACCAAAATGCTTTATAAAATACTTCATCTAGTCCGACAGAGCTTGGAATCGAAAACATCGTCAAATCGATTCCTGCATCGTCCAGTGTTGACGGATAAGGGACCCATAATTTAAATTTTTTAGCTAAATCATCATAAAACGTGAGTGCGACGATGAACGAGATGAATAGGCTGACTAAATGTCCCGCTTGCAGCACGACACCTCGTCGGACACCTGTCATCGTCCCTAATGCGAGCAACAATAAAATAACAAACGTAATCATAGTTTATAGTTCACCCAAATTCTTTTTGATTTTTACATAATCGCTACCAATATTGAGAGCCGCTAAAACGGCAATTTGACGAACGTCCAGTTGTGGTGCTTGGTCTCGAATTTCCCGAATCTTCGTATCGACGAGGAGACCCACTTCACGTACGTGTTCTGGCGACTCCGTTCCGACAATCGTATAATCGTTACCTGCGATATGAATCGTCGTCCGGTTCAACCCTTCTGAATCAGCCATTTTTCTGTCCTCCTCATACTTTGCTTCTTTCATATAGTACCATCATTTTTGAAATAGGAAAAGAAGTCCACCATCGGTCTTGAGGATGGTATGCTTATTGACGGAAAGGATGATCATGTTATGGGAACCGTCGTTTTAAAGTTATCGAAAGAAAATCAAGAACAGGTCATTTCTAATTTTCAAGCTTCACGTATTTCTCCACCGCCCTATTCACGTTTCGCCGCCCGTACGAAGACCTGTGTCGTCACCATCTATAACTCCGGAAAAGTCATGTTTCAAGGTAGTGACGCGGAGACGATCGCTGGGCGTTATGGGCTGCCGCTCGCTAAAAAGGGACCCTCGACACCGAGCGGGGCACTCCCGCCGGACTTTTCGACATGGTCAGTCGTCGGCAGTGATGAAGTCGGGAAGGGTGATTTTTTCGGTCCGCTCGTCGTAGTCGCCGCCTATGTAGAGACGAGTCAAATCAAACTCGTCCAAGAGCTCGGTGTGCGTGATTCGAAACATGTATCGGATACGGAAATCCGGAAAATCGCCCGTGATCTACATGCCGTCATTCCGTACGAATACCGAATCTTACACAATCCTGATTATAATGTCATGCAACGGACGATGACACAAGGAAAGATGACGGCACTCTTACACAATGCAGCACTCAGTGGTCTCTTAGAAAAACTTCCCGAGAAACCGCAAGCGATTCTCATCGACCAGTTTGCTGAAAAAGCGACCTACTACAAACATTTGTCAGGTGAAGCAAAACAAGTCAAAGAGGACGTCTATTTTTCAACGAAAGCGGAAGGTCTCCATGTCGCTGTCGCTGCAGCATCAATTCTTGCCCGCGCCATCTTTTTAAAAGAGATGGATGCACTCAGTCAGCGTGCCGGAACTACGATTCCAAAAGGGGCTGGAGCAAAAGTCGATCAGGTTGCAGCCGCGCTTCTCTTAAAATATGGTCCGGATCAAGTAAAGGATTGGACCAAATTTCATTTCGCCAATACAAAAAAAGCAACACAATTAGCAGAAAAACGAAACCGGCCATAATCCTAGGATTGGTCGGTTTTTTAGATGGCCGACTCTTTTCCGGTCAAGCGTCTCAATTCTTCGATCAGAATCTTCGTTTCATCAAAAGGAACGGCCTGATTACCAATTTGCTCAGTCTGTTCATGCCCTTTCCCGACGATGATGATCCGCTTCCCGTCACTTGCCACTTTGGCTGCTGCGAGTAATGCCTCCTTTCGGCTCGGGTGAGACGAGAGGATTTTTTCAGGTGCGACACTGACCGTTAATTCTTCAATGATTCTGCCGGGATCTTCCCGCCTCGTATCATGTACCGTCACGATGATGCCCGCACAATACCGAGAAGCAATCCGCCCCATCTCTTGTCGCTTCGTCCGGTCACGTTCACCGGCTGCACTTAAGACGACATATAACGGTTCGTCCTTAAGGGATAACGCCTGCAAACATTTTTCTAATCCGTCCGGTGTGTGCGCGTAGTCGATATAGATGTCTGTCCCGTCGAACGGAATCCGCTCTAAACGTCCTTTCGGTAAACGGAGTGATGGAATATGTCGGATCAGATTGTACAGATTAACCTCTCCCGTTTTCATCAGACCAATCGCCGCGGCTAAATTGGCTGCATTAAAATTACCAAGTAAGGAAATCGGTACCTCGGTCGTCGTCCCATCAATCCGGACATTAACAGTCTCTTCTTTCCATTCGATGACGACTGATGCTTTCGAAGTGATGTCCGTCGAATACCAGACGACCGGAACGCCCTCGCCCGCTCGTTGCATGACATGACTCGCCGCATCCTCCTCATTTAAGACGAGTCCCTTCCCGTCATTCCTCGCTACTTGCTGAAACAACAAGGCTTTTGCTTCTGCGTAATCTGCCATCGATGCATGGTAATCTAAATGATCGTGTGAAAGGTTCGTAAAAGCTGCGGCGTGAAACGATACGCCTTCGATCCGCCCTTCGACTAACGCATGGGAAGAGACTTCGAGCATGCAGTCTGCTACCCCTTGGTCGACCATCTCATAAAGTAACCGGTGCAAAATGACAGCTTCCGGCGTCGTATTCGGCGTCTCGACACGCTGACCATCAATTAACGCACCAACCGTACTGACCATTCCCGTCCGCCGTCCGGCAGCACGAAATAAATCATATGCGAGTTGTGTCGTCGTCGTTTTCCCATTTGTCCCCGTGATGCCATAGACACGCATTTTCTGACTCGGATGATCGTAAAAGAAATCGGCGACTTTTCCTGCTGTTGTTTTCGTATTTGCAATGATAATCACGGGGACAGTCAATCCGTCTAATGTTTCTTCCGCTAAGATCGCAACAGCTCCATTCTGTTCCGCCTCTCTTGCGTAGCGGTGACCGTCGACCGTGTAGCCCCGGACACAAATGAACAGACTTCCTGGCGTCACTTTCCGGGAGTCGGTTTCGATACTTGTAATCATCGGGTTACGATCGGTCTGTAAGCTGAAAAGCGATAATAATGCTGACAGTGGTTTGTGATGACGATTCATGATGTTCGCTTCCCTTCTCTATTTCAAGATTCACTTAAAGTGTACTGCATTCGACGATTGTCCAAATCCTCTTTCGTCCATCTTCAGTTAAACTTCAGGTAAGTATGCTACAACTAAGTGTGAGGTGAAATGTATGACACATATATTAATCGCGGAAGATGATTTTGACATTCGCGAATTGTTAACGGAATTACTAGAATCGAGTGGTTATCAAGTGTCGAGTGCAGCAAATGGAATGGAAGCTTTACAACTGTACCGATCAAGTTCATTCGATTTAATCATATTAGATATCATGATGCCGTTCTTTGATGGGTTCGAAGTCGCGCGAAACATACGAAAACAATCACAAACACCCATCATCTTTTTAACAGCCTTACAAGATGAGGAAAGTCAAGTGAAAGGGTTTGATCTCGGAATCGACGATTATATCGCCAAACCGTTTTCGCTCCGAATCTTACTAAGGCGAATCGAAGCCATTATTCGACGGATCCAATCAAATGAAGACGAGTGTCTCTCCTTTCGAGAGATTACCCTCTTTCCGTCGAGCTATAACGTTTTAATTTCAGGAAATCCGACGACGCTGACGCTTAAAGAATTTCAAATCTTACATCTCTTACTTGAACACCCAGGTCGCGTCCTCGAACGTGAACAGTTGATTCAACAACTATGGGGGTTCGATGCCTTAGGGGATACTCGTTTCCTAGATACCCATATCAAAAACTTACGTAAGAAAATTGATTTACCGTACATTCAAACGGTGAAGGGAGTCGGCTACAAACTTGAGACACCTAATTAAACGTCAACGCATTACCGGGAAGTTATTTTTTTTGACGATGAGCTTACTTATCGTCGCCGTCCTCTCAACGGTCGTTTTTTTATATGCGACACTGCCTTCCTATTATCAAAGTTATCGGGAAGATCAATTTCATTCGACGATGGATGCAATTGCGCAGGAAAGCAGGCAACTTTCGAGTGAAAACCTGTTGCCTTTACTCGACCAGCTGACGGCCAAAGGAATCCGCTTTTCCTTATGGACAGAAGACGATCAACTGTTATATGCACCCGGCTTCGGTCGTGGGCCGGTTCGCCGGACGGTCAATAACTCACCTGAAGGAATGATTCAAGACTCCATTCCGCTTCAATTAACAGATCGGACTGTCACGCTCGATGCCGACCAAATGATTCAACCGATTGACGAAGTGAAAGCTGTCATCTTAAAGCTCGCCCCTTATATCGTCTTCCCGTTACTTTTGTTAGCAGGACTCGCGGCTTATCTTTATTCGCGTACCATCTCCCGTCCACTGCTCTCCATCAATCAAGCGACGGAAGAACTGGCGAACTTAAATTTTTCTGTCCGAACAAACCATACCTCGATGGATGAGTTAGGTGACTTATCCCGAAACATCAATCAACTCGCAACTAAACTCAAGCTGACGATGGATTCCTTACACACTTCAAACGAGCAACTCCGTTTAGAAGCCGAAAAGGATCGGCAACGTGATACCGAACGCCGGCAGTTATTTCTAGCCATTTCGCACGAACTAAAAACCCCTATCACGATCGTCAAAGGTCAAATTGAAGGCATGCTCTTGAACCTCGGTGTATATCGGGACCGTGATCGCTACTTGGAGCGGGCCGGTCAGGTCATCGAAAACATGGAACAACTCATTTCTGAACTGCTCGAAGTGGCACGGATCGAACAACTGGAATTACAACTTGAGGAGACGAATCCACTCGCATTAATCAGACAGCAGCTTCACCAATTCGATCAACTCATTCATGACCGCAACTTGCACGTCACGCTCCCAGATGAGGAATGGACTGTCACAACAGATCGCCACCTGTTAGAGCGCGCCCTACACAACCTGTTGATGAATGCGATTTCGTATACAGCTCCCGGTGGCATGATTCAAATCAAAATGACGGGTGTACAAGATGACGGGACGTTAACAATCACCAATACGCCTACTGTAAACGATTCAAGTGATACGGCCGCCTGGTTCCATCCCTTGGCCCGTGCTGAACAATCGCGTAACCGGATCCATGGCGGGAGTGGTCTTGGCCTCTACTTAGTGCATCAAATCATGGAGCGGTTAAATCTCGACGCTACGCTGACGGGAACTGCCGACGCTGTTCAATTTACGGCACGATTCAAATCACTTTCTTAAATTTCCTACTTGCCAGACAAGCGCTTTATTCGCTATACTCTTTTAAGTTAACTAGTTAACTTAAAGGAGGTTTTTTTATGTCATCCCAACAGGAAGATATTCTTGGTCAACTTTCAAAAGTCGCCCGGCTTGTCAAACGGGACATTGATCTCGTATTGTCCCAGCATTCTTTACACACGGGTCAATGGGCCTTGCTAAAAGCTGTATCGTTACTCGAACCTGTTTCGCAAATCACGCTCTCGAAATACTTAGTCATCGAAAAACCAGCCGTCACAAAAACGGTCGCCCGCTTAGAAGAATTAGGTTTTGTCTCGCGGCAATCCGTCGGACGTCACCGCCTTGTGAAATTGACACCACAAGCACGCGATTCATTCGATACGATTGACGCAGCGGTCCAGGCAGCTCATCAAACGTTCCTCGCCGGTTTATCAATCGAAGAACAATCAGTCTTGGAAACCTTGATGACCCGATTGCTGACGACCCACCGCCCTGTCGAACAGGAGGAATTGTCGTGAACCGCTTATTCCATCGTCACTACTTGACGACACTTCTCGTCAATCTGTTATTGTTCATCACGTTTTACCTGTTAAACGCCTCTTTGCCCTTACTTGCCGCAAAACAGTTCGACGTCTCGCAAAGTGCGCTCGGTTGGGTTGTGACAGCATTTATCTTGGCGACGGTCTGTTCACGCCCGTTGATCGGACATTGGCTCGATCGTTATGAACTGAAACGGATGTTACTGCTGTCTGCTAGCCTCTTTACAGTTGTCAGTTGTTTGTATCTCATCGTCTTACCGCTCGAATCATTCAGTCTGTTACTCATCATTCGCCTCTTACACGGCTTTAGTTTCGGAATGATTTCTTCCTCACTGAGCTTAAGTGTGACGACCTTGATTCCAAAACCGCGTCAAGGCGAAGGAATGGGCTACTTTGTCCTGTCGATGAACCTCGCCTCCGTCCTTGGCCCTGTCATCGGATTGACGTTGATTGCACACGATGCACTCGTCTGGTATTTCATCACGATTGCCTTACTTGCGATTTGTTCATTCCTTTTGATGGTACGGTTACCCTTAACAAGCAGTCACGTGACGACCTCTTCACCGTTTCGTTTACGCCAATCGCTTTTCTTGGCAAGTCCTGTCCTGCTCCTTGCCACCGTCCTTGCGGGAATCGCGATTTCAAGTACATCCGCCTTCATCTCTCTTTATGCGGATACGATGCATCATGTCACCTATGCCTCTTACTTTTATGGGCTCGCCGCCCTCGGTATGGTTGCTATTCGGCCTTTTGCCGGCAAACGTTTTGATCAAAGAGGCCCTGCCTCGGTATTGGTTCCGTCTTACGGACTGTATGCCACTGGATTTTTAATACTTGGTCTTTTCCCAACCCTTCCAGGTTTATTACTTGCTGCCCTCATCATCGGTGTCGGTTCTGCTTCGATTTTCCCGGGGTTGCAGACGGTCATGTTGACGTATGCCGCACCCGAACAAAAAGGGAAGGCGATTTCGACCTTTTTCCTTGCTTACGACAGCGGCTTCGGAATTGGGGCCTTTCTGTTGTCGGGTATTGCTGCGAAAGTGGGGTACTCGAACATGTTTTTGATGTGTAGCCTCGTCGTTGTCAGCAGCGGTCTTTTGTATGGGTATTTCCGTCGATCGGCGTCATCTTCAGCCAAACAAGATATCGCTTCTTAAAGTGTCCAAGAAAAAGCTCTCCCGTCCAAGGACGCGAGAGCTTTTTTGATTAACGAGCAGGAAGGACCTCGCCCTCTCTGACACGTTTTTTCTCTATAAAACATTGTTTCTTCAATTCAATGATATGATCGGCAGCGCGGGCGACTTCTGCCGAGTGTGTCACTGCGATGATGCAGCGGTTCGCATTATGCGCCAGTTGTTGAAATAGACGAATGATGTCTGTCGCTGTTTTTTCATCAAGTGCCCCGGTCGGCTCATCTGCCAGAATGATTGGCGCTTCCGTCGCAAGAGCCCGGGCGATGGCGACCCGTTGTTGCTGACCGCCACTCAGTTGCAGGACATTTTTCCTTGCATGAGCTTCATCGATCCCGACTTGTTCAAGTAATTCGAGCGCCCGTTTCTTTTTTCCGTTTATCCGTTGCCCACTCAGTTCGAGCGCGACGACCACATTATCTAATCCATTCATATACGTCAACAAATTAAACGATTGAAAAACCGTCGCTGCGTGACGCGAACGATAGGTCGTCAGTCCGATTTTCCGGAGGTCACGCCCTTCATATTGAATGCGTCCTTCCGTCGGTGAATCCAGTCCACTCAGCAAACTCAGTGCCGTTGTTTTCCCGGAACCCGATTCTCCGAGAATCGCATAAAATCGTCCTGCTTCGAACTGCATCGAAACCTCGTTCAAGATTCGTTGTTGTTTCCCTGCCGAAGTATAGGCATAAGAGACGTTTGTCATTTCTAAAGTCGTCATCGGATTAGTCCTCCCGTAATAGAATTTCTTTTGGATTCATGCGCAACAATGCGAGTGAGGGCAGTAAGACGGATAAAAAGACAATCAGACTGCCGATCTCGATGACTTGAATCAAGGCCGCTCCGTCAATCTTGGTCGTCATTTCCGTGATTTGGGGAATGCTGTCGAGCACTTGTTGTCCGCGTCCGCCGGGACCACCAAAACCGGTCGTCGCAACGGAACTTGCGGCTTCTGTCACCTCACGGTTTAGGAGTTGATCCGTCATGAATTGTGAGGTCATCCCGCCGGTTGCATACGTAACGAGAAAAGCAACCGCTGCAATCGCAAACGTTTCAACCAGTAATTGTCCCATCAGTTTCGGGCGTTTTTCCCCCATTGCCAACAGGATCCCCATTTCTTTCCGGCGTTCCCGGACCGATAATAAGATTAACAGCGCTAAAATCAGACCACCTGCGATGCTGACAAGATAGACGACTGATTTCGAGAACGCGGCCACTTGTTCAATCGGTCCGACCATTTTCTGATACGCTGCATCATTCGCATCCAGCGTGAATGTCTCCCAGTCGAGTGACGAGACCGTCGTTGCTTCTTTTTTAAAGGCTTCGATTTCAGATGGATCCTTCAACGAATAGACGACGCTTGACGCGCTTACTGTACCGTCTTCTGTCGCGAAGCTCGCAAGTGTATCATTTGCAATGTACATCTGGTTCATCGGGTCCAGGAAGCCTGCCGCTCGGAAATTCGCATCGGATGTCGCTTCCGTCGATGCCGATAAACCAATGATCGTCAATGTTTTTGACTTCTCGGTCGTCGTCGACTTCAGTTTGAACGTATCGCCCAGTTTGAGATCATTTTCGGTTGCCAGATTTTCATCGATGACAACACTGTTGTTTTTCGAGTCCGCAGTCAATGCTTCTCCGTCTACGATGTTTAATGTCCCATCCGTAAATGAATCAAGTAGTTCCATATTCGTCACACCGTTCAATGAAAAGTCCGGTACTGTCATTCCTTCCGGCATCTCACCGCCTCGCCCGCCGCCCGAGTCTGTTGATTCACTTTCAATCGGTTCGATATCACTCGCCGTCGCCGTCGCTTGCGAAAGATAATTGACGGTTTTCACTTCATCCAACTGTTCGATCGCTTCGGCTTCTTTGATGTCAATGGTGACGTCTTCCGGTCTCCCGCGTTCTCCGGACGCTTGCCGCTCCTGCATCTGTTTTTGCCGGTCGACTTGCAGCGTCACGGTTGCTCCGAGTTCTTTTCTCGCCTCTTCCCCCGCCGCTTTCGCAGCGTTTTGGATGGCGAATCCTGATAGTACGAGGGATCCGATTACTGTCAGAATAATCAACATGATCAGCGTCTTCCCCTTACGCGCGACAATACTTTTACCTGCCCGTTTCAAAAAATTCATTTTCTGTGTTCCTCCCTTAACCTTCTACATTCATCTTAGGAAACGTATCTGTAGCCTGGCTGTAGTTGAACTGTATCTTGAACGAAGAAACCGGCTAAACACAAAAAAACGAGAATGACAGTAACGTCATCCTCGTTTTAGCACTTTCATTCGATTGACCTGTTATGCACGAAGTTCTGCATCGAACGCTTTTGTTAAAGCCGTTACGACATGTTCGTGTGCTGCTGTGACTTCTTCATCGACCAATGTCCGTTCCTTATTTTGATAACGGAGCGAGAAGGCAAATGATTTTTTATCTTCCCCGACATTATCGCCCGTGTAAACATCAAATAACGTGACCTGTTGGAGAAGTGGACCGGCTGCCTCTACGATTACTTGCTCGACTTCGCTTGCTGTGACTGATTGATTGAGGACAATCGCGATATCACGCGTCATCGATGGGAAACGGGACATCTCTTGATAGACGACCCGCTCTTTCGAGTGCAGTTTCATCGCATCAAGTTCAAAGACGTAAACTTCTTTTAAGCCATACTGCTCTTTCGAGAGTGCCGGATGAACTTGGCCGACGAACCCAATCATTTCACCGTCCAGTAAGACACGAGCCGTCCGCCCCGGATGCATCGAATCGATAACAGATGCTTCATACGTTAACGTAACATTGAGTGCCTCTGCTAACGTTTCAACGATTCCTTTGACGACGAAGAAATCCGTTTTGACCATGGTGCCATGCGCACGGTGTTGTTCCGCTAATCCGACAGCGACTCCGGCGACCAGTTCTTGTTCGATCGGTAACGTCTCAAGTGACGCATCACGTTGCAGGTAAACACTTCCGAGTTCATAGAAGGCAAGGTCCGCATGTTGACGCGCGACATTGTGTTGGGCGACTTCGAGTAACCCTGGAATCAATGATGTCCGGAGTGTCGAACGTGCTTCGCTGATCGGCATCGCTAGTTTAACCGGATGAAGATCGGTTTGTTCATTAAATTGCATCGCTCGTTGTTCACTCGTCAGTGAGTACGTGATGGCTTGTGATAAACCGGCCCCTTGAAGGAGACGACGGATTTGGCGGCGATGCTGGTTTCGTTTTGGTAAAAACCCGCGGCTCGCCTCTTGCGGTAAGCTTGATGTCAAGGCATCGTATCCATAGAGTCGCGCGACTTCTTCCGAGATGTCAGCCGGAATCATCAAATCTTGGCGGCGTGTCGGGACGCTGACTGTCAATGCGTCTCCTGATAACTCGACTTCGAGTCCAAGACGTTCCAATAATTCTTTCATGACCGTTCCTTCGATTTCCATTCCGAGACGATGATTGATATACGAGACACTCGCTTCGATTAAATGATCATCGAGTTGAAGTGTACCCGATTGGACTGTTCCGGCAAGTACCGTCCCACCAGCAAGCTCAGCAATCAATGCCGCTGCCCGGTCGAGTGCTAACAAGACACGGCGTGGATCGACCCCTTTTTCAAACCGTGAACTGGAGTCCGACCGTAGTCCGAGAACGCGACTCGTCTTCCGGACAGATGTCGGTGCGAAATAAGCCGATTCGAGGATGATGGACGTCGTTGTTGCGTCAACTTCTGTATTTGCACCACCCATGACACCCGCAAGTGCGACCGGCTTTTCACCATCTGTGATGACGAGCATTGACGGATCGAGTGCCCGTTCGACTTCGTCAAGTGTTTGGAAGGCTTCGCCTGCTTTCGCTTGACGAACGACAATCTGCTGCCCCAGCTTTTCAGCATCAAACGAATGGAGCGGTTGTCCTGTTTCAAGTAAAACGAAGTTCGTCACATCGACGACATTGTTGATTGGACGAATCCCGTTTGCAATCAAGCGGTTTTTGAGCCACAATGGCGACTCACCGATGACGACATGTTTAATCTCACGCGCTGCGTAAAATGGGCATTCTTCCGACTCAAGCGTGACCGCAAGTTTCGTTTTTTCTTCATCTTCCGTCACTTCGATTGCCGGGAAAGTAGCCGTCGTATTTAAAATACCTGCTACTTCATGCGCCACACCGTACATGCTTAGGCAATCAGAACGGTTCGGTGTCAAACCGAGTTCTAAGACTTCGTCATGCAGACCAAGTAGTTCTAAGACATCTTGTCCCGGTATGACCGGCTCACGGAATGTATGAATGCCAGCCTGTTCATCTTCACGAATATACTTTTTCTCGAATCCGAGTTCCTCGAGTGAACAAATCATGCCTTCCGAAACGACTCCACGCAGTTTAGCCCGCTTAATTTTAATCCCTGGAAGACGGGCACCGACACGGGCAACGATGACATCTTGTCCTGCTTCAATATTCGGTGCACCACACACGATTTGTACCGGTTCTTCTTGTCCGATATCAACCGTCGTGACGTTTAATTTATCCGCTTCCGGATGCTTTTCTTTTGTTAACACATGACCGACGACGATATTGTTCAACTCGGCGTCACGGACTTCGACACCTTCGACTTCGATCCCGCTCTTCGTAATTAAGTCCGCCAGTTCTTCACCTGTTTTCTGACTGACGTCAACGAACTGCTGTAACCATTGTTTTGAGACTAACATCTGTTTTCCCCCTTAAAACTGTTCGCTGAAGCGAACGTCATTCGTATAGAAGTGGCGAATATCATCGACCCCATATTTCAACATGGCGATTCGTTCAATCCCCATCCCGAAGGCGAATCCAGACATTTTCGTGCTATCGTATTCTGCCATCTCAAGGACGCGCGGATGAACCATACCGGCACCTAAAATTTCAATCCAGCCTGTTTGTTTACAGATATTGCACCCTTTTCCACCACATTTAAAACACGAGACGTCGACTTCGACGGATGGTTCTGTGAACGGGAAGAAGCTAGGGCGTAACCGGATTTCACGTGCTTCACCAAACATTTGTTTCACGAAGGCCTCCAGTGTCCCCTTTAAATCTGCCATTGAAATCGACTCCCCAACAACGAGTCCCTCGACTTGCATGAATTGGTGTGAGTGCGTCGCATCGTCTTCATCGCGACGATAGACTTTACCCGGGCACAGAATTCGAATCGGTTCACCTTTTGAAGCGAGCATCGTCCGCGCTTGTACAGGTGACGTGTGTGTCCGCATCAGAATTTCATCCGTGATATAAAATGAATCTTGCATATCACGTGCCGGATGATCTTTCGGCAGATTCAACATCTCGAAGTTGAACAAATCCTGTTCGACTTCCGGGCCTTCGGCAATCGTATAACCGAGTCCAACAAAGATGTCCTCGATTTCGTCCGTGACTTGTTGCAATAAATGCGCTTGTCCGACTTTTTTTGGTCGACCCGGAAGTGTCACGTCAATCGCTTCAAGCGCTAGTTTTGCGTCCATCTCTTGTTGCTTGACGTCGACTAAACGTTGCTCGAGTTCTGTTTGGATGACACCACGAACCGCATTTGCAATTTCACCGACGACCGGACGTTCTTCTGCTGATAATTTTCCCATTCCACGTAATACTTCTGTGATCGGACCTTTTTTTCCGAGATATTTGACACGGACATCATTTAATTCCTTTTGTGTACTGGCTTGATTCACGAGTTGTAGCGCTTCGTCGCGAAGTGCCTCTAATTGTTCCCGCATGCTCGTCACTCCTTTTTTTCAAATAAAAAACGCCCCTTCAGCAACTGCCGAAGGGACGATTTAATTCAATCGTGGTACCACCCTTGTTCGACTTGAATCCATCAAGTCCTCAAGTAGCGCGATAACGGGCGCTTCCCGTCACGATCTCTCGTGCGACTCCGGAGTGAATTCAGCTAGCGGATTCGTAAAGAAGCTTGCAGTCTAAGGCTTCCTCTCCCTAATCGAATCGTTCTCTAACCTACTCTGTTCCATCAACGTCTAATTAAATGTTCTACTGTATCTCACTTTAGCATGAACGCTTCAGTGATTCAATCGACCGGAGCAAAATGATACAGTAAAATTCCTGCCGCAACTGCTGCGTTCAATGATTCTGCTTTTCCGCGAATCGGAATGTAAGCACGTCCATCACATTGGTCGAGCAATTCCGGTGCCACGCCTTGCGCTTCATTCCCGATGATGAGTCCGATTGCACCAAGGTTTTCGACTTCTGTATACGGATTGGCATTGCGCAGTGCCGTCCCGAGAACAAATACACCTAGTTCATGCAAATCTTGAATCGCTTCATCAAGCGACATCATGATGACCGGCAAGTGGAAAATCGAACCTTGTGTTGCCCGGAGAACTTTGCTGTTATAGACATCAACTGTTCCGTGACCAATGATGACGCCATCGAATCCGGCCGCGTCGGCTGTCCGAATCATCGTTCCGACATTACCCGGATCCTGCAGGCGATCGAGTAACAGGTAACGTCCACGTTCTAAACGTTCTGTTTGCTCTTTCATCTCACAGACGGCGAAGATCCCTTGTGTCGTTTCCGTTTCTGACAAGACTTTCGCAACAGATTCATCAATCGTGATTAAGTCAGCCGCATTTTTCTTCCAAGAACCAGGAACCTGAACATCCTCACGGACGATTAACTCTTTGATGATTCCAGCACGGACAGCCTCTTCAACGAGATGCTCTCCTTCAATGAGGAAACGTTTTGTCTGAAGACGTCCTTTTTTTGTTAAAAGTTTTTTCCATTGTTTGACGATTTCATTCTTTGTAGAAGAAATATGTTTCATGGTTTACCCCTCGTAAATCGCTTGGACGGCTTGCGCATCAAGTCGTTTCGTAACGGCAACGATCAACTCGACCGCTGCTTCGAAATCTGCTTTATGCATAATGGAAACGTTTGTGTGCAAGTAACGGATTGGGACTGTCAATGCGAGCGAAGGAACTCCCGTGTTCGATAAATGGAATTTCGCAGCATCCGTCCCACCACCCGGTGTTAGGTCCAATTGATATTTAATGTTTTCTTCTTTTGCGACACCCGTGACAAAATCAATTAAGCCGCGGTGCGCAATCATCGTCGCATCAAACATGATGACTTGGACACCTTCTCCAAGTTTCGACAATGCTTCGCGGTCCGTCATGCCTGGTGTATCACCAGGGATTCCCGTATCAACAGCAAACGCAATCGACGGATGAATCAAGTTTGCAGCGGTTTGCGCACCACGAAGACCAACTTCCTCTTGAACCGTTGCTCCTGCGAAAATCGTGTTCGGGTGTCCTTCTGCTTTCAAGCGTTTGATGGCTTCAATCGCAATCGCACAACCGATACGGTTATCCCAAGCTTTCGCCATCAAGAAATTCTCATTTTTCATCACAGTAAATTCGCAATGCGGAACGACCGTATCTCCAGGTCGAATGCCCCACCCTTCGACTTCTTCTTTCGAAGTAGCACCGATATCAATGAACATTTCTTTAATATCGACAGGTTTATTGCGCGCTTCCGGTGGTAAAACATGAGGTGGTTTCGCACCGATTACGCCTGGAATGACTTCTCCAGATGATGTGACAATGTTCATACGCTGTGCAAGAAGTACTTGTCCCCACCAACCACCGAGCGGTTGGAAGCGAAGAAACCCTTTTTCATCGATCTTCGTTACCATGAATCCAACTTCATCCATGTGACCGGCAATCAAAATACGAGGCGCATCGTCCCCTGCCCCTTTGTGTTCCGCGAATAAGCTACCTAATCCATCTTGATGGAACGCTTCAGCGTGAGGTTCTAAATACTCCCGCATGAGCTGGCGTACTTCTTTCTCGTTCCCAGGTACTCCCGTTGCGTCCGTGAGACGCTTCAACATATGTAATTGTTCATTCATCTGATTTCCTCCTCAGTAACCGTTATCTTGGCGAACGTGATTCGCTTCGTTTTTTGCAACATAAGCCTTGAAAATCATTTCCTGTGTAAAACCAAGTGTAGCACCTAATGCTAGGTATGCACCAATTAAAACATCGTAACTTTGTTCGGTTCTTGAAATCGCGAAGACGTTTGTTTTATTGTAGACATCCAAAAATCCGTCCGTTGCCGTCAAATAATAGTCGCCTTCAACAAATCGTTCTTTCTTATAGTCGAGGGAAAGACCAAGCGAGAGGAGGAAATGAACGCCATCGACGTATTCCTCAAGAATCGTGACTTGCGCTGATGGTCCCTTTGTCGACCAGAATTTGAAGCAACGTGTTTCATTCGCAAGTTCACCTAACTCTACTAATAGAGCGAGTAAACGCTCATCAAATTGATTTCCCGTCAAGTTATGTTCCGATTGGATTCGTTTATCCAACTGTTCCTGCATCTCAAAAAGTGTCAACCAGTCCATCGTAATTCTCCTTCTATCTCAAAAAATAAAACATAGGCATGAAAATCGATTTATCAATTTTAGCAGTCCTCGAAAAAAAACGCCGGAGAATTAAATTCCCCGACGAATTGTAGAACTTAAGCGTTCAATTTTGCTTTTGCTGTGTCAGCAAGTGAAGCAAATGCAGTTGCATCTGTAACTGCGAGGTCAGCGAGCATCTTACGGTTAACGTCGATACCTGCAAGTTTGAGACCATGCATCATACGGCTATAAGAAAGACCGTTGATACGTGCAGCCGCATTGATCCGAGTGATCCAGAGGCGACGGAAGTCACGTTTCTTTTGACGACGGTCACGGTAAGCATACATGAGTGATTTCATGACTTGCTGTTTCGCAACCTTGAAGAGTGTATGTTTCGAGCCGTAATAGCCCTTAGCTAATTTGAGTTGTTTTTTACGACGTTGACGAGTCGTATATCCGCCTTTTACGCGTGGCATATAAATTCCCTCCTAAATCTGTGTACGATTGAATAAATTACTTCGCGATCATGTGACGGATACGTTTGAAGTCACCCGTTGATACCATGCTAGCTTTACGCAATTTACGTTTCGCTTTAGTTGATTTGTTACCGAATAAGTGGCTTGTGTAAGCACGACCACGTTTCAATTTGCCAGAAGCAGTACGTTTGAAACGCTTAGAAGCACCGCGGTGCGATTTCATTTTAGGCATGAGAGATTCCCTCCTACTTCGATTCGATTAGTCTTCTTTCTTCGGAGCAAGCACTAAGAACATGCTGCGTCCTTCCATCTTCGGTCTCTGTTCAACTACACCGAACTCGCTTAAATCCGTAGCGAGACGTTCAAGGACACGTCTACCGATTTCTGAGTGAGTGATGGCACGTCCGCGGAAACGAATACTCGCTTTCACTTTGTTACCATTCTCTAAGAATTTCTTCGCATTACGGAATTTCGTTTGGAAGTCATTCTCCTCGATTGTTGGGCTGAGTCGGACTTCTTTCATCTGAATCACTTTTTGATTCTTCCGAGTTTCTTTGTCCTTCTTTTGCAACTCGAAACGGTATTTACCGTAGTCCATGATTTTACATACAGGCGGCGTTGCTTGTGGTGCGACCATGACGAGGTCAAGGTCAGCTTCCTCAGCGAGACGCAATGCCTCAGTGCGCGATTGGACTCCAAGTTGTGCACCATCCGCTCCGATAAGACGAACTTCTCGAGCGCGGATGCCTTCATTGATTAACAGATCTTTGCTAATGGTTAGCACCTCCATCGTGCAGAGCACGAAAAATGAATGATATAAAACGCTATAAAAAAAGCGTCGGCAGTTTTTCCCGCCCACACTCATAAAGAATACAATAGTCAGAGAACACTCTACTATCACATATCATCATGATGGACCAGCACAGATTGTCTGTACATGGTGAGAAGCGGGATGCTTCTGCTTTGTTGTCATTTCACTTTGCTATCATAGCACTTACTTTCCCGTGATGTCAAGCCGCTTTATCAGTTCAGTTAGAACATTGCTCACACACTTGATTATAATAGCAATCCTACGTTCGTTTAGCAAGAAGTTTCTAAGTAGTTTTTAGGGGGTACTTATATCTTGTAGTTAAATAATCATCAAGAACCGACGCTTTTTTCTTTATTTAGAATGATTATTGTTTTATAATTATTTTAATCTTACATAAGGGGGAGTTAAATAATGAATGAAAACGAAAAGAAGCTAACGACGAATCAAGGCGTACCGATTGGTGATAACCAAAACTCACGTACGGCAGGTCGTCGCGGACCTACTTTATTAGAAGATTATCAATTAATCGAAAAAATTGCCCACTTCGACCGTGAACGTGTTCCAGAGCGTGTTGTACATGCACGCGGCTTCGGTGCTCATGGTGTGTTCAAAGTCAAAAAATCGATGAAAAAATATACAAAAGCTGCTTTCCTTCAGGAAGAAGGAACAGAAGTACCTGTCTTCGCTCGTTTCTCAACCGTCATCCATGGTACACACTCTCCTGAAACATTACGTGACCCACGTGGTTTCTCTGTTAAGTTTTATACAGAAGAAGGAAACTGGGATTTCGTCGGGAACAACTTACCGGTCTTCTTCATCCGTGATGCGATGAAGTTCCCGGATATGGTTCATTCATTAAAACCGGATCCACGTACAAACATTCAAGATCCTGACCGCTACTGGGACTTTATGACGCTTCGTCCTGAATCAACAAATATGCTGATGCACCTCTTTACAGATGAAGGCATTCCAGCAAGCTACCGAAAAATGCGTGGTTCTTCCGTCCACTCATTCAAATGGGTCAATGCACACGGCAATACGGTCTACATTAAATTACGTTGGGTGCCGAAAGAAGGCATTCATAACCTGTCTGCTGACGAAGCAACAGAAGTTCAAGGAAAAGATTTTAATCACGCATCAAACGATACATTCCAGGCCATCGAAAATGGAGACTTCCCGGAGTGGGACCTTTTCGTTCAAGTACTCGACCCTGCTGATGTTGAAAACTTCGACTTTGATCCGCTCGATGCAACAAAAGATTGGTTCGAAGACATCATTCCGTTCCAACACGTCGGTACGATGACATTAAATAAAAATGTCGACAATTACTTTGCTGAAACGGAATCAGTTGGATTCAACCCAGGTGTTCTTGTACCAGGGATGTTACCGTCTGAAGATAAATTGCTCCAAGGTCGTTTGTTCTCTTACTCTGATACACAACGTCACCGGATTGGACCGAACTACCAACAGCTTCCAATCAACTGCCCGTTCGCTCAAGTGAATAACTACCAACGTGACGGTGCAATGCCGTTCAAGCAACAAACAAGTTCAGTCAACTATGAACCAAACCGTTACCAAGAGGAACCAAAACAAACACCGGCGTACACGGAAGACACACAACCACTTCATGATGACATTCATGGCCGTCTCGAAATCGAGAAAACGAATAACTTCGGACAAGCTGGTGAAGTCTACCGCCGTATGACGGAAGAAGAACAAATGGCACTTCTCAACAACCTCGTCGATGATCTCAAACAAGTTCGTCACGAAAACACGGTCTTACTCGCAATCTGTAACTTCTACCGTGCCGATGCTTCACTCGGTGAAAAGTTATCGGAAGCGTTAAACGTCGACATCAAACCATTCTTGCAACAAATGCAAAACTGATCAACAATAAACGAACAGCCTATTCCCATATCGGGAGTAGGCTGTTTTAGATGATAGAAATATTACTAACAGAAGACTTTTGCATAGAATGACCCGTTCTTCTTTGCAGTACTCACTTGTCACGCTTCGCTTCAATCCGGAATCATATGCTTCACGGGACAAAGTTGAACCGTTCTGACGTCTCTACGGAAAAATCATTTAATTTCGAATAGAGTACGACTTGCCCGACATTGACTTGTTTCATTTTATTTTTACGGAAATTCAACTTTTCAACATCCGTAAATCGATTGTAGATCGGTTTAAATCCGTTACTTTGGTGCGGTTGCATTTGGATCGCACGATCGGAATATTCAATTCGATTACTTTTAATGACCCCACCAACGACACCTCTCCCGAGAATTGCAATGGCCTTGCCATCCGCCCGGTGGACATTTCGAATCTTATTTAGTTGGACGATTGGTTTTTCCCAATTCATCATCGAAATCGCATGGTCTTTCGTCCCATCAATCGTATTCGATTCAATCCGAATATTTTGATGCGGACGATCTTGCGAATACTGATGTGTACCGACTGCGACATTAATGTTTTTAAACGTATTGTTTCGAATCACGATGTTTTGATTTGGTGTCCGGTCCTGCGCAGACCACTTCCACCGAAATCCTTGTGTCACCGGGTCAGGTGTATCGAGATTAATCGATTCGTTCGGTCCGGTATTTTTAATCATCTTCGCATTGATGAAGGCCATATGTTCAATTACAGCATGATTCGTTGCGTCTAACTCAATTGCATGTGAACCGTTTTGATTCCGAATCGTCAGTCCGCCGATGTAAAGATTTGCGTTATGGGCAATTGCAAACGCCGCGCCTCTTGCGCGATGATCTAAGTCAATTTGTGCATTACCCTGCCCTTCGATCGTCACATGATGTGAACCGTTGTATTTTCCAACAGTTGTTTTCAGGCGCAAAACAGATGGTGGAACGAGGTCGAAGACACTTGTTGTTGCCGCGATTTTCGTCGTCCCGGTGTCGAATGTCTTTTTGATGATGACACCGTCCTCTAAACGGATCGTTGTATTCGACGGAACACCAACACGAATCGGCGACAGATACGTTCCTTTCGCTAAGACAAGCGTCCCGCCGCCTTCTGCCTCGATTTTTTCTAAATAAGACCGCAACGTATAATAGTTTTTTGTTTGTTTATTATATGTCGAGTACTTCCGCAAAACAGGATCAATCGGCTCTGTCCGAGGTGTAATCCGGTATGTTTTCATACTTTCGACTTGTTCGACACCCGGCGCAATGAATGTAAACGACATGGCACAAAGACACACTACAATTAATTTCTTCAATCGTTCCACCCCTCTCTTCCTTTTATCGGCCGCGCTTCAAAAACTATGTAGATACAAAATGGTTCGACTCGAAATTTCTCCAAAACCCATCGGATTAAGCTACGTTTCATCCCGGATGCAAGAAAAAGCCAGCTTTCCCGTGCCCTTAACGGACAGGAAAGCTGGCTTATGTCTTGCCTAAGGAAAGTATGTGAAAAAAGTGTTGAGCTAACCGATTCAGACTATTATTGATTACTTCGAACGGTTGGCGATCTCTACTTCTAAATCAGCAACGAATTGCTCAAGCGAGGCATTGCTCGAATCTTTTGACCCATAACGACGGATATTGACTTCACGTGCTTCTACTTCTTTATCTCCAAGTACGAGCATGACAGGGATTTTATTCATCTGTGCTTCACGGATACGGTAACCGAGCTTCTCATCGCGGAAGTCTGTTTCAATCCGGATTCCTTTTTTCAAGAGCATCGCTTTAATTTCACGTGCGTAATCTTCTTGCGCTCGTGAGACCGGAATCAATTTGACTTGGACCGGTGCGAGCCATGTTGGGAATGCCCCTTTATATTCTTCGATCAAGTACGCGACGAACCGTTCCATCGTCGAAACAACGCCACGGTGCAGGACGACCGGACGATGGTCTTGTCCATCATTTCCTTTATACGTCAATTCGAACCGCTCCGGTAACAAGAAGTCGAGCTGAACTGTCGACAGTGTCTCATCCTTACCGAGTGCTGTCCGGACTTGAACATCGAGTTTCGGACCATAAAACGCGGCTTCACCTTCTGCTTCGAAATATTCCAGTTCAAGTTCATCCATCGTTTCTTTCAACTCACGTTGCGCCATTTCCCAAATCGCATCGTTGTCGAAGTACTTTTCTTTATCAGCCGGGTCACGGTAAGACAGACGGAATTTATAATCGGTAATTCCGAAGTCCGCGTACACCTCTTGAATCAAGTGAACGATGGCTTTGAACTCATCTTTCATTTGATCCGGACGGACGAATGTATGCCCGTCGTTTAGGACCATGTAACGGACGCGTTGTAGCCCCGTCAGTGCACCTGACATTTCGTAACGGTGCATGCCACCAAGTTCTGCGACACGGAGTGGTAAGTCACGGTATGACCGTGGTTCGTTTTTATAAATCATCATGTGGTGCGGACAGTTCATCGGACGGAGAACCAACTCTTCATTGTCCATTTCCATTTTCGGGAACATATCATCTTGATAGTGATCCCAGTGTCCTGACGTCTTATACAACTCAACAGAACCGAGGACTGGTGTGTAGACATGTTCATAACCGAGTTCAAGCTCTTTGTCGACGATGTAACGTTCGACCGTCCGACGAATGGCCGCTCCTTTTGGTAACCACATTGGTAATCCTTGACCGACGTCTTGCGATGTGAAGAACAAATCGAGTTCTTTTCCGAGTTTGCGGTGATCACGCTCTTTTGCTTCAGCTAAGAAGTGTAAGTGTTGTTTCAATTGGTCTTTTGTCGCCCAGGCTGTCCCGTAAATCCGTTGTAACATTTTATTTTTCGAGTCACCGCGCCAATATGCGCCTGCGATGCTCATCAATTTGAAGACTTGCAGTTTTGCTGTCGCCGGCACGTGTGGACCACGGCATAAGTCGAAGAACTCACCTTGACGATACAGTGTTAAATCTTGATCCGCTGGAATCGATTCAATCAATTCGATTTTAAGCGGGTCATTCAACTCTTGATAGATGGCTAAGGCTTCGTCACGCGAAACGACTTCCCGTTCGATTGATAAGTTTTCACCCGCAATTTTATTCATCATCTTTTCGATGACCGGAAGATCTTCTTCTGTTAAACGACGTTCCATGTCGATGTCATAATAAAAGCCGTTTTCAATCGTCGGTCCGATTCCAAGGTGAATCGTTTCATCCGGGAAAAGACGTTTGATTGCTTGCGCCATCAAATGAGCAGACGAGTGACGAATCAAATCGAGTCCTTCTTCTGAATCGGGCATGACGAGTTCGATGACACCGTCTTTTTCAATCGGACGTCGGTAGTCGATGACCTCACCGTCTAGTTTTGCGGCAAACGCCTTTTTCCGGAGTCCCGGACTGATTGAAGCCGCGACTTCTTCAGCAGTTGTACCGGCTGCGAATTCTTTGACCGCGCCGTCTGGAAATGTAAGAGCAATAGTTGACATGACTGTTTCCCCCTTAAGTTAAATAAAAAAAGACCCATCCCTCTAAAAAGGGACGAGTCTTTGTCTCGTGGTACCACCCTCGTTCCCGAACATGTTTCCATGTACCGGCTCGAACACGCGATAACGGGCGTGAGACGCAAACGGATTAGCCCCGCCTGTGCTATGAGGGAGTAAAGCAAACGACTAGCGTCCATGAGAAGCTTCCACCATCCTTCTCTCGCTTGTTTGGTCCAGTTCGTCCTTCGTATCCTCAATCTTTGCAAGTCACTATACTGATTGTGCACTAAGTATAGCGAAAGATGAAGTTCTTTGACAAGGAAAATTAATAACGCCGGCGATTTTCACCTAAAAATTCGACTGGATTCGTCGTTGTTCGGATTCGTTCCATCAACCGCATCGCTTTCAATTTATCCCCTTGATCATTCGTAATTCCGAAATGAAGCTCAAGTTCATCATACGATAAGTTCGAACTGAACAATGTCGGCAAGCGATGCATCATACGGTACTGTAAGATGATCCCGAACAGTTCATCTCGGACCCATGGGCTGATTGACTCCGCTCCGATGTCGTCAATCAACAGAACGGGTACCGTCTGAAAACTCTCGAGGAACGTATCAAAACTATCAGACCGGATTCGTCGTTTCGCTTCCGAAACAAACCCCGGCGCATGGACAAGAATTGTCGCGACGCGTTCTTTTTTTAGCGCATTCCCGATTGCTGCGAGCAAATATGTTTTCCCGACGCCAAAGCTCCCGTGTAGATAAAGTCCCTTGACCTGCTCGTTCGAACGGACGGTATTCAAAAACTGTGACGCTGCCCGTAAGGCAAGTTTTCGGTCGGTTGTCGTCAAATCAAAATCACTGAAGTTTGCGTCGCGTACTTCATCCGGTAAAAATAAGCTTTTGAATTTTTTCTCAAGCGCCCGTTCACTTTCACGGTCTTTGAGTGCTTGTGTTTTTTCATAGGCGACCATGATTTGACCTTTTTCTAAATGTAACACGGGCTGATATCCTTCGATGACGGCCTTTTTTTCAATCACTTGATGTCCGTCCATCTGCTCGGCATATTCGTTGAGCTTTAACATCCCCCGCTCAATCGTCCGTTGATCGATTTCAGGATGTGTCCTTAAAAAGACGATGACACCCGGGTGTGATAAAACACGCTCATGAATGGCCCGCACGGACTCTGCGACGCCTGGACGATTTAAGATTTTTTCAATCGATGATTGGATATGTTCCATCTCACTACTCCTTTACTTCCCCTTTAGTTCACGCAGAATCCGTTCCATCTCTGCATCATCTGGTACTTCTGCCTCAAAACTCGCTTTTTTAGTCGCTTCATACTTTTGTTGTTTCTCTTTTTCTTCTTGCAGCCATTTCGGATTAGGTCCAGCCGAACTCGGCCGTCCTCTTCTGCCGCCGACGGTTTGGCGTGACCGTTCTTGCTTTTGGTCTTGTTTCTTCGCAATCAATTCGTCTTGGTCTTTTGTTTTCGCCAAGGCCTCTGCAGCGGTCGCATATCCTTTTTGTTTCCAATCATCGACGATTGAAAGCAGGAAGTTTTTACTGAATCGGTTATCTTTTTTGACGACAAGCGCATAGTAATAGGCCGCATTGACGATGCCCGACGACATTTCATAATCGATGATCAATTGCTGAATCAATTCTTCATCCCGTTCAGATAAGGCCTTCACTTTACGTAACTTCGCGACATATTGTTTCGGATGGGTCCCTTCCATCGTCTCCGTTTCACTTAACTCACCGACCTCGACTTCTTCAAGCACCGCAACCTTCGCTTTTTTATCCCGGCTGAGTTTTTGTTTCGCCGATAACATCATCTGTTTACAACGCTCTTGCTTCTCACTATCCGTCATCGGTAAATAGGCTTCATGCCGGAAGCGGGCGTTTAAGAGTTCCGCCATCAAGGCTTCATTTGATTGTGTGACGTAAGCCAGTTTCAACAACAACTGATCAATTGATTTCGTATAAAAGTTCCGCGGCAGGAAACGATCGGTCTGTCGCTTCATTTCTTCTAAATCAAACGAGTAATCAAACTCATACGCAGCACGTTCTTGTTTCGCATACGCTTTTGGTTGATGGGCAGAAGCAAGTCCTGCTTTGACATCAAAGACTTGATCGAAACGAACCGTTCGGTCGACGACATTCTTCGGCAACGGCTCCGTCCGAAAACGATTTTGAAGCGCTCGAAATCGAATTTCTCCGACGCGGTAAAATAAGAGACTCGACAGGACACCATCGTTTAGGAATGTATTCGGCGCTAACGGGACACGTATTTGATAGACGTACCGGTACGCTGCTTGTTTCGCTTCGAATGTCCGAATCAATCCAATGCCTTCGAGCTTAAACAACTCTTCTTTGAATTCGTCGACTGTAAAACCAAGGAGTGTACCGAGTTCTGCATGTGAGATAAACTGCGATTTCGTTTTCCCAGGAATCATCTCACTCCAAAAGGTTTGGTACAGTCCAAGCGCTTTGACGCCAATGATTGGCTGATACAAATAATAGAGAGACTGATACGCTTCACGGTCGACGACACCGTTACTCATGATTAAGCATAAGTCTGTTCCCGATACTTCACGTTCCACCATCTGCTTCGTCCCTTCTTTCGTGAGAAAAAGAGAGGTGCGTTCTGATCCTACAGACGACCTCTCCATTACGTTTAATTGTTCTGTTCATTTTCTTGGTGACGTTCCATCAATTCAGATAACTCTTGGAAAAAGACGTTAATGTCTTTGAACTGTTTATAGACACTGGCGAAGCGGACATAGGCCACTTCATCAACGGAAGCAAGTTCATTCAACACGAGCCGACCGACTTGTTCGCTCGGAATTTCATGTTGCGCCGTCGCGCGTAAGGCTTTCTCGACACGGCTGACGACCGTTTCCAGTTGCTCGATCGAAATCGGACGTTTTTCGCATGCCCGGACGAGACCACGTAAAATCTTATCCCGATTGAACTCGTCACGCGTCCCATCCTTTTTCACGATGATAAGTGGTGTTTGTTCAATCATCTCAAATGTCGTAAAACGATACCCACACGATTCACATTCACGTCGGCGTCGAATCGATCCGAAATCTTGAACGGGTCTTGAATCGAGGACTTTCGTTCCATTATAGTTACAGGCTGGACAACGCATGCCGCACCTCCGTTCACGTAATTTCTCTTGTTCCAATCATTTTCAAACGATACGTCGCATCTAACTCTTGATAAATCGTTTCAATCCACTTTTCGAGATCCGGTCCTAGCAGTCCCTCACGGTGTAAAAATAAATCGACCGCCGTCCGGCCCGAACCAATCATGATGACCGTCGCTAAGCCATCTAATCCTGGAGCCGCAAAAGCCAATTCGCCACGTTCAGCGTCGATCCGTTTCACCGTTCCCGCTTGTGTTGTAATCGTCGCTTCTAGACCTTTAAACAACATATCGGGTGTCGCCGCATAATAATGTGTCCGTAATTTTTCATTTTTATGTGCATCAGACGTTTCAAGCTGCTTTTGCAAACGTTCTTTAAATCCCATCCGCCATCACCTTTTCTGTTTTCTTCTACTATTAAGAATAACAGACGTCAGACATATTAAAAAGCCCTCGCCATAAAGACGAGGGCTGGTAGTTCGTGTTTTTGTCAGTTAACGTGCTGAATCGTAGCTGCTGGAACTTTAACAGGTCCCATGCCACGCGGAATTTCGACATTTTCACGGATTTTTGCATCAAGCGCGTCAGCGATATAATTCGCTGCGATGGCTGGATCGATGCGATCCCCACACGTAAAGACATCAACTGATGCGTATCCGTGTTCTGGGAAACTGTGAATCGTTAAATGCGATTCAGAAATGATGACGACACCGCTTACTCCGTGTGGAGCAAACTTGTGGAATGCGACTTCGCGTACTTCTGCACCTGCTTGAAGTGCTGCGTCAACGAAGAGTCGTTCGACAAATTCCATGTCGTTTAATTTTTCAGGATTACAATCCCAAAGTTCTGCAATAATGTGTCTTCCCATAGTATCCATTAGTGGATCCCCCCTACATTCAATGGTCTTCAAAGTATAGTCATGATCACTTACTTTGCGCCTGAGTCGTTCGCACCCACGGGGGAAAGTTAGTCCAGAGAGGTCCTAACCCTTTAAGCTGCGATTGCCAGACCGATTGAAGTTCACGATTTGAATTATAGCGAGTATCAAAAAGATACACAAGGATAAATTTTTAATTTTAGCGTCTAAATCTAAAAAAACCGCTCTACCTGTTGGTATAGAGCGGTTTTAAAAGTCTACTTTATTTTAATTCTAATTCCTTTTCAACGGTTGTTGCCTCGATATGGGCTCCAATCATCTGAACGAGATCGACGACACGGCATGAATATCCCCATTCATTGTCGTACCAAGCGAGCACCTTCACTTGGCGCCCTCCCATGACCATTGTCGATAAACCATCGACGACCGTCGAACGGACTTCCCCGTTGAAATCAATCGAAACGAGTGGTTCCATCGTCAATCCTAGAATCCCCTCCAACGCGCCGTCAGCTGCTTTCACGAACGCTTCGTTTACTTCTGCGACCGTCGTATCCCGACTCACTTCGACGACGAGATCCACGAGCGACACGTTCGGTGTCGGAACACGGAGTGCAAGTCCGTTCAACTTTCCTTCGAGATGTGGTAAAACGAGTGAAATGGCGCGTGCTGCACCGGTTGATGTCGGAATAATCGATGACCCGCAAGCTCGCGCGCGACGTAAATCCTTATGAGGATTATCGATATTATTTTGATCATTCGTAAAGGCATGGATCGTCGTGACGAGTCCCGTCTCGATTCCGAATGCCCGGTCGATGACTTGGACGACGGGCGCAAGGCAATTCGTCGTACAGGATGCATTCGAGACGACGTGATCACTCTCATGATCGTACATCGCATCATTGACCCCCATTACAATGGTACGAATATCACCTTTCGCTGGTGCCGTGATGACGACTTTTTTAGCACCTGCCAACAGATGTTTGCTTGCGCCATCTTTCGAATTAAACTTCCCCGTCGCTTCGACAACGACATCAATCTCAAGTTCCCCCCACGGTAATAACTCAGGATTGCGTTCGCTGACGATTTTCACGAGTTGTTCGTTAATCATCAAACCACCCTCGACAATCTCGACCGGGTACTCAAACTTTCCATGGACCGTATCGTACTTGATTAAGTGTGCTAATGTTTCCGGTGGATAACTTGCATTGATTGCGACGACCTGACTTTTCCCCTCAGCGATTAATCGACGGAACACCATTCGACCAATACGCCCAAACCCGTTAACTGCCACCTTGACTCCCATGTGCGGATCCCCCTTCAATGTGACGGATAATGCTCCGTTTACAGATAGAACTATATCACGAAATGTAAGCGATTTCATTATGTAAACAAAAAAAAGTTGAGAGAAGTCGTGAACTCCTCTCAAAATAAAGATTTCATTCATTTAATTTTAATTTAGACTTCTCCCGTCAACGGATGACAGGCAATTTTTTTAACCATTGATCAATTTGTTGATATAACGCTTCGACCGTTCCTTCGTTGACCAACACATAGTCGGCGAGAAGACGTTTCTGTTCGATATCGAGTTGGGATTGCACACGCGACTCTGCTTCGTCACGTGATAATTGATTGCGTTCCATCAATCGCTCCAATTGTAGAGAAGCGTTACAATAGACCACTACGACTTGATCGACAAGCTGTTTCCAATCGCCTTCCAACAAAAGCGGGATATCAAAAACAACTAAAGATTTTTCTTGCTGTTCCAATTCGTCTGCCCGAGCGAGCATCTGTTGTCGAATCTTCGGATGCATCAACTCGTTCAGTAAATTTCGTTTTTCACTATCGCGAAAAATAATTTCACCAAGCTTGGCTCGGATTAATATCCCATCTTCAAATGCTTCCGGAAAGGCAGCTTTCACATCTTGATAAGCGAGTCCATCCGGTTCCATGACTTCCCGTGCGATCAAATCAGCATCGATGACCGGAATCCCATTCGTTTGTAGATACGTCGCGACGGTACTCTTTCCCGTCGCGATTCCTCCCGTCAAACCGATTCTCATAACGCGACCTGCTGACAGTTCGGACAGAAGTGTGTCCCACGTCCACCGACCTTGATTTTTTCAATCGCCGTCCCGCAGCGCGGACACGGTGCACCCGTCTGTCCATACACAGCGAGCTGCAATTGAAACTCACCTTGTCCGGACGGTGAGACATAACTTCGGATCGTACTGCCGCCGCTGTCGACCGCCTTCCGCAAGACATCGACACCCGCGACGTGAATCCGTGAAATATCGTCAAGCGTCAAGGCCCCAGCTTTCGTTAACGGATGAACCCGTGCCGCGAACAACGTCTCATCGACATAGATGTTCCCAAGTCCTAAAAAGATCGATTGATCGAGCAGTGCCGTTTTGATCGGACTGCGCTTTTTGCGAATTAGATTTTCAGCTAAGACTTCTGCCGTGAACGTCGGATCAAACGGTTCCCGCTCGAGTTGGGCAAGTGGCGGGACCTGCATCACAGTCGCTTTTTCCCGCAACTCCATCGTCCCGAACTTTCGGACGTCATTATAATGCAGCTCTGAGCCGTCTGTGAACCGGAAGACGACATGAGTGTGCTTATCTTTCTCAATCGCTTGCGGATACGGAAAATACTTCCCTTCCATTCGTAAATGACTGACGAGATAAAACTGATCGAATGCAAACAAAAGAAATTTCCCACGCCGTTCGACGCGTTCGATTCGCCCTTGTTTTAAGGCGTCGACAAACGGTGCGACTTCCATTCCTCGAATCATCTTCGGATGGAAGACCTTAACAGAAGAAATCGTTTTTCCAGAGACCGTCCGCTCTAGACTGCGTCTGACGGTCTCGACTTCAGGTAATTCAGGCAAACTAGTTCCTCCTCTAACAGATTATTTCGTTTCGTACCATGAATGCCCCGCATCCCCGTCAACACGTAACGGTACCGACAATTCGACCGTCTGCTCCATTGCTTGTTTGACAAGTGCTTTTAAAGCGTCCAGCTCTTCGTCCGGTGCCTCAAAAATCAATTCATCGTGTACTTGAAGCAATAGGCGCGCCTTGAGTGGTGACGCTTCAAGCGCAGCATGGACATCGAGCATCGCTTTTTTGATGATGTCTGCCGCCGAGCCTTGAATCGGTGTATTGATTGCTGTCCGTTCTGCAAAACCACGTAAGTTAAAGTTCTTCGAATTGATATCGGGGATGTTACGACGCCGGTTCATCAACGTCTCGACGAAACCATTCACCCGTGCTTTTTCGATTGCAGCATCCATGAATAACTTAATTTGCGGGAACAACTCAAAATAACGATCGATGAAGTCTTGTGCTTCTTTCCGACTGATATTCAAGTTTTGCGACAAACCATAATCACTGATGCCGTAGATGATTCCGAAGTTGACGGCCTTCGCTTGGCGACGCATGTTTCCTGTCACGTCGCCCGGATCGACCGAAAAGACACTACTCGCTGTTTGCGTATGAATGTCAGCGTCGTGTAAGAATGCATCGACCAGCGTTTTATCTTCCGACATATGCGCCATGACACGCAACTCGATTTGTGAGTAGTCGGCAGCATACAAGGACCATTCTGCTTGACTCGGAACAAATGCTTTACGAATCTTCCTACCCTCTTCAATCCGGACGGGAATGTTTTGTAAGTTCGGGTTAACGGAGCTGAGTCGTCCCGTTTGTGCGATCGTCTGCGCGAATCGTGTATGAATTTTCCCATCCTCTTTAATGACTTTTTGTAACCCTTCGACATACGTCGATTGGAGTTTTTGTAGTTCACGGTATAACATGATGTGGTCGATGACCGGATGGAGTGGTCTTAACTTCTCTAAGACGTCTGCTGCCGTTGAATAACCCGTCTTCGTTTTCTTAAAGGCAGGAAGTTCGAGTTTTTCGAACAGGATGACACCAAGTTGTTTTGGTGAGTTGATATTGAAGGCCTCACCCGCTTGACCATAAATCAATTCTTCAAGATCTGTTAAGCGTCCTGCAAGATCATGTTGCATCTCTTGTAGCGTTGCGACATCGACACGGATGCCGGTCCACTCCATTTCAGCAAGCACGCCTGACAAGGGACGTTCGAGCGTTTCATACAAGTCGAATTGTTGGTTTGCTTTGAGTTCTTCTTGTACTTTCGGGAACAATCGCTCAATCATCCGTGCTTTTTCTGCTAAATAAGGATGCAACAGTTCGTCTGTTGGCACGCTACGTTTTGCGCCTTTTCCAAGGACTGCTTCTTCACTCGGTGCCATCATCGCATAATGTCCGGCAATCGACGCAAGTGTCGTACCGCCACTCAAGTTCAATAAGTAACCGGCAAGTAACAAATCATCGAAGGCTTGCAGTTTTAAACCGTGTTTCCGCAACGCGAAGGCAGCTTGTTTCGCATCGAGACAGATTTTTTGATAGTCTGATTCAATCCATTCCCGAAAAGCAGGATCCTCGACCAATGCTTGCGAGGCGACATAAATTTGATCGGGTGTCGCGATACTAAAACCGATGATATCTTCTTCCATGTAGTCTTCCCGCAACTGTTCGACGACGAGGACGGCATCTTTCACATCTGAAGGAAGTGTCGTAATCGTCTCGACGTTCAATTGTTCCTTGTCCTCTTCCTTGATGACAGGAGCAAAACGATTCGTTAACGATTTAAACCCGAGTGATTGGAATAACGAATACGGTACTTGTGTATCGACATCACTGATCTGTAAATCAGGTAACGTGACGTCAAGCGGAACATCGAGTTTGATTGTCGCAAGTTCTTTTGACAGTCGGGCAAGATCTTCGTTCGCGATGACTTTCTCTTTTTGTTTTCCTTTTAAGTCTTCGACATGCTCATACAGTCCTTCAACTGAACCGTAGGCAGAGATTAATTTAATCGCTGTTTTTTCACCGATGCCAGGAATTCCCGGAATGTTATCCGATTTATCGCCCATTAGCCCTTTTAAATCAATCATTTGAATCGGCTTCAGTCCACCGTATGTCTCGGCAAACAATTCTTCCGTCATACACTGGACATCGGTAATGCCGCGCTTCGTGATCAATACTTCGACTTGATCGGTGACGAGTTGAAGTAAATCTTTATCTCCCGTGACGATTCGTGTCCGGTCTGCCGGCATCGTCCGTGCTAACGTCCCAATCAAATCATCGGCTTCATAACGATGGAGTTCCATCATTTTGATACCGAGCGCTTCACAGATATCACGTACGATTGGGAACTGTTCGCGTAGTTCAGACGGTGTCTTTTCCCGACTTCCTTTGTATTCTTGATATACATCGTGGCGGAATGTCTCACTCGAGGCGTCAAAAGCAACCAACATATGCGTCGGTTGTTCCTCTTCGAGTAGTTTAAGTAACATCATCGTAAAGCCATAAGCCGCATTCGTGTTACGCCCTTGTGCATCCGTCATCGGGGGCAAGGCAAAAAAGGCACGATACGTCAGTGAATTTCCATCAATCAGTAAAAGTTTGTTTTCCATCGTCTCCGCTCCTTTTAAAGAATTTCTGTCCTCATTGTATCACTCTACACACATTTGTTCGCTAAAAACGCCATAAAAAAATGACGACTGGCTAGAAAGCCAATCGTCATGATGTGTACGACATGGGAGCTGAACCAGTCGTTCCACAGATGATGAAGAAGGTATCTTTAGCATACGACAACTCTGTAAAGAGAATGTGAACTCACGGTGAAGTTCAGCCCTTTTTCGGTAAACGTATCGTAAAGGTCGTCCCTTGTTGTTCTTCCGACTCGACATCAATCGTCCCATGATGTAAGTCGACGATGTGTTTAACAATCGCAAGACCTAAGCCCGTGCCACCTGAATTACGGCTTCTTGCTTTATCAACACGGTAGAAACGTTCAAAAATCCGTTGCATCTCTTTCGGATGAATCCCGATCCCATCATCTTTAATCCGGAGGGTGACGGTTTCTTCCCCATCCTCTAGATTTACCCAGACGTTTCCACCATTCGGTGTATAGTTCAAGGCATTGGCTACTAAATTGACGACGACTTGCTTCAAGCGATTCAGGTCCGCCCGGATGAAGACTTCCTCTTCCGTCTCGATGTGGATCGTCATGTCTTTCTCCTCTGCTTTTCGACGCAGGAGCGTTTCGGTTTCCTTGACCAGACTCGTCACATCGACAATCGTCGTCTCAAGTTGATAGTTATCTTGTTCAAGTCTAGATAACTCAAGCAAGTCTTCCACTAACGTCTGCATCCGCTCAGACTCATCATGAATGATAGTTAAAAATTGTTCGCGGATTTCAGGCACATCCTGTGCACCGTCAAGCAACGTTTCAGCGAACCCTTTGATTGATGTCAACGGTGTTTTCAGCTCGTGGCTGACATTCGCGACGAAGTCTTTACGCATCTGCTCTAACTTTTTGATTTCCGTGATGTCATTGAAGACGACGGTCGTCCCCTGGACACGACCATTCTTTCCGAAAATCGGCGCCGCACTGACCATGAACGTCCGACTGTTAATCCCGAAGCGGACACTCGATTGTTTCCGGTTCGGTTTTTCCGTCAAGTAGACATCTTCGATGACTTGACTCATTTTTTCATTTGGTAAGACACGGTAATAGAGCTGTCCATTCGACTTACCATGGATATTGAACATCTCACGATACGTCCGGTTGACGAGTAACACATACCCTTTCTCATCAATCAACATCAGACCGGCTCCCATGTATTCAATCAATGACTCGAGCCGCGCGCGTTGCATCGCTTCACCGGACGAAGCATTTTCTAGATTTCGTGCGAGTAAATTGATGGATTTCCCAAGGTCTCGTGATTCGTCGGGGGAAGTCAATTCATACACCCGTGATTTATAGTTCCCATGTGATAGCTCACGCAACACTTCCGTTGCTTCTGCCACCGGTCGCAAAAACCGTTTTGTTGAGCTATAGACAGTGAAGAAAATCATAAACAAGGACACGATGAGCGAAATGATGATGACTGTCCAAATCCGGGAGTAAATCAAATCTAAATCCTTTGTATAACGAATCAGACTGAGATAGACTTCACTCCCGCTTGCTGTTTGGACAGGCTTCGTGAACTGGATACTCGTGTCATCTGCTTTCGATTCAAATGTCCCATCGTTCGGAATGGCTGAAAAATTGATGGCACGAACATTTAATTTCGTCACGTCAACAGGCGTCCCGGCAATGATTTCTCCACGCGAGTTGAATAAAATCATATCGAAATGGGATTCTGCATACAACCGATCGACGTAGGCTGCCATGTCCGCTAACGAACGCTCTTGTAAAATCGTTTCGACGAGCGCTGTCTCGTCCATCAATTTTTCTTTTTCATTGTTGACATAAAACTCTTTAAACGACTGTCCTAATAAAAAACCAAGTGCGATGAGCACGAGACTAATGAATGACAGCATCTTTAAAATAAATCGTTTGCGGTATTTACTCATTCCGCTTTCGGCTCCTCCATCTTGTAACCAAGTCCACGAATCGTTTTGATATAAATCGGCTTTTTCGTGTTCGGTTCAATCTTTTCACGGACATGACTGATGTGTACGTCGACGATTCGTGTATCCCCAACAAAATCATAATTCCAAATCGCTGACAACAATTGATCACGTGTTAAGACACGTCCTTTATTTTTAGCCAGATAGACAAGTAGTTCAAATTCTTTTGGTGTCAGTTCCAATCGTTCTTCCGCTTTGAATGCTTCGTAGTTATCAGGAACGATTTTGACATCCCCGATTACAATCGTGCCGTCGGTCGTCTCTTCCGCCGCGACTTGCTGATTCATTCGGCGCAGGATGGCTTTGACACGCGCCACGACTTCACGTGGACTAAATGGTTTCGTCAAATAGTCATCTGCCCCCAATTCAAGTCCTAATACTTTATCAAATTCATCATCTTTTGCTGTCAACATTAAAATCGGTGTGTTGATTTTTTGTTGGCGGAGCCGTTTGCAGACTTCGAGACCATCGAGTTCAGGCAACATCAAATCGAGTACGATCAATGCCGCATCTTGTTTTTCCGCTAACTTCAACCCTGCCATACCATCATGAGCAGTTTCGACGATAAAGCCAGCTTGCTCTAAATTAAATTTCAAAAGCGTAGCGATTGAGAGTTCATCATCAACAACGATTATTTTATCTTTCAAGACAGTCGGCCTCCCCGGCAAATTTCATCTATGAATGAGGAATTCCTTGGAATCCACTTCTTCTGTCTTCATCTTAACGACTTTTCCTACTGAATCACAAATCTTTCTTGCCTTTCTTTACACAATCTTTAAGGTCAAGCTACGTCGAAAGACAGATTTCTGTGTAAAAGCTGATCAATTCGGGAAACAATACTGTATCGTCAATGAATCTGGAGGAATCGACATGGAATGGAATAATCCCTTACTCGCCGCGTTTACCGCTTGGTTTATCGCCCAAGCCGCAAAACTTGTTACGAGTGTCATTAAAAACAAATCGTTTGATCTTGAGGTCATGTTCGCTTCAGGCGGCATGCCGAGTTCACATAGTTCGACGGTCGTTGCACTGGCCGTCGTGATTGGATTTCAAGAAGGCTTCAGTTCGTCACTTTTTGCGCTTGCGACAATCTTCGCCGTCATCATCATGTATGATGCGACGGGTGTTCGCCAAGCGGTCGGTCTGCAGGCAAAATTATTGAATGACTATTTCAAAGGGATTCGCCACGATACCCCGTTGTTAAACGAATTAGTCGGTCATACGGAATTCCAGGTTTTCGTCGGGATGTTGCTCGGACTGACAATCGGATTCTTATGGCCAGTATTGTTCCCTTAACCAGAAACCCCCTAACGGCCATCTTTGAGCACTCAGATGTCGGTTAGGGGTTTTTTGAGACCTTTTGCAAACGATTGACGTATAGAACAAAAAAGAGTGAGTTCCATGGCACGTTGTACGTATTGTCGACATACCTGGACAGCAAAAGAAGTCCGAAACCTAATCTTTTCAACAGATGGAAAAGACTGTTCTTCTTGTGAAAATCGCCAGTATTTTTTAATCAAACATCAAGGATACTTACTGAGCATCGGATATTTAAATGAATTCCTGACCTTCCTGCTCGTGATCACCCTCCCCTGGTACACAAGGCTTTCACAAACGAAAGAACATACCCTTTTTTAACAGAAAAACCACGCCTTCCTGAAACAGTCAATGCTGTTTCGAAAGGCGTGGTTTTGTCACTTCATTTCAGATTCATAAAATTGTCAGGACCGATCGAACGGTCTCCGCCGAACGGTCAAGCGACTGTCGTTCGTCTTCCGTCAATTCCAGCTCGATGATTTGTTCGAGCCCGTTACCTCCGATAATCGTCGGAACTCCAAAGTATAGATCTTGATAACCATACTCCCCTTCAAGATACGCGATGGCTGGTAAAATCCGCCGCTGATCCTTCAGAATCGCTTCCACCATCTCGACGATGGCAGCTGCTGGCGCATAGTAGGCAGAGCCGTTTCCAAGTAACTGGACGATTTCTCCGCCCCCTTTACGTGTCCGTTCAACGATTGCCGCGAGGCGATCGGCAGAAATGAGTTTCTCGACCGGAATACCACCGGCTTGTGAATAGCGAAGTAAAGGCACCATGTCATCTCCGTGTCCGCCGAGGACAAATCCTGAGACGTCCTTAACAGAGACATTCAATTCCATGGCGATGAACGTCCGGAAGCGTGCCGTATCGAGTACACCCGATTGACCGATGACCCGCTCTTTCGGAAATCCTGACTCCTGAAAGACCGTATACGTCATCGCATCAACCGGATTCGTCAACACGATGATGATCGATTCCGGTGCATGACGAACGATTTCTTTTGTCACCGATTTCATGACAGTTGCATTCGTGCTGACTAAATCTTCACGACTCATTCCGGGTTTCCGGGCGATACCTGCCGTAATGACGACGATATCCGAATCACTGATGTCCTTGTAGTCAGACGTTCCTTGAATCCATGAATCAAATCCTTGAATCGGAGCCGTTTCTTGTAAATCAAGTGCTTTGCCTTTCGTCGGATCTTCGAGTTGCGGCATGTCGACGAGTACGATATCCCCTAGCTCTTTTTGAGCCAGATAAAGTGCTGTCGTCGCTCCCGTAAATCCGCTACCGATGACCGAAATCTTTTTCCGCTTGTTCATCTTCCCATACCCCCTCTAGTCCGAGATTACATGTTTTTGATGAGTTCGTCCGCGAATTCAGAACATTTGACTTCTGTCGCGCCATCCATGAGACGTGCGAAGTCATATGTGACGACTTTGCCTTCGATTGATTTTTCCATCGATTGGATGATTAAGTCAGCGACTTCATTCCATCCTAGGTGACGGAACATCATTTCTCCTGAAAGGATGACAGAAGACGGGTTCACTTTATCAAGTCCTGCATACTTCGGTGCTGTACCGTGTGTCGCTTCAAAGATTGCATGACCTGTGATGTAGTTGATGTTTGCGCCTGGAGCGATTCCGATTCCACCGACTTGCGCTGCAAGTGCATCTGAAATGTAATCTCCGTTTAAGTTCATTGTCGCAACGACATCAAACTCTTTTGGACGCGTCAAGATTTGTTGAAGGAAGATATCAGCAATTGAATCCTTAACGATCAATTTGCCAGCAGCTTCAGCTTCAGATTGCGCTTTGTTTGCTGCGTCAACGCCTTCTTCTTCTTTGATGCGGTCATACTGGTTCCATGTGAAGACATGCTCTGCGTATTCACGCTCAGCAAGCTCGTATCCCCAGTTTTTGAAAGCACCTTCTGTGAACTTCATGATGTTCCCTTTGTGGACGAGCGTCAATGAAGCACGTTTGTTTTCAAGTGCATACTCGATTGCCGCACGGACAAGACGTTCTGTCCCTTCTTTTGAAATCGGTTTAATTCCGAGACCTGATGTTTCTGGGAAACGAATTTTATTAACACCCATTTCTGTTTGGAGGAAGTTAAGTAATTTTTGTGCGCCTTCACTGCCTTCTGCATACTCGATTCCTGCGTAGATGTCTTCTGTGTTCTCACGGAAGATGACCATGTCTGTATCTTCAGGACGTTTGACTGGCGACGGAACACCTGTGAAATAACGAACTGGACGGAGACATGTGTAAAGATCGAGTTCTTGACGAAGTGCAACGTTCAATGAACGAATTCCACCACCAACTGGTGTCGTGAGTGGTCCTTTGATTGCGATGATGTGCTCACGGATTAAGTCAAGTGTTTCTTCAGGAAGCCAGTTCCCTGTTTTATTGAATGCTTTTTCGCCTGCGTAGACTTCTTTCCATTCAATTTTCTTTTCTCCGTTGTATGCTTTTTCAACAGCAGCGTCGAATACACGGACTGCAGCATTCCAGATATCAGGTCCAGTGCCATCACCGATGATGAACGGAATGATTGGAGCGTTAGGTACGTTCAGCGTGCCATTTGTTACCGTGATGTTTTCGCCTTGAATTGTAGCCATGTGTAAAATCCCCCTTGAATAATAGTTAACGTCAAAAAGCAGGAGAGGATTGCTCCTCTCCGTTGCTTAACGTTCGTTCATAGACACGTATGTCCGGTGTGTTTCACCAATATAATCTGCGCGTGGACGAATGAGGCGGTTGTCACTATATTGCTCTAAAATGTGCGCTAACCAACCCGACATCCGACTGACAGCAAAGATTGGTGTAAACAATTCTGTTTCAAGCCCAAGTGCATGGTACGTAGAAGCAGAATAGAAATCAACATTCGGTTTCAATCCTTTTTCCGATTGGACGATTTGATCAATTTTCACTGACATTTCATACCATTTCGGTTCTCCGATTTGAGCAGTCAACTGACGGCTCATCTCTTGGAGATGCTTCGCACGCGGGTCGCCGTCCTTGTAGACACGGTGACCGAAGCCCATGATTTTTTCCTTGTTCTTAAACTTATTATGAACATACTCGTCAACCTTTTCAACCGAATCAATTTCAATCAACATTTTCATGACGGCTTCGTTCGCTCCACCGTGCAGTGGTCCTTTAAGTGCACCCATTGCCGCCGTCACACCTGAATAGACATCAGAGAGTGTCGCGACACAGACACGCGCCGTGAACGTCGATGCATTCAACTCGTGGTCTGCATGGAGAACAAGCGCCTGATTGAAGGCTTTTTCAGCAACTTCCGTCGGCTCTTCACCCGTCAACATGTATAAGAAGTTCGCAGCATACGAAAGACCTGTTTTCGGTGCAATCGGATCTTGTCCCTTTTTGATACGTGCATACGCTGTGACGAGTGTCGCGATTTGTGCTTGGAGTTTGATGGCTTTAGCGTAGTTCGCCTCTGTCGACATGTCCTCTGCAGACTCATCGTACAATGCAAGCTGCGATAAGGCAGTCCGAATCGAAGCCATCGCATTCGCTGACTTCGGAGCTACTTTCATCGTCTCAAGTACAGCCGGTGCAACACTTGCTTCAGAAATCAAGGCTTCTGACAGTTGCTTCAATTCCTCTGCTTTCGGCAAGCGGTCGTTCCAAAGCAAGAAGACGACTTCTTCAAATGAGGCGTGCTCCGCCAAATCATCAATTGTATAACCACCATACGTCAACTGACCATCGATAATCGAACTGATCTTCGATGCTGTCGCGACGATTCCTTCTAACCCTTTTGTTTGAGTCATGTAAAAATCCCCCTTTTTTTCCCCCAGAAATTTAAAACGCTTTCATTTCCGTATTGAAAAAAAGACGTCTACTCAAGAGACATTCCCCTTGCTGAAGCGTTTGCTCTCGAATAGACCATCTTGTTTCTGTCCTTAGTATAAACAAAATTAACCAAAAAGTGAACGAACTTGCATACTATTATCAAAAAATTAATTTGCCATCGTTCATTTAAGTCGGTTAGCCACTAAATACGCGTGCGATGACGTCCCACATTCCAATGACGAGAGCAGCGATTCCTGCGCCAATCAGCGGACCGACGGGCACACCTCTGAATAAACCAACGGCGAGAATCGTTCCTGCGAGCAATGCCGTCGTGACGAGTGGATCCTCCTTCATTAAGCCGACTCCATGTGCTGCAATAATCGCGACAAAGATACCGGCAAGAAATGAAATAATTCCGATATGTCCACGAATGCTATTAAGGAGTTCTTTAAATCCAATATCACCTGTTGCAATCGGCACGAGAATTGCAGCTGTAATCAACGTCACACCCCATGTAATCCCTTTTGCTTGAAGGGACGGAAACATCCGTCCCTCCAGACCGATAGCTTTGACGATCAATAAGAATGCAGCTGCAATGATCAACGATTTATTTTGAGCAATGACTCCGATTAACACAAGACCAATTAAAAAGAGATAGGCTTCCATGACGACCCCCATGTTTCGAAAAAACGGACATGGCTTTCGCCACATCCGCTTGATGGATTATGCGTTGTACAATTTACCTGTCAATGGATCGATTGAAATCATTTGACCATCTGTGAAGATTGTCAAAGCATTTTCAACACCGACGATGACTGGTTTGCCGAGTGAAGGTCCTACGATCCCAGCATGGCTTGTTAATCCACCATCGACTGTGATCATTGCAGCAGCTAACTCGATTGCAGGCATCATGTCACGATCTGTTGAGTTCGTCACGAGAATCATGCCTTTTTTTGCTTTTGCGTTCGCTTCGTCAGCTGAGTTTGCGATGACGACTTCGCCGACAACCCCACGTTCGCCGATTCCACGACCGTTTGCGATTTCTTTACCAACGATATGAATTTTCAGCATGTTCGTTGTACCGGCAGTTAGAGCAGGGATACCAGCAGAGATGACGACGAGGTCACCATCTGTGACGAATCCAGCTTCTTTGGCTGTATCAGCCGCAAGTGTCAACATATCATCCGTGTTGTCAGAGAGATGATCAACGACGATTGGGTATACACCCCAGACGATGTTCAACTGACGCGCAACACGTGCGCTTGGTGTGACCGCAACGATGTTCGCTTCTGGACGGTATTTCGAAATACGTGATGCCGTGTAGCCTGATTGCGTTGGCGTCAAGATTGCTTTTGCGTCCAAGTTGATTGATGTATGCGTAACCGCTTGAGCGATAGCATCCGTCACCGTGTGCTCACTACGCGTTTGGCGATCTTTTAATAGTTTTTTGTAATCGAGCATTTTTTCTGTCCGCTTCGCAATCGTATGCATCATTTGGACAGATTCGATTGGGTAATCTCCTGCTGCCGTTTCACCTGAAAGCATGATCGCATCCGTTCCATCAAGAATCGCGTTTGCGACGTCTGATGCTTCTGCGCGTGTCGGACGCGGGAAACGTTGCATCGAGTCAAGCATCTGTGTTGCTGTGATGACTGGTTTACCATAGTCATTACAAATTTTGATGAGGTCTTTTTGAGCTGGTGTTACTTCTTCAGTCGGAATCTCGATTCCAAGGTCACCACGGGCAACCATCAAACCGTCTGAAATCGCGATGATTTCTTCGATGTTATCGAAACCTTCTTGGTTTTCGATTTTCGGGAAGATTTTGATGTGGCTCGCATTGTGTTTTTCGAGCAATTGACGAATCGCAACAACGTCAGACGCACGACGGACGAATGAAGCAGCGATTAAGTCGATGTCACTCTTAATTCCGAATTCGATGTCAGCAATATCTTTATCTGTCAAAGCCGGTAAGTTAACCTTTACGTTCGGTAAGTTAACACCTTTTTTCGTTTTGATGATTCCTTCGTTTTCGATATCACAAAGAAGTTCACGGTTCTCTAGTTTCTCCGCAACACGAAGTCCGATTAATCCATCGTCTAACATGATCATCGAACCAACTTCGACATCATCATACAAACCGTCATATGTCACAGAGAATTTATCTGCTGTTCCGACGATTTCGTTTGCGTCACCACTGACGACGATGACTTGTTTACCACGGACGAGAAGCGCTTTTCCTTCTTCAAACGTATGTGTCCGGATTTCAGGACCTTTTGTATCTAAAAGGATTGTGACTAATTTGTTTGCTTCTTCAGCTGCGCGACGGATATCCGTAATCCGTGCACCGTGTTCTTCGTAGTCACCGTGTGAGAAATTCAAACGAGCGACGTTCATTCCTGCTTCGATCATTTCTGGAAGACGTTTTTCTGACGCCGGTCCAATCGTACATACAATTTTAGTTCTGCGCATATTCCATAAACCTCCTACAATGTTTGGCCGTTTGTTAACAGTGCCAATAACTTTCACCAAAACGAACTCATCGTTCAAAAATAGCTTAGATTGATAATTGTTTCGACAATTCTAAGATATCCAGGTCGAGTACGTGTTTGTTTTCATCTAATGCTTCATCAATATCAAGATCCATCATTTTACCACCACGGACGCCAACGACTCGTCCTTGTTTACCTTCAAGTAAAATGTCGATTGCATAAGCACCCATACGGCTCGCGAGTACACGGTCAGCAGCTGTCGGAGCACCACCACGTTGAACATGTCCTAACACGGTAACACGTGTATCAAGACCCGTTTCTTTTGCGATTTGATCCCCGACATCTTGCGCCCGACCAGCACCTTCTGCGACGATGACGATCGAGTGTTTTTTACCACGGTTGACACCACTCTGAATCCGGTTAAGCACTTCTTTCAAATCTTCCGGACGTTCCGGAACAAGAATTGATTCTGCTCCACCTGCTAATCCAGCATACAGTGCGATATCTCCAGCATCACGACCCATGACTTCGATGACGTATGTCCGTTCATGCGAAGAAGCCGTATCCCGAATTTTATCGATTGCTTCGAGCGCCGTGTTGAGCGCTGTGTCAAATCCAATCGTATAATCCGTTCCTGGAATATCATTATCAATCGTTCCCGGAAGACCGATTGTTGGGAAACCAAGTCCCGTTAATTTTTGGGCACCACGATAAGACCCATCGCCACCGACGACGACGAGTGCGTCAATTTCGAATTTTTTCAAGTTGACGACGGCTTTCGCACGCCCTTCTTCTGTACGGAACTCAGGACAACGGGCAGAACGAAGGAACGTTCCTCCACGCTGAATGATATCCCCTACTGATCCAAGGTTCAATTGGACGAGATCGCCATTGATCAATCCTTGATATCCATTGTATACACCAAATACTTCTAGGCCATGAAAAATCGCTTTACGTGTAACAGCACGCACCGCGGCATTCATTCCGGGTGCATCTCCACCACTTGTTAAGACAGCAATCCGTTTTAAACTCACGTTAATCACCTCTCTATTAATCTGAATCTAAAATAGCACGTTGTTTTCTTGTTTTACAACAGGACAGATTGCATAAACTTTAGTCAACAGTTTGTTCACTCGCTCACGAAGTAAGGAGTGTCAACCATGATAGCGATTACATGCACCTTATGTGCCAATCTGGTGATATTTTTCTGTGCGCTTCTCAATCAGCTGTTCCGGCGTCAATTGGGTGAGGAAAGCAAGTTTCTGTTCTAGTACACTTTTTAATTTATCCGCCTGTAATGAAACATCTAAATGCGCGCCTCCGACGACTTCAGGAATGATGCCGTCCGCAATACCGAGACGTAATAAATCGGGCGCTGTGATCCGCATCGATTCTGCCGCTTGTTCCGCAAGGTTCGCATCTTTCCAAAGTAACGCAGCGGCACCTTCAGGTGAAATAACAGAGTACGTCGAGTTCTCAAGCATCAACAATTGATCACATACACCAATTCCAAGCGCTCCACCAGAACCGCCTTCTCCAATGACGATTGAAATGATCGGAACTTCCATCCCTGCCATCTCAAACAGGTTTTTGGCAATCGCCTCGCTTTGTCCGCGTTCTTCTGCCGCACGACCAGGGTATGCACCTTTCGTGTCGATGAACGTGATGATCGGACGATTAAATTTGACGGCTTGTTGCATGAGGCGTAATGCTTTTCGATATCCTTCCGGGTGAGGCATACCAAAGTTCCGGCGGATGTTTTCTTTCGTGTCCTTGCCTCGCTGATGACCGATGATGGTAACAGGTTGACCATTTAACAGTGCGATTCCACCGACGATTGCAGCGTCATCATATCCGTGACGATCGCCATGAAGTTCGATAAAGTCGTCGCAAATCCGCTCGACATAATCGAGCGTCGTCGGTCGTTCCGGATGACGTGCCAACTGGACACGGTTCCACGCTTTCATATTCCCATAAACATCGACTTCTAATCGACGTAATCGTTCTTCAAGTAAATTCAACTCTTCTTTGAAGTCGAGCCCTTGCGTTTCAGCCATGTCATGAAGTTCTAATATTTTTTCGCGTAATGCGATGACTGGTTGGTCAAATGGTTGCATGATTCGTTCCCCCCGCGTGCATCATCAGAATTCGTGTGTAGTAGGTCTTTAAATCGTGTCGGGTTACGACATCATCCAGTTGACCTGCTTGAAGTAAGAATTCCGCTGTCTGGAAATCTTCCGGCAATTTTTCCCGAATCGTCTGTTCGATGATCCGTCGTCCCGCAAATCCGATTAAAGCACCCGGTTCTGCGATGTTGAAATCACCGAGCATCGCAAAACTAGCTGAGACGCCCCCCGTCGTCGGGTGGGTCATGCATGAAATGTAAAGTAGTCCTGCATCCGAATGTTGTTTGAGGAACAGACTCGATTTTGCCATCTGCATCAAACTGACCATCCCTTCTTGCATCCGTGCACCACCTGAGGCAGAGAAAATCGTCACAGGTAAGCGATGTTTCGTCGCGTAGCGGACTGCTTCCGCAATCGCTGATCCGACTGCCGCTCCCATCGAACCCATCCGAAAGCGCGCGTCCATCACACAGGCGACAAGTTGATGACCATTTACCGTTCCGACACCACAGACGATGGCTTCTTCAAGTCCCGTCCGAACTTGATCACCCTTCAGTTTTTCTGGATAATCCTGAAATTGAAGGGGATCTGCCTTGACTTGCGGAAGCTCGAAATACGTCACACTCCCCTCATCAAATAGTTGTGAAAATCGTTCTTGCGCGGTCAATGGATGATGATAACCACACGTACAGACACGTAAATTTGCTTCAAGTTGCTTCGTATATTGGATTAATTTACATTTCGGACATTTCGTCATCAGCCCGACAGGTACGTCGACCCGTTGTTCTTTCGACGTCAATGTAACGAATTTTTTAGGTTTTCGAAAAAATGCTTGCACGATAGTTCCCCCTTGTAGTTCCTAAGAGCGTTTCAGGAGTGCTTCCCGTTCTGCTCGTGTATAGAGTTCCCCTTGACCAAAGCTTTGATAAAAAGCATTCACCTGTCGCCAAATCCGCTCGAACAAATCATTTTTCACCGTGCTGATGATTGTCTCCCGAAAAGCAGCGTCTGAACCGACGTGTTCTTCAAGAATCGTATGATCCGTCATCTGGTTGAAAGCAGATTGTTCCAGTAAGCGTAAGGTGCCTGCCAAATCTTCAAATTTTGAATCACCGGTCACTAGAAATTGGGCAATGATTTGAATGTAGGTATGATCGTCACGGTTCAGGAGAAAACTTCCTCCCCCGTGTCTCGTCTCTATGATTCCAAGATAAGCAAGTGTCCGCAGTGCTTCCCTGACGGAAGGACGACTGATTGCCAGCCGTTCTGCCAACTCTCGTTCCGATGGGATTCGGTCTCCCGGGACTAATCCATCTTGTTCAATCATTAATTTTATTGCCGCGATGTTCATTTCAAAAGCGTTGCGCTTCTTCTCCATTGTTACGGCACCACCTTTCTGACGTACTCGTCATTTCATAAAATAAGGTGGTAATGGTCAGACCAATTACCCCTTATTATAACAAATCTTATTACCTACTACTAGTTCGATCGTGGGACATTTTTTAGGATGATATTCGCTTCCCCGAATTGAATGCGCAATTGGGCGAACAGCTCTTCTTCATGGCGCACAGCATACAATCCCGGCAACGTCTTCGTTTCGTTCGTGTCAGCGTAACGCACGACGACCGGAATGTCACCCGGTGCAATCTCAAGCAGACGTTCGAGTGGCGCTAATTCGTTTTTCGAAGTCAGTTTGATGAACAATACATCCTGCCCAAGCGGCCGTAGTCGTTCGAGGACAAACTGTCGCTCCCCTGCCCGGTCCTGCACCTTCACTTCGATCAACAAAACGTTTCCGACATACAAGGATCGTTTGTACATGTCATACTGTTTCGGGAAGATGACGACTTCCTCATTCGAGTAACCGTCCACTGCCTGGATCACCCCCATCGCCTGGGCACGTTTCGTCTTGAATTCACGAAGTTGCTCGATGTAGCACACAAGATAGACGGCTTGTTCCGTCTCACTTGCGACATCATGGAACAGCGTCGTCTCCACCTGAGGAGTCAGCGCGGTCATCAACGGAGAATACGTCAACCAAAATCCGAGTGCTTCACGTTCCAGTCGTGCCCAGTCTGTCGCAGTACGTGTGACGGCTTTTGTCGTCACCCGCTTCCCGAGGCTTGCTAATTCGTCCGGCAAAAGTGTATTCGATGCCATCGTGAAATAGTCGAGTACTTCTTGTTCTGCCAGTCCGCGGTCGCCGTGCGTCCCCCGGTCGAACGCTCCGCCGTAGAGTAACAATTCGATTTTAGCGCGCTCTTTTTTCCCCCAGCCGACGGTCGTCAGTAACGTCGTGATTGTCTGTGAGGATTTCGCGGCTTCTTTTAAGGCTTTAAAATCACGTTCTGATATTCCACGCAACACTTGAATCCCAAGTCGGATACCTTTCCCTTCCAACGTCGAACGATAGTCTGAAATCCAAATATCAGGCGGTAAGGCCGGCAAACGCTTGTCCCGCATCGCCCGGACGAGTCGTTCCGGTTGATCGATCGACACAAGAGAAAACACTTGTGGATAGTGCGCTTTCATATAACCTAACGCATAACTAATCTTCGTATAGGCGACGGCATGACTCCGGTTAAAGCCGTAACCCGCGAACCGTTCGATTTGGTCATAAAGCGTTTCCGCCGTCGATTGCTCAAGCCCATTTTGGACGGCACCTTCTAAAAAACGCGCTTTCTCTGATTCGACCGACGCACTATTTTTCTTCGATATCGCCCGCCGTAATAAATCCGCCTGCGCCAGTGTAAATTTGGCGACTCGGCGCGTGATTTCCATGATTTGCTCTTGATAGACGATGACACCGTATGTCGTTTCCAGTACTTCCGCTAAAATCGGATGAACCGTTTGATACGGTTGTCCCGCCTTGCGCTTCGCATATAAATCGATGAATTTCATCGGACCCGGCCGAAAGAGTGACATCGTTGCGACTAAATCTTCAAAACGGGTCGGTTTGACTTCACGTAACGTCTGCTTCATCCCGTTCGATTCAAACTGGAAGATATAATCCGTATCCCCTCGTGCAAATAAACGCAGGGTTGCCGAATCTTCTTCCGGAAGCTCTTCCATCGAAAAATCGGGACGTTCCCGCCGAATCAACTGTTCCATTTGTCGAAGACGCGTCAAATTCCTGAGTCCTAACAAATCAATTTTCAAGAGACCTTGTTGTTCGAGTGCTTTCATCAAATATTGGGTGACGAACCGCTCGCTCGATCCTGTATCGAGCGGCGTCGTCTCAATCAAGTCTTCCGAGCCGATGACGACACCGGCCGCATGAATCGACCGCTGTCTTGGCAGTCCTTCGATTGATTGGGCGAGGTGTAACAATTGGCGACGCTTCTCACTTCCGGAGAACCAGCGGTAAATGGTTTGCTTTTGTTCGATTCCTTGTAAGGTCGTTTCTTTAGCGATTTGCTTCGCCGCAGCATCGGTCTCATCTTTTGAAAACTCGAGGACACGGGCGACATCTCGAAGTGATGCTTTTGCACCGAGAGTAGACAACGTCCCGATTTGACCGACGTGACTTCGACCATACCGTTCGACGATATAATCCAGTAGCTCCTCGCGGCGTTCGTCCTCAATATCAATATCGATATCCGGCATCGTGATGCGTTCTGGGTTTAAGAAACGTTCGAACAGCAACCCATATTTCAACGGATCAACCGTCGTAATGCCTAATGTATAACTGACGAGCGATCCGGCAGCCGACCCACGCCCGGGACCGACACGAATGCCGACCGCTTTCGCATGCCGTACTAAATCCTCGACGATTAAAAAGTAGTCAGCAAATCCAGTTGTTTCGATGACGTCGAGCTCGTAACGGAGTCTCGCCTCCGCAGTCTCACCTACTAGGCCGTGTGCCAGTAATCCGTCGCGTGCAAGCTGACGTAATTTCCCCATTGAGTCATCCGCGACACGTGGCAACGGTCTCGACTGTTTCGGTAATGTAAGTGTTTCTTGCGTCTGCGCCCACTGTTTCAAGAGGCGTTGTTCGTGCTCGGTAAAATGTTCGCGTAATTCTTCATCCGACTTGAGATGTGCTTGTCGATTCACTTTTTGTTCTTGAAACGGTGTCCCTTCATCAATCGCCCGGAGTGCTTGGTAGGCATCTGCGTCGTCACGACGCAAGTAGCGGACAGGGTCGATCGGGATGGTTTCCAGTCCTAACTCTTGGGCAACTACCCGGTAACGCTCCCTGCTGTCCCGTTCGACAGTCGAGCGCGCCATTTTCACCCCTAAATAAACCGTCGCATTTTTGGCATACCCCATCCAATTCACGACTTGACGCCGAAGTCGCGTTTCATCTTCTGTCGCTTGACGTTTCGGCTCAAGGATTGCGATTAATCCGCTGCACTCCTCTGTTTCCTGTCCACTGGCTAATCGGTATAACATCTGTAATCCCCGACCTGTTTTGGCATACCATAAAATATTGAATTCATCGATTTCCTTCATGTCTTGTTCATAACCGACGACCGGAAGCAAATCCCGTTTTTGACATTCAGAAACGAACGCCGGAACCCCCGTTAGCGTCGTCTCGCAAATCGCCGCAGTTGAGGCTCCCCTTCGCTTCAGCTCGTCGAGATACGGTGCTAGACGAATCATACTTTGCAATGGGCTGTAGGCCGTTCGTACGTTCAATTGCATCATGTTTCCTCCCTCCTTTTCTACTTCTTTCATCCATTATAAGTTTTTGCATGGTAAAAGTTTTCAGAACATTCATATCTAGCGACTCCTGACTATCGCCTTCTTACTCAATATTCGATACAATAAGTATAGAAATATCATGACGCGGAAGGAAGGAGTGTTTCTGATGATTTTAAATCGTAGCCAGATTGCCCGTGAAAAAGTCGAGCAACTCAAACTCGGTGTCACTGCCTTTACTGAAACAGAAGAAATCGCCGAACGCATTCGGAAGTCTGTTAAAGAGTTAGAACTCAATGTCATCGAAGACCATACAGAACGCGGAATTTGGTTTATTCCGCAAGAAGAGACAACAACTCACTGAGACCACAAAAGGCTGTCCGCTATGTATCCGAATCTGGATGATAGCGGGCAGCCTCTTTTCATTCGAAGCGGAAGTCTCGTGCGACTGCGTCGAGACGTGCGACGACGTGCTCCACTTCTGACAAGTGGTCGATTGTCGCACCGGACGCCATCGGATGTCCACCGCCCCGGAACTCCTTCGCTACTTCGTTGATGACGGGTCCTTTTGAACGAATGCGAACGCGGACCTCTTTTTCCGTCTCGAGGAATAACGCCCAGCTCTTCATTCCTTTGAGACCGGCAAAACTATTGACGAGCAATGAAGCTTGTTCGACCGTCGCATTAAAACGTTTTAACGTCTCTTGCGTCAAGACGACATAACCGACGCCTGCATCCGTCAACTGGATGTGTTGGAGAACATACCCTTGCAAATGAAGTGCAACGAGTTCCGTTTGATACATGTTGCGATAGAGCCAGTCTGTATCGATATCAAGATCAAGGAGCTGCGCCGCGACGGCAAACGTCTTGCTCGTCGTCCCTCTAAATTGGAAGCGTCCTGTATCACCGACGATTCCTGCATAAAATTGAATCGCCGCTGCCGCCGGGATAGGATATCCCCAGTCATTCAACAGATGAACAAGTAGTTCCGATGTCGAACTGACGGTCGGATCGACGAGTTGGACTTTTGCATAGGCATCCTCGTCCGGGTGATGATCAATCTTAATGACGTTTCGCCCTGTCATCGCAACATGACCGTCGATTCGTGCTTCATTCGCCGTATCTAAAATGACGACGAGTGCTTCTTCATACACTTTAGGTTCCACTTCGTCGAGCGTCCCCATGAACGACAGGGAGTCTGCCATTTCACCGACGGCGTAGATTTTTTTATTAGGAAATTGTTGCTTCAAGACTTCACGTAACCCGAACTGGCTGCCAAGCGCATCCGGATCCGGTCGTTCATGCCGATGAATAATAATCGTTGATGCGTCTTCAATCAATTGTCTGATTTGTTCTTTCACAGTGCACAGCTCCTCTAAATATTGATATGATACAAACAGATACGAAAAAGAAAGGAAGGTCATCCCTATGCAATTCGTTCTAATCTTGTTAATCGTCTTGTCGCTAGGAGGCTATTTGCTCGCTAAGCGTCGTGCATTCCATACGAAGAGTACGAATCGAAAGTATTTATTCAACACCCAGGCAAGTATTTGGCTCAGCCTCTTCGTCATCTTGTTCGCAGCCAATCAGTTTCTGTCCGGCGACGGCTTGACGACGTTGACGGGTAAAATCGTCTGCTCGATTTTAATCGTCGTCGGTCTTGCCTCGTTCATCGCCGGTTTCATTCGTTATCGAAAAATCTATCCTTATGTTGTTCGCGAAATGGAACAATCGTAAAAAAGACGGATCCTCCGTCTTTTTTATTTGGTCATTTATCGATCGATCAGTTGTGAAGTCACCAGTGCCTTCGCAACGATTTGGGTGCCTTGGTACATCTCGACGTCGACTTTCCCGAACTTCCGGCCGACATCAAATACATTCGCCCGAATCGTAATCGTACTCTCAATCTGGACCGGCTTGATGAAGTAGATGCTGACATTTTCGATGACGAGGTCACCCTTCTTCATATGCCGCAACATCCGTGTCGCACCCTCGACAAGTAGCGTCGTCAAGACGCCACTCGACGCCGTCCCCATGAAATTCGTCATTTGCGGAGAGACTTCAAGCGACAAATACTGGCCCCGGTCATCTTCAGCCGTCTTGATTTGTCCGGTGATTAAATCGTCGAACGTTTCCCCGACTTGCGGCTGTCGGTTAGCAAGCTGGAGCGCCTTCAAGACATCCTGGCGACTGATGATGCCGAGCAACCGCCCATACTGGTCGATGACAGGTAACATCTCAATCCCTTCCCAGACCATCTGGTGCGCCGAGTTCGTAACACTCGTCCGGATACCGACCGTGATTGGATGCCGCGTCATGACTTTCTCGACCGGCCAGTCGTGCGGTCGGTCAATGATGTCTTTCGCCGTGACGACACCGACGACCTTCATTTGTTCGTCGATGACAGGGTATCGATTATGTTTCGTCTGTTCGTTCAATTCATGCCATCTTGAGATCGGATCGTTCGTCTGTAAATAAAACGTATCATGCAACGGAATCAAAATATCGGAAACGAGCAAAATCTCCTTTTTAATCAGGCGATCATAAATCGCCCGGTTAATCATCGTCGCAACCGTAAACGTATCGTACGACGTCGAAATGATTGGAAGCTCCATTTCGTCTGCCAAACGTTTCGCATCTTCCGTCGTATCGAAACCACCCGTGATCAAGACAGCCGCTCCCGCCTCGAGGACTAGTTCATGTGCTTTTTCCCGGTTACCGATGATGACGAGACTATCAACGTCGATGTAGCGCATCATCGCCTCTAACTTCATCGCACCGATGACAAATTTCGTTAACGTCTTGTGTAGACCGTTCCGTCCACCGAGAACCTGTCCATCCACGATGTTGACAACTTCCGCGAATGTCAGCTTTTCAATGTTTTCCTTCTGTTTCTTTTTAATCCGGATCGTCCCGACACGTTCAATCGTCGAAACAAACCCTAAATTTTCCGCTTCTTTAATCGCACGGTATGCCGTACCTTCTGATACCGTTAAGTCTTTCGCAATCTGCCGGACGGATATTTTGGCGCCAACATCGAGATCTTCAATGTGCCGGATGATCTGTTCGTGTTTCGTAGGCATGCTGTATCCCTTCTTTTTCCTATATTCTACTCTTCTGTCATTATACTGTACTACTCGAAAGAATGAAAAGTGTACTAGTCCGATTTGCGAGAAATGTTTTCAAAAAGCAACGGTGTTATACTAAAACGTGACTAGATTAGAGAGGTGGTAATCAGATGGTAGAACGTACGAATCAAATTAGCCATGTATTAAAGGAATCAGGGGTCGATGTGGCCTTGATTACTTCAAAAGCCGGCGTCTTTTATTTTTCCGGTGTTTACGCTGAACCACATGAACGTGTCATGGCAGTCATTGTTGACGCAGATGGAAAACGCGCACTCTTTTGCCCTGCACTCGAAGCAAGCATCGTCGCCGCAAGTCCATGGGACGGAGAAGTCGTCACCTACGCAGATCATGAAAATCCATTTGATAAAATCACGGAATTGCTTGCATCGTTCGCCGTATCAAACAACCGCATTGGTATTGAAGGAGAGCACATGACGTTCAGCCGCTTCAAGGAACTCGAGTCTCGTTTAGAGAATGCTGCGATTCTTGATGTCGGAGATAAACTTCAGGCGTTACGCCTCAAAAAAGCACCGGAAGAAATCGCGATTTTGCGTGAAGCCGCTCAACTTGCCGACGAAGCAATCGAAATCGGTAAAAATGCCATTCGTCCCGGTATTACGGAAATCGAAGTCATCGCTGAAATTGAATTCGAGATGAAGAAAAAAGGTGTCCGGGAAATGTCTTTCGACACCCTGGTCTTATTCGGAGCAAACAGTGCCGACCCACACGGTGTGCCGGGTGACCGCGTCATCAATGAAGGCGACTTCGTCTTATTCGATCTCGGTGTCGTCTGGAAAGGCTACTGCTCGGACATTACACGCACATTCATTTATGGCTCAGCCAGTGAAGAACAAGAAAAAATTTATCAAACCGTTTTAACGGCACTTGAAACTGCGACAGACGCAAGCCGCGTCGGTATTACACTCGGTACCCTCGACGAGGCCGCACGAACTGTGATTGAAGAAGCTGGTTACGGTGAATACTTCACGCACCGCGTCGGGCATGGTCTCGGAATCGACGTCCATGAATACCCGTCGCTTGCGTCAAACAACCTCCTTACAGCTGAAGCTGGTATCGTTTATACGCTTGAGCCCGGCATTTACGTTCCTAACGTCGGTGGCGTTCGAATCGAAGATGATATCCATCTCACAACGGATGGTCCTGAAGCCTTGACACGCTATCCGAAACACTTACAATCGATTAAAGTAAATTAAAAGAGAGTTGCTGTGTCCGAAGTGTTCATTCGGATACGGCAACTCTTTTTTGATGATTATTTTCGTGACTGGTGAACGACATTGACGCCACCTGTCACATCGAGAATCGCACCCGTAATCAGGCTAGCATCTTCTGCGAGCAGGAATGAAATGGCGCGGGCAATGTCACCACCAACACCGGTCCGACCGACAGGCGTTTGATCGTCTGCGACTGCTTCATCAATCCATTTTGTTTTGTTGTCGCCGACGATGTTTCCGGGATTGACCATATTTGCGGTAATCCCATGCTCCGCTTCTTCTAACGCAACACTTTTCGTCAAACTGACCATTCCACTTTTCGCAGCAGCAAAGGCAGCCCGGTAGACCCAGCCCGGTGCCGTAGCACTTTCCGGAAAACCGTATGTGATGACTCGTCCATAATGTTGGTCGCGCATGATCGGGATGACTTTTCGCAGCAACCAAAAGCTTGCCGTCAAATTGCCGCCGACCACTTCGTTCCATTCATCATCAGAATAATCGACGAGTGCTTTCCGTTCGAAAACATAAGGTCCCGCATTAAGTATCAACGCATCGATTCGTCCATGCTTCTCCATCGCCCGGTCGACGGCTTCAAGCAATTCCGCTTGTTCCGTCACATCCGCCTGGATCGTGTCTAAACGTTCATGTGTAAACTCTGGTTTTGATCGGTGCAATGCCGTCACATGCCATCCTTCATCTAACAGACGACGTGTCACCATTTCGCCGAGTCCTTTCGTTCCTGCCGTAATTAACGCGTGCCTCATCTTAGCATCGCCTCCTTTCATCTTGTTCTATCTTACGATGTTCACGATTGAAGAACAATTTTTACAACTCCATCAATGTTCAACACTTTCCTTTTATGGGAGTGGTATAATAAGGACGTAGCATTAGTCGAATACGAAGGGATGGATTCATCATGGCAATCGTATATCATAACGTACTAGTAGCAGTAGACGGATCAAAAGAAGCAGAACGTGCATTTGAGACCGCAATCGACGTCTCACTTCGAAATGATGCGAAACTAATCATCGCCCATGTCATCGACACACGGACATTTGCAACCGTCGAAGCGTACGACCGGACAATTACTGAACGGGCCGAATCGTATGCAAAAGAATTGTTAGACGAGTATGTCAAGACAGCGCAAGAGCGTGGAGTCAAAGATGTTGAAGTTGCGATTGAATACGGTTCACCAAAAGTCACGATTGCAAAAAAACTCGCTCCAAATCATGATGTCGACTTAATCATTTGTGGTGCGACCGGCTTGAACGCCGTCGAACGTTTCTTCATCGGTAGTGTCTCTGAAAGTATTACCCGTTATGCCAAATGTGATGTTTTGATTGTTCGCCTGTAATTGAATTCATTATCTTCTTAGCACCTTCTAACGAAGGTGCTTCAGCGTGTAGACAAACTCTTACGAAGCGTGAACAGGCGATCACGAGAGACAATTCGGTCGCGCTTCCCTGTCTCGCCTCGTCTTCAAAGCGGCAATCGGTCGCGCCGCTACAGCAAAGCTGCAGGGTCGCGGTCGATTGCTTTTCGCGGTTCTCAAGCGATGCGAGACGGATTGCGCCCTAAACCGTCTGCATGACTGGCTTTCCGTCATAGTGTTACCTAAAAAGCGTCACGTTTCGTTGACTCCTACGGGAAAAAGTGCGTTTTCAACGCACTTTCAGAGGCAGGCAAGACCCTGCTCGTTGTCCGTTAGGACGAAGGAGCAACGGCTTGCGCCTCGCCCGAGGAAAGTAACGAAAAAAGACGCTTGATCTCCCGATGGCACTTTGTCTACAGCCTGTAGCACCTTCTAACGAAGGTGCTTCTTTTAATACAAAAAATCCATCGAGCCGATGCCCGATGGATTAAAAATCTTATTTAAATTTAACAGTGACGTTACGACGTCCCCAGCTAAATGCTTCGGCACGTGAGTAGTAAAGGATATCCATTCTTTTTCCTTTAATTGCCCCACCTGTATCGGCTGCTGTGTACGTACCTTTTAATTTACCTTTGTAATACACTTTTACTGTCGAACGAAGCGGAATGACGCGTGGGTCGACCGCGACGACTTTTTTCTTAGAACTCTTGATGTTCCAACCAATTGCTGTCAAGTTGCCACTACCTGGATCGTACGGCGTGTAAGCTGTGGCACTCACGTTCGTTAATGTTTTCCAACCACCTGATGATTGTTTTTTAGAAGATGAGCTTTTAACAACTTTTGAATAACGTGCGCTTAAGTATGCTGTTTTCCCTTTGTAGCTTACTTTGTACCAATTACCTGTTTTTGCTTTGTACGGTAATGTTTGATTTTTATAAAGAAGACCTAATTTTTTCGATGACGTGGTTGCTTTTTGACGAACAACTAGGCTATTGACTGACGACTTGACATTTTTTTTAGTAGCGGCTTCCGCTTGAAGACCTGCAAACGAACTGAGTGCTAACAACAATGCTAAAACACTTGCGAGTATTCGTTTCATCATGTAATCTCTCCTCCATAATTGTTCCCGATTTGTTAACTGAGATTAATATACATGACAAAAAGGGGTAGTGCCGTTACATATAGACCACAAAAAAATGTCGTTACTATTACTTTTATGTTACAAAAGACTCATTTTTTTGATTTCAAACCTAATTTATGACTTATTTTTGAAATGAGAACAAATTTTAGAACGTTATATGACAAAGGCTGTAACACTACCGATAAACAGGAACAAATGTTCGTTTTGAAAATCAGGGCTTTAACTTTGAAAATACAAAAAAAAGACCGGACATGACGTCCGGCCTTCTGCATGTAGACAAACTCTTATGAAGCATGAACAGGCGATGTCGAGACGGATTGCGCTTTAAACCGTCTGCATGCCCGGCTTCCCATCACGGTATTATCTAAAAAGCGTCACGTTTCGTTGACTCCTACGGGAAAAAGTGCGTTTTTAACGCGACTTGCCAGAGGCAGGCAAGACCCTGCTCGTTGTCCGTGAGGACCAAGGAGCAACGGCTTGCGCCTCGCCCGAGGAAAGCAACGAATAAAGACGCTTGATCTCCCGATAACACGTTGCCTTCAGTCTGAGACCGGACGTTATGTCTGGCCTTCTGCATGTTATTCCTTACGCATTTTGTTCAATCAATCCACCGATACGAACTGTATCACGTGCGATCATCAATTCTTCATTCGTTGGAATGATGATGACTTTGACTGGTGAATGTGGGTAGTTGATGAAGAGTTCTTCTCCACGCGCCCCGTTGTTAAGCGATGGATCCCAGTAAACGCCCATGAACTCGAGTCCACGGAGAACACGCTCACGAATCGAATCAGAGTTTTCACCGACACCCGCCGTGAAGATGATGGCATCGACGCCGTTCATCTCTGCCGCATATTGTCCGATGTAACCATGAATCCGGTTCGCGAAAATACGAAGTGCCATTTCAGAACGGTGGTTTCCTTCCGTTGCCGCTGACTCAACGTCACGCAAGTCACTTGAGAGACCAGATAATCCGTAGATTCCTGATTCTTTGTTCATGACATTCAAGACATCTTCTGCTGACTTCCCTGTTTTCTCCATCAAGAACGGAATCAAGGCTGGGTCAAGCGAACCAGAACGTGTTCCCATCGTAATCCCCTCAAGTGGTGTGAAGCCCATTGTCGTATCGAGTGACTCCCCGCCAGCAACTGCTGCGATCGACGCCCCACTACCGAGGTGACAAGAAATTAAACGAAGGTCTTTAAGCGGACGTCCGAGCAATTCAGATGCACGTTCCGTAACATATTTGTGGCTCGTGCCGTGGAAGCCATATTTCCGAATGCCGTATTCCGTATAGTATTCGTACGGAAGGCTATAAAGGAAGTTTTCTTCTGGCATCGTTTGGTGGAAGGCCGTATCAAAGACAGCAACTTGCTCTACTTCCGGTAAAATCGCTTGGAATGCACGAATCCCAATCAAGTTCGGTGGGATGTGAAGTGGACCGAGCTCTGTATATGAATCGATATCTTTAATGACATCTTCCGTAATTACGACAGAGTCTGCATACTTTTCTTTACCATGAAGGACACGGTGTCCAACACCTTTGATTTCATCGTAAGACGAGATGATGCCAAACTCCATCAATTTTTCAAGCGAGAGTTCAACTGCTTCTTTATGTGTTGCAAGCGGAAGGACGTCTGTATACTTTTGTCCTTCACCATATTTAATCGTAAAGATTGCATCGTCTTTACCGACACGTTCTACTAAACCAATTGCTACTAACGCTTCACTCGGCATCTCAAGTAGTTGGAACTTAAGCGACGAACTACCAGCATTTACCGCCATAATCTTTGCCATGATTTATTTCCCCTTTTCCATTCGAAATCAGTAGACATTCACATCTGTGTGGGTGTTCTATTTTTTCTGTCTTACACTAGGATAGTCAAATTAACAGTAGAATTCAATTACTTTTCACTTTTCATTTTAATTCTGTATTAATCCATTCATCAATCTGTTTCACCATTCCACCAAAAGCACGTGCATCTGTGAATGATGGTAGTTCTGCCAGCAATGCTTGTTTAGGCATCGTCATTCCTGCCAGGTGATTGCGGACGATTAAATAACTTTTGGCTGCTTGTTCTTGCTTGAACATCGTCAATGGTAACTGTAAAATGCCGACGACATGCGCTTTCGTCTCAAAATACTGTTTCAGCTTGCCTTCCGTATCGTGCTCGAACAATCCGTTCGGAATGACGAACACACCAAACCCACCTGGCTTGACGTAATTCATTGCCTGTTCAATCAACAAGAAATGACTGTAGCTCATTCCTTCTTCGCGCTTCAACAAATAGTCTTTTGATACTTCTTCGTCTGGGTAATAACCGATTGGTAAGTCTGCCATCGCAAGATCGACCGGATCTAACAGTAAAGGACGCAACGCATCTTGATGTGCATAGTTGATTGGATAGTCAAGCAACTCGGTAATCGCAGCCGATAAACGAATGAGTGTTTCATCGACTTCAACCGCTTCTCCTGCCGTACCGGTCGGAAGTTGACTCATGACGGCATGAAGCATTCCACCCGTCCCACTCCCTAAATCAAGTAATCGTACATCGTCCTTCTTGATTAGTTTCCCGATTAAATAACCTGCAAACAATGCAACACTGTCCGGTGTCGGTAAATGGTTCGGTTGCGCTTGCTTCATGCCTTCAAGGACAGCGAGTGAAACCGCTTTTCGCACGACTTCTTTATCCACGTTTTCGGTATGGCGGTCATTTAAACGATCGATGACTTCTACTAATGCTTCTAGGTAAGGCATGTCGAGATCACGTTCTAATTTTCGTGTCTGCTGTGTCAGTTCCTTGTATAACTTCTCTAATGGCTCCATCGTCAGTTCATCCTTTCAAAACGAAACGGCCCCCCATGTTCCTTGGGAGCCGTTTTTCTCATTACGTCTATTGTATCTGTTTTACGCCGTTTGTAAACTATTCTTACTTCGCAGCTTTTGCAGCAGCGATCGCCGAATCAAAGTTCACTTCATCTGTCGATTCAGGCATGTATTCGACGTAGACGACTTGATTCGCTGAATCGATGACGAAGACGGAACGGGCAAGCAAACGAAGTTCTTCGATTGCAACACCGTAGTTATGACCAAACGAGAGGTCACGGTGATCTGATAATGTTACGACATTATCAAGCCCGCTCGCTGCGCACCAGCGGCGTTGGGCGAACGGAAGGTCATTCGAGATTGTCAAGACCGTCACACCGTCGATTTGTGCTGCTTCTTCATTGAACTTACGTGTTTGAGCGTCACAGACACCTGTATCGATTGAAGGTACGACACTGATGATCCGAATCCCTTCGTATGTATCGCGCGAAACCGTTGACAGGTCGTTAGCGAGCACCTCGAAATTTGGTGCCTCTTGCCCGACTTCGACTTGTGTTCCAAGCAATGTGATGTTATTTCCTTTGAACGTTGCCATTGTGTATTCCCCATTTCCCCATATCTTTTCAATTACATTTCCAATCTTACTATAGAAATGTTCCCTCTATAACGCAAGCTTTCTGACTGAATTCCCAGCTATCAGTTCCCGCTTTCTTGAAAAACAGGTATAATGAAACAGTACATGAAACGCTTTCAAGGGGGAATTGACCATGGCTCGAAACAATGTCTACCTGTATTACCGAAATAAACAAAGACACGAGACGCAGGTACGAAAACTGATTGAAGTCGGAAAACGCTACGGACTGAACGTCGTCCAAGATCACAAACAAGCAAATATCATCGTTTCAATTGGTGGCGATGGGGCATTTCTTCAAGCGGCCCGCTTCACGGGATTCCGTGACGACGCTATCTACGTTGGGTTCGCAGAAGGTCCGAATTCATTTTACTGTGACTTTGACATCAATGATTTATCATCAGTCGAAGCCATCTTTAAAGAAACGGGCGAACGCGTCTCAACTGGCGAAATCGAAGTCCGACGTTATCCACTGCTTGAAGCATCGATCAATGGTGGTCCCGGCATGCTCTGCCTAAACGAATGTTCCGTCAAGTCGAGTATCATCAAATCACTTGCAATCGAAGTGTACATCGACGGATTCCTATTTGAAACATTCCGTGGCGACGGCATGGTCATTTCGACACCAACCGGTTCGACGGCTTACAACAAATCCTTGTCTGGTGCAATCGTCGATCCATTGATCCACTGCCTACAAGTCAGTGAAATCGCATCGGTCAACAATAACCGTTACCGGACACTCGGTTCAGCCTTCCTCTTGAATCGTGGTCGTAAATTATCACTTCGCATCATCGAAGACGGAAACGATTATCCAATCATCGGGATGGACAATGAAGCATTAAGCTTAAAACGGACGGACTCTGTCGATATTCAACTGTCCGAAAAAGAATTAAAAACCGTTAAATTAACGAACAATACGTTTTGGCATAAAATCCAGCGATCGTTCTTATAAAACAAACAAAACTTCCCTGTCCACCAAGGACGAGGAAGTTTCAGGCTGTAGACAACGTGCCATTGGGAGATCAAGCGTCTTTTTTCGTTGCTTTCCTCAGGCGAGGCGCAAGCCGTTGCTCCTTGATCCTCACGGACAACGAGCAGGGTCTTGCCTACCTCTAAAAGTGCGTTAAAAACGCACTTTTTCCCGCAGGAGTCAACGAAACGTGACGCTTTTTAGGTAACACTATGACGGAAAGCCAGTCATGCAGACGGTTTAGGGCGCAATCCGTCTCGCATCGCTTTTACAGCGAAAAGCAATCGGGCGCGACTCTGCAGCTTTGCTGTAGCGGCGTGACCGATTGCCGCTTTGAAGACAAGGCGAGACAGGGAAGCGCGACCGGATTGTCTCTCGTTATCGCATGTTCACGCTTCATAAGCGTTTGTCTACACGCTGAAACTTCCCTGTCCACCAAGGACAAGGAAGTTTTTTTATACCTTAAGAAACTAGAAAAATGGAAACACCCTTCCCAAAAGGTGGTGATAGTCCGACTTATGCGTCCTCTTTTCTTGAAGATTCACGGAACGAACAACCGCAACCGCTTAATTCATTACCACAGATGTTTCCTGACGATAGACCGTTTTTCCTTGTTGAACCGTTTCGACTAATCGATTCGTCAGAATCCGTTCATCTTCCAGGCGATAAAAATCTTCTTCGAAGATGACGAAATCGGCATCATACCCAGGTAGTAACATCCCTTTTCGACCGTGCGTCTCCGTTGCGATATGCGGATTTTTCGTAAAGAGCAACAACGCTTCGTACATCGAAAGAACCTCGTTTGATTTATCGATTTTCCCTGCTCTTCCAACGGTCGCCGCATACAGTGCACGCCGGACGTCCGGATTTGAAATCGGGGCGTCCGATCCACCGCATAACAAGGCACCTGTGTCAGCAAGCGACTTCAAGCGATAAGCGGAGTCCAAACGATTTAACCCAAGACGTTCTTCCGCGAAATCCGCATCGTCAAGCAAAAAGACGGGTTGCACATCAATCAAGACCGGTAGTTTTCGAATCCGTGCCAACACTTCCCGTTGGACGACCGTCGCATGAATGATTCGGTCACGTGTCCCTTTCGGAGCAGGATACTTTTCAAGCACCGTGACGAATCGTTCAATCGCTAAGTCACCGATGACGTGTGCCGCGACCGTAAAACCGTAACTCCGCGCGCGCTTGACGAGTTGCTCGAGCTGTTCTTGCGAATGGACTTCAATCCCGCGTGTCGTCGCATCATCCGAATACCCGCGATTCAGTAACGCTGTTCTTCCACCAAGCGCCCCATCGACGAATAGTTTCATCGCGCCGACCGATAATGTCGATGGTAAGACTGGATTCGCTTGAATAAACTCATCAAGGACAAGGTGATGGACGAGGAGATGGGCATGGAACCCCGTTTCTTCCGTCACTTCTTTATACGCTGATAACACTTCATTCAACTCACCATGATAGGATAAGTCTTCGGTATGAGCGGCTACGATTCCGTGGCGGTGTAAATCTTTAATCGCGGCGCGTAACGACGATTTATTTCGCTCAGCCGAGCCCGCTTGTAACGCATAGAGTGGTTCCATTGCTGCATCATAAAGAAAACCATCTGCTTCACCGGAATCCAGTAATCCGATTTTTCCACCGTCGACGACAGTGGATGCTTTGTATCCTAATTGTTCAAACAAAACATCATTGACGAGTACCGTATGTCGGTCCGTTCGTTTCAACAAAGCCGGTTCTGTCGGGAATAGCTGATTCAGCCATGCTTTCGTTGGTGCACGATCGAGTTTCGTTTCATCATATCCTTCAGCCACGTGAATTCCATTAATCGCTTCCGCCTTCAGGAAGGCTTGTCCGAGTTCTTCTAACGTCATGTAGCGTGAAGCATCGACACGTCCGATTGCTTCACCGTATCCGATCAGGTGGATGTGGGCATCTGTAAATGCCGGATACACCGTTTTTCCGTTCAGATTCTCAATCGTCTCGATGCGTTTTCCGAACCGGCGACGCACTTTTCCTTCGTCCCCCATCCCGACAATCCGCCCCCCCTCGACGAACATCGCCGGATGGACGTCATGTTCATGCGCCATCGTCCGAATGATTCCGTTTACATACAGTGTTCCCATCTCAATCGCTCCCTTTTTTTACGAAAATAGGGTGACCGTGGTGGCCACCCTGAATTGTCAGTGATGATTACATGTGGATGGTTTCTTGCTTCACACATGTCTTTTTAATCCGTTCAATCGACTCTGGGTCAAACTGGTCGAGGACACGTTCAGCGAGTAAAATCGCACGTTCGTAATCTCCAGCAAGGAACTTCGTCTCCGCAATCGTCAACGACATATGTATTTCGTTATCGTGGCGACGGAATCGATTCGCATACTGGACGAGTCGCTCTGCATATGTGACTTCGAACACTAATGTATCTAACCGTTCTTGGAGTTGTTTAAACGTCATCTTGACATCTTCGCTTTGCGAAACGATATAACCGACGTTGAATGGGACTTCTTCAAACCGTGCTTCTAGCGTCTGTATCGAACGACTCGCCGTTTGAATCGTCTCTTCGATTTCTTGAGGGATTTTCGGTAATCCAAGACGTTTCAAGCGTAAGCGCGCATTCGATAACGTTTTCCGCCATTCTGTAATCCGTTCCCGGACTTCGATTTCTTCTTTACGCAATGCTTGCAGTTCGACACTGAACCGTTCATATTGAATCGTCAATTGTTCTTCAAGCCGAATCGCGTCGCGCATCTGATCTTCTAGCATGCTAAACGGAATGATTCGACTAGCGATCGATTCGTCTAAATCCTTCGCTGCCCCAAATAACATCTCTTCATCCCGTTGAATCGACTCATAATGTTCTCCTAAGTCCGCCGAAATTTCATATTGCTCACGCAGTGCACTGAATTCTTGCGCCAATTGATGGACTTTTTCACGCATCCGCAGCGCCTTTTGTTTTAAGGTCTGATTTTCCTTCTTCACATGATGACGCGCATCGACTTCACGGCGGAACGTGTCATACATTTGGTCAACATCTGCAGAAAGTTGTTGGACTTGTTCTTCTAAGTCGTCCATCTCTAAAAACTCTAGTTTTTTCGCTAAACTGAGACGTTGCTCCTCAAATCGTTTAATATCAGCTTGCATTCCGAGTGGTTCAAGTGGATACCCATCTAGCGTCATCTCATTATACCCAGCACTCAACTGATCGATGCGTTGACGAAGTTCATGTGCAAGTACTTTCCAATGATTCGGAATCACTTCGACTAACTGGCGTGTCAGCGCGACTTCTTCTTCTAGTCGTAAGCTCGTCTCATATGCTTTCGTCACTTCACCCGCTTCTTCGAAAGCGGACATTTCCGTCCGTAACTGATCGATGTCTTCACTACGTTCTTCTAGTTTCGCTAATGCCGGTCCAAACGACGTCGCTTGCAGGAGCAACGATTTACGGACTTGCCCCGAATCTGTTTCCCCTTGTGCTTTTAACGAGGTCAGTGCCGATTGATTGTTTTTAAAGGTCTCCATCTCACCTAACATACCGTCAATCAATCCTTCAAGCTCTTCAATCAATTGCTCCGTCACTTCTAAATCATTTTTGACAGCAATGAAACGATACTTATCAAGCCCTTCTTCTGCCCGGTACAGCGTCTCATCGATTTGCGCGACGTGGACTGTCAACAATTCCTCCCACGCTTGATGCCAGGAAGTGAATTTCGTCTCCGTCTCACCCGCCATCGGGAGCTGCTTTAATTCTTGTAGCTCCTTCGGAATCGATGCGCTAATGATTCCTTGTTTGCGCATATCTAGCTCGTCGATTTTCGTATAATATTTTTTTCGACTAATCATGCTAAATAGCATGACGAGTAATACGATGACGATGACACCAATCACCCATGCCCACATTTGTCACGACCTCCACCCTATCAAGCGATTCCATTTTTCAACAATTTCGCTTTTTATCTTATCCTTATAATAGTATAGCGCAACCGTTTTGCATAGATTTACTAAGGCTTTTCCTGATTTCTTCCACAGATCAAGGTGTCTCGTCAAGAAATCAATTGTTTGTCAGCACCTTTCACACTCGGGTAAGATAGATTAAATATGATTTTTTAGGAGGAACCAAGATGTTTGAGACAACGACATATGATGGAGACCGGACGAAACAATACGACATGCTGAATAAGCAACTGGATGCATTACTGACGGGAGAAGCGAATCAAATTGCCAATCTTTCAAATGCGAGTGCGTTACTTGGTCAATTTCTCGACCGGACGAACTGGGTCGGATTTTATCTAATGGACCAAGAAAACAACGAATTGGTGCTTGGCCCGTTCCAAGGCTTGCCTGCCTGTGTCCGGATTCCGCTCGGACGAGGAGTTTGCGGAACAGCAGCTCAAGATCAAACGACTCAGCTCGTCATGGATGTTCATGCTTTCCCAGGCCATATCGCCTGTGACGCGGCAACGAATTCAGAAATCGTCATTCCATTAATTAAAGATGGCAAAACGATTGGCGTCCTTGATATCGATAGTCCGGAACTGAATCGTTTTGACGAAACGGATCAAGTCGGCCTTGAAGCCTTCAGCGAAATTCTTCTTCGTCATATTTGATTGACAGCAGGAATAAGCAGACGTATACTTGTAAAAGTGCAGAAATGATAACGATAGCGGTCAAATCGCTTGCGTATCACATTTCATGACTCGGCTTTGCCGGAGGGGCATCGTGTAACTTTGCTATCAAGCGAGGGTGCCACACCATGAAATGGGCGTAACGTGGGTTTGATGGCGTTATTATTTTTATGCAAATAATAACGAACACTAAGGAGGAGTCTTATTATGGCTCGCTATACAGGTCCAGCTTGGAAACTTTCACGTCGTCTCGGTATCTCTCTTACTGAAACAGGAAAAGAAATCGCAAAACGTCCGTACGCTCCAGGACAACACGGTAACAGCCGTCGCAAAATGTCTGAGTACGGTCTTCAACTTCAAGCGAAGCAAACGCTTCGTCACATGTACGGAGTAAACGAACGCCAATTCAACCGTATCTTCAACGATGCTGGCAAAATGCCTGGTATCCACGGTGAGAACTTCATGTTCTTACTTGAAGCACGTCTTGACAACGTCGTTTACCGTATGGGTATGGCTCGTACACGTCGTGCTGCTCGTCAGCTCGTCAACCACGGTCACATCCAAGTTGATGGCGCTCGCGTCGACATCCCGTCGTTCCGCGTGAAACCAGGTCAAACGATCTCAGTTCGCGAAAAATCGAAGAACTTTGTCGTTATCAAAGAAGCACTCGAAGTTGCACCAGCAACTAAAGACTTCGTTATTTTCGATGCTGAGAAGCTCGAAGGAACGTTCGTCCGTCTTCCAGAGCGTTCTGAATTGAACGATCAAATCCAAGAACAACTCGTTGTTGAGTACTACTCACGTTAATCAGTTGTTTCAAGCATCCACTCCGGTGGGTGCTTTTTTTGTGTCCATTATCATGTTTTAAAAATAGTAGTTGCATTACCTCGTTTTTGTGTTAACCTTTTATTTATGTTGGTTAACACAATAGAAAAGAGGCCTTATTCATTATGAAAACAAAAGATCTTACATTTACAGCGCTCGGTGCCGCGATCATCTCGGCGGTCAGTCTACTCCCGCAACTTCAACTTGTCGGACCTGTCCCAATTACACTCCAGATGCTTGCCATCATGACCGTCAGTGCCATCCTCGGTGCGAAGCGTGGCGGTCTAGCCGTCTTGATTTTTTTATTACTTGCCGCTGCCGGTTTACCACTCCTCGGTGGGAAAGGTGGTCTTGCACCATTCGTCGGACCGACCGTAGGCTATTTGATTGCTTTTCCAATCGCCGGCTTTTTCATCGGATATGTCGCTGAACGGACAACTCGCTTCCTCCCGCTGTTTCTTGGGATGATCATTTTCGGGCTTGGACTCGTTTACTTACTCGGAACGTTCGGTTTAATGCTCGTCTTACATTTATCGTTCACGGATTCCCTCGTCATCAATGTTCCGTTCATTATCGGTGATACATTAAAAGCGTTGCTCGCGACGACGATTGCCGTTCGTCTGTTACCACTCCGTCTTTTTAGAACAGCTTAAACAAACAAGAACGCTGACAGGAATCCGTCAGCGTTCTTGTTTGTTATATTACTTACGCATGTTCAAGTACGAAGTATTTCTTTTTCCCACGACGGATGATCGTGAAGTCACCAATCGCATCTTGTTTTGTAATTTCCTTCGTCAATTCCTGTTCACGGTCTCCATTGATGTAGATGGCGCCGTTCGTCACGTCTTCTCGTGCTTGACGCTTCGAAGGACTGATTTTCGCTTCGACGAGCACGTCGACGAGGTTCGTTGCTTCACCAAGCGTAAAGCGTGGCATCCCTTTGAACGCATCCGCGATATCAGCCGCCTGCAATGTTTTGACGTCACCACTGAAGAGTGCTTTCGTAATTCGTTCTGCTTGTTCAAGCGCTTCGCTGCCATGGACAAGTTTCGTCATTTCTTCTGCTAGACGACGCTGGGCAATCCGTTTTTCAGGTGCCGATGCCACTTCCGTTTGCAATCCTTCAAGTTCTTCGTGTGTCAAGAATGTAAAGTATTTCAAGAACTTGATGACATCGAGGTCATCGACGTTGAACCAAAATTGGTAAAACTCGTATGGTGTCGTTTTTTCGGCATCGAGCCACACTGCGCCGCCCGCTGTTTTCCCGAATTTTTGCCCGTCTGATTTCGTAACAAGTGGTACAGTGATGCCGAATGCTTTCTCTTCATGACCAACGCGTCGGATCAATTCCATTCCCGCCGTGATGTTACCCCACTGATCACTTCCGCCGACTTGGAGGCGGCATCCTTCGTTTTCGTATAGCTTCAAGAAATCAAATGATTGTAATAACATGTAGGAAAACTCTGTGAAAGAAATTCCGTTTTGAAGGCGTGAATCAACAGAGTCTTTCGCTAACATGTAGCTGATTGGGAAGTGTTTTCCGATATCGCGTAAGAAATCGATGATCGTTAAATCTTTTGTCCAATCCAGGTTGTTCGCAATCGTCACCGGGTTTTCACCATCCAACGGTAAAAAGCGTGACAATTGTCCTTTGATGCGGTTCGCAAATTCTTCGACGATATCCGACGTGTTGAGTGAACGTTCTGTCGAACGCCCACTCGGATCTCCAATCATCCCGGTTGCGCCACCGACGAGACCGACGACATGGTGTCCTGCTTCTTGGAAGCGACGTAGAACGAGAATTGGTAACAGGTGTCCGATATGCAATGAATCTGCTGTCGGGTCGAATCCTGTGTACAGCGTTGTCGGACTTGCTAGGAGTTCTTTAATTCCTTCTTCATCTGTCATTTGGCTGATTAAGCCACGAAACTCTAAATCTTCAAGTAACGTCATCTGTTTTCCCCCTAAAAAAATTGTATAAAAAAACCGCCCCTTCGACTGAACGAAGGGACGGAATATTCCGTGGTACCACCCTAATTGCATGCAACACATGCCACTTAGATCGTCGATAACGGGACGGTCCGCCTGATTTCTCAAGAAGCTCCTGGAGACGTAATTCATGAACACGCTATGTCCTAGTTCGCAGCACCACTAGGTCTCTGATACAGGGAGCGTCCCATTACTAATTCCAATCACAGCAAAGGTTTTATATATTCTTCATAAGATGTTTCCATGATACGTCGAAGCAGAATCGACTGTCAAGTGTCATCGTATTCTTTCAGTTATGGTATAATACGTCTATCTGTGATTTAATGTTATTTCACACCTAAGTTTAAGATGTAAAGGAGATCATTTATGCGCGAGAACTGGTCCAAGTTTTGGAATCACCCCCGAACGAAAGCCGTTCGGCACTGGTCGAATATCACATATGACGTGTCCTGGAATATCATTTTATTCCTAATCATCGCTGTCCTGCTAGTTGGAAGTTTTTCTGTCGGAGCTGCAGGCGGTTATTTCGCCTCACTCGTTAAAGATACGAAAGCCCCACCGCTTACTGAGATGAAACAGCAAGTCAATAGCTATGCCATCACGAGTGAAATTTACTGGGGAAGCGGCGAAAAGTTGACGAACATTTCAACAGATGAAGAACGTCAACCCGTCAATATTAAAGAAATTTCACCTTATCTGTTAGACGCTGTTCTTTCGACGGAAGATGTCGATTTTTATGAACATGATGGCGTCGTACCGAAAGCAACGCTTCGGGCAGTCCTGCAAGAATTAACGAACTCGTCTTCACGGACGGGTGGTAGTACACTCACACAACAATTGATCAAAAACCAAATTCTAACGAATGAAGTTTCATTTGAACGAAAAGCAAAAGAAATCATTTTAGCACTTCGTCTTGAAAATGCGATGACGAAGGATGAAATTCTACAAGCCTATTTGAATGTCGTCTCATTCGGACGGAACTCACTCGGACGGAACATCGCCGGGATTGAAGCAGCCTCTCGTGGTGTCTTCAATAAATCAGCCAAAAAGCTGACATTGCCGCAAGCTGCCTTCTTAGCAGGGATTCCTAAAAACCCCTACTACTATACGCCGTACCTTCAGGGTGGCGTCGTCAAAAAAGATTTGACTGCAAGCACGAATCGGATGAAAACCGTCCTAAAACGGATGTATGTCGCAAAAAACATTACGAAAAAGCAATATGAGAAAGCAATCAAACACGATATCACAAAAGATTTCGCTAAAAGATCAACTCGGTCACGCGATACGTATCCTTACGTCTATGACCTTGCTGAAAAAGAAGCGTTAAAAATCATGACGAGCTATTTCATGAAAAAAGATGGTGTCAAAGAAGATGAAGTAAAACCGTCTGAACTCGCAGAAGTCAAAGCGAACTACCGCGACCAGGCATTAGTCGCCATGCGCCAAGGCGGATATAAGATTCACCTGACGCTTGATAAGAAAATCCATGAAGCGATGCAAGTACCGGCAAAAAATAATGCCAACTTCCCAGCTTCACCGCAATACAAGCAAGTCGTTAATCCGAAAACGAAAAAAACCGTTTCGAAAAAAGATCCGGAAGAAACGGCTGCTGTCCTGATTCAAAATGAGACAGGTCGTATTTTAGGATTCGTCGGGGGACGTTACACGGATGGAACGGCGGATGATTTCAACCGCGCCTTCCAAGCGAAACGTCAAATCGGGTCAACTGCCAAACCGATTCTTGTCTACTCGAACGGGATTGAAAATGGTTTGATTACACCGGCTTCGACCGTCAATGATGAAAAATATTATTATCAAACGGTTCCGCGTCAACCTGGCGATAACCCGATTAACAACGAAGGTGGTCGTTACCGTGGAAACGTGACAGTCCGTGAAGCGCTTGAGCTTTCATTGAACGTCCCTGCCGTTAAGATTTATGAAAAAATGAACATGTCAAATTCGATTCAAAAGTTAGTCGATATGGGCATTAAAGTTCCGGATAGCATTCGTTATGCACCATCTGCCGCCCTCGGAACGATGGAAATCACACCGGTCGAACTCGCTGGTGCTTACGCGATGCTCGCGAACTACGGTGAATATGTTGAACCGTACATCATCTCGAAGATTACGAAAGATGGAAAAAGCATCTATAAAGCAAAATCGAAGAAAAAGCAGATTTATGAAAAACGAACAGCTTATCTCACACTTGATATGATGCGCGGTGTCTTCGATAACGGGACAGCTCGTTATGCGAACTCATTATTGAAAGTTCCTGGGGACTGGGCTGGTAAAACAGGTACGACAAATGAAATCAAAGACTCGTATCTTGTCGGATCAACGCCAGGAGTCACACTTGCAGTTTGGACCGGTCATGACCAAAACAACTCTTTGATGGGTGCAACGACGTATTACCAGCGCACTCAAAACTTGTGGGCACAAATGGCAAACGCCACATATGCCGCTAACAATAGTTACTTCAAGTCAAGTGCCCGCTTTAGCCAACCTGCTTCAGTAAGCGCAGACGACTTCAAGAACTCAGGTTCATTTAAAGAAGAAGACAAAAAGAAAAAAGAGGCGGAAGCTAAGAAAAAGGCCGCTGAAGAAAAGAAAAAAGAAGCCGAGGCGAAAGCGAAGGAAGCAGAAGCGAAGAAAGCAGATGATGCAAAGGCAAAAGCGGATGCGGATGCTAAAGCTAAGGCTGACGCAAAAGCTAAGGCGGATGCCGATGCTAAAGCCAAGGCTGACGCAAAAGCTAAGGCGGATGCCGATGCCAAAGCAAAAGCTGATGCTAAAGCTAAGGCGGATGCCGATGCTAAAGCCAAGGCTGACGCTAAAGCTAAGGCGGATGCCGATGCTAAAGCAAAAGCGGATGCGGAAAAAAAAGCTAAAGAAGATAAAAAATCAGAATAACGCACTACCTCAAAACGGAGTTCACTTTCTTGTGAACTCCGTTTCAGTGTGTAGACAAACTTTGAACATGCTATACCGAGAGGCAATCCGTTCGCACTTCCCTGTCCCGCCTCGTCTTCAAAGGGACAATCGGTCACGACACTACCTAAAAAGCGTCACGTTTCGTTGACTCCTACGGGAAAAGTGCGTTTTTAACGCACGTTCAGAGGCAGGCAAGACCCTGCTCGTTGTCCGTCAGGATTAAGGAGCAACGGCTTGCGCCTCGCCCGAGGAAAGCAACGAAAACAGACGCTTGATTTCCCAATATCACGTTGTCTATAGGCTGAAGCGGAGTTCACTTTCTTGTGAACTCTGTTTTTTTCAGTTCAATCGGCAACAGGACGAAAAAACAAAAAAAGCCAGCACCGATACACGGTACTGGCTAATGTATTGAAACGATTTGCTTAATCCTCCATCGTCGAAAGATCACCCGTTTCAAGATTTAATTCCCAAGCCTTCAGGACACGGCGCATGATTTTACCACTCCGTGTTTTCGGAAGTTTATCTCGGAAATCAATCTCGCGTGGTGCCGCATGAGCAGCGAGACCTTCTTTGACGAATTTTTGGATTTCTTGCTTCAATTCTTCTGTTGGTTCATATCCGTCACGTAACGAAATGAACGCTTTGATGATTTCACCCCGGACCGGGTCCGGTTTACCGATGACCCCTGCTTCTGCGACTGCCGGATGTTCGACAAGGCGACTTTCGACTTCGAACGGTCCCACGCGCTCGCCTGCCGTCATGATGACATCATCGACACGTCCTTGGAACCAGAAGTACCCTTCATCGTCCATGTATGCAGAGTCGCCCGAGACATACCACCCTTTAAAGAAATACGACTCGTACTTTTGTGGATTGTTCCAAATTTGCCGCATCATTGATGGCCATGGTGTCTTGAGTGCTAAATTCCCCATTCTGAAAGGAGGTAATTCGTTCCCTTGATCGTCGACGATAGCCGCGTGCGTCCCAGGAATCGGTTTCCCCATCGATCCCGGTTTGATATCCATCGATTTGTAATTACAAATCATCATCGCCCCCGTCTCCGTCATCCACCATGTATCGTGGATACGTTGATCGAACGCTTCTTTGCCCCAACGGATGACTTCCGGATTTAACGGTTCCCCAACCGATAACACGTGGCGTAAGCTCGACAAATCATGTTTATCCGCAACTTCCGCACCAGCCCCCATCAACATACGGAACGCAGTCGGCGCGCTGTACCAAACTGTCACTTTATATTTTTCGATGACACTGTACCAAAACTCAGGATTGAATCGACCCCCGACGATGACATTTGTCGCACCATTTAAAAACGGGGCGAAAATACCATAACTCGTCCCCGTCACCCAGCCCGGATCCGCCGTACACCAATAGATATCATCTTCCTGAAGGTCGAGAACCCAGCGTCCTGTCATCATATGCTGAATCATCGCGTTTTGCGCATGTAAGACGCCTTTCGGTTTCCCGGTCGATCCCGACGTATAATGTAAGATGAGTCCATCTTCCCGGTCGAGCCAAACGGGTTCGAACACATCTGACGCTGACTCGAACGCCGCCCGGAAATCAAGTAATTGATTCGTCGTCTCAATCTCTTCATCGACTAAAAAGACCGATTCGAGTGTTGATAACTCTTCAAGCGGAACACGCGGCAATAACGCTTTCGTCGTAATCAACATCTTCGCTTCCGAATCAAGCAACCGGTCGCGGACAGCTTGTTCCATGAAGGCTTCAAATAAAGGACCGACGATTGCCCCAACTTTTAACGCACCGAGCAGAGAAAAATAAAGTTCTGGTGAGCGCGGCATGAAAATGAAGATTCGGTCTCCTGCCTTGATTCCGGCATCTGTCAATACGTTCGCCGCTTTATTCGTCAAGCGTTTCATATCAGCATACGTAAAAACTTGTTCCGTCGTTCCATCAAAATAAATCAATGCTTTTTTATTCGCTCGTTCCCCTTCAGCATGACGGTCAATCGCTTCATAGGCCATGTTGACTTTCCCCGTTGTCGCCCATGAAAAATATTGTTCCGCTTCTTGCCAATCGTACGACTCTGATTCATTATAGTCGGATAACCAATGCTTACCCGGAAGCGCTTTCAAAACTTTCATCTCTCGTTCCTCCCCTTCACTATATTCTCTTCCATTATAAGCTAGTTACAGTGTAGTTCAATCGATTTGCCGCCAATTTGTTAAAAAATGCCTCTCTTTCGACGAGGCGCATCGGCTATAATAATAGGAAAGGTGGTGGCGCTTACATGTTTGAAAAACAATTCAATCATCGTACTCATGAAACATCGCTCGGTCCAGTTGAAATCGAGGGTCCTGTCGCGAGCGACCAGCTTGCTGCGTACACCCTTGATGCTGGTTTGACTGCATTTAGGCAACCGAAAGACCAACATCAGGCACTTCTTGAAATTGCTGATCTAGATGAAGGACGCATCGTCATTGCCAGGCAAGATCAAGAAATCATCGGTTATGTGACATTTCTCTATCCTGACCCTTACGAAACATGGAGCGAAGGAAATAATCCCTATATTTTAGAATTAGGCGCCATCGAGGTATCCGCCCGCTTTCGTGGTCAACAGATTGGAAAAAAGTTACTTGAAGTCTCGATGCTTGATCCTGCCATGGATCATTACTTAATCTTGACGACCGAGTATTACTGGCATTGGGATTTAAAAGGTAGCGGATTATCTGTTTGGGACTATCGAAAAATCATGGAAAAAATGATGAACCACGGAGGGCTTGTCTTTTTCCCGACCGATGATCCTGAAATCGCCTCGCATCCCGCCAATTGTTTGATGGCACGAATCGGTAAACATGTCGCACCAGAAGTCGTCGCTCATTTCGATGCTTTACGGCTCCGTCGTCGCTTCATGTACGATTAAAGGAGGAATAGCATGTTAATCGAACAAATCATGAAGACGAATTGTATCACGATCCAGCCGACCAACTCGATTGCCCACGCCGCTGAATTGATGCAGCGCCATGAAATTCGCCATATTCCAGTAACGAATGCTCGACATGAACTGGTTGGATTGATCGGTTTAAAAGAACTTCAAAGTGCAAGTAGTGTCTTTCACCCGGATACGCTCCAAGTCGACCAACAAAATTCAGTCTCGAGCATCATGCAACGAAATCCGATTACGGCGCATCCACTCGATTTTATTGAAGATGCCGCCATTTTATTTTATGAACACCGCTTGTCTTGCTTACCAATCGTTCGTGGACGACGTCTTGTCGGAGTGATGACAGAAACGGATTTACTCCGGACTTTTGTTCAATTAACGGGAGCGCTCGAACCGAGTTCGCAAATCGAAGTCCGTGTTGAAAACACCGCTGGTACACTCGCAAAAATCGCGAATTTACTCGCTAAAACGAACGTCAATATCTTAAACGTCCTCGTCTATCCAACAGATGACCCATATGTCCGTATCGTCGCCTTTCGTGTCCAGACGATGAATCCGATTCGGATTATCGAAAAATTACGAAAGGAAGGATTCGATGTGCTCGGTCCTGATGTCAGCCGATGAAAGAGTTTGCTTATATCTATAGTCAAGAAGAAGCGAATTATCGTTTTTCGGATTCGCACCCCTTCAATCCAATTCGGCTTGACTTGACCATTTCTTTGCTAGAGGCGATGGGGGCACTTGAGCACGTCGATTGTATCGCACCACGTCTTGCGACAGATGAAGAGTTAGAATTGATTCATGATAAGGACTATATTCAAGCCGTCAAGCTAGCAGGACAAGGAGAGCTCTCACCGATGAAGGCGCAGATGTATGGACTCGGGACAGAGGATACCCCACTATTCAATCAGATGCATACGGGCGCGGCACTGCTCGTCGGCGGGACGATTGAAGCCTGTGAGCTCGTGTTATCCGGACAATACAAGCGGACCTTCCACATCGGTGGCGGACTCCATCATGGTTTCCGTGGCCGGGCATCCGGTTTTTGCATTTATAACGATACCGCTGTCGCGATGGCCGCGATGATTGAAAAATATGATTGCCGTATTCTGTATGTCGATACGGATGCGCACCATGGCGATGGTGTCCAGTGGGCTTTTTACAATCGCTCAGACGTCATGACGTTGTCGCTTCACGAAACGGGACGCTATCTCTTCCCTGGGACCGGTATGGTCACGGAACGCGGTGCTGAAGAAGGCTATGGCTTCAGCTGGAACATTCCGTTCGATGCCTTTACCGAAGATGCCTCGTTTTTACTCGCATATCGAACGGCTCTATTCGAAGCATGCGAACTATTTAAACCCGATTTAATCATTACCCAAAATGGTGCTGATGCGCATGCACTCGATCCACTGACACATCTTTCGCTGACGATGAAAAGTTTTGAAGAAATTCCGCAAATCGCCGTCGAAGCAGCCAATCGTTATACGCAAGGTCGGATCGTCGCCTTAGGCGGGGGCGGTTACGACTGGTACCGTGTCGTCCCTCGTGTTTGGAGTCAAGTATTCGCAGCTTTGACAGACCGCGCACCGTTCAGTGGGGATCTTCCGAAAGAATGGGTGGAACGATGGACAAAACAGAGCACGACCGTCCCGACGACTTGGGCTGATCAATTCCCGTTATACCCGACGATCCCCCGTCGTCCTGAAATCGAAGAAAAGAACTGGGAGACAGTCAAGCGACTCCTTTGGCCGTTTGTTGATGATGCGAAAAAGGAACAGTTATCAGATGTTTCACCCTACTCGATTGATTAAAAAATGTTTTAATCTTTTCACATATACTTCGTTCCGATTTCACAAGTTATTGGTATACTAATTAAGGTTTCGATACTTTATATAGTAAATGAATAATTGGGGGATCCGACATGAAGAAAACAACGTTGGGAATGAGCGTCGCACTGATGGCAACCGGTATTTTTCTAGCAGGCTGTAACAATAGCGATGAAAAAGCGATGGACCATGACGCGATGCAAGGTAGCGGGAAGCCGACCGTCGACGTTAAAGTAGACGTACCTGCGAAGACGATGGACGACGACAAAGTCATCTTCAAGGCAACTGCCGTCGAAGATAAAAAAGCAGTGAACTTAGAAGATGTCACGTTCGAGATTTGGAAAGCCGATGAAAAAGATGCCGCACATAAGAAGATTAAAGCTACATTAAAAAAAACCGGCTCCTATCAAGCAGAAGCAGCACTCACTGAGGGCGAATATGAAGGCCTCTACCATATTAATGATAAAAAAGGTCTGCACCATATGGATAAGATCAACTTTGTCGTCATGAACCATTCGCATGAAGACACATCGCACAGCGATGCGAACCATGAGCATGCGCACGAATCGGCGGAAAATCTCGCCGTTCATTATATGGGTGCAACAAAAGTAACTGCCGGCTCGACGCTTCCCGTCTCCTTTCATATCTTTGAAGATGGAAAAGTCCTAAAGGCAGACGTCCAAGTCGAAGTTATCGAAGAAGGCGTCGAAAAACATGCGTACATCCCGTTGACGCTGAAAGAAGATATGTACGTCGGTCAAGTCAAGTTAGCACATGCGGGTCAAGCAACGGTCCGACTCCATGTCGAGAATGATCAGTTGCACCACCATCAAGATCAACTGATTACCGTCACGAAATAATACACTAAAAACCGCTATTTCTTCCGTAAGAACTCTACTGGAAGGATAGCGGTTTTTTATGCTGATCAAGAAGAACGGGTAGAATCCCGATGCTCAATCCGGTGCGGTAATGTCACATCATTTGTTTCAATTTCTTCTTGGTTTAAGATTTTAGTCAGTAAGCGCATCGAAACTGCCCCGATATCATACATCGGTTGGACGACTGTCGTCAGCTTCGGACGAATCATCGTCGCAAGACGTGTATTATCGTGGCCGATGACTTCGAAGTCTTCAGGAACACGGTGGCCTGCGTCCTGTAAGGCATGGATGACACCGAGGGCCATTTCATCGGTCCCAGCGAAGATCGCACGCGGGCAGTCCTCACCGAGTTCAAGCAGTTGGTTCATTGCCTTCATGCCTGAATCATACGTGTAGTTTCCTAACACGACGTTCTGTTCGTCAAACGGAAGATTCGCTTCTTCGAGCGCATTTCGGTAACCGGCAAATTTCTTTTCACCGTTAATCTGTTGCTCGAGTGGACCCGTAATGAAACCAATCCGTTTATGTCCGTGATCGATCAATGATTTAACGGCATCATATGCCGCACTCTCATAATCGATGTTAACAGCAGGAAGATCATAGTCTTGGTTGAGCGTCGCTGCTAATACGATTGGCACAGGGGATGTCTTGAATTCACGGACTAAATCTTCATGAAGGCGTCCACCCATGAAAATGATGCCATCAACTTGTTTTCCGAGTAACGTATTTAAAAGATGGATTTCTTTTTCACGATTTTGATCGGAGTTACATAAAATGATGTTGTATTTGTACATCGTCGCGACATCTTCAATCCCACGCGCTAAATCGGCAAAGAAAATATTTGAAATATCTGGTACGATGACGCCGACCGTCGTCGTTTTTTTACTTGCGAGTCCACGTGCGACGGCATTCGGGCGATACCCGAGTTGATCGATCGCGTCCTGGACTTTTTTACGTGTCGATGGTTTGACGTTCGGATTTCCGTTGACTACCCGGGAGACAGTCGCCATCGAAACAGCGGCTTCGCGTGCTACGTCATAAATGGTAATATTACTGTTCAAAGCAAATTCCTCCTTATTTTAAACAATCATTTTCGTTTTCATTCTGATTTTCATTTTTAGACAACACGAAAGGAAGACAGGAAAAGATATCTTTCTTTTCCCATTCTTCCTTCATTGTAAAACGTTTTCATTCGCTATAGGTTACCCTTTTTAGAAAATCATTGAACGTTTAGTGCCGGAAAAGTTTCTGTCAGGTTTTCGACGAATGCGTCGAACTCCTTAAAATCAAGTTGTTGGTTCGCATCAGATAGAGCTAATGCTGGGAACGGATGCACTTCGACCATGACGGCGTCAGCCCCTACCGCATAGGCTGCCTTTGCTGTCGGTAACAAAATGTCTTTACGTCCCGTCGAGTGCGTCACATCGACCATGACAGGTAAATGTGTTTCTTGTTTCAAAATCGGTACGGCAGAAATATCAAGCGTGTTCCGTGTCGCACGTTCATATGTGCGAATCCCACGTTCACATAAAATGACTTGGTCGTTCCCGCTCGCCATGATGTACTCTGCTGCATACATGAATTCTTCAAGTGTCGCCGAAAGACCACGTTTGAGAAGGACAGGTTTGTTCGTACGCCCAACTTCTTTTAATAAATCGAAGTTCTGCATATTTCGGGCGCCGACTTGAATGATGTCGACATATGGTAAAGCCGATTCCACAGCACTTGGCGTCATGATTTCAGTGATGACATGTAAGTTATGCGCGTCTGCTGCTTTTTTCAACATCTTCAGTCCTTCTAGACCAAGACCTTGGAAGTCGTATGGAGAAGTCCGTGGTTTGTATGCTCCACCTCGCATGAAACGAACACCATGCTTCGCAAGTTGTGCTGCTACTTCAAAGACTTGTTCTTCACTCTCAACGGCACAAGGACCGGCAATCAATTGTTGTGAGCCATCGCCAATCACATCGTCGCCAACACGAATGATCGTATTCGTTGGTTTTTGTTTGCGTGACACGAGTAATTTCCGTGTCCGGTCTTCCCCTTGTAATTCGAGTGATGCCTTAAAGATTTCTTTAAACATATGCTGTAGGCGTCCTGTTTCGAACGGACCATGGTTATGTTCTGCAATCGATTCAAGCATTTGACGTTCACGGACCGGGTCATACCGATCGAGTCCTTGCGCACGTTTGACCTTACCGATTTCAACTGCTATTTCGCCACGCTTGTTAATCAATTCTAGTAACTCAGCGTTCACTAAATCGAGTTCATCGCGTAAACGTTTTAATTCTGCTTGTTGATCCATCTGTCTACCACTCCCTAATCAGCATATAGCTCGTAATAGCAACTAATTATAGCCGACTTCTTTCTGATTGTACATAATTGAACAGCACGCATCTCAGTTTTTTTAAATTTACATGGTGTATCATAACGAAGATTCAAGTGTAATGTAAAAAAGAAAACGCATTACCTACTCAAAATGTAGGTAATGCGGATCAATCATTATTTTTTCGGTTTTTTCTCATGTGTCATGTTTGCTTGAGGGTCATTTTCTTCTTCATTGCCCTCTTCTTTGCTTTCATCTTCTTCTAAGTCTTCACGAAGCTCTGAAAGCTCTGCGACGGTTTCTGTATCAAGTTGCTCTGCGACAGCTGCACCATCGACCTCGTTACCGATTTCACGTTCGATATCACGAACGAGTTGTTCCGCCTCTGCAAGTGCTGCATCAATGCTCGCTTGGTCTTTTTCAAAACCAGCATATTGTGCCGCTTCTTGAACAGTTGGATTCTTTTTCGCTTTTTCGATGACAGGTGCCGCCTTGTCCTTCGCAAGTTGAATCCATTCGCCGACGAGTGGTTCTGCTTTTTCGCGAACGACTTGCGTCTGTTCATTTAAGCGCTGACGTGCAGGCGCTGTCCGCTCATCGAGCATTCCGCGCATTTCGCGTCCTGACTTCGGACTTGAAAGTAACGCAGCAGCAGCTCCAATCAATCCACCGACGATGATTCCTGCGAGGAAACCGCCCCCCTTAGAACTATCTTGTGCTTGGTACGGGTGTTGTTTTGTCATGATTTACGATCTCCCTTCAATTCATCTGGAATACTTTCAACATCTGGTACAGAAACGACTTCCGGTGTGACCGGTGTTTCTGTATGTTTTCGGAAACGGCGACGTGGTTTTTTCTCGACCGTCGTTGTAGCGGTCGTCGAAGACGAGACAGGTTGACCAGGCTCCGGCTTATTCTTTTTAAAGAGTTCAACTGCGACTGAACCCCAACGGACTGCTTGTGCAATCTGTTCTTTATTCATATCGGCCGCACCGGCAACGGTATCTGATACCGTACGGACAGAATCGGTCACTTTGTTGAGTGACGTTCCTAACTCTTCAATCGAGTTCGCAACGGGTGCAAGCAACTCTGTTTTTTCTTCGATTGTATCGACAAGACGATTCGTTTTATGTAGCAACGCCGTCGTCTCCATCATGATGCCATCTAGTTGACGTTCGAGTCCTGCCGTCGTATCCGCGACATTGTTCAATGTTTTGCTTGCCGCACCCAGTACGCGGGCAAGGAAGATAACAAGCACTACGAATGCAATCGCAGCGACTAATCCGGCGATACCGCCTAATGTGATTTCCATGATTCGTGCCTCCAATTTCTTTTGCTAGTGTCTTGTTGATAGTTCGACGTATGTCGAGTTGTTCCTGCTACTCCAAATGGTTTATTTCCGTTACAATGATAAATGAAACCTACATACGTAAAATAAGGGGGAACTATTTATGCGCGATCCACGTCTTACACAACTTGCAACGAACTTGATTAATTATTCGGTTGCACTCGCTCCTGGTGAAAAAGTGTTAATTGAAAACTTCGGAATCGAACGTGAGCTCGTCGAAGCACTCGTCGACGCTGCCTATGAAGCAGGCGGGCTTCCATTCGTTCTCTTAAAAGATAACCGAATTCTTCGTAAATTATACCGCGGCGCTTCTGAAGAACAACTTCAATTAATGGCTGACGTCGAACGGATGCAAATGCAAGCGATGGATGCGTATATCGGTCTACGCGCAGGCGATAACATTAGTGAGTTATCCGACGTACCGGCTGACAAAATGAAGCTGTACGGTCAAACATTAGGAAAAATGCACACACAAGATCGTGTCAAAGGAACGAAATGGGTTGTTCTCCGTTTCCCGACTGCTTCGATGGCTCAACTCGCGAACCAATCAACGGAAGCCTTTGAAGACTTCTACTTTGACGTGTGTACGTTAGATTACGAGAAAATGGGCAAAGCGATGGAACCGCTTGTTGAATTGATGAACAAGACGGATCGTGTCCGCCTCGTCGGTGAAGGAACAGACTTGACCTTCTCCATCAAAGACATCGCCGCAATCAAGTGTGCCGGTAATGCAAACATTCCTGACGGTGAAGTCTTTACAGCACCAGTCAAAGATTCCGTCAATGGTGTCATTTCTTACAATACACCATCACCTTATCAAGGCTTTACGTTCGAAAACGTCAAACTGACATTCGAAAACGGAAAAATCGTTGAGGCAACTGCAAATGATACAGACCGCATTAATCAAGTTTTTGATACAGATGCCGGTGCACGTTTCGTCGGTGAATTCGCGATCGGCGTCAATCCATTCATCCAACATCCGATGAAAGACATCCTATTTGATGAAAAAATCGATGGCAGTTTCCATTTCACACCCGGTCAAGCTTACGCTGAAGCCTATAACGGAAATGATTCATCTGTCCATTGGGATTTAGTCAATATCCAACGCCCCGATTATGGTGGCGGTGAAATCTGGTTCGATGATGTGTTGATTCGTAAAGATGGACGCTTTGTTCTTCCTGAGCTCGATGTCTTGAATCCAGAAAATCTAAAGTAATGTAGAAAACGGATGGCTGAATCCCGAAAGGATGCAGTCATCCGTTTTTTGATTGCTTATTTTTTTAATGTCGCACGCAACATCCAAATTTGTTTTTCGATTTCTTTTGCTTGAGCGAGCAAATCATCTTCGACCGTCACATCTTGCGCTTCGAGATGTTCAATGGCTTCAAGCATTTCCTTACGCACTTGTTGGAAATCACTGATGACGGATTCAACCATTTGATCGGCAGATAATCCAGATTTAGCTTCTTCAAGCGTCGTCTGTTCGAGATATTCTTTCATCGTCGCTGACGGATTCCCATTGTTCATCAATAGTCGTTCCGCGACCACATCATACTGTTCAGAAACCCATGTATACAATTCTTCTAGTTTGACATGAAGCGTCAGGAATTCCGGTCCTTTAATATACCAATGGTAGTTATGGAGTTTGACGAACAACACACCATAGTTTGCGACCTGTTGGTTTAAAGCTGTCTTCGCGTGATTACTAATCATTTTCAATTTCCCCTCTCACAAAATGTAATCTGTCCTATATCATCTTTATCCTTAAATAACATAGAGTAAACATCTTTTTGTGAGGATTCCCTTGATGTTCTTCACAAGCTTTCATTACTTTTGACGTTTTAACCCCTTCAGCATGTATCCCCCTTTGAAGTCGACCGAATCGAACGCGACGAGGAATGCTTTCGGTTCATATTCTTCGACTAAACCACGCAATACTTTCATCCGCGTCCGTGCAGCAAGTACATCGAGGCGGTACCGGACGCCGTCGCGTCCCTGTCCTTGGTAATGGGTGACACCAAATCCGTTATCGCGGATGACTTGAATCAGTTCAGCCGGAAATTCTTGTGTATGGACTTGAATCATGTTGTAGCCAATCGCAAGTTTTCTTTCGACGAAGCCTCCAATTAAAATACCGAGTCCGAATCCGAGTGCGTAGACGACCATCCCGAGTGTCGTTAAATCACGGAAGACGACGCCTAAAGCAAAGATATAAATTAACGTTTCGACCGTCCCGAAAATCCCGGCGATGACGGTCCGCCCTTTGACGAGCATGATTGTCCGGAGTGTCAGGACAGGCACGTATATAAGTTGCAATAATAAAATCAAGAAAATTTGTCCCATGTGATTGATTCCTTCCTAAATTAACATACCCCCACTATTCCAAAATTCAATTCAAGATGCAACAAAAAAATCGTCCAGAGTACGTCATCTTTTTTTACCTTCACGAAACCGACAAAAAAGGCATGGATGCCTGAATGCATCCATGCCTTTTACTGATGAAACATTTTATCTTTTTCCTTCATACTGCTGTTGGTATGTTTGGATATCCCCCGCACCCATGAACAACAGAACGGCATTGTCATGTTTACTCAAAACCGACACGTTATCTCGCGTCAAGATGTCAGCGTTCGGAATCTTCTCTTGGAGATCCTCAATCCGAACTTGCCCTTCTTGCTCCCGCGCCGATCCAAAAATCTCACAGAGATACGTAGCGTCCGCCTCACGAAGCGATGTCGCAAAATCATCCATGAATGACTTTAGGCGTGTGTACGTATGCGGTTGGAAAATCGCGATGACTTCCCGATCCGGATATTTCTTACGTGCCGATTCGATCGTCGCACTAATTTCTTTCGGATGGTGTGCATAATCATCGACTAAAACTTGTGATCCGAAATTCGATTCACTAAAGCGACGTTTGACTCCTCCGAATGAAGCAAGACGTTCCGCAACATCCTCTTTGTTCAAGCCTTCATACTGACAGATTGCGATGACCGATAACGCATTCAAGACATGATGTTGACCGAATCCCGGAATCAAGAACGTGCCATAAAAATCGTCACGTAGATAGACATCAAATGATGTGCCTTCTGGTGTCGAAGCGACGTTTTCAGCTCGGAAATCATTGTTCTGTCCAAAACCATAGTAGAGGACAGGAACATTGGCTTGAATGTTTTGAAGATGTTCATCGTCCCCACAGGCAACGATGGCTTGTTTCACTTGCATCGCCATCTCTTGGAACGCCGAAACGACGTCATCAATGCCTGTAAAATAATCTGAGTGATCAAAGTCAATGTTCGTCATGATTGCATAATCCGGCTTGTAGTATAAAAAGTGACGCTTATATTCACATGCTTCAAATACAAAAGCTTTCGCCTCTTCGACTCCAGCACCTGTTCCGTCACCAATCAAAAATGCTGTCGGCGTGATCCCACTTAACACATGTGACAACAAACCCGTTGTCGATGTTTTACCGTGTGATCCTGTAATTGCGACTGAACGATATTCGTCTGCTAAGTGCCCTAAAAAATCGTAGTAATGATAAATTGTTAAACCAAGTTCATTTGCCCGCGCGATTTCTGGATGTTCATCACCAAACGCATTTCCTTGAATGATGATTTGATCTTCTTTGATGTTGTCGGCGTTGAACGGGAAAAACGGAATCCCTTTCGCCCGTAAAGCGTCCTCAGTAAAGATGTGTTTTTCGATATCAGAACCTTGTACTTGATGGTTCATCTCATGTAATACTTGGGCAAGTGCACTCATTCCAGTCCCTTTAATCCCAACAAAATGATATTTTGTCATATAAAAGCCCTCCAATTCACGTTCCGGTCCGTACCATCGGGCTTGGGTACAAAACCTGTACCATTATAGCAAACCGACTTATTTTTTACCATGTAAATTATTTTGTTCACGTCGTGCACGATACATCGCCATCAAATCTTTAGTTGTCATCACAACATTGACTGGCGGTCCAGCCGGTTTTTTCACTACGTTTGATGCCTCTTGGACGTTCTCATTAGGTGTGACTTCTGTATCCAGTTGTGGCCGTTGCTCCTCCAGTGTCGGGGGCAACTCATTCTCGAGTGGCGCTACTTCGTCCACTGATGTTGGTAGCGTCTGTTCTGTCAACGGTTCACTTACTGGTTCGATAACAGGGCTGTTCTCTTCTGCGACTGTTGTCTCAAGTAAGCTTTCGCCCGTCTCTTCGACAGCCTCCACAATACCATCTTCTACTAGTTCGAAGTCAACCGTGCTGTTACTTGCCTCTTCTTCATTCGCTCGTTCGATTGATGGGTCAGGGGTGAGTAGTTCTGAATCCGTCACCGGAACAAGACCAGCGTCCGCTTCGGTTAAGTCTGTCTGTTCCATCGTCTCGATCCCCGACGCTTCAATTGTTTCATCCGTCATGTTCTCAAGCGACTCATCCATTTTTCCCTGTTCTGATTCACTTGAAACGTTTACTTCCGATTCAACCGAAGTCACGTCTTCCTGGATCGACCGTTGCTGTTTAGGCCGTTGGAATCCGTAAATAGGCGATGGAACATCCGTCAACACGAAACGATCTTCTCGTTCTTCCTTCTTCGGACGTTCGACCGGACTCGCTTCTTTTTCGCCCGCTAACTCCCGTCGAATTCGCGCTGCTTGTTCCTTCAGTGACTGTTCGTAACGATTGCTCATTCCTTCACCCCTCCATCTTGTTAAAAAATCGGCCGAATCAACGGCCGATTAAGAATGCCTCTCCAGTATGTGCTGAATCTTCTAATACAAGAATCCCTTTTTCTTGTGGTGCATCTGGTAATCCAAGTTCACGGGCAGAACAAAGCATCCCGCTTGACGGGATTCCACGAAGTGCAGAAGGTCGAATGATTAAACCGGAAGGCATGACTGCTCCTGGTTTAGCGACGACGACTTTTTGCCCTTGCGCGACATTTGGTGCTCCACAAACGATTTGGAGTGTTTCCCCATCCACATCGACTTGGCAAACCGATAGTTTGTCGGCATCCGGATGTTTTTCACACGCATTAACGTACCCAACAACGAATTTAGGAGAGTAATCGATTGAATCGACTACGAACTCTACGCCATTGTCCGCTAATACGGTTTGAATGCTTTCGACGAGTTCAGGTGTCAAATCGACAGGTCCGACTGCATCCAAGTCAAATTGTTGTGATGCTTCAAAAATATTGTATCCAATCACGCGATCGTTATGGAACACTGTAGCGACATTCCCTTTACGTTCAGCCGAAACTTCCGCACGCGGTGCATCTGCTAAGATGACCATCAAGACGTCGCCGACTCCTTCTTTGTTATAAAACACATTCATTCAATCCATGACTCCCTTCAGACTTTCTCACAATGCTTATTGTATCAGATTATTCACGGTTTCGGATGCTTGTTTTTCGCAAGTACAAAGACTGGTTCAAGATTTCCATCTTCATATAAGAAAGGCAATGCCGTTACCGGAACGCGTCCATTTGTAAAGAAGTCGAACATCAACTGTTGTAACACATCATATCCGGCATCATTTCGGATATCGGCAAAAATCAAGACGTCCTGATGGGGAATCCCGATCGAAAATTCACCGGTCATCTTGTCCGCATAATCTGCTAATAATTGCTTATTGAGAACACGACTCGCTTCGTAACCGTCACCTGTGCTTAAGAAATAAAAGACATTTCCTGCAACTTCATCCCTCTTGAAGGGTGCATCAAGCGACTTTAAGTTGAAGCGTGCTGCTTCAGACAAATGCTCTGTCGTCCATCCGGCTTGATCGACTAATTCTTGATCGATTAAACGATAGGTCGCCCCTAAATCAAGGGCATACATGATTTTTGTTTCACCTGTATGTGGTGTACTGATGATACGTTTTCCATCTTTTGTTTCATCTGCGAAGGACTTCGCACGGATGACGGGTAATACCTTCTGCTCATTTCCGACTAAAGAGACGGGTTCCGTCTGTTCTAAAACGGCTTTAATGTACTCGATCGTCTCTTCCACAGCGATGACGCCTCTTCGTTTTGCTTTTGCGACAAGCGGGTTCAATCCAAGATCGACACCTGTCCGGTCTAGTTTTCGCTCAATCCGGAGGACTGATTTTTCCCGATCAAAGTACGTCGTATACCGTTCTTCTTCAAATGCTTCCGTCACCATTCGGCGAATTTGTTGCAGTTCCATGAGTCACTTTCATCCTTTCTTAATGAAAAAAAGCGAGACAGCGCTCGCTTTCTTGTCAGACTGTTTCTAAAAATGCTGTCACTTGTTCAGGTGTTTTTCGTTCTTTACCGACATAACGGCCCGTTTCTTCATTTCCACGATAGGCAACGAAACTCGGAATCCCGAAGATGTCCATTTCCTGGGCAATCTCAAGGTGCTCGTCACGGTCGACGTAATAAAATTCAAACTCACTGAATTTACTTTCGATTTCTGGCATGAACGGATCAAGAAAACGGCAATCCGGGCACCAGTTTGCTGAAAAGAGAAAAACAGCATTTCCTTGTTTAGCAGTTTCGAATAGTTGTTTTGATTCAAGTTTTTTCATGGTAGTTCCTCCTTCAATTCTTGCTTGATTTCATTGGGTACATCATAGCATATTCGAATGTTTCTGTGCGTTTTCACGCTCTGTTTGCTATACTTCAACTAGAAAACGACTTGAAAGGAAATCACTATGACGGACCAACCTATTAAACATCCATTCGAACGCTTTGTCGGCTTTGTTGGCATGACGAGTTGCTTGCGTTACGGATATTCTTTTATCGATTCTGAACGGGGATTACCAGAAATTCTTGCCTTCTTAGTCGTCGGTTTCGCAATCATCCTAGTCCTTGAAGCACTCGGAAAACGTGTCGCCCGAAAATTACCGGTCGTCCGAATGCGTTACTTGACACCCCTCTATTTGATTTATCTCTATGTATTTCTGACGAGTTTCTACTCGAGTTCGTTCGGTTTTTCTTTATAATGACAAAAAAGCGGTGCATCTAATGGATGTACCGCCTCAGGCTGTAGACAAACGCTTACGAAGCGTGAAAACACTACATCGAGTTGCTGCCAGTTCGCGCTTCCCGATCTCGCCTCGTCTTCAAAGCGGCAATCTTCCGCGCCCGCTGCAGCTGTGCTACAGGGTCGCGACCGATTGCTTTTCGCGGTTATAAGCGATTCAAGACGGAGCGCGCTTTAAAACGACTGCACGACTTGCCAGAGTCAGGCAAGACCCTCCGCTAGGATCAAGGAGCGACAGTTTACCCCTCACCTAAGGAAAACAATGAAAAAAGACGCCTTTATCTCCCGATATCACTTTATCTACAAGCTGTGAGGCTGACTCCAAAGCGGGAACGACTCTCGATTAAAAGGAAACAGGACTTTTTCATGCGTGTCTCAGGCAGGCACTAAAACTATCTTGAACAATAAGAATTTGCATAGAAATGGCCGAAGATCCCGTAAAAAGTGGGATCATCGGCCATTTGATTGATGGAGGACGGAAACGTTCATCCTCGACTCCTATGGGAAAAGGAAGCGCGATTCGCGTTTCCGTCAGGAATAGGTAAGACCCGGCATGACCGCATCAAAATGCGGGCTGCCGCGGCTTATCTTCCGCCCATGGAAAGCGAGGATGTCGGAAACATCCGTCGCAAGGATTGATTTTATCCTGGCTTATGAGTCAGCCCTTTTTTAGATTCAATACTCGATTTTCAAGTCGCCATCCTTAATGCGTCCAAAACGATGCAACAACCGATACACGATATAGCTGAGAATCGCTGGGGCAATGAAACAGAGAACACCGACGACAAGGTAATACTCTGCCGTGAAGCCCATCGTCTTCAGTACCATCAATGGCCCGACTAATCCGCTTGTCCCCATTCCGGAACCTGCCGGATTACTTTCAAGGCTGAGCAAGACCGTCGCGAATGGAGCCAGTAAGGCTCCAGCAACCGTTGGTGGAACGATCGTCCATGGATTCCGAATGATATTTCCGACTTGCAACATGGAAGTCCCGATCCCTTGGGCGATGAATCCACCAATCCCGTTATCCCGGTAACTGATGACACCAAACCCAATCATTTGGGCAGCACAACCAATCGTTGCCGCCCCTGCTGCTAATCCATCAAGTCCTAACATGATCCCTAACGCCGCGCTCGAGATTGGTGCCGTCAATGCGAGTCCCATGACCGTTGCAACGAAGATCCCCATGACGAGCGGCTCACGCTCCGTTCCCCAGCGAATAACTTCTCCAAGATTGGTCATCAATGATCCAATCCATGAACCGATATACTTCCCGCTGAAAAAACCGATTAACAGTGTAACAAGTGGTGTGACGATGATATCAAGCCGCGTCGTTTTCGAAAAAAGTTTTCCGAACTCTGTCGCAAGCAGTGCCGCGATGTAACTCCCGGCAGGTCCACCTGCTTCATATCCGAATGCCCCGACTGCGACAGCTGCGAATAAAATCAAAGGGGGCGCTTCTAAAGCAAAAGCAACAGCGACACCGATGGCAGGACCGGTCAATGCGATTGCTTGCTCACCGACCGTGACAAGCATCGTTGCCTCGATGCCCCGAGTCAGCAGCCCCTCTCCAATCGTTTTCAAAATTAATCCCATAATCAAAGAGCTAAATAATCCAAGTGCCATATAACTGAGCACAGTAATGAAATAAACCCGTGGGCTTAATGAAATCCCTTTTTCCTTTAACAATACGTCACTTCCCTTTCCTTAAATCAAAATTATTATAACAAATATAATAGAAAAGAAAACACAAATGTTTTTTCACCTGACAAGACAATAAGAAACAAAAAAGACGGATCTGCCCTGTTAGGACAAATCCGTCACTCATCATTTTACTTGTAACGTCGCCAGTGTCGTCGCATCCAGTTGCGTGACGAGTTTTTTCAATAATTCTTTTGCCGCATCGTAGTCATCCGTATGCATGATTGAAGCATGCGTATGGATATAGCGGGCCGGTAAGCCGACGACCGTCGTCGGAATCCCGTTGTTCGAACGATGGATTACGCCGCCATCCGTACCGCCTGCCCCGACATAATACTGATAAGGGATTTGATTCGATTCTGCCGTATCGAGCACATAATCCGTCATTTCTTTCGATAGAATCATGACGCTGTCTTTGATGCGTAACAAAGGACCTTGACCGAGTTGACCAAATTCGGTTTTATCACCGGAAGCATCGTTCGCAGGTGACGCATCGACAACAAACGCAACGTCCGGATCAATCATGTTCGTTGCTGTTTGTGCGCCGCGTAACCCAACTTCTTCTTGGACTGTCGCACCTGAGAATAAGATATTCGGGTGGTCGGCCGCTTTCGTCTCTTCGAGCAACTCAATCGCCATCCCTACCCCGTACCGATTGTCCCATGCTTTCGCCATGATTTTTTTCGGATTCGCCATCGGTGTGAACGGAAAGAATGGAACAGCAGGGATTCCTGGTCGGACGCCAAACGATTCCGCTTCTTCTTTTGAGTCCGCTCCGATGTCGATGAACATGTCTTTGATTGCCATTGGTTTATTCCGAACTTCTTCCGTCAAGAGGTGTGGTGGTGTCGATGCGACGATTCCTGGAATGATTCCATTATCGCCACAAATCGAAAATCGTTGTGCGAGCAACACTTGACTCCACCAACCACCGAGCGGTTGAATCCGAAGCATTCCGTTCTTCGTGATTTGCGTGACCATGAAGGCAACTTCATCCATATGTCCTGCGACCATCACTTTCGGACCATCCGCCTGCCCTGTCCGTTTACCAAAAATCGATCCGATTCCATCCGTGACGACTTCGTCCGTCACTGGTGTAATCCGTTCTCGGACGAACTGTCTGACATCATGCTCAAACCCCGGAGCACCGTTCAATTCCGTTAACGTTTTAAATAGATCTTTTGTCTTTTCATTCACTATGTATCGCCTCCTGTTTCTCTATTATACAAAAAAATGCTTCAATCACTTAAGCTTTTGTTTCTATCTTGACGAATAATTTGGTACAGTAGACATAGAAACCTGTAAGGAGGGGAAATTTTAATGAAAAAACGCTATTGGATTATCGGTTTGGCAGCAGCTGTCGTTGCAACTTTCGCAGTTAAGAAGGCTGTCGACAATAAACAACTATCTGCCGAGGAAGCTCTCGAAATCACGAAACGCACATTTTCAGCAAAAGGACGTGTCCAAGGTGCATGGATCTCTGCAACACCAGAGGCATACGCATATGAGTCACGTGACTACCAAAGCTACAAAGGTGGCATCTCGGTCCTTGAAGGTGACGATGAAAAAACGTATCAATTCACAGTTGATGCAGAAACAGGCGCTTTACTCGAATACGCATAATATCGCGACCATACTTCGTTTACCGAAGTATGGTCTTTTTTAAGGAGTGAACTTTCATGAATTTACTCGGAACGATTCTTGTCCTGCTCGTCGCATTCGAACATTTCTACATCCTAGCCCTCGAAATGTTTTTTCTCTCATCAAAACCAGCGCTTCGTACGTTTGGGCTAACAAAAGAAGTCGCAGCAGATCCACGCATCAAAACATTATTTGCCAATCAAGGGCTATACAATGGCTTTCTTGCTGCAGGATTGATTTTCGGTCTCATTCTTGACTCGTCCGTCATTCAATTATTTTTCTTAAGTTGCGTCATCATCGCCGCCCTGTACGGTGCAGCAACAGCAAATGTTTCGATTCTCTACAAACAAGGGCTCCCAGCCATTCTTGCGTTCATCGTCGTTTTATTCTTTTAATCAAAAAAAATCCCCTTGCACCGAGTCTAACACTCAACGCAAGGGGATTTGATGTCGTCCGACACTCGATTAACGCGGGTTGTCGTTACGTTCGTAAATTGGATTCATGTATTCGCTTGTCGAATAAAGACGCGGTACTACGATATAAAGAACAATCGCCGGTACAGCAATCAACAAGAGCATGAGTAATACTGGTAACCAGTACACGACTTTCTGATGTAAGTTGTTTGAGTTTTTATCGATGTATTCTTTAACGCCGTCTACTTTCGCAGCATCTGCGTTCGTCAACATCTCTTTACTCTCCGTGTTATAGAAGTGGATTTCACGTTTGATTGTGATAAAGATGCCATCACGGACTGTCTCGATGACAGCAATTCCACCGATGATTTCTTCACCTTTTTCACCAGTGAATGTTTTCGGGTCCTCGATTTCTACAGAACCTTTTTTATAATCGTAATGCGAACTCTTTAATTCCTCGTCGAGAGCCTTTTCCATTGCTGACGTATCAATCGCAGCGAATACCGATTGACCGATACTCAGTGCGAGAAAGAGTGCTGTTACGAAGGCTAAGCTTTTTTGCCACATCCCCAAATTCCCCCTTTACCTGTAAGTACAAGTTCTTCAGTCAACAACATTGTACCAATTAATAAGAAAAAAGTGTGAAAGAAATACCAGGAAAATAAGAAAACTTTTTGTCTAAATCATTTTCCGTACGTTGCTTCCATCCGATAAATCGGTTGACCAAGTGCTGAAAAGCGTGCTTCGTACTCCGTTCTGACGTTATCTTCCGGCTCATTGACGTGTAAATCAAGCGACATCCAGTCGAATGTCATACCGTAAGCTGACATCGTCATCAGACTCGATTCGAACAGTTTACGGTTATCCGTCTTAAAGTGAATCTGACCTTGGTCCGGCAAAATGTCTTCGTACGTCGACAGGAACGTCTTATATGTGAGACGTCGTTTCGCATGACGTGACTTCGGCCAAGGATCGGAAAAGTTCAAGTAGACACGATTGACCTCACCCTTTTCGAAGAAATCGCGTAAGTCTTTTGCATCGACCGTCAAGACTCGCACGTTAGGGAGTGGTTCTTCAACCAATTTTTGAACGATTGCGACCGCAACGCTTTCAAATAACTCAATCGCAATGAAATTGACTTCGGGATGCTGTTTTGCCATCCCTGTGATGAAGGCCCCTTTTCCGGAACCTACTTCAATATAAAGCGGATTCTCATTTTTAAATTCTTCTGACCAGTTTCCTTTTAATGTCGCCGGGTCCGCGATATAGATAGATGCCTGTTCTTTCATATAATCTAGCGCCCAAGGCTTGTGGCGTAAACGCATATTGTTCATCCTTTCAATTCTTAAATTATCCGCAGATAAGTTTATCATGATTCGGGTAATTATATAAGATGTTATTCATTTAGAAGAATCGAATGTTCAGCAGATCGTCACTTGAGAATCATTGAGCAATCTACTACACTTACTATACGAAGTACTTTAAAGGAGGTCTTGCAATTGGAAAATTTCTTAATCATGTGGGGATCACCGATCGTCCTCGTCATGGGCGTGACTGCTCTTTTCGTTTGGGCGACATTCGGTAAAGTTGACGCTAAATAATCGTGATTCAGTAGGCATCTTGTGTTCTGTCACAAGATGCCTTTTTTACTTTCTAAAGGATTACGGTTGGTTTCTGACTAAAACAGTTGTATAATTTCGATGAAACAGTTTTTATATTACAGCTATCAATCGACAAAATACGTTGATAAAGAAGGAGAATTGTAATGAACAAAAACGAAAACAGAGGGAAAGAAAATTTAGTACAGAAAAAAACAGGGGCTGACTTGGTTGTTGATACATTGATTGAGCAAGGCGTCGAATACATCTTCGGAATCCCCGGAGCAAAAATTGATTCCGTCTTCAACGTCCTTCAAGATCGTGGTCCTGAATTAATCGTCGCCCGTCACGAACAAAATGCCGCTTTTATGGCACAAGCGATCGGCCGCCTGACGGATAAACCAGGGGTCGTCCTCGTCACGTCCGGACCAGGCGCATCGAATCTCGCGACAGGTCTCGTCACGGCGAACTCGGAAGGTGACCCGGTCGTCGCGATCGCCGGTGCCGTTACACGTGCCGACCGACTCAAACGGACACACCAATCAATGGACAATCAAGCGCTCTTTACACCAATCACGAACTTCAGTGCAGAAGTTCAGGACGCGGATAACATCCCGGAAGTCCTCTCGAATGCTTTCCGGACAGCGGAGACGACATCAGGCGCTGCTTTCGTCAGCATCCCGCAAGACGTCGGTCTAAACGAATCAAACGTCACGTCCTTTAAAGCCGTCCCGACACCAAAACTCGGGATTGCACCAGAAGAATGGGTCGAAGAGACGGCAACACTCATCGAACAAGCAAAACTTCCCGTCCTCTTGCTTGGTATGCGTTCCAGTCAACCGGACGTCGTCAAAGCGATTCGCGCTTTATTGAACCGTGTATCGATTCCCGTCGTCCAAACGTTTCAAGCTGCTGGGACGTTGTCACGTGACTTAGAGTCTAATTTCTATGGTCGTGTCGGTCTGTTCCGTAACCAACCTGGTGATGCATTACTTGCAGAAGCAGATCTCGTCTTATCGATCGGTTATGACCCGATTGGCTACGATCCGAAGTTTTGGAATAAACCAACGAACGAACGGACATTAATCCACCTCGACCAAATGCGCGCTGAAATCGATCACTTCTATCGTCCTGACCGCGAGCTCGTCGGTGATGTCGCAAAAACGATTGATGCGTTATCGGATCGCCTAAAGCCGCTCACCTTGTCACACAGCACGGAGAAGTTCTTGAACGGTTTACAACAACGACTCGTCGAACGAGACATTCCACCTGTCTTAAAGGATTCATCTTTAACGCACCCACTGTATTTCATGAAGACACTCCGTGAACAGATTGCGGACGATGTCACCGTGACGGTGGATGTCGGTTCACATTACATCTGGATGGCGCGTCACTTCCGTTCGTACGAACCCCGCCATCTCTTGTTCAGTAATGGGATGCAGACGCTTGGTGTTGCATTACCTTGGGCAATCGCGGCGACACTCGTCCGCCCCGGTAAAAAAGCCGTCTCGATTTCTGGTGACGGCGGGTTCCTCTTCTCCGCGATGGAGCTTGAGACAGCCGTCCGCCTGAACGCACCAATCGTCCATTTCGTCTGGCGTGATAGCGGCTTCGATATGGTCGCATTCCAACAGGAGATGAAATACAAACGGAAATCAGGAACATCGTTCGGTGATGTTGATCTCGTGAAGTACGCGGAAAGTTTTGGTGCAAAAGGCTTACGCGTCAACCATCCTTCAGAACTCGTCGCTGTCATGGAAGAGGCTTGGAAAACAGAAGGTCCCGTCATCGTTGATGTCCCGATTGATTACAGCGATAACATCGCCCTCGGTGAAGAAGTACACTTGGATCAATTAAACTAATAAGGAGATGAGCAGATGACGAACGATGATACGTTACTTCAAATCTCGACGATGATGGCGTTACTCGACGGTGTCTTCGAAAGCGAGGTCAGTTATGCATCCGTTCTTGACGGACGTGACTTCGGCATCGGAACCTTCGACCATCTCGACGGAGAAATGATTGGTTTTGATAATACCTTTTATCAACTGCGTTCTGATGGGAGTGCGCGACCACTCGATCCTGAAACGACAACCCCGTTTTGTACGTTGACACGGTTCACCCCGACACAATCGCTTCACGTGGACCAAGAAATGACTAAACAAGACTTCGAACACTGGTTAAGTTCGCAACTGACGACAATCAACAGCTTTTATGCCGTGCGAATCGATGGACAGTTCTCGGAAGTCAAAACACGGACGGTCGCGCGACAAGAAAAACCATTCGTCCCGATCACGGAAGCCGTCGCGACGCAAAGTGCCCGGACTTTCGAACAGACAGAAGGGACACTTGCCGGCTACTATACTCCGCGCTTCGGTCACGGAATTGCTGTCGCCGGGTATCATCTGCATTTTATCGATCATGCCCGTGAAGGGGGCGGACACGTCTTCGATTATACGGTCAAGAATGTCACCGTCTCATTCGAAGAAAAACCCCGTCTCGATTTACGTCTGCCGACGACGGTCGCTTACCAACAAGCCGATCTCGAAAGCCATGACATCGAACAAGAAATTAAAATTGCCGAAGGTTGATGCCTTCTTTTCGAAAAAACCGCCAAAGCGATTCAGACGCTTTGGCGGTTTTTTATGAAATCATGTGGCACATCTTATTTAGGTACTTCAAAAAAAAGATGGAGCATCACAGATACCTGTGACCTCCACCTCGGTTTGGGCATTCTTTAACCAACCAACTACACATTAAAGTTCATTTTCAAGTAATTGCGCGAGGAACAGATAACTTTCCGGCGCATCTGGATGACCTGCATTTTCGTACCAATAAATCGATAGGACGGCTTGTGCCACTACATACCAATGCATCCGTTGCTTCAACTCAACTGTCAACGGATGACCGTAACTCGCGAACCACTCCGGCCAATATTCTTCATCGACGTAACTATAGAGCATCATCCCTAAATCATATGCACGGTCGGCAATGATGGCGTCGTCCCAGTCGTTTAGATACAGATGACCATCTGCTCCAGTCAACCAGTTGTTGTGGTTTAAGTCTGAATGACAGACGACTTGTTCATCCGTTCTAACAAGCGACAAATGTGACTCCAAGTAAGCAATCGCTTGCTCAATCAGAGGGGCGTCACGTAATTCAGACGGCTGGAAGTACAGACGACACTGACGTAACATTTCATCTGGTTCAATCGGTCGTTGGTCAAGCTGTTGCAACATGAACAACAACTCTTTTGAATCATGTATTTTACCTAGCAGTCGTGCCACTTCTGGTCGCCCCATCATCTCCGGTTCAAGTTCCTGACCTTCGATGAACTGTTGCGCACTGATGACATCGCCGCTATAAATCCGTTTTGTCCAAAGTAACTTCGGAACGATTCCGTCTGCTGATAAGATTGCTAAAAAAGGAGACGAGTTCCGTTTTAAAAACAATTTTGACTGTCCAGTCGAAGCAATATAGGCTTCTCCTGTAATTCCGCCTGCTGGCGTAAGGGTCCAGCCTTCGCCAAGCGCATCTAAAATATCTAATTCCATCATAATCCGCTCAACTTTTTAATAGATTTGCCCTAAGGCACAATGATTATCTTAACATGTCGCAATCGTCGTTGACAATGGAAGCACTTGAATCTTAACGACACCCTTCTCAATCGGCGTGACGGACGCTTCGTCTCCTCTGACATGGACATTCCACATCGGATGATCAAGCGCAATCTCAATCGTTTCCGTCGTCACATTATGGACGACTAATGTCCGTTGCCACGCATCATAAGAATGGACTGCGTTGACCTCGTATGCAATCACTCCCGGTTGCATCGGCAGGAAGTGAACGAGCTCTTGAATTTGATTGGCACGGTGCAATCGGAATCCTCCGTGCATCCGTCGAATTTGAATCAAACTTTTTATATAGTCGACCATTGCAAACCGCTGATCCCGAAGATGCCAGTCCAGTCGATTAATTTCATCTGGCGCATTGTAGCTGTTTTCGACACCTTGTTTCGTCCGTCCAAATTCTTGTCCGGCATGAAGGAATGGAATGCCTTCCGCCAAAATCACGATCGCTTGTGCAAGACGACTCATCCGTAACCAGCCTTCTTCGTCAAGATCCGGTCGGGCAAGTCTCAACTTATCAAACAACGTGTGGTTATCGTGCGCTTCGACGTAGTTAATCGAATAGGTCGGCTCGGGGAATCGTCCGTACGTTTGATTCTCAAGCGTGACACTTCCCGCAATCCCATTTCGGACCTCACCTTCCTTCCACCCGTCACCGGAGACGAACCCCTGATCCATTTCATGGAAGGTCGATCCTTTGAGGGCATCCCGAAACACATCATTAAAATGTCCAATCCCTGGCATTCTTGCAGCAGATACACTGGTAGCTTTCCGCCGATCCGGTAGCGGTGTCGCGAGGTCCCATCCTTCTCCGTAGACGAGAATCGTCGGGTCGATGATGTCGAGCGACGCACGAAGTGCATTCATCGTCTCGATATCATGGATTCCCATCAAATCGAAGCGGAAGGCATCTAGTCGAAAAACGTCCGCAAAGTACGTCACACAATCAAGAATCAACCGCCGCATCATGAACCGTTCAGATGCTGTATCGTTCCCTACCCCCGTTCCATTCGCAAGCGTGCCGTCTGCTTCATATCGGAAATAATAACCTGGCACTAAGTGTTCGAGCGCTGACTGTTCCCGGATGTAAACATGATTCATCACGACGTCAAACGTGACCCGGATTCCTGAAGCATGCAGCTGTTCAATCATCTCGGCGTACTCAAAAATCCGTGTCCGCGGGTCGATTGCGTCACTGGCATAACTTCCAGCTAACGCAAACCAATTGACAGGGTCATAGCCCCAGTTGTAGGGAGCACGTGTGATTTCATCCGTCGAACCAAAAAAATGTACCGGTAACAGCTGAACGTGTGTCACGCCTAACTCGACCAGATAGTCGAGCCCCGTCGATCTTCCTTGAGGCGAAACCGTCCCCTGCTCCGCTACACTTGCATACTGCCCGGGGTGGGTGGCACCAGACGAAGGATCAATCGTAAAATCACGAATATGCGCTTCATAAATGACAGCATCCGTCGGCTTCACTAGAATCGGACGTTTTTTACGTTTCGGGAATCGCTGTCCGATCTCCCGCGTGACATCGAGAAGGACACCGAACTGACCATTTGCCGTAATCGCTTTTGCATAGGGATCAACGACTTCATCGATCCCGCGGTATGTCGTGACACGGTAACGATATAAGGAATGTTCCCACACACGCGATACTTGAACCGTATGAACCCCCCGCTCACCACGTTCCATTTCTAACACCTCAAGAAGATTTTCGTCCGCATCATACAGGACACATTCCATCCGTTCCGCGATTGGTGACCAGACATGAAGAACGAACCTATTTTCTTCCAGCTGAATTCCGAGCGGTCCTTCATAACTGTATTTATGATCAAATTGTTGCGTTTGAACGATCCGGTTCGGCACAATCCGGATTCGGTCCTGACCGTTCGCCACTAGTTCATATGTGCTTTCTAATTCGACTGCTCCGTTCATCCGCAAAACAAGTTTTGACGTATTTCCGTCTTGGTCATAAGAAACGAGATCAAAGGCACAGGCAAGCTTTCCTTTAACTACTTGCAGCTCAGTCGAATCAAAATCGGTTTCTGCTTCGACTAAAATCGTTTGAAACGTCAAAAACTCCGCTGAAATCAATTGCGGTCGTTTTAGTTCAGGTTCGTCGTTTTTCATTTTCGTCATAGCTACGCGACAATTCTAAAATCCCTGCCGCTCCCTCCCTTATGGTTGGATCCGTTCATTTTCTTGGTCATGGACTGCCATCTGAAAAGTGATTGACGACATCTCTTTGAGTAACTTTTCACAGACGCGCATCTGAAAGGCTTTCGTGTATGGTGCTGACGCATTCATTTTTTGTATCCAATGTAGAAAATCGATTTTACTGACATAGGTCGTCGTCGACTCTTTCGGCAGTTTATCGAAATACCCTTTAGCGGCGATGACAACCCTTTCGATCGGGATGTCAAGTTCCCGTCCCAACACGAGACGCAAGACATCCTCCGTCCGCTTTAAGCTGACTAAAGGATTAACAATATTTTTAGCCGGTGCCTTGAATGGCTGTTCGAGCCAGAGACGTTCTCGTTTGATGTGATAAATGCTTTCTTCACCATCTAACCAGTCGAGTAAATAGATGGCAGACGGTCCGACAATAAAGGAACTCAGCTCCACTTCTCCTTGTTGGTAATGAATGACGGCACGATAAAAGAGGCCAAATTGATCGTTCAATAAATGGACCATTTGATAAAAATCGAGGTGTCTCCGGAGCGGTAAGCGCCAGATATCCTCTTCCGTCGCTCCTCCTGCTACATATAGAAGCTTCTGGATTTCGACACGTTTTTTATACCACTTATCAAATGCCGGTTTCGAAATTTGTTTACCCGGTAGTTCTACGACGTCCGGTTGCTTAAAAAATTGCCACCACTTTTTAGGGCGGACGATCGTCTCACCAGGAAACAACTCCCCTTGTTCCCATTGCTTGAGAACAGTGGCATAATCGCGCTGTTGCTGCTCTTTAAACCGCTTCGAGACGTCAAGCGGGTTTTTTTCATATTTACTTTCTAAATCATACAGTTTCATCAATAGAGCCATGATTTCACCTCACTGTTCTTTCTCGCATGTAACTAAGGTATGGACTCGATATCTCGGACGGGCATACGGGTCAATTTCATATAAAATGAATTCGTTCACATCAAGCGGTAGATTCAATGACAGGTCAGGAACAGGTCCCTTATATGTCGCGTCCCATCGTTTCGCAAGCGTTATGTGCGGAACGAATGATTGATGCCGATCTGGTTCGATTTGATCGACAAGTCGCGATAATACGGCTGAATCTTCGACTCCGACAGTGAAGACGCGGGGACGTTCAGCAACACCGAACGTCAGGACACGATCCATCTTTATCGTAAACGGTTGTGTCACGCGAGCAAGTGCTTTGAGCGCCCGTTGCCACGTGATTACCTCTTCTTCAGTTAACGCCCCTAGGAAACGTAACGTTAAATGGTATTCTGTACGGTCATAGACGTTTTTATAACAACGCTCTAATTTCGCACCTTCCGCTAATCGTTCCAACTCGCTGGACCGTACGGGAATCGCGATAAAGTAATGTCGTTCCAAAATCAATCACTCCTTGATTTTCCCACTGATTACATAGAGCACTGCCCCAATCAGGCTGCTACCTGTATATACCCAAAAGACAGCATAGATCGTCCAATGTTGAAGGACAAATCCACTCATTAAGTTAAAAGCTGCCGTCGCGAGACCAGTTGTCGTCGCCATGTATGTACTGACGGCCGTCGCCACAATGGATGCTGGGACAAGCGAACGAACGTAGTCTAATGCAACGGGGATCAACAAACCGACAATCACCCCTTGAAGTGCTGCTAATAACCAAAGCATAAGGATGGGTGGCTCTAATGCTAACACACCTGTCCGGACGGCAGATAAAATCGATACAAGAACGAGCACGGGAATCGCACCAAACCGCATCAACATCCGCGTCGCAATCCGCATGAACGGGATCTCGCATAGAACGGCGACGAAAAATAAGGTTCCGACGAGGGCTGTCGACTCTCCCCGTATCGTGACGTAACTCCCGAAGTAATAGTTATTTGCAAAAATCGGTCCGAAGATTAAACTTCCACCTGCTAAAAATAATAAGAAACGTTTGTTTGAAAACAGACGAGAAATCGGCACACGGTCCATGACCGTAACGCTTACAGGTGATTCTTCAACACCGATCAAGACGATGAAAGCAAGCACGAGAGCGGCACCACTTGCAAAAAATATCGCCCCGAGTGCTCCACCTTCTGTCACCTGCCCGAGTATGAAAACAGCAAGTGCGAAACCAGCCGAACCAAATAGACGTAACGCACCATAATCGACTGATTTCCGTTTCGAAAATTCGATGGCGAGTGTATCGACTAACGGAATATGTGCACACTGGAACAATGCCCAGAGACACGCAATCAGTAGTAACAATAAATAAACGGACGTCACTAAATAACTGACCGTGAATCCTGCTGCTGCGAGGAGCGCAACGAGTAACAGCCGTTTCGGTCGTCCAATCCGGTCGGCAGCAATTCCCCATAACGGTTGGAGTAAAATCGATAAAATCGGACCAATCGAAACAATCGTTCCAATTTCAGTACCAGATAATTGAAAGCTATCATTTGAAAAATAAAGGGTTAAATACGGAATGAGTGCACCTTGCCCAAAGAAGATAAAAAAGTAGAGCGCCTGAAAATGATATTTTTGACGGTTAATCACGCAAGATACTTCCTTTCAAGAATCAATCCCCCGTCATCACTGTGCCGGGGGATTCATGTCCTTATTATTTGGCTAGCTCATAAATCGCTTCCGCATAAATGGCGACCGCTAACAGTAACTCTTCAAAATCAACATATTCATCGACTTGGTGGGCGACTTCCGGACCACCAGGGAAAACAGGACCAAAGGCAACACCCGCTGTTAATGACCGGGCATACGTTCCTCCGCCGATTGCAATCAAGTCTGCTTTTTGATTCGTGTGGCGTTCATAGACCGCACTGAGGATTTGAATCAATTCATGTTCTGGATCAACATGGTGCGGTGGCATATGTGTCCGCGTTTGAAGTTCAAAACCATAAGCGGCGGCTGCTTCTTTAATCAATTGTAACCGCTCCGTGAAGTCGGCACTATGTGGATAACGAATGTTGAGTGAGGCCGTTCCCTGTTCATCTGCATAACGGAAGACTCCACCATTGATCGTCAAGTCCCCTGTCTCGTCAGATGCTGCGACACCAAGTGCGACTCCCCGCGAGTCACGGAACATATGCATGACAAGTTCGACGTAACGACGTCCATTGTAATCCAGATGAAGTGTGCTTAAGAAACGTGCGAGGTACAATGCCGCATTTTTCCCATTATCCGGCTCCATCGCATGAGCTGCTACTCCGAAGACGTCAAAGACAAGACCTTCTGCCGTTTGCTTCACTTTCCCAGTCAGCCCTTGCTCTTCAAGATAGTGATGGAACGCAGATTCAATCGATCCGTATTCTGCTACACGGACCGTCGCCGTCGCATGTCCCGGTACCATGTTCGGACGCTCTCCCCCTTCAAACGTCACGAGATGATACCCCGTATCTGCCGTTTGAGCTGGTTTCCCTTGAGTCAACAACCCATCATACAATCCTTTTTCAGCATTGATGATCGGGAAATCGGCATCGGGCGCAAAACCAATCGTCGGCATCTCTTCATGTTTAAAGTAGTGATTGACACAACGCCATTCACTTTCCTCATCTCCCCCGGCAATCAAACGAATCCGTTTCGATAAAGGTAGTCCCAGTTCTTTGACGATTTTTAAAGCATAGTAGGCAGCAATCGTCGGTCCCTTGTCGTCAATCGCACCACGCGCATATAATTTCCCATCTGCAAGCGTCGGATTAAACGGACCATATGTCCAGTTATCCCCCCCGGCAGGAACGACGTCGAGGTGACAAAGAATCCCGAGCAGCTCTTCCCCTTGACCATATTCGAGGTGACCGGCATAGCCGTCGACATTTTTTGTTTTGAAACCGTCCCGTTCCCCTGTCGCCAACATCCAATCGAGGGCCCGTTTGACTTCTAAACCAAATGGCGCACCCTCTTGCATCGTCGTTTCATCGAGTACACTCGGAATCCGTAATAGTTCTTTTAAGTCCGTGAGTAGTGCTTCGCGTCTCGCCAAAACTTCCTCTTTCCAATTTACCATGTGACACCTCTCCCTTATCCGTTAATACGTTCACCTGTTTAGTATAGCGAATGTTCGGCAATTACGAACATCCAAAATCTTAATTCTTTGATAATACCTTCTAAAGCGAACGTTCGAAGTCGTTAATTCACTATTCATTCGCATTAACATGTTTATTCTATGTGTTTTTTTCAATAACGTTCGGTTAAATTACTTGCATTCTATACTGAAAGAGTTATACTAAAGACGAAACAACTTGATAGATCACCGTCTATTGTCACCCGAAGTTTTAGAACACCTATTCTATCCATTGGGGGAGTGGTTACAACAATGAAAGATTCTACAGACCGTATGTTGACCCGAATTAAGTCGATTTATCTCTTTATCAACGAGAACGGAGCTACTACGACAGCAGAGTTGGTTGAAGAGTTTGGTATCACATCAAGGACCGTCCAACGGGATTTGAATGTGCTCGAATACAACGATCTCATTGTAAGCCCAAGACGCGGTACTTGGACATCAAGTAAAAAGCAACGACAAGCCGGTTGAGCAAGTAGTTTCAACTCTATGTTTCCTTTACGACGCGAATCTTTCGCGTCTTTTTTGTTTTTATTTTTAACAGACGGGTATACCTACTCTAGAGAAGGAGATGATTGAGATGAATATCATTATTATTGGAGCAAACGGAACGACTGGTCGAAAAATGGTTGAATTGATCGCGAAACAAGGACAACACCAGGCAATTGCTGTTGTGCGGGAAGAAAATCAAATTAACGATTTAATCGCACTCGGTGCATCTGAAGTACGCTTAGGTGATTTAACAGAAGATATGTCAGATGTCGTCAAAGACGCTGATGTTACGATCTTCGCAGCGGGTGCCGGTGGCGCATCGGACGAGTTGACACGTGCCGTCGATAAAGATGGCGCCATCAAAGTCATCGATGCATCAAAAGCAAACGGCATCGAGCGCTTTATCATGCTCAGTTCGGTCGGAACGGAGAATCCGAGTGGCGAATTGAAAGTCTACCTCGAATCCAAAGCCGCTGCTGACAAACACTTAAAAGAGAGTGGTCTCGATTACACGATTGTCCGTCCTGGTCCATTGAGTGATGAGGATGCAAGTGGAACTGTCGAGATAAAAGAACACTTCGATTCTTACGAAGACCGTAAAGTCCCACGTGCCGACGTCGCGACACTGCTCGTGACATTAGTCGATCATAAAACACAAACACGTCAATTCGAAGTACTGAGCGGTCCCTTCCCAATCGCGGAAGCACTCCGGAACGTTTAATCTACTTTTCAATTGATAAAAAAACAACGCTCCTGCCATGTGCAGGAGCGTTTTCAATGCGTATCATGACTTGCTTATTCCGGTGTCCAGTCAAACAATGCTAACTCGCCACGTGTCAGTTCACGATACTCACCGGGCTCGAGTGTTGTGTCGAGTGGTAACTCACCAATCGATAGACGTTTTAAATACGTCACTTCTTTCCCTAACGCAAGCATCATCCGTTTGACTTGATGGAACTTACCTTCTGTAATCGTCAACTCCAGCGTCGATGTCTCATCCGTCGCCTCTAAGATTACGAGTTTGCCCGGTTTCGTTTTATACCCGTCCTCTAACGTGACACCTTCTTGTACTTCAATCACGTCTTCTTCCGTCAACGTCCCGATCACTTCCGCGTAATATGTTTTTGCAACATGCTTCTTCGGTGACATCAAGGCGTGGTTAAACGAACCATCGTTCGTCAACAATAACAAACCTTCCGTATCTTTATCGAGCCGTCCGACCGGGAACGGTTTAAAGTACGTCACGTCCTCAAACAATAGCTCAACCACGGTCTGATCGCGTTTGTCTTCAGTCGCACTGATCACACCGGGTGGTTTGTTCATCATCAAATAGATGTACTTTTGGTAGACGACAGGTTCACCGTACATGAGGATATCCTGTGTCTCGACATCGACATGCTGTTTCGGATCAAGGACGATCTCACCATCAACTTGAATCGCACCGGATTTCAAGAGTTGTTTTACTTCTTTACGGGAGCCTGCTCCCATGTTGGATAACAATTTATCTAGCCGCATTGCCCCGTCCTCGTTTCAATGAAAATTTTCTTCCTAATACTGCTTCGGCCAGTCCCGTCCAAATGGCTAAACCGGCAAAAATTACGATACCGATTCCCGCTCCGACAATCAAAATCGCGAGTGACGCGATTGTCGTTTTCGGGAGGAATGCAAGCATCCCCCACTTTACGAGCGCAACCCCGATACCCATCAGCGCGCTGATGATCATGATTAATGACGTTCGACGCAAGACACTGCTAAATGGAAACTCCACTGTTTGTGTGATGCGGAAGAACATTAATCCTGTTGCGACGACATAACCGAGGATTGTTGCATACCCGGCACCGGTTCCGTCTCCCGTCAAATGAATCAACGGCGCGTTCAACAAATACTTCGTCAGTAGTCCGGCAAGTGTCGCAATGATTGTAAAGTATTGCCGGTTGATTCCTTGTAAGACTGCCGCTGTTACGGAATAGAGTGCCAAGAACAATGCACTCGGAGCATAGCTCAAGAGATAGACCCATGCTTCCTGGTCTTTCGGGAAGAGGACATGGAACGTTTCCTCGCTCAATAAAATCATTCCGACGACAGCTGGAATCGTGACGAAAAATGCCAACTGATAGATTTGCGAAATTTGTTTTTTAACCTTCTTCATATCCCCTTGCGTAAACGATGCCGTCAGTAATGGCGTCGCTGATAACGACAACCCTGTTGCGACGGACACAGGGATCAACACGATTTTATGACTATCGGCAATCAAATAGGCCGTAGCATTTCCTGCTGCTTCGAGTGTATAACCAATGCTTTGTAATGCCGCATTCATCGTGTTTTGGTCGATGACTTGGTACAGCGGTGTCGATAATCCGACCATGACGATTGGAATCGCATACGTCAACAGTTCCTTGTAAAGATCCGTTAACGGACGATTTGGTGAACGAACCGTCTGACTCTCGCGTAACTCTTTTAATCCAGGCGCTCGTTTACGGAAGTAATAGACGAGGACGGCGACACTACCGATCGCTCCGATGAATGCACTGAATGTCGCGATCGTCGCTGCCCAAGCCGCATCGGCATCAAACAGATAAATCGCGATACTGACGCCGGCAAGTAAGAACAGGATCCGAACGAGTTGTTCGAGAATCTGTGAAATCGCCGTTGGTCCCATCGATTGATATCCTTGGAAATAACCACGCGTCATGCTCATCGGTGGGATCAGCAGTAATGCAAAGCTGACTCCACGAATCGTCATCGTGACGGCATCGACATACCCAGCCGAATTGACGTCCCCTCCAGGAATCGCGCGATGCGCAAGATAAGGTGCGAGTAAAAAAAGTGCGATGAATGATAACACCCCGGTCAAGGACATGATTTTCAGTCCAGACCGGTACAAGCGTTCACTCGTATCATATTCGCCGAGCGCATTGTATTTAGCGACGAATTTTGAGACGGCGACTGGAATTCCTGCCGTCGCAATCCCAATCATGATCGCATAATAGTTGTAGGCATATGTATAGAACATGATACCTGTCGCTCCGACCATAAATTGAAAAGGAAACAGATAAATCAAACCAAGGGCTCGTGAAATCAGGGATGCTCCCGACAGAAGCATTGTTCCGCGAACGAATCCCGAGTTGCTGGATGAAGTCGATTGCTTTTTATTGACAGTGGCCATGGTAACTTCCCTCACGCTTTCTTTTTATCGTTTGGCAACCTATGCTAGGTCGTCTCATTTAACAAGTTCTATGATGCACAATTGCAAATCATTATACCGCTCCCCTCTCATAAAAGAAAGAGGCGGTTTGTTTACAGACCGAACTTCTGCTAAAGTGGAACAAGCAGAAAACTATTCAATGAGGTGACAGCATGTACGATGTAATCGTAATCGGAGGCGGACCGAGCGGCTTGATGGCGACGCTCGCCTCTTTACAAGCAGGCGCAAAAACACTCCTGCTCGATAAAGGAAATAAATTAGGAAGAAAACTTGCGATTTCCGGTGGTGGGCGTTGTAATGTCACGAACCGTAAACCGCTCGACGAGCTCGTCCAGTCGATCCCGGGAAACGGCCGCTTTTTATACAGCGCCTTTTCACAATTTAGTAACGAGTCCATCATCGACCTGTTCGAAGGATTCGGTGTGGCCTTAAAAGAAGAAGATAACGGGCGGATGTTCCCCGTCTCGGATAAGGCAGCTGACGTCGTCCGTGTCTTGATTGATCAAATCCGGGCGCATGGTGCCGACATCCAAACGAATGCTGAAGTCGCGACGCTCGAATTTCATCCGGACGGTTCATTCGCAGCCGTTCTCATGCAAGACGGAACACGACTAGAAGCGAACAGTTGCGTCGTCGCCGTAGGTGGACAATCCGTTCCCCATACCGGTTCGACCGGGGATGGGTACCCATGGGCGAAAAAAGCCGGTCATACAATCACTGAACTCTTCCCGACCGAAGTCCCGATTTTGCTGAACGATGCGTTCATCCAAGCGAAATCGCTCCAAGGCTTATCGCTCCGCGACGTCGCATTGACGGTTCACGGAAAAAAAGATAAAGCCATTAAAACACATACTGGCGATTTGCTCTTTACGCATTTTGGACTGAGTGGTCCGATTGCGTTACGTTGCAGTCAATATACAATCAAGGAACGTAAACGCTCCGGTGAACGTATCGTTCATTTATCGATTGATTTATTCCCTGACGAATCAATCGGTGCGTTGACGGAACGTTTCCAGGCCGCTCTTGCTGCCAATCCAAAAAAGACCGTCCGAAATGCCTTAAAAGGATTTGTACCGGAACGCTTGCTTGAATTACTCTTCACACAAATCGGTTTTGGTGACGAAGTGTGTACGCAAGTGAAAAAACAAGATTTCACCCAACTGTTGACAACACTGAAACGTTTCCCGCTCCATGCGACCGGAACACTTGATTTTGATAAAGCCTTCGTCACAGGTGGTGGTGTCTCGATCAAAGAAATTCATCCGAAGACGATGATGTCGAAAAAAGCCGACGGACTGTTCTTTGCCGGAGAAATTTTAGACATCCACGGATATACGGGTGGTTATAACATTACAGCTGCATTTGTGACAGGACACTGTGCCGGTACCAATGCTGCTCTAGTCAATCAAACGACATAATCAAAAAAGGTGTTCATCACGTGATTTTTCACGGATGAACACCTTTTTGCTGCTCTTTTTCATCAATCAATCGGCGTAAAGGAACGGCTTGAGAACTTATCTGTTTCGACCAAGGCGAACAATTCATTGTCCTGAACGAAAATTCCTTCTGCACCATACACTTTCGGACTGGCTGATTCACCTGTAATCGTTTTTTCTTTTACATCAATCGAATACAGATAAAGTGCATTTGAATCTAATGTATAGATTCTTCCTTGTCGTTCTGCGAGACCAATCGGACTAAAGTTGTCAGTGAATGCTTTTTTCGCATCCGTCCGCATCCCATCCGCTGCATCCACTCGACTTCGTTTAACAATCGTCAAACGCGGTTGCTTTTGTTTTTTCTTCAATTTTCGTTTCTGTTTTTCGGTCGCATCCGGGTCAATCTTGACTTCATCTTGCTTCATTTTAAAGTACGTCAGTTCGACACGCTCGAGCGAACGGATATGGTTGATCGTATAAAATTCTTTTTTCTCCGCATCATAACCAAGTCCACGGAAATTGTCACGAATCGTCGCCCCCTCGAGCTTCTCACGCGTTTCTTCCGACCAGACGCCATCTTTTCGTTTAATCGTGACCAGAATCTGATTGGATGTCAGTAACGCCACTGTCTCACCGTCAACGAGAGTCATTCCGTCGAGCCCCGCGAGTAACAGCTTGTCATCTCCCTTCAACTGGAAGGAGGCATTGATTCGTTCACCCGTCCCACTGACCTCAAAGAAGTGATAGTCTTCCGTCACGACGAGATAGGAGCCAATCGAATCATCGTACAACATTTGTTGGACATCTTGAATCAACGGTTCTTCCGGATTCGGAATCGACGACGGCATTTTTGGTGGTACTTGTTTGACAGCAGCCTGGTGCTTCGACTGCGTTTCGATTTTCATGAAGGTCTCTTGAATTTGCGCTAACGTCTCTGGTTTAGAGAAGACGAGTAGAATACAGAGGATCAAGCCGGAGACGACGGCAAAAATCGTTGTATAGACTATATAGGATCGTTTCATTTACACAAATCGCCTTTCTCTCTCGGTTTCTGATTTAGTGTATCAGAAGGAAGACTAAAAAAAAAGCAGGCTTGCGACTGAAATCAACACAACCCCCTCACTCCAATCAAACTAGGAGAAGGGGGTTGTCGTTAGTTCGCCACGATATTGATGAGTTTTTTCGGTACGACGATGACTTTACGAACTGTCTTGTCGCCAATCCACTCTTTTGTTTTTTCATCGGCAAAAGCGAGTGCTTCGATTTCTTCTTTTGTTGCGTCAATACTAATCGTCAATTTCGAACGGACTTTTCCGTTCACTTGAATGACGAACTCCATCGTATCACTGACGAGTTTTGTTTCGTCATACGTCGGCCATGCCGCGTACGTTAATGTATCTTCAAACCCAAGTTGCTCCCATAACTCTTCCCCGAGGTGAGGCGCGACAGGTGTCAACAACTGAATGAATCCGCGAAGGAAGTAACGTGGTAAGACTTGCTGTTTGTTCGCTTCGTTGACGAAGACCATCAACTGGGAAATCCCTGTATTGAATTGAATGTTCGAGAAGTCTTCCGTGACTTTCTTGACGGTCTGGTGATAGACACGTTCGAAGTCAGCGTCAACCGTCTCAATATCTTGAATGTCTGCTGTCCGTTCGAATAAGCGCCAGACGCGGTCAAGGAAACGACGTGCACCGTCGAGCCCGTTTTCTGACCAGGATATGGACGCATCGAGCGGCCCCATGAACATTTCGTACAGGCGAAGCGTATCTGCACCGTGTGACTTGACGATTTCATCCGGATTAATGACGTTCCCGCGTGATTTCGACATTTTCTCATTGTTCTCTCCAAGAATCATCCCTTGGTTATACAGCTTTTGGAATGGCTCTTTTGTCGGAACAACCCCGATATCGTATAACACTTTGTGCCAAAAACGTGCGTACAGTAAGTGAAGGACCGCATGTTCCGCCCCACCGATATAAATATCGACCGGAAGCCAGTATTTTAATTTCTCCGGATCAGCGATTGCCTCTTCATTATGCGGATCAATGAAACGAAGGTAGTACCAGCAGCTACCGCCCCATTGTGGCATCGTGTTCGTTTCGCGGCGTCCTTTCATCCCTGTCACAGGATCCGTATAGTCGAGCCACTCTTCTGCAAGTGCAAGCGGTGACTCCCCTGTTCCAGACGGTTTGATTTCAGGAATCATCGGAAGTTCAAGGGGTAACTCTTGTTTATCAAGCGTCTTCATCGTTCCATCTTCCATATGGACGACCGGAATCGGCTCGCCCCAATAGCGTTGACGGCTAAAGAGCCAGTCACGGAGACGATACGTGATCTTCTTCCGTCCGACCTGGTTCGTTTCGAGTTCAGCAATGATGGTTTCGATGGATTCAGCCTTCGAGAGGCCATCGAGCATTTGTGAATTGACGTGCTCGCCTTCGCCTGTATACGCCGCTTCCTCGACGTTTCCGCCTTTTACGACTTCAATAATTGGAAGGTCGAATTGTTTCGCAAATTCATGGTCCCGTTCGTCATGCGCCGGAACGGCCATGATGGCCCCTGTCCCGTATGTCGCAAGAACATAATCGGCAATCCAGATCGGTAGACGTTCCCCAGAAATCGGGTTGACAGCGAACGCACCCGTGAAGACACCTGTTTTTTCTTTCGCAAGATCCGTTCGTTCAAGATCCGATTTCGTCTGAACAGATGCGATGTAACCTTCGACCGCTGCCTGATGTTCTGCCGTCATGATATCCGCGACAAATGGATGCTCCGGTGCTAAGACGAGGTACGTCGCGCCGAAGACTGTATCCGGACGTGTCGTAAAGACCGTGACTTGTTTTTTGTGTCCGTCAATCGTAAAGTCGATTTCCGCACCTTCCGATTTACCAATCCAGTTCCGTTGCATTTCTTTCACTGACTCTGGCCAATCGAGTTCATCTAAATCGTCGAGGAGACGGTCCGCATATTCCGTAATCTTGAGGACCCATTGACGCATCGGGACACGGACGACAGGGTGATTTCCACGTTCAGACAATCCATCGATGACTTCTTCATTCGCGAGGACCGTTCCAAGTGCCGGGCACCAGTTAACCGCGACTTCGTCTACGAACGCAAGTCCTTTTTCGTACAGTTGTGTGAAGATCCACTGCGTCCATTTATAGTATTTCGGATCCGTCGTATTGATTTCACGGTCCCAATCGTATGAAAAACCTAAGTCTTTCAACTGACGTTTAAACGTTTCGATATTTTGCGCCGTGAACTCACGCGGGTCATTCCCCGTGTCGAGTGCATACTGTTCTGCCGGGAGTCCGAACGCATCCCAACCCATTGGGTGAAGAACGTTATACCCTTGCATCCGTTTCATGCGGGCGAGGATATCCGTTGCCGTGTATCCTTCCGGGTGTCCGACATGCAGTCCTGCTCCCGATGGATATGGAAACATATCGAGGGCATAAAAGCCTTCCTTACTTGGGTCTTCCGTCGTTACGAACGCGTTATCCTGTTCCCAGCGCGCTTGCCATTTTGGTTCAATCTCACGATGATTATACGACATCTCTTCTTCCTCCTCTGATTAAAAAAAACCGGTCTTCCGCCCCTAAGAATAGGGACGAAAGACCGGTTTGGCTTCCGCGGTACCACCCACGTTGTCTGTCAATGACAGACCGCTTGACTCACGGATAACGGTGTGAAGGACCGGATTCGCTACTCGTTGTTCACGAATCATGCTCCCTGACGAGTTCATGGACAGTTCCGACTGGTTTGCACCACCCACCAGTTCTCTAAACGGAATGTCTCCATTACTACTTCAGTTCGTTGCATCTGACTATCTATTAGTTAGTTTAATCTGAATCTTAATCAACCGTCAACGTTTCCGTAAAATTTCCCCAATCGCAGCATGTGTTGACGCCTGATGATCGGCATAACGTAATGTTTGCGCCGGCATGCGGTCGTCGAGTAACGCGATGACTTCCATCCCTGCTTTTTTTGCCCCCATCATACCATTCGCCGCGTCCTCGATGACGATACATGACGCTGGCGCGAGACCCATCCGTTTTGCTGTCAGCTCGAAGATGGCGGGGTCCGGTTTAGAGCGCGGGACTTCAAAGCCACTCGTGTAGGTGTCGACCACCAATCCATAAAACGAGATGACCCGTTCAATTTTTTCGAGTGAGCTCGATGAGGCAATCGCAATCCGGTATCCGTCCTTCCTCGCACCATACATTAACTCTTGAACCCCGTCTTTCAATCCACATGCTTCTGGTTTGGCATGTTGTTGAAATAAGTCATGCTCCTGTGCGAGTAACGCATCCGTTTGATGGGGTAAACGATGTTGTTCAATTAATTCCGCCCACATCTCATCTCCCGTCTTGCCCATGAACGTTGCATATTGTACGGGATCGAGCGGAATCCCGAGTTGTCGAAACATATCCTTATGTACACCAAAGTAGCGGATTTCACTATCTAAAATGACGCCATCCATATCGAAAATCAAGCCCGTTTTTTGCACTCGCCTCACTCCTTTCTTTAACTTTAACAAAAAAAACGACAGACCGTGGGCTGTCATTTCAGACTGTAGACAAATTTTTATTGCCCAATACTTACTTTGTCCATGTTGTATTATTTCGAGATCAGCGCCGGGTGAGACCGGTAACCGGGAAAATAATGTTCACGCTCTCCGTCACCATAGCGTTGGCACAATTGTTCATAGACTTCAGGCAGCAAGATATTTTTCCCTTGATGGTATTCGAACATCCGGTACCCAGTATAGCGACACTTACTTTCGAATAAACTATCCCGTTCTTTGTAGCCGCCACCCAAATGCTGTTCGACCATTCCTGCCGCCTTCGATTGTAAAATTGCCTCAAACTCGAGTCGCTGATTCGGATATAGTTTATGTTCATCCCGCTCACACCCCATCAAATGACCATGAGCATACTGCTGACCGAGCAATACGAAGTATCCACCAATTACTTCCCCTTCGAACTCAGCCATTAGTAACAATGGTGTACATAGAACATTCGGTTCGAATAACTGTTCAAAGTAGTCTCGCGAAAAATAATAATGACTGGACGCATCTTTTCGATCCATCGTTTGGTAATACAATTGAATGAATGACTGCAAATCTTCATGTGTACCTGGTCTGACGACTAGATGAGAAGCAAGTGATTTCCGAATCATGCTCCGTGTCTTTTTATGAAATGTCTGCATGATTTCCTCTACGGACGGTCGCAAATCAATACTAGTCGTATGTCGGATGAATTCTTTTTTTGTCCAATACGCACCAAAACGGTCGTTTTTCGTCAAGGGGTTATAGCGAATCAACTCGGAAACGATCTGTTCCCGCTCAGCCCATTCCTGAAAACAATCCCTTGCCTCTCCCCACTCTTCGATGGTCAAGTCACCAACCACTTCCGGTCCACCGTATCCGTACGGCGTGATTAAATCAAAATACTTCGTCTCAAAGATGGGACGCTTTAAAAAGGGATAAAATAATGCACCTGCCGCTCCTTTAAAGTACATCAATCGAGCGCGTTCTTCCGGTCTTGCATTTAATTTAACGTATTCATAACTGTAGAAAATATCGAGTGGTTGATTGCGAATAAGAGTTGTCCAAGTTGTCTGATCTTCGATGAAAACGCACTTTCCCATCCTTCTCACACTCCCGATTCAAAAAGCACAACAAAAAAATATAAACTTCTTTAATTTGGTTAATTATTTAATTATTCCCTCTTTTTATTGATACCCGCTTTAATTCAGCTTTACTCTAATCTTTTGAAAATACAAAAAAACACTCTATCCCGAAAAGACGGAGCGTTCTTTTGTATCAATTAATTTTAGGAATGGCACGGACAAAGACAATACCGGCAAGTAAAATCAATCCGATCAACGTCAAGAAGACCGCATTCATCCCGGATAAATCGTAAATTAAACCACCGACCGTCGGACTAATCATCCGCCCGGCAGATGCCGCGATGTTGACGTACCCTTGGAATTCGCCTTCTTTCCCAATCGGAGCAAGGCGCGCTGCCATCGCAGGAACGGCCGGCCAGATGAACATCTCACCAATCGTCAAGATGACCATCGCAACAAGAAACATCTCAAAGCCTTCAGCAAACGGTACGATTGCGTACGACACTAAGAATATGCCGGTCCCCGTCAACAACTGCCGTTTCAAATCATCACCGAACCAGCGTAAGATCGGCGCTAACAACGGTTGTGCAAATACGATTAACGCCCCGTTGATTGTCCATAAAATCGAGTACTCGGAAATCGTCACACCCAGCGATTTCGTGTGAACGGCAAACGTCCCTTGCCACTGGACATAGACGAACCAAAGTAACGCATACCCGATTGATACATAAAGCATCGTCCGAACGGATTCTTTCGAAAGCGGCTCCCGGACATCTTCTGTCGTAAATTCTTTTTGCTGTTTCTTCTCCGGTGCTTGAATCCAGTTCAAACCAACAAATAAGACGATTGCGAAAAGGACATATAAAATCAAGTTCGCGATAAAAATGAATTGAATGTCGATTGCTGCAATTTGACCACTGACGGCAGTACCGAGCGCAACACCGACGTTTTGTGCGACATAAATCGCATTAAAAGCACGGCGTCCACCTTTCGGCCAGATGACACCCGTCAAGGCATAGACTGTCGGAAAAACCATTCCTCCGACGAAACCTATCAAGCCGAGCATCGTCACGTACCCAACAAATGTCTGATGAAATAACAATAATCCAACCGATGCGACGACTAGCCCAATCACGCTGATGACGAGTGTACGTTTTCCACCCAGTCGATCGAATGCTTTTCCACCGATATAGTTTCCGACGATTGCTAATGCCGAATTGACGAATAAGGCAATTCCAGCCTTAGTCATCGATTCACCTAAATATTCATGAATATATAATGTATTAAACGGCCATAAAAAAGAGGCTCCTGTCGTATTGATCGTCATCGCCAACACGAGAATCCAGACCGCACGGGGTAATTTCGGCATGATAAACGTCCTCCAATATATTTCTCACCTTTGCCACCTTACGAAATTGTCCCCTGCTCTGTCAAGAAACTTCATTTTGAACGAATTATCGGAATAATGATATAATCAGTGCGACAAAAACGTTAGAAAATTATGTAAGAAATCTATTTATTGAACAGGAGTCTGAGCCATGTCACTTGCCCGTGTACTACCTTATGCAAAAGAGTTATTAGAAGCTGTCCTTCACGAAGGAGATTGTGTCGTCGATATGACTGCAGGAAATGGTCATGACACACTGTTTCTCGCTGAACAAGTGGGGCCGGATGGACGTGTCATTGCTTTTGATGTCCAGCTACAGGCGATCGAAGAGACGAAGCGGCGGGTCGAAGCCGCCCATGTCGCCGATTGGGTCGATCTCTACCACGAAAGTCATATCCACGTCGGTGCCCGCCTCGTGAACGAGACACGTCCGGTTCGAGCGGGCGTCTTTAATCTCGGTTATTTGCCCGGGAGCGATAAATCCGTCACGACGACCGGAGAAGATACATTAGAAGCGTTAGGGGCATTACTCCCGGTACTCGTACCCGGTGGCTTGATCGTCCTCGTCATCTATCATGGTCATGTCGAGGGCAAACGCGAACGTGATGCCGTCCTTGATTATGTTGAAAGTCTGTCCCAACAAGACTATGCCGTCTTACAGTATCGTTTTCTGAATCAACAAAACAATCCCCCCTTCATCGTCGCCATCGAAAAAAAATTAAAAAAGCAAACACTCGATTAATCAAAAAAAAAGACGCTGTCCGCACGACAGCGTCTTTAGCGTGTAGACAAACTCTTATGGAGCGTGAACATGCGATATCGAGAAGCAATCCGTTCGCGCTTCCCTGTCTCGCCTCGTCTTCAAAGCGAAAAGCGATTCGAGACGGATTGCGCTCTAAACCGTCTGCATGACCGGCTTTCCGTCACGGTATTGCCTAAAAAGCGTCGCGTTTCATTGACTCCTACGGGGAAAAGTGCGTTTTTAACGCACTTTCAGAGGCAGGCAAGACCCTGCTCATTGTCCGTGAGGATCAAGGAGCAACGGCTTGCGCCTCGCCCGAGGAAAGCAACGAAAAAAGACGCTTGATTTCCCGATAGCACTTTGTCTACGGTCTGAGACGCTGTCAGCACGACAGCGTCTTTTTTGTTATTCCTCGATCATCTTCAAAAACAATAATAATTTTTCTGCGAACCGTGTATTGAGACGTTCAAAGCTGAAATGTGGGAAGCCGTGAAGGCGTTGGAGGTAAATTTGATCTCCCCCCATCTTCCGACAGATTTCTAGCGTAAACTTGACGTCTGCGAATTGATCGTCCGGTGCATAAAAACACGCAAGGTTGACGCGGGGTAATTTTTTTCGTTCTTCATCGTGTAAGACAATTTCTTCTTCAATCTCCCGGTACTGCGCATACGTCAATTCACCAAGCCGTGCCGTATCTTCACTATTTTGACCAAACGGTAGTGTACCGAGTGGCGCATCAGGACGGAAGCGGTCAAAGGCACTCGCAAAAACTTGTTTGACCCCACCAAGTTGTTTCGAGTTATGCCAATCGAACAGTGGAGAGATATAAGTCAAACTCGCAATTGGTAGTTCATATTCTTGAAGTAACCGGTTAACGACGAGCGCCCCCATGCTGCAGGCGATGATATGGATTGGGAGCTTTCGTTTACCGGCCTCCCGTAAAGCATCTTTTAGTAACTGCTGATGTTCTTCGAGTGATATCCGACGCGGAGAATCTACACGTAACACCTCATAGTCTTGTTCGAGTACGCGAATCAATGCGTCGCTCGGCTTCGCCCGTAACTGGAGCGGATAAACGAGTACGATGACTCCTGTTGCTTGATTTTCCACAAACTCACCTCTTCACCAATGATTCCTCTATCTTACCGTGAAACGCACGACGTAAAACACCATCTTAAGTCGGATTTTCATCATAACGACGCTTTAAGCGTGTGACGGGCTCGACTTGCCCAAAAATTTCTTCCGTCGTTTCACTCACTTCTTTAAATCCGAACGAAACGAGAAACTGACGTGCTTTATAGTTTCGGGATTCAACATAGACTTCAATCGGGGAGGCGCCTTGCCGCTCAAGCTCGCGGATCAACTTTCGTCCGATCCCATTTTGCTGATACTTTGGCAACACATACAAGCGAACGATTTCCCATGTGCCATCGACATCGATGGCATGGATGAATCCTACGATTTCTTCATCAATGATCGCTACATTAAAGTACTCTCCGCGTGCTTCTTCCGCTGTCCGAATCGCCCGTGCGACTTCTTCTTGCGGATACGCTTCTTTCACGAAATGCGTTTTAGAATTTGCAGAATAGATTTCTTCATACGTATCCATCCAAGAGGTGATAGCAATATCATGAATGCGTGCTGCATCGGTCGGAACTGCTTCGCGTATCTCCATGTCGGACTCCCCCTTTTTCCATTTACCGGTTCATGTTCTTTTACCCTTTTCTAGAAAAATCATTCGTTTCCCTGCAAAGTTCGGGACAAACAAAAAAAGTTCAGAAACAAACTCGGGATGAGTCTGTTTCTGAACGGAGTCTTATGCGAATCGTTTCGCTTGTTCTTCAAGAATAGCTGCTTTATCTGTTTGTTCCCATGGCAATTCGATGTCTGTACGACCGAAATGACCATATGCTGCAGTCTGACGATAAATCGGACGGCGGAGATCAAGCATATTGATGATCCCTGCTGGACGAAGATCGAAGTTTTCAGCAACAAGTTCGACGAGTTGTGCTTCAGGAAGCTTACCTGTTCCAAATGTATCAACTGCGATCGAAACAGGATGTGCGACACCAATCGCGTATGCAAGTTGAACTTCTGCTTTATCCGCAAGACCCGCTGCTACGAGGTTTTTCGCGACATAACGCGCTGCGTATGCTGCAGAACGGTCAACTTTGGTTGGATCTTTACCAGAGAATGCACCGCCTCCATGACGTGCATATCCACCATACGTATCGACGATGATTTTACGTCCTGTGAGTCCTGCATCCCCTTGTGGTCCACCGATAACGAAGCGTCCAGTTGGGTTAATGAAGAACTTTGTTTCCGCATCGATGTACTCTGATGGGATGACAGGTGCGATGACATGTTCTTTTAAATCCGCTTGGATTTGCTCGAGTGTCACTTCTTCTGCATGTTGCGTCGAGATGACGATTGTATCGACACGAACCGGTTCGTTGTTCTCGTTGTATTCAACCGTCACTTGCGTTTTACCATCTGGACGAAGGTAATCGAGTTGACCGTTTTTACGGACCTCAGCGAGACGACGGGCAAGTTTGTGTGAAAGCGAGATTGGAAGTGGCATGAGTTCAGGTGTTTCTTTCGTAGCGTATCCGAACATAAGACCCTGGTCTCCTGCACCGATCGCATCGATTTCTTCATCTGACATGTTACCTTCGCGTGCTTCAAGCGCTTGGTCAACACCGAGAGCGATGTCTGCTGATTGCTCATCGATTGAAGTCAATACAGCACACGTGTCTGCATCGAAACCGTATTTAGCGCGTGTATAGCCAATCTCACGAATTGTTTCGCGGACGACTTTCGGAATATCGACATATGTCGATGTCGTGATTTCACCTGCTACGAGGACGAGTCCTGTCGTGACAGATGTTTCAGCAGCTACGCGTGCATTTGGATCAGCTGCGAGAATCGCATCTAAGATTGAATCCGAGATTTGGTCACAGATTTTATCCGGGTGACCTTCAGTTACTGACTCCGACGTAAATAGTCGGCGATTAAGGTTTGTCATGTTTGACCCTCCCAAAAAAGAATTTGACGGTGTACTCATTTCCCCTAGTTGAGTGGGACGGTAAAATGAAAAAAACCTTTCCATGTCCAAAAATGGTCAGGGAAAGGTTGTGCGTTCTTCCTTTACCCTCTTATCGTTCGAAGTGTTTACTTCGCTTCAGGAGAGCACCTTTTCCTTCATTAATAGCATTCTTAATGTAGGACGGTTGCCGGGTTTCTTCGGGCCTTGTTCCCTCCACCTGCTCAGAATAAGAGTATCCGTTACGAATTACATGATATAAAGTTGTGCCGACTCTGTCAAGCAACGTTTTAATTTCTAGTCGAAACTTTTCCGAAGAGATGTTAAACTGTTAATGCTGAAAGCGTTTCCAGAAAAATAGAAATCAGCGCTAAAAAATGATTGCTCTTCTTTTAGTATGTCATATATAATAAATGTGTCATACTAAATGCCAGAGCTAAACCAACGTAGGGGAAAGGTGGGGTCAGGATGCCGATGACGGTCCTGAATATCGAAGAACTAATCAAGAAGGAGCATGTGTTCAAACAACTATCTGTTGCTGAGCTAGTCGAACATGCGATTCGGAACGAAGAAGGAGTCCTTGCCGAAAACGGCGCTCTGTCTGTAGAAACGGGGAAATTTACAGGTCGTTCACCAAAAGACAAGTTCATTGTTCGCGATCAGTCATGCGAATCACACATCGATTGGGGACATGTCAATCAGCCGATGGAAGCAGACAAATTCGAGCAATTGTTACAAAAAGTTCTTCGCTACATGAATGAGGCAGATCAGCTCTACTACACAGAAGCTGCCGCTGGTGCAGATACTCATTTCACCCTTCCAGTTCGTGTCGTGACTCAATATGCTTGGCATAACTTATTCGCAAAACAATTATTTTTACGTGAGTTTCCGACTGAAGCTGCTTTTGAGCCCTTCACGGTCATTTACGCACCCGATTTCAAGGCCGACCCTGAAGTCGACGGGACGAATTCAGAAACGTTCATCGCCATGTCATTCGAACATCGTATCGTTTTAATCGGTGGAACGGAGTATGCGGGCGAAATCAAAAAATCCATCTTCTCTGTCATGAACTACCTCTTACCACAAGAGAACGTCTTATCGATGCACTGCTCGGCTAACGTCGGTCATGAGGGGGACGTCGCCTTATTCTTCGGACTATCAGGGACTGGTAAGACCACACTGTCCGCTGACGAAAGTCGTCAGTTGATCGGTGACGACGAACACGGCTGGTCTCATGATGGTGTCTTCAACATCGAAGGCGGTTGCTACGCGAAAACAGTCAACCTGTCGCGTGAAAAAGAGCCGCAAATCTTTGATGCGATCCGGTTCGGTACAGTCCTTGAAAACGTCGTCCTCGACGAGAAGCGCAGTCCGGACTATGACGATACATCTCTGACAGAAAATACACGGGCTGCTTATCCGATTACAGCAATCGATAACATTGCCGTACCGTCACGTGCCGGACATCCGAAAACGATTGTCTTCTTGACGGCTGATGCATACGGCGTCCTTCCGCCAATCAGTAAGTTGACGAAGGAGCAAGCGATGTACCACTTCTTATCCGGCTATACATCAAAACTTGCTGGAACAGAGCGTGGTGTCACTGAACCGGAAGCGACCTTCTCGACATGTTTCGGTTCACCGTTCTTACCATTGATGCCTGAAAAATATGCGACGATGCTTGGTGAACTCATCGACCGGCATGGTGTCACGGTCTACCTCGTCAATACAGGTTGGACAGGTGGTGCATATGGGACTGGAAGTCGGATGAAGCTTTCCTATACACGGACGATGGTCAATGCTGCCGTCAACGGTACACTCGCTGACATCCCGACGGAAGAACACCCGATTTTCGGACTCCACATGCCGATAGAAGTACCCGGTGTTCCAAGCGACTTACTCAATCCGGTAAAAGTCTGGTCAGATGCAGACGCATACGCAGAACAAGCACAAGCTTTAGCAAATAAATTCACACAAAACTTTACGCGATTCGACAGTGCGACCGATGCAATTAAATCTGCCGGTCCAAAAATCTAAACCAACATACAAAAGAGGCGTCAGACACGTTATCATACGGTGTCTGACGCCTCTTTTTTGTTTGACATGGAATCAGCTGATGGAATCTACTTCATCCGGATGAAGATGACGCTCTTTATTGATCAGCCATTCCTGACTTTCCTTCAATAACGCATAGGCACGCTGGTTCGAGATACCAAATCGGTTACTCAGGTTCTCAAACTGTTCAAATTCTCCTCGGTCAGCACTGATCGCAAGCAACAGGCAGTCACGAAACGGGTGGTCATTTCCTTGTAAAACCGTTTTTAAAGTCGTCTCAATCGGCAACTGATCGATGATTTCATCGATGTTGACAGATAATAAGGCATCGATATGCGACAACAAGCCAATCATGTAGGCACTCTCAGGACGTAGCGTATTGGTTTCGAGTGCAAAGAGCTCACATAACTTGGCACAATGTAGGGAGGAACGCAATAACTCGTCTGACCACTTGTAAGGACTCGCAAGTCGCATTTCTCGCAACACGATCAGAGAAATCCAACTCTTCAATTGAGAGAACCCGAGTAAAGAGATGGCTTGTCGAACCGAGCCGACCGTATTTCGTAATCCAATCCCAGGTGAATTGATGAGTTGAAGTACTTGGACGCTAATGTAGGGATTTCCTTCAATTTCGTCGATGACTTCATCGTAATGTTCATCCGAATCGAGCCATTTCAGCATTTTTAATAAAACGGGAAGCTGGGGTGGAATCGCTTTGCCTTTCATCAACATCGGTTTCGCATAAAAGTACCCTTGAAACCAATCGTATCCCATATCGAGACTCCGAAGATGATCTTCATGCGTTTCGACACGCTCTGCCAATAATTGAATATGCGGATAGTTTCTTTTTACGATATGTAAAATCGCACTTTGTTCTCTCGGATTGATCGCCTCGATATCAATTTTAATTAAATCAATTAAATCAAATAACTCCGGACCATGATTCCGTAATAAATCTGCAACGAAATCATCTAACGCTAATTGAAATCCTGCTTTTTTCCAGTTCTTTAATACAGCTAATATATGCGCATCGATTTCGACGGTCTCAAGGATCTCGATGACGAACCTTTCAGGATCCAAGTGATCAATCAGCTCACCTTGTAATAAATCGCCTGTGAAATTAATGAATAGTCGTTTTCCTTCTGATACATGGTCGACCCCTAAGTGAACCAATGTATTCGTCAAAACATCCATCGTCGCCAGTTCGCCATCAAAAATAGCAGGCATCTCGACGGAACGATATAATAATTCAAACGCATCAATGGCACCCAATCGATTCACAATTGGTTGCCGTGCCAACAAGATTTCCATCCCGTTCTCCCCTTCTGTCTTTATCCCTAATCATTCCATTTATATCTTCTAGTATATCAAATATCAATTTTGGATTAAAAAGCGCTTTTTTAAAATGTATCAATGTTAAGTATCTCAAAAAAATTGCCCCGATTATTTTTCGGGGCAATTTAAACATTACTCATTAATCATCCAATCGATGATTTCCTGTGTCACGACAAACTTTTCCTGTATGGGAAACTGGTGCGCCTGTTCATAAATGCGCAGCTCCGTTTGTGCCGGATAACGCGCTGCGTAATTCGTCGCATGCCGTAAACGAACATTTTGATCGTACCTGCCATGAATTAACAAGACTTGTCCCTGTGGCGATACAAACAACGGTGACCGGACTCGGTAGGCATCCGGATTTTTCTCCGGCACGCCTCCCGTGAAACGACGTAACATCTTTTGCATCGTCCGTTGTTCTTCATACGTCCAGACAAGATTCGTCACCCCGGCCCATGACACGGTACGGGCGACTGGGCGTTGATGTGCTAACAGTAAGGCCATCTGCCCTCCGCGAGAGAAGCCGAACACGGAGACGCGGTCTACGTAGTTTGCTAACCAGTCAAACGCCGCCGTTGCATCACGTACATCCTCGTGACCAAAATCTTCTTTCCCCGTTCCCCCTAAGTTTCCGCGATAAAAAGGCGCCATCACGAAAAAACCGGCTTGTGCGAATTGCATCAATCGTGTCGGTCGAACCATTCCGATATTCCGTGTCCCGCCACGTAAATAGAGGAGTCCTTGACCATTCGGACACGTCGGTAAAACAACGTATGCACCGACACGCTCCCGATCAGACGTTTCATAATAGACACGAAACGTCCGAAAAGGACCTTGTCTCGGCAGCTCATACCAATCGGCGTTCGGCGAGTACACGAAGTGTCTCCGGAAGGACACGGTCCTTCATCATAAAACTATATTTTCGGTTCATTTCAAGACGTTGCGGGAGGTCTTCTAATAAAAAGGCCCCATCCGTCTCATCGACGGCAAGATGTGGGACGAGTGATTCGATTTCCGCGAAGTAAATGTTTTTGATGATCGTATCCCCTCGTCCTTCGACGCGGTATTGACCAATGTACGCGAGACTGGCGATACGCCCGCCTGTCTCTTCCATCACTTCGCGACGTGCTGCTTCTTCCGCCGTTTCACCCGGTTCGACCTTCCCCCCCGGAAACTCATATCCCCGTTGCTTATGATGTGTCAGAAGCCATTTCCCTTCATACACGGCAATGACCCAGACATGGAGAGGTTTTGTCGAGAAAGGATGATCGTCAAAACTCAACTCGACTTGATTTTGATAATAATCTAAAAATCTAATCACGTACGTGCACCTCATTTCTTCTTCTATCTTCACTTTACCTGTTTCGAAAGCATTCTAAAAGTGAAAGTGCGTGGGAATCGATGAGAATGACAAAAAAAGACATCTCCCGAACGCTCAGGAGATGTCTTTTTATTTATTTCAAGCGTGCTTCAAGTTCTGCTTTTTCTGCTTCAAAGCCAGGTTTACCGAGAAGGGCAAACATGTTTTTCTTGTACGCTTCAACACCCGGTTGGTCGAATGGGTTAACACCAAGAAGATAACCGCTCATCGCGCAGGCTTTTTCGAAGAAGTAGAACAGGAATCCAAGATGATACGGTGTCATCTCTGGCAATTCGACCGTCAAGTTCGGGACTTGACCATCTGTATGGGCAAGCAACGTCCCTTCTGCTGCTTTATCGTTGACGAATTGGATTGATTTCCCCTCGAGGAAGTTCAGACCGTCAAGATCTTGCGCATCTTTTTCAATCGTCAATGCATGGCGGGCTTGACCGACTTTGATGACTGTCTCAAATAAATCACGACGTCCCTCTTGTACGTATTGACCCATTGAATGCAAATCTGTCGAGAAGTCGACCGCTGCCGGGAAGATCCCTTTGAAGTCTTTACCTTCTGATTCTCCGTACAACTGTTTCCACCATTCTGATACATAATGTAACGCTGGTTCGTAGTTGACAAGAAGCTCAATCGTTTTTCCTTTTGCATACAATGCATTTCGGACGACCGCATATTGATATGCTTCGTTTTCAGCCAGGTTTTCGTTCGCAAATTTCTCTTGTGCGTCACGTGCACCTGCCATCAATTCTTCGATTGAAATACCGGCAGCAGCAATTGGTAATAGACCGACCGGCGTCAAGACGGAGAAACGTCCCCCGACATCATCGGGAATGACGAACGTCTGGTATCCTTCAGAGTCTGCCAGCGTTTTTAACGCGCCACGTGCTTTATCCGTCGTTGCGTAAATCCGGCTTTTTGCTTCTGCTTGTCCATATTTCTCTTCCATGAACGATTTCAAGAGCCGGAATGAAATCGCAGGTTCTGTCGTCGTCCCTGATTTCGAGATGATGTTGACCGAAACATCTTTTCCTTCGAGTACTTCAAACAAATCATGCAGATACGTCGATGAAATGTTATGACCCGCGTAAATGATTTGTGGTGCCTTCCGTTCCTCTTTTGATAATAGGTTATGGAAGGAATGACCTAACATCTCGATTGCGGCACGCGCTCCGAGGTAAGATCCACCGATTCCGACGACGAGCAATACATCTGAATCTGATTTGATTTTTTCAGCTGATTCTTGAATACGGGCAAATTCAGCTTTGTCATAGTTCGTCGGTAAGTCGACCCATCCGAGGAAGTCACTGCCGGCACCTGTGCCGTTGTGAATCGCTCCATGTAATGTCTTAACCGTGTCTGCCATGTAATCTACTTCATGTTGTCCTACGAATTGTAATGCTTTCGAATAATCAAAACGTACCGTTGTCATTCCATCGTCCTCCTTATTCATTCGCAAACAAATGCGACCTTCCCTCTCATTAAAACGCAAGAAGGAAGGTCGTTCAAGTCTTTTGTGAAAAGATTAGCAAATGTTAGCGCAACTTATAACGCTGCTGTTACGATTTCACGGACATCTTCACTACCGAGTGATTTGAAGTTACCGAAGTCACCGCGTGTCATTGCTGATTTCACGATTGAGTCGATTGTATCTTCTTTGATGTCGTAGTCAGCGAGACGGTTTGGTGCACCGAGTGATGTCCAGAATGCACTGATTGCATCAATCGTCGCATGAGCCGCTTCCATCTCTGACTTACCTTCTGTGTCGACGTTAAAGACGTTTTCACCGAGTGTGACGAAACGATGTGCGTTTGATTCGTCTAACACGTGGCGCATCCAGTTCGGGAAGAGGATTGCCAGACCACCTGCGTGCGGGATGTCATGAACAGCTGAAACCGCGTGTTCGATGTTGTGTGATGCCCAGTCACCGCGTGCTCCCATTTGGAGTACACCGTTTAGTGCCATCGTACCTGCAAAGAGGATCGTTCCACGAAGCTCAACGTTCTCAAGGTCGTTAACGAGTTTTGGTGCCGCTTCGACGACAGCTTGCATAACGCCTTCTGTCATTCGTTCTTGGACAGGTGCATGTGCTGTATGGAAGTACTGCTCAAGACAGTGACTCATCATATCGACGATCCCGTAAATCGTTTGATCTTTTGGAACACTGACCGTGTATTTTGGATCAAGAACTGAGAACGTCGGGAATGTAAGCGGGCTGCCCCAACCGTACTTCTCTTGCGTTTTCCAGTTCGTGATGACAGAACCAGAGTTCATTTCTGAACCGGTTGCTGCAAGTGTCAAGACTGTTCCGAATGGAATAACTGTTTCTGGTGTTGCTTTCCCGATGACGAGATCCCATGCTTCGCCTTCATATGGAATACCTGCTGCAATTAATTTCGTACAGTCGATGACAGAACCGCCACCAAGTGCAAGTAATGCATCAACGCCTGCTTCACGTGCAATCTTAATGCCGCGCTCTGCTGTTTCGATGCGTGGGTTTGGTTCAACGCCGTCACATTCGACATATTCGATTCCTGCTTCGTTCAGTTCGCGTGTAACGTCGTCATAGACACCATTCCGTTTAATACTTCCGCCACCGAAAACGAGCATGACTTTCTTAGCATTTAACGTTTTAAGTTCTTCTTTGATTTGGCTGACCTGACCGTCACCAAAAATTAGTTTCGTTGGATTGCGATATTGAAAGTTTTCCATTGTGTGTTGCCCCCTTGATAAGTAATGAACACCTTACATTATCCACACATTCCCCTTTCGCATCTATTTTAATGCTTATAACGCAAAAAAAACGAAAAAAAGAGAACCGACCGATGTCGATTCTCTTAAACATTCTTATTTTTGGAAGTTTGATTTTTCAATCCATTCTTCCAATTTGCCTTTCAACACGTTGAAGCCAGGAGCTTCTTCTTGTTTGAAAGCAGGACCTGCATCGCGACGTCCAGCGTTTTTGCGTGGGCCTTTAGCGCGTGCTTCACGTTTTGGAGCTTCTTGAGTTGCTTTGATCGAAAGCTTCATTTTTTTGTTAGCTTCGTCGATGTCGAGAACTTTAACAGTTACTTCATCGCCAACTTTTACGTAATCGTTGATATCTTTTACGTAATCGTGTGAGATTTCTGAAATGTGGACGAGACCTTGTGTTTGCTCGTCAAGTGCTACGAAAGCACCAAAGTTTTGAATACCAGTTACTTTACCAGTAACAACTTGGTCTTTTTCAAAGTTTGCCATAGTTTATACACTCCCTAACTAAATTCATCAACTTATAATAACATACTTTTTACAAATGGTAAAAAATATTTTTTAAATTGTTTATTTTTTATTTCTCGAGGGAACATTTCAGTAGCAAGACTTCAAGTATTCCCCCTGATTCTGCCGGACTTTTCGAGTCCGGCCCTTTTTTTGTCTAGTTCTTGATTGACCTAAAAAATAAACAGATAAAAAGGACCGGTCTGGTCTGCCCACTTTCCGCGGACAAGCCATCATGCCGCTTCAGATGCGTTGCATCTTCCAGGGTCATGATTGCCTTGTTTTTCCGCAGGAGTCGGGCATGACCTCACCTGTCCTAGCGTAAAGGAAAACGAATTGTGAAGCAATCAAAATTTAAAGATTCATTCACGGCTTACAAATCGTCAAATCCGTTCGCATCCGTCACTTTTGCGTACGACCGTGATTTCTGTTCGAAGAAATCAGATTTTGTCGCGTTCATCGAGTCATCCGAATACGCACGAATCCATGGCATGACGTCCTCGTCGTGTCCTTCGTATAAATCTGAAAGACCGATGACGCGGAGTCGTTTATTCGCAAGATACTTGACGTAGTCACGCATCTCACTGACGTCAAGTCCATCCAAGTCACGCAGGACATACTCGCTCCACTCGATTTCAAGATCGACGGCACGCTCAAACGTCGCATAAACGAACTTCGTGAATGAACCATCGGCATCGATGTCTGGATGTTCTGTCAGGACAGCACGCAACAATTGACTGATGAAGTACGAGTGTTGCAACTCGTCACGCTGGATGTAACTGATCATCGTCGATGTACCAACCATTTTTTGATGGCGCGCTAAATTATAGAAGAAGGCAAAACCAGAATAGAAGTTGATTCCTTCAAGGACGATTGATGCAACGAGTGACTTCGCAAAGTTTTCCGGTGTCCGGTCGTTTTGAAAATCTTCATATAAATCAAGAATGAAGGCATTTCGTTTCATGACCATATCGTCATCTTTTGCGATATCGAAAATCCGGTTTTGTTCCGATAGTGGGACGAGACTCGATAAGACATAGCTGTACGACTGGTTATGGACGACTTCTTGTTGTGCGATGATCGCAAGGATCGCATGGATCGATGCGTCTGATGTAAACATGGCTGACTCTAAGATGTAACGCGTTTGGACCGAGTCTAAGATTGATAGGAGACCGATGATCCGTTCGAACGCATCTTGTTCCCGCTCACTCAGCTGATTCCACTGTTGCATGTCTTTTGACATCGAAATTTCATCCGGAATCCAAAAGTTTGATAAAAGCTGTTTATAGATTGAATAAAACTGCGGATACGCGATATCGTTCCAGTTGACGATTGAACTCGTCTCCCCACCGATAATGGCTGTCGCACGATTCGGATGGCGGGCATCAAGCAGTTTGATTTTTTGTAACTGTTCCATGTTGTTCGACTCCCTCTTGCTGTAATTGCAGGATCGTTCGTTTCGTCCATTCTTTGACGGTATGCGGACGATTCCGTGGTGACTGTTCGATCTTTAACAGTTCACCGGCGAGCGGCACACCAAACTTTGCGAGATGGTATGCCATTTCATCAACGGCGCGGCAGTACTTGACGAACATTTTATCGCCCGTACCGAAGACGGCAGCTTGCGGAATTTTGTGCGGACTTTCCTTTAAGACAAGCTTCAGGCAGTCGCGCATTTCATCCGGTAATTGACCGTCACCCCATGTGTAAGAACCAAAATAGACGATATCATAAGGTGCTAATTGATATGTCGTCACATCATCAGCGAACATCATCGTTGGTTCGACGTGCATGTCGGAACAGGCTTTCGCAATCAGTTCCGCAACCTCCTCTGTGTTACCGCTCATTGACGCATATACGATTGCTGCCTTCATGATATCGTCCCCTTTCTTATGACGAACACGACTCACATTCATCAATTTCAACAGTTGTCGAACGTGTGTAGTAAATCGTCTTCATCCCAAGTTGCCATGCTTCCATGTGCATCTCGAGTAATTCAGTTGCTTTGACATTGTTTTTGACATAAAGATTAAAACTGATTGCTTGGTCAATATGACGTTGGCGTGATGCATTTTGACGAATGCTCCACAGTTGATCAATCTCAAACGCTGATTTGTAGAACCAGTTCGTGTCCGGCGTCAAATCCGGAACCGTCACAGGAATCTTGTAGTTTTTCTTTTCTTCTGCGTAGACTTTTTTATAAATTGGATCAATCGATGCCGTGCTACCGGCGATGATTGCTGTCGACGAGTTCGGTGCCACTGCCATCAAGTAGGCATTTCGCATACCATGTGCTGTGATATCTGCTTGGAGACGATCCCAGTTCAGTTCGCTCGATGATTTGTAGTGGCGACGTTTGATGTATTCACCCGTTTGCCATTCTGACCCCTCGAACAGACGGTATGCTCCTTTTTCTTTTGCCAGTTGCATCGATGCATCAATCGTCAAGTACGCGATTTTTTCGTACAGACGATCCGCATACTGGACGGCTTCGACCGATTCCCAACGAATTCCTTCGAGTGCAAGCAGGTGGTGCCAACCGAACGTCCCAAGACCAACGGCACGGTATTTTTGGTTCGTGATTTGTGCTTGCGGGACATCAATCGTATTCAAATCGATGACGTTGTCGAGCATCCGCATCTGAATCGGAATCAATCGTTCGAGGACATCCGAACGAACGGCGCGCGCAAGTGCAATTGAAGATAAGTTACAGACGACGAAATCGCCCGGTGTTTTCGTAATGATGATTTTTCCATCTTCCGTGTATTCTTCCGTCACTGTCGTCGGGCTCATGTTTTGCATGATTTCCGAACAGAGGTTGGAAGAATAAATCATGCCGGCATGTTTGTTCGGGTTGGCACGGTTAACCGCGTCACGGAAAAACATGTACGGTGTTCCGGTCTCGAGTTGCGAACGCATGTAACGTTTAACGAGATCGATCGCCGAAACTTTTGTCCGGCTGAGACGTGGTTCGTTGACACAAGCTTCATACTTTTCAGTAAAGCTGCCGCCTTGTTCCGTCTCATCGAAGTAATCTTCGAGGCTAAAGCCCATCACGGTCCGAATTTCGTGTGGGTCGAATAAATACCAGTCCCCACGCGCCTTAACCGTACGCATGAAATGATCCGGTAAATTCACGCCTGTAAAGAGATCATGTGTCCGTAACCGCTCATCTCCGTTGTTGAGTTTTGCGTCAAGGAACTCAAGGATATCTTTATGCCAAATATCGAGGTAAACCGCAATCGAACCTTGACGCATCCCGAGCTGATCGACACTGACTGCCGTGTTGTTCAACTGTTTCATCCATGGAATGACACCACTCGAAACACCTTTGAATCCTTTGATGTCTGAACCGCGCGAACGAATTTTACCCATGTAGACACCAATTCCGCCGCCACCTTTTGAAAGTGTCGCAACATCCGTATTCGAGTCGTAAATCCCCCGGAGCGAGTCGTCGACCGTATCGATGAAGCAAGAGGATAACTGTCCGTATGATTTCCCGGCATTCGAAAGCGTTGGTGTCGCAACCGTCATATAAAGGTTCGACAATGCCCAATACGACTCTTTGACAAGCTCGACGCGGCGTTCTTGCGGTTCTGTCTGCATCAACGTCATCGCGATGATCATGAAGCGTTCTTGCGGTAGTTCATATAATTTTTTTACGTGATCCCGCGCGAGATAACGGTCTGCTAACGTCCGGAGACCGATATATGTGAAGAGCTGATCGCGTGACGGATCAATCGTCGCAGCGAGTTCTTCGATTTCATCCTTCGTGTAGGCTGAAAGTAAATGTGGTGTGAAAATACCGATTTCAGTGAGCTTTTCAATCAACGTGTAAAGCGATCCATAACGTTCATCTGCTGCATATCCACGATTTTCACCCGCCTCTAAATACAGACGATTCAAGTATGTTGCTGTCGCGACGAACGTCCAGTTCGGTTCCTCTGCTTTTAACATGTCGAGCGCATGCATCGTCAATAATTCATACACTTGATCGGCCTGGAGCGTTTTCCCTTCGAGCGCCCGGATCGCACGTTCTGAATAACGTTCGATACTGAGTTCTGGATAAGACGCTGTCACTTGTTGAATCACGAATTCTACGTCTTCTATTGTCATTGCACCCTGATAGATGCGTGCTGTATTCAGTGGAGATGCCACTATGAACCACTCCTTTTGTGCATTATTTATATAAATTTTATTAGAATCCAAAAATGAAAATAGTTGATAAAACAACATTATGTATAACATAATTACCACTTCTATCATAAAAAATAGAATTCGTCTCAATCGGTTATAGTGTTATAAACTCTATAACCGATTGAGACGAATCCCAAACTATATATTGACCATTTAGGGACCCATATAACTCTCACAATACAATATGTAGATTAACCGCACATTTTATTTAATACAATCCTTGACTTTAATAGAACACTAATAGGAGGAATAATCAAATTTATCGACTCGCAATTTAAAGGCATTTGAGACATTTAAAAACTATTATGAGATAAAGCATCAATCTTTTTTCGAGTTCGTTTGACCCTTTCTTATTTTTGTTTTTTTATTTTCTTTATTTTGTATTAATATTTAATTGAATTAAAGGAGGATGGCATGAAAAAATCTTTAGAACAACTCCTGTATAAATACGATCCATTTGATTTAGGGGAAGGAAATTATCCAACGGAAATGTCTGCTATACTGAACTTAATGACGATTCATGATCAAGTAACGCCACTTGCGCAAGCAATCGGTGATGTGTTTGAAGAATCATTTGATGAACAGCCCGATCAGCAGGAACTAACTACTCTCGCCACGAATTTACTTTTGTGCGAAGACCCGTGTGAACTTTGAAAGGAGACTTATTATGCAAGTAGACTACACACCGAACCCGAATTCAGTAAAAATCACGCTCGACGGTGATCGTTTTGGATCAAAAAGTACAAGTGTCAAAAAAGACGATACACCGGAGGACGCGTTGCTCGCAGCCTTGATTACCGTCGATGGGATCGATAACCTGTTCGCTTACGGTGACTTCATCACCGTCACGAAAGAACCGACAGCTGAATGGAACGAACTGCTTCCAGTCATCGAAGAACATATGTAATTATTACGAAAAGACACCTGGATGTTGCAGGTGTCTTTGTTGAAGGAGACGATTCTTATGCCCATGGTATCTGTCATCATCCCGACCTACAATCGGCTGCGTGAACTGTCAGAAGCCCTTGAAGCACTGACACGCCAACAGTTTAAAGATTTTGAAGTCATTATCTTGAACAACAATGGTGATTCAATTGCTTCTGTCGTCGCGGCTTTTCAAGACCGGTTGACACTGACGCATGTCGATTTGCCTGAAAACCATCATGTCCGGGCACGGAATCACGGTGTCACGATTGCGAACGGTCAATACATCGTCCTTCATGATGATGACGATCTATTGTTACCGACACATCTCGCTGAATCAGTCGGCGATTTAGAAGCTGGAGCCGACTTGACCTATTCTGATGCAGAACTATTTACGTACCGCTTTGAAAACGGACGACGCGTCGTCCTCGAGACGGAACCGTTCGCCTACCCATACGACCGGGACGCGATGCAACACGACTCGACGTACATCCCGTCCGGGTCGATGTATCGCAAGTCACTCCATCAAACGTTAGGTGCGTTCGATGAAGACGTCTTTAACTATTGGGACTGGGACTGGATCCTCCGTGTCGGAAAAGACCACCTCGTGCTCCACCCAGCCCGTGCGACCGTATTATACGCATTTAATCCGTCCGGGAATCACCAATCCGCGCAGCAAGACGCGTCACGCCGCGTCTATTTCGACCGGCTCGTTGAAAAACACGACCTACCAACAACGGAAATGAAAAATTTTCATATCGTCCAAGCAGAACGACGGTCCCGTTTACGCAAGACACGCCGGACGTTCGACGGACGACTGACAGAAAGTGAGTGAATAACATGTATACAGAAAAACAATTAGAACTCTTAGAGTTATTATCCCAAAGTGGTCCTGTCGATGTGACACTCGCTGCACAAATGCTCGACATGACGACGGACGAAGTCACGTCTTCAATCGTCCGCTTCAAGGAAGACGGTGTTTTGCTTGGTTATACGGCAGTCATCGACTGGCAAAAAATCAATACCCATCATGGTGTCACGGCATTCATCGATGTCAAGGTCACACCGAAGCGGGGGCGCGGATTTGACGAAGTCGCAGAGCGGATCCACCGTTTTCCGGAAGTCACGTCCCTGTACTTGATGTCAGGGGCGTATGACTTACAAGTCGTCCTCGACGGAAAGTCGCTCCAAGAGGTCTCCCAGTTCGTCTCTGAGAAACTATCGACACTCGATTCCGTCATTTCGACGACGACACATTTCCGTCTGAAGACATATAAACACGATGGTGTCCTCTTCAGTCAGGATGACGGCGATAAACGATTGAAGGTGTCCCCATGAAGTCACTCTCGGAACGCGTCGAACAGTTAGCACCATCCGGTATCCGTCGTTTCTTCGACTTAGCCGGGTCAATGGAAGATGTTATCTCGCTTGGTGTCGGCGAACCCGACTTCGTCACCCCGTGGAACGTCCGGGAAGCTAGTTTTTCCGCACTCGAGCAAGGTTATACTGCCTATAGCGCCAATGCCGGCCTCGTCGAGTTACGCCAAGAGATCCGGACATATATGCAAGAAAAGTTTGCGATGGATTATCAAGTCGCTGACGAAATCATCGTCACGACCGGTGCATCGGAAGGACTCGACTTAGCTTTTCGGACGCTGATCAATCCAGGTGACGAAGTCATCGTCGTCGAGCCGGCATTCGTCTCGTATGCACCTTTGATTGAGCTCGCAGGTGGGATACCAGTTGCTGCTGCCTGTCGTCCGGAAGATGGATTCGCCATCTTACCGGAAACGATTGAAGCCAACATCACAGCACGGACAAAAGCGATCATTTTTTGTTTTCCGTCTAATCCGACCGGCTCTGTCATGACGCGTGATCAACTCGCCGACCTTGCGCTTCTCGCAAAAAAACATGATTTATATGTCATCAGTGACGAAATCTATGCAGAGTTGTCCTACGAAGAAGATCCGACTTGCTTCGCGACACTCCCTGATATGCGTGAACGGACCATCATCATCAATGGTTTTTCAAAAGCCTTTGCGATGACAGGTTGGCGTCTCGGCTTTACCTGTGCACCAAAAGAAATCACGGAGTGTATGTTGAAGGTCCATCAATACGGCATGATGTGTGCACCGACACTCGTTCAGTTCGCAGGAATCGAAGCACTGCGTTCACGGCATAAGACGGTCCCTGACATGGTCCGCAGTTATCGCCAACGCCGTAACTACTTTGTTAAAGCCTTGAACGAGGCGGGTCTCCCGACACATTCACCTGGTGGCGCGTTTTATGCCTTCCCTTATATCGGGCATACGGGTTTGTCGAGCGAGTCTTTTGCAGAGCAACTGCTATTAGCAGAACGTGTCGCCGTCGTTCCCGGTTCCGTCTTCGGGGCAAGTGGTGAAGGGTATGTTCGCGCGAGCTACGCCAGTTCAATCGAACAACTGCAAGAAGCCATCCAGCGGATCAACCGCTTCATGCAACAACTCGAACAACAAGCGGTAGCCGCGGATCGTCTGACATGATGTTATTGACGATTTCCTTTTAAACACAAAGAAGCGAACCACCTCATCGGGCGGTTCGCTTCAGACTGTAGACAACGTGTGATCGGGAGATAAAGCGTCTTTTTCGTTGCTTTTCTCGGGCGAGGTGCAAGCTGCGTCAAAAACGCACTCAGACTGTAGACAATGTGCAATCGAGAGATAAAGCGTCTTTTTCGTTGCTTTTCTCGGGCGAGGTGCAAGCTGTGTCAAAAACGCACTCAGACTGTAGACAATGTGCAATCGAGAGATAAGCGTCTTTTTTCGTTATACCGTGACGGAAAGCCGGGCATGCAGACGGTTTAGAGCGCAATCCGTCTCGAATCGCTTTTAAAGCAAAAAGCATGTTCACGTTTCATAAGCGTTTGTCTACACGCTAAAAGGGGCTGACTCAAAAGTGAGGATGGTTATCGATTAACTGACTCAGGACTTTTTCAGGCATGTCCCGCGCACACACTACACCATCATGAAAAAGAAGAATTTGCATCGAAATGGCCGATGATTCCCTGAAAAGTGGGATCATCGGCCATTCGATTAATCGAGGACGGAAACGTCCGTCACGAGGATGGATGTTCGTCTGACTTATGAGTCCGCCCCATTTTGTCGTTGTTTTCGTATCTCAACCTACCCACTACTCACGCATCAATGTAAAGCAACAAAAACATACGGTGGTCATCTTCAGAATGAAATGGAGAAACTGGACCGAGTTGTGAGGCATACACATCGATCCGGTACGGCGCCTCCTTGAACGATAACGGAGTTTGCTCCTTGATAATCCGTCCGATTTCTTCCGCCTTTTCTTTAACAGCAACCAATTGGTCACTTCGTTCAATCGGTGCTTCGATCACAAAAGCATCAATGCCTTCATTTCGGGCACAGCGTAAGAACCGGCGTAACGAGGGGAGCGCTTGCTCGACGTTCGCTTCTAGCGATAACGTCTCTTCATATGTCGGCGCTCCCCAAAGACGTTCTTCACTCCCGGTTGCACTCCGGTAATGATCAAGCGTCGCTTCCGTTATCGGATCCCGTGTCAACGCAAACCGTTTTTTGTCACGCGCCAGATTTTTTTCATTCGTCCGATCGATTTCTCGTAATAACTCGAGCTGTAACGGACGGGCAAAGCGGAATAGTTCGCGCTGCAGACGGGCGATTGACGTCCCGATGGTCAAAGTAGCTTCCGTTTTCTTTGGTGGCTTATCGCCTTCGTATCCGTTCATGACACGTGCGACCTGCCCCGCTTCATGGACGAGCCGATAAAACGATGCTGCCGTTGTATCCTCTGCTGTCTGTAACTGCCGGTGTTCCGACGCTAAATCGGTCACGTACTGATTCGCAAGGCACGTTGAAATCATCAAGACATCGACGAGTTCCGCACGAAGTGACGCCTCGTCCCCCGCCTCGAGCGCTTCTCCGACCTCACCGACTTCTTCAATCAGCCGCGCAAGTCCGGATAATGGACGGAAATAACCGCCTAACGCCCGAATGGTCTCATCGACCGTGTGTTGGAGTCGTATCATCTCCTGCATCTGCCTCGACCTCCGTCATTTCTTTGATCAACCGCGCTTCTGTCTGTTGTTTGAACTGCTCCGCGAACTTCCGATTTTTGCGCCATTCGCGGATTGCTACACCACTTGCAATCGCTAATGAAACCATTAATCCGACTTCTTTTCGTTTCATCCGAATTCCTCCTCTGTTTGAGCTACGTTCTCTTTCCTGAACATGCTATGATGATGGTATTACATATTTATAAGAGGTGTTGCTCGTGTCGACTGAACGTCTTTGGCAATTGGCTCGTTTCATCGGTGTCATACTCGCCTTGTTTCTCACAGGTTGGATCATCATCCGCTTATCGTCGTTGATGTATCCGTTCGTCTTCGCTTTTTTGTTAGCTTTACTCAGTCGTCCGCTTGTCGACTTTTTTCAAAAACGCCTTCGCATCAACCGCGGATGGGGTGCCTTATTATCAATCATTTTAATGAGTGGTCTCTTGATTGGTTCCCTCGTCTTAATCATCATGCAGCTGATTCGCGGACTCGTGTTTGTCGCTAATCAATTACCGGCACAGATTCAAGAGCTGAGCTTTTATTTCCAGACGCTCTATAATGATAAATTGGCACCGATGTGGAACGACGCCTCCGAAGCGCTCCGGTCACTTGGTCCATCGCAGCAAAATACCGTTCAAAATAGCATTGAATCGCTCGGAAGCTCACTTGCAAGCTTCATTGGTGAAGGCTCAAAAAGTATCGCAACCGTGCTCCAAAGTATCTTAGCGACTTTACCTTCGATTGCCTTGATTCTCGTCATTGTTTTGCTTGCCTGGTTTTTCCTCGCGAAAGACTGGCACAAATATGAAATCCGGATGAAACAGTATGAGATGTTTCCCTGGTTCGCCCGGGCAGAAACCGTCGTCTCGAGCCTACGTTCGGCATTGTTCGGATATATGAAGGCGCAGTTGACCTTGATTACGATTACTTTTTTCATCGTCTTAATCGGTCTCTTGATTCTTGGTGTCGATCATCCATTCGCGATTGCCTTCATTGCCGCCTTTTTTGACATCCTGCCTTACCTTGGTACGGGGTCCGTCTTTTTACCCTGGATTGCTTACTCAATCATCACGGGGAATACGGGTCTCGCGATTGGACTCGGCATTCTTTATGCGGTCGTCATTTTACAGCGCAATATCATGGAACCGAAAATCGTCGGTGACAACATCGGCATCCAACCGATCACCGCATTGATTGCCCTATTCGTCGGCATTAAGTTCTTCGGCGTCTTCGGTCTCATTCTCGGACCACTCGTCGCTGTCATCATTAAAGCCTTATATAATGCCCAAATCTTCCATTACTTATGGGACTTTATTAAAGGATCACCCACACCATTCCGGTGAGGGTGATTTTTTAGGTACTGCCGCATATAATGGATGCCCCGTCGAATCGACCGGTCGATCACTTGGCATATATTCCACCGGACAGGTCGCAGCGACGGCAAGCAGACAGGCATCGATCCAGTCGTCCGTCGCGACACCCGCTATCCGCTGTTCCCAAAATGCCGGGCAACCATACTGCTGTAAGAGATGGATGCGTTCATTGACTCCGTCAATCGTCTTTTTGTTATGTCGGGCCGGTCGTCCCGTCAGGCGGGCAAAACAGACTTCCGGATGCGCCTCATGCATGCCGGTTCGGTAGTAGCTCCGGGCTTCCCGAATCTTCGGTAACAAGTACCAAGCTTGTTTTGATAAGCCGAGTCCTGCAATTTGTTTTGACTGCTCGTTTGCGGTTGCATAGTCCTGCGCGTCAAGCGCTGTCACTAAAGGCGCATTAAACACACTGCTTGTCCGCCCCGGCTTCAACTCGTCTCGTAACAGCTGATCGACAAGACGTCGCACTCCTGTCTCAAGTCCGATTGGCATGTCGATGTAGAGCACGTCGGTCGGTTTCAATTGCTCGAGCTGCTCGACGATTTGATAGGAAAACCGTCCCTCTTCAATCGAGACGGCGACCCAGCCGGCTTTTGCCGCATCAATCCCGGTGACGTGCATTCGTTTTCTCCCGGAATGATTTCATCAGTGACAAAATCGTGAAGACACCTAAAAAGGTAGCCCACGCTAACGAAACTTGTGTCCTTGACTCCACATACCAGACGATGCTGAGCACCGTCATGACAAGTAAGAGTAAATTCAGACGTTTCATCCTTCTTGTTCAGCGAAGCGGTACAGGCTACGGACCATGACACCCGTCGCCCCTTTTGGACCAAGCTCTGACGCTGCATTTTGCTCGGATGTTCCAGCAATATCAAGATGGAGCCATGGTGTTTTTCCGACGAATTCACCGACGAACGCTCCGCCAAAGATCATGTGTCCCATCCGTCCTGGTGAGTTATTTAAATCAGCGACTTCCGACCGGCGCACTTGTTTGATGAATTGATCGACGTATGGCATCTGCCAAATCATTTCATTCGTTTCTTTTGTGATAGTTTCAAAACGGCTGTACAAAGCTTGGTCGTTCGTCAATGCTCCTGTGATTTCTGTTCCTAGCGCTACGAGTACGCCACCTGTAAGCGTCGCAAGGTCAATGATCATCTTCGGATTGTATTCTTTTGCATAGGTGACGGCGTCGGCTAAGACAAGACGACCTTCCGCATCCGTATTCAAGACTTCAATCGTTTTTCCAGCCATCGATGTAATGACATCGTCCGGTTTGAATGCATCACCTGAAATCATGTTATCCGTTGCCGGAATCACCCCGAGGACGTTGACGTTCGGTTTGAGGCGACCGAGTGCTTCAAATAAACCGAGTACAGCTGCCGCTCCACCCATGTCACCCTTCATACCGACGATTCCATCTTTCGGTTTAATCGAGTAACCACCCGTATCGAACGTGACACCTTTCCCGACGACGGCGATTGGTGCTGCGGCTCCTGCTCCCTTGTATTCGAGGACGATCATTTTTGGTGGTACGGTCGAACCTTGGTTAACAGCAAGCATCGCACCCATTCCGAGTGCTTCCATCTCTTCTTTTTCAATAATTTTTAACGCATGTCCGTGACGTTCTGCAATGAAACGAGCTTCTTCCGCGAGTGCTGGAGCCGTCAAGATGTTCCCAGGCATCGTCACGAGACGACGTGCTAAATTCGTTGCTTCAGCGAGTGCCTCACCACGGACGACCTCTTGCTCCCCTTCATCCGACCAAATCGTCAAATCAAGTTCGTACGAAGCGTTTGGTCCTGTTTTATAGTGCTTGACGTCATATGTAGCAAGTGAAAACGTCTCTGCGATCAGTTCGACCGGTTTTCCTGGGAATGTCGCAGCATCGACCGTTACGCTAGACAGTTTCCGTGTTTTCAAGAACTGAGCGGCTTTCCCGAGTAGACGACGTAATTCATCGTGCGACAGACGGTCCGCTTTCCCCAGTCCTACGAAAAGGACGCGGGCAACGTTTCCTGTCAAAGTCGGCAATAAACGGAGTTCGCCTTGTTTTGTCGAGATATCGCCACCCCGGACCCACTCTTCAAAGCGCTCCGGATAGAGTGCTTGAATCCGTTCTTCCATCTGTGCGTTTCCTGAAATACCGACGACAAGTACTTCGACAGCTGTTTCCTGGTTTACTTGTTTCAATCGCATCTTTAAAATCCCCCTTTTAGTCATACTAATTAGTATGAAGTGTTTCATGTTATTTTCCAACTGATAGCCTTCAACAACGATGAAAACGTTCTCATTTTTAGCGTTCGTTAATTTGTCGAAATGCACGGCTTCAAACAATTGTTGCCCGTTTCACAATGTGATAGGATTAACAGGTGAAAAGGACAGGCACTTCATATAAACGTTCATTTTGGTAACGACAGAAATGTCTACGTTTTCATTCAAAGGGAGAGTTCGCAGCCGACCCGTTAAGAGAGATGCGTTTATGGGTATCTATAGATAGCAGAGAATCGACGTCGCTGCGGCGAAAAAAATTACTGAAAAGAGGGTAATGCACATGGCACAGCATATCAAAGGAATTGGCGCTTCTGCAGGGATCGCGATTGCAAAGGCATTCGTGATGGAAACACCTGTCTTTGACATTCCAACGAATAAAATCGAGGATACAGCAGCTGAACAGGAACGTTTCCAAGCAGCAATCGCTCAATCAAAAGGTGAACTCGAAATCATCCGTGAAAACACATTAAAAGAACTTGGTGCAGACAAAGCAGAAATCTTCTCCGCTCACTTATTGATTCTTGAAGATCCTGAAATCGTCAGCCAAGTTAACGCAAAAATCGCAGACGATAAAACAAATGCAGCACAAGCACTCGACGAAGTCGCTCAAATGATGGTCAGCATCTTTGAATCGATGGATAACGAATACATGCGTGAGCGTGCAGCTGACGTCCGCGACGTAACAAAACGGACTATGGCGCACCTTCTCGGTATTACATTCGTCACTCCTGCGCAAATCAACGAAGAAGTCATCATCATCGCAGAAGACTTGACGCCTTCAGATACTGCCCAACTCAACCGGAAGTACGCAAAAGGTTTTGCGACGAACATCGGTGGACGGACTTCGCACTCGGCGATCATGTCACGTTCTCTTGAAATCCCGGCAGTTGTCGGGACAAAAGTCGTCTTGACTGAAGTCAAACACGGTGATTTCTTGATTCTTGACGGAGCAGAAGGCGATGTCATCGTCGACCCTTCAAGCGAACAAATTGCAGAGTACGAAGAAAAACGCTCCGCATATATCGCTCAAAAAGAAGAGTGGAAAAAACTTAAAAACGAAAAAACAGTTACAGCAGATGGTCATCACGTCGAGCTTGCAGCGAACATCGGAACACCAAACGATGTCAAAGGTGTGCTTGAGAACGGTGCAGAAGCTGTCGGTCTTTACCGGACGGAGTTCCTCTACATGGATGCGGAAACGTTCCCGACCGAAGATGAGCAATTCACAGCATACAAAACAGTTCTCGAGTCGATGGGCGATAAAAAAGTCGTCATCCGGACACTTGATATCGGTGGAGATAAAGAACTTTCATACCTGGACCTTCCACACGAAATGAACCCGTTCCTAGGATACCGTGCAATTCGTCTTTGCCTGGACCAAACAGACTTGTTCCGGACACAACTTCGTGCGTTGCTCCGCGCAAGTGCATACGGCAAACTTGCTGTCATGTTCCCGATGATTGCGACACTTGAAGAATTCCGTGCAGCAAAAGCGTTACTTCTTGAAGAAAAAGCGAACCTGCAAGGTGAAGGTGTAACGGTTTCTGACGACATCGAAGTCGGGATGATGGTCGAAATTCCAGCGACAGCAGTCATGGCGAAACAATTCGCGAAAGAAGTCGACTTCTTCTCGGTCGGCACAAACGACTTGATTCAATACACAATGGCAGCAGACCGGATGAACGAAAAAGTATCGTATCTTTACCAACCGTTCAACCCTGCTATCTTGAACCTCTTGAACAACGTCATCACAGAAGCACACAAAGCCGGTAAATGGGTCGGTATGTGTGGTGAGATGGCTGGAGAAGAACTCGCACTTCCAATCCTCCTCGGACTCGGACTCGACGAATTCTCAATGTCTGCTTCTTCTGTCCTTCGCGCACGTAGCTTGATGACGCGCTTGAACAAAACAGAGTGTGAAGCAATCGTTGATCAAGTACTCGATATGGATACAGCGGAAGACGTCGTCAACTTCCTCAGCACGACATTCGATATCAAAAAATAAGATTTTTCGGACATGCCTCATCCTGGGGCGTGTTTTTTTGTCGTGTCAAAAAGAATTACTGCTTCTCGTTAGTAGTGTCCAACACAAATAAAGGACGGATTTTAAAATCCGTCCCACTGTTTGCGTTTTTAAAGAACTCCTTTGGTGCGGGAGATCAAGCGTCTTTTTTCGTTGCTTTCCTCGGGCGAGGCGCAATCCGTCTCGAATCGCTTAAGAACCGCGAAAAGCAATCGGTCTCGATCCTAACTTTGCTGTAGCAGCGCGACCGATTTCCACTTTGAAGACGAGGCGAGACAGGGAAGCGCGAACGGATTGCCTCTTGATGTCGCATGTTCACGCTTCATAAAAGTTTGTCTACACGCTGAGCACAGGTGTAAACTGCGCTGTCAGAGACAAACAAAACTCGCTTTCTTGCCCACATGGGGCTGGAAAGCGAGTGCATATCCAAATGATTTCTTTTGAGTCAAATTTTGTTCGTTGACCTTCTTTTTATGCTTGCTTTGTTTTCGGTCGTTCGCCTTGTTCTTCTTTTAAGATCGGCCGTTCATTGCCCATGAAGAACACGAAGATGACACCCAGTATCGCCGGAATCAACGCCCACATGTAAACCGAGGAAATCGAATCCGCAAGTGCCGTTTTAATCGCTGTCGCCACTTCCGGTGGCATCTTCGCAAATGCAGACGCCGTCGGGAATTGCCCTCCTGCTGGAGCATTTCCACTCGGTAATTGTTCACTGATCGATGACGTAAACGTCCGCGATTGAACGATTCCGAGAATCGTTACCCCAAGCGTCATCCCAATCGTCCGGAACGTCGAACCCATCGATGTCGCCGCACCACGACGTTTCATCTCGATGCCATTGATGCCTGCAAGATTCAATAAAGAGAAACTGAAGCCGACACCAAAACCTAAGATGATCATATAGATGGTAACGGCAGTCCGTGTCGTCTCAAGTGACATCGTACTTAATAAATAAACACCGAGAACAAAGAACACAGCCGAGACCATCATGACGTTTCGGAACCCATATTTATTTGGGAGACGTCCTCCGAGTTGCGCCGAAACTACTGAAGCAATCAACATCGGCATCAAGATCAGACCCGAGTTTGTCGCACTGCCGCCAAAGACACCTTGGACGAAAATCGGAATGAAGACACTTGCTGAAATGAAGACGAATCCATAAAAAAATGCAACCCCTTGCGTCGCTGCGAACAGGCGACGACTGAACAGACTGAACGTAATGACCGGATCAGCCGCCCGACGTTCAATCAGACCAAAGAGGATGAACAATGCGAGTGATGCGCCGAATAATCCAAGAATTTGTGGAGAACTCCACGCATACTCTTTCCCACCAAGTTCAAGACCAAGCAAGAACGTGACTAATCCAGCAACGAGTGTCGCGGCACCTGCATAGTCAATTTTTTGTGTCCGGTGAATCGGTGACTCCTTGTAGAATAAAGAAACGAGCGCCAATGCAATTAAACCCAGTGGAATATTAATGTAAAATACCCAACGCCAGTTGATTGCATCTGTCAATACGGCACCGAGCAACGGTCCAAAAATACTTGAAATCCCGAATACCGCCCCAAATAAACCACTGACTTTCCCACGTTTTTCAGGTGGGAAAATATCAAAGATGATTGTAAAAGCGATCGGCATCAAGGCACCGCCACCCAATCCTTGAACAGCACGGTAAATCGATAATTCCGTAATCGAATCGGCAATCCCACAAAGGATGCTTCCTGTGATAAAAAGCAACATCCCGAATAAGAAAAAGCGTTTCCGACCATACATGTCACTTAATTTACCGAAAATCGGCATTCCCGCGACCGTCGCGATCATATAAGCGGACGTGACCCACGCATATTGATCAAAACCGTTCAGCTCACTGACAATCGTCGGCATAGCCGTCGCAACAATCGTATTATCCATTGCCGCTACTAAAATCCCAATCAATAATCCAAGTACGACATACTTTGTTTTTGTTGAAGTCGAAGCCATCGACTCACCTCTTCCTTAAAATATAGCTAATCTTCATAATAGCTAATTCATTGTATCATCATATGTGCACATTCTCATTATTGAATGTTTTCGATTACAAAAAAATCGTATCTGACAAGCTAGTCGGATACGATTTCAGGCTGTAGACAACGTGCCATCGGGAGATCAAGCGTCTTTTTTCGTTGCTTTCCTCGGGCGAGGCGCAAGCCGTTACTCCTTGATCCTCACGGACAACGAGCAGGGTCTTGCCCGCCTCTAAAAGTGCGTTAAAGACGCACTTTTCCCCGCAGGAGTCAACGAAACGTGACGCTTTTTAAGTAACACTATGACGGAAAGCCAGTCATGCAAACGGTTTAGGGCGCAATCCGTCTCGAATCGCTCAAGAACCGCGAAAAGCAATCGGTCGCGCCGCTTTGAAGACGAGGCGAGACAGGGAAGTGCGACCGGATTGTCTCTCGTCATCGCATGTTCACGCTTCATAAGCGTTTGTCTACACGCTGAAAATCGTATCCGACAATCCAGTCGGATACGATTTCGAGGTCTACTTATTTTTTAAAAATGACGTTACTTAATTTCATACGTGACTTTTTCTCCAGCCTCAACCGTCCGACCAATATCAACCGTTACTTTCCGGTCTCCACTGTTCGTGACGATGATTGGTGTTAAGAGTGACGGCACGAGTGGGCGAATTTGTTCAAGGTCGACGTTCAGCAACGGTGTTCCTGGCTCAACACGATCCCCTGCTTTCGCAAGTGCTTCAAACCCTTTTCCTTCGAGCGATACAGTATCAATCCCGATATGAATCAAAATCTCGTCTCCATTATCGGCCAAGATTCCAATCGCGTGTTTCGTTGGGAAGAACGTCGTGATTTCACCCGAAACAGGTGAAACGACATACCCTTCTGACGGTTCAATCGCATACCCGTCACCCATCATGCGGCCAGAGAACACTTGATCCGGTACGTCATCGAGCGAACGAATCGTTCCGCTAAGTGGCGAGACGTATCCGTCACTCGGAACATACTCTCCACCCGACCCTGCTAAGTTTTCCCGCTCTTCACCACGCGACTCCGCTCCCGTCGGAACTTGTGGGATTGGGTCCGCTTCTGGTTTTTCAGGAGGCTGGTAGTTCGGATCGTTCATGATTTCTGCCATTTCCGTCTTAATTCCATCTGATTTCGGACCAAAGATCGCTTGGACGTTATCCCCGACTTCGAGTACGCCGGCTGCTCCAAGTTCTTTCAGACGCTCCTTATTGACGCCTGATTTATCATTAACGGTAATCCGCAGACGTGTGATACACGCATCAAGGTGTTTAATATTCGATGGTCCACCAAATGCTTGCAGAATCTCATACGGGAGCTCACCAGCCGTTGCACCAGCTGTTGCCGCCCCTTCTTTAATTGCTTCACGCCCTGGTATTTTTAAATCAAACTTCGTGATGACGAAACGGAATCCGAAGTAGTAGATGACGGCGAAGACTAGACCAACCGGAATGACGAGCCACCAAGCGGTCCGGTTCGGCAAGATGCCGAACAAGGTGTAGTCAATCAATCCACCTGAGAAGGTCATTCCGATTTTAACGTTCAAGATATCCATGATCATAAATGAGAGCCCTGCAAACACAGCGTGGACTGCAAACAATAGTGGTGCAACGAACACGAATGAAAATTCAACTGGTTCCGTGATCCCTGTCAGGAATGATGTTAAGGCAGCGGAGAAATAAAGTCCTTCGACTGCTTTCCGGCGATCTTTCGCAACTGTGTGATACATCGCGAGACAGGCTGCCGGAAGTCCGAACATCATGAACGGATATTTACCGGTCATATACGTCCCAGCTGTAAAGGGTACACCATCTTTTAACTGGGCAAAGAAAATCCGCTGATCACCATTGACGACCGTTCCGGCTTTATCCGTGTACTCCCCAAATTGGAACCAGAAACTCGAGTACCAAATATGGTGGAGACCGAATGGAATGAGTGAACGTTCGACTAATCCAAAGATGAAAGCTGATAACGTTTCATTTGATTCGATGATTGTTTTTGAGAACGTATTGATTCCACTTCCAATCGGCGGCCAGATGAAGGACAGTGCAAAACCAGCGACTAAACTAAATAACGCTGTCGCAATCGGTACGAACCGTTTACCGGCGAAGAATCCAAGAAAGTCCGGTAGTTTGATTTTAAAGAATTTATTATAGCTATACGCGGCAATTAACCCCGCAATGATCCCTCCGAATACCCCCATTTGTAAGGTCGGTATTCCTAATACGGTCGCATACGATAAATCACTTGTTTTTTGTGCTTCTGATACTTTTTCCGGTGTGATTTGTAGGAATGAACTGATAACCTTGTTCATGATCAAGAATCCAACGATTGCGGCAAGCCCTGCGACACCTTCACCATTCGCAAGACCAATCGCAACCCCGACGGCAAACAGTAATCCTAAGTTGGCAAAGATGATATCCCCTGCGTCTTGCATGACACGCCAGATGACGACAAGCGAATCATTTTCGAGAAAAGGCAGATACTGCGTTAAGTTCGGGTTTTGAAAAGCCGTACCAAACGCCAGTAGAAGCCCCGCCGCAGGCAAGATAGCGACCGGTAACATCAATGCTTTACCGATCCGTTGCAACACTCCGAATACATTTTTCCACATCAGTGATTTCCCTCCTTTTTTTGACCAGACTATTTAGTTCATACCCTAAATCTTTCTTTCGCAAAACTATTCACCTTATTTTTTTAGAATACAAAAAAGCGAGCCTCCCCATACTAGGGAGGCTCGTATCCGATAAAACTTAAACTGATTTTTCTTGTTTACGTGTATTGATGACGGCTTGAATTTCAGATTTGATGTTATCTGATTTTGGTCCGTAGATCGCTTGAACGTTGTTACCAACTTCAAGGACACCGGCAGCTCCAAGTTTTTTCAATTCGTTTTTATCGACTTTTGATTTATCGAGAACTTCAACACGAAGACGTGTGATACATGCGTCAAGGTGTTTGATGTTTGATTCAGAACCGAGTGCGTCAAGGATACCTGCTGCGAGCTCAGAACCTTGAGCCAATGACGTTTCTTGTACTTCATCTTCACGACCTGGTGTTTTCAAGTTGAACTTGCGGATCGCGAAACGGAATCCGAAGTAGTAAATGACTGCAAGCACAAGACCGACGACGATGACGAGCCACCACTGCGTACGTCCTGGAAGGACACCGAAGAGAAGGAAGTCAATCAATCCACCAGAGAATGTCATCCCGATTTTAACGTTCAAGAGTTGCATTGTCATGAATGAAAGACCTGCGAAAACTGCGTGTACTGCGAACAAGATTGGCGCAACGAATAAGAATGCGAATTCGATTGGCTCTGTGATACCTGTTAAGAATGCTGTAAGTGCTGCTGATCCAAGAAGACCACCAACGACTGCGCGACGCTCTGGGCGTGCTTCGTGGTACATTGCAAGTGCTGCTGCTGGAAGACCGAACATCATGAACGGGAATTTACCAGTCATGAACGTACCAGCTGTTAATGTCACGTTATCTTTCAACTGTGCGAAGAAGATCGCTTGGTCACCACGGACAAGATCTCCTGCTTTGTTCGTGTACGAACCGAATTCGAACCAGAACGGTGCGTAGAAGATATGGTGAAGACCGAATGGAATCAATGAACGTTCAATGAGACCGAAGACGAATGCTGCAAGCGTCGGGTTTTTCTCCATCATAAAGTGAGAGAATGTGTTCAACCCGTCCTGAGCGAACGGCCATACGAAAACAAGAATTAAACCTGCGAACAATGAAATGACTGCTGTAACGATTGGAACGAAACGTTTACCTGCGAAGAATCCAAGGAACTGCGGCAATTCAAGATTATGATACTTACCGTAAGCCCAAGCTGCGAGTAAACCGATGATGATACCACCGAAGACACCTGTTTGAAGTGTCGGAATACCAAGTACGTTGGCGTAGCCTTGACCGTTAGCAACCATTTCTGGTGTAACGCCGAGCCAAACGCTCATTGTTTTGTTCATGATCAAGAATCCGACGATGGCTGCGAGTCCGGCTGCGCCGTCTCCCGCTAACCCAATCGCGACACCGACCGCGAATAAGAGTGCTAAGTTACCGAAGATGATGTCCCCGGCTGCTTCCATCAATTTTGCAACCTTGATGATTGCATCATTTTTTAAGAACTCGAGTTTTGACGTCAAGTTCGGATTTTGCATCGCGTTACCGAATCCAAGTAAGATCCCGGCAGCTGGCAAAATCGCAACAGGAAGCATTAACGCTTTACCGACACGTTGAAGGACAGCGAAAATCTGTTTGAACATGTGTGTTTCCTCCTTTTGATGTAAAAACTAAAAATAATGAATAATACCAATGACAGGAAGAAAAAAGTCAGACATCCGACCGATTTTTTACAGAAAAAAATCAGGCACGAGCGGATTGTAGAACAAAATACACTTATCCCGTAAAAATATAAACGGAAATAAATCATTTTTGTCCGACTTCCCACTCATGCCTGATCGTATCAGTAACACGTAGTCCGTGCGGTCATTTATCTAAGTCGTACTGCACTAAGCGTTGCAGATGCATCGTAAGATACGTCGCCTCACCGCGCGGTACCGCTTTCTTCAGCTGACGTTCCATGATGGACATCAGCTCCCAAGCAGTATCATAGCACAGGGGATATTCTTCACGCAATAGCTTTTCTACTTTTTCTGGCGCGTCTAGGTACTCCCCATTGGAAACCCTTTCAATCGCCGACCGCAAGTGCCGAATCAAACGCTTATAATCCAGCGATTTCCGGTCGATTTTGATTTGCAGCCGCTGCTCGATATGACTCGCAATTAATCCGACGAGTTGATGATGACGATTAACTTCAAGGACGTCTTTAAAGTTCGTTGCCGAATGAATATGGAGTGCGATGAATCCAGTTTCTGCCGGAGGAAGATAAAAATTCATCTCGGCGCTGATAAATTCAACGATTTCTTCTGCCAGCGCATATTCTTCCGGATATAAGGCTTCGGTCTCCGCTAAAAAGGGATTCGTCACTTCCATACCTTGCTCTAAGCGCTTGAATGTAAACGTCAAATGATCCGTCAGCCCGATATGAATATGTTCATCCACACGTTTTCCGAACCGCGTTTCAATCATCGACACGATGTCATTCATCAAGGCAACAAAGTTTTCATCGACTTGACCGACAAGCGCCTTATATTGGTCTTGCTCTTCTTTATCCTTCAAGGTATAGACTTTTTCTAATTTTTCGAGATCCGTCAGTTGATCGCCTGGCTTCCGTCCGAAGCCAATCCCTTTTGCGAGGATAATGACTTCCTGATTTGCACCAGTCGAACAAATGACGACATTATTATTCAAGACTTTGATAACGTGGTACATTTGTTTATCCATTCGCTCTCAACCCTATCTGCTCTACACATTTTTTTAAAAGACACTGTTTTTATTATAACGTGTTTTAACACACTAAAAAAGCCTACTCACTCAAGTAGGCTTTAAAACATTTGGTAACCGCTTTTCCGTAGGAAACGAATCGACATTCCGGCAATGATGATACCGGCAAGTCCTGCCGCGAACATCGTAACGTCCGCTGTCTGCAGACCCATGATTCGGTCACCTAACGCTGGAATCGCTTTTTTCGCGTTCGTGAAGTATTCAAGCGTCGACTGATTATCAATCATCATGATGATGATGATCGGATATAAGACGAGCATGATCCAGGTGCTGCGTAACAACATGTTTAAAATAAAACCAATACTAAAGAACATGACGAGATAAAGTACACTCCCGATCACGGCTTGGATGATATGCATAATGTTCCCCCTTTAAATCTCTTCGTCTAGTATAACCGACAAAAAAGGCAAATGCACGAGTGTACATTTGCCTAAAAGGTGAACTTAGAATTTACCTTTTTTGATCGCAAGACCAATTTTCTTCAGTTCAAGGAAATGTTTGTTGTCGATGACTTTTTTCATGAACGATGCGTTACGGCCATAAATCTTCTTACCGAAGACCATACCGATTCCATCTTTATGACCAAGTGATGCGACGGTTCCTTTATTTTCATATGTGAACGTCGATGTTTCACGTCCACCGATGAGTGCTGAAATGTTTTCAGCGACTTTATGCGCTTGTTGTGTCGCGATTTGTGCTGTTGGTGGGTATGGACGGTTCGAGCTTGGGTCCATGACCGCTGAACAGTCACCAATCATGAAGACATTATCATGTCCAGGGACACGTAGGTCTCCTTCGACGACAACACGGTTACGCATTGCTTCAAAACCTGAAGCCGCGACGACGGGGTTCCCGCTGACGCCACCTGTCCAGATGATTGTGTTCGCTTCAATCGTTTCTGTCGTATCACCTTGGAGTGGACCAAACGTAACTGTTCCAGGACCACATTCCTTGATGCCGTTACCGAGTTTGAACTCGATGCCTTGGCGCTCAAGCCATTTGTGTGCGTAGTTGACGAGATCTGCATCAAAACCTGGAAGGACAGTCGGAGCTGCCTCGATGTTGACGACACGAACGAGTTCGCGTGGGATGTCGTATTGTTTACAAAGTTCTGGAATTCGGTTAACGAGCTCACCCATGAACTCGATTCCTGTAAATCCAGCTCCACCGACGACGATTGTCAGAAGTGAACGATCTGTTGAACCAGTCGTTTTGTATTCCGCAAATGAGTAGTCGATGTGTTCTTTGATTTTCCGGACACTGTTCAATGAGCTGATCGTTAGAGCGTTCTCTTTCAATCCTTTGATGCCGAAAGTCTCTGGAACTCCACCAAGTGCAACAACGACGTAATCGTAAGGAACAGCTCCACCGTCTTGAAGTTTCACTGTGTTGCTTGCCGTGTCGACTTTTTCAACAATCCCTTTGACGAGTTTGACGCGTGAAGGATTGATGACATCATTGATATAGATACGTGCTTGTTCTGCTGACATCGTACCTGCCGCAGGTTCGTGCAACCAAGTAGTTTGGTAATGATAGTCGTGTTTGTTGATCAATGTGATGTTGGCTTGATCGACGCCAAGTTTCTTTTGAAGGTTGACTGCTGTGATTAATCCACCGTAGCCGGCTCCAAGAATAACAATGTTAGGTGTGTTCATGTTCTGATACTCCTTACGAATGGTAGTTTTGTTGTGATTTTCTTCACATTCAATTGCAGACGAATGCACAAAAACTTTGTTCAAATAATGTTCACATGTCTATACGCTTATTGAAACACTTTTTCTAATGGATTGCAAAAGAAAATTGTAGATTCCCTAAAAAAATGTGAGATTTCCCTCACTTGCAACATCGCCCCCTACTTCCTATATAATAGGGTTATCCAACTATAGGAGGGAATCAGATGTACCAACCATATGATGTCACGATTATCGGGGGCGGTCCAGTCGGATTGTTCACCGCGTTTTATTCAGGGATGCGTCAGATGAAGACAAAAGTCATCGAAAGTCTCCCGCAACTCGGTGGGCAACTCGCGACGCTTTATCCTGAGAAATATATATACGATATTGCCGGTTTCCCAAAGGTCAAAGCACAGGATCTAGTCGACCGCTTGCTTGAACAAGCCAACGAATTCGACCCGACGTATGTCCTCGGCGAAACCGTCGTCGCTTACGAGCGTCTCGAAGACGGAATCATCCGTCTCGTGACGAACAAGGGAGAACACTTCACGAAGACGGTCATTTTGACGGCTGGAAACGGTTCGTTCGCCGCCCGTCCACTTGGTGTCGCTGACGCTGAACGTTTCGAAACGAGTAATTTACATTATTTCGTTAACGAGATGGACCGCTTCAAAGATCGTCAAGTCGTCTTGCTCGGTGGTGGCGATTCCGCCGTCGACTGGTCATTGATGCTTGAGCCGATTGCGAAATCCGTCACGCTCGTTCACCGTCGGGATAAGTTCCGCGCGCATGAGCATTCAGTCGAACTGCTCCACAATTCATCCGTCAATGTCATGACACCGTATACGCTCGAATCCGTCACGGGTGAAGACAGTATCGAAACCCTGACGTTCAAACATGCGGAAACGGAAGAAGTCATCGTCGTCGGTGCAGATGATGTCGTCTGTAACTTCGGTTTCGTCTCGTCGCTCGGACCGTTAAAAGAATGGGAAGTCGAGTTCGAACGGAATTCGATTCGTGTCAATTCAAAAATGGAGACGGCAATCCCCGGAATCTTTGCCTGTGGTGACATCGCGACGTACGATGGTCGTGTCAAATTGATTGCGACCGGTTTCGGTGAAGCACCGATCGCTGTCAATCAAGCGAAACTACTCGTTGATCCGTCCGCCCGTCATCCGCAACACTCGACAAGCCTGTTCGAAAAAGTAAAAAACCATTAATGGACGTGAAGAAGAAGCATTTCCTCGGTGTAAGCCGAAGCAATGCTTCTTTTTTTGCGATTCCTAAAAATCTGCGTTTTTCTTCACGAAGCAGAAATCGGTAAAGCAATCCGGTATACATATTCCTCTAGCTCTTTTCCCCCGCGTTCAATCACACACTCGGAAACACGGATACCTCCAAGCCGTTCGTAAAAGTGGCAGGCCGGATTATCCGCAAGTACGGCAATGACGAGTGACGTAACACCATGCTCCTCCAACTGACGGACGACACGGTTGACTAAGGCGCGGCCGATTCCGCGACCTTGATACGGACGCAGCAAATAAATCGCGGACAGTTCGCCTTCCGTCGATTCTGTTTGACGTTGCTTCCCGTGGGCAAAACCGATCACGCCCTTCTCGTCAACTGCAACAAAAACCAGTCCATCGACTAACAATTTGCGCCATGTAGCGGCACGCTTTTCTGTCGACAACTGATTGAGGTAGTCGTCCGGAATGATGCCGCGGTAGGTTTCTTGCCACGCTGAAACGTGGACGGTGGCGATTGCTTCAGCGTCGTCTAACGTCGCTCGCCGTATCTGCATCTCGAAAACCCCCTCCCTCAAATTAAAAATCATCCTAATCAAAGTAGGATGATTAGAATGATGTTAAGACAGCGGAATGTTGAATCGTCGTACACGTGTCCCGTCTTCTTTCATAAAAGGCTCCAGTTCTTCTCCACCGTTCGCCTCAATCACGCGACCGGACGCGATGTTGTCTGCACTGCACGTAATCAAGACCGATGTTAACCCGCGTTCTTTTGCGACTTCGAGTGCTTGACGCAGACCTTCTGTCGCGTAACCGCGCTTCCGAGCACTCGGCCGAATCCCATAGCCGATATGACCGCCGATTTGTTTCAACTGATCGTTCAAATCATGACGGAAGTTCACGGCACCGACGATTCGTTCCCCATCATAAAACCAATACGTCGAATGTGTCACCCAGTTTTCCGGGGCCGCCAATGCCTCTTGCTCTTGCTCCGCTAAAAAGTCAGCGAGCGGTAAAAACGTTTTACTGACGACACTTGGGACAATCGGTTCACCTGCTTGTTCCCATTCTGCGACAAAGTCTAAATACTCCGCTTCGAGATGGACGGACGGTTTTACTAACGTAATCATTTGTGTGTTCGTACCTCCTCTTCGATGAGTCGATCGAGCCAATCGTCGACATGTTGGAATAAATAGCCGGATTTTTTCGCTGCTGATGTGTCCATATAGAAATCACGTTCCGGCGCCAGTGGTGATTCATCGTCACCTGTCGTTACGAACGTTGATTCCGTTCCTGCGACACGGTCAATTTTATCCATCACATCTTGAATCGATAATACGCCGTCACTCGCAGCATTCAGTGGTCCCGTCATCGTCGAACGACCACACCATTCAAGGAACGCAGCCGCTTCATAGCTTGAGATATATCCCATCTTCGCATAAAGGTTTTCAGCAACTACAGGCGTCCCTGCGAGCGCACGTTTCACATGGAAGACCAGTCGTTCTGTATAATCATCCGGTCCTAAAACAACCGGGAAACGAACGGCGATGACAGGAAATGTCGCCCGTTGAAAGAAATAACTTTCCGCTTGGCGCTTTCCTTCCCCGTAATCATGTTCTTGTTCTAAATCATATTTCCCGGGAAACGGATTGTAATCCCGCTCCGATAGACTTGCTCCTCCTCCGTCATAGACGGACATCGTCGACGTTAAGATGTAGCGTCCGACCTTTCCTTCGAATGCATCGACGGCAAGTTTTGCTTGATATGGGTTAAAACAAATGTTGTCGTAGATGATATCCCAGTTTTGACTGCCTAAGTCTTTCATCGTACTGCTTGACGTCCGGTCCCCTTTAAAGAATGTCAAGCCCTTCGCGACAGGTGGCGTATGTTCCCCCCGTGTGACAAGCGTCACATCATCCCCGGCATCCGCCAGTCGTAATGCCAGACGTCTTCCGAAATAACGTGTCCCACCAAAAATCAACACTTTTCGCATCGATAGTCCTCCTTCATGATGACGTACTCATTCCGTTGCCTTACTGTCTTCTCTACCCGATTCTTAAAATCCTGTATCGCACGAAAAAACAAAAAAAACGCGGACTCTGAGGTCCACGTTGTGAATTAGCAACCACCGGGTGTTCCGGCGTTCGTCGCTGTTCTGAATGATGTTCCGCAACCGCATGTCGCGATGGCATTCGGATTCGTGATCGTGAATCCGCCACCGAGCATCGATTGTTTATAGTCAATTTCTAATCCTTTGACGACAGGATAGTCTTTTTCATTGACGATGACATTGACACCATGTTGTTCAAATGTCAGGTCCGTCTCCTTTTGGCTGTCGAAACCCATTCCGTAGGAGAGACCACTGCATCCGCCACCTTGAACGAGCATCCGGAGATTTCTTTCATCGTCCGGTGCTTGTTGCATCATCTCTTTGACTTGAAGAGCAGCTGCTTCTGTTAATTGGATCATGTAATCACCTTCCCTTTTTCTATAGTATACGCAATTTCATGCGGATTCGAAACCTAGTTGCTTGAAACTATCTTGAATTCGTTGTATAAATGAATTGTATCAAAAAAATTAAATCGTTCCATCTTCAGGGCAGGGTGAAATTCCCGACCGGCGGTAAACAGACTTTTGTCTGAAGCCCGCGAGCGAATAGGGCGCTATTTGCTGATTCTGTGTGACTCAGGAGCCGACAGTATAGTCTGGATGGGAGAAGATGGCGGCATGTATATAGACTTATTCCGATTTTGCAAATTTCGGATAGGCTTATTTCATTGCGGACTTCTCCCCTGTTGAATTCATTTCAATGGGGGTTTATTTTGGACGCAAGCATGCCAATACTTCATCGAGAGGAACGAAAAAGGAGAATTTACTCGTATGAAACGCACTCAAAAAATGGTCACACTCTCAATGTTAGGTTCAATTTCGTTTGTTCTTATGTTACTCAACTTCCCACTACCTTTTTTACCCAACTATTTAAAAATCGACTTCAGTGACGTTCCGGCGTTGATTGCTGCTATCATGTTCTCACCGGTAGCCGGCGTAATCGTCGAAGCATTGAAGAACGTGCTCTATTATATCTTCCGTGGAAGCGGTGTTCCGGTCGGCGAACTTGCAAACTTCGCAGCTGGTGTCGCTTTTATCCTTCCCGTCAGCTGGTTCTACCATAAAAAGAAATCAACGCAAGGTCTTGCGACTGGTTTAGTCGCCGGAACCATTACGATGGCACTTGGACTTGCGATTCTCAACTATGTGTTGATCCTTCCCGCATACGCTTGGTTCTTCGGGATGGACTACATGCTTGATCCGGCAGTCAAATGGACAACGATCATCGCTGGTATCTTACCGTTTAACATCATTAAGGCTCTCTTCATTTCAGCTCTCTTCATTCCGCTGTTCCTGAAATTAAAACCTTGGATGAACCGTCGTCAACAAGCTGCATAAGTCCTAGGCGCGCCCGCCGACCGACAAAAATCCCCCACTTCACTTGAGGTGGGGGATTTTTTTAGAGTTCATTTTCTTCGATTTTAGCGTAGATGTTTTCTAACAGTTCTTCCGGTGTCTCTCCGATGACGGTTTCGCCGTCAACCAGACAAAAATGATCAAGCGAACAGATGCCACAGTAGCCAAGACAACCATACTCGACGACATCGACATTCGGATCCCGTTCGAGTTGCGCCATGACGACTTGTGTCCCTGCCGCTAAGTTACTGATACAAAATTCAATAATTGGATTCACTTTTTTTCCTCCTTTAAGCAGGAATTAACCTTCCTCATGTCGTATTATACAAGGTCAGACTGATTTAGGGGAACTAAGGGGGATTTTAAGTTATGAAGCAACTAGTCGTTTTAGGTGGCGGATATGGCGGAATGCGGATTTGTGAACGCTTCAAAGATGAAGAGGTCGCGGTGACACTTGTCGACCGCTTGCCGTATCATGCGCTAAAGACCGAGTATTATGCACTTGCAGCAGGTACATTATCCGATCGTGATGTCCGGATTGAATTTCCGGAGGGGAAACATCTCACATATAAATATGGACATGTCGTCAACATTTCACCAGAGACGCATTCTGTTTTCTTGCAAGACGGAACGGAACTTTTTTATGACGATCTCATCATCGCATTAGGTTGCGAAGATAAATACCATAACATACCGGGTGCTCAAGAGTTTACGTACAGCATCCAGACACTTGAAGAATCTCGGAAGACACACCATGCGATTTGTGGGCTATCGCCTGGTGCGACGGTATCGATCGTCGGTGCCGGACTCTCGGGTGTCGAACTCGCAAGTGAGCTCCATGAAAGTCGGAAGGACTTGAAGATTCGTTTATTCGACCGCGGTCCTTCTGTCTTGTCATTTTTATCCGATAAAGTATCATCTTACGTCCAAGAGTGGTTTGAAGAGCATGACGTTGAAGTCATCAACAATTCAAACGTCACACTCGTCACGGCAGATGACGTCCGCAACGGTGAGGATGTCTACCCGACGAACTTGACGATTTGGACAGCCGGAACACAACCGGTCAAAGTCGTCCGGGACCTCGGCTTTGAAGCAGATAGCGGTGGACGGATTAAACTGACGCCGCATCATCACGTGCCGGAACATGAGAATGTATTCGTCATCGGTGATTGCGCCAGCTTGCCATACGCACCAAGCGGGCAACTCGCAGAGCATCAAGCCGATCAAGTCGTTGATGTCCTCGAAGCGAAATGGGCCGGAAAAAAACTTCCGAAATTACCGGAAATCAAATTACGCGGCATGCTCGGGTCACTCGGAAAATCAGATGGATTCGGTATCGTCATGGGTAAACAGGCTCTGACGGGAAAAGTGCCACGACTCTTAAAGTCAGGTGTCTTATGGAAACATAAAAAGATTAAATAAGCACGTCCAAAATCCCCAAAGACCATTTAGGTACTTTGGGGATTTTAGCGTGTAGACAAACTCTTATGAAGCGTGAAGAGAGACAATCCGGTCGCGCTTCAAAAGCGATTCGAGACGGATTGCGCCCTAAACCGTCTGCATGACTGGTTTTCCGTCATAGTGTTACCTAAAAAGCGTCACGTTTCGTTGACTCCTGCGGGAAAAAGCGCGTTTTTGCGCGCTGCCAAGAGGCAGGCAAGACCCCGCTCGTTGTCCGGGAGGATCAAGGAGCAACGGCTTGCGCCTCGCCCGAGGAAAGCAACGAAGAAGAAACAAGCTTTGATCAACCCATACCATTTTTGTCTACATACTGAAATCCCCAAAGACCGTTTAGGCGCTTTGGGGATTTTTAAATGTTAATGAAGTTTACTTGGCAGCCTGATCCAATTTCAAATCAATCGCGCGTGTGACTTTTTTCAATTGAACATACCCTTCGTCAACCATTTCGCCATCGAGCAAGACCAGTGGGTAAAAATATTCGTCGTCTTTTAAAGCATCCACCCAACTGTCGTCTGTCGTCGCCTGTTCAAAATCAACGTAAACAAATGTTAACTCCGTCTCATATTTCCGCCCAAGCACGGCCTGTAACCAGCTGAACGTCTCTTCCGAACTCGGTGCCCCGACACAACTCGGACAGGTCACTGCTGCCCCGTATACCTTGATTTCCATCAGATATCCCCCTTCTTTCGTCTACTCTTTCTCAGTATACAAGTTTTCCAGATTGAGAACATTTTTCAACCCTGTTACAATGAATTTATAAGAAAGGATGTGTTTACGCATGGAAATGTTTGATCAAGTGAATGAAGTCCTCGAAAAATTGCGTCCGTTCCTTCTTCGTGATGGAGGAGACGTTGAGCTCGTAGATGTTGAAGATGGTATCGTTAAACTTCGTTTGATGGGAGCTTGCGGCAGTTGCCCAAGTTCGACAATCACATTGAAGGCTGGTATCGAACGTGCCCTGCTTGAAGAAGTAGCTGGCGTCGTTGAAGTAGAACAAGTCTTCTAATTCTAAAAAAATCCCCGATGACATCCGTCGTCGGGGATTTTTATGTTTACAGAATCCATTCGGCAAGCGAATCGACCATGTACGTCGGCTGAATATCCTGTCCTTGGATGAAGACAGGCGTATGGACACCCGAGTTAACGTGCATCGTCCGAATCCCACCATTGATTCCGAATAAGATATCCGTATGGTAGTTGTCACCAACCATGATGACATCTTCCTTCGCAAGACCAATCATTTCAGCAGCGATGTTGACCATGACCGGTTCCGGTTTTCCGATATAGAACGGTTCTTTTTCTGTCGTCACACGCAAGACAGACGTCAAGGCGCCATTCCCTGGTAAGAAGCCACGCTCTGTCGGAATCGCGATATCGCCATTCGTCGAGATGAATCGTGCTCCTGCCCGGATGGCCAGTGCACCGATAGCTAACTTCTCGTACGTGATTTGGCGATCAAGACCGATGACGACATAATCCGCATGCTCGTCAGCAACGACTTGAAGCCCTTGTTGTTCTAACGCATCATGCAGCCCATGTTCACCGATGGCATAAACGTTTGCACCCGGATCCAGTTCCGCGATGTAGCGACCTGTCGCCATCGCACTCGTCAAGACGTGCCCTGCATCGGAATGAACACCCATGCCGCGTAATTTTTCAGCGACAGCCTCTGCTGTCATCGATGCATTATTCGTCACGAACAGGTACGGGACACCTTCTTCCTGCAAGCGATTGACGAAATCAACCGCTTCTTTGACAGGTTCCGTGCCATTGTACATCGTTCCATCTAAATCAAATAAATATCCTTTTGCTTTCATCCTGACTCACTCCTCGTTTGGTAAAAATGCTGAGACGGGCCCGAGTTCTGTCTCTAGGTATTGGCGGACTGCGGAAGGAAAACGGCGAAGCTCCAGTTCTTCCTCATCTAAGACGGTCCGAATCTCTGCTGTACTCGACTTCGTAAACTCACGCACGATTGGCGTCCGTAAAGCGACGATTCGTTTTAGGCCCGTCGCGAGTTCCGTATCAATCACCCGCTCGTCCTCTAAAATCAATACGATATCTTCATAACTTCCCGGATCGCGCATGATGAAACCATCAATCATACTATTTCCGATATCGATGATACTTTCGATGATCAAAAACCCAATCCGTTCTAAAGCTAAGGCAGTCGTCACCGCATCCCCCGTTATTTCTTTGCTTTGACGAAGTGCCGTTTCAAAACAAACGACCGTTTGTTCAATCTTTTCCCGATTCACGAAATACATCTAGCATTCCCCCTCACATTCTTCATTTTAGCCCTATCCGCGGTCCATGAAAAGCAGAAACGCCATTTGCATCACATTCCTCAATGTGTTATCCTCAATTTAGATTTTTACCTAAAATAGTATGTCACATTACGTGACTTGGAGGTTATTTATACATGGAACGGGAACTTGCACTAGAAATCGTCCGCGCAACGGAAGCTGCTGCCCTTGCATCTGCAAAATGGATTGGTCGCGGGAAAAAGAACGAGGCGGATGATGCCGCAACAACAGCGATGCGTGAAGTCTTGAATACGGTCAACATGACGGGAACCGTCGTCATCGGCGAAGGTGAACTTGATGAAGCCCCGATGCTGTTCATCGGCGAACAACTCGGCACGACAAACGGTCCGATCGTCGACATCGCGGTTGATCCACTCGAAGGAACAAACATCGTCGCAAAAGGACTTGGTAACGCAATGGTCGTCATCGCTGTCGCTGACCAAGGTGCACTCTTGCATGCTCCTGACATGTACATGGATAAATTGACGGTTGGTCCGAACTTAAAAGGGCATGTCTCGCTCGACGATCCACTCGAAGTCATCATTGAAAAGGCAGCTGAACGAAACAATAAACGGATCGAAGACGTCACGGTCATCATGCAAGACCGTCCACGTCACGATCACTTCCGTGAAGCCGCGATGCGAATGGGCGCACGCGTCCGGTTATTCGAGGACGGCGATGTCTCTGCTGGAATCGCTCCCCTTTCACCGGCAACTGGAATCGATATCTTCATCGGAACGGGTGGCGCACCTGAAGGTGTCATTACGGCTGCTGCCGTCAAAGCCATGGGTGGCGACATGCAAGCACGCTTGCATCCGATGGACGACGAAGAAACGGCCCGTGTCATTCGGATGGGACTTGCTGATCCGTTACAATTGTTGACGCTCGACGACTTAATCAAGAGTGACGATTGCATCTTCGCGGCAACAGGTGTCACGACAGGAGAAATGCTCGACGGTGTCAAATTCATCACGGACGATATCGTGGAAACGACATCGCTCGTCATGCGCTCGAAAACACGGACCATCCGCAAAGTCATCGCGGAACACAGCCTTTCACGCAAACCGTACTTGCAAAATGTTCCCCAAACCCTTTAATCTGGGAAGAGAAGAGGAAATGAGGGACTTTACACGTCATGATGGAAGAACGCGATTTTTTATATGATGATGTCGAACAGACAAAAACACGTTTTATATGTTGGATTGGTGAAACGAGCCGGTTCGATTTAGCAATCACGCACTCGGAACACTTTTTCGGTAAGATATTAGTGCTGAATTTACTTTCGAACCGCTTTGCGATCATCGGTGCCGATGATTTTGACGAACCCGGGTATATCGCGCATGCCTTCGATCTCGAAGAAGACGCAGCTGATGAACTCGAACGCTATTTAAGTGAATACATCGGTCTCACATGAAAAAAGCAGTCGCATCCTCACGGGATGCGACTGCTTTTTCGTTTCTTATAATAGACGGTCATTGCGTTCATTCAGTGTATTCGGTCCACTAAAGACGTTCGTATTGTCTGATTCATCATGGGCTCTGCGCTCTGAATGTTCATCTGCCTCGTCCCCAACGAGCAGTACGAACTGATGATCTTCGACTGCTTTGTTTGCACGGTCGACATCTTCTTTGCTCAAGCCGCTCGCTTCCAATACACCGGTATGTGACGTCGAAGCGGATTCTTTCTTTTTGAAGATTCCTTTGATTTCCTGCCACAGATTCATATGATCTTCTTGCGACAGCTTCGTTGACGTTTGGTGATTATGCAAATCCGCCATTTCTTCGATTTGTTCTAAATCATAGCGGTCATGGGCGACGACTTTTAAGTCAGTTGAAACGACTCCAGCGACACGTAAATCATGAACAGCACTAACGATTTCTGGTACAGTTTTATAAATCCCGACGATTCTCATGGATGGTTCCCCCTATAGGTACGTGATACTTATAGTAATAGCCGAAATCAGGCGATTAGAAACGCAATTCCATATGTCTTTTTGATTACTTCGTCTCTTCGGTCGGAGAGAACTTTCGTTTCAGCTTCAGCGTATTGGCCGAAGATCCGTCGAAGCGAGGTGGTGCTTCTTCTCCTTCTACCGGTTCCATCCGCTTGACGATGAAATAGGCACAGCCGAAATTACAGTATTCATATAAATAATCCGCGACATGCGAAATCTTCGTATCAAACGTCGCTTTGATATGATCGTCATTATAGAAGCCACGTAGTCGAAGTTGACCGTGCCCCCAATCTCCAACGATGTAATCATATTTTTCGAGGACATCACTAAACCGTCCAATGAACGCTTCTTCATTGAAACCTTCACGCTTTTCTTCAACGATTTCATATCGTTCGCGATTGACTTGTATCATTTTTTCCACCCCCTGCTCCTGTTATCATAGCATATTCAATTCTGAAAACGAATCTCCGCACAGACAAAAAACCGTCCCCTGCAACTACTGAGACGGTTTTAGATACTCAATCGATTGGTAAAGCGGCTTTATTCTTTTTCGCTGCGTTGACCTGTTCATCCGCATGGTACGAAGACCGGACGAGTGGACCAGCTTCACAGTGGGAGAAGCCTTTGCCAAGCGCGATTTCTTTTAGTTCAGCAAATTCTTGTGGCGTATAGTATTTGATGACGGTCAGGTGCTTTTTCGTCGGTTGAAGGTATTGACCGATTGTCATGATATCGACGTCATTCGCACGGAGATCATCCATCGTCTGTAAAATTTCTTCCCACGTTTCACCAAGCCCTAACATCAGACTGGACTTCGTCGGGATTTCAGGAGCAAGCTCTTTCGAACGACGAAGGAATTCGAGTGTCCGGTCATACGTTGCTTTCGCGCGGACCGTCGGTGTCAAACGACGCACTGTTTCAATGTTATGGTTCATGATATCCGGTTTTGCATCAATCAAGGTTTGAAGCGCCTCAAAGTTTCCACCCATATCTGACGGCAAGACCTCGATTGAAGTTTCCGGGTTCATCCGGCGCACTTCACGCACTGTTTCGGCGTAAACTCCTGCCCCGAAGTCATTCAAGTCGTCACGTGCTACTGCTGTGATGACCGCATGTTTCAAGTTCATCAGACGGACTGACTCCGCGACGCGTTTCGGTTCTTCTAAATCAAGTTCATTTGGACGTCCTGTCGTGACGGCACAAAAACGGCAGGCCCGTGTACAGATACTCCCAAGGATCATAAACGTTGCTGTCCGGCGAACGGCCCAGCACTCATGAATGTTCGGACACTTCGCTTCCTCACAGACCGTATGTAGCTTTTTTTCACGCATCATACTCTTAAGCTCTGTGTAGGTTTCGTTTGTGTTCAACTTGATTTTTAACCATTCCGGCTTCCGTTGAATCTCTCCTCTAGCCATAAATACACTTCCCCCTTCATCCCCAAAAAAGTCATCTATTTTCTGTTTCAGTATACCAAATAATTATCGTTTAGGGGCATGCAATTCGGTAAATTCTGACTTCTCCGATAGTCGATTAAATAACAGATCACGCAGTAGTTCAGGCATGAAATAGTGTTTCGGCATATCTTTGATGGCTGGGAAGAGCGGACCGAATGTAAACATATCCGGCATTGCGACCGTGTAGTGTGCCGCCTCGTCAAACGTTGCTAAGACGGAGTCACGTCCCGCGTAATGCATTTTTCCCATCAACTTCCCACGAAAACCGAGTCCACGGACTTTGAGCTGTTCAAACTGATCGGTTTCGACTTCTTCCATGAACGTCATCAGTTGCCGACCCGTCATCGTGACGTTACACGGATTGATTGGATGTGGACATAACCGGTGCAAGTCGAAGGAAGAGACGGGACCGGGAGATAACGAACCGAGCAACATACCGGCCGGAACGCAGGCGATGTCTGCTTTACACCAGTCCTGCATCGTGTCGGCCAACAGTTGTGAAAACGGTGACGGACTAAACCAGTCATTCGCTAGACCTGATGTCCTGCCAATCGGTTCCTTCATCACTTTTTCAGCGGCATATTGTTCCCGGTCGAGCAGAACGGAGCTCGCTTCATCTGCCGTATAGTCGTGGAGCGGATGCAAGACAGCTTCCTTTTCACCGGTGTCCGTGTTGAGATAGATTTCACCCGCGTATTGTCCGTGCTTACCAGCTTGAGCAATCAAGACACCATTTTTGACGACACCATCGTCTAAGACATGATGCGTATGGGCTCCGATGATTAAATCAAGTTCCGGGAAGCGTTCTGCCAGTTCCTCATCTTGATAAAACCCGAGATGACTCAGACAAATCAGGACATCAACCTGCCCGCGAAGCGCTTCGATTTCACGCGCCGCTGCTTCGAACGGGTCTTCAATCGTCCAACCGAGCAACTCATATAATTCATAATAAGGGGCCGTCAGACCAAAGATTCCGACTTTACCAGTCGGCAGTTCCTGAATCATGCCCGGTTTCGCGAACGGCGCCGTCATGTTCGAGACAAGCACAGGGAACGCCGCTTCTGTATAAAGTGCAGCCAGCCAGTCATGCGGGAACGTGATTCCTTCATTGTTTCCGATCGTCACGGCAGTCGGTGCTAACGCATTTAAGAGATGGGTATTGATTTTTCCTTGCGTCGCTTCCGTCGCCGGTGCAACGCGGTCCGCGTGATCCCCTAAATCAAAGACAAGGGAGTCGTACGTCCGGTGTTCCTTGATGAACGACATATAGCGCGGCCACATATCAAAGTGTGAATGAAGATCATTATAATGGATGACGTGTAACTTCACGCTTAAAGCCTCCTCTAAAGTTAAAACAACGAGATTTGCCGGGGAGCGAGTTCATAATCGAGACCAAGAATCTCAATCAGACGTTTCGCATTCGGCGCGGCATCGCCTGCTGAATTGTTATTAAAGAAAACATACACGTCTTTCGCTTGTCCTGCAAGCGTCCGAACGTGTTCTGCTAATTCTTGGAGTTCTTCTTCCGAGTATCGGTATAAACAGCGGACCTTTCGCCAGTCGTCACTGCTTTGTCCGGGTTTCTTGAGCCAGCCGTTTTTGTTCCGGCCATGCAAGCGGACGAACGCCGTCTCATGTGTGACGACAGGAACGAACGGGACGGAACCGTCTTCCGTCTGCGGTTCATCACAAATCGTATGAATGAACTGATGCTCGGCTAAAAACCGGAGCGTTCGTTCCCGGTAAGCTTCCGAATACCAAGACGGGTTTCTGAATTCAATCGCGACCGGAAGTCCGGCGAGCGATTTACGAACGGTTTGCAAGTATTCAAGGTGGACCTTGCTGACATCGAACCAAGGCGGCAATTGGACGAGAATCGCCGCAATCTTTCCGCTCTCCTTCATCGGTTCAATCGAGGCAAGGTACTGTTCAAAAATCGGACCGAGCGAATCCTTGTTGTCCCGATCGTGTCCACTCATCGCCCGGTGGACCTTGACGATGAACCGGAAAGCATCCGGTGTTTCCGCGACCCACTTTTGGTAGTTCCGTTCCGGTTGAATCGCGTAAAACGTCGAATCGACCTCGACCGCCGGAAAATGTCCCGCATAGGCAGCAAGCTTCTCTTTCCGGTCTTGTGGTGTCGGATAGAGGGAATCATGATCCCCCCAACCGGTCACGCCGACATAAATCATCCGTCTACCCCTCCTTACGACAAAAAGACCTACCGCTTTCGTTGACGCAGGCTTTTTTGCACTGTCTATTTTTTTATCATACCATAGCTAAATCGAAAACTTCCCCCCGAAGATTACCGTTAACGCGTCCGTTCATAACGGAGAACGACGCAACCGGAAGAGGCAAAGTGCCGTTGTTCGACGAGGCGTAAAGCAAGTGGTTGAGCAAGGCGTCCAAACATCCGCTTCCCGCCTCCGAGCAGGACGGGATAGACGACAACATGGTATTCGTCAATCAGGTCACGTTGCATGAACTGTGCAGCAAGATTGGCGCCACCGACGGATATCCGTTTTCCAGGCATTCCCCGTAAACGGTCGACTTCCTCTTCAATCGTCCCTGTTGCGAGCCGGGCATTCCCATCGACGTGCGTCAATGTCCGAGAAAAGACGATCTTCTCGATTCCTGTCCAAATCAGTGCGTAGTCACGAATTTCTGCCACTTCTTCCGTGTCACGTACGTTCGACCAAAACGGATGCATCATTTCATATAACTTTCGTCCATAGAAATGCGTATCGAACTGTTTTTCGTAGTCATTGAAGTAGCGGTGAAGCTCCTTATCAGGTGTAAAGGGAAGCTGACCTAAGTCATCTTCGAGATAACCGTCGAGTGATACTTGAAATGAATAGACGATTGGTCGCATCAGTCATCCGTCCTTTCGAGAGAACTGTTTTTTTACTCTCTACCCGTTGTCGGAAAGAACAATCAACAATACCCCCGGATCAGTAAAATAGACCGTGCGCCAAACGAATAGTTCGTGTTGTCCGACACTCTTTTCCTTCTCGAACCACATCTTGAAAACACGTTGATTCTCGTGACTTCTACTGGAAAAGCGTTTAGCGATAATCGCTTTAGCAAACAACCTGACTTTGGTTAAAGTCAGATACTGTAGACAAATGCTATCTTATGAAGATTGAAGAGTCAACATCGCTATACTACCGTGTCGCGCTTCCATGTCTCGACTCGTCTTACTCTGCGGCACAACCTAAACAAAGCTTCTCTTTTTCGTTGACTCCTACGGGAAAAAGCGCAAGGCAACTTGCGCTGTCAGAGGCAGGCGAGACCCTGCTCATTGTCCGATAGGTCAAGGAGCAACGGCTTGCCCTCGCCCGAGGAAAGCAACAGAAAAGGGGGAAGCTTTTTCTTGCCTAATCCTGCTTCGTCTAAAAAAATACAAGAGTAGATTTTCATCTAAACGAAATCACGCGCCTCACCCGATTCCTAGAGGGAAACGAGCGAAGCGCGTGAAAACTTTGAAGTTAATTTCGTGATTTAGATTATCCGATTGAACCTTCCATCTCGAACTTGATGAGACGGTTCATTTCGACCGCATATTCCATCGGCAATTCTTTTGTGAATGGCTCGATGAAGCCCATGACGATCATTTCTGTTGCTTCTTCTTGTGAAATCCCGCGGCTCATCAGATAGAACAATTGTTCTTCCGAGACCTTCGATACTTTCGCTTCGTGTTCAAGCGAGATGTTATCGTTGAGGATTTCGTTGTACGGAATCGTATCCGATGTCGATTGGTTATCCATGATGAGTGTGTCACATTCGATGTTCGAACGGGCACCTGTCGCTTTACGGCCGAAGTGGACGATTCCGCGATACGTGACTTTCCCACCATGTTTCGAGATCGATTTCGAGACGATCGTTGAAGACGTGTTTGGCGCAAGGTGAATCATTTTCGCACCCGCGTCTTGGTGTTGTCCTTTACCTGCGATGGCGATTGATAATGTCATACCACGTGATCCTTCACCTTTTAAGATGACGGCTGGGTATTTCATCGTCAATTTCGAACCGATGTTACCATCGACCCACTCCATCGTCGCGCCGGCTTCACAGATCGCACGTTTCGTCACGAGGTTGTAGACGTTGTTTGCCCAGTTTTGGATCGTCGTGTAACGGCAATAGGCATTTTTGTTGATGAAGATCTCAACGACCGCCGAGTGAAGCGAGTTCGTCGTGTAGACCGGTGCTGTACATCCTTCGACGTAGTGTACCGATGCTTCTTCGTCAACGATGATGAGTGTCCGCTCAAATTGACCCATGTTTTCCGAGTTGATCCGGAAGTAGGCTTGAAGCGGCGTATCCATCTTGACGCCTTTTGGGACGTAGATGAACGATCCACCTGACCAAACCGCTGTGTTCAAGGCAGCGAATTTGTTGTCTGTCGGCGGAATCAATTTACCGAAGTACTCACGGAACAAGTCTTCGTTCTCTTTGAGTGCTGTATCGGTATCTTTGAAGACGATCCCTTGATCCTCGAGTTCCGTCTTCATGTTGTGGTAAACAACTTCTGATTCGTACTGTGCCGAAACACCCGCCAAGTACTTTTGTTCTGCTTCCGGGATACCGAGTTTGTCAAACGTACGTTTGATTTCTTCCGGTACTTCATCCCATGATTTTTCAGCACGTTCCGACGGCTTCACGTAATACGTGATATCGTCAAAACGAAGATCTGATAAATCGCCACCCCAAGCTGGCATCGCTTGTTCGTTGAAAATCTTAAGCGATTTCAAACGGAAGTCGAGCATCCATTGTGGTTCTTCTTTCATTTTCGAGATCGTTTCGACGACTTCTGTCGTCAAGCCACGTCCAGAACGGAAGATCGAGATATCGCGATCGTGGAAACCATATTTATAATCGCCAATTTCAGGCATGTTCTTAGCCATGTTCATTTCCTCCTCTTACTTACTGACCGAAGTTACTTGCCTTCTTCCACGCCACGTTCGAGCGCTTTCCAAGCAAGTGTCGCACACTTGATTCGTGCTGGGAATTTCGTCACACCAGAAAGTGCTTCTGCGTCCCCAAGATCAAACTTCTCATCATCATAGTCTTTTCCTTGAACCATCTCCGAAAAGATTTCTGCGAGTTGTAATGCTTCTTCGACCGTTTTTCCTTTGACGATCTGTGTCATCATCGACGCGGACGCCATACTGATGGAACACCCTTCGCCGTCAAACTTCGCATCTTGGACGATATCGTCTTCGATCGCGAGCTGTAAGCGAATCGTGTCTCCACACGTCGGGTTATTCATATCGATCGTCACGCCTCCCTCGATCGCACCGCGATTACGAGGAGTTTTATAATGATCCATAATCACTTGACGGTACAAGTGATCGAGATTGTTAAAATCCATGACTGAAATACTCCTTCGTTTGACGAAGTCCTGTCACTAAGGCATCGACTTCTTCTTGCGTGTTATACAAGTAGAAGCTTGCCCGTGCCGTTGAACTGGCACCGAGCCAACGCATCAGTGGTTGTGCACAGTGATGACCGGCGCGGACTGCGACACCTTGCATGTCGAGTACCGTCGCGACATCATGCGCATGGACATCGCCGAGATTGAATGTGACGAGACCGACACGTTCTTCCGGACCATAAATCGTTAATCCGTCGATTTCACGCATCTGTGCCATCGCATACCGTGCGAGTTCACGTTCATGGGCTTCGATGTTCTCTAGACCGATTTCTTCTAGAAAATCAATCGCTGCCGACAGACCGACTGCTCCCGCAATGATCGGTGTACCGGCTTCGAAACGGTACGGTGATGGTTTGAACGTCGATTCTTCGAGTCCGACGTAATCAATCATCTCGCCTCCGAATTCGACCGGTTCCATCGCATTCAGTAATGCTTTTTTACCATATAAGACGCCGATTCCTGTTGGTCCACACATTTTGTGGGCAGAGAACGCCAGGAAATCACAGTCGAGATCGACGACGTCAATGTTTTGATGCGGTGCACTTTGCGCTGCATCGACGACCATGACGGCACCGACGGCATGTGCGAGTTGCGCCACTTCTTTGATCGGGTTGATTGTACCGAGGACGTTCGAGACATGTGCCATCGCAACGACTTTCGTCCGATCGGAAATTTGTGCTTTGACGGCTTCGATCGTCACACGACCATCGGCTGTCAAATCAACATATTTCAATTTCGCTTTTTTCTTTTTCGCGACCTGTTGCCACGGAATGAGATTCGCATGGTGTTCAAGATAGGTGACGACGATTTCGTCCCCTTCCTGCACATGCTCCATTCCGTAACTCGACGCGACGATATTAATCGCCGTCGTCGTCCCGCGGGTAAAGATAATTTCTTCATGGTGTTGCGCCTTGATGAAACGACGTACGTTCTCACGCGCACCTTCGTACGCATCCGTCGCTCGTGTTCCGAGCGTATGGACGCCACGGTGCACATTCGAATGAACCGTCTTGTAGTAGTTGTCGATCGCTTCGATGACGACGAGCGGCTTTTGTGACGAAGCCGCACTATCTAAATAGACGAGTTTCCGGTCATTAACCTGTTGGTCAAGAATCGGAAACTGATTGCGGATGGATGCATCGATTCCCATATTAGTTTACTTTCCCTTCAATCACTTGAACGAGACGTTCCTTAACGGAGTCAATCGCAAGCTCAGAGACGACCGGTTGTAAGAAACCATGAACGACAAGACGTTCTGCTTCTTTACGTGACAACCCGCGGCTCATCAAGTAGTAGAGTTGGAGTTCGTCGACACGGCCGACAGATGCCGCGTGTCCTGCCATGACGTCATCTTCATCGATCAAGAGGATCGGGTTTGCATCACCACGTGCCTTTTCAGACAACATGAGGACACGTTCCGTTTGGACTCCGTTTGATTTCGACGCACCATGGTGAATCATGGACGTTCCGTTGAAGATCGATGTCGCCGAATCTTTCTGGACACCGTGAATCAAGATGAATCCTTCCGATCCTTTACCGAAATGATCCGTCCGGACGTTGAAGTTTTGTTTTTGATCGCCACGACCGACCGTAACGGCTTTCGTATCTGAGAACGAATCGTTCCCGACGAGGTGCGTTTTCGTTTCTGTGATCGTATGTCCGTCATTCATGTGACCGAGTGCCCATTCGAGCTTCGCACCTTGTTTGACGACACCGCGGCGGTTCATATACGTGACTGCACCTTTCGCAAGCGTATCAACGCCTCCGAAAAGAACTTTTGCGTTCGCTTCGACGAATACTTCCGTCACGACGTTAACGTTATGGGCTTCTTCGCCGTAAGAGACGAAGTTTTCGATATACGTCAATTCGCTGTCTTGATCGGCAACGATGATTGCGTGGTGGTAAAGTGCACCGCCAGCTTGTTCGAGCGTATAGATCGCTTGCATCGGTACCGTCAGCTTAACGCCTTTAGGTACGTACAAGAATGTTCCGCCGTTCATCAGTGCTGCGTTGAGTGCTGCGAGACGGTCTTCGTTGACGTTGACGCCTTCTGTCATGAAGTACTTCTCGACGAGTTCCGGATGATGCTTCATCGCATCAACGAGTGTCGTGAAGATGACACCGTTCGTCGCTTCGCTGTTTTGCGCGTGGACAAGTTGTCCGTTACGCGTGATCAACATATGGTCACGGTTTTCACCGATTAGTGTTTCGATATCCGGCGTGAGACCTGTTACTGTCTCAAGATCTGCTGTGCCTTCTGTGAAGTTCCAGCCACCGATTTTAATTTTTTCTACTTTTGGCAATGCGAGCGTTGGGGCAAGATCAAGTGCATCTTGGCGCTTAGAAATCATCCAAGCGGGCTCCCCTAAGCGAGTCGCACGTTCTGCCACTGCCTCGCGATTTACGGCAAGATTCAGTTCTACAGTCATCATGCTTCCTCCCTCGTCTTACGCTTTTGTTTCGATTTCGACTTCTTCGATGCCGAGTTCTTTTTTAACCCAGTCATATCCTTCTGCTTCAAGACGGTGTGCGAGTTCTTTTCCGCCGGACATGACGATTTTTCCACCCATCATGATGTGGATGAAATCAGGCTCGATGTAGTTCAAGAGACGCTGATAGTGCGTGATGATGAGGCAACCGAACTCAGGTGAACGCATTTCGTTAACACCTTTCGCAACGACTTTAAGTGCATCGATATCAAGACCTGAATCGATCTCGTCGAGGATTGCGATTGCTGGTTTCAGCATCGTCATTTGAAGAATTTCGTTCCGTTTTTTCTCTCCGCCCGAGAAACCTTCGTTGAGGTAACGGTGTGCCATTTCGCCTGGCATTTCAAGAAGTCCCATTTGCGCGTCAAGTTGACGGATGAACTTCATGAGTGAGATTTCATCGCCTTCTTCGCGACGTGAGTTGATTGCTGAACGAAGGAAGTCAGAGTTCGTGACACCACTGATTTCGCTTGGGTATTGCATGGCGAGGAACATTCCTGCTTGCGCACGTTCGTTAACTTCCATCTCAAGAACATCTTCGCCGTCGAGTGTGACTGATCCAGATGTTACTTCATACGTTGGGTGACCCATCAATGCAGACGCGAGTGTTGATTTACCTGTCCCGTTTGGTCCCATGACCGCGTGGATTTCGCCGCCTTTGATTTCTAAGTTAACGCCTTTCAAGATTTCTTTGCCGTCGATTGCGACGTGTAGATCTTCAATCTTCAAGTGTGAAGCCTTCATGTAGAATCCCTCCATCTATTCATTTCGTGTCTGACGATTCAGTTCACGAGAGTTACTAATTTAGTATCATTCTAATCTTAATGAATCATACCACATTATTCAAGCGTCATCGCTCATGGTTTTTTCTCAAAATGAAGCCTTTTAGTGAGAATGACTTTAAAGTGAGACGACTTCTTTCTCTTCTGCCACCTTCGTTCGTCTGTGAACACGTTGTGACAGTAAGAGCAGTGGGATTCCGAGTAATGTCAAGAGGGCTAACCAGCCAAAAATCGGCAGCGGACGATCGGCTCCAAAATAAAAAAGTAATTGTCCGCCAATGACCGGTCCGATCGATTGACCAATCGATGTCAGCCCCATCGCCCCGAAATAACTGCCCCGTAGTTCCGGTTTCGCAAAGCTGTCGGTTAGGATATCCGTCATCGTGAACATCATCACTTCCCCACACGTGAAGATGAACATCGCACCAATCATCAACCAGACCGTTCCCGCATTCCCCATGACGAATAAACCGATTGCGACGGTCGCAATCCCGACCGTGATCGAAACGAGCGGTGACGTCTTCATCCCGAATTTCATGATCGGGTACTGGACGACTAAGACGGTCACGGCATTAATCGTGATCAATAAAGCGAACAGGCTTGTCCCACCCGACAGTAACGTCGTCGTCGTCAAAAATTGTGGCAACGTCGAGTTGAACTGGCTGTAACCGAGAATCCCGAAGATGATGCCGGCGAGGGCAAACGTAAAGGCGACGTCCGTTTTCAACAGTTGAACGGTTGCCCCGAACGAAACTTTTTTCCCACCATGACTTTCCGTGATCGGATACCGCTGGAACAGGATGAAAATCGCAATCCCGTACGCGAGGTAAACGAATGCCGTTATATAGAAGGTAATCGCTGTATTGCCGGCACTGAGCAACAATGCGATTCCCGGCCCGATCGCAGCCGCGACATTGATCATCGCGTAACGGATGTTAAAGACGAACAACCGGTTTTTTTCATCCGTCGTATCACTAATCAAGGCACGGGCGGACGGTTCGAAGATGGAACGAAACACTCCGTTCAAGGCACTCAACGTAAAGAACGCCCAAAAGGTCTCGACCTGGGCCAAGGCGATGAAGACAAAGACGAAGCCAAGTGTTCCGGTCAGCATCATTGTCCGGCGCCCGTAGCGGTCGGATAAGGTTCCGCCAATGAAACTCATGACGAGACTCGAGACGGCTGAAATACTGAGGACCCAGCCGACATCGACCGGGCTGAACTTCAGTACTGTCGATAAATAAATCGCAAAGAATGGCATCGTGATGAACGTCCCGAGCCGCGAGAAAAATGTTCCGAGCAGGACGCCGATCGTCAATGGATGTAACTGGCGTAAACGGTGCACCTAAAATCCCCCCTTCAACTAAAAAAATAATGCATCCTTCCATTATATTAGGAAGAATGCATTATTCAGCGTGTAGACAAACGCTTATGAAGCGTGAACATGCGATAACGAGAGGCAATCTGTTCGCGCTCCACTGTCTCGCCTCGTCTTCAAAGCGGCAATCGGTCACGCCGCTACAGCAAAGCTGCAGGGTCGCGATCGATTGCTTTTCGCTTTAAAAGCGATTCGAGACGGATTGCGCTCTAAGCCGTCTGCATGCCTGGATTTCCCTCACGGTATTACCTAAAAAGCGTCACGTTTCGTTGACTCCTGCGGGGAAAAGTGCGTTTTTAACGCACTTTCAGAGGCAGGCAAGACCCTGCTCGTTGTCCGCTAGGACCAAGGAGCAACGGCTTGCGCCTCGCCCGAGGAAAGCAACGAAAAAAAGACGCTTGATCTCCCGATATCACTTTGTCTACAGTCTGAATAATGCATCCTTCCATTATATAGGAAGAATGCATTATTTGAGCAAATTATTTACTGACCGGAACGACGGCCCCTTTATATTCTTTCGTAATCCAATCTTGGTTCTTTTTCTCGTGTAAGATATCGAGTAATGTCGTCACGCGCTCATCTTTTTCGTCACCTTCACGTGTGACGATGATGTTGACGTACGGTGAAGACTCATCTTCAAGGGCAATCGTGTCTTTCAACGGGTTCAAACCGTTATCGATCGCGTAGTTCGTATTGATGAGGACCGCGTCGCCTTCATTGTTTTTGTAAGCTTGCGGTAAGAGTGACGCTTCGATGTTTGTTTTAAACTTAATATTTTTCGGGTTTTCCGCAATGTCTTTCAGTTGTGCATCAGTTGTTTTACCGTCTTTCAACTTGATGAGTCCTTCATTTTGAAGGAACGTCAAGACACGTCCACGCTCAGCGACGTTTGAGCTCGTCAAAATCGTTGCACCTTTCGGCAGTTCGTCGAGCGACTTGTATTTTTTTGAGTAGACGCCGAGTGGTTCGACGTGAACACCGCCGGCACTTTCAAATTTGTATGATTTGTTTTCTTTTTCTTGTTGCTCAAGGTACGGAACGTGTTGGAAATAGTTCGCATCGATTTCTTTTTCAGCGAGTGCTTTGTTTGGCAACACATAATCTTGGAACTTCTTGATTTCGAGTTTGTACCCTTTTGCTTCATACTCTTTTTTAACGTGCTCTAAGATTTCAGCATGGGGAACGTTTGAAGCACCGATGACAAGTGTCTTCGCGTCGTCGCCTGACGATTCCTCCCCACATGCTGCGAGACTGACTGCTAAGACGGATACGGCTGCTGTCCCTACGAATTTTTTCCAAAGTTTCATGAATAATTCCTCCCAAGTTAACTAAAATAGTATTATCGTTTATCGATTGCTTTTACGAGCAAGTCGCCAATAATCTGAATGATGAAGACGATGACAAGAATCAACAGTGTTGCGATAACGGTGATGTTATTTTGTGAGCGCTGAAAGCCTTCAATGAAGGCCATGTCTCCCAGTCCACCACCACCGGCTAACCCGGCCATTGCCGTGTAACCGACGAGAGCGACAAGCGTGACGGTAATACCCGAGACGATTGCCGGAAGAGCTTCCGGAATCAAGACTTTATAGATGATTTGGAACTTTGTTGCCCCCATCGATTCGGCTGCTTCGATGACACCTTTATCGACTTCACGCAGCGCAAGTTCGACCATTCGCCCGTAAAACGGTGCTGCACCGAGAATCAGTGCCGGAAGTGCTGCTGTCGGTCCTAAGAATGATCCGACGATGATGAGTGTAATCGGAATCAATAAAATCAACAAAATGATAAACGGAATTGAGCGGAAGACATTGACTAAAAAGCTGAGCACAGAATACAGTGTCCGGTTTTTAAACAACAATTCTTCGTTTGTCGCATATAACAACAGACCGATGACCAATCCTAGGATAAACGTTGCGAGTCCGGCAACAGCTGTCATATAGATCGTACTGCCGGTTGCTTCCCAGACCATATTCCAATCCACATCTGCAAAAAATGTACTCATCGGTGATCCACCTCCACTTCAACGTCACTCGCTTGAAGTTTCGCGATGACCGCTTGTGTTTCATGTTCGGCACCAATCAGTTGGATGAACAACGTTCCGAGTGCACCGTCCTGCGTCTGTCCGACGTTCCCGCCGATGATATTAAATAATAAGGTCGAATCTTTCATGACTTCTGCGAGAATCGGACTTTCTGCTGTCGAACCAACGAATGTAAGCTGGACGATTTTTCCGGTCGGATAGCGTTCACGGAGTTTCGCGAACGTCAATTCGTTTTCGGATGGTGATGTCAATTGTTTGACGAACTCTTTTGTCATCGCCTGTTTCGGGTGCCGGAAGACTTCTGACACAGGACCCTGCTCGACGATTTTCCCGGCCTCCATGACGGCGACCCGGTTACAGATTTTTTGAATGACGTGCATCTCGTGTGTAATCAAGACGATGGTCAGTTTCAGTTTTTTATTGATGTCGACGAGTAACTCGAGAATCGAGTCTGTCGTTTTCGGATCAAGGGCGCTTGTCGCCTCGTCACATAATAAGACGTCAGGATTTGATGCTAATGCGCGGGCAATCCCGACCCGTTGTTTTTGTCCACCGGATAGTTGCGATGGATACGCACCTTCGCGACCGTCGAGTCCAACGAGTTGAATCAGCTCGGCGACCCGTTCTTTTCGTCGTGCTTTCGGATACCCACCGAGTTCGAGCGGGAACATGATGTTTTCTTCGACCGTCCGTGACCAAAGCAAGTTAAAGTGCTGAAAGACCATCGAGACGTTTTTCCGGACACCACGTAATTCTTTCGGTCGTAGCGTCGTCATCTCGACACCATCAATTTGAATCGAACCGCTTGTCGGTGCTTCCAACATGTTCAGCAGGCGAATCAAAGTTGACTTCCCTGCACCGGAATAACCAATTATTCCGAAAATTTCGCCGCGCTCAATCGTGAGATCGACGTTTGCGACAGCTTCGACTTCGCCGCGCTTCGAGCGATAAATCTTTCCTACATCCTGTAAACGAATCACTACTGTCCCTCCTAAACATAAAAAAAGTGCGCACGTTTTAGAGCAAACGCGCGCACTTTCAGTACACAAAACCATTTGCTCTCATCTTGCAGACGTTCGTCTGCTGGAATTAGCACCACTTCGGAAATAAATTCCGCGGTTGCCGGGTTTCATCGGGCCAGTCCCTCCACCACTCTTGATAAGAGTTATCGGTATTTAGTTGTTTTTAATATAATCTGAATATTAGCAGGGGTTATTTTGCTTGTCAAACAGTTTTTTCAGAAACTTTTTCGAGCAAACTGAAAGCATGTGTTAAATCTTCTTTCAAATCTTCTACATCTTCAAGTCCGACCGAGATCCGGACGAGACCATCCGTGATGCCGAGTTCAGCCCGACGTTCTGCAGGAATCGACGCATGTGTCATCCGTGCCGGAACGGAAATCAAACTTTCGACCGCCCCTAAGCTTTCAGCAAGCGTGAAGAAGTGTGACGCTTCAACAAGTTTCTCTGCATTTGCAGCTGAACCGACGTCGAAGCTGATCATCCCGCCGAAACCGGTCGCTTGTTTTTGCTGGATGGCATGACCGGGGTGCGAGGCGAGTCCCGGGTAGAAAATGTTCGAGACGACGTCCTGTGCTTGCAAGAAGCTGACGAGTTCGTGTGCTGTCTCTTCGATTGCTTCCATCCGGATACCGAGCGTCCGCAAACCACGGACGAGCAGGAAGCTGTCTTGCGGTCCGAGAATTCCACCCGTCGAGTTTTGGATGAAGTGGAGTTCTTCGCCGAGCGTATCATCGTTGACGACGACAAGTCCCGCGACGACGTCCGAATGGCCGCCGATGTACTTCGTTGCACTATGCAGCACGATATCTGCCCCAAGCGCGATTGGTTGTTGCAAGTATGGTGTCGCGAACGTGTTGTCGACGACAAGCTTTAAGTCATGGCGACGCGTGATCGCTCCGATTGCTTCGATGTCCGTCACTTTTAATAACGGGTTTGTTGGTGTCTCGACGTAGAGCATCTTCGTGTTGTCCTGAATCGCCGCTTCCGTCGCAGCAAGATCCGTCGTATCGACGAATGTCACTTCGATGTTGAACTTCGGTAGGACACGTTGCATCAAACGGAACGTTCCGCCGTAAACGTCGTCCGTCATGACGATGTGGTCGCCGGACTGGAGCAGGTTGAAGACAGCATGAATCGCCGCCATCCCTGATCCGAATGCGAATCCACGGACGCCTCCCTCAAGATCAGCAATCAATCGCTCGATGCTCGTCCGCGTTGGGTTCGCTGTGCGTGAGTACTCATATCCGTCTTTTAATTGACCGATTTTTTCTTGCTTATATGTGCTCGTTTGATAGATTGGCGGCGTAACGGCACCAGTTGCCCGGTCTACACCCGTTCCTCCGTGAATCAACGCTGTTTTTTTACGCATGTGTCTCGTCCACCTTTTCAAAGATTTGTTGGCTCAAATACCGTTCTGCACTGTCTGCGAAGACGGTGACGATCGTACTTCCAGGATGGCGCTGTGCGATATCAAGCGCCGCGGCGAGTGCCGCTCCTGCCGAACTACCGACGAGTAATCCTTCACGTGCCGCCAGTTCATGGACCTTCGTAAAAGCATCCGAATCAGAAATCGTATGAATTTCATCGACTAGGTCGCGAGAAACGAGACTTGGCCATTTGGCTGTCCCGATCCCTTCTGTTTTATGCGGTCCAGCAGGGCCACCATTGAGGACGGAGCCTTCCGGTTCGACGATTGCCCCTTTTGTCCCGAAGCGTTCTTTTAAGAAAGCAGTCGTTCCGGCAAACGTCCCACCTGATCCGCATCCGGCGACGAACCAGTCGATGTGACTAAGTTCCGCTACAAGCTCCGGACCAAGTGTCCGCTGATAGGTGACCGAATTTTCTTCGTTTTCGAATTGGAGTGGCACATAACTGTTCGGAATCGTTTGTCCGAGTTCTTTTGCCTTATCGATTGCGCCTTGCATATCGAGTTCAGTCGGCGTGTTGACGACAGTCGCGCCGAGTGCCCGCATCAACGTCTGTTTCTCTTGACTGAACTTTTCCGGGACGACACAAATGACCTGTAAGTCATATTTTTTAGCGGCGAGCGCCAAACCGATGCCGGTGTTGCCGGCAGTCGGTTCGATGATCGTTCCGCCTGGTGTCACGTAACCCTGTTCGATTGCGGCATCAACGAGTTGGATACCGAGGCGGTCTTTGACGCTGCCCCCAGGGTTCATCCATTCGAGCTTCGCCAAAATCCGCGTACCAGCAGGCAAATCGAATGAAGTAATCTCGTAGAGTGGCGTATTTCCGACGAGGTCCCGGACTGACTTCGCGATCATCCGAAGACGATGTCCCATTCGTCGCGACCGGCAAGCATTTTCTCGGCATAGTGCTTCGCTCCTTTAAGGTCGTGTGCGCTCGCAAATCCACATTGTGTTTCGTTTTGTGCCGGAATCACTTCAGCCGCTAAGACGTCGTTCAGTGTCTTCTCGACGAGTTCACTCATTTTTTCGACTGAGTCAAAGTTCATCATCGCCATGTAGAAACCAGTTTGGCAGCCCATTGGCGAAACATCGATGACGTCGTCCGAATAGTTGCGGATATTTTCAGCAAGTAAATGTTCGAGTGTGTGCATCGCACGCATCGGCATTTGCTCGACGTTCGGTTGTGTGAAACGAATGTCATATTTGACGACTTGATCGACTTTACCGTCTTTATAGCCTGCTACACGAATATACGGTGCTTTGACTTTCGTATGATCCAGGTTAAAGCTTTCTACGTTCATTTTTTTAAGTGTCATGATTTATTCCCCCATTTTCTCGGCTTCTACGAGCCAGACGAAGTGATTGTATTGTGTAAAGGTCACGTCAAATCCGCGTGACGTAAAGATTTGTTCCATGACTGGAATCAGTGGATAAAATTCGCGTTCTAAATCTTCTGCGAGATTATCGAACCCTTGAGTTTTTGCTTCTGCAATCGTTTCTAGACGCGCTGCTTCCGAAACGAACATCGTGTCAGCGTAGACGATCTTTCCGTCTGCCGGTAAAATCGTTGCCATCAAGTCGACGGCGGTTCCTTTTTCTTCATCCGTCAAATGATGGAAGGCGTAAGTCGAAACAAAACTTTTTGAGTCTTCTGCTTCAAACGATAAGAAGTGTCCATCCTGTACAGGCAACGTCGGAATCTTGTTGATGAGGATTTCCCTCATCTCCGGACTCGGTTCGATTGCCAGCACTTGTTCATGACGCGCAAGCAAACGTTGCGTCAAATTTCCTGTCCCTGCACCAAATTCAGCGACGGGTGAAATCGCTTTTTCAGCGACCGTCTCTAATATTTCGTCATAACGGCGAAAGACTTCTTTGTACTCCGGATCTTGCCCCGTTACCGTGTCGTCGTAAGATGACGCCCACTCTGTAAATACATCCATGAAACGTACTGTCATGCCCTTTCGTCCTCCGTATCCCGCTTTTAATTCCGACTAATCGGATATGAATTAAAGTAATTTTCCTTAATCGCATTGTAGCAGGGACAATTCTGATTAGCAAGACGACAGCTTAAAAATCTTCCGGAAACAAAAAAAAGGCGTTGCCGGAGAACCGACAACACGAATAATGTGGTTAGAAACACCATGAAGGAAAACCCAGCTCTGATACGAACTTCTTCGTTCGTCGCATCAGAGGACGGCGCCTTTTCGAACTACAAAATCAAGATATCACCACTTCCGGATCGACCAGTCGAATCCACCATTCTTTTTTTGATCCGCTTCGTCTTTGGGGGACGACTTAAGGGGAAACAGAAAAAAGTATTTAGGATTTTAGTGAATGGTTCCGAGCAGGAGAAACATCCTATTCTATACCTCTGCCAGACTTCCTATAAAGTATTTCTAGAAGTTGATATGAATATACCATTCATAAATTGTCGTTGTCAATGAATTATTGTAAATATTCCGACAATTTAGCGTAAAGAAAAATCAACACTCGATTTTCCTCGTCATTCTGCACAAAACGCAAAGACGTTTTGAACGTTTTGAAACGCATATAACCGCTCTACGACTTGATGATCCTTCACTTTCAGTAATGCCGGTACACTCATGACTTGCGCCTGTTCTAAAAATTCAGGAATGAAATTTCCATTCGCTTTTTGAATCCATTCCCCATCTTTCGTCGCTTCGACGATTTCAAGCATCCGACTCGCGATGGCACATGTGCCGCACATCGGTGCATAGACATACAGTAAACCGTTTGCCGGGACTGTCGTTACTTCTTTCATCTTGACCCCTCCTATAATACAGTGCTTCTGAAGCCAGTATACAAAAAAAAGAACAGCGATGAAACGAAATCGTTTCACCCCTGTCCGTCTTACCTTAAGTATTACTCGTTAATCATTGATTTGTATGCCGCAGCATCCATCAATGCTTCAACTTGTGACTCATCTTCAAGCTCGATATCAACCATCCATGCACCTTCGAATGGTGATTCGTTGACGAGTTCCGGGGAATCTGAGAGTGATTCATTGATTGCGACGACTTTCCCTGAAATCGGTGCGTACAGTTCTGAAACCGTCTTGACCGATTCAACCGAGCCGAATGGTTCGTTTGCTGAAATCGTATCTCCGACTTCTGGAAGCTCAACGAATACGATGTCACCAAGTTCATGCTGTGCAAAATCCGTGATTCCGATTCGTGCTTTGTTACCTGTTACTTCGACCCATTCATGCTCTTCCGAATACCGTAGATTGTCTTTGACCTGACTCATTTGCGATTCCCCCTGTGTTCTAAAGTGGACTAACGGTTTTAGTATACCAAACCCGGTCGGCTTCTTAATACCATTTTCCTTGATACATCTCTTCTTTAAATCCAAGTGTCACATCTGTCCCGTCCGTGACGATTGGACGTTTCAACAGCATCCCGTCATTTGCGAGCAGCGCATATTGCTCTTCTTCCGACAAGTCGGGTAAGCGATCCTTGATACCACCCGCACGATACGATTGACCACTCGTGTTAAAGAATTTTTTCAGCGGTTCGCCACTTTTTTGATGGAGTTCGCGAATCGTCGCGGCACTCGGGGTTTCGTCGACGATGTGTTTGTAATCGACTTCGACGCCGTTGCTTTCGAGCGCCTTCTTCGCTTTGACACACGTACTGCATTTTGGATAGCCATACATCGTTACCATATTTATCACCTCACTTTCAAGACTAGCAGATGAATCAGTGTTTCTTCAAGTGAGCGAGCGCCGCATCGATTTGATCTTGATGGTGGTGATCGTGGGCGATAAACGACGCGACGAACTCACGTGGACAAAAGCGACCTTCATACGTTTGTTCATATTGCTCGTCCGTCAGCCGTTCGAGTTGCGTCACGAGGTCGATACGAACAGCGATTGCTTTTTTCAGTAACGCCAATGCGTCGACATGATGGGCATATTCGACCGCTAACCGGTTGAACTCATCAAAGTCTGTTTCGACTAGCGTCAGCCGATCGTCAGGGAGCTTCGCGACGGCATGGTCGAGGTAATACCGGTCCCACAAGAACAGGTGACTGACACATTCCTGGACCGTCCATTTATCGATTGCGAGCGGCGACTGCCACTCTTCTTCCGACAGACGTTCGAGCGATTTGTAGTAGTCAACGGCAAACTGAAGTTCTTTTACATCTTCACGCATCGCTATTCCCTCCTCAAAAAAATTCGCCTTTACAGAGATTTTCCCTGCAAAGGCGAACTCGTAAACCTGACTTAGACAAGATATTTGTTAGCTTCAATCAAACGTTTGGCGATGGCACGTTTCGTGCCGATTGAGTTGATTGGTTGGTAACGGCTGAATTTCTTCAGTGCCGACAGCAACATCCGTAACTCATCTCCACTTGCTGCTGCGTAGAGTGTTTCTTTCGCGTCACGTTCAACACCTTCGAATGCCTGTTGGGCGAAGACTTCCGTATAACGGATTTTGAGTTCGCTCTTCTCGACGCCTTTCGAAGCGATCGCTTTTTCTGTCCGGACGATGGCTGACTCGAGCGCATAGATCGCACTCATGATATCGGCCGTGTTCGCAAGGATTTCTTGTTCGCCTTGTAACTTATCTTGATATTTCTGAACAGCCGTTCCAGCCGTCAATAAGAAGATTTTTTTCATCATTGCGAGCAAGTGACGTTCCCGGTCGAGTGGTTCTGTTCCGACTTCTGTCGGCATGAAGCTCATGACTTCTTGTTGGAGGCGCTGCGCTTCCGCTAAGAGTGGTAACTCGCCTTTCATCGCTTTCTTCAAGAGCGTACCTGGAACAAGCAGACGGTTGATTTCGTTTGTTCCTTCGAAGATCCGGTTGATCCGTGAGTCACGGTACATGTTTTCGACTTCATATTCCGCCATGAAACCATATCCGCCGTGGATTTGAACCGCTTCATCGATGACATAATCGAATGTCTCTGACGCAAAGACTTTGTTCATCGAACATTCAATCGCGTACTCAGCAATCGAATCAGCGACGCGTTTGCCGTCTTTACTTTCTTCTTCCGACAGCTGATCGAGACTATCTTGGAAGAGACCGCCTGTCCGGTAGACTGAGCTTTCCATCGCATACGTTTGGGCTGACATCGTCGCAAGTTTCTCTTGGATCAATGGGAACGAGCTGATCGGCGTTTTGAATTGTTTCCGTTCGTTCGCATACTGAACGGCGAGATCGATCGCGCGTTTTGATGAACCGACAGCACCGACAGCGAGTTTATAACGTCCGACGTTCAAGATGTTGAAGGCGATGACGTGCCCGCGCCCGATTTCACCGAGAACGTTTTCGACCGGTACTTCCGCATCTTCTAAGATCAATGTCCGTGTCGATGATCCTTTGATGCCCATTTTTTGCTCTTCCAGACCTGTCGAGACGCCTGGGTACTCACCCTCGACGAGGAAGGCCGTGAATTTATCACCATCGATTTTTGCGTAGACGACGAACAGACTAGCGAAACCGGCGTTCGTGATCCACTGTTTTTCACCGTTCAAGATATAGTGTGTCCCGGCTTCGTTCAAGACAGCTGTCGTCTTCGCACCGAGTGCATCTGACCCTGAGCCTGGCTCTGTCAACGCGTATGACGCGATCCATTCACCTGACGCAAGCTTCGGCAAATACTTTTGTTTTTGGTCTTCGTTTCCGAAGAAAACGATTGGGAGTGAACCGATTCCGACGTGTGCGCCGTAGCTGAGAGCGAACGAACGACCGCGTGCGAATTTTTCTGTGATGATTGAAGACGAGATTTTATCCATTTGGTAACCGCCGTATTCTTCCGGAACGTCTGCTCCGAGAAGACCGAGCTCGCCTGCTTCACGTAAGAGACCGACTGACAGTTCGAACTCATGTTTTTCGATCCGGTCAAGGACAGGAACGACACGATCTTCGACGAATTTCGCCGTCATGTCACCGACCATTTTATGTTCTTCTGAAAAATCCTCCGGTGTAAAGAGACGCTCTGCTTGTAATTCATCCAGTACAAAACTTCCACCTTTAATCAATTCGTTTGTCGTTTGGCTCATTGTCCTGTTCCTCCTTCAACTAATTCGAATACACCGGCAGCACCCATGCCGCCACCAATACACATCGAGACGACACCATACTTCGCGTTGCGGCGTTTCATTTCATGCAAGAGTGATAATGTCAATTTTGTTCCCGTACAGCCGAGTGGATGACCGAGTGCAATCGCTCCCCCGTTGACGTTGACGATGTCTTCGTTGAGACCGAGCTCACGGATGACACCAAGGGATTGTGACGCGAATGCTTCATTCAATTCGATCAAGCCGACCTCTTCGAGTGTGATTCCTGCGAGTTCAAGAGCTTTCGGAATCGCGACGACAGGTCCGATTCCCATGACTTCCGGACGGACACCACCGACGGCAAACGATTTGAACTTCCCGAGAATCGGCAGGCCTTGACGCTCTGCTTCCTCACGGTCCATCACGAGTACGGCTGCTGCCCCGTCTGATGTTTGCGACGAGTTACCGGCCGTGACACTGCCACCAAGGCGGAATGCCGGGCGGAGTTTTGCCAATCCTTCTTTTGAAGAGTCTGCCCGGACCCCTTCGTCATGCTGGACGACCCAGGATTTTTCTTCGACCTTCATGTCATCGTTGACAACGTATTCCGTCACCGTGACGGGGACGATTTCATCCGTAAACTTCCCGGCTGCGATTGCGGCTGCCGCTTTTTGATGACTTTTCAGCGCAAAGGCGTCCTGGTCTTCGCGTGAGACGTTATACGTTGCTGCGACTTGCTCTGCCGTATGTCCCATGCTCATATAATATTCAGGTGCTGATTCGACGATTGATGGATTCGGACGAACGACGTGTCCGGGCATCGGGATTTGACTCATCGACTCGAGACCACCGGCGATGACGGCCGTCGCTTGACCGGTCATGATTTTCATCGACGCATCAGCGATCGATTGCAGACCGGACGAGCAGTAGCGATTGATTGTGATGGCCGGTACTTCGTGTGACAAGCCGCCAAGAACAGACGCGTAACGGGCGATGTTCATCCCTTGCTCCGCTTCCGGAAGGGCACAACCGAGAATGACATCATCGATTGTTCCCTCATATTTCGAACGCTTCAACGTTTCCTTAATCGCGATTCCTGCGAGTTCATCAGAACGCATCGCTTTAAATGACCCTTTTTTTGCTTTACCGACTGGTGTCCGCGCACCAGCGACGATTACTGCTTCTTTCATTCGAATCCCCCCAGTCAGTTACGAAGCGGCTTGCCTTTGACAAGCATATGCTGCATCCGTTGTTGTGTTTTCATCTCACCGATCAAGCTCAAGAACGCTTCCCGTTCAAGGTCGAGCATGTATTGCTCATCGACGTGTGTACCGAACGCAACGTTTCCGCCCGCGATGACATGCGCTAACTTGTTCGCGATCTTCAAGTCATGCTCCGAGACATAACCGCCATAGAACATTTCCCGTGTTGCCAGCTCAAGCGTCGCTTTCCCTGTCCGGCCGACGACTGGAATCAAGGATTTAGCAGGTGGCGTATAGCCTGTCCGGTCGAGTTCGAGGACAAGTTGTTTCGCATCATACGTCAAGTGATCCCTGTTCATCGAAATCTGGTCGACAGAGCGGACATAGCCGAGTTCGCGTGCTTCGAACGCTGATTTCGAGACTTTTGCCATCGCGACGTTTTCAAATGTCTTTTGTGCTGCTTTTTCGAGATTGACTAAACCGTCCGGCGTGTTTTCAAGTAAACGACGGTACGTGTTGACGTTTCCGCCACCACCCGGAATCAAGCCGACACCGACTTCGACGAGCCCCATGTAAGTTTCGAGTCCTGCTTGCAAGCGTGCTGCCGGAAGGGAAATCTCCGTTCCGCCACCGAGCGTCATTCCTTGTGGTGCTGCGACGACTGGACGTGACGCGTAACGAATTTTTTGAATCGATTGCTGGAATTTATTGATGATCCAGTCTAGTTCGAACCAGTTTTCATCTTCTGCTTCCATCAGCATCATTGCGAGGTTCGCACCGACACAGAAGTTTTTGCCATCGTTTGCGATGACGAGTCCGCGGTGATTTTTTTCGACTAAGTCAATCGATTGTTCAATCATCTGCATGATGTCGACGCCGATTGCATTACTCTTCGACGTAAACTCAAGCACGGCCACGTCATCTCCGACATCGAGTAAACGGGCTCCGTTGTTCTCAAGTAAGACGCCGTTCGACTTGCGGACGTCACGTAAGCGGATTTCTTTCGGATTCTGTTCGCTGCCGACATACGTTCCGCTCGTCGCATCATAATGCTGACCATTTTCGTTGTAGAAACTTGTGTTGCCTGACGTAAGCATCTCGTCGACCCATGCCGGGACGTCGTAACCATCCTGCTTCATTTTCGCGACGGTCTTTTCGACACCGAGTGCGTCCCATGTCTCGAATGGTCCCATCTTCCAACCGAAGCCCCATTTCATCGCTTCATCGATTGCTTTGATGTCATCCGCGATTTCATGTGTCAGTTGTGCCGAGTAGAGCAGTGTCTTCGCATGGATCGGCCAGAGGAGTGCACCGACACGGTCGTTCGCAAAAACAACGGCTTTCAATTTATTTTTGGCGCCAGGAAGAGCTTTCGCCTGACCAATCGACGGTTCAGTAAGCGCTTTCTTTTCGACGTATTCAAAAGAGTTCACATCGAGTTCAAGGATTTGTTTCCCGACTTTCTTATAGAAACCTTGTCCTGATTTAGCACCGAGCGAACCTTCTGTGACGAGTCGCTTCATTTCTGCCGGGACTTCAAATGTATCTTTTTCAGGACCTTCCGGTAACAGGTCATAGACGTTGTTCGCTACATGGACGAACGTATCGATTCCGACGACGTCAAGCGTCCGGAATGTCGCCGAGCTCGGACGACCGAGTAACGGTCCCGTCACGGAGTCGACTTCTCCGATTGTATAGCCGCCTTTTTTCATCTCTTCCATCGTCACGAGCAGACCATACGTCCCGATTCGGTTGCCGATGAAGTTTGGTGTGTCCTTCGCGATGACGACACCTTTTCCAAGACGCTCTTCCGCGAATTGTTTCATGAAACGGACGACTTCCGGATTCGTGTCCGTCGTCGGAATTAATTCGAGCAGCTTGAGGTAACGTGGTGGATTAAAGAAGTGTGTGCCAAGGAAACGTGCATTAAATGATGCCGAGCGTCCTTCACGCATCGCTTCGATCGAGATCCCTGACGTATTCGAGCTGACGATCGCATCTTCACGGAGGAACGGTTCAATCGTCGCAAACAGTTGTTGTTTGACATCCAAACGTTCAACGATGACTTCGACGATCCAGTCCGCTTCCTTCAAGCGTTCGAGGTCGTCTTCAAGATTTCCCACTTCGATTAAGTCAATCAACGACTTTGAAGCGAGTGGTGCTGGATTTTGTTTCAGCAACTTTTGGCGGTTTTCGCGCGCGATCCGGTTTCGGACGGCTGGGTCCGATAACGTAAGTCCTTGTTTTTCTTCTTGTGCCGTAAGTTCTTTTGGTACGATATCAAGCATCAATGTCCGAATTCCCGCATTCGCGAGGTGTGCCGCGATTCCTGCACCCATGACCCCTGAACCGATGATGACGGCGAATTGAATATGTTTCGTCAATTTAACTGTGGTCGGCTGACCGATCTGACTCGCCATGATATACCCCCTGACTAGTAATTGAATGAACAACCATTCATTATTCTGACAAAAAAAGAAGCCCATCAATCTTTCCCCTGCTCCTTCTACTCCTTTATCATAAATGAATAATGGTTCAGTAGCAATAAAAAAACACGTTTTGGTCAAATTTTCCTGTTAGACTAAAAGAAACAAGGGGGAGATGTCATGAAACAGACGGAACAACTGTGGGACCAGAAGGCAACGGACTGGGCGGAACGCTCGGAAATGATGTGGACACAAGGGAGTCGTAAAACGATCATTCCCTTCCTAAAGTCGGTCATCACCGCTGGTAAGATGCTTGATTTAGGGTGTGGCGATGGGGCGGCCTGTCGACTGCTGGCGGATTCTTTTGACATGACGGGACTTGATTTATCGGAGGAAATGATTCGGATTGCCCGCGACAAATCACCGGCACTCGACTTCGTCGTCGGCACCGGTGAAGCGTTACCGTTTGCAGATGATGCGTTTGATGCTGTTCTCGCTGTCAATTCGCTCGAGTGGTCGATGCGTCCGCTCACAGTCCTTCAGGAAATCGAACGGGTCGCACCAATTGTCATCATCAGTTTACTCGGTCCGACAGCTGCCCCACGGCAACTCGCTTATCGTCGTCTCTACGGCGAGGAAGTCGCGATGGGGAATACGATGATGCCGTGGGAATTGCTGCAACTAGCAAAAGAGCGCGGCTGGACGTTACTTGATGAAGCGGTCATCCAAAAGGAAGGAGCTGTCATGACAGGACACCGGTTACTTGATCAAGCACATGCTTTCTCGTGTTTATTTGCTTTTCAGACGACGGCTGTAAGAGAGAGATAAGATGTCGTATACAACCTTTTATACATTTATTTTGATTGCTCTAGGTATCGTTTTTATTTATTACATTGAAGCTCTCAATGTTTTGGAGCGATGGCAATTTTTCTTATTGTTTATGGTTTTCTTCATGGGTCATGGGTGTACCTGAACTCGGAAAGCGACTTTTTAGACGGTATTAAGAAAAACGATTTCATCCACAGACTGCCGTATTTCTTATCATCCTTATATTCGCGGGTATGCTGTTGTTAGGAAATATCGTGGAACCTAATTAATTGATCTCAAAAAGTAAAAGGAGTTTCCTCACTGTCTTCTCACCCGCTTTCCTCAGGCGAGACACAAGCCAGTCTTCCTCATCCTTCGGATGAAGAACCCGGGTCTTGTTTGTCTCTGACAGCGCGAGATGGAACGTCGCGCTTTTTTCTGTAGGAGTCGGGTGAAGACGTGAGAGCTAGCATAAATTTAATAAACGGTCTCTCACCAGGAGGTAAGAAACCGTTCTCAGCTAGTTCATCTATTTTAAGACTGCAAGCAACACTGTTTTTACCACACCAGTATTAGCAATGAATATTGTGATTAAAGAGCATTTACCTAACTAAAATTTATTAGGGGATTTTACATTATTTGAGATGTACTTTTTGCAGATTCAATCTTCTAAGTCATATTTCAAACTAGAAAAAGAACGACTTACCTTAAAATTTAAATCAATAAGAGTATTTAAATCGTATTTCTTTTGCTGATACATCTCTTTCATGAATTGCAAGAAAATGTAGCGACACGTATATAAATCGTCTCCAGTGTCTTCTCTCATCGAAGCATAATCAATTTCTTCACCTAGCGAATCATACACAATCGTTTCAAACTCTAAATTCGTATGCCACATAAAATCTAAAAATCCTTGTAGAACTGCTTTTTTATACATATCTAGTGGAAAAGTAGCCAATATCTGATTTTTATAATAAAACTCTACTACTTTTTTTTGATAGAAAAATCGAATGATAAAGTTAGAAGAAACTTCCTCGCTCTCATATTGTAAAAACCAGTTTGATTTTTCAATGTTATAGAGTTCACTTGTCGATACACTTTTTATTAAAGAGTGCCAAAACATGTATAGCTCACTTACATTTGCGTTAAAAGAAAGTTGTTCGCCATCTATATAAAAAACAACTTTTCCAGAAGGATACCCGTCAGCTCGACCAAATGAATAATTAAATAAATCATTGTCTTTTAAATCTGTCATCTTTATAAACCCTGGGTATTCTTGATTAATGTCTAGTTCTTCTTTTTCAGGAGGAATTTTAATGAAACTTTTAACTTCTAAATACATAATAAAATCGCCCTTTCGTCCTTATTTATTTTTCCCTATTTTACTTACAGGATAAAAAGAAGATACTGTTAGTTGTTTCTTTTCTCCAACATTTATAACTTTATTATTGGCGTTCTAAAAATCAACATTTAAATAAATAAGTAATGTGTTCAGTCACCAGCTAATAAATTATATTAATTTTTGACCGATACCTTCCGAGTCTTTTATATTTTTCTCAACGTCAAGTTAAGAAACGCATCGTGCGCAACGACTAATATAGACCTCTTAGTTTTCAGTGTATTTCGTATTAGATTTTTGTATAGATTTCGGTAAATTCGTGACTCCTGAGAAGTGATAAGTATTGATTCTCTTCTAAGTTTGATTGTATAAATCCAACATCGTTCACCAACTGATTGACTTTGGATAGTTCTAAAAACGAAAACAATTAATTCAAGGAAATTATTTTTTACCGAATTAGCATACAATAAACTCCCCTTGTAAGATTGGTATTCCATACCAGCTTTGGATAGAAAGTAGTCATTTTCAGAAGTTAGTCATTATCTTAAGTTGACATCTACGAGCTTACTCCTCGCCTGAGGAAAGCGAGGTCCGATATACTCTACGTCCTCATCCTCCATGCGTTCGCTGATACACTTTTCTTAACCGGTCCTCTACCTGTTTACCGCCTGGCCGCTCTTCCCATTTCAGTCGGAAATAGAGTGTCTGTAGCATCTGCTTGATGTTACGATATGTCGTCCACTCCGCATCACCCCATGTCACGTCACTCTCAAGCCACGCCTTCATGTTCTGGTCGATTCGTTGTAATAAGAGATTTTCCGACAGTCCATGGCGACAAGCTTGCAACCATGCCGTTACCATCCGATCAGCTTCTTCATCAATGTAGAGATAATCGGACCGCGTCAACTGACGAATCATCGCATCAATCGCTCCGATTTCCTCCTGCGGGCGACTGGCTGGATGCGTAAACCAGACCGCATAAACATCCGCGATATGCGCCATACTATGTGCCCATCCAAATCCGTTAATAAATCCTCGGACATCTCTTTCTTGCTCCAAGTAGATTTGTAAGTAATTCGATAGTAGATCCAGTTGATCTTGCGTCAATATGCGTTGGATTTTATCCATGACTAACAGCTCAGCAAGTGCCAAAGCTGAAAACGATCGCGTCAGGACAGCTGTTGCATCCGACGTTCCCATCCGGTACATCAATCCATGCCCGATTAAAATAAAATCGAAAATTTGATTTGCCTCTTCTATCGTAAAGGACTCTGATGCGATGTAGGTTGCTAACTGCGGATAGATCAAACCATCCCGCAACTCAGGATCCGTCGAACCGATATGTAGAAGTAACTCCTCGAGTAACGCAGATGTTACACGCACGTTTTGTTGTAGCAGTTCTTTTAGCTGTTGTTCCGTTCGAGCCATTTTGTTCTCTCCCTTCTGAATTCAAAAAAGACGATGCAACGTTGCATCGCCTTCTCTTCTTATCCTTTAACCATTCCTTTAAGGACAAACGCCACATTCGCCGGACGTTCTGCCAAACGGCGCATGAAGTAGCCGTACCAGTCACGACCATACGGGACGTAGACACGGACTTTATAACCGAGCTTCACGAGCTCAAGCTGACGCTCAGCGCGGATGCCGTACAGCATCTGGAATTCGAACTTATCATTTCCAATCCCATTTTCTTTCGCATAGCGAATGATTTGTTCAATCATCGCGTCGTCATGCGTCGCGACCGCAGCATAATTTCCGAGTGACAATTGAAGTTTTACGAGTTTGATGTAGTTGTGGTCGACATCTTCTTTTTCCGGGAAGGCGACCGTCGCAGGTTCCTTGTATGCCCCTTTGACGATGCGGAGGTTCGTTTCAAACCGTCCGACCCGTTTGATGTCGTCTTCTGAACGATAGAGGTAAGACTGAATGACGGTACCAATGTTATCAAACGACTGACGCAACTCTTCAAACAATTGAATCGTTTTTTCACAACGTGGTTCATCTTCCATGTCGATGGTCACGAATACGCCGAGCTCTTTCGCCCGTGTCAATATCCGTTCCATGTTCGATCGAATTAATTGATCTGAAATATCAAGGCCAAGTGACGTTAACTTTAGTGAAAGTTGCGAGTCTAATTTCTCTTCCGCAATCATTTCGACGGCGCGGATACATTCTTGCGTCATCATCTCCGCTTCGGCTCCAGTCGAGATGAACTCACCGAGGTGATCCATCGTCACACATAATCCTTTTGCATTCAAATCTTGAATCGCCCGTTTCGACGCTTCGAGTGAATCCCCCGCCACGAAGCGACCGGCCCCAAATTTCAGACCATATCGTTTCGCTAATCCGTTCAATGTCTTATTCTGCGATAAGAAGATAAAACCATCCCGTAGTACTCGTTCCATCACTCATTATTCCCCCTAAATAAATGCTAGGCTGTTTTACCGTATCGGTTCACATCACTGCACTCATATTATGACATAAAGCGCTTACATATGCTCTCTCTTTTGTTTTTTTCGTAAGGTTCGTTGTGCAAAAAAGCCAACTGTAAAAAACAGCACATATAAAAAAATTGCGAAGAAGAATTGCCAGGAGAACGGGTCACGTAGGCTCGCCCCGATATTATTGTAGACAAAGGCCCCAGGAATGATACCGAGATAGCTCGCTAAGGCAAATTGTTTAAATTTAATTTTCGATAAGCCGGACGCATAACTGATTGCGTCAAACGGAAATAGCGGAATCAGCCGGACAAGCAGGACGACCGTAAAACCATTCGAAGCAATCCGTTCGTCGAGCACTGTCAGCTTACCGGTCCCAATGATTTTTTCGACACCTCGCCGTCCGAGCAGGCGGGCAATCCAAAAGCTCAGTAAACTGCCTGTCCCGGCGCCGACAACATCTAAAATCGTTCCAATCCATGGACCGTATGTATAGCCACCGAACATCGTCAGTAAGCTCGCCGGGAAAAAGACGAGTGGACGGATCGTATAGGCGAGGACATAAAGGAGCATGCCGGGAAACCCTTGCGCAAGGATCCAGTTCGACAATACCTCTAAATCAAATTGCTCCATCATCCCCGACAAGCGGAAATAAAGGAGCAATCCAAGTCCGAACAATAAATAAAGTGAAAAGGGAAGCCAATCTCGCAAGCGAAGTTTCTTCATGACATTGGTGCCGGTGCCACGTAATAGAAAATCGACAGGAAAATCAAGACACTTCCTGCGAGGACAAACAAATGCCAAATCGCATGGTTGTATGGCAAGCGGGCCCAGACATAAAAGATGACGCCGAGTGAGTACGCGAGTCCACCGCCGAGTAGTAACAAGAACCCTTGTAAACCAAGTGCTTCATAGATCGGTTTAATGGCGAAGAGACAACACCAGCCGAGCACCAAATAAGAAACGTTCGAAATCCAGACGTGTTTCCCCGTCGAATAGAGTTTCCAAATCATCCCGAGTGTCCCGACGCCCCAGACGATGCCGAGCAACGTCCAACCGAGTGGTCCGCGTAACGTAATCAACGCGAACGGTGTGTAACTCCCTGCAATCAAGAGATAAATGCCTGCGTGATCGAGAATTTGCAGGACTTTGTTCGCTTTCGTATGCATCAGCGAATGCATCAATGTCGAGAACAGATAAAGTAAAATCATCGTCGCGCCAAAGATACTGACCGCCGTGATGTTCCATGCACTACCGGATTTTGTCGCCTGTAACACAAGCAACACGAGTGCCACGATACTGAAGATGACACCGAGCCCGTGCGTAACCGCACTGGCGATTTCTTCTTTCAAGGAATCCCCTTTTGCGAGTAACTCTTCGAGCGTTTCTTTGGACTGTTCCTTAATCGTTTTCGTAATTTCTTTTTTTGTGATCAAACAAACACCTACTTTCTAAACAAGACAGACTATGCCCTTGATTATACGCCCGAACAGCAAGACTGCCTATTAAAACATTCTGTCAATTTGATGACGATTCGGGCACTCTAATCTATTCCCGCTTTTTCATCAAAAAAATCCACTTCCCGTAAAGGAATGTGGATTTCGGATTTACCACCGTTCGATATCCGGACGATCTTTGAACGTCGATTTCGTACCGTGCCGTTCGTTCAGCACCGCTTCGACTTCTTTATACGAGACACCGCGGTCAGCAAGCAAGACCGTCAAGTGGTACAGCAGGTCTGCCGTTTCTTCCGCGAGTGTGTCATCGCCTGCGAGGACGACCTCAAATGCTTCTTCCCCGAACTTCTTCGCGATTTTCTCGCGTCCAGACTGGACGAGATAGTTCGTGTACGAAGAGTCATCATTCGCTGCAATTTTATCTTTTACTGTCTGTTCCAATTCATGTAGCATGGGGCACCTCCACTTCAGTATAGAAACATGTCCGGTTGCCGGTGTGGCACGTCGGACCATTCGCTTTAACCGTAATCAACAAACTGTCCTGGTCACAATCAATCCACATGCGACGGAGTTCAAGCGTATGTCCGCTCGTCTCCCCCTTCGTCCAGAGCCGATTCTTCGTCCGCGAGAAAAACGTGACGAGTCCGGTCGCAAGCGTTTTGTCGTAAGCGGCCTGATCCATGAACCCGACCATCAGGACATCGTTTGTCGTTTCGTCTAAAATCACCGCCGCAACGAGTCCTTTTGAAAAATTCAGTTCGATCATCGGACGTCGACTCCTCTCGCCTTCAAGTAGTCCTTCGTCTCCGGCATCGAATACGTCGCTTCGTGAAAAATCGAAGCGGCAAGTGCAGCGTCGGCACCGGCTTCGAGACCCTCGGCTAAATGCTCAAGTGTCCCGACACCACCGGATGCAATGATCGGCACGTTGACGACGTCACGTAACCGTTGAATCAGTTCCAGGTCATACCCGTCCTTCGTCCCGTCGGCGTCCATCGACGTGACAAGTAACTCACCGGCGCCGAGCGCAACGACTTCCTGCGCCCACTCGATGACGTCCCGTCCGACAGCCTGTGTCCCGCCGTGTGAGAAGACCCCCCACGAGTCGCCCGTCCGTTTGGCGTCGATCGCAACGACCGTCGCCTGGACACCAAACAACTGACTGACGTCATGGACAAGTTGCGGATTCTGCAGAGCGGACGAATTGAGAGAGACTTTATCGGCACCGGCGCGGATCAGGCGTTTCGCGTCCTCAAGCGTCTTGATCCCGCCGCCGACCGTAAACGGCATGTAGATGACTTCAGCGACCCGCTCGACGATATCGAGCATCGTTTCCCGGCCTTCTTGTGTCGCCGAGATATCAAGCAGGACGAGTTCGTCCGCCCCTTGTTCATAGTAGTACTTCGCGACGGCGACGGGATCACCGAGGTCACGTAAGTTTTGGAACTTGACGCCTTTGACGACACGGCCTTCCTTGACGTCGAGGCAGGGAATGATCCGTTTCATCAACATACGGTCAGCACCTCTTTCAACGAGAGTGACCCGTCGAGTAAGGCACGGCCGATGACGGCACCGTCCATCCCGATTTCTTTTAAGCGGGCGACATCTTCGACCGTCGTCACGCCACCGGAAGCAATCAGTTCAACGCCGTCCCGTTTCAAGCGGTCGAGTCCGTCGACATCCGGTCCCTGCATCATCCCATCGCGCGAGATGTCAGTATATAAAAACGTCTTGATGCCTTTTTGAATCAAGTGTTCGATTGCCCGTTCGAGCGTCCAATCACTTGCTTCGAGCCAGCCGCGAGTCTGGACGATGCCATTTTTCGCATCCAGGGCAACTGCTAACTTGTCGCCGGCTTTCTCAATCATCTGTTCGAGCAAGGCTTCGTCCTCGAGGGCGACCGTCCCGATCAAAATTCGATCGATACCGGCACCGACGTAGGCTTCGACCGTCTCGATGTTGCGGACACCGCCGCCTGCTTCCACGAACAACCCCGTCTCTTTTTTGATGTCGGCGATCAAGCTCAAGTGCAAGGGTTCGCCCGCTTTCGCGCCATCTAAGTCAATCAGGTGAATCGCTGTCGCGCCATCGTCCTTAAACCGTTTTGCGATGGTCAGCGCATCCCCGAAAAAAGTTTGTTGTTGAAAATCACCTTGCTTGAGCCGGACGGCTTGTCCGCTCATTAAATCGATTGCTGGGTAGAGTTGCATGTCGTCTCTCTCCATTCTTTAAGTAATTTCAGTCCGACTTCGCCACTCTTCTCCGGGTGGAATTGCATCCCCGTCACTAAGTCCTTTTGGACGATTGCCGGGACGAGTCGACCGTATTCGACGGAATCGATAATCCAGTCCGGTTCGCAGACGGCACCGTACGAGTGGACGAAATAGACGGCTTCACCATGATTCGTCAGTTCGTGCCAGCCCATATGGGGTAAGCGGACCGTTTCCGGTAACTTCTCGATCGTTCCCGGTAAGATGCCCAGACCCTGCGTCCGACCGTTTTCGTCACTCGATTCAAACAATAACTGCATCCCGAGACAAATCCCGAGGAACGGTTTTTTCGTCGCTTGGTCCTGTAAGAAGTCAATCAAGCCGGTCTCTTTTAACCGGGCCATCGCCGGGGCATAGGCACCGACGCCGGGCAGGACGAGTGCTTCCGCCTGTCCGAGCAGTTCGATGTCACTCGTGACGATGACGGCTTCCCCGAGTTCTTTTAACGCCCGTTCGATGTTCGCGATATTCCCGACGCCATAATCTACGATTGCGATCATTGATCAATCAGTCCTTTCGTCGAGGGCACGCCTTCACTCGTCACGGCGATCGCTTGGCGAACGGCCCGTCCGAGTGCTTTGAACAAACCTTCAATCATGTGGTGCGTGTTCGACCCGTAGAGGACCTCGGCATGAATCGTCATCCGCGCACTCCGCGACAAGCCTTGGAAAAATTCTTCCGCGAGCTCCGTATCGAAATCCCCGAGCTTCGGATTTTTGAATTCAGCACGGAAGACCGTATAAGGACGTCCACTGAAGTCGAGGACGACGGAGGCGAGGGTCTCGTCCATCGGCACACGCGATTCACCGTAGCGTTCAATCCCGGCCTTGTCGCCGAGTGCTTCCGTCAAGGCAGCCCCGAGGACGATTGCCGTATCTTCGACCGTATGGTGGGCATCGATCCAGAGATCGCCCTTCGCTTCGATGACAAGTCCGATTCGCGCTTGAAAGGCGAATAACGTCAACATGTGATCAAAGAAGCCGACCCCAGTTTTGATTTCGACCGGGCCTCCCGTGAGATCGACCGCGACCTTGATTTCTGATTCTGAACTTACTCGTTCGCTTGTCCCACGACGCATTGCATTTCCTCCTCTACACATCTTTCTAGTACGTTCATTGATTCAACCGAACCACAACTGATCCGGAACGCTCCGTCAAACAAGCGGATCCGCAGTCCGGCTTTGGCGCACCGTTCAGTAAAACGTTCCGCTTCATCGTATTCGACATAAACGAAATTCGCGGCACTCGGATAGGTTGTTCCGAGCGGCTCGACGAGACGGGCAATCGTGTCCCGGCTCGCATACGTTTCCGCTAAGACAAGATCAAGTTCCGGTTCGGCCATAATGGCGATCCCGACCGCTGCCGAAAGGCCGGATACATTATACGGCGACTTGATTTGTTCGACTTCCGCAACGATCGCTTCACTGGCGATCAGGAAGCCAAGCCGCAGGGACGCAAGTCCGAACGCTTTCGATAACGTCCGGAGGATGATGGCGTTCGGATACTCCTCGAGTAAGCCGACCATCGACTGCTCGAGGGCGAAGTCGATATACGCTTCATCGATGACAACGTATTTGCCGCTGTCGAGTAACCGGCGCACGTCGGCTTCTTTTCGTAAGATTCCCGACGGATTGTGCGGGTGACTGATGAAGATGATGTTCCCCGGTGCAGCAATCAAACCGTCGACGTCGAGTTCCATCCCGTCGAGGAGCGGGACTTTGCTGAAGTCGGCCCGCGCGCGGTCGGCATAAAACTGATACATGACGAAGTCCGGTTGTGACGCGATGACCGGTGACTCTGGACCAGCGTAGCGGGCACAAAGGTAACCGATCAGTTCATCGGACCCATTCCCGGCCACGAGTTGTGTCGGACGGACACCGGCATAGGTGCTGTAAGACGTTTTGACTTGGTCGATGATTTCGACCGGATATTCATTTAACGGAAACGTCTCGACGAGTTGTTTAATCGTCTCGATGCCAATCGTACTATGGGCAGTAAAGCGTTCATTTTGGTGGAGTCGCATCAGTTTTCCCTCACTTCTATCGCTTGTGCGTGCGCTTCGAGTCCTTCAACCCGGGCAACGGTTTTTGCGGCATTGGCAAGACGTTGTACGCCTTCGCGTGTTGCTTCAAGCATCGTTTGGTGACGTAGGAATGTCCGGGCCGATAAGCCGGACGCGAAGCGTGCCGTCCCTGATGTCGGTAAGACGTGGTTCGTCCCGGCGACATAGTCCCCGAGCGTTTCCGGCGTTTCGTGACCGAGGAAAATCATCCCGGCGTGACGGATCAATTTGACGACGTCTTGCGGATTAGCGACGGCGAGTTCCAAGTGCTCGGCTGCTAGGCGGTTCGCTTCTTCAATTGCATCATCGAGTGAGGCGACGAAGACACCACCGTTTTCCATCGCCCGGCGTGCAATTTCCTGACGCGGCAGTTGTTGCAGGCGTGTTTCGATGTTGGCATCGACGTCTGCTTTCATCGCTTCCGTCGGGACGAAGGCGATCGCGACCGCGTCCCGGTCGTGTTCTGCCTGGGCAAGTAAATCAGCGGCAATCCGGTCCGGGTGCGCCGTCTCATCCGCGATGACGACGACTTCTGATGGTCCGGCAACGGAATCAATCCCGACGATCCCGTAGACTTGGCGTTTCGCTTCCGCGACAAACCGGTTCCCCGGCCCGACGATCAAGTCGACGGCACCAATCGTTTCCGTTCCGAATGTCAAGGCAGCGACAGCTTGCGCGCCACCAATCGTATAGATTTCCGTCACACCGGCGATTTGAGCCGCGACCAAGACTTCATCCGTCAGTCCTGTCACGGGTGTCACCATGACGATTCGTTCGACACCGGCAACTTTTGCCGGAATCGCGTTCATCAGGACGGTCGACGGATAACTTGCCGCACCACCCGGGACGTAAATCCCGACCGAATCGACGGGAAGAAACCGTTGCCGCCGTGTGATATCCGCTTCGACGAGTTCGATGTCGGACGGTAACTCTTGTTCGTGCCACTCGACGAGGCGTGTCGCCATCAATTTGAGCGAGTCGATTAAATTCGTGTCCGCTTGCTCGAATGCTTGTTGAATCCGTGTTTCGTCTAATCGTAAATCCGTCAGTTCGATGTTGTCGAACTGTGCCGTATAGCGACGGACTGCTGCGTCACCGTTGTTTGCGACCGTTTCAAGGATCGACCGGACGGTTTGCTCCGTCTCACGGTCGACGCTGAAGTTTTTTGTCGTTGCCATTACCGTGTCACTCCTTCTGTCAGCTGTTCCAGTAATTGAATCACTTCGACCCGTTTGCGTTTCAGTGTCCATTCGCTCGTAAAGAACCGGGCACTGATGTCGATGATTTTTTCGTATTCGTTCAGTCCGTTCGCCCGTAACGTCTCGCCCGTCTCGACGATATCGACGATTGCATCGGCGAGGCCGAGGAGCGGTGCCAGTTCAACCGAGCCGTTCAACGGGACGATATCGACGTCGACGCCGAGTTCACTGAAGTACCGTTTCGCGATGACCGGATACTTCGTTGCGATCCGGACCCGGCGTCCGCCTTCGAACTGGAGCGGCTGTTTCGCACAGACCGACATCCGGCAGACGCCGAACGGTAATTCCGTCAGTTCCGATAACTCTTGATCCGACTCAAGTAAGATGTCACTTCCCGTAATCGCGACGTCAAGGACGCCCTGGGCAACGTACGGGATTAAGTCCGATCCTTTCATGAAAACGAATTCATGCTCGCCCCTTTTGACGATCAATTCACGTTCAATCGCTCCCCATGTCTCGACGCCTGCTTCTTTTAGGTAACGCTCAGTCGCTTTCGACAGGCGTCCTTTCGTGATTCCGATTCGCATTTACAGCACCTCCGCGAGACGTTCGACCGAAAATCCGATGCCGAACGCTTGTTGTTGTTGACCAAACTGTTCATATAACCGGTCGTAACGACCGCCGACTAAGACCGGCTCCGTTACACCATCGATGAAGCCGTGGATCGTCACGCCGTCATAATACGTCTGTAAGCCCATCTGTCCGAAGTCGAGATCGGCATTGACGGCGTCCGCTAAATCAAGGACGGCGTTCAACCGTGTTTCATCGACGAACGGTAAGATTTTTTCTGCGCCTTCACGTCCGAATAACAGTGGGAGTTTTGCCAGCAATCCATCATCGAGTTCCCGGGCGATTTGTTTCAATTCAATCACGTTCCGTAAGCGCAACATCTGCGTCACCTGGTCACGCAAGTGGTGGTCACCGACCCGCGTCTCAATCAAATGTTCAATCAGTCCGGCGTCGCCAATCGATAACGTCACTGCTTTGCCCGTCAATTCTTCAATCAGACGGACGGCCAGCTGAATCGCTTCAATGGCTGCGATCTCGCCCCGTTCCTCAAACCCGACTTGGAACTTCTCTTCCGGCTGAAAGACCGAACCGCTGTAAAAGACACGCTTATATTGTTCACGACCGCGCTCACTGAGGGCGCGGGCGACACTTGTCGTAAAGTCCATCCGAATTTGTTCCCGTCCACCGATTTCTTCAATTAAAGGTGTGATTAATCGGGTATAGTTAGATTGTTCGAGTCCATCCTCAAGCTGACGGATGACCCGTTGCAGACGTTCTGCTGACGGTCCGACATAGTCTGTCGCCCCGTCCTTGAGTCGAATCGTAGAAAATGATTGCATGTCGCCACTCCTTTATCTTATTATCACTGTACCACGCTAAATTATTTAACGATAAGATACCTTTTTTGCGGTCCGCTTGTCAATCCTTTTGCCTGTTTTACTACCTAAAAAAACATATCGGAGGTTTTGTCATGCATTTAATGAAATGGGACGGTCACGTCCACAGCCCGTATTGTCCGCACGGAACGAAGGATCCGCTCGAAGCCTATATCGAACGCGCCTTACAACAAGGGCTGGAACGAATCAGTTTCACGGAGCACGCCCCGTTGCCGGAAGGACTCAACGATCCGGCACCCGATAACGACTCCGGGATGTCGTTTGCGACAGCCGAACGCTACATCGAAGAACTGCAAATGTTACGGGAAAAGTATAAAAACGATATCGAGATTCGAATCGGGATGGAGTTTGACTACTGGGAGCACGACGTCGACGGGACGCGTGACATCATCGCCCGCTACGGCCCCGAGCTGACGGACGGCATCCTGTCGCTGCATTACCTCTGGATCGAGGACCGTTATTACGGAGTCGACTTCAGTAAAGAAAGTTTCGGTGAAATCGTCACGAAACTCGGCAGCGTCACAGCCGCCCACGAGCGCTACTACGAAGGCATCCAGGCACTCGTCATGACAGACTTAGGGAAACACCAACCGAAGCGCCTCGGTCACTTGACGTTGCCGACGAAGTTCATCCAAGCCTATCCGCTCGAGTCAAACCCGGCGAACCTCGACGATACGTTACGGAAAATCCGTCAGGCGGACTTCACACTCGACGTCAACACGGCAGGCCTCCGTAAACCGTTATGTGGTCTTTCCTATCCTTACCCGGAACTCCTCCAAGTCACGCAGTCTTTATCGATTCCGCTCGTCTACGGATCAGATGCGCATCTCGCGAAAGACGTCGGGGCTGATTTTGATTTTAAATGGTAAACAAAAAAACCGGATGCCGCCTGGCGTCCGGTTTTTTCATTACTTCGAGTACGGGAAACTGTCTGAGCTGACAGGCGCAACCGTCACCGCTAACTCCTTAAGTTGTGAAAGCGACAGATTGCCCGATAAGAGGACGAGTTGCTTGCCGTCCGCATAATACAGGTTGGCCCCTTGGTTGTTCTCCTGCATATAAGCCGTTCGGCCGTCTGCAAGTGTGCTTGTCTTCCAGTCAGACGCAGCAACGTCCTGCTTCGGAATGACGGTGATCACTACAGCATCAGTTTTCGTATGAAAGAGCCACATCATCTTGGAACCTTCAGTAGAAATTGTACTACTCTCAATTGCTTGAAATGTCGAGAAGGGCAGCTTCAGACCGCTCACCGCACTGGTAGCTTTTATCGGCTTGATGTCTTCAAGCAGGATGTCTTTTAAAATCCAGGTCTCTGCTTGTCGTTGATACGTCAGGACGGCAAGGCGATTTGCCCCTTTCGGATAATGGAGTGTCGCCGTGGCATGGTCTCCGACGACGGCACTGCTCCATAAATCGCTCGCTGTCGGATGCGCCGACGTCCCGTCCTTGAATTGAAATTTCAGGTGGCGACGGACTCCCTCTTCAAAAGTAGTCGCATCTTGCGGAAATGCCTCAACCTTAATCCTCTTCACGATGGCATCTGATGTCGTTCCACCATCCGCCGTGGTATCATCAATCCATTTCATTTCTTGATGACTCGAGGGCAAAAGTTGTTCCGGTTCCGCGCAACCGGTCAAGATAGTCGCAAGAAGCAGTGTGCCAATCAAATCGATTCGTTTAAATCGCATGTGTCTCTCCTTCGTAAGATTCGTCATGCATTTAGTATTGCACAGTTCATAACAACGTTTGGCATTTAATTTACAAAAATAAGGGAATCTAGATTTTCTTACACTAAAAAGTTACTCAGCAATTCTGAGCAGTCGATGTATGTAATGAATGGATCCGCCCTACAAAAAAAGATTAGCCACTTCTTCGATTTAAGAAGAGGACTAATCTTTTTCACATATCTATTTCACTCTAAATTAGCATGTTTGCCGTACATCGTTTTTGAATCAAGTTGTTTCGCCGCCATGATGTGAAGAATCAACGCATCATAGAACAGCAACATCGTTTGCTCAAACAATGATCCCATCGGCTGAACCGTTTCGTCTGCCTTGGCTGTCCGCTCTTTCGGCACTCCCGGTAGCTTGACGGTTAAGTCCGCTAACTTCGCCAGTGTAGATGTTGGCTCAATCGTAACGACCGCGACGGTTCCACCAAGTTGTTTCGCTTTCTCGACGATCGGGACGAGTGTTTTCGTCTCCCCTGATCCTGATCCGATGATCAACAAGTCTCCTTCGCGCAAGTTCGCGGTGACCGTCTCACCGACGACATATGCATCAAGTCCCATATGCATCAGACGCATGACAAACGCTTTTCCCATCAAGCCGGAGCGACCGGCTCCAGCGAGAAAGATCCGGTCTGCCTTCAAAACGGCTTCGGCGAGTTGCGTCGTCTCGGCTTGATCAATCGCTTCGACCGTCGACGTCAGCTCTTGTAAAATCGTTTGAATAGGTGTCATTTACGCCTCTTGCAGCATCCGACGCATCGTTGACGCTGTTCCTTGTTTGTCGTCTTGTCCGGTAATCCCGCCACCGACGATGATGAGGTCTGGACGTGCTGCGATGACTTCCGGTAATGTTTCCATTTTGATGCCACCCGCAACTGCTGTTTTTGCGTTTTTAACAACGGATTTGATCGTTGCGAGATCCTCGAACGAGTTTTGACCGACGGCTTGAAGATCGTAACCTGTGTGGACACAGATGTAGTCAACGCCGAGTTCATCAAGTTCTTTCGCACGTGTCGCGATATCTTTGACAGCAATCATATCAACCAAAATCTTCTTGCCTGATTTTTTCGCTTCTTCCACAGCACCTTGGATCGACATATCTTCCGCAGCTCCAAGAATCGTCACGATGTCGGCACCGTGTGCGACAGCTTGGCTGACTTCATAGCCGGCAGCATCCATGATTTTTAAGTCGGCGAGAACCGTTAAGTTCGGGAACGTTGCTTTCATTTCTTTAACGGCACGAAGCCCTTCGTTGATGACGACCGGTGTCCCGATCTCAACGATATCCAAGTTTTCTTCGCCAATTTCTTTGACTAAAGCGATGGCACCTGCTGTATCGACTAAATCGATCGCGAGTTGTAATTTCATAATTGATCTCTCCCATTCTTCTCTCTATTTATGGATCCTGGCACTTCCTTCTGACGTTCGTGAAGGAACAGAACTAAATATAATCCTCATAGACGAACTTGGGAAGTACGCACTTTTAATTTACATAGTGCGGAAAAGTATACTGTCGATGACAAGAGGGCTATACTGAAAAAGGAGGTGGGATGATGCCACATTTTGAAGACCGGCAGTTTAATTGTGAAAAGGAATTGACCCTATCGATCATCGGGGGGAAATGGAAGATGCTGATTCTTTGGCATCTCGGTAAAGAAGGCACGAAACGCTTCGGAGAGCTGAAAAGCCTGATGCCCGGCATTACGCAACGGATGCTCGTCAATCAGTTACGGGAGCTGGAAGACCACCACATCATCCACCGGGAAGTCTATCCGGTCGTTCCGCCGAAGGTCGAATATTCGTTGACGCCACACGGCCACAGCCTGATGCCGATTTTAGACGCGATGTATGACTGGGGTAAGGATTATGCCAAAAACGTCCTCGAAGTCGACTTCGAACAACAAAAATTATCCCAATAAAAAAGATGCTCGTCTGTCCCGTCTCAATCTGAGAGGAGGCAACTGAGCATCTTTTTTAGGTTTCTTCCGTTGTAAAAATCTTCGACATCGCCAGTTCGTCGACGTACTCGCCGTCAATGAACAGCGAGGCAATCCGTGTTCCTTCGATGTTGAAACCAAACTTATGATACAACTCGATCGCCCGCAGGTTATCCTTGCGGACCGTCAGTTCCAGCCGGACGAGTCCCACTTCAACGGCAAACGCATCGACGGCTTCGAGTAATCCCGCACCAAGCCCGCGACCCGTATAGGCATCGAGCAGACCGATGACAAGGTTCGCCCGGTGACGGATTCGACTCGGCTTCCCACCGACGACCAGTACATAGCCGACAAGTTGCTCATCGACATCGACAACGAAGATATCTGAGTTTGCTGCCTGACCAAACCGTTCGATGAACGCTTCCGCCTGCTCCGTCGACATGCTGCGTTCTTCCGGTTCATACAACATATATTTCGTTTCCCGATCAATTCGTCGCATCAAATCCGATAAGGCCTTTCCGTCCATCAAGGTGGCACGTCGTATCATAAGTGTCAGCTCCGTTTCTTAGTTAAACAATATTTTTTGAATAACTCTATCCTCAAAAAATATTATTCTCCAATTCATCACTTAACCTTCTAATAATTATTTTATCTGCCATTTCCACAACAAGGACATACGACATACCACTTATGACTATGACTTACTTGCAGATGATAATTTAAAGTATGTTTTATTATCAAATGCTTACGATTTTCTCGACAATGAACTTTCACCCAAAATTCGTTACAATTTTTACAGGTGAAATGATATTTTGGATGTCCTCCACTCGTCATTAGTTGACGCTTTGAAATATTAACTTCTTCACCACAACACCAACAAGTTTCATATGATTTGATTGGGTATTCCATAATCATTCTAAACCAATTTTTAAATATATGAGTTTGTGATGGAAGCAAGTAGATTGATCCATATTTATGAGCAGTTTCTGTTGAAAGTTCTTTATTAAAAATCTCCTTATTATAAAGAACATGGTACGGATTAATTTTTGAAATGCTGTCACTAGAAAAATTAGCGTCACAATGAACAATACCAGAGTGTAGTATTGGAAGCCTCCACATTTCCTTAACAGGTTGCATTTGACCGTATTTTTCAATTGCTACATCCTGAATGTCAGATTTCCATTTATTAATTCCTTGAATGCTGTAATCCCTATATTTCGCATCCAAAATCACTAATCCTGTTGGAATATTTTTGTAAATATATCGAAATACAAAGTCTGGTGTTATATAATTACCATTTTTTAAATTAATTTTGGGCTCGTAATAGAATTCTATATCCCACTCTCCATTTGTTAAAACAGTAGAAAACCCCTTTAATAATTTCCCTTTTAGTAAATAGTAGTCTAATTGATCAACTAAAGATTTACTCTTAATTTCCCAGCCGAGTTCCTTAGTTATAATCTCTAAAATTTTATATAAAACCCATACTTCGTATATTTGCTCAACTTTCGCAGTCTTGACTAAATGATTATATCCTCTGGCAAACAGAGATGCCGAAATTTCATAATTAATCGCTTTAATTGCAGTCCAAGCACTATGGTAATTAGGATCATGTAAAAACAATGGTGTCAGGTTACTCTTTAAGCGATGATTTGAAATTATATTTGTAAAGATTGAAACGTTCAAACAATCATTTATAATCTTTTCAAGACGTTTGTAACCTTGTAATTGATAATCGAGATGTTTTTTTTTCTTTTCTAGTCTAGTTAGCGTGTAAAGCTGACTTAGTTGCATTTCAGATTCTTCGATTCCATCTGCCACTTTCAATTCTTCAATCTTAACCGGTAGTTTTGTGTTTAGAAATTCTTGTAAATCTGGTCGAGATACTGGCACCGAAACTGGTACTTCATTAACAATTATTTCTGTAATTCGAGAAAATTGAAATTCATAATTATTATAATCTTCATTATTTGGATTTATATAAGATACTGGATCAATCCCGTTCATTACAGGTCGAACATATCCTTTTATAACAATTTTTGATACAGAATTTCGAAGTAACTGATCATGATGAAATGCTTCATATATTAATGAATGGGAATGAACGTGTGTTGATTCTAATGATATTGAACCAAAATAGCTATTAAATCTTCTACTTACAAGTTCATTATTATTGTTCCTAAACTTATAAGAAATTGTCTTAAAATTTGAGTCTCTATTATCATAAGAAAAATTTAATTTAATACCATTTTTTGACTGTTGATGTTTAAAGCTCGGAGTTTCTAGGCATTCGACTTCTAATTCAACGTACTTGTGATCTTGAATTACAGAATTCGTGATTGAATAATCAGCTACTTTATATATGTGTTGTCGAATATTATTTTCAAAGATTGAATACTCATTTAACTTTTTTTGAAGTTTATCTGTATAAGCGATTAATCGTTGTTCATTTTTCAAGTTTTCGATTTTCCCTATTAAATTCTTTAAATAACTATCACTATTTTCAAACAAATATTTTTGTTCATTTTCAATTTGATTTATTGTCCCTATTTTAATTTGTTGTTGTACATAATTTCTTAAGTCGATTAGTTGTTGTTTTATCAATCCATTTTCATAAGTTGTAGTAGTTTCCTCAATACTGCGCTGACGATAAGTAGGTTTTCCTGGGGAACTATATTCTTCAATTTCTGCTCTGATATCAAAACGACCATTTATTTTTTTTTTCTTGTTTCTTGAAACTAATTTCAACCTTTTATGAGGTTGCATACATATGTTATTAATAGCTTTACTTAAGTTTTTTACTTGTTGCTCTAAACTTAAAAAAGTTTTTTTCTGTCGAATTGCTATTTCTGCAAGATTTTTTTCATCTTTAACTAACTCTTCTCGGATACGATAAAGATCAATAATCATTTCTTCGTAATCCTTCATCTTTAATCCTGAAGGGACAAAATTAATAATTAATTTATTCACTACCTGATTATTTCTAACTATTGAAACACCTACTGTACCTGCACTCATGATTCCTATCGTAGTGTTATCTCTACTATATCTATAGTACTTATCTTTTTTTGTAGACTCAAACTTTGCCGGTTGGTACCACAAATTTGTTCTTTTATCCAATACCAATCTTATTCCTTCTATTGCATTTAATTCGTGAATAATTACATTATCCGTTGGTAAAGCTGATTCATCTAACCTTAAGGCTATTTGTTTTAATCTATCATTTTTAAATTCTCGATAATGATTAGTTACTACCCATTCATTTTCTTTTTTATATTGTATTTCCGATCCTACATTAATTTTTTTAACTTCTAAAAAACCAAACTCATTTGGTTTTTTAGAATGATCATAATTTATAGAAATCATTATCAATTTTGACTTCATATCTAATCAACTCCAATAAGATAAAAGACCAATATCTTTAATTTGAGATTTCATATCTTCAATTTTTTTAAGAGTTTGACTACTCTCACCTATTTCTAACTTGATTTTCTCAATTAAATTATTTATTTCTACATCTTCAAATGTATTATGAATACGAGGTAGAAATTTTAACAGTACCAAATCGTCAACTTGTTCTTGTTCACTTATATCAAATTTTTGTGCAATTTGATGATAAGATTTTAACTGTTTTTCAAAGCGATTATTAAACTCAATATTAAACTTTTTCAATTCTTTTTGAATTGAAATTAATTCTGATTGTAATAAAAGCGAATCATTACTATTTGATTTACTTTTATAATCATTAGGATTAAGAGAGTAACGTCCAATTGATTTTTTACTATAGGTCTCTTCGTCTATACTTTGTTTCATTACAGGGATAATAAAACTACGATCAATAATTTTAGGACTAATAGATTGTACAGCGCCATCTACGTTCATAGTTCCTAGAATTCTAATATTTGAAGGTATTTCTAATTTAGCGGGATATCTTTGAATGTTTTTATATCGAGATATCATTTCAAAATGCATCATCGTATCTATATTTTTATCTGACATAGCCTCTTCTATATTTTTTTCACTTTTAAGAATATTTTGAACAAACCACCGGATTTCTGAAATGTTTTGCTCATACTCCAAATCACTGTATAGACGTAATTTTTCACCAGGAACTTCACGAATACTTAACATATCTGCTAGATAATATTCTATTTGTGCTAAGTTCATTTCATCTAAACAAATGAAAAATAACTTATCTGGATTGTCTTTTGCCTTAATTAAACAATCTAAAAAAGGAGACGGTACAAAAAGCTTTCTAATTGGATTATAAAAACCAATTAAATCTTGCTTATCTGTCCAACTTGGCTGGACCGGCATTATCTCATAATCTGCATCAATAACATCAGCTAATTGTCTTACAATCGATGTCTTACCTGTGCCAGAAGGTCCAATTAAAATAATCATTTCTCCTGTTAATAAAGATAACAAGATTTGCCTTAATAAATCGATACTATAATAGAAACCACGTAGTTTTAACTGCTCTTTAATCAACAAAACTAATTCATTATTATTAGGTAATTCGAATTTTGTTAATTGATCTTTTTCGCTCTTTGTTTTTTGTAATTCTAGTGCAAAGCCTAATTCATTGATTTTTTTTATTTTTTCAGCAAATATTTTATATTCACTTTCAAACTTTTTTTCTTTTAATATTATTTCTTCTAATTTTTCTTCTAGTTTTCTATTTTCTAATTCTTTTAATTCCTTAATAGTCTGCCGCTCTTTTTCTGCTACCTTTCTTACTATATTTGTTAATTCGTCAAATTCTTTCTCTGTTCGTTCATAGTATAGGGGACTAGTAAGTGCAATAAGCGGCAAGTTCATATCTGTTTTTTCGATCAATTCAGCTACTTTATCTAGACTTTCAATCACTTTTACTTCTTTATGAAATGTTTTAAATAGAACTCCTTTTTTTGATAAGTTTTCCTCATTTGAATCTAAAGTTATTTTGGCCAATACTAGAGTTCCGTCTTTTATTTTTTCGTTTTTATGATGTATATCAAATTTTAACTTATTATTTAAGGCAATATCCGAAAAAACATTCCAATTTAAGCTTAATGTAGTATATGGATTTATAAGGTTTTCAATAAAATAAAAAGAGTTTTCTTTTCGAGTATTTTTTACATATCCCATTACCCAAAATGCCTCTAATTCCATGATTTCAAGTATGTATTCTTTTTTTTCTTCAGTGTCTAAATTATAGTAATCATGGATAGATAATTTTTTTCTCATTCTGCACCTCATTTAAAATATAAAATAGATTTTTGATATCAATCATGTATAATTTTAACATAAAATTAAAAAATCATACTAAAAAGTCATTTTTTATTCCAAAAAAAACATAAAAAAACCCCCCTGATTTACAGGAGAGTTTAATCTTCGAAATCCTTAAGATTTCAGGGTATGGAGACGGTGGGAGTCGAACCCACGTCCGAAGGCATCGTATACTTAAGCTTCTACGTGTGTAGTCAATTTATTGGGATCTCGTCGTCAGGCTGCCAATTGACAGGCGTCCGTCCGACCAGTCTGATTCCATCTCTTCTCTTTCCCTCCAGACGGAAGGGTCCAAGCGTAGCCTGTTTAAAGTGAGACCCTAGAAATCAGCCGACCAGGCGACGGCTGCTAGGATCCGTAGCTGCTATTAAGCTGCTGCGAGTTGTGTGTTAGTTTTGCCAGTTATGGCTGATGCGTTTTAACGAGGCCGACCCCTCGACACGCCACAGAAGACCGAACTACCCCCGTCGAATCCGTAACGTCCCCAAGATATAAAATTGGGGCTTTCCGAATACTATTATAATAGCAGAAAAGTGTTACGGGTTCAATACTTTTGCTTGTCGCGTAATGCACGGTCGATATCGCGCTTCGCATCCTTCTTCTTCAGATCGTCGCGTTTGTCGAATTTTTTCTTCCCGCGACCGAGTCCGATCAGACATTTCGCGTAACCGTTTTTGATGTAGACCTTCAGCGGGACGATCGTGTAGCCGTCACGTGAGACCGATCCCATCAAGGTTGCGATCTGTTTTTTGTGCAGCAACAGTTTTCGTGGACGGAGCTGTTCGTGGTTGTACCGGTTCCCTTGTTCGAAGTGGGCGATGTTCGAGTTCCAGAGAATCGCTTCTCCGCCGTCGAACCGGACGAACGCGTCGCCGATACTGATTTTTCCTTTCCGGACCGATTTGATTTCGGTTCCCGTCAAGACGAGACCCGCTTCGATCGTATCTTCAATCGCATAATCAAACGACGCCCGTTTGTTGTTGGCTAATACTTTTGAACTTGTCCCTTTTGGCATCTCTCTTCCACCACATTTCTAAACAGAAGCGCTTATTTGCGCTTCCGTTTTTTATTCGAGACCGCTTTATGGAACGGCGGTTTATCCTTCTTGTCTTTCCCGGCGAAGCCTTTCCCTTTTGACTGTTCGTTCGGTTTCCCTGGACGTTTCGACTTGCCGCGACGGTCGTCTTTCTTATCGTCGCGTTTTTGTCCCGGACGGCCGCCGCTTGAACGGATCGTCTTCGACTCAAACCGTTTTTTCTGTTGGCGTTCCGGCATGCCGACGACTGCGAAGTCGATCGTTTTTTCATCAATGTTGACACCGGTGACTTTAATTTCAACGACGTCGCCGATCCGGAACTGTTGTTTCGTCCGTTCGCCGATCAACTGGTAGTTCGCTTCATCATACCGGTAGAAGTCATCCGTCATCGCTTGGATGTGGACGAGTCCTTCAATCGTGTTCGGTAACTCAACGAACATACCGAAGTTCGTCACGCCACTGACAACCCCTTCAAACGTATCGCCGATGTGTTGCTCCATGTACTCGGCTTTTTTCAGGGCGTTCGTTTCGCGTTCGGCGTCAACGGCACGGCGTTCACGTTTTGAGGCGTGATCGGCGATTTCCGGCAAAATGGCAGAATAACGGTCTTGTGTCTTTTGCGATTTATCATTAAAGATGATGTACTCGCGCAAGAGACGGTGGACCATCAAGTCGGGATACCGGCGGATCGGTGACGTGAAGTGCGTGTAGAAATCGGTCGACAGACCAAAGTGACCGATCGGCTCGACGTCATATTTCGCTTGTTGGAGCGACCGTAACATGACCGTACTGACGACGGCTTCTTCCGGCTCGCCTTCGACGGCGTTCAGAATCGTCTGCAACGTCTTCGGTGCGACCGACTCGCCTTTACGTTCAACGTTGATGCCGAAGTTGGCGATGAACTTGAAGAACGTATCGAGACGTTCTGCTTTCGGCTCATCGTGAATCCGGTACATGAACGGCAATTTTTGGTGCTGGACGTGCTCGGCGACTGTTTCGTTCGCTGCGAGCATGAACTCTTCAATCAACTTCTCAGCGACTGACCGTTCGCGGAGGATGATCTCGCTTGTCTTGCCTTCTTCATTGACGAGGACTTTTGCTTCCGGGAAGTCGAAGTTGATCGCCCCACGGCGCGAGCGGCGTTCGCGGAGGATCGCTGCCAGTTCCGCCATCTGATCGAAGTTATCGACGAGATCGTGATATTTCGCGATCACTTCTTCGTCTTCGCGTTCGATGATTTTCCGGACATCGGTATACGTCATCCGTTCCGTCGTCTTGATGACACTCTGTAAAATCTCCTGGTTGACGACAGCACCGTTCTGGTCGATTTCCATGATACAGCTCAGCGTCAACCGGTCGACGTGCGGGTTGAGTGAACAAATCCCGTTCGACAGACGGTGCGGAATCATCGGAATGACGCGGTCGACGAGATAGACACTCGTTCCGCGTTCGCGCGCTTCTTCGTCGAGCGGTGAATCTTCCTTGACGTAATGCGAGACGTCGGCGATGTGAACACCGAGCTCGTAGTTGCCGTTCGCAAGTCTTTTGACGTGAACGGCATCATCCAAGTCCTTCGCGTCAGCGCCGTCAATCGTCACTGTGACTTCGTTCCGTAAGTCAACCCGACCGACAAGGTCCTTCTCGTCGATTTGATCCGGAATGTCATTTGCTTCGGCAATCGCTGCGTCCGAGAAGTCGACGTTGATGCCGTGCTTATGAACGATCGATAAGATATCGACACCTGGGTCATTTTTATGACCGATGATTTGTAAGACTTTTGCGGTCCCGGCGTAACGACCGTCCGGGTACTTTGTGATCTGGGCGAGGACTTTATGTCCGTCGACGGCACCGAGCGTATCTTCGTCCGCGACGACCGGTAAGAACGTCAGCTTCGAGTCATCCGGTTCGATGTAGGCGATCGATTCAATCCGTCCTTTAGGACTGACGAACGTCCCGACGAAATCAGCCGGTCCGCGTGAAAGAATCTTCAGCAGCTTGCCTTCGCGGCGGTCGCCGCCGTTTGATTCAGCAAAGACTTTGACGAGGACACGGTCGCCGTTATAGACGTTGCCGAGTTCCGGCGCCGGCAGGAAGATATCGCCTGCTGAACCGTCCTCCGGTGAAACGAATCCGAATCCGCGTTGATGGACGGAGATTTTCCCGGCGACTTGCCCGATTTGCGCGAGCGTGCCGTATTTGTTCGAGCGGGTCCGGGCGACGAGGGCCTCTTCTTCGAGTGCGTTCAACGTCCGAATCAATTCTTTGAATTCTGTTGTATCCGATAGTTCTAGTTTTTTTGTTAATTGATCAATCGACAGCGGACGTTCTTCCGCCGTGATGACCTCGAGTATTCGTTCACGTAATTCCAACGTGACACCTCCAGTTAATTGCTCCAGTTCAACGATTCTAAAAAGTCATGAATGTCCGCGTGGAGCTTATCTTTTTCTTTGTCGAGCGTAATGACATGACCTGAGTTCTCATACCAGATCAGCTCTTTTTGGAAGGCACTGACACCATCATGGATGATGTTGGCCGAGTCCGTATTGATCATATGATCATTGCGGGCCTGGATGACGAGTGTCGGCGCATAGACATCTTCGAGCGAATCGCGTGTATCTTTCAGCAACGCTTGTAAATCTTTTAAGGTCGGCATTGGTTCGAACGCTGCCATTTCTTGTTCGATTTGTTCCGGTGACTTTCCTTCCCGCTTCTTAAATTCGATAGCGTACTCGGTAACGCCTGCATACATGACGTCTTCACTTTTAATATAGGCGGGTGCGCACATCGGAATGACCGCTTTGACGGGACGGTTCATCGACAGTTTCAGTGACATGACGCCACCAAGCGATAATCCGCAAACGGCGATTTCGTCGTACCCTTTCGCGACGAGCTCTTCGTACCCGCCGAGGACGTCCTGCCACCAGTCGGCTGGCCCAGTCTTCGTCAGCTCTTCGGGTGGGGCAGCGTGCCCTTTATATTGTGGGGCGAGTGATGTATAGCCGTGTTTTTGCAGGTAACGTCCAAGGATCCGGACATCGGCACTCGATCCCGTGAAGCCGTGTAACAGTAAGACGGCCCGTTTGCCGGCTTCAAAAAAGAATGGTTTTGGTAATGTAATTTTCATAAAATGATTCCCCCTCTAACTCTATACCCCAAAATGAAAATTTAGAAATCGAGAAAACAAGAAAAAACGACAGCGCAAACGTACGGCTGTCGTTTCAATACTCACTTATAAAAAGCGACGAGTAACGCCAAAATAAAGAATAATGCTCCTAAAACAGATGCCACACGATTCAGGACCGCATCCAAGCCACGAGCTTTTTGGCGACCAAATAATTGTTCTGCCCCACCAGTTAATGCTCCGAGTCCAGCCGTACGGCCTGACATCAAGAGAACGACGATGATGAGAAGAACGGAAACGACGATGAGGCCGACAAGAGCCACGTTATGAATGATCATCGATGATCCTCCTTCAATAATATACGCTTCTTTCATTATAGAGAAAAACAGGTACGGGAACAAGGAATAGATTTAACGGATTCCAGTTCCTGCAAAAAAACATCAGTCGCTCAAGGATTGCTCCAGTGCGACTGATGATAGAAGACTTATTGTTTGATGAGATCGAGTTCAACTGGAATGTTCTTTTCGACGTCTTCCCCTTTAAGGTGTTTGATCGCCGTATCGATGCCCATCTTCCCGATTTCTGTTGGTTTTTGCGCGACTGTTCCTGCCATCTTGCCATCTTTGACGGCTTTGACAGCATCGTCCGTCGCGTCAAATCCGATGACTTTGACGTCTTCCATGCCGGCTGCTTTCAATGCTTCGGCAGCACCGAGTGCCATTTCGTCATTATGTGCGAAGACCGCTTTGATGTCTTTGTTGTTTTGAAGAATGTTTTCCATGACAGACAGACCTTTTGCCCGGTCGAAGTTGGCTGATTGTTTTGCAACGACGTCCAGTTTCCCGTCAACTGCCGCGTGGAAACCTTCGCCGCGGTCACGAGTTGCTGAAGCACCTGGAATCCCTTCAAGTTCAACCACTTTTGCTTTGTCGCCAACGAGTTCGATCATGTATTCACCCGCTTGTTTTCCACCTGCGACGTTATCCGACGCGATGTGGGCGATGACGTCACCGGCTTCAGCGTTCCGGTCGACTGTGATGACTGGAATATCGGCATCGTTTGCTGTTTGGACTGCCGCACCGACTGCTGCTGAATCCGTTGGGTTGATCAAGATGAGATCCACTTTCTTTTGAATCATGTCTTCGATGTCGCTTGCTTGTTTTGCCGCATCATCTTGTGCATCGGCAACTTGCAGTGTTGCCCCTTGTGCTTTTGCTTCTTTTTCGGCGCCGTCTTTAAGCGAAACAAAGAACGGGTTGTTCAGTGTCGAGATCGAGAGACCAATCTTAAAGTCCTTTGTCTTCTTCTCTTTTTCTGTGTCGCTGCCTGGCTGCTCTGTCGAACAAGCGGCTGCGAACACCATCAATGCCATCATGACGAGTGCGAGTAGTTTTTTCATATCAATATCCTCCTTTTGGATGGTAAATCACGTAGTTTGTTTCCGGTCCGCGAGTACCGCGAACAGGATGACGAGTCCTTTGACGACAAGTTGGAAGAACGATGACACACCGAGTAAGTTCAAGCCATTGTTGAGTGTCCCGATGATCAAGGCCCCGATTAATGTTCCGACAATCCAGCCGCGGCCACCTGAAAGACTTGTCCCACCGAGGACGACAGCCGCGATCGCGTCGAGCTCATACGATGTTCCTGCCGTCGGTTGCGCCGAGTTGAGGCGTGACGTCAAGATGATGCCGGCGAGTGCTGCCATCAAGCCGGATAAGGCGTAAATCATGATTTTGACTTTGTTGACTTGAATCCCCATCAATTTTGCTGCTTCTTCATTACCACCAATAGCATATGTGTAACGCCCGAACGTCGTTTTCTTCAAGATGAAGTACAGGACCGCGAAGGCGATTAACATCGTCACGACCGGTACAGGGAAGATCCAGAAGTAACCCCGACCGAATAATTCGAACCAACCCCCTTGACCGAGACCGGTAATCGGTTTCCCGTCCGTATAGACGAGCGTCAAGCCACGGAAAATCGTCATCGTCGCGAGTGTCGCGATGAACGGTGCGACTTTCCCGAGTGAGATGACCATGCCGTTTAACGCACCCATGATGGCGCCGACAATCAGTCCGGCAAGCACGGCGAGAAGTGCGGACGTCCCGTCCGTCATCAGTCCGGCGACGAACGCCGACGACAAGGCGAGAATCGAACCGACCGATAAATCAATCCCGCCCGTCAAGATGACGAACGTCATGCCGAAGGCGATCAAGGCGTTGATCGACACTTGGCGTAAAATGTTGAATAAGTTATTGAGTGTTAAAAAGTCCGGTTCCATAATCGATACGACAAGCACGATTGCGAACAGTCCGGCGAGCGGACCGAGCTTCTGCCCGATTCCGAGCCGACGTGGTTTCTTTTCCGTCAGTTTCCCTTGCATCAATTCCATGTCATTGTCCTCCTGTCGCAAGTGTCATGATACTTTCTTGCGTCGCCTCTTGTTGTTCGAGCATACCGCTCACTTGCCCTTCCCGCATCACGTAAACGCGGTCACTCATCCCAAGAATCTCTGGGAGGTCGGAACTGATCATGATGATCGCGACACCAGACGCGGCGAGCTCATTCATGATCAGGTAAATTTCTTTTTTCGCCCCGACGTCGACACCGCGTGTCGGCTCGTCGAGGATCAAGACATCCGGTTTCGTCCCGAGCCACTTCGCGAGGACAACCTTTTGCTGATTTCCGCCGGAGAGCGACTTCGCCGGTTGATCCATCGAACTGTGTCGGACGGACAACGACTTGAGATAGCCTTCCGCGAACTCGCGCTCCGATTGATTGGAGATGACACCTGACTTCGCTAACGAACGGATCGTCGGTAAGGAGATGTTCTCCCGGAGTGAGAAGTCGAGGAACAAGCCCTCGCCTTTTCGGTCTTCCGTCAAGAAACCAAGTCCTTGTTTGATTGCATCGTGCGGTGATTTGATGTTGATGACGTTGCCGTTTAAGCGGATTGTTCCCGCCTTCAGGCGATCGACACCGAACAGACCACGCATGACTTCCGTCCGTCCCGCTCCCATCAAACCGGAGAAGCCGACGATTTCACCGGCACGGACGGAGAAGGAGACGTCTTCAAACCGTTTCCCGGTCGCTCCCGTCACTTCTAAGACGGTGTCACCGTGTGTGACTTGACGTTCCGGATACCGTTCACCCATTTCGCGTCCGACCATTTCCCGAACGATTTGTTCAAATGATGTGTCGGCGATGCGGTGGGTCGAGACGGAGACACCGTCCCGCAAGACCGTGATCCGGTCACACAGTTCGAAGATTTCTTCCATCCGGTGCGAGATGTAGACGATTGAGACGCCTTGCGCCCGTAACGCCGTCGCGACACTGAACAAGGCGCGGATTTCACGTTCCGTCAAGGCGGCCGTCGGTTCATCCATGATGATGACTTTTGCATCAGTCATCAGTGCTTTTGCAATCTCAATCATCTGTTGTTGCCCGACCGATAACGTCCGGGCGAGCTGATTGACATCCATGAAGACATTCAGTTCCGCCAGTTCCCGTTCGGCGAGCCGTTTCATGTCCGCTTGCTTGAGGATGCCGAAGCGGGATTTCAGCTCCCGACCGAGAAACAGATTTTCCGTGACCGTTAAGTCCGGCAAGATATTCAGTTCCTGGTGGATGAAGGCAATCCCCGCTTCTTCCGCCAGTTTTGGATTTTTATAATGCTGTTCGACACCGTCGACTCGAATCGTTCCTTCGTCCGCTTTATGGACACCTGTCAAGATCTTCATCAGCGTTGACTTACCGGCTCCATTTTCCCCCATCAGGGCATGAATCTCACCTGTCGCAAGTTCGAAGTCGACACCCTTTAAGACGGGCACGGGACCAAACGCTTTTGTGATTCCTGTCATCTCAATTTGCATCGTGCTTCCCCCTTAAAAAATGACGCCGGCGTGTAAAATTACATTGGCGTAAGGTGTCGCTTCCCCTGTCCGGATGATGACTTTCGCCTGCTTCGTTAGCTCTTTGAACGCTTCATGCGAGACATAGTCCTGCGGCACAGCGAGTTTCGTGACGGCTTCGAGTGCAACCGGATTGGCGTCTTTGATTTCTGACGCCAGCGTCACCTGTTCGACCGCCATATCGTCCGCGACGACGCGCAAAACGTCGACGAACGACGGTGTCCCGAGTTCAAGTGCCAAATCAATCCGCTCTACACCTGCCGGAATCGGCAGACCGCAGTCAGCGATGACAATCATATCGGTATGACCGAGATCGGTTAGGACTTTACTGATATGACTGTTCAGAATCCCGTGTCGTTTCATACTTCAACCTCCATTTGTTCACGTGTCGGCATGCCGCCTTGAGCACCAAGCGCCCGGACGGACATACCGGCTGCCTTGTTCGCAAAGCGAATCGCTTCCATCAATGACTTTCCTTCCGTCAACGCGACAGCGAGTGCCCCGTTGAACGTATCACCGGCCCCTGTCGTATCAACGACGTCCGTCTTAATCGCCGGGACCGTCACAATCGCTTCGCCGTCATAAAAACGGGCGCCCCGGCTGCCTTCTGTCACGATCAATTTATTCGGATACTGCATCAACCAATGCTCAAGCGGTTGCTGTTGTCCGAAAATCAAGCCGCATTCATGTTCGTTTGGTGTCAGGTATGTCACGTTTGCGAGCAACTCGTCGTCCAGGACGATGGCTGGCGCCGGATTCAAGACGACGGGAATGCCGTGCTCTTTTCCGTAACGCGCCACCTGTTTGACGGTTTGAAGCGGAATTTCGAGCTGTAACAAAATCATGTCCGTCTGACCGAGCAAGCTGTCGAGCTGGCTCTCGTCATAGACGACGGCGAGGTTCGCCGACTGGACGACAACAATCGAGTTGTCGCCTTCCGCGAGCGTAATGTGCGCCGTTCCCGTCCGTTCGTTCGTTATCGTCTGGAGGTGCGTCGTACCGACGTGTTCTGCTTCGAAGTTTTGTCGAATCGCTGTCCCGCTCGCATCGTCACCGATGCAACCGACCATCTCGACGTTGCCACCGAGCCGGGCGACGGCGACCGCTTGATTCGCTCCTTTACCTCCCGGGACGGTATGGAAGGCGGAGCCGATAACCGTTTCACCGGCTGACGGACGACGATCGCTTTCAACGACCAAGTCCATCGAGATACTACCTACTACACTGATTTGTTTCATATCTGTTCATCCTTCCGCTTCGTCGTTTCCCGTTCGATGACCTCGACCATCAGTTCATGATGGACGGCAGCGATCGTCGCCCCTTCAATCCGTTGAATCAACAACTTCGCTGCGAGTTCCCCCATCTGATAGATTGGCTGGGCAATCGTCGTCAGTGGTGGTGAAATCATTTGTCCGAGCTCAATTCCGTCATACCCAATGACCTGCAGTTGCCCGGGAATCGCAATCCCGCGTCCTGTTGCGACTTGAATCGTCGCTGCTGCAATGACATCGTTCGCCGCAAAAATCCCGTTACAGGTATAGTGGTCGAATAAGTAGTTTGCTGCGTCGAGCGCACCTTGAAAATGAAACGGCGACTCGATACTTGCGACGAGGTGTTTGCCTGCAACTTCTTCAAAACCGTCACGCCGTTTTTTGATCGTCGGTAACTTCGATGGTCCGCTGATGACGGCAAGCTCATCTGCTCCGTGATCAAGCAAAAATTGGGCTGCCTTCTTCCCGCCATCGTACCCGTTCGAGGTGACGGTCGGAATCGCTCCTTGTAAGACTCGGTCAAGTGCGACAATCGGCACTTCGATGTTTTCATAGTTCGGGTTGTTCGAATAGTTCGTCGTAATGATCAACCCGTCGACATGCATCGCTTCGAGGGATCTTATATATTCATGTTCTTTCTGAAACTGCTCATCCGTGTTACACAAAATCACTTGATACCCATGTGTATGTGCCATATCCTCGACCGCACGTGCCAGTTGGGGAAAGTAAGGGTTTGTGATGTCGGGAACGATTAAGCCAATCAATCCTGACCGTTTTTGAAATAATGAACGCGCGACACGATTCGGTCGATAATCAAGCTCTTTAACCGCTTGAAGCACCGCCGTACGCGCTTTTTCGCTGACATATCCTTTTTCATTCATGACGCGTGACACCGTTGCGACTGATACATTAGCCACTTTCGCTACTTCCCGGATGGTCGACATGATTTCGCCACCTCTTTCTTTTGATAACGCTTACAATATGTATCATATTGTGTAACCGGTTACACATCAACCGTTTTTCGTAAAATATATTTTATTTCTTTTTTTGCTCCGCTTTTTCAAGAATCCGTTCATCACAAAAAGCACGAAAGAACGTTCAGAACAAACGTTTTTCGCACTTTTAGGAATCATGACTCCGCTTTTTGAATAAACGTCCGAGGACAGCACTGACAAAAGCGATAATGGCGAGCGGCTCAAATAAATAAATCAATAAAAATGTAACATCGATGATTGCATCTTGCGGATTGTACCGTAAGATATAAATCGCACCCGGTAGTAAAGCAATCAGTCCCCCGACACCTAGAATCGTCCCGATGATTAAGCTCTGTCGCGAGAAACGACTCGTAATTTGGTAAAGACCAATAAATAAAATCAATTCCGTAAAGTAGATGATCCGTAGTGGAATGTCGTCAATCGATGTCTCCATCCCAAGAAATAGATAACGAAACAGCATAGTTCTTCCCTCCCCGTTCTTTCTTCTGTACCCCGTTATCCATTTGATTAATGCATTGAATGCGACTTGACTGCATATCCTCCCATACTTTAGGGAACTATAAAATAGTGCAGAACGAGTATAAAAAGAAAGTTGGGGGTTTTGATGAAAGAAGAGTATTCAATGAAAGTCGTCAGTTGCTTAAATGACTTTTTTAAAAATAACAAAGAACCACTCGAAGTCGATTTACTGCGTGGTCTTCCACCGGTCGTCTTATTACTAAAAGACGGAGCGAAACGGTCGTTCCCGGTTGAAACCGATCTTCATGATGAATTACTTAGCGATATCAAACGGCTCGTCCAAGAGTGCCTTGATCCGGAAACCTTACGTAACCTCGACATCGATACCGACTTACCCGAATTCTTTGTCACGCGAGCGCCACTCTATTCACCGTATCATTACCTTGTGACATTTATCGAGGACTGATTTGCAAGCACTTCATTTTCCTATCACGGGATTCGACAATACGTCGCGTCTCGTTTTTTTAGATCTACCAAAAAACATTCATCCGCTCGCTTTTCTAGGGCGGAACGCGAGCCGCGGATTTCTTTCAGATCTCCGGGTCTCGCCTGTTCCTGACGGAAGCGTTGCTTCCTTTTCCCTTAGAAGTCGAGCTATGAATGCTTTTCTGCTTTCCTATGAAACTGTTGTCACGCGTTTCATGCGACTCCTACAGGAAAAAGCGCAAAGCCTGCTTGCGCTGTCAGAGACAAGCAAGACCCGATTGTCTGCCTCAAGCAGGCAATCTGGCTTGTGTCTCGCCTGAGGAAAGCGCATGAAAAAAGCGTGATTCCTGACGATCTACTGCGCCGCCTCAAAAAAGCGAGCAAACAGCTGGTTGTGGTTAGTAATCCCCAATGCAAAAAGACAGCCTCCCGCTTAGCGGAAGACTGTCGACTCAAATAAATCGGGTAATTAATTTTCAACCTCAAGAATCGCTTCGATTTCTGCTTCGACCTCTTTATTCACCATCTGTGAACGTTTTTTTCTCAATTCAAGATCCATTTCTTGGTCAATGAACTCGTTCGTATGCTTATCAAAACAGCTGTAACAAATCGGATAAAAGTCTTTTTCCTCAGTTTTCAAAGAATTAAATTCCCATGTGTTCAGTTCCAAATAACTGACTTGGTTATTCGTTTCTTTTCCGCATATTTCGCACGTCATGTTTATTATGCTCCCCTCTTCAGGCATCAATCTTATTTTTTGCTGATTGGCGATCCTTGATGCGTTTCAAACGCCCGTGATATTTCATGATGTTTGCTTGGGATTGTTTGGCCTCTTCGCTCGTAGGTTCCAAGTTGGCAATATCCCAGTATTTCACGACGACATCTAATACTTGGTCAAAGTATTGGAGTGGTCCGTAATTCGTATCGACCGCAATGGTTTTCATCCGCTCGGTAAAGTCCGGCATGATTGCACCCGGCATCGAGAAGTTAATGATGACATCTTCAAAGAACACGATGAAGTTCGGATCAAGTTCAAGGTGTGCCTTCACTGTATCGCGATAGAACGCATAATGAAGGGCTTCGTCTTTCGCCAAACGGCGGAGCAGCGTCGCTAAATCTTTATCATGAGCCCCCGCTACCTTCGCTACGTTATTATAGAAAACGAGCGTCGCAAGCTCTTGCAACGATGTGTAGGCCATTGTCGCCAATGGATTCGTGAAGTCCGGGAACCAACCGCTTTCAACGACACGTCTTCTTAATTGATGCAATCTCGTCGGATTGACGTTTCGTGTGACGAGTAAATACGTTTCGAGTAAGCTCGAGTGCTGATCTTCTTCTGCCGTCCACGTGCGGACGAAATCATTGATGACTTCCATCGAGTTTTTAAAGGTATAATCCAAATGTGACGTATACCAAGGTAGATTCACTTCTGTCAGTAAGGCCGTTTCGACGGCAACGATGACACCTTCCGGAAGCGTAACTTGACTCTCTTCCCAAGGAACGCGCTTAAACGACATCGCCTTATCCCATGGAATGAACTCGTGGTAGCTCCAGTCGATATTGGCAGAACGCTCCTTATGTAAACGGTAGAGTTCTTTAATCCGTGGTTCTAAACGTATATCTAAATCTGAATTTAACATGTGTAGGTCTCCTTTTAGATGTTTTTTGAACCTTCATTCGTTCAAATGTATTTAAGCCTTATAATGATCTAACTTAAACCTATTAATAACTATAACATTTTAATGACCAGGTAGTAAAAAACAACGTCTCATCAGCTTGATTTTTAATCCCGTTTAGAACGGATTGACAGGATTGCGATGGTTTGAATCATCCTTTCTCACGTTAAAGGGAATGTAACGATTTCTCATCATCCACACAAAAAAACCTCCTATTCGTGTATACGTATCACACGAATAGGAGGTTTTCCTTATAGCTTGTTCAAACGATCAACCTGAAATTACTTCTTAAGGTTGTAGAATGATTTGATTCCGTCGTAGACAGCAACGTCTGAAAGCATGTCTTCGATGCGGAGAAGTTGGTTGTATTTCGCGATACGGTCTGTACGTGAAAGTGAACCTGTTTTGATTTGACCAGCGTTTGTCGCAACAGCGATGTCAGCGATCGTTGAATCTTCTGTTTCACCAGAACGGTGAGAAACGACTGCTGTGTAACCAGCTTTTTTCGCCATTTCGATTGCGTCGAATGTTTCAGTCAACGTACCGATTTGGTTAACTTTAATGAGGATCGAGTTTGCGATGCCTTTTTCGATACCTTCAGCCAATTTCTCAGTGTTTGTTACGAACAAGTCATCCCCAACGAGTTGAACTTTGTGTCCGATACGATCTGTGAGAAGTTTGTGACCATCCCAGTCGTTTTCGTCACAGCCATCTTCGATTGAGATGATTGGGTATTTGTCGACGAGTTGTGCGTAGAATTCAACAAGCTCTTCTGTAGAAAGGACTTTGCCTTCGCCAGCGAGGTTGTATTTTCCAGCTGCTTTGTCGTAGAACTCAGAAGAAGCGACGTCCATAGCAAGGTAAACATCTTCGCCTGCTTTGTAGCCTGCTTTTTCGATTGCTTCAAGGATAACTGTGATTGCTTCTTCGTTTGATTTCAAGTTTGGAGCGAATCCACCCTCGTCACCAACTGCTGTGTTAAGACCCATTCCGCTAAGAACTGATTTCAACGCATGGAAGATTTCAGCACCCATACGAAGTGCTTCTTTGAATGTTGGAGCTCCAACAGGCATGATCATGAACTCTTGGAAGTCAACGTTGTTGTCAGCGTGTGAACCACCGTTGATGATGTTCATCATTGGAGTTGGAAGTGTTTTCGCGTTGAATCCACCGAGGTACGTGTAAAGTGGAAGTCCAAGCTCATCTGCAGCAGCACGGGCAGCAGCCATAGAAACACCAAGGATTGCGTTAGCACCGAAGTTGCCTTTGTTTTTTGTTCCGTCGAGGTCGATCATTTTTTTGTCGATTCCCGCTTGGTCGAAAACATCGTATCCGATGATTTCAGGTGCGATTTTTTCGTTGACGTTGTCAACTGCTTTTAAGACACCTTTACCGAGGTAACGTGCTTTGTCGCCATCGCGAAGCTCAACTGCTTCGTGCTCACCAGTAGATGCGCCTGATGGGACGAGTGCGCGACCGAAACCGCCGTCTTCTGTATAAACTTCTACTTCTACTGTTGGGTTACCGCGTGAGTCAAGAATCTCGCGTGCATAAATCTCTGTAATCATTGACATTTAAATTCGCTCCTTTTAGTTGGGAAAATAGTTTTTTCGTGTGACTCCTCCATCGACGGGATTATTTCTTTAATACGATGGATTTACCTGTCATTTCTGACGGCTGATCTGCGCCAAGTAGATCAAGTAATGTTGGTGCCAAGTCCGCTAACGCGCCAGTTAATGGTTCAAGCAATTCGACGTCTTCGACTGTCACGATACATGGGACCGGTTCTGTCGTATGGGCCGTCATCTTGCTACCGTCAGCGTTCAACACTTTGTCGGCATTACCATGGTCAGCAGTCACGATTGCTGCGCCACCTTTGCTGATGATCAAGTCAACGACTTTACCGAGACATTCATCAACTGCTTCGATTGCCTTAATTGTCGGTTCGAGCATACCCGAGTGACCGACCATGTCCGGGTTCGCGAAGTTCAGGATGATGGCATCATGTTTGTCGGAATTGATCGCTTCAACAAGCGCATCCGTTACTTCATAAATGCTCATCTCTGGTTGTAAGTCGTATGTTGCGACTTTTGGCGACGGGATTAAGATACGATCTTCGCCTTCATACGGTTCTTCACGTTGTCCGTTGAAGAAGAACGTGACGTGTGGATACTTTTCAGTTTCCGCGATCCGTAATTGTTTTAAGCCTTGCTTCGAGAGCGTTTCTCCAAGCGTGTTTTTAATGTCTTCTGGCGGGAAAACGATATCCGTATCAATTGCATCCGAGTACTTCGTCATGGAGACGAGCAGCAGGTTCTTCGGTGCATTGTCCGGAAGTTCGAATCCTGTGAATCCAGCTTTCTCTTTGTAGACCTTCGAGAGTTGAATCGCACGGTCTGGGCGATAGTTAAAGAACATGATCGCATCGTTGTCGTGGATCGGTGCGACTGGCGTACCGTCTTCCTGCACGACGACGGTTGGTTCGATGAACTCGTCCGTAACGTCCTTCTTGTATGATTCTTCGACCATTCCGATCGGGTCTTTTGTAGTTGGACCTTCACCAAATGTGATTGCATCATAAACTTTCTTGACGCGCTCCCAGCGGTTGTCGCGGTCCATTGCATAATAACGCCCAGAGATACTCGCGAATTGACCAACGTGAAGTTCGTCCATTTTCGCTTGTACGTCACGGAGGAAACCAGCACCTGATTGTGGATCACAATCGCGGCCGTCCGTGAAGGCATGCAAGTATACTTTTTCGATTTCGTGAAGTTTTGCGAATTCAAGGACAGCATACAAATGGTTGATGTGACTGTGGATTCCACCGTCAGATACTAACCCAAAGATATGGAGTGCTGAATCATGTTTCTTCACGTGACCTGCCGCATCGTTCATTGCTTGACGCGAGAAGAACGAGCGATCTTTGACGGCATTGTTGATTCGGGATAGCGATTGATAGACGACGCGACCTGCCCCGATGTTAAGGTGACCCACTTCTGAGTTCCCCATCTGACCTTCAGGCAAACCAACGTATTCCCCTTTCGCATTCAACAACGTATGCGGATATTTATTCCAGAAACGGTCGAAGTTCGGTTTATTTGCTGCTGTCACAGCATTCCCGAATGCTTCATCACGCATACCGAAACCATCAAGGATGATAAGTGCGACTGGACGTTTTTTCATTTAAATCGCCTCCAACAGTTTGAGGAACGATCCTGTCTCAAGACTTGCTCCACCAACGAGTGCTCCGTCGATGTCAGGTTGAGCCATATATTCTTTGACGTTCTCTGGCTTGACGCTGCCGCCGTACTGGATACGAACTGCTTCTGCAGCTTCTGTACCGAATTCAGCAGCGATGACGTCGCGAACGAATTTACAAGAATCTTGTGCATCTTGTTCTGTCGCTGATTTACCAGTTCCGATTGCCCAGACAGGCTCATATGCGACGACAAGATTTTTCACTTGGTCGACAGTCAAGCCTTTAAGGCTGTTTGTCGTTTGTTCACGGATGACGTCTTCGAACTTGCCGCCTTCGCGCTCTTCAAGTGTTTCACCTACACAAACGATTGGAACGAGACCGTGCTCGAACGCTTTTTTCGCTTTGCTGTTGATGAATGCATCTGTTTCACCAAAGTACTCACGACGTTCAGAGTGACCGAGGATGACGTATGTGACGTCAAGCTCTTTCAGCATGACAGGACTGATTTCGCCTGTGAATGCGCCACTTTCTTGATCGTACATGTTTTGAGCACCGATTTTAAGATCAGTTCCAGCTGCTGCTTCCGTTAAATGAGCAAGAAATACAGCTGGTGCACAGACAGCAGCATCGACAGTCGATGAAGCTGGTACTTTGCCTTTTACTTCTTCTGCGAATGCGACTGCATCCTTCAGAGTTAGATTCATCTTCCAGTTACCTGCGATGATTGGTTTACGCATTGAGAAACACTCCCTTGTGAACTATTGGATTACTTGTCGTTAAGCGCTTCGACACCAGGAAGGGCTTTACCTTCCATGAACTCGAGGCTCGCTCCGCCACCAGTCGAGATATGGCTCATCTTGTCTGCAAGACCGAATTTCTCAGCTGCTGCAGCAGAATCCCCACCACCGATGATTGAGTATGCGTCGCTGTCTGCAAGTGCTTGAGCGACACCTTTCGTTCCGTTTGCGTATTTATCAAGTTCGAATACGCCCATCGGTCCGTTCCAGACGACGAGTTTCGAGTTTTTGATTGCTTCCGCATACAGTTCGACCGTTTTTGGTCCGATATCAAGTGACATGTGATCCGCTGGGATACTGTCGATATCGCGTGGTCCGACATATGTTTCTTCGCCGAATTCCTTCGTGATGACGCAGTCGACCGGCATTAAGAACTTAACGCCTTTCTCTTCTGCTTTCTTCATGAATTCTTTCGCTTGGTCGATTTTGTCGACTTCAAGAAGTGACGTACCGACTTCATAACCTTGAGCTTTGAGGAATGTATAAGATAATCCTCCACCGATGATCAACGTATCGACGATATCAAGCAAGTGATCGATGACACCGATTTTGTCGGCGACTTTCGATCCTCCGATGATTGCCGTGAACGGACGATCTGGATTCGAGATCGCTTTCCCGAGAACTTGAAGTTCTTTTTCAATCAACAAACCTGCTACAGCAGTATCGACATGGTGCGCGATTCCTTCTGTAGAAGCATGTGCACGGTGAGCTGCACCAAATGCATCGTTGACGAAGATGTCTGCAAGTTTTGCAAATCCTTCTGCGAGTTCAGCATCATTTTTTGTTTCTCCAGGGTAGAAACGAACGTTTTCAAGAACGAGAACGTCTCCTGCTTCGAGCTTGCTGACCGCTTCTTCAGCGACCGGGCCGTATGCTTCTTCAACGAGCTTGATGTCTTTACCAAGCAATTCGCTGAGGCGTGCTACGACAGGTGCAAGTGAGAATTCAGGATTTTTTTCGCCTTTAGGACGTCCCATGTGGCTAGCGAGAATGACTTTCGCGCCGCCATCCATCAAATGCTTGATTGTTGGAAGTGCTGCACGAATCCGTGTATCGTCCGTAATTTTACCGTCTTCTAGTGGTACGTTGAAGTCGACACGTGTAAACACGCGTTTTCCTTGTACATCGATGTCGCGAATTGATTTCTTATTCATACATTCGTCCTCCGTCTCATACGTATAGTGAGGGGCTAAAACGCCCCTCCAGACTTTTTTTCGCAATAAGAGCGGAGACTGGTAGTTTCCGCTCTTATTCAATTGCTATTTAATTGCTCGAATTACTTAGCGATTTCTGCGAAGTGTTTGAGTGTACGAACGAGTTGGCTAGTGTAAGACATTTCGTTGTCATACCAAGCAACTGTTTTAACGAGTTGTTTGTCACCGACAGTAACAACTTTAGTTTGTGTTGCATCGAAGAGTGATCCGTAAGAGATACCAACGATGTCAGAAGAAACGATTTCGTCTTCAGTGTAACCGTAAGACTCGTTCGCTGCTGCTTTCATAGCTGCGTTAACTTCTTCAACTGTAACTTTTTTCTCAAGAACTGTTGTGAGCTCAGTGAGTGAACCTGTAGCGACTGGTACACGTTGTGCAGATCCGTCAAGTTTACCTTGAAGTTCTGGAAGAACGAGACCGATTGCTTTAGCAGCACCAGTTGAGTTAGGAACGATGTTAGCAGCTGCTGCGCGTGCACGACGGAAGTCACCTTTAGGGTGTGGAGCGTCGAGTGTGTTTTGGTCGCCAGTGTAAGCGTGGATTGTTGTCATGAGACCTTCAACGATTCCGTACTGATCTTGAAGTACTTTCGCCATTGGAGCGAGACAGTTCGTAGTACATGAAGCACCAGAGATAACTGTTTCAGTACCGTCAAGAATTTCGTGGTTCGTGTTGTAAACGACAGTTTTCATGTCGCCAGTTGCAGGTGCTGAGATAACAACTTTTTTAGCTCCAGCTTTCAAGTGAAGTTCAGCTTTTTCTTTGTCTGTGAAGAAACCAGTACATTCGAGAACGATGTCAACACCGAGCTCGCCCCATGGAAGTTCTTCTGGGTTGCGGTTAGCAAGTGTTTTGATTTCTTTACCGTTTACGAGGAAGTATCCGTCGTGTACTTCAACTTCTCCGTCGAAACGACCTTGAGTCGTATCATATTTTAAAAGGTGTGCAAGCATTTTAGTGTCTGTGAGGTCGTTGATTGCGACTACTTCGATTCCTTCGAATTGAAGAATTTGACGAAGAGCCAAACGTCCGATACGTCCAAATCCGTTAATACCAACTTTTACTACTGCCATGATAATTTTCCTCCTTTTAGTGTAAAGCGAGTTATCTATTATTCAAAAGGGGGCTACCCTTTCAAAATCGTTGTTGCTGCTCCTTCATCCGTAATCAAGATGATGTTTGGAGACTGTTTGACGTAGGCATTGATCGCTTCTGCTTTCGAATGACCTCCGGCGACGACAATGACATGCTCGACCTGTTTCAAGTCGTCGAGTTGAAGCCCGACCGTCTTGACACGGTGAACGATGTTTCCGTCCCGGTCAAAATAATATCCGAATGCTTCTGCGACAGCTTGCTCGTCTTCGAGCTGTTCCAAAAGAGCTGTCGAAGCACGACGGCGTTTTGCCATCGTTTTTGCCTCACCAATTCCATGTACCACGATTGAAGCATCTTTAATCATCTGTAACACATTTTTAATGCTCGGCTCCTCGACCATCTTGACGAATGTCTCGGTGCTGACCATGTCTGGGATGTGAAGCAGATGATAGTCACTTTGGGCACGTGAAGCCATGCGTGAGCAGACTGTGTTCGCTTGGAGTTCAAGCGTTTCACCAAGACCACCCCGTGCCGGTACGAAAGTCATCGGACGATTTTCTTTATCGGGCGACATCATCGCCGCGACAGATGCCATCGTCGTCCCACCTGTAACTGCAATCGTATTGTGGTCCGTTGACAATTCACGTTTTAAACGAGCAACTGTCGCCCGTCCCATATCGCGTTGTACCCAGAACGTCTGATCCGAATCACCCGGTACGATGACAACGTCTCGGACACCGAGTTTCTCTTTTAAGGCTTTTGCCATATCGGAGATACCGGCGAGTTCCGCCATCACACTGTGCATGCTTCGTAACACCGTCCGCCCTTCATCCGTCAAGGACATGCCTTGCGTCGCAACTTCTAATAAGTCTTGTTCTTTTAAGAAGTCGACCTCCCGGCGTAGAACGCGTTCCGTCAAGCCAAGGCTCGTCGCAAGTGTTCGTCGTCCAATCGGTTGCATCAGGCGTACATAGTGAAGAATGTCGTAACGTGTCTGCATTTCTTCAATCAGATCAGGCACGATTCGCTTTTGGATCTGTACTAACTGCCGAATCATGTGACTCCCGCTCCTCTCAAGTTGCTGGACACTTTACGTCCCGCGTGTCGTTTCTTGTCCCACTTGGTACATTGCTATCATAACAGCACACTTGACTTGTTTCAAGCCTCGTCCATCATCTTTTTTCAAGTAAGCGGTTTCTTACCGTTTCTGTCTCCAATTTGCCATAACTCCAGACCGCTTCTTGGTGCACGAGGACTGGTATTTCATAGAGGTACTTCAGACTGAGCGCCGCATCTTCTTCAATGTTGATCTCTTCAAATGTCCACTCGGGAAATTCGTCTAATACAAAATCGAGCAAGATGGCGGCTTCCTCACATAGTGTACAACCCGGACGTGAATAGAGTGTTAAGTGCATGTTTTCTTTTGATTGCATCATGAATTCGCCTTTCGTCTCTCGAAGTCAGCTTGGGTCAAACCGAGGGCTGCCCGATATTTTGCGACCGTCCGTCGGGCGACCGTAATCTGCTCCATCGCCAGACGGTCGGTCAATTGTTGATCGCTCATCGGAACAGGCGACGCTTCAAGAAGCTGTGCGATCCGGACCTTAATCAAAAAGCTTGATGTACCGGTCAATGTCTTCGACACGAAAAAGTCTTCTAGCTGCATCGTTCCCTGCATCGTCTTGACCGTCTTGTTCGCAACTGCACGGCCAATCGTCGACGGATGGTACCCGGTCACTGCCGCCACCTCTTTTTTAGTCAGCGGCGCGAGCTCGAGTCGTCCTTTGAACCAGTGGTGTTGCCGTTCAATGATGACGTCCAGAATTGCCCGCAGTGTCGACCGTCTTCGTTCGTACGCACTCAAGAACGGTTTTGCCGCCTCTAAGTTCGTCCAACTTCGGTCAATGTCTAAGTCAGACCAATCGATCGTCAATTCCCCGTCACTGTACCGAACCTCTGCTTCCGGAATCGCTACGACGGTCGCCTCCTGAAAAATCGGTGCTTTCGGTAACCGTTTGAGCGCAGCCTTGACTCGTTTTCGATCAGCTTCCGAAGCGATCCGAAGCAATACGTTGTTTAAAACAACACCCGCATTCAGCTCTGTCGCGGCATCAATCAACAGGTCATCCTCTTGTTCTAGTGCGTGCAACAAGCGACATTCACTTGCCGACCGCGCCGCAATTCCTGTCGGTTCACACCGTTGCAGGACAAGCCGTGCTTGTTTGACCGTCTCGACGTCACTCGCTAACAAGTCTGCAAGCCTCGTGTCCGTCGTTCGTAGTAATCCATCCGTATCTAAGTACGTCATGAGTTGTTCCGCCATATATCTTATTTCCTCTCTGGGCGATTCTAAACGTATTTGTTGAAGCAGCTCCGCTTCAAACGACGCGATACGGTCAGCGATTCGACCAAAATCAAGATTAATTGTTTTTCCGCCATCATTCTTAAAGGCGGTCGTCCGACGTACGATCCGGTACAGATGTTCTTCGAGCTCGGTTACGGATTCCTCGAGAATCGCCAGCTGAAATAAATGAGATGTTGATAATGTCAGTCGTTGTGTTTGTTCCTGTCGCTGTTCCATCGTCGGTCCTCCTTTCATCCATTTATTCTCCAACCCTTCTATATAGTATAGAGGAAAAAAATCATTCAACCGATGATAAAGCTACCATCGTGCTTCGTTCCCTCGGAAAAAAACTGCTAAATTTAACAAACGAGTATTGCTTTCCTGAAAAAATGTCGGTATACTATTAATTGTTCAGTAAATACATGCACCCGTAGCTCAGGGGATAGAGCACTGGTTTCCGGTACCAGGTGTCGGGAGTTCAAATCTCTCCGGGTGTACCATATTTGAATCTACAGGCAATGCCGTTCGCGGTGTTGCCTTTTTTCTATATTGATATGTTTAAGTCAATGCCATTCAGGAAAAATATATAAAAGCCGCATCGTATCTTTTGACCAATATTGACCAAAGGATTATGATAGGAATAAGTCGAATATGAGCTACATACCAATCATAAGGAGGCAAAGACTATGTTAATTCCAACAGTCATCGAACAAACCAACCGCGGGGAACGTGCTTACGACATCTATTCACGTTTGCTCAAGGATCGTATCATTCTTCTCGGGAGCGCGATTGACGATAACGTCGCCAACTCAGTCGTTGCCCAGTTGCTCTTCTTAGCAGCAGAGGATCCAGATAAAGAAATTTCGCTCTACATCAACAGCCCAGGTGGATCAATCACAGCTGGTATGGCGATTTACGATACGATGAACTTCATCAAACCACAAGTTTCAACAATTTGTATCGGAATGGCCGCTTCAATGGGTGCGTTCCTCTTACAAGCTGGTGCAAAAGGAAAACGTTTTGCACTTCCGAACGCTGAGATCATGATTCACCAACCGCTCGGTGGCACACAAGGACAAGCATCGGACATTAAAATCCACGCAGAACGTATCATCAAAATGCGTGAACACTTAAACAAAATCATGGCAGAGAACACAGGACAACCGCTTGAAGTCATCGAACGCGATACAGAGCGTGACAACTTCATGTCTGCTCAAGCAGCAGCTGACTACGGTCTCATCGACCGCGTCATGGAACGTGCTTAATCTGTTAACTCGACCGACCGTTGATGTTTTTACATCATCGGTCGTTTTTTTGTTGTCTTCAAAAAAAATCCTCTCCACGCCGGGCATGAACTTCATTGAATCATGAAAGTTCGTCCCGAACCGGAAAAGGATCGTTTGTGTTAGTCGATGAGATCTGTAATGTCAGACACGATGTCGTGGTTTTCACGAATCAATGTGTAAATCCCGTTCGCATGTGGTGATAATTCTTCTTCTGCTTGCAATTGTTTAAGGAAAAGTGATGTTGCAAATGTAACGAGTGTACTTTTTGGCACACCGATTGATTTTGCTTTTTTCGTCAAGACTTCATCAAATTTCGCATCAACTGTCAGCGAAATACGTTTTTTTTCGTTAGCCATTTCAAAAACTCCTTAATTCGAACATTTAGTTGCATCGACTATATATTATAGTAGACTATGGTTCATCTCGCAAGTTTCCCCTTTAGAGCGCACCTGTCAACGACTCACCATTCCGTAGTTTATCCGCGATTTGATCAATTTTCCGCAATCGGTGATTGATCCCTGATTTTGAGATGGAGCCACTTTCGACCATTTCACCGAGTTCTTGCAGGGTCACGTCTTGATGGGTCACACGTAAAATCGCGATTTCACGTAATTTGTCCGGTAAGACGTCGAGTCCGACCGTCCGTTCAAGAAACTTGATGTTCTCGACTTGGCGGAGCGCTGCCCCGACCGTCTTATTGAGATTCGCTGTCTCACAGTTGACGAGCCGGTTAACCGAATTTCGCATATCTTTTAAAATTCGCACGTCTTCAAACCGAAGCATCGAATAGGTCGCCCCAATCAGCTTAAGGAAATCAGAAATCTTTTCGCTTTCCTTGATGTAGAGGATATGACCTTTCTTCCGTTCGATTGCTTTTGCATTTAAATCGAACTGGTTCGTCAGACTCCGGAGTGCTGCATTGTGCTCCTCATAGAGGCTGAAGATCTCGAGATGATACGACGAGGTCGCTGGATTATTCAGTGAGCCTCCCGCTAAAAAGGCTCCCCGTAAATAAGCACGCGCCCGCCGTTCATCATGCAAAATCGAATCGCTGATGGAACGAATCATCGTGAAGCCTTCGCCGAGGATTCCTAAATCTTGCAGAATCTTATCGGCTTGTTGTTTCACACGGACGATGTAGACGTTATTTTTTTTGAGCCGCATTTTCTTTCGGACGAGCAAGTCGAGGTGTACCGCGTAAGCCCGTTTCAGCAACGAATAGATCCGTCGCGCAATCGATGCATTCTCTGTTGAAATATCAAGTGTCAGACCACGACCAAGTCCAAACGAAATCGCACCGTTCATCCGGGCGAGTGCCGCAAGTTCGGCTTTCATCTCGTGATCAGTCATCGCAATCTGCGTTAACTCTTTTTTGACTTCTGAAGCAAAACTCATGTCAGTTCCTCCTTTCCTTCATATTGACGGACCCGACGAATCGATAACACTTTCCGCATGACAAGGCTTGCGACGGCATCCGAATCGTGCCGAATGAAGTGATGATTGTAATCGACGATATCATCCGCGAGCACTTCGATTCCTGCTTTGACGAAACTTTCATCGTCATAGGTGACGATATCGGCATGATCTTTTTGGTATTTCCGCAAGTAACTCGCGTCGATCGATTCGTTATTGACGATGATCGTATCGACGACACCTTGACCAAGAAAACGTTCAAGCGCAGTCAAGTGATCATTCGCCGTAAAGGCGGTCGTCTCACCGGGTTGTGTCATGACGTTACAAATATAGACGACTGGTGCCAACGACTGTTTGATCGCTTCGCGAATTTCATCAATCAAAACGTTCGGAATGATGCTCGTGTAGAGGCTACCTGGTCCGAGGACGATGACATCGGCCTCTAAGATAGCTTGAATCGCTTCCGGAACCGGGCGGACGTCTTCTTCTTCTAAATAAATCCGCTCGATGACTTTGCCGACTTTCGGAATCAACGACTCGCCTTTAACGACCGTCCCGTCCTCAAACTCTGCGCATAAGGTGATTGTCCGTTCTGTTGCCGGATAGACCTTCCCTTCCGCATTCAACAGTTGTCCCATGACACCAATCGCTTCGACGAATGAACCGTTACAGAGCTGCGTTGCTGCCGTCAGCATTAAGTTTCCGAGCGAATGCCCATGTAAACCTTCCCCTGTCTCAAATCGATACTGCATGATCCGGTCCATCAACGTCTCTGATTTCGATAACGAGACGATGACGTTTCGAATATCACCGGGTGGCAACATATTGAACTCAGTCCGTAAACGTCCCGAGCTGCCACCATCGTCAGCAACTGTGACGATGGCTGTGATGTCGAGTGGATAATGCTTGAGACCACGCAAGAGAGTCGACAGGCCCGTCCCGCCGCCAATCGCGACGACTTTCCGTTCCCATTTCATTACTTTTCCTCCTTCGCGTGGACGTAATCCCGATGATTCGTCACGATATGATACTGATTCGCAAATTCCTTACTGATCGCTTCCGCAAAGGTGATCGAGCGGTGTTTCCCGCCGGTACAACCTAACGCGACGACAAGTTGGGATTTCCCTTCCCGTTCGTACTGGGGAATCAAGAATTCGAGTAAATCAACGAGTTTCTTATAGAACAATTTCGCTTCCGGCCACTGCATGACGTAGGACGAGACTTCTAAATCAAGCCCAGTTTTCGGCCGGAGCTCCGGGATATAAAACGGGTTCGGCAAGAAACGAAGGTCAAAGACTAGGTCGGCATCAAGGGGTAACCCATGTTTGAAGCCGAACGACATGACGTTGACGGTAAACGGCGGGCGTTCGCCTTCCGTGAATTCTTTCAATAAACGTTCCTTGAGCGCAAGCGGTTTGATGTCGCTCGTATCGATCAACATTTGTGCCTTATCGCGGAATCCTTCGAGCAACGTCCGTTCGCGCTCGATACCAATCAGTGGTGACGCGGTCGGTGCAAGGGGATGCGAACGCCGTGACTCTTTATAACGGCGCACGAGGACATCGTTGCGTGCGTCTAAGTACAACATTCGAATCTGTAAGTTGGTTTTCTTTAAATCTTCGTAAACGACAAAGAAACTATCGATAAAATCACGCGCCCGGGTATCGATCGCGACGGCAATCTTCGGACGGACCTGCCCGATGACTTCAATTAATTGGGGGAGTAATGTCGGCGGTAAATTGTCGACACAAAAATACCCTAAGTCCTCGAAGCTATTCATAGCAACGGTTTTTCCTGCCCCACTCATTCCCGTGATGATGACCAGTTGCGGTTGATTCTCTTCCATCTCTTCGCCCTCCAGACAACAGTTCCGTGTGTATTTTTCATTCCAAATTCAGTATATCATAAAAAAAGAGCCAGCTTGATGGAAGGAGCCTCCACCAAAGCTGGTTCATGTCTTACACGTGTGATGATTCTTGTAATTCTTCGAGTAATGCTTCGATATAATGCTGTGCATTTTGAGCAGCAATCGAGCCATCATTCGTTGCTGTCACGACTTGACGGAGCGTTTTCTCACGGACATCTCCAGCTGCGAAGATTCCTTTGATGTTTGACTCCATCCCTTCATTCGTCACGACATAACCTTGGTCATTCAAGATACCAAGATCTTGGACGTATCCAGTAATCGGGTTCATCCCGATATAGATGAAGACACCATCGATCGGATGTGTCGTCACATCTGCCGTTTTCGTATTGATTAAATCAATCGAACCGACTTTTCCATCTTGTTCGTTAATTTGTTTAACGGTATGGTTCCAGATGAAATCGATTTTTGGGTTGTCGAACGCACGTTTTTGAAGAATTTTTTGTGCACGTAATTCTTCACGACGGTGGACGATTGTGACTTTCTTCGCGAAACGTGTCAAGTAGACACCTTCCTCGACTGCCGAGTCACCGCCACCGATGACGAACAATTCTTTTTCTTTGAAGAATGCCCCGTCACAAACCGCACAGTACGAAACACCACGACCGCCAAGCTCTTCTTCGCCAGGTACGCCGATTTTTTTATATTGTGCGCCAGATGCGATGATGATCGCCCGGGCGTGATAATCCTTATTGTGTGCATGGACCGTTTTAAAAGCACGTCCGTCTTCGATACTACGTACGTCGCCGTATGCATATTCTGCACCGAATGCTTTTGAGTGGTCGAACATTTTTTGCGAGAGATCGGGTCCGAGGATGCTATCGTATCCTGGATAATTCTCGATATCTTCCGTGTTCGCCATCTGACCGCCTGGAATACCACGTTCGATCATGAGTGTCGAAAGGTTCGCACGTGATGCGTACAGTGCTGCTGTCATTCCAGCAGGACCTGCACCGATGATAATGACATCATAAATTTTTTCAGCAGTTTCTGTCATGTTTCCACCCCATCTGTAAGTTTCATTGTAGTTTGAGTATAGGTTAGAACTAGACAAACGTCTAACATTTTGCCCGAGCAGGTGTCAGCTGTTGCTTGAAGGCACGGATTGTCATTGCCACTTCATCAAAGGAAACTCCGACCAACTCTGCACATTCTTCAATCAAGATGCCTTCCCGTAACTCATGGAACAAGTGAATCAAGGCTGCTGCCGAACCTTCGACCGAATCAAACGTCTCACCACTCAGGACGAGTCGCGCAAACCGTTCGTAGAAATCACCTTCAAGGCTCATTCGTTCTTCATCGGAGACGTAGTGTTCTGCGAGACGAATCGTTTGTAACGCACGATCAATCCGCGCGTCGACGACATCACTCCGTCCGTTCATTTCATGAACAATTTGTTCAGTCAACTGCAGGACGTCTTCGTGATCCGTCACTTCCGGCATCATCGAGAGTGCCAGTCGTGCTTCTTCATCATTTAATTTTCCGAGCAGCAGTGCCGTGAAAATCCGTGAGACATCATCTTCCGTCTTCAATGCTTGAATCAACGCGGAACGAAACTGCAAGTTATGACGGATGTCATATGCTTCTCGTTCCTCACGCATACTTGCTGCTTCATTTGATTGTAAGAAAGCCGTTGCTTCTTCGACATGCCCTGTCTTGAACGCTGAAATCGACAACCAGTGTCCAAATAACGGATCGCCACGGTATCCACGGCGTTCAAGCAGTTTCAGTTCTTCATACGCTATATCATGTCGACCGATGATCGCAAGCGTCGATGCGACTTTATAACGTGTCTCCAGATTAACGGAACGAACGTGTTCGAGCTTCCGTGACAAGCGGTGCGCCTCTTCATCCTGCCCCATCTCATGTAAGAGAACGAGCGTATTACAAAGCGCATGGAGATTTCCTGGATTTCCTTCTAAAACACGTTCAAGTGACAGAAAGGCCCGGTCATTTTCGCCGAGATAAAATTCAACGATTGCTAAATTATTGTATGCTGGCCAAAATGTCGGATACGTCGCAATCAACGACTCGAGTGTTTCTTGTGCCGCAAACAACATGCCTTTATCGATTTGACGTTGCGCTTGTGCGTGGAGACGAATCAATTCGTCCTCATCGTCATCTTCCATCTCTTGTTCGAGATCAATCAATTCCACGAGTGCGGCCGATGCCTCTGCGTGTTTTCCTGCCGGTGCATACTTGAGATATTCAAGCGCATATGCTTTCGCTTCTTCATATAAAGACACATGCGCGTAATTGTTTGCTAAATAAAACAGTGATTCGGTATTTGACTCATCGAGTGTCCGGACACGTTTCAACACGTCGTTCGCATGATTGATTTCGCCTGTTTCAAACAGGACCCGTGCGTAACGTAACAAGTAACGGACATCCTCCGGCTGAAGCGTCGTCGCTTCATCGAGATGATAGACCGCCTCTTCGAGTCTCCCTTCCCGGTGCGCCTTCCGTCCGCGGAAATAAAAAAGCTCCGCTTGGCGCGTTGTAATCGCAAAGGGGTCTGCTTTGTATTCGGTTAATTCCATAGTGATTCAAGCCCCCATAATTTAAATCTGGTTTCGTAGTTGCAGAAACAAGAATAACCTATCTCGGATAGCGTTGCAACAGAAAAAAACGCCGGGGTTTACGCCCAGCGTTTTGCATAAATGGTTTCGAGTTCCTTATAGTTCTCTAAGCATTTTCGTACAAAAGCATCTTCTTGCGGATTCTTGTTTTGCAGACGTTCAACATCTTTTTCGAATGCTTGACGTAAGCTATCCGGATACGATGGAATCTCGCCATCATAGTCATAGACGACACTTGGGGAAACCGTGATCTTTTCGTGTTGATGTAAGGCTGTACGGATATGAAAGAGTGGAACGTTGACTTGGTTCGGTTGATGCAAGTCGCCTTGCGTCGGATGTTTCTCGACGGCGAGTACTTCGACGACGAGCCCTTGCGGACGTTCTGCGAATAATCTTCCGAAATACTTTCCGGTCTTATACGTAAAGCGAATATAATTCATCGCGTGTCTACCTCCTTCTCACAGTTTCGTCACATTTCATGGCGCCGGAGCGGCTGGCTCGAGACCCGTTCGTTCGGTAGGATATCCCGGTGAACGATGGACCCGGCACCGATGACGGCACCATCTCCGATCGTCACGCCTGGTAAAATCGTGACGTTCGCGCCAATCAACACATCACTACCAATCGTCACGTTGCCAATCCGGTACTCCGTCGTCAAATATTCATGACAGAGAATCGTCGTATTAAAGCCGATGATCGTATTCGAACCGATTGAAATCCGTTCCGGAAACATCGTGTCCGGCATCACCATCAAGGCAAGTGCCGTCCGGTCGCCAATCTTCATTCGGAGACACGTCCGGTACAAGCCATTTTTGAAGCGGAGCGACGGTGAAAACCGTCCGATCGTAATGATGCTGAAACACCACATGACTTTCAAGAACGAGACCGTCCGGTACATGTGCCATAGCGGATTTGTTGTCCCGACCTGATAGCGATCAGTCCGCCGTGCCATTTTGCGCCTCAATCCAGTCACTCAAGTGGTCCATCGAATCGATGATGACATCTGGTTCCAGTGCTTCAAGATACGGACGACCTTTGATGGCCCAACCGACCGCGACGGTTTTTAAGCCCGCATTTTTTCCGCCATGGATATCCGTGTCATTGTCTCCGACCATGATTGTTTCGTCGGTCGTCGACCCGAGAAGCGCCATCGCTTTTTCAAACGGTTCGACGGCTGGTTTTTCTTCCGTCACGTCGTCTGCTGCGATGATTGTCTCAAACAGTGACGTCAGTCCAAATAGTTCAATCCCTTTTAACGCGACGCGACGACTTTTTGATGTCACGATCGCCATCTTGTACCCCTGCTCCTTCAAGCGGCGTAAACCGTCGAGGACACCCGGGTATTCAAGAACGAGTGCATCATGCATCGCAATGTTATAGCTGCGGTAAAAGGCGACCATTTCTTTCCACTGTTCGGCATTGAGTTCAGAAAATGATTTTTCAAGCGTCGGACCGATGAACGGAAGCAATTCTGCCTCCGTAAACGTCCGCTCCGGATAGTAGTAATCGAGTGTATGTTCAAAGCTTTTCAGAATCAACGGATTCGTATCGATCAACGTACCATCTAAATCAAATAAAATCGTGTTAATCATCGGATCAATTCGCCTCCCGTGTTGTTCCATCCAAGTAGCGGACGGCATTTTTCCGGACGACCATCATGACAAGACCGAAGATGATCAAACAAATCGAAACGATTTGTGCCGTCCGTAGTCCGTCACCCATCATTAAGCTATCTGTCCGTAATCCCTCGATGTAGCAACGTCCGATCGAATACCAGACGAGATAGCCGAGGAAGACATAACCACGGCGTGGATTGAACTTCATCCGCCAGACAATCAACAAGATGACACCGATGATGTTCCAAACACTTTCATAGAGGAACGTCGGTACATAATAAACACCGTCGATATACATTTGGTTGACGATCCAGTTCGGTAAGTGCAACGTATCTTGCAAGAACGTCCACGTCGTTTCGCCACCATGCGCCTCTTGGTTAAAGAAGTTCCCCCAGCGTCCGACCGCTTGACCGAACAAAAGTGATGGTGCCAAGATATCGGCAATTTGCCAAAACGAAATCTTTTTCTTACGCGTATAGATGATGACCGTCAAAATCGCACCGATGATGGCACCGTGAATCGCAATTCCGCCTTGGCGGATGTTGATGATTTGATCGAGGTGTTGTCCATAGTATTGCCATTCGAAGGCAACATAATAGATCCGGGCACAGATGATGCTGATCGGAATCGACCAGATGACGACATCGACCGCATATTCTTCGTTGAACCCAATCCGCTTCGATTCGAAGATGGCGATCATCAATCCGACGATCGCGCCTAAGGCGATGACGACACCATACCAATAGATTGGAATCGGACCGAGTTCAATCGCGACCCGATCGAATGTCGGTTGTACCGTTGCAAGTGTCCCCATCATAGACCACCATTCCCGTCTTCAATCGCTTGCGCGAGACGTCCGGCGAATTCTTCTGCTGTGTTGATGCCCATATTTTTCAGGCGATAATTCATCGCCGCGACTTCGATGATGACGGCGAGGTTACGCCCGGGACGAACCGGAATCGTCAAAAACGGAATTTCCGTATCGATGATTTGTAACGTCTCCTGGTCGAGCCCGACCCGGTCATAGACTTTCGTTTGATCCCAAATTTCAAGATTACAGACGAGGCTGATTTTTTTATGCGACCGTACGGCACCTGCACCGAACAATGTCATGACGTCGATGATGCCGATTCCTCGAATCTCAAGGAGGTGTTGGATCAACTTCGGAGCCGTCCCGACTAGAATACCGTCTCCGGTCTGACGAATTTCAACGGAGTCATCCGCAACAAGGCGGTGTCCGCGTTTGACGAGTTCGAGTGCCGTCTCGGATTTACCGACGCCACTGGCCCCTTTGATGAAGACGCCGACGCCATAAATGTCGACGAGGACACCATGCATCGCCGTCGTCGGTGCGAGTTCCGCTTCGAGGAAGTTCGTGATTTGAGATTCGACCGATGTCGTATGTCCCTTCGTCGTCAAGAGCGGTACGTTCGTTTCGTCAGCTGCTTTGATGATTGCTTCCGGTACTTCAAACCCGCGCGTCACTAAAATCCCTGGTGTTTCATCTGTACAGAGGACATTTGCCCGTTCGAGCTGTTCCTCATACGTCAGGTTGTTGAAAAACGTCAATTCTGTTTTCCCGAGGACTTGCAGACGTTCTGCTGGATAATACGCATAATAACCAGCGAGGACGAGGCCTGGTCGACAGAGATCAGCCGTCAAAATTGGACGATGTAGTCCTTCTTCTCCGGTGACAATTTTTAAATTGAATTGCTTTACGATTTCAGCTGTTCGCACTTTTGCTTGCACGCTCAATCAGCCCCTTTCACTTGAAGTATTGTACCATATTTTTGTTAAAATCAATGAATTCGATTAGAAGGGGAGTAACTTGGGGAAAGAATACAGTTAAGAATAAAACAAAGGAGGTTTTTTTATGATGAATATGTCAGGTAGTGGCATCGGCTTAATCATTATCATGATTTTAGTTGCGATTGTCGCCATCCTCGGTCTTGTCTATATCATCATCTCGTTGATTGACATGTGGAAGGCTTATTCGCGTGATCAAAATCAGACATCGCTCTTATTTTTCATCATCTCACTGGTCGGAATCGTGCTAAGTGGTCCATTTATTTCACTCATTCTCGCAATCGTCTTTTATTGGAACCGGGCGCGCAGCAAAAGTTGGATGGGAATCGGCTTAATCATTGCTTCCATCGTCCTAGCAATCATCGCCATCATCACGTTCATTTCATTCGGTTATGACATGAATAACTTTGATCAGATGAATTGGGACGAACCGATGATGGATGAAGACTATAACTATTGATTCAAAAAATCCCGTCTGCCTCTCACTGAAGAGGCAGACGGGATTTTAGCGTGTAATGGTGGCAATAGAAGCGTCTTTTTTTCGTTGCTTTCCTCGGGCGAAAAGTTTCCAAAGTGATTAACCAGCATATGCACAAAGGGACATAGGTTTGCCTACAAAAAGAAGGGATTGCCATCTAAAGTCGATGGGCAATCCCTTCTTTGGTCTTTTTAAATGCGGAGTTTAGAACGCTTGCGGACTCAGGTGGACACCATGTGTCACAGAAATCGTCCCTGTCTTCGTTTCCGCTTCGACTTCAATCTTCGGCGTGCGGTCACGACCCGAGATGAAATGCAGTTTACGGTTCACGACATCTTTTTGATCGCGAATCACTTCCATCTCATCAAGGTTGCAGTTCAACCCACCAAAGTTCGTTTCAAGCTCGCCATACACTTCAGCGCCATGCGGCAACATCAAGGCAATGCTTCCGGCAAGCGATGAAGCTTGAATCTTCGCATCATGCGCTGTTTTTAGTTCACAACGGACGTTTCCGTTTGCCGTCTTCAGCTCTGAACGTTCGAAAACACCGTTAGTTATGATTTGACCATTCGCCGTTTTCGCTTTTAACAGTTTGACTTCTGATTCTTCCACTTCAATCGAGCCATTCGCCGTCGAGGCTTTGAGGTCTTCACTGTACAGGTCACGGACATGAATCCGACCATTCGCTGTCATCAGTTGAACACTCGTCGCATCAAGCGACGATAACGTAATCTCGCCGTTCAACGTCTGTAAGACGAACGACTCATAATGGCGACGCGGGACTTTCAAATGGAGCGTCGCACGGACGCGTTTGTCTTTCAAACGAATCGATAGTGTGTTCGCGGAGACAGAGTGTTGGAGTGACGCCTGCAGTTGTTCGAGCGCCTGCTCCTCATTGACTTGGCGAAGCGGGCGACCCGTCACCGTCAATTCACACTCTTCTAAATCACTTGGTTCGACGATGGCATTGGCATTAAATAAATCCAGATGAATCGTCTCACCACTGAATGGGAACTGTTTGACATACGTGACATTCGGACCGGACGTCTGATTGAACGAAAGATCGCTCTCTTTAATCCGGTTAACGAGACCGTCAAAGGCAGACATCACTTTTGACGTCAGTGAGTCGACGGTATAATGATCGACGCGGTCATATTGTTCGGGCTCATCGACATACTTATGATCACTTGCAGTCGTCGGGCGTTGATCGATGGCTTCGAGACGTTCGAGCTTATCGAGTGCCTCGTCAATCGTCAACTTTCCTTCTTTTACTTGTTCAAGTATCAATTGGCGCATATCTTGTTTCATGAACATTCCCCTCCTATTTTCTGAACACATGGTGACACAGGAAAACTTACTCACTCTTTCGTTCTACTTCCCTTACTTCCCTTTTACGAATCCTCACTCAAAAAAGTTTCATGATTCGATCCGGGCAGCGTCACGTTCTAAAACAGGTGCCAAGTAGTGACCCGTGTAGGATTCCTTGACGCGCGCGATCTCTTCCGGTGTTCCGGTCGCGACGATCACTCCGCCCCCATCGCCACCTTCTGGACCAAGATCAATCAAGTAGTCTGCCGTTTTGATGACATCAAGATTATGCTCGATGACGAGAACTGTGTCGCCGTTGTCGACGAGGCGTTGCAAGACTTTTAAGAGCCGGGCGATATCGTGGACATGAAGCCCCGTCGTCGGTTCATCAAGAATATAAATCGTTTTCCCCGTCGACCGCTTATGGAGTTCCGACGCGAGTTTGACACGTTGGGCTTCCCCACCGGATAGTTCCGTCGCCGGTTGTCCGAGACGCATGTACGTCAAGCCGACGTCGGCAATCGTTTGAAGTTTCCGACTGATTTTAGGAATTTTTTCGAAGAAGACGAGCGCATCCTCGACCGTCATCTCAAGCACGTCAGAAATCGTTTTGCCTTTATATTTCACTTCGAGTGTCTCGCGGTTATACCGTTTCCCGTGACAGACTTCACACGGCACATAGACGTCCGGTAAGAAGTGCATCTCGATTTTGATGATTCCGTCCCCGCGGCATGCTTCACACCGGCCACCTTTGATATTGAAGCTGAAACGTCCTTTTTTATAACCACGGAGTTTCGCTTCGTTCGTCGAAGCAAACACGTCACGAATGTCATCAAAGACACCGGTATAGGTCGCCGGGTTCGAACGTGGTGTCCGACCGATCGGTGACTGATCAATATCAATCACTTTATCGATTTGGTCAAGTCCCGTAATCCCTTTATGGGCACCCGGCTTTTCTTTCGCTCGGTTCATTTCGTGGGCAATCGTCTTGTAGAGAATTTCATTGATTAAAGTCGATTTCCCCGATCCAGATACCCCTGTCACAGCAACGAACAAACCGAGCGGAATGTCGACGTCGACGTTTTTCAAGTTGTTTTCAGATGCTTTCTTGATCCGTAACGCCCGACCGTCCGGTTGTTTCCGTTCAGTCGGCACAGGAATGAATTTTTTCCCGGACAGGTATTGTCCCGTCAATGAATTGGCGTCATTCATCAATTCTTCCGGACGCCCCGCTGCCGTGACGAAACCACCATGGTCACCGGCTCCTGGTCCGATATCGATTAAATAATCAGCTGCCATCATCGTATCTTCATCATGTTCGACGACGATTAACGTATTCCCGAGATCGCGCATCGTTTTCAGCGTACTGATCAAACGGTCGTTATCACGTTGATGTAAGCCGATCGACGGTTCGTCGAGAACGTACAGGACACCCGTTAAGCGGGAACCGATTTGTGTTGCGAGACGAATCCGTTGTGCTTCTCCACCAGATAATGTCCCGGCCGCACGCGAAATCGTCAAATAGTCGAGACCAACGTTTTCGAGGAATGAGGACCGTTCGTGAATCTCTCGGACGATCATCCGGGAAATCGTTTGGTCTTTTTCCGACAGCTTTTCAGGCAATTCTTCAAACCAAACGACCGCTTGTTTGACCGACATCTTCGTCACTTCTCCGATATGGATGCCAGATACTTTAACAGCAAGTGATTCACGTTTCAGACGGTGTCCCTTACAAGTTGGACATGCTTTTTTCGCCATGTATCCTTCCATCTGTTCGCGAATGTAATCGGATGACGTCTCTTTGAAACGGCGTTGTAGGTTATTTAAGACCCCTTCAAAGAACAAGTCCGTGTTCCGGACCATCCCGAAATCATTTTCATAGCGGAAGTGAATTTCTTCTTTTGAACTTCCGTTTAAGATGATGTCACGCTGTTCCTCAGGCAACTGATCGAACGGTGTATCCATATCGATCGTAAAGTGTTCACAGACCGCTTTGAGCAACTGCGGATAATATTGTGAACTCGTTGGTTCCCAGGCGACGATCGCTCCTTCGTTGAGCGTCTTATCCGGATGTGGCACAACGAGGTCGGCATCGACCTCAAGCTTAGTCCCAAGTCCGTCACACGACGTACAGGCACCGAACGGCGAGTTGAACGAGAACATCCGTGGTTCGAGCTCGCCGATTGAGAATCCACAAATCGGACAAGCATGGTGCTCACTGAAAAGTAACTCATTGCCATCCATCGTATCGACGATGACACGACCATCTGCGAGTCGAAGTGCCGTCTCAAGCGAATCAGCAAGCCGTGATTCGACGTCTGGACGAACGACGACACGGTCGACGACGACTTCAATCGAATGTTTCTTGTTTTTTTCGAGTTCGATGTCATCCGTCAAATCAATCGTTTCCCCGTTGACGCGGACACGGACGAACCCTTCTTTTTTTAAGTCCTCGAAGACTTTAACATGTGCCCCTTTTCGACCGGAGACGATTGGCGCTAAAATTTGCAGGCGTGACCGTTCCGGTAGTTCCATCACCTGGTCGACCATCTGACTGATCGTTTGACTCGAGATTTCGATGCCATGATTCGGACAGATCGGTTTGCCGATCCGTGCATAGAGCAACCGCAAATAATCATAAATCTCCGTCACTGTCCCGACCGTCGAACGCGGGTTTTTACTCGTCGTTTTTTGGTCAATCGAAATCGCAGGACTGAGTCCTTCAATCACGTCGACGTCTGGTTTGTCCATCTGACCGAGGAATTGACGCGCATAGGCAGAGAGACTTTCGACATACCGTCGTTGGCCTTCCGCATAAATCGTATCGAACGCGAGTGACGATTTCCCGGAGCCCGATAAGCCCGTCAAGACGACGAGCTGATCGCGTGGAATTTCGACATCGATGTTTTGAAGGTTATTGACGCGAGCGCCCTTGATGATAATCTTGTTTTTCTTGTCTCCCAACTTAGGCACCTGCTTTCAATTCTAATATAAGATCGCGAAGCTCTGCCGCTCGCTCGAACTGCATGTCTTTCGCTGCTTGTCGCATCTCTTGATCCAACTGTTCGAGTAACGTTTCCCGCTCCGGTTTTTTCAATTTGTTGAACTTCTCAAGTTTTTCGACCGTATCATCACTTTCAATCGTCGTACTGATGACACCACGGACATCTTTTTGAATCGTTTTCGGCGTGATGCCATGTTCTTTATTGAACGCGAGCTGAATGTTTCGCCGACGTTCCGTCTCATCCATCGCCCGTTGCATCGAATCCGTGATTTTATCCGCAAACAAGACAACGTGTCCTTCCGAGTTCCGGGCAGCCCGACCAATCGTCTGGATCAACGATCGCTCCGAACGCAAGAACCCTTCTTTATCTGCATCGAGAATCGTCACGAGTGATACTTCTGGAATATCAAGTCCTTCACGAAGTAAGTTGATTCCGACGAGGACGTCATACTTCCCAAGCCGCAGATCACGAATGATTTCGATCCGTTCAAGCGTCTTGATTTCCGAGTGCATGTAGTTGACTTTAACACCATGCTCTTTCAAATAATCCGTCAAGTCTTCCGACATTTTTTTCGTCAGTGTCGTCACAAGCACCCGTTCGTTTTTGGCGACACGCTCCCGGATGTTGTCCATCAAGTAATCGATTTGTCCCGTGATCGGATGAATCTCGATTGTCGGGTCAACGAGTCCCGTCGGACGGATGATTTGTTCGACCATCTCTTTTGAGTGCTCCATCTCATACGGTCCTGGTGTCGCTGAAATATAAATCGCCTGACTGACCTTCTCCTCGAACTCTTCAAAACGAAGCGGCCGGTTATCTTTTGCTGAAGGCAGACGGAATCCATGATCGACGAGCACTTGTTTCCGCGCTTGGTCCCCGTTGTACATTCCGCGGATTTGCGGCAATGTAACGTGAGACTCATCCGCGACAAGCAAGAAGTCCTTCGGGAAGTAATCGATCAGCGTATAGGGTGTCGATCCTTCCGGCATCAAGTTTAAATGACGGGAATAGTTTTCAATCCCTGAGCAATAACCCATTTCGCGCATCATCTCGAGGTCATAGTTCGTCCGTTGCTCGAGGCGTTGGGCTTCGAGTAACATGTTGTCTTCACGCATCTTCGCGAGTTGTGTTTCAAGCTCGACTTCAATGTTTGCAATCGCTTTTTGAAGACGTTTGTCCCCCGTCACGAAGTGGGATGCCGGGAAGATTGAAATATGCTCACGGTCGGCGATGATTTCACCCGTCAATGGGTCCATATCACGAATCCGTTCGATTTCGTCACCGAAAAACTCGACGCGGACACACTGCTCGTCTCGTGACGCCGGGAAAATCTCAACGACGTCACCCCGGACACGAAAACGTCCGCGCTGGAAGTCGATATCATTACGTTCATATTGAATGTCAATCAATCGACGGAGCATCTCGTTACGCCCCATCTCATTCCCGACACGAAGGGACAAGACATGATTGTTGTATTCTTCCGGGTTACCGAGACCGTAGATACAGGATACGGAGGCAACGATCAAGACGTCATCCCGCTCAAATAAAGCAGACGTCGCCGAGTGACGGAGTTTATCGATTTCATCGTTGATGGACGAGTCTTTTTCGATAAACGTATCCGTCGACGGAACGTACGCTTCCGGTTGGTAGTAATCATAGAAACTGACGAAGTATTCGACGGCATTGTTCGGGAAGAATTCCTTGAACTCTGAATACAGTTGTCCCGCAAGCGTCTTGTTATGCGCAAGCACGAGCGTCGGTTTTTTTATCTCCTTGATGACGTTCGAAACGGTGAACGTTTTTCCGGTTCCGGTTGCCCCGAGCAACGTCTGGTGTCGCTCTCCGTTCTTGACGCCAGCAATCAATTGCTGAATCGCGGTCGGCTGGTCACCGCCCGGTTCAAATGGTGACACTAACTCAAAATCCATCGTTAACTTCCCCCTCATCACGTTTAAAAATCTATCTCTATTGTATCACTTTACGAACAAACATTCGATTATGAAGTGCTCCTTCTAGGAAGTTACCCGTTTTTCGGAAAAAGAAAAAGTCTTAGTACGGATTCCTTCCGAAAATTGAGGGATGCCTCAAGACATAACACTGACGGGATGAACAAAGAAAAAAACGTTTGGGTTGCTCCATCTGATGCCTCACATTTGCTAACAACCCCTATCACGGATGTAATAGGGCTAGACTGTAGATAATCTCTTATGAAAAACGAACTTTCTATATCGAGATGCGATTAGTTCGCGCTTCCCTGTCTCGCCTCGTCTTTAAAACGATTGGAGACGGATTGCGCTCTAAACCGTCTGCCATCCCGGATTTGCGTCACGACGTTACCTAAAAAGCGTCACATTTCGTTGACTCCTACGGGAAAAAGTGCGTTTTTAACGCACGTTCAGAGGCAGGCAAGACCCTGCTCATTGTCCGTGAGGATCAAGGAGCAACGGCTTGCGCCTCGCCCGAGGAAAGCAACGAAAAACGAAGACGCTTGTATTACTCCATACAATGTCGTCATCTATACATAAAAAAAACCCTATCACAAAGGTGATAGGGGTTGCAGCGTGTAGACAAACTCTTATGAAGCGTGAACATGCGATAACGAGAGACAATCCGTTTGTCTCGCCTCGTCTTCTAAGCGGTAATCTTCCGCGCCGCTACAACAAAGCTGCAGGGTCGCGACCGATTGTTTTTCGCGGTTCTAAGCGATTCGAGACGGATTGCGCCCTAAACCGTCTGCCATCCCGGCTTTGCGTCACGACGTTTACCTAAAAAGCGTCACATTTCGTTGACTCCTACGGGGAAAAGTGCGTTTTTAACGCACGTTCAGAGGCAGGCAAGACCCTGCTCATTGTCCGTGAGGATCAAGGAGCAACGGCTTGCGCCTCGCCCGAGGAAAGCAACGAAAAATGAAGACGCTTGTATTGCTCCATCCACTGCCCCTTATACGCTATCCCCCCCTACCACGGATGTGATAGAGGGTGTCTGTTTATTGCAATGTCCGGATTTTCGTCCGGCGATTTCCCGGCTCACTGACGAACATGATGCCGAGTTCATGATGATCTTGTTCATAAAAGGCACGTTGCGCAAACCGGACGTCCCCGTTATGGTTCATCACCTCAAGACGTAAGTATGGTTTGTGCCGCTGAATCGCTTCATAGAAACTGACTTCTGAATCAACGAAATCACCGTTGACCTTATAGATCGCCTCTCCGGGAACGAGCCCCATTTCTGACGCCGGCAATCCCGGGAACGTACCAAGGATGACGACGCCACGTTTCCCGTTCAGGAAGATCGGCGTCTGTGAACGGTTCAATCGTTTGACCCGCTGGTGCAAGACGATATGCAGAAGCAATAGCACCGGGAGTCCGTATAACCATTCTTCACGCCCCGTTACATAGGCGCCGAGCGTCAACAATACGGCGAGGAGTAACGTAATGATCCGACTCTGGACGATCGGACGCATCAACTCAGCCGGTAGTTTACCCGTGAAGAGAAAACTAAAGCCAAGCGGGAAGAACAGAACGAGCGGAACGTATTCCGGGAAAGCGAACCGCGGAAACCATTCTTCGAGGCTGCTCCCCGGAACGATGACGAGCAACGGGATTAACCAAAGCTTGTTCGCTGACAATCCGCCGATGAAGCGCCCCCGTTTCGACAGGACGAGTGACGGCGATAAGTTCTTCCGTCCACGCCACGTGACGAGCACGAGTTCTGCGACGAGCGTGAGCGTCGCAAGCAAGAGGAACGTCGTTGCATTAACTTCTTTCACGCCGTCCACCCGCTCGTCCGTCACGAACCACACGAGTAGCGCAAGCACCGTCAATGGCCAGAGCGGCAGATTAAAGCGGACGACCCCAATCACTAATGTCACGGCGGCGAGCAGTGTGAACGCCGCGATGAACAACGGCGTCAACGTCACGCCTAAACTTAAGCTGATGGCAGAGAGAACGATCCCAACGAGAAGACCCGGGAAGAACGTCTCCAACACATCGGTTCGTTGACCACGTGCTTTCGAGCGGAATAAATTACGCTCCCGTCTGACACGACGGATACCAATTACGACACTGACTAAAATAGCTAACCACAAGATTGGATTAGCGAAAAAACTAATCACCGTCCAACCGATTCCATCGAATAATTCCACGCCCATTCAGACCTCTTTCTATGATTTATTGCGCCGCAACTTCGAGTGCTTTCATACGTTGTACATCGTTTTTCTTATCTTCCAGTTTCTTCAGGAGACGTGTCTCCATCTCAGACGCTGTCACCGGGTCGATTTTACCCGTGACCTCAAGCTTCGCGTCTGCTTGCAGTTGTTCGACTGCTTTTTTCATCGTGTCGCCGTAATAGCCGTCCTGTCCTTTCGGCTCATAGCCAATGGCTTCAAGGACGAGGTGCGCGTTTTCGACCGGTTTTCCATAGTCGCCGACAGCAAGCTCTTTATCGTCCGTCAAGACTTTCGTGACGTTGAAATAGGCCGGTTGCTTCACTTCGACGGTCGGTTTAACACCCTTTTTATGGATCCAGTTGCCGTCCGGTGTCAGCCATTTGTTCGTCGTCAACTTCAAGTCGCTGCCGTCTTTTAAGTCGTACGCACTTTGGACGATCCCTTTCCCGAACGATTTTGTCCCGACGACCTCTGCGTCCGCGCCTTCTTTTAATCCGGCTGCCAAAATTTCTGACGCTGAGGCGGAACCGCTATCTTCTAAGACAACGAGGTTATACGGTTTCTTCTCTTCTGCCTTCCCGAATTCCTGCGTCCGGTCACCTTTATTATCTTCGACCTGGAAAATCGGCGTGTCTTTCGGGATGAACGGAGCAATCATCTTCGAGACAGCGGTCAAGAGACCACCCGGATTCCCCCGGACGTCGATGACGAGTCCATCGATGTTTTTCTCTTCCAGTTTCGCCAGTTGCTTCTCAAATTCATCCGCCGTCGGATCCGAGAACTGCGTCACTTGCAGGACACCAATCGTTTTCCCTTTCACTTCGACCGTATCCGAATAGACCGTCTCAATTGGAATCGTATCGCGCTCAATCGTGATTTTCATTGGGTCTTGTCCGCTGCGTTGAATCGTCAAGACGACTTCCGTCCCTTTTTCACCGCGAATCTTTTTGACTGCCTGATCGGTTTTTTGACCTTTCGTCGACTTCCCGTCAATTTCTAAAATGACGTCCCCCGGTTTGATTCCTGCTTTTTCAGCCGGCGCCCCTTTGATCGGAGAGACGATGACGATTGCTTCGCCCTTCTGTTCAAGCGTCGCACCAATCCCTTCGAACGAGGACGACAGGTTCGTATTGAAGGATGCGGTTTCCGATTCATCCATATAGACGGAATACGGGTCATCAAGCACTTCCGTCATCCCACTGAGTGCCCCTTCTAATAACTGTTGGTCCGTCACATCCTCGAGATAATTCTGTGAAATCATCTGTCTGACCTGATCGACCTTTTTCCAGTCACCCGTCGCGTTTGACGAACTTGTCGTTCCTGTATCCGTTCCACCTGTCGCTAACATCCCGACTGCGCCCGCCCCTAAGCCAAGTCCGAATGTACTCACTGCTATGACTGCCGTTGTAGATTTTTTCACACTTGATTCCTCGTTTCCGGTGTAAACCTGCTATTTTTTTCAGTATAGCAAAAAAAGATAGGTTACCCTATCTTTTCGCTAAACGCTCTATTCGACTTTCAAAAGATGAAAGGTGCTGGATCAACCGCGTTCGGCTGTCCGACAGCCCACTCACCACGGTGGATTTCAAAGTGAAGGTGTGGTCCGGTCGACCACCCTGTCGACCCTAACTTTCCGACGACCGTTCCCGGCATGACCGTTTGGCCCGCCTTGACGGATACTGAATCGAGATGTCCATAGACCGTCGTCCAGACTTGTCCATCGATAAGATGGGTAATCATGACGACATTCCCGTAGCCGGTCGCACTGCCTGCCCGGAGAACGATACCACCTGCCGCCGCCTGAATCGGTGTCCCTTTTGCATTGACGAGGTCAATCCCGGTATGAATCTCCGCTTTTCCTGTCAACGGATTATTTCGGGGACCAAACGGACTTGAAACATATCCGGAAACAGGCAACTGGAATGGTTTTGACGTGTCAGCAGCCGGTACCGGATCATTCGGTTGCGGAACGGTTGCCGGAGGTGCGAGTGTCGTTTCTTCATTCGCCGACGCCTCAGCCTCCGCTTCTGCCCGTTGCTGTGCTTGCTCTTGTTCCCGGGCGACTCGTTCCGCTTCCGCCTTGGCAACGGCTTTCGCTTTCGCGCGTTCCGCAGCCAGTTCTGCTTCTCGGAGCTCCGTCAACTGGTCACTGATCAATCGTTGTTGATCGGCTAAGATTTGTGCTTCTTCTGCTTTCGAAAATTGTTCCTGTTTCAAGTGTTTGACTTCATCGTTCAGCTGGACGACCAACTTTCGTCTTAATTCCGACTCCGCGATGATCCGCGTCTGAAGAATCAACAATTTCCGTTGGTCTTTCTTGAGTTGACCGAGGACAAGTTCTTGACTTGAACGTTGTTCCGTCAGTTGCATCACGTTTGCTTTATACGCGTTTAAGACACCATCGTCCTGCTTGATGATTTCACTGACAGTACTGAACCGGGAAATTAAATCTCCAAAATCTTTTGAATCAAGTAACACCTCGATGTACTTGATGTCCCCGTCACGCTGGACGGCACGAAGCCGGTCGCCAAGTAAATCTTCTTGCGACCGGAGCTCGGACGACGTTTGCTTGATGTCTTCTTCTACTAAGCGTAACTCCTCTTTTGATGCAGCAACAGCCGCTTGTTGATCTGCAATTTCACTCGCTAAATCATCCAAACGGCTGCTGACTTCATCCAAACGTGCCTGTGCGAGGCGGCGTTCTTTTTTCGTCAAGACTAACTTCTCTGATGTCTGATTCTGTGATCGCTCCGTCTCTTTCAGACGGGATTCGACCTCCTGTTGTTCCTGCAACAATTCTTCTTTAGACAAAGCATGAACGGATATACTTGAACCAACGAGGGCCAAGCTGAGCACAGCTGAACAGAACCGAACTTTCATGAGAAGCATCTCTCCTCTATATTTTGTTTTCAGTTAGACTTTTAAGAAACGTCCGAGTGATGTCGTTGATCCCCAAACCCCGATGAACGCACCAAGTGCGAGTAAAATCAAGGAAACTTGTACCGACAATTCGCCTGGTGGAATCAAACTAAAGATGGAAGCGTTCAAGGAAATCAGTTGCGGTTGAAGGGCATTGTACGTCACTTCATATCCAAAGTAGACGACAGCGATTGGAATCAATGCTCCGAGTATCCCCATCAAAAGACCTTCGACGAAGAATGGCGCCCGGATAAATCCGTTTTTCGCCCCGACGAGACGCATGATCTCAATTTCCCGGCGACGCGAGAAAATCGTCACTTTGATCGTGTTCGAGATGAGGAACATCGCCATGAATGTCAGACCGACAATCAAGATGATTCCACCGATCCGGACACCTTCGAGGAAGTTAAACATTTTCTCGACGTAATCTTCGCCATATTCGACGCTATCTATATTTTCCATTTTTTTGACTGTATTTGCAATAGTTTCTGTCTCATTTGGTGAAGTTGCTTTGACGATGAAGCGGTCGTGTAAGGGATTATCCTTCTCGACTGACTGGTACGCCTGCGATCCTTCCCCTAATTGTTCTTTAAAACGATTCAGTTCATCTTCTTTTGAACTGTACCGGACCGATTCGACACCCGGCATCTGTTCCAATTTCGAGCCGACAGAATCGATTTTCGCTTGATCCGCTTCTCGTTCGACGAACACTTGAATCTCGACGTCTTTTTCGACGTTGTCTGAAATTTTATTGACGTTAAACATGACCATCGCAAAAATCCCGACGAGTAATAATGTCACAGTTACGGCACTGACAGAGGCGAATGTCATCCAGCCGTTTCGGACAAGACCTTTCGACCCTTCCCGTAAATGACGGAATCCATTAAACTTCATAGCCGTACATTCCTTTCTCTTCGTCACGGACGATTTTTCCATCGTCGATCGCAAGTACGCGGTGACGCATTTTGTTGACGATATCCCGGTTGTGCGTCGCCATTACGACCGTTGTCCCACGGCGATAAATTTCTTCGAAGACCTCCATGATTTCCCATGCCGTATCCGGGTCAAGGTTTCCGGTCGGCTCATCGGCGATGACGAGTGACGGACGGTTGACGATTGCACGGGCAATCGAAATCCGTTGTTGTTCCCCACCCGACAGTTCATCAGGATAGTTTCGTGCTTTGTGTTTGAGTTTAACGAGATCGAGGACCTCGTTCACTTTTTTCCGGATTTGCGCTTTGTCGTCTCCGACTACTTCAAGCGCAAACGCCACATTTTCATAAACCGTCAACGACGGGAGCAATTTAAAGTCTTGGAAGATGACGCCGATTTGACGGCGGAGTTCTGGAATCTGACGGTTTTTCAGCTTACCGACTTCGATTCCTTTAAACAAAAATGAACCGCTCGTCGGTTTCTCTTCGCGGTACATCATCTTCATGAATGTTGATTTCCCGGCACCAGAAGGACCGACGATATAGACGAACTCACCTTGATTGATCGTCAAATTGACCTCACGAAGTGCAGTGACTCCGTTCGGATATATTTTACTGACTTGTTGCATCTTGATCACGTACTTCACATCCTTACTTAATTACTGAGGCGATCAGCTAGGTCTCAAAACCTACCGAATCCAATTATAACAGGCATGAAAAAAATCCACATTACAATCAAATGTCATTTCCTACTGATTTCCATAAAAAAAGAACAAGAAAATGACGAACACATGTCGTGTCAGGCATCTCTTGTCCCATACTATCACATAGTCATTCTTATTTCATATCTGCCAACCAGTCAGCGACAGCGACGATTTCTTTATCGTCTTTCAAGATTCCAGCAGGCATCTGCCCTTTACCGTTCTTGATGATTTTTTGAATTTCTTCAGACGAATATTTTGAACCGACTTTTGTTAAGTTAGGTCCAACGTTTCCTTCTAAATTGTTCCCGTGACACGTTGCACAGTTGTTCGCGAAGATTTTTTCCGCGTTGACTGCTGTTTCAGTTTTTGAAGAATCATCATTCATCGACGAATCATCGTTCATCGACGTATCCTCTTTTGTTGTATCCGATGAGCTTGAATCATCACTACCACAAGCACCGAGTGCAAGTGTTGCGCCTAATCCTGCCGCGAGTAAAAGATTTTTTAATTTCATCCGTCATACCCCCTTAAAAATGCCAAGCACCATTCTTACCTAATTAGAGTATAACCGTTCCTGACGATTCTTAAGCATGATTTCACAAAAACTTCACGTTTTTACTACATTTAGGGCACATTGTGATACCGCTTGTCGTCCGTAAATCCAAGTCCGAGTACTTCATGCGCTTCGCTGACGACGAGGAACGCGGTCGGATCAATGTGTTTGACGATTTCTTTTAAGGTCGTGATTTCGCCTTGGCGGACGACAACCATCAGCATCGGTTTTCGTTTTCGGGTATACGCACCAGCCGCCTCGATTTCCGTTGCCCCACGGTCGAGCGTCTCGAAAATCTCTTTGACGAGTGCTTCCCGTTGATCCGAGATGATATACGCGAGCTTGTCGTTCGTAATCCCGAGTTGGACGATGTCGATCATCTTGATCGTGATGAACAACGCGACGAGCGCATACAGACCGATTTCGAGCGAGAAGATGATCGCGGCACTGATGACGATCGTCCCGTCGAGCAAGGCGATACATAAATGAAGCGGCAGTTTCGTGAAGCGGTGCAGAATTTGGGCAATTAAATCCATCCCTCCGGTCGAGGCGCGTCCCTTAAAGATGAGCCCAAGTCCGATTCCGACGCCAGCCCCACCAAAAATCGCGGCGAGCATCGGATTCATCGTTGCTGCCGGGACCTCGAAGCGTTCATAAATCAAGATGACGACGGGCAAAAAAATGGAGCCGACGAGTGACTTGACGCCGAACCCCATCCCGAGAATCATCCAACCGATCGCAAGCAAAATAATGTTCGCAGCAAGCTGGAACAGTCCCGGTGAAATCCCGAACAACTCATTCAGGACGATCGACAGACCACTGACGCCTCCCGAGGCAAGTTGATTCGGTGCGAGAAACAGGCTGAAGGCACTGGCGACGAATAATGAACCTAATAATAAATAAATATAGTCGCGGACGACTTCCTGACGTGTCGATGTCATGCGTTGCATTTCCCCTTACCTTAAAATCTAGAACCTGTTTTTTATTTTAGCGCAAAAAGGGAAGTGACGACTAGCCAGTCCGACCAACTCGCAGTGGTTCTCTTATACCGCACTAAAGGGTTTTGAATACCGGACCGTCCCCGTGACGCCCGTTAAGGCATTTCGGACGAGCGGCATGACGAAGAAGACGTCTGCCGGAACCGGGAACGGTGCTTCGATTCCGTAATCGATTGCCCGCTCAAACCCGAACTGGGGATAATAACTGTCGTGTCCGAGCACGACGATATGGTGTTCCCCCGCTTCCCGAGCTTCCTCGATGACTTGGCGAATCAACTCTGACCCGATGCCTTTGCGTTGCCAGACCGGCATCACCCCGACCGGTGCTAACGCAAGAGACGGGACGTCCTCGATATGGATGCGACTGAGTAAGACGTGACCGATGATTTCTCCCCGGTCAGCGACGGCGACCCGGCTGAACCGCGGCATCGCCTCGTCGTCTTCCCGCAACGCGTCGACTAAATCCGATTCTGCAGCCTGTTCAAATGCTGCTTCATGAACACGGCGAATCGCCGCCGCATCCTTAAATTTTTCCTGACGAATGATCATCGCAGTTCCTCCTTTTTTGAAAAAAACCGCCGACATGACCGTCGACGGCAGGTGCTTGTTACATATTGAGTAAACGGAGGTAGGCATCGATGAAGCCCATGATGTCGCCATCCATTGCCCCTTGCGTATTCCCGACTTCGTAGTTCGTCCGGTGATCCTTGACCATGCTGTATGGGTGGAAGACGTATGAACGAATCTGGCTTCCCCACGCGATATCCGATTTTTCGCCACGGATTTCATCGAGTTTCTTTTGTTTCTCCTCGATTTCACGTTGGTAGAGTTTTGCTTTCAACATCTTCATCGCTGCTTCACGGTTCTTGATTTGCGAACGTTCTTGTTGACATGAAACGACGACGCCCGTCGGTACGTGTGTGATCCGGACGGCAGAGTCGGTCGTATTGATGTGCTGTCCACCGGCACCTGACGCGCGGTACGTATCGACACGGAGGTCTTCCGTCCGAATGTCGATATCGATGTCATCGTTGAACTCCGGCATGACGTCACACGAGACGAACGACGTATGACGACGGCCCGACGAATCAAATGGCGAGATCCGGACGAGACGGTGAATCCCTTTTTCCGCTTTTAAGTATCCATAGGCATTGTGCCCTTGAATACGGAGCGTGACTGATTTGACACCCGCTTCGTCACCTGGTTGGTAGTCCATTGTTTCGACTTTCCAACCCTGTTTGTCGCAGAAGCGTTGATACATCCGTAACAACATTGACGCCCAGTCTTGCGACTCGGTCCCGCCTGCACCTGGGTGCAACTCAAGGATGGCATTGTTGGCGTCATATTCACCGTTCAACAAGATTTGTAGTTCAAACTCGTCGAACTTCTGTTTGATGTCGCCGAGTTCTGACTCGAGCTCTTCTTGTAACTCGACATCCGGCTCTTCTTTAATCAATTCATACGTCAAAACGATGTTCTCATGTCCATCGGCGAGGTGTTGGTACTTATCGACCATCGCCTTCAAACCGTTCGACTCGTCGATGACTTTTTGCGCTTCTTCTTGATTGTTCCAGAAGTCCGGGAACGTCATCTCGTTTTCAAGCTCTTCGATCCGGGAAATCTTCGTTTCTAAATCGAGCGATGCCTTATATTCTCCGAGTTTCTTTTCCATCCACTCGGCGGTGTTGCGTATTTCTGCTAATTCCATTGTGTTCCACCTTCTCTTTCCGTCAAAAGAGGCAGGAATCTCCCGCCTCTTTCAGTCGATTCATCACTTACGCCTGACGGCCGTGACAGTTCTTATATTTTTTACCGGATCCGCACCAACATGGGTCGTTGCGTCCGATTTGGTCATTCGGGTTTTTACGGACGGGCGCTTTTTTGACGACCTTATCCTCTTTTCCTGAGACCGCGACTTCATCTTTGACGACTTTTTCGCGTTTCAAGTTCGGATCAAGGTCGGCACGAAGGACAAATTGTGTCACTTCTTCTGCGATTGCCGCGTTCATCGTATCGAACATCATCGAACCTTCTGATTGGTATTCCCGCAGTGGATCATTTTGACCGTAGGCACGAAGGTGAATCCCTTCACGCAACTGATCCATCTGATCGATGTGGTTCATCCAGTGTTGGTCGACGGCACGTAAGACGATGACTTTTTCAAACTCGTCAAACGCTTCAGCCGGTACTTCCGACCGTTTGTGTTCGTAGTGTGCGAACGTCCGCTCTTTGAGCAGCTCGATGATTTCTTCGCGTTCTTTGCCGAACAACTCTTGCTCCGTCACTTTTTCTTCGACGGCAAGCGTCTGGTTCGCCCAGTCCGCAAGTGCACCGATGCTCCATTCTTCCGGAACGAACTCGATCGGTGTGTACTGATGGACACCTGATTCAATCGTTTGTTCCATCATTGGACGGACGATGTCGGACACAGACTGCGCATCAAGAATCGCGGCCCGGTCCGCGTACATGACTTTCCGTTGGTCGGCCATGACATTATCATACCCGAGGACTTGTTTCCGTGCATCGAAGTTATTTCCTTCGACCCGTTTTTGAGCGGATTCGACGGCACGTGAGACCATCCGGCTTTCGATTGGTTGCGAATCGTCCATTCCAAGACGGTCCATCATCGATTGCAGGGAATCTGATCCGAAACGACGCATCAGTTCATCTTCGAGTGAAAGGTAGAACTGGGATGCCCCCGGGTCTCCTTGACGACCGGCCCGACCACGTAACTGGTTATCAATCCGGCGCGACTCGTGACGTTCTGTCCCGAGGATGTAGAGACCACCTTTTTCGATGACGCCTGCGCCGAGCTTGATGTCGGTACCACGACCGGCCATGTTCGTTGCGATCGTTACCGAGTTCGGTTGCCCCGCATTCTCGATGATTTCTGCTTCACGGGCATGGTTTTTCGCATTCAAGACTTCGTGACGGATGCCACGTTTCTTGAGGATCCCACTGAGGAGTTCCGACGTTTCAACAGCGACCGTACCGACGAGGACAGGTTGTCCTTCCCGGTTCGCACGGGCGATTTCGTCTGCGACGGCAGCAAATTTTCCGTTCATCGTCTTGAAAATCAAATCCGGCTGATCGTTACGGATGACGGGTTTATTCGTCGGAACCGGTACGACATGCATGTTATAGATGTTACGGAACTCTTCTTCCTCCGTCTTCGCCGTACCGGTCATCCCGGCAAGTTTCGTATACATCCGGAAGAAGTTTTGATACGTGATCGTCGCTAGTGTCATCGACTCACGTTGAATCTCGACACCTTCTTTTGCTTCGATTGCTTGGTGAAGTCCTTCCGAATACCGGCGACCTTCCATGACACGACCTGTGAATTGGTCGATGATCATGACTTCGTCTTCCCGAATCATGTAGTCGACGTCACGATGCATGACTGAATTCGCTCGGAGCGCGAGGCTCAAGTGATGATTGAGTGCGACGTGTTCAAGTCCAAACAAGTTGTCGATGCCGAAGTATTTCTCAGCACGGTCGATTCCCTGTTCCGTCAACAGAACACTTTTCGTTTTGATGTCGACCGTATAATCTTCATCCGCTTTCATCATCTTTGCAAACATGTCCGCTTGTGAATAAAGCGCTGTTGATTTTTCGGCAGAACCTGAAATGATCAGTGGTGTCCGCGCTTCATCGACGAGAATCGAGTCGACTTCATCGACGACGGCATAAGAGAGCGGACGTTGGACGCGGTCTTCTTTATAGAGGACCATGTTGTCACGCAAGTAATCGAATCCGAACTCATTGTTCGTTCCGTACGTGATGTCACAGCTATACGCTGCTTGTTTTTCTTGACGTGACATGCTTGACAGGTTCAAACCGACCGATAGACCGAGTGCCGCGTAGAGCGGCTCCATGATGTCACGGTCACGTTTTGCCAAATATTCGTTGACGGTGATGACGTGAACGCCATTGCCGGCGAGTGCATTCAAATAAACAGGAAGCGTCGCAACAAGCGTTTTCCCTTCCCCTGTCTTCATCTCGGCGATATCCCCGTTATGCAGGACATATCCCCCAATCAATTGGACGCGATAGTGACGCATGCCTAAGACACGTGTCGATACTTCACGACAGACGGCGAATGCTTCCGGTAAGATATCATCCAAATCTTCTCCGTCCGCAAGACGCGTCCGAAACTCCACTACTTTACCTTCTAATTCTTGATCTGATAAAGCACCGATTTGTTCTTCGAGTGCTTCAACGGCGTCTGCCGCTTTGTCTGCTTTTTTCAGGACACGTTTCGTCGGTGCGAATAACTCTTTTAGAAAATTAGCCATGCCTTACAGTCCCCTTACTTCGAACGATTCTTTATATGAACAGAATTCCGAGATTTTTCCTTTATTCAGTGTACCGAATACGCCGTCAAATTTCAACACGCGGACCGCGAAACCTCTCTTCTTCCTGCTTCCATCAAGCATACGCATCAATCAAAAATATAGTTTTCTAGCATATCAAAAAGGGACTCACTCCTAAGAGCGAGTCCCTTGTACATTCATTATTCTGGTTCAATCAAGCCGTAACGACCGTCTTTCCGACGATAAACGACGTTCGTGTTACCCGTTTCAGCGTCTGAGAAGACGAAGAACGTGTGACCGAGCATATCCATTTGAAGAATCGCTTCTTCCGTATCCATCGGCTTGAGTGTGAAACGTTTTGTTCGAACGAGTTCGAGTTCCGCTTCATCCTCTTCGTAGACAGGTGCTTCTGCCTCCGGTCCTTCGAGCGTTTTGAAGTACTCCCCAATGCCGCCTTCTTTGGCGCGTCCTCTCCGATTGATCTTTGTTTTGTGTTTCCGGATTTGACGTTCGAGCTTATCGACGACGAGGTCGATTGCTGCGTACATGTCGCCATTTACATCCTCTGCACGAAGCAAGAGGTTTGGCATTGGAATCGTCACTTCGACTTTTTGCTTCTCATTGTTGACTTTGAGATTAACATAAGCCGTCTGCGCTTCCGTAGGAGTTGTAAAATAACGAGTTAACTTTTCAAGCTTTTTCTCGACGTAATCCTTGAGAGCATCTGTGACGTCCAAGTTTTCACCGCGAATGTTGTAGATCATGTAAACTCCTCCTTAAGTAACCGGTTGAACCTATGAATTCGATAAACTTCAGGCGTTTCCTTCTGAAGATTCAAAATTCTTTTGGTTCGTAATTATTATACCACGATAAACGATACAAGGAAATGAAAACGATGACATTCTGTTGAACATCCCCCTCAATCTCTAGCGTACTATAATAGTTTTGTGTGGTGATATTAGCGTATATACCCGTAACAAAATAAGATGAAACAAAAAACCGCTTTTAGGCATTGCCTAAAAACGGTGGTGGCTGCGACTTGGATTAAAGTTTCGACACGTTCGCAGCTTGTGGACCGCGATCGCCTTCGACGACTTCAAACTCAACTTCTTCGCCTTCTTCAAGTGATTTGTAACCGTCTGCTTGAATCGCTGAGAAGTGGACGAAGACGTCTTTTGCGTCTGATGTCTCGATGAAGCCGTAACCCTTTTCAGCATTAAACCATTTTACTTTGCCTTGTTCCATTCGAATTCACGTTCCCTTCGCAAACCAGAGTTCGAGAGCAAGCTCTCTACCGCTTAGTCTATCAAAAGAAGGAATTATTGACAATTAAAAATTCAGACTAATTTGAATTCAGTGACGATTTCGAAAATAAAACGCCATCTATTGCTGTATATTTAAAAAAATTACATTGTCATTACAGGTGTAGTATTGTATTATATCGTTAGTAATTACCTATTTTATCCATTGTCCTATTCTAAGGAGGATGCAGTCGAATGCGACCATTCCATAATGACGAAAAGTATCGAATCACGAAACGGACCGTTGCGATTTTGCCGTGCTACGACATGATGAAACAATCCATCATCGTCCTAGAAGACGGCTCAACGATCATGACGCCGCTTCGTCCGTATCAACTCCTGCAGCTGTCTTGCAGGCAGTACAACAGTTCCATCGAGGAACGGATCGTCACGGCTAAACGTGTCGCGTCCGTCAAAGGAAAAGTACCTGTCGTCATCGAACCGACGCTTGGTCTCGTCTTTTTCCCTACCAAATCACCAAAACGTGATGATTGCGAGTGGTATGCCTGGAGTCACATGTCCGACGTCATCGAGGAGGACGGACAAACTAAACTCCAAACTCGTAATGGCATGATCCTTCCCGTAAACGCCTCTCCCTACATCGTCCGTAACCAAATGAAAGCAACCGGCGAGCTGATGGCTCGTTACCAACAATTGAACGCGATGACATTAGAGGAACGCTTTAATGCAATCAAACATTAAAAAAAATCGATTGGGCGATGAATTCGCTCAATCCTTTTTTGTTTATGCCGATATATAATAAGATGAAGAATTTATTGAACAGGAGGTGCAGCGATGAATATCCAGTTGCAACCAAACAGTCCAGCCGTCCCGTCGAAACCGGCGACACTGTCCGACAAAAAGACCTATACCGGGACCGTGCTCGAACAGACAGGACCGAACACGGCACTCGTCCAGGTCGGACGGGATCAAATCGAGATGACGTTCACAGGTGACGTCCCCACCGGCGAATTCCAGTTTAAGGTAAAAGGAACGACGACGGAAGGATATTTAATTGAACAGTTGACGGACCAGACCACTCCTGCACCGGCGAGTCCCGTCAAGACCGACGCGACTGGCGTCGATCCGACCTTGCTCGAAGATTTACCACAAGACTTAAAACAAGCCGTCGCCCGACTGCTTGCGACAGGGCAACTGCCGCAAACACCGGAGACCGTCGCCCGGCTCGTCGCCGCTCTGCAAGGAACATACAAAGACCTCGTCGTCGCTCTTGTCACCCGCCCTTCCGACAGTGCCTTGCCGGCGGACGCCGACGCGCTGATCAGCAACTTGCTTACCTCGACTGATTCGCTCGTCGATTTATTACCGGAACGGCAAGCGGTCGTCGATAAACCGACACTCGGCAACGTTATCGCACTCGACGTCGCCCGGACGACACTTCCGACACGAAGTGATGTCGACCAGGCAACAGAGCCCGTCTTACGCCAAATCGTGACGCATTTGCCGCGCGAAGCGCAAACACAGATTTTCGAAGCAATCGACCGTGGCGCATTACACGAAGCCCGGGAGCAGCTCCGTCCCCACTTCCCGCTTGAAGTGACGGCAGCAACTCCGACGAAACTCGAACAATTGATGACACTGACGGCTGCCCGGCAAACAACGGAGACGGTCACGCCGCCCGTTGCGAAGTCGGTCGAACCGGCAACATCACCCGTCCGCTCAGCATTGACGATCGTCCGCGAAGTGACACCACGACTGGCCGAGATGACGAACGACTTCCGCAGTAATCAGCGGACGATCGTCTCACAACTGAAACAAATCGAACCGCTTGTCGAAGGGCGTCCGGCACAGATGGCACAAGTCATCGAAAGTACGGCGAACCGCCTCCGGCAAACGCTCCAACAGACGGATGCGATGTTACATACGTCGATGCGTGACGAAAAACAATTGATTCAGTGGCTGTCGAAACTCGAACGCGGGGCGGATCTTGCCGCAAGCGGCCGTGGAACTGAGGCAAAAGCAGTTCTTCAGGAAGTAAGGCTCGGTTTCGAAGCATTCCGCTTTACACCGGCAAACGTTCGGACGACCTACTTACCGGAGTTGAACCCGGCTGCCCGTCCGCTACCGACGACATTACCGGCTGCACAATCTATGCCCCAAGCGGCTAACCGGGCGATTCCTTACGAACCGGGGCAAAACAGCCCCCGTGTCTTACAGGAAACAGTTCAGAAGACTCTTCAATTGCAAACGGCCGAGTTGAAGCTCGCGACACCGGCAGCAAACCCGGAAGCGGCGAAACTGCAGACGTTCCTGACGACACAGCAGCAAGTTAATAAACCGGATGCCAGTCAACAGCTGCAACAGCTGTTGCTCGCTCTGCCCGTCCAACTCGTCGAAGGGACAGCCGGCTTACACGTCCACCTGCAAAATAAACGACCCGATGAAGTCATCGACTGGGAAAACAATACACTCTATGTCCAGCTTGAGACACCCCGGCTCGGCGACATCGGCGTCCGCGTCGAAACGGTCAACCGCAAGATGCAGATCACGATTGAAAATGATTTGCCGATTCTCGAGCGGCTGGCGACCCCATTCCTCGAGCGGACAACGGATGCTTTAGCAGCAACCGGCTTTCAAGACGTCCGGATTCGCTTCAATCCGTTCACGAAAGAACACGTAACGGAAGAACCTGTCAAACCAGCCGACACACCTGCCGGCTATGATTACCGGATTTAAGGAGGAGCCATGTATCAAAAAATCGATTTAAAACATCGGAAATCTGCAGCCGTCCTGCGGTATGATGAACAGGCAGGCAGTGCGCCAATCGTCGTCGCCCGGGCGACCGGACAAGCAGCGGACCGGATTTTACAGGAAGCCCGTGCGAGCGGTGTCGCGATTGAACACGATACGTCGCTACTCGGACACTTACTTGACCTCGATCTCGGAACAGCGATTCCGCCGCAACTCTACGATGTGATGGCAGAATTATTATTGTTGATTGAAGAACTCGATCACGCGAAAGGACGGGACTGATGACAGAACAGGAACTGTATCAAATGACACCGCAACAACTGACGGAAACGATGCTCAAAGGGCTCGTCCTGCAATACGACCGGTCGTTACTCGCCCGTGACGCCAACCGGTTCGACGAAGTCAACGAACGGTTGCAAAAAGCCTATCAACTCTTAATGAAACTTCAGGCAGGTCTACATGACGACGGTGGCATCATCACCGGTCAACTCGACGCCCTTTACCACTACTTAGCAGACCAGACGTTACAGGCCTACCGGACACCACTTGTGTTAGACGAACTGCTCCAACTGGCAGAAGAACTGCTCGTCACGTGGCAAGCCGCCAGTCTGAAAAAAGAACGGCCGCTCGTCCGGGCGGCACACCATGAACGGTATGAAGGGATGGATTATTAATGCGGATCACCAATAACGTACAGGCACTCAAAGCGTACCGGAACTTAAGCGTCAATCAGACGAACGTCAAGACGACGATGGATAAGCTGTCAAGCGGTCAAAAAATCAACCGCGGTGCCGATGACGCGGCCGGTCTCGCCATCTCGGAAAAGATGCGAAACCGTCTCAAAGCACTCGATAAAGCGGAACAAAACGTCCTCGACGGCATTTCGATGGTCCAGACGCTTGAAGGCGGCATGAGCGAAACCCATAACTTATTACAACGGATGCGCGAGCTTGCCGTCCAGGCCGGAAACGGGACACTCGCGGCCGAAGACCGGACAGCCATCCAGGAAGAAATCAACCAGCTGACGAATGAAGTCTCACGGATTGCTACAACGACCCAGTTCAACGGCAAAGATTTATTGACGGGTAACTTTAGCACAGAAGACAATGCAATTTTCATCCAGACGAATGCCGGAGCAAACGAAGGCATTTCCTTGACGATTGACGACATGCGGGCACAAAACATCGGCATCAGCTCGACTACCCAGCCGAACACCGATTTCCGCAAATTGGATGTCCCGAGCGTCGACGGTACTCCCGAATACGCCCTCAGCGTGATGACCGAGCAGGACGCGAATGATGCAATCAGCCGTTATACGCAAGCAATCGATACGATTTCAAAGCAGCGGTCAAAACTCGGCGCCATCCAAAACCGCTTCGAAGCGATGACATCCGTCCTCAGTGTCAGTAAAGAAAACCTGACGGCGTCGGAGTCACGGATTCGTGATACGGACATGGCGCGTGAGATGATGGAATATGCAAAATACAATATTTTGAATCAATCCGGTATGGCAATGATTGCCCAAGCGAACGCTTTACCGCAAGGCGTCTTACAACTACTCAACTAATCAGGGAGGACGACAGCCATGGATATCCGGCGCATCCAAGAAACGAGCCGCCTGCAGACACCGAAGACCGGACCACGCGAGGTCGAGGCGTCGACGACGTTTTCTGCGTTAATGCAAGACAAACGTGAACATAAAGGCTACGAACGGCTCCAACAAAAATTGACGCTCGTCGAAGAGCATGGACAATTGCTCGCCGAGAGCCAGACAATCGAGAACCTCGAGAGCTATAAAGAAAAAATCAAGGACTTCTTAAAAGATGCCCTCGATCAATCGCAGCAACTTGAGGAAAAACGCGGGTTCAACCGGCGCGGACGGACGAAAATCTATAAAGTCGTCGAACAGGTCGACGCGAAGTTACTCGAACTGACGAACACCGTCATCTCCGGCGAATCACGCCGCCTTGATATCCTCGATCAAGTCGGGGAAATCAAAGGGATGCTCGTCAACGTCTTCGTCTAAACTCAATCAGTTAAAGGAGCCAGCACCATGGCCGAAATCTATTCAAAAAAGTGTAAATGCCCGTATTGCCTCAAGGAAACAGAGACGAAACGTGTCTTAAGCCGACATATCCGAATTAAAAGAACAGACCTAGACGGCTTTATTCATTATCAAGGACCGAACGTCTATTATTACGAACCGGTCCAGTGTGAACATTGCCATCTCATCTTTCACGAAGCATTCGAAAAACTGCGCCCGGACGCGCGTGAGACACTTGCGACGAACATCTTGCCGTCATTGCCCGTCCTACCGTTTGCGGCGACCGAGCGGACTGCAGAGCAAGCGTTGCAGATCTACAAGTTATGCCTCTACACGGCGCAAGTGTCAAAACAAAAAGACAGCATCCAAGCGATGCTTGGGATTCGGATTGCCTGGTTGAACCGGTTGCTCGAAAACAAGGAACAGGAATTCCTCTGGCTCGAACGGTCAGTCGAAAAATACGAGGCGCTTTATCTGGATTATACAGACGCCGTCCGAACCGGCATCCCGCATGATGTTTTGCTACTGCGAATTGCCGATCTTTATGCGAGTTTGGAGCGGACAGATGACGCTAAGCAATGGTATAGCCTCATCTTCCAAAGTCCAAAAATATCTGACCGGATCAAAAAAGATGCCCGCGAACACTGGGAACTGTATCGGGAACAGCACTCTGTCTAAATCGACTGTTATTCAGCAAAAAAAGCTATCTGATCCGCTTCTACAAATGCGAATCAGATAGCTTCTTTAATTAGAAAAGGACATCCATTACGGATGCCCTTTTTTTGTTATGACTCACGTCGATATTTTTCTTCTTCGTAGACGTCAGGTCCGTCCGAGATCGGGCGTTCCGCCTCTTCCCAAGATTCGGTCTCGACGTCCGGTTCGATGAATTGATCATACGAACCATCCGATCGGTAAAACGGTTTTGGCACGGTACGTTTTTTCTCTTCACGTTTAGTCACGCAAGATCCCTCCCTAGAATAAGAAAGTTACTGACGAGAATCAAAATATGGTGAAAAACTACCTTCCACTTCTTCGTACGGGTCGATATACGATTTCCGGCTGACTTTCGTCTGTCGGAGTTGACTGATTTGTACCCCTAATTTAGCGGTTTCTTCAGATAATTTCAAGTCTAGTTTCCGACTTTCGGCGACGAGTTCTTGAATGACCGCTTGATTTGCTCCGGCAAGCAAGTTCGAATGAGCGGCAATGAACGCTTCGCGTTCATTCAGCAAGTTTTGAATCTTGCTGAGCCATTCATCATAGACTTCTTCTTCCGGTGTCTGCTCAAGCAATTCCATTAAGTGTTTCGTCTTCAGGCGCAGCGGATCAAGCGGACTCATCGCTGACGCGCGAGCTTCATCGCTTCTTTCCATGTTTCACGGAATTCTTCCGCAAAACCAATCACTTCGTCGATTGCCGTTACATCATTTTTAATGTTCGCGTCAATCAAGCGTCCCTGCATGTAATCATATAAATTATTTAAATCAGTTGATAAACTGATTGATTTATTGAGTGTCAGTTGGAGTTCCGTGATGATGGCTTGTGCTTTTTGAATGTACATATTTTTCTCTTGAATGTTCCCTTGTTCGATGTTACGTTTTGCCATCATCGCAAACTTAATCAGTCCTTCATACAGCATCAACGTCAAGTCTTGCGGTAATGCTGTCGTCACCGAATTTGATTGGTACGTTGCATATGGGTTCATCGTCTGAAGTCCTCCTTATTGTCCTAAGTAATTCGCAAGTGTAGCTGATTGACTATTTGCTTGGTTCATCGCCTGTTCCATTGCCGCGAAACGGCGATAATAGGCATTTTCTTTTTTTGCTAGCCTTTCTTCCCACGACAGCATACTCTTATCTACATCAGCTAATGATTTTCCGAGACGATACGTCGTCGCAATAGCACCATCAAGTCCGGCGACTTTTGAAATCTTCTCTCTAATAATATTCGAAAAGCCTTGGATTTGACGAACAAATCCATCCAGTCCCCCAGGGTTTGGTGTAACTGAACCATCTGGATTCGTAACAGGATTTGGTGCATCCACTGTAAATAGTTTATAAACACCTTCTGGTTGCTCCTCAAGCATTTTTTTTAGCTTTGTTTCGTCAATTTTAAGTTTGCCACCATCACGGAAATCACTCGTCGTTGTAATCCCGATTTGCGACATGTAGTTCAAGGCAACCGTATCTGTTCCTGATTGGTACGTATAACCCGTATCAATTTTCGAAGAAATTGCACTGCGGAATTGATTTATTCCATTACGAAGAAAATTGTCATTTCTTAAAACTCCACTAATCGCTTTTTCTTCCCACTTTTTAACTTGATCTTCACTAAGCTCTTTACGTTGAGCATCCGTTAAGGGTTGGAAATCGCGGTACTTCTCTTCACGCACTTTAGAGTTCATTTTATCAATCATCTCGTTGTACTTATCGATAAATTTTTTAATTGAATCAAAGTTCGCTTGCGTATCGACCTTTGTATTAAGTGTGACTGGTGAATCTGACGCACCATTTAAAGTAATTGTCAGACCGTTTTGTGTAAATGTATTTGTTCGTTGTTCCAGCTCCTGTCCACCAATCGTATACTTAGCGTTCTTTCCGTCTTTCCCCAAAACAGGATCTGCTGAATTCACCTTTTCAGTTGCTGTATTAGCATCTGTAATTGAGATATCGGCTCCACTCGGATTAAGTTTTCCAGTGCTTGTTTTTGTGATGACAAGCTTTCCGGTAAGATCATTGTAAACCGCACTCATACCAAGACTTGTTTTACTATTGATTGCTGCCGTCAAGTCAGTGAGTGTTTGCGTCGAATCAAGCGAAAGTGTTTCACTGACTGCGGTTCCGTCGGCAGAAAAAGTGTTGATTTGAACGTTCACCTTTCCATTGCCGTCGACAGTAAATAAGCCACTATCAGCAAGCGTCGCACTACCTGCTTGACCAGGTACAGTCTTCATCGTAACAGAAGCTGAAGATGCCAATTGACCTACTTTATCAATAGTGACACTCCCAGTAGTCGCAGTTGAACTTGCCGTTACTGACACCTTTGACGTATCAGAACTCGTGACGGTTTTTGACATATAGTTTTTTGATAACAACATGTCACTCGCCGCTGTCCGTAAGTCAAGTAATCCCCGGTTCATTTCACGGTAGGCATCGCGTTGCCACGTTAAGGTTTGTTTCTTTTGCGCTAAACGATCGACAGGTGCACGTTCCGCCTGCATCAATTGTTTAATCATCGTTTCTGTATCGATCCCACTTGCGAGACCACTTATCCGAAGTCCTGCCATCCAATCAGTCCTTTCTAGTTAAATCCGTTTGTCGATCAGTTGATTAAATTCCATGAATGCTGCAAAAAAATCCAGTTCTTTTTTACTTGGGATTTCTTGAACGACATTGTTGTTCGTATCAACGACTTGAATATAAAATTCATTCAGCTTTTCATGTTTGACGAACTTTAGACCGGTACGCTGTGTTTCTAATTGTAAATTTGCTTTATCAATCGCCGTCTCAAGTTTCGTTACATGTTGCGGCGTCGGTAAGATGACGATTCCGTCTTGCGCGAGTTCCTCTTGATTCGCTTCAACGAAGACGTTCCGTGTTGCTTCGTAAGGTAATACATTTGCAGGCAGGTGAAGCCGAATTTCCGTATTGATGGAATTCATAGACAGACACTCCTTATTTATTCTCTATTTAGTATATCGGTCCAGACGATTCTTTTTATTAGTTTTTCTTTAAAGTTCTTAAAATCGGGAATAAAGGAACATACGTTCTTTCATTTAAAAGGAGGAGTTTTCATGTTACTTAACGCACTAACCAAGTCACAACAAGCTATCTTACTGGGAAGTATATTAGCCGATGGTGAAATCACGAAATGTTATCCGCAATCACGTCGGAAAAACAATAGTTACCGTGAGCATTTTGGAGAGTCACAACGCTTCTATCGAGAATGGAAAATGCAACAATTACATGACTTACTTTACATTCGTCAAAATTATTTAGTTTCAAAATCTCTTCCACTTTTGACTGAGCTATACCCATTATTTTATCCGCAGCACTTGAAAGTGATACCGATGTCCTTACTTCCACGTTGTCAGCATCCGTTATTTTTGTTGACGCTTTATTTAGATGACGGTTCATTAATGATTTCAAAACGATTAAATCGAAAAGGTCAACTCTTCGTCACCCCTTCGATTGCCCTTTATTTACAGTCCTTCCCTTTAGATCAGTTGACGCTTTTCTGTCGATGGTTAAATGAGACATTTTCGCTGAATTTTCGATTATCCAAAACACCGAATGAGAGTGGTTATTTCCTAAAAACAACTCGTGTAACGGATGCTCTCGATTTCTTAAACCTGCTTACTTCGTATACAACAGCTTTACCGAATTTTTCTTACAAATTGAATTGGCCGATTCGTCTTGAACAACTTAAGCAAGACTATCCCAATCATGAAGTCGTGTCATCAAGTCCGAGTCGGCCTTATACAGTCGATGAATGTTCAACCATCCTTCAGTTAAAAGAACAAGGCCGGACGACACAAGCGATTGCCGATGAACTAAATCGAACATACTGGTCCGTCACTTATAAATTCGGACAACTAAAAAAGGCCATGGAACGAGTCCATGACCTTGAAGTAAAAAGTATGACCAATTACGATTAACGGAGTAATTGGAGAACGCCTTGCGGCTGTTGGTTCGCTTGCTACGCGCATTAGCTTTCGCTAATGATAAGACTATATCTTCATCCTAGTTGTTACTAGGAGCTGGGCGCTTCCCCCGCCGTTTACGGAGTACGGATTTCATAACCATCGGACATGTCCATTAGGTCGTTTATCCTAGTCGTTGAACCTTCACCAAGGTTTCCCTACAGGTGCTTGGCTGCTGATTGTCCAATCCTTGACGTTTTTCAGAACGGTCACGCTCGCCGTTTCCAGCCACGTTGTCGTACATCAAGGCTCTAAGGAGTTCCAGCAATTCACCCAGTCATGCTCTGATCAGTTACCCGATCAGACGCCCGGTGGAATCAAATTACCGAAGGAGTTGAAGCACGCCTTGGGGGGTTTGGTTCGATTGAGCCAACATTGCTTGTGCAGCTTGTGCAAGAATCGAGTTTTTCGTTTGGTTCATCATTTCTTTCGCCATGTCAACGTCACGAACACGTGATTCAGCTGCTGTTAGGTTTTCAGAAGATGTTTTGATGTTGTTGATTGCGTAATCTAAACGGTTTTGGTTTGCACCAAGGTTAGAACGCTCTGTCGAAACAGTTTTAATAGCATCATTAATTGTAGTGATTGCAGCTGTTGCAACTGCTGCAGTAGATGAAATATCAATTGCAGTAGCGGCTTCTGTATCATCCGATGCGATACTTAATCCTGTTGCGCCTGTCATGTTACCGACAGTTAAAGTGATTTGTTGGCTTTCGTTCGCTCCTACTTGGAAAGTAAAAGTACCGTTTGTGTTAGGACCACCAGCTCCTGTCAACAAATCTTGGCCATTGAATTGTGTATCTCTAGAAATACGGTTGATATCTTTTGCAAGTTGATCTGCTTCAGATTGTACAGCTTCACGGTCTTCAGTTGTGTTTGTGTCGTTTGATGCTTGGACAGCAAGTTCACGCATCCGTTGGAGCATTGAATGAGTTTCATTTAATGCACCTTCAGCTGTCTGAATCAATGAGATACCGTCTTGCGCGTTACGTGAAGCTTGATCAAGTCCACGAATCTGCCCGCGCATTTTTTCAGAGATTGAAAGACCAGCTGCATCGTCACCCGCTTTGTTGATGCGGAGACCTGAAGCCAGTTTCTCCATGGATTTACCTTGAGCTGCAGAAGCGCTCGAAAGTTTGTTGTGTGTGTTAAGTGCTGTAATGTTGTGATTGATAATCATTGTAGTTTCCCTCCATAGGAATAATTTTTTTGTCTCTTTGAAGATCCTTCTTCTCCGAGATGCGCCCCCTGGCCGGCCCAAGAGTAGCGCGGTGGTTGTAGTCGATGACTGCTTCCACTCTATATATCGTCGCCGTGCAGAAATGTTTAACAGTTTCTCTCAAAAAAAATAAAAAAATTCAAAAGAAAAATCGCAGACGGGACTTCCGCCTGCGATTCCTAAATTAGAGACGCGTTGCCCCTGTCTCTTCCTGCAGTTGTTCCGCGACTGCGACCAGCTCTTCCATAGCGCCGTTGACTTCACTGAGTGATGCTGCCTGATGGCTTGATGCTTGTAAGACTTGCTCGGCATGTTTTGATGCTTCTTCGACCATCGCCAGGATGTTCGCTGTCGTCAAACCGACTTGATCGATTTCTTTATCCGACTTCACGACAAGTTGATCGACCGATTTAACGCGTGAATAAACATGTTCTGTCGAATGGTGAATCTCTTCAAATGATGATCCTGCTTGTTCGACAAGTCCGACACCGGTCGCGACTTCTTTTTGAACGTCCGTCATCGCATTCGCCGTATCATTGACAAGACGTTTGACACCGGAAATCAAATCAGTGATTTCTTTTGCTGATGTCGCTGTTTGTTCGGCCAGCTTCTTGACTTCCGCCGCAACGACGGCAAAACCGCGCCCGGCTTCACCGGCACGTGCTGCTTCAATCGAGGCATTCAAACTGAGTAAATTCGTCTGTGCTGAAATGTCACTGATGACGTCTGTGATTCGTGAAATTTCACCAGTCATATCCGTCAAACGACCATTGAGTGTCGCTGATTGTTCCATTTTACTTGAAATCATATGCATCGCTTCAACGGAATCCGTTGCAAGTGTCTTGCCGTTCTCGGCTTCCGTCTGCATGACGGTCGCGGATTTCAAGGCTTCGTTCATTTCTTGGGCGACTTCATCCATCGTCCGTTTGACGGCGCCGAGCGCATCCATCGAGAGGTAAGCTTGATCAACGTTTTCGTTCATCTTCGTCGATAGCTCCGCCATCGCTGAACGGATACTCTCGCCTGACGCGTTGCCTTCCTGGACGGCTGCCGCGATTTCTTGGGCAGATGCTGTCAATTTATCGCTTGAGCTGCCCATCTGTGTCGCTTGCTTGCGAATATGTAACACCATCACTTCGAGTTCATGCATCAACTGATCCACTTCGTCGCCACGCGTCGCTTCTTCGAAATCCACATCAAAGTTGCCGTTCGCGACTTCACGTGCCGTCTGTGTCGCTTTTTCGATGGCTTTGATTGGCTGACGGAGAATCAACTGAATCAACAGTGATCCGAGAATCGACAAGACTAATCCGATGCCCGCTCCAAATAAAATCCCTTGACTTTCTGCGACGTCGACTCCACGCGAGAGGAATAATGTAAGCTGGGCAGAAATTCCGCCTGTAATGATTGAAATGACGAGAACCCATACAAATAACCGAATCTTTAAATTGCTACGTAACTTACTCATATCCGTAACTTCCCTTCCTGATTCTTTTCTCAACATTCTCCTTATCGGCACCAGATGAGAACGCTTTAATAGGATTGACCTGATTTCAAAGTCGATTCAATGATTAATTTGTAACAAAATAACAATTTCTTTCATTCTGCTTCTTACTTCATGAAAAAACCGTCCGCTTCGTCATCTGAGCATGACAAGGCGAACGGCTGATATTTTTACTTACGGTCAATTTCGACGTATTTATACGAGATGTCCGTCCCGACGTTGTGACGGACGAGGTGTGTGACTTCCGTGTTTTGTAAGAAGGCGTTTTTGCGCTGGTAGACCGGTGAGATCGCTTGATCATCGAGCAACAGCGATTCTGCCTGACTCAACAGTTCCAACCGTTTGTCCTGATCGAGTTCGTTTTCTGCCTGCTCCAAGAGACGGTCATACTTTTTGTTCGAGTAATCCATCATGTTGAACGGGTTACCGGTCATGAACAAGTTCAAGTACGTCGTCGCGTCTTGATAGTCCGGTGCCCAGCTCGCGAGTGACAAATCATAGTCCCCTCGTCCTTCACGGGCAAGGCGTTCCTTCTTCGGCAACGACAGGAGTTTGACGTCGACGTTTTGGCGTTTGAGCGTGCCCTGGATATACTCGCCGATTTTTTTCGAGACTTCATCGTCTTCGATGATCATCGTCAATTCCAGATTTTGCGGTTCAAGAACTTTCTTCGCCTCTGCTTCATCAAACGATGACGTGATTTGACGCGTTTTGTCATACTGCGGATCAAGGTCTTGTGGGACGATGTAATCGGCCGGTAACGAACCGTTTCCGAGTAATGTTTTCGTCAACGCTTCTTTATTATATGCAGCGTCAATCGCTTGGCGGGTCTGCTTGTCTTTTAAAGCGTCCGTTTTTTGATTCATCCGGATGAAGAACATCCGCGAATCACTGAACGTGTTGTACTCTTTTTTATCTTTATAGTTGATGACGTTTTCCGAGTTGAGTGGTGCGACATCAAGTTCGCCTGTTTCAAACAGGTTGATCGCAAGCATCGGGTCCTTGATGATTTTGACATCGACTTCGTCAATCTTGACCTGCTTTTTGTCCGCATAGTCGGCATTTTTCGCAAGCGTGTAGCCTTGCTCTGCTTGATATTTTTTGAACGTGAACGGTCCATTGTAGACATTCGTCTCCGGGTCCGTCCCGAACTTGTCGCCTTCCGCTTTGACGATGTCTTCACGGACCGGCATGTATGTCCCAAACGTCGTCATGCTGAGGAAGTACGGTGTCGGCCGTTTCAGTTCGATTTGTAATGTTTCATCGTCGATGACTTTCGTCTCTTTGACGGGCTCGAGCAAGTAGGCGAATGGTGAGCTCGTTTCGATGACACGCTCATACGCATAACGGAAGTTTTCTGCCGTGACGGGTTTCCCGTCAGACCATTTTGCCTTTGGGTCAAGCTTAAACGTATAGACTTTACCATCTTCCGATACGCTGTGTGACGCGGCAGCTGCCGGGACGAGTTCATTGTTTTCATCAAAGCGGTACAACCCTTCATAAATCTGGTTGAAGATGTTTGATGTGATTGCATCTGCCGGGTCGACCGACAAGAGATCATAACTTTCCATCGTGTGCAGGACTTTCTTTTCGTTTTCATTCGGTGCTGCTTTTTCTGTGTCTGTCGTCGAGCATCCTGCGAGTAGGAACGCCGTGCTTGCCGCCGCGATCAATGTCTTCTTCATAAAAAATTCCTCCTAAAGATAATGTGCGTTGGATGATTCGGCGTTCCTTGACGTAAAACAAAAGACGCCCTCTATGCATAGCAAAAGCTGCTGCATAGAGGACGCCTGTATCCGCGCGGTGCCACCTCTAGTTGAGATTAAAAATCTCCTCTTGTCGCTGGTCCAACAACCAGCTAGCCCGATAACGGGGGCAACCGTCCTGTCTACTGCAATCGTTCAACAGGCTCTCAGCGGTCCATTCCCTAATCAGCTTACCGCGTCAGGCTCTCACCTTTCCTGACTCGCTTTGTCGGCAGTGTTGACGGTACTTACTCCGCGTCGTTGATTTGTTTGATATGGCTTAACTTGGTCTTTACTTTACACGGCTCGGATTTCACTGTCAATCAAAAAAGCTTAAAACGGATGATCTTCCTGTTTCTCCTGTTCTTTTCGGACCGGACGGGGACGAATCGGTTCGACCCGCTCGACGTGTGTTCGCGTGATAATCCGGTTACCGAATGCCGCGTCGAGTAAGATTGTGATCGCCGCTGCGATGTGCAACAGCATCCCGACGACTGGAATGACACCGACTGTCGATGCGACGATTCCGACGATGTTCCCTTTTGAGACATTGCCGGCCCGTGCCGTCAACACCACAACTACGATGTGGAACGCAAGCATCAACCATAACGCGTTATAACCTGACCCGAGAACAATCAATCCACCGAGAAACGGAATCCCGAGGATTGCCTCTAAACCACCTGATACCCACTTCAACGTCCGTAATGATTCCTGTCGACCATTCACTACCGTCGCCTCCTTTGTTTTTCCATATGCCTAGTATACGACAAAACCATAGGAAGGTTTCAGACTTCTTTTAGATTATGAACTTGTTTTTAAGATCGTTTCCTTCACCACATATCATCGGATTCCTAACAAAAAAGTTTCCGTCGTCCGGGCGCGACTCCTACAGGAAAAGGAAGGGCTCGTTCCTTCCGTCAGGAACAGGCAAGACCCGGTCGGCTGAAAGTCGATCGCGGCTTGCGTTCCGCCCGAGGAAAGCGCGTCAGCGGACAAAAGGAAATGAAACTCTATCTTTTAGAGCAATAAGACCCCGACGCTATGTCTTTTATAACAATTATGATAAACAAGCCAAACTCATGAACTTTCCATCGATTTACTACGTTTCGGTCGTCCGGGCGCGACTCCTGCGGGAAAAGGAAGGGCTCGTCCCTTCCGCCCGAGGAAAGCGCGCCCGAGAACGATCGAAAACGACACCCTACCTTCTTAAAGAGTAGTAAGACATAAGGTCTATGCTTACTATACAAGTCCACAAAAAAAGCCCACTCCCGTGGACTTTCCGTCAAACTGCTTATAGTTCAAGCACGTGGAACTGATAACCGCGTCCGACGACGAACCCAGCTTCTTTATAGAGATCCAGTGCGCGAGCGTTGTCTGTCTCAACATCGAGTTCAAGCTGCGTCCGACCTGTTCGGAACAGCGCTTGGACCATTAATTTCAACATTTTTTTTCCGTAACCATTGCCTTGTGCTTCCGGACGAACGGCAAACGCATGAATGCTGGCTTGTGTGTCAGACGCTAAATATGCCCGGATGACACCGACCGATTGACCGTTCGCGACACCGATGAACGTCACGCGGTCCTCTGTTTCGATTGCTTGATAGATTGCTTCCGCTTCATCATCCGTATTTCCGAACGACTTGCCGAGCGTCTCGACGATGAACGGACGGTCATCTGCTGTCGCTTCGCGTAACTCGAAGTCAGGATCCGCTTTTAAGAACAATTGCGCTTTTTTCAGCACCATGTTGTATTCCGTCATCCGGTACTCTGCCCCGAGTGTTCCTAAAACTGCTTTACCAGATGTACTGGCATCATCGACGACGAACGTAAAACCTTCCGCTCCCGCTGCACGCGCCGACTCTGCTGCCGCTTCGACAAGTTTTGTAAAGATGCCTTGCTTCCGGTAATCCGGATCAACGAAGACATTGACTTCCCACTCTGTTGGTAAGTAGGCGAAAGCCTGCAGGTAGCCGACCAATTTCGACTCATCGTAGACGGCAAAATCATTTTCGCCGATCCAGTCCGCTGCGACCTTCAATTCAATTCCGTCATGATCATTGACACATTTCTCAAGCTGCAAGACATCTGTCGTTTGTAAGACTTTTGTTACTGTATATTCCATCTCTCTTCACCTCAACCTTTACTATATAGCGAACCATTAAAAGAAGCACTAGCAAAAAGCTAATGCTTACTGCAGTTTAAATGTTTTCATCATCGTCGGAACGTGATACGTGATCAAGCGGTCGATTTTTTTGTTCCCGACCGCCCCATCGACGGCTTCCGTCGGTTGGACGTAATAATACGTTTTATTGCCTTTTGTCCCGAGGTATGTGCCATACCCGACTTGACGTTCGAACTGTTTTTTTGACAGTTTTTTCGGCTCATAGTTCAAGTTGACGAGCAACTGATCTTTTCCTTTGACCTTATAGTAGAACGAAAACGTTCCGCTTCGTGTCACGGTACCGTATTTCGTCTTGACTGTCTTGTTTTTGATCAGCTCGACTTTGTCTTCGGCGATTGCTTTTTTCAGCGTCTTTGTCGTCTTAACGGTATAACCAAGCTGTTTGTTTTGAACCGTTCCTTTTTGATACGTAACCCCCGTCGCCCCAAAAGCTGTCACAGGAATCAGACATGCCCCGATTAATAGTCCTGTCATTGCAATTCGTTTCATGCTGATTCCTCCTCTATGTATGCGATAATAATGAAATTCCCTTTCGTACAATAGGTAAACCTTATTCTCGAAAAAGATTTGACGGAATTGTCTAAATTTCTTACGATAAGAGTAACGAAACGAAATGGGGTTAAACGGATGGCTGAACAAGAACAATTAACGCAAGAACAACTCGATAATCTGCTCAAGAACTCATTTGCGATGCAGGTACCAATCCTTGAGAAGTTCATGAAAGATACACATGACCGTTACGCGCTCGCAACCACTTCCTTTAAACGTGACATGGAAGCGATGAAAGAGTCGGAGTGGCATCAGTTTTTTGCTGGTAAATTGTTACCACACTTCTTCCTCGAGCACCTTGGGTTCGGCGCATCATTCCGCTTCAACGGACACGATAAAGAAGTCGACCTCCCGGACAACGTCGTCCCGGTCCGAAATGACGCGGATGACCAAATCGCTAAAGTCGTCCTCGGTGTTGAAAAGGCGATGAAGGACATGCACATCAAAAACCACAGCCTCGTCGCGAAGTTCTATCAAGAAACACTTGAACTCGCATGCCAGATGGGGAGTCGCGTCGGGATGAGTGACGAATTCTATACACTCGTCAAACCGAGTCTCGCACACGAAAACGAAACGAAGTAATCAGAAAGACGGCCGATTGATCAGTCGCCTTCAAATCAAAACGCCGATGGTCCCGTTTCTTAGACGGAATCATCGGCGTTTTTGATGCGTTTTTTACAACTTGACAAAGAAACAAGCCCCGCCTTGCCGGCCCGTCTGGACGCCATACTCCAGGTCGTGGCTATCGAGAATCAATCGGCTGATCGCAAGACCGAGACCATGTCCGGAACCACCGTCCTGTTTGACATACAGGTCCCAAATCGTTGCCCGGTCAGCTTCCGAAACACCACGCCCGGCGTCTTCTACCGTCAATTCAGCTTCTGTCAGCCGGACCGTGACCGGACTGCCGGGCGGGGCCGCAGCATGGGCATTCATCAAAAAGTTGACGAGGACCCGTTCAAACAAGCGAACATCAATACGGCGCGTGACAGGCACGACGTCCGCGACGAGCGACACCCCGTTTTTCTCAAACGTCGCCTTTAACCGTCCGACCGTATCGCGCACGAGGGTGTCCAGTCGTGTCTCCGTCCGCTTGAGCGGCATCATCCCTCCGGCAAGCTTCGAGTAGACGAGCGTCTCGTCAATCAACAGACCGAGCCGGTCCGTCTCTTCGATGATGCTGTCCGTGACGTCCGGCAGTTCGTCTAGCGGAATCACCCCTGCTGCGAGCGCCTCTGTTTCGTTGCGGATGATCGCGAGCGGCGTCCGCAAATCGTGTGTGATGCCGGCGATGAAGGACTTTTGTAACGTTTCTTTTTGAAGCAGTTGCTCCTGCATCTCGTCGACGGCCGCAATCAATTCCCCGACTTCATCGTTCGGCCGCTTCGGTAGCGGTACGCTCTTTTTCCCCGCCCCGATTTGCCGGGCGACGGACCGTAAGTTGACGATCGGACGCGTCAACTGACGCCCCATATAATAGGCGAGTCCGGTCGCAAGCAAGAGCGTCACCAGCAGCGCGACACCGATTGCTAAGTACACGCCATTGAGGGCGTTACTCGCAAGCGGCGCATTCCGGATCGTCGTGATGACCGTGCCGCCGTCCTTCAATTGATACGTCAACAGGCGTTGCCCTTGGACTTCAATCGCGTCTTCTTGTTGTAGGCCGTCCAGGGCTGGTAAGTTAACCGGTTGCGGTCCCCGTCCGCCGATACGTTGCGTTTGACCGTCGATCGTAACGAACCCTTGAATGTCACGGGGAATCGGTTGATTGCCGTCAATTGCCTCCTGGATGATGTTCGCTTCCCGTGCAAGTTGGCTGTAACGTTCATCTTCCGCAAAGCGGTTGACGAGGACAGCGGTCAAGATGAAGCTCAAAATCCCCATGACGAGCAGCGGTGCGACGACCGCTACTAAAAACTTCCGCATCAGTCTGCTCATTCGATCGCCTCCAGCCGGTAGCCGACCCGGTGGACCGTTTTTAATTGTCGTTTAATGGTCGGGAATTTATCACGCAGTTGTTTGACGTGGGTATCGACCGTCCGCGTATCTCCACCGAACGTATAGCCCCAGACGTCATCGAGGATTTGATCGCGGCTGAGTGCTTCACCGATATGCTCAATGAAGTATGTCAACAGCTCAAACTCCATCTTCGCAAGGTTAATCGACGCATCCGTCGTTTTGACGAGCCGCGCTTTCGGATCGAGCGATAAGTCACCTAACCGTAAACTTGATTCTTTCGGACGTTGTTTTAAGGCCCGTTCGAGCCGAATCGTCAATTCCTTTAAGACAACCGGTTTGACGAGATAGTCGTCCGCACCAAGCTCGAGCCCAAATACCCGGTCATCGGCTTCCCCGCGTGACGTCATCATGAAGACGACCGGCGGAACGGCGGTTGCTTTGATGGCCGGAACGAGCGACCACCCGTCACCATCCGGTAGCCGGACATCAACGAGGACGGCATCGAACGCGATTTTACTTAACGCCTGTTTTGCTTCTGCGAGCGACATCGCAAGCTCCACTTCATATCCATGGTGACGCAAGAACCGCTCCGTCACCTGAGCGAGCTTCCCTTCATCTTCGATTAATAAAATATGCATCGTCATCCCTCCACGTCCTTAGTGTACCGCCTTTTTCAGCCGATTTGTTTTTCTTGGCAATTTCTTTGCAACTTCCTCACAACTCCGTTTTTGATTCACGCTAACATACAAGGTGAAAGGAGTGATCACCCATGAAATTCAAAAAACAATGGATCACCGCACTTACAATCAGCGCACTCACAGTAGGAGGAGCTTCCGCTCTCGCCGCCACGAACGACAGCGATGCTTCAACGAAAACGAAATCAGAACGCCATCACTTCGAGGGTATGAAAAAAATGGACATGACCCTGCTCTTAGATAAACTCGGTATTACGGAAGACGAGGCACAGGTCGCCCGGGAGGACAGAAAATCAATCGCCGATCTCGCAGAAAGCAAAGGGATTTCATTCGCCGACTACAAAGCGGCGGAACTTGCAGCAGCAAAAGAACAACTGGCAAGCCTCGTCGCGTCAGGCGATATCACGAAGAGCCAGTCGACGGAGATGTTGCAACGTCAAACGGAACGGTTCAGTGGTGTGTCAAGTTATGACGAGCTGAACGAACAACATCCGCAAGGTCCGCGTCATGGCGATAAAGGCGGTTTCTTTAACGAAGCATTCGTTGCTGACGTCTTGAAAGCACTCGGACTCAGTCAAGACGACTTCGATGCAGCGAACCAATCGCTCGCAGCTTTCGCAAAAGCCCAGTCGATTAAATTTGCCGACTATAAGAAAGCACTCCTTGCCGCCCAAACGACGCAACTCGATCAATTCGTCAAAGACGGGAAGATGACGGAAAAACAGGCGACCGCCATCAAAGAACGCATGACGGAAGAATTTTCGGATGCGACCAGCTATGATGATTTACCAGACCGCGGCGACCACGGTCCCGGTCATCATGAGGATGGACGTGATGTCTTCGGTGATACGACAGCAAGCATCTTAGCCAGCCTCAAGCTTGATGAAACTAAATTCGAAGCCGCCAATCAACCACTCCCCGCTTTTGCTGAAGCCAATGGGATCGCCTTCGCTGATTTCGAGAAAGCGGTGATCTCGGCACAAACGGCTGCGGTTGACGCAAAAGTCAAAGACGGCGCGATCACAGAAAAACAAGCCACGGCAATCAAAGAACGGATTCAAGAACGGGCAGACGAAGTCTCGAGTTATGATGATCTCAAACAAGGTCCGCGCGGCGGACATGGCGGACGGCATCATGGAATGAACGATTCACAAACAGATGAATCTGCAGATCCAAACGCGAGTGAAACATCGGTTGATTTAGCGATTTAATCTTAAATGAGTGATGCGGGCATCTGCTTTCAGGCAGATGTCCTCATGCTGTAGACAAAGTGCCATCGGGAGATCAAGCGTCTTTTTTCGTTGCTTTCCTCGGGCGAGGCGCAAGCCGTTGCTCCTTGATCCTAACGGACAAGAAGCAGGGTCTTGCCTGCCTCTAAAAGTGCGTTAAAAACGCACTTTTCCCCGCAGGAGTCAACGAAACGTGACTCTTTTTAGGTAACACTATGACGGAAAACCATTCATGTAGACGGTTTAGGGCGCAATCCGTCTCGAATCGCTTTTGAAGCGAAAAGCAATCGGTCGCGACCCTGCAGCTTTGCTGTAGCGGCGTGACCGATTGCCGCTTTGAAGACGAGGCGAGACAGGGAAGCGCGACCGGATTATCTCTCGTTATCGCATGTTCACGCTTCATAAGAGTTTGTATACACGCTGCGGACATCTGCTTTCGGGCAGATGTCCTTTTTCCTGTTTTTTAAGAAAAGATAGTATATTTTTGAAAAAATAGTCGATTTCTCGAACTTTGATTGCAATTGTCCGCCTCTTCACCCGATACTAGATAGGAGACGAATTACATTCTAGCGAGGAGATTTGACTATGGCTTTTTTCGACGCTGTGCAACGACTAAGTCGTTCTTCTACCTCCCCTCTATTCATCGGTGAACTTGAGCTTTCGCATCCGGATAGTGTAGAACCTTTCTTCCAAAAAAATTCGGATGCGATTTTCTTTTTCAATCATTTGGGGGAAATCATCTACTTTAATGACCAGCTCCCGTCCATGCTCGGCTATTCGGCCGAGACATTGTACGAACATTTTGCAGTCTTTAACCCGCCTGAACAAATCGATGCGGTCACTGCCTTCTTTGAACGTGCCCTTGCCGGGGAAACCGTTCACTATACGGCACAAGGCCTTCATCTCGATCAACGTCGTTTGACGTTAAAGATTACGAACATGCCGATCCGCCAAGACGGTCAAGTCATCGGTGTCTACGGGATGGCGCGGGACATCACCCGTGAAAAACAGCTCGAACAGGACGTCGTCCAAATCCGCTCTCAGCTTGAACTGACCGAACAGATACCGGAGCTTGTCGTCTTCCATTATGATCCGCTGACACAAGCCGTCGAACATTCGGCGTCACTCATCAACTACCTCGGGATTTCTGCCGAACAGCTACATGCACTCTCGCGCAAGCAGATGAATCAACTGATCCATCCCCGGGACCTTGATCCGCTCCATTTCGAGATGGAACGGCTCATTCACCATAAAATCGACACCTTTGAGCAGGAAGTATCGATTTTAAATTCGGATAAACAGTATCAGTTGTTACGCTTAAAGGCATTGCGCCGGCTCGAAAATCCCTCACAGATCTCTGTGATTTTATATGATTTATCAGAAGTCAGCGAAGCACGCCGTCAATTGACACTCGAACGGACACAGACACGTGAGATTTACGAAGCGCTCGATGCAGCGATTTCGCAAATCAATCTCTCGAACGGCCGCCTCCTGTTTCATTCAAAAGGTTTCTTGCAAATCTTCGAGGAGTTACCTAACGATTTATTACTGAGCCAGGACTGGTTGTTCCATCGGATTGATCAACGGGACATCCCGGCGATGAAGCAGTTCATCCGTCAATTGACGGCGGGAAAACCGGGAACGATCCAGTATCGTCTCATCTTTCCCGATGGTCGGATGAAATGGATCGAGGATCAACAGATTCCCGTCTTCCAACTCGACGGGACGATCGCCTACTCGAACAGCATCATGCATGACATCACGCTACAAAAAGAATACGAAGATCGCCTCAAGCAATTGGCACTCCACGATACCGTGACCGGTCTTCCGAACCGGACTGCGTTACATGAAACCATCAATACCTGGATGAACCGCGGACAGGCCTTCTCGATTTTGTCCGTTTCGTTTAACCGGATCACGGAAATCAATAATGCCTTCGGCCATGAATCCGGTGATCAGTGGCTGAAAGCGACGAGTCAGTCGCTCGCGGCAAAGAAACCACCCGAGATGTTTCTCGGTCATCTCGGCGGGGATGAATATGCCCTCGTCGTCCCGTCGAGCTACAAGGATGATGTGACGTCGTGCGCGGAACAGCTCTTGAGTTTGTCGGAACAACCGATTCTCATTGAACCGTATGCCCTGTTCGCGCGAATATCAGTCGGGGTCAGCCGCTTCCCGGACGACAGTCAAGATGCGGTCGAGTTGATCAAACATTCCTATACCGCGCTACGCCGGTCGCGCCGTGAGAATCATAGTACGTTCCACCACTATGCCTCGAACCTCGATATCGACTACTATCGCAGGTATCGCCTGGAGCAAGATTTGCATTACGCAATCGAACGGGACCAGTTATTCCTCGAGTACCAACCGAAAGTCGATAGTTGGACAGGGAAAATCATCGGACTCGAAGCCTTGATTCGTTGGCAGCATCCTGAATGGGGTCGGATTCCTCCGAACGATTTCATTCCGCTCGCCGAGGAAAGTTCCCTCCACGTCGCAATCGGCGATTGGGTCGTCGAAACAGCTTGCCGGGCCATGAAGACGTGGGCGCGTGCCGGGGTCAATCTTGTCCCGATTTCTGTCAATGTCTCACCGAAGCGGTTTTTGATTCCAGGGTTCGAACATCAAATCGAGCAAATCTTACTCAAGTATAATCTCTCGGCCCATCTGCTCGAGCTTGAAATCACGGAAGCCGCACTGATCATGGATGATCCAAATACGAGCCGGATGCTCGAATACTTGAGTCATCTCGGCGTGCGCATCGCCTTAGACGACTTCGGAAAAGGCTATTCCTCGATGGTCTACCTTCAGCGTTATCCGATTGATGTCGTCAAAATCGATCGACAGTTCGCAACACACATTGCGGATAATGCCAAAGCCCAAGCAATCGTCAAAAGTATTCTCTACATGGCTTCCGTCTTCCATTTATCCGTCATCGCGGAAGGCATCGAAACACTTCGGGAACTCGAGACGTTCCGGACACTGACATGCCCGAATATCCAAGGGTATCTCTTCAGCCGTCCCGTCCCGACAGATGTCATGCAAAGTTTCTTATTACGAGAAGTCCTGTATCCAATCGAAGCCTGTTCGCTCGCTGCCGATAGTACACCGAGTTTCGCGATTGAAGGAAAAATCAAAATGTTGACGCACCATGACGCAGCACTCGATTTTCGTTACTCCGACATTCAGGCGCACCAGACGAGTACACGTTTTCTCTACTTTTCGACGGATACGGCCCTGCCCCTGAATACAGCGACGTTCGAAGTTCGCCTGATGGCAGGGATTCAACTCGTCTCCTGTACCGTGACCATCGTCCGGATGGAACAGGGACAATATGTCGCCGAGTATGCTTCCCCGCAGGAAGCTGAACTTGTTTTACGCTTTTTCCAATCGATTCGCCCCATCGGATAATCCGTTGCACTAAGGTTGCTCTCGCACGCCTTAGTGCTTTTTTGTTATAGTAATGACAGAAACAGTTCGGAAAGGAAGGGATACGGTGGAGGCAACGACACAAGCAAAAGTCCATCGTCGTTCGACGAAATGGCAACTCGTCCGGCGGCTGTTTTTGTTGACGATTGGTGCCATCGTTTTTGCGATTGGGCTGAAGGGATTCCTCGTCCCGAACAATATCATCGATGGCGGAATCGTCGGAATCTCAATCATCGGTTCAAAACTGACTGACTCGACACTCGCCTTATGGCTATTCTTCTTAAACATTCCATTCATTTTTTTCGGTTATAAACAAATCGGTAAAACCTTTGCGCTGTCGACGCTCTATGCGATTTTCATCATGGCCGTCGCAACGAAACTGCTCGAAGATATCGGACCGATGACGAATGTCGATCTCCTTGCGACCGTCTTTGGCGGTTTAATCCTCGGAATCGGCGTCGGAATCGTCATTCGCGCGAGTGGCTCGCTTGACGGTACTGAGATTCTCGCCGTCTCGTTCAGTCGCTCGACGCCATTTTCCGTCGGTGAAATCGTCATGTTCTTTAATGTCTTCATTCTTGGTTCGGCCGGGTTCGTCTTCGGCTGGGACCGGGCGATGTATTCCTTGATTACGTATTTCATTGCCTTCAAGACGATTGATGTCGTCATCGACGGACTCGACCAATCGAAAAGTGTATGGATCATTTCTGAAAACTATGAAGAAATCGGACTTGCCATCCTGGACCGGCTCGGTCGGAGCATGACGTATTTGAACGGGGAAGGTGCTTTTTCCGGTGACGGCAAAAAAGTCATTTTTTGTGTCATCAGTCGCCTCGAGGAGACCAAATTAAAAGAAATCGTCCGTGATTTTGACGAACAAGCCTTCATTGCGATCGGCAATATCCATGACGTCCACGGGGGTCGCTTCAAGAAAAAAGATATTCACTAATTCACAGTTGTCCGAGAAAGGGAGTCGCGCCGTTGTTGAAGAAACATCGTAAAAAGATTATCGGGGGCCTGATCCTCGTCATTGTCTTGTTGTTGATTGCACTCGTCGGAATATCAGCTTACGTCGGTTCCTCCCTGACGAAACCCGAACGGGAAGCCTTGACGACGAATCCTAAAAAAGCTGAAAAACTGGCTTATGAAGATGTCTCCTTCCGTTCTCTAAAAGACCGCACCCGCCTATCCGGCTGGTGGATCCCGAGTGAAGACGCCAAACTGACAATCGTCTTCGCCCATGGCTACGGGAAAAACCGTGAACAAACGGATGTCCCGATTTTACCGCTCTTCAAAAAATTCCATGATGCCGGCTATAACGTGTTGACGTTTGATTTTCGCGGTTCCGGTATCTCGGAAGGAACACGCGTCACAGTCGGGGCAAAAGAACAAGATGATTTGCTGACGGCTGTCAAATATGCGAAGTCGCGCGCTTCCAAACCCGTTGTCCTATACGGCATCTCGATGGGTGCTTCGACCGCGCTCGTGACGGCGCCGAAAGCGGACGTCGCCGGCGTCATCGCTGACAGCCCGTTCAGCGACCTGGAGAATTACTTAGAAACGAACCTGCCTGTCTGGAGCGGATTACCGAATTTCCCGTTCACACCGGTCATTCTGCAAGTCACACCACCGCTAACAGGATTGAATCCGGAACGCGTCAAACCGATTGAAGCGATTCGCCGGATCGATTATCCAATCTTGATGATTCACGGCAAGGATGATGATGCCATTCCGGTCACGGAAAGCATGCGGCTGCAAAAAGCAGCACCGCACTCCGAACTCTACGTGACGGAAAACGGCGGCCATGTCCAGTCCTACGCCCATGACCGAAAAGCGTATGAAAAAAAAGTTTTATCTTATTTAGAAGACATCAACTGATTTCACATCAATCATCGTAAATCACACGTATAGTCAGATTGGAGATCAACGAACATGAACACGCTTCTCGTTCTTGTAATGCTTGTGCTGACAGTCGTGATTGTCAGCGCGGGCATATTCTTTTTAAAGTTTTCCGCTACTATAAATCCATCAGCACGCCTCTCCGGATTGATTTTAGTTGGTGCCGGAGTCATCGGTTGTATCGTATACCTCGTAGCCATTCTCTAATTAAGGAACAGCCGATGTCCCTTCAAGCCTAAATCCAAAATCCCAAAAAAGAGTCGATCCAAGCTGAACTTGCATCAGCCGGTTAGACTCTTTTTCGTTTGGGACGACTTTACCTGGAATGCTTCGAAGTAAAGAAAAGCGTGGCGACTGCACTTCGACTCTAGACAAACGAGATGAAAGATCGCTTGAATGTGATCTTCCATTTTTTTCGCTCTCTCTCTCCTTCCTAATCGTCTTCCAGTGGCAAACATCGCGCCGCTTCGCTTCGCTGCAGGGTCGCTCCTGTTTTGCTTTCCACTAGGAAGCGATTAGATCGGAAATCGAGGCTATTTCAGATTTACTTCATAATATAAAATAAAAACCGTATCAAGAAGTAGGGGTTCCCCATGATGGGAAAACGAAAAGTTTTTTTACCCTAAGCTACTTTGTCTACACGTTTAAATACAGCTAGAAACCGCGGCAGAACATTAGCGTTTCAGACGCCTTCCAACGACAAAAAACACTTACCCATGCGCTTCATCCTGCGAAGCTTCATGTGTAAATGTTCTTTCTCTTTTCGTCCATTCGTTATCGTTTTAACACCGCACTGCCGACGATTTTTAAGACTTCTGGTCGACTGAGCTTCTCTTTTCCCCGTGCGAGCGCATCCAGTGTTCCATGTGCGAGGGCAAGTGGAATCTTACAGAACTCGTAGATTGTCGTCTCTTTCGGAATCGATGCAAGATACCGGTCTGCTTCCGCCAAGTTGTCTTGCGCATACGTAAACATCGTTTCCGTCGTCCAACCGGGTGGGAAATACCCGACACCCCGTTCTGCGTCTTCTTGTTGGTTACGCAAGATATTGACCGCCTGCAGTCCCCGACCAAAACCAATCGCTTGTTGTTTGTCGGTCACGATACCGGCTTTCCAGTACCAAATATCTGATAACATGACACCGACTAGGCCTGCGACATAATACGTGTACTCATCAAGATCCGCTTCCGTTTCGACCGTCCAGTCCCGTTCTGCCCAGACCGCCATTCCTTCTGCCATCTCAGCCGTCGATTCGAGGACTTTCGCCCGAATCCCGGTCGGGCAGTAGGCAATCCATTCTGAAAGACGAAGCGTCACTTCCGGCAATTGGTTGGCAAATGGCGCAATCAATGCCCGGTATGTTTCATCTGAAAACGTCCCCCGCATCATGAGTGCCGTCTCCCGAAGAAGCGTTGTCTTGACGTCCGTCGACAATGCTTCATGATCTTCGATTTCATCAATCGCACGCATGCAGAGATACGCTGATCCGACTGCCTCTTGCAATTCCTGCGACAGGCGACTGATTGGTATATAAAAGGTTCGGCTCGTCGCTTTAAGTACACGATTCGCATCTTTTTTCAGTTGCTTCGTCTCATTCATTTCCTACACTCCCTCTTTGTCTAAAAAGGTTTCTTTTCTCTACATTACTATACACGATTCGGCAGGAATGAGCATTTTTTTCGTGAAAATGAAAAAACTTCTTTTGATTGCTTACGCAAAAAAGAAGTTCGCTGCATCACTCTGAACGCTGTTTTAATAATTGACTCATCAGCCCCGTACTTCGTGAAGCTTCTGCATTTTCATCTTGGATTGCAAGATAAATTTCTTTCCGGTGGATATCGATTTGACGCGGTGCATCGATTCCGATCTTGATTTGATCGCCTTCAATCGCGAGAATCGTCAGCTCGATGTCATCCCCGATTTGAATGGCTTCCCCTGTTTTTCGTTTTAAGACGAGCATCAGCGACCACCTACTTCTGTCAGACTACCGATGACCTGCCGATTCGAATACGTTTCATCCAAAATGACTTGTTTGGCTTGCCGACGTTTCGTCTCCATGACGAAAGGCGCGCGCAAATTCGTCGTCGATTCTTGGAACGGTTCCCGTAACGTCACCGTCGTATAAACTGCGACTTGTGCCGTATCTTGAATCCCGAGTTGTTCTTTTGCGGATTCCGGTAGCTCAAAAACGTAATCCGGATCAATCCAAAACGGATTCGTCACGACGAAGGCACATTCCGGTTGATCAATCGATTGGAACGACCAAAAGGGAATCCCTTCTCCAAATGGCAATAAGATAAAACGACGTGCCTCTGGAAAACCAGGAACTTCGGAAGCGAATGTAATGATTTCACTTTCAACGACTTGAACGGCTCCAAAAAAATCTGTTTCGATTTGCATGTGATTATCCTTCCCCATCGAATATGCCGCCGACCGGCCACATATCCAGTTGATTTTGTTCGCGTAAGTAAATTTCTGTTGTACCCGGTGTGACATGTAACTCCGGTCGATGGATTTCAACATCAATCCGTGGTTTTTGCGCCGTATAGTTCACACGCACTTCAGCCGGCGTGTAATTGATTTTAACCCGGTCGAGACTACGTGGCGTGAAACCCAGTGTCGTCACTTCAGCCGGCGGTGTTTGACGCGACGCCGCAATCCGGGCGACGGCGTCTCCCCGTTGCTCAATCCGCATCAACTGATCCCCTTCAGCCGCTGCCCGTCCGACTGCTTGTTGCCCCATTTGGCGTCCGTAGTCGGCGTACCGCTGAACAGACTCAAATGCCGGAATCCGTCCAATCTCGATCCAAGCTTGTGAAGAATCGATTTCAAGTCGGGCAGCAACCGTTTCGAGCGACAGTTCGCCTTGAGGTTGTTCAATCGACAGCGAGGCTTGTTGCTGATGTTGCTCAAGTGTCGCGCGCGTCGTATTGATGCCAATCTTCGCAGACGTTTGACGCATTTCAAGATGCGGCAGATTCATCTCCCGTCACCTCCTCAGCGTAGGAAATCGAGTAATGTCGGTTGAATGATCCGTGCACCAGCACTTAGTGCGGCCCGGTGAAGCGTTTCATATGATTTCAATTCCATGATGACCTTCTCCGCCTCGATGTCTTCGTTATCCGACATGACGGACTTTGCGATGATTTCTTGATCTTCCAGACGTGAGGCATTCAGTTCAAGCCGGTTGACCCGGGCACCGAGATCGGCACGCGTCTCGACCGTTTGATTGAGCATGCCATCAAGGTCCTTCAGCATCCCTGACAGCTCTGCCCCGTTGTTCGAGCTGTCAACGGCACCTGTATCTGAGACTCCGCCGAGGGCATCGTACAGCTTTTTGAGTGTCGTGAAAGTCTCTTTGCTAAAGACGCTCGTTGGTGAAACGTTGACCTGGACTTCAATCCCGGAAGAGATTTCATAGCGAATGATTTCGCCGTCTTTTCCGACCGGATCCCCGTCCGTAAAGACCGTATCGACCGACTTGCCTGGTGTCTCCATGAAGTCTTTTAGACCTGCCATCGAAATGAACGGCTGATCCGTTTTTGTGCCGTTAAAAATTCCTTTTTCATTGTATTTCGTATTGGCGAGCGTCCCGATGTGTTCAACCAACTGACCGACCTCACTCTGGATTGCTTTACGTTGTGTCGCATCATACGTATCTGTCGCGGCTTGCGTCGTCAACTCACGGACACGACTCATCGCCGACGTCACTTCATTCAGCGCAGAATCGGTCAAGTCCATCCAACCGGTCGCTTCATTGACGTTCTTTTTGAACTGCTCGACTTCACGGACTTCAGTCCGGTAACGAATGCCTTGCATCGCAACGACCGGATCTTCCGATGGACGTTGGATTTTCTTCCCGCTGATCAACTGTTCTTGGAGCGTACTTAATTTTTGATAACTGGACGACAGGTGTCCGATATTCGTTTTCGTCAACATCGTTTGTGTTACTCGCATTTAGTCATCACCGTCCTACGATTCCCATACCGTTGATGATTTTATCGAGCATCTCATCAACCGTTGTGATATTTCGCGCTGCCGCGTTATAAGCATGTTGATACTGAATCATCATCGTCATTTCTTCATCGATCGAAACGGCCGAGACCGACATACGGCGTTGATCGGCACTTTCCATCAAGACAGCTGAACTCTGCCCGAGTCGTGCGACTTGATCAGTCGCAACTGCCATGTCACCGATGACGTTTTGATAAAATGAACCGATTGTCGTCGTCGTGTCTGAACGATCAAACCGGATGCTTGCCGTCTTCATGTTGGCAAGCTTCAAGGCACCGGCACTGTCGCCGATGTTTCCGTCCGTCGACGTCGCGATGTTATCGAGACTCTTTTTAATTTCGCTTCCGAGCGAAATCGTCTTCGCTGTAATCGGTCCGTTTGACGAAACGAAGAATCCGGTCGTCCCATTTGTCCCGTCTTTTTTTAGGTTACCTGCATGAGCTCCGTTAAAGGCTGTCGCAAATGTTTCCGCCATCTCATCGAGGTGTCCTTGCATCTTGACGTATTCGCCCGTTGCTTGACCATTGTCGACATGGCCATACATTTCAATTAAACCAATCAAGCGACCAGACGGAAACCCGCCAGCTTCATCAAACGAGATTGTCCGAGAAGTCGTTTTCAAACCGGTATAGAGACCGGCAGCATCTGTCGTGAAGGCAAGTGTCCCTGCTTGCGGTAAATCGGAGTCGACCGCGAGTAAACGATCCCCGTTCGGTAATGTGATGCGGACGTCAATCCGTCCTTCTGCCGTTTTGACGGTATTTCCTAGGTTTCCTTGTTGAATGGCATCTGCATCAACTGAAACCTTTTCGAAGTCGATATACTCCGAGAGTTCATCAAAGTAACGGTCCCGCTCATCGTAAAGGGCATTCGGCAACACTCCGAGTGGTTCGACCGTATGAATTTCTTCGTTGAGATTATGAATTTTTTTGAATAGGTCGTTCACTTTTTTAGTCGAGACATCAATTTCACTTTTCAAGTCACCTTGCACTTGGTTGAGGGCTTTCGCCATATAATTGAACGTCTGTGTCAGCGTCTCGGCTTTTTGGCGGACGACACTCCGTGCACCGGAATCTTGCGGGTTAGTCGATAAAGTCTGCAACGACTCCCAAAATCCATCGAATGCTTTAGATAATCCGGTATCCGACGGCTCATTGATGATGTCTTCCATTCGACTGAACGCGGCTTCTTTTGTGCCGTAATACGATGTTTTCGTCGCTTCATCGCGGTATTGTTTATCAAGCATCACGTCACGGACACGTTCGAGCAGTTCACCTTTGACCCCGGTGCCGATTTGTCCCATTTTGCCTGTACCAATCGACATCGAGAGTTGCTCCGTCGTCGCCATGATGAGACGTTGACGTGAGAATCCTGCCGTTCCGGCGTTGGCGATATTGTTCCCTGTTGATTGAAGGGCCCATTGGTTCGTCGTCAGTGCCCGACGTCCGGTCTCAAGCCCCATGAAAGTTGATGGCATTCGTCTACCTCCTTATGCATTCCGATTAAAGTGTGTGCGGTCGAGTGCGGACTGACCATATGTAAAATCATCGGCTTCTGGTATCAACAATTGAAGGTGCCAATCGAGATAGTGAAGCGATTGTTCGAGCAATTCGGCATTTAAGTCATTCAATCGTTTCAGTTGACCGATCGTTTGTAACAATTGACGTAAGGAGTCGACATCTTCCGGGTGTCCTTGCAACCATTCCGTCATCGTAAGATCGCCCATCTGCGCGCTCCGTTGCTGTTCAAGCTGCTCAATCCGTTTTAGGTAAACAGGCTCTTCTTTGACGATTTGCGAGAGCCGACGCATATCATTTTGAATCAAGACATCCTTTTTTTCTTTCGCAAGATCCAATAAGGCTTCATGCTCACTTACGAGTTGATCAATGATTTCCATCCGATTGCCTCCTCACGAGTTCTTCTTCATATAAAAAGCGACCCGCGCATCCGTGCCCCGAGTCGCCTCTACTGTCATAGCTTACCTTCTTACAAGTTCAAAAAACGCTCAGCGATTTTTTTCGCATCTGGTTTATAGGTTCCATCCTGAATGGCTTGACGAAGGGATTCGATTTTTTCGGTCCGGGCTGTTGGTGTCTCGTTAAAACGCGCACGCGCTTCGCTTGAGATCGTTACTTCATCCGGCCGATTCGTTCGTTTGGCTTCTGTTCCTTCAACTGCTTGATTTCTTTCGTACGTTTTAGGCATGTTAACCCATTTCGTAGAATCAATTCGCATGTGAACACCTGCTTTCTAGACTACAAGATTCTTAATTCATGTTCGATACGTTCTCGGTTTCGAAGGGTTAGAAGAATCTAGCATCGCTTGGGCGAGGTCACGTCGTAACTTGTCACGACATTCAGCACAAATTGTGCCGTCACGGGAAGGATTCCCGCAACTCTCACAGGTGATTTCCATCTGTGAAATTTCTGACATCAACAAACGTCCATCCTTGATATAACGTAGGACAGTTTCCCGCTTGACCCCAATCGCCTGCTCCACGTCAATAGGTGAGGTTCGGATTTTCCGCCGTTCTCGCAAGAATTCACGCACCTTCTCAAAATCAGTATGATCTTTCCTAATGCAATCGATGCACAGGTCAGAAGATTGACGAACAAATAACTTCCCACAAGATTTGCAGTTTAATACATCCATTTCCTTCACCTCATTATGAATATCGGCAGAAAGGACGAATTCTTAAACACTTCGAAATAAAGTTACGGCAGAAATTTCTTTTGCACCGGCTTCACGTAACCGTAAAGCCGCCTGGTGCAAGGTCGCTCCTGTCGTATAGACGTCATCGACAAGTAAAATTGTTTTTCCTTCGATGGAAGAAATGACAGTAAAGGGATTAACCCGTTCCAGCCGTTCTTGTCTCGAACGGCCACTTTGCGCTGGACCGTCCGATCGGGCTAGACACAACTTGATCCGCCCACGCATTAGACGCGCAATACCTTCTGCTTGATTAAAGCGACGATCACTCAGTCGTTCTTGGCTTAGTGGGATTGGCACAATGAGATCCTGTTTCACTTTTACCTTCTTCAAGTCTTCTTTAAACACATTTATTAATGCCGTGTCCCCTAAAAACTTATACCGCTTTAAAAATGCCTTGGCGTGTGCATCGTATAAAAACAATGGCGCTGTCTGTAACGAATGGCCTTGTTTACGCCAACGTTCACAATCCCAACACAGGGAATGACCGGGTTTCCCACAATCCGTGCATTCCCCTCTTTTCACAAAACTTATTTTACAGGGTAAACATACCGTTTGCCTAGTCCATACGTTCGACAACGACCAGCTCGGCAAAAAAAACTGCTGGCAGAGTAGACATTTCATCGGAACCCCTCCCGGTTTGCCCGCTTGATTTCGTGAATGGCTTCATAAAGTGCATTCGACCGGTCGTTCGCAAAAAAAATAATTTCGCCCTTCGGAAAATCGGCACTCCGACCGACCCGTCCACTGATTTGAATCAATCCGGCGGCGCGAAAGGACACATCCGCATCAACGACCGCGACCTGAACATTCGCAAACGTAACGCCTCGTTCCAAAATCGTCGTCGTCACTAAAATAGAAGTCGTCGTTCGAAACCGCTCCACTTTATCGATGCGTGCTTCGTCTGCAGCGTGAACCGTCTCTGACGACAAACCTGCCTGTTCAAGTCGTTCTTGCCACTCACTGAGTGCCGCGACGGTCGGCACAAAGACGAGTCGTGGTTTATCTTCATGGCGGCGTAACCACTCAATCAGCTGATTTGTTGTATAGGGAATCTGTAATTGCGGGACAGGTAAAGGAAAACCATGATAGCGTCGCATCAAGCGAACGGTCGGGAGTCGTTTGTTCTTAAAGGAAGGGGTCGCGCTGAGAAGGATGAGGGAGGCTGCCGGGCACATCACCCGTTTGACATAACGGTGAAGCGTCCGGTCCGTACTATAGGGGAAGGCGTCGACTTCATCGATGAAGACGACATCAAAGCAGGAACGGTAATGAATCAACTGGTGTGTTGTACTAATCGTGATGTCTCCAATGTCGAGCCGTTCTTCGGAACCCCCGAATAAGGATACGATGCGCGCTTCCTTAAAGGCTCGTTTGACGTGAAGCGTCAATTCACGGACGACATCCGCCCGAGGTGTCGTAATCAATACACGCTTTTGTAACCGGAGCGCCGTTTCAATCCCCGGGAACAGCATCGGTGTTTTCCCTGCCCCACAAACAGCATGGACGAGCAAACGTCCCGACTGCTCAATCGTCTGTCCGATCTCCGTTGCGATCCGTCGTTGATCGTCTGTCAATTCAAGTGGTTGATGTTGACTTGGCAAGACCGGATCCAATGGACGAGTGTCCGTAACGAGTGTGTCGCACGTCCGAAGTTTACCGAAAATCAGACACTGCCGGCAATAATAGCAACGTTTTCCGCATGTACATGGTCCGCGTGTCGGAATCGCCCCGCACCGCTGACAACGCCACGTGACGGCAGGAACTCGTTTTTCATAAGGACCGAGCGAGATGTTTACTTGTTCACTCGGAATCAACCGTCCCCGAATGTCCATAACTCACTTCCTTTCCGAGATGAGAGTATCCACCTTTTCGTCGGTCAAGCCTCTTCCTCCTGCACGAAACGAAGCGGACAATGAAAAAACCTTTTAACTGATTTCCAATAGAAATGGCCGATGATTCCATGAAAAGTGGAATCATCGGCCATTTGATGGGTGGAGGACGGAAACGTCCGTCACAAGGATTGATGTTGGTCTGACTTATGAGTCAGCCCCTTCACCTTCTAGACTCTTTAATCTTCTTTATACCACGTGATGCCGATTGCACCAGGACCAAGATGTGTCCCGATGACTGGACCAAACACACTCATCTCAATCCGCGCTTTCGGGAAACGTTGGCCGAGCACTTCGATTTCAGCGCGTGCTTTGCCATCGTCTTCGGCATGAATGACGCCAATGACGTATCCCGCACCGTCACCATGAATCGTATCTTCCATCATCTCTTCAATCCGTTTAACCGCCCGTTTGAACGTCCGGATTTTTTCGAACGGAACGATTTTCCCTTCGACGAAATGAAGGACGGGTTTAATCTTCAAGAAAGATCCGACGACGGCTTGCGTCATGCTGAGACGTCCGCCGCGCTGTAAATGTTCTAAATCATCAACAACGAAATAGGCACGAATCAAACCTTTTAGTTCTTCGAGACGGGCTACGATTTCTGCCGCTGTCGCTCCAGCATCACGCATCCGGACAGCTTCTTTGACGAGAAAGGCTTGGGGCATACACGAGATACGTGAATCGACCGGGTGCACATGAACGTGGTCAATCATCATGTTGATCGTATGTAAAGCTTGATACGTCCCACTGATTCCACTCGATAACGTAATCCCAATCACGTCGGTCCCTGCCGGAAGACGTTCGAACGCATCGGTGATGTCGCCGATGTTCGGTTGCGAAGTCGTCGGTAAGCTTCCTGTCTGGATCCGCTTGTAAAAATCGGGTACAGAAATGTCGTACCCTTCACGATACGCTTCTCCATCAAAGATGACGCTAAGCGGTGCGACTTGTACATTATTTTCTTCACAATAGGTAGTTGGCAGATAGGCTGTACTATCCGTTAAAATCACAATCTGGCTCATTCGTGAATTTCCTCGCTTTTAAGAGTTCCGTCGTGACATGAAGTGTTCTGACACGTCACAATCGTTATTAAGTGTATCATAATCCCGGTCGATAAAAAAAGAAAGACGGCGCTTGTTAGGCGACCGTCACAGCGTTTAGACAAACGCTTATGAAAAGTGAACATACGATAACGAGAGGCAATCCGTTTGCGCTTCCCTGTCTCGCCTCGTCTTCAAAAGCGATTCGAGACGGATTGCGCCCTAAACCGTCTGCATGACCGTCATTTTGTTAAACGACGACGACCCAGCCCCGTCGAATCGATTCGACGACAGCGCCCGTCCGGTCGGGTACGTTCATTTTCCGCAAAATTGAAGACACATGGTTCTTGACCGTCTTCTCACTGATATAAAGCGTATCACTGATCGCACGGTTCGAAAAACCATCTGCGAGCAACTGTAAAACTTCACACTCACGGCGTGTTAAAACGTGGAGCGGTGCTTCCGCGACACGTTTTTCAATCGGTTGCGATGACATCGTCTGCTTCATCTTCATCAAGCGGCGGTATTCTTGCAGCAAGTTCGGCGTGACTTTCGGGTGAACATATCCCCCTTCACGGTAGACAGAACGAATCGCGTTGACAAGTTCATCCGTCGCCATTTCTTTTAGCAAATACCCGACGGCCCCGGCACCTAACGCGTGCATGACATACGTTTCATCATCATGAATCGATAAGATGATGACACGGACATCTGGGTACACTTCCATCAAACGTTTTGTAGCTTCGACTCCATTGACTTGCGGCATATTGATATCCATTAAAACGATATCCGGTTGATGGGCTTCGACGAGCGGAATGACCTCCGCTCCACTTTCCCCTTCCGCGACGACGATAAATTCCTGTTCGAAATCAAGAATCCGTTTGACGCCTTCCCGGAACAACTGATGATCGTCGATGATGACTACTTTTACTTGCTCGTTATTCACAATGATTCCCCTCTCGCATTGGACTCCTCAATCGGAATCCTCACCTTGATGACTGTTCCTTTGCCCGGCTTCGTTTCGATGTCAAACTCACCATCAATCAATTCGATTCGTTCCCGCATGCCGACAAGTCCAAATGACTCGTCGCACGACGCGAAGACTTCGTCAAAGTTAAACCCGACGCCATTGTCCTTGACGTGAATCCGGACAGAATGATGATATTGTTCTATGATAATACGAATATCACTCGCTTTGGAGTGTTTAACTGCATTTTGAACCGCTTCTTGGACGATCCGGAACACGGCGACCTCATAGGTCGACTCAATCCGTTCCCCACCCCCAAGATAGTTGAAATGAATTTGAATGCTCGAAATTTCTTGCATATGACGCAGGTATCGCTCAAGTGTCGGGACAAAGCCCAAATCGTCGAGGGTCATCGGACGTAAGTCATAGATGATTCGGCGGATATCGGCGAGCCCGTCGCGAATCAGCTTGCGCAGTCGGCGAATTTCTTCAAAGGCTGCCTCCGCGCCGTTATGTTGATGAATCTTTTCAATTAAATCAGCACGAATCAACACATGGGCCAGTGTCTGGGCCGGTCCGTCATGCATATCCCGCGACAAGCGTCGCCGTTCATTTTCAGCGGACTGGAACACTTTTAAACCCATTTCTTGTTTTTGCATCGCTTTTTCATACTTTTCGTTCATCGCCTGCATGTCGTCCGTCAAGAAGTTTAACACAACGGAGACGCGACCAATCAACATGTCCGCGCGTTCAATCGTCTCGTCGAGGTGAACCAACCGGCGCTCCAGTTCATCCCGCCGTTTTCGGCAGTTCATTTCATCCCGTTGGTTAATGAATGACTCGAGTTGCAGTGCGTTTGCCGTTTCGTAAGCACTTCTGACGTCTTTTTCGGAGTAGTTGTCAAAATTTTTACTGACGACGACGAGTCGCGCCTTCGAATCCTTGATATGTCGTTCCAGTCGTTCGGCTTCTTTAATGTAGTCATGCACACGCGTCTTCAAATCCCGCAGCTCCTGCTGGATTTCCGCGTATTGTTCTCTCGAATCCTCTGTGATACGAACGATTTCTTCCCGACTTTCTTCTACGACACCAATGATGTTCTGTACGATATCATTCAAGGACAGCCGCTCCTTCATCTCATTCGTCATACTACTCCCTCCGCTCCTTGCCAGTCCCCATGGTTGTCTCCCTCACAAATCGTCGTTATGCTAGAAAGAACTAGTTAACGAGGAGGACATTTTTGATTATGACATTATTTAATTATTATACAGTAAAAGAAAATGGTTTCCATGAAATCATTATTCAAAAGTCACGATTTATTACATATCTGGCACGGGTTACCTCAGAACAGGAAGCTCAAAGCTTCATCACAACCATCAAAAAACAGCACTCTGACGCCAATCACAACTGTTCCGCCTATGTAATTGGCGAACAAAATGATATCCAAAAAGCCAATGATGACGGGGAACCGAGTGGCACGGCTGGCGTGCCGATGCTCGAAGTCTTAAAGAAACGTGATTTGCGAAATACTGCCGTCGTCGTTACTCGCTATTTCGGAGGCATCAAGCTCGGTGGTGGTGGTTTGATCCGCGCCTATGGGTCAAGCGTGTCAGAAGCACTGAACGCGATTGGTGTCGTTGAACGTGTTTCACATGATGTCATTGAAGTGACCGTCGACTATACCTGGTTAGGGAAACTTGAAAACGAACTACGGGCGACCGTCCACATCATCGATCAAATCCACTACCTCGATAACGTCCAAATCGATGTCCTCGTCAACTCAAACGACGTCACTTCTTTCACCAATTGGATGACGAATCTGACGAACGGTCAAGCTGTGATGAATCAAAACGGATCACGCTATATCGAACGCCCCCTTGCGTGACATTTCCCCGCGACCTGCTATACTGTTTGTAAAGAATTTAAAAGTTTTTTAACAATTCAGTAAAGTTAGGGGCAATGAAGAGTGGATGATTCTACACGATCTCGTTCTACTAAACAAAAACCAAAACGCTCATGGTTCAAGGTTTTTGTCACCGTATTTCTCATCGTCTTAGTCACAGGTGGCGCTGCTTTCGCCTATGTCGCACATAAAACATTCCAAACAGCCAACAAAACAGAAGTCGAGCTCACGCGTGGTGATAAATCAGAAAAACGGGCTGCTGCCGTTGATCTGACTAAAGACCATTTTTCTGTCCTCCTCGTCGGAACGGATGAGCGCCCGGGTGATACGTTCTCACGTTCCGATACAATGATTGTCGCAACCTTCAATAAAAATGCGAAGAAAGTCAGTATGTTAAGTATTCCCCGTGATTCGCTCGTCATGATTCCGTCTGTCGGATACGAAGATAAAATCAATCATTCGTACGCGTTCGGTGGAATCGACTCGACGATCGAAACGGTCGAGAACCTGCTCGACATCCCGATTGATTATTACGGCGCCATCAACTTTAATGGTGTCGTCGCAATCGTCAACGCGATCGGTGGGATTGAAGTCGACGTGAAATTACCGATCGACACACTCAATTCATCGGATAAACAAGGTGGGGTTAAACTTGATCCGGGTCTTCAGACATTAACAGGCGAAGAAGCCCTTGCTTATGCCCGCATGCGCTACCAGGACCCGGAAGGCGACATCGGTCGGACGAAACGTCAACAGCAGGTCTTACAAGCGATTGTCGACCAGTCGACTTCACTTGGGTCGATCACGAAGCTGAATCAATTGATGGAAGCGACAGGCGATAACTTCCAAACGAACATGTCGTTGACGGAAGCTTTCCAACTCCAACCGTTCGTCAAATCGCTCGGTACCGTGAACAGAATTGACTTAAAAGGAAAAGATGCGCGCATCAATGGTGGTTATTATTATCAACTCAACAAGAAATCTCTCGCAGCTGCGAAGACGACCTTAAAAGAAGAACTCGCTCTTCCGACGAATGAGGAGGCCGTCAGTGCATCGGAGGCGACAAATGATTCGACGACTGACACCAACTGATTTTCAAAATCTCTTTCAACTGCAACAACAAGCCTATCAAATCGAGGCTTCGTTGATTGGTGCACCGGACTTCCCGCCATTACGCCAAACGTTCGATGAATTCACACGCGAAGCCCCGACCGGCTATGTTTACGTCACAAACGCGCGACTGCTCGGATGCCTCACTTATTCCGGTGACACCATCACGCGGCTTATCGTCTCACCCGACTTTTTCCGTCGAGGGGTCGCAACACAGTTATTGACGCATGCGCTTCAAGAAATCGACTTACGTTTCGTCTCGACGGCAAAAGCAAACATTCCGGCGGTCAGACTCTATCACCAGTTCGGCTTCCTGGTCGTTTCGATGACAAACCGTCATGACATTCAACTTGTCCATCTCGAACGAACTTAAACCTGAGAGCCCTGTCCCTTTACGCGGACAGGGCTTTTTTTCATGCGAGTCCTTGTACGACTACACCGAGCACTGCGCCGAGGGCGACGATTCGTAACGGCGATTGTTTGTAAAACCGCAGCAGGCAGAACAAGCTGAACGCGACAAGAAAATCGATGCCGGTCTTGACACTCGTTGTAAAAATCGGATCATAGAGTGCAGCGAGCAACAGTCCGACGACTGCCGCATTGACACCGATCAACATCCGACCAACCTGCTGATTCGCCCGGACACGATCCCAAAACGGCAACACACCGAGCACGAGCAAGAAACCAGGAAGAAAGATAGCGAGCGTCGCAATCAGGCCACCCGTCATGCCAGAGGCGATTGTTCCGAGGTACGTCGCAAATGTGAAGAGTGGTCCCGGAACAGCTTGCGCTGCCGCATACCCAGCAAGAAAGGTATTTCCGTCCATCAACCCGGGAACGAGCGCTTGTTCTAAAAATGGCAGGACCACATGCCCCCCACCGAACACGAGCGCACCCGCATTGTACATGATGCTTGCGAGTTGGACCGGCCCTGTCGCGATCGTTGCTAAAATGGGTGTGACGAATAGAAGTCCTGTAAAGAGCACTAGTGCGGCGATACTTAAACTGCGCGGGACGTCGATCGCAAGTGTCCGGCCTGTTTCCGACTCGACTTGAAACAGCACTAACCCGAGCAGTGCCGCGACAGCCAAGACACCGACTTGAACCAGCGGATGATCAATCATCAAGACACCGGCTAACGCTAGTATCATCAACGCGAGCCGCTTCGGTCCGACTGCAAGTTTCAGACCCATTCCGAGAACAGCATCGGCGACGATCGCGACGGCAACGAGTTTAAGACCGTGGATCAAGCCGCTACCCGCCACATCAAACGCTGTCGCGAGCATCGCGAACAAAACTAACAGTACGCTCGACGGTAACGTAAATCCGATGAACGAAACAAGTGCGCCGACAACACCACCACGGACGAGTCCAATCCCCATTCCGACCTGACTCGAGGCAGGTCCCGGAAGGAACTGACAGAGCGCAACGAGATCCGCATAACTTTTTTCGTCGATCCATTTCCTTCGTTTAACGTATTCCTCATAAAAGTACCCGAGATGCGCGACCGGACCACCAAACGAGGTCAAACCAAGCTTCAGGGAGACCAGAAAGATTTCAAGCCAGCGATTCATTCCGTTACCTCCAATTAAAATTATGTCACTTCCAAACTAGTATACGAAACGGATGTAAATTTTCTGTGACAGTTCACATTTTTGCCCATTGTTTCCCGTAAGTTCCTTTTCTCCACAAAGCTTCCACCGGTCCTTGCTGATGACGATCTAAATACCAACGCGAGAAAAACATTTGGCAGACTAATAAAACGAGGGCCGCTAACGTCCCTTGCCACAGGGGAATCGTGCCGTATGTACCGGACAAGAAAACAAGAATTGTGAAGAGTAGCGTCTGTGCCAAATAATTCGTCAATGCCATCCGACCGAGTACTTGAAATCCGTCAAACCGTCTACCCGTTCTTACGAGTAAAGCAACCGCTGTTGCATACGTCACGGCAAGCGTCCGTCCGGACAACCAGACGAAGAAATAATTGACGAGTCCGTCCGGCACTTGTCCTTCGTGGACACGAACGATTTGTAATAAGGCTGGTAGCGAGAGGACAAGGCTCACGACGAGTGTGACCCCTAGAAATCGCATCGTTGGCGGACGCATCGAAAAACGTTCCATCAGGTAGGCACCAATCAAGAACAGCGATAAGATTTCTGGAAAAATCACAAAAGAATTTCCGAGTGCGTCCGGTAATTGAACCGTTGCATGATAAATGAAATAACCTTTGATGTCGTGTGAGGCCACAAGATTTGCTAAACGGTCGTCGGGTTCGACGATCGAACGGTCACTCCCAATGGCGAATGAATAGATCGATAAGTACAGCATGAGGGTATAGAGTTGGAGGAATAGACCGATGATTAACTTCGTCACCGGTTTCGTTTTCGCAAACAGTAACAGCAAAAATCCACAGATGGCATACGTTTGTAGGATGTCGCCTTCCCAGAACAATAAATGAACAAGACCAATTACAAACAGACTCGTTAAGCGCCGGACGAACACCCATAACGAACGCTCTTTTTGACGCAGACGATCGATAAAGATGATGAAACCGGCACCAAATAAGACGCTGAATAACGTATAGAACTTCGTTTGAATGAATAAATCGAACAATAAGCGGAGCATCCGGTCGGCCTGTCCCATATCAGCAACAAACCGCTCACCGAGGAAACTCGGCATATTAACGAGCAAAATCCCACATAATGCAAAACCACGTAATACATCTAAGTATACAATCCTGTTTTTCGTTTCGATTGGGTTCATAATAGGTGTCTCCTCAATCAATCAGCCGCTCAAAATGCGTATTTTGAGCGGCTGATTGGTCATTTTGATGTAATGCGTTCTAATAAATCCAACAATGGGCGGTAGCGTTCCCCAAGCAACCCAAGTGACTCGACTAAAATATCAAGCACAAGCAATAACATGATGAGTGAGACGAGGGCCCCAAGGGAGTTCGTTTGCGAAAATAAAATAGCTGTCATCCCAAAAATCGCGCATAACCCATAAATCACGAGGACGGCTTGACGCATCGTGAACCCAAGATCGAGTAGACGATGGTGGAGATGGGCTTTGTCCGGCGCAAATGGCGGACGCCCTTGTAAAACCCGACGCACAATCGCGAACAACGTATCAGAGATTGGAATCCCAAGCAAGATGACGGGAACGGCAAGAGAGAATAAGGTGACATTCTTAAAACCAAGTAACGATAACACCCCAAGCATGTAACCGAGGAATAAGGCGCCCGTATCTCCCATAAAAATCTTCGCCGGATAAAAATTATGAAACAAAAATCCAAGCGTACTCATCAAGAGCAAAATGGCGACAATCGTCACGTAAACATTTCCTTGGATGACGGCGAGACTGATCAAGGTCAGCAACACGATGCTTGAGACACCGGCAGCCAGCCCGTCCAGTCCGTCAATCAAGTTAACGGCATTCGTGATTCCGATCACCCACAGGAACGTCAACGGTACACTCCACCAGCCGAGGAACAGTTGTTGGTCGAACGGTAAGTTAATGAATTCGATGCGAATGCCTCCATTTAAGACTATGACGGCGGCAACGATTTGCCCCATCAACTTCAGCCGGGCATTCAATTGGAACCGGTCGTCGAAGGCCCCCGTCAAGATGATGACGAATCCTCCGACTAAAATATGAGTCGCATACGGACTCGAAGGTTGCAAAATAAAATAGCCAATCATGAAGGCGATATAAATCGCTAACCCACCTAGACGTGGCATGATTCGCACGTGTACTTTTCGCGCGTCCGGACTGTCAACGGCACCGACTGCAATCGCAAAGCGTTTTACGACGGGTGTGATCAGTAAGGCCGCGATAAAACAGACGATGGACGCAGTCCATAACATAATAACATCACGCTCCTGCGCGAATTATATCATAAAAAAAAAGAGCCGACGAGCGGCTCACATGAAGATTGGAACTTCAGCAGATGGATCATATGTATAAATCCCACGACCAACCTTTTTAATTGCCGGGTTCGCTTGTTCGACTTTTGCCATCAGTTGATAAATATTACTGATTTGATGACGGTAGCGTAGTTCAAGTTCCATTTGAATGTCACGCGCTGACATCGATTCGCGTTCACGCATCAAGTCACTGATTTGGTGGACGTATACTTCAAGCGGATAACGTTGATTCACGCGACGTTGTTTTAACGGACGTTCTTGTGTAACTGCAATTTCTTTTGAGTAGTCCCCTGCACCACGACTCAGTTCCCCAATCAAATACTCTGCCCGGCGTTGAAGCCGACGGTATTCCTCTTCAATTTCCATCAATTCACGATAAATATGTTCACTCGTTCCCATGATTACCCTACCTTCCAAAATTAAACATAAATATTTCAATTATGTTTCAATTGTATGTTTTTTGAAATATTACAGACTATAATTTGTCTTTATCTTATATAATTTCTTTAAGTATTTAATTATCCTGTAATATTTTAGCTTTGATGCCGATACAATGGTTACACCTCATATTAACAGAAAGGAGTACGAACGGAACATATAAATTATAAATTAAACTATCGTAAAAGCACTTATTTTCTTTTAAAAGGTATTTAAATTACTGATTTTACATAAAAGGAGACTGGAAATTTAATGGGCAAATTAACTAAATTCTTGTCGTTTACACTCGTATTTGCATTGTTACTGGCAGTGATTATCCCGTCCTCTCTAGTATCGGCAGCATCCGGTACTTCCTTTACGAAAACAACCTATCAAACAACCGATTCGTTAAACTTACGTTCTTCAGCGACGACGGCTTCAAAGAAATTGATCACGATTCCTAAGAATACAAAAATGAGTTCTTCTTATCGTCAAGGGAACTGGTACAAACTTTCTTACAAAGGTAAAACCGGTTATGTCCTCGGTACATACTTAAAGAAAGTCACGACCTCGACTTCCTTCACAAAAACAACCTATCAAACGACGGCCGCACTAACGTTACGTAAAACAAATTCCGCTTCCTCAACACGTCTCTTAACAATTCCTAAAGGAAAACAATTGAGCTCGAGCTATAAAAAAGGAAATTGGTATAAAGTAACGTACAGTAAAAAAACTGGTTACGTCTCAGGGTCTTACTTAAAAAAAATCACGCTTAGTAGTCCGACATCAAATCCTGTCCAAAAAACGACAGCTTACACGACGACCGAACGACTCAACTTACGCGGTGCACCAAACACATCCGGGAAACTTCTCTTGACGATCCCGAATGGTGGCGTCATCCAATCGATTTCACAAAGCAACGGCTGGCATAAAGTGACCTATAACGGGACGACTGGATACGTCGTCGGAACGTACTTGAAAAAAGGAACCGTTCCGCCTGTTGCTCCTCCAGCCAGTTCAGTCGATTACAGCGGTTCAAAAATGTATGTCTTAATCAACTCAAATGATACGCTCACGTTACGCTCAGCCCCGTCCGCGTCAAGCGGCCAACTCTCGCGTCTTGAGCGTGGTACACCCGTCGTCGTCGCGAACAGCCTTCATAAAACACGTGGCTACGTCGCCGTCAAAACGGCTGACGGACGTGCCGGATATGTCGAATCCCTTTACTTAACACTGTTCAAACCGGCTTCATCCAATCGTCCACTAATCATCCTTGATCCGGGACATGGTGGTCGTGATCCGGGTGCGATTCGGTATGGCGTGACAGAACGTGACATCGTTCTTGCTGTCGCGCGTCAAGTCGCGGCTATCCTTGAAGGAAAAGTCGATCTTCAGCTGACGCGTTATACAAACGACTACTATCCAACATTGACAGACCGTAGTGTCATGGCAAACGTCCATGCGACGACGCGCTTCGTCAGTATTCATATCAATGCTGCTTCTGCGACGAGTGCGTCTGGTGCTGAAAATTATTATTACAGTGGATCAACGTCCGTCCAATTAGCGAATGCAATCCAACAACGTCTTGTCAGCTACGCTGGCATGCGGAGCCGTGGTGTTCACTTCGGAAACCTTGCCGTCATTCGTGGCACTCGTGCGCCTAGTGTTCTAACGGAACTTGGATTCCTGTCGAATAGCACGGACCGTTCGAAATTAATGAGCACTGCCTATCAAGCACGTTATGCCCAAGCGATTGCCGACGGTATTCTCGCAACACTTTAATTTTCCACAACACTTCGAGCAGACTAAAAAATATGACCTACGATCACAAAAAAGGATTGCCATCCACCGATGCGCAATCCTTTTTGCGTGTAGACAAACGCTTATGAAGCGTAAACACGCGATATTGAGAGGCAATCCGTCATGGTATTACCTAAAAAGCGTCGTATTTCGTTGACTCCTACGGGAAAAAGCGCGTGATTCACGCGGCTTGCAAGAGGCGGGCAAGACCCTGCTCGTTGTCCGTGAGGATCAAGGAGCAACGGCTTGCGCCTCGCCCGAGGAAAGCAACGAAAAAAGACGCTTGATCTCCCAATCGGATGTTGTCTATAATCTTGGATTGCCATCCAGCGATGCGCAATCCTTTCAGCATGTAGACAAACCCTTATGAAGCGTAAACACGCGATATTGAGAGGCAATTCGTTCGCGCTTCCCTGTCTCGCCTCGTCTTCAAAGCGGCAATCTTACGCGCCGCTACAGCAAAGCTGCAGGGTCGCGTAAGATTGCTTTTCGCGGTTCTAAGCGATTCGAGACGGATTGCGCTCTAAACCGTCTGCATGCGACGTTTTCCGTCATGGTATTACCTAAAAAGCGTCGTATTTCGTTGACTCCTACGGGAAAAAGCGCGTGATTCACACGGCTTGCCAGAGGCAGGCAAGACCCTGCTCGTTGTCCGTGAGGATCAAGGAGCAACGGCTTGCGCCTCGCCCGAGGAAAGCAACGAAAAAAGACGCTTGAACTCCCAATAGGACGTTGTCTATAATCTGGGACTGCCATCCACCGATGCGCAATCTTTTTTGTTTAGCATTTTACGAAAAATGAGGTTTGAGAAGAAACAGAAAAGCAACTTTTCACCATTCGTTAAAATTTAAAAACGCTTAATTTGTCTACACGCAAAAAGGACCGCTCAGGGAAGCGGTCCTTTTTGACTCACATGAAAAGAGATCAATCAGATGAAACAACGGACCATCAGGGAATGGAACGTTGTTGTTAGCGACTAGCTAAGATTTGCTCAAGGGAAAGCAAATCTGTCGAATCGACACGATAGTCTGCCTCATGTAACGTCGTTTCCGGTCCTACACCAACGGCATACATACCCGCTGCGTGAATCGCCGTAATCCCGGCCGCCGCATCTTCTACACCGATACACCGACTCGGATCGACGTCAAGCGCTTCAGCTGCCCGTAAAAACACTTCAGGGTGTGGTTTTGACTGGGCGACTGTTGCCGCATCGACGATATCATCGAAATAGTGCCGGACCTTTAGTGCCTCAACGACTGTCAGCGCATTTTTAGAAGCCGACGCCATCCCGATTTTCAGCCCAGCAGCACGAATTTCATCCAAGAATGAAATAATCCCCGGAAGAAGATCCTTTTCTGAAATGTGTTGAATCAACTGGACGTAATGGTCATTCTTTTTCGTCGCAAGCGTACTTTTCTCAGCTTCCGTGAAAGCATCTTGCTTTCCGCCAAGCGCTAAAATACGTTCGAGCGAGTCCGTCCGACTCACGCCTTTGAGCGTCTCGTTGAAATCCCGGTCGAACGGAATCTCAAGTTCCTCCCCCAGTTGTTTCCACGCCAGATAATGATACTCTGCCGTATCGGTAATCACGCCGTCTAAATCAAAAATGACCGCTTCAATCGTTGGTGCCATCCGACATCCATCCTTTCTTCCATCGTACATGAAAGACAAGAAATCGAATGATTTGCGCAAACGATTGCACTTGCCTCATAAAATATTCTACCTGTTCTGTTGTACATTTGCAAGCGTTATCAAAAAACTATTTTGAAACATGAATCCGATTGTTTTTTAAAGATTGACCTCCTTAAAAAATCCTTTTAAATCCGAGGAAATGTTTTGCTTATTTATCTTTTTACTATTCGTTTTACAATTTTTAACTGGTATAATTAGGTGAAGTTACCTGTAAAAATGAAGGAGTGGCTAGCGATGTTCCAACGTGTCAAACAACTTCTCGATGAACAAAGTCGCAGGATGCGCCGTTATGAAAAGATCGTTCTGTCGATCAACAGTCTTGAAGCAGAAATGCAACAAAAAACAGATGACGAGTTACGTGCATTGACGGTCTCGTTAAAAGAACGCCTCGAAACCGGTGAGACAATCGAGTCCATCACGGCGACCGCATTCGCTCTTGTCCGGGAAGCAAGTATCCGAACGCTCGGTTTCCGTCATTACGATGTCCAACTCCTTGGCGGCTTATCTTTACTAGAAGGGCATATCGCTGAGATGGCGACGGGTGAAGGGAAGACGCTTGTCGCTTCTCTCGCAAGCTTCACGCAAGCCTTACACGGTCAAGGTGTTCATGTCATCACGGTCAATGAATACTTGGCGCAACGCGATGCCGAACAAATCGGACAAATCCATCGTTTTTTAGGACTGACGGTTGGAATCAATCGCTCCGACTTGTCCTTCGAAGAGAAACAACTCGCATACGCCGCTGACATTACATATGGTGTCGGAACAGAGTTTGGTTTCGACTACCTTCGAGATCATCTCGTCTCACGCAAGGAAGATCGGTTGCAGCGTCCGCTTCGCTTCGCACTCATCGATGAAGTCGACAGCATTTTAATTGACGAAGCGAAGACTCCCCTCATCATGGCAGAGCGTGATACTGTCCATGAAGCTTTACAACAACTCGTCCGTCGTGTCATTGAGACGTTCAAGGCGGAGGAAGATTATAATTTCGACGATGAGATCAAGGCTGTCGCCTTGACTGATCAAGGAATCGAAACGATTGAACGCTCCTTCGGGATCGACCAACTCTTCGCAGCAGAACATGCTGTGTTGTTCCACTATGTCATCCAAGCGCTTCGTGCCCATGTCGTTTTGACACGGGATATCGATTACATCGTCAAAGATGATAAGATTGCGCTCGTCGACTTGTTTACCGGGCGATTAATGGAAGGCCGCAGTTTATCAGACGGCTTACACCAAGCCCTCGAAGCAAAAGAAAATGTGACTGTGACGGAAGAAAATCGGACGACCGCCCAAATCACGGTCCAACATTACTTCCGCCTGTATCATCATGTATCGGGGATGACCGGTACTGCCGCGACGTCACGTGATGAATTTCTAAAAACGTACCGGATGGATGTCGTCTCGATCCCGTCAAACCGTCCTAAAATCCGGATTGATGATCCGGACGTCCTCTTTTTGACGAGCCAGGAAAAATATCAAGCCATCGCAAAAGCGACACGACGCGCACACCAAACGGGACAACCTGTTTTAATCGGAACGACTTCCATCGAACAATCCCTAAAAGTAGCGCATGTCTTAGATCTCGAAAACATCCGCTACGAAATCCTCAACGCGAAGACCGTCGATCAAGAAATTCGGATCATTGAGACGGCCGGACAAGCAGGTCGGATCACGATCGCGACGAACATGGCAGGTCGCGGAACCGACATCGTCCTCGATGAAGCGGCCAAACAACATGGTGGTTTGTTCGTCATCGGGACAGAGCGCCACGAATCCGTCCGGATCGATAATCAATTGCGTGGCCGGGCAGGACGCCAAGGTGACCCTGGATTGACTCGTTTTTACTTATCGCTTGAAGATGAACTGCCCCGTCGCTTCGCAAAAGACCGTCTGATCCGTGTCCAAAAAAAATTGACGACTGTTTCAGGTCCCATCACCTTAAAGGAAGCACGTCACTTGTTATCTTATGCCCAAGAAACGTGTGAATCCGTCAATCGGAGTGTGCGTGATGAACTGGTGCAATTAGAAGATGTCATCAGTGAACAACGCCTCGCGATCTATCGTCTTCGTAACCAGATTGTTGAGTCTGCTTCACTCGATACATTCATTCAGCCATTCGCTTCACGTGTCATCCACGCTTTTGTTGATCATCATTTAGACGACGAACTCGTTCCGGAAGAGTGGCCGCTCGAATTATTAATAGCAGACATTGAACAACTCGTTCAGCATCCTGTCACACTTGATCGTGTCGAGTCGATTGATGAAATGAAACAACAATTAACATCTCTCATTGCTGACACGGAATCCGTAATGCAAGATCACCTTGCCCTGCACGAAGAGGCAGCACGCCGTTTCATGCTTCTCGCACTTGATGAACAATGGACAAGTCACTTGACTGCGATGAATTCATTGAAGGAAGGCATTCACCTTCGGGGGTACGCGCAGGAACAACCTGTCCGCATCTTTGAACAGGAAGGGATGGCTTACTTCACTTACGCCATTGGTTCTTTCGAAAAGCAAGTCGTTTCAAGCCTTTGCCGTTTTGAGAGCGTTACGATTGAAGGAGGAATGATTCATGCAACCGTCGACTGACACAGCGTCGCTGCACCCAGCGCTCTATTTCACGGATGATATGCCGATTGTCAAAGAAGATGAATATGTCTTCCGCTACGTCGCGACCCAACTACCAGGGCTCGCACCGGGTCAAATGGCCATTCATCTGTTTCAACTATTAGAAAAACAGCCACTTCGGTTGATTGCCCTCTTCCAGAACACACTCGACCAATCATTCCAATTGAATGATTTAGTTGTTCTTGCGTTGTCCGGTGATCAACTGATTGCCCGGAAAACGCTCAGCGTCGAAGAAATACCTGTCCTGTTGCCAATGGCGACACTGCCGCTTTGGCTTGAGTTTTCGGAAGAAGATGTTTTTGTCGACCTGGATTCGCTGACTGATCCGGTCCAACTCGTCTTCTCGAACGAATTGTTGACGGATGTGCAGATCGATTCGTCGTTCTCGGAGACGGAACGTCAACGGATCCGCCAAATCGCTTTTTCTCACCCGGCTCCTCCGACGGACGGTTGGTCACTGCTTCCGGTATCGCTGCTAAAAAAAGAGACTTCCGTCGAGGCAATCGTCTTAGTGCGTAATCCAAGTGATCAGCTGTTGACACTCGATCAGTTGGCATTCGAACTCGTCACCGGAGAGACGACGGTTGCACAGACCGAGCACCCCACTGTATCTGTTTTTTCAATGAGCGAATATGCCATTCGCCTGCAGTTTAATTATTCAGCAACGGCAACCGAACGTCTTGCCCTCCGCTATCTTCCTTAATCAAAAAAAGCGCCTCGTCTGCTGACGAAGCGCTTTTTCATTTCATCCCTTGAGTAACCCGATGACTCGAACATTGACTGCTTTCGGTTGGAACGCCAACATGTTTTCCATGTCTTGTGCAATCCGTTCCTGAACTTTCCCCGCTGTCTTGATGATCGACATACCATACTTGATATGGAGCGACAAACTGACCGTGATGTCTCCACCGACATCTTCGACCTTAACGAGTTTAACCATTTGTTTTTCTTGTAGTTTGGAGTCATCCTGCGAAAAGGCGATACCTTCCGTTTCCTTGACCGCAACTCCCGCGATGACCTCGATTACTTGTTGCGAAACGTTTACGACACCATCCGCGTTGTTTAAGTTATATGACATACTTTCCACGCCCTTCATCTATTAATCCATCTACTTTAAAGTGTATAGCATTTAACCTTTTTTTGAAAGGTCTTCCCGCTTCTCGACGATCGGACGAATATCGATTTCAATCAACGGCCGTAACATTCGGACGACCGCAGGGTGAATGATGATGCCGACAATCAAAATCGCAGCCCCGATAATGATCAGTAAGGCGACCCAAGGTTCAGGTACAAAGGCATCCGTTACATACTGGCGCCATGCCATGACGAAAAAGACATGCAAGAGATAGACGTAGAGGCTCAGTTCGCCGGCCCGGGTCACGAGCGGCAGACGACGCATCGGTACGAGCATCATGAATCCGAGCGATGCCGTGATCGAGACGAAATAAATGACACTGTGTTTAAGGACGCCAATCCAAGCATCGCTGTCGTACTGTTCGACATAGGGAAAACGGTGTTTGAACGCATTCGCGAGATCGACGATTTCTCGTGGTGTATCCCGCCATGCTTCAAATAATAAAAAGACGACGACGGACGTAAACGCCAATCCACCAAGCAACCGGACGTTCATGCGGCGTTTGAAGTTCTTCGGCATCTCGAAGATACGAATAAATTCGTGTTCCGAGAGGTAGTTCCCTAATAAGAAATACGGATAGAACATGATTAACTTCCGTAGTGCTAAGAAGCCTGTATTTTCGAGTTCGAAACCATACAAGAGAGCGAACGCTAATCCGAACCAGACATAACCTCTCAAGTGAACGACGTATGGTGTGACGATATACCAGACGACCATGACAAACAAATACCAAAGTGCCCAGTACGGTCGGAGCAAGTGCGTCCCAATATTTTGGCCCGACAATAAGGGGAGTCCTTCACCAAATGTCGCCCACGAACCAATCAAGATTTGCCAGACGCAGTAGACGGCAAACAATTGAATGACACGTAAGTACTTGTTTTCGCGAAAGAAGTAGCCACTCAAAATGATGAACAATGGCATGTGGAACGAATAGATGATTAAATAAACCGTTTCGAGCACCTTGCCATCATAGTCGAATCGAACGTCCGTCAGCATATGACCGATGACAACGAAAATGACAAGAAATCCTTTAATATTATCGAACCATGGATTTCGATTCATGTTACACTACCCCTTATACTCCTCTGAAAGGAACGATTGTTTTATGAAAAAAGCACTATTGATTCTCTCGGTTGTCATAAACATCGTTCTCCTTGCATTACTGTTCGGACGTAAACCTCTTGATTTAATCGAAGACGTCTTTCCTGCAATGAGTTCGAAACCGGTTACGACATTCCAATACACGAAAAATTCCAACTATGTCCGATTGAATAGTCTCTTCCATACTTATCAATACCCAAAATCTCCGAATGCTGTCATGTTAGGTGATTCGATGACACATTTTGCCGATTGGCGGATCTTGATGAACGATGCATCAATCGTCAATTTCGGAATTCCCGGTGATACGACGGAAGGTTTTTTGACACGCCTCGACTTAATTCTCGAGTTAAAACCGAAACAAGTTTTCTTGATGGGTGGCATCAATGATATTCGTCACTTTACACCGGTCTCTAAAATCACTGAGAACATGACGACAATCGTGACGACACTCCGAAAAAATAACATCGATGTCGTCATCCAGTCAACGGTTCCCGTCGCGCCGAAGTACTCCGACTCCGTTCGGGTCAACCGTGAAGTCGAAGCGTTAAATCGTAATTTGAAGCAGCTCGCAGAATCAGTCGATGCCGATTTCGTCGATTTACGACCTGTCTTGACGAACGATCAAGGCTATCTCCAAAATCGGCTAACCTATGATGGACTGCATCTTGTCGGTGGTGGGTATCTACGCTGGAGCGATGCCTTAAAACCATATGCGAAAAAGATAGACGTGACAGCAAATAAATAACATCCACTCCACAAATGAAAAGGGCGATTCCGAACACGGAATCGCCCTCAGGCTGTAGACAGACAAAGTGCCATCGGGAGATCACGCGTCTTTTTTCGTTGCTTTCCTCGGGCGAGGCGCAAGCCGTTGCTCCTTGATCCTAACGGACAAGAAGCAGGGTCTTGCCTGCCTCTCGACAGCGCGTGGATCACGCGCTTCTCCCGTAGGAGTCAACGAAACATGACGCTTTTTTGGGAATACCGTGACGGAAATCCCGGCATGCAGATGGTTTAGAGCGCAAACTGATCGCAATGTTCACTCTTCATAATAGTTTGTCTACATGCAAAAAGGACGATTCCGACTGCGGAATCGTCCTTTTTGTTCGTGAAGATTCAGCGAGGCAGATGCCTGACCACTTCTTAGTCTTCTTGGTTTTTAACTCCCATGTATGCAGCAACGCTTGATGCCGCAAACACCGCGATTGCGACGATTCCGACTGCAATCCATACAACTTGATCCACCATCTTTTCTCCTCCTTTATGTAACCGCTCACTTTCTTTTTTTAGCGTACACGAAAAACGTCAAGAAAGAAACACATTTTCCATGTCTAACGACTGGACGTTTAGGGAAAAAGTAACTATAGTAGAGGGACAAGTATAAATTGTCAGAAAATTCGATTATTTAACAAGGAGGTGATTCTGATGGCCACTCCACTCTTGAAACCAAAACTTATGATTCAGCAGCGAAGCACACTCAACTTTGGTTATTGGCTTGTCATCGGACTCATTGGATGGACGATGCTCAGCTTAGTTACTGGACTTCGTGATGTAATGACGAGTCTTCCTTTGTACGAAACCCTCCCGCTCTCACTCGTCGTTGTCCTCATGACTGGTGTCACCCTGAAAATGATCCGTGACGAATGGTGGATTCGTTATCTCAATCGGCAAACGCAATTTTATATCGGTCAAGAAACTGTCCTCACCTGGTGCTCCATCATCGATAGTATGTGGCTCGTCCGAAAACCGATGCGGCGTGAGTTACGGCATCTCTATAAACACATTACGAAAATGAACGTCTCCGAGGATGCAAAAGAACTTCTGGCCATGCACCTCGTCGAACGTGGCATTCTGATTGTTTATTCCCGCCCAAAAAGTGATCATCCCGCTTGATTAGAAAAAGCATCACGCACTTAGGGATTCTGCCCCCTTAAGTCCGCGATGCTTTTTTATTAAGCTAACTGCTTCTTCAGCCAAGACGCTGCGCTGTCGATGGTCGGCATGACGAGCTGATGCCCATGATTCGACCACGTCACGTCGACACGTGCTCCGGCACCTTCAAATAGTGCTTTTAATTCTTCCGTCTCACTTGCTGCACAAATCGGATCATTTGCCCCCGCTCCGATGAAGACGTTGACGCCTGCACTATTTGGCAACGGGATGCCACGGCGCGGTACCATCGGGTGAAGCAAAATCGCTTGTGCGAACAGTGCTTCTTCGAACATCATGTTTGCTGCGATATTCGCGCCGTTTGAGTAACCGACGGGAATTAATTCTTGAACGGAGAATTGATACGTCTCACTTTTCTCTTTGATGAATGCGATCAATTCTTTTGTCCGCAATGCTAAGTCTGCTTCGTCAAATACACCTTCTGCCAAACGTTTAAAGAAACGTGGCATTCCATTTTCTGTGACTGCTCCGCGGACCGAAAGATAACCGGCATCCGGATGAAGCAATTGGACGAGCCCGATCAAATCTTGTTCTGTGCCACCTGTTCCGTGAAGGAGCAGGAAAACCGGTGCCCCTTGTTTTTTAGGTTGTTCATAAAGATGAATCATATAAGTCTCCCCTTATTGATAGTGATTGGTGCGACATGTTGTGCGATTTGCGTCCGGTGTGCCTCAAATTGCTCAGGCAACTTCAATTCTTCACCAAGCGTTTCGAACGCTTCGCCGACGGAAAATCATGGATTGTCCGTTGCGCTTTCATGACGACTCCCTATTTAATCTCTTTTACCCTTAACATAATAATAGTAACTTATTTACTAAAAGTAAATAAAGATGCTCATGTGATTTTTGTCCAAAATGGAACCTTTAACCATTTTTTTCGTAGGGATACAATGAACGGTTACATACTTACTTAATTCATCACGTTTTCAAAGGAGGTTCATATGCTAGAACTAAAGAACATCACTAAACAATTCGGCGAGTTCACAGCTGTCGACGAGCTTTCATTTCAAGTCCCGGAAGGTCAAATCTTTGGTTTACTTGGCGCAAACGGTGCTGGGAAGACGACGACGTTCCGGATGTTGCTCGGTATCTTACAACCGACGACAGGATCGATCACGTGGAAAGGAAAAGCCATTCCCCTGTCGAAAATCGGCTACTTACCAGAAGAACGGGGATTGTACCCAAAGATTCGGGTCGATGAACAGTTAATCTTTTTAGCCGAGCTTCGTGGGATGCGGCGTAAAGACGCAAAAAAATCGTTGGTCGATTGGTTGGACTATTTCCAAATCCCTCAGTATGAAAAAATGCGGGTCGAGCAGCTGTCTAAAGGGAATCAGCAAAAAATCCAATTGATTTCTGCCGTCCTACACAAGCCAGATCTGTTGATTCTCGATGAACCGTTCAGCGGACTTGACCCTGTAAACGTCGAACAACTTAAAAAAGCGGTCCGGAAACTGACGACGGACGGGACGACGATTGTCTTCTCAAGTCACCGGATGGATCATGTCGAAGAATTATGCGAACATGTCGCGATTTTAAATCATGGAAAACCCGTTGTCGCCGGTTACTTACCAGACATCAAAGCAGGCTACGGCAAAACGCGTGTTTTGTTAGCAACTGATGCCCCACCATTGTTATGGGATGCACTCCCTGGTATTTTACAGGTCGAGACGGAAGGCACCGGCTACACGCTCCAAGTCGAATCGAAAGAAGCCGCCGACGGATTACTTCGCCATTTAATTACCGAAGGTTTCCACGTCGAACGTTTCGTCTGGGATCAACTCTCACTACAGGACATCTTCATCGAGGAGGTCGGAAAACGTTATGAACCGTAAATTTATTACCTTGTATCGCTTTAGTCTATTACAAAAATTGCGGTCGAAAAGTTTTCTCATCTCGACTGTGTTACTTGTCGTCTTTTTAGTCGGTCTGACGAACATTGAACGGATTATCGATTGGTTTTCAGGAGATGACCCTAAAATCGCCGTTGTCAGTTCACTTGATGCGGACATCATTCCTGTTCTAAAAGAAAGTGGCATTAAAACCGACGTCGATAAAAAAGACTTCACCTTAAAAGAAGCACGTGACGTCGTAAAAAAAGGGACTTATGATGCCGTCGCACTAATGACCGATGATCCTTACGCCGTCACATTGATTAGTGAAAGCCCGGAACAGCAACTTCAGATGCAATTGTCAGCCGCCCTGAAACAAGTGCGTGATCAGCGTATCATTGCCGAGGCGGAGATCGATCCTACACTTCTCGCCTCAATCGCCGAGCCTGTCGCGATGAAACAGGAACTGACTTCAACCGGCGGAAAGAGCGAAGAGGAACTGTTCGCTGCTTCGTCCCTCGTCTATATTTTACTCTTTTTGATGTACTTTACGATTGCGATCTACGGAGGGATGATCGTCTCAGAAATTGCGAATGAAAAATCATCACGGGTCATGGAACTGTTGATTTCTGCCGTCAGTCCTATCCAACACATGCTTGCTAAGATTTTGTCGATTGCAACGGTCAGTATGATTCAACTTTCACTCCTCATCCTCGTCGGTTACTACAGTGGGAAGCAGAGTAGTCTGTTTGATCGTTTAGCACTCGATTCACTTGGCATTCGAACGATCAGTTACTTGTTCTTGTTCTTCTTACTCGGGTATTTCCTCTATGCGACGTTACTTGCAGCACTCGGTTCACTCGTCAGTCGGGTCGAAGATGCCCAGCAAGTGACGCTACCGGTCATCATGTTAATCGTCATTGCCTTCACGATTTCGATGTTCAGTCTGAATGCTCCGACGAATCAAGCGGTCGTCGTCTTATCATTCATTCCGTTCTTCACCCCGATGTTGATGTTCTTACGGGTCATGCTGACAGACGTCCCGATTTGGCAAGTCGCCTTGTCGATTGGTCTAATGGGTATCAGCATCGCCCTTGCCCTGTTTGTCGGGACAAAATTTTATCGAGGTGGCGTCCTGTTCTATGGGTCGAACCCCCTCAAGCAACTGCGACGTATTTTAAGTGGTCGTCAGTAGTGGTTTACAAGACGAATCGTTTCCGCTATCTTTAAGTGAGAAAAACTTTAGGAGGAACTTTGTTATGCGGTCTCGTTTTTGGGCAGCTATTCTGTTTACTGCTGCCGCCATCGTCTCGTCCCTTGTCATGTTCACGAAATTTCCACAAGCAAGCGAGACGTGGAAGCTCGTCCTTGCCTATGGTGGCACGACGTTCGTCGTCAGTCTCTTTTACTGGTCGTTCGTCGCTGTACGCATGCAATCGTCGCGTTTGTTCGGGAGTTGGATGGGAATCTTCATCGCCGGTACGACCGTGCTTCTCGTCTGTGTCGCGCGCTTCGCAATCCGTGGAGATTTCATGATGATCTTTAAATGGCAAGCTATGCTCGGTAGCTTGACGCTCAACTTCGGTTATGTCGGTTGGGTCCTCGTGATTGCGAATGCGATCATCGGGTTCGTCATCGGTCGCACACGTCAAAAAGGTCGAGCACCTTACCGCCCAGTTCCACAACGATAATCAAAACTGCCGTCTCCTCTCAACGAAGGGACGGCAGTTCAGCGTGTAGACAAAGTGACATTGGGAGATAAAGCGTCTTTTTCCGTTGCTTCCCTCGGGCGAGTCAACGAAACGTGACACTATTGGCAGTATTGCTTGAAAAAGACGGTTTAGAACGCAATCCGTCTTGAATCGCTTAGAACCGCGAAAGGTTGCCGCTTTGAAGACGAGGCGAGACAGGAAAGCGCGAACTAATCCCATTTAGATATATCATTTTTACTCTTCATAAGAGTTTGTCTACATGCTAAAACTGCCGCCACCTCTAAAAAAGGGACGGCAGTTTTTTTATTTCCGGTGATAACGTGACCGATTGATTTGTTGACTGTATTTCGCATAATGGGTCGTCCGGACGGGTGTCGTCCCTTCCGTCAACCGGTCCAAGTATTCATCCAGTTGCGTCATCGAAGGGAGTTTATCCTCGAACATCTCGAACGTTTTCAGCGTTTCTTCCCGCTGAAGTTCGCCTGCCTCCATGACGGATTCGACCAACTCATGAAAGATCCGTTGCTCCGTCGTACTCATCGTCTGTTCAATCTGTCTTACATCTTCATCGTACATTAAGTCAAACATCCGCATCCGTTCCTCGAGTTGTGCCTCGATGACAGCTTCATCCTGACCAAGTGTCTGCTCATACGCTAAACGCATTTCCTCGAGCGGTGTGTTGTCCTGCATGACAAATTTCAGTGACTCTCCCGTCCAAATATGCCGCGCTAAATAACTCGAATCGATTTTTAATACGTCTGCGAGCGACTCGATATACGCTTTTGTCGGATAGACCTCACTCAATTCCGTTCGTCGGATGAAGTAAGGTGCGACACCTAGATTTTCTGCTAACTGATCAATCGAGATGCCGGCCCGCTCCCGTAAAATCCGAATGCGGTCCCCGTACCCTCGATATGGTGAATGATCCAGCATGTTCTCCCTCCTCGCTATGCTCTTATCATACCCTTGAATCGGGTATCGGATACATCGAACTTTCGCAGGATTTTCGTAGAAGATGTTCCGGGTATCGAATCCATAATGGAAAAATACTGACGAGATAACAACACGTGACGATACCAATCCACATCAAGGACACTCCTAGGAATGGCGTCATCTTCAGTCCCGCTTCCGAGACAACGACTTGAAACAGCAACCATGCATGGAAAATCGAAATTAAGTACGGAATCATCAAGACAGCACCATACTTAACAAGCAAAAAGATGCGCACGCTTCGTCGGTCAAACCCGAGTGCAAACAGTGTCTTCAACCGCTGTTGTTCTTGTTCCGCCGTCATCTGCATCCAGACATGTAGAAAACTCGCGTTGATGACGAACAGCCAGACGGTCAAAAGAATCACGACGAATGAGACGAGACGGACGATTCGAATGCCATCAAGCTCATCTTCCGTTTCATTGATTAATTGATAAGGTGCCGCCGTTTTTTTCGTCATCTTGGCTTTCGATTGAATTTCCCGGACGATTGACATCCAGTCATCCCACGCCTTCGTCCCGTAATCACGATAAGCAGGCGTTTCAAAAACACGTATACGGGCAGGCCGTTCTGCCAGCCGATCAAACGCATCATCACGGAGGACAAATAACGTTTCAATCCGGTAGTTGTAGCCAAACAAGAGACGGTGTTTGGCAGGTGACGTGAGTGTAAATCCTGCCTGCTCCATCTTTTTCTTCGCCTGCTTCATCGTCGGTGTCACTTCTTTTAACTGGACCGGACGCGCCGGGATGAAGAAGGTCTCGTTCCGCTTCAGGGCACGCGGCTTTCGTCCAAGATGGTCGAGCAGCTGATTGTAGTCAGAGAGACCTAAGACATACCGTGTCCCCTGTCTCTTCAGCTTGATCTCTTGTTGATACTTTTCCGGAAAGGTCTGCTTCATCGTCTGCTCAATCTTTTGGAGACGCTCCGACTGTGCGTCGGTTTCTTCATAATAGACAAGACCGAATTGGTTTTGCGAAGACAAGTCTAACCCGACGAGCTGAAACATGAAGACAAGTCCGACAGCAGCCAGCGCACACGACGTTAAAATCGTTCCTAAGGCGACTAACGTACTGTTCGTCCGCAACTGTTTGGCGATTTCAGAGACAATCAGTTTTCGAAGTGACAACGTCCGCGGACGATACAGTTTCATCATCGTCGGTAAGACGTCACGACAAATAAAAAACGAGCCGATGAAAATTACGAGCGGAAATAACATAAAGAAACCTGGTTGTTTATTCAATGCGAGCACATACCCATAAAACAAAACAGCGACTGCGAGAATTCGAATAACGAAACGAAACCGTCTCCGGAACTTCGACCGTGTCCGAATCGGACGGTCGGGACGGAAACGATAGATCGCGAGAACGGTCGCCGTCATCAGGACAAGTAATGCGCCGGCGATCAGCACCAAGAAGGATAACGCCGAAATCTCGATATCGAGCGGTGGTAAAAACATGACTTTCTCAATCGCAAGTAACATCAGTTTCGTCAAGACGACACCTAACAATAAACCTGCCGAAATCGCGACCCCGCCGACGAGCAACACTTCGATCAAGAAGTATTTCAGGAAATGCGAAAACCCGCTCCCTAAAGTACGCATGACACGCAAATCATTTTTCCGGTGCTCAAGCATCGTATATGTCGTCGCATAAATAAAGAGAATACTGAAAAAAAGAATAATCAGTTCGGCGATAAAAACAAAAATCATCGTCAGTTCGATGACTTGATTCAATTGACTCAAAACTTTGGCGACATTTTGGAACGAAGCACTCGTCACTAAGTTCCAGTAGGTCGTCGAAATCGTCATCGCAATGACAATCGTCAGGGCGTACCCATAATACAGACGCTGATAGCGTTTGATGTTACGTAGGGCGTATTGTAGATAGTTGATGTTCGTCCCCCCCTAGTAACGACAACGACTCGATGACGCGTTGAAAGAAGACACGACGCGGTTCGTCACGAAACAACTCGGTTTGAATATTACCATCCTTCAAAAATAAGACATGGTTACAATACGAGGCGACGGTCGGGTCGTGTGTGACGATGACCATCGTCATTCCTGTTTCATTCAATTCAGCAAGTAATTCCATTACATGTTTTGTCGCTTGGAAGTCGAGTGCTCCGGTCGGTTCATCGGCGAGCATCAGACGTGGCGCATGGATCAACGCCCGACCGATGGCCGTCCGTTGCCGCTGTCCCCCGGATACTTCATCCACTTGTTTATCGAGTAACTCATCGATTTGCAGACGTTTTGCGAGATGCAGCATCTCGTCACGCGCCTGCTGCGTTTTTTTGCCAGTCAACATCAACGGCACAAGCATATTCTCACCAAGTGTCAACGAATCGAGCAGATTAAATTCTTGAAAGATAATTCCGAGCGTCTCTCGCCGAAAGCGTGTCGTCTCTTTCCGCTTGAATGTCGCCGTATCGACCCCGTCCATCAAAATCGCACCCCAGCTCGGTTGGTCGAGGGTCGCGAGTAAATTGATCAATGTCGATTTTCCACTTCCGGACGGACCCATCACGGCAACCATCTCGCCTTCTTCCACCCGAAAATTGAGATCCGTCAATGGCTGTTCCGTCACTTTTCCGGCATAGACTTTTCCAAGCTGTTTGACTTCAATCATCTGTTTGTCCTCCTACCAGTTTCATGCGACACGTCGTACCCACCCCTTCACTGCTATCCAGTTCGATTTCATGTCCCAGTTTCATGCAGACCTGTCGGACGAAATAAAGCCCCATACCAGTCGATTCGCCGTACCTCCGTCCATTTTCACCCGTGAAGAAAGCATTAAAGACACGCGGTAAATCCCGCTTCGGTATCCCGACCCCATCATCCGCAATCGTCAGAATGACTTGCCCGTCTTGTTCCGTTGCCCGAATGACTACTTCATTCCCATGTCCCGTCGTATATTTGACGGCATTCGTCAAGAGTTGCAGCAAGAGAAAACGAAACCACTTCGCATCTGTATAGACATAAAGCGAACGGTCGATTTCAAGTTTCGGGTAGACTTTATTTTTGACGAACAGTCGTTTTTCCTGATTGATGATTCCTGTGACGAGCGTCCGTAAATGCAATTGTTCTGCTTTCAAGTCCGTCTCAATTGCTTCAAGGCGTGACGAATACAACATTTGGTCCAGTCCTGTCCGCAAACGTTCGACTTCATGACGCAAGTCCGCCTGATAATCTTCTCCCGGATGCTCAAGAATCAATTCGATGACGGATAGTGGTGTTTTCATTTGATGAATCCACTGGTCGACATAACGGTGCCGTTCCTTTTCTTTCCTTCGCTCGGCGAACAGACTGTTCCGAAAAATCGTCTGCTGTCGTTCTAAAAAAAGTTCGACCGCTGCTGCAATCGGTTCTTCACTGCCCGGTCGAATCGGTTCTGCGACGGACGTGATCGGGTTATGTAACCGGTTGAGCAACGGAAGCATACTAAAGAAACGATAGCTCAAATAAATGGCGAGTCCAATCGTATCTAATAAAATGATGTAAAAAAAGGCGGCCGGTTGATAGAGATCGTACAACCAAAGGACAAGAAACAATCCTGCGAGTTGAATGATAAAAAAGAGGAGTCCGGGAAGTGAATAACGGAAGAAAAGTTTCATTGATCAAACACCAAGCGGTATCCGACACCGCGGACCGTCTCAAGACCCACTACTCCGATTTCCGCTAACCGTTTTCGGACACGGGTGATATTGACATTTAACGTATTTTCATCGACAAATGCCTCATCATCCCAAATCCGTTCGAGCAAGTCCCCCCGACTGACGATACGTGGACTTGCCGTCAGTAACATCTCTAAAATCAAGCCCTCTTTTTTTGATAGTTCGATTGACCGTTCACCCATTTCGACGATATAACGGTCTAAATATAACGTGATTCCGGCCTTATGGACGGTCCGCTCATCCTTTTCGCTTGATAGTGTTCCATAGGCCCGGCGAATCTGACTTTTTATCTTTGCGATGACGACGGCTCCTTGAAACGGCTTGACGATATAATCATCTGCACCATATTCAAGCGCCATGACTTGGTCCATTTCACCGACACGGGCGGAAATAAATAAAATCGGTGCCCGTGTTTTCAGGCGAAGTTGGCGGCACCAATAAAACCCGTCAAACTTCGGTAGATTGACATCCAGTAAAATGACGTCTGGTTTCGTCTCCTCGAATCGGGTGACGACATCCCCCAGACCGTCTTCATGGACGACATGAAAATCATAACGTTCGAGTAATTCTTGAAGCAGTTTTGCAATCTTTGGATCATCTTCTACTAATAAAATCGTTTCCATCGGATGATTCATCTCCTTCATCATCTATCATACCGAACAAAAAAAGGACTGAAAACGATTATTCGTTTCCAGTCTACCGTTCTTACATCACAATCCGTCGATACGCCCGAACGGTCATGATGTAATATACGAGATATACGACCGTATAACAACCGATTGCAAGAAGTGTCGGCATGACGATATTGTAATTGAGTAATTTTTGAAGCACTTGCATCGCTACGAGACTGTGGACAAGCCCAAGGACATACGGCAAGGAGAAGACGAATCCGACAAGGCGGCGAATGATACTTGCCTGTTCCTCCCGCGCGACCCCGATGTTTTGAATGATTGTAAACCGTTGTTTCGACTCTTCCGCTTCCGCTAGCATCTTGAAGTAGATGATTGAACCGGTCGCAAGTAAAAAGACAAGTCCAAGGAATCCGGCAGCAAATGCGAGCAGTCCTGTCGTTGCCGTCGTCATCGCATACACCGGATAATAAGCGGCCATATCCGTCTCTGCCTGTTTTCCGTAAAGTGCCTCGAGTTTTTTCATCAATCCATCATCCGTCCGTTCATCTGCGAACTGATAATTCGTCAAGAGCATCGCCCGTTCCGGCATCATCGCAAACGCATCATCCGAGACAACGAATGCCAATCGTTGTTTCTCATACAGTTGAGCGATTGGTAAATCCGTTGCGTCCGTGATCCGAAAAGTAGAGTGGACGTCAGTGATTTTGATTCCGATTGGTGATTTGACCCGCTCCTGCAACAACTCATTGCCTTTGAATGTCTCAAGGACAATTGCTTCGTCTTGTTTCGGCGCTGACAACACACGTTTTCCGTTCGCTTTCGCTAATCTGCTGTAATCCGAATAATTGATATAGCTGAACTGTCCTTTTTCGCCCTCCAAGCCGTACGTCTGGTAGTACTTCGTCAAATATAAGGGGTTCGGAAGTTCCTCCATCCGGTGATTGACGTTTTTGACGTTGACCATCGTCCGCTGTTCAATCGTTTGGTTCGAGTTCTTGATTAATCGTTCTGCCTCGGCCCGTTTACTCGCGATCGATAAACTATATGGCATCTGTTGCTCGACCGTCCGATCGATGAAATAGTAAATCGATGTCGCGGTGCCGACCGTCGTTAACGTGACGGCTGTGATAACTGTAATCGTCGATAACATGACGGCGTTCGACTTGACGCGTGACAACAGTTGACCATGGACAATCAAGTTCGTCCCTTTAAAATGCTGCGCCCGTTTACTCAAGATGCGCAACAGGAAAATCGTGAAGTAACTCATCGTTCCGAACGTTCCGACGATGACACAGATCATCACAAGTGGTGCGACTACTGTGAAGTGATCCAGCAAGGGCTGTCCCGTCAAGTAATAACCGACACCAATCAAGAGAACAGATAAGACGGCGAGAAACGGATGGACTTTCGGAATCCCTTCGACTTGTTGTTTTGCCCGGAACAGTTCGATCAAGGTGAAACGGTAAATCGTTCGTGCTGACCGGAGTGCAATCAGGAAAAATATTATGCAGAACACAGCAATCGTCTGACCGATTGCAGCCAAGCTAATCGTAAACGTTGCTTCGATATCGATTGCCATGACGTAGGCTAGGAGCTGGACAAAATATTTTGAGGCAATCGTTCCGAGAACGATGCCGAGGACTAACCCAATCATCCCGTACCCGATTGTTTCCATGAACAGCAGTTGGACGATTTGTTTTCGTTCAAGTCCAAGTAACGCATATAAACCCAGTTCTTGCTTACGGCGACGTAAGAAAAAATCACTTGAATACCAGATGAAAATGGCAGAAAAAATGGCCAATATGACACTTGCCCCTGTAAAGACCGTCCCGAGCTTACCATACAGTTCATTCGCTTGAAGCATCGCCTCGTTCGAGCGAATCGCCAAAAACGTATAATAGATCAAAATTGCAAACGTCACAGCTCCCAGGTACATCGCATTATGACGAATATTTTTCAAATTACGAAAGGCCAGTTTAGACAAACTCACGTGCCGCACCTCCGAGCTCGCGTTGGACTTCCATGATTTGTTCGAAAAATTCTTTTTGTGTCCCGAAGCGGTGGATTTCGCGGAACAGCTCCCCGTCTTTGACGAAGATGATTCGTTCCGCATAAGACGCCGTGACCGGATCGTGGGTCACCATCAAAATCGTTGCCCCTTGTTCATTCAACGTTTGGAGAGATTCAAGTAAACGGGTCGCTGCTTTCGAGTCAAGGGCCCCCGTCGGTTCATCGGCTAGGATGAGGGACGGTTGGTGGATGATTGCGCGTGCTGCTGCGACACGTTGTTTTTGACCACCTGAAAGTTCAACCGGCCGTTTCTTCAACAAGTCTTCGATTCCAAGTTGCTGTGCGACCTGTTCGACACGCAGTACAATCATCGTTTTCTCGATGCGGGCCAGTGCGAGTGGCAAAGCGATGTTTTCTTCGACCGTCATCGTATCAAGCAAGTTAAAGTCTTGAAAGATGAAGCCGAGTTGTTCGCGCCGAAAACGTGCCAATTGTTTTTCACGCATGTCCGTGACATTTTCACCGTTGATGGAAATCATTCCTTCACTCGGCCGGTCGATCGTCGATAAAAGATTGAGCAGTGTTGATTTCCCGGCACCGGACGGACCCATGATGCTGACGAACTCTGCCTCATGAACGGTCAGTGACGTTGGTTTTAATGCTTCGTGTTGCGCCATTTTTGTTTGATACACCTTCGTAATGTTTTCTGCATTCAAAATGGTTTTCATATGCTTGTTCCTCCTGAAGTCGATTCGTTACCTTCAGTCTACTGGGCGTTCACGTTTTGAGGGATTGCGTTAACTTTCAATCGACTTACAAAACAGTAAGGTCCGGTCGGAGTACGAAACAGGGAGAAGCTTTTCCGCCCGGATACTCCTTTTTCGGCATAGTAAAAACTCCCTCATCTCGTAAGATAAGAGAGTTTCAAGAGAAGCGCGAAAATTCGCGCGTAATCAGATTATTTATGTGTTGCTTTGAACAATTCTGTTTCACCTGCAACGACTGAAGTACCTTCAGCAGGAACAGCAGAAAGTGTGAATTGATCGTGGTTTGTGACGATGATTGGTGTGACTAATGAAGGGGCATTCGCACGGATGTAATCTAAATCAAACTCAACCAAAACATCGCCTGCTTTGACTTTATCGCCCGATTGAACGTGTGCCGTGAAACCTTCACCTTTTAAGTTAACTGTATCTAAACCGATGTGGATCAATAGTTCAAGACCATCTTCACCTTTAAGTCCGATTGCGTGTTTCGTCGGGAAAATCGTTTCGACTGTCGCATTGATCGGCGCGACGACTTTACCTTCTGTCGGTTCGATTGCAACTCCGTCTCCCATCATTTTTTGTGAGAAGACTTGATCGGGTACGTTCTCGATGCTGACGATTTTACCTGTAAGTGCAGAAGTGATTTTAGCGTTTCCTGCTTCGTTGCCACCAAACAATTTTTTAAAGAATCCCATGATACTATCCCTCTACTTTCTTGATCGTTTTCTTCATTTAAGAAGATTCGATTTTTTTATAGGAGCGTGTTTATGAACAACTCGCTCACGTTCTCACAAAAAGCATACGTTTGTCCCTCTAGTTTTGCAAGTATTTTTGTGTGATAATAGTTAGAAATCAAAAGGAGGCGCTTACATGTTACCATTTTCAGAACTTACATATGTCCGTCCTGATCTGAATGTTTTAGAAACGACCATGCAAAACGCAATTTCTCGTTTGAAAGAAGCCACACAAGTCGAACAGGCAAACGCAGCCATCACTGAGATTAATACCCTCAGAAACCAATTCGAAACAGCGAGCCAAATCGTCGAGATTCGTCATACGATTGATACACGTGATGCTTTTTACGAAACGGAACAAGGTTTCTTTGATGAAGCAGGTCCCGTCTATCAAGGCTACGTCTCGAGTTATTATCATGTATTGACGGCGCACGCGCTCCGTGAGCAGCTCGAAACGACTTGGGGGAAACAACTCTTCCTCTTAGCAGAAGCAAGCTTAAAAACTTTTTCGGAAGAGATCATACCGAAGCTTCAAGAAGAAAATCGCCTCTCGAGTGAATACACGAAGTTGATGTCCTCTGCCGAAATCGAATTTGATGGCAAAACGTTGAACTTATCTCAGTTCGGTCCTTACTTGCAGTCACCTGACCGCGCTGTCCGTAAAGCAGCTTCAGAAGCACGTTACGGTTATTTAAAAGAACACGGCGAAGCAATCGATACGATTTACGATAAACTCGTCCATGTCCGGACTGACATCGCAACGACGCTCGGCTTCCCTTCATTCGTCGAGCTCGGATATGCCCGGATGCTTCGCGTCGACTATAACCAATCGATGGTCGAAGATTACCGCAAGCAAATCCTTGAGACGATCGTTCCGATTGCGACGTCATTAAAAGAACGCCAACAGCGCCGGATCGGTGTCGATTCACTCTACTACTATGATGAAGGATTCGCTTTCAAATCAGGAAACGCTACACCGCAAGGCGAGGAAGCATTCATCATTGAGGGTGGAAAGAAAATGTATCGCGAGATGTCTCCTGAGACAAATGAGTTCTTCGACTATATGTTAGAACGTGGCGCCCTCGATTTGACGGCGAAACCAGGAAAAGCAGGCGGTGGGTACTGTACCTACATCGCTGACGAAAAACTACCGTTCATCTTCTCGAACTTCAATGGGACTTCGGGAGATATCGATGTCTTGACGCATGAAGTCGGTCACGCTTTCCAAGTCTATGAAAGCCGTCACTTCACGACACCGGAGTATGGGTTCCCGACATACGAGGCCTGTGAAATCCATTCGATGTCGATGGAATACTTCGCGTACCCATGGATGGAAGAATTCTTCGGTGAAGAAACGTCGAAGTATAAATTCAGTCACTTGGCTGGTGGGGTCACCTTCTTACCGTACGGTGTCGCAATCGATGAGTTCCAACACGTCATCTACAGCAAACCGGAACTCACACCGGCCGAACGGCGCCAGGCATGGCGGACGATTGAGAAGAAATACCTTCCGCATCGCAACTACGAGGAGAATGACTACCTCGATTCAGGTGCGTGGTGGCATCAACAAGGACATGTCTTCGGCAGCCCGTTCTATTACATCGATTACACGCTCGCTCAAGTCTGTGCCTTCCAGTTCTATGCTTGGATGGAACAAGACCGGGAAGCCGCTTGGAAATCGTATCTCGCGCTCTGTAAAGCAGGCGGGTCAGAAAGCTTCCTCGCACTTGTCGAACGCGCCGGCTTGAAGTCACCTTTCGCTGACGGAACAGTCGACGAAGCGGTCGCACCAATCAAAGCTTATCTCGAACAAGCAGACGACTTAGCACTCGACCGCGTCTAACGAACGATCACTACTAAACAAGTATCCAGCGTGTAGACAAACGCTTATGAAGCGTGAACATGCGATAACGAGAGACAATCCGGTTGCATGACCGGCTTTCCGTCATAGTGTTACCTAAAAAGCGTCACGTTTCGTTGACTCCTACGGGGAAAAGTGCGTGATTCACGTACTTTCAGAGGCAGGCAAGACCCTGCTTCTTGTCCCTAAGGATCAAGGAGCAACGGCTTGCGCCTCGCCCGAGGAAAGCAACGAAAAACGACGCTTGATCTCCTGATGGCACTTTGTCTACAGCCTGTAGTATCTTCTAGCGATAACAAAAACCCGAAAGCTTCCCATTTCTTTAATCAAGAGATGAGGAACTTTCGGGTTTTGCTTGTCTCATGCGCTTCGGTTCAAACCGGTACATATCAAGACGTCTTTAATGCCGCTTGGTGACGCATGAACCAGATTTCAAACTCCTCTGCCGGAATCGGACGGGAGTAATAGAAACCTTGTCCGTACTCACAGTCGAGTTTGCGTAAATTTTCGCTTTGTTCGAGTTGCTCGATTCCTTCCGCGACGACATCGTACTTCAATGTATGCGCGAGCTTGATGATTGTTTCAATCAACGGGGCATTCGAACACGCGTCTTCACCACTGATGAACGAACGGTCAATTTTTAAACGTTGAATCGGGAGACGACTTAAATAGGACAGGGATGAATAACCCGTTCCAAAATCATCGATTGCCAGTCGGTACCCTATCGTATGCAGTGTCTCTAACGCATCGAAGACCCGTTTATCTGAAAAGACACCAAACGATTCTGTGATTTCAAGTTCCATTCGTTGCTCGATCCCCGGATGGCGCTCCTTGATGTCGGATAAATACTCGACAATCCGGCCGGACACCAGTTCCTTCACCGATAGGTTAGCGGACACACCCAGTGTAGCAAGCGGCGTCTGATCCCAACGTTTGATTTGATTAACCGTTTCTTGGACGACCCACATGCCGACTTCCTCAATCAACATCGAGCGTTCAGCAATCGGGATGAAGACGGCCGGACTAATCATCCCCCGCTCCGGATGGAACCAGCGGAGCAATGCTTCACAGCCCTCGACGTGTCCCGTTTTTAAATTGATTTGAGGCTGATAAAATAATTGCAGCTCATTTTTCGCAATCGCCTCACGTAACTCTGCTTCAAGGACAACCGATTCCCGGTATTCCTCGCTCATCCATGCTTCGAACCAGACCGGATTGCCAGCTTGATCCCGTTTCGCATGTTGCATCGCGATATCGACCGAGGACAGGAGTGACGTCACGGCTACCGCATCGTTTGGATAACGGACCATGCTCATGCTGATACTGACGTTGATTTGTTCACCGTTCACGTAATACGGCAGCTCCATGACACGTTTTAGCTCATGGTAATCAACGAGTCCTTGTTGTGAGACGAGGACTGCGAATTCATCTCCACCGATTCGTGCTGCCGAGCCCGTACCGATGAAATGACGACGGAGGCGGTTTGCGACTTCTTTTAAGATTAAATCGCCCGCACTATGTCCATAGACGTCATTGATCCGTCGGAACTGACGCACCCCAACCGTTACGAGCTCACCAGGCTGAAACTCGGCTAACGCTTCTGTCATCTTCTGTTCAAATCCATTTCGATTGAGTAGCCCCGTTAATACGTCATACAGCGCGAGTTGCGTAATCCGTTCTTCCCGCTTGATTTGATCCGTTTCATCGTGACACATTAAATAAAGCGCAATGCCGTCGTCACTTTTAGAGGGAACGTAAATAATATTGACGAACATGTTCCGAATGTCTGATTGGAAAATCATTTTACAGCGAATCGTTTGACTGTCTCCGTCGATTGCTTGATTCAATGCACTGCGGACACGATTTAAGTCTGCCGGATGAATCAACTCTTCAATCGTCATCCACTCGGTCGTCCGGACCAACCGTTGGAACTGTTCATTCCCGTTCAAAAGTGTAAAATCAGCCGACAGTGCGACAATCGGATCGGTATTTTGTGAGAACAGTGATTCAATTTCGATTTTCTTTTGCTTCAGCTCAAGTGTTTTTCGGTCGTTATAATCCAGCAGCCCGGAAATGATCGCCGTCATCGTCCGAAACGCATAGACGACCGGGTGGAAGTCATTTCGCTTCGGTACTTGATAGAACGATTGTTGTTGTCCTTCCGCAAAGACATTCGCTTCTTCTTGCAACATGACGAGGTCCTTTCGGAAGGCCCGTAACAACGAGAGCGTCAGTAACAATAAAGCCAGAATGACGAGACATGTCACAACGAACATCAACCAGGCGTTTCGAATGATGTCATTTCCTCTGTCGACCATCTCTGTCTGGACATCGACGACCGCTTGATCAAACAGACGATACATACTACTTTGATAACGATCGGAAACACGCTCGAGCGTACCGTATTGTCTCAATGACGGTTCACGGACCGTCGCGTCGATGACTTGAAGATAATCAATCATTTGACTTTTCATCACGGAAATATCCCGCCTTGCCGACTCATCGTCAGCACTAGTCGAAGCTTCAAGTGATTTAACCAGTGTGTCGTTTCGTGAATTTAAATCTTGCCGGATTTGACGAATCCGTATCAAATCAATCGCATCCAGTTGTTTGTCCTCGTCTGCATTCAGTAACGTTTGTCCCGCTTTCCCAAAATCTTTTTCCATCAAAAAAAGATTGGAGAACAAGGAATAATACGCCCCGGTATCTTGACTGAGGACCAATTGATTAAATAAGATCTCACTTTTATAATTTGTCACTGCCGTAAAGAAACGATGATCCGTCCCATATCCGGATGTTTGAATCTGCTCGATTTCAGCTAACAAATCTGCTTTTGCCGGGCCATTCGTGTCTCTTTTCTTCAAAGCCTTACTCAAGGAGCTAAGCTCTTCTCCGACTTTTTTCGACCACTCGACTTGTTGTGTCAAAGAGTCATCGACACGATCGTTCAATGACAGATAGTAGTAATGCGTCAAATCCCGCTCGACACGATTGACTTGATCGAAGACTCCCATCATGTCGCTCGCTCGTTTGTATCCGTATCCCTCATCTAAATTTTTAATCAGTTGCTGCGCTGCAATCAATACTGCTAAAAGTCCAATAATCGAAATCATCCATGTAAATGTTTTATAGTAGGAGCGTTTCCGGAATGCTTCTACGATGGAGACTGGTTGTAAACGTCGCAACACATCGTCCTCCCTAATATGTCATTATGTCTGTATATCGTCCTGGCAGAGCGATTCGTGAAGCGAAAAGAGGTCAATAAAAAGCACTTACCCCCACTTTTTGTGAAAATAAGTGCTTTTAATACTAGATTTTAGTATTGGACGTTCTCTCGTGCTACTTTTTTAGCAAAATAATCGATGATATCACGCCGGCGGATGATGCCGATGAAGTGTTTCCCATCATCGATGACCGGTACGAAGTTTTGATCGGTGATGACTTCAATCATCTCTTCCATCTGCGCTGTGATCGAAACCGGTTTGTAACGGACACGTTGTTTTATATCTGTCAGTCTCGTCTGCAAGACATGGTCATAATCCGCATGTTCCAGGTTTTTTTCGAGCGCCCACAGGACGTCGCCTTCTGTCAGTGTTCCGGCATATTTTCCTTTATCGTCAACGAGTGGGACTGACGTGAATCGATGATGCTTCATCTTTTCAAGTGCTTGTCTGACCGTCGATTCAGGATCTAAGTATTTGACTTCATCTTTTGGTAGTAAGAAAAAAGCAATGTTCATTTCTAAGTTCCTCCCTAGTCACTCTGTGACACCCACCTTATTTTATCATGAACTCCCATTCGATTCATTTCTCAAATCATGAAATTCTCCCGATAATTCCTTCATATTTAACTCTACCCTTCCGATAATCAGAATAGACAGATTTTAAAGACTATTTAGATAGGAGAATTACATATGCGTCTTCCCATCACCCGCCGTCTTTTTATCGGCCTCATTTTATTACCCGCTTTGACACTAGGGGCTTCGACCTGGTTTTCGTACCAACAAACGAGTCAAACCGTTGAGAACCTCGTCGATTCAACCTCGCAAACAGCTCTAAAGCAACTCGAACAATCCTTCTCCCGCATCATCGATGACACAAAAAAAGATACGACCTTACTCGCCGGTTTACCGTTTAACCGGGCGAACGGGAAGTTGCCGAACTATACCGATGCATCGGATCTCCCAACCCAAGGAGAGGAGCCCTCTCAAAAAGCGAAGGATATCTACAGCGTCCTCGAAAAATACGGTTCATCGAAAATCGAAAATTCCTATATCCAATATGCTGATACAACAGGTGGTTACTTAAACTGGCCGAAACAAGATGTGGCGGCCGGTTATGATCCCCGCAGTGAACTTTGGTATAAACAAGCACTTGAAAATTCGAGCACGGTCGCGATGAGTGAACCGTATTATGACGAAGCCACAAAACTCTCCATCATCAGCTTCTCGAAGGCGACGCTTGACGAACAAGCGAACATCAAAGGTGTCTTGTCCGTCTACAAAAGCATCAACCGTCTGTCGGAAGACATGAAACGAATCGAAATCGGACAAGACGGTTTCGTATTCAGTTACACAAAGGACGGAAAAGTCGTCACCCATCCAAACAAAAACTTTTTCTTCAAGAAGCTTGATCAACTCCGTAACAACGGAAAAGCATATTTCAGTGCTCCAAAAGAAATGATTGATCAAGAATCCGGCTCAACGATTATGGACGTCGGCGGAAAAAAATCAGTCGTCATCTGGCAACTGTCATCCAAAACAGGCTTCAAGCTTGCGGTCGTGCTTGATTATGCGTCGTTGTATGCACCAAAAGATGCCATGCTCAAACAATCGCTCATTAATTTTGTCGTCGCGATTGCGCTTGCGACAATCATTGCCTGGTTGATTGGCCGTTCTATTAATCGTCCGTTGTCGACACTCCGGACAGAAGCACTTGCCATCGCTAGTGGTGACTTACGGACACCGAAACGACCGAACCGTCTAATTCGTGATGAACTGTCCGATTTAGGTGGAAACTTTGACACGATGCGTCAAAAATTACGCCAAACGATTACGGCGATGACCCAGTCAGCCGTAACGGTCCGTGATGCCTCAAGCGACTTATCGGCGAATGCGACACACGTTCAAAATGCCTCTCACCAAATCGGTCTGACGATGGAAGAAATCGCCTCTGCTGGAGAAACACAGACGAAGCAAGCAGAACGGTCCTCACATGCGGTCTATGGTGTCAAAGAACGTTCAGCAGCAATGCAGCAAGCTGCTGCCACGACACTATCTGAAGTCGCTTCCGTTGCTGATGCGGCGACGCGTGGAAGTTCTTTAACAAAACAGACGATTACGGATTTACTCCAACATTCCGTCTCACTCGAACAGGAAATCCAAAATACGTCCGACTTCCTCGGCAAACGTTCCGGCGAAATCGGAAAAATCCTTGGCACCTTACAGGCGATTTCGAGTCAAACGAACTTATTAGCGCTCAACGCTGCAATCGAAGCAGCACGGGTCGGTGAACAAGGGCGTGGTTTTGCCATCGTTGCAAGTGAAGTCCGAAAACTGGCTGAAGAAAGCGATCATTCAGCGAAACAAATTAAACAGCTCCTCGATAACATTCAAAAAGAGACGCATACTGCGATGAGTGCGATGAACCACGTCATGGATGACTTAAAACTCTCGCTCGAATCCGTCAAAACGACGGGCGTCGACTTCGAACAAATCGCCGGTTCCGTCCATCATGTCTCTCGCCGGACGGAATCACTCACAAGTGATATCAGCGCATTGACGAATGCGACGGAAGAAGTGTCTGACGCGATGGGGACGATCCTCGCCTTGACGGAAGAAAATGCTGCGGGTGTCGAAACGAGTGCCGCAAGTATCCAGGAAACGAATGCAACCATCGAAGCCGTCACGACGGCAGCGACGCACTTGGCACATATCGCAAATGAACTGCATCAATTAACATTCGACTTCCAGATTGATGATACAGACGAAGTTCCTGAAGAAGTAACGGAACACAGCACTGGAGACGAACAGGAAGATGCATCGGACGAAAAAAGCAATACCTCTTCTGTTGAAACGACGCTAGACCAGTCAGACGAAGTAGCCATCTCACTCCTCGATGAGTCGACGATTGAAGTGGAGAACACACCTGAAGAATCAACGGAAGCGTCTTCAGAAGATACATTTACCGATTCCGAATCAAATCAATCCAATCAGTAAGGCTGTTATTCAAAAAGAGGGGCTGACTAACATCCATCCTTGTGACGGACGTTTCCGCCATCCTCGCTTTCCATGGGCGGAAGGTAAGCCGCGGCAGCCCGCACTTCATGCGGTCATGCCGGGTCTTACCTAATCCTGACGGAAACGCGAATCACGTTTCCTTTTCCCATAGGAGTCGAGGATGATCGTTTCCGTCCTCCATTAATCGAATGGCCGATGATTCCAATTTTCACGGAATCATCGGCCATTTCGATGTAAATTCTTCTTTTTCACGATGGTTTAGTGTGTGCCTGGGACACGCATGAAAAAGGAAGACACTTTTGTCACCTCATGTTGCTCTATCTACACGCCGAGGAACCTAGTCCAACTGGGTTCCTTTTTGAATTTATATTTTTTTCGTGGATAAGAAACGGTTTCAGCTTTAATTCGTCCTACCTTGGTATCACGGTATGACCCTATACAATTTCTTGAACACCGCTTAGACTAGACATATTAACTTGACTAGAAAGGAGCAAACAGATGGATCGCTTAGATCAAGAGGACTTAATACAAATCGCAGAGAGCATTTATGGGACGACCGGTTTTTTCGTCACCTATCAATCTCATGACCGACTTCAACTCGACGTCCGTCCGCTAGCCCCGATTCATCCTGACGACTTGCCGATCGAAGAGGACTGGCCCGCTACAACAGACATTCCCCTGCTCTATACATTAAAAGATGGAACGGCTTATTTGTTCATCACCGTCGCAGCGCAAGGACAATACCGGATTGGCCCCGTCCTCCTTCAATCGGCCTTATTTCGCGCGCACATTCAAGATGAGTCCTACCACCAGTTTTATAAGTCGTTACCGCGGACAACAGAAAACCGGTTGGTCGACTGCGCCCATCTCGTTTATCGATTATTGAACGGAAAACAACTTCCCTCCCGCAAGATTCATATGGAATCGGAAGTGGCTGAAGCAGAAATTCCGCTAGTCGCCGATGTCCCCTCGCATACAGGTACGACAGCTTACCGAAAAGCGTGGCAACGGGAACAGCAAATCATCGACTGGATTTCATCCGGTCAAAGCGAACGGTTGGCGACGACCTATTCTTTACCTGCCTACGGAGAGTTTGGTTCGCTCGCCCGCCACCAACCACTCCGGGCGGAAAAGAACCTGTTGCTCGGTACCGTTTTGCTGAGTGCACGGGCTGCGATCCTCGGTGGTCTCGAACCGGACGAAGCTTTTTCACTCAGTGACCGGATGATTGATTCGATTGAAGCCGCAAACAGTATTTCTGAGCTCCGTAATCGTCATGTCCGGATTACGGTTAGCTTTGCGGAAGCGGTCAAACAAATCCAAGAATTGCGACACTCGCCCCATGTCTTAGCCGCAATCCGTTACATTCAACAACATCTCTATGAACCATTGTCCGTTTCGTCGATCAGTCATGCGATTCATGTGTCTGCCAATTACCTGTCTGTCCTGTTCAAAGATGAAACGGGACTGCCGCTCGCCCGATATGTCATTCGCGAGCGGATTCGGGAAGCACAGCGTCTCCTTCGCTCAACGGACGACTCCTTATTGACGATATCGAACAAATTACATTTTTCGAGCCAAAGCCACTTCAGTCAGGCGTTTAAGCAAGCGACAGGTGAGACGCCAACCCATTATCGGCAACGGCACTATCTATAACACGCAGCTGACGATTTAGTCTTTAACCGACAACAGGACCCCTCCGTTTATACGAAGGGGTCCTGTTAGGCTGTAGACAAAGTGCCATCGGGAGATCAAGCGTCTTTTTTCGTTGCTTTCCTCGGGCGAGGCGCAAGCCGTTGCTCCTTGATCCTAACGGACAACGAGCAGGGTCTTGCCTGCCTCTGAAAGTGCGTTAAAAACGCACTTTTCCCCGCAGGAGTCAACGAAACGTGACGCTTTTTAGGTAACACTATGACGGAAAGCCAGTCATGCAGACGGTTTAGGGCGCAATCCGTCTCGAATCGCTTTTGAAGCGAAAAGCAATCGGTCGCGACTCTGCAGCTTTGCTGTAGCGGCGTGACCGATTGCCGCTTTGAAGACGAGGCGAGACAGGGAAGCGCGACCGAATTGTCTCTCGTTATCGCATGTTTACGCTTCATAAGAGTTTGTCTACACGCTGACAGGACCCCTCCGTTTACACGAAGGGGTCCTGTTTTTCGAATCGCCTGATTTAGTTAAAAGGATGAGTCGAACTCTTTTTTTAGAAGATCGATCGGCGCTGCATAGCCGATCGGACCACACAATAAATTTTCTCCGACCCACATACTTAAATCCATCATATGCACTTGTTCTGTCGGTAAAAAGTCCTCAAGCTTCCACGAAATACTAATGATGGCGTCATTCAATTGTCCGATGATACTTCGATCATGCGTCTTCGAATACTCGACGTCACCGCAACGCTCAAGGTAACGGTTCACGACCGCTTCAGAAAATCCTTCTGCTAAAAATGTGTCCTTGATGGCCTTCAATGCAATGACATCAAATTGTTTGAATTCTTTCATTTTCATGCCGTAGAAGACGATACTATATCTTGTTTTGTTATTCATCAAGACAACACATTTTCTTCGATTAAACGTAAACACATTCGCATGCCATTCATAAAAAGAATCTGCGTGAGTTGCATCATACGGCGTTACATTGATTTTCATCGCATCCGCTAGCTTTTTTGTACATTCAATCAGCATGCTCCGACCCCACTTTCCCTTTAGTCAGGAAGTTGCTTTTACATTTTTACGAAAAGCGCTACACTCTCGACGTGTGTCGTATGCGGGAACATATCGACTGGCGTCACTTCCATCAGCTTGTAACCGAGTTCAGCAAGCAACTTCGCGTCACGTGCTTGTGTTGAAGCGTTACATGAGACGTAGACGATGCGTTTTGGTGCCACTTCAGCCGCTGCACGCAGGAATTCTTCGTCACAGCCTTTACGAGGCGGGTCAACGACGATGACGTCCGGTTTGATTCCAGCTTTGACGAGTGCCGGCATGACCGATTCAGCCGTTCCGTACTCGAATGATACGTTGTCGATGCCGTTCGCAGCTGCGTTACGACGTGCGTCGTCGATTGCTTGAGGAACCATTTCAATCCCGTAGACATGTTTCGCCTGTTGTGCAAGGGATAATGAAATCGAGCCGATGCCGCAATACGCGTCGACGACGATTTCTTCGCCTGTCAATTGTGCATATTCCAGTGCTTTACCGTATAGTTTCTCCGTTTGCAACGGATTGACTTGGAAGAATGAATGGGGCGAGATTTCATACGTCAACCCGGCGATTTGATCGCGGATGACAGCTGGTCCGTGCAGGACGATATTCTTTTTCCCTAAGATGACGTTCGTATCTTCCGGGTTGATGTTGTGTTGAATCGATGTCACGTTCGGGACGGCTTTTAAGATGCCGGCGACGATTTTATCGATGCCACGCAATTGTTTGACCTTCGTCACGAGGACGATCATCAATTCATTCGTATGGTACCCGTGACGTGCCATGATGTGACGGATGACACCCGTTTGTTTCTTTTCATCGTAAGCTGGGACTTTTAAGTCAGCGAGGACTTTACGGACCGCTTGGATGGCTTCATCATTTTCTTTATTTTGAATCAAGCAGTAATCCATATCAATGATACGGTGGCTCCGTTTTTGGTAGAAACCGGCCATCAACTTGTTTGATTGGAAAGCAACCGGGACTTGTGCTTTGTTACGGTAGCCCCATGGATCTTCCATACCAATCGTTTCGTGGACCGGGATTTCGAGTCCTGCGAGGCGGGCAAACGCATCACGGACACGGTTGTGCTTGAAGACGAGTTCCGCATCATATGATAAGTGTTGCAGCTGGCAGCCTCCACATTGGTTGTAGACCGGACATGGCGGCTCGACACGATCGACACTTTTCGTCTTTTGACGGATGATTCGTCCGAACCCGTATGATTTCGTTGTTTTCGTAATTCTGATTTTGACTTGTTCCGTCGGTAACGCGCCAGGAATGAAGACCGTATAACCATCGATTCGTGCGACACCTGAACCGTCGTGCGTCAAATCGACGATATCGACGACATGCTCGTCATTTTTTTGTACTGGGATCATAATTGGGTTCCTCCTAGAAAACCCCACGCCTTACGCGAGGTTCGTTTCTGTTTCTTGTAGTTGTGTATTAATCAGTTCCATCTCATCGATCCGGAACTTCGGTGTCATGACATCGAAATGCGACTGTAAATTCGTCATCTCCCCTTCACAGGTGCCACCGAACTCACCGTCGATGTTCAAGCTCATCTCAGAAGTGTTTTTCATCCGGACGAATGAAGTCGTGACATGCTCGACACAAGGATCCGAGAAGTGATCCCCTTTTAAGGCGAGACGCATGACGCGAATCAGTTCGACAAGATTACATTTTTTTAAGATGAATAAATCAAACCGTCCATCATTGAGTGACGCATTCGGAGATAGCTTCTCAAAGCCACCGACGGAGTTCGTATTCGAAGTCAAAAACAACATGACTTCGCCTTTGAATATTCCTTTTTCGTGTTCGAGCTCGACATACGTCGGGCGGATTTGCGGTAACTTCTCCATCCCTTTGACGTAATAGGCAAGTTGTCCAAGTGCTGTTTTGAGTTTTGACGGAACCTCGTAAGACAACTCCGTCATGATGCCACCACCTGCGATGTTGATGAAATAATGAACACCCGTCGTCCCTTCAATCTTGCCAATGTCGACAGGCATCGTATAGCCGGTACAGATGACATCCATCGCGCCTTCAATCGTCAACGGAATCCGCATCGCCCGTCCAAAATCATTCGTCGTCCCGACAGGCAAGACACCCAGTTTGGGGCGGACCTGATAGGCAGCCATCCCGCTGATGACTTCGTTTAACGTTCCATCTCCACCCGCAGCCACGACGAGGTCAAATTCAGCTTCACAGGCCCGTGCTGCTTCATGTGTTGCGTCACCGACCGCTTTCGTCGAATAGACGGAAGTCTCATAACCCGCTGCTTCAAGCCGGTCTAAGATATACGGCAGATTTCGCTTTACCATCTCTTTCCCGGAAGTCGGGTTATAAATCACTCGCGCTCTAGGTCTCATAAGTTTTTCTCCTTTTTAATCAACCGGTCCATTTGATACATAACTGTTTTATTTTACATGAAGTTTTGCTACATTACAAAGCCGAAAAAAAAGATGTTCCCGTTTTCCGTCTGATTACAAGACGAAAAATGGGGACATCTACTCTAATTTAAAGGATTATTTTAATTTTTCGAGTTCTTCATGGAAGAGTTGGTCGAGGAGAGCTGGATTCGCCATCCCTTTCGTTTTCTTCATGATTTGACCGATGACAAAACCTTTTTTCCGGTCCCGTCCACCCACGAGTTCTTCGACGACGGCTGGATTCGCTTCGAACATCTCGACGACCAGTCCGCGTAAGAGACCTTCGTCAGAAATTTGAGCGAGTCCTTGTTCTTCGACATACTGACGGGGTTCGACACCCTGTTCAATCGTCGCCGCGAAAACTTGTTTCGCGATTTTCGAAGAAATCGTTCCGCCGGCAATCAATTCGATCATCTCGGCGAGACGTGCCGGTGTCAGTTTGATTGTTTCGAACGTTTCACTCGACTTGTTCAAGTGTCCTTGGACTTCACCGACCGTCCAGTTCGCTGCTGCTTTCGGTTCTGCACCGGCAGCAACCGTCGCTTCGAAGTACTCTGCCATCTCACGGGTGACGGTTAATTGTTTTGCGTCATACGCAGATAAACCAAGTGTTTCTTGATAGCGGACACGACGCGCATCCGGAAGTTCTGGAATTGCGGCACGAATCGCCTCTTTCCAGTCTTTGTCGAGGACGAGCTTGACGAGATCTGGTTCCGGGAAGTAACGGTAATCGGACGCCCCTTCTTTCACACGCATCAAGACAGTTTGTTTTTTTGTTTCGTCGAACCGAAGTGTTTCTTGACGCATGACTCCACCCGCCAGTAAGAGTTTACGGTGACGGTCTTCCTCGAACTCGAGTCCTTTTAAGACGTTCCCGAACGAGTTGAGGTTCTTCAGTTCTGTTTTTGTACCGAACTTCTCTTGCCCGTATGGACGGACCGAAATGTTACAGTCGCAACGAAGTGACCCCTCTTCCATCTTGACGTCCGAGACGCCCGCGTATTGCAAGACTTCTTTCAAACGTTCGAGGTAGGCGACCGCTTCTTTTGGTGAACGCATGTCGGCTTCACTGACGATTTCAATCAAAGGTGCTCCTGTCCGGTTAAAGTCGACGACCGAATGATTGGCACCCGTATGGTTCATCTTCCCAGCATCTTCTTCTAAATGGACCCGTTCAATCCGGAAGCGTTTCGTTTCGCCATCGACTTCCGCGTCGATGAATCCGTCAAACCCGATTGGCTGATCGAATTGTGAGATTTGGTATGCTTTCGGCGTATCTGGATAGAAGTAGTTCTTCCGGTCAAATTTTGTTTGATCTGCGACGTGGCAGTTAAGCGCCATTGCCGCACGGACCGCGAGTTCGACTGCTTTTTCGTTGACCATCGGAAGGACGCCCGGATGTCCGAGACAAATCGGACAGGTCTTTGTATTTGTTTCCGCACCGTACTCACGGGCACAGCCACAAAACATTTTTGTATTTGTATTTAGTTCAGCGTGGACCTCGATGCCGATAACCGTTTCAAAGTTCATAACGCACTCTCCTTATAACTTCGGAAGCGCGAATCCGCCCGTCGCAAGCTCGAAAGCATGCGCAGCACGATAGATCGTCGCCTCGTCAAAGTGTTTTCCGATGATTTGTAGACCGACTGGTAATCCGTCGACAAGACCTGCTGGGACCGAAATCGCAGGCACACCCGCTAAGTTGATTGGAATCGTCAAGATATCATTCGCATACATCGTGACAGGATCATCGTTTTGCGCACCGAGTTCAAACGCTGGTGTAGGTGCCGTCGGTCCGATGATGACATCATAGTTTGCGAGGACGTCATCAAAGTCTTTTTTAATCAATGTCCGCGCTTGTTGCGCTTTTTTATAATACGCGTCGTAATAACCTGAACTTAACGCGTACGTTCCAAGCATGATACGGCGTTTGACTTCATCGCCGAACCCTTGGGCCCGTGAATATTTGAAAACATCTTCGAGCGCATCTGCTTCAGCACGGACACCGTAACGGATGCCGTCGAAGCGGGCTAAGTTCGATGATGCTTCAGATGAAGCAAGTAAGTAATACGTCGCAAGTGCGTACTTCGAGTTCGGAAGAGATACTTCGTCGACCGTCGCTCCGAGGGACTCGAGCTTTTTGATGGCTGTACGAATGTTGTCTTTCACAGATTCACTGACACCTTCACCGAAGTATTCTTTCGGAACGGCGATTTTCAAGCCTTTGATATCACCTGTCAGTGCTTTCGTATAATCAATCCGGTCGACGTTCGCTGACGTCGAATCCATGTCACAATGTCCTGCGATCGCGCTGAGCAAATAGGCGTTGTCTTCGACCGTCCGTGTCAATGGTCCGATTTGGTCGAGTGATGATGCGAATGCGACGAGACCAAAACGTGAAACGAGACCGTACGTTGGTTTTAAACCGACGACACCACAATAGGCAGCCGGCTGACGGATCGAACCACCTGTATCAGAACCGAGACTGAACAAGACTTCTCCTGCCGCAACAGCTGCTGCTGAACCACCTGAAGATCCACCTGGAACGTGTTTTGTGTTCCACGGGTTACGGACTGGTTTGTATGCTGAGTTCTCATTGGAAGACCCCATCGCGAATTCATCCATGTTCAGTTTACCGATCGTGATGGCACCTGCTTCATGTAAGCGTTCGACGACAGTCGCGTCGTGCGCAGGGACGAAGTTCTCGAGGAATTTCGAGCCACATGTCGTCGTCATCCCTTTTGTGACGATATTATCTTTCACACCGATTGGTAAGCCGAACAGTGGGTTTGCTTCATGTTTTGCGAGCTCATCCATCCGTTTTGCTTGTTCGAATGCGTCTTCGTTCAAGGACAAAAAGGCGCCAACCTTCCCGTCAACACGGTCGATTTGATTAAACGATTCTTGAACGAGATCCGATACTTTCACTTCGCCATCCTTGACGAGTGTATGCAGTTTTTTGACACCATGCTCAAAAAGTGACATTTCTGTGGTCTCCTCCTTATTCGAACACTGCTGGGACGCGGACTTGTCCGTCTTCCCAATCAGGTGCGAGTCGTTCTACTTCCGTGCGCGGAAGCGATGGGCGTACTTCGTCTTTTCGTAAGACGTTCTTTAAATCAAGGACATGCGTCGTAGGTTCGACACCTGTCGTATCAAGTTCATTTAATTGCTCAGCAAAACCGAGAATTTTTTCGAGCTGAACCGTAAATTGTTGTACTTCTTCATCTGTCACGGCAAGGCGTGCCAAATGCGCCACGTGGCGGACTTGCTCTTCATTAATATTTGCCATGTCATTCCACCTCCGGAACTTTTGCAGTATATTTTACACTATTTCTAATCATAGCACTTTTTAGTCAGACAAAAAAGACGATGGTGCATCGGGGGGAGGTCCGCACCATCGTCCTTATAGGGGTAGCAAAGCTTTCGGGCGGAAAGCTTCTAGTAATTCATTACCCATGCGACTGTCTTACAAAACAAAATAACAGAATATTCAAACTAAAAGATCAATCAATAAATAGACATTGAAAATGATGACAATCGTCACGATACTCCAGGCAAGGAGCTTCATCTTGATCCCGTTCTTGAAATCACCCATGATTCGCCCACTCGACGTTGCCCGAATCAATGGAATCAACGCGAACGGGATCCCGAAGGATAAGGCGACCTGACTCAAAATCAAGGCACGTGTCGGATCGAATCCAGACAACAACAATACAATGGCTGGTGCCATCGTGATGCTCCGACGAAGGAAAATCGGAATCTCAATCTTTAGGAACCCACGCATGATGGCATCGCCGGACATCGTCCCGACACTTGATGATGCGAGACCAGACACGAGTAAGGCGACCCCGAACAAGTACGGTGTTACACCGCCGAGCGACGTCCCGAGTCCTGAAAAAATACTTTCAAGTGTTGCTGCTTTTTGATCCGTTCCGAAGAAGACGGTCGCCGCGATGACGAGCATCGCCCCATTGACTGCCCCCGCAATCAACATCGCTGCCCAAATATCGAGTGTCTGAATCTTCATCAACCCTCGTTTATCCGCAATCTTTCCCATCCGGCGTTTCGTCAAATCCGAGTGCAAATAAATCGCGTGCGGCATGACCGTCGCTCCTAACATGCCGGCAGCGAGGACGATACTCGGCGTTCCCTCGAATCCCGGGATTAAGCCGCCTGCCATGTCCCGCACATTCGGCTCGACCTGAATGACTTGAATCGCAAAGGCGACAGCAATCACAAGGACGAGTCCCGCGATGACGGCTTCGAAATGCCGTAAGCCCTTCCGTTCAAATCCGAGAATGACGAACGAGGCAATCGCCGTTAAAATCGCGGCGATTTTCATATCGATATTAAACAACAGATGAAATCCGAGTGCAGCACCAACGAATTCCGCGAGATCCGTCGCCATGGCGACGAGTTCCGCCTGCGCCCAGTAAAACAGTCGGGCGACGGGTGACAGCTCGTCCCGGATGACTTCCGCCAAGCTCATATTACTGACGAGTCCAAGTTTCGCTGACAACGTTTGAATGACGACCGCCATCAAGTTCGCTGCAACGATGATCCAAAGTAATAAAAATCCGTACTGGGCACCGGCCGTCATGTTCGTCGCAAAGTTCCCCGGGTCGAGGTAAGCGACGGCGGCAACAAAGGCCGGACCGATAAATTGTCTTTTTTTCAATCGTTCGACCGGTGCTACCGGTTGACTGACCATATTGAACACCTCTCTTTAGTTGCAAGTATACGCTTTTCTTTCCTCTAGGCAACATACATGCTTCATGGAAATACTTATTAATAAAGTAAACTGAATCATTCAGTCCTGAAGTCAAGCCATCTCCCATTCTTTTTGACTGCGCATTCTAACTACAAAAAAAGTCGAAGTTCACATTCAAGTGAACTTCGACTAGCGTGTAGACAAACTCTTATGAAACGTGAACAGGCGATAACGAGAGACAATCGGTCGCGCTTCCCTGTCTCGCCTCGTCTTCAAAGCGATTCGAGACGGATTGCGCCCTATACCGTCTGCATGACTGGCTTTCCGTCATAGTGTTCCCTAAAAAGCGTCACGTTTCGTTGACTCCTGCCTCTAAAAGTGCGTTTTTAACGCACTTTTAGGGCAGGCAAGACCCTGCTCGTTATCCGTGAGGACGAAGGAGCAACGGCTTGCGCCTCGCCCGAGGAAAGCAACAAAAAAAGATGCTTGATCTCCCGATGGCACGTTGTCTACAGACTGAGAGTGGTTGCTCTCAAGAGAGAACAACCACTCGCTCGTTTCATGTTAATTCAATCAGACAATCTTCCGCTCTGATTCGACACCTTTCAACTGCGCCTTTACTTCATCAAACTCACGGTAGACCGCTTCGCTTGGTTCAGCAGTCGCCAGACTGACAACAACGAGTGCAATCGTCGACGCAAGGAATGCGGGAATCATTTCATACATTTCCGAAATGTAGAACGGTAAATCCTTCACGTACAGTTTGACTAAAATCCAGGCGATGACGACGACCGATCCCGTCAGCATCGAAGCGAGTGCTCCCGCTTTGTTCATCCGGCGCCACAGTAAGCTGAACAAGACGACCGGTCCAAAAGCAGAACCGAATCCTGCCCACGCGTAACCGACGAGTGTCAAAATCGATTTTTGTGCGCCGAACGATAACGCAATCGCAAGTAAGGCAACCGCCAGCACCATGATACGACCGACGAGCATCAACTCTTTGTCTGAAGGCGTCCGTTTCATGAACCGTTGATAAAAGTCATTCGTCGCAGCGCTCGAAGAAACAAGCAACTGTGTCGAAATCGTCGACATGATGGCAGCAAGTAACGCGGCGAGCAAAAGACCCGTAATGAAGCCTGGGAATAGGTCTCGCGAAAGCTGAATGAAGACGTTCTCCGGGTTGTTCAGCTCAATCGCTTGTTGCGTAAAGTACGCATAACCGAATAATCCTGTCACCATCGCACCGATGATGGAAAAGGTCATCCAGACCATCCCGATCCGGCGGGCTGACTTCATTTCACTTAAGTTACGTATCGCCATGAAACGGACGATGATGTGTGGCTGACCGAAGTAGCCGAGTCCCCAAGCGAGTAAGGAGATGATCCCGATAAGTGTCGTCCCTTTAAACAGTTCAAGTTTTGAACCGTCCGTCGTCCGAATCGTCTCGAGCGTCTCATTGATCCCGCCGCTCAGCGACAGCGCGACACCCGGAACAATCAAGAGCGCGATGACCATGATCATCCCTTGGACCACATCCGTCCAACTGACGGCGAGGAATCCACCAAGGAACACGTAGGCGATGACGACACCTGCTAAAATCCAAAGACCGGTCGTATACTCTAAACCGAAGACGGCTTCAAACAGCCGACCACCGGCGACAAACCCACTGGAAGCGTACATTATAAAGAATATTAAGATAACTCCAGCTGAAACTGTACGCAACACACCACTTTTGTCATGGAATCGTTTTTCAAAATAGTCCGGAATCGTGATGGCGTCGCCGGCGTGCGCCGTATACGCCCGCAGACGTGGTGCAACGAGTAACCAGTTTGCATAAGCTCCGAGCAATAAACCGACTACAATCCAGCCACTGGACAGACCAGTTGCAAACATCGCACCCGGTAATCCCATCAACAGCCACCCACTCATATCGCTTGCTCCGGCTGAGAGCGCCGTGACGACGGGACCGATCGTACGTCCTCCAAGCATATAATCATTCATGTTTTTCGTCCGGTAATACGCCATCACGCCAAGCGTCACCATCAGACCGAGATACAGTAAAATCGCCAACCACATTCCGTTCATCCTTGCTCCCCCTTTTCTATGGTGTATAAAAAAAACGGATATGCAGGTCGCATACCCGTTTCATCTATTAAACACTAATTCAAAACATTTCTGAAGTCGTTTTTGCTTGCAAGTGAAGTGTTAAATAATCCGGTCCACCGGCTTTTGAATCCGTTCCCGACATGTTGAAGCCGCCAAACGGTTGGTATCCAACGATTGCGCCTGTGCAACCACGGTTGAAATAGAGGTTACCGACGTGGAAGTTCGCCCGTGCGTACTCTTGGTTTGTCCGGTCTTGTGTGATGACCGCCCCTGTCAAACCGTACTCCGTGTTGTTTGCGATCGCGATGGCTTCTTTGAAGTCTTTCGCTTTCGTGAACGCAACAACCGGTCCGAAGATTTCTTCTTGCATTAAACGATCCGTCGGTTGAACATCAGCGACGACCGTCGGTGAGACGAAGAAGCCTGTTGAATCGTCAGCTGTTCCGCCTGCCGCAATCCGTCCTTCTTGTTTTGCGACATCGAAGTACGATGTAATTTTTTTGAAGGCCGCTGCATCGATGACCGGACCGACGTTGTTCGTCACATCAACCGGGTTCCCGATGCTAAGTTTCGCTGTGTTCGCGACGACTTTTTCGAGTAACTCGTCGTAGACGGAATCGAGTGCGACGACACGTGAACACGCTGAACATTTTTGACCGGAGAAGCCGAATGCTGCTTTTGTGATCATATCTGCCGCATAATCAAGATCGGCTGACTCATCGATGACCATCGTATCTTTTCCACCCATCTCGGCGATGACACGTTTAAGCCAGATTTGACCGTCATTTAATTTCGAAGCACGTTCGTTGATGCGAAGACCGACATCACGTGAGCCCGTGAAGCTGATGAAACGTGTTTTCGGGTGGTCGACGAGGTAATCCCCGACTTCTGCCCCAGGTCCCGGGATGAAGTTCAAGACACCAGCCGGAAGACCCGCCTGTTCCATGACTTCAACGAATTTAGCAGCGACGACAGGTGTCGTTGATGCCGGTTTCAAGAGAATCGGGTTTCCGGCGACGATTGCCGCAACCGCAGTCCCTGCCATGATGGCGAGTGGGAAGTTCCATGGTGAGATGATGACTCCGACACCAAGTGGGATGTAATCGTAACGGTTGTATTCACCCGGACGACTTTCGACTTTTTTGCCGTCTTTTAAGACGAGCATCTGACGTGCATAATATTCGAGGAAATCGATTGCTTCTGCTGTATCCGCATCCGCTTCGTTCCACGGTTTCCCAGCTTCTTTGACGAGGTACGCCGAGAATTCATGTTTACGTTTACGGATGATGTTCGCTGCTTTGAACAGGACGTCCGCACGAACACTCGGATTGACGAATTTCCACGTTTCGAATGCTGTGACTGCTGCCTGCATCGCATCCTCTGCGTGTGCTTGTGTCGCTTTTGAGACACGTCCGACGATCTCTTCTTTGTTTGCCGGATTGACCGAAACGATTTTATCTTCCGTCGTCACATGTTTGCCCCCGATGACGAGCGGATAATCTTTTCCTAGCTCTTGCGATACGAGTGCAAGTGCCTCCTCGAACGCTTTCTTGTTCGCTTCTTGTGAGAAGTCCGTGAATGGTTCGTGTTTGTACGGAATCATCTCTATTCCCCCTTTATACATACTTTTAATCGCTTACATTCTCCATTGTACAGAAGCATGACGCCGCTTACAATTATTCTAGTCAAAAAAATGAGCGGGTACGTTCTCCCGCTCACGTTTCATTTGAATTATTCAGCTGCCTGTGAAAAGACAATCTCTTCGTTTTGGATTGAGACTTTGACGTCTTGCCCTTGGAACAACCAATCATCTTGGTCCGAGACGACGAAATGAATGCCATCAACGACTTCTTCGACAGCCGCCCGTTCGACTTCTTCCATATGGACGCCGACCGAAAAGCCTTGTGTCAAATCCGTCGATCCGCCGTATTTCGCGAAAAAGCGAATCGTATCGCCTTCCTTCGCTTCCATCTCATCTTTAAAATATTGTAATGCTTCATCCGTCACGTGAATCTTCATGTTTTATCCACTCTCCTTTAGACTAGTGTACCTATTCCCTACTCAAAAAAGCGAATATCCTGTATGGTGAAGACAGTAAACACTTCACTCGATTATTCCTGTTGATTCTGATTTAGGAGGTCCCATATGAAACGATTAATCACTGCTCTGTTATCAACGAGCATTCTGTTAGCCGGATGTGGTAACGACTCCACGTCCTCTACAGATACTGAATCCCCGAAGACGTCGGAAACGAAACAAGTGGCGAAGGCTGATCAAGACGTTCTTGCTGTCTATCAAGCCTACCAAGATACATTAGGAAAAACCGGGGCGGCGGATGCAAAAGCACTTGCTAAGCTCGAGTACACGGGTGAGGAACAGCCGTTACGTGCAGCAGCGACCGGCGCCAAAAACCTAAACGTCACACCGGGTAAAGTCGTCAAAAGCTTTCAACAAGGTGACGTCGCCTATATCATCCATGAGTTCAATGATGCGGATGGATCACCGCTCCCGAATCGGGCGTCGAAGTTATTCCTCAAGAAAGACGGCGAATGGAAAGTCGTGATTGCACCAACGACCTTTGAACCATCGGTCTTTACGACGCTCGCTGAGATGTTTGATTCATTTAATGCCGACGAATACGGCGTCAATGCGAAAGCAGCGGAAGCCGTCGGGAACACGCCGGAGGATAAACAGGACAAAGTCTTCACACGCGTCAATGCCCAGACGGACTATATGGCACTCGAGATGAACAGTAACATCCTGATGATTTACGGTATGGCACTCGGCAATGATGGCAATCCCGAGGTGTTGGTCGATTACTACTCCGATTATGCGGACTGGTACACCGATGAACAGGATTTGTTACGCAAGACGGCGAAAGCCGGCACAGACTATGAAAAATATTTGATTGCACTTGACCCATTAAAGGAAAGCTTACAAAAGAAACTCGGAAAATATGCCGATCAACTGAATATGGAATTAGGTTAAAGGGGGACTCTTAATGAACGCGCCAACATTTACGTTACCGAACGCCCAGGGTGAAAACATTTCACTCGCCGATTACCGGGGTAAAAAAGTCATACTTTACTTCTATCCGAAAGACTCGACACCGGGTTGTACGACAGAAGCCTGTGATTTCCGTGACGCGACAGACGCCTTTGCAGCTGAAAATACGGTCATCCTCGGAATCTCCGCTGACAGTCAAAAACGCCATCAAAACTTTATCTCAAAATACGAACTTCCGTTCCAGCTCCTCTCCGACGTCGATCATGCGGTCTGTGAACAGTATGGGGTCTGGCAGTTAAAAAAGAACTACGGAAAGGAATATTATGGAATCGTCCGGTCGACTTTTCTCATCGATGAGCAAGGTGAATTGCTCAACGAGTGGCGGACGGTCAAGGTCAAAGATCACGTAGCTGAAGCGCTTAAATACGTCAAAGGACTTTCCTGACGAAAAAAACACGTTACTGATGTAGCGTGTTTTTTAATTTCACAATCATTTTCACGCTACCAATTTTATCCTTTAAAAAAATTATTTTACACGAAAACCCTTGATATCCCTCACAATTTTAACGTTTTTGAAATAATCTGAAAATATTCTATTGATTTTTCTGAATATTGTATTTAATATTAGAACCAAGTTGATCCGGTGCTTTCCTTCAAGAAAAGTAAAAGGCGATGACCCCTCTTATTTTTTTCATAGGACACCGGATCGCTCTAACTATCGGGTACTCATTTTATCATCATATATATTTATTCTTGGGAGGGAACTTATCATTATGAAGAAGAAAAAAACACTCGCACTCGTCGGTGCCCTATCAATCGCAGGAGCAAGCTTAGCAGCATGTTCGTCAACAGATGACTCGAAAGATACTTCAAGTTCTTCAGGTAGTAAAAAATCAGAAGACAAACAAGTCTTAAACTTAACAAGTGGATCAGACATCCCGGCACTTAGCCCTACTGTCGCAACAGACTCTGTTTCTTTCACAGTCTTAAACAACGTTCAAGAAGGTCTCTTCCGTCTTGACGAAAACCAAGAGCCTACGCCAGGTGTTGCTGAAAGTGTTGATGTCTCGGAAGACGGACTTACATACACATTCAAATTACGTGATTCGAAATGGTCTGACGGCAGCGATGTCACTGCAAAAGACTTCGAATACGCTTGGAAACGTGTCCTCGATCCTAAGAGTGGATCACAATATGGCTACATCATGTATGTCATCGAAGGTGCTGAAGCGTACAACACAGGAAAAGGAAAAGTGGATGATGTCGGCGTCAAAGCAGTTGACGACAAAACACTTGAAGTTAAGTTGACACAACCTGCTGATTACTTCAAAGCGTTGACTGGATTCGGTTCATTCATGCCGCTTAAACAGGAATTCGTCGAAGAAAAAGGAAAAGACTTCGCGAAAGATCCTGAGAACTTCCTTTACAACGGTCCATTCCAATTAACGGACTGGAAAACAGAAGTCGGCTGGTCGTACAAAAAGAACGACCAGTACTGGGATGCTGATACGGTCAAACTTGATCAAGTAAACTACAAAGTCGTTAAAGAAGTATCGACATCCGTCAACTTGTACGAAAAAGGTGACATCGATCAAGTTGGTTTAACAAGTGAATTCGTTGATCAATACAAAGACAGCGAAGACTTCGATACACGTCTTGACGCTTCGATGTACTACATCCAAATGAACTTCAAAAATGAATTGCTCAAAAACAAAGACATCCGTAAAGCAATCGACTCAGGGTATGACAAAGAACAGATGGCGAAAGTCCTCTTAAACAACGGTTCAATCCCTGCTTATTACTATGTTCCGAAAGAATTCGCTAAAGGACCGGACGGAAAAGACTTCCGTGACGGCAACGAAGGGTTCGGCTCATTCGATGCTTCTTCTGCAAAAGCATCATTCGAAAAAGGTCTGAAAGAAGTCGGTAAAGACAAAGTCAAACTCGAACTTCTCTCTTACGATGATGACAACTCGAAGAAAATCTCTGAGTACCTTAAAGGCGAGTGGGAGAAAAACCTTCCAGGTCTTGAAGTTACGATCAAACAACAACCGTTCAAGAACAAACTTGATCTTGAATCAAAAGGTCAGTTCGAACTTTCGTTCGCCGGCTGGGGACCTGACTATCAGGATCCAATGACATTCCTCGACATGTGGATGACTGGTGGACCGTATAACCGTGGTGGTTACTCAAGCGACAAATACGATTCACTCATCAAATCTGCGATGAAAGATGCGGATGCAGAAACACGTTGGCAGTCATTGAAAGATGCTGAAAAAGTCTTGCTCGAGGACGATCAAGCGATCTCAGTTATGTACCAACGCGGTGCGTCACTCTTACGTAAACCTTACGTCAAAGGCATCGTCAACCACAAAGTCGGAGCAGATACTTCGTTCAAATGGACTTACATCGAAGGAAGATAAGCAATCACCCAAGACCAGCCTCGCTTTTAAGCGGGTCTGGTCTTTTTTTCCATATGAGGCAAATGTACTGTTTTTTAGATATTGATTAAAAAGTGGTAACATTCTGTTTTCATTTGTATTACTTCCATTTATACTTATGCAGAAGAAACTAAATTCACTTTTTTTTACAATAATTCGCGGTAATTCTTCAGATTTAATGAAAAAGTGCCGATATATTCTATACAGAGGACTTTTGCCTCAATACATTGAATGACTAGGAAGGAGGACTCATCTTTGAAGCAACGTGTACTGAAGAGTCAACAAACACTTACGGAAGAACAAACCGAAATGGTAGAAGCGATTCAAGCAGTCGGTGAACTGATTCAAGACAGACCACGACGCACCATCTATCGTCGTTATGCGGTCGTCCACGGTTGGCCATTGCCCGAAAACATCATTCGACAATTCGGCTCTTGGCCGGAAGCTTTATCTGCAGCTGGGTTTGAATGGCACATCGATCAGCAACCGGAAGAACTGGAGCGGGCGCCTAAATATACGAAGGATGAAATTTTAAAATCTTTCCAGCGCTATGCAAAAGACGTCGGTTCGACCATCACCTTGAAGAAGTATCAAACTTGGCGGAAATCTGTCCACCATGCACCGAGCCACTATCATATCGTGAAAATGTTTGGTTCTTGGCATGATGCCTGTACGGCAGCTGGACTCGAAGCGAGTGTTACTTATTCGAAAGCTGAGCTTGCGTCATCACTTCGACAAGCGATCGAAGAAGTCGGCTTCTCGCTATCTTTCGAAGCCTACCGTGAATGGGCGAAACGTAACAACAAGCCCTCTACAAAAGCCCTACTTCATCGTTACGGCTCATGGTCGGCAGCCATCCATGCCATTGAAAGTGAAATTCGTTCGAGCAAACAACAAGCCCAGTAATCAAGATTATGCATTCATTTACTTCTATTTCTTTTACAATCAGGCACGCCGGTCGGTCTTCGACTTGTGTGTTTTTTTGTTTCGTTCATCGAAAATCATCTCAAAAAAAATACTTTTCCTAAGAAGGACATGTCAGCGTGTAGACAAACGATTAAGAAGCATACACATGCGATATCGAGATGCAATCTGTTCGCGCTTCCCTATCTTGCCTCGTCTTCAAACCGCCTTTGTCTCCCCACTAAAAAACCGCCACCTAAGAGGTAGCGGTTTTACTTCAAATGACTTTTTCTTTCCATTCTTGATAAGACGCGACACGATCACGTCCCTGGAATTTAGCACCTACGTACATCGCACGGTCCGCATTCCGAATCAAGCTCGCTAGGTCACCGAGTTCCTTCAACGTGTCGACACCGATACTTGCTGTGACATCAAGCGTATGCCCAGACACTTCAATTGGATTCGCATGCAACGTCTCCCGGATTCGCTCCGCGACGATTCGCGCCGATTCAATATCCGTGTTCGGTAACAAGACGACGAACTCTTCTCCCCCATAACGCGCGACAAGATCCGTGATGCGAGTTGCTTGCATCAACAGTTTTGCGACTTCGAACAAGACGACGTCGCCGATTTCATGTCCATACGTATCATTGATTTGTTTGAAATGATCCAAATCAATCATCAAGGCTGAGAAAGGATACAAATCCTTTTGTTTGATGCGACGGTCTCCCCATTCCTGTAACGCACGGTAGTTCGGAAGTTTTGTCATGGCATCCGTCCGGCTATCCATCAAGAGATGTTCGCGTTCATGTGCCCGCTCGACCGCCCAGGACAGGACACGTAACGCACGGTATAATTCATAACCAAAGTCCTTCGTGAACTCTCCACTTGCTTCCGAGGCTAACATCAAGGAACAGTTAATCGTTTCCGTCGCTTCCGGTTTAATGAATAGAATGGATTGCATTTCTTCCGGGAGCGCATCATAGAGCCGGATATCCCACTCTTGCTGCATGACATAGAGCAGTACTTCCTCTTTCTCGATAATTTCCTCGATGATGATTCCTTCGACATGATCTGCTTTTAACTTACGTCCGTCCTTCAATGAATAATAAACGGTTTTGCCCTCTCCAAAATCAAACTTAATCCAGGCAATGTCGGGTTTGACGAACTGATTCAGCTGTCTTAAGTACCGTTCGATGATGAACTGTGCGTCACCATCTTTCCATGCCGCTTCTTTTAACCGTTCAATCTGTTCCCAGTGTTCAAGTCGATCGCTCGCATGAACGGAACTCCCAAGCGAACGTTTAATGATGAACAGAGCAAAGGCGGTCATGACTAAAGCGCTATTCCCGTTATTTTGAACCATCAATGTACTGAAAACACCATATAAGAGCTCCGCTGTAATGACGACCGCTTCAAAACGTAATAACGGAAGCATGACACTCGTCGGAATGTTCTCACCGAGTAAAAAGTTTGATAATTTGTATTGGAACAATAAGACCATCCATAAGATCACGACCATTGTCATCAACGGGACAATGTTCCCAATGAGTGAGAATGCTGCTCCGTGCGTGCCGCCTAATGCGTTGTAGGCAAGGCCTGCCGGTAAAATCAACAGCAATTCAAGGGCAACGTTAAACGGATAATTGTGCAACATCCGCCGCCGACCGATTGCCGTATTGAAAGAACGTAACTGATAGATCAACATCGTCAATTGACCGACACAGATTGCCGGCAACAGTCCGTAAGTTAAAAACGTATACAGCACAAATCCGAAATGGAATGTAAAACTCATGTGTCTTCTTCGAACCGGATCGACAACAAAAATCGTCGATAAGGCGACTATCAATAAAAAGGTGAAATAATCGACATTGAGGCTATAATCATTCGCTCGCGCTAAAAGATCGAGCGCAATGACGATTATAAAGAACACGACCCAACTTCGAAGAAGGTATTGTTGAAACCGCCGCACATTGACTTCCCCTTCCTAAACTACTATCTTGTCTATTTTTGGAAAACCTTCACTTCATTCTTGTCCAAATGAATCATGAAGTCCAACTTCTGCTCTCTCATTTGCTACAATATAAAGAGAGGTGATAAATGAATGAGTACACACTTTACAAAAGAAGCGTTTAAGGCATTTGAAATTGAAGGGCTAGAAAATCGGATGGATGCGATTCGCAAGCGAATACAACCTGTTTTCCGCCACATTGGTGCGGAGGTTTCTCCTGATTTGACGGTGAATCTCGCAGAGGACATGTACGTCCATATCGCACAACACGCAAGACGAAAGGTAAATCCGCCAAACGATACATGGATGGCCTTTTCGCCTAATAAACGTGGATATAAAAAACACCCGCATTTCCAAGTCGGGCTCTTTGATGACCATCTCTTTATTTGGTTGGCCTATATTTATGAACTTCCAAATAAACAACAGTATGCGTCAAAACTTCTTGATCAGCAAGAGCTGTTACGGACATTACCAGAGGACTTCGTCATTTCGTACGACCATATGAAAAAAGAGGCCGTTCGCGTGACAGATGCCAATCTGGAACAAGGGTTGGTCCGTTTCCGCGATGTAAAAAAAGCTGAATTTCTTGTCGGTCGTCATGTGTCTGCCCAACAAGTCAGCGCGATGTCTCACGACGAACTCCTTGAATTGATTCGAAATACCTATGCGCATCTCGTCCCTGTTTATAAAAAGATTCAATAAAAAGGATGGCCTAAAAGGTCATCCTTTTGTCATTAGTTATATTTTACTAGAATTGACATGACTTGTGTACGGTCGGAATTTAAATTTAGATAAATGTTGACCTTTTTCGCCGAAACCGTCATCGTGTTGAACATTGGATCAAGTTTTGCAGTCGGATAGGCTTTTTTCACTTCCTTGACAGAAATCGTGCGTTTGACCATTTTCGGATCATAGACGATGGCAGAGACTGTTGCTTTACTATCTTTCACGCCGTACGTCGAACAATAGTGAACGGCACGATCCGCTGACATCAGTCCATTCCCACTTTGACACCAGTTTGATTTCTTTTCACCTTTATATGCACTATGTACCTGTGCTAACGTTGTCCGTTCTAACTTTACCGTTTTATCAAGTGATTTTGCATAACTGGCATTCTTTTTGATATGTTGGAGCCAACTGACGTCCGATGGTTTCGTTGCTTCCGCTGATTGATTATATGAAGTGCCTGACACGACGCTGACGGCAAGAGCTGCTGTTAAGATAAGTCCTAAGATTTGTTTCATGATGTAACCCCCTAAAAATGCTTTGTTAAATAACTCATTCCCCCAATTCTCAAAAAATACTCACGTTCCATACATTTTTCAGAAAAATATTTTTAAAAAGAATGTTGTTTGATTCAGCATGTAGACAAACTCTTATGAAGCGTGAACATACGATAACGAGAGACAATCCGGTCGAGCTTCTCTGTCTCGCCTCGTCTTCAAAGCGGCAATCGGTCACGCCACTACAGCAAAGCTGCAGGGTCACAAATGATTGCTTGTTGCGGTTCTAAGCGATGCGAAACGGATTGCGCCCTAAACCGTCTGCCTACCCGGCTTTCCCTCACGGTATTATCTAAAAAGCATCGCGTTTCGTTGACTCCTACGGGGAAAAGTGCGTCTTTAACGCACTTTTAGAGGCAGGCAAGACCCTGCTCATTGTCCGTGAGGACGAAGGAGCAACGGCTTGCGCCTCACCCGAGGAAAGCAACGAAAAAGACGCTTGATCTCCCGATGGCACTTTGTCTACAGCCTGGTTTGATTGAATAAAGCGCACCGCCCATTTGACCAATCCTTTGTTTCCACACACGATCGGGTCGGGCAAGTAACGTCTACGACCTAATAGAAAATATCCGTACTACAAAGCCAGTGAAAAACCCGCTTTCCTGTCGAGAAACGGACAGGGAAGCGGGTCTTGTGTCTTGCTTGAGGAAAGCGTGGCTAAGCCCTCACTTATTTCTTATGCATCTTAAATTCTAAAAATAACTCATTGTAATGCGCAAGCATCTTTTTGCCTAAGTTTTCATAGACTTCTAACGTATCCGTGACATCTTTGTCCGGATAAAATCGTTTATCTTCCCGGACTTCCGGATCAAGTAACTTCAAACCGTCTTTGTTCGGTGTCGAATAGCCGACATAATCGGCATTCTTCGCAGCGATATCCGGACGCAACATGAAGTTGATGAACTCGTGTGCCCCGTCGACGTTCTTCGCCGTTTTCGGAATGACGATGTTATCGAACCAGACGTTTGACCCTTCCGACGGGATGACGTAGTTCAACTCTTCATTTTCACTCATGATTTCATTGGCATCCCCGGACCAGACGACGCCAATTCCGGCTTCTTCGTTTGCGAGCAGTAGTTTGATTTCATCCCCGACGATTGCTTTGACGTTCGGCGTCAAGTCCATCAAGTTCGCTTTTGCTTCTTGCAGCTTGTCTTCGTCCGTTTCGTTCAAGGAATAACCGAGACTGTTTAGACTCATCCCCATCACTTCACGGGCACCGTCCGCTAGCAAAATTTGATTTTTAAAGGCAGGGTCCCATAAATCTTTCCAACTCGTCGGTTTTTTACCATCCAGTAGTTTTTGATTGTAGACGATGCCGACCGTTCCCCAGAAATACGGAATCGAATACTGATTATCCGGGTCAAACGACAAATCAAGGAAACGATCATCGATATGCTTAAGGTTCGGAAGTTTCGACTTGTCGATCGGGATGACGAGATCTTCTTCAATCATCTTCGCAATCGCATAATCTGAAGGAACGGCGATATCATACGTCGTCCCTCCTTGCTCAATCTTCGTCAACATCGCTTCGTTCGAGTCGAATGTCTGATAGACGACTTTAATTCCTGACTCTTCTTCAAACTGATCGATTAAGTCCGGGTCGATGTAATCCCCCCAGTTGTAAATATTCAAGACATTTCCCCCGGAATAGCCTTGTGTCGCGTTTAAGCGGTTCAAAGCAAACAGGATGACGCCCGAGATTAGAAAAATCGTTACGAACAATTGTATTAATTTTTTCAACAGTCATTTCACCTCCGGTCGTGACAACTTCGCTACAGAACGTTGGTTCAAGAAATAGTAGCCGATGACAAGTAAGAACGTAAATAAGAAGATGACGGTCGACAAGGCATTGATTTTCATCGAAATCCCTTGGCGTGCCAATGAATAGATTTCAACGGATAAGGTCGTAAACCCATTCCCCGTCACGAAAAATGTCACAGCAAAATCATCGAGTGAGTACGTCAGTGCCGTAAAGAATCCGGCAAAGATCCCCGGTGTGATGTACGGCAAGATGACTTTCGTCAGGACGTCCAAACGACTTGCCCCTAAATCACGTGCCGCATCGACGAGCGTCGGGCTCATCTCTTGCAGTTTCGGCAAGACGAGGATGACGACGATCGGGACAGAAAACGCGATGTGCGACAGTAAGACGGATGTAAAGCCAAGTTGAATCCCGAGCATCGTAAAGAAAATTAAGAACGATGCACCGATGATGACGTCCGGACTGACAATCAAAATACTATTAAGTGTCAGGAGCGACGTTTCAATCCGCTTTTTCCGAACTGCTTGAATTCCAATTGCACCGAACACGCCGACAATCGTCGAGATCGCTGCTGAGAGCAAGGCGATGACAAGTGTATTCAAGACGATGATCAAGAGGCGTGAATCTTGAAAGACTTCCTTATACCAATCCCACGTGAAGGAATCAAAGTTCGTCATGTTATCTGCACTGTTGAACGAATAGAATGCGAGATAGAAGATTGGAGCATACAAGACGATGAAGACACCAATCAAATATAGGTTTGCCAGTTTAAACCGTTTCATCATGTCGTCGCTCCTTTCTTCCGTTTTGTACTCGTCAAGGCGAGAATGATGGCCATCGCGATGATCAAGAAGACGGCGATCGTCGCACCCATCCCCCAGTTTTGGGTGACAAGAAATTGTTGTTCAATTGCTGTACCGAGCGTGATGACACGGTTCCCGGCAATCAGGCGGGTAATCATGAAGAGTGATAACGCCGGGATGAAGACAAGTTGACAGCCTGACTTCATACCATCAATCGTCAACGGGAAGACGACACGACGAAATGTCGTAAAGTTCGATGCCCCTAAGTCACGTGCCGCAAAGACGAGCGACGGACTTAACTTTTCGATGGCATTAAAAATCGGCAAAATCATGAACGGGATGAAGATGTAGACCGACACGAAGACGAAGCTGAAGTCCGTGAACAGGATTTGTTTTCGCCCGATGCCAATCGCTTCAAGCGTTTGGTTCGCGAGTCCGTACGTGCTGAACAGTCCGATGAAGGCATAGGCTTTCAGCAGCAGGTTGATCCAGGTCGGCAAGATGATCAAGAGCAACCAAAGTTGTTTATGCTTCGTTTTCGTCAATAAATAGGCTGTCGGATAACCGATCGCAAGCGAAAACAACGTGATTAAAAAGGCATACCAAAATGAACTGAGCGTCATCGTCAAATACGTCGAAGTAAAGAAATTCTGATAGTTGACGAACGAGAAGTTTCCATCTAAATCAAGGAACGAATAATAGACGACAAGTACGATTGGAGCGATGACGAATAAGGCAATCCAAAATGTATAGGGAATGAGATACCAGTTACGTGTTTTTTGCATCATAACACCCCATCGTACGATTCAAGCCGTTTATCAAAGTCTTCTTCCGTCTCATTCAGACGCATGACGTGAATCGCTTCTGGATCAAATGTCAGACCGATATGCTCACCGACCGTCGCTTTTTTCGTACTGTGGACGAGCCACTCATTTCCGACTTCATCGATACAGGCGATTTCATAGTGAACGCCACGGAAGAGTTGCGAATCGACCGTCACCCGCAGCTTCCCTTGGGCGACATCCGTGATTTCTAAGTCTTCTGGACGGATGACGATTTCGACCGGCTCATTCAATTCAAGCCCACGGTCGACACATTCGAATTCTTTTTCTGCGAACGAGACGAGGTAATCGTTTAACATCCGTCCCGGAATGATGTTCGACTCACCGATGAAGTCGGCGACGAAGCGGTTGATCGGTTCATCATAAATGTCGGTCGGCGTCCCCGATTGTTGGATTGAGCCATGATTTAAGACAAAGATTTCATCCGACATCGCCAGCGCTTCTTCTTGATCGTGCGTGACGAAGATGAAGGTGATGCCAAGGCGACGTTGTAAGTCGCGTAGCTCATACTGCATCTCTGTCCGTAACTTCAAGTCGAGCGCTGATAGCGGTTCATCAAGCAAAATCACTTCCGGTTCATTGACGATTGCCCGGGCAATTGCGACCCGTTGCCGTTGTCCACCTGACATTTCAGTGATTTCCCGTTTTTCATAGCCCGATAAGTTAACGAACTTCAATGCATCCAAGACACGTTGCTTAATGTCTGCTTCTTTGACTTTCTTGATTCGCAGACCGAAGGCGATGTTCTCAAAAACGTTCAAGTGTGGGAACAAGGCATAGTCCTGGAAAACCGTGTTGACTTGACGTTTGTTCGCCGGGACGTCGTTAATCCGTTTGCCGTTAAAAATGATTTCACCTGCTGTCGCTTCCGTAAAACCGGCAATTAAGCGCAGGACAGTCGTTTTACCGCACCCTGATGGTCCAAGCAACGTATAGAACTTTCCCCGCTCAATTTCGAAGCTGACCGCATCCAGGACCGTTTGATCGTCAAACTGTTTGGTTACTTCTTTAAATTGAATGATCGTATTTGCTGTCACTCTAATTCCTCCTTATAGATACGAATCGGTCGCTGTGACGAGAAGTTTCGCCTCCGTCGCCGACTCGTTTCGCAGTTGATGGATTTCTGACGCTTTATAATAGAATGTCTCACCTTGTTTCGCCCGAAACATCTGCCGGCCGAGCATCAATGTCACTTTACCTTTTAAGACATAAATAAACGTTTCCGCACCCGATGGTTCATATGCTTTAAAAGAACTGTTCGCAGCAAGTGTCAACAGCACCGGTTCCATTTCTTTTTCATTCGATTCCGGAATCAGCCATGTCACATGATACCCTTGTACGTCGTCCGCATAACTCGTGACGTCGTCCTGGGTATAGACGACTTTCTGATGTAACACTTCTTCATCAAAAAAATCTTTTGCTGAGATTCCGAGGACTTCGAGTAAGCTGAACAACGTCTCAATCGATGGGGAACTGATTTCCCGTTCGATTTGCGAAATATACCCTTTACTCAAATCCGTTCGCTCGCCGAGTTCTTCTTGTGTCAATCCTTTTTGAAGGCGTAAGTTTTTAATCTTGTTGCCAATCGTGCGCACACTACGTCCTCCTCTCGCATATCGAGTTTAGTATAAGACGACTGAAAGTTTACTAATCACGTACCGATTATAGCGTACTGATTTGATTTAGCAAGGGAAATCCATGATTTTCTTAAAGCGTGTTTGACAGCGATAGCGCTTACACCTACAATTAATATCAGGTACTAAAATGAAGGAGGTAATTCCGATGCGGATCGCATGGATCACGGATAGCACAACCATTTTACCAGACACAATCGCTCACCATCCGGACTTGACGGTCGTCCCCTTACTCGTCATGAAAGACGGAGAAAGTTTTATCGACGGTGTCGATGTCAATGCGGAGACTGTCTACAGCTGGATCGACGCCGGTCATAAGGTCACGACGAGTCAACCCTCGATCGGAACGTTTACGGAACACTACGAAAAACTGAAAGAAGACTATGACTTCGGTTTTGCGATCCACTTATCAAGCGAGCTTAGCGGAACATATAATGCTTCCGTCCAAGGAGCAGAAATCGCAGGGTTTCGTCTGATTGCCATCGATTCAAGATGTGGCATCTATCCGGCAGGTCAACTTCTTGCTGAAGCGATTCAGTTATCGGAGCAAGGTGTCGCAATCGAGGACATCGAACAGATGATTCTTGACCGCCGCTTCGATCACCATATCGAGTTTACCGTCGAAAACTTAAAACAATTACAAGCGGGCGGTCGTATTTCTTCGACGAAGGCCTTCGTCGGAAACTTACTTCAGTTACGTCCCCTGTTTCATTTCGAGGAGGGAAAAATCGTCCCGTACCAAACCGTCCGTACGTTCAAGAAGGCACACTCTAAAATTTATGATCATCTCGTGCACATCATCGAACGTGGAGACGTAACGGATCTCTCCCTTTTCCACGCATCTGCCTACGATTTAGCACTCGAGTGGAAAACAAACTTAGAACAACGGTTTGACGTGTCGATTCGCATCGATGACCTGACACCTGTCCTCGGTTCGCACACAGGGAATCCTGCTATCGGCATGTCATTCTTGAATCCGACGAGCCGACCATGATGTCTAAAACTGAAAGATTCAGGGTAAACCTTCTTTAGAGATTAAAGGAGGTTTTTGTTTTGAAAAATAAGTGGATTTGGCTCAATTGGCTTGGTTTCATCTTCGCTATAACAGTTAATGCACTCGATGGTGGAAAAACAGGTCGTATTTCAGACTCGATTCCGACTTTGTTCAAACCAGCTGGCTACGCGTTCTCGATTTGGGGACTCATTTATGGTGTTTTACTTGTCTGGTTGATTTTACAAACGATTCCGAAGTTCCGGGAACATGAAATCGCTAAAAAAATCGGTCCTTGGTTTTTGATCAGTTGCCTGTTTAATGCAGCCTGGATTGTATCGTTTTCTTATGAACTGTTCCCACTGACACTTGTCGTGATGATTGGTTTACTCGTTTCCCTGATCGTCATCTATACGAAAATCGATCGTGAAACGAAAGCACTCCGTTTCAAAGTCCCGTTCTCTCTTTACATCGGTTGGGTTTCGGTCGCGACAATCGTCAATGTCTTCATCGTCATGCAGACACAAGGGATTACACAATTGCTCGGAATCGGTGATGCGGGTTGGACGATGATCATGTTACCGGTCGGTGTCATCGTCGCCCTCTTGTTCATGTTCGCGAACCGTGATCCGATTTATCCACTCGTCTTCGTCTGGGCGTATATCGCGATTAACTTTAAGTCTGATGACGGTCTCGTCGATACGGTCGTCCTCGGCAGCGTCGTCGTTTTACTCGCAGGGTATGTCTTCCTCCTCGTCCGGATGCGTCGCCAGCTCAGCGTGAGCAAGTAACGTTATTTCTTACGTCAAGGCGCGTATAATAAAGACAAAGGAGTGAATGTCATGCATATCACATTTACAGATCCGGCACTTGACCGGATCGAACAATTACGGGGCAATCTCGAAGGACACCTTCACCTTTATTACGACACAGAAGGATGCGGTTGCGGCAACTCCGGTATCTTCAGTATCCGTTTCGTCGAATCGGCGACCGATGAAGATATGACGATCGATTCAAACGTCGGTCCTGTCCTCGTCAAACGGTGGTCGAGTCACTTCCTCGATCAAGAGATGACGCTCGACTATAAAGAAGAATCCAAATCGCTGATTTTAAAAAGTGATGGTCAATACTTCAATACAAACGTTTTAGTAACCGATCATACCGGCTGTCAGTTGACACCGAACCGATAAACACAAAAAAGGCAGCTCCCTTCATGGAAGCTGCCTTTTGAATTGGTTTTACAGACAGAGGCTGCATTGATTACCAGATCGAAATCATCTATAGAACGTACTGGATTTCTGTCTGTATCGTACACGAGATGGATATCCTCCCCGCCCGGGAATTTACCCCAATCACTTTGCGTCCCCCAAATCTTCGCACGCATCTTGCTGGCGTGCTTATCTAGCATACGTAACGGACGACCGTTTGGATTTAAAATAATTCATCTTTTTAGCCGACGTCGCGAACGGTTCGTTCGATGGCTTGTTGATCCAAATCAGCCACACCGACGGGGCGACTGTAATAATAGCCTTGCCCATAATCACAACCGAGCCGTTTCAAGAACTCGTGTTGTTCAAGTGTCTCGACACCTTCCGCGACGACCTCGATACCGAGATTTTTTGCTAACTGGATAATCATCTCCGTAATCGCGGTCCCCCGTTCATCATGCGGGACCTCGTCGATAAATGACTTATCGATTTTTAAGATATCAATTGGTAAATGCTTCAGATGCGTCAAGGAGGACAACCCTGTCCCAAAATCATCCAGAGCAATCGTCAAGCTCAACTGTTTCAGTTCGCCGAGCATCAACAAGGCCCGTTCCAAGTTTTCCATGACGGATGTTTCCGTGATTTCAAGTTGCAATTGTAAGTCGCCACTTTGTTTGAAAGACTGATCGACGATATCCTTAATCATCAAATTGTGCGACTCTGACCGAAAATGCATCGCTGATAAATTGACGGAAACTTGACGAATGAAATGATCTTCCTTTTTCCAAATCTCCATCTGGCGAACCGTTTCTTGCAGGACCCATTCTGTCAGACGGTGGATGAGACTGTACTTTTCAGCGAGCGGAATGAACTCTGCCGGTGAGATGAATCCGATTTTCGGGTGATTCCAACGAATCAACACTTCCGCCTGTTCGACTTTCCCGGTCGCAAGTGCGATTTTCGGTTGGTAGACGAGATTAAATTCTTTAAAATCGGTCATCGCTTTCCGTAACGATCCAACAATCAATTGCTCCCGTCGGTCGGAGTGAAGGCTCTCATCGTATAAGACAAAACGATCGCGCCCTTCATTTTTCCCGACACGTAGTGCACTCTCCATCTGGCCAATCCGACTCTCTAACGTGTCCTGCGCATCCGGAACAACGACACCGACCGTCGCCGTTAAGTGAATTTCTTGATTGTCGAGCACTATTGGTTTTCGAATTTGTTCGAGTACTTGATTAAAGGTTGTTTCCAACTGTTCCGGTGGGACGTGTTTTATCAAAAAGAACTGGGTGCCGTTATAGCGGATACAACTTTCTTCATCACCCAGCACCTGTTTAATCCGGTCGGCAAATTGCCGGATCACCGTATCGCCCTGATCAAAGCCAAACGTGTCATTGATCCATTTGTAGCCGTCTAAATCAATCAAGGCCATCGCCATCATTCGTTTCGAACGACTGTACTGGGCATCGACTTTCGCCATATGATGATCGAGCCACCGTCGATTATGTAAGCCCGTCAAGTGATCAGTGTAGGCCATCATCTGTAAAGCCCGGCGTTCTAAATGAACGTACAATCCTGCGATCAAGATGATTAAGAAGAATACCGGAATGGCGACTTCACTTAAAATATTCGAAGTGATCGGATTATCCTCTAACATCGGTGCTGAGACACGCGGAATACAAAATGTCGTCCCGAGCATCCCGACATAATGCATTGTCGAAATCGCAAACCCCATCAGAACCGCGACCGGAATTAAAATACGTTTTTTATTGACATGACGGGTCGCATACAACAACAGGAGTGCGACGTATGCAACGGTGATCGCAATCAGAATCGATAACGTGAACAGAAACGTGTCGTATCGGATTTCTCCCCCGAACCGCATCGCCACCATCCCGAGATAATGCATCATCGCAATCCCGATTCCAACGAGTGTTCCTGCAAGAATCACCTTTTTGCGGGTGATTTCCGAGTAATATAATAAATAAAAGGCAATCCAAGCTGCAGTAATGGCGGGTACGACAGACAGGAGCATCAGCACCCAGTCATAGCTGACCGCGACTGCTAATTTAAATGCCCCCATACCGACAAAATGCATTCCCCATATCGATAATCCCATCGTCAATGACGATAAAAGTAAAGTCCGCTTCCTTAAGGAAGTCGCCTTCGCTAGGCGACGATTGAGTTCAAGTGAGGCATAGGATCCGACGATGGCCACGATGACCGATAGGATGACCAACGCCTCTTCATAGTGTTTCGTTAATATGATCCATTCATTCATTGTGTAGGTGCCTCTCTTTTCAACTGACATTCTTCTTATTATCGTCTATTTTCTTGAATTCTTTCAGTCGAATATCGACTTTTTCTGCATTTCGATGTGTTTTCAGAAAAATTCATGCAACATATACAAAAAAGAGACACTGCACATGTGGCATCTCTCAAGCTGAAAGCTATTTTTTCTGAAGAGTGAACATTCTATAGCGGTCTGCTGTCATGTCGTTTCTACCGGTCTTGCTTCGTTTTCAAAACAGCTGAACGAATTGCCGTTCCTCTGTTGTTGCCTAAGCGATAATCTTTGACCAGCCTGTTCCGCTCTCGCTAAACACAAAAAGGCACCACATCCGTGGCGCCCCTTTTAATGCTGTTCAAATTATAGTGTCGCCGAAGCGATGACTTCACCCGTCGGTTTTGCGAGGTCCGGTTCAGGTTCGACCGTGATGGCTACTGCGTCGACCTTACCACTGCCTTTTAGGGCAAAGACGGCGGCAGCTTGTCCATCTTTTTCGATGACGCCGTTCGCTTTCACTTGATCGCCTTGAATCGTCCACATCTGATACAGCTCACCTTTTTTAAGTGGTGGCAAATCTTTGAGTTGGACGAGCATATATTCTTTATCGTCCTTCGTAAAAATCATACTCGACCCTTGAATCGAAGCTGTACTCTCAAAGTTCCCCATACCGTTCACTTCATCCATCGCAAGTGTTTCTGTTTGCTCCGGGTCATCTTCTTGCGCAAGAAGGTAAGCATTCGCACCAAGCGATAACACGAGAACGGCGGCGATACTCATTAACCACCCGAGCGGTACAGAACGTTTTCGTTGTTTGTTCGCCCGTGCTGCTTCAAGTTCTGTCTCCTGCGGCTTCGTCACGTGTGGCGTCTCTTGTCGTGTTTCATTTGTCGAAGCAAGGACTTCCCCTAAAATTCTTGATTTCATTCCAGTCGGTACCGGTCGTTCCGGAAGTGATTCCGCGATGGGAAGCATCAACTCTTCCATCTCTTGAAGCGCTTGCTTACATTCGTCGCAAGTCGCGATATGTGCTTCGAACGCCTCACGATCGCTCGCCGATAATGTTCCATTGAAGTAGTCAATTAAGTTATGACAACGTTCTTCCATCAACGTTCCCTCCCTTCCAATAATTTTCGTAACGCTTGAATCGCACTCCTGATCCTCGTCTTGACTGTCCCGAGCGGTAACTCAAGTTGGTCCGAGATTTGTTGTTGCGTCAAGCCAGTAAAATATACGAGTTCAATCAATTCTTGTTGTTCCGGCTTCAGTTCCTGCACCGCTTCACGTACTTCAGCAGCTGTCTCTCGCTGCATGACTGTCCGTTCAACCGGTTCATCGAATCCACCGTCTCGTTCTTCGATTTCAATCGTCGGTTGTCGTTTCTCACGTCGTAAACAATCAAGTGCTGCATTTCGGGTGATCGTCAAAATCCAAGAAGAAAACTTCCCCTTCTCTGTATTGAAATCGACCCGTCCATTCCATATTTTCATCCATACTTCTTGGATGACTTCTTCAGATAAACGGTCGTTGTTCGTAAAGCGATGTGCGAATGAAAATAACAACCTCTCGTATTTATCATATAACGTTTCGAGAGCCACTTCATCTCCTCCGCGCATCTGATGATAAAGCGATTCATCGGATTGAGTATGCATCCTTCTCCTCCTTGTGATCAGTCAGCCTTATCATATAGTATACGCAAGCTGACACGAAATCGTTTTAAATTACTTTAATTATTTTTCAATTTTTTCTCCACCACATCCATATTCCCTAATTCGCTCAAAATTATAGCTAAAAAACCTGTTGAATTGACAGAAATACCTTGATGGGCATAGCATGAAGGTATCGAAGAAACGTGTTGCATCTTAGAATGGAGGAAAACGAATGGATTACGATCAAAAGATGAAGAATCGTGTCAGCCGGATTGAAGGACAACTTCGGGGCATACTACGCATGATGGAGGAAGGAAAAGATTGCCGCGACGTCATCACCCAGTTATCGGCAGCCCGCTCTGCGATGGACCGGACGATTGGTGTCGTCGTCAGCTCGAACTTAATCGAATGTGTCAAAGAAGCGGAACAAAGTGGTGACGGTCAAACAGAAGATTTAGTGAAGGAAGCTGTCAGCCTGCTCGTCAAAAGTCGCTAAAAAAACGATATCCTTTCCCATGATTCATCCGGGAGAGATATCGTTTTTTCTTATTGCTTTTTAATACGAAACTTTGAGTTGATCGAGATAGACACGGTGTTTCGTCTTGTCACCTTTTTGTGTCTGGTCTGTCTCGACAAAATAAATCGTCTCAATCTTGAGCGGTGCTTGCCATGACGAATCGAGTTTCGCCTGGACAGTCTTGAATCCCTTCCAGTCTACTTTCTTCACGAAATCGACCGTATGCGATTTACCCGTCGCATCTTTTAGTTTGGCCCGGAGCCACGGCGCATGACGATTCCCATAAACATCGAGCGAGAGTGTTTTTGCAGGATACGGAATAATCCAATTGGGACTTGACAGGTACATGGCGCCATTTTGTTTCTGCCATCCGGAATAATCATATGTCACCGCCAGTGAAGCACGCCCCACTGTTTTTTGCTTCGTACTTATCCGCGCCGTATAACTCGACACGTAAGGAGATTGTGCTTGATAGCTTCCTTTTTCAAAGCCGTCGAGCACTGCTGTTTTCTTCGCACTTGTCACGGTGACAGGTACAATGACCGTCCGTCCGCCGGCTGTTACCTTGACCGTCGTCTTCCCGATTCGTTTCGCGACGACCGTATCTTTTGTAACGTTCGCGATGTTACCTGTGCTCTGATACGTTTTTTCAGCTTGCGGAACAGTGACCTTGCGTCCATTGAACCAACCTTCCGTGATGAGCGGTTGCTTTTGACCGACTTTTAGGACGATCGGTCGCCCACCATTGACGACGAGTCCCGATAGACGGTTCGTGACAGTAATCTTAACCGTCTTGCTCGCTTGATCTACTTTCAGCTTTCCTCTCCATTTCCCTGGCGTTATCGGTGCCGTGACTTGAAGACCGCTGACGCCTGTACCTGTCAAGGTGATTTTTTTCTTCGTCGCATCAACAGGTTGTCCGGTCCGGTCCGTCAGTTTCAATGCCAATTGACGTTTTTCACCGAGGTACATCTCTGGTTGAGCAGCGACAATCACTTTCGCCGCGACATTCGTCGGTCGATAACGGGTCGCGACCATTAATCCATTCGTGACCGAACGACTCCGTCCATCAGCCGGATAGTTCACCGTTTTGGTCGGGAACTCCCCCTCGCGCCGTACCATCATCTCGGTCGATCCTCCCCCGTCAAATGCCAAAGCCGAAGTGGCACCTAACCGCTGCATCTGCGCGACCGCTTCGACCATCGTGATGCCTCTCGAGTCGGTTCGTGCCTGATCGACCGTCACCATGTGGACAGTCCGGTCAGCACCGACACCAATCAATGTCCGTGCCTTTCGTGCTATCATCAAAAAACGATCATGATTGGTCGCTAACGCGTTTAAATCAAAGCCGATCCCATCTTTAATCAACCAGTTGTAGCCGGACACCGCTTCCTGGATATCGTTTCGGACTGCCAAGTTTGATAGTTGGATAAGATTAAATTGCGTCGTGAGTTGTTTTGCTCGAATGAGTTCAAGGAGCGGTTTTTTTTGTTTGCCAAAGGCGACAAGAACAACGCTGTTACTCGGCACATCAATTTCTGAACGGAATTTTGTCTCGACCTTTCCAACGGTCCATGCATAATCCGTTCCGAGCTGGAAGGAACGGACGGGACGACCTTGCAGTACGACGATCGCAACTGTTTTCTTCATCGTCTCGGAAGGTTCGTAGAGCTTTATTTTTTTTGATGGGTGATGTGCACTCGTAAAAAGACCCATTCGGTCACTTAAATTTTCATTTCGATTCAAGGAATGCACCGTCAGCGTTCGGTTCGCCGCGCGAATCGACCCGACCATGCCGAATGAACCAATCTCTGGTCGTCCGTGTCCATCGATGACGAAAGATGGATATTTCAATGCCGATTCTTTGACACTATGACTGATGAGCACTTCGTTTTTTTGGATTTGCAGACCGATTGGCAAACCCGTCGCTACCTTATACATATCGCCGTTGATACCAGCGACAATTCGATTACCGGATGTCATCGACCGATTCAGTTGCATCGGTAGTGGTTCTGTCGCCAAGACATAATCACGTCCCTTTGTCGTTATCCAGTAATTATTTGCATCTGGTTTAACCGTGAGTTGACGAAATACTTGGGGATTTCCTGCGATTGTTTCTTGCCTTGTCGTATAGTCGATTCCTTTTGAAACCGTCTCTGCCTGAATCATTTCTAATCCGATGAAACAGTATGTAAGGCATAGTAACATACATATTTTAGTCTTCATTTCTATCACCTCACATACATTATACCTTTTAAGTCATTTTTTTACATACGATTTCGCATGTTTACCATGAGGATAAAAAGGTAAAAAGATATGAGGAAACTTCAGTTAAACTATGTCCATGATATGACGCATTTAACCACACCTTGAATTTTGATTGATTCAAGCAAGACCCGATATAGGAGGAACAACACATGACTGTCTCACTTTTTATTGATGTAGCTTGCAAAACAGGGGAATCTCCTGTCTACGATGCAAAAACGAAACGCTTTTACTTCGTCGATATTCCGAATCAACTCTTCTTTTCATATGATTTAACGACAGAAGCATTAAAACCATTCCAACTGCCTAGTGCAATCACATCGATTGCTTTAACGGATGCGCCGGACTTCTTGCGCGTCACATCGGAGCATGGTTTCGGTACATTTGATGTCAAAGAAGGACATCTTTCGCTCGAGACACAGTTGACGATGCCTGATTCTGATCGGATGAATGATGGCAAGCTCGATCCAATCGGTCAATATGTCGCTGGCAGCATCAACGAAGAAGAGGGGGAGACGGCAAGTCTCTATCGTCTGCGTAAGGACGGTTCGATTGACGTCTTACTCGAAGGGCTTACGAATTCGAATGGACTCGTTTGGTCAGATGACGAACGGACCCTGTATCACATCGATACACCGACAAAAAAAGTCTATGCGTTCGATTACGCACCGGATCAACCCTTAACGAACCGTCGTGTCGCAATCGATTTAGAAGGCGAAGATGGTTTCCCGGATGGTATGACGAAAGACCGTGAGGGGCATGTCTTCATCGCTCATTATGCCGGTTCTTGCATCACACGTTGGAATCTCGAAACAGGCGAAAAGCTCGCACACGTTCCATTTCCTGTGTCAAATCCAACCTGCCCGATCGCTTACGAAGATCGGTTACTCGTCACGACAGCCGCGGACGGTGATGAGTCAGACCATGCAGGTGCCGTATTTGAAGTCACGTATTAAGGTCAGCGTGTAGACAAACTCTTATGAAGCGTGAAGAGAGACAATCCGGTCGCGCTTTCCTGTCTCGCCTCGTCTTCAAAGCGGCAATCGGTCGCGGTTCTAAGCGATTCGAGACGGATTGCGCCCTAAACCGTCTGCATGACCGGCTTTCTGTCACAGTGTTACCTAAAAAGCGTCACGTTTCGTTGACTCCTGCGGGGAAAAGTGCGTTTTTAACGCACTTTCAGAGGCAGGCAAGACCTTGCTCTTTGTCCGTGAGGATCAAGGAGCAACGGCTTGCGCCTCGCCCGAGGAAAGCAACGAAAAAAGACGCTTGATCTCCTGATGGCACTTTGTCTACAGCCTGGTATTAAGGTTGTTTACTCCCTGATGATTCGGGGAGTTTTTTAGTAGACGACTGTACTAAAACAGGCGATACTTAAGTATATGATTATTTAGATGAGGGAGTGAAACCGCATGCGTATCTCAACAATCGAACGACTTCATCAGTTACAGACGACCCCATCCTTTTTTCCTGTGAACTGTTATCTTTTTGAAGAGGCCGACAGTCTGACTTTAATCGATACAGGGATTTCACTAAACGCAAAAGCGATTTATCAGGTCATTCAATCTCATGAAAAACCGCTGCGGTCCATCATTTTAACGCATGCCCATGCGGATCATGTCGGATCACTCGACTTCCTCGCGAGTGCTTTTCCCCTTGCGGAAGTAGCGATCAGTTACCGGGATGCTGCGCTGTTGAGCGGCGACGAATCACTTCGGGAAGGCGAGACGACACCTTTAAAAGGTGGCATTCCGAAAAATATCAAAACCCGTCCCGACCGCCTGCTCGAAAGCGGGGAACAAGTCGGTAGCCTGAGCGTAATTGCGTCACCCGGTCATACGCCAGGTTCCATTTCACTTTGGCACGAGGGAAGCCGGACCTTGATTGCCGGGGACGCATTCCAAACACAAGGTGGCATTGCCGTGTCGGGCGATACCCGTTGGCAATTCCCGTTCCCCGCTCTTGCGACATGGGACAAAAACGTTGCACTGAAATCAGCCGACCAATTAACTGAACTGACGCCGGATATCCTTGCGACAGGACACGGTCCGCTTGTCGTCGCACCCAGTTATGAGATGCGAGAAGCCGTCGACCGCTTCGAACAATTGTTAAAACGCTGATTCCACGACAATCTACCGAACCATTTACCCTGCTTAAAAAGCAGGAAGTGCGGGAATTGAACTACCTCCACCTGCGCTGGGCTTCGCCCTGAGACGCTTAGAGGTGGGAGTATTCTCGCCTGATTTTGATAAAAGCGTCTTTTTTCGTTGCTTTCCTCGGGCGAGGCGAGGAACTGATCGCATCTAGACATAGCGTATTCACTCTTTATAAGAGTTTGTCTACACGCTGAAAGGGACTGACTCAAAAGCGGGAACGACTCTCGATTAAAATGAATCAGTTTTTTTCCATGTGTGTCTCAGGCAAGCATTCAACTATCTTGAACAATAAGAATTTGCATAGAAATGGCCGATGATCCCGTTAAAAGTGGGATTATCGGCCATTTGATTGATGGAGGACGAAAAGGTTCATCCTCGACTCCTATGGGACAAGGAAGCGCGATTCGCATTTCCGTCAGGGATAGGGCAGGACCGCATCAAAATGCGGGCTGCCGCGGCTTACCTCCCACCCATGGAAAGTGAGGATAACAAAACCGTCCGTCACTCAGATTGATGTCGTAGCGACTTTTGAGTCAGCTCCTTCTTTTTTCATTAGCCCGTTCGAAATCAGCGGACCTGACTCTTATCATGACCATCGATCAGGATGTTCTTCAAAACGACAGCACTTTTTCTAGCGTGTCACCTTCTCGTATCTTACGAAGCTGAGACCCTTCAGCTATTTCACCGAACCGTTTGGTACAGACGTGCCTCATAGGGCTGCAATATCTCACCTGCACGCTCTTCATAGTTCGAGAGGAGTAACTGTTCATCCGGTAAGGCGAATGTCGTTTTGACCTCCTCATCATGGACGTTCAAGACGATTCGCCACGTCACCCCCTCGAATTCCCGTTCATAGACGTACAGATACGGATCTTGAATCGCCAAATCACGGTATACCCCGTAGACCATGACAGGATGCTCTTTTCGTAATCGAATCAATTCCCGGTAAAACGCGAGGACGGATCTCGGATCGCTTTCCGCTGCCTCGACGTTAATCGTTTTATAGTTCGGATTGACCGTCATCCACGGTGTCCCTGTCGTAAATCCTGCCTCGCGACTCGCCTCCCATTGCATCGGTGTCCGTGAGTTATCGCGTGCCCGCAGTTGCATCGAAGACAAGACGACTTCCCCTGATTCGCCGGCTGTGACACGCTCTTCGTACTGATTCCGAAACGCAACGTCTTGATAAAGCGAAGCATCAGAAAAGCGGATGCCTGTCATCCCGATTTCTTCCCCCTGGTAGACATAAGGGATACCGGGCAACGTGTGCAACATCAAGCCGAGTAACTTCGCACTCTCGATACGATACCGTTCGCTCCCGAACCGCGTGACCTGTCGCGTATGGTCATGGTTATTCAAAAATTGTGACGCGACCCCTTCCGGATAGAGGGCATCATACCACCGTTTTTGAATTTGCTTAAACCGTGGCAAGTCCATATCTTCCATGTCATCCGCGACTTCGAAATGGAACAGTGTCCGTAACTCCTGCCGCTGCTCACTGACATACAACAGTCCATCTTCCGGACCGACGAATGGAATCTCACCGACCGTAAACAAATCTTTTCCTGCTAATACTTCTTGGTGCATCTCCTGGAGGAACGTATGAATCCCCGGTTGATTTCCTAAATACGACAAGTCGAATGGATTTGCGACATCATCGAACGATGCCCGTTTTTTAATCAAATTGATGACGTCCATCCGGAAACCGTCGATTCCTTTAGCAATCCACCACCGCATCATCGCATAAATCGCTTCCCGGACAGCTGGCTGTTCCCAATTTAAGTCCGGTTGTTCTGCTGCAAACGAATGGAAATAATACTGCTTCCGCGTTTCATCCCACGTCCAGGGACTTGGCGCAAAGTAGGACCGCCAATTGTTCGGTGGTGTCCCTTCCTCTCCGTCATGCCAAATATACCAATCCGACTTGTCATTCGTTTGATCCTGACGTGATGCGTTGAACCAGTGATGCTGATTACTTGTATGGTTGACGACAAGATCAAGAATGATTTTTAAGCCGCGCGCATGCGCCGCCTCAATCAGCTGGTCCAAATCTTCCATCGTGCCGGCTTTTTCCGTGACGCCGTAATAGTCGGAGATGTCATATCCGTTATCCACGTCAGGTGATGTATAACAGGGATTCAGCCAAATGACATCGACACCAAGGGAAGCAATGTAGTCGAGCTTTTCAATCACGCCCCGCAGGTCCCCCATCCCGTCTCCGTTCGAGTCGTTAAAACTCCGCCAGTACACTTGATAAACAACCGCTTCTTTCCACCAGGTCCGATTCATCTTTTCCATCTCCCGTCTAGTAGTCGATCGTTACCTGTCTAGTGTATCAAGAACATCGTCTAAAATCGGATTGTTCTTCTCATTTTTAAGGAATTTTAAAAAACCTCTTTCATTTTAACTGAAAATTCGCTATTCTTGACGACAATACCTGAAGGAGGAACAAAGATGAAACATTTCGCCCCATCGATCGCCATCGATCGCCTGCCCGATCCCGTCTTCGCAGCACTGGCCCAGCGGATTGGTTCCGTTAAAGCTGCAGGACATGACGTCATCACGCTTGGTCAAGGGACACCGGATCAAACGACACCCGTACATATTCTCGATGCTTTAAAGCAAGCCATCGACGATGCAAGCAATCTTCAGTATCCCCCGTTTCGCGGACATGATTTCTTAAAACAGGCCGTCGCTGATTTTTATCAGTCCGAGTTCGGTGTTTCGATTGATCCGGCGACAGAAGTTGCGATTTTGCTCGGAAGTAAGGCCGGCATCGTCGCCCTTCCGCAGACGATCGTCAATCCCGGTGAAGGCGTCATCGTCCCGGACCCCGGTTACCCGGACTACTTATCGGGCGCAGCACTCGCCGGTGCGTATCCGATCACGCTGCCACTCCTTGCTGAAAATAGCTTTTTGCCTGACTATACCTTACTTGATTCGCTTGACGTCGAACGGGCCCGGATGTTGTTCCTCAACTACCCGAGCAATCCGACCGGTGCGACCGCGACAGCAGAAGCCTTTGAACAGACGGTCGCATTCGCTGATGCGCACGACATTTGTGTGGTCCATGACTTAGCATACGGCGGGATCAGCTTCGATGGCCCGACACGAAGTTTCCTCCAGACGGAAGGTTCAAAAGATGTTGGAATCGAACTGTTTTCGCTCTCAAAACGATTCAACATGTCCGGCTTCCGGATCGCCTTTGCAATCGGTAATCCATCCGTCATCGCGAGCATCGAGACGTACCAGGAACACTTATACGTCAGTGCCTTCACACCGATTCAGCACGCAGCGACCGTCGCACTTTCAAGCGATCAAACGTGTGTCCGCGAGCTCAGTGCCCTGTATGAGACGCGACGCGATGCGTTGTTCGGTGCCTTACAGGAAATCGGCTGGGACGGACCGGTGCCCGGCGGTTCATTCTTTGTCTGGCTGCCGGTCCCAACCGGCTTCACGTCCCAAAGCTTCACTGATCATTTGCTCGACGAAGCTCATGTCGCCGTGACACCCGGTCACTTCTTCGGTACACATGGTGAAGGTTACGTTCGGATCAGTTTGATTGCTGATGTCGACCGGCTTGTTGAAGCCGTCAGACGAATCGGTACTCTTCGGTTGTTCCAAACCGCCGTTGCCGAATAATTCTGAAAAAACGTTTGACAGATGGGAATCATTTCCGTTAAAGTAAATCCCAACAGCATAACTACTTATCGAGAGCGACCGAGGGATTAGGCCCAACGACGTCCGGCAACCACCAGTAATGGAACGGTGCCACATCCTACAGAACTTCTTTTGTTCTGAGAGATAAGTTACGAAATTCTACACTTCGTCGCTTTTTTCTGGTTGCTCTCCAACTAGGAAAAAGCGATTTTTTTGTATAGGGAGGGAAAACAGGATGATTGAGTTCGCGCAGATCACAAAACAATTCGTCCGCGACCGCACACCGATTTTTGCATTAAACGATGTCAACTTAACGATTGAACAAGGTGAAATCTTCGGCATCATCGGTGAATCCGGTGCCGGGAAAAGTACACTTCTCCGGTTGATCAACGGGCTCGAGACACCGACGAGCGGTACGGTCACAGTAGACGGAACGAACCTATCACGTGTCTCGAAAACATCTCTCCGGAGGCTCCGCCTCCGGGTCGGCATGATCTTTCAACACTTTCAACTGATTCAGTCCCGCACCGTTGCCGACAATATTGCGTTCGCCTTGAAGGCAGCCGGTGTCAAGCGCAGCGAGTTCCCGAAACGGATTCAGGAATTGACGGCACTCGTCGGGCTAGAAGGATTCGAGACAACTTATCCGAGCCAACTCAGCGGTGGACAAAAGCAACGTGTCGGCATCGCACGGGCGCTCGCCAACAATCCAAGTGTCTTACTTTGTGACGAAGCAACATCAGCGCTTGATCCCGTGACGACACTCCAGATTCTCGACTTACTAAAAGATTTGAATGCCCGGCTCGGCTTGACGATCATCCTCATCACCCACGAAATCGATGTCGTCAAACAAATTTGTCACCGCGTCGCCGTCATGGCCCACGGAGAAGTCGTCGAAGTCGCTTCGACTTACGCCATATTTAGTCAAGCACAGCATCCGGTCACAAAACATTATGTCGATACAGCACTCCAAATCGAGCTACCGGAACGGATTTTACGGGCGACACCAGGTAAAGTCATCCGGCTGCAATTCACAGGTGAAAAGACAGGTGAGAGCACACTATCAGAAGCTATCAAACAATTCGACATCGCAGTCAGCATTTTGCACGGAAAGGTCGACTATATCCAGGATGTCGCGTTTGGTGTCTTGATTGTCAGTTTGACCGGCCCGACGCTGCAGGTGAATCGTGCCTTAACCTGGCTCGAAGCACAGTTACATGCAATCGAGGTGATTCAAGATGTCGCTTGAACGATTTACGACGATGCTGCCTGACTTAACGAAAGCGCTCGGCGAGACGGCCTTCATGGTCGGCATTTCACTCGCCTTCGCCATTCTCATCGGGATTCCGCTCGGGATTTTATTATTCATTACCGACCGCGGTCTCTTTTTCCAAAACATCATCATTCGTAGTACGTTAGATTTTGCCATCAATATCGTCCGCTCATTACCGTTCATCATTTTACTTGTCGCCTTGATTCCATTGACACAGTTCATTACGAAGACGACAATCGGTCCTGCTGCCGCCTCGGTGAGCTTGAGCGTCGCCGCGATTCCGTTTCTCGCCCGGCTCGTCGAAACGTCACTCCGTGAAATTCCACCCGGCTTGATTGAAGCAGCAGAAGCGTGCGGGGCGAAACCGCTCCGTATCATCATCAGCGTCCTCTTACCGGAAGCGTTACCCGGAATCATTCAAGGCTTGACGTTGACATTAATCAGCCTGATTGGATTTTCAGCGATGGCCGGCATCGTCGGTGGCGGCGGAATTGGTGACCTCGCCATCCGGTTCGGTTATTACCGCTATGATAACGTCGTCATGATCATGACGATTGTTGTGCTCGTCGTCATCATCCAAGTCATTCAAGCACTCGGCAACCGGTTTGCCCGCGTCGCAGATAAACGATAACTAAAAATAGAGAACCTAAGGGAGAGATTACGATGAAAAAACGATATGCCTTTTTAGCAACAGGATTATTAGGAGCAAGCATCTTAGCCGGATGCGGTGACAGCAGTGCCAGCGAAGACACAAAATCAATCAAAATCGGTGCGACGAGTGGTCCATACAGCGATATGGTCAAAGAAGCGATTCAACCCGGACTGGAAAAGAAAGGCTACAAAGTCGAAATCGTCGAATTCAGTGATTACATTCAACCGAACCTTGCCCTCGGAAGCGGTGATATCGATGCGAACCTGTTCCAACACTCGATTTACTTAAAAACGTTCGCGAAAGAAAAAAATCTCGACCTCACAGGACTGATCACCGTTCCGACAGCACCGATGGGATTATACAGTAAGTCCTATAAAACGTTGGACGACGTCAAAGAAGGTGCTGAAGTCGCGACACCAAACGATCCGACGAACCAGGCACGTGCTCTGAACCTGCTCGCCGACCAAGGGTGGATTGAATTAAAAGCAGACGCCGATCCACTGACTGTTTCCGAAAAAGATATCGTTAAAAACCCAAAGAAACTTGTCATCAAACCGCTTGAAGCAGCCCAGCTCCCACGCGCCGTCGAAAGTGTGGATATTTCAGCCGTCCCTGGAAATTTTGCACTTGCTGCGAAGTTCGACTTACTGGATGCACTCGCACTCGAGAAGATGGACGAGCAGTACCGGAATCTGGTCGCTGTCAAAACAAGTGATCAAGATAAACAACTCGCAAAAGACTTGACGGCCGTCGTCCAATCGGATGCTTTTAATGATGTAATTGAAAAATCATTCAAAGGATTCAGTAAACCGGACTGGGCGAATTGAGCGGCAGCGTCTGTGTCACTTTTACAAAAAGACCTTTGTCTTGTCTACTCCCCGAAGATAAATGATATAAAAAAGAATCGGACGGCACCAACTCCTTTTAACAACAGGGGTGTGCCGTCCGTTTTTTCAATAGTATCTCTGTTACTCGTCGCTCATCCCCTTCCCGAATCGTCTTTCTCGTTACTTAAATCGATTTGTCCGTTTCCCGTCGCTCCTTCCCTTCCCGAATCGTCTTTCTCGTTACTTAAATCGATTTGTCCGTTTCCCGTCGCTCCTTCCCTTCCCGAATCGTCTCCGAGCGGCAAGCCTTCGCGCCGCTTCGTTTCACTGCAGGGTCGCGCTTGCTTGCTCTTTCGCTCGAAAGCGATTCGTGTCAGGAAACGCGACGAATCGCAGGCTTTCTCAGGTCCTCTTCTATTAGAAAGCCTAAAAAGATTCGCTGCCACGTGACTCCTACGGGAAAAAGCGCAAGGGTCGCTTGCGCTGTCAGAGGCAGGCGAGACCCTGCATCTTGACCTGTAAGGGAAGGGGCAACGGCTTGCGCCTCGCCCGAGGAAAGCACGGGAAGCAGGAATCTTTTCGCCTCCTAACATTCATTCACGCCGACTGACACCACGTATTTTCTGATTCGTAGAATGTGTCGACCTCCCTTTCCGAATCGCAGGCTTTCTCAGGTCCTCTTCTATTAGAAAGCCTAAAAAGATTCGCTGCCATGTGACTCCTACGGGAAAAAGCGCAAGGGTCACTTGCGCTGTCAGAGGCAGGCGAGACCCTGCATCTTGACCTGTAAGGGAAAGGGGCAACGGCTTGCGCCTCGCCCGAGGAAAGCACGGGAAGCAGGAATCTTTTCGCCTCCTAACATTCATTCACGCCGACTGACACCACATATTTTCTGATTCGTAGAATGTCTCGCTTGCGCCTCACCCAAGGAAAGCATGGGAAGCAGGAATCTTTTTCACCCCGTGAACTCCTTCACCCGGGATCCAAGACAAACAAAAAGCCTAGGTTCCCGTTAAAGAGAACCTAAGCTTTACTTTAGTTTGTGCTAGTTTCACGGTGTTCTAAAATTAATCGTGAAGTATGGTGCATCTTTTCTAAAGGCTACGCCGACATCCGCTTGTTTGAAACCACTTTGCATGATGTTCTCACGATGCCCTTTCGAGTTCATCAATCCCCAATGCGCAGCAAACACATTCGGATAACCCATCGATAAGTTTTCACCCGCCATCGAGAATCGAATGCCTTCCGCCTTCATCCGGTCGAATGGATTACGACCTTCCGGATCCGTATGCGAAAAGAAATTGTTTTTCGCCATGTTTTCACTGTGTCCACGCGTGACCGGTTTTAATGCTGTATAAGGAGACAAGGCTCCTTTGTCGTATTCCGCACGTTCCCAGTTCATCAAACGCAACATCAACTTTTCATCCGTCGTCCGTAACGCTTTTGAAGCAGCACCGTAAAATCCTTCTTTTTTTGCTTCGACGTCTTTTGGAATCGCAAGCGTTGCTTTGACCCTGTTTTTATCATGCTGATCGAAGAAATATGTCACGTAGTTATCTTTCTTTTCATAGACAGCTGCATGATCGAGATTCAGCATGTAGTTCGTATTTCCTTTACGGTAGGACTTGACGGCCTTCCAACCTTTTTTCGCAAGTGTCGCTTCCGTATCTTTATTTAACGTCGCGCCTTGTGTCTTCGCGCCGTCCCGGAAACGATACTTTCCGTAATCTTTCCCGTCTTTCGTCAGGGCGACAAATTCTTCTGTCGACGTCCGTCTGACTTCCCACTTGTATCCTGGGTACTCACTTGTATATTGAGCAATGAGCTTTCCCCCACTTTTCGGGTACTCCGCCTCCGCTTGTTCGATTGGAACATTTTCGCAACCAAAGAAAACGAGTGCTATTACCCCAAGGATTAAAACTTTTTTCATCCTGTCGGTCCGCCTCCTTTTTTCTTGCATTACCCTTATTTTAAAAGAAATTTGAGCATTCGAACAGTCTGAGCCTCGCTTCTGGAAAAATCACACGATTCGACAATCTTCTTCACATTTTCGACACATCTTTATCTAGCAGTTCATAAAGGTCTGACATCTTATTCCAAAGCCGTTCTCAATCCATTATCATACAGAAAATAAACTATTTTTACCTCTTGTTTAATTGTGCGAACATTCTTTTATTTTAAATCTTTTCAAATGTAGTTGCCGTCCCGTTATCGCCTCGCTAATATTAGGAATCGTAAGGAAAAAATTCTGGTTCACCGATATAACCTTAATGACAAAGGAGTATGCCATGATTCTTCTCTATTTCATTTACGAATCGATTGATTTTCTAGCGATTCAGCAGTATTTATTTTCAGGTTGGATGATTCTCGTTTTGTTGACCGTTTCATTCAGTCTTGCGAACGCGCATGAGGAAGTCCACTATAGCCAACGTTTCGGATTTGAATTGCTCGTTCCTGGTGTTGGAAACCTGCTACGAAAGAATTTTGTTCTTGGTCTCGCCACGATTATTGTCTTAATCATCATCCACTTCATGTACATGTTCCGTATTCTCCCGCTTGAAACAGCACTACTACTCACGTTTTCAATCAGTTGCCTTTCTTTCTTGTCACTCTTTATCCGAAGACAGAAAAAAGCGGACCGCTAAGTCCGCTTTTTTTAATCGTTTCGATTAATACTTATTTGTTTCTTTCAATTTGTAACCATTCGATAATTCTAACCAAACCGTGTTTCCTTTTTTCGTTTTTACATGAATGTATGGACGACCTTGAGAAACGCGTAATTCAAGCAGTTCACCTTGCTGATCGGCATGTGTCTCACTTGCTTTGTCCCAGTTGCCGGCAAGCTTCCGTTCGATAAAGATATGTTTCCCTTTTTGAACGGCACGCCATTTTCCGATTTCCGCTTTCCCGTTGACAGCTTTCGCACTTTCCATCCCTTGAATTGAAATGATCGCCGGATCGTGATCGCTTGCGCTTCCGTCCGCTTCCATATAATCCGAGTTGATGTTGACGATATCTGATGACGTATACGGTTTTAAGTTTTTCGAAATTAAGATGTGGTCGAGTACTTGGGCATTCCCGTTGTAGACGTATGAATAACGTTCTGATTTCGGAAGATCATCGACCGTGTTCCACAAGTTATCCCCTTTGAGGATGTCGAGTGTTTTCGAGAACTGGAAGTCGTTCAAGTCACCGAGGACGACGACGTTCGAGTCTTTGACTTCCGTCTCCAGTTCATTGACGAAATCTTGCACGATGTTCGCAATCGCGTGACGTTGCACTTCACTCTTCCGGACGACCGGCTGGTTTTTACCGAAGTCTGCTCCGTCGCCGCCTTTTGAATTGAAGTGGTTGACGATGACATGGTACGACTCGCCTTTAAAGAGGAACTCACCGACAAGTGGTTTCCGCGAGCTAGCGAAGTTCGGATCCATCGGTTGAATGCGTCCCGGGTTACTCGTCAACTTGCCGTTTTCGACCGAGACGGCTTCCGTCGCCGTTCCTTTTTGACCCGGTGCAAGCGAAACGCGTTCCGGGTTATACAAGAATCCGACACGGATGTTTCCGCCCGGCTGACCCCCGTCTTTTTTATCTTCTGGCGCGATGTCTGTGTACGCATATTTGACGCCCGTTTTCGCTTCGATTGCTGCGATCAATGTTTCAAACGATTTCGAGGCATCGACGGTTCCGCTATCAACTGCGCCATCGTTATCCTGCATTTCTGTCAAACCGACGATGTCTGGTGTTTTGAGGAAAGTTGCGATTCCTTCAGAAACACGATCGACTTTTCCGGCATCTGCTGTCGAAGCAAAGTTCTCGACGTTATACGATGCGACCGTCAAACGCGAATCGCCTGTTTCGATGTTCGTCGGCTGACGATCGACTTCACTCGTGACGAGTTTTGGAAGGTCGGCTGCTTTTGACAAGACTTTATACGCGGAGTAGTTGTAGCTCATGACCCCTTCAATCGTTCCTTCAAAACGGTCACCTGATTTAGCACGGTATGACGAGCTTCCCATCTCGACGAAGAGACGTTCCGGGTTAACATTGTCTGCCGTCAAGATTGGTGTCCCGCGTTTCGTGTAGACTTTATCTGCTGTTTGCGTCCGGACAGGGATCGTCCGGTTTGCTTGTGGTCCTGTGACGATGGCGTTCGGAAGTGCGACACGCATTCCTTCGACACTTTCATACAAATCGATTGCGTCTTCTTCCGGATCAAAGTTTGCGAACGCATCGTTATCGACGACGTCTGTCGGGATTAAGACCCCATCACCGCCGAGGACGATGCTTGCAGGCAATCCTTCATTCAGTGCGCCTTTGACAAGGTTGACAGCACTGATTTCCGTTACCGGGAGATCCGTATCGAATTTATCGCTGTATCCGCCTAAAATCCATTCCTTGACGTAACCTGTCGTCGCGACTTTTTGTCCGACAGCAGCCCCGTGGTTTTTCGAATAGACTAAAATTCCCTCAGATGTCTTACTGTTGTTATCCGGATTCGGATCTTGCATGTAGAAGTTATTTGCATCCACGACATACGTGACGACACCTGTCGTCCGGACGAGATCATTGGCATAAGGAGATGTGTGTGCAATCCCCTGAATGCTACTGATTTTTGTGATTGGTGGTGCGATGTAGTACTTGAACGTCGAAACGGCTGATGTTTTGCCTTCTTTGACGACAACCGCTTGAATCGTCAGTTCTTCGTTGATTGTGATCGGCTCCGAGTAAACCGGACTTTCCGCTGTCGGTGTTGATCCATCGACTGTATAGTGAATCGTACCTTCGCCCGAAAGCGTGACTTTATCGCCACGTTCGACTTCGCCAACCGGGTCAGCCGTTGGTGCAACGAGAATATCTCCTGTTTCTGCTTTATGTGACCCTAAATCCGTTAATGTATCGACCGGGAAGCTTGTCCATTGTGACGGTTCATATGTTTTTGAACCAGTCGTCACGTTTGTGTTTCGGACGAGTGTCGTATCTTTCGCAAAATCCGTACTTGAACCGACTGGTCCGATGATATCGAGGATGACATCTCCTTTTTTCAACGCAACGGGATCGTTTCCGTTGAAGTTCAGTGACCCTGTCGTCTGTTGTGCTTTTGCTTTAATGTCAGCATTCGCGCTTGAGTTTGCGATGACAAATGTTTTTCCTGGATCAAGTGTTCCAGAAAGTGTGATTTTTGATTCAGACGGTCCACCGTTCGTATACTGTACGAGTGTATAGTCAGCGAGATTGATGATTTGACCTGAACCGTTGTAGATTTCAATCGCTTTATTGTTGCTTGATCCTTCTATGTACTCTGACAGGATGACGCCTTCGCCTTCTGCCCCTACGATGATGCCTGCTTGCGGAAGAATACCTGCTGTTAATGCCCCGACCAATGCCCACTTACCAAACGTACTTCCGTATTTCATGATGTTGACCCCCTATTGAATTTTCTGACACTTCTTTATAATATCAGATATATTTTATAAAAGTGTATAATTTTCGTAAAAAAAGACGTCATCCTTCGTAAATGATAAAAATGGTATCGCTTACAATAATTTATCGTTCGTCTTTATTCAGAATATTTTTTTGAGGTCTCCAGTAAAAACAAGTCCTAACATCTTGAGCAGTCTAAAAAACGGCATAAAAAAAACGCCTTTTCAGCGTGTATCAATCGTTCATTTTTGGTTGTCATCGGAATCGGGGACACAGGTGATCAAAACACCTGAAACGACGAAAGCCCTACCTCTCTTTCGTTGTTACGGCTCCTTGGCCGCGCCAGCTGAATCAAGCGTTTTAGCAAGAATCAAGTTGCGTATTAGGTTACGCATGTACTGGGATTTTTAGAGTTTCGCTCGGCTGAGCTGAAAAGTATCGAATGGAAGGTTTATCTTGCTGGGTCAACTTCTTCCCTTAGAAGAAGGACAAAATAAAAGCGATGACTTATGTCTGACTTGTTCGTCAGTTTAAGGTCTAAAAATCCTGACCTGATTATTAAATTGTGTATTGTGGGTTAAAGATTCTCACATGAGTGATCATCCCCGATTCATGACAGTTATTAATGTAACACAAAACATTTTATAAAGTCAATCTTTTTCTCTAGATTTCTTTTACTAAATCAAGTTGATACTGATCATAGAAATCGCTATCGTAAAGATATATATACTATAGAAGAAACGAGGTACGCATCATGCCGAAGAACCGCTTAATTCATGAATCAAGTCCTTATCTGCAACAACACGCTTCAAATCCCGTCGACTGGTATCCATGGGGGGAAGAAGCGTTCGCGGCTGCCCGTGCTGCAAATAAACCGATTTTTTTATCAATCGGTTATTCGACCTGCCATTGGTGTCACGTCCTCGCCCATGAAAGTTTCGAAGATGACGAGACGGCGGCAATGCTTAATCAACGGTTCATCTCGATTAAAGTTGACCGGGAAGAACGTCCTGACATTGATCAAATCTACATGACGGCAGCTCAAATCATGAATGGGCAAGGCGGATGGCCGCTCAGTGTCTTCATGTCACCGGACCAAATACCCTTTTACATCGGGACCTATTTTCCGAAGACACCCCAATTCAATCGGCCAAGTTTTCGCCAGGTCCTGCTCCAATTGAGTGAACACTATCAAACGAATCCGCAAAAAATCAAACGGGTCAGTGAAAACATCGAACAAGCCTTACGTGATGTCAACGGAAGCAAACCACCCGACGAACTCGAAGAAACCCTCCTGCATGAGACGTTTGATCAAGCGATGCGGCAATTCGATGTCGCAAATGGCGGGTTCGGCGGTGCACCGAAGTTTCCCGCTCCGTCACTCCTGACCTTTTTACTCGATTATTACCGGTACGCCGAAGACGAAACCGCACTTCAAATGGTTATGCGGACACTGACGGCGATGCGGGATGGTGGAATCACCGATCAGGTCGGATTCGGATTGTACCGGTACGCCGTTGATCAGACGTGGACGATCCCGCATTTTGAAAAGATGCTTTATGATAACGCCTTATTTGCGACGCTTTGCCTTGAAACGTATCAGGCGTCCGGCAAAGAACGCTTCAAGCGGTACGCAGAAGAAATTTTCTTGTATGTCGAACGCGATTTACTGTCGGACGACGGTGCCTTTTATTCGGCGGAAGATGCAGACAGTGAAGGACGGGAAGGACTGTTTTATACGTTTACGACGGATGAGCTCGAACACCACCTTGGAGCAGATGCCCTTTTCCCACGTTACTATCATGCGACGGCTTCAGGTAATTTTGAAGGACGCCATGTGTTTCACCGCTCGAATCAACAATTGACGACGTTCGCAGCAAAAGTTGGTTTACCAGTTTCGGAAGTCGTCCGCCGACTCGAACAGGAACGGCGACACTTGCTTGCGATCCGCTCGGAACGAACCCGTCCGTTTCGCGATGACAAGGTACTGACGTCTTGGAATGCCTTGATGATTTCAGCGTTCGCAAAAGCAGGGCGGATCCTAAACGAATCCCATTACACGTCCGTCGCAACACGTGCCATCCGCTTCATCGAAGAACATCTCTATGAGGGTGACCGCTTACGGGTCAGTTACAGGAATGGTCATGTGCAAGGAGACGGGTTTCTCGACGATTATAGTTTTCTGACGGAAGCTTATCTCGAGTTACACCAAACGACTCAAGACGTCCATTACTTGAAACACGCGATCCATTTGACTGACGTGATGATTTCAGGATTCGCTGACCCATCTGGCAGTTTTTTCTTCACTTCAGACAGCGCTGAACAACTTCTGCTTCGACCAAAAGAACTCTATGATGGTGTCACACCTGCCGGAAACAGTACGGCAGCTTTAAATCTGTTCCGGTTGTCCCAATTGACGGGTCGCTCGACCTATCTTGAGCTTGTCCACCAAGTTCTCCAGTCGACTGTCGACGAGATGAAACAACAACCGACCGGATATGCGTCGCTGATCAGCGTCTATTGCCGGATCATGATGCAGCCGCAAGAATTAATCATCTTGACCGACGACATGCCTGCAGTCGCACCGTACCTGTCACGCCTCCACAACAATCGTCTCCCGGAACTTGCCCTGCTTGTCGGCACACGACACGAACTGATGCAAGCAGCTCCGTTCATCGCTGACTATTCTATGTTGGATGATCGCCCGACCGCCTATCTGTGTCACGATTTTACATGTGATCAACCAACGACCGACCTCGAACACGTTTGCCACCAATTAGAGATTTAAACTTGAACCCTTCTGTCTTGTAAAAACAGAAGGGTCAGCGTGTAGACAAAGTGATATCGGAAGATAAAAGCATCTTTTTTCGTTGCTTTCCTCGGGCGAGGCAGGTGAATCACGCGCTTTTTCATGTAGGAGTCAACGAAACGTGAGGCTATTTAGGTAATACCGTGAGGGGAATCCAGACATGCAGACAGTGTAGAGCGCACTCCGTCTTGAATCGCTTTTAAAGCGAAAAGCAATCGGTCGCGCCCCTGCAGCTTTGCTGTAGCGGCGCGGAAGATTGCCGCTTTGAAGACGAGGCGAGACAGGGAAGCGCGAACGGATTGCTTCTCGATGTCGCATTTTCACGCTTCATAAGAGTTTTTCTACAGTCTAATCCTTCTGACTTCTAAAAACAGAAGGGTTTTTCAAAATTCTAAACCCCTCATTTCAAAAAAATTCTAATTTTACTTTAGATAAATGTTTTATTGTCGATAGTAGAGATAGGAACACTTATCTTACACCTTAGAATCGACATCCTAGAGCCCGAAACGTCTTCGGACGAATTCTAACTAGGAGGAACTACTCTTTGAACACGACACTATTCACGAAAACCTTGAAGATGCTCGTCTGCTTCGTCATGGTCCTCGGCGTATTGTTTACGTATACTAAATCACCTGAGGCTGCTACGACGAAAGCGACGACTTATCGCCTGTCTACAGATACTTATCTGTACGACCGGACGACATCTTCCCGGAAACGCTTGTTGACGATCAAGACCGGAACAATCGTTTCATCCACGTATGTGTCTACTTCTGGCTATTTCAGAAGAGTAACGTACGGTGGAAAAACGGGATACGTCGCGTCAAAATATTTAACACCCTACTATCAAAAACAAACGATTAGTGGGCAACGCTTCGCCGTCTCAAAACAGATGACACTCCATCAATCGGCGACGACAACAGCAAAAACAATCGCGACATTACACGCGAACGACGTCTATTATACTTCGCAAAAGGTCATTAATCCTTATGGTGAAGTCTGGTACCGCGTCAAGTACGACGGAAAAACAAGTTACATCCAAGCGCTCAATGCAAATCCGATCAGCTATCAACGGTTAACGGATACGTCATATGAGACAACGGACGCGTACAGCCTCCGTCAATACGCAGGAACAGGTTTCCCACGTGAACTCGTTGTCCCAAGTGGCACTACTTTAAAAACGACTGGGCGAATCGGGGATTGGTACAAAGTCGCATATGCCGGGAAATCCGGTTACATGTACAAAGAGGCGTTCACCGGTGCATCAAAACAAAATGTGACAGTCATTCCCGAGACGACGTTCAAAACAAAATTGACGACGTCACTCTATGACGCAACAGACTTAAGTAAAAAATCACTGACACTGATTCCGAGTGGTTCACTCGTCAAGTCGACGACAAAATCAGGTCTCTACCACCGTGTTACATACAACGGAAAAACGGGCTATGTATTAACGACAGCACTTGCTGAGTACACGACGACTGCCAAGTTGTCATCTTCTCGCTTCCTGCTTGCGAAGACGATTGAAATCAAGTCGACGCCATCAAGCAGCAGCACGACGAAAACAACCTTTACCTCAGGTGACGTCTACTATACGAAATATGTAGTGACGAATGCGATTGGTGAGCAATGGCACAAAGTATCGAAAGACGGTCAGACCGGTTACGTCAAAATCAATCAAGGGACAGCGATTTCTTATAAATCGAAAGCCGTTTCTTTGAAAACGACGTCTACGACACCGCTCCGTTCATATGCCGGTCCTTCTTACGCTCCTGTCAAAACGATTCCAAGTGGAACGGTCATCGACATCAAAGGACAAATCGGGAACTGGTATAAAGTTTCGTATGACGGAAAATCCGGTTATGCGGCAACGTCCATGTTCACGAGTCAAATCACAAAACAAAAAATTTCCGGTGCACGTTTCAAACTTGCGATTGCAACTGCCATCAAATCAGCACCTGCGTCTTCTGCCTCGACACTCGCGACATTCGATAAAGAGGATATCTATTATACGACGCAACTCGTCACGAACGGTTCGTCGAAATGGCACCGTGTTAAAAAGGATGGGAAAACAGGCTATATTCCAGTTGGACAAGGAACACCTGTCTCATACAAGTCAGAAGACTTAAACGTTAAGACAACTGCGTTGACGTCACTCCGTTCGTATGCTGGTTCATATGACACGGTCAAAGCGATTCCAGCAGGGACAATCTTAAAAGTCACAGGTAAGATGAACGAATGGTATAAACTTTCATTTGACGGTAAGTCAGGTTATGCTGACTCAGCGACGATGACCGAATTGATCACGAAGCAATCATTATCGTCTTCACGCTACATGTTATCAAAATCCGTCGAAGTCAAAACGAATCACCATTCGGCAGCTGAGACATTAACAACTTTATCGCCCGGGGACATCTACTACACGACACAGCTCGTCACGAATGGACGGGATGAGCAGTGGCACCGCATGTCGATCGATGGAAAAACGGGATATGTCAAAATCAACCAAGGAACACCGGTTGTGTATAACAGTTTGCCGTCCCATCAATACGAAGCAACAAGCAACACACCAATCCGCTCTTATGCCGGACCCTCATACGCGACACTAACGACAATCCCAACCGGAACAGTCGTGACACTAAGCGGTCAAATCGGCAGTTGGGTAAAAGTGAACTACAACGGGAAATCCGGGTATGCTTCGATTGCTACACTCGAAAAAAATACATCATCAAAAAAAATCAGCGGTGCCCGTTTCTTACTGAACAGTGCCATCGCGGTCAAAACTTCACCGGACGATACCGCCGCTACTGTCACGACGTTAGGCTACGGCAATGTCTATTACACGACAACTCTCGTCACAACCTTTACGAACAGCCAGTGGCATAAAGTCTCGATCGATGGGAAAACCGGGTACATCAAACTCGGTCAAGCGACATCACCGATCAGTTACACAGCAAAAGATAAGCTTTTCGTCCGGGCGACAGCGCCAACTGTCCTCCGTTCATACGTCGGGAATTCGTACAATGAATTAACGACGATCCCAGCAAACGTCGTCCTCAGTGTTACAGGGCAGATTGGGAGCTGGTATAAAGTCAGTTACAATGGAAAAACGGGGTATGCGTACAATGGTTCACTCGTTACGACATCGTCAAAATTGAACGTCTATAATTCGATTGCGACACCTTTTACATTCGACAGCTTCATCAGTGCACAGATGAAATTATATCCGGCACCACAAACGGATCTCTACAAAAATAAAGTCATGTATGTCAGTGCTGGTTATGTCCGTCTCGGTGGTTCACTTGATCCTACCTATGGAACACTTGCAACCGTCACAGCAACGACGCCGCTCAACATCCGTTCGGGTGCGACGACGGCAAGTCATATTTACGGACAATTCCAACCGAACAACATGATTCGTGTTTACCAGAACGTCAGCGGGTTCTATACGACGTATCCACGCGTCTACAGTTCTGCTTCGAACTACTCAACGATTCAATGGTTAAACGCACTTGAGTCGGACGTTCGCGATATCGCAGATCCATTAAAAGTCGATAAAAACTCACAAGCTTTCTTCCAGTTCCTCGACTTGTCGAAATCGACTGGAGCGACAGCGGCAACACTCGATACAATGTTAGCTAAAGTCACGAAAGGTGCAGGCATCTTCAACAAGTGCAGTAATGGCAGTTGCGGTCAGGCCTTCATCGATGCCGGCACGAAATATGGCGTCAACGAAGCATACCTCATCTCACATGCTTTGCTTGAAACAGGAAATGGCACGTCACGACTTGCGACAGGTGTGACATGGAATGGACGGACCGTCTACAACATGTACGGTATCGGTGCTTATGACTATGATGCAATCAATACAGGTGCAGCATATGCGTACAGTAAAGGCTGGTTCACACCGGAAGCCGCAATCATCGGCGGTGCTGAATTCATCAGTACGAAATATATCCACAATGAATACGATCAAAACACGCTCTACAAGATGCGTTGGAGTCCGATGCGTCCTGGTTCTCACCAGTACGCGACAGACATCGGCTGGGCATCAAAACAGACGGCCCGGATTTATAGCCTCTATCAACAGATGGAAAGTTATACGGCAGTCTTTGATATTCCCGTCTTCGCTCGGTAATCGCTCAGACACACCCTAACGAATACGAAAAAACGCTGTTTCCGCAACTGACGGAAACAGCGTTTTTACTTTGACCATGATTATGATTGCTCATTCAATTTAGCTTGGACCGTCAAAGGAGCTAGCATTGTCACCCACAGGGCAACCACTCCAGAAACAAGAATCACAATATCGCGTTCGAATCCGAGGGTCAACAAGGTAATACAACTTGCGACCAGTACGAGACAGAGCGTCGCGATCATGACATGACGCGATTGTTTCAACATTTTTCTCATGTGGCATCTCTCCTTTCCTTCCAGACTCCTTACTATCCTAACAAAGATTAGGTGGCTTGTGGGGCGATGACACGGGATTGACGACGCTTTGTGACGGAACTGTCATTTGAAGGTTTCAGTCTCGGCGCCTCCGGCTTTCGTTTGGTACACTAATACATAAGACACATTAAGGGGGAATTTCTTTTGCTAAACGAACATACATTCACACGCGTTGATGGGACGACGGCGACGTTAGAAGAGTACAGAGGTCAGGCTTGGCTGATCGTCAATACAGCAAGTAAATGCGGCTTGACACCACAATTCGAAGGACTCGAACAGTTGCATCAAACGTACCGCGATCAGGGGCTTGTCGTCCTCGGTTTCCCGTGCAATCAATTTGCTGAGCAAGATCCAGGTACTGATGAAGAAATCCAGGAATTTTGCCAAATCAACTATGGTGTGACGTTCCCGGTCTTCTCAAAAATTGAAGTCAATGGTGAGCAGACCCATCCATTGTTCGCTGAACTAAAAGCAGCTGCACCGAACGCGGACGATACGACGGAAGTCGAATGGAACTTCACGAAATTTCTCGTCACGCGTGACGGTGAAGTAACACGCTTTTCACCAAAAACGAACCCAACGGATTTGACAGCTGCAATCGAACGACTACTCGTACGTGTTTGATTAAAAAAACGAGGCTCGGACCTAACGGAACAGCCGGCAAAAAGCTTCGCTTAGTTTACTCATTCGAAGAAAAATAGTGACTTCGTCCTAGCATAAGGGATTGCACATCTTATCGAGATGGCAATCCCTTATGCGTGTAGACAAACGATTAAGAAGCGTAAACATGCGATAACGAGAGGCGATCCGTTCGCGCTTCCCTGTCTCGCCTTGTCTTCAAAGCAGCAATCGGTCGCGGTTCTAAAGCGATTCGAGAAAGATTGTGCTCTAAATCGTCTGCATGCCCGTCTGTCCCTCGCGGTATGACCTAAAAAGCATCACGTTTCGTTGACTCCTACGGGGAAAAGTGCGTTTTTTAACGCACGTTCAGAGGCAGGCAAGACCCTGCTCATTGTCCGCTAGGATCAAGGAGCAACGGCTTGCGCCTCGCCCGTGGAAAGCAACGAATAAAGACGCTTGATCTTCCGATCGCACGTTGTCTACAGTCTGAAGGGATTGCCCATCTTATCGAGAGGGCAATCCCTTCTGTTTAATCATTGCTTTCAAAAGTAACTCATTATGCCCCAGCCTGATTTTTTCTTTTTAAGGAGTACCCGGTTCGAGGTGTCCGGTAATCATCTCTTCTACGAGACGCGTCACGTCTTCGATGTCACGCATTTCCGTAAACGAATGCCCCCAGACGTCGAGCTGCTCGATTTCTTCAATCGGTTGTGTGCTGAATCGTTCACCTGTCGGTTCAAATGAGCTCGCGACGGTTGATTCAAAAGCAGCATATTTGAGTAACCATGGTTTATCCGTCAATAACTTCACAACATTTTTCGGTTGTTTGAATGTGATATCCCCAACGAGCACGACCGGATCGAAACGCTCATGAAGTGGGTGCGTATACTGAACAGAAACGACAAGTGCATGTTGGACATGCTTGTCATTTTGTCGGACATACGATCGCGTCAAAAAGTGTGGTACGAGCGACTCGGCACTATCTTTCGTTTGATGAATGCTCATGCCATGCTCGGTCTGTACAAGATCAGGAAGAATCGGTTCGTACCCTCGATTCGCCAACTGCTGGTCCAGCTCTTTAAATAATAATAGGGTGTGTTCGACGAGTGCCCGCACTTGACGAAACGACAGTTGAATCGATTGATTGATCATGAATGTGACCTGCCTTCCAAAATGATATGGTAATATATAGTCTTTTACCCCGCTTGCCCACGCTTCATTCCTGTTCTTTGAAAATAATCAAGAGATGTCAGATTTACCAAGTCGTTGTGTGATTTGTTTTGCCCGACGCGCGAGACGCATGCCTGTCATTTTTGAATCCAACGTCACTTCCTCACCGACATCATGAATCGATGCACATATCAAGGCTCGTTCATCCCGCTGCTCGACTCGACCGGCAAGCATCACACACGGGATACCGGCTTGATTCGCTTGCGCTCTCACGATGCCCGGCAACTTCCCGAGTGTCGTCTGCAAGTCAAGCTTTCCTTCTCCCGTCCAGACATAATCTGCAACTGCAAGCCGCCGTTCGAACTCGATCTGTCCGAGCAAAAAAGCAGCCCCGGACTGGATGTCTGCCCCTAAGGCGAATGCCGCCCCGCCTAACCCCCCGGCAGCACCGGCACCCGCAACACCGTTGACACCAAGCAGGTTACCCACTCGCTCGAGCTGCGTATCGAGCAGCTCAATTTCTGTCGCGGTCAATCCTTTTTGTGGTCCGAACACTTTCGCCGCTCCTCTCTCTCCGGCATAAGGGGCTATCACGTCTGCCAAGACATGCAATTGGACAGGAAGCTTCGGCAAGATGATGTGTTCCGTCTCGAGTAAGGGGTTGACCGTCCAAGTAACCGGTCGATTTTTTGCGTCAAGTAACGTCGCTCCAACTTCATATAGGAGTCCAAGTCCGCCATCGGTCGTCCCGGTTCCACCGAGGGCCAAAAAAATCTCCGTTGCCCCGGCTTGCATTGCGTGTCTGACGATTCGGCCGACACCCCTCGTATTCAAATGAAATCGTTGATCACCCGGTTCGACTTGTCCGAGACCACAGGCACGCGCCACTTCGATGACGACGCGCTTGTTGTTCTGCGCGTACACTGCCCGAATCGGACGACCCGCTAAATCAATCGCTTTTGCTTCGACTTGACTAAATCCATTTTCGAACAGCATCTCAAGCGTCCCTTCCCCACCGTCCGCTCCCGGACTCCAGTCGACAGTCGCGGTTGAATCTGCCTGTAAAATCCCTTGTCGTACCGCCAATGCCGCTTCCTTCGAGCTCACACTTCCTTTAAAACTGTCGATGATCACCAAGTGATGCATGATACTTCCCTCCTTCTCCTGTTCTCCGATTCTATCCGTTCCCCATGCTTGAAACCGGACAGTCACTTTTTGATTCTACTTCCAGTTAATGTTACTATGGACTTAATTTTCATAATATTTTTTTGATTGAAGAAATTATTTTCTGATACGGAGGTCTGGCGAATGGAACGCTGCTCACTTTGTGGAACACCTTTAAAAGCACAGGATACAGCTTGCTCCCATTGTCAGCATCCTGTCATTGCTAAAAATCGTTTACGTACATCATCCGCGTCCGAATCAAAAGGTCCGAACAAACGCTATCCAATCGTCTGGTTAATCGGAGTCGGGTTAGTGGTATTGCTCGCGCTAGGGAGTTGGTACTGGTTCGCACCGACGAAGATGACACAAGTCGATAACCCGTCAAACGTCCAACCGCTGGCTTTATCTGAGTGGTCGGATGAAGAGACGGCTTACAATCAAACGTATTCAGAAGACCGTCCACCGACTTCTTATGATGTTTTAAAGTTTGTCCGCCAATATACACAAACGATTCCCGAGCTCGTGACGTATTCGCGCCAAAACGATTCCTACGAGACATTTGCTGCGATTCAATTTGCAACACTCGGTGTCTTCAAGTCTGAGTTTTCATCACTTCAGGCACTGGCTGAAGTCAGTGATAGTCCGGTTCCCCCAACGCCGTATACGATTAACTTTGATCAGTTCCGCTCAACAGGTGCCGTATTTGAAGTCGAAACGACCGAAATGTACAAAATCGGGGTCACAGAAAATCAGTTTGTCACCTACGCCGTCCACTATACGGTCCGTCTTCATACGGACCATCTCCAAATCACAAATGTCATGCGAAAGGAGGTCGGCGCATGAAACGTCTCTTAATCTTGCTTCCCTTCTTTTTGATTGGATGTACACCAGATACGACGAAAATTCAAAATGAACTCGAACATTACCAGTACACGAAAGCCGTCGATCAATCGACGGAACAAGACGTCATGAACGCACCTGCCCGCTTAATGGTCCAACTCGAACAAGCCTTGGCCAGTTACCGGCTACAGGACGTGATGACGATTGCAAAAAAAATCGAGCGACTCCCGCTTGAAGATGAGGATACCGTCCGTGAACGGGCGGTCGCGATTCGCCTCAGTGCCGATGCTTTATTACGTGATGTCGCCCGCCTCGAAGCGACGTATACGATTGATCGAAGTGTGTTAGATACTGGACACTCGCAAGAAAATTTTGATGGCCAAGGAACGGTCACTGTCGATTTTGATGATGAACAATCCTTGATTGCGACGTTGACCTATCATGACTTCGGTCTACCCGATGCTTCCCGTCAAGGGACTGAATCGGTTCGTTTCGATCCTGACTTGTCTGCACGCGTCCCCTTATCTGAAGGCATCGTTTCTTATGCGTTTAATCGTTCGACGCTAAAGATTACGTATGAAGGGCCTGGGGGAAAACGCATCTATTACATGAAACAAGAAAAAAAGTAAGCGACTGGACGCATCAGCAAACTACAAAACCCGAGCGACTTTTGCCCTTCTCATAAGAGACGGCATCAGTCATTCGGGTTTTCTTGTGATCCTTTAAAGATAACTTATAGCTGCGCGACGATTTCAGCACACAACTCATGCGTCGCCAAGCTGTCTTCTGCTGTGACCGACAACGACTCCTTGCCGTTGATGCTTGCGATAAAAGCATCGACCATATCAACGAACCCACGTCGCTTCAGTGTCGCTTCCCAGTTATCGAGCGGACGGCGCAACGTGCCTGCCTTCGTGACTTGTTCGACGGACGTCACGTCGGTCGCAATCCGTTTTTCATTTGGTCCCATGACTTCGACCCGTTCTTCCGTCGCCCCGTTATTCCGGTTCATGATCCCGATGGCTGTAATCCCATTCGACTCAAACTGAATCGTGACGTGGTGCAATAAGCCGTCGACTTTTTTCCCACGGACGCTCAAGCCTTCAATCTCTCCGCATCTTGTCAAAAACCGTAATGTATCGACGACATGGACGAAATCGTCAAAGATGAACGGTTTTGCGTCTTCGATGAACGACGTCCGGTTTTTTTGCATGACGATCAGATTTGGCTGTTCGACTTCTAATAACGTCCGATGTGCTGCCGCAAAGCGTCGGTTGAATCCGGTGATGAAATGTAATTGTTTTTCTTCCGCCAACTTCGTCAATTGACGGATTTCCTCGATTTCCATCGAGACCGGTTTATCGATATAGACGTGAATGCCTGCTTCTAGTAATTGTTTTGCTTGGTGCGCATGAACTTTCGTCGCCGAATGGATCATCGCGACAGTGATTCCAGCCTCGCCTAGCTGACCGATCGATGTCAGTGTACCTGCGAAGCGGTACGCCTCACACAATTGGTTTGCCTTATCCTGATTTTCAGAGACGAGATAGACGTCTAAGTCTGAGCGCTCCGCGTAGACAGGTAAATATGCCTTTTGTGCGATGTCTCCGAGACCGATTACTGCGATTTTCATAATAAAATCCCCCTTCAATACGTCTGTTGTAGTCATTCCCTATGATACGGAGTTTCATACCTGACGTGTAGGAAATTCTATTTTTTTGAAAAAAAAGCGAATTTCCTTTTTTTGTTTTATGCTTAAGGCATATTTAAACAAGGAGGGAATGAGATTTTCATGAAATTATCGTTCAGGATCGGTTTGACATTGTTGCTGCTTATTGCCTTGTGTCTGCCTGCACTCCCGGCCCAAGCTGCGAGCTATCAAGTCATCGTCACGTCGACCATCGGAGCCAATGTCCGCTCGCAACCAAGTACGAGCTCGTCCGCAACGATCACACGCCGCGCCCCGTACAAAGCCAAGTTCACGGCTGTTTCCTATACGAACGGCTGGTACAAGATTAAAGATGGCAGTGCTTACCGCTACCTGTCAAACCAAGTCGCAAAAAAAGTCACGACGGGTTCCTCGTCTTCGACAAAGACGTATAAAATCATCGTCTTCTCGAGCTATGGTGCGAATGTCCGGACTTCCCCGAGCACGGCGTCTTCTAAAAACATTAAGCGGCTTGCTACATATAACTCCAAGTTTAATGCCGTCTCCTATTCGAACGGATGGTACAAAGTAAAAGGAAAAGTCAATTACTACTATGTATCGAGTCAAGTCGCGAAAAAGGTCACGACGGGCGCACCAGCGACTTCGAGTAGTTATCCGGTCGCTTCGATGCGTTATTTCAAAATCGGTTCTTCGGGTTATGAGGTATCAAAAGCCAGTACGACACGTCGCTACCCGGCGAGTACGACTAAGCTGTTAACGGCACTCGTCGCCTATGATGCCGCTGCAAAAAAAGGCACACTTGATCAAAGGTTTACACTGACATATTCGATGCTTGCCGTCCCGGCCGGCAGCAGTACTGCCGGTTTCCGGTCAGGTGACCAAGTTACGTTACGTCAACTCTTGAACGGAATGTTGATCCGCTCGGGTAACGACGCCGCAAAAGCAATCGCTGTCCGGACAGCCGGTTCCGAGTCTGCGTTCGTCTCACAGATGAACAGTCGCGCGAAGTCGCTCGGAATGACAGCCAGTCATTTCATGAATCCACATGGTTTCTATCACCCGAGTCACTATACGACGGCAGCGGACATGCAAAAACTGGCGAATGCCTACGCTCAGTATCATTACTTGATCGACGTCAGCGGTCGTAAATCATATCAGACAAAAGTCAAAGGTCCGTACGCCCGGACATTGACGTGGTACCATACGAATACGTCGCTTCCGAACGACTCACGGATTTATGCAAGTAAAACCGGATATACGCCGGAATCAGCCTACACGCGTGTCTTCTTCATCAAAAAAGGATCGACGCGCTACGGTCTCGTAACTTTAAAGGGAACACTCCCGCAAACTGAAACGACATTACGCGCTGTCCTAAACCGTTAACTTGCTTTCCCCGGACTCACTTTCTCTAGAAAGAAGAGTCGGGGATTTTTTGTACTCCATTCTCTCGAAATTTTACTTGCACTGGAAGCGAATTCATCATATGGTTGAATTACAATCAGACGTCTGACGTCTTAATGGAGGAATGACCGTGGGGAATGTAAGTTTATTATTTGGGGGCGTCGCGCTCTTTTTAAATAGTTTGTCGTTGTTCGGAAAAGTTGATTTAAAGAGTGCCGGTGTCTTCAGTTTGTTGACAGGGTTACTTCAAACGTTTGTCGCCACGTTACTCGTCATCGGTGCAGCAGGTGATCCTGTCTTGACGTTCGGGTATGCGAGTATTTATTTGTTTGCCTTTACGTATCTTTACGTCGGGATCACGTTCATCTTCGGCCTCGACGGAAGTGGTGTCGGCTGGTTTTCACTGTTCGTCGCAATCGCAGCCTTATTCTACGCTGGCGTCAGCTTCAGTGCAGGCGACTGGATGGGCGGAGCGACATGGTTATTTTGGACGTTCTTATGGTCGATGTTCTTCATCGGCATGGGACTGAACCGAAATGTCGATGCGATGACAGCACGTGTCGCCCTCGTCCTCAGCTGGTTGACGTTGATCGTTCCGGCACTCGTCGGACTCCGTTTTGGTACGACGGCCGGAAGCTACCAACTGTTATGGAGTGCAGCAGCCATCGTGACCGTCCTCTACTTCGTTTACTCGGCTTTGAAATTATGGCCGCTTCGCCGACCGGTCCAATCATGAGATCTGAAACGTGCGATTCCCTTGATAATTAAAGGGAATTGCACGTTTTTTAATGCATGAGATGTCGCCGTTTCTCGTCGTGCATTCTCTTCAGCTCAATCTCTGTGACGGACGCTTCCGACATCGTACTCTTCAGCTCAATCTATGTGACGGACGCTTCCGACATCGTACTCTTCAGCTCAATCTATGTGACGGACGCTTCCGACATCGTACTCTTCAGCTCGATCTCTGTGATGGACGCTTCCGACATCGTACTCTTTCAGCTCAATCTCTGTGATAGACGCTTCCGACATCGTACTCTTCAGCTCAATCTGTGTGACGGACGCTTCCGACATCGTACTCTTCAGCTCAATCTCTGTGACGGACGCTTCCGACATCGTACTCTTTCAGCTCAATCTCTGTGACGGACGCTTCCGACATCCTCGCTTTCCATGGGCGGAAGGTAAGCCGCGGCCCCCCGCATTCCATGCGGGCATGCCGGGTCTTACCTCTTCCTGACAGAAGCGCAAATTGCGCTTCTTCTTCCCATAGGAGTCGAGGATGATCGTTTCCGTCCTGCGTCATCAGTCATTTCTATCACTTACTTCTAATCTGACTACATGCTCAAAGGTGGCAGACCTTACATCCGTCACCCTTGTCTCGCCTCGCGTTCTAAAGCAATCCAAGACGGATTGCGCCCTGAACCGTCTGCCTGCCTGGTTCACAAAAGCGTCATGTTTCGTTGACTCCTACGGGAAAAAGTGCGTTTTTAACGCACTGTCAGAGGCAGGCAAGACCCTGCTCGTTGTCCGTGAGGACTAAGGAGCAACGGCTTGCGCCTCGCCCGAGGAAAGCAACGAAAACAGACGCTTTATCTCTTGATTGCACGTTGTCCACAGTCTGAATACTTTTTTAACGCGTTTTGCAAGAGACCCTGCCCGTTGTCCAAGAAAAGCAGCGAAACAGACGCTTTTAGCCCCCGATTTCACGTTATCTACGGTCTGAGTGCAATTTTTTTGCGAAGTACGGGAAGCTGGAAGCTTTTACGTTCCTCCCCCCTTCTCTAATTCAACGATTGGTGCAGACTCGTTTGTACGTCTTTTAGTGACTCCGGTGTCGGATGCCAGTAATAAATCTGATCCGCTTCGATTCCGCCGCTTCCTTCGAGTGACAACGTTTCGACGTTCTTCAAAGCATCACGGTAGTTTAACGCTATTTTTCGGACGACCGGGAACGGGACGTTCGTTTTGACGTTTTCCCCAAGGACACCGAGCACATCATTGAAACGGCTGAGTGAAAAGTCTTCCGTCAACTTGTCGGCAACCGCTTGGACGACTTGCCGTTGCCGAATTTGTCGTCCGAAATCTCCCCGCGGGTCGTCATAACGCATCCGGGCGTAAGCGAGTGCTTCTTCACCGTTCAAATCAAGTTGACCTTTTGGAAATTGCAGCTCATACACAGAAAAGTCGATATCGTTTTGGACCCGGACCCCATCGACGGCATCGACGAGATCCGTGAAACCGTCGAGGTTGATTTCAGCGAAATAATCGATTCGGATGTCGAGAAGATTTTCGACCGTATCAATCGCCATGTCCGGTCCACCGAAGGCATAGGCATGATTGATTTTATCGTTCGATCCGTTCCCGACGATTTCTGTCTTCAAATCACGCGGGATGCTGAGCATTTTACTTTTTCCGCTCGCCGGGTCAACCGTCACGACGATGATCGTATCACTCCGTCCTGCCGCATTGCCCCGTTGGTCGACACCGAGCAAGAGAAACGACAGTGCTTTATCCTGCTTGACTGCCTGTTCGGCTTCGATGCTTGCCTCGACCGGTACCTGGACGTTTTCGAGCGTCTGGCTCGCTTGATGATAGACATACCCACCTGATCCGAAGAGAACGAGCAGTCCGACGCTGATGACGGTCAAGACGATCCATTTCCACTTTTTCATTGTTTACATCCTCCTTCTCTTTCGAATCAAGTCGATTTACGATTCCAATTGGTTCGTAAGGGCCATCATCGCGTTGCTCCAGCTTCCGAACAAGGCCGTAATGACGCCGATACTCGGAACATCCTGTCCTTCGCTGAACCGTTGATAACTTGCGATCGTCAAATGATCCAGTTCACCTTTTGCTTGTTCTAAAATGACGAGGACCTCTTCTTCCGTCCACCGTTTGCGTGGCAGTTCAATCCCGATGATTTCGAGTGCATTCGTCCATGAGCCATATCGTCGGGCGATCGTCGCTACCGTCGGGCGATTTTTTCCTGCCGCCCACTTCGTATACGTCTGACTCGTCAAGCTAGGTAACGATTCTTGTGCTTCGAGTAATGATTCGATGATGCGGCGTTCCATCTCCTGGACTCGTTCTTTTAAAATGTCTGCTTCTGATAATGCCTGCTGCCACGAGTTGAATTGATGGACGATGTCGGTCAAGCTAGGCGCCTGATGTTGTTGCGCCCACTCACGGTAAGTCGCACTCGTGAACGGATCAAGTTCCACTTTCGCCGCTCGTAATGCCTCGATGATGTCCGGTTTCGTGAACGTCACCCGGACTTGCCCGATTTCAGCCCGTTCGAGCGCGATTTGCCATGATCCGAATAACATCAAAATTTCTGCGACAGTCGGATACTGGGTATTCGATTGCCACCGAAAATAGGTATTGGCCGTCAGTTCATTCTTCCCGTTCGCAGCGAGACGGAGTGCTTCAATGGCTTCCTCCATGTCGCTCATCACGATGTCTCCCTCCCACACATTCATAGCCGAACGTCGCGTCGCACGTCTTCAACAATCCCTTGACGAACGGACCGGATGACAAGCGCTTGCTCCGTGAACGTCATCTGTGAGGCGGACGGTAGACAGATGCCTTCTGCAAATAATCGGCCACTGACGTCAATCCCTTCACTCGTGACGAACGGTGCATCACGGTAGACCGGTTGCAAGTGCATCGGTTTCCAGGCCGGTCTTGACTCGATGTTCGCTTGCTGCAAACGGTCGATCAAGAAGTCCCGTTGTTCCGTCCCGCGCGGTAAGGTCAATGCCGTCAACCAACGATTCGCCCGGCTGCCGGCGCGTTCTGTTTGGTAATGTGTCGCCTCTAACATATCGAACGCCCGGACGTACCGTTTAAAGATTGCCCGCCGTGCCGCAACACGTTCTTCAATCACTTCGAGCTGTCCCCGACCGATTCCAGCCGAGACGTTGCTCATCCGGTAATTAAATCCGACTTCCGTGTGTTCATAGTGGAGGACGGGTTGCCGTGCTTGCGTCGACAGGTAAAAGGCGCGTTCGATCAAGCGCGGATTGTTTGCGACGAGCATCCCGCCGCTCGACGTCGTGATGATTTTATTGCCGTTGAAGGAATAGACCCCGAACGTCCCGAACGTCCCCGTCATCCGACCGTTGACGGTCGAACCGAGGGATTCTGCCGCATCCTCGATGAGTGGCACATCATACTCGGCACAGATCGCACTGAGTTCTTCAATCTGCGCTGCGACCCCGTACAGGTGGACGACGATGACGGCTTTCGGAAGTCGTCCGCGCGTCGCCGCTTGAATCATCGCCCGCCGCAGCGCTGCTGGCGACATGTTCCACGTCTCTTCTTCCGAGTCGATTAAGACAGGTTGTGCGCCGACGTAACGAATCGGATTGACCGAGGCGACGAACGTCAAGGACTGACAGAAGACGTCATCTCCCGTCGTGACACCGAGCGTCGCGAGGGCGAGATGGATTGCTGCCGTGCCGCTACTCGTCGCGAGGGCGGCTTCTGCTCCAGTATAGGCGCGCATGCCGGCTTCAAAGGCTTCGACGTTCGGTCCGAGTGGTGCGACCCAGTTCGTTTCGAGCGCTTCCGTGACGTAACGTGCTTCTTGACCACTGAGGTGTGGGATGGATAATGGAATTTGCTTCATGATGTTTCCTCCCCTCGTTGCGACAAGTGACGGATCGGTGTGCGGTAAGTCGGAAACCAGTTCGACGCTGCGGCTGACGGATTGTTTTTTAAGAAACTTCGGTTCACTTGTTCGTAAGCGACCTCATCCAGGACCGAGCTTCCGATTGAGAAGAACGTTCTGCTCCCTTCGTTAAACGAGCTTTTATATACGAACAGGCTGTCTGTTTCATCCGGTGTGGTTCCGCCCCCGAGATGAATCGCAACCATCCCTTTCTGTTTCGCACGTCGAATCATTTCAGCAAACAAAAGATGATTCGGACGGACTTGCAATTGCTCTGGATCCGACGCCCCGAGGTGATAGTGGGCGAATCGGTCACCGTATAAGACGAGGCACCCGCCGATGATGTTCCCACCTCGTTCAGCGACGAGGAGTTCTGCGTCTAACTCCCCTCTCGTAAACTGTTCGAAGTAGGTGTGCGAAAAGTAATAGCGGGGTGCGGCATCATGCTTGTCCATCGTCAACCGATAGAGTCGTTCGAATGTCTCATAGTCCGCCTCACCGGCGACCCGGACCGTCACGCCCTCTTTCCGTGCTTTGCGAATATTTCGTCGTGTCATTTTTGAAAATCCGCCTTCAATCGTTTCGAAAGTATCCGTCAGCTCGATCGTCACCGTCCGTTGAAGTTCCTTCGTCGAACGACACCAGTATTGACCGAGTTCAACGTTTTGTAGGAGCGGATGAAAACGGATCGTTTCCGTGATGATTTGTTCCGTTTGACAGTATTCAAGAAAGTGTTGGCGAACCTCTCGGATTTGGTCGAGCGACCATAAACCGACGAAGACCGGTCCACCGTAACCGTATGGTGTCGTGATGTCTTGATAAGGCGTCCCGTCAATATTTCGCTTCACGTATGGATAAATCAATGTCCCGAACTCCGTCGGATAGAAAAACATTTCCGGGATCCCGTCGTCTTCTTCGAGTCCAAAGTAAGCATGTTCGTAATAACAATCGAGCCGGTACTGGGCGACGAGTGCATTCCATTCTGCCGGATCATGAATCAATCGTTCATCGCTTAGCGACATCATGGGGAACACCTCCGTCAAGCCCTTTGAACTCGCCCATCCCCGTCTGATGTTCCGTCGAGTTTCCTTCTGAAGACAAGACGATTTTCACTGTTTTGAAGAGGATGAAGAGATCGAGGCGAAACGTTTGGTGTGCTGCATACCACTGATCTTGTTCGAGACGTTCCTGCCACGTCGTCGCGTTCCGACCATGGATTTGAGCCCAGCCCGTCAAGCCGGGTAAGACATCATGTCGCGTCATCTGTTCTTTCGAATAGTGGTTCAAGTAACTGACGAGGAGCGGGCGTGGCCCGACGAAACTCATCTGACCGCGGAGAATGTTGAAGAATTGTGGAATTTCATCCAGACTGAGGCGTCGGACCCATTCGAGTGAATGCGGGATCCGTTGTTCGTCCGGCAATAACTTCCCCTCTGCGTCCGTTTCGTTCGACATCGTCCGGAATTTATAGATTTTAAAGAGCTGTCCTTTATAACCGGGACGAACCTGGTTGAAGAAAATTGGGCGACCGAGTTTCGTGTAGATGAACAAGGCGACGAACAGGTAAACGGGAACTAAGATGAGGATTGCGACTAAGCTGATTGTAAAATCGAATGTCCGTTTCATGATGTCTTCCTCCTTTTACATAGTCGAAAAGAGATCGAGTTGTCGTTTGATGACATCAGCTTCATTAAAATGTTTCATCGCCCGTTCAAATCCGGCCCGCCCCATCTCTGCTGCTTGATTCGGATTGTTCACAAGATCAGTCATCCGTGCAGCTAGTTCTTTTTCGTCGTGGACTTCGACTAAATAACCGGTCGTTCCATCGATGACTTCTTCCCGGCAACCACGGATGTTCGTTGCGATGACCGGTTTTGCCGTCGCCATCGCCTCGATGATTGAGCGAGGGACTCCTTCCCGGTGTGACGGGAGGACGAAGGCATCGACTTGGTGCAGGAGTGTCGGTACATCTTCGACAAACCCTTGGTACTCGATATTCGGAATCTCACGAATCCGTTCGAGGAACCGGTGTTTCGTCGTTTGATCCCGTTCACTCTCCATCATTTCACCGGCAATGATAAGCCGGACGTCTGGGTCATGTGCCACGACTTCTTCAAAGGCATTCAAAAGTTCGAGCACTCCTTTTTCTTCGACGATCCGACCGATGAACAGAAATGTAAAAGCAGCGTTTCCTTGACGCGGGCGCGGATAGAAGCGGGTCAAGTCAATCCCGTTTCCTAAGTGCATCAAGCGGGTCGTCGTCTTGAAACGTTTTCGGTTCGCCAGTTCGTAATCTTCCTCGCTTTGAAGTAACAGATAATCCGTCGCGAAGCGGGCGAGCCATTTTTCGACGGAGTACGTCAGTTGATACGTCACGCGGCCCATCTTTTCATGAAAGTAAAAACCATGTGCCGTGTAGACGATGTGCTTCGTCCCCGCTCGTTTAGCCGCAACCCGTCCGAGCGCTGCCGCGACGGGGGTATGGACATGGACGGCGTCATAACGACCACTCTTTAGGATTTGAACGATCGAACGAATCGTTTTCCAGTTACTCGTCCAATCGATTTTTCGTTCAATCGGAATGTCGTGCATCGTAAAGCCTTTGGCTGCCAGTTTGTCGGACGCGCCTGTGTCAGCACAGGCGATCCCGACATCGTGTCCGGCGTCGCGGAGGGCGAGCAGTAGCGGTTGAAGCATCGTTTCCGCTGTCGTATCGAGCGCACAGACTTGAAGGATTCTTAAAGACGCCATAAGTGCACCCCTTCCGGCTTTTCAGCTGGTGCGAGCATCCCCTTGATATCGACGACGACACCGCGTCCGACTTTGAGTAAGTGTTTGGCGAGTAGCCAGTTTCCTTCGACGTACTCTTCGTGACTGACGGCGAAGATGACGACGTCGGCTGGTTTCAACTCTGTCATGTCGAGCAGGTCGATGCCGTATTCTCGTTTCGCTTCGGCTTTTTCAACAAGCCGGTCGGTCACTTGGACTTCAATCCCGAACTCTTCGATCTCTTTGATTAAGTTCGCGACTTTCGAATTTCGGATGTCGCTGACGTTCTCCTTGAACGACAAGCCGAGGACGGTAACACGGGCACCGAGGACGGGCATGTTTTGTTTAATTAAGTTCTTGACGAGTGATGTGGCGATGAAACGTCCCATCGTGTCGTTGATGCGACGTCCGGCCAGGATGACTTCCGGATGGTATCCGAGCGATTCGGCTTTCATCGTCAAGTAGAACGGATCAACGCCGATGCAGTGCCCGCCGACTAATCCTGGACGAAACGGAAGGAAGTTCCACTTCGTCCCGGCTGCTTCGAGGACTTCGAGCGTATCGATGTCCATCCGGTCGAAGATGATCGCCAGTTCGTTCATCAAGGCGATATTTAAATCGCGTTGTGTGTTTTCGATGATTTTCGCTGCTTCCGCGACTTTGATCGACGATGCCCGGTGGACACCTGCCTCGACGACGGCTTCGTAGACTTCCGCGACGATATCGAGTGTCTTTTCATCTTGCGCCGAGACGATTTTTTTGATGGTCTTGAAGGTATGTTCATGGTCACCGGGATTGATCCGCTCCGGCGAGTAGCCGACGAAGAAGTCGACACCTGCTTTGAGGCCGGATGCTGCTTCGAGGACCGGGATACAATCCTCTTCCGTCGCTCCCGGGTAAACCGTCGACTCGTAGACGACGATGTCCCCTTTGTTCAGTTCGCGTCCGACGAGTTGGGAGGCCCGTAAGAGCGGTGTCAAATCCGGTTGATTTTGTGCATTGATTGGTGTCGGCACAGCGACGATGATGAAGTCACTCGCTTGGAGTGCCGAAGCATCCGTCACGTAGTCGACGTCGGCATTTTTTAACGTGAATGGACTCAGTTCGAGCGTCGCATCGACGCCTTCACGTAATTCATTGATTCGTTGTTCTTTGATGTCAAACCCGATGACCCCTGTCTTTTCACCGAAGGCGATGGCGACAGGGAGACCGACGTAGCCGAGGCCAACGACGGCAATCGAACGGTTAGCGATGGGAAGTGATCGTGTTTCGGCTGTTGTCGTATCTATGATGTGTTTGACTGCCTTATTCATGATGGTTTCCTCCTATTTCATCGACTGTTTGACGATCAATGTTTTTCCATTCGGTTCTTGTTTGACTTGTTCGACCGGCTCGAGCGTGATCAACATCTCCGCTCCAAGCAGCTTTCGCATCTCGTTTAATAAAATCTTCTCGTGTTTCGGCTGAAAACGATGAATGTCCGGAATGTAGCGGAGCGTGACGCGGTTGAGTGCGTACTGTTCGACTTGAAGCCGTAAGACCGAGTTCGGCAATTCCCGGGCAATCGTCGTGATGTCGCCTTCAAACACCTTGCCCCGTTTTTCACTGACGATGAAACTCGTCCCCCGTCCGTCGATTGAAGCGATGACGGGTCCGTTCAGTCCACAGCGGCACGTCTCTTCACTGAGTGTCATCCGGTCACCAATCCGGTAACGGACGAGCGGTGTCCCGCGGGTCGTAAAGCACGTCACGACGACTTCGCCGTCTGTCCCGTATGGTTCGATGATGCCGGTCTCATGGTGTAAGTGCAGCTTACGGTTTCGACACTCCGAAATGATGGGTGCTCCTTCTGATGAGCCATACTGGTCAAATACAGGTGCTAAAAAGGCTTCTTCGAGCACGGAGCGCATTTCTTCCGTCACCGTTTCCGAAGTCGGGAAGATGGCGATCATCCGAAAGTCGAGCCGAATGTTGTGTTTTAATAAATAGCGGGCGATTTCGACCATCGCCGTCGGTGTCCCGTCGAGTACGGCAGGTCGGAAACGGTTCAGTTCCTCGATGTAGGCAGGAAAGTTCTCTTCTTTCATATGAAAGATCGACAGTAACAATTGATTGAGCGGGCGATTCATCCGCCAAAAGATTGGTTTTTTTTGATCGACTGCCGTCAACGTCCGCCCCGTGAAACTCGCCCGCGGCATCCCGGAAAAGAACCCGTGCGTTTCTTTGAAGTAATCGAGATGGGCCATCCGCTCCTGGACGTCCTCACGCATGAAGGCGACCTGGAGCGACTTCCCACTCGTCCCGCCCGTCCGTCCCCGGACCGGCGCATCGACTTCTGACATGAAGGCGTCGTTTCGCTGCCGTAACGTTTCTTTTTCAAGGACCGGAATCGTTGCGAGCTGTTCAAGCGATGTGAAAGGGAGTTTGATGTCATGCTGTCGAAACAGCTCCCGGTAGTACGGCGTATGTGCTTCGACGAACAAGAGAAACTGATTTAACCGGTCGAGTTGTTCGATCCGGTAATCCTGTGTCCGGTCTTTCTCGCGCAGCTGCCGCAACATTTTTTCGTAGCCTGCACCGTAACGTTCACCCATCAGTTTTTTACCGTACAAAGATGTCAAAATATTCTGAATAAATATCGGAGACTTATAGTAGAACTCTTCCTTAAGCGCCATCTTGGACCTCCTCCTTCACCAGGTAATGACTCTCGTACCAGTCGATGAATGCGTTGACGCCTGCTTCGACCGTCGTCTGCGGCCGGTAGCCGATTGTCTCAAACAGCGACGTGACGTCGGCGAAACTTTCGGGAACGTCCCCTGCCTGAAGCGGCATCCCGTGTTTGATCGCCGTCTTGCCAAGACGCCGTTCGATCAAGGCGACGAATTCGTTCAGTCGGATCGGACTGTGGCTTCCGATATTGAAGACGCGGTACGGGACGAAACTTCGGTCCGGCTGAGGATTTGCTTTATCAAAGGTCGGGTCAGCGACAGGTTCCGTCTGCATCAAGCGATAAATGCTTTCGACGATATCGTCGACATACGTGAAGTCACGCCCCATCTCCCCGTAGTTGTATAAATCAATCGGTTGACCGTTCGCGATTGCTTCCGTGAATTTGAATAGTGCCATATCGGGACGTCCCCATGGTCCGTAGACGCTGAAGAAGCGGAGACCGGTCGTCTTGATGCCGTAGAGGCTACTGTACGTGTGGGCCATCAACTCGTTCGCTTTTTTTGAAGCGGCGTAGAGACTGAGCGGGTGGTCGACGGCATCGGTCACTGCGAACGGCATCTTCGTATTTGATCCGTAGACGGAACTCGAAGAGGCATAGACGAGCTGTTCGACCGGATTGTGCCGGCACGCTTCAAGAATCGACAGGAAGCCGACGATGTTCGACGTGATGTAGACGTCCGGCCGATCGATGCTGTAGCGGACACCCGCTTGTGCTGCGAGATGGAGGACAAGATCAATCTGTTCGTTTACGAAGATGGCGTCGACGGCTTGCGTATCTTCGAGCGACACCCGGTAGAACGTATAACGTGCCGGATCAAGTTCGACTAAGCGGGCTTCCTTCAGTGCCGGATCGTAGTAATCATTGACTTCATCCAGTCCGATGACGCGGTACCCTTCCGCTAAAAACCGTCGTGCTGCATGAAACCCGATAAACCCTGCGATGCCGGTAATTAAGATTGTTTTATTCTGCACGTTTCTCGACCTCCTCGAAGTGGTGAAGCGCCTGGTAGCGAATGTAATGAAGAGATGTGTAGACGATCAGGAGCATCGGAAACAATTTGTAGCGGTGGCGGATCGCCGTTCCGACGTTTCCTGTCCCGAGCCCGAAGATGAGTGCATTGACGATGAAGAGAAGTAACATGAAGAACAGGACACCGGCGTAAGGATGTTGCTTCAAGTAGCGGAAGTGGCGAATCGTCAATCCGAACAGGACGAGATAAAAGGCAGCGTCCAGGAAGAAAATCGCGATGTTCATGACGCTTGACCATTGCCACGGAAATGGTGAGAAGAGGAAGTAGACCATCCGGAGCGGTGAATAAAGAATCACGTCCAGGGGTCCCGTCACGGTCAAGCCGTTCAAGTAAGCCGATCCACCGCGGTCGTAACTCATGCCGCTGAAGAGTTGACCATTTTCCGAGACATGGGTGAATTTCGCGAATAACACATCCTGAAAGCTGTAGACGATGAAACCGACGATGAGCACTTGCATCACGAGCCGCTGGACTTTCGAAGCCTCGAAATCCATCCGACCGGTCGCATGATTATAAAAGGAGAAATAAACCAATAAAACGACGATTCCAATCGCGAGACCGGAGTGAAAGATTGTACTGACGAAGTAGGCCGTGTACGCAAGTGCTAACGAAGCAACGGATTTGTCGATCGTCCAGCGCACCATGTAGTAGAGTGTGTAGACAATCCCAAGCGCGACGATTTGGTCACGCAACAGAATCGGCGAGAGCAACAACCCTTGTGGAAAGAAAGCAAAGACGGCGGTCGAGAAGAAGACGAGTGCTGTCGGTAACTTCAACAACTGGAGGGTCTTCGCGAGAATGACGATTGAAACAACGCCGAGGATGACGTTAAAGTACTGGGCCAGGATCCGTTCCGGTCCGAACAAGAGATAGAACACCCCGAGAAACTTCGAGTAGCTTCCGCGGACGACTTCGTTGAACATCGATGGATCAAGATAGATTTGTAATCCTTCCAGATGAAACGCCTCCGTGTCGTCGCCGCTATGCGGGGGGAGTCGGAATAGTTCAAGATCAACGAACATCAAGCCGAAGCGGACGATGAAGGCTGTGACGAAAATAAGAAACAGTGGTGTCGTCTCGGCGTTTTTCAACAGGTACACCAGTAACAAAATCGAGTTCACGGCGAGCATCAAGGTAATGTAGCCTTCACCTGTCGGAAAGAGCGGCCGCACCAATTGACTGAGCAACGCTTCGATGATGAGTAAGATGAAAATCGGCCGCATCTTCTTCCCTCCTTAGCTACTTTGTTCGATGACGAGTGCCAGATTTCGTGGATAGAGTGCCCGGTAAAGTGCCGGACTCAGCAAGGCGATTTGGGTGATGGCGCATAAAGCGTAAGCCGTCGTCGCTCCGTACAAGCCATACATCGGGATCAGGACGCTGCATGCAATGAGATTGACGGCGACGCTTCCGAAAATCGCGATCGTCTGGATGCGGAACTGCTGGAAGCCCGTCAGTAATGCTTGGATGACGGTCGAGTTATAGAAAAACAAGGAAGCGACCATCATCAAAACAAAAATCGTGTGGTACTGAACGAAAGAGGCGTTGTAGAAAATCGTTAGCCCCCACTTTCCGAAGAAAATCGCCCCGATGATCAGTAAGACACCAACGGCATTCGTCATCAGCAACATCGACCGTGTCAGCTTACGGAGCGCCGGCAGGCTTTGACGTTCGCCCGTCTCTGACGAAAAATTCGGTAAGAGGACGGCGACGAGCGAATGGATGAACAAACTTCCGAGAACGAGTAAGTAGGCGATACTCGCATAGTAACCAAGTTCTTCCGTCCCGATCGCACGACCGACGAACAGGCGCGGGATGTTCGCATTCAAGGCAATCAAGAGGGCGACGAAACCGAGCGGGACGGCCTTGAAGAACAACTGTCGACCCGTTTGGTACCGTTCATTCATCGTAATGTTTTCAAAGCCTTGCCCAATCCGCCGGACGGTCGGTAAATCGTAGATGATCAGCATGATTAAGTTTCCGGCAATCATCGCAAGGACAAAACCGTGGATTGAATGCGTCATGAAAAGAATCAAGGCTGCGCCCGAGACGTTGATGAGACTCCTGAAAATCTTCGATAAGGCGACTTCCTTGAATGCCATGTGTCCTTGAAGGAATCCGTACGAGAGATCGGCGAACGATTCCATGTATTTATTGAGATAGACGAGTAACGTCAACAGCAGGATGTCCGTTTCACCAAAGAAATAATAGACGACCAGTAAGACGAGCGCTCCGAGCGACAAGAGGAAAAACCGTGTCTTGATGAAAAGCGTGAAGTTCTTCAGCCCGGCCCGTTCTGCCGTCAAAATCGTGCTGGCATTGAGCCAACAGAACATGACAATCGGTGCCGTCAAGGCGAGCGCATAATTGAAATATCCGATATTGAGTGGCGTGCTCCATTTGATCAGGAGCGTCAAAATCATCCACTGGTGTAAGGAATAAGCCGTATCGGCAATGAAGATTAAGTTAAAACGTGATAACTGCCGGGGTGCTTTCATCTCATCTCACCTCTCATTCTCTCGCGATCCGGACAACTTCCGGCATCACGACCGGACGACTATCATTCGTTGCACCAAGCAGGTACGTCCGTAATGCCTCTTCATCGTCGAGGCAGCGGCTGATTTCGCGCAAGTATGGTTCAACGGATCCGAAGGGACGGGTCTTGCCGACGAGAATCTTTTCGAACACCCGCTCGTCATGGACTTCTTCAGCTGCAAGTAATTCTTCATAAAGCTTCTCGCCTTTTCGGATGCCGCTATAGACGATCGGAATCTGTTCTTCCGTAAAGCCGCTCAAGTGAATCAAGTTTTTTGCAAGTGTCGTGATATTGACCGGTTCTCCCATGTCGAGGACGAAGACTTCTCCCCCGCTCGCGAGGACACTTGCTTGAATGACGAGCCGACTTGCTTCCGGAATCGTCATGAAGTACCGCGTCATCGCCGGGTCCGTCACGGTGATCGGACCACCTTTCGCGATCTGCTCCTTGAAGAGCGGGATGACGGATCCCCGACTGCCGAGGACGTTTCCGAAGCGGACGACGGCGAATGTCGTTTCACTGTTGCGGGCGATTTGCTGAATCACCATCTCGGCGATCCGTTTCGTTGCGCCCATCACGCTCGTCGGGTTAACGGCCTTATCGGTCGAAATCATGACGAACCGTTTGACGTGTGCCGCTTCCGCCGCGAGCGCGACGTTACGTGTCCCGTAGATGTTGTTTTTGACGGCTTCGCGTGGATTATCTTCCATCAACGGCACATGCTTATGGGCGGCGGCATGGTAGACAAGATCCGGTTCGAACCGTTGCATGACTTCCGTCAGCCGCTCAAGATCCTGGACGTCGGCGATGACGGAATGGAGGGTCGTGCCGTCCGTCATACATTCCAGTTCACGGCGGATCAAGTAGATGCTGTTCTCGCCGTGCCCGAGAAGGATCAGGTGGTCCGGTTTGAACTTAATCAGCTGACGGCAGATTTCCGAGCCGATTGATCCGCCCGCTCCCGTCACGAGGACCGTCGCCCCGCTGACGCTCCGCTCGATTTCCGTGATGTCGAGTTCGACGGGTTCTCGTCCGAGTAAATCAGCGATTGAGACTTCGCGGATTTGATTGATCGAGACCTTTCCTGACGCCAGTTCGACGAGCATCGGTAACGTATGCGCCTCGACCTTCGTCTGTTTGATCCGGTTGAGGAGCGCAATCCGTTTTGGATAAGACAAGGACGGAATCGCGAGCACAACGGCTTCAATCTTGTATTCTTCGATGATGAATTCAAGCTGGTCGACCGTCCCGATGACGGGGACACCGTGGATTCGCATCCCTTTTAATTCCGACAAATCGTCAAGCATGCCGACGACGTTCAAAATATGCGCTTTCTTTTGTTTCAGTTCCTTCGTGATCATCTGACCGGACGCGCCGGCACCGATGATTAACGTCCGCTTCCCGAGCATCCGGTTGTCCCGCTTCAGCTGAAGCGTTCGCCCCCGAATCGCGAGTCGGACGAATAAAATCCCGTTCAGGACGAGTCCGGTCTGGAGAAAAACGGCCCGTTCGACGGCAAAATCGAACAATGCGTATTCAAGACCGAGTAAGACGAAGCTACTGGCGACGACGACGAATAGGAGGACACCTAAATCCCGGAGACTCGCATACCGCCAAACGATTTGGTAGAAGCGCATCCAGTGCGCGACGAGCGTTAAGGCGACCCATTGAATCAACGCGATTTCGATGGCGTTTCGTAAATCAAAATTGACGGTCAAATGGAGTGGATTAAAGAAGTAGAATGTAACGACGGTCGCAGCGGCGATGATCAAGGCATCGACGCCTCGTAAGAGTCCGATTTTCAGATGGCGACGATACTGATGCAATGGTGGTGCTTGCATGACTGCTCCTCCTTCCCCGAATCATGAATGTGGCCGACTAACGACTTGTGGGTAAGATGTATCTGTCTTAGATTCCGCTGCCGACTTTTTTCCGAGTGCCCGTGAGTAGACGATTAGTAAGCCAATCATCAAGCCGAGTACACCACCGATTGCCGTGTTCATTAAGATGTTCGGTGAAACCGGTTTTGTCGGAATGCGTGCTGTTGAGAAAACTTCGGTGCTACTTGTATTGATTAACTGAGGCAAATAGTCTTGAAAGACTTCCGTCATCGTGTTCGCTTGAATGGCCGCTTGTTCTGCCGACCGTTCTGTGATGGATAAGGCGATGACTTGAGAATCGAGGTTACTTGAGACGGTCAATCGATCCGTCAAATCAAATAGGCGTTTATCGGTCACGCCCATTTTTTGTGCGACTTGGTCGACGACTTCTGGACTGCGGAGAATGTCTTGGTAGGTACTGACGAGTGAGGCGGATGAAGTAGTCTCATTACTCTTTTGTGGGACGACGAGGATGTAAGCTGTCGCTTCATACGTTGGCTTGATGACGTAGGTGCTAATCAGATAACCGGCACCTGCAAATAAGATGGCGCAGACAATCAAGATCCACCAACCCTTTTTTAATGTCGTCAAGTGATCTGCGAAAGTTCTTTTTTGATGTATCGTATTCACATCGTTCACCTCTTTCTTGCCTGGCGTCTTGGTTGGACATTGGTTATGACTTCACCTTATTTCCAAACGACTACCAAAACAATTAGAGCTTGGTGGAAATGATTATTTTTTTTTAAGTAGTTGTTATGCATGCGTATGATTACGTCATCGAAAAATATCAGTTCACGAAAAAAAGACGATTCACAGAAAAATGATCGTCGTTTCATCAAAATCATGCAGAGAATCTGCATAATTACAGTTTATTTACGGGTAAATACAAATTTGATGATTAGAATGTCCCGTAATCGGTAATAAGTCCTATATGAAGGGTGGATAGACTTTAGAAATGATGTTAAAATCCGTCAATAGACCTGAATCGATTGTCTTATTCATCCTGCTGCTTTGGGTGACGATCGATTTATGGACACGTCCCTTACGCTTTACGGACGAAGTCCTACCGAAGCACTGGAACACGCTGACCGTCTATCTGTATCCGTTACTTTTCCTTTTGTTCTATCTCGTGTCGCGTCCTGTGTACGTCCCGTTCCAAGCCCGTTCTCATCGATTCATCACCGTTTCATTAAGTTATCTAACGATTCACGTCTTGTTCTTTTTCTTTCGCCCAGCGACGGACTCTCTTTTTTCGCTCCTCTACCTGTTGACGACATGGCTTTTCCTCCTCATCGTCCTATCACTCTCTACTTCGCTGTTCACCCACTGGCATCAACTGTTGTTTCTCATTCTCTTTTATCAAGCACTTTTTCTCGCAAGTTACGCCCTGCTCGTTTCATTTGGTCAAGTCTACATCCCAATCGACAACTTGCAGTGGTTTCGGATTGGTCCGCTGGCGTTACCACAGTTATATGTCGGAGAACAAGGTTCCTTTCTTCGGCTGGCGAGCTTAACGAACAATCCGAATGCTTTCGCTGCCTGGCTCGTCCCTGGCGGATTAATCGCCTGGGTGCATTTACTCGATTCGCTCGCGCACCGGTCTTGGCGTCGCCTCGCCGGTTATGGCTGTTCTTTCGTTCTTATCGCAAGCGGACTACTCGCCAGTGGATCACAAACAGGCATCTATTCTTTTTTCCTACTTGCCTTACTGACGACGATCCTGATTGCCCCTACCCGTCGCCTGCGCTCGATGGTTAGTACTGCTTATATCATGGGACTCATCATCTTAACCGGTGCCTTATCGTTTCAGACAGGACTCTTCACTCGTTTAGTCAGTTTGAACGGTCGCCTCGACCTTTGGCAAGCCGGACTCGCCGCTTCTGCCGACCGCTTCTGGTTCGGTCATGGATTCGGTGCTTCGGCGACCGGATTAAAAGAGCAACTCGGTGAAGAGACGCTTTATACGTTTCACAGCACACCGATTGTCTTTTTATATGAGTTCGGTCTCATCGGTCTCCTGCTTTATATCGTTTGCTTCAGTTTCATCTTGATTCGATTGGTCCGAGATTATCGGTTCGACGATTTACAATCCGTGACGCTGCTCTTGATCGGCTTTTGGTTATTCTTGGCTCAGTTCACCGAAAGTCTTCTGACCCGCCCAAGCGGATTTTATTTCATCTGGCTCAGTCTACTCGCATACGCGACGCTCCGTCGCGACACACCAACAGACAGTACCCACACCTAGACGAACACCTACACGAAAGGGGTATGACATCATGAAGAAATGGACAGAACAACAAGTCATCGATAGTTTAGTAGAGGCAAGCCATACATTCCCTGCCCTTGACGCCAAAACGTACGCCCGGTGGTCGAGCGGCAAAGACATCCCGTCCATCACGACGATCATCAATGTATTCGGATCGTGGCGCGAAGCATTACACGCGGCAGGTCTTTCATCGATTCGTCCTTATTTTTCCGACGAAGAAATCCTAGCCTTCATCAAGGAAGCGTCGAACCGGCTCCATCCATTTCATAGCAACAGTTACCGGGAATGGGCCAAAGCAAAACATGGTCCGTCACTGACGTTGATCAACCTTCGTTTCGGGTCATGGTCACGGGCCCTGGAGGAAGCACATATCGAGATGACACGTTCCGTCTGCATGACGGAAGAACGCATCATCAATGCGCTCCTCGAAGCATCGGACGTCCTCCCGCGCTTGACGACCCAGACGTACTCAATTTGGGCGCAAGAAAACGGACATCCGACGGTCGCGACGATTGCCCGAAAATACGGTTCTTGGGTCGATGCGCTCGCCTGTCTCGACATCGCCCCGCCACGCCGCAAATGGGTCGAAGAAGATGTCCTCGACGCTTTGAAGCAAGCGCAAGCTGAACTCCCATCCTTCAGCATCATCCATTACCGGAAGTGGGCAGAAGGACGATCCGTTCCAAGTACGTCGACAATCAATGCCTTATTCGGCAGCTGGACGTCTGCCGTTCAATGCCTCAAACGGTCACGTGTAACGATGTCATGATTTCCGGATGAATCAAAGAAGGGGCTGCTCCTCTATCGAGAGAGCGGCCCCTTTTGTGTGTGGATTGCTTAGCTTTTTTACGTTTTGTTGTGGTTGGATTGTTCGAATTGAGCCGCTGATACGAGGGTCACGGTGTCGTGTTTCATCATGTAGCGGTTTTCTTGATACTGACCGATCGCCGGTCGATTGATATGCCCCTGCAAATTTTGATAAAGTTGCGCCGGGAAATTGACACCACACTCATAGGCGTGCGGGTACCCACCCCCGAAGCGCGGATTGATTTCGGATAGATACAATGTCCCGTCGACGTCAAAGACATCAAAGTCAAGGGGACCGACAAGTCCCGTTCCTTCTAGCACATGCTCGACGAGTTCAAACACATCCGCACGGACGACAGAACGACTTTTATCCGTTTCTCCGGCACGCATCACAAGTTTTTCCTTAATGAAAATCGACGTCACTTCCTGAGAAAGTAAATCGACATACACATCCACACCAAGTTCCGGCCCGTCCAAAAACTCCTGGACGATCAAACCTTCCGATTGGTCAAATAAATGCTCGACTTCAGGGAGCGACCCGACCCGGCTGACGGCGATACTCGCACTCCCGTTTCGCGGTTTGACGAAAACCGGGAAATCGATTTCCTGCAATGCGAGGGCTTCTTGAAAAGCAGCTAGCGTATGATAGGTTTTTGCGTGTGCGATGCCTTGTCCGACACAATGCGTATACATCGCATACTTATCAAAACAAAGTGCACATGCTTCCTGCGGTGAAACGACGACGGTCACACCGATCGTCTCAAACCGATCATGTGCCGCAGCAAGTGATTCAAGTTCCGGATCTATCAACGATAAAAGCGCCGTCACTTGCTGCTGCTGACAAAGTTCAAGCAAATGATCGATATAATCCGGATGAGTGATTTCGGGTACGATATAGTGGTGATGTGCCATGTAGAGGGCTGGTGCGAGTGGACTACAATCCGCCGCACTGACCTGACCATCTTTAAACTCTCTTACAAAATACTCGACTAGCTTTGCGCGACGTCCGGCACTTGTAATCAATAGATGGGGTCTTCTCATATCGTCCGCTCCTTTTTGTGTATTACCTAAAAGGATTCGCTCTCACACGAACCGAACCCTTTTTTGTATCGTATTAACTAGGACAGAAGTCTCAGGATATCCTGATTGGTTGTTCCGCTAACCGTTTTCTTCGAATCAGACGATATAATAAAATACCGATGATTGCTCCAGTCCCGTCCAGTAACACATCTTGAATGAGCCCTGTCCGACCACCCGTTACGATTTGATGAAACTCATCGAACACGGCAAGTGTCGTCGCTAACGTATAGGCAAATAAACCCGCTAACACATAAGGACGTAATAAACGAAATGTTAAGTCAATCAAGGCAAAACCGAGTACAATGAAAATAGACAGATGAGCGCCCTTACGAATAAAAAATTCGATGAAGCCAGACGCACCAAGCGCTTGAACACTGACTTCTCCGTGGTAATCAAATGATACGAACCGAAATGAGTCGACAAAGTCTAAATTAAAAAAACGCGATAATCCGGGTTTTAGTGACTGTTCCTCATACGGCATCGAACTCGAAATGAATAGGATGATGACGATGAGTAATGTGACGTAACCGGACCATGGAATCTTGCGCACTGTACAATCCCTCCCTCGCTAATCTACGTTCTAGAATACCATGTTATGACTAAAACACATCCTACTCTGATAGCAATCCATGTTTAATATTAATCCCATTTCATACATAATTACTCATTTTACATTATTAGAAAAACTTTTTTTTACAGTCAACAGGTTTGCTTTGTACTCTAAATGGTTATTTAGTACTATATGTAAGGTGAAAAGAATAGGAGTTGAGGGCTTTGAATCGCGCTCTTGGGAAAAAAATCATGCAACTACGAAAACAACACAGGTATACCCAGAAATACCTCGCCGAAAGGTGCGGTGAGTCGACGACCTCGATTTCTGCTTACGAACGTGGACAACGAATGCCGAGCGTACAAACTTTGGAGCGACTCGCAATCGCACTCAATACGACAGTCATTGACTTAACGGATCCGGAACATGTCCAACATCCGACACTGACAGAATTCATCTCGTCATCGATTGAGCCGTTAAAACCAATCGACTTTAAGCACGTTCTCGAAGATATCCTCGTTCACTTGACGCTCTCGAACGAAGTTTACTTTGATGGTCGCTTGTTGCCACAAGATGTCCGAGACGAGATGGCGTCGTCCGTCAATCAAGCATTGCAGCATGGACTCGAATCCATCGAAGCCTAAAAAAACACGATGAGAAGTAGCAAGGAACATCGTTCCCCTATACTTCTCATCGTGTTTTTTAATCAATCCGTTTTGACGATATGATGAATGTATAACTGTTCGTCTTCGTATGTCGCTTCAAGCAAACGACTGAAAAATGTTGTTCCAGCTGACTTTTCTGCAAGGAATACACGTTCAAATCGACGGTGTGCTTGTTCAAGAAAACTGAATTTCAACTCGCGTTCAGTGGATTTAAATGTTAGGTGTGTCCCGACTTGACCGAAGGCGTCAGTGAGCGTTTGTGATTCGACGAATTGATACGTCTCTTTCGGAAACAAAGTCGCGATGAAGGTAAAACAGCTGTCTTGCATGGTTTGAAATCGTGCTATTTTTTTATCCATAACCGTTTTCATCCTCCGAATTCACTAATTAACTGGACTAAAATATAATCTGCACCATTTTAGTTATTACCCTGACTTTTGACTCATTCAAACAAATATTTGAAATATTATTTTAATTTTAACCTCTATCATTTTGTCATGAAATCAAATGTTAGTCAAAAATAACCCGGTCAGCGTCTGCCGACCGGGTTATTTTCTGTTCATGCTAATTTGTTTAACTCTAAGATATGAACCGTTTTTCCCGCATACAAGATTTGACCGGAATACTTCGAGAGCTTCGCAAATTCAAACAGTGTCGACGGGTCATAGAGATACTCGACCGCGTATCCGACTTTTTCATCTGCTACTGATTTTAAATACAAGTTTAAAATCAATCGTTCACCGTCAATCTTTTGACCATAAAATAACGTACAATCGTTCATTCGCTTCGAGGCGATTGGTTGGACATGCTGTTTCAAGTGCCCGATATTATGAAGATTGACCAACAGCCGACCATCGACCGTCAACAGCTGCCGAATGTTTCGGAAAAACAACAGTAATTCTCCCCGCGAGTAGCGGGCAATCGTCGTCCCCGGTAAAACCAACCTATCAAATGCTTCAAAACCGACCGCATCAACGACGTCATGACTGAGAGCATAGACTTTATGCAAAAATCGTGACGAAATCCCTTCAAGACGACTCGCTTCTGGTTCGACGAGATACAAGTCATATCCTTCCGCAGACAGCGTGTTGAATAACTCCGGATCAAACGTTCCGTACAACAGAATCCGTTCGTCCCGACTCAAGTAACGACGGTAAAACGTCAACTCATCAATTTCAGGTAGCTGCATCGTTTCTTGATAAAGACGCATGAACCGCTCATCCGCATTGAAGTTATCGAGAACTTTTACTTTTGAATAACTTCCTTTACGTGAAAACGGTCCAAATAGTGGGGCATCAGCCATGATAAATCAACTCCTTGTATGCTTGAATCGCCGTTTCATAATCGCCACCAAGCCGGTCCGGTAAGACATCGAACCGGTCCTTTTGATCCGCCTCTAAAATCCATAAAAATGCTTCGTCTGTTTCAAACAGTTGATTCGTCGTCAGTTCAAAGACGAAACACCCTTCCCGGTTATGAATGCCGATCATTGTCAACGGTCCAATTTTTCCGAGTGTTCGTGGTAAATCAAGGGTTGAATATGGCGTGACAAGTTGACTTTCCGTCATGAAAGAGGCTGCGAGTTGATAGAGTAACGGATACAGTGCCAGTTCTTGGCGCGAAGCAAGTGGCGAGAAGGACTGGCGTTGCTGTTCTCGCAACTTACTGACGTTGATACCGAGCATATCACTTAGACAAATTTGCTGACCATAATCAGCACAGATGCCATCTTTAAAGATAAAGAGCCGATGGGATACCGTCATACCGACGAGTGTCGCATAATCGAGAATCCCGATCTGCCGTTCGCGGTTCGGGACACGGCTCGTTGCGTGCCATGTCGCAAATGCTTCTTCAAGTTCCGACCGACTGACGACGGCGAGCTGTGTTTTTATATCGAGTGCTAATGTATCTGAAAATGCCATCAAGACAGGCGTCCGACTCATCAATTCGATGACCGGTAAATCGTGCCGTATCGTTTGGTCGACATACAATACACTATTGATCGTCATTTGATCAAATAATGTCGGATTGATGGAATCCAGCAGACTCGTTTCTTCGACATAGACGTGCCGAAGTGGTTGCGGATGCCGAGACGTTACCTCAGGATAGACACCTGTGAATAAAGACATGAGTGCGTCTTGCAAGGCAGTCGGGGCGTACGCGGCGATGGGCTCTTCAAACGGAAGCGTAATGCCATTTAAAAAGTACGGATCCCCGAACAACACATCCCCCTTATCATTCATCAGATGAAACTGGACATGAAGCATTTTTTGTTGGAGGTAGGCGACGAGACGCATCGTCCGTTCCCCTGAACCACGGAGAATGAACAAATAATGTTCAAATTCTTGAAAGTCCATGTAGTCCAGTAAATCGAGAAACGTATGTGTGTTGTAATCATAATGGTCGAACGAAAAACGATGTGTCTGACAAAAAGCGATAAAGGCTTCTGTCGGTTCAAGCTGATGCAGCCACCCTTCGCTCTCTGTGAGTACGGTCAGTCCAATCATGTCCATTCTCCTTTCATCTGATTGTGTAAAAAAGGGCTTCACACCGCTAGCGGAATGAAGCCTCGCCATCCGGCGGACGTTAATTATGAAGTTTTTACTTGACGCTTCGCTACTGGTTTGACACGATCCATTTCCCGACTAGCCAAGGGTGCAACCGAGACCGTCGAAGCATTGAAGCACCAGCCACAAGACGAAATCGTACGGCGCGATTCTTTAAAGGTGAGATTCATAGGTGTTACCCCTTTCTTTCGTTTAGAATGGTCATCAAAAACGTTGACGAAATATCACAGTAAAAAGTTGGTGTTGTCCGGGCATCACTTCTATAATAAAAGGAAAGACACGTTGTCGAATCCACTTGTATAGAAAGGACCGAATCCATGGATCAATTCACGTCACCCCAGATTGGCCTTGCCCTTCGCCGCCTTCGCAAAAAACATAACTTGACGCAGAAGGATTTAGCGAATGGAATTTGTAGCCAAGCGGAGATTAGTAAAATTGAAAGTGGTACACATTCACCAACGGTTGAACTACTTTTCTTAATATCGAAAAAGCTACAAGTTCCATTTTCTGCTTTTTTTGATCATGCTAATTATCGAGAATCATTTCATCAACTTGACGATGAATTACTAAAAAAATTTAGAAATAATGAATTTAAAGAAATATATGAAATTGTAAATGCTAAACTGCAAAGTACTTATATTGAGGAGGAAATTATTTTACTGCTTCAATACTACAGTAGTATCTCCGCTCATCGTTTACAAAAAATTGATTATAGAACTTGTATCGTTGTATTGCGTCAGTTATCAGAAAAATATTCTTCGACTTTTTACTCACCAAGCATGATTATTCGTATAAAATCTGCTATTGCAAATTTATATTCTGAAAATAAAAGTTATACACACAGTAGAAAAGTTTACGAAGAACTGATTGAGCTTGACTTTGAAAGCAACGAACTTTTGCTGGATAGAATTAGAATTCTTTACAATTTTTCAAAGACTCTTCTTCAACTTAAAGAATCAGAATATGCTTTAAATATCGTCGAAGAAGCCATTCAACAAAGTCTACGATTTAAAGATATGTCTTTGTTAGGCCAACTCTATTATCAACAAGGTTTGTGTTTAGAGAGTTTAAATAAAAATAAAGAATTAATAAAACAGTCCTATTTCAAAGCGAGTATTTTTTTTGATCTTTTAAATATGAATGAGTATCGTCAAATCACACTTAAATATAAATCTGATTTTTTAAATTGATTATGCTTTGTTACTGATAATGTATTCATATGGTAAGTCTTGTTTTGCTAACGGTTTGACTACGTATTCGTACGGTAAGTCTTGTTTTGCTAACGGTTTGACTACGTATTCGTACGGCAAGTCTTGTTTTGCTAACGGTTTGACTACGTATTCGTACGGTAAATCTTGTTTTGCTAACGGTTTGACTACGTATTCGTACGGTAAGTCTTGTTTTGCTAACGGTTTGACTACGTATTCGTACGGTAAGTCTTGTTTTGCTAACGGTTTAACTACGTATTCGTACGGTAAGTCTTGTTTTGAAACTTGATTAATATTTTCTTGCGTATTCACAGCTGATGTTGATAAACCGATTACGACTACTCCTAGGCACAATGCCAATTTATTTTTCAAGTTCATGAATAATGACCTCCTAATATTTTTATATGACTTATTAACATCATCATATAACCTTAGACCCCCTTCAGATATTCGAATACGAATATTTAAGGTATTTTGTACATTATTCACACGACAAGTTACTTTCGGCATAGGTCATACGTCCTGAAAGATGTTGTTTTTTAACATTTTATCCATCATTGTGTCGAATCCATGTATAAAAATAGATTTTTTAGAATATTCCTTCATGCCTATTGTATTATTTCTTTCCTATAAAATAGCGACCTCCCTGCTGAAAACATCAGCTGGAATGGTCGCTTTTCATTTAGAGGAACGTCGGAGTGTAATAAAATAACCGACACCAAGTATCAAAATCAAGCCGAGTAAAATCGTACTGATTGTCGTCCGGGTCGGCGATTCCGGTAAAAAGATCCCGAGCATCAAGTTAATACCTGCGATGATCAACACGAGCCAAACAATCGTTTTTGGTCGCATCGTTTCTTCCCTCCTGTCGTGTCCATTCTTCATGTAAAATTCCTGCTAAGAATGCTGAGTCCTTTTTCAATTCCGCTCCCCGATATGGTATGTTGAGCGGAGAACAATCTTGAAGGAGGACGATTATTTATGAAAAAACTCGCTGTTTTTTGTGGTTCAAAAGATGGAGCCTCTCACGTTTTCCGTGAAGCCGCTGCAACGCTCGGTACGATACTCACACAACATGACTTAACTCTCGTCTACGGCGGTTCACGTGTCGGGACGATGGGCGCTGTCGCCGATGCCGTACTTGCTGCGAACGGACAAGCAATCGGTGTTTTGCCTCATTTCTTACAAGAAAAAGAGATTGCCCACCCGAATCTGACGGAACTTCACCTCGTCAGTTCGATGCATGAACGAAAAGCGAAGATGGCCGAACTGGCGGACGGATTCATCATCTTACCGGGCGGCCCAGGGACAATGGAAGAATTTTTTGAGGTCTTCACGTGGGCCCAGCTTGGTCTACATGAAAAACCGTGTGGCATCTTGAATATCGACGGGTATTACGATTCCCTGATTGCTTTGTTCAAGCAGATGGAAACGCAAGGTTTCCTCATCCCGGAACATGCTGCGATGTTACTCGTCGAGTCGACGCCTGAAGCATTGCTTGAGCGGTTCCGTCACTACGAGGCACCTCATGTGAAGTCTTATTTGAATACGAAGCAAACGTAAACACCACGTTCCCTTAGATGCTTTTCTACCTAAGTTTTAAAGTCATTTCTTTTAAGAAGTGGCTTCAGCGTGTAGACAAACTCTCATGAAGCGTGAACATGCAATAACGAGAGACAATCCGGTCGCGCTTCCCTGTCTCGCCTCGTCTTCAAAGCGGCAATCTTCCGCGCCGCTACAGCAAAGCTGCAGGGTCGCGATCGATTGCTTTTCGCTTTAAAAGCGATTCGAGACGGATTGCGCTCTAAGCCGTCTGTTCCCTCACGGTATTACCTAAAAAGCGTCACGTTTCGTTGACTCCTGCGGGGAAAAGTGCGTTTTTAACGCACTTTCAGAGGCAGGCAAGACCCTGCTCGTTGTCCGTTAGGATCAAGGAGCAACGGCTTGCGCCTCGCCCGAGGAAAGCAACGAAAAAAGATGCTTGATCTCCGGATGGCACTTTGTCTACAGCCTGAAGTCACTTCGATTTAAGAAGTGACTTTTTTCTTTCCCCGCATCACCCCTGATCGTCCCACTCCGCGACGTACTGCTTCAGTAGAGCTTTGACTTCCTCTTGAATCTCCCCGTCCTTCAGCGCGAAGGCGAGTGTCGTCTCGACGTACCCCATCTTCTCCCCGACATCAAACCGGTCCCCTTCGATGTCGTAGGCATAGACGTCCTCGACCCCATTCAACCGTTCAATCGCGTCCGTCAACTGGATTTCACCACCGGAACCGACTTCTTGCGTCTCTAAGTAATTAAAGATCGCCGGGGTCAAAATGTATCGTCCGATGATCGCCATGTTCGACGGTGCCGTCCCTTGCTTTGGTTTTTCGACGAATTGACGGACTTGATAGCGGCGTCCGACTTGATCGCTTGGGTCGATGATGCCGTACCGGTGTGTATGCTCCGGCGCGACCTGCTGAACACCGATGACGGACGAATCCGTCGCTTCGTACTGATTGATCAATTGTTTGAGACCCGGAGGTTCCGCGACGATCAAGTCGTCTCCGAGTAGCACGGCGAATGGTTCATTCCCGATGAAATGACGGGCACTCCATATCGCGTGTCCAAGACCCTTTGGTTCCTTTTGACGAATGTAATGGATTTCAGCCATCGTCGTCGAGGCATCGACTTCCTTCAAAAGTGCAAGCTTCCCTTTTTGACGCAATATGTTTTCAAGCTCCGGCGCATGGTCAAAGTGATCCTCGATTGCTCGTTTGTTGCGCCCTGAGACGATGATGATCTGTTCGATTCCTGAGGCGACGGCTTCCTCGACGATGTATTGGATCGTCGGTTTCGTCAAAATCGGTAACATCTCTTTCGGCATTGCTTTCGTCGCTGGCAAAAAACGTGTTCCGAGTCCTGCCGCCGGAATGATGGCTTTTCGAATCTTCTGCATCCTCAAGTCCCCCTGTTTGTTAATTTACTAACCGTACCTGTCCGTTATACTACTTCTTTTTCGGACAACCGATTCCCTGTTTTCTAGTCAAAAAAAGACCAGCGTGCCTCGGCACCGCTGGTCGTTCCATCTTAAAATAAGTTGAGAATGGCGTCACTGAGCGAAGAGAATGATGGTGTCTCGTCAATCACCATCACACTGCCGGCAGCAAGGACGAGCAATCCGAGTCCGGACAAAATCCAACCTGGATGTTTGACCGTGTCTTCAGCATCGACATTTTGTTTCCCTCGGCGTGCGTTTTGGGCTTGCTCTTGCAAGCGGTCCTTCCGGTATTGGTGCTGCTCTTCTTTTGACAGTTTCTTATATGACAGTAAAAAGCGTTTGTACTGTGGGACGACGTCTTTCGTCGTGCCATCGAGTTTGACTTGACCGTACTCGAGCCAAATCACACGCTCACAGAAGTTTCGGATTTGCGACAACGAGTGACTGACGAAGATGATCGTCTTGCCTTCGTCCTTAAACTCGTTCATCTTATCGATACACCGATTATAGAACGTTTGGTCACCGACCGATAACGCTTCATCGACAATCAGGATATCGGCATCGACGTTGACAGCGATCGCGAATCCGAGACGCGACTTCATCCCACTCGAATATTTTTTAATCGGTTGGTCGATGAAGTCCCCGATATCAGCGAAATCGATGATACCCGGCATCCGGCGATTGATTTCTGCGTCATCCATCCCGAGCATCAAACACTTGAGGCGGATGTTCTCACGTCCCGTCAAGACACTTTTCAGTCCTTGCGAGACGGCGATGATCGCGACTTCTCCATTGATTTCGACGTCGCCTTCATTGGCATAGATGATACCTGAAATCAAGTTCGATAACGTCGATTTTCCGGAACCGTTGATCCCGACGAGACCGACGACTTCCCCTGACCCGATTTCGAGTGAGATGTCACGCAGTGCCGTGAACGTCTTCACATTTTTACTTTGTTTCTTAAATAACAGCTTAAATTTTTCTTTCGTAGTCGTGACCATGTCAAACCGTTTCGTGACATGTTCGAGTTTTATCATAGACATAGCGATTTCCTTCCCTTAAACGAGCTCAGTGAATGATTTACGGAACTTAATGTGCAAGTAAGTCCCGGCTGTGAATAATAGAAGCGTCACGCTCCAGAAATATAGTCCCGTCGGCCATTCCTGCCAGACCCAGGCGCCACCGAGCAGGCTCGCGCGGTATCCTTCGACGAGGTAGAAGACCGGGTTTAGACGGAGCAGACCATGTAAGACATCTGGGAACCGTTCAATGTTCCACAGAATCGGAGTCAAATAAAAGAGCATCCGCATCATCGATTGTAAGAAGAGCTGGATGTCTTTGACGAGTGTGATCAGCGTCGAGAAGCACAGTGAAAAGGCATAGACGAAGATGTACGTCGCCGCCATGTAATACGGCAGTTGGAGCAGCTTCCATGTCATCGGAATTCCATTCAGCAGGATGACGACAAACACGATCAACAGCATCGCGAAGTGTTGGTACATCCGTGACAGGATGACGTACGACGGGATGGCACTCATCGGGAAACGCATCTTCGTCACCATCGCGAGCCGGTTGTTGATCGAGTTCGATCCACGGAGTAACGCATCGTTGATGAAGAACCAGACGACGATCCCGCAAAGCAACCAGACGATGAACGGCGTATCGCCGTCAACGTTTTTGTTCCCTTTCAGACCAACACCAAAGACGAACCAGTAAATAAAGATTTGCAGACCGGGGTTGAGAAGCTCCCAGAGTAAACCAAGGCGTTGCTCCGCGTGCGCCGATTTAATCTCGTATCGTGCGAGGCGCCGAATCAGCGGAAAATTCTCCACTTGTTCGCGGATGATATTTTTCATTTCGTTCAACATAATTAAGTTCCTTCCGATCCGTAGAGGTACATGTATTTTAGTTCAGTTACTTCTAGTCAAGATGACGGGTAGATCCGCGATGTCTTCAAACGAATCCATTCCCGTTGGCAGGGCACATGCCCTACCTAATGTTTCGTATTCCCCCCTTCAGATGGGACAAATCTTTTCATATTAAAAGTAGGTGATATTCACCATATACTTAATCAATTCTAGCCATCGTTAAAAATCGTGTCAATCTATTGAGGAAACCGACACTAAACTGTAGCTTTCTCAACGACAAAAAACCGCTCTCCTGGATGTGTGTCTACATCAAGTGGGAGCGGTTCAGCATGTGTAAAAGCCGGAAGACCAATCGTCGTTGGTGGAGATGACAACCCCCAGACGAGCAAGGCAATCATCATACAAAGAATGATGACGATCAGACTTCCCCGAATCGATTCATTCATAAAGTTAGTCATCCTTCCATCCATAAGTTCGCTACTACCCATGATACAAGATTATCCCACTAAAAACTACAAGCTGATTATCAAATAATGGGAATGATCGATAAACTCATCGTATTTTTCTGTTCCCTTTTGCAGAAATCTGAAATATAATGAAAGCGTTATCATTTATTAATTGCTTGTCTTCTGACTGCTTCCACGTCGATTAACAGACCTTTTTAATCCGTTGTCCCGTCGTCTGACCTAAGAATTTACGAATTTTTCAAAACATTTACGACAAAACGTTTTACAAAACACTTATAGTAGAAGAAGAGGTCAACGATCGCATTTTGACCTTGCATTCATACACCCACTTTGAAGGAGGATTTCTACGTATGTACAAATCAAAACCGCTTTACGCGGCAGCCGTCGCTGTCGCCTTGACGACATCGGCAATCGTGCCGGTTGCGCAAACAACTGTTTCTGCTGCAACGCATGTTAAAGTCAAAACGGTCAAACTCAAGTCACTCGTCTTCACGAAAGGTGCCCCGGTCAAATTACCTGCTACATACAAGGGCAACAAAATCACGTGGAAAAAGTATGACACACACCTCTTCAACCGTTACCAAACCGTCAAAGGTACGTACGGTAAGAAAAAATCACCAATCGAAGTGAAAATCCACGTCCAAAACTACGCTGTCAAATTCGTCGATCATGTAAAAGAACAGACAATCTATGTCGGTGAAAAACCGGTTCTTCCGAAAAAACTGGCTGTCCTTTACGCAACAGGTCGCGTTTACGACAAACCGGTCCACTGGACGAAAGTGGATACCGATGAGTCAGGTGTTAAATATGCGGTCGCAACATACAAACGTCTTGGAAAAACGATTACGCTTAAAGCAAAAATCAATGTCCTCGACATGAATAAAGAAGATTTCTCAATCGGCTTACTCCACACGAACGATACTCACGCAAATCTTGATAAGGTCGCAAAACGTGCGACTGTCATCAAGGAACTTCGTGCAAGCTACAAAGCAGACGGTAAACCATCACTCTTGCTTGACGCCGGTGACGTTTTCTCGGGCTCGCTCTACTTCAATAAATTCCGTGGTCAAGCTGACCTCGAATTGATGAACTATATGAAATACGACTTGATGACGTTCGGTAACCATGAGTTCGACCTCGGAGATCAAGACAACCACCAAGCACTGAAAGATTTCGTCACGAACGCGAAGTTCCCATTCATCTCGGCGAACGTCGATTTCAGCAAAAACGACTTGCTTGCCGGACTTCAATCGAAGACGATCACAACAAGTCCTGCTAAAGGACATATCTACCAAGGTGTAATCAAAGAATACAAAGGACAAAAAATCGGTTTCTTCGGCTTAACAACAGAAGAAACAGCTGAAATCTCAAGCCCGGGTACAGTCGCTTTCGCGAACTATATCGCGAGTGCACAAGCCACCGTCAAAAAATTCGAAGCCCGAGGCGTCAACAAAATCGTCGCTTTGACACACATCGGATTCGATGACAACGAAGCAGTCGATAACGACCAGTTACTTGCTCGTAACGTTGACGGAATCGATGTCATCGTCGGCGGTCACTCGCATACGAAACTTGAAGCACCTGTCGTCGTCGACGGTGAAACGGTTCCTGGTAAAACAGAACCGACGATCATCGCTCAAGCTTACCAATACGGCGACTTCCTTGGAAATCTCGATTTGACGTTCGACTACAAAGGGAAATTGACGGAGTACAACGGTTCTCTGATTGACGTCTCTAAAGCAGCAGAAGACGCAAGAGCGGCTGAAATCCTTAAACCATATGCGGATCAAATCGCTGAACTCAAAAACGAAGAAGTCGGCGCGAACATCGTCAACGAGCTCACAAACCCACGCGGGGCGGTCAGTGTCCGGAACAGCGAAACAGCACTCGGTAACTTGATCACGGACGGTATGCTCAAAAAAGCAAAAGAATACAATAAAGATGCAGTCATCGCCATGCAAAACGGTGGTGGGATCCGTGCAGCGATCAGTGCCGGTCCACTGACAGTCGGTGAAGTCTTAACGACACTTCCGTTCGGTAACACACTCGCGACTGCTAAAATGACAGGTGCACAAATCAAAGACTTACTCGAAATCAGCGTCGGTGTCGCCCCAATCGAAAACGGCGGGTTCCTCCACGTATCGGGTATGAAGTTCGAATACAACAGTAAAAATGCTAAAGGTGAACGCGTAACGAAGATGGAAGTCAACAACGCCGGTACGTACGAAACAATCGACCCTGCGAAGACTTATGTCATCGCGACGAACGCTTTCACAGCAAAAGGTGGAGATGGACTGACACCATTCGCAGATGCCTATAAAGAAGGACGCGTGACGGATCTTGGTCTCTCGGACTGGGAAAACCTCCGCGACTACACAGCATCACTCAAAGAAGTTGATTACAAAATCGAAGGGCGCATCGTCGATACAGCGACTGCACCAAACTAATTTCAAAGCAAAAAGACGCTTCCTCCTCGCGGGGAAAGCGTCTTTTTTCATAACGTCTGCGTCATATTCTGTTTTAGAAGCACAATGATATCATCGAGCTCGTATTCTTCCGCGAGCATCAACGGTGTATAGCCGTCATCATTTTTGATCGCCGGGTCCGCACCCTGTTCAAGCAACAGCTTGACAGTCTCCTTGCCTTCCCCTTCGACGGCATGGTGAAGCGGGGTATAGCCGTCATCATCTTGTTGGTCAATCTTCTCACCTTGTTTCAAGTAGAGGGCGACTAGTTCCTTGTTATTGCTGTAGACGGCTGTGATGAACGGCCGTTCGCCAAACTCGTTGACGGCGTCGAGGTCACTTCCTGCCGCAAGCAACGCTTCAAAAATCGTTTCAAGCCCTTTGCTCGACTTCCGGTATCCGAGATAATGGAGTGCCGTGTCTCCGTCCGCGTCGACCGCTTCCATGTCTCCGTCCGGCAAGAGTTGCTCGACTTCTTCGAGAGTTCCCTTTTGAATCGCCGCCATCAGCTTTGTCTCGCCTAAATCCTGTTCACTGGCCACTTCCTCGTCGATAAAGGTCGTCAGGTCTGACAAGAGTTGCGGGACTTGTCCGCCGACAAAAAGCAGGGCAGTGATCGCAACGAGACTGACGCTGCCGGCAAGACCTCCAAGCATCCAGCCGTTCCGTCTTGTTTGTCTAACGTCACGCGGGTACTTGCCGGTCGCGGCTAATCGACGTAAGATGCTCGGGCGTGTCCGGAACACGTTGCTGACTTCCGTCAAAAACGTCGCGGCGTGTTGTTTTTCCGTTATGTACTGTCCTTCATTGACTTGACTCGTCACGGTTGGACCAAGCGTCGAGTAGAAAATCCCCCGGACAGCGGCATCCTGACTTTCCATACACTGAATCGCCATCCGATCCGCTGTTTCTTCACAGGCACGTAAGTACGCAAAACGCAGGAACGGAATCCAGCTTCCCAGTAATAAGAGGACCCGCTTTTCGTTATGATTTTGTTTGATGTGCGCGAGCTCACGTAAAAGTAAAAAGTCATGTGCCTCGTCGTGCTTTTGATAAGACGCCGGGATTAATAAGAGATACGTCTGAAAAATCCACAACAGGCGTGGTGCTGTCAGTCGGGCATCGTCGATCAAAAATGTCGCCGGCATCCGCCATAAGCCGATTTGTTTCGCTTGACGGTGCACGCGGTGGTAAAGTTCCCCGAACTGCTCCTCGCTCAACCGGATTTGTTCGCTCCGCAGCACCCTCACCTTGATCGACTTACGGATCAGGAGCAGACTAATTACTAGAAGTGCTATACCAAGGACGATGAGACCGACGACTCCGAGGGCAAGCAACAGAACTGCAACGCCGCAGCCCGTGACGACGGACGACAGGAGGAGCAGCCAAAAATAAAGACGTTCCCGCTTTGAGGCGGGTGTTCCGCGTCGCGCCGGTTGGTTCGATTCATGTATGTCATGCATGGGTAAATGTTAGACCCCTTTCTTTTCGTTAACGGTTCCTACCTATCGTCTATCATACCGATAATTCCAAATAGATTCCAAGTAATTATTACATTTCCTTCTTCAACTCGTCATAATATATTCTAAATACATATTATTAATTTAATACAAAATAGAAACAAAATACCTAAAATATGATTAATTCTAATAAAATAAGGGGAAAATCATTTAATACATGATAGTTCAAAAGACTTTAATCAAAATAAGTGAATACTTTGCCTCACGAAACACACGTACATAACTAAGTAAAAAGACTCACCGTAGTGTTGTATTTTATTTTTGAAGCACCCTTTATCACATAAATATAGAGAGAAATGGGAGTGGATACCTTGGGAATACTTAATCTGTTCAATAAAGAATACACGATCCAGTACCAAGTCATCGATCAGGATACAGTCACCGAGACGGACCGGCTGACTATCCGCGCAAGTGATCATACAGCCGCACGTAAAAAAGCAGATCACCTGCTGCGGAAACAGTTCGGACGGACACAGTATAAAATCGAATGGGTTCAACGCTTTTAAGACCAACGAAAAATCCACCGTCTGCTCAACTTATTTTGAGAAGACGGTGGATTTTTTGGTTAGCTCGTCTGTCCATACTCTGTTTTGACAATCCGGTCGGCTTTTAACAACAGGCGGATTCCCGTGTAGAGGACGATTCCGACGAACGCCCCGCTCCCATCGATCACGACATCACCGACGAGCGGTGTCCGCCCCCCGGTCAACAGTTGATGGAATTCATCGAACACACCAACCGTCACTGCCATCGTCCATGCGAAAAAAGCAGCCGGCACGAGGCGATAACCGCGAATCCGTAAGACATGGACGAAACTCACACCAAGGATGAAAAACAGACTGGCATGCATCCCTTTACGGATAAAGAATTCAACGAAACCTGCTGGTCCGAGCGTCGCGACACTGATCGGCACCTCATAATGGAAGGAAACGAACGAAAAATGTCTGACCCACCCGAGCGGGACATGGTTCGTCAAAAACGGAATCAAGGACTGTTGTTCATACGTCATCGAACTAAACCCAAATAATGATAACAGGATGACGCCTCCTGTCACGTAAGCAAGCGATATCCGGCGCATTCTGGCATCTCTCCTTCTACTATCGGAATAGCTTACCACGAAAATCTGCCGGCGACATACACCTAAAGGTCGATTCGATTAAAAAACCTCCCATCCTTATCACAAGGCGGGAGGTCTTATTATGAAACGGACGCTTTCGGTTCGCGTACCAGATGTTTGATGTCGCGGAACGTGACGAACGTTTTATTGTTCGCATCATATAGTTTATAACGAAGCGACTTCAGACTTGAGAACAAGCCGATCGTCGTTGCTTTTTGTAAGGGTGGAGTCGCCGTGTGGGCTTTTTCAAGATGATAGTTCGGTACACGCGGGCTTAAGTGATGGACGTGATGGAAGCCGATGTTCCCTGTCACCCACTGTAAGACCTTCGGCAATTCGTAATACGAACTTCCTTCGATCGCGGCCTTGACGTAATCCCATTCGCTTTCATCTTCGAAGTACGAGTCCTCGAACGTATGCTGGACGTAGAACAACCAGATCCCGAGCACACCGGCCGTGAACATCGTTGTCCCTTGGATGATCAGGAAGGCTTGCCAACCGACGATGTAAATCATGATCGCATACAAGACGACAAGTGACGCATTGATGACGTGTGTGTTAATACGTTCTTTTTTCCGCGCGTCTTTCCGGTTGAAGCGGCTGACGACGAGAATCAACAACAATGGTCCGAGACCGAACATGACGAGCGGGTTCCGGTAGAGACGATACTTCAACCGGGTCCATTTCGATGCTTCGACATACTCTTCGATCGTCATGACCCAGATGTCACCGACTCCTCGTTTATCGAGGTTACCGCTCGACGCATGGTGAATCGAGTGCTCGCGTTTCCATTTTTCGTATGGGAACAGCGTCAAGATTCCTGTGACCGTCCCGACGATGGCATTTGCCTTCTTATTTTTAAAGAACGAACCATGCGTACAGTCATGGAAGATGATGAACGTCCGGACGACGAATCCAGCTGCGATGATTGCAAGCGGAACCGCGAGCCATACTGAAATCTTAAGTGCTTGGTAGGCTAGGAACCAAGCGACGAGCAACGGCAGGATCGTGTTGATCATCTGCCTGACGCTCGCTTTAATGTCTGCCTTTTCAAACGGCGAGACATGTTTACGGAGCTGGGCGATTTTTTCTTTACTCATGTGTTGCTTCCTCCTCGAATTCGGTTACAGCGTTCACGACGCTAATTGGATAATGTGCTTGAATGAAACCAGGAAACGGCGTTCGTGACGGTGAATTCGTAACATCCACATGATAGTCGACCCGACCGATATAGTTAAACGCTTGAATATTTTTTATACCAGGTAATTATAGCACATGTCAGAAACAATGAAATCACAATTCTAAAAATGCCCTCAAAAATATCATGCGATAGAAAAAAACTCACGACGCATCGTGAGTTTCAGATAGTAATCAATATTTCTTTAATGCCTTCACGGCCGGTCCTTCGAGGACGTTTCCTTCATAATCGAACCGCGATCCATGACACGGACAATCCCACGACCGTTCCCCGTCATTCCATTTGACGTCGCAGCCGAGGTGCGTACAAGTCGTCTTGACGAGATGGAGTTCACCTGCTTCGTCACGGTATCCGCCAACCGTCTTCCCGTCATAGCGGACGAGTCCCCCTTCGTCAGGAATGAGCGCCTCAGCGTCTTTGTCGGACCTTGCGACTTTGCCTTTGACGAGTTCAAGCGCGACGTCCAGATTGTTTTTGACGAACTGTTTCGCATCCTGCTTGCTCAGCTTCGACCGGTTCGGATCGAACAAGGACCGGTAGCGGTTTGACTTCCCGGTCAATAGATCGGCTAAGAGCCGTCCTGCAGCAATCCCGTTCGTCATCCCCCACTTGGCGAATCCTGTTGCGACAAACAGGTTCGAATCGTCACTCATCATTTGACCGACATACGGGACTTTATCGAGCGAAATCAAATCTTGCGCCGACCAGAACTGTTCGATTGCTTCAACCCCGAACTCGTTTTCCGCAAACTGCGCCAATGCCTGATAATTAGCTTTCGTATGAGTCTCGTGTCCCGACAAATGATTTTCACCACCGAAGAAACCGAGTGTTCGCCCATCGGCCGTCTTTGCATGCCGGAGGGAGCGGCTCGGTTGATCGGCACTCATGAACATGCCGTCCGGGAACGTGGCATCGACGAAGCCGGAGACGATGTACGATCGGTGGACTTCGAGTTTCGAAAAATAGAGTCCTTTTAAATCATTGAACGGGAAATGCGAAGCGACGATGATTTTTTGCCCTTCTATTTTACGTCCGTTCTCAACAACGACAGTCGGTGTTCTTTTTGTCTCGACTGACACAGCCCGTGTCCGTTCGTATAGCTTACCGCCGTTTGCTGTGAAGTACCGGGCGAGTCCTTGTAAGTACTTGACGGGATGGAACTGGGCTTGACCACGTAAAACGACTGCTTTTTCAACCGGATAGGGCAACTTCGCTTGCACTTCCGCCGTCGCCTCTCCCCCGTCCATTCCGAGTCGGGCATAGGCTTCAATTTCTTGTTCGAGTTGGCTGACCTTTTCTTTTGAGGACGCGACGTACAGGTACGCATCCTGCGTCTCAAGCTCGCAGTCGATTCCGAGTCGTTCGATTTGCTCGCGTAAAAACTCAATCGCCTCTTCATTCGCTTGAAAATAGAGACGCGCTTTCTCCTGGCCGATTGTCTGAATCAATTCATCATAAATCATTCCGTGCTGCGAGGAGACTTTGGCCGTCGTATACCCGGTCGTCCCGCTCGCAATTTGGTCTGCTTCAATCAAGGTCACGTCATAGCCGTGATCAATCAATTGGACGGCAGCAACAAGCCCTGCAATCCCGCCGCCGATGATGACGATGTCACTCGTCATGTCCGCCTCAAGGGACGGATAGGTCGTCGCTTCGCTCGACGTCCGCCAGTAAGATGTCGGAAAACCTGTGAGTTTCTTCATTAAAAATCGCCTCCGTGTAAGTGATTTTTCAGTTCGACATGGTTACCTTTTACCCGTGTTTCGAGATTCCCACCCCCGCCTCCAGATTTTTTACGTTTACCGCCAATTCAAAGGAACTAATTTACTTTTTTAAATGATAATTGTAAATAAAAGGTTTTTAAATGCTTATACTAAAAGGACTACTTCATTTTGGATGGGAGGAGCAGGAGATGGAGATTCGACAAAAACTACTTGGACCGTTCAAACGCCTGTCGGTCGCAACGAAACTGACGGAGCAACAGCTCGCACAGGCTTTGACAGACGAGATTTCCGAACTGGAGCACATCACCGTCATGATTTCCGGCGACACGATCGAGGTCTCAGGTATCATTCCGTTGACGAAGTTCGGGGCACCGCGGGATCGTAGCGTCAAGATTTCACTCAAGCCGTTAGATATAACGCAGTCACAGCTGACCTTTCACGTCATCCATGTCTTTCCGATTGATTCTGAATCCTTTAATGAAACGTATTTGATTCGTCTGCCCTACTTGATGTACAGCGACCGATATTTGACGGTCGATTTGCGGTACCATCCATTCTTTCACCACTCAAAGTATCGTGGCGTGCGGCAGATGAAGCTTGAGGCAGGACAAGTACTCGTCTACTTAACGACCTGACAGCAGAAAAGGGGAGATTTCCAATGAAATTCGATGAAATTAAGCTCATTAAACGGCGTGGCTATATTTTTAAGCGTTGGTTTATACGATTGCGTATTGAAATCGTCCACTAAAATAGCAAACGTGTTTTATAGTGATGTATTCAAAAAAATACAAACAGGTCAGAATTCTCCTGCTTAAAGAGAACTCTGACCTGTTTATTTCTTACGCTTTAAGTATTTTCAACTCACTTCATTTGATTCAAAAGCTTATACTTATTCTTTACTTCTGAAGGCACGTTTATAAATGTTACTTCTTTTATCTTGACCAGCCGCCCGTCGGATAAAGTGAAGAAGGTTTTGCCTTTTTTAATGACTTTATACTCTTTGTTTTTGTTTTCAGGTGTACCTGATTTGATGATTTTCCCGCCTTTTTCACGGTAAAACTGAGTTTTTGTCAGTTTCGTCTTCATTTTTCCAAGCATGTTAGGGGCATAGTAGAATTTCCCCCAATACGGGTGGGCGATGCTGCTGACGTTATACGCTATCACTGGATTCAAATAACCGATTTCTTTAGACAGCTGAATTGTATAAGCATCTTTCGCTGCAATCACAGCAGCTTTTGAAATTTCAGTCCACTTATTCGAAACCGCTATTTTCCCACTACTACTACCATTTATTTTTAAACTCACTTTAGTAGATGCCGTGCTTTTTAATTTAACTTTTGTAGTAATGTAAAGCTTCTCTTTAGGTTTGATGGTATACGTATCTTGATCCGTATGAGTGTTTTCTTCAAGTAATGTTCCTTCGTATGCTTTGCCAAACGAATAATTATCTCCATTAATCTCGGAATAAGCGACTGGAGAATGCGTGATTTTAAAACGATAAGGTACTTCGTAATCTAATTCTGTCTCTTCATGTTGAATACATACTATATACGTTCCTTTCTTCAGATATTCAACAAATTGAACACCCATTTTTCCATCGTTGGCTCCTTTTGTTCGAATTTCGCTCCAGATGTTTTTCCCCGACGTATTCCACAAACTAAACTTAAGTTGATTGTCCGGCATAACTGCGCTGTCTAATTGAACCCGTCCGTCTTTATTAATCTCAAAACGGTAAAAATCTCTGTCAAAACTTTCATCATCGTATTCAATAAATGCACTAGAAAGGGTATCTGCCATTAAACTGGCCTGATAAATGTTATTCAATTCGATTGGATTGGCTGAAGATTTTGAGTTGTTTACTTCTCCTTCATATAAACCGTCACTATTTAACGACAGCATCAACTCATACTTATCTTCCGGGAAGATATTATCGAGATTTACTTGCATAAAATAGGTTCCCTTTTTTAAGTAGGCATGGATACTATTATTACTTAACTCAGGATCTACTGAAGTAAAATTCGCATATACTTGATCATCTTTATCGATGATGGAAATATCCACATCAGAGAATTCATTAAGAGGCATCGAATCTATTTTTATCGTTACCTTTCCTGCCTTGGTGACATTCAATTGATAAAAATCCGCGTCATCGTTTTTATCATAATCTAAACGTTCAGACTCTACTTTTACTGATTTTGATCCGTCCAAGATGACGACTTCCGCGTCCTCAATCTCCTCTTGACCACTGTTTGCATTAACGTTCAAACCACTGCACCAAATAACAATAAAACTAAATAATAATACTACCTTTTTCATTTATTCACTTCTCCCCTTTAGTTTTACGTTCCTCAGACATTATATCTTTTCTAAATAAGCAAAATACTTTAAATAACATTTAAAGGGAAATTTGTTTTTGAAAATTTATTCATTAACTTTATTTAGTACCTTTAAAATTTATGACGCATTCGCCTTTTACAGCACTTCTAGTAAAAATATCTTGGCGGCTTTTCAGATTAAATACAACACCTGGTAGAAAAATCTGACTAAAGGAGTCTATATGTATTTCAAAATTTACTGCGATTCATATGTGTACCTCATCTTATAGTGATGAACCCTTTTTTCTGATTGAACGTATCGCGCTCCACAAGCATCTAAACAACTATTAACCCTCTTCCACATACAAAAAATCCCCCCAAACACTTTTCCAACGAAAAGGTCTAGAAGGACTTCTCCTACGGTTCATTCCACTTTAATCCTCACTCACCCATCGGCATATACGTCACGGTACACACCTTCCCATTGTCTTCCGTGTCGACGAACAGATTAATCAGAATAGCGACACGCTCATTCTCCATGAAGGCGACCGGTTCACGGATATTTTTTCGGTAAAAACCAATCCCGTCCCCATATTCATCAATCCGGTCGATGTTCATGATTGTCCCGCTGACAATAACGGTATCAATTTTCCGATCGAACTTCAGGACCGGGCATGCCGGGAACAATTCATCATTGATCGCGACCATCGGAATCGGTATACGCCGTCCCTTCGTATCAAGCAGCCGTTCGAGCAGCGGTCGCTCATAATCCGTCCACTCCTCGACATGCTCACGGTCGACCGAAATCGTGTTATCTCCTTTGGTGTACTGGACGACGACGTGGTCGAAAAACATGTAGGTATACTCAATCGAACGCGCATGGTGAACGAGCGCCGATTTTCCGACTGCTCCAATATGGATGCCATGTTCACTCAACCACTGAAGCAGGTACGCTTTTTCGTATAACATTTTGTCGAAGATCAGGCTCACCAACTGCAGGTCATCGTCTTGCAGGAAACATTGAATCGACACTTCTTCTACCGGAAACGTATGGAGCTGTTCCCCGACGTAGACCGTTTCGTAGTCTGGTACGATACAGAATTCAAAGAAATTTTCTTCTTCCCGTAGTCGTTTCTCAAGTTGTCGCTTCTCGAATGCGTCCATCTTCACCACTCCCTCGTTTAAACGACGGCTGACTGTCTAGTCCTTTTCCCTATTTCTACCTCGAAATCCTCTACCGATCCATGAAGAAAAAACGTTCCGAACACCCCCGAGGATAAGTAGAGTTATCCTGAGGCGACTGGCGACAAGACTAGGTTTTTCCTCGGTCAATCGCCGCTATTTAGCAGATGGGCGGGACGAACGGCTTTTGAAAGCTCAGAAAACCGTTGGCATGATTCAAAAAAGACGATTTGAAAAGAGAGGATAACTCTACTTATACTAAAACTACCGCGGAATACCCTTCGATATGCATATCCGACAGATTGGACCTTCCTCATGAATGAAGCCTTACACCACTGGCTCCCTCTCATCAATTCACTCCTGCACCGTCTCTCGATCCACCCGAACGAACACGACGAATGTCGGCAAGCAGCGTTACTGCGCCTCTGGAAATCAATCGAATCCGGCAAGGAGTTATCAATCACGTTCGTCCGCATCAGGGCACGCGGGGCGATGCTCGACTATCTCGCGAAACGGACCCGGACGCTGACGAGCGAGGTCGCCGTCGAGGCCTTGCCGGAACTTCCCCGTCAGCAAACCGTCTCCTTCCCTTACTTGCTGAACGAACTCGAACACGCCCTCTCCCCGAGAGACTTCCAGTTCCTCGAGGCGATGATCGCCGGGACGGAACAGACACTCGGCTACTCCGACGCCCGGTTGCGTTCCTTGAAGTCGGACTTGAAGCGGAAAGTCGAAGGCATTCTCCTATGATGACGTTTTACCTTGAACGCTTACTTGCCTTGATCGAGCATTCCCCGACCTATAGCCGCCTGACGAAAAAAGCCTATCGTTCGGACGTCCGCCATTTGTGCCGCCATGCGACCGCGCTTGACGTCCCGTCACTCCGGCGCTACATCTCGCTGTTGCATAAGAGCTATGCCCCGACGACCGTCGCCCGGCGAATCCATGCCTTAGCGACCTTGTTCGATGCCCTCGTCGCCGAACGGTCGCTTGAGAAAAATCCCCTCCAACAGATTAAAAAACCGGCTCGACCAATCGCAAAACAACGGACGGCCTTTAGCTACCCGGACGCCCGCCGTGTCATCGAGACGCTGACGGACGAGACGACGTATGCGTTTTACTTTTTATTGCTCCATACGGGACTCCGGTTCAATGAAGCGCACCAATTGATCTGCGATGATCTTGATTTTACGGAGCGGCAACTGTTCGTCCGCCACGGCAAAGGCGAAAAGTCACGCTTCGTCCCGCTCGGTGACGAACTGATTGATGTCCTGTTTCGGTACATCGAGACCGAACGTCCCGAAGGAGAATATTTATTCGTGACCGGTCAAGGACGACGCCTGAGTCCCGATACGACGCGGAAACAGTTGCGCCAGGCAAGCGACGTTGTGCTCGGCCGGACGTTACGTCCGCACGACCTGCGGGTGACGTTCGCGACGACGCTCTACCGGGAACATCAGACCGACTTGCTGACCGTCATGCGGCTGCTTGGTCACAGTGACGCAAAGACGACCCAACAGTACATCTTGCCGTCGGCCGAAGTCGCCCGTTCGTCGGTCAACCGCCTGACGCCGACAAGGCATCGACGACTTGTCTGAGTTTCGTCTCCTGGCTCAAGATATAGCCTTCCGTCGTCTCCGACCGGGCATGTCCGAGCAGACGCTGAATCTCGAGTAACTTACAGCCTGCCGTCTGGTATAGGTAGGTCGCGTAGCCGACACGTAAATCATGCGGACGGAGCATCCGTCCCGACTGGTCGAGTGACTGGTTCCGTAATGCTTCCCGCGCCCCTTGTTCATGGATTGCCTTGCCACGGACGGAACGAAAGACATGCCCCGTCATCCGATCTCCGATAAACGCCTTTAACTTTTCGGCTAAACGGCTCCCGAGCGGAACGGTCCGCAAACGGCGTCCTTTGCCGTGGCGGACGAGTAACGTCGCCGTCGTAAACTGAATGTCCTCGATCGACAACAAACGGGCCTCCATGAAGCGGAGGCCCGTTTGGCTGATGAGTTCGAAAAAGAGACGGTACGTCGGATGCTTGATTTGCCGGATGATAGCGATTGCTTCGAGTAACGGATAATCGTCCCGTTGCCGGACGTCTTGATGGACAATCGGCCGGACGTGATGCATCGGATTATGACGCAGGCGTCGTGCACGGACGAGTTCATTGCCGAGGGCGACGCACGCATGATAGCGCCGCAGTGCCGTCGCCGGTTTATACTGTTCGATAACGTGGTCAAAATACGTTTGGAGGGACTTGACCGACCACTCGCCACACGCTTTCTTCAGCTGTCGCAGATCACTGCGGTAGGCTTTGATCGTCAGTGCTGAATACGTCGCGTGTGTACGGAGATACTGCTCGAGATAGTCGAAATGGGTCATGGTTAGTCCTCCTCTAGTTGTAGTAGTAGAAGAATTCCCTGTTTCCGTGCTTTGAAGCATCTATCTGTTGATAACTTTTCCAGTTAGAAACAACATGAAGAGTATCAACCATGTAACCATTCAATAATCCACCTTCGCCGTCTGCGGATACTTCTTCGCATTCCAGCTATGGTCTTCCCGTAACGTATCGTCCGAGACGAGCAGATAATCTTCCTGAACTTCATCCGGACGGTTCGGGACGGGATCGTTCCACGTCGTATCGAGGTGATACCAGTTCCCTTTCAGCTTGACGAGGTTCCACGCATGTAACCCGCCACCTGCTTTGCCTGAGATATACCGGACCTCGACATCCGCTGCTTGCAGCAGCAGATACGCCGTCAGCGCATAGCCTTCACAGACGCCCTCGCGGTTGAACAGGATCGAGTAAGGGGTGTACGGACTTTCTTTACTCTTGAGCTTATATGCCGTATGGCGGACGATGTAGTCATTGATGTAGCGGACTTTTTTATAGTCGGACCAGTTCTTCGGGATTTTCTTGACGATTTGCTTGACCTTCTTCTCGACACGGTCGGTCTGGTCTTGTGACAAGGTGTAGTCAAGTGTCATCGTGTACATGACATAGGAACCGTAATCCATCCCTTTTCCGTCGCTGTCTTTATAGAGCCGCATCAAGTACGGTTCGTTGCGTTGCAGCCATTCCCAGGCCTGTTCCCCGACTTCCGTAAATCGGCTTGGATCACCCGTATACTGGATTTGGAACTCGCTTTCATGCCGGCTCATGTAATAGGCGAAGGCCTGTCCCATCTCCTTGCTCGTCGTGATCCGGGATGGTAAGGCATAGGTCTTCGCTTGCGGTGTCAGCCCGACAGCGGACTTCGGGATGGACATACGCGGCGTGGCGTCCGCTTCTTCGCTGCCGCCTAACCACTGACTGACAGCTGACAAATCCACTTGAAACGAGGTCTTTTGATATTGCTCAAGCACCATGATTCCTTGAAACAGACTCACGAGCATAAAGACGCCAGCAATCAATCCGACGAGCCCGAGCTCAAACAGTGATGTAATCCGTGCCCATACCCCCTTAATCAACCGATTGAGTTCCCGGTCAATCAAATCATCAATACGGGTTTGGTTGACGGAAAACGTGCGGCCGACAGAAAAGGAAACGGCAGTATAGACGGGTTTTAATACTTCGAATTGTTGACCCGGATGATGTGCCCAGTGTGCCAGTTCGTGGCGGACTCCCCGGAGCTCCTGTTTCAGAAGCTGCCGGATGGTCCTGCGGAGACGGAACGAGCGCACGCATAAAAACGTGAGGTACAAAATAATGATGAACAACACAAGAAAGAGTATAAAATTGAACAGACGAATCACCTCTACAGAAAATATGTAAATAATATCCTGTTATTAAGTGTAATCGAAATTCGGTCATTTACCCTCTTTTTTTAATTTTTATATTTGAACTAGTCTTTTATAACTTCATAAAAAATACTCCTCCCTTTTTTAAAGGAAGAAGTACCTGCAATTAATCGCGGCTGTATAAATCGCGCGTGTAGACTTTCTCTTCAACATCGCTCAGTTCCGAGTGCATCCGGTTCGAAAGAATGACATCTGATTCCTGCTTAAACGCTTCAAGATCACGAATAACGCGTGAGTTATAGAACGTATCTTCTGTCAAGACGGGTTCAAAGACCGTTACTTCAATCCCCTTCGCCTTGATTCGTTTCATAATCCCTTGAATCGATGAGGCACGGAAGTTATCTGAGTCCGTTTTCATCGTCAGACGATAAACACCGACGACTTTCGGATTTTGTTTGATGATCGTATCCGCAATATAGTCTTTCCGTGTCCGGTTCGCTTCAACGATTGCCCCGATGATGTTGTTCGGTACTTCATCATAGTTCGCGAGTAACTGCTTCGTATCTTTCGGTAAGCAGTAACCACCATAACCGAATGATGGGTTGTTATAATGATTGCCGATTCGACTATCGAGTCCGACACCTTCGATGATTTGTTTTGTATCTAGGCTACGTACTTCAGCATATGTATCAAGTTCATTAAAGAAGGCAACCCGCATCGCGAGGTACGTATTCGAGAACAATTTAATTGCTTCAGCTTCTGTAGAATCCGTTAAAAGAATCGGCACATCCTTTTTAATCGCCCCTGCAAGCAAAAGATCCGCGAATTGTTGTGCACGTTCTGATTGCTCGCCGACGACGATACGCGATGGATAGAGATTGTCATGCAGTGCCTGCCCTTCACGAAGGAACTCCGGTGAGAAGATAATGTTCGGCGTATCGAACTTCTCTTTTAACTCTTGTGTATAACCGACTGGCACCGTCGATTTGATGACCATCGTCGCATCCGGATTAATGGCAAGGACTGTCGCGATGACACTTTCGACGGTCCGTGTATTAAAGTAGTTACGCGTTGGATCATAATCCGTTGGAGTCGCAATGATGACGAATTCCGCATCCTTGTACGCTTCAAAATTATCAGTTGTCGCATGCAGGTTCAATTCTTTATTTTGTAAAAAATTCTCGATTTCTGCGTCCACGATTGGTGATTTTCGATCATTGACGAGCTCGACACGTTCTTTAATGATGTCAATCGATGTGACTTCATTGTGTTGTGCGAGTAAGACGGCCATTGAAAGACCGACATATCCTGTTCCTGCTACTGTGATTTTCATTCTATCGCTCTCCTTCCTTATAATTTTACGTTGTAATATTCTTTATACCAATCAACGAACTTCCCAAGACCGTCTTCAATACTTGTGCTTGGTTTAAAGTCAATGTCACGCTCGAGTTCCGAGACATCTGCGTAAGTGCGAAGAACATCACCTGGCTGCATCTCCATGTACTGTTTGTTCGCTTCTTTACCGATTTTTTCTTCCAACACATTAATGAACTTCATTAATGGGACAGGACTATTATTTCCAATATTATAGACACGGTAAGGAGCAAAACTTGCACCCAGTTCGTCGACACTTTCATCCCAATTCGGATTCTTTTCTGGTGCACGTGAAATGAGTTTGACGATTCCTTCTACAATGTCATCGATGTAGGTGAAGTCACGCTCCATTTTCCCATGATTAAAGACTTTGATTTGATTTCCTTCAATGATGTCCTTCGTAAACGAGAAGTAAGCCATGTCCGGACGTCCCCATGGACCATAGACGGTAAAGAACCGTAATCCAGTTGTCGGAATATTATAAAGATGACTGTATGTATGTGCCATCAATTCATTCGATTTTTTAGTTGCAGCATAAAGGCTGACTGGATGGTCGACGTTATGATTAGTCGAGAATGGTGCGACCTTGTTCCCACCATATACAGAACTCGATGAGGCATACAGCAAATGATCGACTGGATAATTCCGACAAGCTTCTAAGATATTAAGGAATCCCGTTAGATTTGAATCTAAATAGGCATAAGGATTCTCAATAGAGTACCGGACGCCTGCTTGGGCTGCTAAATTAATGACAACTGCCGGTCGATGTTCTTCAAAAATTTTATTAATACGTTCTCGATCTGTTAAATCACATTCAACAAACGTAAAATGACTGTTATCACTTAGCTGAGCCAGCCGGTCTTTTTTTAAAGTTAAATCGTAGTATGTATTTAGATTGTCCAGACCTATTACACTATAACCATGATTCGTTAACTGATTCGATAAATGCACACCAATAAAACCAGCAGCACCTGTGACTAAAATATTTAATTTCATCAAAATATGATCTCCTTGTAAGCATATCGACATTTTAAAAAATCAATTCAAAAAAATTATCCAATCAATTGAAATACTTGTAATTAAAAACTTCATTATACTTTTCTAATACATTTTTTATATCATATCCATCAAGGAAAGACCGAACTTCTTTATCATTCCAATTATTATCTTCTTCTATTTTTTGTTCTACTTTAACAAAAAAATCTTTCCAATCATTTTTTTTAACGACTATTCCATATGGACTATCATTTAGAATCTCTTCTGGACCGTACTTACAATTAAAGCTTACTACTGGTGTTTTACAACAAATTGATTCAAGAATCACCATTGAAAAAGATTCAAAAAGACTAGTAACAACTAATACTTTAGACTTTTTTATTAAAGGGTACGGATTAGGTGTCCAATCTAAGATTTTAATTTTTTTTTCAAGATTTCTATCTTCTATTTGTTTTTTAAGTTTTTCTTTCTCTGGACCTTTACCTAAGATATACATATTATAGTTAGCATCGATAGGAAAATTTTGAATTAACAAATCAAATTGTTTTACCTTCTCTAGACGCCCCACTGCAATGACATAAGGCGTTCCTTCAATAATCTTAGTCGTTTGTTTTGATTTATCTTCAATTTCTTGAATGTTTATAGGATTATAGATTAACTTTACTATTTTTTCATTCTTATCATCTTTTAAAATATTTAAAATTTCATCCTTCACTCCATTTGAAACAGCAACAATTCTAGAGGAATTTAGATACATGATTTTATAAAGTACTTTCAAAAAAAAATTCCCGTTAATATTATTACTCGGAACACTGTGCTCATGAATTACTATTTTATGCTTTGATCCCAATAACTTGACTATTACATTTACCAAACTAGCTTTAAATAAGTAAGAATGTACCACTATTTTTTTCTTGCGTATAATTTTTGATAGTTTATATGAAGAGTAGATTAAACTAATTATTTTATATTTTTTAAATCGTTTTGGTTCCAGGCTAATTATCCTTACATTAGACGGTATTTTTAAATCTACTTCATTTTTTAATAAAAACAGTGTAATTTTATAATTAAAAGGTATTTGATGTAGTAATGTAATCAATACTCTTTCTGCACCGTTACCTCTTAAAGAGTTAATTAAGAAAAACATGTCTTCACTCCAAATTTGAAAGAATTACTTCAATATTTTTTTTATGATGGATTACTAAGTCTTCTTTTATCTTTTCAAATTTTGAATCTGAAGATTCAAAATCAAAAATTGTTCTTACAATATCATTTGCTGAAAAGTCCTTTTTAATATTAAAAGATCTATCACTCAAGCCACATAGTTCATAAAATCCTTTAACTTTTTCATCCCATATTATTGAAGAAATAGGTTTTTTTAATAACAAACCTAAAATAGAAGCATGCAATCTTGTGTTAAGCATTGTATCTAACCCATTAATAAATACAAGCAAATCACTTAAATCTTTAGGTACAAACAACTTTATATCATTATGATTTAATTTGATTTTTTTTATAATTTCTAAATCTGAATCTTCACCTGTTGTAAATAAATGTATTTCAGATTCCCTTTCAGAATTAAGTATGATTTGAATACATTCTAATACTATTTTCTCATATTCTTTTTTAAATTTTTCATTTCTTCCAATACCGTGATTTGAGAACGTCATTAGATTAATTCCGATTTTTAATAATTTTTTATTTTTCAAATCTTTTTTTGTATCAGATAAAATATGATCTATATTATATCTCAATGCATTATCCGGAATAATTTGAGAATAGATATTAAATTCTCTATAAATTATTTCGACTGATTTAGGATCTCTCATATACAATTGATCTGTTTGAAGCAAAAATTTATTAATAAATTTTTTAGAAAGCCACGAAAATTTATTACCTGAACTACACCCTACAACAGAAATTTTTTTTGAAAACTTTTTAGACATTATGCTTAAAACATATAATGCTGCTGGGAAAGTCATAGCGTTGTCTTGTAATAAAGCACCACCACCAACTATGATCAAATCACTTTTTCTAAACTCACTTTTAACTAAATTTCTATTTTTATAATAAAAAGAGAATGTTTTCAGCATATTAAACAAAGAATAGACTTTATAATTTTTTTTTATGACTTTCTTCAAAATAATTTTCCCAATATTACTTTTTTGGGGTTGGATAGAAGGTGTATCTGTTTTTTTTTGTCCTGAAGAAAATGATAATTCACTTATTTTAATCTTATCATTAGAAGTAGACAAACTATGCTTCAATCCTTCAAATATAGCTTTATCACCTATATTTTCACTATTCATTTCACCTATAATCAATACATTTTTTTCTTTCATTTTATACCTCTTTTTTTTAATCTTTCTCTCGAATTAGATTTTTGAGAAAAGTACTTTTTATAAAAATAATATATTATGTTTTTCAAAAAACTTTTAATTAATATATTCATTGAACTTATTTTATTTGTACTTATACTGTAAGCATATTTTTGAACGTTCAATGTATACAAAATTTGTTTTTTTATTCCAACAGAAGTGAACATACTGTTAGTAATATTATTATCATGAATTCTATAGTAAGAATTTACTTTATTACAATAAGTAATAGGCGAAGTTTTAGAAATTTTAAGCCAAGTTATCCATTCACCTCTGTTTATATATTTTTCTTCAAATCCTCCTAAATCTTTTATTACTCTAGAATTAATTAATATACCTGTCGAAACAATAAAATTCCATTTCGAAAGTTTCAAAAAGACCTTTTTTGAATCTAGTGTATTTATATTGTTTAAGCTCTTTTTTTTCCTAATATACTCTTCTGTTATAGATTCGTTCACTAAATATTTTGCATTAACAAAAGCAAGACCAATGTCTTTTTTTAATGACTCTATGTGATCAACTAAAACTCTCAAATGTTCTTTTTTAACTATATCATCCTGGCCTAATACCATAATATACTTACCGTCAGAAAGTTCTATACCTTTATTTAAAGCCTTCATTAGTCCTTTATTGCTTTGATTGTACATTACAATTTTTTTAGAAGGATTTTCTTGTATAAAATTCTCAATTATACTTAAAGAATCATCGATCGACCCATCATTCACTAAAATTATTTCTAAGTTTTTATAATCAATATTAATAATTGATTGTAAAGTTTTTCTCAGATAATCGCTTCCATTATAAATAGGTACTATAGCACTTATCAGGGGATCATTTTTTTTCAAATTCATTATTTATCCTCCACTTTATTAATTGTTTACTAGCAATAATATTAGTAATGATTCCTCCTATGATCATTGCCAAAGACGATGCTATAGCTGCACCTATCACGCCCCAAAACAAAATAAATAAAAAATTCAACAAGATGTTTAAAGTTGCACAAAAAAATGATAGATAAATAACAATTTTTCTTTTATTCATTACTTGAAGTAGCGGAAATAAAATCATATTTAGAGCAGATCCGACTAACATCGAACTCAAAATAGTCATAATTAAATACGAATCTTTAAATTCTTGACCATATAATACATTAACTATAAATTTTCCAAAGCATAAAAATAAAACTATTATTAAAAATGAACTTCCAAGTAATATTTTTTTGCTTGATTTTATATTTTTAGATAATAAAATGTAATCATTATCAATATAATTTTTTCTTATTTCTGGAAATATTGCTTGAGACACAAGTCCGTATATTAGTAAAAACATAGTAATGATTTTAAGAGCTGCAGAATATTGTCCCAAATCATGATTATTAGTAAATTTACTTAAAATAATTGTACTTGCGTAATCATTTCCAATAATAGATAGAGTGGTTATGAAGAAGGGAATTCCTGATAAATAAATATTTTTTAACTCAAGGAAATTTAATCTAAATTTTAATTTAGATGAATTTTTAATGATAAATAAACTTGTTAAAACCACTATTATCGAAATAATGGTAAATCCTAATTGTAAATAATAATAATTAAAGAACCATATTGCACACGTTATAGTTATGAGAAGTTTTCCAAATCCAGATAAAAAATTAACTAGATATAATGCGTTTGTGTTATTTTCAACTCTAAATACACCTTGAATTAACTTTTCTTTAATGTTTCTCATGATTGCTATTTCTATTAAAACTAATAGAAATAGCAAAACATCTAGATCTTGATTATACTTAACATAAAATATTCCTAATAACGAAGCACCTATAACATATGTAAACATTAATGAACTAAACGTATTAGAAATTTTAGATGACTTACTGGAAATTTCCATAAGAAATGCTTGTCCAGTTCCTAAAGTAACAGCATGAGCAATAATAGAACAAACAACAGTATAAAGGCTTAACTTTCCTAAAAAGCCTGGTCCGTAAATTCTGGCCACAATTAAACCACTGATAAAAAGAAAAATTATGTTAATCATCCCTGAATTCACATAATGAAATACTTTTTTGAAAAGACTATTATTACTAATCAATTTCAACATTTTTGTTACCTTCAATTTCTTTTTGTTTTGAATTAATTAACGTTACAAATATAATTAGATATAGAATAAAAATAAACTTTGAATATATATAACCACCTTTAAATTCAGAGAATGCAAGTAACATTGTAAGCATTAAAAGACTAAATGACTGCTTTTTATTGATATATAGACAGTAAATTACTGCTATGGCTACCGGTAAATAAAATAGTAACGTTCCTAATACACCATATTGATAAAGTGTTTGGATTATTCCAGCATCAGATTGAATACCATTTGTAATCCAAGGTTCTTTATTATTTCCTATAAAAAATGTATGAATGTCATTTGGAATAGAGTATGTATTAACTAATTCTTCTGTACTATTAGTAGTGATACCGGATCCATTTTTATAGCTGTAATAAAATTCAAATGTTCTAAGCAATGTAATTTTAAACATTTCTGGGTTAACTAACTCAAAAATACTTTTTATCAAGAAAACAGAAAATACTGTAAGTAAAACGTAAGAAAACAACTTCTTTATTTTTATTTTTTTTACACTCTCTTTTTTATTTATAAACATCAATATAATAATGCCTATAAATGAAACAATCATTCCTGTTCTACTCGTAAAAATTGTCGCAAAAAAACTAAACATAGCTAGTAACAGGTACTTTTCTCCTTTTATCACATTTAGTTTTAAACCTATCAATATAAAAATAGAAGATACACCCATAAATAATCCTGCACTTGCGTATCCTGGAAACAAGCCTTTTGCTCTGTAATCAACTGTTCTAGTAGTATAAAAAAACTCATGTACTGTTCTAATTAAATCTTTAAAAAATGGAATGTTTAAATACTCTAGATAAATTATTAATATATTTATACAAATAAATACACAGGAGTACCTCCACAAAGTCTTAATTGGAGTAGAGTCTAATATTATAAGAGTAATTACTAAATATAGTACTACTCTTATTAGTGCAAAAAATGCATAACGTTCCTCTAAAACAATAGTATTTATCCCTGATATAACAACTAATATAAATAGAGGAAACATCATATAAAAATGTATCGATTTTATTTTTATTTTTTCAAATAATATTAAATAAACAACTACAAGTATGCCTAAAAACAATTCAATATCTACTCCATAAATTTTAGGAACAATCATAGAGATAAACATAAACATGCCTATTAAAAGTAATTTTATCAATTTAAATTCTCCGTTCAAGAATCATATACAGAACCTATAATTCTCATTGGATTACCGGAAACAATAGAACCTTTAGGTACATTTTTCGTAACAACGGTTCTCGCACCTATTACAGAGTCTTGTTCTATCGTTACTCCTTTTAAAATAATTGCTTCAGTTCCAATCCAAACATTATCATGAATGAATACTGGTTTTGTAATTGGATTATTTCTCTTAGTAGGATTTACACCATGAAAGTCTGAATCATATATGATTACTCTAGGTCCTAAAAGACAGTTTTCCCCTATTTCTATATTGCTAATTGCTATAATCTCTGATCCATTACCTATAGTAGAATTTCCACCTATAACTATCTTCGATTCTATATTACGTGCTTGAAGCAATATCTCTCTTTTAACACTACTGGCTAAATAATATCCAAGGCTACTAGATTTACCTAAATAGATTAATCCCTTTCCGTTGACTCTAGTTTTACAGTGAATTCTATAAGAAGATTTTTTTTTCACTTTTTTAATTGTAGCTAATTCAAAGCTTACTTTTAAAAAGACTTTTTTTATTAAATCTATCATTTTTCATACCTATTTATCACATTAACAATTTTGGAAACTTCTAATTCTGATAAATTAGGATTTAGAGGAATACTTACTATTTTCTTGTGAATTTTCTCGGTTATTTTATACTCTTCTTTATTTAATTCTTCATACGCTAATTGTTTATGTGGCGGAATTGGATAGTGAATCATTGTTTCAATTTTATTTTCCAGTAAATATTTTTGGAAATCATCTCTGTTTTCCACCATTAAAACAAATAAATGCCAAACGTGTTCTTTTTCTATTTTATTGATAGGAACAATAATGTCTGCATTTTTTATTTCTTTTAAATAATAAGAAGCAATTTCTTGTCTTTTTTGATTTTCTAAATCTAATCCCCGTAATTTTATACGCAAAAATGCAGCTTGCATCTCATCTAAACGACTGTTAAATCCTTTTAGCTTATTTTCGTATTTTTTTGAAGATCCATAATTTCTTAGCATTTTTATTTTTTCAAATAGTTCAGCATCATTAGTAGTTACAGCTCCTCCATCCCCAAGTGCCCCCAAGTTTTTACCAGGATAAAAACTGAAGCCCGCAGCATCTCCAAGCGATCCTACTTTCTGATTATTAAACATCGCTCCATGTGCTTGTGCTCCATCTTCAATCACTTTGATTTTATTATTTTTAGCGATTTTATTTATTATGTCCATATTCGCAACTTTTCCATATAAGTGAACAACTAGTATTGCTTTCGTTCTTTCTGTTATTTTTTCTTCTATTTTTTCTTCGTCAATATTATAAGTAAGTAATGATGGTTCAACCAAAATTGGTTTCGCACCATTTTGAGATATTGCTAAAATAGATGCTATATAAGTATTAGCTGGAACAATTACTTCATCTCCCGGACCAATATCATACGCTCTTAAAATTAAAGATAATGCCTCCAATCCATTCGCGACGCCTACACAATACTTGGTACCACAATATTGTGCGAACTCTTTTTCAAATTCAAGTAATTCATTTCCCATTATGTACCAACCACTATCCAGCACACTTTCAAATGTTTTAAGTAGCTCTTCTTTATACTTTTCATTTGTTACCTTTAAATCTAAAAATTTAATCATGTCTAATTTATTCCTACCTTTAAATAGATTTTATAAAAAATCGTAAAATTTATTACATTCTTTGCAATAGTTCTCTTGATTTAGTTTATTTCCGCAGTTGCATATATAACCCTTAAAAGTGCTTGGATTACCATACCAAAGTGTGTTGGGAGGAATATCTTTAGTAACAACGGATCCTGCTCCAATCATTGAATATTCTCCAATTTTGTTTCCTGCAATTACAGTTGAATTAGCTCCTATAGAAGCACCTTTGGAAACGATTGTTTTTAAGAACTCTGTAGGATACTGTTTTGATCTAGGTGAAATATCGTTTGTAAATGTAACGTTCGGTCCAATAAAAACCTGATCTCCTAACTCTACTCCATCCCAAATATATACTCCTGATTTAACCGTAACATTATTTCCTATGATTACATCATTCTCTACAAAAGTATGATCACATATATTGCATCCTTCTCCAATTTTCGCCCCTTCTAAAATATGAGAAAAAGCCCATATTCTAGTATCCTTCCCTATGCTTTCACTTTCAACAATAGCATTTGGATGTTTATAAAATTTTTGATTCAATACTTTTCAACTCCTTTAAAAATTCTTCATAATTTCGAATATAGTCTGATTCATTATAAACATCATCAGCTAATACCATAAGAATACAATCATCTGTGAAGTTTAACATTTCGTGCCAGATCATTCTATCAATCAATATTCCATTTTGATTATCATTCAATAAAATTTCAGATTTAGTTTGTCCATCGTCTAGTATTAAAGAACATTCACCTTGTATACAAAAAATAATTTGTTTTAATTTTTTGTGAGCATGAAATCCTCTTGGTAAATCTGTTTTTAATTTTTTTAGTAAATATACACGTTTCATTTCAAAACTAAGCATATTATTTTCAATCGATATTAATTCTCCACGACTATCTGATACCTTATTAAACTTATAGTCAGTTAATTTCATTTCTATTACTACTCTCCTTATGGTATTTATTTAAATACCAGTCTATAGTTTTTTTAATACCAGTTTCAAAAGTCTCATCCGGTTTCCAATCTAAATTATTTATAAGTTTACTAGCATCAATAGCATATCTAAAATCGTGACCTTTTCTATCAGTAACATTTGTGATTAATTGTTTATAATCTATTGAATCATTCAAAATTTCATTTAAATATGTACATATAGTATATGCAACTTCTAAATTAGTTTTTTCATTACTTCCACCAATTAGATACGTTTCTCCCAAAACACCATTATGGAATATTAGGTCAATAGCTTTACAATGATCTTCTACATAAAGCCAGTCTCTAACGTTTTTACCATCTCCATAAATAGGAATCATCTCTTGTGCAATTGCTTTTCTAATAATTGTAGGAATTAGTTTTTCATCATGTTGATTAGGTCCATAATTATTTGAACAATTACTTGTGATAACATTCATGTTGTAAGTACTGTGATAGCTTCTTACAAAAAAGTCTGAACTCGCTTTACTTGCGCTGTAAGGGCTATTAGGTGCATAAGGGGTTTGTTCTGTAAAATAACCCTCACTCTCAAGAGTTCCATAAACCTCATCCGTCGAAATATGATAAAAAATAGAATCTCCATCTATAAACGAATTTTTCTTTCTACACGCTTCCAATAAATTTATTGTCCCGATAACATTCGTTTCAGCAAAAATCAGAGGATTATTTATTGAGTTATCTACGTGAGATTCGGCAGCAAAATGAATAACGTGTTTTATATCGTAATTCGAAAAAATCTTTTCAATTTCTTCTGACTTTCTAATATCAACTTTTTCAAAAATATAATTTTCTTTGTATAATTCAGATTTTATTGCTGAGCTATTAGCAGCATACGTACAAGCATCTATATTAACAATAATATAATCACTATATTTTTTTAATAACATCTCAATAAAATTTGATCCAATAAAACCTAATCCACCTGTAACTAATACATGTTTCATTTTATAATTCTCCCACTTTAGAAATTAGTTTTTTTTCATTACAAATATCTAATAAATAATCTTTATATTCACTTTTTTTCAATGAAGTAGCTAATAAGTATAGCTCTTCACTTGAAATAAAGTTCATTCTATAGGCAACTTCTTCAATACATGCGACTTTAAATCCTTGCCTTTTCTCAATTGTTTCAATAAATAGTGATGCTTGTAGTAAAGAATCGTGTGTTCCAGTATCTAACCATGCAAAACCTCTGCCTAATAATTCAACTTTAAGTTTTTTTCTTAGCAAGTATTCATTATTTATATCTGTAATTTCTAATTCTCCTCTTGAAGAAGGTTTTATATTTTTTGCAATATCTATTACGTCATTGTCATAAATATATAATCCTGTAACGGCAAAATCTGATTTAGGATTATCTGGTTTTTCTTCTAAAGTCATTACTTTAAAATCGTTATCAAATTCTACTACCCCAAACCGCTCTGGATCTTTTACTTTATAGCCAAAAATCGTAGCACCTGCATTATTTTTAACTGCATTTTGAAGAATACTTGGGAATCCTTGGCCAAAGAAAATGTTATCTCCAAGTATAAGAGTAACGTTATCATTACCAATAAATTCTTCACCTATTATGAATGCTTCTGCTAAACCATTAGGCTCAACTTGAACTTTATAATCAATACTAATTCCTAAGTTAGTACCATCGCCTAATAGTTTTTTAAATACATCAGTATCTTGGGGTGTAGAAATTATTAAAATTTCTTTTATCCCTGCAAACATTAGTACTGAAAGAGAATAAAAAATCATTGGTTTATCATAAATAGGGAGTAATTGTTTCGAAGTTACTGTCGTTAATGGATATAATCTTGTACCACTACCTCCAGCTAATATAATTCCTTTCATTGCTTTCCCTCTTTTCTAATTTAAGTTATTTTATTTATTCTTTCCATGTAATGTGCCACGACTATTTTTCTATCAAATTCTTTTTTTATTTTGTTATGAGAGTTTAATCCCATTAATTGAAGTTCATATTTTTTTTTCTTTAAAATCTGCTCAATAACATTGCTTAAATCATTATCATTTTTTTTCTCGAACAAGAATCCATTTTTATTGTTATCTATTGTTTCTTTACATCCCGGAATATTTGAAGCAATTAAAATTCTCCCCATTGCTCCAGACTCTAATAGCACATTTGAGATTCCTTCTCCTCCATGAGAAGGCTGAATTATACAATGTGATTTTTTAATTATCTCTTTAACATTTTTAGAATACCCTAGATAATTAATGACTTTTTCGTCACTATACTTTTCTAATATCTTAAAATATTCTTTTTGAGATGGTTCTACATATCCTAAAACATTGAACTGTACATGCTTATTCGTTTTCTTTATTTTCTCTGCTGCTTTAAGGTATTCATCGATTCCTTTATCTTTCATTATTCGTCCAATATACAGAAAATTAAATTGATTACTTTCATCAAATTCCATTTCAGAAAATTTAAAATCATTTAAATTTACACCTGATCCGGGAATAAGAACTGCATTATCAGATATAATTTTATTATCCTTTAAAAATTTTAAATCACTAGAATTCTGACAAAATACAAAATTTGATTTTTTCAAAGAGACTTTATATATTGATAATAAAAGGTTATTTATCCATCCTTTATTTATAAAAGCACTCCCTAATCCAGTTATATTGTTTATATGCTTAATCTTTAAGTACCTACTTATTAAACTTCCATACAAATTTGGTTTAAGGGTGTATGTTAAAACAACAGATGGATTCACTTTTTTTATAATCTTGTAGTATTGTAAAAGAAGTTTTATCTCTTCGAATATATTTTTTCCTCTTCTATTCAATTTCACTTCATGAAATTTGCAACCCATTTCAACTAGTAGATCAACTTTTTCGCCATATGGTAAAACTAGGTTTACTTCGTAATCATTTTTAATTAGTTCTTTAATGATTTCTTTTCGAAAATTATACGTATATGCATGATCATTTGATAGTATCATCACTTTTTTCAATATTCTTTCTCCGATCTGTATATTGATGTAAGAAAATCTTTTTCGACAAAATTAATATTATTATCTTCAGAAAAATCACGGCTATAATATAAATCACCAAATATTTTCCTGCATAAATTAATTTTTAAAAGAAAGGAGAATAAATATTTGTTTAAGTTTATAAATATTACTTTTTTATGATGAATGTTGGCAATTTCTTTAACAATTAAAGAAGTATTCATATAATAGCTGTTTTGAGGATGATAATATGTTTTAGGACTTTCCTGGTTTATAATCTCTTCAAGATATAAAATTAAATTTTCAATATATATCATGCTTCTTTTATTTTTGATATTTAAAAACAACGGTGTTTTTTTAGATAAAATTGATAATTTACTATAGTTACCTATAGATTTGAATCCATAAATCATTGGAGGACGCACAATAATTACATTGAAGTTATCATCTTTTAATTTCTCAATTAAATAATTTTCTGCAAGTAGTTTTGATTTTCCATAATGGGTGTTAGGCTTTAGCTTAGTAAATTGGTCAATCATTCCTTCAGTACTTCCAAACACGCTCATCGAACTTACAAATATAAAACTTCTTACTTTTTGCTTTTTACATTCTTCTGCAAACTCACAAGTCAGATTATAGTTTATTTGATAATATAATTCTCTGTTATATTTAGTTTCTTTTTTATGAGCTATTCCTACCAAATAAATTACTGTATCGTATTTAGATAGATTCTTTTTTTTAAAATCTAAATTTCTTAAAGAAATAGCATCAACTAAGTAGTCACATTTTTTATTAAATAAATATCTATATAGTTTTTCACCAACATAACTACTTTTTCCTACCACAAGAATTTTTTTCATTATTTTTCCATCTCGCTAGCTGCAACTTCTTTTAAAGCAACTTTTCCAGTTCCACCTTCAACTACTCCCTCACTTTTTAGAACACTAAAGATAGTCGCTACGAAGCAGCGTGCATCCATCAAGAGTCCCATTCGCTTGATATATTCTCCATCAAGTTTAGCTTTGACTTCAATCGGCAATTCATCACGCCCATTGATTTGTGCCCACCCTGTTAGTCCGGGTAGTGTGTCATTGGCTTTATACTTATCTCGCTCGTCGATTAAGTCATACTGATTCCATAAAGCGGGGCGAGGTCCGACAAAAGCCATCTCACCTTTAAGTATATTGAATAACTGTGGTAACTCATCTAAACTCGTTTTTCGCAAGAATTTACCGACTCGCGTGATGTAGACGTCCGGATCGGCAAGTAAATGCGTTGGTGTATCGTTTGGTGTCTCAATGTACATCGTTCGGAATTTTAAAATGTTGAAATGATGTTTATTTAAACCAACGCGTTTTTGTTTAAAGAAGACTGGTCCTCGCGATTCTACCTTAATCGCTGCCATGATAAAGGCAAAGACTGGAATCAATATGACACAAGCAACAAGTGCGATTGAAAAACCAAGACGACGCTTGATTGACATGTAGTTCACTGTAGAACCTCCCTCACCATTTAAATTAGATTTTTTTCACGGACAGCTACATCATTCGCGATATCGAGTAAGACATTTCGTAACTGCAATGGTGTTTCTTTATGTTGATTGACGAGAGCTAAAATATCCGATACTTGTTCCTTTTGGCGTGTTCGGCCAACAAAAATTTTCGGGTAGATCGCTTCCGGATCCACTTCGCCGTCTTTTAGCAATTCTTCATACATTTTTTCCCCAGGCCGAATCCCAGAGAAGACAATCGGCATTTCATCTTCCGTAAACCCACTCAGTTCAATCATGTTCTTCGCAAGGTCAACAATCTTAACCGACTCGCCCATATCAAGGACAAATACCTCGCCACCGTCTGCTAAAATCCCTGCTTGAATGACAAGGCGGCTTGCTTCCGGAATCGTCATGAAGAAACGTGTCATCTCCGGATGGGTTACCGTGACTGGTCCGCCGGCTAAAATTTGCGACTTAAAGAGTGGAATGACCGATCCCCGACTACCGAGGACATTTCCGAATCGGACGACAGCAAACTTCGTCTGACTGCGGCGTCCTAAATCTTGCACAATCATTTCCGCGATGCGTTTTGTTGAGCCCATGACGTTTGTTGGATTCACGGCTTTATCCGTTGAGATCATAACAAATCGTTCTGCTTGGAATAAATCAGCCACTTCAGCAACATTTTTTGTTCCATAAACGTTATTTTTGACTGATTCATAAGGATTGGCTTCCATTAACGGCACATGCTTATGGGCTGCTGCGTGGAAAACCACGTCTGGTTTATGCATTTCAAATACTTCTTCAAGACGTGTACGGTCCTGGACATCGGCAATGATTGGAATTAAGTTAATCGGCAACTGTAATCCGCGTAACTCCCGTTCAATCAGGTAGATACTGTTTTCTCCGTGACCGAGCAACAAAATCGTCGTAGGATTAAACTGTACAATTTGCCGGCAAATCTCTGAGCCGATTGATCCGCCGGCTCCCGTCACAAGGACTGTCCGCCCTTCAATTTCTGAGCGAATACCTGAGATATCAAGCTCGACGGCTTCCCGTCCGAGTAGATCTTCAATTGAAACATCACGAATTGCATTGACCGAGACTTTCCCAGTGACGAGTTCCTCAATCATCGGTAACGTCTGGACATCCTTACATAACGTTTTTGCTTCCGTGATCAGTTCAATCCGGCGCTGCTGCGATAGCGAAGGAATCGCAAGGACGATTGCTTCGATTCGGTGTTTTTCGATTACTGTTTCTAAATCGCCGGTTGTTCCAACGACTTCGATTCCTTGAATCATAAAATGCATGTTTTTTGGATCGTCATCGACAAACGCGACCGGTTTTAATTCATGGAACGGTGACGCATACAATTGACGAACGAGTGACCGTCCGGCCCGACCGGCACCAATCACGAGTGTACGTTTCCGTGACTTGACCATCCGGCGTGGTAACGCATATTTGCGCCAGTGCTGACCGATTCCGAGTAGCCGAAGCGCAACACGGATTGCTCCAAGCAACAACAATGAGATACAAAAGCTGAGAATCGTAATCCGCTCTAAAATCTGTCCAAAAACAAATTTTTGATAAATCATCAAACCAATTGAACTGATCCCTAGTGATAAAGAAAGCGTTAATGCCTCTTGAATACTGGCATACTTCCAGTTCACACGGTACAGCTTCATCAAGAACGCGACAGTTACGAATAATACGGCGAATAACACAGCTGAACGTAATAAAAGTTGTGTATCAACCAATGAGAATAATTCCTTCGGATACAGGAAAAAATATGCAAAGCTCATTGCGACAATTAGCGCAACTGCATCAATACAGGCTAACGTCAGCGTTCGATAATAATAATAAAATTTCATCTATGAAGTTCCTTTCTCTTCATATTTCGCGGGCAATAGTTAGACGAGTGATTGGTTCGCTGCCCGCTCTGCGAGCAGGTCTGCCATCATCTTCGCAACATCATCTCCGAGGTCGTCACGTTTCAACGCAAATTCGAGCGTCGTCTGGATGAAGCCAAGTTTTTCCCCGACGTCATAGCGTTTGCCATCAAATTCATAGGCAAAGACCCGTTGCATTTCGTTGAGGCGAGTAATCGCGTCCGTCAACTGGATTTCGCCACCTGAACCGACTTCTTGAGTTTCGAGGTACTTAAAGATTTCCGGTGTTAATAAGTAACGTCCTAAAATGGCTAAGTTTGATGGTGCCGTTCCCGGCGACGGTTTTTCGACAAATGATTTTACCTTATGTAAGTTCTCTGAGATGCTGGTGCTTGGATCAACTATCCCGTAGCGATGTGTGTCTTTATCCGCCACCGGTTGGACACCGATAATCGAACTGTTTGTGATGTCGTACTGTTCAATTAACTGGCGTGTACACGGAACGTCTGCTTGGACGATATCATCCCCAAGCATCACGACGAATGGTTCATTGCCGATAAAGGCTTTTGCTTGAAGAATTGCATCGCCAAGACCTTTTGGTTTGGATTGACGGATGAAGTGGATATTGATGTTTGTTGTCGCTTCGACTAAATGCAGTAACTCTGACTTGTTTTTGGCGATTAAATTCGCTTCCAGTTCCGGTACTGAATCGAAGTGATCTTCAATCGCCCGTTTCCCTTTACCGGTGATGATTAAAATATCTTCAATCCCCGATTCGATCGCTTCTTCGATAATATATTGAATCGTCGGCTTATCGACGATTGGTAACATTTCTTTCGGCATCGCTTTTGTAGCGGGTAAAAAGCGTGTCCCAAGACCCGCTGCCGGAATGACTGCCTTTTTTACACGGCTCATGAAATCAACTCCTATCTGTAATTTTCGATTACCATAATATAATCAAAATTCCATTCTTTATGTAAATTAAGATAACACATCAATGGTTCTTCTTCCATAAAGTTTTCCATATTTTAATAATGTAAGCGTTAACATAGAAAAAAGAGAGTGCTATTTCACTCTCTTTATCTATTTCTGGTTACTATCACCTTAGACCCATTGCCCTTTCCAGTTCTTCTCGACCGGGCTTGGTGGATTAATCGTCACAAGCTGATTTAGTAAGACCGCTTCATTGTTTTCATACACTTCGTCATACAACCAGTCTTCCAATTCCTGCGCCAAGTACTTTCGGCACTGCTCCCAGTAGAACGGGCGTTTTTCGATATGATGGGCATCTGATGCGACAAGATGGGCGAGACCGTTTTCAAGTAAAGCGACGGCGAACCGTTGGACGTCTTTACCATACTTGCCAATCAAACTCGCGCATGTGACTTGACTGATTGCTCCGTTCGAAATCAACTCGAACAATAATTGTGGGTTTTGAATGATTGCTTTGTTTTTTTCCGGGTGGGCGATGATTGGGATGTAGCCATCCGAGATCAACTCAGCAAAGACTTGCCGCGCATAGGACGGAATCCCGCTCGACGGAAACTCAATCAGTAAGTAACGTGAGTCAGCAAGTGGTAACGCCTTTCCCGCTTTGATTTCTTCAATCAAATCACCCGTCAAACGAATCTCGTGTCCCGGGTACACCTTTAAACGGATGTCCCGTTGCATGAGTAAGACATTTAGTTCAGCGACCGTCAACCGGACGTCGACGTCTTCCGTCTCGAACTGCGGGTGGTAGAGGTGTGGTGTCGCGATGATTTGCGACACCCCTTCCGCCACAGCCTGTTCTGCGAGTTGTAATGTATGTTCGACGCTCGCCGGACCATCATCGACGAGTGGTAAGAGATGACAGTGCAAATCAACCATGATTGAACCCCTCACTCATAAGAATAGTAGTATTGGTATGCGGAATCGTCCGTCAGTTCACGACGGTTCAAGACGACGCCAAGAATCTTCGCTTCCGCCAGTTCGAGCTGTTCTTTTGCCTTCAAGACACGTTGACGGTCAGAAGTCGTACAGCCGACGACGAGGACAACGCCGTCAGTTAATTTCGACGTAATCCGGCTATCGGCGACTTGCAGTAATGGTGGTGCGTCTAAAATGATTACGTCGTACTTTTCACGAAGTTGTAAAATCAAATTCTCCATCGACCGCGATGACAAGAGTTCTGCCGGGTTCGGCGGGATTGGACCAGCTGTCAAAATTGACAGGTTGTCGACTTTCGTTGGCAAAATTGCTTTTTCAAGTTCTGCTTGCCGTGTCAAAAGACTTGATAAACCAAGACCGTTCGCGACTTTAAACGTGTAATGTACCGTCGGACGGCGCATATCGGTATCAACGATTAAGACTTTTTTTCCTTGCTGGGCATAAGTGACGGCAAGGTTTGACGACGTCGTCGATTTCCCTTCGCTTTGTGTGGCCGATGTCACGAGGATGACTTGGATTGCTTCGTCGACGGCCATGAACTCGATATTCGTCCGGATCGTCCGGTACTGCTCGGCGATTGGTGACTTCGGTTGTGTGACCGTAATCAAGTTCCGTGCGTCTTTATTCATTTTATTTTTCTTAGCCATATTGTTTTGCCGCCTCTCGTTTTGTTGCCTTTGCTGACGATTTAAAGACTTTACTGTCGATATCCGGGATACTGCCTAAGACAGGGAGATCCAAAATTTGTTGGACTTGATCCTCTGTCCGGATTCGGCGGTCGAGAACTTCACGTAAGAAGGCAAGTCCGACACCAAGTAAGAAACCGACGACTGCTGCAATCGCTGTATTCAAGATGATGTTCGGGCTGACCGGTGACGTCGGAATACCTGAGACTGACAAGACTTTAACGTTATCGACGTTCATCAGGTCAGTGATATCTTCACTGAAGACGTTTGCGACTGAATTAGCGATGTTTGAAGCGAGTGCTGCGTCCGTACTTTGAACCGAGACGTTGATGACCTGCGAGTTTTGTTCACTTTCGACGGTAATCATACTGTTTAATGCATCAACACTCGCCGGTGCATTTTCGACTTCCGCTTGGACTTTTTCTAAGATGGCTGGACTCTTGATGACGACACGGTATGTATTGACGAGTGTGACCGACGACTGGACTTGTGACGCATCGATGACATTGTTCTCTTGTTTTTTCGGTGTGACGAGAATTTGTGTTCCAGCTTGGTACGTCGGTTTAACCAAAAACGTACTGACGGCAAAAGCGATGACGGCTGCGACGATGGTAAGTGCGAGAATCCGCCAAAGCGACTTCCGTAAAACTGAAAATAATTCTTGCAAGCTAATCGTTTCATTCATGATGTGACTATTCTCCTTTATTTGTCTAATGCAGTGATTATTTTATCAACTAGGAATCAGTATAACAAAAAATTGGGAAATGGTTACTATTATTTTAGGAAATACCATACGTTTATTGAAAAAGTTTGCGTATAATAGAGACTAACATGCTTTCCTTTGCATGAATTACCGGATATCTACATAGGAGGAATATTTTTTATGCATCGCTCTCTGCAAGCACTCCAATACTATACATCGCACTCGGAGGAAGAGATCACACGTCTTCATGAACGCATCCGTTCGAGTCTCGCTTCGACCGAATCCTTAACCGATACGATGATCCGTCTGACGGGAGACGCACCACTCATCCCATTTAAGCAGGACACGGTCACGGTAGACGAATGGCAAAACTTTTTAGCCGGGAAACACCATGAGAGTTTGGCAGATTTTTATGGGGCCATCGTCGCCCGACCAATCCTGAAAGAAGACCGAATCGAACAAGATATCTCCGAAACACCGTCGTCCTTGTCCCGTACGCAGCGACCAGATGCACCACGCCGCCACCAAACGAAGCCGACAGCTGCACCACGTACGAAACGGAAATTCCCTTGGGGCTGGATCGCGCTATTGATTCTTTGTTTCCTGCTTGGCGCCGGAGGAACATACGTCTACTCGAACTATCTCGCAAGTCCGAAATCGTCTGCACCTGACGCGACCGTCGAACAACCGGTTGCGGTCGAAGAGTCGACGGAAGACCAAGATGATCAAAAAGCAGACGATCAGCCGAAAGCTGAACCGGAAGCAAACATCCTTTACGTCAACACACGCAACAGTAACATTTACCGTGACGAAGCATTGACGGAAGAATTGTACGAAGCCGACTTCGGTGACGGCTACCGGATCCTCGAGACATCCGACTCAATCAGTAAAGTCGAACTGACTGACGGAGTAACAGGATATATCAAAAATGCAGATACGACAAAAAAAATCAAGGGTGATGCCATTGCCGATGAAACGTTACTGACATGGGTCAACGATAATCTTGATACAAGTTTTGTCACGGGCACCCTCATTGACCTTATCGGCAAATCGGACGAAGAGTTGAATACTTTATATGGCGAACCCGACCGCACATATCCCGATGAACTGAACACATACCTGTTTTATGGAAATCATTTCTTTACGTTATACGATGACCGGGTCATCGCCATCGATTGGTCGGAAACGAATATCACGAATGACACTCTCGCGACACTCGCACCGCTCCAGCTCGAATCGGATACGGCATCGCTCGTCATGAGTAACTCGTACCGACTGCAACGGTTCGCAAAAGACGGGACTGACTTCAGTCGCGTCCGTCTCGCCGAACAAAATCTCTAAACAAAAGGAGTGAGCCACGTCGGCTCACTCCTTTTTCTGTATCATTCGATTCCTAACGAATACTGTAATGCAGTTTTTGTCTGTTCGAGCGATGCGTCCGTCGGATGCCAGTAATAAATGCCATCCGCTTCTTTTCCACCCGCTCCTTCAAGCTTTAAGTTTTCCTGATTCTTAAAGGCATCCATGTAGTCAAAAGCGAGCGTCCGCATCGGTTTGAACGAGACGTTCGTCTGGGCATTTTCCCCGACGACATCCATGATTGCATTAAATTTACTGATTGATACGTCTGATGACAGTTTCGAGACGACTTGTCCGATGACATCACGTTGACGCATCTGGCGACCGAAGTCTCCGCGCGGATCTTCATACCGCATCCGTGTGTACTTTAATGCTTCGTCCCCATTGAGGTTGATTTTTCCGACACCAAAGTGTTTGTCGCCGACTTTGAAGTCTAAATCATTATTGACCGTCACACCACCGACGGCATCGACAAGCGACGTAAACCCTTCCATGTTGATTTCCGCATAGTAGTTGATTGGAATATCAAGGAAGTTTTCGACCGTCTTGATCGCCATCTCCGGTCCACCAAATGAATAGGCATGGTTGATTTTATCGTTCGTCCCTTTGCCGACGATATCAACTTTCGTATCACGGGGGATGCTGACAAGGCGACTTTCGTTCCGGGTCGGATTCAGCGTCATGACCATGATCGAGTCACTGCGTCCGCGTTCGCCCGGGCGTTGGTCGACCCCAAGTAACAGCACCGAAACCGGTTTTTGTTTTTCGACGACGGCGTCGCCCGTATTTTTGACCGGTGACTGAATCTTTTTGACTGTCTGGTCGACTTGATAATATGTATAACCGATGAATCCGCCGATGCCGACGACGAGGACCAAAGCAATCAACAGCATGATTTTCAGCGGCGTCCACCGCTTTTTAACTTTTCGTTTCTTTTTGACGCGTTCCACTCTATCATTTCTCCTTTTACCTTACGTATGATATGTAGCTATAAGTTCTCATTACTATCGGATCAATAAAAGAACTCCTACAGTCGAGTATACAAAAAAAGATGCTTGATTTGTCAAAAACGGGAAATAATGAAAAAGGCCGTTACGCACGGCCCTTTGCTTTTTATAATGACTCCTGCCAAGAGACGACATATGTTTTTTTCTTCGGATTGTAATCAAGCATGACAAGTTTCTTCGTTTTCGTTGCCGTCGGGAAGACATACGTTTTCGACTTACCTTGGATTCCGAGCCCCAACTCCAGCTCCTGTTTGCTTTGGATTGAAGTCATATCTGTCGTTTCAAGTCCCGTCCATTCTCCAAGTCCTTTCCCGGAAAGAATTGCATCGAGTTGTTTTTCCGTCATTCCTGTTTTAATCTTTTGACCTTTTGCGAGTTTCATCTTACTTTCACGGACACCGGTCGTCGTATCTCGGAATATGTCGATTCCTTTCGCTGTCAGGCGGTAGAGCGAATCGTTTTTCTTCGTCATGAAGATCAGTGATGTGACGGGTTGAGCTGAAAGTACTTTTTTATTATAAAACGAGTAGCTTGTCATCTTTTGCCCTTGTGACGTACTCGTCAGCTCGGCTTTTTGTTTTAAGACGGTCGAGCTGCCTTTTTTCGTCAGTTGTTTTTTGTAGTCTTTCCCGTAAAGGACCTTCGCCGCTTGAGTAATTGTCATGCCCGGTTTTAAGGCATTGTACTGCGTCGTCGCCTTCGTTTCCGTTGTCGTCGCCGCTTCTGTCGTCCCGGCGATTAATGTCGAGCTGGCAACTAGTGCTGCGAGTGTGAGTTTTGCGAATGTTGTTTTCATGTTCAGTTCCTACCTTCTTTTGTTATTTGATGTAACGGACAGCTTTATCTGCATCGAGCCGACCGTAGCCGTACGACGTGTCATAACCTTTTTTCCCAAGATCACGGGCTGATTTTTTTAAGATGGATTCAACTTCCTTCGCCGTGATGTTCGGCTTTAAGCTATAAAGGAGACTCGCGACACCGGTGACGTGAGGCGCTGCCATCGATGTCCCGCTCCAAAAGGCGGACACCCCGTCACTTAAATAGCTCGGGATGTCCTGTCCTGGTGCGACGAGATCAAGCTTTTCTCCGTAGTTCGAGAACTTCGATTTTTGGTCGAACCGGTTCGTTGAGCCGACTGATAAGACATACTCCGACCGCGCCGGGTACGACAGCAGACTGAAGCCGTCATTGCCGGTCGCCGCGACGACGAGGACATCATGTTTTTTCGCATAGGCGAGTGCTTCCTCAATCGTTCGTGATGAGAACCAGCCGCCGAGGCTCAAGTTGATGACCTTCGCCTTTTTCTTGACGGCGTAGATGATGCCTTTCGCGATGTCCGAGTTCATCCCGGCGTTGTCCGCGCCCATGACTTTAATCGGGATGATTGAAGCTTTTGCGTTGATGCCGGACATGCCGTATGTATTGTCACTGTTCGCCGCGATGATTGCTGCGACATGCGTCCCGTGGCCATGATCGTCAATCGCGTATTTTTGATGGTTGACGAAATCATACCCGAGATCCATCCGGACGCGTCCGGCGAAATCGGCATAGGTCGGGTTAATCCCGGAGTCGATGACGGCGACGCGTGTCGTCGTTTGTTTTTTCCCAGCAATCCGTTTTTTCATCGCATCGTAGTTGATGTCGGCTCCTTTGACGCCACCGCGTTGTCCGGTATTATCGAGCGACCACTGGTATCGTTTGAACGGGTCAACCCCCAGTCCCTGCACCCGATGGTCGAGTTCGACGTAAGCGACGTTCTTTAGTTTCGCCAGCTGTTTTTTAGCGGTCGTGGCGTCAGTGACAGATGCATAGGTCAACTTTTCGATCTGAAGCCCAGCGTCAATTGTCTCACGCGCAACCGCCTTTGTTTTTTGTGACAGGCTCTGTTTTGTACTCCCGGTCGCCCGCAGTTTGACGATCAAACTTGTCGCCTGCCCGGTCGTTTTTGTTGCCTTGACGACCTCACGGAGCGGTTGCCGCCGTTCGAGCTTGAACGGTACCGTAAAGGCGGTGTTCTTCCGTCCTTCAATCTCGACGTATTGCCGCCCCTGCCAACTTAACGGGAAGACAAGCGACTTTCCTCTGACGGCGTCATATCTTGGGTAGACGAGTTGCTTGAGATAGTCACGCTGCGTCTCATAGACCGTCACCTTTTCCCATTCGTCTGCCACAAACTTCAAGTCGGTCCCGGCGCTTATATAGTTTGCCGAGTCGAAGTAAAACAAGGCTTTTCCTTTTGAGTCGAACGTCCCCTTGAGGTAACCTTTATGCGTTTTCGCACTCGGATTCGGCAGCTTTTTCGCTCCGGTGCCCGCCGCTTCCGTCTGAACGGGCAGACTGCTGCCGAGCAATCCAGCAAGCGTCAGTCCGATTAACCATTTCTGCATTTTTTCACTCCTTTAGCTGTCGTAAGTCTTACTATTAAGTATACTGGAAATTTTTAATAACTCTATCAAATAATCGCTTTTCACTATCTTTTTTTACAAGTATTTCAAATTAAAAGAGCATTTTCGCATAACAATCAGATGTATGCCTTACCAATAGACACACTCACCCTTTCGTAAGTGACGATTCTATCCATTCCACCACACGGATTCCCTTGATACGAACTCAGCAAAAAAAACTCCCCTATCCATTGCTGGATAAAGGAGTTCTTTGTACTCGATCAGTTGACGCTAAGAATCGCTTTTTCGTACCCGCCCGTTAAGACAGAGTTGTCATAAGACTGGAGTTGTTTATTGACAGTGATGACATTTGATACGGCTTGAAGTGTTCCAGCCGGTACTTTGATTTTGACGATATCAAGACCGTTTGAAATCACACCATCCGAATCATCGAGCGAGATATGTGTCCCGACCGGAAGATTTTTTCCGTTCAGCGTATACTGGGCTGTGCTAGTGGCATCATACATTCCCGCATATTGAACACCTTCCGTGAACGTGACCAAAATCTCATCCTGGTTATTTGCTACGACACTCTCAATTTCAAATGGCGATACGCCCGGCGTAACGACCGACTTCATGATTTTGAAGTCGTGTGTCGCTGTCGCAACCGTGTTGCCGACATCATCCGATAGTGATTTTACGACGACTTTCCAATCTTCCCCGTAGCCTTTTTCGTCTACAAGCTCCTGGAGGCTTTCGTTCGCTTTGACACGGAAACTCATGTCTGTCGAATCCATATACTTCACGACATCACCATCGACCGTAACAATTTTTCCATCTTTATTTTTACCGATGAATTCAACTGTTGTTTGCGGCGGGTTCACGATACCGTCCGCATTGATCAGCGGCGTATCTGCTTGGTCGAGACCACGTACCTTAACTGGCTCGCTCATCATGACTGAGAAGTCATTCGACAGGACAATCCGGTCGATGGCTGTGATCTCCGCACTCTTCAGATCTGGTGAGTTGAGTGGTGAACCGGAATAGTTGAGGTCGAGTGACAAGGCGTCATTCTTCTCACCGTTCGCCGATGCCTTCACAGAATCTTTCTCGAGTGTGATTTTGAACTTGCCGTTGTAGTAGTTTTCTTTCGTATTGACTGTGTCGTAGATTTCCGTCCAGTCTTTATTGAGCTCGACGAGGACTTCGCCTGTTTTTTCATTGTAGTACGTGATGTCCGCATACTGACTGAGATCGTCGTACGATTTCGTTCCTGCGTTATAACTTTCGAGCTTCATTTTCGTACCAAGTAATGCTTGAACGTCAGCAAGGTCAAGGTTTTTGAGCTGTTTGCTGAACATGACACGGAACTGCTCAGGAGATTCGACGACAACACCTGCTGTCGGTTTGACCGTATCTGCCATTACCGTGAAATCAAGGTTTTGTGTCGTCCCGACATTTGCATCATCCGTCAATGCCGCGAAATCTTTTGAATCCCAAACTTGGAGCGCATGTTTTCCGGCAGTGAAGTATCCTTTTTTCGTTCCAGGATACGCATCTGCACCCATGTCTTCATCGTTGAGTGTAAGAATGACCGTATCACGTTGGTCCACACCATTTACATTATCGAAGTCAGGATATTCGACATCAAAGTACTGATCTCCGTATTGGCCATCAATTTTGAAATTCGCATCCGCAATCGCTTCAGAGAATTTCACTTCGAGTTTATTTAAGCCGATCGGCATGACCGATGTGACTTCCGGTTGACGTGCATCTGTCAATTTGAAGCTTGCTTTTGACTCTACTTCCGTACCTGTGCTGCTCTTAATATTCGCTGTCACTTTAACGATCGCATTATCTTGGAGATAATCTTTACGGTCGAGGATCAGTTCGAACGCTTTCGGGTTAGACGGTACGGATTTGATTCCGATGACCTTTTTCATGTCATTGCCTTGTTCGACCATGAATCCACCAAGCGATTTGAGCAGCATTTCACGTGATAATGCCTTATCAAGGAAAATCGTGATCCGGTCTGCCTGGTTCGATTCAGCCGCAAGCATATTGACCATCTCGATTGGTGTCGGTGTGACCACGACCGTACTGAATTTCACTTTTGCTTTCCCGCTGACTTTACCGATCAAGTCTTTGTACTCACCGTTGACGGTCTCGATGATTTGCGCATCGATTGCTGCTTCGAGGTCCGTGTTGCTGAACTCAGATGTGAGGAGGACTGTTGCTTTACCGTCTTGGATCGTCACGCGGTCTTTTGCGAGTGAACCGAATGATGCCGAAAGTTTCAGCACGATATCGTCCGCATTCATGTCGACTTCGCCTGTTGCTTTATCTTTAAGCAAGAACGTCACTTCCGTGTTGTCTGAACCGTTCGCAAGGATTGAAGACACTTTCGGCATGACTTCAAGCATCCAGAGGTTTTCGACACCTTGCGTCATGAAGCTCATTGATCCGAGGTCACGTGCGACGCCACCGATCATGATTCCTTTTGCTTCAAGCGTATAGTCTTTATCGTAATCTAGGCCAGATACTTCGAGGATTGCTGATTTTTTGTCAGCACCGATTGTCGCCGAAGTGACAGTTCCACCTGCGATTTTGAAGTTATCTGCTTTGACTTCGTCGACTGCGCGCGAGAATGATACCATGACTTTCTTTTTGCCCATTGCTTTGACTGAAGACAACATCGTCTTAGCGATTGTGAAGTCCATTGCTGGAGACTTCATGTCACCGACTTTAACGACGTAGCTGTGTGTTCCTTCAGGAATTCCACCTTTTGAAGCCATGAACTTCCCGTCTTTGAGCATGCCTTTTTCAATGATTGGCGTAGCAGACATGTCTTTACCCGGGTAAATCATGAGTTCTGCCATCGCGTCAGCTGAAGCGTACATGACGTCCGCCTTAACAGAAAGTGTCTGATCATCGACGCTTCCCATGACGTTCGAGATATCAATCGCTTTGACTTCATACTTGATTGAACCCGTTACGACAGAGTTCGCTCCTTTATACGAGTAAGCGATTTTATAGTTACCCGGCTTTGATGTATCCGGTGTTTTGATGTTGAATTTGCTGATTGGACGCTTGACGATGATCCCTGATTTATAGCGGATACTGATTGTGCTAGGAAGCACAACTTTTTCGCCGACTGCGACTGGTGCGAGTTCTGGTTCGAGGACGTCAACCGGGTAGTTTTGAAGTTCGACTTTGAGGATCGCTTTTTTCGATGTGCCAGCGACTTTACCGTAAAGGACTTGGTACTTATTGATGTATTTCTTTTCGAACTTGATTGAACCACTCCATTTGACCGTACGCATCGAGTATTTACCGTTCGAAAGTTTGACTTTAACTTTTGTTGGTAAAACTAATTTTTTTGTCGCATATTTCGAACCACCTGCATGCTTCATCAGGATTGGAGAAATTGACTTGATTGTGACCTTCGATGCTGCGTCTGCAGCAACCGGTGCGACGACAGATGCCGTGACTGCGAGAGCAGCGGCAGCAGCGTACAATTTGTTCGATTTTTTCGTGTGAGCCATTTTTACGATTCCTCCTCTTATCTTTCAAGACCAAATGTGACAACCCCAACTAGATAACCTACATTTTAAGTAATATTTTTGTAAATATTTACTTAAAAACACGCAGTTCTACTCTATTCTTCTTTGGAGGAATACGTTCTGTTTCACACGTCGATCTTTCACCTAACATCGAGATGATCGTCAGTGATTCATATGTATCCAGTTTGGGATGAACAAGAGAGAACTGTGGAAATGCTTATTTAAAGCGATTTCTTATGTCGTAGGTTCGTGCAAAATACTCGCTAATACATTCGGCGAGTAATTAAGCTACAGGTCAAATATACAAAAATAGGAATCATACGACAATAGGTTTTATGTAAAAAAAAGGGGAATAAAGCTATACATAAAAATATATTGATAGGCTGTATATGGAAATTTAAAATCTGAACTACCCTAAAATTGAAAACGCTTACATAATTAAAAATAATCACTCAACCTTGATCAAAAAGATTACAGCTCTCTTTTTTGATTCCCCCTGGTAGTCAGGATATAAAAAGAGCCCGAAGTCGAATTGACTTTGGGCTCTGGTATACCGGATTCCATTTAACGGTACAGTATATTTTTTTATTTAATTACTTCTTTACTTTCAGGACTTTTGTTGACGTCCCGTATTTATTTTTTGCCGTGACTTTAATCGTCGTTCCGACTTTTTGTTTTGCGATCTTCAGCTTGAACTGTCCTTTAGCATTGGCTTTTCCTTTATAGGTCTTCTTGCCAATCATCATTGATACAGCCGCATTTTTTTCTGTTTTCCCATTGACGCTCGTCGCACTCTTCTTGACCGTATTGACGGCTAACGCCGGTAACAGATGGCTTGATTTAACTTGGAGCTTGTAGATTCCTGTATAATCACTCGAAACATGGACGTAGTACGTCCCTTTAGAAAGCGTTCGTTTTTCTACAGTCCGTCCAGCCGTATTTCGTTTTCCCCAAACATCTTCCACGTACAGACTCTGGTTTCGCGTATCAATCACTTCAATCAAGGCGTCCGGATAAATATACGAAGAAAAATCGAGGGTGACGGTACTTTTCTTCGGAAGCACGATTTTATAGTAGTCGTCTGTGTCATTCCATGATAGCAAACCCGTCATTTTTTTATAAAGCGCCAGTTTTTGAGCTTCGACCACACCATTGTTCGGTTCCGACTCATTATTTCCGGCAGCTTTAAAGCTCGCGAGAAGATTATAGATCCCTGTATCGCTTACATAAGAACGGTCGATTGAAACGTAGTATGTTCCGGCCTCTAAATCAGTCGACTCGAGTAATTTTCCGGGCGTCGTCTCCGTACTATTTACATAATCATTAAAAATCGACTTATTGTAACTATCCGTCAGGGTGATCTCTAATCCTTCCTGGGCATACGAAGAAAAGTCCAAACTCAAGCTCCCCGCACGCGGAAGTACAACTTTGTAGACGTCACGATCGTCCTGCTCTGAAATCAAGCCGATTGTCTTCGCACCGAACGGCAGTGCTTGTGCTTCGCTCGTCCCGTTGTTCGGTTCAAGATCCATTGCATTCGCATCCTTAAATGCTGTTTTGACTGTATAGTTGCCTGTTTCTCTTGAGTAAGAGGAATCTGAAATCACGAAATGATAGTTGCCCGATTCTAAATAATACGCATTTCTTTCATGTTCCGGCGTCTTTCCATCACTTGTCATCAGTTCGCTCATGATGAGGTGATTTTGATCGTCATATAGTTCGAAATCTGCTTCTTGAACGAACGAGCTGATATCGAACGACATGTTTCCGGACTTCTTCAACGAGAAATCATATACAATTTCCTGTTCTTGTTTTAAAGTACCCGCAACAGTACCATCGAGCGGTAAAACTTCCGCTGCGAACACGTTTTGTGATGGTGACGTTAAGCTAAGTGCCAAGGCAGTCGTTGTGACGAGCGCCGTTACTTGTTTAAATCGTTTGTTCATCATATTTCCCCCTCTTTTATCTGTTATATCTTTTTTTAGTATAACGAAAGAGGAAACAGAAAGATTACTACCACTTACATAAAAAGGGAACTATTTCTTGATAAATTCACTCTTAATTTAGAAACAGATTCTTTTCACAAGCCAATAAGAACGATTCGCGTTTAAAACAGAATGTCTGTCCAGCAGTCAATTCGATAATTGCACCTTTTCGTTGCAAACGTAAGGACAGCCCCCGCCCAATCCAGTCAAGTTGTCGTTGCAACAGGTGACGGGCCCGCTTCGTCTGCCGTTCCGCTTCGACGAACTGACGGATGTACTGGAGGACATATCCGAATCCGAACTCGATTGGAATCCGCAACTCGACCCCATTGTCCGTCACTTGAATCAATCCTGCCCCGTAATGAATCGCCCGCGACCACTCTTCATCGACTGCTTGATGCCAGTCGGCCGGTAAGAGATGTGTCTCGAGCTGACCGTTTTTACCGCTCGGTTGGACCGTAAAGTAGTTGATTTTCATGTTTCGTCTCCTCTGCACAAAAAATAGGATGAATCCGCGATGGATTCACCCTATATAACAGGTCAGTTCGTAGGATTGTTCGAAAATGTCTGACGGGGACGCCCGATTCCTTCGTACTGGACGGCACCTGGTGACTCGAAATAGTGCCAACAGTTCCGCCCGTCAATCAAACGGGCCGTCTGCATCTGTTGTTCGAAGACACGGGGCTCAATCCGTTTGATTTCGTCCCACTCCGTCATGATGACGGCGACGTCCGTTCCTGCTAACGCCTCTTCGACCGTCTGCTTTTGGTTGAGCAATGTCGTTGCTGCCGGATCATAACCTGTCACGACGGCACCGACCTGCTTCAGTCGCTCCGCTAACCGTAACGCGGGGGCGTCACGTAAATCATCAGTACCCGGTTTGAAGGCAAGACCGAGCAACGCGACTTTTGTCCCTCGCTTCGCTTTGATTTTCTCAAAGACATACGTCAGCTGATCCTCATTTGTCCGGTCTGCCGCCTCGATGACGTGCAGCTGTGTATCATGCGTTTTCGCAAGTGTCGTCAAAGCGGCGATGTCTTTCGGGAAACAGGAGCCGCCGTAGCCTGCTCCGGCCCGGAGGAAGGCGGGACCGATCCGCGGGTCAAGTCCGATTCCGTGTGCGATGTCATCGACGTTCGCGCCGACCTGATCGGCAAGACGGGCGATTTCATTGATGAAGCTGATCTTGACGGCAAGGAAACTATTCGCCGCGTACTTCGTCAATTCAGCCGTCGTCGGGTCGACATGGACGACCGGTGCATCCGTCGTCTTGAACAATTCCTCGAGCCGCGGCGCAAGCAACGCATCGCGCGTCCCGATGACAATCCGGCTCGGTTGACGCATGTCGGCAAGGGCCGTTCCTTCCCGCAAAAATTCCGGGACCATCGCAAAACGGAGCGACGGATGCTCTGTACTTAACCGTTCCGTCGTCCCGGGAGGAACCGTCGATTTCAGGACGACCGATGCCCCCGGACTGATGGATTCAATCAATCCGACGACCGCTTCGACGGCCGATACGTCGCAACTGCCGTCTGCCCGTTCCGGTGTACCGACGGCGACGAGGTAGATGTCCGAGACGGGATAGTCCGTCGTGAAGGTCAATCGACTTTGATTTTTCGCCAAGGCTTCGTCAATCCCGTGCTCCTTAATCGGTGTAATCCCGCGGCTGAGCTGGTCCATCCGCTCTGCGTTCAAGTCGACGCACGTCACCTCATGCCCTGTATCTGCTAATCCGATCGCTGTTACGAGACCGACATACCCTGTCCCAATCACCGTTAGATGCATGCAATCACTTCCTTCGTTAGTTTCTCTGTCTCCACTATACGGGAGGATGAAAGATTTGTGCATCGAAAAAGCTTTTCGAATACGCTATACTAGTCATGGGAATGGGAGGAATGTCCGTGGCGATTATCATTTTCAGCCTCGTCTGTCTCTTCGCATATCGTATCCGGAAGCTTCCTGAAGCCATCCGGACGATCTTACTCATCCTCGGCTTACTCAGTGGATGGTTCGCGCTGTTTGAGATCATCAGTTATCTAGAAGCCAACCCGTATCTGGCCGCGATTCCGATCGCACTCGGACTTGGGTATTGGTACTGGCGCCGGAAGAAAAAACAAAAAAACATCTTACCGCCCTCTGCCTGAAGGAAGGGGACGCGCCAGCCGACAAAGCTCACCTCTGTGAACTTTGTCTTTTTTGTTCAGGACGAAAAAAAGACTACCCTGTCGTTCGGGGGTAGTCTCAGCGTGTAGACACATTTTTATGAAGCGTGAACAAGTTATAACGAGAGGCAATCCGTCACGGTATTGCCTAAAAGCGTCACGTTTCGTTGACTCCTACGGGGAAAAGTGCGTTTTTAACGCACTTTTAGAGGCAGGCAAGACCCTGCTCATTGTCCGCTAGGATCCAAGGAGCAACGGCTTGCGCCTCGCCCGAGGAAAGCAACGAAAACAGACGCTTTCTCCCGATAGTACTTTATCTACATACTAAGACTCCCCTATCGTTCAGGGGAGTCTCCATCCTCATAAATTGTTTGCTTTATGTTCGAGCGCTACGATTTTTTCTTCAATCTCAAGCAACTTCAATTCATGTTCGAGCTCAAGACGGCGTTTTTTCCGCTTCAGCTGACTGAGTTGCTCGGCAATCGATTCTGCCGTCGCTTCCGGTTTCGGCGGCACCGTTCCGGTCGTCTGATCCATCGATTGGCGGAGCGGGTCAAACAAGTTCGATTTCGCGAACTTCGCTGCTTCCGGACCAAACATGTCGTTGATGATCGGAAGGATTTTATTCATCGCCGTCCCTGGGATTTGTGATTTTTCATCGACGAGCCGCTTGAGGGCGAGTTCATCGACCAGATACCCTTTTCCATCCTGTTCCGCATGCAATTCGCCTGTCCGGATCCAGCGACGGACCGTCTCTTCCGATACTCGTAACAATTCACTGATTTGTTTCGTCGTTAACATCGTCATCCCTCTTTCTGTTCATTTGATACTACAACTATACACACATGTGTGCGTGTGTGTCAATTTATACACACACACGAAAAACCCTCCCGGACGCGTTCAGTCCAGGAGGGAGGAATTATCCGTTTCGACGTACCATTAACCACAGTCCGACAACCGCGATGCCAAGGCCCGTCGCAGCGAATGGGAATGGCTTGCTTTCGCCCGCTTGCGGCAATTGACCTGTCGTCACATCGTCGGCTTTTGTTTCACTCGTTGTCGTCACCTTCGTCGGTGTTTCATTCGGTTTGACCGGTTCCGCCGGTGCTTCTTTCGTCCGGACGACCTCCATGATGATCATGAAACCCGTCGTCTCTTCCGTCAGCTTGATGATCGTTCCCGGGGCTTCGTGCTTGAATAGGCGGGCGAACTCACCTTTTGCGAACACGTCTTCCGCCGCCTCTTCCGCCATCGCCTTCATGCCGGCCTTTGACTTCGCCGTTGAAAACGACTCACTGTTATCCAGGTTGTCAATCGCGGTCCGATGCATCGTTTTGACGGTGTATCCTGCCGGAAGTTCCGTCTTGATGATGTAGTTGCCCGGATCGAGTACGACGAGCATGGCTTCTTCCGCCGTCACTTTATCTTTGTAGACGACACTGCCCGTAATCGTATCCGTCACCGTATACGTCGCAGGCACTGAAATTTCCGCTCCATCCGGTTCGTGGTTCGCGTTCTCATCTACAAAGTTCGCAATCGTGACGAGATTCGAGAAATCTTCGTCTCCTTCGTCCCCATACATCCCTGCATCGACGACAGCGACTTCCCCTGCTTTAAGTGTCAGGTCAACCAAACTGTCGACTTCATCAAAGTCGGAGTCGACCGTACGATTTTTTCCGACATGCTGCGGTGAATTGTTGTAATAACCGAGATCGTAGCCGTCGACCGCCAGCGTATAGTCACCTGGCAGTAAGTTCGCAAACGTGTACTTCCCGTCCTTGGTCGTGATTTCCTCTTCGACATCCGCATCATGATCGAGCAACAGGATTCTCAAGTCATCAATCAGACGCTCGTCCGGTTGCCGAATCCCATCCATGTTTTCATCATACCAAGCAAGACCGGTAATCGTCGCCGTCTCAACCGCTGTTTCTTTGGCTGGTGCTTCTTTGACAGGCTGTTCTTCGACCGGTTCCTCTAGTGTCGGCTCATCCGCCGTCGGTTCCTCCGTTACCGGCTCCTCAGTCGTCGGTTCTTCAACGACTTCCCGTCCGAATTTGATGACAATCGTTTTTGAATCGTCAGCCGAAACGACGGTGACGGTCGGTGCAGTCGTTGCCGTGAATGTCACGACCGGTGTTTTCGCGACATCAATCGTTTGTCCTGTCACGCCGTCTTCGAAGACGAGTTCTGTTTCTGACTTGAGATTGACGGTGCCGTCTCCTGTAAAGGTCAAGGTGTAGGGATTGGCTCCCGTTCCCGTGACGTCCCAAGTGGTCGCCGCCTGGACTGGCTGAATCAGACTAAAGCTGAGTACGAGTACTACAAGGTACATTCCAAGTTTTCGCATTATGTAAGTGTTCGCTCCATTCTAAAAATAAGTTCTCCCTAAATCTTAAACAATGCAGGGAAAATAAACCACTTAAATCTGAAATTGTCTGCTTCTATCTAAAAAAAGACTACCGGCTCGCTTTTTTGCGATCGATAGCCTTGATGATTCGGTTTAGACGAGTGATTCACATGCCTTCGCACATGCTTCACAGGCAGCCGCGCATTTTTGACAATGGTCATGGTCGTGAGTTGCACATTCTTTGGCACACGCGCGACAAATTTCCACGCAAGCTTGCGCGAGGACCGGTACGTTCGGACTGTTCCGGGCGATTGCTTGACTGAGCAGGTTGCAGATATCGGCACAATCGCGGTCGAGACGGATACAGTTCGTCATGTGTCCGACATGCTCTTCATTAAGGCAGGCATCGAAACATTCGTTACAGGCCACGATACAGGCATTTAGTTCTGTTAGGACGGCTTGATGGTTTTCAGACATGATGGATTCCTCCTTGGATAGTGAGTTATATGTGCTACTTTAATTTGTTTCCCTGTTCACGCTATCGAAAACATCAAAAAAGAAGCATCCGATAACCGGGGGAAACCGATCGTTATCGTATGCTTCTTCATCATTTAACGCACAATTTCAAGCGGAATCTCAATCCCACGTCCGGCACCGGCATCGATGATTAGGACCGGTAGACGGTCTTCCTTGAAGACGTCATCCTCGACCGTCGTATCTGCCGTGTACGTCCGAACCTCACCCATTTTTTTCGCTTCGAACGAAACGAACGGGAATGGAATCGATTGGTTGGCGACGTCGAGTCGAATGTCGACTTGCTGGTCATCAAGACGGATATCGTTTGCCGTCCGAATCGTCAGACGCATCCGGTCTTTTTCCGTCAAGGAGATTTGAGCTGAAATGTTTTCCGTTTGTCCGGCGCGTTTGACAGGATCAATGAAGACCGTCGGGGAAGCCGTCTTCACCTCGTCAGCACGCTGACACCCGGGAATGATTAATAAAGAAATTGCTAGAGGAATCAACCAGCGTTTCATCGCACGGTCACTTAATCGCGAAAGTAAGTTCTGCAGTACAGGCGACTTCCCCATCGACCGTAGCTGTAGCACGCCCTTTACCGATTGGTCCACGCAGTTTCGTCAGTTCAACTTCCAGTCGGAGCTGATCACCTGGTACGACCTGACGCTTGAAACGGCAATTCTCGATTCCCGCAAAGAATGCGAGTTTCCCTTGGTTTTGTTCCATCTTCAAGACGGCGAATGCACCTACTTGTGCCAACGCCTCGACGATCAAAACACCCGGCATGACGTTATAGTCAGGGAAATGCCCATTAAAGAACTCTTCATTCGCCGTAACATTCTTGATTCCGACCGCTCGCTTACCTTCCTCGACCTCAAGAATGCGATCGACGAGTAGAAACGGGTAACGGTGCGGGATAACTTCCTTAATTTGTTCGATTGTATACATATATACAGCTCCAATCACTGATTAATCTACGCTTTCATCCAAAAATCGGTGATGCGGGTCCACGTCTCAATTTTCAGGACGTCCATCGCTTCACCACCACCAAATGTCGCATAACCAACCATCGCGCCAACAACCAGTGCAATCACGACAAGGACGAGAACGATCAATAAACGAACAAGGATCGGTACCCGGCGTGATGAATACTCACGAAGACGTTTCCGTTGCTTTTGCTCCGGGTTTTCTTGCTGTTCCTGATTCGACTCGTTTTGATGTCGCTTCAGACGTTCACGTGTCGGTTGACCCGTTCCTGCTTGATTTTGTACCATCTTGATCACCTTTCATTGAGTCAGTCTAAAGAACAGTATAGCATATTAGTACCTGGTATTAAATAGTTCCGATTTAGCTACAATGTCATTCTTTTTTTAAGTGTAACATGATGAATCCAACAACATATAAAAAAATTTCGTATTGTGTATATAAGGAAAGAAAAAATACTTTCCCATATTTTTAGAGATTCTTTTACATTTTTTAAATCCATTCCCACTGCTCATGCGTAAGCTACACAGAACGGCAAGCAAGACGAGAACAAACACGCATTAAAATACATTTCAGATTTTCTTCAACTTTTTAAAACTTTTTAAAACTTTTTAAATCCAAACGAAATCCGGATGCGTACGCTGTTCAGAACGATGAGGAAATGAATTACCAGATTGGTTAAAATAAAACCCAAATTTGAAAGGATGATTACAGATGAAACACACTAAAAAATTCGCAGCATCAGCAATGGCAGCAGCACTCGTATTACCAGGGACGGCAGCATTCGCGTCAGGCGGTTCAGACGACATGATGCATGAGGACAAAGCAAAAAACGTCACGGTCAAAACGAAAGCAGCAGACCTTCGTGCGACACTCGACCAATTGCTTTCTGAGCACTTCGTGCTTGCCGTCATGGACATGAAAAAACAATATGATGGTTCGAAAGATGCAGAATACTACGAAGCAGCACTCAAACAAAACGCACTCGACATGACACCGGCAATCGCTTCAGTCTATGGCGACGAAGGTGCAA
>NZ_JACSMR010000020.1 GCF_018618755.1 Exiguobacterium sp. s193
GTTCCCATGCCGAACACGGAAGTTAAGCACTTGAACGCCGAAAGTAGTTGGGGGCTTCCCCCTGTGAGGATAGGACGTTGCCAGGCAATTGAAGAGGACCGATCTGCATAACGCAGGTCGGTCCTTTGTTTTCTTAAGAGGCAGACAGGCCGATGCTCGTTGTCCGAGGAAAACAACGGAGAAAAGAGAACATATTCATTCTTCCATTATTACTTTTCCTGCACGCTTAACCAAGTTATCAGCTGCCTTAGAAAGAGCAAGCACACCACTTTTTGAGCTATTCCAAGAAAATATTTAAATAAAATTTACGAATTCCTTGTAATTTAGGGAACGACATGTTATATTAATATCTGTCGAAACGTTATATCATCGCGGGGTGGAGCAGTCTGGTAGCTCGTTGGGCTCATAACCCAAAGGTCGTCGGTTCAAATCCGGCCCCCGCAACCAATTTTTTAATAATTCAAATCCGAAACGTTTATCGTCGCGGGGTGGAGCAGTCTGGTAGCTCGTTGGGCTCATAACCCAAAGGTCGTTGGTTCAAATCCAGCCCCCGCAACCAATTTTAAACTTAACTTCAACTTTACTACGAAACGTTCAGCGTTTCGTATTTTTTTTTGTCTTTTTTATTCGGTACAATGGATACAATAGAGAAAGAGGACAAGAGGAGGGACGCAGGATGATAGAACTTGAAATGGCGAATCTAGAAGAGACGACTACGCTCGCAGTAACACTCGGACACCGTGCTTTCTCAGGAATGGTCATTACATTAGATGGTGATCTTGGAGCAGGGAAAACGGCGTTTACGCAAGGTTTCGCAAAAGGATTAGGTGTGACGCGTAACGTCAACAGTCCGACCTTTACGATCATGAAGGTCTATAATGGTCGTTTGCCGTTATACCATATGGATGTCTACCGTCTAGAGGGATCGGGTGACGATATTGGCCTTGAAGAATACTTGAACGGCGACGGGGTCGCAGTCGTTGAGTGGTCAGAGTTGATTGCAGACGTCTTGCCTCCGGAACGACTCGTCATCACAATCGAGCGGACGGGAGACAATTCACGGCGTTTCCGTCTTCAACCGATCGGTGAGACGTACATTAAGATATGTGAGGGATTAAGCTTATGAAAATCGTAGCGATCGATACATCAACAAAACAACTTTCTGTTGCGCTGTCGGACGGAACACAAATCATTGCGGAAGCATCGTACGTGACGTCCTTGAACCATGCCACGAAGTTAATGCCGTTACTTGAACGATTGATGCAAGAAGCAAACTGGTCACCAAAAGAGTTAACACGCATCGTCATCGCGGATGGTCCCGGTTCGTATACGGGGCTTCGAATCGGAGCGACGACGGCAAAAACGCTTGCCTATACACTTGGTATCGAACTGGTAGCGGTCTCGACACTCGAACTGATGGCAGCTTCGACTGGACGGACGGGACGGGTTGTCGCAATCCAGGATGCCCGACGCGGAACAGGCTTTGTCGGTATGTATGAAGACGGCAAGCGAGTGGGTGACGAACAACATACGACGGTCGCTGACTTTGTAGCGGCGTTACCTGCAGATACGTTGATGACAGGTGATACGGAAAAATTCGCTGAAGCACTTGCACCGTTTGAAATCGTTGCTCCTGCATTCCGCACACCCCGGGCCGGCGTATTGGCCTTACTAGGTGCGACGCGTATCCCGGTTGACGCACATGCATTTGAACCACGCTACTTACGCCTTGCTGAGGCAGAGGCAAAGTGGATTGAGGCACAACGCCATGACTGACGCACGTATCCGAAGAATGACGGTTGCTGATGCACCGGGAGTTCATGCAGTCGAACTGGAATCCTTTGCGACACCGTGGACACTCGCATCCTTTATTGCGGAAATGACGCAAAATCCGAATGCCTATTATTTGGTCGCCGAAACGGATGAAATCATTGGTTTTGCTGGACTCTGGCATATCGCGGACGAAGGACATATCACGAACGTTGCTGTAAAACGTCAGGCGCGTGGTCTCGGTCTTGGTGAAGGGCTGCTTGTCGCCTTGATTCAAGTCGCACGGGAGCTCGGACTTCGGGCGATGACGCTCGAAGTCCGTGTCTCGAATACACCGGCCCGGAGCCTGTACGAAAAACTCGGATTTTTATATGCTGGAACACGAAAACGTTACTATCAAGACAATAATGAAGATGCAGCCATCTATTGGTTGGAACTAGAAGGAGACGCGACATGACACAACCATTGATACTTGCCATTGAATCAAGCTGTGATGAGACGGCAGCGGCCGTCGTCCGGGGAGGAACAGACGTATTGTCAAATGTCGTCTCGTCTCAAATCGAGAGTCATAAACGATTTGGCGGTGTCGTCCCGGAAGTCGCGTCACGCCATCACGTCGAGCGGATCACCTACGTCATCGATGATGCCTTGACGGAAGCGGACGTCACGATTGACGACATTGATGCCATCGCCGTTACGGAAGGACCGGGTCTTGTCGGTGCGCTTCTCGTAGGCGTCAGTGCAGCGAAGGCACTCGCTTTCGCACATGATAAACCGTTGCTCGGTGTACATCATATCGCCGGACACATCTATGCGAACCGACTCGTCCAGGAACTCGAATTTCCCCTCGTCTGCTTGATTGCTTCAGGCGGCCATACGGAATTGATTTATATGCCGGAAGACGGTGTGTATGAAGTGATTGGCGAAACACGTGATGACGCAGCGGGAGAAGCATACGATAAAGTCGCTCGGACATTGAAGTTGCCGTATCCCGGCGGACCGCGGATTGATCAATTGGCACAAACAGGACAAGACACCTTCCACTTCCCACGGATTTGGCTCGAAAAAGATTCGTATGATTTTAGCTTCAGCGGCTTAAAATCATCTGTCATCAATGCTGTGCATAATGCAGAGCAACGGGGTGAAGTGATTATTCCGGAAGACTTGGCAGCAAGTTTTCAAGCGAGCGTCGTTGAAGTGCTCGTCGCAAAAGCGATTCGTGCCGTCAAAGAGAAGGGTGGAAAACAACTCTTACTCGCAGGTGGTGTCGCAGCGAACAAAGGGTTACGCCACGGACTGACCGAAGCTTGCGAGCGTGAGGGCATTACTCTCGTCATCCCACCGATGCACTTATGTGGTGATAACGCAGCGATGATCGGGGCAGCCGCGATCCATCCGTATCGGGCGAAGCGCCAATCGACACTTGCCATGAATGCAGAACCTGGGCTAGATTTAAAGTAAGGAAAACGAGAGACATGGGGGAACTGGAATGAAAAAAGTCATTATCGTCGTACTTGGTATACTCGTCGTCGTTGCGATCGGACTACAGATTCGTGAAATCGTCGATGCCTATCAAGTCGCTTACAAAGAGGAACTTGTCCCGGATAAGAAAGCAGTCGAAGCGAATACGAAACAAGAACCGTTGTACGAAATCGGCCGTGCCGAAGGAGAGAAGACGCGCATTGAGAAACTGTACGCGTTCGACAAGACGGTAAATGGTCAATTAAAGAATGTCGTTCTCGTCGACCGGAAGTACGGATTAACGAACAAGGCGAGTGATGATTACTTCACGATCGCACCGGGTAAACCGGCGACCGATGCGGAAAAGGAATCCTTCCAGCCAATGGTCGACCGTCTTGATGCGGAGCAAGTACAGGCAGAAGTCATCTCGAAGCACGAAGTAGTCGCAGTCGAGAACAATAAGAAGCGCACACTGACGCTCTATAAAGTCTTTTATAAAGATACGGATCAAAAAGAGTACCTCTTCTTCATCGAAAAAGACGGTGGACTGAAGCTTGATCTTTTCAAAAAAGGATATTCGCGTCTTGCGAATTATTAAAAAACAGCCGATTTTCCTCGATGTAACGGAGGAGTATCGGCTGTCTTTTTAGTTCATTTCATTTCCATTCGAGCAAACCGTTCAAGTCGTCATAGATGCTGTCGGGATCGAGGTTCAGTTCTTCGACCGGCAGACCGGACCGGTTGATCCAGGCCGTCCGGAACCCAAAGCTCTTCGCTCCGGTGATGTCCCAACCGTTCGAGGACATGAACAAAACTTCCTCGCGTTTCAGACCAAGTGTGTTTAATGCATGCATGTAAGCGGCAGGCGTCGGTTTATATTGTTTGATGTCGTCGACGCTGATGATGTGGTCAAACAGTGATCCGAGTCCGGATTGTTCGATTAACGGATCAAGCATATCGTGGGAGCCGTTTGAAAAGACGGCGAGTTGTTTACCACTCATCTCGTGTAAGACAGCCTCGACTTCTTCATAATGCGACAGCTCGAGATACGCCTCCATCAATGTGGCGATATTTTCTTCCGTCACATGTAACTTCAGTTGTAAGAGAGCATATCGGAGTGCATCACGCGTCACTTGACTGAACGGGACGTACTGTCCATTCAGTTGACGTAAAAAGGAATACTCCAGTTGCTTTTGGCGCCAGACTTGGCTGATGTCTGCACCATGCTCCGGATAGAGTTCGTCTGCTTTCGCTTTGACGGCATGGACATCAAATAATGTACCGTATACGTCAAAGACAAGTGCTTTAATCAGTTGTGTCATAATTATCACCTTTCCGCTTTCCATAGTCTCTTCTAGTAGTTCCCAACATCATCGGCAGACGAAACCTGTCCAGTCAGGCGTGATATGTAAGAAAAGGGGGAAACGACTGAAAAGGGCTTGTCGTGAAGAAATGGGGGGATATGATGTCACAACAACGAAAAATCTTAAAGATTATAAGTATAGTAGCAATCGTCATCGGACTGATTTGGTTCAGTCGATCGTATTTGAACATTAGTCCGACAGAAATCAAGGAATGGATCTTATCGTTCGGGATGTGGGCACCGATTTTGTATATCGTCCTCTATACCGTACGTCCGCTGATCTTCTTTCCGGCTTCCGTCTTATCGATTACAGGGGGACTGGCCTTCGGTGCCTTGATGGGGACGGTTTATACCGTCATCGGTGCAACGCTAGGAGCAGTCGTCGCCTTCTTAGTCGCGAAAAAACTCGGCAAAGGAGTTATTAAGAACGGTGCCGGAAAAGTCGATCAAATCCAGCAACAGCTCGAGCAGAATGGGTTTATCTATGTCTTGATTTTTCGGTTGTTGCCGATTTTTAATTTTGACTTGATCAGTTATGCGGCAGGACTCTCGAAAGTCCGTCTGCTGCCTTTTTTCTTAGCAACGTTGATTGGAATCATACCCGGGACATTTGCCTATAATTTTTTAGGGAGCAGCATCGTCTCGAAAGATCCACGGATCATCATCGGTGCAATCATCGTCTTTTTAATTTTGACGATCGTACCGTGGTACCTTCAAAAACGCTGGAAAGCGAAAAAGAATCTTGGTTAAGCATTACATCACGGGGCTCTTCCGATATCGGAAGAGCCCTCTTTTCTGTATAGCGATTGCTTCTTGAATGCGTTCTTTGTTAAAGCGTTAGTTCATGACAAGCCGTTCGACGTGCTTGAAAAACGCTTGCGCAAATGACCGGCAAGCCTGTTGTTTGTCGGCAGTATCCGGGTCAAATTCAATCTTTAGACCAGGTAAAACGACGTGTGCACCAGCTGACGTCAGCGCTTGTTCAAGCAAATCGACGGCAGCACAATATTTCGGATAATCGCGGTCTCCGGAACCAAAGGCGGCAGCCGGAATCGCGATTGAACTGGCAGCGAGCTCGTCGGCGAAGTCTTCTGCTTCATAGGGGAGGTCACCGTCGCCCCATGTGTAAGAACCGAGCAGGACAGCGTCATACTGTGCTAAGTCGCTCGGATATAGTTGATCGAGTTCTTCCGTCTGTACCTGGCAGCCGTTTCGCTCGAGTTCTGATTTCAGTAAGTGCATGATGTCTTCCGTATTGCCAGACATGCTGACGAAACCGATCATGATTTTCATGACATGACACATCCTTTCATGAGTAGGGCACGATTTCATTCTAAATGAAAACGATTCTCAATGCAAAAAAAGAATAAAAAAAGACACCACATGGATGTCTTCTTCTCAGTCAATCTTGTAACTCGGCCCATTCTTCAATCGAACGAATCACAGGCTCAAGTTGACGACCTTTGTCAGTCAAACTGTATTGAATTTTTATCGGACGTTCCGGAATGACGGTCCGGGCTACGATACCTTTCGCCTCAAGTTCCTTCATGCGCTCCGTTAACATACGACCAGACAGCTCCGGAATCGCATCTTGAATTTCATTGAAACGACAGGTCTTCGTCAAGAGATGACGTAAAATCAAGCCCGTCCACTTCTTGCCCAAAATTTCAAAGGCATGTTCGACTTTCGGACAAAGGGCCGTCGGAATTAGTGTATTCTCCATCAGCGCTCATCCTTTCTTATATATGTAGTATACCCACTTTAACGCTAAAATACGAATTATTTTACTTATAGTAATAAAAATAACGAAAACAAATCTATTTACTTTTAGTAAGTTGTAGTTTAGTATCGATAGTAGATTACTAATAGTAACTAAAAAACATTAAGTAAAAGGAGTTTTAGACATGATGGATTTAGGATTATTTCTGATTCGGTTGATTATTGGCTTAACATTTGCTGCACACGGAACACAAAAATTATTTGGCTGGTTCGGTGGACATGGTATCGCAGGGACGGGCGGTTGGTTTGAATCCATCGGGATGAAGCCAGGGAAAACACTTGCACTGATGGCAGGAATCGCTGAACTGGTCGGAGGCTTATTATTCGCCGGTGGCTTATTCCTATGGATTGCAGCACTGTTGATCATCGGTTCGATGATTGTCGCAATCGTCAAAGTACATGGGACGAATGGTTACTGGGTGACGCAAAACGGGTACGAATACAACATGGCACTGATCGTTATCGCCTTAGGCGTTGCGATGATCGGAGCTGGAGACTATTCACTCGCAACACTTATCGGGTGATCGAAAAGGACGGTTTTTATGAAATTTGATGCAGCAGACTTAAGTCCAAAAGAAAACTATAAATTGTTGATTGGCAGCATCATTCCGCGGCCCATCGCGTTCGTGACGACGAAAGGGGCAGACGGAGTCGTCAATGCGGCACCATTTTCCTTCTTCACGGTCGCTTCAAGTAATCCACCGCAACTGGTCATCGCCGTCCAGCAAACGGAGCAAGGACAAAAGGATACCGCAAAAAACATCTTGCTGAATCAGGAATACGTCATCCATATCGTCAGTGAAGAAATCGTCGAGGCTGTGAATGAAACCGCGGCACCGCTCGCTTACGGTGAAAGTGAACTCGAACGGACGAATTTGACATTAGTCGATAGTGATTTGATTGATGTTCCCGCTGTCGCAGAAGCGAAAATTCGTTTTGAACTGAAGTTGACGAATCATCTCGAACTCGAAGGGGCGAACCTCCTGATTGGAGAAATCGTCCGGTATCACGTCGCGGACGAACTCGTCGAGTCGTTCCGGATTGATTCGGATGGTTTAAAAGCGATCGCCCGTCTCGCTGGGAATGACTATGCGAAAGTCGGAGACATCTTTACGATTGCCCGACCGACGAGCTGAAGGCGGATCGACGAGTAGAACTAGTATTTTTTAGAAGGATAGATTGTCAAATTAAGTGCAACACTTCTTCTGAGAAGACCTCATATGCAGTTCTCCAGTTAAGACATTTTCTTGGTCTACCATTTATCCAGGCGAGCGCTTGAGCGAGTTCAGAGCGACTGACC
>NZ_JACSMR010000021.1 GCF_018618755.1 Exiguobacterium sp. s193
GGGGGGCGAGCGTAGCGAGAACACGTTCGGCGGTCTAACAGTCCGACAAACGAAATGAAGGCTTAAAAGCCGGAATGAGTGCGTTCAGTTCTTTTCTGTTGATCGGGATGATGAATGATAGTAATCACGAAATTGTTAATTTTAGGATAAATCGAGGGAAAAAGGATAAGACATTGATATAGAAGAGAGTGATTTTTTTATAAAAGTGGTATAAAGCCTTATATATCAACATTTCTTCATTTTTAGGCACTTAACAATACGTTAGTGGGCACTAAGCTATTTTTAAGTGCGGATTAATGTTGCTTTTATCTTTTACTTAAATTAGAATTAAGTGAATTGATAGGAGGTGACATTAAATGGATGCAAATATGGAGTTCCAATCTGATACCCAAACTTTGTTAGGAAAGAAAGAAAAAGTTTATATCGACACTGAAACTGGTGAAAAAATCTACGCAGAGCAAATCACTAAAAGAGCATATGGTCAGAAGCAATTTTGGAAGATTTACTTGATGGATTTCCTTCATATTTTAGGTCTAGCTGATTCCAAGCAAATTGACGTTCTGATCTACATATTGCAGAATACAGAACAAGCCAATAATACGTTTGTAGGAACGTATAAAAAAATTGCTAAAGAAGCTAACGTTTCAGAACCTACAATCGCTAAAATCATGAAAAAACTCCAAGAAAATCATTTCATCATTAAGGTTCAAAACGGTGTATGGCAAGTATCACCTAACATCATGATGAAAGGCTCAGAACACAAAAAGAGTCTTCTGTTGAACTACTATGACGATAGTATGGAATCATCAGAAAAGGACTCTAATTAAAATGTGATTGCAAGACATTTTAATTAAAAAAAGACCCCCATCCAAAAAGATGAGGGTCTTTTTTTTACAAAATTTCGCTTTCATAGAGCTTCCAGTTGAATTGAGATTTTTCGTCTCCGCGAGCACCTACAACGCCGCGAACTTTAATACTGTCACCAAGAGAAATCTTACTTTTGCTTGATTTGTCTTTTAATTCAGCAATTATTGTATAAGGCATCAGTTCTTTTTTTTCCGTACTGATAGTAGACCAATCTTGTTTTTTGTAGTCTTTCGATGAAACTAGAACAATGCTGTCATTTATAGCATCGAGATCTGCAACAATACCGCTCCAAGAAACAGTTTTGTTTTTAACATAAGTGTCAAAAACGATTGAACGTTCTTCCGATGGAATTTTGTAAAAAGCACTAGCGTATTCATCAAAATCTGATTTTGCATACTTAGCGAAATCATTTTCTTTTGTCGAAGAACTTGTCATCGCTTTTTTATTTTCTAAAACGTTTATGTAATCCTTGGATTTGTCTTGATTTGCTTTAAGTAATACGTAAATATTTTTTACTGAATAGGCGTTTAAATCAGGGTTTTCATGAGATTTTGCTTGAGATTCTTTTTTGTATTCGATTATATCTGCTTCTGGAGTTCGAATAGCTTTGACTAGACCTTCAGAACCTTCAAATTTACTAGTAACATCTTCCGAATCTCCGCTTACTAAGTTAGATTTCTTTAGAAGTTCATACGCACTATTTGCTGTCATTGAAGCTGGAGCTTTAGCCTTAACTTCAGTTTTTTCCGTTTTAGCTGCATCATCATTACCACACGCACTAACTAAAACAGCACTAAGAATAGCGACTGAAGCATACCCATATTTTTTAATCAATTTGATCATTCTCCTTTGAACTTTTGATTGCTAATCTGTAGCTTAACCTATATCTCTTTAAAAAAACCATATTTTTGGAAAAAGAAAAAGAACGGTTGAAAAATCTACCGTTCCAAGTCATTATCACGCTTTTTCTCTTGACTTCGTTTCTGTATTTGAGCCTCTCTTTCTTCAACGATTTCTGGAAGCATCTCATTGGCTCTCTTACTAATTCGTGCGTGATCTATCATATGATCCAGTCCGATTTTTTGATTGTCAGGCAACTTCTCAATCAACCATTCTCTCGTCGCTCTATGAACAGAAGCCCTTATAACATTCGCCATATCAGAAACCTTTTTGTGGACAGCCTTATCAAATCGTTCTGTCCATGCTCTCACTATCTCGTTTGCCTTTTGGAGCTGTTCAGATAGCCCTTTATTTTCTTTGGTCAATCCTTCGTTAGTCGCCTGCAGCTCGTCATTTTCCTTCTGAAGCCAACGTTTTTCGCTTTCTAAGACGTTGAAGTTCCTTTTTAGGATGCCCAATTTCCGTTCAATTTGTTCCGATTCTTCAAGGTAATGATTCGCATTTATCATTTGTTTCGTCAATTCAACTGCATGACGCTCCTTCAGTTCCTTCACTGTCTCTTCTAAGCGTTCCGAAACTCGTTCTTCTACCACGTCGTCCAAACCTGATTTATAACGTTCTGCTTGTGCTGAAGCAATCTCGTATTTCTTCTGAAGATTGCTGATTTTGTCGTCTTTTTGCTCGATCTTGGACTGCAAAACAGTGATTTCTCGTCGTAATTCTTCGTTCTTGAATTCCATATCGGGTACTTTCATCATCGCGAGGTCTCGCATTTCCTCGAAATCCTCTCGATCCATGACAATTTTTCCTGTTTCTTTGCCAAAGATCGTCTTCTGATCTTCGAATTCCAAGCTATCGAACCGTTCGACCTTCTCGAACAATTCTTTTAAGCCCTCTCGTTTGGCTTCCAGTAGCTTCGTATCACTCTGGATCGCCTCTCGCTGCTGTTCCGCATCCAATACCGCTTCTTGTGCCTTGAGAACCTTGTACGTGGCCGTATCGATGTGTTGAGCCTTCGAACCCTCTTTCCCTCGCTCGATATCAAACCCATGCTTTTGAAGATAATTCGGGAGTTCTGATTGCAATGCCTTGAGTTCATTCCGGTCAAATACGTTCTTGCTCTGAAGTTTGCCGTCTCGCATGGGTACGATCGCGATATGAGCATGAGCGCCAGCACCCTTCAATTCATCAAAATGGGCAACGGAATAGAGGACATTTTGTTCTCCATATCGCTCTTTGAAGAAATCAGTGGAGACTTTGAAGAATCGTTCTTTTTCTGACTGGTCCATGTCCTTGAAGAAATCACGATCTGAACCCACGACAAACTCATTGAAATAGACCGCATCTTTTCTTAGGGCACGTTTACTTTCATTTTGGGATTCGAATGTTTCTTTCCATTTTTCCATGTAGTTGATGTGTTGGGCGTTGATATAGTCTCGATTGAGGTGAGATAGGGAAGCGTTGATGTCGGGATTGGTCTTACTTTCTCGTTCTCTTTGATTGTGGATCTGATAGCCTTTTACATCATTTTTCTTTACCTTCTGCATCCTACAAACCAACTTAGAACCCATAGAAAGCCCCCCTGTTTTTCGCTC
>NZ_JACSMR010000022.1 GCF_018618755.1 Exiguobacterium sp. s193
GGCTCGCGCCCTCAAAACTGAAGTCATCAACAATCATCTGCTAGAACAAGGCCTCGACCGATTAGTATCACTCAGCTCCGCATGTCACCATGCTTCCACCCGTGACCTATCTACCTCATCGTCTCTGAGGGGTCTTTCTTGATTACTCAAAGGGAAATCTCATCTTGGAGGGGGCTTCATGCTTAGATGCTTTCAGCATTTATCCCGTCCGCACGTAGCTACCCAGCGATGCTCCTGGCGGAACAACTGGTACACCAGCGGTGCGTCCATCCCGGTCCTCTCGTACTAAGGACAGCTCTCCTCAAATTTCCTGCGCCCACGACGGATAGGGACCGAACTGTCTCACGACGTTCTGAACCCAGCTCGCGTACCGCTTTAATGGGCGAACAGCCCAACCCTTGGGACCTACTCCAGCCCCAGGATGCGATGAGCCGACATCGAGGTGCCAAACCTCCCCGTCGATGTGGACTCTTGGGGGAGATCAGCCTGTTATCCCCAGGGTAGCTTTTATCCGTTGAGCGATGGCCCTTCCATGCGGAACCACCGGATCACTAAGCCCGACTTTCGTCCCTGCTCGACTTGTAGGTCTCGCAGTCAAGCTCCCTTCTGCCTTTGCGCTCTACGAATGATTTCCAACCATTCTGAGGGAACCTTTGGGCGCCTCCGTTACTGTTTAGGAGGCGACCGCCCCAGTCAAACTACCCGCCTGACACGGTCCTCCAGCCGGATTACGGCTGCGAGTTAGAGACTCTATGCATGAAGGGCGGTATCCCAAGGGTGACTCCTCCGAAGCTGGCGCTCCGGTCTCGACGTCTCCCGCCTATCCTGTACATCATGCACAAAGCCTCAATATCAGGCTGTAGTAAAGCTCCATGGGGTCTTTCCGTCCTGTCGCGGGTAACCTGCATCTTCACAGGTACTATGATTTCACCGGGTCTCTCGTTGAGACAGTGCCCAAATCGTTACGCCTTTCGTGCGGGTCGGAACTTACCCGACAAGGAATTTCGCTACCTTAGGACCGTTATAGTTACGGCCGCCGTTTACTGGGGCTTCGGTTCAAAGCTTCGCTTGCGCTAACCCATCCCCTTAACCTTCCAGCACCGGGCAGGCGTCAGCCCCTATACGTCATCTTGCGATTTAGCAGAGACCTGTGTTTTTGCTAAACAGTCGTTTGGGCCTATTCACTGCGGCTCTACTCATGTAGAGCGTCCCTTCTCCCGAAGTTACGGGACCATTTTGCCGAGTTCCTTAACGAGAGTTATCCCGCGCGTCTTAGAATTCTCATCCCGCCTACCTGTGTCGGTTTACGGTACTGGCACCTTCCACCTCACTAGAGGCTTTTCTTGGCAGTGTGAAATCGTGACCTTCGTCCCTAGGGGACTCCGCGTCGTTCCTCGATCTTGGTGCCTGACGGATTTGCCAATCAGACAATCTCGGAACTTACACATGCACTTCCATCCGCATGCGTCACTATCCTCCTGCGTCCCCCCATTGTTCAAACGGTGGATCGGTGGTACAGGAATATCAACCTGTTATCCATCGCCTACGCCTTTCGGCCTCGGCTTAGGTCCAGACTAACCCTGAGCGGACGAGCCTTCCTCAGGAAACCTTGGGCTTTCGACGGAGGGGATTCTCACCCCTCTTTTCGCTACTCACACCGGCATTCTCACTTCCAAACGCTCCACTACTCCTTACGGTACAGCTTCACAGCGGTTTGGAACGCTCCCCTACCATTCCTTACGGAATCCGCAGCTTCGGTGGTATGTTTAGCCCCGTTACATTTTCGGCGCGGCGCCACTCGACTAGTGAGCTATTACGCACTCTTTGAATGGTGGCTGCTTCTAAGCCAACATCCTAGCTGTCTAGGCAGCGCCACATCCTTTTCCACTTAACATACACTTTGGGACCTTAGCTGGCGGTCTGGGCTGTTTCCCTCTTGACTACGGATCTTATCACTCGCAGTCTGACTCCCGAGTATAAGTTGCCGGCATTCGGAGTTTAACTGAATTCGGTAACCCTGTGGGGGCCCCTAGTCCAATCAGTGCTCTACCTCCGGAACTCTCAACCTCGAGGCTAGCCCTAAAGCTATTTCGGGGAGAACCAGCTATCTCCAGGTTCGATTGGCATTTCACCGCTACCCACACCTCATCCCCGCACTTTTCAACGTGCGTGGGTTCGGACCTCCAGTCAGTGTTACCTGACCTTCATCCTGGACATGGGTAGATCACCTGGTTTCGGGTCTACGACAACGCACTATGGCGCCCTATTCAGACTCGCTTTCGCTACGGCTCCGCCTCATCAGCTTAACCTCGCGCGCTATCGTAACTCGCCGGTTCATTCTACAAAAGGCACGCCATCACCCATTAACGGGCTCTGACTACTTGTAGGCATACGGTTTCAGGATCTATTTCACTCCCCTTCCGGGGTGCTTTTCACCTTTCCCTCACGGTACTGGTTCACTATCGGTCACTAGGGAGTATTTAGCCTTGGGAGATGGTCCTCCCGGATTCCGACGGGGTTTCACGTGTCCCGCCGTACTCAGGATCCACTCTGGAGGGAAAACAGTTTCAGCTACAGGGCTGTCACCTTCTTCGGCCGACCTTTCCAGGTCATTCACCTACTGTCTTCCTTTTTGACTCCGTATAGAGTGTCCTACAACCCCGGAGAGCATGCTCTCCGGTTTGGGCTGTTCCCGTTTCGCTCGCCGCTACTCAGGGAATCGCATTTGCTTTCTCTTCCTCCGGGTACTTAGATGTTTCAGTTCCCCGGGTCTGCCTCACGCTACGCTATGTATTCACGTAACATGTCCCATCCCATTACGGATGGTGGGTTCCCCCATTCGGAAATCCTCGGATCAAAGCATACTTACTGCTCCCCGAAGCATATCGCTGTTCGTCGCGTCCTTCATCGGCTCCTAGTGCCAAGGCATCCACCGTACGCCCTTCATACCTTGATCTAGCAT
>NZ_JACSMR010000024.1 GCF_018618755.1 Exiguobacterium sp. s193
GAGCCCGTCGTCTGGTGACGATAGCCAAGTGGTCACACCCGTTCCCATGCCGAACACGGAAGTTAAGCACTTGAACGCCGAAAGTAGTTGGGGGCTTCCCCCTGTGAGGATAGGACGTTGCCAGGCATACTTTTTTAATAAAGTATTTGACAATTTTGACTGATTGATATAGTATTATAGAAGTCGTCAAGTTACCACGGTCCTGTGGTGTAGCGGTTAACATGCCTGCCTGTCACGCAGGAGATCGCGGGTTCGAATCCCGTCAGGACCGCCATTTTTATTTACCGAAACTTTTCATTTATGGCTTTGTAGCTCAGTCGGTAGAGCAGAGGACTGAAAATCCTCGTGTCGGCGGTTCGATTCCGTCCAAAGCCACCATTTACACCTGCCGGTGTAGCTCAGCTGGTAGAGCAACTGACTTGTAATCAGTAGGTCGCGGGTTCGACTCCTGTTGCCGGCACCATTTTCATTTATATTTAATATGGCGGTTGTGGCGAAGTGGTTAACGCACCGGATTGTGATTCCGGCATTCGTGGGTTCAATTCCCATCAGTCGCCCCATTTTAATTTAATACTAGTATGTGTCATTAGCTCAGTTGGTAGAGCATCTGACTTTTAATCAGAGGGTCGCAGGTTCGAATCCTGCATGACACACCATTTTTATGCGGGTGTGGCGGAATTGGTAGACGCGCTAGATTTAGGATCTAGTGTCTTTGACGTGGGGGTTCAAGTCCCTTCACCCGTACCATTTATATTTATAATGCGGAAGTAGTTCAGTGGTAGAATACGACCTTGCCAAGGTCGGGGTCGCGGGTTCGAATCCCGTCTTCCGCTCCATTTTTTAAATAGAAGTAATAACAAATAGCATAATTTGCGGTCGTGGCGGAATGGTAGACGCGCTAGGTTGAGGGCCTAGTGGTGGCAACACTGTGGAGGTTCAAGTCCTCTCGACCGCACTTATTATGCACCCTTAGCTCAGCTGGATAGAGTACTTGACTACGAATCAAGGGGTCGGGAGTTCGAATCTCTCAGGGTGCACTTTCGGGAAGTAGCTCAGCTTGGTAGAGCACTTGGTTTGGGACCAAGGGGTCGCAGGTTCGAATCCTGTCTTCCCGACCATTATTATTATCGGACTTTGAAAACTGAACGATGAGGCAAAAAACGTATCTTCGGATACAAACAATGAATGAAGCGCAAGCTTCGTCAACGTGACTTTTAGTCACACAACGAGCAAGTCAAACACTTTATGGAGAGTTTGATCCTGGCTCAGGACGAACGCTGGCGGCGTGCCTAATACATGCAAGTCGAGCGCAGGAAGCTCGCGGAACTCTTCGGAGGGAAGCAA
>NZ_JACSMR010000025.1 GCF_018618755.1 Exiguobacterium sp. s193
ACGGCAGCATTCGCGTCAGGCGGTTCAGACGACATGATGCATGAGGACAAAGCAAAAAACGTCACGGTCAAAACGAAAGCAGCAGACCTTCGTGCGACACTCGACCAATTGCTTTCTGAGCACTTCGTGCTTGCCGTCATGGACATGAAAAAACAATATGATGGTTCGAAAGATGCAGAATACTACGAAGCAGCACTCAAACAAAACGCACTCGACATGACACCGGCAATCGCTTCAGTCTATGGCGACGAAGGTGCAAAACAGTTCGAAAAAATCTTCGTGGACCACAACAAATACACAACGGATCTCGTCAAAGCCGTCAAAGCGGATGACCAAGAAGGCATCAACGCTTCAAAAGCTGAAACAGAAGAGTTCGTCCAGGATCTCTCGAGCTTCCTCGACACAGCGACAGAAGGTAAACTCCCAAAAGCCGCTGCGGAAGAAGCCCTCCGTGCCCACGAAGCGGACGTCTATAAAACATTCCAAGAGTATGCAGCAGGCGACTATGAAGGTTCGTACAACACGTTCCGTGAAGGTTACAGCCGCATGTATGACATCTCGAAAGCTCTCTCAGTCGCAATCACAACACAAATGCCTGAGAAGTTCGATAACACGAAAGCTGATACAAAAGCCGCTGACCTCCGGTCAACACTCAACAGCCTCGCTGCTGAACACGTCGCACTTGCGAACATCAGCATGACAGCAGGCGTCGATCAAGCGAAAGACTACGACGCAGCGAACTGGACGGAAGACATGCACACAGCTGACTTCAAAGCCGCGATCAAATCAATCTACGGTCAAGCCGGTGCGGATCAGTTCGAGCAAGTCTGGACGAAAAACCACATCGAAGCACAAGCGAACCTCGTCACAGCAGCCATCAACGATGATAAAAAAATGATGGGTGACGCACAAGACATGCTCAAAATGTTCACGAACGACTTCGGTGCGTTCCTCGGAGCAGCAACGGAAGAAAACCTTCCGACAAAAGCAGCACAAGAAGCCGTCGCTGGCCATGAAACGTATGTCCAAGACACGTTCATGCAGTACACGGAAGGCGACTACAAAGG
>NZ_JACSMR010000026.1 GCF_018618755.1 Exiguobacterium sp. s193
CTCCATAAAGTGTTTGACTTGCTCGTTTTTGTGACTAAAAGTCACGTTGACGAAGCTTGCGCTTCATTCATTGTTTGTATCCGAAGATACGTTTTTTGCCTCATCGTTCAGTTTTCAAAGTTCGTCAAAGAAAAAAATGGTGGAGCCTAGCGGGATCGAACCGCTGACCTCCTGCGTGCAAGGCAGGCGCTCTCCCAGCTGAGCTAAGGCCCCATTAAAGGGATTAAATTGAAGATGGTCGGGAAGACAGGATTCGAACCTGCGACCCCTTGGTCCCAAACCAAGTGCTCTACCAAGCTGAGCTACTTCCCGAAAAGTGCACCCTGAGAGATTCGAACTCCCGACCCCTTGATTCGTAGTCAAGTACTCTATCCAGCTGAGCTAAGGGTGCGGGGTATAATGGATCAAACAGTAATTATAATTAAAAATGGTACCGAGGGCCGGAATCGAACCGGCACGGGGAAACCCCCGCAGGATTTTAAGTCCTGTGCGTCTACCAGTTCCGCCACCCCGGCAGGGTTTTAAAGGTAGAACCTAAATTCTGGTTAAGAATCTTCGGTGATATTTAAATGAAAATGGTGCCGGCAACAGGAGTCGAACCCGCGACCTACTGATTACAAGTCAGTTGCTCTACCAGCTGAGCTACACCGGCAAGTGTAAATAAAAATGGTGGAGGATGACGGGATCGAACCGCCGACCCTCTGCTTGTAAGGCAGATGCTCTCCCAGCTGAGCTAATCCTCCATATGTACGCCTGGCAGCGTCCTATCCTCACAGGGGGAAGCCCCCAACTACTTTCGGCGTTCAAGTGCTTAACTTCCGTGTTCGGCATGGGAACGGGTGTGACCACTTGGCTATCGCCACCAGACATCTATTAT
>NZ_JACSMR010000027.1 GCF_018618755.1 Exiguobacterium sp. s193
GTAAGTCGCTCTGAACTCGCTCAAGCGCTCGCCTGGATAAATGGTAGACCAAGAAAATGTCTTAACTGGAAAACTGCATACGAGGTCTTCTCGGAAGAAGTGTTGCACTTAATTTGACAATCTATCATTGAAATAAAAATAAACATATTTTTGGCTCCTCGATAATCTATTTAATTTATAATATTGAATGTTCAACTTTCATCGAACCGCCCTTGCATTTGTATTACAAAATATGATTTGATTTTCATTTCAGTAAAGTAACATCATGCAAATTCACAATTCACTACTCCGCCTGCTTTATTATGCATCTCCTCAATTCAGAACCTATATTCAAATTCCAATGCGTTTTGCAATAGAATATGATCTTCCCAACTATTAAATTATAAAGAAAATCTGCGACAACATTTAATGATTTTCCTATCAGTTTGGTAATGATAGTTTTATCAAATGCGAGGTCTTCATTTCTCCTTGTTTACTGAATATTAAATTATGATGTCTATACTTATTTTCATAAGATAGATTGTCAAATTAAGTGCAACACTTCTTCTGAGAAGACCTCATATGCAGTTCTCCAGTTAAGACATTTTCTTGGTCTACCATTTATCCAGGCGAGCGCTTGAGCGAGTTCAGAGCGACTGACC
>NZ_JACSMR010000002.1 GCF_018618755.1 Exiguobacterium sp. s193
CAGAGACGATGAGGTAGATAGGTCACGGGTGGAAGCATGGTGACATGCGGAGCTGAGTGATACTAATCGGTCGAGGCCTTGTTCTAGCAGATGATTGTTGATGACTTCAGTTTTGAGGGCGCGAGCCTTTCAAAAAAAGTGCTTGACGTTATGGAAACATAATGTTAAGATAATAGATGTCTGGTGGCGATAGCCAAGTGGTCACACCCGTTCCCATGCCGAACACGGAAGTTAAGCACTTGAACGCCGAAAGTAGTTGGGGGCTTCCCCCTGTGAGGATAGGACGCTGCCAGGCGATCGTTCCGCAATAGCTCAGTGGTAGAGCAACCGGCTGTTAACCGGTAGGTCGTAGGTTCAAATCCTACTTGCGGAGCCATTTACAACTTCTTCACCACGTTCACTGGAGAGCTGTCCGAGTGGCCGAAGGAGCACGATTGGAAATCGTGTAGGCGTCACAAGCGTCTCAAGGGTTCGAATCCCTTGCTCTCCGCCATAATTACACATTTTTAATTCCTAAGATGGCCCGTTGGTCAAGCGGTTAAGACACCGCCCTTTCACGGCGGTAACACGGGTTCGATTCCCGTACGGGTCACCATTTTTATCATCGCGGGGTGGAGCAGTCTGGTAGCTCGTTGGGCTCATAACCCAAAGGTCGTCGGTTCAAATCCGGCCCCCGCAATTACATACGGTCCTGTGGTGTAGCGGTTAACATGCCTGCCTGTCACGCAGGAGATCGCGGGTTCGAATCCCGTCAGGACCGCCATTGTTAAGGCTTTGTAGCTCAGTCGGTAGAGCAGAGGACTGAAAATCCTCGTGTCGGCGGTTCGATTCCGTCCAAAGCCACCTTTTATAAAAGAATGAAGTTGATTTCCCATTTGTGGGGGGGTAGCGAAGTGGCTAAACGCGGCGGACTGTAAATCCGCTCCCTCGGGTTCGGCGGTTCGAATCCGCCCCCCCCCACCACCATAGGGGCATAGTTTAGCGGTAGAACTACGGTCTCCAAAACCGTCAGCGCGGGTTCGATTCCTGCTGCCCCTGTTTATTATGGCGATTGTGGCGAAGTGGTTAACGCACCGGATTGTGATTCCGGCATTCGTGGGTTCAATTCCCATCAGTCGCCCTCTTATTATTGGGCTGTAGCCAAGTGGTAAGGCACTGGATTTTGATTCCAGCACGCGAAGGTTCGATCCCTTCCAGCCCAGCTTTTCAAGCGGAAGTAGTTCAGTGGTAGAATACGACCTTGCCAAGGTCGGGGTCGCGGGTTCGAATCCCGTCTTCCGCTCCAACGAGTGGCGCCATAGCCAAGTGGTAAGGCAGAGGACTGCAACTCCTCTATCGTCAGTTCGATTCTGACTGGCGCCTCCAATTAGTTTTAATTCAATAATTTTGCAAGAGATTGTGCCGGTGTGGCGGAACTGGTAGACGCGCACGACTCAAAATCGTGTTCCTTTGGAGTGTCGGTTCGATTCCGACCACCGGTATCTTGCGGGTGTAGTTTAGTGGTAAAACCTCAGCCTTCCAAGCTGATGATGAGGGTTCGATTCCCTTCACCCGCTTTTACCTTTTCACAATCTTAGTTTTAACCCATGCGGGTGTAGTTTAGTGGTAAAACCTCAGCCTTCCAAGCTGATGATGAGGGTTCGATTCCCTTCACCCGCTTACTTAAAAAGAGCAACGTGTCGTTTTCATCTGACACATTGCTCTTTTTGTTTAGGAGAGAATGATGAAAGGAGAAATCTGTCATGCGAGGAGAACAACTTAAAGAAACACTTCAAGCATATGCTTCAGAAATTGGAATTGATGTGTTTCGGGTGACGACAGCTGATCCGTTTTTAACGATGAAGCAGCGATTGATTGATCAACAGAATAAAAATTATGCATCTGGTTTTGAAGAACCGGATCTCGAAAAACGAACAACTCCAAAACTTTTGTTAGATGATGCTGTATCAATCATTGCAATCGCAGTTGCTTATCCAAGCAAGTTAACGGATGCACCACGTGGGAAAGCAGGGGAGCGACGTGGGATTTTCGGTCGCTCTTCCTGGGGGCTTGATTATCATCAGGCACTGAACCAACGACTCCAACTATTAGAGAAGAAAATCGAAGAATTATCGCCCGGGGCAAAAACACGTTCGATGGTCGATACGGGTGAACTCGTCGATCGCGCCGTCGCGGAACGGGCAGGGGTTGGTTTTAGCGGAAAGAATTGTTCGATCATTAGCGAAGAACATGGTTCTTATCTTTATCTCGGTGAATTGATCACAGATCTTTATTTACCTCCCGACCAAGCGGTTGAAGAACTTTGCGGAACGTGTAACAAGTGTATGGATGCCTGCCCGACGGATGCATTAGTCGAACCCGGCGTGATTGATGCGAAACGTTGCATCTCCTTCATCACCCAGACGAAAACGTTGATTCCGGAGGATTTCCGTTACGCATTAGGAAATCGTTTATACGGTTGTGATACGTGTCAGCAAGTCTGTCCTTACAATCGAAAAAAACATGCGACACAACATGCTGAATTGCAGCCGGACCCGGAACAAGTCAAACCGTTATTGATTCCGATCCTGTCTCTGAGCAACCGTGAGTTCAAAGCGAAATTCGGCTCGCTTTCAGGAGCATGGCGGGGGAAAAAGCCAATCCAGCGAAATGCGATTTGTGCGCTTGTGCACTATCAAGACAAGTCGGCACTCGATGCGCTACGTGTGATGGCTGAAAGCGACCAAAGGGATGACATGCGCGCCCTTGCCTTATGGGCGATTGGACGAATTGCCGGTAACGTTGAAAGTAGCTACATTGAAGCACGACTAGCGGTCGATGCAGCAGAGGATGTCCAGACGGAAGGCGAGCGCCTGTTGCTCGAATGGGGTGAATCCAATGCCGTATAAACAGATGTCCTATTCGTTCGGAGAATTACTGGTTGCTTGGGAGGAAGAGACGGTTGTCTATTTGGATTTTGGTCTGAGTGTTGAGCGTGCGATGGACTATTTGACTGAGAGTAGCCGCTATGAAGCACCACTCCCGCCTCATCTCAGACAGGCGTTTGAAGCGTATGAGAAGCATCAAGCGGACGCGTTCGACCAGGTTCAATGTCGACTCGACGTGACTGACTTTCAACGACGTGTCTTGACAAGTCTAAGAACCATTCCATTCGGGAAAACGGCAAGTTATGGGACACTCGCTAAAATGATTGGTTCTGAAAAAGCTGCACGGGCCGTCGGCGGAGCACTGAATCGAAATCCGATTGCCTTGATTTATCCATGTCACCGGATTATTGGAGCGTCAGGGAAGCTGACAGGGTTCGCTAGCGGAATCGATCATAAACAAGCGCTACTTGCGCATGAGACAGGAGAGAGAAGATAATGGCTATTCATGTTGTGATGTATCAACCAGAGATTCCTCAAAATACAGGAAATATCTCAAGAACGTGTGCCGCGACACATTCCGTTCTTCATTTAATCCGTCCGTTAGGTTTTTCGACGGATGATAAGCAGTTGAAACGGGCAGGACTCGACTACTGGGAGTTCGTTGATGTGAGATATCATGATTCGCTCGAAGAATTATGGAGCAAACATCCGGAAGGTAAATTTTATTACATTACGAAGTACGGAGAACAGTATCCGAGTCAAATCGATTTATCTGACGTCGAAGAAGATTATTTCTTTGTATTCGGTCGTGAAACAAAAGGGTTACCGCTTGAGGTCATCGATCAAAATGCCGATCGTTGTATCCGGCTACCCCAGTCAAATTTAGTGCGTTCGTTAAATGTTTCAAATACGGCAGCAATCATCGTGTATGAAGCATTACGGCAACAAGGCTATGCTGGCCTGCTCTGAATAATAAAAAGCCCTGAGCTGCCATTATCGGCGCGTCAGGGCTTTTTATTATTCGTTACCTTCAGGTTTTTTGTTGTAGCCTGCAGTGAAAATCGCTGTCAAGAAAGCGAGACTCACACCAACCATTAAAATAAATGCCATTTTTGCTTCCCCCTTCAGTCTCAATAACCGATATAATCTATTATAGTATACCTGTAAGTGAAATTGTGTGCTACATATGAATTTTCTATGAATGGAGATTAGAAATGCGGACGAATGTTTATCTGTTAAGTTATGCCCCTCTGATTAGCATCTTGTTGTTTAGTACGTCGCTTGCGATCGCGACATCTGAGTTAGCGCTCTCTTGGCTGAAGGATGTTGGTGTATATAATGAATTGTTACAAATTTTGAGCGCTCGTGACACTAAATTATTAGTGTGGCTCGGTTTTTTAATTGTCTATTTCATGATTTTTAGTACACTCAAATTGATTTCCGATACAGTCAATCAGCTTGGTTTCGCTTTCTTCATCAAGGAGCAGGTCGGGACGACGCTCAGTATGTTACGCCCCGGAAGCATCTTGATGTTAGTCGGTGGATGTATCAGTTTTGCCTTCATGACGTCGTTTCCGCTTGTTTGTCTTGTCTTAGCGAGTTCCTTCGTGATTTATTTCTTCTTTTATACCTTCCAAATCAGTAAGATGACGACAGCAGCTGGAGCAGTCGGCTTAATCATCTTTCTCTGTCTTGCCTGGGGGACCTTACTTGCAGGCTTAGCCTGGGTTGGATTGACGTTATTCAATTCGCTTGGTGAAGCGATTTTGTTCCCGAAGTAACTTAACGTAGAATGGTCGCCCATGTCCGTACCTGAAGTGTCGAATTGGCTTCGACTGGAAACGGACGTGGGATATCTGCGCCTAACCAAATCCCACCGATTTTTTGATTTTTGATTCCGACGAACCACATATCTTTATTATCATTTGTCGTACCTGTTTTCCCACCGATGTAGCTTGGTTTCGCATCATAGCCGAGGCGTCCTGTTCCATAGGTCATGACATTGGTCATGCCTTTTCGCAACAGTTGATTCGTCCGGCTTGACCAAATGCGGTCATTTTTAATCGTATGACGATAAAAAGGTCCTTCTGTCAAGGTGATCGTCCGTACCGGCGAGGCCGGGCTATAGAGTCCGTCATTGACAAGTGTCGTGTAGGCATTCGTTAACTCATATGGACTTACACCATATTTTAATCCCCCTAATGCACTGGAATAGGAGTTATCAGCTTTTGTCCATTGACTGAAAGCGAACGGGCGGATTGTTTTCAAACCTTCTGCGAACGACACGGAAAATGCCCGGAGTGCGGGTGTGTTGTAAGAGTAGGCAATCGCATCGGCAATCGTCACGTCTTTTAAAATCCGGTTTCCGCTGTTCTCAGGACAATACCCGTCGAAGCAGACAGGTCGACCGTCAAGGGGACTACTCAATGTTGCCTTTGTTTTTTCGAGATATGGGCCATAGACGAGTAAGGGTTTTAATGTCGATCCCGGCTGACGGAACGATTGTGTCGCCCGATTGAACTGACCGGTTAAGTTCGCTTTATGTCCGACGATTGCCGTCACGCCACGTGTCCGACCGTCAATTCCGACATAGGCACCTTCGATGTCTTGTGGTAAACGTTGAATGGCTTGTTTCGCCCGTGTCTGTTCTACAGGATCTAAATAAGTCGCTATCGTCGCACCGTGTTGATGAAGGTATTGTGTCGCCTCTTCATAATCGATGTTTTTGATAGTTGCTGTTTGGCGTACGGCTTCCTTGATGCTCGCATCGATGTAATCCGGGTAGGGAATGACCGGTTTATTAAAAGAGACGGACACTTTTTTGGTTTGAGCCTGTTTTGGTAACGCCTGTTTACTCGCTAAGATTTTTAAGATCCGTTGCTGCCGTTTTTCAGTATTTTTCGGTTGACGGAGTGGATCATACAGCGATGGATTATTCGGAATCGCAGCTAGGTAGCTCACTTCGGACCAAGATAAGTCTTGCGCCTGTTTTCCGAGATAAGCGGAAGCAGCAAGATTGATGCCATAGATATTATTGGCGAAGTATGCTTGATTGACGTACGCCGTCAAAAGCTCTTTTTTTGAATATTTTTGTTCTAAAGAGATGGCAATTAAAATTTCTTTTATTTTTCTAGTATATGTTTTTTCGTTTGAAAGATACGTCATGCGGGCAAGTTGTTGAGTGATTGTACTGCCGCCTTGCCCTTTTTGGTCAGTCGACTGATTTTCAGTGAACGCACGAAGAATTCCTGTAATATCATAACCAGCATGTTGATAAAATCGCTGATCCTCGATGGCGATGAACGTCTGTTCGATTTTTTTAGGAAGGGCACTCGCTGACAAGTCATTTCGGCGTAACCCATCGTAGAGTTCAACTTGTTTTTTTCCGTATGTGACGGTAATGGGTTGATAAGACGTTAATGGCTGACGCGTTGTCTGTACGTCGGCCCAGGTAAAGAGTTTTCGGGACACCTGGAGTTGATCGCTAACTGAGAACAACGTCAAGAGTAAACACACGGTAAGTCCAAGTAATAAAAGATAGCCAGTCGTAATTCTCATGAAAACTCCTCTCAAATCGACATTTCATTCCTATTATCGGTCTCTTTTGAGGAAAGGAATAGAATTTTTTTCAGTATTTCGTATTTTAATAAACCTATTTTGCAGGAATGTTATATTAAAAAGAGAAAAGGTGGGTATATAAGAGTATCTGTATAAAACAAACCATGGTCTAAGTGTAAAAAAAAGAGCATATACTGGAGGGGACGAAATGGCTAAAAAGAATGTCGTAGCGATGTTGCTTGCTGGCGGAGAAGGTAAACGTCTAGGAGCACTTACGAAACATACTGCAAAACCAGCAGTCGCGTTTGGAGGAAAATACCGGATCATCGATTTCCCGTTGTCGAACTGTACGAACTCAGGAATCGATACGGTCGGTGTCTTGACACAATATGAACCGTTAGAACTGAATCGTTATCTAGGAATCGGGAGCGCTTGGGACTTAGATCGTCGAAACGGTGGATTAACGATTTTACCTCCGTACCAAGCACAAAACGGTAAGAACTGGTATGAAGGAACGGCGAACGCGATTTACCGGAACATGAGTTACATTAACCAATTTGATCCAAACTATGTCCTTGTCCTATCCGGAGACCATATTTATAAAATGGATTATGAAAAAATGATTGAAGAACATCGTCAAGGTGGAGCGGACGTAACGATTTCGGTTCGTGAAGTCCCATGGGAAGAAGCACCACGCTTCGGAATCCTGAATACAGATGACGATCTTCGAATCAATGAGTTCGAAGAAAAACCAGAAAATCCAAAATCGAACTTGGCTTCGATGGGAATCTACGTCTTTAACTGGGATGTGCTCAAGCGTCACTTGATTCAAGATGCGGGCGATGCCGAGTCGAGCTTTGATTTCGGGAAAAATATCATTCCGAACATGTTATTTGAGAACTTAAATATTCGTGCTTATAAATTTAAAGGCTACTGGAAAGACGTTGGTACGATTCAATCATTATGGGAAGCAAATATGGATTTACTTGAAGCAGATCCAGAGTTTGATTTGTACGAACCATCATGGAAAGTCCATTCCGTCAACCCGAACCAGCAACCACAATACATCGGGAACAATGCGACGATCGAAACATCGATCATCAATGAAGGGTGCCACATCGAGGGAGAAATCAATCACTCCGTTCTTTTCTATGGCGTTGATGTCGCGGAAGGGGCACTCGTCAAAGACTCTGTCATTTTCCCGAACGTTAAGATTGGGAAAGATGTCACGATTCATCGGGCGATTTTAGCAGACGGCGTCGTCGTCGAAGATGGAGCGACAATCGGTACACCGGGTGGCGAAGTGTTCGTCATCGAAGCAAATAGTGTCATCAAGAAAAATGAAGTCGTAAAAGAAGCGATTCAATAAGGGGGAACTACGGATGAAAGCAGATTTATTAGGCGTCATCAATCTAAGTGGCGAAGAAGGGTTCTTTAAAGAACTGACAGAACATCGAAATCTAGCTGCGGTTCCATTCGCCGGACGGTATCGGTTGATTGATTTCACATTGACGAACATGGTCCAAAATGAAATCGCAAACATCGGTGTCTTCACACTCGAGAAATACCGGGCGATGATGGACCACCTCGGTTCGGGAAAAGAGTGGGATCTTGACCGTTCAAACGGTGGACTTTACATCTTCCCGCCAGCGTTGTCGCAAGACGCACATGAATTCCGGGGCGACTTGTCAAACTTCCATCTGCACCGCGACTTCTTCTTGCGCAGTAAAGAAAATTACGTCGTGATCTCTGGTTCAAACATTCTATCGGCGGTCGATTACCGCGATGTATTACGTGAGCACAAAGCGTCCAATGCAGATATCACCGTCGTCTATACGAAACGTGATTTACCATGTAAATATTGCCGTCCGATTCGTTTTGGCGACCAAAACCGTGTGACGGCAATCGGGTCACGTGGATATGAACCATCAGACGAAACATTTTATATGGAGACGGTCGTCCTCTCGAAAAATTTATTCGTTCGTCTCGTTGACGAAGCAGTTGGTCGTGGCGAGTATGACTTGCTGCAAAGCATCATTCGTTCACAGCTGAACCGTCTGCATGTTCATGGATATGAATACGAAGGGACGTCGCAGGTCATTCATTCACTCCGGTCTTATTACCGGGAAAGCATGCTGTTGCTCGAGCAATGGGGTGCAATCAATGACTTCCAGCATGTCTACACGAAGATTAAGCATGAGCCACCAACACGTTATTTACCTGGTTCGACAATCAAGAACTCACTTGTTGCGAATGGCTGTAAGCTAGAGGGAACAACAAAAGACAGCATTTTATTCCGCGGTGTGAAAGTCGGAAAGCATGCACGGGTCAAAAATTCGATTATCATGCAAAAATCGGTCATCGAAGAAGGGGCAGTCGTCGAATATGCCATCCTTGATAAAGAGGTTACCGTCAAGCGTGGGCAAGTGATTCGGGGTACGGCTGAAGAACCAATCGTCATCAAAAAACAAACAATCGTTTAAAGGGGATGTCATCATGAAGGTATGGTTTGCTGCCACAGAAGCGACACCCTTCATCAAGACAGGGGGGCTAGCTGACGTCGTCGGCTCGCTCCCTTTAGCGCTTGCTGAAGAAGGTGCGGAAGTATCCGTTATTTTACCGAACTATGGTCAAATTAAAGAACAATTTAAGTCGGAAATGGAGTTTTTATTCGATTTCATCATTCCAGTCGGCTGGCGGCAACAGTTTGGTGCTGTCTTACGCCTAAAACAGGATGGGGTCACGTTTTATTTCATTGATAACGAATATTACTTCAAACGTGACGGCATCATTTACGGTCATTACGATGACGCGGAACGTTTTGCATACTTTTCACGGGCCGTCCTTGAGATGATTCAGCATATCGACCGTGCGGAAGTACCGGATGTCATCCACTGTCATGATTGGCAGACTGGTGTCATTCCGGCATTCTTACGGATTCATTACCAGCATCTCGAGCGTTATCAAGAAATCAAGACTGTCTTTACGATCCACAATTTGCAGTACCAAGGGATTTTCCCTGAAGAAGTCCTCGGTGACTTGCTAGGTCTCAGTCATGAACACTTCACGATGGATGGGCTCGCACATAATGGACTCGTCAACTACATGAAGGCAGGACTCGTTCATGCCAATCAAATCACGACAGTCAGTCCGTCGTATCGTGATGAAATCATGGATCCTTATTATGGTGAAAGTCTGGAACCGGTCTTACAGCATCGTGCCGTCGACGTCCGTGGTATTCTGAATGGGATTGATTACCGCCAATTCGATCCAGCGACCGATCAGCATCTCGTTGAGAACTATGATCTCGAGACGGCGGAAGAAGGAAAAGCGATTAACAAGGCGGCTTTACAAAAAGAGTTAGGATTGCCGGTCAATCCAGAAGTTCCCTTGTTCGGATTCGTCTCACGTCTCGTCGATCAAAAAGGAATCGATTTGCTTGCCCATATCTTACCGGAACTGTTTGAACTCGATGCCCAGTTCATCATTTTAGGTTCAGGAGAAGCAGAGTATGAAGGCTTATTCCACCATGCGACAACGATCCGTCCTGATAAAGTGGCGTCGTATATTGGTTTTGATGTCGGACTGGCACAACGGATCTATGCAGGTAGTGACGCCTTTTTGATGCCGTCACGATTTGAACCATGTGGTCTCAGTCAATTGATTTCGATGAAGTACGGTTCGCTCCCTGTCGTTCGTGAAACAGGCGGATTACGTGACACCGTCACGCCGTTTAATCAGTTCACATTAGAGGGGAATGGCTTCTCGTTCTCGAATTATAATGCACATGAGTTCCTTGACGCGATCAAGCGGACGATTGAGGTCTATCAAGATAAACCCGTCTTTAAGCATCTGATTGAGACCGCGATGCAAGAAGATTTTAGTTGGATTCGCTCAGCCGATGAATATTTAGCACTCTATCATCTCATCGCACCGTCTGTTGACTGATTGAGATTAAGAGAAATGAGGTCATGGAATGTTTAAAGATAAAGAGAAGTTCAAGGAGAGGTTTAACGAACGTTTTGTTTCGATGCATGGGAAAGCGTTAAGCGATGCAACGGAGAATGACGTCTATCAGACACTTGCCTACATGGTCCGGGAATACGTCACCTCGGACTGGATGCATACAAAAGAAACGTACATTCATAAAAAGAGTAAACAAGTCTATTATTTTTCGCTCGAGTTTTTACTCGGACGTTTTCTATATAACAACTTGCTGAATCTAGATGTCCTCGAAGATGTCCGTGCAGGTCTAGCCGAGCTTGGCTACAACTTAGCAGACCTGACGGAAGAAGAACCGGAGCCTGGACTTGGCAACGGGGGGCTAGGGCGACTAGCAGCATGTTTCCTGGATTCGTTAGCTGCACTTGGGTTACCTGGACACGGAAACGGAATTCGGTATCAGTATGGATTGTTCAAACAAAAAATCATCGATGGTTATCAAGTCGAACTCCCGGATAACTGGCTCAAGAACGGAAACATGTGGGAGATTCGTCGTCCCGACAAATCAGTCGACATTCCGTTCGGCGGACATGTCTGGCTAGAAGAAGTCGATGGGGGCTATCGTGTCCACCACGAACCGGCTGAAATCGTCCGTGCCGTCCCGTATGATATGCCAATCGTCGGGTATCAAAATGGGGTCGTCAATAATTTACGCCTGTGGAGTGCAGAATCTCCGTATGATGATGATGAACTGTTGCATCAGCACCGCGGAAATTATAAGGATTTACTTGCACACAAACAATCGATTCAAACGATTTCCGAGTTTCTTTATCCGGACGATACGACGGATGAAGGGAAGGTCCTTCGCCTGAAGCAACAATATTTCTTTGTTGCAGCCGGTTTACGCAGTATTCTATTATCACATAAAAAACGAAATGCTTCGTTTAAGCAACTGGGGAATCAAATCGCCATCCATATCAACGATACACACCCTGTCGTCGCGATTCCGGAATTGATGCGCATTCTAATCGATGAGGAAAACTATGAGTGGGAAGAAGCATGGCGCATCACGAAGAGTGTCATGTCATTTACGAACCACACGTTGCTCGCAGAAGCACTAGAGCGTTGGCCGGTCGATCTGTTCCGTAACTTATTACCACGGATTTATCAGATCGTCGAGGAAATCAACCGTCGCTTCTGTCAGGATGTCATCGATAACTATCCGCATCTTGCTTCGCATATGCAAGAAATCGCCATCATTGCGGACGGGCGGATTAACATGGCGAACTTGGCAGTTGTCGGGACACATTCGACGAACGGTGTCGCGCAAATTCATACTGAAATCTTGAAACAACGGGAGATGCGTCTGTTTTACGAAATGTTCCCGCTCCGTTTCAATAATAAAACGAACGGAATTACGCACCGTCGCTGGTTCTTGTTGTCAAACCCTAAACTCGCGAATCGTGTGACGGAAGCAATCGGCGATAGCTGGATCAATCACCCGTCGGACTTACAAAAGTTAACGAAATGGGCCGATAACGAAGAACTCCAACATGATATTGCACAAATCAAACTGGAGAGCAAACAAGAACTTGCGCAGTTGATTGAGGCAGAGACAGGAATCAGTGTTGATCCCTCTTCCATCTTTGATGTACAAGTCAAACGACTCCATGCCTATAAACGCCAGTTACTTAATGCGCTTCACATTCACTCGTTATATTATCGCCTAAAAGAAGATAAGTCCTTTAAGATGACACCACGGACCTTTATTTTCGGAGCGAAGGCAGCACCAGGCTATCATTATGCAAAAGAAGTCATTCGCTACATCAATGCGCTCGCGAAATTGATCAATTCTGATCCGGAAGTCAGCCCATACATGAAAGTCGTTTTCTTAGAAAATTACCGTGTCTCGTTAGCTGAAAAAATCTTCCCGGCGAGTGATGTCAGTGAACAGATCTCGACGGCGAGTTATGAAGCGTCCGGTACAGGGAACATGAAATTCATGATGAACGGGGCATTGACGGTCGGTACACTGGATGGGGCAAACATTGAAATCCGTGACGAAGTCGAAGACGCAAACATCTTTATCTTTGGGCTCACACCACAAGAAGTAATGAACTATAAAAAATATGGTGGTTATAATGCCTACGATCAATATAGCTCACAACCGGAGTTACGGAGAATCGTCGATAGCTTAGTGGACGGATCCTTATTCCCAGTCGGTGAGTTCCAAGCGATTTATGACTCGCTCATCACATATAACGATGAGTACTTGATTTTAAAAGACTTCCAGTCGTATCAACAAGCACAAGAACGAATCGATCGTATCTATCAGAATCCGGAGAAATGGTACCGCATGGTCATCATGAACATCGGGAAATCCGGCATCTTCTCGAGCGACCGGACGATTAAAGAATATGCGAATGCGATTTGGAACATCAAACCGGTTCAATTATGAAAAAATAAAAAAGCCTGATTGAATCAGGCTTTGAAAGTTAAGAAATATCATCTGTTTGACTAATCCAGTCACTGTAAGAACCTGCATACAGCCGGACGTCATTTTTACCGAGCGAGTGTAGTGCGAGAATGTTGACGCAAGCCGTCACACCACTACCGCAATAGAGGATTGGGGACTCTTCTTCAAGTAATGGAGCATAGAGTTCCTTTAAATCTTCTGCATCCTTCAGTCTTCCGTCAGGTGAAATCGCTTCTTCAAAAAAGCAGTTGACGGCGCCCGGAATATGACCCGCGACGGCATCAATCGTTTCATTCTGACCTTGAAACCGGTCAGGCGAACGGGAGTCGACGAGTAGCGTATCCGTCGAACGATCTTTGACTGCGTCAAAATCGACGAGCATGTCATCTCGGAAATCAGCGTCATATGTAGAAGGCGCAAAAGTTTCCAGCTCGCGAGTCATCGGATAATCAAACGCAAGATAGGATGAGAGGCCGCCTTCGAGCACGACGACACGTTCATGTCCGGCCCATTTGAAGAGCCACCATGCACGTGCTGCATAAGGAAAACCATCATCATATAAGACGATAAAGTCGTCATTTTTGATGCCGTGCGATTCTAGCGTCTTCGTCCAGTTTTCTTTCGATGGTAAAGGGTGACGTCCACCGGTAGTTGATGTAGGTCCTGATAAATCATTTGCTAAATCAAGATAATGCGCACCAGGCACATGCTGGTCCTCAAAAGCTAGACGACCATAATTCGGGTCACGTAAATCGTAGCGGCAATCGAACCAACGGATTTGATCCGAGTGGACGAGTTGTTGTAAGTCCGCCATTTGAATGGTTGGAAACATTTGAATCACCTCGACCTTTCTAGATTAATCATATGAAAGGTGACGCGTCATCGCAAGTATGACTTCGATAAATTAAAGGAGTGGAATGAATATGGCATGGAAAGAGACCTATCAAAAGTGGAACCAGTTTGAGCATTTAGAGCCTGAATTAAAAGAAGAGCTCGTCACGTTAGCCGCAGATGATAAAGCGGCGGAAGATGCTTTTTATAAAGAACTTGAGTTTGGTACAGGTGGTATGCGTGGAGAAATCGGCGTCGGTACAAACCGAATGAACGTTTACACAGTCCGTAAAGCCTCGCAAGGGTTTGCAGACTTTATCAAAAAAGCAGGAGAAGAAGCTGTTGCGCAAGGAATCGTCATCGCGCATGACTCGCGTCACTTTTCGCCAGAGTTTGCTTTAGAAGCAGCAAAAACGCTCGCAAGCAACGGAATTAAAGCATATTTATTTGATGGATTACGCCCGACACCAGAATTGTCATTTGCTGTTCGTGAGCTTCGTGCTGCAGGTGGGATCGTCATTACGGCAAGTCATAACCCACCGGAGTACAATGGGTACAAAGTATACGGGAATGATGGTGGACAACTACCGCCTAAAGAAGCAGATGACCTCGTTTCGTATGTCGATCAAGTCGAAGATGAACTATCGATTGTCCTCGAAGCAGAAGAAGTCCTTCGTGCAAACGGTCTCATCGTCCGTGTCGGAGAACAACTTGATGATGCGTATCAAGAAAAATTAAAAACGATTCGTGTGTTACCGACGATTCAAGACGAGTTGCAGGATGCACTAAAAATTGTCTACACACCACTCCACGGAACCGGCCTTGTCCCGGTTACAGTTGGATTGAAGAACTACGGGTTTGAAAACGTGACGGTCGTTGACGAACAGGCGAAACCAGATGGCGCCTTCCCAACAGTCTCGTCACCAAACCCAGAAGAGCATGCTGCGTTTGAACTCGCGATTGAATACGGAGACCGTGTCGAAGCGGATGTATTACTTGCGACAGATCCAGATGCGGACCGTGTCGGTGTCGCGACGCGCGATGCAAGTGGGGAATGGACGGTACTGACAGGAAATCAAACGGGTGCACTGTTACTCGATTATATTCTGTCGCAAAAATCAGCCCAAGGTACATTACCCGCGAACGGTTTTGTTGCGAAGACAATCGTAACATCAGAACTTGGTGCGTTGATCGCCCGTCATTACGATCTTCATGTCGAGAATACATTAACGGGCTTTAAGTTCATCGGTGAAAAGATTAAACAATATAACGCTTCAGGTGAATATGAATACTTGTTCGGTTATGAAGAGAGTTACGGTTATTTGATCGGCGATTTCTGTCGCGACAAGGATGCTGTCCAGGCGTGCTTACTCGTAGCAGAGATGGCAGCATACCACAAGAAAGAAGGACGGACGTTGTATGAGGCATTACAGGCCATTTACGAACAGTTCGGTTACTTCGAGGAATCATTACGTTCACTGACGTTAAAAGGAAAAGACGGAGTGGAACAGATTGGAAGAATCATGAATACGTTCCGTGAGAACCCACCGAAACAAGTGGCGGGAGAGAAAGTGGTCTTGTTCGAAGATTATGATGCGAGCATCGCGCATGATTTGATTCAACACAAGCCGTCACCCATTAATCTTCCGAAATCGAATGTGTTGAAATTTACGCTTGAGGACGGTTCTTGGTTCTGTCTCCGACCATCAGGAACGGAGCCGAAAATTAAGTTTTACTTCAGTGTGACATCACCGGATGCGGCAGATACGACACGTAAACGTCAAATGATAGAAGATGAAGTGATGCAAGAAGTGGAACAAATTCAGTAAGACAAGTTGACTACTGATCATAAAGGCACGAGTACCGGACAGGTATCTCGTGCCTTTTTGTGAAAAGCGAAATCCGTGCAACCGGTACCAACTTCCTGTAAAGTTAAATAGGACAGAAAAAGCACGAGATCGAAAGGATGAATTGGAATGGAACGAATTCAACTAACAGAAGAGTTGTCATTTTCGCGTGTGATTCATGGATTATGGCGATTGAATGAATGGAACATGACGGCAGAAGAACGCCTTGCTTTAATTGAGCAATGTCTAGCACTTGGAATCACGACGTTTGACCATGCGGACATCTACGGGGATTATACGAATGAAGGTTTGTTCGGTGAAGCCTTGGCGTTAAAACCAGAATTGCGTGAACGAATGGAGATTGTCACAAAAACGGGGATTAAGATGAAAGGGAACTACTATTCCGATCAAAACCTTTCATTCTACGATACAACAAAAGAACATATCATCGACCATGCGACACGTTCATTAAAGGAACTTGGTGTCGAATATATCGATACGTTATTGATTCACCGCCCGGATCCATTGATGGATCCAAATGAAATTGCCGAAGCATTCGTTGAATTAAAAGAATCGGGTAAAGTGCGGACGTTCGGTTTATCAAATCATACACCGGCCCAACAAAGTTTAATTCAATCTCGTCTACCATTCATGCTCGTGACGAATCAATTAGAGCTTTCAGTCGCTGAACTGAAACATTTCGAAGATGGATCGGTCGATCTTTGCCATGAAAACGAAATGCCGCTTATGGCATGGAGCCCGCTTGCCGGTGGACGGTTGTTCAAGGAAGAAGCATACAGCGCCTTACGCGACAAGCTCGAGGAAATCGGGAAACAAATTGGAGCAAGTGACATCGATGAAGTCGCCTATGCGTGGCTCTTGAAACACCCGGCACGGATCATGCCGATTGTAGGTTCAGGGAAAATTGAACGGATTGAATCTGCGGTCAATGCGACTCGTTTGACGTTATCACGTGAACAGTGGTTCGAAATCCTAAAAGCTTCTCGTGGACGTGACGTTGATTAAAAAATAGCCTTCGGGCTATTTTCAGCGTCTAGCCAAAGTAACATAGGGTGAGAGAAAAGCTTATCCCTTTTCCGTTGCAGTCCTCGGGCGAGGGGCAAGCCGTTGCTCCTTGATCCTAGCGGACAACGAGCAGGGTCTTGCCTACCTCTGACAGTGCGTTAAAAAACGCACTTTTTCCCGTAGGAGCCAACGGAAAAGTGACGCTTTTAAGACGAGGCGAGACAGGGAAGAATCATATCGGTTTGAACTACCCCCACCTACGCTTTGCTAAGAAGTGGGCGTATTATCGTCTAATTTTGATAAATCCTTCATTAGAGTTTGTCCATAACCTAAAATAGCCTTCGGGCTATTTTTTTGCGCAAAAAACCCCATCTCAAGGGGGAGGTGAGATGGGTATCTATAGGGTCAAGCTTCTAAACGAAGCATCTCCTGGCGATATTTATCTAGACGTTCTTTACTAGCGACTACGGCAGCTTGATCACTGACCTGGATGGCATCAAAGAGAGTGCTGAGTTCATAATCAATCTCGAGGCGTAGCACTGGAATCCGCTGTTCTGCATCTTGTCTACGGAAAGCTTCAATTACTTGTTTCATCTTGGCCACGCTCCTTTTAAAGTTATCAGATAATTCTGATTTTTTATTAGTATACTTGATTATTCCCGAGTTGCCTAGTATTAAACCTAAAAAAAAGCAAAAAAAAGACTTGGAATGTGCAATCATTCCAAGTCGGTAATGTTTAATCCGGAATGCTAAAACGCATTTCTAGACGATGTTGTAACATCTGTACGAGCGTCGACATGATCCAGTAAATCGCTGCCGAGAACAGCAGGAGTGGCATGACGAGATACGTCGTAGCAGAGATTTGATCGGACACATACGTCAATTCCTCGACGGCAACAATCGTCCCGAGCGACGTCGACTTGATGATGTCGATGACGGAGTTCGAAAGCGGCGGAATGGCGCGTGACAAGGCTTGTGGAAGAATGACATCCTTAAACGTTTTCCGACGCGGAATCCCGAGTGAGTCGGCAGCTTCCCATTGACCACGATCGACCGAGGCGATTGCGGCGCGGAATGACTCTGAGATATAAGCGGAGAAGTGGAGTGAGAGTCCGAAGGCAAGGGCCTGGAACCCTGACAACTGTAACGCGACGAGCCCGTTATATAAAATCAAGATTTGTAACAGTAAAGGTGTTCCACGGAAGAACGAGACATACAATCGGGCGAAACCGCTAAAGACGGCGAAGCGGCTATCGCGCATGACCGCAAGAATCAATCCGAGGAAAAGCGCAAAGACGATGGCAAATCCACTTGCAAGAAGTGTAATGCCAATCGCCTCTCCGTAGACGTTCGCGTTATCGCGAACAATCGTGAACAATTCCGTCACTGACTGATGTCCTCGTCAAAATATTTTTTACCGATGTCTGCAAGTGTGCCGTCTTTTTTCATTTCTGTAAGTGCTTTATTGAAGTCTGCTGCATACTTACTGTCTTTACGCATCATGAAACCAGATTCATTCTTATCGAATGTTTCACCAACTGCTTTGACTTTGTATCCCGCTTTTTTGAGTTCTGTCAAAACGAACAGACGATCGTTCATCGCGGCGTCGACACGTCCTGCTTCAAGATCTTTCAAGACTTGGTTGGCACCTTTATAGTATTTTACTTTTGCGCCAGCATCTTCTGCTGTCTTTGCATAAAGTGATCCTTGTGTCGAACCGACCGTTTTGCCTTTTAAGTCGTCAAGTGTTTTGATATCGTCCGTTTTTTCATTGACGATGATCGTTGATCCGGAAACCGTGTACGGGTCAGAGAATGCATATTTCTCTTTCCGCTCATCTGTAATTCCCATTTGGTTCGCAATGACATCGATTCGTTTCGAATCGAGCGCTGGGATGAGTCCTTTAAAGTCCATCGCTTTATAGTCGACTTTATAACCGGCACGTTTAGCGACTTCATTCATGACATCGATGTCATAACCTGTGAGTTTGCCTTTTTCTTTATACGTAAATGGTGGGTATGTCGCTTCCGTACCGACCGTAATCATCTTGCTGTCTTTGCTTGCTTCTTCATTAGAAGCGCCGCACGCTGCTAACACCCCCGCCGTTGATAGTGCTGCTACTGCTAGCTTTAGTCCGTGTTTCATAGCGCTCTCTCCTTTAAATAATAAATGATTTCAATTCCTAGTTTTCGAATAGGATTAATTTAAGACTACAAGCAGTATCATACAAAGTTACAGGATCCTCTGTCAATAAAAAAGACTGCCCACGAATGGGCAGTCTTTGAAAAGTAAACATTCAGTTGAAATTAACGGATTGTCGCTTCGGTTGCAGCATCGAAGAAATGTGCTTTTGTCATGTCGAAGAAGAGGTCGAGGTTTGATCCCATCTCGACGTGTGAGCGTGAGTCGACACGTGCTGTGAAGGCTTGGTCGCCTACTTTTGAGTAGAGGTATGATTCTGCCCCCATCAATTCAGAAACTTCGATATGCGCAGGGAAACGGTGCGCTGTTTTTGTGTCTTGATAAATCAACTCAGCATGAATGTCTTCCGGACGAATCCCGAGGACGAGGTCTTTACTTGTATAACCACGTTCACGGAGAACTTTCATTTTGCCTTCAGGGACTTCGAACTTCTCATCCGTTCCTGTAACATGGAAAAGTCCATCGTCAGCAAGTTTTCCTGTTAAGAAGTTCATCGAAGGTGATCCGATGAATCCCGCGACGAACATGTTGTCTGGGTGATCGTATACTTCTTTAGGAGAACCGACTTGTTGAATGAGCCCGGCTTTCATGATGACGATACGCGTCGCAAGCGTCATCGCTTCTGTTTGGTCATGGGTAACATAAATTGTCGTTGTTTCAAGACGTTTATGAAGTTGGATGATTTCTTTACGCATCTGAACACGCAGTTTTGCGTCCAAGTTCGAGAGGGGTTCATCCATCAGGAAGACTTTTGCATCACGAACGATGGCACGGCCGATGGCAACACGTTGACGTTGTCCACCTGATAATGCTTTTGGTTTCCGCTCGAGGTACTCTTCAAGTCCAAGGATGCGTGCCGCATTGTCGACGCGCTGTTTGATTTCATCTTTCGGGAACTTACGTAGCTTGAGCCCGAATGCCATGTTGTCAAACACGTTCATGTGCGGGTAGAGTGCGTAGTTTTGGAAAACCATCGCGATATCGCGGTCTTTCGGCGCGACGTCATTCATCCGTTTCCCATCGATGATGAAATCTCCGCCTGAGATTTCTTCGAGTCCGGCAATCATCCGAAGTGTTGTTGATTTACCACAACCTGATGGTCCGACGAAAACGATGAATTCTTTATCTTGGATGTGAAGGTTAAAGTCGTCAACGGCCTTTGCTGAGCCGGAATAAATTTTATCGATATGTTCAAGACGAATATCTGCCATGTGTATATCCTCCTAGTAATGTGATCGGGTAATGTAACGCTTACAATCCTTAGTATAGAAGAAAAAGGATCAACTGAACATGGACAACATGACGAAATGCAACCGTTTTCATTTGGGCACTATGCCAGGAGTAACAACGTGTAGAGGAAGGCTGCCCCTTCAAACGATCGAATATCAATTTCTGTCTGTTCGGTTAAGCGGTCAAGCCGGTACTGAAGGCTATTGCGATGCAGGAATAAATGTTTTGCCGTTAAGGAAACGTTCAGATTGGCACGACAAAAAGCATCAATCGTCTCCCTTGATTCGGGTTCGAGTGGACCGATGAAGCGACTCGTCAATTCGTCACGGACCGGTTGTGATAAGAGCGCGAGTCGTGTCACGGCCGGAAGAAAACGTTCGACGCGGGATAGCGGAAGATGACGTAAGGCTGCTTGTTCGAGTCGGAATTGTGTTGCGATGTCCCCGTGCGACCGGCGTTGACCGATCAAGACTTTTCCGTTCGTTAAAAAATCAGATTGGAGTGCTGTGAACAAGTCGTTTAAGTCATGTTCACTGACTAATTCGTCGCGCTCAATAACGAGTAAACGATTTGTTGTTAATGGGACAAAGATACTCGCAGCCTCAAAAAAGGAAGTTAATAAATTCTCGAGATCTTCCGTTATCCGTTCATCGAGTTGATCAAACAAAAAGTGAATCATTCGGAATGGTTCGCTTTCCTCAGCTACTGGCAATTCGAGTCGTTGACGCCAATACGTCAGGTCGGTTGAAATGGAAGTGACGACACGTTCTGCGATTAAATTCAATAAGTCGAGTTCACGTCCGGTCAGGGCAGAACTTTCGATTCCGAAGCGGAGTCCATCTGCTAGCTGATATACGCTATAATTATCCATGCAGTACACCGTGGGGTCTGTCGATAACTGATCTTTAAACAAGGAAGTCAATTGTTGTAACACGTTACATCTCTCCTACATAACAAGTGATACTCAGACTTTACCACAATACTAAATTCGGAAGGAACGATGATCTATGCAAATCGAACTAATCACCATCTTAAAAATCATCGGGATGATTGCCATAGGGGCAATGATTGGTGCGGTCACGAATCACCTGGCGATTCGGATGTTATTTCGACCACTCGAAGCGAAATATATCGGAAAATACCGTATTCCTTTTACACCAGGTCTCATCCCGAAACGGCGAGATGAGTTAGCAGCAAATCTTGGACGGACCGTCGTCAAGCACTTAGTGACACCAGGAGGAATCGGGAAACGTCTGCGGCAACCTGCGATGCATGAGGCGGTAACGGGACTTGTGACGACTGAAATTATGAAATGGCTTCATTCGGACGTGACGGTCCGGACAGTAGTGTCCCGGTTTATCGAGCAGCCGGAACAAAAGATGCGTGACAAAATAGGCGATACGCTCGAGCACGAACTGACTGATATGATGTCAGGGTTAAAACGATCGACGATTGAAGAAGTCGTCGGTGAGGCGGGTGTTGGTAAAATCAAGACGGTCATTCCGGAAATCGTAGATGCCTTATTAAAACAAACAGATGTTTATTTTGATAGTCCGGAAGGGAAGATGCAATTAGAGGAGACGACCGCGCGGTTCATCCAAGGAAAACTTGGAGGCGGGATGTTCGGGATGTTACTTGCAAATATCAATTTGGTGGAAATGATTCAACCGGAAATCAAACGGGTATTACAAGGAGAGTCGACACGTCGATTCATCACACAGATGGTGGATCAAGAAATCGGACAAGTAATGAATCGTCCGATTCATACACTCTTGGACGAGACGATCGAACAACAAGTAATCGAACGTATCAAATCTGAAATTCTGAACCGGATTCCTTTGACGCAGGCGTTAGATTTACCGTTGCACCACTACTTGAGCCGATTCGAAGAGAAAATCCGTTCAGAGTTTGTTCCCCTGATCGTGGATCGGTTGATTGAGCAATCTGCGAACCATGCAGAACGTATCATGATGACACTCGATATCGAGTCGATTGTTCGGGATGAAGTTGATTTACTGGATACACAGTATCTCGAAGAAATCGTCTTATCGATTTCACGGAAAGAATTTCGGGCTATCACTTGGCTCGGGGGACTATTAGGTGGTTTAATTGGAATGATACAAGCAATCCTGGTGATTGCTTAACTAAATTGGGGGTTTTAAAATGTCTGAAACAAATTTGTATGACCACGCGTATACGCTCGAACGTGCACTTCGTGAAACAGCAGAGTATACGACGCTAAAAGACCTGTACACACAAGTGAACGCGGATCCAGAATCAAACGAACTGTTTGCTTCATTCCGGAACGTTCAATTGGAACTTCAACAAAAGCAAATGCAAGGTGAAGAAATTACACCTGAAGATATGGCATCGGCACAGGCGAAAATGCTGGAAGTGCAAAACAATTCGCTGATCAACCAGCTGATGCAAGAAGAGCAACGGATGCACACGATGTTGACAGAAGTCACACAAATCATCATGAAGCCGCTTGAAGAGCTGTATGCACCGATGATGGAACAAAATCAAGACGACGTTCAGTAAGAAGTACAAAGAGCCCCGGATCACGTCCGGGGCTCTTTGCGTGTAGACAAACTCTTATGAAGCGTGAAGAGAGACAATCCGGTCGCGCTTCCCTGTCTCGCCTCGTCTTCAAAGCGGCAATCTTCCGCGCCGCTACAGCAAAGCTGCAGGATCGCGATCGATTGTTTTTCGCGGTTCTAAGCGATTCGAGACGGATCGCGCCCTAAACCGTCTGCATGACTGGCTTTCCGTCATAGTGTTACCTAAAAAGCGTCACGTTTCGTTGACTCCTGCGGGGAAAAGTGTGTTAAAAACGCACTTTCAGAGGCAGGCAAGACCCTGCTTCTTGTCCGTTAGGACGAAGGAGCAACGGCTTGCGCCTCGCCCGAGGAAAGCAACGAAAAAAGACGCTTGAAGATTGTATCGTTACGTGCTTTTTGCAGGTACGATTTTAGGTAAGTAAGCCCGCTCGAAGTGAATCAATTTACCGGCGCGCGTGACACGGGCCCCTTTATGTTCGAATTGACCCTCTTTGAGACGACGAATCCCTTCTTCACGTGCATCGGAATCGTTAGGGGATTCAAAAGTGTCGTCGAGCAATGTTTCTCCCCGGTCTGAAAAAACAGTGAGCGTATAAATCATGGTTCTTCCTCCTTTATTCAAATAACTAATTCAAGTGTACTGAATAGCCATTCACTTTACAAGTAGGAGTCGATATCTTGCCACGTCAACTGTTTAGATTGAGGTGGCGCTTCAAGATGGCTGACGCTCATCCCGATTAAACGGATCGGTCCGGTGAACTCGATTTCATTGAATAGTTTTGTTGTCACTTTCAATAATTTCTCTTCATCATTTGTTTCTTCGAGAAAAGTAAAACGCTTCGAACGGGATTGGAATGATTCTGTTTTCCATTTGACGGTGACGGTCCGACAAACGAGTTCTTTTTGTTGCAGACTACGGACGACAGACTGCGCTTCTCGTTTTAAGGTTTCGAAAATTGTATCGATGTCTTCTGTATCTTCTTCGAATGTTGTTTCAGAACCAATTGATTTCCGTTCACGATGAGGACGGACTAAGCGTTCGTCTTCGCCATGGGCCATCGTATACAACTCTGTTCCACGGTCCCGACCGAGTAAGCCGCGGAGTTCTTCGACCGGAGACTGCTGAATATCAGCAACGGTCTCAAATCCATGTTTGCGAAGCGTCTGCTCTGTGACCTTCCCGACACCGTGCAAGTCACCGATTTGTAAAGAAGACAAAAAGGGGAGGACCTCGTCCGGTGGGAGGACCGTCAAGCCGTTCGGTTTTTGATAACCGGAAGCAATCTTTGCAACGAGCTTCGAATTCGAGACACCAGCGGATGCCGTCAAGCCCGTTCGTCGCTTGATTTCAGCGAGGATATACTCTGCGATGTGGGTTGCGCTCAGCATATTTAAATGATTTTCTGTGACGTCGAGATAGGCTTCATCGAGTGATAACGGTTCGACGAGTGGCGTGACCTCAAGAAACAACTCCATGATTTGCGCACTGACTGCCCGGTAGACCTCGAAGCGGGGACGGATGAAGACGGCACGGGGACAGAGCTGGAAGGCACGACGGGACGGCATGGCACTATGAACACCATACTTACGCGCTTCATAAGAACACGTCGCAACGACGCCGCGTGCGTGAGGAGGACCACCAACGATGACAGGAACCCCCTTTAGGTGAGGACGGTCTCGTTGCTCGACAGAGGCGTAAAAAGCGTCCATATCGATATGAATGATTTTTCGTCCCATCAAAAGTCACCTCCTCCAAATAAATATGATAAGCTAAGTATAACGAACTTATGTTCTTGTATCTATTTTTTTGTCCGTTTTTTAGGCATACGAACGAGTGCTCCGAGCCATCCACGCCATTTCATCCAATAAAAGATTCCGCCAGTCGTAATCAAGATCAGGGTGAGCGCACCTGCGTAGCCGTATTTCCAGTCGAGTTCCGGCATGTTCTTGAAGTTCATGCCCCAAATCGCGCCGAGGGCCATCATCGGGGTCGCGACAGCGGTGAAAATCGTCAAGGCCTTCATGATTTCGTTTCCCCTGAAGTTCGAAACAGTCGTCGATAAATCGAGTAGAACCTCAATATCTTTTTGATAGTGTTCAATCAACATCAATAAACGCTCGACACGTTGTTTGGCAAGGCGAAACGGAAGATGGTGTTCAAAATCAATGACAGCGACGAAGGCTTCTTGTCCTGCGAGGATCAGTTCTTGAAATGGGACGATCAAGTCGGACCAATTCTCGATGGTATCGCGTAAAGCAAAGATGCTATCGAGTGAATTTTCGTTGATGTTGCCCCGGAGTTCATCTTGTCGAGAAAAGAGTTCCTTTTCAAAGTCGTCGATGCCAGCAAAATACGTATTCATTTGTAACGAAAGAATCGCATAAAAGGCATCAAAAGCTGTTTTCGGGTCAAATGGTGTAGCCAGTGAGATAATATGTTCAGACAGTCCGATCGTAATGAGCTCAGTTGGCGTGATGTAATAGCAGATGAAGCGGCGGTCGCTTTTATCATCAGGGTTTTGCCAGGTCACGATTGAGCCATACAAGACACCGAGTTCTGCCCGTGTGAAGTTGACATCTTTGATTCGAAGTTGCCGTAACCAGTCGAGTTTCGTTTGAGTGGTGCGTTCTTCGTTCAGTTGTTGGTCAAATTCTGATACAGTCATGTAGCGGTACCATTTAAATTGCGAATCGAATTCCATGTTCAAGGCTCCCATATAGTAGAATAAATAAGTGATCTATATTAAGTGTAATGCAAACATATCAATAATAATATCAATCCATACAATAAAGGAAGTGTTGTGACATGAAAGGTATTGGACAACTGACGGTTGGAGAAATGCTTGACCAACGTGTGATGATTAAACAGGCAACGAAAGGAATCGCAGCAAACGGCAAACCATATCTGACATTGATTTTAGCGGACAAGACAGGCGAGATTGAGACGAAGATGTGGGATACGAGTGATGTCGAAAAGTATGCGCCGAAGTTTATCGTCCATGCGGCTGGTGAAGTGATGGACTATCGAGGTCGGACACAACTGAAATTAAAACAAATTACAGTCCTTGACGAAACGAATGTCGAAGACTACATCCAATCGGCACCGATTCCGCGGGAACAAATCGAAACGGAAGTTCTACAATATATCGAATCGATTCAGCAGGCAGACATGAAAAAAATCGTCAAACACTTGGTCACCAAAAACTTTAACGCCTATTTTACGCACCCGGCAGCGGTTAAAAATCATCATGCGTTTTATTCAGGTTTATCGTACCATGTGCTCTCGATGTTGAAGCTGGCTGACCAAATCGCAAAATTGTACCCGACATTAAATCGTGACTTATTAGTGTCTGGTGTCGTTTTACATGACTATGCGAAGATTAAAGAGCTATCAGATCCTGTAACTCCAGAGTATACGCTTCCCGGAAAATTAGTCGGTCATATCTCGTTAATGGTTGCGGAACTCGAAAAAGTCGGGGCAGAACTTTCAATTGATTCTGAAGTACTGACCGTCTTGCAACATCTAGTCTTGAGTCATCATGGTCGTCCGGAGTGGGGATCGGCCGTTGCACCTCAAATGCGTGAAGCAGAAGTTCTGTTTTTAATCGATAACTTAGACGCACGTATGACGATGATGGATCGTCTTTTAGAGTATGTCGAACCGGGTCAGTTTTCTGAACGGTCGTTTGCACTGGATAACCGGTCATTTTATCGTCCAAAACTATAAGTAGGGAGGCATGGGCATGAAGACAAAATTATTTGAAGCGATTGAAATTGGAAAAGTTACGTTCCGAAACCGTGTCATCATGGCACCGATGTGTATGTACAGCGCAAAGGACGATGGCAAGGTGACGGATTGGCACGTGACACACTATGCGTCGCGTGCAGTCGGCGGCGTTGGGGGACTCATCCTGGAAGCGACGGCTGTGACACCTGACGGGCGAATCTCGGCAGGTGATCTCGGTATTTGGTCTGATTCGCAAATCGACGGGTTAAAACGGATTGCGGAGCAAGTACAAGCAGCAGGAGCGAAGGTGGGCGTCCAATTAGCACATGCTGGTCGAAAAAGTACGACGGCGCATCCGCCTGTCGCACCGAGTCCACTTGCGTTTGATGACTCTTATGGACAGCCACACGAGTTGTCACTGACAGAAATCGAAGAGATCAAACAACAATTCGTCGATGCGGCACTGCGTGTTGAAGCAGCCGGCTATGATTTCATTGAACTTCATGGTGCGCATGGTTATTTAATTAACACATTTTTGTCACCCTTGTCGAATGAACGACAAGATCAGTACGGTGGATCAGTCGAAAATCGGATGCGCTTCCTGCTGGAAATCATCGAGGGGATTCAAGCGAAATCAGCCATTTCGCTTTGGGTACGGATTTCTGCTGCGGATCATGCACCAGGTGGAATGACGGCGACAGACTATATTCCACTTGCGGAAGCATTGCTTGAGCGGGGAATCGACTTACTGGATTGTAGTTCAGGGGCAGTTGTCGCAAATGCAGTTCCGGAAGTATACCCCGGATATCAAGTGCCGTACGCGGCAGAGCTGAAGCAAACGACGGGAATGAAGACGGGAGCAGTCGGTCTAATTACGTCTTCGGCGATGGCTGAAGAAATCGTACGGAGTGAGCGGGCTGACGTCGTATTACTTGCGCGTGAGCTCTTACGACAGCCGTACTGGGTCCACCATGCAGCGGCAGAGCTTCACGATGAGGTGTTGCTACCAAAACAGTATGAACGTGCGCCAATTCGGTAAAACACAAAAAAACCCTTCGCCATGTGGCAAAGGGTTTTTTTACTTACTGTTGCTGTTGCATCATTTGTTGTTGCATTTGTTGTTGCTCTTGCTTATCCAGATCGAATGCATCTTTGAAGTCTTTGTTTTCGATTTTAACATCATATTTTTTCATCAATGAACGGTAAATATCATTTGGATTGACTTGCGCTGCTTTTTCTTCAGCGAGTGCTTTTTTAATCCGGTCTTTTTCTTTTTCAAGCGTGAAATCTTTTTTCTCTTTACGGTCTGTTACCTTGATGATGTGGTAACCGAATTGTGTTTTGATTGGATCAGAAATTTTACCTTCAACGCCATCTTTAAAGGCATAGTTTTCGAATTCCTCGACCATTTTACCTTTTGTGAAGTAACCGAGGTCTCCACCTTTTGTTGCACTGCCTGTATCTGTTGATTTGGCTTTCGCGATTTTTGCGAAATCGCCACCGTTATCTAATTCTTTTTTAATTGCTTTGGCTTCTGATTCTTTTTCAACAAGAATATGGCTCGCTTTTACTTCGACTTTCTCTTGGTTGAAGCGGTCTTCGATTTCTTTATCTGTTACTTTAGATTTCGCAGATTTTGCTTCCGTTAAGAGCATTTGTGTACGAAGCACTTTTTCGAACTCTTTTTCACTGTTGATACCAGCTGTTTTCAAAGTTGAATTGAACTGTTCTTTATCTGGGAACTGGTCTTTCGTCTTTTTGACTTCAGCCTCGACTTCTTTGTCCGTGACTTTTTTACCGTATTCTTCTTCTAGCAGTTTATTCATCGTTTGCTGGAACGCAATTTGTGCGCCTGCTTTTTCATAAGCTTCGTCTTGGACGTCCGCTTTATTGATTTCCCCGCCTTTGTAGTTGATGACTGCTTCATCATTCGAACCACAAGCTGCTAATGTGAAGACACTTGCCACTGCTGCTGCACTTAAAAATTTCTTCTTCATACATACACCCCTAATTTACCATTTATTTCAACCGTTCTATCATATCATATCCTGGCTAGGTTGACAGCTGTACACCTTACCATAAGATGTTTGCTCTTTTCTATGCTATCACATACACGATCCGTGTTGATGACTATTTTTATGGGAAATTGTGAAGGTGAAGCGATGTTTGACATCGACTAGTAATGTAGTCGCAATCTTAAAAAGCATCAAAAAAGCGCTCTAGGCTTTGGCCAGAACGCTAGGGTTTCAAATGATTAAACGAATTTATGCCTTTTTAATTGAATCGATGACAGGGTCTTGCGGACGGCGGTCGGCTTCTTCGGTAATCATCTTCGACGTTTCGGCGAAAATATCCATGAAACTGTCTCCGTATAAACGACGAACAATCGCAGAAATGTCCGTTAACTCAGGAAACTTGCCGTATAACTCTTGAAGCGGGAGCGAGGCACGGAAGACACCATTCTCTTCCGGACGGAACGCTTGGATAGTCTCAAGTAATAACGTTTCACCGGCTGGCGTAAGTTGGACATACGTATTTCGTTTATCCGTCTCTTTTTTTGAGAACGTCAACAGACCACGATCTTCTAATTTTTTAGAGAAGTTGAATGCTGTTGAAACGTGCATGACACCGTATTTGGCGATCTCAGAAATCGAAGCACCACCTAAAGCATGTGAAATCCAGAGGATATGATGCTCATTGATATTTAAATCAAAGGGCTTAATCCAATTTTGCCAATCTTTTTCTACCGTTTTCCATAGTGCTTTGCTCAGCTGGACAATTTTATGACTGTATAACAGTGCTTCTTGTCCAGGATATAATTTTTCATGTTCCATATCTGACTCATCCTTTCGAAAGGTGACGATGGCTAAAAAACGCAAAATGCAAACTATACAAAAAACAAATCGAAGCAATGGACCTTACTTTTGAGGAGAGAGGTGATCCGCATCTTGTTTCGCCTCATCAGCTAATTCTTGGATACGCGAAATGGATTCTTGAATCTCGGCTTGATACACAGAGACATCTTTCGTAACTTCATCTTTGAAGGTTGTACCCGAAATTTTAGCTGTCTCTATTAAGTTCTTGCCCTCCTGCGTTAAATCCTGCACGTTCGTTACGATTGTAGAATAAGAATTTCGACGTTGTTTACCATTCGAAGAGTCACTTTTAGTACCTTGGCGAAGCGCCTTCAAACCGTAAAAAGTCACAAGCGACAGCGTAGCACCAAAAGCGACCCAGTTACGTTGGGGACGCTTCGACATAGTTTACCTCCTTCTTGATATTAAAATATTTGTTTCATATTATTTTACCGAAAATTCGATATCGGAAACCTATTTTGACAATATTTCTAAAAAAGGATTCAGAAATTCCGGATTAGGTATTGGATTTTAAAGGTGTTGGGCAATAGAATCTGCTAAGTTTGCCAGCTCTTCTACCGTATAATCTTCATTATGGACTTCCCATTTGGCACCGAATCCATCGTGCTTGTCATGCCGGGGAATCAGGTGGATATGGAAGTGCGGCACCGACTGTCCAGCGACTTTCCCTGTATTCGATAAGATGTTGATGCCGGCAGCCTCTGTCTCTTGTTGTAAGGCACGGCTGATTTCAGGAACGACGGCAAAAACAGATTTAGCATCTTCGACAGACAACTCATACACATGATCGGCATGCTGTTTTGGAATGACTAACGTGTGTCCTTTTGTTACTTGGGAGAGGTCGAGGAAAGCAAGGACCTCATCGTTTTCAAATACTTTATGGCTAGGTACTTCGTGCTTAGCGATTTTGCAGAAAATACAGTTATCTTTTTGCATAGGGATTACTCCTTTTTTAAATAATTTCGAAATGAAAATAGAATTATCTCCATCTTAAGTGTGATTGACAACGTAATCAAACGTTTTTACACTTAGATACACAAAGCGAAAAGAAAGTAGGGAACAGACGATGCCGTCTCGTATGACGTTATTTGAACAAAAGAAAAAACGAAATCAACGTTTGCTCATCAGCGGGATTGCGCTCCTTTTAATTATACTAGCAGGCTGGATGTACGTAAGCCAAATCAAGCCGGCTGCTGAGAGAGAGCGTACAGAAGCTGTATTTATGAAAGCCGTGAACGACAATGACCGGGCTACGTTCCAAAAACTCGTGTATGAAGATGATCAAGTCGTATCGATTGCGGAAGCAAATCGTTTGATGAAATGGTTCCGGGCAGATGAAGGACGTCTCAGTCGAGCAGTAACAGAAATTAAAGTCGATCAGCAAAACTACCCTGAACCTACAGCAGAGAAAACTGAACAGGATTTGTTCGAGCTAAAAAAAACAGCAGGGCGCTTTTGGTTTGACGAATATGTGCTTCATCTAAATAAACAGCTACTTCAAGTAACGAGTGATGTACCAGGGACGACCGTCTTCATAGAGGATGAAGAAGCAGGCGTCCAAGACGGTGAGCCGTTAAAAATCAAACGTTTCCCGGGTGAATACGATGTACTTGCAACTGTCGAAGCCAATGGTAAGACAGGACGAGATCGTCAAACCGTTCAATTGGGAGACAAGAAAACAACGGAAGTAACGTTTAAGTTAGCGGACCAAATCAAACCAGATGTCACGGAACAGTATGGATTAGACATCGAAAAATTGTTAGAGACCGAAGTCAAGGCACGAACAGGCAAGTCAATCGACGCGATGACAGCTTATCTGGATGAAAATCGTTCTTCTATCGAAAAAGAATTTGGATCTCCAGCATCAAATGTAGCAAATCGTGCACTATATGACGGTTTCGAAGTGACGTATGCAAGTGGTAAGGTAAAAAGCATCATGATTGATTTAAACAAGACACCTTCTGAGCTTGAAGCAGTTGCCGGCAAGCCGGAATCGAAAAGTAACGAATCAATCGGGACCGTCTGGGAATACCCAACCAGTTTCTTTGAAGATATATTAGGGTGGCTTAACTTACGGTCAGAAAAAAGAGTAATCGAGCGTTCGGATAAAATGTGGTTAGAATTACGCTGATGGTACAAAAAAAGCACCGGTAACGACTTTGAAAAATTCGAGTCTGTTACCAGTGCTTTCATTTGTTATTTTTTGTTCACTGCACGAAGAATGAACGAAACGATTAAGATTAAGATGATCGCACCGAGTAATGCTGGAATGATGGCGAATCCTCCAAGGTCAGGTCCCCAACTACCGAAAAGAGCTTGACCGATCATTGCACCAACAAAACCTGCGATGATGTTACCGATGATGCCACCGGGAACGTCTTTACCAAGAATAAGACTTGCTAACCAACCAATGATACCACCGACGATTAAAGCCCATAAGAATCCCATTGAAAACACTCCTTTTTAATTTTAGTTACTTACTTTTTATTTACTGAACGAAGGACAAGTGACACGATGAAGATTAAGATGATTGCACCGATGATTGCAGGGATGACTGCGAACCCACCAATATCAGGTCCCATATCACCGAAAATAGCTTGTCCGATCATTGAACCGATGAAACCTGCGATGATGTTACCGATGATGCCACCAGGAACGTCTTTCCCGATGATTAAGCTTGCTACCCAACCAATTAAACCGCCGACGATTAAAGCCCATAAGAATCCCATTAAAAAACACTCCTCTAATTTACTAGTTTTAGTCGTTACTGTTGCTTACTTTTTGTTTACTGAACGAAGGACAAGTGACACGATGAAGATTAAGATGATTGCACCGATGATTGCAGGGATGACTGCGAACCCACCAATGTCAGGTCCCATATCACCGAAAATAGCTTGTCCGATCATTGAACCGATGAAACCTGCGATGATGTTACCGATGATGCCGCCGGGAACGTCTTTCCCGATAATTAAGCTTGCTACCCAACCAATTAAACCGCCGACGATTAAAGCCCATAAGAATCCCATTAAAAACACTCCTCTAATTTACTAGTTTTAGTCGTTACTGTTGCTTACTTTTTGTTTACTGAACGAAGGACAAGTGACACGATGAAGATTAAGATGATTGCACCGATGATTGCAGGGATGACAGCGAACCCACCAATATCAGGTCCCATATCACCGAAAATAGCTTGTCCGATCATTGAACCGATGAAACCTGCGATGATGTTACCGATGATGCCGCCGGGAACGTCTTTCCCGATAATTAAGCTTGCTACCCAACCGATTAGTCCACCAACGATTAAAGCCCATAAGAATCCCATTTAAAAACACTCCTTTTGATTTAAATTATTATTCTTTAATAATGATTACTTACGAATGGCACGAAGAATCAATGATACGATGAAGATTAAGATGACTGCACCTAAGATAGCTGGAATGATTGCGAACCCTGCAAGATCAGGTCCCATTGTACCGAAGATTGATTGTCCGATCATTGCGCCGATGAAACCTGCGATGATGTTACCGATGATGCCGCCGGGAACGTCTTTTCCGATGATTAAGCTTGCCACCCAACCGATTAGTCCACCAACAATTAAAGCCCATAAGAATCCCATATGACACACTCCTTTTCATACTTAGATTTACCTGTTTTCAGGTTGTTATAAACACGTTGAAAATGAATGACTCATAAACGTAATTTTTGCTGAGAAGTAAAACAATACAAGTAGATAAGATAGCTAGATGATTAGACCAGTTACTTCTCATTAAAACATTTGATGTGACATACACTTTCAATTTTTGTAAATCGTTTTTCATATATTGATGTAACGATTACACTTAGAGTAATTGCCGTAATAAGATGTATTCAAACCTTTTCTTTTAAAAAAAATTGTCAGAAGTAGAAAAACGGAGATGAATTGTCTAGGATAGTTAATGAGAGGAGTGGCTAGAATTGTTATTAGAAATTAAAGATCTTTCAGGTGGTTATGGATCGAAAACAGTGCTGCATCATATTGATATAGCAGTAGAACAAGGGGAGTTAGTTGGACTGATTGGATTGAATGGTGCCGGGAAGTCGACGACGATCAAGCACATATTAGGATTATTACCAATCAAATCAGGTGAAATCTTGATTAACGATGTCAGTCTGGCAGCTGATGAACAAACGTATCGGAAACAAGTGGCATATATCCCGGAGCAACCAATGTTATACGAACAACTTACGCTTCGTGAGCATCTCCGTTTAATGGCGCAAGGGTATGATGTCGACCGGGAGACTGCTGAAGAACGAATGCGTCATTACGCGGAAAGATTACGAATGACGAAACAATTAGAATGGTTTCCGAGTGTCTTCTCGAAAGGGATGAAGCAAAAGGCGATGATTCTTTGCGCCTTGATCACGGGAAGTGAACTATTGATTGTCGATGAACCGTTTGTTGGCCTAGATCCCTTAGCCATTCGAGAACTGTTGAATATCTTTAGTGAATTGAAGGGCGAAGGAAAAGGGATATTAATGTCGACGCATATTTTAGAGACGGCTGAGCGACATTGTGACCGCTTCATTCTTCTCCATGATGGGCGAATCGCAGCGGAAGGAACGACGGTTGAATTACGGAAACGGTTTGATTTGATAGATAGTTCGCTTGATGACATTTATGTAGCCGCCATCGGGGAGGCGGAAAGATGACGAGTTCTACCTTATGGCAAGAGCGTTACCAAACGGCGATGGCGGAAATGACTAAGTATACGAAGTACATGGCGAATGGCGGATTATTATTTACAGTTTACTTCGTCATTCTTTACGCGCTCGTCGTTTATGGTCGGTTCCTCAATCAAATCGATGGTGACTTTCCGGGGAATTTACTCATGGGTAGCTTGTTTTTCATCATGGCAGGTTATCGAACGACGCGGACGTTCTTAGTCGAAGCTGATCAAGTGTTTTTATTACCGAATTTACCGCAACTTAGTTCCTATATGAAGCGAGTCAGATTGTACAATGCCTTTTTTGGAATGGTACGGGTCATCGTCCCATTTTTGGCGGTCGCTGTCCTTTATGTCCGGACAGAAACGACGAATTCGTTAGAGATGATTGTGCTGTTTTTGGCTCTCGCAATGATTGGAGCGAGCGCGAATCTGTCGAAACTAGAAATGATTCCACACCGAATTGTGATTTTGTATAGCCTTGGTGCAGGAATTTTAGTGATGATCGATATGCCACTATTCAGCATCGTGATCACGAGTTTTCTCCTAATAACGCTTCATCTAAAAAAATATCAGCAGTTACCGTTGATGAATTGGATTGCGTTAGAGCAAGAATCGCGTGATCGTTTTTACCGAATTGCGAATTGGTTCGTCGATGTACCACATCTGTCGAAGACCTATAAACAACGCCGTTTTTTAAGCCGACTCGTCGAAAAAATTAACTTCAACAAAAATCAAACGTTCGAATACCTCTATATGAAACAACTCATACGAAGTACGGATGGGATTGGTTTAATCGTTCGATTGACAGTGATTGGGGCAATCTTCATCTGGCTCGGGAAAGATAATCCATGGCTCGTCACGTTCGCGATTCCTGCGTTCAGCGGTTTGACGAGCTTTCAACTGGCACCGTTCACACGGGCGATCGACTCACACCTCTTGACGCGCTTGCTGCCGTTCGGTGATGCGGGTAAGTCCCGTAAAAAAGTCATTCGGATGGCATCGCTTCTTCAAATCATTGCATTATCGCTGATTGCTGTTTTGATTAACGGGCAACCTGTCGTGTTGCTCGGAGCAATCATCGCCATACTCGTCAGTGAAGTGTATCTCAGAAAATAGGCGTCGATGGATGACACGCAAAAACCCGCACTTTCGTACCTGTTTAGGGACGAAAGTGCGGGTTTTGCTTTTTGCTGAAGTAATAGTTAGTTTACTTTTTCAGAAGTTTCAGCATCGTAAGTTGATGTAACTTCTTTGCTGACTGGTGCGGGAAGGTCGTATGATGCTTGTCCATGCTCAGCGACGTCAAGTCCGCGGAGTTCATCTTCCCGTGTGATCCGAAGACCAATCGTCACGTCGAGAAGCTTGAGGAAAGCGTAACTTAAGACGCTGACGACGACGACGGCGAAGACAACACCAAGTGCTTGGACACCGAGCTGACCAAAGCCACCCCCGTAGAATAATCCAGCTTGTCCAATCCCTGTGATTTCAACGAGGCGTGGTGAGGCGAAGAACCCGGTAGCAAGTGTGCCCCAAATTCCGGCGACACCGTGAACAGAGAAGGCGCATAATGGATCATCGACACGGCGAGCGAGTAGGATGCTTGTTCCGTACGTGATGATACCTGCGAGGAAACCGATGACAACTGCACCCCACGGTTCAACAAAGGCACAGGCTGCAGTAATCGCGACGAGTGCTGCGAGTACGCCATTGATGATAGAAGGAATATCTGCCACGCGACGATGCCAGAAAGAAATGGCGAGTGCGCCGAGTGCTCCGGCAGCTGTCGCAAGTAACGTCGTCAAGGCAACATAACTGAAGAATCCATCGGCAATCGTTAAGGTCGATCCAGCGTTGAAGCCGAACCAACATAACCAAAGAATGAAAGCACCAACGACAGAATAGATGACGTTATGACCGAGAAGCGGTGTTTTTTCAGCACCAATCCGTTTCTTTAAAATTAACGCGGCGACAAGAGCGGCGATTCCGCCTTGTAAGTGGACGACGGTCGATCCGGCGAAGTCTTGCATACCGAGCGAACCGAGGAAACCACCAGCCCAAACGGAGCGGGCGATGATCGGATAGATGATGGCGACGAAGAACGTCCCAAACAAGAGATAAACAGAAAGTTTAGCCCGTTCTGCGAAACCACCCCAAGCGATGGCGAGTGATACGGCGACGAATGAGAGTTGGAAAAGGAATTTAACGTCAATCGTGACGTTAGACCAGTCGAGACTTGAGAACCCTCCGTGTAAGAAGAATCCTTCTGTTCCGATTAGTCCGGGTCCGTCTCCGAACGTTAGTCCAAACCCAATTGCCCAAAAGGCTAATGCGGCAACGGAAAAACTAATCAGCTGTTTGACCGCGACATGTCCAGCGTTTTTGGCACGTAACATTCCAGTCTCAAGTAATAGGAAACCGATTTGCATCGTAAAGACGAGTAGCGTAGCGAATAAGACATAAAACGTATCAACCGAAATGATCATTTCTTCAAGATTCATCGTCGTTCCTCCTTTATCAATTTAAAGTATGTGTTTACTTTAGACGGAAATCCTTTCCAAGAAACGACTTGTGTCAGAAAATCTGACATGGTATTTTTGAGGAAAGGAGTGACGAAGATGAATTACCGCGAAAAAAAGGTGATGACGATTGGGATTGTCTGTGAGTTGACAGGGTTATCGGAACGTCAAATTCGTTACTATGAAGAACGGAAACTGATTTTTCCGGAACGGACGAATGGGAAGACAAGAAAATATTCGTTCACGGATATCGAACGATTGATTGAAGTCGCAGAAAAGCTAGAAGATGGCTGGAGGACACATGAAATCCGTGAAAAAGAGCGGAAAGTGACAGAACAACAGCGGACGGATTTAATCCGGGGACAATTGAATGCAGCATTTGGTTTATACAAGAAACGGTGAACATTTCATGAACTGGACGGGGAACTGTAATTTTGTAACCGATTTATTGGCACAGGCTTCTTCATTTCAGATATAATGTTTCTGTGTTCACAAACTTATCGTACGTTATTTTGGGGCGTTAGAACGAGTATAAAGGGGTAGTTATGATGAAGAACTTCAATGATACGTTTTTACGGGCAATCCGTGGCGAACAGGTCGGTCACGTACCTGTCTGGTATATGCGACAAGCAGGTCGTTATCAAGCGGAATACCGTGAAATTAAAAAGACACGGACACTGTTCGAGATCACGCATGATCCTGAATTATGTGCGTACGTCACAGAACTACCTGTCAAACAATTGGGTGTTGACGCTGCGATTTTATACAAAGATATCATGACACCACTACCATCAATGGGAGTTGATGTTGAAATCAAGAGTGGAATTGGTCCGGTCATTGCGAATCCGATTCGGACGATGGATGATGTGCAAGCATTACACCCCTTCAAAAAAGAAGATATTCCGTATATCTTTGAGACGATTAAATTGTTACGGGAACGATTAGAAGTACCATTGATTGGTTTCTCCGGGGCACCATTTACGCTCGCGAGCTATATGATTGAGGGTGGCCCTTCAAAAGGCTACCATAAAACGAAAGCATTGATGTATGGACACCCGGATGTCTGGCATGCATTAATGGAGAAACTCGGCGACATGGTAGTCGATTATATCAAGGCACAGGTCGATGCCGGGATTCAAGCGTTTCAGATTTTCGATTCATGGGTTGGGACGACGAGTCGGAAAGATTATGTTCTCTACATCAAACCGACGATGGAACGGATTTTCACGGAATTAAAAGATGCAGGTGTCCCGATGATCATGTTCGGTGTCGGCGCCAGTCACTTAGCAGAAGAATGGCATGATTTGCCGCTCGACGTCGTCGGACTCGATTGGCGTCTATCGATTGACGAGGCACGCGAACGCGGATTGACGAAGACGTTACAAGGAAACCTCGATCCGTCTTATTTATTAGCACCGTGGGAAATCTTAGAAGCAAAAACTAAAGAGATTCTCGATATGGGAATGAAGCGTCCTGGATTCATCTTTAATTTAGGACATGGTATTTTCCCGGAAGTCGACCCAGAGGTCTTGAAACGTTTGACTGCATTTATCCATGATTATTCGAAAGAAAAAATGGAGGTAGCAAAATGAAAACACTTGGCTTACTCGTAATGGCATATGGAACACCGTATAAACCGGAAGATATCGAACGGTATTACACGCACATCCGCCGTGGACGTAAACCGTCACCGGAAGCACTCGCTGAACTAACGGAGCGTTATGAAGCAATCGGTGGCGTCTCCCCGCTTGCTCAAGTCACGATTGACCAGGCAGAAGAGTTACATCGTCAATTGTCAGCAAAATACGCGGGCGAAATCGAATTTAAGCTTTATCTTGGTCTGAAGCATATCGAACCGTTCGTCGAAGATGCGGTCGAGCAAATGGCAAAAGACGGCATTACGGAAGCAGTGACGGTTGTTTTAGCACCACATTATTCGACGTTCAGTATCCGTTCATACAATGGACGTGCGAAAGAAGTCGCGGACAAGCACGGAATCCAGCTTGCTTCCGTCGAATCATGGTATCAAGAAGAAGCATTCATCAACTGGTGGGGACAAGCAATCCGCCAAACATTCGATGCGTTGCCTGTACCAGAAGAAAAAGCGGTCCTCGTCGTGTCAGCGCATAGTCTTCCTGAAAAAATCATTGCGAACGGCGACCCGTACCCGGATCAATTGAAAGAGACGGCAGAGTTGATTGCAAAACGGGCCGGTGTCAAACATATGATCACAGGATGGCAATCGGCAGGCCAAACACCTGAACCTTGGCTTGGACCGGATGTTCAAGATTTGACACGGGACGTGTATGAGGCTGAAGGATATGAAGCATTCGTTTATGTGCCCGTCGGATTCGTAGCCGATCATTTAGAAGTATTATTCGATAATGATTACGAATGTAAAGTGGTCTGTGATGAAATTGGTATTCATTATGCCCGACCAGCTATGCCAAATGCAGAACCAGCTTTCATGGAGGCAGTCACGGAAGCTGTCGCGAAACAGGTTGGCAGTTATGTCAAGTAAACGTCTCGTCATCGTCGGCGGTGGTATTACTGGTCTTGCCGCTGCCTATTTCGCAGAACGTTCTTTTCCTGATTTGAATATTACTGTTTTAGAAGCGGGCGAACGACTGGGTGGGAAAGTCGCGACATATCGCGAGGACGGCTTTATGATTGAGCGCGGTCCAGATTCCTATGTCGCACGAAAGCATATTCTGACTGATTTGATTGAAGCCGTTGGTCTAGGTGACAAGTTAGTTCGGAACAATACGTCGCAAGCGTTCATTTTAGATCCTGGTGGTTTACATCCGATTCCGAAAGGTTCCGTGATGGGGATTCCGACCGATTTAAATCTCTTTTCAGAAACGACGTTATTGACGGAAGCGGAAAAAGCGGAAGTTACCGAATTGTTGCTTCATCCGTCTGATCAATTAACGATACCGGAAAAAGATATCCCGCTCGGAGATTATTTGCGTCCCCGCCTTGGTGATGCATTAGTCGAAAAATTGATTGAGCCGCTTCTATCCGGGATTTATGCTGGGAACATCGATCAAATGAGTACGTTCGCGACGTATCCTCAGTTCGTTGCGAATGAACAAAAGGCCGGATCGTTATTCGAAGGGATGCGGTTGATGCGCCCGACTGCGCAAGCTGAAGGCCAAACGAAACCAGCGACCGGACAGTTTCTGTCACTTTCGACGGGGCTTGAATCGCTAGTCGAACGGTTAGAAGAAGTCCTTGAACGGACTGAAATTCGTTTGGAAACGCCTTTACTCGAAATCGCTCGTGAAAATGAGCGGTATCGCTTAAAAACTGATCATGGTCCTGAATATGCCGATTATGTCCTTTTGACGATTCCACATCCGCAAGTCGTTCACTTGCTTCCGGATGCTGATTTACGAGAGCTTGAGCAGCTAAAGACCCATTCAACGGCGACGATTACGTTGATTTTTGATGAACAAGCGACATTACCCATCGAAGGTACGGGCTTTGTCGTCAACCGGCGCGCGCCGTATTCAATTACGGCATGTACCGCAATCGATCAAAAATGGAGTCATTCGGCACCCGATCATACGGTTTTACGTGCGTTTGTTGGTCGGCCGGGCAATGATTCTCTTGTCCATCAGTCAGATGACGTAATCAAACAAACGGTACTCAAGGACCTGGAAGACATTTGCGGTCAATCACTGGAACCGAAACAAGTCATCATCAGTCGGCTAGTAGATGGTTTACCGGCCTATACGGTCGGCCACGCAGCGCGGATTCAAATTTCCCGTGACGAAGTCATGAGCAAGTATCCTGGCGTATATTTAGCAGGACTAGCTTATGATGGCGTCGGACTACCAGACTGTGTTGCCAGTGCAAAAACGATGATTGAAGAAATCGCGTTACAGCATGCACATGAAGAAACAAATCAGTCATGATGAAAGCGTCTGAAACCTGGTGCAGGGTTTCAGGCGTTTTTTTGTGGAAAAGAAGGGAGACTAAAGAATGGCATGAAGGGAATAAGGAAGAAAAAGGGGGCGGTCGCTTGTTGGAGCTACTTAGTACATTCACTGTCGTGCTCGTATTCGGGCTATTCATTATGAATTTATTAGCCGTTTTGACAGTCATCTTTTTAGAACGTCGTGACATCGGGTCGACGTGGGCATGGGTGCTTGTCCTCTACTTCATCCCGTTAGTCGGCTTTTTGATTTATGTATTTTTTGGCCGTTTACTCAAGAAAAAAGAGTTTTATCACATTAAAGAAGAAGAACGGCTTGAACAAAGACGACGCGTTTCGTTACAGATAGCGGAGTTGAATCATTCAGGTGAGCTAAGACAGGAATATCCGATGGTCGAACGGTATAACCAATTGATTCAGATGAACCTCAACTCGAACGGGTCTTTACTTAGCCTGAAAAATAAAGTGACGATCCTTTCGGACGGTGAACAAAAATTTAACCGGATGATGACGGATATCATGAATGCGAAACATGAAATTAATATTCAATATTACATTATCCAAAAGGATTCTCTCGGCCTGGCCATGATTGAAGCATTAACCAACATGGCGCGTCAAGGTGTCAAAGTTCGTTTGCTGTATGATGCCGTAGGGTCGCGTGATTTGAAACGACGCGATTTTAAGGATTTGCTTCATCATGGGGGGGAAGTGTTTGCATTTTTTCCGCCGACGCTCGGCTTGATTAATTTCCGAATGAACAATCGGAATCACCGTAAGTCGTGTATCATCGATGGGCAAGTTGGTTATATCGGTGGTTTTAATGTCGGAACAGAGTACTTCGGGATTGATGAGAAATTCGGGTATTGGCGCGATACACATTTTCGGTTAGAAGGGGAAGTCGTTCATGATCAACTCGATCGGTTCATTCTTGACTGGAACGAAGCCAATGATATTTATACGGATAAAACACTGTTTTATTACGGTACCCATGAAATCAAAAAAACCTTACCGATGCAAATCGTAACTTCGGGACCGGACTCGGAGACGGAGCACTTAAAAAATCTATTGATTAAGATGATTACCTTGGCTAAGAAAACAGTCATGATCCAGTCACCGTACTTCATACCGGACACGAGTTACCTCGATGCCTGTAAGATGGCACTGTTATCCGGTGTTGATGTTCGAATCATGATTCCGAATAAACCGGATCATCCATTCGTTTATTGGGCGACGACGGCGGCTGCCGGAGAATTGATTGCGTATGGAGCAAAAATCTACACCTATGAGCCGGGATTTCTCCATGCGAAGACGATTGTCGTCGACGGAGAGATTGCATCAGTCGGAACGACGAACATCGATGCACGCAGTTTTCGGTTGAATTTTGAAATGAATTCGATTGTCTATGATATGGAAACTGCACGCGAGCTCGAACAACTGTTTTTAACAGACTGTGAAGCATCCGAGCTGCTGACTGCTGAAAAATATGCCGGACGATCGCGGATGATCAAGTTCAAGGAAAGTATCTCACGGTTGTTATCACCAATCTTGTAAAACAGGTTTGAGAAGGCAAGGAAAAAGAGAAATGGTATAGTGGGATTGAAAAAGATAAAGGAGAGTGGAGAGATTGGCAAAAGCAATCAAGTTATTGATTTCCGACATGGATGGTACAGTTTTATCGGGTAACCAAAAAATCGAACAAGAAACAATCGATGCGATTCATGCGGCAAAAGAACAAGGTGTTGATTTTGCGATTGCAACTGGACGTAATTACTTAAATGCAAAAGAATTGACGGATCAAGCAGGAATCGTCTGTCCAATCATTGCTTCAAACGGGGCACGTGTCATGACGGTTGATGGCGAACAATTAAGTGCGACGACCTTATCGTCGGATCAGGCGCAACAGATTTACAGTATCATCAGCCAATATGAAGTATTTTTCGAGATGTTTTGTGATCAAGGTCTCGTCACAGCACAAGGTGCAACGATTGATGCAGCGTATGATTCTCTAAAGGATATGAGCCGTGAGAGTGATCGGGCGAAAGATGTTCTCGACTTTTTCTATAAACGGTATTACGTCAACGAAGATGTCAAAATGATTGATGGGTTCCGTTCGTTCATTCGTAACCAGGCGGGACAGGTCTTTAAATTCATCTCGTTCTCTTTCGATCAAGACTTGATGAAAAAGATTTGGAAAGAAATTGAAGAGAAAGTGGAAGGAATTTATGTAACCTCTTCGGGTCACGATAACATTGAAGTCATGGCAATTGGTGCGGATAAAGGAACAGCTGTCAAAACGTTGGCGAAACATCTTGGCGTTTCGATTGATGAGGTTGCTGTGATTGGTGATAACTTAAACGACGTTCCGATGTTCAAGGTTGCTGGAGTGGCAATCGCGATGGGGAATGGACATGAAGATGCGAAAGCAATCGCCAAGCATGTCACGAAAACAAACGATGAACATGGTGTCGGTCATGCAATCAGTCAGCTTGCATCCGGTGCCTGGTCTTAACGGGAGGGTATTATGTTTAAAGCATTCAAAGAGTTTGCCTTTCGCGGAAATGTCGTTGATTTAGCGATCGGTGTCATCTTGGGGGCGGCGTTCAGTGGGATCGTCAAGTCGCTCGTCAACAGTATTTTTATGCCATTGATCGGTATCGTCATAGGTGGCATTAACGTAAAAGGATTATCTGTCACTGTCGGGAGCGTGGAATTGTTGTATGGACAATTCTTGCAAGCGACAATCGAATTCATCCTGATTGCCTTTGCGTTATTTTTATTCGTCAAAGCAATTAATCGATTTCGGAATCAGGAAGAAGTTCCGGAAGAAGTTCCAGAACCGACGACGGAAGAGAAATTGCTTACAGAAATTCGCGATGCCCTCGTCAGCCAAAAGGGGAATGGCATTTAACTAAATCGTCAACTAAAACAACCGCTTTTTCTGACTCCTATGTATATACAAAGGGACAGGAAAAGCGGTTTTTGTTCATTAAAGTATCGAAATCAGTTGATTTTCGGAACAGACTTGAAGGGAAAACTGTTTTTCAATCCCTTGATCAAACTGGACATCGAGGACGTCCCCTGTCAGGTGAAGCACCGTCCCTTGACCAAACGATTTATGGACGATTCGCATTTTTTCTTTAATGGGTAACAACGGGACATGAGGACGCATACTTGGACGGACCGATGTCCGTTGTTTTTTGCGTTCATCTTGATTTGGATTGAGAATCTTCCGGACATCGTTGACGAAAATCGATTCTTCCACGATTTTTGATTTGTAACGATACGAAATCAAATGCAATTCATGGCGTGCCCGTGTCATCCCGACGTAAAATAATCGGGCAGCTTCTTCCATTTCCTCGAGTTCTCCATCTTTAAACGATTTGATGTTATCCGATGACGGTAAGACACCATTGATTAAATCAATCATGAAGACACGATTGAATTCAAGACCTTTAGCACTATGGAAAGTCGAGAGTGTTACGGCATTTTGATGTTTGTTTGATTTTGCATCGCGCATCAATTGTTCCAAATGAAGTATGCGTTCCTTGAACGAGAGGGCAGTCGGTAAATCGCTTGCGACGTTTTCAATCGTATTTAACATCTCCAGTAAATAATCGATGCTGAATCCTAAGCTGTCACTCATCTTCCGTAAATTTTTCTCATACCCGAGTTCATTGCGAATCAATGTCAGGGCAGCAGCAGGACGTGCCGTTTTCATGGACAGAAAAACGGACTTCATCGTTTTCAGTTGTTTTTTTTGATAAAACTTCATCTCAACATGTTGCAGCAATAAATCAAAAGCATGGTCACCATTGCGTAATTCATACAGCCGTTGCAATTGGATTTTTGAGATATATCCGGCGAACTTCGTATGTATTTGTGCGAGTACATCGATGTCAGAAGGATCCTCAGCAAATGCAATGAAATTGAGGATGTCTTTTAGGACCCAGTGACTAAAGAATTTATGGTCGACATCTTTAATATAAAAGGGAATATTCGCTAGATCAAGTGCATTCATGATATTGATCGACGACGCATTGTTCCGGTAAAGAATTGCGGTTTCTTCAAAATTCGTCTCTTGCCGTAAGTGATGGATGACGTAACGTGTCTGGTCTTCATAAGCGGCAAGTTGTTCGATTGTGATGGGTCGGACTGACGGGTTTTCTGTGAACATTTTTTTCGGGTGTCGTACTTTGTTGCGTTGAATGAACTGGTTCGCCGTTTCGACGATTTCCTTGGACGAACGATAATTTTGTTCCATATATAAGACGGTTGCGTCCGGATACGTATCCTTGAAGTGAATGATTTTTGAGACATCCGCTCCACGCCAACTGTACAGTGTTTGATCATCATCCGCGACAACACAAAGATTGTTGTGCGGGAGAGCCAATTTTTCAACAAGTTGATGTTGTACGAGTGAAGTGTCTTGACTCTCATCCGTCAAGATATATTCGAATCGGCGTTGATAGCTTGCGAGTAACGAAGCATGATCGGCAAGTATCGTATTCGCATACGTTAGCATGTCATCAAAATCCATCAAAGGATGAGAAGGGTCACGTAATTTGAACTGTTCGTAAGCGAGATAAATCTCTGTAAAATTTTTAATCGTCGTTTTTAACGTTCGGATATCCTGTTCGACGAGTAGACGGTTTTTGACGAAAGAAATCATGCGGAGTAACTCATCCATTTGATCTTCCGTGATGACGCTTCGGTTTATTTCCTGGAAAATACGTCGTAGTACCATTCTTTTATGCATCGGTTGGTTCGCTGTTTTTTCTAAAGCCCCTTCGATAATTGTATATTGCAGCTGATTCATCGAGGCATAGTCCCGGACGACTTGAAAAGCGAAACTATGGATAGTAGAAAAAGAGGCGGTTTTTCCAATCAGATGATGGAACCAACCGTGAAACCGCTCAGCCATTTCGTGAGCGGCTGCCTTGCTGAATGTCAGCCCTAAAATCGCATGTGGGTTCACTTTTTTTTCTAAAATTAAATAAGCAATCTTAAAGTTCAGTGTAGTCGTTTTACCTGATCCAGGAGAAGCAAGCAATAAGAGTGGACCTTCGTCATGTTCAATTGCGGCGCGTTGAACAGGGTTTAATGTTGTACCAGTCTCAAGCTCCATTCGTTTAAAAAAATCCTCGGACATGTCTTTCTTCACCTCTAACATCTGTAAACTCGATTTTCTTTCCCTAGTTTAGCATTTTCCTCTTCATAATTGATTAAGTAAAGAAAAGAAGTGGAATATAGATAAAAAGACTAAATGAACAATTTGAGAGAGTGAAACATATTGGTGGATACGTAAATCCTTTTTTTGAATAGGAATAAAATTAAAAACAGTGTAAAATGGAAATTGATGTAAGTTGAGTGATGTGAGTTACTCGCTTCGAATTAGATGGAAGGCGGAAAAAAACATGTCTCAAATCAGATTATCCATGTACACGAACGAACATTATGAACAATGTGACGCATTCATCCTTCCGGAGGAACAAGTCCAGTTCACGACGTTTCCGACGCATGTCGTAACCGAAGCACTGGAGAATCCAGATAAATTTCCTGTCGTCATCAAAAAAGAGAACGACGTCGTGGGCTTTTTTATCCTCCATTTAAATCCACCAAAAACACATCGGACAGACGAGCAAAGTGTTTTACTACGCGCTTTTTCGATTGATGCGAGGCACCAAAAACAAGGGTATGCGAAAGAGGCGATGTTGCAACTTCCGGAATTCGTCCATCATCACTTCCCGAAAGTGACAGCCATTACATTAGCCGTCAACAAAAAAAATATCGCCGCCAAATCGTTATATTTCAAAACGGGTTACGTCGATACGCTCCAATCTGTTATGGGACCGATTGGAGAGCAGCATATACTTGCCTTTAATTTACAAAAAGAATCAGAGGTAGGACGGTGAAAAAATAGTTTTCAACTAGGATAATCTTCAACCTGTAAAAGAACTTGTCTGAATGCTAAAACACCATGACTGCGATTAGTCATGGTGTTTTTATGCTGTAGGAGAAAATGTCTTATTTCTATCTAAGTTGTTCTCACAAAGAATAAATTGAAATAGAAGCAGTTAAAGCACCACTTAACATGATGTCTTGACTCGTCGATTTAGGGAAGATACGGGCAGACGCTGTAGCTTCTCCATCATTCAAAAAGACTTCAATCGAGGAGCGGTCGACAAACAATCGAAGTTGATGAAGCGGTTGTGTTAACTGAACAGTCCGTGTCGTTCCGTAGTCTGTCGCAGGAACATCGACACCCGAACGACTACGATCAATCGTAAATCGTTGTGTCGCAGCGTCATAAGAAAGGGTTGTCGCTTCTTGGTTACTCGCTCGGATATTAAGAGTAAATTGATCTGTTTGGAGCGATACATTTGATAATTCCAATTCGAATATTTCTGCTTGAGCAAGTACGGTACTTTGAGTGAGTACTGTCTCTTGATCGTAGATCGTTTCTTTTCGGAGCTCCGTCAGTTCGCGCACCGGTTTTTGATGCAGGCGTCCGTCTTTAATCGTTAATTCACGTGGAAGTGTCAAGGCATGGGCCCAGTCGTACATGTCAGTTGGGTAAGAAATATCCGGTAATCCCATCCATCCGACTAAAATTCGTCGGCCATCTGCTGCAAGGGTTGTTTGTGGCGCATAAAAATCAAAGCCAAAATCAAGTTCTAAAAATGTTTCATGGTGATACGTCAGTTGCGGCAAAATTAATTTTTCGCCAATCAAGTAACCTGACTGGAAAATATTTTGGTAGGCATCGCCTTCCGGAATAATCCCCTGTGGGCTGAATAATAAAATACCATGTTCGTCTAATTCAAAATAATCCGGGCATTCCCACATATAACCGAAGTCGGGGTACTGTGTCGTCAATTCGCCAAGAAATGTCCATGTCTCGGCATCAACGGATTGATAAAAAACGGCACATCCCGTCAAGTTCTCACGTTGCGCTCCGATGATGCAGTACCAGATACCAGAAGCATCTTGAAAAACTTTCGGGTCACGGAAGTGTTCCGTGTAACCTGGGGGGACTGCCGGAATTGCCGGAGGTAAGTGTTTATCGATTCGACCATCTGACCGAAGATGACCTACGATTTGACTTGGGTGGCGGACCCAGTCTTTATCCCGTTTGTTTCCTGTGTACATAACATGGACAGTATCATCTTTGACGAAGCCACTACCTGAATAAGCACCGTGTGAGTCCGCATCATCATTCGGAATCAGGGCAGCACCCTCATCAAACCAGTGGACTAAATCTTTTGATGTCATGTGATACCAATATTTCAGTCCATGGACAGGACCGAGTGGGAACCATTGATAAAATAAATGATAGGTTCCGTCATGATAAATAAAACCATTCGGATCGTTCAGGAGACCAGTCGGAGGCTGGATGTGATAAGAAAAACGCCAAGGTGAGTTTCTGATTTCTTCCTTCATTGCTTGATAAACTTCCGGTGCGATATCTGAGAGGGGGCGATATCGTGCTTCGCGTGTCCACTGATTCATACTGACAGCTCCTTATTTCTTCAATTTCTAATCTCTACTATACGCTTCTATCCGTTCACATTACGGAGCGACGCTGGACTTGTCAATGCCTAGTCAACCATTAAAAGTTAGACGACCTTTCCCTTGTTTCTTAGAATCATACAGTGCGATGTCGGCACGGTGAATGACTTGCTCGACGGTTTCGTCAGGAAACCGAATTGCAATGCCGATACTTGCACCGATGTGAAGGGGGATCCGGTCGATGAGATAAGGACGTGAGAGAAGCGCGATCAGGTCTTCTCCATATTGTTCGAGTCTATCGAATGCTAAAACATCATTCAGGACGATTAAAAATTCATCACCACCGAGACGAGTAACGATGCTGTTTGGTCGTTTCAGTTGATGTAAGCGTGCTGCGACTTCCTTGAGGACCAAGTCACCCGTTTGATGTCCGAATTGATCATTGATTGCTTTGAAGCCATCTAAATCGAGGTAGAAATAGACTTCAGGAGCATCATCGGATGAAATCATTTGTAAGTAATCAGTCAACCCATTTCGATTAGGTAAGCCCGTTAATGGATCAATAAGCGCTAACGATTCATAAGTCGTTCGTTCTTGTTCCGTATGTGAGAGTTGAGAAATGAGTTGGCGTAATGCAACGGAAAGCACGGTGATTTCCCGGATTCCTGTGTGTGGCGGTATCGTAATGGAACGGTCGTGTTGCATTTGTTCGGCAGCAAACGTGATTTTTTGAAGCGGCTGTGTCATGAGTTTAGCGATAAACCAACCAATGATGGCAGTGACGAAAGAGGCGATTAACCCAGCGAAAAAAATATATTGCTTCAATAAGATGGCATCTTTGAAAGCAACCTCACTTGGTTGGCGAACGAGGATCGTCCAGCCGAGTCCATCATAATTTTTATAGCCTTGACTTTTCGTCGAACCGGTCAAATAAGTTTCGCCGTCAGGCCACTGGGCCACCTTGTAACCGTCTGCCATGTATTCGGGTGGAAGCTGTTTCCCGCGCCAATTGTCAGGACCAAGCAAAACGGTCCGTTGTTTTTCGCTGACGATGAAAAATTCTAAGCCATCGATTTGTTCTGTCGAACTTTTAAAGCTTTGCTCGATTTCTTTCGCCCAGGTAAAACTTAGGTGTGCGGCGAGGATACCTGTCAGTTGACCATCCGTAAACAGGGGCGTACTGATGTCGACGAATTGTAATGGTTCGTTACTCGGATTAGGAAGTAATTTTGAAAGGAGTAAGGCGTCATGGACATCTCCGATGAAAGGATGTTCTTTGGCCTGTTGAAAGACAGGACGGGATTGAATCGATTGACCTTCTAAAATTTGTTTGGTTGATGCGCGGACTGTCCCCTCCGCATCTAATAAACCAATCCAAGAGAAATCAGGAATTTGTTGTTGGAGTTGCTCTAAAGTCGTACGGGTCACGGTGACGTCGTCCGATTGCTTGATTGTCGGTAACGTTCCAAGCAAATTGACTTCAGCTGTCCGCGACCACATGTAATGGTCAAGTTTATCTGATAATTGATAGGCTGTTGCGGACAAGGTCGTTCCGACTTCTTCTTTCAGTCGTTCAGTCGTTTGGTGACTAATAAAATATGTGAGGCATAAGGTCGTGATAAAAAAAAGTAACGCGATGAGTGTAGCGAGTAATACATCAAAACGAATTGATAACTTTTGCATCGGTTAAGCTCCATTTCAATCATAAGTATCGAGTTATGTGTTTCAGTTATTTTACCATATCCAAGTCAGTCATCTTGCCGCTTGACGAAAACTTCGACAACTTGCTTTGTATTTGAAGTACTCATGCGTTCAAACGTAAAGCCGACACGTTCCCAAAAGAGGCGACCGATTGGATTGTTCGGGAGGACCGCTAATCGGATGACAGGTTCATTTTTTAAGCAATGCTGATGAAATTCTTGATAGATCGCTGTCCCGATGCCTTGGTGATGATACCGGGCTACAACGATGAATAAACCAATCCATGTCGAGTGATCGACCGGATGACGGGGTAAGTAATCGATGATGGCGATCGGTCCAGTTTCATCCCGATACATATAACTAATCGTCTCTGGGTTAAGAAATTCTTCCGTGAACGCTTGGCGCGTGAGTGGGAGCTTACGATTTTCTAAGCGGGCGTATGCTAAGTTTTCGTTAAAAATCGTTTGGACGTCATGAAAATCATCGGGTGAAATCTCTGAAAAACGCATCATGTTGTCAACCCTTTCTTCTGCATAACCAATCATTTGAGTTACTTCTATTATACAAATAGTAGGTGGATATTGATTACATAATTGTAAGAAAAGAAACTTTTCCTGAAACTTCCCGTACAATGTAAAGGTAGCGTCAAATATAAGGGGGCGAAAAAATTGTTGAAGATCGAAAACATCTCAAAACGACTAGGCAAAGACCAAATTTTAAAAAATGTCAGCTTCGAAGTGGCACCTGGAGAAGTCTTCGGCTTTTTAGGACCGAATGGTGCCGGGAAAACAACGACCATTCGAATCATTACAGGATTATTAGAACAAGACGAAGGAAAAGTTACGGTCAATGGGCACGATGTCGTCGAGGAACGTTCGAAAGCACTGACACAAATCGGGGCAATCGTCGAGAATCCGGCATTTTATCCATACATGACAGGAAAACAAAACCTCGTCCATGCGAAAAATCTGATTCCCGGATTGGGTGACGTGGACTATGAAGCGCTCGCACGGCTTGTTGGTCTCGAAGGCAAGTTATCCAAAAAAGTCGGTGAGTATTCGCTCGGCATGAAACAACGTTTAGGGATTGCGCGTGCGCTACTACATAATCCGCGTGTCCTTATTCTCGATGAACCGACGAATGGTCTTGATCCGGCCGGCATCGCAGAATTACGGGAGTATTTACGGGCGATGGCACGTGACCAGAACATTGCGATTTTGATTTCGAGTCATATGTTAGGTGAGATGGAACAGATTAGTGATCGGTACGCAATCATCGATCAAGGTGTCATCAAATCGGTTGAATCCGTCCGTAATGAGACGGGGGCTAAAATCTCGATTCGTGTCTCAAAAGCAGCGACAGCAGAAGTGATCGAAGTGCTCAGAAATGCGAATTATCCGGCAGAACAATGGAACGACCAAATTATGATTACCGCACCTGAAGAAGAATGTCCTGCAATTGCGCGTCTGATCGTACCGATGGCTGATTTGCATGAATTGACGATTAAACGGATGACGCTCGAAGAACAATTCTTAGAAATTACGAAAAAAGAGGGGGATTCACATGCTTTCGCTCATACAAAATGAATGGATGAAATGGTGGACGATGAAAAAGTCGAAAATCGTCTTAGCGATTTATGTCTTGATTGCAATCGGAATCGTCATTATTGCAAAGACGAATGACATTGATTTTACACGAAGTGAATTTTATGATCTGACGTCAATTATCTTAATCACGTTACTCGGTATTATCACGATTGTTTTCACTGCTGAAGCAATCGGAAATGAAGTCCGCTATGACACGATGAAACATTTATTGATGAGTCCGTATTCACGGATGACAATTTATTTCTCGAAATTAGTGTTTTCAATCTTGCTTATGTTAGGACAATTCCTGTTGATCGTCCTGATTTCATATGTGTTGTCGTTTACGTTCTCTGAAGCAGGAGATCCACTCGTCATGCGGGATACATGGTTGCTACTTGTCAGTCCAATCTTTACGATTTTCATGACGCTGTTCTTCTCACTGCTCTTCCGCTCAGTCGGAATGATCATCGGTTTTACGGTACTCGCACAGTTTTTCACGACGATTGCCGGAAGCGTTCTGCTTGCGTTTAAACCAGGACTTGCGAAATGGATCGTCTTCATGCATCTCGATTGGTCGATGTATTTCGATCAGAGTTTGGAGGCACAGCTTGTTAATCCAATGGATACGACGTTGACATTCTCTGTCATTTTTGTGCTGGCCCACATTCTTGTGTTGCTCGGCGGTTCAATCTTAATCTTCCAAAAGAAATCGTATACGTAAAACACAACCCGTCCCCACATTGTCGTGGGGACGGGTTGTCAGACTGTAGACAACGTGATATCGGGAGATCAAGCGTTTTTTTCGTTGCTTTCCTCGGGCGAGGCGCAAGCCGTTGCTCCTTGGTCCTAGCGGACAACGAGCAGGGTCTTGCCTGCCTCTGAAAGTGCGTTAAAAACGCACTTTTCCCCGCAGGAGTCAACGAAATGTGACGCTTTTTAGGGAATACCGTGAGGGAAATCCAGGCATGCAGACGGCTTAGAGCGCAATCCGTCTCGAATCGCTTTTAAAGCGAAAAGCAATCGATCGCGACCCTGCAGCTTTGCTGTAGGGGCGTGAGCGATTGCCGCTTTGAAGACGAGGCGAGACAGGTAAGCGAAAACGGACTACTTCTCGATATCGCGTGTTCATGCTTCATAAGCGTTTGTCTACACGCTCACAACCCGTCCTCACATTGTCGTGGGGACGGGTTGTTTTACGATTTCACTCGATTGGAGATCGGGAAAATCCGTTGGAAAAATTCGATTAATGGACCATTCAATAATAAGAACACAAAGGTTCCGACACCAATACCAATCAATTCGTGTTCAACAAGCGAGAGAATACTTGCGATGAGGAACGGAATCGCTAAACTGATGGTCGCACCGATTGTCGTACTTTTGAAACGACTGATTAACGATTTCATCAAATAATCAGGCGGCATCAAGACGAAGCCGATTTGGAGGTAAAGCGCGAGGCCTAACGAAATCATCGGCATCCCAATTATCATGTAGATGGAACGAACGATTAGCGTTGAAGGGACATAGAGCAGCTGATGGATCGCTAAGAAGAAATCAATCGCTGCCCCGAACAAGACGACGAGTGAAAAGCTTAAGATGATCGTCCACCAACTAAAACGACTTCCTAAAGCGAGGGCACTGCCGAGTGCGAAGATATGCAGGCAAACGATCGCTAATCCGACCGTTAAAGGTGAGATTCTCGCTAAAGCTTCGCTAGCGGAAGTCCAAGGTGCACTTCCGATTGCGGCGGTTACCATAAAACTGTTTCCTAAGGCATTGATGATGATGGAAAATAAGTAGATCGTAATTCGTTTTTGTTGACTCATGGTGGAACGTAGCAGGTGATGCTACGCTTCTCACCTCCTTTTCAGACGGTTTCACGTTAAGGTATACCCTAAATTCGTCAATTCTTTTCACATGAATTCAGGAAAGGGCATTGCGGAACTGTGAGTGAACACGACATACTGATATCAAACTACAGAAATGGGGAGAGCCGATGACATACTTTGGTCAGAAGATTTTACCGTCCGTCAGAAAGCTAGAGGACTTTGAGAAAATGTTGAAAAGTCCTTATGAATATGGAGTCCTGCTCGAAATGCACGTGTCGCGTCTGAAGTCTGTTTATGAGCTGGCAAACCGATATGATAAAAAAATGTTTTTACATATGGATTTAGTTCAAGGTCTTAAAAATGATGAATATGCGACGGAATATGTCTGCCAAGAATTAAAGCCATATGGGGTCATTTCGACGAAAGCGAGCGTCATCTTAAAGGCACGCCAAAAGAAAGTGAAGACGATGCAACGGATGTTCCTGCTCGATTCCAGTTCACTTGAAAAAAGTTATCAGTTGATGGAGCGGACTCAACCTGATTATATCGAAGTCCTACCCGGATTGATGCCGAAATACATTGAGGAAGTCAAACGAAAAACAGGGCGGCTCGTTTTTGCGGGTGGATTGATTGATACGGTTGATGAAGTAGAACAGGCGATTGCGGCGGGGGCGTCGAGTATTACGACGTCCAATAAAGATTTGTGGCGACATTTTGAACCAGAACGATGAAAGCGCTATGATAAAACGCACAGAAAGTGTTTGACAGCGTTTTCATCGATTGTTATAGTGACATTAAGTTAATACAAAGTGACGGAGAAATCGGAGATTCACGCTTTTATTCCCTTTGAGTAATTCTCAAAGGGAGGAAGTGTGATTCTCTTTTTTTTGTTGCTATTTTCATAAAGGGGGAAAAGGATATGTCAGCAGTACTAGCAGAATTTTTAGGAACAGCCTTGCTTGTTGCCTTAGGGAACGGGGTCGGGGCAGGTGTTTCCTTATCTAAATCATATGCCAAGGACGCGGGATGGATTGTCATCACCTTCGCATGGGGATTCGCAGTAGCGTTATCCGTCTATGCCGTCGGTCAGTTCAGTGGAGCCCACTTGAACCCTGCCGTCACACTCGGGTTAGCCTTTGATGGTTCATTTGCTTGGGCAGATGTACCAGGATACATCATCGCACAAGTATTAGGTGGAATCGTCGGTGCCAGTATCGTTTACCTTCATTACTTACCGCACTGGGCAGAAACAAAAGACCCAGCGGCAAAATTGGGTGTTTTCGCAACATCACCCGCTATTCCACATACGTTCGCAAACGTTGTCAGTGAATTGATTGCTACGTTCTTGCTCGTCGTCGGAATCTTATCGATTGGTGCAAATACGTTTTCAGATGGTTTGAATCCTTTGATCGTCGGCTTTTTGATTGTTAGTCTCGGTATGTCGTTCGGGGGAACGACAGGTTATGCGATGAATCCGGCACGAGATTTAGGGCCGCGGATTGCCCACTTCATTTTACCGATTGCAGGAAAAGGATCATCAAATTGGGGTTACGCTTGGATTCCAGTACTCGGTCCGGTGCTCGGTGGAAGCTTAGGTGGATTGTTTTATCGGTCTGTTTTCTCAGGCAAGGATACACCGGCATTCATTATCGTCGGACTTGTGACAATTGTCATTTTAGGTTTATGCTATAAATTCGGTATTCGTCCGAATAAAGAATCGTCAGTAGCGTCAAAGTCAGCTTAACTTACTAGATACAAAGGATGGGGAAGAGATGGAGAACTACATTTTATCATTAGACCAAGGAACAACGAGTACACGAGCGATTCTGTTTAACAAGGCAGGGGAAATCGTTCATTCCGCACAACGTGAATTCACGCAGTATTTTCCAAAACCAGGTTGGGTTGAGCATAATGCGAATGAAATCTGGGGGACCGTCCTTGCAGTTGTCGCAACCTGCTTAACAGAAGCTAACGTCAAAGCGACACAAATCGCCGGAATCGGGATCACGAACCAACGGGAAACAGCAGTCGTCTGGGAAAAAGAAACGGGAAAACCAATTCATAATGCTGTAGTCTGGCAATCGAGACAAACAGCAGAAATCTGCGAAGAATTACGTAAAGCCGGCCACAACGAATTGTTCCGTTCAAAAACTGGTCTATTAATTGACGCCTATTTCTCAGGTACGAAAGTCAAGTGGATTCTCGATCACGTCGAGGGGTCACGAGAACGTGCAGAACGGGGAGAACTCTTATTCGGAACGATTGACACGTGGTTGATTTGGAAGTTGTCAGGTGGAAAAGCACACGTGACAGATTATTCAAATGCCAGTCGGACATTGATGTATAACATCCACGAATTGAAGTGGGATGATGAGTTACTTGAGATTCTTGATGTGCCTAAAGCAATGCTACCTGAAGTCCGTCCGTCGTCTGAAGTGTACGCGAATACAGCAGGGTATCATTTCTTCGGTGAATCCGTTCCAATCGCGGGAGCAGCAGGGGACCAGCAAGCGGCATTATTTGGTCAAGCTTGTTTTGAAAAAGGAATGGCGAAAAACACATACGGTACAGGATGTTTCATGTTGTTGAATACAGGTGAAAAACCAGTCGTTTCGGATCACGGCTTATTGACGACGATTGCTTGGGGTGTTGATGGGAAAGTCGAATATGCACTCGAAGGAAGTATCTTTGTTGCCGGATCAGCGATTCAATGGTTACGGGATGGTTTACGTCTCATTAATGATGCGAAAGAAACGGAAGCTTACGCAAAACGTGTCACATCTTCAGACGGCGTCTACGTCGTTCCGGCGTTTGTCGGACTTGGGACACCTTACTGGGATAGTGATGTCCGTGGAGCAGTCTTCGGCCTGACTCGTGGAACGGAAAAAGAACATTTCATTCGGGCGACGCTCGAATCGCTTGCCTATCAGACACGTGATGTCTTGACAGCGATGGAGCAAGATTCAGGGATTGAGATGTCAGCACTTCGTGTTGATGGTGGTGCTGTTAAAAATGATTTCTTGATGCAGTTCCAAGGAGATATCATCAATGCACCAGTCGAACGTCCAGAAATCAATGAGACGACGGCACTTGGTGCTGCGTACCTTGCAGGACTCGCAGTCGGATTCTTTGAGAATAAAGAGCAAATCGCTGCACATTGGAAAATGGATCATCGTTTCGAACCAGAGATGGGCGAAACAGAAAGCGATGCATTATATGGTGGATGGAAAAAAGCTGTTCAAGCTACGATGTTGTTTAAATGATGTGACATATGTTATATTGGGTATAAGTTAATAAACCGGTCGGAGAATATGGAGAGACCACAACAGCAGTTGGCATAGTCAGCTTGTTCGTTGTGGTCTCTTTTTTTCTTTTTCGAACCTTACAGGAGGAACTATTCATGGCTAACCTATCCTTTTCAAGCAAAAACCGTACAGACGTCTACAATCGATTGACGCGGGAAGAACTAGATTTACTTGTCGTCGGTGGCGGAATTACTGGTGCAGGAATCGCACTTGATGCTGCGTCACGTGGCATGAAAATCGGACTCGTAGAAATGCAAGACTTCGCAGCAGGAACGTCAAGCCGTTCAACGAAACTCGTGCATGGTGGTTTACGTTACCTGAAACAGTTCGAAATCCAAATGGTCGCTGAAGTCGGGAAAGAACGAGCAATCGTATATGAGAACGGACCACACGTCACGACACCAGAATGGATGTTACTACCGATGCATAAAGGTGGTACATTCGGACCGTTCAGTACGTCAATCGGACTTCGTGTCTATGATTTCTTAGCGGGCGTCAAACGTTCAGAATGGCGTTCGATGTTATCTGCGAAAGAAACACTCGCAAAAGAACCATTAGTCAAACAAGATGGACTCAAAGGTGGCGGGTATTACGTTGAGTATCGGACAGATGACGCGCGATTGACAATTGAAGTCATGAAAGAAGCAGTCAGTCACGGAGCACGTGTCGTCAACTATACGAAAGCGGAAGAAATCATCTATGAAGCAGGTAAAGTCGTTGGCATGCGCGTGACAGATCTTTTAACAGGAGACGTCCATGAAATCCGTGCTAAAAAAGTTGTCAATGCAACAGGTCCATGGGTAGATGAGTTACGTGAAAAAGATGGTTCGAAAGTCGGGAAACAACTTCGCCTGACAAAAGGTGTCCACGTCGTCATCGATCAATCAAAATTCCCACTCAAACAAGCCGTTTACTTTGATACGCCAGATGGTCGGATGATCTTCGCGATTCCGCGTGATGGCAAAGCATACGTCGGGACAACGGACACATTCTTTGATAAAGATACGGCACACCCGAAATTTACGGTCGAAGACCAAGAGTATGTTTTAGATGCAATCCGCTATATGTTCCCAGAAGTAAAAGTCACAGCAGAAGACGTCGAGTCAAGCTGGGCTGGTGTTCGTCCGTTGATTTATGAAGAAGGTAAAGATCCTTCTGAAATTTCACGAAAAGATGAAGTGTGGCAGTCAGAGTCAGGACTCATCACAATCGCAGGTGGTAAATTGACAGGATACCGTAAAATGGCGGAACATGTTGTCAACCTGGTCGCAAAATTATTGAAAGAAGAAACAAACCGTGCTTACGCACGTTGTTCAACAAAAAACATGCCGATTTCTGGTGGACATGTCGACGGAGCGAAAGGTTATGAACGCTTCTTGAAATCACAAGCGCCAGCGAACGGACTCACTTCAGAAGAAGTTTTATTCCTTGCGAAACGTTATGGCTCAAATATCTCAGAAGTATTGACGTATGCGGCAGCTTACGATCATGCAGAAACAAAACTTCCACGGGACGTCTATGCTCAATTGCATTATGGTATCGAGCAAGAAATGGTTGCACGTCCAGTCGATTTCTTCATCCGTCGGACCGGAGCTGTCTTCTTCAACATCGACTGGGCTCGTCAGTATAAAGACGCAGTCATCGAAGAGATGAAACAACACTTGAACTGGACGGAAGAACAAACGAAACAGTATACAGAAGAATTAGAAATTGAAATTCATGATGCGTCACACGCACTCGTTACTGAAAAAGCTTCTGCTGCTAACTGAATGAAATAAGTGAAAAGCCCCCGACGTGTCGTCGGGGGCTTTTCACACTGTAGACAAAGTGCCATCGGGAGATCAAGCGTCTTTTTTCGTTACTTTCCTCGGGCGAGGCGCAAGCCGTTGCTCCTTGATCCTAACGGACAACGAGCAGGGTCTTGCCTGCCTCTGAAAGTGCGTTAAAAACGCACTTTTCCCCGTAGGAGTCAACGAAACGTGACGCTTTTTAGGTAATACCGTGACGGGAAGCCGGGCATGCAGACGGTTTAAAGCGCAATCCGTCTCGAATCGCTTTTTAAGCGAAAAGCAATCGGTCGCGGCGCGGAAGATTGCCGCTTTGAAGACGAGGCGAGACAGGGAAGCGCGACTGGATTATCTCTCGTTATCGCATGTTCACGCTTCATAAGCATTTATCGACATGCTGTGCCCCCGACGATACGTCGGGGGCATTTTTCCATGACTTGAAATCAGATTTATTGCAAGCGGTGCCGGTGAGGATTATGCTTAGTCCATACTGAAAAATCAAAGGGAGTTGGACTGAAATGAAAGTAGAAGTATGGTCAGATTACGCGTGTCCGTTTTGTTATATCGGGAAAAAACGTCTGGAAAAAGCAATTGAAGCGAATGGAATGAAAAATGTCGAAGTCGAATTTAAAAGTTTTGAACTTGATCCGAATGCACCGACTGAACCGACGAAAGGATTATATGAAATTCTTGCTTCGAAATACGGTACGACAGTCGAGGAAGCACGTAATATGTCACAAGGCATTGTCGAATCGGCGAAAGCAGACGGATTAATGTACGAAATGGATCGTGTCGTTCCGGCAAATACATTTGAAGCTCATCGCTTAACTCAACTTGCGAAAAAACATGGTAAAATGGATGAGATATCGGAAGCACTCTTTCAGTCGTATTTCATGAAAGGTGAAAACTTGAATGATTCATCCGTCTTGACGCGCGTTGCACAGGAAGTCGGTCTCGACTCAGATATGGTCCAGGCATTCCTCGCGTCAGATACTTCAACAACTGAAGTCCGCGAGGAAGAAGATATGGCACGCGAACTTGGTGTGACAGGAGTCCCGTTCTTCGTATTTGACCGAAAATATGCGATTTCAGGGGCGCAACCTGTTGAAGCGTTCACGCAAGTGATGGACCGGATTCAAGCAGAGCAAAAGATTGAAGTCGTAGCAGATGGTGATGCTTGCGGAGTCGATGGTTGTAACTAAAATCTTAGGCTAACAAAAGGAGAACGTACCCTACATGAAACTTATCTTTCATCCTGAAATTCGAGATGCGCGGATTAACCTTGCCGTTGAAGAATTTATCCTGAATAACTTGAACGTCAATGAAGAAGACTATTTTTTATTTTATATCAATGGTCCTTCCATCATTGTCGGAAAAAATCAAAATACGAATGAAGAAGTCAACCTCAAGTACGTCGAGGATCATGGCATTCACGTCGTCCGTCGCCTATCTGGCGGTGGAGCTGTCTACCATGACGAAGGAAACCTGAACTTCAGTTTCTTGACGAAAGATGATGGCGATTCGTTTAATAACTACAAAAAATTCACGGAACCTGTCGTGCAAGCCCTCCACAAGCTAGGGGTAGAGGCGGAATTATCTGGGCGAAACGACATTCATGTCGGAACGCGTAAGATTAGCGGGAATGCCCAGTTTACGACGCGTGGACGCATGTTTAGCCACGGGACTTTGATGCTTGATTCGAATATTGAAGAAGTCGTCAATGCGCTAGTCGTCAGCGAAGAAAAAATGCGGTCAAAAGGAATCAAATCAGTTCGTAGTCGTGTCGCAAACATTTCTGAATTCTTGACGGAGCCGTTGACGATGGATCAATTCGTTGATCATCTGCTCGCTTCGATTTATGAAGGAAAAGAAATCGAGCGCTATACGTTGACGGAAGAGGACTGGGAAAAAGTGAACGCCATTTCAGCAGAACGTTACGGCAATTGGGACTGGAACTTCGGCAAGTCTCCGAAGTTTGATGTCATCCATAAAAAACGTTTTCCAATCGGAACGATTGATTTCCGCTTGAACGTCACGAAGGGAATCATTCAAGAAGCGAAAATCTATGGAGATTTCTTTGGTGTCGCAGATGCCTCGGAAATTGCCCAAGCATTAGAAGGAAAACGATACGACCGTGCGTCACTGCGCGAAGTCTTAAGCCAGTATGAATTAAAAAAATATTTTGGTGCTGTCGACCTCGATGAAGTACTCGACGTTTTAGCATAAGCTTTTTTGGGAAAACTCTCTCTATCAACTTGCATAGGGGGAGCTTTTTTTATGGGCTACAATAAAGATAACTTTTTAGAAGGTACGTTAGAGGATTTCATTCATTTTGAACAGGTCTCAGAGGGGTTACCAAAAACTGAGGATAATCAACCGCTCCCTTACTATGAACGTGACGATTATCGTGCGGCCGGGAAATTAAAAGGCAAGGTCGCAATCATCACTGGTGGTAATTCCGGAATCGGACGTGCCGTATCACTTGCTTACACGCTAGAGGGTGCTAAAATCGTTATCGCGTTCCATGGAGACTTAGAAGGTGCTGAAGAAACGAAAGCACGTGTCGAAGAGCTTGGTGGAGAAGTGCTCCTTTCTAAAGGCGACATTGGAGACGCAACGTATTGTGAAGAACTTGTTCAAAAAACAATCGACAAATTCGGTCGCCTCGATATCGTCGTCAATAACGCGAGTATGCAAAAACCGAAGGACTCGCTTCTTGATATTGAAGATGAGTCGATGGAGAAGACCTTTAAAACGAATATTTTTGGCATGATGCGCCTCGCACGGGCTGCTTTACCACACCTCAAGCAAGGGTCTGCCATCATCAATACAACATCATCAACAGCGTATGAAGGAAATGCGCTCTTAATCGATTATTCCTCGACGAAAGGGGCAATCGTCAGCTTCACGCGAAGCCTCTCGATGAACCTTGCGAAACAAGGAATTCGTGTCAATGCCGTCGCTCCTGGTCCGATTTGGACGCCGTTGATTACGGAGACTTTCCCTGATGAATCGGTGAAAACATTCGGTAAGAATACACCGATGGATCGTCCAGGACAACCGGCTGAAATGGCATCGGCGTATGTATTCTTAGCATGTAACGACTCAAGTTATATGACAGGACAAGTGCTTCATCTCAATGGTGGGGTTATTGTCAACGGTTAACGATAAAGAACGTGAAAACGTTTCCAAAAAATGATATACTATCCATACTAACGCTATAGTTATGTATGGATTTTTTTTACGCAAAAAATGAATGGTTGTTCATTTGAAGGGGGAAGTTGATGATGATGGGATTGATTCATTCTGTAGAGGAGACCGCCCGGAGAAATCCGGAGGCAACCGCCTACGTCTTCGAAGACACGAAAGTCAGTTATCACGAGTTTGTTGAGAAGTTCCACCGGGCGGCAGGAGCACTAGAAGCGAATGGGATTCGTAAAGGTGACCATGTTGCATTGATTCTTGGAAATAGTCCAGCGTTTTTAGTCGGATACTACGCGATTATGAAACAAGGAGCAATTGCGATTCCAATCAATCCGACCTACACACCGGATGAAATCGGTTATATTTTAATGAATGGGGATGTCAAAGGGATTCTTGGGATTGCGCCGCTCGTCGAAGCAGCAAAAGAACGGTTAGTCCATCTGCCGAATTTATCTGTTGTCGTATCGGTTCCGTTTAACGGGGAAACAGGACCAAACGAAAAAATCGGATTGGTTGAATTTACGACGTTAGAAGATTGGCTTTCCATCGAACATCCGGTCGAAGACGTGACGAATGAACTCGATGATACAGCAGTCATTCTCTATACGAGCGGAACAACGGGGAAGCCGAAAGGCGCCATGCTCTCGCACCGTAACTTGACCTCTAACGCACAATCAATCGGGGAATACTTAAACGTAACAGAACAAGATCGTACACTTGCCGTTTTACCGATGTTCCACGTCTTTTGCTTGACGGTCGTCGTCAATGCTACATTAGTCCGCGGTGCTTCAATTGTCATCGCGCCACGTTTTTCGCCACAAGAAACATTTGAACTGGCGAAAAGAGAGCAAGTTACGATTTTTGCCGGCGTGCCGACGATGTACAACTTCCTCCTTCAAACGGTTCAGGCACATCCGCACTTTGCCGATTACTTTGCGACGAGCCGGCTATTCGTTTCAGGTGGATCGAGTTTACCGGTTCCTTTACTCGAATCCTTTGAAAAAACGTTTAACTGTCACATATTAGAAGGATACGGCTTATCAGAAGCCTCACCGGTCACGTGTTTTAACCCGTTGAACGGGATTCAAAAGCCGGGATCAATCGGTCCATCCATCATTGATGTCGAAAATAAAGTCGTCGATGAACTCGGACAAGAATTACCAGACGGTCAAGTCGGGGAATTGATTGTTCGTGGACCGAATGTCATGACGGGCTATTATAAGATGCCGGAAGAGACACAAGCGACGCTGCGCGGTGGCTGGTTATATACGGGAGATCTCGCCAAAAGAGACGAAGACGGTTATTTTTATATCGTCGACCGGAAAAAGGATATGATTATCGTTGGTGGTTACAATGTCTATCCACGTGAAGTCGAAGAAGTACTCTACAAACATCCGGGAGTCGTTGAGGCAGCCGTCATCGGTGTACCTGACGAAGCGATGGGAGAAGCCGTCAAGGCATTCGTCGTCTTAAAAGACAGCGTCACAGAAGCAGACCTTCTTGATTTCTGTGCGATTTCGCTCGCAAAATACAAGTGCCCGACGCGTCTTGAATTCATTGATCAATTGCCGCGCAACACGACGGGTAAAATTTTACGGACCGTGTTAAAAAAACAACCATCAACTTCATGACATCTTTCTTAGAGGCTAGGAGACAACAAGCTGATTTTGAAGGTGATGTTGAACTACCTCCACCTACGCTTAGAGGTGGGAGTATTCTCGCCTGATTTTGATAAACAAGAAGGGATTGCGACCTGAGAAGGTGTGCCATCCCTTTTTCTGTATGTAGAGACTGCATTTTTGAATGATGAACTAGACGGTTTAAAGAATAGACAGGTTTTTGAAGAGGCATTTGAGTGCATATACAATAAAGAGGGGGACGATAACATGAATATTGCCTTGATTGCCCATGATGAGAAAAAAGACGAAATGATGATGTTTGCACAGGCCTATAAAGACTATTTAATTAAGAATCGATTGTATGCGACAGGGACGACGGGGAAACGAATCATTGAAGCGACAGGACTTGACGTCCATCGCTGCAAATCGGGACCGCTCGGTGGTGACCAAGAGATTGGGGCGATGGTCGCACGCGGTGAAATTGATATCGTCATCTTTTTACGTGACCCATTGACGGCACAACCTCATGAACCGGACGTCTCAGCGTTGATTCGCTTATGTGATGTGTACGACCTACCGTTAGCGACGAATGTCGGGACGGCTGAAATTTTGATTAATGGATTGGAACAAGGTGATTTCAAGTGGCGCGAAATCATTCAAAAACGACGTGAATCTGAGCAAGAAAAATTTTCAGGTAAATAATTTTTTGAGAACGCTTCTCATTTTCGATTCATCGTGTTATAGTCGTATTGAGGATGATACTGATTATCAATTGCGATAGAAAAGGGTGGCGAAAACAATGGAAATCATTTTAATGACAGGTGTCACGCTCTTACTTGGTGGAGGAACAACTTTCTTGACCCATATTGTGAAAACAGAACGTCGTCATATGGCGACGGATGTTAAAACGAATGTAGAGCGTGCGACCTATCCATCGTTGCGCCTCGTCAAATAAATAGCTGTACACGCAGGACGCCACTCTTTTTGGATAAAAAGAGGGCGTTTTTTTACATTTCGAGGGTTCTCACATAATTTTGCGGAATTCCTTTGATACACTACAAAAAAGGACTTAGTCAGGAGTGACAGTGATGCATACGATTTATTTAGTGGATGATGAAGTGAATTTAAACCGAGTTCTCGTAAAGTATTTGGAACAGGAAGGATGGGCGGTCAAATCGTTTATCTCGGGTGAAGCTGCGGCTTCAGCGATTATCGAAAAACCGGATCTTTGGGTCCTCGATATCATGCTTCCGGATATCGATGGATTTCAATTGATTAAACGAATCAAGGCTCATGACGAAACGACACCTGTCATCTTCATTTCAGCCCGGGATGAAGATATCGACAAAATCATCGGTCTCGAAATGGGGTCGGATGATTATATCGCAAAACCATTCTTGCCCCGTGAATTGGTCATTCGTGTCAAAAAAATCTTGGCTCGCGCTTATTCGGCTCCAAAAACGGGACTTATTCAGTACGGTGATTATAAAATTTATCCGGAAAAGCGGATCATCGAAGAACATGGTCAAGAAATCGATTTAACTTCGAAGGAATACGATTTGCTGATTCTTTTTGCGACACAAATCGGGACACCGATGACACGGGAACAAATTCTTGTCAGTGTCTGGGGTGACGATTACTTCGGTTCCGACCGCGTCGTCGATGACTTAGTCAGACGAGTCCGGAAAAAACTACCTAAACTTGAACTAGAGACGATTTATGGGATTGGTTACCGACTGGTGTCTGCATGAAGAACCGCAGTTTAGGTTTTCAGATTTGGGCGATGTTCCTTCTTGTCATCGCAACGCTCTCGATTGTCATTCTTGTCGTCATGCGATCATCAATCGGAAACTTTATTGACGATCAAGTCTACACGACGCTCGAGAACAGTGAAGTCTTTTTTTCAAAAGATGCCTCCGTCATCAAAATGTTGCAAGACAATCCGATTGAATTTGATCGCCGGATTCAAGAGTCTCGTTCCGTCAATATCTTATTACTTTCGAAAAATGGAAAACTCTACTATGGTGGAGCACCCCAACAGTTGATCGATCAGATGTACCGTGATGCGGTGAGTCAAAAAGGAGAAACAGCAAAATATACGACGCGTCTCGGAAAAGAGGATGTCTATTACAACATTCTCAAAATGGAATCAGAAGGGGAAACGTATTACCGCGTCTCTTATGTTTGGGATGCGTACCGTCAAGAATTAATCACCCAACTCTTTTCGAAGATTGGATGGGTCGTCGCGATCGTTAGTATCTTGACGCTGTTCATCGCCTTTTGGCTTGCGCGTCGCTTGACTCAACCGTTGATTGAAATTGAGGGGGCCGTTGGAAAAATCGCCGCGCAACAGTGGAATACGCCGCTTCCTCTCGATCGTGGGGATGAGATTGGCCGGCTGGCGCGATCGGTCAATGCAATGCGGGTCGATTTAGAGAAACAAGATAAAGCACAAAAGGCATTGTTACAAAATATTTCGCATGACTTAAAAACGCCAATCATGGTCATACGGAGTTATGCCCAGTCGATTTCTGACGGGATTTATCCAGACGGTGATTTGACGGGATCGGTCTCCGTCATCGAGGAAGAGGCAGAGCGCCTAGAAAAAAAAGTCGCCGCCTTGCTGTATGTGACGAAATTAGATTACTTCGAGTTAGACCGTTCGACATGGGACACCGTTGATTTGGACCGGATGGTTCATTTGTTACAAAATCGTTTTTCCAGTACGAAAGCCCTCACGTGGTCGATCACGGGGGAGGCTGGACTCGTGCGGGGAGAAGGAGAACAGCTACGGGTCGCACTTGAAAATGTCATCGATAACGCCATTCGTTATGCTGAGACATCGATTGCCATTCGTTTATCCGGAACACCGGAGTTTGCTCAAATCGAGATTGAGAATGACGGTCCACCACTCGATCCATCTTCTCCGTTGTTCCATCAGTTTTCACGAGGCAAAGAGGGGAAATTCGGGCTTGGCCTCTACATCGTAAAACGAATCGTCGAGCGTCATGATGGCGAAGTCGCGATTGAAAACCAAGCTTCGGGAAATGGTGTCGACAAAGTTCGTGTGATTTTTAAATTCCCACGACATGTTTTGCCAGAGACGAATAAAATAACGGAAGAACTTTAAAAACGAGATAGCGATATCTCGTTTTTTATGTTGGGAAATATTAAATGGATGGATACAAGGAAAGATATTTTTTGATATAACCAAAGTATCACGAGAAGGGAGATACTAGCATGCCACATACAATCACAGAAGAGACGTTAGCGCTGATTCCACGATATGGTCAATACGGAGAACCTCAAACATTACTTATTAAAGAACGTTCGGAAATGGTATTAGAAGGTCATCCCATCAAATTGATTGAAGAATCCTGTTTATATTTCGGCTCATCGATGCGTGGACGAATCGAAGCGGCACGGCACATTTTAGGTCCGAACCGTAAAACTCCTGTTTTGATTGATTGGCAAGCACAGACAATCTTTTTCCCGACGACAGCAAAAGAGAAGGCAGAATGCGTTTGGATTAACTTCAAACAGATGAAAACAGTCAAAAAAAGTGGTGGGAAAGTCCAAGTTGAGTTTCAGACGGGCCAGCGGATTAATACGGATGCCTCTGCATACAGCATCGAGCGCCAACGAATTAAAACGTTAGAATTAGCTTATGAAATGCAGCGTCGTTTTCAAGGAACAGGTCCGGAACACGTTTAACAAGTTAGTAAAAGTGGAACATCTTAACAGGAATCATCATTAATAAAACGAAAGATATTTCAAAAATGACTGTGTATTATGAAGGGGAGGTGAAGCGGCCGCTCGAGGTCGCTACACGATGAATGAATCTTATGAATGGTTAAACCGTAGAAAATTACAACCAGGATTTGGTGTAAATGGTGGACGACGTTTCATTAGTTCACGAATTGTCCGTCCGGAGAATACACCGGGAAAACGAATTAAGGATATTAAACGAACACGTCAACTCGTCGTCGATGAATCAGGTAATCGCCGTTGGGTGACGAAACGAATCGTCGTCACGGATGCTTCGAAACATATGACAATCAATCGTCGGACATCGATTGCACAAAAAGAGGTTACGGAATCACGTCTAGAACAAGTAAAACAAAAAATTACATCTAAGAAGGTATTGCTTCCTGTCTTAGCAGCGACAGGTCTTGCTGTCGCAGGTGGAGTACTCGCCTATGTCCTGCGTCGTAAAAAAAGAACGACTACTGAAAATCAATGAAGAATGAAGTAAGTGAAGTGAAGCAAAAGAGCCGGATCCCATCGTAGCGAAGGGATCCGGCTCTTTTATACATCATTCATTTTAAAGGAAACGTTTGCGAATCGAAGTGGAAAGAGCTTTCTCCGCGATTTCTTCGAGTTGTTTCAAGTTCGTCGGATCAAAACTATCATTATAGAAACGACCAACGAATTCGACACGGTCATAATCGAGTTCCTTGAAAATCAAATGCTTATGGTCATCATAAAAGACGACGCGGAAGTAATCTGATCCACGTTCTAGTGTGACGAGTCCTTTAATATGTTCGAGCTTCTTTTGTTCATCGGATTTTTCTTCTTCAACCGCGTTGTCCTCAGTTTTTGCAGCCTCAGCCTGTTCGAGTGCGGTTTTCACTAAATCCGGTTTTTTATCTTGTTCTTCAGTCATGGTTATCGCCTCCACCTTTCATTTTACATGGAAATGGACGGATGAGAAAGAAAAATCCCTCACGGCTCACGATGAGCTTCGCAAATCCGTAGGACGTTCATGGCTCCGATTCGTAAGCGTTCAAGTAAGCGTTCTGCTACTACTTGATTCGAAAGTGTCTCATAAATGGCTATTTCCATCAACTCGATCCAGCGAAACGCATGGTGTCGTTCGATGGGTAACAGACGATGAATCATTGCTAGGTTCATGCGCGAATCATGTGTGTCATAGTGGCGTGGTCCGCCCGTCAACTGTGTTAAAAAAATTACTTGGGCACGTTCGACACGTGTACGGTCGGCTGGGAAGAGGGGACAGAGTACAGAGTCAGCATAGACGAGTTGATAAAAATGAGCGACAATCTGTTCAAGAACCGGTTGTTTTCCGATGTCGTCATAGAGCATGACATTCTTCCTTTCAGGATTAATTCGAATGGATTCAGTATACCAAAAATAGCTAAAAAAATATAGAAAGAGAAACGGACGTTTGTTCGTGTTTTGTGAGATAATGATACATATAAAAACGAGTTGAAGGAGGAATGACACGGATGAATTATATGCATCTTGGCCGTGCTGGAACAGGAAAAACAACAAGATTGATCGAGACTGTCATTGATGAACTTGTCGAACGACCACTTGGAGAGTCAATTTATTTTATCGTACCTGACCAAATGTCATTTGAGATGGAACGCCGGATTGCGACAGATTCTCGTCTGTCTGGACTCGTCCGGATGGAAGTCATGAGTTTACGCCGTTTTGCCTTCCACATCATGCGGGATTATGGGAGTCAGGCGATTCCATTTTTAGATGAGACGGGGACACAATTATTATTGCGACAAGTCGTCGAAGAAGTAGAAAATGAACTGAAGATTTTTAAGCGCACAAAGAATATGCCTGGATTCTATAAAGGACTGGATGAGTTGATTGCATCATTCAAACGTTCACTCGTCGCACCAGATATGCTTCGTCAAATCAGTGATCTTTCGCCGGAACGCTCACCAAAATTAAATGATTTAGCTTTGATTTATGAACGTTTTACGGAGCGGATTGAACATAAGGCCTTACATGCAGACGATTACTACACGACATTGCTTGATTTGTTACCGGAGGCCAATCTGAAGGAAACACGATTCTTCGTCGATGGATTCTATGAGTTTTCATTACAAGAGCAACAAGTTCTGTTGAAGCTGATGGAACTGGCGAAGGAAATGCATATTAGTTTTACGATTGATGTCAGTGACCCGTACGCCAAACAAACAGAGTTCGGTGTATCGCAGCGGTGTTACATGCAATTGCTTGAACAGATGCAGGACCGTCAACTCGATCATGAAGAAATCCGGTATGGACAATCGCTCAAATTTAAGACGGAAGGACTACACATACTAGAACAGGCGTTGATGAGTCCAACTTATCCACCCGTCGATCATGAAGTTGAAGGTGTTACGGTGACGGCTGCCGTCAATCGACAAGTCGAAGCGGAAGCTGCCGTTCGTCAGGCGATTCAACTGACCCGTCACCAGGGTTACCGATTCAATGAGATTGCCTTCATCGTCCGTCATCTTGAGCCCTATGCCGATCATTTAGAACGTGCTTTCCAGCTCTACGGTATTCCGTATTTCCTTGATAAACGAGAAACGATGATTCATCATCCGATTGTCGAATTGATTCAATCTATTTTGGAACTAGTCGTCTCCGGATATCGTGAAGAAGCGGTTTTTCGTTTATTGAAAACAGAGTTGATGCCACTCCCGGCAGATAATCAACGACTCGCGCTCGATCGATTGGAGACGTTTGTCTTAGAGCGAGGTATTAAAGGCTCGATGTGGCAAAAACCATGGCAACTGAAACGGCGTCTTGCGGACGAAGTGAGTTTGACAGCGGATGAACTTGAAGAAGAGGATGAATTGAATCGATTACGTCAATTTGTCGTCGATGCCGTGACACCGTTACAAACGAGGTTGAAGAAATCAAAAACGATGAGTGAACACACACGGGCACTCTATCAGTTTCTCGAAGAACACCAGTTGACAGACCGTCTTTTCCGCTGGAAACAAGAAGCACTCGAACGGAACGAATTGAGCTACGCCCGGGAACACGATCAAGTGTATGAAGCTGTTTTACATCTACTCGAACAACTGGAGGCGGCAGCCCCTGAAACGGAACTGTCGACAGAATTATTCGTACAAATGGTCGAAACCGGACTTGAGAGTCTACGTTTCTCACTCGTGCCGCCATCACTTGATCAAGTCATCGCGACAGATTATGTCCGGGGGCGTTTACAACGGATCAAGGTCGCTTTTTTACTCGGTGCGAATGATGGAATGATTCCGTTCGTCGAAGATCAATCAAAGCTACTATCGGAAGGTGATCATGACTTCCTTCATGATCACGGGGTCCCGGTCGGTAAGGCGTCGTTAGATGTTTTTGATGACGAACTGTATTACCTCTATCACGGTGTAACGGCACCGAGCGAGGCATTGTACATCAGTTATGCCCTCGTTGATGAGGATGGGAAAGCGTTGCAACCGGCTTCGATTGTCAAACAATTAAAACACCAACTGTTGCAAGACCGTCCCGTCAAAACACACTTCGCGGAAGCGGGGGAGCATGCACTGAACGATCAGTTTGATTTCGTAACGAGTCCGGACCGCGCTGCTGCAGCAACCGCGATTGAACTTCGACGTTTACAACGGCGTTATCCGATTCAATCGTCCTGGTTTGACGTGTACAACACACTATTAGAAAACGGACAAGGACGAGAACGCATGAGTCTCCTCGTGGATGCGTTATTTTACCAAAACCGGGCGGAGGACCTCCCGGATGATTTGGCACGTTCGCTCTACGGAGATCGCATCAAAGCGAGTGTTTCACGGTTTGAGACGTATAACGCATGTTCGTATAAACACTTTGCACGGTATGGGTTGCGCTTGAAAGAACGGAAATTGTATAAATTCGAAGCGCCCGACATCGGAAATCTGTTTCATGGTGCTTTAAATGACTTATCAAGCAATATCAAGGAGTCCGGCAGAAAGTGGCGTGATTTAGATGACGCGTCTTGTACGGCGCTTGCGAAAGAAGCCGTCGAAAAAGTGACTCCGGATATTCAAAATGCCATTTTAATGAGTTCAAACCGGTTCGGATATATCCAGAAGAAGCTGACGGATGTCGTCGAACAGACGACGAAGATGCTCGTTAAACAAGCAGAACGGTCTGACTTCGAACCGGATTTATTTGAAATCAGTTTTGGGAACGCGATGTTCCCACCATTGCGGTTTACACTACCGGATGGAACGGAAATCGAATTTACAGGGCGAATCGACCGTGTCGACCAAGCGACGATCGGTGACCAACTGTATGTCCGGGTCGTCGATTACAAGTCGAGTGCCAAAACGCTTGATTTTGCTGAAATTTATTATGGTCTCGCAATTCAGATGTTGCTGTATTTAAAGACGGTCGTCGAGCAGTCGGAAGTGTTGTTTAATCAACAGGCAAAACCAGCAGGTGCCCTGTACTTCCATGTCAAGAATCCGATGTTACGGAGTGATTTGTCGGCAGCTGAAGAAGAACGGAATCGTTTACTGCTCGAATCCTATCAGATGCAAGGTGTAATCGTCGAAAACGATGATGTGTTGCGGGCGATGGATCAAATTGCGTTTGATGAACGAAAAAAATCACCACTCGTCAAAGTGACTTTTACAAAGACCGGACTTCATAAGTCGCATACGAAAGGTGTCGTCAAGGAAGCGGAACTAAACGCGTTGATGGATCATGCTTGGGATGAGTTGAAAACGAGCAGTGCTGAGATGTACGCAGGAGATATCGCCATCGATCCATTCGACTATCAAGAGCGAACACCCTGTACGTTTTGTGAGTACCGTTCGGTCTGTCAATTCGATGAATCGCTAGGAAACAGTTATCGTGAACTGGATCCTTTATCTGAAAAAGAAGTATTAGAACGACTGAAGGAGGAAGAGGAATGAGCGTCAATTGGACGGAAGAACAGCAACAGGCAATCGATGCGCGCGGTGGACATATTCTTGTTTCGGCAGCAGCCGGTTCAGGAAAGACCGCCGTACTCGTTGAACGGCTGACACAACGCGTCATCGACCAAGCAGATCCGCTGACGGCGGACCGGATTTTAGTCGCGACGTTTACGAACGCCGCGGCAAAAGAAATGAAAACCCGTGTCATCGAAGCGATTGAAGCAAAAATCAAGGAATCCCCAGAAGATGTTTATTTAAAGAAACAACGTCAACTGATGAACCGAGCACAAATCACGACGATTCATTCCTTTTGCCTATCGATTTTACGGGAAAACTATTACCGGATTGGGCTAGACCCTGCTTTTCGGATTGCCGATGAAGCGGAGTTAGTCTTATTGCAGGACGATGTGCTTGAAGCAGTGTTCGAAGATTTCTACGCTGCTGCTGATCCCGCATTTTATGAACTGATTGATAGTTACACATCGGACCGGGACGATCAAGCGATGTTATCGCTCATTTCGAATCTATACCGGTTCTCCCGTTCCCTACCAGATCCTGATGCGTTTTATGAGCACTTGCTCGCGCAATACGATCAGCCGGTTGACCCCGACGAGTCTTCTTTGCTGACACGATTGCTCGAACTGGAATGGCAAAAAATCGCACCGCTTTTAGAACGTTACCTGGAACTGTCACATCGCTTACAACAGGCTGGTTACACAGAAATGGCAGAACTTCTTTTGCATGACATCGAACCGTTACGGCGGATCAACCCGGAAATTGATCGCTGGACAACGGTCGCGCTGGCATTTCAAGCTGTCGGATTCGGACGTTGGAAGAGTCCGCGTGGTGACGATGTCATTAAAACATTTCAGGTGGAACGGACACGTCTCGTCGGCGAACTAAAAAAACATCAGGAATTATTCGTTCAAAAAGAAGGCGTCGACTACCTCGAAGATCTTCGGACACAACTCGGGCATGTCGAGATGATCGTGACACTCGTAAGGAAGTTCGCTGAAGCCTATCTTGAAGCAAAACAAGAGCGGGGACTCGTTGATTTTTCAGATCTTGAGCACTTTGCCTTAGCGATTTTAGAACAAGACGGGGAAGCGACCGATGTGGCACGCTTACTTCAAGAACGGTTTGTCGAAGTGCTCGTCGATGAATACCAAGATACGAATGAAGTTCAGGAACGCATCTTGACGTTAGTTTCCCAATCAGACGAACAAACCGGTAATTTATTTATGGTCGGCGATGTCAAACAATCGATTTATAAATTCCGTCATGCCGAGCCAGGGCTCTTTCTTGATAAGTTCAAGCGGTTTCGGCAAACAGATCATGGCACACGGATCGATTTGACGAAAAATTTCCGGAGTCGCCTTGAAGTACTCGATGGGACGAATCATATTTTCAGACAAGTGATGGATGCCGCAGTCGGTGAAATCGATTATGACGATGCAGCCTATTTGCGCCTCGGGAATCTTGGTTACTTCGAATCAGAACAAGTCGAACCCGAGTTGATTCTAATCGATCAACAGGACGAGAACAAAGAAGAGTTAGAGGCGCGTGTCATCGCAACCCGAATTATCGAGATGGTCAATGAGGATAATCCGTACCTCGTGTTCGATGCCAAACAAAAACGTTTCCGAAAATGCGAATACCGTGACATCGTCGTGCTCGTTCGTTCGCGCGGAAAACGTGTTCAAGCATTGGTGGAAGTATTCGAGCAATATGAGTTACCCGTCTATGCGGATACAACGGGCGGTTACTTCCAAGCGACGGAAATTCAAATCATGATGGCATTATTAAAAACGATTGATAATCCGATACAGGACATTCCATTCGCGAGTTTGCTCCGGTCACCGATTTTTGGTCTGACCGATCGTGATTTAGGGCGAATCCGTGCAAAGTCGAAGGATACGAGTTTTTATGAGGCTGCCGTCCATGTCGCAGGCGAAGCGACGCCACTCGGGATTCGGGTCGATGAAGCGTTACAACGTGTCAATCAATGGCGGACAGAAGCCCGTGGGAAGTCACTTGCCGCACTCATTCGCTCGCTGTTTGACCAAACCGGTTATTTCGAATACGTCGGATGCCTTGCAGGAGGACGAAGTCGTCAAGCAAACTTGAATGCGTTATACGAACGTGCCAAACAATATGAAGGAGCAGGATATCGTGGGTTGTATCGTTTCCTGCGTCTGATTAACCGTCTCGTCGAACGAGGCGAAGACTTCTCGGAAGCACGGTCTTTAGGAGAAGATGAAGATGTCGTCCGTGTCATGACGATTCACCAATCAAAAGGACTCGAGTTTCCGGTGACGATTGTCAGTCAGCTTGGAAAACAATTTAATAAACAAGATCAAATCCAAGCGATTCAGTTGCATAAAACGTATGGAATCGCCCTCGATGCCATTGATCCCGTGAAACGTTTGCGTTCTGGAACGTTATTAAAAGAGGTCATTCGCCGTGAAATGGACCGTGAGATGAAAGCAGAAGAAATGCGTGTCCTCTATGTCGCGATGACGAGAGCAAAAGAAAAGTTGATTTTAGTTGGATCGATTAAAGGATTAGATGAGCAACTAATCAAATGGCAGGATGTTCCGCTCGACGAATTGTTGTTACCGGAAATCAATCGTCGGAATGCGAAAACGTATGCGGACTGGGTAGTTCCTGCCGTCCTGCGGAATTTCATGTTACGTGAGGATGAGCAGCAGTGGGCGCTTCGCATCATGGAACTTGAAGAAATCGCGCCGTACCAAGAAATTTCGACGATGATTGAACAGTTGGAACATGTTCGTCAACTCGAAAAAATCGACCGACCTGAAAATCAAGCATTTAAAGCACGGATTGAAGAAAGTTTTTCATACCGTTATCCGCACCAAATCGCAACGGAAACGGCAGCGAAGCAAACCGTAACGGAGCTCAAACGGACGGAACAGTTGGAACGGGCAGCATTTGAAGCGCCCGAGCGTCAAGCGACGTATTACCGGACACCACAATTTTTAGGACCAGTCCTAACGGGTGCGGAACGCGGGACCGTCCTACACTTGGCAATGCAACTATACGAAGTCGGACTACCGCTTACTGAACAAATCACACAGTGGGTGACGACAGAACGAATTTCGGAGCAGGAGGCTTTGACGATGCGCGACGCACAGGAACAATTGGAAACGTTTTTGTCATCGAGTATCGGGCAATTGTTTGAAGAGCGTTTGCGAACGGGAGACGTCTATCGTGAGTTACCGTTTACGTACAAAATCGACTCTTCACGTTTTCGTGCCGACTGGCATGGACCGGTCGATCAAGCAGTCATGCAAGGGATTGTCGATTGTTTGATTAAAGACGGCGAGCACTATATTCTCTTGGACTATAAATCCGATCAAGTTTTTGAGGCGAGTGTGGACCAGACACCAGCGCAGATTTTGTGCGAACGGTATGCAACCCAGTTGAATTTATACCAAGAAGCGCTTGAGTCGATTTTAAATATTTCAATCTCACGGAAACTGATTTACGCCTTTTCGTTGCAACAGGTGATTGAAATTGACTGACTAGGTCAACGAAAAAATGGTTATCGCCGAATGCTACTTTGTCTACACGAGACCTCTAGAAATAGGGGTCTTTCGCTAATGCTAATGCGGTTGGGACACGAGTGCTCCTGACAGCACCAAATACCTGCATTTTAGTTTGGATAAGTGATGGAATTGTTTTTGCTAGAGTGACTAGTGCGAGCTTTTACGTTTTTTTGTTTGGAGACGTGTGAAAAACAAAAGTCATCCGAGTGATTTCCATTTCCTATTGTGAAGGAACTGTGTAGAATGAATAAGGTATGGATTAAGATAAGTGGATACTTTTAGGAGGAATTATAGATGGCACGTATTTTATTAGCAGAGGACGAAGACGTATTACGGATGTTGGTACTCGATACGTTAGAAGATGAAGGATATACGATCGATGAAGCGACAGACGGAGACGAAGCCTATCAAAAAATCATGAGTCAGCATTATGACCTTGTTTTACTTGATTATATGATGCCAGGGATGACAGGGATTGAAGTCATCGAGAAGGTGCGCCGTCACCCAGATAAACAACAATTAAAAATTATGATGCTGACAGCGAAGAGTCAACAGTCAGACCGTGAACGTGCTGAAGAAATTGGTGCGAACTACTTTTTCTCAAAACCATTCAGTCCGCTCGAATTGATTGATGTCGTAGGAGGGATACTGAGTGATCGTCAAGTGGATTAATCGAAAAATCGGACGCCAGTTGATGGCCTCCTTTTATGTCGTTTTAGCTACGTTGATGATTTCTTCTTTGTTTGTCTACAATTATACGGATTCTAAGTTACAGGATACCCGTGGAAAGCTTGAGGATATTAGGGATCGTAGTGCACGTGCCGGCGCTCTTTGGGAAGAATGGCAAGATCTTCAGTTCAATATGCGTGGATACGCGTTGATGGGCGATGACGCTGTGTATCAGAAAATGAACAAGCAAAAGGCTGTCATTGATCGACAAACACGTTGGTTTGAGGAAAATGCAATTTATGATCAAGGAAAAGTGTATGCGTCCTCTTCTCGCGAACTGTACAGCTATTATTTTAATGCGGTTTTGCCGTTAGTGCAGTCATACGTAAAGGAAAAACGACAGGGGGAGGTGGATGAGACCTTCCTCCGTGGGACGACCTTAGCGAATCTTCCTTTAGGAAAAGAACTCGTCGCGAATGGTCAACTTTCTTTAGATGCTTCTGGAAATATCGATGTGCTCTCAGAGATTAACAAAAGTGAGTTAGCACTTGGTGGATACCGTGAATTTCTTGAGGACTGGGCAGGGAAGACGAGCAAGCAGTTAGAACAGGAGATTCGCACGACACAATTGATTTGGTTGTCGAATATCATCGTCTTGCTTGCCGTGTTGATTTTCTTTATCTATCCGTTCATCCGGAGGATCACGTCTGAACTTCTAGAACTCGTCAAAAACAGTCAACGTTTAGCAAATGGTGAAGATGTCACGAGTGTAAAAGTTCCGAAACGTAAAGACGAGATTGGGATCTTAGCGTTGTCGTTCAATCAGATGGCAGGATCGATTTCAGAAAACAAGCAACATCTCCTTGCGAAAAATGAAGAGTTACAAGCACAGCAAGAAGAATTACAAGCGCAACAAGAAGAATTGCAAGCACAACAACAAGAATTAGAAGAAGCACTTGAATTGACGATGCGAAATGAACAACACCTTCAGTATCGAAATGATTTGACGGAAACATTAGCGGCCCGCGAAGCGCTGACCGCTTATCCGGAAATCATCGAGAAACTTGTGGCGATTACGGATTCGGAAATCGGAGCCCTCGTTTTTGTGGATGAAGGTCAAACTTATTCTGTCGTGACGCATGGTATGACGGAGCAATTGACAGAACAACTGCTTGGAAGTGACTTCTCATTGCTTAAACGTGCAGATACCTTGAAGAAAGCCGTCCATTCGTCAAAACAAGTATCGAGTAATCATCCGTTACCGTATCCGTATTACATGTACGAGACGGCAGTTCCGATTTTAGATCCGTCATCGGATGAAGTGATTGCCTTTATTTATCTCGTTCGTTATCGTGATCAGTTTACGAATGAACAAATGCGAGACGTCATGTCGTTCTCGCGTCAATTGTCGCTCTCGCTCTTACGGATGCGACTATTCGATGAGATGAACAAAGAAAAAACGAAAACGGAACGAATCCTCGATTCAATTCGTGAAGCTGTCATTTATATCGAGCCCGGTAAAGAAGATGTCTTCGTCAATCAGCCGTTATATGATTTATTCCCAGAACTTCGCTACGGAACAAATGGGGAAGTCGAGACGCTAAACTTCTGTCTTGAAGCAATTCATACGATTGTTGATGAGCCAGAGGCATTTTCTCAATATGTTGAAGCGGTCTTGGCAGGAAATGTTCCGACGGATAGTCTTCAATTCTCGGTTCGTCAACAAACCGTCTTTATTCAATTCTATGTCGAATCGATTGAAATTCTTGGCGTACACAAAGGGACGATGCTCGTCTTACGTGACGTGACGAAGGAAACGGAAATGGATCGTCTGAAATCGGAACTCGTTTCGACGGTCTCTCATGAATTACGAACACCACTCTCGTCAATTTACGGATTCACGGAATTGATGTTAAACCGAGATATCGATACGTCCCGCCAAGATAAGTACTTGCAGACGATTCACTCGGAGACGGAGCGACTGGCGAATCTTGTCAATGATTTCCTTGATGTTCAGCGGATGGAGGCAGGGACGCAGTCGTATAAGAAAGCACCACTCGATTTACGACTGCTTCTTGAAGAGACGACACAGTTTTATGCGGCATCAACAAAACAACATCGTATCTCCTTCCGGGCAATGGACGAGTCGTTGCCATTGATTGAAGCGGATGAAGAAAAAATGAAGCAATTGATGAATAATCTGTTGAACAATGCCGTCAAATATTCACCATTCGGTGGCCAGATTGACGTTATCTTGTCAGTCGAAAATCATCATGTCCTGTTTAAGGTGTGCGATCAAGGCATCGGGATTCCAGCAGCAGCTCTCAATAAGCTGTTTGAAAAGTTTTACCGCGTCGATAATTCAGATAGCCGTAAAATTGGCGGGACAGGGCTTGGCCTTTCGATTTGTAAGGAAATCGTGACGGGTCATGGTGGAGAAATACTTGTTGAGTCGATTGAGAAACAAGGAAGTACGTTTACGGTTAAACTGCCATTGCTGGTAGAACGTGTGACGATTTCTTGAATAAACGATATGTCAGAAAAATAACCCTATATCTAGTAGCGAAAATCAGCTACCATGAAATAGGTATTAGAAAAAGGGGGAAACCAACATGCCGATCACTGCTTTTGTTCATACCCATGTTTTACTCTGGGTCTTACTACTCGTAACATTCTTTATCGCTTTTTCAATGTATAAGAAAGGAAAACCTGCGGCGAAAGGAATCCACATGGCATTCCGTCTCTTCCTGTTATTGACGTTTGCGACGGGACTTTACTTGTACATCAAGATTATGGGGATGTCTGAAAATCCAGATGCTTTATACCACGCAAAAATCACAGGTGGTCTATTATCACTCATCTTTGGTGAATTGACGTTGGTTCGTCTGAAAAAAGGGAAATCGTATTCTGGTTTCTTACTCGGATTTGCAGTTCTCGTACTCGTGACGATTTTCTTAGGATATTCGTTACCATTTGGTATGGAGTTCTTCTAATTCAATGCCCGGTTGAGAGTCGACCATCTTTGTGCTCCGGCACAGCGATGGCCGACTTTTTTTGTTTTACGTTTCCGTGTCCCAATCGGGGAAAGTAACGAAAAGAACGAGGCAGTCATTCCGCGACTATGACTTTTTCTGCAAGATGGAGAGTTTGATGCTTTTTTTTGTTTACAAGGTGTTGTTATTTGGGAAAAGGGATGTATTACGTGGTAGAGAGGGGAACGCTTGTGGCACAGTTGAAAGAATGGACAAAGGTTTTTCGGGCGAGAAAGTGGATGAAACGGGCGGAACCGGTCCTGCCATTATGGCACGGGTACATTGGATATAAATATGGGCTATTTGATGTTCTAGGTGCAGGTGCGACTCAAGCCGAGGCACAAGTCCGGTTGAAGCAGCCACTGACGGCAGAAGCCTTATCCCGCTGGTTTGAAGTCGGTTTGGCAGTTGGGCATCTGAAAAAGAAAGATTTACGGTATACGGCGACACGGCATGTTTTGCCTGAACTATCGAAATCGGACGATCGGAGTATCGGTTTCATGTTGTCAGAGTTGATGGAACTTCATTTACCGGCCTTATTTTCTTACCCACAATTTTTAGAAGAAGGTCTACAAAAAACATTTAATGGAGAAGAACACGGTGACATCGTCGCAGAGACATCTGCTTTGGTTGAAACGGTTGCTTTTCCGGCAGTCCGTCATATCATCCGTCAAAATAATGTAAAGTCGTTACTTGATATCGGATGTGCGTACGGCGGATACTTACGCAAAATACATGAAGCTTTACCTGACCTCCGGCTCGCTGGAATCGACATCGAAGAATCTGTTATCACAGAAGCGAAACGGCGCGATACGACAGGTAAAATCGATTTTGCCGTCGGTGACATCAAGACCTTTGACGTCAAGGAAACGTATGATGGTGTCATGATGAATAACATTCTCTATTACTTCCCGAAAGAAGAACGACTTCGTCTGTTAGAAGGCGTCCGTCGCTTCGTCAAAGATGACGGGACGGTCATTCTCGTTACACCATTACGCGACAGTGAGTATGGTGCGCAATTCTCAGCTGCGTTCAATGCCTTCATGACACTTCATGAAAATCTATATCCTCTTCCTGGTAAAGCTGAACTTACGGAACAACTGCATGCTGCTGGTTTCAAAAATGTTTCGATTACGCCATTTTTGAAAGAAGGCGCCTGGTATATCGTCACTGCAAACGCCACTTCCTGACGGGAAGCCTGGCGTTTTTTACAGTTTGAGAACAGTTTAGATTTGTGGGCATAGTATGTGATTAGTATAATAGTTAAAACGACCAGAGAGAAAAAGGAGAGATTCATGTGAAGCAGCGTGTAGCCGTTATTGGAGCAGGACCTGGAGGACTCGCCTGTGCCATGTTATTGGCAGGTAGAGGGGTAGATGTGACTGTATATGAAAAGCAAGCAGTCGTAGGTGGACGGACGTCACGCGTACAAGTGGGAGACTATCAGTTTGATCGGGGTCCAACATTTTTGAACATGCCACATATCTTAGAAAATTTATTCACGAGCATCGGCTTGAATTTACATGATTATTTAGATTTAAAAGCGCTTGATCCGATGTATACGCTCTACTTCAATGGGGGAAAAGATCAGTTCACGATGACGACGGACCGTGACCGGATGAAACAGGCGATCGAAGACCAGTTCCCGGGAAACGGAGAGGGGTACGATCGTTTCATGGCGGAACAGGCACTAAAACTAGGCAAGCTGATGCCAATCCTGCAAACAAAACATGATCGGTTGACCGATTATTTGTCACCACGTGTGTTGACGGCGTTACCCCGTCTATCGTTGGGTCGTTCGTTATATGATGTGTTATCCGATTACTTTACGAGTGAAGAATTAAAGTACTCGTTTACCTTCCAAGCGAAATATCTCGGTATGTCAGCTTGGGAGTGTCCAGGTGGATTTTCCATTTTGTCTTACATGGAACATGCTTACGGGGTCCATCATCCGATTGGTGGAATGAATCGTATCCCGGAAGCGATGAAACAAGCCGTCGAGGAGCTTGGTGGGAACGTTCATCTGAACACAGGGATTGCGCAATTAATTTTAGATGGAAAAGATACGAAAGGTGTCGTCCTTGAGTCAGGAGAACATGTATTGTATGACAATGTCGTCGTGGGTGCAGACTTTGCGCATGCGATGAATCATCTCGTGCCGGAAGGTGTCCTCAAGAAATGGTCGCGTCCGAAAATCGACCGCAAGAAATTCTCTTGTTCGACCTTCATGTTATACCTCGGTGTCAATAAACGATTTGATGCACCGCACCATACGATTTACTTTGCTGAGGATTACGAAAAGAATGTGCGTGAAATGACTCAGAAACTTGAATTATCAGAAGACTTCTCGTTTTATGTTCAAAACCCTTCAATCATTGACACGACGCTTGCGCCTGAAGGCAAATCATCGCTGTATGTGCTCGTACCGGTCCCGAACAATTATTCGGATCTTGATTGGGCAGTCGAGGGACCGAAGTTACGTCGAAAAGTCCTCGATGCACTCGAAGAACGTTCGCCTTATAAAGGTGTCGAAGCTGCAATCGAAGTAGAAGAAATGTTTACGCCGGATGATTGGGAAGAGATGGGAGTCCATCAAGGGGCGACATTCAACTTAGGTCATCAATTGACACAGATGATGTATTTCCGGCCGCATAACCGGTTCGAAGAATTGAACCATCTTTATTTAGTCGGGGGCGGGACGCATCCCGGCAGCGGTCTTCCGACAATCTTTGAATCGGCACGGATCACGGCTGACTTATTAACGACTGAAGTAGGTGCTACGACATGAAGATTGGATTTGTAGGAGCAGGTGTCGGGACACTCCATGCAGCATTGTTATTAACGAAGCGTTATCCGGATGCAGAAATTACGATCTTTGAAAAGGAAGATCGGGCAGGTGGACGATTAAGTTCGGTTGATTTCGAGTCGGGCGGTCGAATCGATCAAGGACCGACGATTGTATTGATGCCTGGAAAATTACAGGAACAGTTAGCGGAAGCAGGACTCGATGGAGTCGAATTGTTACGAATCGATCCACTGTACGATTTACATTTTGATGATGGAACGGTCGTGACGAAACTAGGGGATGTCGTCGATCAAGCAGTTGCGATTGAGCGTCAATTTGGAGAAGGTCGTGGCTTTTCTGAATTTATGAACCAAAAATCAAAGGATTATGACATCAGCGTCTCGAAATTTTTAGAGCGGAGTTATTTCCGTAAATCAGAATTACTACAACCAGACATGTTGAAGCCATTATGGAGCATGCATGCCCTTGAAACGGCGCACGACCATTTAAAACGTTACTTTAAAAGTAAATATCTACGGATGGCGTACAGTTTCCCGACATTTTATATTGGCGGAAATCCGTACACGACACCATCGATTTACGGTCTGATTCCTTATCGTGAACAAGCGGAAGGGGTTTGGTACGTCAAGGGTGGTTATTTTTCGCTAGCTGAACGGATGTATGATGAATTGGTCAAGCGGGGTGTCCGATTCGAATTCAATCAAGCGGTCGAGCAGGTCAAAATTGAAGCAGGACAGGCGACTGGTGTCGTCGTTGATGGAGTAGAGCATCATTACGATAATGTCGTTTTGAATGGCGAATTCCCATTGATGGAATACTTGGTCGAAGGGAAAAAACCGAAGACATATACACCATCTGGTGGCACGTTATTGCTGTACTTTAAAATGCGGGGGAAAGTCGATTTACCGGTTCATCGTTTCTTGATGCCAAACGACTTAAAACCATTGATGGATTCGATTTTCCATCGCGATGAACTGCCGGAGCGTCCTGCCGTCTACTTGTTCAATCCGAGTAAAGTCGATGATTCGTTGACAGGAAAAAATGATAGTGTCGTCTATGCGTTAGTTCCATCACCACGAAACTTTGACCGAGATATGTTTGAGCAACAAGGATTCATTGAAACGGTCTTAGAAAAAATCGAGAGCCATCACCCTGGATTCCGTGATCAAATCGAAGAGACGCAAATCCGGACACCACAAGATGCAAAAGCATTCGGATTGTATGAGGGTGGAAGCTTCGGGATTGCACCGACGATTCGCCAATCAGCGGCTTTAAAGACGCAAGCACGACCTTACCCAGATATCGAACGGTTATATGCGGTAGGTGCATCTGTCCATCCATGTGGAGGCGTTCCGATCGTCATGATGGGAGCAACATTACTTGTCAATCGTATGGAACAAGAGATGAGGTGGAAAAATGAACACAGTGATGAACGCGTACGCAACATGTGAAGAGACGATTCAGAATGGATCAAAAACATTTTATAAGGCGTTCTCATTATTGCCGAAACAAGATCGGTTAGCGGTTTATGCCATTTATACATTCTGTCGTTTCTTAGATGATGCTGTTGATGAATCCGAGACACCTAAAGAAAGTTTGGAATCATTCTTAGAGGAATTCCGTTTGTTCCGGTCCGGACAATCGCTCAAGACACCACTCTGGATTGCGTTAGGGGATGTGTTTGAACGGTATGAGATGGATGAGACACCTTTTCTGGAGCTGGCGGAAGGGATGCGCTGGGACATCGAAAAAAATCGTTACCAGTCGCTTGCTGAGACGGAGCAATATAGTTACTATGTTGCGAGTACAGTAGGATTGATGTTGCTACCAATCTTAGCACCAGGGCAGCCTGAACTTCGTCAGTCAGCGATTGAATTAGGGATTGCGATGCAACTGACGAACATTTTGCGAGACGTCGGCGAAGATGCAAAACGCGGGCGGATTTATTTACCGAAAGAGTGGATGGATGAATATGACGTGACATCTGAGTCACTATTAGTCGGCACACCTTCAGGCGATTTCGTCGGATTATGGGAAGCGTTAGCGTTACGCGCGGAATATTTGTACGACGCAGCGGCTCCGTCCTTTGACCGCTATCCAAAAGAGAGTCGGCGGGCCTTGAAAGTAGCTGCGCTGCTCTATCGGGGCATTTTGGATGCGGCACGCGACAACCAGTACGACGTCTTCACGAAGCGCGCCTACGTCAGTCGATGGCAAAAAATGAAGTTACTCGCAACGATTTAAAAAAATAGAGAATAAAAAAAGACCTTGGCGGGGACCAAGGTCTTTTTTTATGTCGTCTAGACCGGGGAGTCAAAGACGTGTTCTGTGCAGAATTTTGAAACAGTTTAGTTGATGTCAACAAGACAGGTCGACAATTCACGGGGATGAATCGATTTATTTAATGAGCTGTCTGTGAACCGTTCAGGATGAGACGATCTAAGGGGGAACGTCGTAAGTCATGCTGAAGGTTCAAACGTACACCAACTTCGCTCAAGTGGGTCTTGAACGATGAATCAAATTTCGCAACAGTTGGGTTAAGTTCCTAAACGCTCTTGACTCGGGGAAGTCACCTTGCGCTTGACTTGAGGATGTGGGGTCAATCACTACCTCTTGAACTCGAAGTAATCGTATCAAATCTTAGTTGTCCGTACAAGTAATCGATTTGCAATTCACATAACGTTCACAAGGATTGGGCAACATGCGACACGATTCGTTCACTTGCAAGCTTTCCTGAAAGCGTAACCATTGGACTACCGCCACCTGGGTGGGTGGATCCTCCGGCAAAAAACAAATTGTGAACATTTTTTGAACGGTTGCTTGGACGCATGAAGGCATTGCGTGTCCCGTTCGAGGATAAGCCGTAAAGTGACCCGTGATAGGCAGAAAATTTCTGTTCGATGTCTGCTGGTGTGATGCGCTGTTCGAAGACGACGTCTGTTTCTAGATCGATTCCGAACTTCTTCAACCGTTGATTGATGACGTGGTCGTACGTGTCAAAATCAATCGCTCCACCCGTATGTGTCGCCGGTGCATTGACGAGGACAAATAAGTTGTCACCGGCTTCCCCCATCTCAGGTGCCGTGACGGAAGAGTTTGAAATGTAAATCGTAGGTTCTTCTGCATACCGTTGTTCCTCGAAGAGTGCCCGGAATTCAGCCTCATAATCAGAAGAAAAGAAAACATTATGATGGGTAAGTCCCTCAATGCGACGAGATAAACCAATACAGCGGACATAAGCAGAAATCGAAGGCTCCATCTGGCTAGGCGTCGGATTCTTAAAGTCGGGTCGCGTCGTCTCAGAAACGAGGCGTGGGTATTGTGTCAGTAAATCCCCATTCATCACGACGAAGTCGACGGGAAGGTAGTCGACATGATTGAGTTCGATGTCTGTTGCGATGCCGTCCGTGACTTCGATTTGAGTGACTTCCGTTCCTAAATGGAAGTCGACACCGATTTCTTTGGCGCGGCGCGCGAAACCTTCTGCGATCGCTGTATTTCCGCCACGTGTGAAATAGACACCGTCGTTTAATTCAAGATGAGCGATTAAGGCAAAGGTCGCCGGTGCCTGAAACGGGCTGCTTCCGATATAGGTCGCGTACCGGTCGAGTGCTTGAATGAGTTGCGGGTCTTTGAAATAGCTCTTGTGTAACGCGTGCAGTGATTTTAACGGATGCACCTTAATCATGTCCCGGAGCAAAGAAAAGTTAAAGTAGGAATCAATATTGATGAAAAATTGCTGTTTGGCGATGTTAAATAACGTAGCAGCTTCTTCCTGATAACCTGTGATATCATTTTTAGCTAATTGACCGTTCGTAAAACGATCGACTTCCGTCCGCATCGCTTCTCGTCCATGTGTAAAGGTCAATGTCCGTCCGTCAGGAAAGTGATTCGCGGTATGGCGTGCTAATTTTTCGAACTGAAAGTAATCATCAGGATCCGCGCCTGACTCACGAATGACGGATTGAAATACTTCAGGCATCGTAATTGTATTGGGACCGAAATCGAACCGATGCCCTTCTGCAATGATCGGCATCATTTTCCCACCAATGTGGTCGTTGCGTTCGATGACCGTAACTTTAAATCCTTTTGAAGCGAGTGAAATGGCAGCACTTAAGCCACCTAATCCGGCTCCAATGACAGCGACATGTTTCATGAATGATTCCTCCTTAAGAATAGGCTCGACCTTTCCAAGTGATTTCCCGTTTCTTGACCTTGCGAATCATCGCCGTCGCGAGTAAGAGGACGTAAAGTCCGGTCGCGAGTGGATGCAAGAGCCAAACGTGACGAATCCGCGCCATCCGGTCAATCTGAAAACGGGCGAGTAGTAATAAAACAAGTCCGCCAATCGTCTCCCAAGACGGAAAGAGAAGCGCCGCCGGGAGTAACGAAAACTGGGCGAGATAAAACAATAAAAAATAACTGCCGACAAGGTAGGAGTCATTCATGCCACGGAAGACATTTTTAAGAAACCCTTGCCAGACGTCACCGTTCGTCGCGTACATATCACAACTGACAAATGGGGCGACATGTACGAGCGTCGTCGTATAGCGGTTCTGCTTAAAGACCCGACATAACTCTAAATCATCGACAAGCGCCATTTTAATGGCTTGATGCCCTCCGACCTGTAGGTAAGACGGACGATGTACGAGAACGACCATTCCGTTCGCTGCAGCAAAAGCAGGATGCTTCACTTTGCGGAAGGCGAGGGGAAGATGCTGGGCGATTAAGACGTGTTGCATCGGGATTAGACATTTTCCTAAAAAGGTCGGGACCGGGAAGGACGGGAAACCGGATAAAAAGACAGCATCTTCTTGCTTCATCGTCGCGTAGAGGCGAGGAATCGCATCATTTGTCAACGTGACGTCAGCATCGAGGAACAGAAGATAATCTTCGGTCGCAGCACGTGATAGCTGATGACAGGCATGGACTTTCCCTGCCCAACCGTCGGGTAGCTCGACGCCGTCGATGATTGTGAACCGGTCATCTTGTGATGTATGCCGAAGGAGCAAATCACGTGTCCCATCCGTCGAACGATCCTCGTAGAGATAAACATGCATGTTCGGTCCGAGCGCTTGTTTCAGGGAGTCGAGTAACGCGGGGACATTCCGTTCCTCGTTGCGAAGTGGGATGCATAGGGCAAGACTCGGTGGAGAAACCGGTGAAGCGAGCTTCGGAAGGAACAATAGATTGATGAATGTATAGAGACAGACGGCGAGCGAAAAGATAAATAACGCGAGACTCATCGGCGAACCGCCTTCAGCCAACGTTCCGTTTTTGCAGGAAGTGGCTCTGACCGCTCTGTCAAGACCTGATACTGTCCAACGTTCTCGGTCATTGCGTCAAATCGGACGTCATCATACAGGCGGGTCATTTCTTGTTTTAAGTGGTCAGTTTGAACAGACGAACGACCGTCCGGGAGGTGGACGTGACGTGTCCGGATATAGATGTCAGGGTGCTGCTCATGACCGAACGAATAATAGAATGAAAAAAGAGAGATGGACCGTGCGGCTTTAGCGAGGTAGGTCGCACCACTCGCAAGTTGTAACGGACGCTCTTCCTGATGGCGTTCCTCTCCTTGGGGGAACATCCAAACACTGCTGCCTTGTTGCAGACGCTCCTTCGCATAATTGAGACTTACTTTGACATCTTTTAACGAGTCACGATTGATGGAAAAGGCACCGAGACGGGAGAAAAAAGGAAAACGTGCCAATCCGTCCTCGTCGATCATGACGTAAGGATCTTGGTGTAGCAGTGATTGGTCCAAGTGGAACAAAATCATTCCATCCCACCACGAACCATGCGTCGCAAGCATCAAACCGGGCATTGGTAAGTCATCCGGGCGATAGAGGACACGGTGGAATTGTTTGCGGATCAAACGTTCCTTTAAATAGAAATGGAACGCGCGCTCAGCTAATCTGTTTTTTTGTGCTTTTTGCATAAAACGTTCCTCCTTTTGTCAGTAAGTAAACGAGTAGGGCAAGACCACTGACGACCGTCACTCCGTACAATCCGGCGACACCCGCAGTCAGACCAAATAAGACATGTAGCATTAAGAATAGATACTGATTGTTTCGTTCGAGTTCGATATGTGTTGGTGTCTGTTCGAATCGCGCCATCAATAGTGCGAAAAACAACGCCGTTCCATACCAGCCGATAAAGTTTTGCGTCGGAATATCATAGTACCAGCCATCATCTTGCCAGAGCCAATACGACTTGACGTTCGCTGAGACCGGATCAATCGCTAAATCAAGCCAAACGGCAAACAATGGAACGAGGACGATCGTATTGTAACGAAACGAAAATCGTTTTGAAAAGGCAAGACTGGCACCCATGACGGATAACCAAGCAGCACCAATCGTAATCGGGACACCGAGTAATTGAATACCAAAGTCAGATTCATACCGATATGTTCCGAACGGCCATCCGGTATGGACACCGATGGATTCAATCACGATTGATCCGAAAAAAATGACAGGGATGATAAACCGTCCTTTCGGTAAGACGTCCCATAAATAAAACGCGGCATACAGACCGGAAGCAAATAAAAAGACGGCGTTCGCCCATTCAAGCCACGGCGGAAGCAACGAAAAACCGACCAAAACGAGGCCGATGACGAACCAAATCGTAAAAAACAGCCAGAGGCGTCGTTGAAATACTGCCATAACGTATGTAACCCTCCAATTCAACATGATGTCATTAGTATACCCATATCCATCAAAAACGAGCGAGCACGGAGGGGTAATCTACTAAAAAAGCAGACGGTCGAATGACTGTCTGCTGAAAAGGATTGTGTTTAATGCTGTTTTTGTTTTTTTCGTTTGACGAATGAAAAGAGTAAAAAGGCGATATAAAGGGGAACGGCGATGAACCAGAACGTCGACCATTCATTGCTTCTTGCGACAATCACGTAGGTGACATAAAGTAGCGTGAAAGTGATGACGAAGGTATGACGTGGAACCGGAATATCTTTAAAACTTGGAATCTTGACACGACTGACCATCAAGAAGGCGAGTCCCGTAAAGGCGAGTGGGACCATCAAATCATTCATCCGTCCACTGAACAACGTCACGACGGCCAATATACCGCCAGCCGCCGTAATCGGAACACCGGAAAAGTAAGTCGAGGCGACGTTAGTGGCGGAAAGATTAAACCGTGCCAAACGAAATGCTCCGAACAAAGGGAACAATGCGGCAACGAGTAAACCGATTTCACCAAAGTCATAAAAATAAGTGTAATACGCCATCATCGCAGGAGCGACACCAAACGTGACGACATCGGCGAGCGAATCGAGCTCTTTCCCGAAGTCACCCGCGACACCAAGCATCCGGGCAATCCGGCCATCTAAGCTATCCAACATCATTGCGATGACAATTAACAGCGTCGCATTTTGGAAATCCCCTCGTGCTGCCATGACGATTGCGAGAAAACCACAGTATAAATTCCCGAATGTAAAGAGATTCGGGATTGAGTTACGAACACGTTCTTTCCACAAAATGATTCCTCCTACCACTTCTTCGATACTACCCATCATATCATAATTAAGGTTACCTATCAGCGGTTCGGATAGAGAATTCCACTAGTAAATGCCAATAAATCATGTGGTGATAATTTGATTTGAGCACCTCGTTTGCCGGCAGAGATAACGATGTAGGGTTGGTCGACGGCGCGGTCGGATAAGAAGACGGGAAAAGCCTTCTTCGCTCCGACCGGAGAAACGCCACCGCGGACGTAACCCGTCAGGCTTTCTAACACCTTCATCGGAACTAAGGACACTTTCTTCGCACCGGCAGATCGGGCAACTGCCTTCAAATTGACTTCCTCTTCGCCGGAAATGACGACGAACAAGTAGTTTTTCTGATCATCTTCTAACACCAATGTTTTGAAGATTGACGAAAGCGGGAAGTTAATTTTTTTAGACACGGCCAGTGCAGACAAGTCGTTCAAATCAACAACGTAAGAAATCGATTCGAATGGGACCTTAGACTGCTTCAGAAGTCTTTCTGCGTTCGTTTTGCTCATGTGTTTCTCCTTTAGTGAGGGAGTATTGGACCCATTTACGACCGTGCCAGCGTTTCATCGCGAAGATTCCCCGGAACCATTCGTCAGCTGAGAAGGCGATCCAAATCCCGAGCAGTCCGAGTCCAAATTGAAGACCGAGGACGTAACTGAGGACAACAGCGATTCCCCACATCGAGAGGACACCGATTGTGACCGGGAAGCGGACGTCTCCTGCTGATTTCAATGTCCCCATCAAAACGATGTTCATTGCGCGACCCGGTTCAAGGATGACACTTGCCCAGAGCAATGGAATTCCGATGGCAATGATTTCAGGGCTCGATGTAAAGAGCGACATGATTGACGTACCGAACGATGCAATCGCGACAGCTGAAACGAAGCTTGCGAAGACAGCAATTTTTAATGTTTTGACGCCACGTGCATGTGCTTGTTCGAATTGTTGTGCACCGACTTGGCGGGCGACTAATAATTGTGTCCCTTGGGCAATCGCAAGACTGAACAAGAAACAAAGCATCGTGATGTTTGAGACGTAAACGCGTGCTGATAAAGCAGCTTCACCAATCGTTGCGATGAATCCAGTGATGATGAGTTGTGAAAATTGATAAGAAATCCCTTCGCCGGCCGATGGAATCCCGATGTTCATGATGCTTTTGATGTCTTGACGGTTGATTTGAATTAAGTCTTTCAAACGAAAACGTAAAGACAGTTTGCGGTAAACAACGAAGAACAACAGGGTGACGGCAAATGCACGGGCAATGACGATCGACCAGGCGACACCCGCGACACCGAGTACTGGAATCCCGAAGAGACCGAGTACGGCGATGACGTTACCGAAAGCACTGACGAAGTTCATCAATAACGTGACGTACATCGCATTTTTCGTAAAACCATGGCTTCGGAGAATGGCTCCGAGCGTTAATGAAATGGCTTCTAAAAATAGGAATAAACCAACAATCTTTATGAACGTTTCGCCATACACTAACGTTTGTCCTTCTAGTGAAAAGAAACCTAACAATTGTTTCCCCGTCAAGGCGACGAGAACAGAAATGATTAGTCCGATATAAAGATTGATCGAGAACGCAGAGCGAGCCGTCTGACGTGCATCTTGGACACGTTTCGCACCTAAATATTGACCGATGATGATGGTCGCTCCGACGGAAGTGATATTAAATAAAATAATGAAGATGTTTAAGACTTGGTTCGAAACACCGACAGCAGCGGCTGCACTGTCAGAGTAGTAACTTAAGATTAATGTCGCAATGATCCCTAAGCTCATATGCAGCGCGATTTCGATGAATAATGGCCAAGTGATTTGGAATAATGTCGGTTGTTTTACAGTTTTCATAAATTAAATTCCCCTTTAAGTCCTTAAAACGTTTTGTCTTTCTGTATCTTTTGGAAACTATACGCCTTCGATTTTCATAATGAAAGTGAAAAAGGGAGCTTTCATAAAAAAATAGAGGATTTAAAAGGATTTTCATAAAACATCACGAATACATCATAATGAATGGTTGTTCACTTTTGAAAGGTAGGGGAATAGGATGAATACTGAAGTGGAATACGCGGTAGAATCAAATGTAGCGACGGTGACGTTAGCTCGTCCGGACCGACTGAATGCCTTAACATCAACACTCTTAAATGAACTAGCAGATTCGATTGAAGAAGCCAATCAAGATGAAGCAGTCCGTGTCATCGTATTGACGGGAAAAGGGCGTGGCTTTTGTGCCGGTCAGGATTTAAAGACGGTTTCTCCGGGCATGGATCATGGTGATTACTTAAAGACCTATTACCACCCGGTCGTCCGTGCGCTAGCCGGGTCGAAAAAGCCGATCATTGCAGCGATTAACGGGGTAGCGGCAGGGGCGGGGTTGTCGTTGACACTTGCTTGTGATTTCCGGATCGTCCGCGAAGATGCGAAATTATCGCTTGGTTTCATTAATATCGGTCTCGTTCCGGATGCCGGAGCACCGTACTTCTTGCCACGTTTGATTGGTTCAGCGAAGGCGCTCGAACTCGCATTGTTAGGTGATACGATCACAGCAAAGCAGGCGCTTGAGCTTCAGCTCGTGACGAAATCAGTTGCAGCGGATCGTTTTGATGAAGACGTGATGGATTTTGCAAAACAACTCGCAGCACGACCGACGAAAGTGATTGCCTACATCAAACAACTGCAAGCAGCCAGTTTTGAATCGACGCTCGATGATATGTTGGCGCAAGAAATCATCTATCAATCACGCGCCGGTAAAACCGAAGATCATCAACGTGCCGTTCAAGCTTTCCTTGAAAAAAAACCAACCGTCTTTGTTGGTCGGTGAAACGGTTTAATTGAAGATTACGCAAAATAAGAGACTCCCTTCCAAACGTACAGGAAGGGAGTCTCTTCAGACTGTAGACAAAGTACTATCAGGAAATCAAGCTTCATTTCAGGCTGTAGACAAAGTACCATCGGGAGGGTCAAGCGTCTTTTTTCGTTGCTTTCCTCGGGCGAGGCGCAAGCCGTTGCTCCTTGATCCTCACGGACAATGAGCAGGGTCTTGCCTGCCTCTGAAAGTGCGTGAATCACGCACTTTCAGAGGCAGGAGTCAACGAAACGTGACGCTTTTTAGGGAATACCATGACGGAAAGCCGGGCAGGAAGACGGTTTAGGGTGCAATCCGTCTTGAATTGTTTTGAAGACGAGGCGAGACAGGGAAGCGCGAACGGATTGCTTCTAGATATCGCATGTTTACACTTCTTAATAGTTTTTCTACACGCCGAAGAGACACCCTTCCAAAACGTACAGGAAGGGCGTCTCTTTTAGAAAAATGATTTTATCAATTCAATTTTTGTTTGATTTTTTGCGCGGTCGCATGCGTTTGGTCCGTTAACTTACTCGAGAGACGAAATAGTAAGATTCCTAGAAAAGCGGATACAAAGATATATAATCCTGTCAGTGTGACGAAAGCTCCGCTCGCAAGTGTAATGAAGAGAATCGAAAATTCGCCGCGTGGTCCTAAACAAAATCCGGATTCAATCGCATGGTAGTTCGATAGACCAAATGAACGGCCACCGAAGAACCCGACTAAAAATTTAGATAAGAGTCCCCAAACGACGAGTGACAAGAAGAACCAATCTAAAGGTAAACCTTCCGTTAATTCAAACGACATCCCAAATGCAATGAAAAAGAGGGGGAGTAATAAATCTTGAAAGGGTGTGACAAGTCGTTTCAAGTAACGCGTTTCTTTTAGTTCCGTCAATAAGATACCGACGATGAAGGCACCGAGTACCTCGGATAAGCCAAACATGATACCGATACCTGAAAAGGTCAAAATCAGGCCGATGATTCCAATTCCGGCATCCGGATGGCGATACAAGGAACTGATGACTCGTTCTTTTCTTCGGATGAAGACGGTTAATAAAAGTAAGGCACTAAATAAAACGAAGAACCCTAAGAAAATAGAACCCACTTTACCAAACGTGAATGGCTCTGTTCCAAGAATGAATGGCGCTGTCGTTAATAGAAGAGGGGCGATCAAATCCTCAAAAATAAGTAACGACAAAACAAAGCGGTTGACGTCTTTGTGTTTATCCGGTTCACGATCAAGTAAACGGGCAGAAATCGATGAACTTGTCGCATATAAAACACAGCCAATCAAAAAGGCTTCCGGGACAGAAAAACCAAATGCAAGTGTCAGGAGAAAAGTCCCACCGAAAGAGAGGACAACGTCAATTAATCCGGCTTTCCAAACGTGGCGGAGTTGACTGAGTAAGTCAGCGATTGAAAACTTAAGACCAAGCAAAAAAAATAGAACGATGATTCCTGCTTCACCGCCTAACTTCAATTCTTTAGGTGCATCGTAATAAAGCCCGATGGCAATCCCGATTAAAATGAAAGCGAGGATGCTCGGAAGGTGAAAACGTTCACTCAAATAACTGATTGCAAATAAACCGATAAGAATAAGACCGGCATAAAAAAATAATTCCATATCGAACACGTCCTCCTTTACGCTTTCCTTTACCCCAGAAAAGCGCCGGTATAACTATACACGGAAATTTCAGACGAAATTTCATCAGTAGTCCTCTAACCAGGAGCAACGGATTGCCCGCCTCTTAGCAGCATGAACAGGTGCTTCAAAATCAATCGGAGGGATGAACGTTCCGACCTGTACGCAGAAAACGCCGATGATTCCGTTTCGTAAACGGAGTCATCGGCGTTTTCGTTATCGATTTTTTCGAGTAGGGCGTCGTGATGCGCAACTAGAGCATAGATGGATAAGAAAAGAGTCAGCCCATTGTCTGTACCTTATCGATATAGCAATTATGAATTAGAGCGCTTGAACGATAGTTCCTGCATATGGAGGAAGCGTTACTTCTAATGAAGGTAGAGGTGAATTTAAGAATAAATCCATCCCTTGTCCTGTTGCGGGTGCAGGAATCGTCACTTGTTGATCCGAGTTGTTGAAGTAGACGTAATACGTACCGTCATCACTCATGCGACGCATGACGATCGAGTTTGTTTCGTCATCTGCATGAACGAATGAAATATGCCCATTGTTCGCAAGGGTCTTATGTTGTTGCCGCAATTGAAGCAAGTGTTTTGTATACATCAAGAGGTTCAAGTCCTGTGCTTCTTTATCCCAAGGCATGCATTTCCGGCAACCCGGGTCTTGATCTCCGTCAAGTCCAATCTCGTCACCGTAATAAATGACGGGACTACCGGAGAACGTCAGCATCGAGAGCAGGAGAAGGCGCATCTTGTTTTTATCGTTTCCGGCCCGCGTCAAGGCACGAGGTGTATCATGAGAACCAATCAAGTTAAACGTAACTTCATTGACATTCATCGTGTTTGAGAAGAGGACATGCGACATCTCATTCGCGTATGCTGTCGCTGTTGTCTTATCGAGTGCAAAGAAGTTTAGCGCCGCGTTCGTAAACGGATAGTTCATGACGGCATCGAACTGATCCCCGAGTAACCATTCTTGCGAGTCATGCCAAATTTCTCCGAGAATATACGTTTGCGGATTCGCTTCCTTGACGACACGACGGAAATCACGCCAAAACGCATGATCGACCTCGTTCGCGACATCTAAACGCCAACCGTCGATTCCGAATTCCTCGACCCAGTACCGTGCAACATGGAGGAGGTATGCTTTCACTTCCGCATTCTCTGTATTGAATTTCGGCATTTCGGGCACAAAGGCGAACGTATCATAGTTCGGCATCGGTTCCGTGACGAGTGGGAAGTCACGGAGGTGGAACCAATCACGGTAAGACGAATTGCTGCCGTGTTCGCGGATATCAGCAAAGGCTTCATGATGGAATCCAGCATGGTTGAAGACGGCGTCAAGCATAATTCGGATTCCTTTTTCATGCAGGAGGTCGACCATCTCTTTGAATTTTTCTTTTGTACCGAACTGGGGATCGATTTCGAGGTAATCGATCGTATCATATTTATGATTGGACTTTGCCTTGAAGATGGGACAGAAATAAATGCCCGTGATTCCGAGTTCGACCAAATAGTCGATATGATCGATCACGCCTTGGAAATCACCGCCGAAAAGATTCGTTGTCGTCGGTTCCGTACTGTTCCATGGAAGTGTTCCAGCGGGGTCGTTCGATGTATCACCATTCGCGAATCGGTCCGGGAAGATTTGATACCAAACGGTGTCTTTGACCCAGGCGGGTGAGGTGAAGACATCAATTTTATTTAAGTAAGGAACACAGAAGTAATAACCGGTATCATCGAGTGGTTTTTCGTCGAACCAACCGCGTTCTGTAAATACGTGTGTCGTTTGTCCATCGTGTAACCGGAAACCATACCGAAGGCGACGAAACGGTGGGATGACATCGATGAACCAGTAATCATATAATTCATCCGATCCACTGCGTTCCATTGCTGTTTCGAACGTGTTCCAATAGTTTGCTTTCGAAGGATCGAAGTTCCAATCGGCGGCGTCTGGATTTTCCGTATGCCAATCATACGGGTCTCCCCAAATCAATTCGACGTGGTCGACATCATTTTTTTTAGTCTGGAGACGGATGTGGATTGTGTTTTCGTCGTATTTATAGACGAACGGAGACATGGCGCGATGGAATACAGCTTCTTTGAGCATAGTGGTCACTCCTCTAGTGCAATCGATTGCACTCTAATGTAATAGTCCTCGAACTAAGAATAGTAAAGCGCTTTCTTAAAGTCAATGAGAATGGATGAAAAGAACGCATGTCAAGAATCTTTTTTTTGTAAAGTGCAATCGATTGCATTAATGTGCGCAAATAAAATAAATGTAAACGTTTTCTTTTTTGCAGATAAAAATCTCCAGTGTCAATTAATCTCCGAAATACTTTTTTAGAATGTTTTTGAAATGTAAGAAAATAATTAATAAAAAGGACTTGTCAAAAGGAATTTAGATTGTATAATAAAAATGTAAAGGTGATGCAAACGTTTTCATAAATCGCTTACAACTACTCGATCGTTATCATGAGAAAACGGTTGTACCTTTATGCAAACGTTGTGCATTAGAACTTATCATTCGTACGTTAACTTGGGGAGGAATTTTCAATCATGGAAATGAAAAAACTTGTAGCAGGTCTTTCGGTATCAGTAATGGCAATCGGTGCGCTCGCAGCATGTGGCGGCGGAACAGATTCAGATTCTTCATCTACTAAATCAGACAGCGGTAGCAAACCGGATAAAATCGTCATCTGGGAAGATACTGAAAAAGCTGAAACAACAAAAGCGGCGGCAAAAGCATTTGAAGAAAAAGAAGGCGTCAAAGTTGAAGTCAAAGAAGTTAAAATGACGGATCAACAGAAAAAAGTTGCACTCGACGGACCTGCTGGAAAAGGACCTGATATCATTCTTCTTCCACACGACCAGATCGGGACAGTCGTTGACCAAGGATTGATCGCTGAACTTAAAGACGGTGAAAAAGCACTTGAGCCATTCATCGATACTGCAAAATCTGCTGTCACGTTTGATGGTAAAGTATACGGTTATCCAAAAGCTGTTGAAACACCAATCCTCCTCTTCAACAAAGATGAGTTAAAAGAAGCACCGGCTTCAATGGACGACCTCTACAAATTGTCGACAGAACAGAAAAAAGACGGCAAGTATGGTTTCCTCGCACTTTGGGATAACTTCTACTTCGCACACGGTCCAATCGCTGGATATGGTGGATATGTCTTTAAAGATAACGGTGGAAAACTTGATCCTGCAGACATCGGCCTCAACAACGAGGGTGCTGTCGAAGGAATGGATTACATCGGAAAATGGTACAAAGAAGGTCTCTTCCCGAAAGGTTTGATCGGCGGTGGCGGTGGTCAAGCACTTGACCAATTATTCGGCGACAAGAAAGCAGTCGCTGTCATGAACGGGCCATGGGCAGTCGCAAGCTACAAAGAAAAAGGCATTAACTTAGGAGCATCGGCGCTTCCGAAGCTTCCGAATGGTGAGCCGATTAAAACATTCGTAGGGGTTAAAACGTATGCGGTTTCTGCATATTCTGAAAACCAAGAATGGGCAGAAAAATTCCTTTCTACACTAACGGGTGAAGAAAACGCAAAAACGATGTTTGAGAAATACAACGAGATTCCACCAGTCACTTCACTCCAAGAAGATGCAGCGATTAAAGATAACGAAGTTGCAGCAGCGGTCTTCGCACAATCTAAAGATGGTGTTCCAATGCCGAACATCGCCGAGATGGGTCAAGTTTGGGAGCCGATGGCAGCAGCACTTCAACTTGTTGCAACAGACAAGCAAGATGCACAAAAATCAGCTGATGATGCTGTTAAACAAATCAAGCAACAAATCGAAGCCAACAATCAATAAGCCGTTCCTTAATTGAATCATTAAAAAAGAATTAAAGAGAGGGGGATCATTGATTCCCCCTTATCTTTATGGTTGGAAGAGAAGCCTGAGGTCAGACATGACCTTTGGAAAGGAGAACAGACGATGGCTGCCATTACGACACCGAAACAAACAAACCCGACACCGGAGTTACAAACGAATCACCGCAAAATTGCTGCGTTGATTTCAATCGTGCCAGGTTTAGGGCAATTGTATAATAAACAATTTTTAAAAGGCGCGATATTCTTTATCGTTGTCCTGTCATATTTTTTAGTCAATTTTGATCTGTTTTTTAAAGGAGCCGGGAATGGACCAGGGGATCGTGGTGCGATCTGGGGTCTGATTACACTCGGTGAGGTAGCAGGCGTAAGGGGGGATCACTCGATCTTCTTAATGGTCGAGGGAATCATCGCGTTGATTTTACTTGTGTTTGGTATCGCCATTTACGTCTGGAACTTTATCGATGCGTATCGAATCGGTAAACTGCGTGATTTAAAGGTGGAAGTGCCTTCGTTGAAAATGCAGCTACGGAATTTCCGTGACAACGGGTTCCCGTACGCCATGTTGATTCCATCGTTGGTACTACTCGTATTCACAGTCGTTTTACCGTTGATTTTCACATTCTTGATTGCTTTTACGAACTATAAGTTCAACAACTCGCCACCCGCCAAGCTCGTTGACTGGATTGGCATTCAAAACTTCTTGAACATTTTCACGGTCGATATTTTCCGTGATACGTTCGTCAGCGTGCTAGGTTGGACGCTCGTCTGGACGGTCGCTTCGACGACAGGTGTCATTGCAATCGGGATTGGCCTTGCTGTTCTCTTGAACCAAAAAGGTCTTAAGGGAAAACGCTTTTTCCGTTCAGTCTTGATTTTATCGTGGGCCGTACCAGCCTTCATCACGATCTTGATTTTCCGTTCGATGTTCAATGAAACGTTTGGTGTCTTTAACACGACGTTACTCCCAGCGATTGGATTAAGTGGTGGTGTCGAGTGGATGACCGATCCAACTTACACACGTCTCGCATTAATCGGGATTCAGTGGTGGCTCGGATTCCCGTACATCATGACATTGACGACAGGAATCTTGCAGTCGATTCCGGAAGATTTATATGAAGCGGCGACGATTGACGGAGCAACTTCAGGTGAAAAATTCCGTTTGATTACGCTGCCGATGATTTTGTTCGCGACAGCACCAATCTTAATCACGCAATACACGTTCAACTTCAATAACTTTAACATCATTTATCTCTTTAACAATGGTGGACCGGCTGTACCGGGACAATCTGCAGGTGGAACCGATATCTTGATCTCCTGGATCTACAAGCTATCGCTCGGTTCGAATCCACAGTACGGTTTCGCAGCAGCGATTACACTCGTACTGTCGTTCTTCATCATGACGATCGCCGTCATTCAGTTTAAACGTTCAAAATCATTCAAAGATGAGGATATGATCTAATGAGAAAACAAAACCGAATCAATATGGCGTTGTCATACCTCATTTTGACGATCGCCTCGATTATTATCGTCTATCCACTCCTATGGGTTGTCGGGACCTCGCTTAACCCAGGGAAAAGTATTACTTCGGATATCTTCCCAAGTAATCCGACACTCATGCACTATTTCGATTTGTTTGATGCGACACAAACGGATTACGGCATGTGGTATTTGAATACGATTAAGATTGCTGTCATTACGATGGTCGTCTCAGTCGCATTGATTACGTTGACAGGTTATATCTTTTCACGTTACCGGTTTGTCGGACGTAAAAACTCATTGATTTTGTTCCTCGTTTTACAGATGGTGCCGCAATTCGTTGCCATCATCGCAATCTATGTGTTACTCAACATGCTCGATTTGTTTGATACACACCTGGCGTTGATTCTTTTGTACTCTGGTGGAGCGATTCCGATGAATACGTATCTCGCCAAAGGATATTTTGATACAATACCAAAAGAGCTAGATGAAGCGGCACGAATGGATGGAGCAGGTCATCTTCGGATTTTCTGGCAAATCATCCTTCCGCTTGCTAAACCAATGGTTGCTGTCATCGCGTTGTTCAATTTCATGGCACCGTTCAATGATTTCATCCTGGCGTCACTTGTTCTCCGTTCGCCGGAGAAACAAACGCTTGCGGTCGGATTATACAACATGGTTTCTGAGCAGTTCGATAACAACTTCACGTTGTTTGCGGCAGGTGCCGTTTTATCTGCAGTACCAATCGTCCTTCTGTTCTTCGCCTTCCAGCGCTACTTCGTATCTGGATTGACGGCAGGTGGAACGAAAGGGTAATAAAGGAGGAATTAGCGGCATGAGACGAGGCGTGATGCTTCTCTTCTTGCCGCTTCTCTTGTCTTTCGGACTTTTTCCGCAGACAGGTGAAGCAGCAAATTGGGAAAAAGAACGAATGTATTTCATTATGGTCGACCGGTTTGAGAATGGGAAGACGAGTAATGATCGCGATGTAAATAAAGACGATCCGAAAGCCTATCACGGTGGTGATTTGGCAGGAGTGACGAAACGGCTGGATTACATTAAAGATGAAGGTTTTACATCGATTTGGCTGACACCGATTTTTAAGAATCGACCGAATGGTTATCACGGCTACTGGACAGAGGATTATTATAAAATCGATCCCCACTTCGGAACGAAAGAGGAGTTCAAGCAACTCGTCGACGAAGCACACGAGCGCGACATCAAAGTCGTCCTCGATCTAGTCGTCAATCACTTAGGACCAAATCATCCACTCGTTGAGAAAAAGCCGGATTGGTTCCATAAAGAACAACCGATCATGAATTGGAACAATCAAGCGGAAGTTGAAAATAACTGGCTGTTTGATTTACCGGACTTTAACACTGAAAATCCAGAAGTCGTCGATTACTTGGTTGATGTTGCGAACTACTGGGTCGATGAGACGGGGATTGATGGATACCGTCTCGATACGGTACGGCATGTTCCGCCTGCCTTTTGGAAAACGTTCATTCCGGCTGTCAAAGAAAAACATCCGGACTTGTTTTTACTCGGAGAAGTATTCGATGGGGATCCGCGTAGGATTGCTACCTATTCAAAGCTTGGATTTGATTCCGTAACGAACTTTCCGTTTTATTATGGAATAAAAGATCAGTTCGCCCGTAAAAATGGTTCAGCGGAAGAACTCGATTCAGTTTATAATCGAGATATTACATTTAATCCGAAGGCGATGTCGCTCGCGACATTCATTGATAATCATGACTTGAAACGATTCATCACGGAAGCAAAAATTGGTGGGGCTATGGACGAAGAACGTCAACTGCGTCTAGCATTGTTTGCCTTATATGCTGCTCCAGGTATGCCGGTCGTCTATCAAGGAACGGAAGTCGCGATGCCGGGTGGCGAAGATCCAGGCAACCGGATGATGATGGAGTTTGATAAAAATGACAAGATGCAGGACTATGTAAAAACATTAAATCAGATGCGTGACGACTATCCGGCGTTTGCGACAGGGAAGCAACGTCTGATTGGGAAGACGGATCATATGGCCGTATACGCCCGAGAAACGAAAAATCAGACGGCGGTTTACGCGATCAATCTAGGTGAAAAGAAAACGACGATGCGTGTCAAAGCTTCAGAAATCGGCGATGATCAACGCTTACGGGGATTATTATTCTCTGATCTCGTTCGACAAGATGGGGATGCTTACGAAATTACGTTGGATGCGAATAGTGCAAACGGGTATATCTTAGAAGATTCTCAAGTCAACTGGTGGTCACTTGTTGCGATTGGATCGATCGCACCAATCCTTGCCTTAATCCTTCTCTTGCTTCACCGGAGACGCGTCAATCGGACGAAAGAAACAGAGTAAAATACATTTGTAGGGAAATGATGAGGTGAAGGGGATGCAAGTCACAATTAAAGATGTCGCTAGGGAAGCGAATGTCGCACCATCGACCGTATCACGGGTCATCGCGAACAGTCCGCGGATCAGTCAAAAAACGAAGGAACGCGTGCGTCAGGCGATGGAAGATCTCGGTTATTATCCGAACGTCCATGCCCGAAGTTTAGCGAACCGGACGACACAGGCAATCGGTCTCGTCATGCCAAGCGCAGCGACGAAAACACTCCAAAATCCGTTCTTCTCAGAAGTCATCCGTGGAATCAGTACGAAAGCCCATCAAAATGGGTATTCACTTTATATGACGACGGGGGTGTCTGAAGAGGAGGTATATGAAGGAGTCGTCTCGATGGTTCAGGGCCGTCGTGTCGACGGGGTCGTCGTCTTGTATTCGAGAACTGATGATAAGGTCGTTCAGTTCCTTCAAGAATCGAAATTTCCGTTCGTCGTCGTCGGCAAACCATTCAGCGATTCGACGCAAGTGACATATGTCGATACCGATAACTACCTCGCAGGACGTGAAGTGACGAAGTATTTGCACCAGCTTGGTCATGAATGCATCGCCTTTGTTGGTGGGTCACAAGATTTGGCCGTTACGCAAGAACGTGTCGGTGGTTACAAAACAGCTTTGATGGAAGAGAGGCTTCCGGTCGAAGACAACTATATCGTCAGTGCGCCATTCATGACGACAGGTGGAGCTGACGCCGTTAAGCGATTGATGTCACTGAAACATCCACCGACTGCTGTCGTCGTCAGTGATGACATGATGGCTCTCGGAGTTATGAGTACGTTGAACGAGATGGGGATCAGTGTGCCTGATGAAATGGCGGTCGTCAGCTTCAATAACTTATTTATTGCTGAATTTTCAAGTCCGCCATTGACGTCGGTCGAAATCAACATCTTTGGTTTAGGTTTTGAGGCAACGAATTGTTTGATCGAACAAATCAATGAAGATGCGACACCGTATGGTAAACGCGTCATCGTTCCGCACCATCTAGTCGTGCGTCAATCTTGTGGGGGTCCACAAAAACCATGAAAAACATTGGCTTCATCTCGTCCGTCAACGGAATCGAGATGAAGTTTTTTTTGTGTGATCAAAAAAACTGCGTGGATTGAACAAGAAAAGTAACAGCGTGTAGACAAACTCTTATGAAGCATGAAGAGAGACAATCCGGTCGCGCTTCCTTGTCTCGCCTCGCCCGAGGAAAGCAATGAAAAAAGACGCTTGATCTCCCGATAGCACTTTGTCTACAGCCTGGTAAGTTAGTAAAAACGGTTTCGCAAAAAGAAATTTATTTTCGTGCAAACGATTGCATTAGTGTGTTTTATGTGTAAAATAAAGAATGTACAGAAATATTGAAACGCTTACAAATGACGCTGAAAGCGTTCGAAATCGGCAATGATAAAAGGAGCGACTACTGATGAAACGATTATTTGATGTGAATGAGTGGAAAATCATAGAACAGGGATTTCATCCCGAGGATAACCGTCTCGCCGAATCGATGACTTCGATTGGGAATGGACATATGGGGATGCGTGGAAATTTTGAAGAAGATTACTCAGGAGATACACACCAAGGGATGTATGTGGCAGGTGTCTATTATCCCGATAAAACACGCGTCGGTTGGTGGAAAAACGGATATCCGGAGTACTTTGCAAAAGTATTGAACGCCGTCAACATCATGGGTGTACGTGTTTCAATCAATGGTAAGAATGTCGATTTGAACGAATGGGAAGTCGTCGATTTTAAGCGTGAACTCGATATGCAGCACGGTGTTTTGACACGAACGATGTTACTGAAGAATGGCGTCGAGGAGACGAAGATTGAATCGACACGGTTCTTCTCGATCGTCACAAAAGAAATCGCGGGACTTCGTTATACGGTCACACCGATCAACTTCGAAGCAGAAATCATCATTGAATCGTATCTTGACGCGGACGTCGAGAACGAGGACTCGAACTATGATGAAAAATTCTGGCTTCCGGTCGAACATGGTACAGAAGAACGTTTCGGGTATGTCACGTCAAAAACAAAAAAACTCGATTGGCACGTGACGGCGGCAATGATTACAGATGTCGAAGGAGCAGTGTGTGAAGTCGTTGACGGCACATCACAATACGTTGCGAATCGTTTTACGAAACAAGTCGAATCGGGTGAAGCGGCGACAGTTGAGAAATTAGTCGCTCTCGTGACGAACCGTGATTATGAAGTCGACGATTTACTGGAGCAAGCCATGAAGCGTGTCAATGAAGCGTTTGAACTGGGATTCGATGCTGTCCTCGCAAATCATGAGGCCGCTTGGTTGAAACACTGGGAAGAAGCAGACGTTAAAATCGAAGGAGACGTCGAAGCGCAACAAGGGATTCGCTTCAACATCTTCCACATGTTCCAAACCTATACTGGAGAAGATTCACGTCTGAACATCGGACCAAAAGGGTTCACTGGCGAAAAATACGGTGGCGCGACCTACTGGGATACGGAAGCCTATTGCCTCAACTTCTACCTTGCGACATCCAAACCTGACGTCGCCTGGAACTTGTTAAAATACCGTCATAATCAATTGCCGCAAGCAAAAGAGAATGCGGACAAGAACGTCGGTATGAAAGGTGCACTCTATCCGATGGTCACGATGAACGGGGAAGAGTGTCACAACGAGTGGGAAATCACACATGAAGAAATTCACCGGAACGGCGCGATTGCGCATGCTATCTATAACTATACGAACTACACAGGGGATACGTCATATCTCGGACAATACGGGTTTGAAGTCCTTGTCGAAATTGCGCGTTACTGGGCGAGCCGTGTCAACTATGTCCCGCAAAAAGACGTCTACATGATCCTTGGTGTGACAGGACCGAATGAATATGAAAATAACGTTAACAATAACTGGTATACGAACTTGATGGCAGCATGGTGTCTTGAATACGCGCAAACCGTCCACCGTCATTTAGCAGACAACGAGCCGGATCGTCTAGCCGAATTGATGCATCAATTAGCATTGACGGATGAAGAGCTTGCGCAGTGGGCCGACATCAATCAAAAAATGTATTATCCAAAAGATGAGACGGAACCGGCAGTCTTCATGCAACAAGACGGTTTCATGGACAAAGAACAAATCATGGTTGCTGATCTTGATCCGAAACACCTGCCGCTCAATCAGAATTGGTCGTGGGACCGGGTCCTCCGGTCGGTCTTCATTAAACAAGCGGACGTCTTGCAAGGACTGTACTTCTTGACGGATCGTTTCTCGATCGAACAAAAGAAAGCGAACTTCGATTTCTATGAACCGCGTACGGTGCATGAATCGTCGCTCTCACCTTGTATCTATTCCATCATTGCGGCGGAAGTCGGATATGAAGAAAAGGCAGTTGAATTGTACCAACGTTCTGCGCGCCTCGATCTTGATAACTACAACAACGATACGGAAGACGGTCTCCACATCACGTCGATGGTCGGATCATGGATGTCGATCGTGCATGGTTTTGCCGGACTCCGTGTTCAAGAAGACGCGTTGTCCTTTAATCCGATGTTGCCACAAGGCTGGACGAGTTATTCGTTCCGGATGCAGTGGCGCGGACATCATATCCACGTCCACGTGAAACAAAATGAAGTCTCGATCGAACAATCGACAGGCGAAGCATTTTCATTAAAACTTCACGATCAAGTCGTTGACGTGCCAGCAGAAGGTAGCGTCACGGTTCCGTCTTCGATGACGTTCTAAACGTTAGGACGAATCGGATCCATAGGCTTAAAACGAATCCGGACGATTTTCGAAATTCTTGTTGAATCTCGAAAAATCGTCCGGTTTTTTTGTCATTTTCGTTTAGTCATCGTGCTGACACATGAAAGCGCTACCGAAAAAAGAAATCAATTTCTTTCGCATTCTTGACTATCCGCTGTCATTTGTTATGTGCTAAAGTGTTCCAAGATAGTTCAAGCAAGAGAGGAGAACAAGGTGTGACAGCAGTTGTGAAGGAAAATATTTTAAAGGTAATGGTCGCTTCGATTGGTGGGTTCGTCATTGCGGTCGCAATGAACTGGTTCTTGATTCCAAGTGGCGTTTATTCGACAGGATTTACAGGGCTTGCCCAGATTCTGACTCAAGTATTACAGGACACGGCATTTGCGTTTGGTGAGAACGTTTGGTTTTTAGCCCTCAATATTCCATTGATCATTTTGGCATGGATTATGCTCGGTCGTAGTTTTACGATCATTACACTGATTTCTGTTTTAGCGACAACGATCTTTATCGGTTTGATTCCACAATATGCTGTCATTCCAGGTGACCAAACATTAAACGCAGTGTTTGGCGGTGTCCTGCTTGCGATTGGAACGGGAATCACGATTAAATTTGGTGCGTCGACCGGTGGCTTCGATATCGTCGCCTTGATTTTTGCCCGGTTCTCGGACCGAAGTGTCGGTCTTTATTTATTCGTCTTGAATTTTTTAATCGCCATCCTCGCCGGAGCATTATTCGGTTGGTCGACAGCACTCTATACGATTGTCTTTATTTATGTGACGTCGAAAGTGGTCGATGAGATTCATACGAGCAATCAACGCCTGACGATCTTCATCATCACGAACCATGCCGATGACATCACGATGGCACTGCATCAACACATCATTCGCGGAATCACGCAGATGCCGTCGATTGGAACGTATTCACGGGCAGAGAAGTCGACGCTGATGATGGTCATCGAACGGCATGAACTGCGGGACATCGAACGGATTTGCCGCGACGCAGATGAAACCGTCTTTATCAATGTTGTACCCACCGATTCAGTCGTTGGTTACTTCCGAAAAGGGTAATCAAAAACGCATCTTCTTGATCGCCGACAACTGTCGGTCAAGGAGATGCGTTTTTTTAACATCAAGCGAGTCCGAGGACATGCTTCAAGTAATAGGCGATGCCATCGTCTTCATTTCGTTTTGTTGTCCCGTTCGCGAGTAACTTGAGCTGTCCGATCGCATTTCCCATCGCGACGCCGTGTCCCGCGTACTCAATCATTTCTAAATCGTTTTCTTCGTCACCGAAGGCAACGATGTGTTTCTGTTCGATTCCGAGGTGCTTGGCAATCTGTTCCAAGCCAATCGCTTTACTCGTTCCCTTACGCATGACTTCGACCATATACTCGGGCTTGACCCACTGTCGGTTTAAGACGGTCTCGGCATGAACATGCGACAGCTCCGACCGGATTTCGTTAACGTGTTCACCCTTGGCATGAATCAACAGCGAGGTCGGTTCGTGACGCAGCAACTGCCGCAAATCACCGGTCGTTACCGACAGGGCATGATCGGTATAAAATTCGTAAATCCCGACCGGGTCACGTTGGAAATAAACGTGATCGGTCACTTCACAGACGATATTTTGTGTTTTCGTATCAGCAACGGACTCGAGAATATGTTGCACGGTTTTTAACGGAATCGGGTGATGACTGACTTTAAAGTGAGGATCGTTCGGGTGATGAACAAATCCACCATTAAAATTAACGATTGGTGTCGTTAAACCAAGTTCTTCATAATAGCGTTTCGCATGACGGAACGGTCGCCCCGTCGCGATGACGACTTCATGACCGTTTTCACGCGCTTTGTGTAGTGCGGCAAGATTTGCAGGACTAATGGTCTTATCGTCTTTTAAGAGTGTACCGTCGAGGTCGACGGCGATGAGATGACGTTTCATACATACACCAACTTCGCTTTAGATTCTTTCTTCATTACTTTATCATACGGAGCTACACAAAGCAGGAAAGCGACTGTTTTGAACAAAAAGGAAAACGCTTAAAAAAATCCGATAATAGCTGTCGGACGATATAAAAAATGATATACTACGAAACGTAGGACTAATAAAAGTAAGCTATGGAAATGGAGGGGAAAGAATGCGTTTTCTCGTTACATTCTTCTGGTCGTTCTTACTCGTGAACACAGCTGTGTTCATCGTATCAGCGGTCGATGCAGTTACGTATAACTTCGGGTTCGCGACAGCGATGTCAGTCGTGACGTCACTTGTTGTCTTCGCACTTGATGCAGTCAATGAAGATCTTGGTCTTGGTCAAGGGACAAAGGCAGAATAACTTGAAAGCGAGGTATCGTCACTGGGCGATATGCTCGCTTTTTATCGTTTACAGCGAGGGGGAGGACATTTGATCTTAATTAAACAAGCGCTTGTCGACGAAATCCCGACGGATGTACTTGTCGGAGGCGGAACGATTCTTAGGATTGGTTCCTTTGATATCGATCAGGATTTGCTTGAACAAACGATTGACGGAACGGGGAAACGGTTAATTCCAGGATTGATCGATGGTCATGTTCATCCGATTGGCGGAGGTGGGGAAGGTGGATTCGCTTCCCGGACGGCTCCACTAGTCGCTAGTGATTTCTTGACGGGTGGTGTGACGACGGTCGTCGGATTACTTGGCACGGATGGTTGGACCCGGACCGGAATTGATTTACTGGCACATATCCGTGGATTTACACGATACGGAATCCGACCTTTTCTGTTAACGGGCAGCTACGCTGTCCCACCCGTTTCGATTACGGATACGATCGGTCGTGATATCGTCCTTATCAATGAAGTCATCGGACTCGGCGAGATTGCGATCAATGATCACCGTTCGACCCAACCGACCGTTCAGGAAATGACGCGACTCGCAGCGGAAGCGCGTATCGCCGGGGTGGTCAAAGGGGTCAATGGAACGATGAACGTCCATATTGGAGACGGGAAACAAGTGTTACATCTCCTTGAAGAAGTCGTCCGGACGTCGGATGTACCGATTGAACAATTTTTACCGACACATATCAATCGAAGTGAACGAATTTTTGAAGCCGGTCTCGCCTGGGCGAAACAAGGTGGACGGATTGATTTTACGACCTGTACGACAAAAGCCTTCATCCAAGAAGGCGAAGTACCTGCAGGACTTGCACTGAAACGGGCACTTGAAGCAGGGATTCCTTTACGGCAGATCACGATGTCGAGTGACGCCGGTGCGAGTTTACCAGCGTTCGATGCGTCCGGAAAACTCACTCGGATCGAGTCCGGTCAACCGACTTCGATCCTTGAAGCGGTCAAAGAGGCGGTAGGTCATGGTGTTGCATTTACGGACGCCATTCAGACGGTCACACGAAACGTTGCCGAAGCGTACGGGATTTCTGGCGGGACGATCAAACTGGGTCAACGTGCCGACCTGTTACTGATTAGTGACGCTTTTGAAATCGATACGATTCTAGCGGGTGGACATGCTATAATGATTCAGAAAAAATGGCTTATGCCAAAATGATGGAGGGATCGATTTGTCGAAAAAGTCTACGCGCGTGAAGCCGTCGAAAAAGTCGCAATCAAAAGCGAATTGGATTACGGCCGGCGTCATCGCATTGATCGTCATACTGGGAGCGACATTACTACTCTTCATGGATAATGAAGATTCAGCAACGAAAGATGGAAATCTTACAGCGAGTCAAGTCGCTGAAAAATTAAAGTCAGGTGACGAGTTCTATACGTATTTCTACCAGACGGGTTGTGTCCACTGTGAAAAAGTAAAGCCGTACTTAGTACCGCTCGGCGAGAAACAGGATATTCCGTTCGAACAAATTGATCTTGCCGTCGAACAGTCCGCATGGGATACGTTTAAAATTGAAGGAACACCCACTGTCGTCCACTTCAAGGATGGTAAAGAAGTGAGCCGTGTCGCAGGCGAACAGACAGAAGAAAGCTACAAGGAATTCTTCGCAGGTAAGAATGTTGAGGATTCAAAAGAAGAATCATCGGGTGATTTAAATGATTAAAAAATGGTTTTTTAAAAATTTATTCGAATTAAATGGACGCCCGTTCGTCGCGCGACAACTGCGACGTTTTGCGATGAGCGAGTTGAGTCGACCGTTGATCAAACCATTCATTAAGTTGTATGACTTACAGATGCACGAGGCGAGTCAGCCGGTCGAAGCCTATCCGACCTTACATGATTTGTTCGTCCGTCACTTAAAAGAAGATGTCCGACCGATTTCACAAGCTGAGCAAGCATTCGTCAGTCCGTGTGATGGTGTCTTATCTGTCGTCGATGACTTGACGGAAGACAGTCGCTTCACGGTTAAAGGACAAACGTATTCAGTCGCGGAATTGCTTGGTTCTCACCATGAAGCGGCAACGTACGTTGGAGGACGTGTCTTGATTTTTTATCTCAGTCCACAAAACTATCACCGTGTCCATGTTCCGATTGATGGGACGGTTCGGACGAGTTATACACTCGGGCGCGATTCTGCACCGGTCAATGAATTGGGACTCGAGTACGGGAAACGTCCGCTGACGCGGAACTATCGACGCGTCACACGTATCACACAAGGTGGGCATGCACTTGAACATGTTATGGTCGGAGCGTTGAACGTCAATACGATTGTCCAGACGAACCAAAATCGTGAGGTCAAACGTGGCGATGAGTTTGGGTATTTTTCGTTCGGTTCGACCGTCGTTTTGATTTGTCCGAAAGGTGCGCTTGATTTAAAAGATGACGTGACAGGTCCTGTCTTGATGGGGCAAGCACTTGGTAATTGGAATTCATGAAAGTAAAAGCACCCTTCAATTGAAAGGGTGTTTTCTTTTGTGCATCGCTCTACGCCATTGATTGTGCTATAATCGAACGATAAGAACATAACTGTTTCTTAAACTTAACTATAGAGCTAGACCATTATCTGGAGGTTTTATTCTTGTTCAAACGACTTTATCCGAAACATTTCGTCGCATCCATTTATGATATCGATTTAGAGATGTTAAAACGAAACGGTGTCAAAGCAATTTTGACGGATCTTGATAACACGCTTGTTGCATGGGATATTGCCGATGCTCCAGACGAATTGGTGTCATGGCTGGATATGGTGAATAATCAATACGGATTTGACGTCATCATCGTCTCGAATAATAACGGCGATCGTGTCAAAAAGTTTGCGGATCCACTCGGACTGCACTATATTGCACCTGCCCGAAAACCATTACCAATCGGTTTCAAACGAGCATTAACGGAATTCGGTTATCATGCAAAAGAAGTAGTATTTCTTGGGGATCAGTTGTTTACTGATGTGCTAGGAGCAAATTCCGTAGGCATCGAAGTCATTCACGTCCAACCCGTCGTTAAAACAGACGGTGTCGTCACTAAATTCAATCGCTTGATGGAGCGTCTCGTCTTCCGTCGCATGAAACGTAAAGGCATCTATAAATTGACGCAACGTGTCAAAGAAGAGTCTGAAGCGGAGAAGCGTCAGGTCGAGCCACTGCGTCAGGATAAGCAACAATGACCCTGTCATACCGGTAGATGAAAGGATAGGCAGTAGTCGCAACATGTACGGCTATAGGTCGGAAGTTACGCTCTGGGAGTAGCGTGCAGGGTGCTACGTTGAATAGAGAAGGGAAAGTTCCCGATGCGGCTCAACACACATATGAACGAAGAAATTCATTGCGCCGGCTGTGGTGTCGAGATTCAAACAGAGGATTCGAAAGCACCAGGTTATGCGCCTAAATCTGCACTTGACCGTGAAATGGTCATTTGCCAACGTTGTTTTAAACTGAAACACTACAACCAAATTCAAGACGTCGCATTGACGGACGATGATTTTGTCAAAATCTTAGACGGAATCGGTCAAAAAGATGCACTCGTCGTTAAAATCGTTGATATTTTCGATTTCAACGGAAGTTGGTTACCCGGATTACACCGCTTCGTCGGAAAAAACGATGTCCTGCTTGTCGGGAATAAGGCAGACTTGTTGCCGAAGTCGCTCAATCCGAATCGTTTAATGAACTGGATGCGCCAAACCTCAAAAGAACTGGGCTTACGTCCAGTCGATGTCCACTTGATTAGTGCGAAAAAAGGGCACGGCGTCGATGAATTAGCAGAGAAAATCGACTACTACCGTAAAGGGCGCGATGTCTATGTCGTCGGCTGTACGAACGTCGGGAAATCAACGCTGATCAACCAAGTCATCAAACGGTTTGGTGAAGAAGAAGAGGCCGTCATCACCGTCAGTCACTTCCCAGGAACGACACTCGATTTGATCGACATTCCGCTAGATGATAACTGTAACCTGTACGACACGCCAGGAATCATCAATCATCACCAAATGGCACATTATGTCGATGGACGAGACTTGAAATTGATTACGCCGAAAAAAGAAATCAAACCACAAGTCTTCCAAATTCATCCGCAACAAACGTTATTCTTTGGTGGTTTAGCACGCCTTGACTACATGGAAGGGAACAAACGTTCATTCGTCATCTATATGTCAAATGAACTTAAAGTTCACCGGACGAAGTTAGATAAGGCGGACGATCTTTATGCAAATCATAACGGGGAGCTGTTGTCGCCTCCGAATGAAAAAACGCTTGAGATGTTACCACCGCTCGTCCGTCATGAGTTTAGTTTACGTGACAACATGAAAACAGACATCGTCTTCAGTGGACTCGGTTGGGTTGCGGTTCACGGAAAAGGTGGGCGAGTAGCTGCCTACGCGCCTAAAGGTGTTGCTGTTTCCTTACGTGAGGCGCTCGTCTGATGCGTTTCGCTGTCATCGGTCATCCGATTGCCCATTCACTTTCACCCGTGCTGCACGAGGCATGGCTGGAAGCGGCTGGGCTTTTCGGCTGTTATAGTATGATGGACGTCGAAGAAAACGAATTAGCGCAGGTCGTCCGGCAATTACGGATGCGCGAGCTCGATGGCATTAACGTCACGATTCCCTATAAAACAGCAATCATCCCGTTTCTCGATCGGCTTGAGCCTTCTGCTGCAAAAGCGGGAGCGGTCAATACGGTCTACGTTGACGGGGAGGAACTGGTCGGTGCGAATACGGACGGGACGGGATTCGTCCGTGCTTTGTCCGCGCGACAATCGTCAGAAAACATTCTTGTGATTGGAGCGGGTGGTGCGGCACGAGGAATCGTCGCGGCGCTCGACGGGACGGTCACAATCATAAACCGGACGAATGAACGGGCGTGCGCGCTTGCCGCTGAATTTCAGGCGCAGGCAATCGACTGGACAGCGTCACCGGATTTAACGCCCTATGACACAATCATCAACACGACATCGGTCGGTATGATGCCACGCGTCGAAGCGACACCAATCGAGTTGTCCGAGACGACGGCACTGATTTGTGATATTATTTATCGACCGACTCCGACGCAACTACTACGTGATGCCTCGGCTCGAGGACTCGCGACACTAGATGGCGTCCCGATGTTCGTTTTACAAGCGGCTGAAGCATTTGAACGCTTCACCGGTCACGCACCTGATCTTACGCTTGGTGAGCAGGTGATTCGAAAGCAACTGGAGGAATATTAATATGTTAACAGGTAAACAAAAACGATTTTTACGTGCAACAGCACATGACTTAAGCCCGATTTTCCAAGTAGGGAAAAATGGCGTTGGAGAAGCGATGTGTGCTGATTTGATCGATGCACTCGAAAAACGCGAATTATTGAAAGTCCAAGTCTTGCAGAACTGTGCCGACACACCTAAAGATGTAGCGGCTGAACTCGTCGACGGAACAAATGCTGAACTCGTTCAAGTCATCGGTAAAGTCGTTGTTCTCTACAAAGAATCGAAAGAGAATAAAACGTTACAATTACCACGATGAAGATTGGTCTGATGGGCGGAACATTTGATCCGCCCCACATCGGTCATTTATTGATAGCAGAACAAGCAAAGGAACAACTGCGTCTTGATGCGGTCTGGTTTTTACCCGCAAACGTTCCTCCGCATAAAGCAGCGAACGTGACGAGTGCGACGCAACGGTTGCAACTTGTCGAAGCCGCTGTTCAGGCGAACGATGCGTTTTCCGTCTCGACGATTGAGTTCGAACGTCAAGAAAAATCGTATACGCTTGAGACGGTTCTCGAATTGAAAAAACGGTATCCGACAGACGAGTTCATCTTTCTGCTCGGGGCGGATTCACTTGCGAGCCTCGAGACATGGTATCAAGCAGAGCGTCTGTTTAAGGCGATTCAATTCGGTGCGGTCGCACGTCCGGGGAGTCGTTATTTGATTCCGTCAGGTGCGCAGGTTACGGCAGTCGATTTACCGTTGCTCGAAGTGTCCTCAACGGATATCCGAAAACGTGTCGCCCGCGGAAAAAGTATCCGTTATTTCGTTCCGGAAACTGTCCGACAACTAATCGAGGAGTGGGGATTGTATGTTACTTGAAGAAGCAAACGACATTATTAAGCAAACACTCCCGCATAAGCGCTATGTGCATACGCTTGGAGTTGTTGAAACCGCACGTCAACTCGCGCGGCGAAACGGGGTCGACGAGGAGACGGCAGCGTTCGCTGCGATGCTGCACGATTACGCGAAGTATCGTGACGCCGAAGAAATGCGGACGCTCGCTCGGGAACTCGGACATTTCGAGTTGCTCGATTATGACGATGAGCTCTTGCACGCGCCAATCGGCGCAGAACTCGTCAAACGTGAACTCGGTATCGAGGACACGGTGATTTACCAAGCAATCGCGAACCATACGACCGGTGCTCCGGATATGCCGTTACTCGATCAAGTGATTTTCGTCGCCGATGCGATTGAGCCGAATCGTACGTATCCGGGTGTTGAAACATTACGGGAGATCGCAGACGCCGATTTAACGGACGCCGTCATCGCGACGCTTGCGCATACCATCCAATTTTTATGCAACAAACAAACAGTGATTTTTCCGTTGACGATTGAAACGTATAATGCGTTCGTCACGGCTAAACGAAAGGGGACCGTCCTATGACAGTCGAACAAGAATTAAAATTAATCGTAAATGCAATTGATGATAAGCGTGCAGAAGGTATCATCGTCTTAGACATGAAAAACATCTCACCCATCGCGGATTATTTCGTGATTTGTGAAGGTGGATCAGAAAAACAAGTACAAGCCATCGCACGTGAAGTGAAAGAAGTTGCCCATAAAAATGAATTGCCGATCAAACGTCTCGAAGGACTTGACGCAGCACGTTGGGTACTCGCCGATCTTGAAAATGTTGTTGTCCATGTCTTCCACCGTGATGACCGTGACTACTACAACCTTGAGAAACTCTGGTCAGACGCACCTAAAGTAGAAGTCGAGATTGACTGATGGCGTACGAACAATTTGCATACGTCTATGACGAGTTGATGCAAGATGTTCCCTACGACGAATGGGTCGCCTGGGTAGCGCAATACGTCGAAGCAAACAGTACGATTGCTGACGTCGGTTGTGGGACAGGGACGGCGACGTTGTTACTCGCTGAGCATTACCGCGTGACAGGTATCGATTTATCGGAAGAGATGCTTGAAATCGCGCAGGAAAAAGCGATGGAACAACAGCAAAAAATCGATTTCTGGTGTCAAGACATGCGCGAAATCGAATTGCCTGCTCCAGTCGATGCAATGACGATTCTGTGTGACTCGCTCAACTACCTGAAGACAGAAGCGGATGTGCAACAAACGTTCGAACGTGCGGCGCAGACGTTAAAAGAAGGCGGGAAGTTGTTGTTTGATGTCCATTCCCCGCATAAGATGGAAACACTCTTTAACGGGAAAACATACGCGACACACGCCGAACAAAGTTCTTATATTTGGTTTGCTGATCCCGGAGAAGCACCACTTTCCGTCGTTCACGAATTGACGTTCTTCATCGAAGACGAAGATGGACGTTACGACCGTGTTGACGAGACACATCATCAACGGACGTATCCGCCGGAACAATACGTGACGTGGCTTCGTGAAGCAGGGTTTAGGACGCTCGCCGTAACAGGTGACTTCACAAGTGATGCACCAACGCCGACAGCGGAACGAATTTTCTTTGTAGCTGAAAAAATATAATCGACGAACCGTTGCGGAAGGAAACTTTCACAGCGGTTTTTTTGTGCCTTAATTTAGTCAAGGGATGTCCCTCGCTGAATAAAATCATTCTAGATGATTATCTTTATCCCGTAACGGTGTTCGATAGGACAGTTAGTCGGTGCTACGTGACGACGCGAGCCTGGTAAAGTCGAGGTAAGAGGAGGGAGACCGATGACGATTCCGAGAATTCAACAAATCGCGAGCGTTGCTGTAGTCGTGTTATTGATGATTGTACTCTTCGTCCCGTTACCATCTTGTTCGAAGGAGGCGCTCGTCGACAAACCGGCAATCGTCAACCGTGAACAAGATGCGAAAGCAGAAGTTCAAGCGACGGTGGATCAGACCATCTTAAATAAAAAAATCATGGTCGACGTGAAAGGGGCCGTCAAACGACCAGGACCGTATTCCTTTAAGCTAGGGCAGCGGATTAAAGATGCGGTTGTCCGCGCAGAGTTGACGCAAGCGGCGGACGTGACACAAATGAATCTCGCGGCACGGTTGATTGACGGTCAGGAAGTCATCGTCCCGACAAAAGAAAAGGCTTCGCTGAAGCAACCGAAAGTTGAAACACCGCAAGCGGATGTACCGGACGCGATGCTTGATTTGAATGCTGCGACAAAAGAGCAATTACTCGAAGTCTCAGGAATCGGTCCCGCTAAAGCGAGTGCAATTTTAGCCTACCGGGAAGAAAAGGGCGGTTTTGCCCGATATGAAGACTTAGGGGAAGTGAAAGGTTTTGGTGACAAGACGCTCGAAACATTAAGAGCCTACTTGATTGTCTACTGATGCCATTATTCCCGTTATTTTTCATGATCGTATTGGTCGCAATCAAAGAGTCATTATGGCTCGTGGGTCTGATTTGTGTAGTTTTCGCAATCAAGAGTTGGATGTTCACGCCTGTCCGTTTGTTTTTGACGTTCCTGTTAGTCGGGACATTCCTGATTTTTGGACGGCAGACGACAGATATGACACCTATCGAGTCAGTCGATCTGTTAGATGCTAAACAAAACGGGGACCGGATTCGCTACTTGGCCGCTGTCGGGGAGCGACAGCTGATCGTTGCAGCGACTCTCGATGAACGGGAGGACCTCGATTACGAGCGGATTGGATGGAGTTGTCAAGTTGAATTAACAGAAGCGACGATCTTACCTCGTGTCAATCGGGGCGGGTTTGATGAAGCAAGGTGGATGCGTACAGAACGATTAGCAGGAAAGTTCGAAGTCAAGAAATGGGGGACGTGTCACGAGACACCGGGATTTGAGGCACGTGGGCGAAGAATGCGTCAAGCATGGATGGACCGGATGGAGCGACTTCCGATAAAACAAGCCTTGTATATCGAAGCCCTGGTTCTAGGGGAAGACCGCTTGATGGATCAAGTGACGCTTGATCGGTTCAAAAAATTCGGACTGTTGCATGCAATCGTCATTTCCGGGTCACATATCGCTTTTTTGATTTTTACGACGTTATGGATGTTGAAGAAGTGTCGGCTGACGCGTGAACGAAGAGCTGAATTCGTCCTGATTTTGTTACCGATCTATGGCTGGCTGACGGAGTGGAGTGCTCCTGTCACACGGGCAGTCTGTGTCGCGTTCATCTTGTTGCTCTACCAACGTCTCGGGCGACGCACGGATCCGTTGCTCGTCGTCGCCTATGTCGCAGCAGCACAACTTGCTTATTCCTATACAAGCCTTTATGATGTCGGTTTTCAATTGACGGTCGGCTTAACGATTTTTTTATTGTTATCGCGCCAAATCTGGCAAAAAATGAAACGGCCCTGGAATTGGTTGTTGATCAGTATATGGGCACAAGTTATGACGAGTCTCGTTTTGCAACTCGCTGAGCAAACGGAAGTCTCGCCATGGTCGCCATTTTTAAACCTTCTGATTGGTGCCTGGATCGAGTGGATTATTTTACCGCTGTCCTTCCTAGTCGGAGTGTTGTTGTTTTTCCCGGTTACGGGAACACTCATGACACTGCACCATCAGTCGATCGACCTGCTCGATGATGCTCTCGCAGCGGCAGAACAATTGCCTGTTCCGACGGTCGCGGTCCATTTATTATCGTTACCGCTTTTCCTAGTTGTGTTAGCCGTCGTCGTCGCGGGCTGGTCTGTAGCAGAACGGAAGTGGTGGGGGCACATATTACCTGTCTGCGCCCTACTTATCGGCAGTCTGTGCATGGATTTACGGACAGAGGAACGGATTACGTTTTTAGACGTTGGACAGGGCGACAGTACCGTGATTGAAAAAGCAGGAGAAACGTTCGTCATCGACACGGGTGGTGCCTTCACGTTGTCGAAGCGGACACCACTCCGTCCGTTTGACCCGGGTAGTCAAATCGTTGCGCCTTTTCTTCACACACGAGCAGAGACGGTAATTGACGGGCTTATTTTGACCCATGCCGACAATGACCATATTGGTGGTGTTCTCGGTCTGTTGAAAAAAGTTAGGGTCGATACGATTTATTTCGGGAGATACGATAATCAAGATGAGAAGCGGAACGCTGTGCTCGAGCAGATTAAAGCGACGGGGACAAAGGTAGAATTCGTTAAAGCCGGGCAAGCCATTCGCCCGTGGCTGCATGTAATTGCTCCTGCTGAATCGGAAGCGGAAGAAAATGACCGTTCCATCGTCTTGCTTGCTGACGTTGCGGGAAAGAGCGTGTTACTGACTGGAGACGCCGGAGTCGAACAGGAGGAGGGATGGCGCATCGGTAAGGTCGATATTTTAAAGGCCGGACATCATGGGTCGAAGACGTCGACCGGACTTGAGTTATTACAGCAGGTTGATCCGGATACGGTGATCATCTCTGCCGGACGAAATAACCGGTATGGTCACCCGCATAAGGAAGTACTCGAGCGGATCGGCGAAAACCGGACGATCTGGCGGACGGACCAGGACGGAATGATAACTTGTTCTTCAGCAGGCTGTGAAGCTATGATAAAATAAAAAACAGCAACCCCCCAAGGTTGCTGTTTTAGTGATTATAGACTTAAGAATTTGATTAAAACGCCAATGATGAACAAAACGGCGAAGAAACCAAATGAAGCGCCAAAACCGACGGCTGAGTCAAGCGCGTCATTACGTTTTGATTGAATATCGTTTTCAAACGCATTTTCACTTGGTGGGCGTACTGAATGTGCCATGCTGCATTCCCCCTTAATAGATTCCGCTTCTAGTATAGCGGAATAAAAGAGGATTATCTATGATGAAGTTAAGAACAAACTGTGAAATGTGGTGGGAATGATGAAAACACCTTGGCTTGTCAACGGAAAGTTGGCTAACCTTTATTTATTATATGGAACGGAACGTCACCTTTTAGAGGAGTGGGAACGTGAAATCGTCAAAGCTGCGTTACCGGATGGGGAACGTTTTGACTATATGAAGATTGATTTGAACGATCAACCGCTCGACGCGGTCCTCGATGAAGCGGAAACGGTCCCTTTTTTAAGTGATTACCGTGTCGTCATTGCAAAACCGGCAACATTCCTGACGGGAGCAAAAGATAAAAAGACGCATAACGTCGAACGTTTAGCAGAGTATGTCTTGAAACCGGCAGACTATGCGGTCGTCGTCTTGATTGTGGAAGCGGAAAAATTAGACGAACGGAAAACAATCGTCAAACGGTTGAAGGAACGTGCGACGGTCCTTGAAGCAAAAAAACCGACGACAGAAGAGTTGTACCGTTTTACGATGGATGCCGTCAGCAACAAAGGGTACCGGATGGAGCGTCCGGCAATCGAACGACTGATTTTCCTGACAGGAGAAATGTGGGGGACGCTTGCCCATGAACTCGATAAGTTGATGCTTTACGCGGGTGACCACCCGACGATTGAGTTAGCAGATGTTGATCTGTTGGTTCCGCGGACGCTTGAAGATAACGTGTTCCAGTTGACGGATTATTTGATGAAACGACAACTCGAACCGGCAATCCGGCTGATCCGTGACCTAGAAAAACAAGGGCAGGAAGTGTTGGCGTTGCTTGGTTTGATGGCACGTCAGTACCGGATGATGTTACTGTCGAAACGTTTGGCAGAACAAGGATACGGCGAACGGCAAATCGCCTCGAAGGTCGGCGCACATCCATACGCGATCAAACTTGCTTTACAATCAGGGAAACGGTTCACGTTCGCGCAACTGGAACATGCCTTAATCGCCATCACGACGACCGATGAAGGGATGAAGACAGGGCGGGGAGATAAAAAAATCTTATTTGATTCGCTAATCGTCCGACTAGCGACCTTGTGAGGGGGAGACCAATGGAAATCCGAATGATTGAAGCAACAGAAGTGATTCCACTTCGGCATGCCGTATTACGTCCGCATCAACCGATTGAGTCATGTACGTACCCAGATGACTTGGCTGCCGATACGTTTCACCTTGGCGGAATCAAGGACGGGGAAATTGTTGCAATCGGGACATTTGCGAAACGGTCATACGAAGCAGATCCTGAACTTGGCTATCAACTGCGGGGCATGGCGACGAGCCCTGATGTCCGTGGTGAAGGATACGGGATGGCATTGCTCGAAGAAGCAAGGCGAATCCTGAAGGCACGGCAAACGAGCGGGTGGTGGTGTAATGCCCGGCTTGTCGCAGTTCCGTTCTACGAACGATTGGGAATGAAGATTGCGAGTGAACAATTTGAAATCGAAGGCATTGGTCCGCATCACGTGATGGTGGATCGATTGACGTAAGTATTCAGACCGATTGAGGCTGACTCTAAAGGAATCGTTCTTTTGAGTCAGCCGCTTTTTTTTCGCAAAAAAAATCGCCACTGGGGAAGCCCCCTAGTGGCGATCAATCACCGTATTCTTCGGAAAGAATTAAAGTGCGTTTACGAGACGAGCGAGACGTGATTTGTCACGACCAGCTTTGTTGCTGTGGATAAGACCTTTAGCAGCAGCTTTGTCGATTTTCTTAGATGCTGTGTTGAAAGCTACGAGCGCTTGCTCTTTGTTGCCTTCAGTAGCGAAAGTTTCGACTGCTTTGATAGCTGAACGCATAGACGATTTACGTTGTACGTTAGCGACGCGGCGTTTTTCAGCTGTTTTAACACGCTTGATTGCTGATTTAATGTTAGCCATGGATGATTCACCTCCAAGAAAACTCATTCGAGATTTATATTCGCATATCTGCATTTATCGTTCAACAGAACAAACACAATTGTAGCAAACGTTTTTCTTAAAAGCAATAACAGCTCTAGGGTTTCTTTGGATTTTTGTTTTTCGGTAAAACAAAACGGGATGGTACAGCTCGTCTGATTTTTGTTATAATGAAGCGTATGTACGTTTGAATATAAGGTAAGGTGACTATAAACATGAATAATGCAGACCGTTTAAAACGGCAGAAGAGCATTCGGAACTTTTCGATTATCGCCCATATCGACCACGGGAAATCGACGCTCGCTGACCGTATTTTAGAAAGAACTGGCGCTTTGACGTCACGTGAAATGAAAGACCAAACGCTTGATGCCATGGATCTCGAACGGGAACGTGGAATCACGATCAAGTTGAATGCTGTCCAACTGAAGTATACAGCAAAAGATGGTGAGGAATATATCCTCCATCTGATCGATACGCCTGGACACGTCGACTTTACCTATGAAGTATCACGCTCACTTGCAGCGTGTGAAGGTGCTGTTCTCGTCGTTGATGCAGCGCAAGGAATCGAAGCGCAAACACTCGCGAACGTCTACTTGGCATTAGATAACGACCTTGAGATTTTACCGATCATCAACAAAATCGACTTGCCGTCAGCGGATGTCGAACGTGTTCGTCAAGAAATCGAAGATGTCATCGGGCTTGATGCGTCTGAAGCGGTCCCGACGTCAGCGAAAGCGGGAATCGGGATTGAAGAGATTCTTGAACAAATCGTCGAGAAAGTGCCTGCACCAACCGGTGATCCGGCTGCACCTCTTGAAGCGTTAATTTTTGATTCGTTTTATGACCCGTACCGCGGCGTTGTCGCCTCTATCCGGATTGTCAACGGAACGGTCAAAGTCGGTGACAAGATTCGCATGATGTCGACCGGTAAAGATTTCGAAGTCTTAGAGCTTGCCGTTTCTACACCAAAACCACTCCGTCAACAAGAACTGACAGTCGGGGATGTTGGTACATTGTCGGCGTCGATTAAGACGGTCGGGGACGTCCGGGTCGGGGATACGATTACGCTTGCGAAACAGCCGGCAATCGAAGCCTTACCAGGGTACCGGAAAATGAACCCGATGGTGTATTGTGGACTCTATCCAATCGATGCTGCCCGTTACAATGATTTACGTGAAGCGCTTGAACGCCTTCAGTTAAGCGATGCAGCACTCGAGTTTGAACCGGAGACATCACAAGCACTTGGATTCGGTTTCCGTTGCGGTTTCCTAGGTATGTTGCACATGGAAATCATTCAAGAGCGTATCGAACGTGAGTTCAATATCGATATGATTACGACAGCACCGTCGGTTATCTACAATGTGACGACGACGTCTGGCGAAGTCTTGCATGTCGACAACCCGTCGAAGATGCCCGACCAGCAAAAGGTCGAGTTCATCGAAGAACCTTTCGTCAAGGCAGCTGTCATGACACCGAACGACTACGTCGGGGCGATCATGGAGCTTTGCCAAAAGAAACGCGGAACGTTCATCGATATGGAATACATCGATACGACACGTGTCAAAATCACGTATGAGTTGCCACTTTCGGAAATCGTTTATGATTTCTTCGATCAATTAAAATCGAGTACAAAAGGGTACGCTTCACTGGATTACGAATTGATTGGCTATCAACAATCACGCCTCGTGAAGATGGATATCTTATTGAATAACGAAAACGTCGATGCCTTGAGTTTCATCGTTCATCGTGATTTTGCATACGAACGCGGGAAAGTCATCGTTGATAAATTAAAAGAATTGATTCCACGGATGCAATTCGAAGTGCCGATTCAAGCTGCGGTCGGGACAAAAATCGTCGCCCGTTCGACGATTAAAGCTCTTCGGAAAAACGTTCTTGCAAAATGTTATGGTGGGGACATTTCACGGAAACGTAAATTGCTCGAGAAGCAAAAAGAAGGTAAGAAGCGGATGAAGATGGTAGGCTCGGTAGAGGTACCTCAAGAAGCCTTCATGTCGGTTCTGTCGATGGATGAAGATTAAAGTCAAAAGGGGGGCGTCTAACGCACCCTTTTTGTTGTTTATTTAGAAAGGATGAGGCGAAATGACTCCACGCGCCGCATATGTCCACATTCCGTTTTGTGAACATATCTGTTATTACTGTGATTTCAATAAAGTATTTTTAAAAAACCAACCGGTTGCGGAATATTTAGATGCGTTAGAACGCGAAATCGAACTGACACTACAACAATACCCGACGGATCGACTCGAAACGATTTTCATTGGCGGCGGAACACCGACTGCGTTAAATGAACAACAGATGCAACGTCTGATGGATATCATCAGTAAACATCTTTTGCCACTGACGGACGCGACGCTTGAATACACGGTCGAATCGAATCCGGATGGCGTATCACCTGAAAAACTCGATATCATGAAAGCAGGTGGTGTCAACCGTGTCAGTTTCGGCGTCCAGTCATTTGACGACGGATTGCTTGAACGGATCGGTCGGACGCACCGGGAAGCGAAAGTTGCAGAAACGCTTGACGAAGCCGCTAAACGGTTTGATAACATTTCTGTCGATTTGATGTTCGGCTTACCGAATCAAACGCTTGAGCAAGTTAAATATGACGTCGAACGTGCCCTTCGTTTACCAATCACGCATATTTCGTCATACTCGTTAATTCTTGAGCCCCATACCGTATTTGCGATTCAAGAACGAAAAGGAAAACTTCCATTACCGACACAAGATCTTGAAGCGGAAATGTACCGTTTGATGATTGAGACGATTGAAGCCGGTGGTTTGAACCAATACGAGATCTCGAACTTCTCGTTACCGGGAAAAGAAAGTCGGCATAACCGGGTCTACTGGGAAAATGATGAGTATTACGGATTCGGTGCAGGCTCGCATAGTTACATCAATCAAACACGTCGCGCGAACATCGCACCGATTCCGCATTACATCAAGGCGGAAGGTTTACCGGTCCGCAACGAGACACCGTTGACACGTGTCGAACGAATGGAAGAAGAGATGTTCCTCGGTCTTCGGATGAAGCAAGGTGTGTCAATCGAACACTTTGAACAAAAGTATGGTCTACCGTTAGATACTGCTTTCGGTAAAACAATCACGAAGTTGTTGCCGCGCGGGTTAGTCGAACGGACGGATACGCACTTACGATTAACAGAGGCGGGTGTACCGCTTGCAAACGAAGTATTCGCCGAGTTCATCGGAGAAGCGGAAGTTAAATGATTTCAGGACAACAAAAAACCAATCCACAGCAGCGGGATTGGTTTTTTGCGTATAGACAAAGTGCTATCGGGAGATAAATTTCGTTACTTTCCTCGTACGCGTCTATTTTTTAGATTTTCTTGCGAAATAAGCGGTCGTTCCGACAATGGCAATGAACAACCAAACGAACACACCAGCCATCGCAAACATCTCAATCATCTGGATCATCCTTTTCATCATTTGTTTCACTGTATCGCATAATGGGAAACTGTTCAAAGGGTTCAGCAAATCAGTTGACATCATTTCCACGATTCCTTATAGTAAAGATGTAATTAGCACTCGTTAAAAGTGAGTGCTAACAAAATAAGGTGGTGAAGAAGGTGCTGACGGATCGTCAATTGTTGATTTTGCGTGCAATCGTCGATGATTATATCAAAACCGCTCAACCCGTCGGCTCACGGACGCTCTCAAAACGAGACGACGTGACGTTCAGTTCCGCGACCATTCGAAATGAGATGGCGGACCTCGAAGAGATGGGATTGATTGAAAAACCGCATACTTCTGCGGGACGGATTCCATCTGAGCTTGGATATCGATTTTATGTCGATCATCTGATTCGTCCGGAAAGCATCTCACCGCAAGAGGCAAAAGCATTAAAATCGTTATTTGCCCATTCCGTGAATGAAAATGATCGCTTGATCAGACATACGGCGGACTTGTTGAGCGAATTGACGCATTACACGACACTTGTATTAGGTCCTAAAGAAGAAGGACAACGGCTCCACCATTTAGAATTAATCCCGTTAGCAGAAGGACGCGTCGTAATCGTTCTCGTAACGGAGACAGGTCATGTTGAACATAAGACGCTTCAGTTAGCGGAAGCTCTCTCACGCGAGGCAGCGAGTCGACTGATGGAACGTTTGAATCAGACATTACGGGGAACGCCACTGAGCAATCTTCGTCTTCGCTTGCTAGAAGAAATTAGACGTTTCCGTTCCGAACATTCGGAACAGACCTCGTTACTTTCGAAAGCACTCGATATCGTTCTGATGGATCAACAGGATGAGCGACCGTTGATTTATCTGGGTGGGAAAGCAAACATGTTCGACCAACCGGAGTTTCAAGATGTCGCCAAATTAAGACCTGTCTTAGAATTGATTGAACAGCAGGAAGCATTGTTTGATTTCTTGAGTCCGAATCTGGATAATCAAATCTTGATTACGATCGGAAGCGAGAACAATGTCGATGCCCTGAAGGATTGTAGCGTGATCCGTGCCCATTACTCTGTTGATGGCGTTTCGCTCGGGACACTTGCGCTGATCGGTCCAAAACGGATGGATTATAATCGAGGCATCAATTCGATCATTCATCTTTTGCAAGCATTCCAAACCGAGCTGCGTAAGAACAGCTTGGATTGAATATAGAAAGGGGCTCGATTCAGAGTGGAAGAAAAAGAGCAGAATCAAAACCTCAGTAATGAAGAAACAACCGAGCAACAAGCAGAAACAGTTGAAGTAACAGAAGAGGAACTCGTGCAAGCGGACCTCGTCGAAGAAGAAGCGACACCGAATTTTGAAGCACAACTTGCAGAAGCAAAAGCTTCAGAATTACGACTCCGTGCCGATTTTGATAACTTCAAGCGTCGTAACCGGATTGAAGCAGAAAATCGTGCGAAGTATTCATCACAAGCAATCGTCGAGAAGTTACTACCACTCGTCGATAATCTTGACCGCGCACTTCAGATTGAGTCTGACAACGAAGAAACGAAGTCAGTCTTAGCTGGTGTCGAAATGGTCAAGCGTCAGTTAGCCGAAACCCTTCAAAACGAGGGTGTCGTTGAAATTCCAGCTGTAGGGGAAGCTTTTGACCCGAATCTGCATCAGGCAGTCGTTCAGGAAGCAAGTGACGAGTTCGAGTCGGGCATCGTAACGGCTGAATTCCAAAAAGGGTATAAGTTACATGATCGCGTGATTCGTCCAAGTATGGTCAAAGTCGCAGAGTAATCTTGATTCATCCGTAATACAACAATTAACTAATCGAAGGTGAGGAATTTATCATGGCAAAAATCATTGGTATTGACTTAGGTACAACAAACTCATGTGTAGCAGTAATGGAAGGCGGAGAGCCGGTCGTTATCGCAAACGCAGAAGGTAACCGTACGACACCATCTGTCGTCGCTTTTAAAAACGGAGAACGTCAAGTCGGGGAAGTCGCGAAACGTCAAGCTATCACGAACCCGAATACAATCATGTCGATTAAACGTCACATGGGTACAGACTACAAAGTCGAAGTTGAAGGAAAAGATTACACACCACAAGAAGTATCAGCCATCATCCTTCAAAAACTCAAAGCACAAGCTGAAGATTACCTCGGTGAAAAAGTAACGGAAGCAGTCATCACAGTTCCTGCTTACTTCAATGATGCAGAACGCCAAGCAACAAAAGACGCGGGTACAATCGCTGGTCTTGACGTGAAACGGATCATCAACGAGCCGACTGCAGCAGCACTTGCATACGGACTTGAAAAAGGCGAAGACCACACAATCCTCATCTATGACTTAGGTGGCGGAACATTCGATGTTTCAATCCTTGAACTTGGCGATGGTGTCTTTGAAGTTGTTTCAACAGCCGGTGACAGCCGTCTTGGTGGAGATGACTTTGACCAAAAAATCATCGACCACTTGGTTGCAGAATTCAAAAAAGACAACGGCATTGATCTTGCCCAAGATAAAATGGCGCTTCAACGTTTGAAAGACGCTGCTGAAAAAGCGAAGAAAGACCTCTCAGGTGTCTCTTCAACACAAATCAGTCTTCCGTTCATCACGGCTGGCGCAGCAGGTCCACTTCACCTTGAAATGACATTGTCACGTGCGAAGTTCGACGATTTAACAGCTGACCTCGTCGAACGGACGATGGAACCAACCCGCCGTGCCCTTAGCGACGCTGGTATGTCACCAGATAAAATCGATAAAATCATTCTTGTTGGTGGATCAACACGAATTCCTGCAGTTCAAAAAGCCGTTCAAGACTTCACAGGTAAAGAATCATTCAAGGGCGTTAACCCGGACGAAGTCGTTGCCCTCGGTGCAGCAGTTCAAGGTGGCGTATTGACTGGTGACGTCAAAGACGTTGTCCTTCTCGACGTAACACCACTTTCACTCGGAATCGAAACAATGGGTAGCGTGATGACGAAGTTGATCGACCGTAACACGACGATTCCGACATCAAAATCACAAGTGTTCTCTACAGCAGCTGATAACCAGCCGGCAGTAGATATCCACGTCCTTCAAGGGGAACGTCCGATGGCGTCAGACAACAAAACGCTTGGTCGTTTCCAGTTGACAGACATTCCGCCGGCACAACGCGGCGTACCGCAAATCGAAGTTAAATTCGACATCGATGCAAACGGAATCGTTAACGTATCGGCGAAAGACCTCGGTACAAACAAAGAACAATCGATCACAATCCAATCATCAAGCGGCTTGACTGAAGCGGACATCGACCAAATGGTCAAAGATGCTGAAGCAAACGCAGATGCAGATAACAAGCGTAAAGAAGAAGTTGAACTTCGTAACGAAGCCGATCAACTCGTCTTCGCGACAGATAAAGCAATCAAAGACCTCGGCGAACAAATCGATGCTGCTGATAAAGAAAAAGCAGAAGCTGGAAAAGAAAAAGTAACAACGGCTCTTGCTGGAGAAGACATCGAAGCGATTCGTACGGCGAAAGATGAATTATCAACAGTCGTTCAAGAACTCACACAAAAAGTCTACGAAAACATGGCTCAACAACAAGCTGGCGCTGAAGGCGCACAAGCTGGTGGACAAGACGACAACGTCATGGACGCAGAATTTGAAGAAGTAGACGACAAAGACAACAAATAATTCAAATCGACCGATTTTTCGGGCGCTAGAGAGAGCCAAAGCGTGATCCGCGCTTTGGCTCTTTCCATGTCGCACGAAGTTCGGTAAAATCAAACAGTATGAAATGAATCGGAGCCAAAGAGAGGGAGACTGAACGTGGAAAAACGCGATTATTATGAAGTGTTAGGTGTTGCACGCGACGCCTCAGCAGCAGAAATTAAACGAGCTTACCGGAAACTCGCCCGGACCTACCATCCGGATGTCAATAAAGAGTCAGATGCCGATGCAAAATTCAAAGAGATTTCGGAAGCTTACGAAGTCTTGTCTGACGATAACAAACGTGCACGTTACGATCAGTACGGTCATCAAGACCCGTCGCAAGGTGGGGCAGGATTCAGTGGCGCAGAAGGTTTCGGAGACATCTTTGACATGTTCTTTGGTGGTGGCGGACGCCGGCAGGACCCGAATGCACCGCGTAAAGGGCAAGATCTCCAGTACGTAGAAGAAATTGATTTCATGGAGGCGGTCTCGGGTGTCGAGAAAGTCATCACGATTCCGGTCGAAGAAGATTGTGAAACGTGTCATGGGTCAGGCGCAAAACCAGGGACGCATCCGGAAACATGTAAACGTTGTGGTGGATCAGGTCACATCAACGTCGAACAAAACACGATGTTCGGACGTGTCGTCAACCAAACAACATGTTCAACATGCCAAGGTCGTGGACAAATCGTCAAAGAACCATGTGAAACATGCCGTGGTGCAGGACGTGTCCGTAAAAATAAAGATGTTCGTGTCAAAATTCCGGCGGGGATCGACAATGGACAACAAATTCGCCTAGCTGGTAAAGGTGAAGCGGGCGTCAACGGTGGACCATTCGGTGATCTCTACGTCGTCGTTCGTGTACGCGAACATGAATTGTTCGAGCGTGTGGACGATCATATCGTCATGGACATGCCGCTGACATTTGCACAAGCGACACTCGGTGACGAGATTGAAGTACCGACTGTGCACGGCAAAGTTAACTTGAAGATTCCGGCCGGGACACAAACCGGTTCACGGTTCCGTCTTCGTGGTAAAGGGATGCCGAACGTCCGTTCAGGTCATCATGGTGATCAGTATGTCAACGTCGTCCTCATCACACCGAAACATTTAACGGACCGTCAAAAGGAAATCTTACGTGAGTTCAACGAAATCAGTGATGAAAAAGGTGTCGAAGAGCAGCATGAAGGTGTCTTTGGCCGCATTAAAACATTCTTCAAAGGGTGATTCGCTAAAGGAGCGTGACAGGAAATGAAATGGTCAGAAGTGTGTGTCCATACGACACAAGAAGCCGTCGAAGCAGTTTCGAATATTTTACATGACGCAGGAGCGAGTGGTGTCGTCATCGAGGATGTTGAAGATTTTGAGATGATGTCACATCGTGAAGACAACTTCGGTGAAATTTGGGATGAGAAAAAACGGGACGAATACCCGGATACGGGTGTCCTCGTCAAAGCTTATCTTGCGGAAAGTAGCGATTTGACGGATATGATCAAAGGGATTGAACGGGATATCCAGACGCTGACGCAGTTCGGGCTGACAATTGGTTCAGGTACTGTCACGCTCACACAAGTCGATGAAGAAGACTGGGCTCATTCGTGGAAACAGTTTTATAAACCGGTCAAGATCAGCCGTCACTTGACGGTCGTTCCGATGTGGGAAGATTATACACCACAACCAGATGAGAAAATCATCGAACTTGACCCGGGTATGGCGTTTGGTACAGGAACGCACCCGACGACAGTTTTATGTATTCAAGCGATTGAAAACTACTTGCAAGAGCAAGACCGTGTCGTCGATGTCGGGACGGGTTCAGGTGTCCTCGCAATCGCCGCTGCGAAACTTGGGGCAAAAGATGTATTTGCGCTCGATTTAGATGAAGTCGCCGTTAAATCAGCGACGGATAACGTGGCACTCAATCAAGTCAGTGACCGGATCACAGTCCGTCAAGGGGACTTGATGAAAGCATTAAATGAACCCGTCGAATTGATCGTCGCGAACATCTTAGCAGAGGTCATCTTATTGTTTGTAAACGATGCCTATCAGCTGACACTTCCTGGGGGGCACTTCATTGCCTCAGGTATCATCAGTCAGAAGAAAGATATGGTTGTCGAGGCGATGACCGAGGCTGGTTTTACGATTGTTGAAACTACAAAATTGGAAGACTGGGTCGCAATCATCGCGAAACGCGAGGCCTGAGCCGATGCAACGATACTTTGTAGAGCAGACAGCCCGTTCGGGAGAACGGTTTACCTTGCAGAAGGATGACGCCCATCATATGAAAAATGTCATGCGGATGGATGCCGGGGATGATATCTTGGTTCTTGATGGAACCGGTCTATTTCGTTGTACGCTTGAAGACCTCGACAAACAACAGGCCGTCGCGCGGATTGTCGAGTCGTTACCAATCGATACAGAATTACCGATTCGGGTAACGCTTGCCTATGCCTTGCCGAAAGGTGATAAAATCGAGCTCGTCGCCCAAAAAGCGACTGAACTCGGGATGAATCAATTACTCGTTTTTGAATCAGCCCGTTCAGTCTCGAAATGGGATGCGAAAAAGGTCTCGAAAAAACTCGAGCGTCTTGAAAAAATCATTAAAGAGGCAGCCGAACAATCATACCGTGCTCACTTGCCGCAAGTTGACTATGTGACGTATGATAAAGTCCTACAGGAAGCACCGCAATATACGGCCTGTTTAGTTGCGTATGAAGAAGCAGCGAAAGAAGGCGAAGCTACGGCTTTTGCCTCGACCCTTGCACGACTGCAGGCAGGGGATTCGCTCCTCGTCGTGATTGGTCCTGAAGGTGGACTGACGGAGTCGGAAGTAACACGGTTGACCGATGCCGGCTTCTTAGCGGCATCACTCGGACGACGGATTTTACGGACGGAAACGGCGCCGCTGTATGTCCTATCCGCCGTATCGTATCATTTTGAACTGAAAGGGTGAACGAAATGGCTACTGTTGCCTTTCAAACGCTTGGCTGTAAAGTCAATCATTATGAGACAGAGGCCGTCTGGCAGCTGTTTAAAGATGCAGGTTACGCGCGTGTCGATTTTGCAGATCATGCAGATGTCTACGTCGTCAATACATGTACCGTTACGAATACGGGTGATAAAAAAAGTCGTCAAGTCATTCGACGGGCGATTCGTCAAAATCCAGACAGCGTCATCTGTGTAACGGGTTGTTATGCGCAGACGTCGCCTGCTGAAATCATGGCGATTCCGGGCGTCGATGTGGTCGTCGGGACGCAGGACCGCCACAAGATGATTGGGTACATCGAACAGTTCCGCGAAGAACGGATGCCAATTAATGCCGTCGGGAACATCATGAAGGCAAAAGTCTACGAAGAACTGGACGTTCCGGCGTTTACGGACCGGACACGGGCTTCGCTGAAGATTCAAGAAGGCTGCAATAATTTTTGTACATTCTGTATCATTCCATGGGCTCGTGGGTTGATGCGTTCCCGTCAACCGGAAGATGTCTTAAAGCAGGCGCAACAGCTCGTTGATGCTGGCTACAAAGAAATCGTCTTGACGGGGATTCATACGGGTGGCTATGGTGAAGATTTAAAAGACTATAACTTAGCGAAGTTGTTGAGAGCACTCGAGTCCGTCACAGGTCTTGAACGGCTCCGGATTTCTTCAATCGAAGCGAGTCAAATCACGGATGAAGTGTTGGACGTCTTAAAAGATTCACCAATCGTCGTCCGGCACTTGCATGTCCCGATTCAGTCGGCATCAGATACCGTACTGCGGCGGATGCGTCGTAAGTATACGATGGCCGAGTTCGGGGAACGGATCACGCGTCTGAAAGAAGTGTTACCCGATTGCGCCATCACGTCAGATGTCATCGTCGGTTTCCCGGGGGAGACGGAAGAAGAGTTCATGGAGACGTTCAACTTCATCAATGATCATAAGTTCAGCGAGCTGCATGTCTTCCCTTACTCGAAACGGACGGGAACACCAGCTGCAATGATGGACGATCAAGTCGATGAGCACGTTAAAGAACAGCGTGTTGCCCGTTTGATTGCCTTATCCGATCAACTCGCAAAAGAATATGCTTCAAAATATGAAGGGGAACTGCTTGAAATCATTCCGGAAGAGTTTTCGGAAGAAGCAGGCGGTCGTCTCGTCGGTTATACCGATAATTACTTACGTGTCGCGATTGACGGTGACGAGTCACTGATTGGGCAGCTCGTGCGCGTCAAAATCATTAAAGCCGGCTATCCAATGAATGACGGACAATTCGTCCGCATCATGGAGACATTAAAAGAACAAGCGATTTGAAATGAGTTCGTCTTCCTGCTTCAGGGAGACGAACTTTTTTAGCGAGTAGACGAAACGTGATGCTTTTTAGGGACGTGACGGACGTGACGGAAATCCGGGCATGCAGACGGTTTAGGATTTACTCCTTGAATCGCCTTAGAATCGCAAAACACAATCGGTCGCGACCCTGCCGCTTTGAAGATGAGGTGAGAGACAGGGAAGCGCGAACGGATTGCCTCTCGGGATTGCCTGTTCACGTTTCATGACAGGCTGTACGAAATAAATTATTTTGTTTTCAAGTAACGGATACGCTACACTGAGGAAAGATTCTAAAAGAGAAAGAGGATAACCTATGCGAATTAATAAATTCATCAGTGAAACAGGATACTGCTCAAGACGGGCAGCAGATAAATTGGTCGACGCCGGTCGCGTCACAATCAATGGTGTCGTCGCGGAACTCGGTTCACAAGCGGAAGCGACGGATACCGTTGAAATCGATGGGCAGCCGCTCCAAACAAAACCGACGCTTGAGTACTTGATTTTGAATAAACCGGTCGGCATCACATGTACGACCGAACTTGATATCGAAGGAAACATCATCGATTTCGTCAATCATCCGAAACGGATTTTCCCGATCGGGCGTTTAGACAAAGACTCAGATGGCCTCATCATCTTGACGAACGATGGAGACATCGTCAACCGGATTTTACGGGCGGAGAATAATCATGATAAAGAATACATCGTAACCGTCGATGCCCCGATCACGGAGACGTTCATCGAAGGGATGGCGAGCGGCGTCGATATCCTTGGAACGACAACGAAGGAATGTATCGTCGAACAACTTGAGTCACGGACGTTCCGAATCGTCTTGACGCAAGGCTTGAACCGGCAAATTCGCCGGATGTGTAAAGAATTCGGTTACCGCGTCAAGCGGTTGCAACGGGTCCGTATCATGAATATTGAGTTAGGTGATTTACCGATTGGTGAATGGCGTGACTTGACGGAATCAGAAATGAAAACCTTATTTACGACGCTCGATCAAGAATAACGAAAAAGTCGCCATGATGATGGCGGCTTTACTTGTATACATAAGGAGGTTCATCTTGGATAAACGGGGAATGAGCGCGACGTTCGTCGCCTATGTGATTGGCGGGTTGTTACCGATTTACAAATTATTTGCAGACACTGTCCCGGCATGGACGGTCGTGTCGATTCGGATTATCAGTGCGTTTATCTTCGTCACACTATTATTGCGTTTGTCCGGGAAATTTTCGCAAGTCAGTCGGTTATGGCGGAATAAAAAACAACGACTGACCGTTTTAGCTGCGGGACTTGTTCTCGGTGGGAACTGGACGCTGTATCTCTATGCAATCGGTGAAGGGTACATCGTCGAATCATCACTCGGTTATTACATCAATCCACTCGTCAGTGTATTGTTTGGTTTGCTGTTCTTTCAAGAACGGTTGAACCGGGCACAATTGATTGCCATCATCAGTGCCATCATCGGTGTCTTGATTTTGACGTTCGGCTATGGGAAGTTTCCGATTATTGCTTTTTCGCTTGCTGTTTCGTTTGCTTTTTATGGTGTATTAAAGAAAAAGGCGGCAGCAGAACCATTATCCGGGTTGTTCCTAGAGACGTTAGTGACATTACCGTTCGCGCTGTTGACGCTTGGTGTGACGGGAGCGAATCCGCTTGCGCTACCGACAGAAGCTTTTATTGCCATCATCATGCTTGGTGTTGCGACAGCCGTTCAGTTGATGTTGTTTGGGTACGGCATGCCGAAGATCCCATTTGTGTACGTCGGTATCTTGCAGTACATCGCACCGACGTTGACGTTGGTACTCGGTGTCTTTTTATTTAATGATGTGTTCACATCGATTCACTTCGTGGCTTTCCTATTCATCTGGCTTGCCGTCGCATTGTTTACAATCAGTGGTTTATCGGCAGGTCGAATGAAAATGAAAAAGGTCTCGTAATTCAGAAAAGAGGAATGGAACGATGAATAAACCTGGCCTGTTTGCCACATTAGGCGCATATGTCATTTGGGGGTTGCTTCCGATTTATTGGAAGCTGCTCGCCAGCGTCTCGAGCGAGGCGATTCTCGCCAATCGGATTGTCTGGTCGTTTTTGTTTTTATTAGTTTTATTGTATTTCCAAAAAGCACTTACTAAACTGACGACAGCCTTTAGGAACCGGCGAACACGACGCTTATTTTTCTTGAATGGAATCATCATCAGTATGAATTGGTTTATCTACATCTGGGCAGTCAATCATAACTTCATCGTTGAAGCCTCGCTCGGCTACTACATCAATCCGCTCGTCAGCATCGTGTTCGGTGTGTTCTTCTTTAAAGAAAAGCTGTCACGGATTGAATGGATTGCGATTTTGCTGGCGACAATCGGTGTCTTGATATTAACGATCGGGTACGGTGAGTTCCCTTGGATTTCGCTCGCGCTTGCGTTCAGTTTCGGATTTTATGGCGTCGTCAAAAAACAGCGGCCGCTTGAATCAACGGTCAGTTTGACACTCGAAACGCTAGCCCCGCTACCGCTAGCACTCCTTTTTATTGGTTATCTCGGTGTACAAGGGCAGTCGACGTTCTCACACAGTCCGTTCGTCACAGGTGGTCTTTTGCTGACAGGTGTCATTACGGCCGTACCACTTTTATTGTTTGGTTTTGGCGCACAACGGATTCCATATACAGTCGTCGGGTTTCTCCAATTCGTTGCTCCGACATTGTCGCTTGCAATTGGTGTTCTTCTGTACGGTGAACCCTTTACGCGCACACACTTGATTGCGTTTACATTCATTTGGTCTGCTGCGCTCGTCTTTACGCTGAACAGTTTGCTGCTTCGAAAAAAACAACTGCGGAAAGTAGCGTAAAAAGATAGAAGTCTGACCTCTTGCGTGATAGAATAGAAAAAGAGTATAAGGGATACCCTTAAGGAGGAACTAATCATGAATTTAGCAGCTATGATCGACCACACGGCACTCAAACCGGAAACATCACGTGCGCAGATCGAAACACTTTGCAAGGAAGCACTTGAGTATAAATTTGCAAGTGTTTGTGTCAACCCGACGAATGTTGCACTTGCGGCAGAGCTTTTGAAGTCTGACGACAACGTCAAAGTCTGTACAGTCATCGGCTTCCCACTTGGTGCAAACACACCGGAAGTCAAAGCTTTCGAAACGAAAGATGCAATCAAAAACGGGGCAACTGAAATCGATATGGTGCTTAACATCGGCGCACTAAAAGACGGTGACGTTGAGCTTGTGGAGCGTGATATCCGTGCAGTAGTCGAAGCGGCGAACGGTACGCTCGTTAAAGTCATTTTTGAAAACTGTCTCTTAACAAAAGAAGAAATCAAAACTGCGGCTGAACTTTCAGTCAAAGCGGGTGCGAACTTCGTTAAAACATCAACTGGTTTCTCAACGGGTGGCGCAACGGTAGAAGATATTCGTCTCATGCGTGAAACAGTTGGACCTGACATCGGTGTGAAAGCTTCAGGCGGCGTTCGTGACTTCGAAGGCGCTAAAGCAATGATCGATGCGGGTGCATCACGCATCGGTGCATCTGCAGGTATCGCTATCGTCACAGGCGGTTCTTCAGACAGCGATTACTAATTCGGCTTAAAAATCGATAGGCACGTCTTTCCTGAAGTGGGAGAGGCGTGTTTTTTTTGTTGTCAGGAAAATTCTGAATACGGTATTGCTATTAAGAAGTCAGACATCGCTTCCGATAATCAAATGTAGAACGTTGGAAGGAAGTGTATAGATGTTGAAACGCTGGAAGCTAGCAATACTTGCGACGACAATCAGTCTAGCAGGTTGTGGGAGTATCATCGATGATCCGGATCAAGCAGTAAAAGAGCGCCAAAAAATGTCTGTCGTCTTATCAGATGTGGGTCTCGGGGATCAATCGTTTAGTGATGCTGCGATGAGTGGCATGGCCTTATTACGTGAAAAAGAGGATTGGTTCATTGATTACCGTGAGCTAAGCGAAACGAAGACATATAAAGTGGCATTTGATACATTAGCTAAAAAGAAACCGACTGTTGTTGTTGGACTGGGCTTCATGGGACAAGCAGAGCTTGAAGAGGTTGCCAAACGTTATCCGTTACAACAATTTGCATTGATTGATGCCGTATCAGAACTACCGAACGTTCTATCGGTTACATTTAAAGAAGATGAAGGCAGTTATCTTGCAGGAGCTGCTGCTGCCCTCCAATCGAAAAACGAGACGATTGGTTTTGTTGGCGGAATGAAATCTCCGTTAATCGAAAAATTTGAAAAGGGGTACACGGCAGGAGCAAAAGCCATCAATCCAGATATCAAAGTCTTAGTTGATTATGCAGAAGATTTCGCAGCACCGGAAAAAGGGCGGACAATTGCGAATAAACAAATGGAGCAACAAGCAGATGTTTTATTTGCAGCAGCTGGTCTGACGGGCAGTGGTGTCCTTGAGGCGGCACAAGCAAAAGGCAACAAAGCGATTGGTGTCGATAGTGACCAGACGGCGATTGCACCTGACGCGGTCATGACCTCGATGTTAAAACAAGTCGATCTCGCGATCACGACAATCGGTGATACGGTAAAAGAAAAAGGCCTGCAATCCGGTCAAATCGTCCTTGGTGTCAAAGAGGGAGCGATTCAGCTAGCACCGATTCGAAATGCTAAGTTGTCAGAAAAAGACTTGAGTCAACTTGAGCAATTGAAACAAGACGTATTGGAAGGGAAGGTGAGCGTGCAATGACGTTACGGACACGCTTTTTAATCTCGACGCTCGTGACGATCATCAGCGTCGTCGCCTTGATGGGATGGACGTTATTCGAACTGCGCCAAATTCAATCGTACAACGAAGATTATGGAAAACAACTTGTCGAAATTTCAGAACTTGAGACAAAGTTATTATACGAACAAGCTGCTTGGAACCGACTTGCGAGCCAACCGTCGGATAGTCAGGTCGAACAAGTTCTCGCCTTGAGTCAAAAGAATGAAAAGGCGCTACAATCGCTTCAAAAAACATACTTAATCGATGCTTTTAAAACAGAAATGAATCGGGCAGAAGCTAAATACACAGCGATGTCTACTGAACGAGACGATTTGGTTGAGGAACGCAATCCGATCGCCATCCGGTCGTATGCTGCGCGAATCGAAGGTGTACTGAGTGACTTGTATACGCTGCATACAAAAAATGGTGAATTTTATGATGTGCTGCAACAAGAAGCGAAAGATAAAACGGTCAACTTGACGCGGTCCGTACTAATCGCGACGTTCGTCTTATTAGTTGCGTTAGCACTTTATAATTGGTATTTCGCACGGAGCATCACGCGTCCGATTGGTCGTGTCGTCAAGACGGCAGAGCAAATTTCAGCGGGTGACTTATCGGAACAACTGGAGACGTCAGGACGCGAAGATGAGATTGGTCGACTTGAAACGGCGATCGCTCAAATGCAACAGACGCTACATGGTGTCATCGGGACGATCAGCCATACATCGAACACGATCAGTCAGATGAGTGAGCAGGCCACATCTGAAAATGCAAACATCGTCGAAGTATCGGGAAACATGACGCATGCAATCAATGAGATGGCGAGCGGAACGCAGACGGTATCAGACGATTTGCAAACAACGGTCAGTACGATTACAGACATGAGTTCATTATTTGAACAGAGCGAACATCGGGCGCAACTTGCGCTTAGTCAAGGTCAAGTTGCAGACACGACGATGGGGCAGAGTGCTTCCATCATGGCGGAACAAACAGCGTCACTGGCTGCATCGACGGTACAAAACCGTGAACTCGGCCGTCAGTTAGAAGGTTTCCTCGAACAGACACAACAAATCGAGAAAATGGCAGAACTCGTGTCAGGCGTATCGGCACAAACGAATCTTCTCTCCTTGAATGCGGCGATTGAAGCAGCACGGGCCGGAGAAGCAGGACGTGGATTTGCCGTTGTCGCGAGTGAAGTAAAAAAACTGGCGGACGAAACCCATCAAGCGACACGGTCGATTTTCTCACTCGTCCGTTCGATTCGCCAAGACGGTGCTGTCTTACAAGAAGCATTGTTACGTTCTGAAAGAGAGCAAGAGAGTCAGGTCGCAAACTTTGCCCAAGTCAAATCGGCATTCGAAGCGACACGAAAAAATGTCGCAGAAGTGACGGAGACACTCAGTTACGTGACATCACAACTTGTCCGCTCAAAAGAACAGGCAAGTGAAGTCGTCAATCAAGTCAGTTCGGTCAGTGGCGTGATGGAGGAGTTAGCGGCAGGAAATCAGGAAGTCGCAGCTTCGATGCGTGATCAACAAGCTTCGTTCGAGCAAATTCATCAGTTGATGTTAGAGCTTGAGACGACAACAACATCACTTGATCAACAGACGAGTCAGTTTAAGATTTAAGGAGTACTCTCGGATATCAAGATCAAATGAGTTGATATTGAAGATATGAAAACAACAAAGAGGGATTGCCATCTCAATTGATGGCAATCCCTCAGACTTTAGACAACGTGCGTTCGAGAGTTCAAGCGTCTGTTTTCGTTGCTTTCCTCGGGCGAGGCGCAAGCCGTTGCTCCTTGATCCTCACGGACAACGAGCAGGGTCTTGCCTGCCTCTGAAAATGCGTTAAAAACGCACTTTTTCCCGTAGGAGTCAACGAAACGTGACGCTTTTTAGGGGAATACCGTGGCGGAAAGCCATACATGCAGACACTTTAGAGCGCAATCCGTCTCGATATCGCATGTTTACACTTCATAAGCGTTTGTCTACACGCTAAGGGATTGCCATCTCAATTGATGGCAATCCCTTTTGTAATCTATTGAGGTCAAGAACGGAACGATTAGCAATGCACGTGAATCTACGAAATGAAGGAATCATCTTACTTCTCTAGTAGTCAGAAGAAGCTTTGTGGATCCAATTCATTTGTCCGACCATTCGCATTGTATTGGTAACCGCCTGCATGAATTTCGAAATGAAGGTGTGGTCCAGTTGAATTACCGGTACTACCAAGTTTCCCGATTTGTTGCCCTTGCTTGACTGCTTGTCCTTGTTTGACCGTCAAAGCATTCATATGCGCATACACAGTCGTATAGGTTTTCCCGCCGATATTATGTGCGATATAGACGTGGTTGCCATAAGGACCACCAGCGCTTGCTTGAATGACAGTCCCAGCAGCTGACGCGACGATTGCAGAATTGACCGGTCCAGCAAAATCAGTCCCGTTATGATAGGCATAGCCATTATTTCCGCTCGCAGCACCCATTCCTTGCGAAATCGACCCGCTCGCAGGTTTGATGAACTTTCCAGTTGCCTTTGAAATGACTTTTGTACTTGCTTTACTGACGGAAGCAGGTTGCGCCGATTGCGCGGCTGCTTGTTTTTTAGCTGCGAGAGCAGCGGCTTTGGCAGCTACTTCTTGTGCTTTTAATTGAGAAGCGGCCTCTTTGAGACTTAAGATGTTGGATTCAATTGAACGTTTCTGTTTTTTCAGCCGTTTTAATAAATCGGTTCTTTTGTTTTTTTCAGCATTCAACTCGCGTTGCTTCTTTTTTAAGACTTTCCGGTCATGGATAAGTGCAGTACGTGTATCTTCAAGTTCTTGTTTTGCGTCTGCCAATTCTTGTTTACTCGTTTCGTAATCTTTTAATAAAGAAGCATCACTTTCGGCAATCGTATTGAACGCATTAAAACGGCTAATCATATCGCCAATATCTTCTGCACCGAAGACGGCTTCGAGCAAGGGATCTTTATCAGATTTAGCTTGCCGAACGGCCAACCGGTCACCGAGCATCTTTTCTTGTTTCTTGATTTTTTTCTGTAAAGCTGTAATCTTCTGTTTGAGCTTCGCCAACTGACGTTCATTGTCGTCAATCTTTTGTTCGTTCTCGACGACTTGTAACGTCAAGCCATTAATCTGTTGGTCAATCGCATAAACTTTTTGTTGCGCTTTCGATACTTGTTGCTCTTTTTCACCGAGCGCTTCTTTTTGTCTGGATTGTTTCTGTTCATTTTGTTGTTGTTTTTCTTTATATGAAGTCGCAGCACTTACAGGTGAAACAAGTGGTGTTGTGAGAAGTGTCAGCGTCATAAGTGAAATGCTCATTGTATACATAAACGATTGTTTCATACGGAAGCCATCAGCCCTTCTTTAATTGATATAAAGTGTTACCTGTTCCACTCTATCAACAATTCTCGATAAGGGACGTTACAGTTTATTTAAAAGATGAAGGAAAATAATGATAGAAATCGTGTACTTTTTATGAAAATAATTGAAGGGTTAGAAAAAGAAAATGTCGCGAAAGATTGGCATAAAGGGGTAAAAAAGGAATAGTGAAGATTAGAGATCAATAATTTTTTTAAGAAAATCGACTGATATGTTTTTGTAATATTTTTTCTTGAATCATTAAAAATTGGTTTAATATATGATTAATTCGGTTATTAATAATAAGTTTAGAGCTGGAACGGTACAAGCTTGCCTTCTTCCTGTCCGGGTTGCGTGGAGCGAGTGATTCCTTCAGCGTGTAGACAAACTCTTATGAAGCGTGAAAATGCGATAACGAGACGGATTGTGCCCTAAACCTTCTGCATGACTGGCTTTCCGTCATAGTGTTACCTAAAAAGCGTCACATTTCGTTGACTCCTGCCTCTGAAAGTGCGTTTTTAACGCACTTTCAGAGGCGGGCAAAATCCTGCTCATTGTCCGTTAGGAAGAAGGAGCAACGGCTTGCGCCTCGCCCGAGGAAAGCAACGAAAAAAGACGCTTGATCTCCCGATGGCACTTTGTCTACAGCCTGAAGGAGGGCAGATTTAAGATCTGCCCTCCTTGTCTATATAGAAGAGCGACTTTTGAGTCAACTCCGTTTCAGTTGAAGTTCACGAAGAATCATTATTCTTCGTAAATCATTTTTCGGGTCATCCCACCATCAAGCACTAACGTCTCGCCCGTCAAGAAATCATTTTCTGGATTCGTCAAAAATAAGGCTGCGCGGGCGACATCTTCCGGCTTACCGACGCGTCCGGCCGGGTGTTGGGAATGATCTTCTGGAGAAAGCTCATGATAATTCCCTGTCTCAATCCAACCCGGGGCAATCGCATTAACGAGGATACCTTTAGGTCCTAAGGAAACGGCGAGAGCATGTGTCAAAGCAAAAATTCCCCCTTTTGTTGCGGCATACGATTCTGTATCGGGTTCGGACATGAAAGCACGTGTCGAAGCTAGGTTGACGATCCGACCGCCGTTTTTTAGATGTGGTGCCGCAGCTTTTGTTGTCAAAAAGATACTACGTAAGTTCGTATGGTTGACGCGGTCCCATTCTTCAAGTGTAAGCTCGAGAAGTGGTTTTCGAATGATGATGCCAGCATTATTAATGATGATATCGATTTTACCTGTATGTTCTAACGCTTTTTCGATGAGCAAGTTAACATCGTGCTCGTCTTGAACGTCTAAGCGGTAAAAGTAAGCCGTGCCACCATTTTCCTCGATTTCTTGGGCGATGACTTCACCTGTCATTTGGTCGATATCCGCCAAAATGACGACAGCTCCTTCGTTTGCATATGTTTTAGCGAGTGTCGCGCCAATCCCGTTCGCGGCACCAGTGATAATAACCGTTTGATTGACTATATCCATGTCCTTCACTCCTCTTCTTTCGTAACTTTCCTTTTAATGAAATAGCCTGAATCGAAAAGATTAAAACCTAATCCGATAGTAGGAGCGAGGATTATGAATCCGTTATTGAGGGAATACGAATAACATCACAGCTACTAAATCGTCGAATGGGGGATTTACGGATGGATTTATCGAACGAGAAATTAAAACAACAACAAGATCAATATGCGGAAGAAGCAAAGGACTATATCGATCGTCCGAAAAAAACAAAATCGATTTTAAAACGAGCGAACAACTCAATTCAAAAAAACTCGAGTCTATCGCTTGTCTTTTCACCAGTTCGCCTCTTCATTGATATGGTCCGTTCATATCAATCGGGAGAATACCGGGATATTCGCCGGACCACGATTTTAAAAGTGATTGGTGCTTTGATTTATCTCGTTTCACCCATCGACCTGATTCCAGACTTTATTCTTGGATTTGGTTTCGCGGATGATATCGCGATTATCTTGTTCGTCACGAAAACGATTTTTGAAGAATTGACACGATACAGCGATTGGCAAGATGAGCAACAAAAAGCACGGACGCAGCCGCTCCAAAGTGAGGATGCGTACTGAATAAAGTGAACCGAACCAGGCGTCGCACTGATTGATTCAGTGTTGCGCTTTTTTGATGAAGAAAAAAGTTGTTTTCTGTACGCTACTTGTAAAGTTCGTTACACTAGGAAGAGGAAACGAACGGAGAAGAGGAGGTATGTGATGGCTTGGCACGCATGGATGGAGTCCTATGGTTATTTAGGCATTATGGTGACATTAATGTTTCCGTTTTTACCAAGTGAAGTCCCACTCGCCTATGCGGGTTACTTGGTGCATACGGCACAATCAAATCTTGTCTTGATGTTACTTGTCGCCGTATTTAGTTTCGTCGTCAGCCAAAACATCTTCTTTACGATTGGTCAGCTCGGAAGCGCGCGGCTGCTCGGGCGCGTTTTTAAATTGTTTCGGATTTCTGAAACAAGAATGATTCAATTTCAACAGCAGATGGAGACACGTGGCCGATTTATTTTACTCCTGTCCCCGATGTGGCGAATGGGATTTGCGATCGGAGCCGGACTGACAGGTGTGTCCCGTTTGACGTTCACGATTGCGACGACGGTCTCATTCTTTGTGTGGTCTGCCTTTTTCATTTGGGGTGGAAAAAAACTCGGGCATGGAATAAATGGACGACACCATGATTTTCACCAGTATACTCCATGTATTGTCGGGCTATTGCTTCTTTTCGGGGTTTACCTATATGTTAGAAAAAAGAGAATGCTAAAAAAATAGAGGAGTGTTTTCATGGCAGTTATTTTATTTGATATTGATGGGACATTGATCGACTCGACAAATCAGATGACAGAGGCGATTCATCTTGCGATGGCGGACATGCCGCATCTTCAAAAACCTTCAAAAGACCGTGTCCGTGCAAGTTACGGACTGGCGGGTAGTGCGTTTTGGGAAAAAGCGATTCCGGATGCGTCAGAAGAAGACATTCGGTTGATTCGCCAAAAGCGTCATCATCATTTAGAGCAGACGATGAAAGATCAGGATGTACTGTTTGAAGGGGTGCGCGAGCTACTCCGTGCATTGACGGAACAAGGACATATTGTCTCGACAGCAAGTAATTGTGGGGTGCATTACATGAATCTTGTCCTCGACAGTCAAGCCATCCGACCATTTTTCACAAGTCCGAAATGTTTAGGATCAGTGAATGGGAAACAAAAAGCTGATATTTTAGCAGCGCACCGGGCAGAGTTCGGAGACGTCGACTATTTGATGGTCGGTGACCGGTCGTCTGATATCGAAGCAGCACGAATTGCAGACATGCCGGTTGCGGTTTGTCGGTTCGGTTTCGGGACGATGGATGAGTGGAACCACGCGGATCATCAACTGGAAAAACCGTCAGATGTGTTGAAGTTTGTTTAAAGTATGTCAACGAAAAGAAGCGGATTGCCGGTGCCGGCAATCCGCTTCTTTTATTTATTCAAAATCGAGTCGGTAGTCTTCCTGGTTCGTCCAAGGACGGAATCGGCGGAATAATTGATGGAACGATAAGCAGAGGACAATCGGAAGCAAGATGAATAATCCGAAGACAAGTAATCCATTCCCCCATGTCCATCCACCCGCCATCAAGTGTAAGGCATTGATGGGGCCGATCAAACCGGACATTCCGAAACCGGCGCTAAACGGAGTACCTTGGATGTCCAACAGACCGGCCAGTCCACCGAGGACGGCGGCACTACACATGACGGGGACGATCATGATGGGATTTCGGATGAAGTTTGCCATCTGAATTTTCGGTGACCCTAAAAAATGGGCAATCGACGTTCCACGTGAGTTTGCTCTCCAGCCTGCAATCGCAAGACCGAATCCGGCTGCGCAGACACCGAGGTTCGCCGCGCCTGCCGCAATGCCCGAGAGACTGATGGCTGTTGCGATGCCGACGGTCGACAGCGGAGAGACGATCAAAACTGAAAACGTAACGGCTAACAGGACGCCCATCAAAACCGGTTGCAGAACCGTGAACTGTGTGATCACTTGTCCGATCGTCGCCGTGATCTTAGTGATGAACGGATACGTCAGAACGCCGATGCCGCCTGCCCCGACGATGATCAACGTCGGCATGACGAGGACGGTATATGTCTTAAAACGATTTCCAATCCATAAGACGAGGGCCGTTGCGATGGCGGCTGTAATCCCTGCATTGATGACGTCGCCCGTACCAACGAATAAGAAACCAGCCGTTTCCGTCCGCGTCGCGACACCTGAACCGACGACCGTCGCTAGACCGATTGAGGCGGTCTCAATCGGAGTCGTCTTGAATTGCATCGCGACGGCAACACCGATGACCATCGGTAACAAACGCATGGCGAGCGTAGTCGAATCGATGATGTGTTGAGCAGGTGCGAAATAAGGCAACAACGCTTTGGCAAGTTCACCGAGTAGGGCACCAGGGATGAGTGCGACTAAAATACCGATACTGAGTCCGTTCAGTACATGGATTCCGAACTGACGGTTGATTCGTGTTGTAGAAGATTCGATGGGAATACACTCCTTATGTAATGCTTTTGTGCATAACAGCATAAAAGCTATGAATTGTTTCTTATCTTACGGGATAGAAATGAACGCGTCAAGAAAAAATAGGAATTTTCTGTGAATTGATGAAAGCATTCTGTTCGCACTTCGGGAACAGGACTGCTAGAGTGAAGAGGTAAACTTAATGGGGAGGCTGAATGAAATGGCAGAACAACAAATCGTTTTAGCAGAAAGACCGGAAGGACGTCCGACACATGAGACGTTCCGGTATGAATCAATCGAACTGAACGCACCAGATGCTGGACAAGTCTTACTCGAGACACTCTACATCTCAGTTGATCCTTACATGCGCGGACGAATGAATGATGCACGTTCATACTCGCAACCATTTGAACTGGACGCACCAATCCAAGGCGGTGTCGTCGCAAAAGTCATCGAATCACGGAGTGACGCATTTGAAGAAGGCGACGTCGTCGTCGGAATGCTCGACTGGGCAACAAAACTCGTCGTTGATGCAAAAAGTATCCGGAAAATTGATCCGTCACTGGCCCCCGTATCGACAGCGCTTGGTGTACTCGGTATGACAGGGATGACTGCTTACTTCGGTTTACTTGACATTGGTAACCCACAACCGGGCGAAACAGTTGTCGTATCGGCTGCTGCCGGGGCTGTCGGATCAATCGTCGGACAAATCGCTAAAATCAAAGGAGCTCGTGTCGTTGGAATCGCGGGAAGCGATGAAAAGACGACCTACCTAAAAGAGCAACTTGGTTTTGATGAAGTCATCAACTATAAGACGGAAAACGTCGGCGAAGCACTTGACCGTACGTGTCCGAGTGGAGTGGATGTCTACTTTGAAAATGTCGGAGGGGAGATTGGGGACGCAGTCATTGACCGTTTGAATCCGTTTGCCCGCATTCCAGTCTGTGGTGCGATTTCTGGGTACAATGAAAAAGAGAACATCGGACCGCGCGTTCAATCGAAATTGATTGCTTCACGGGCCCGGATGCAAGGCTTCTTAGTCGGGGATTATGGAAAACGTTTCAAGGAAGCAGCAGAAAAGCTAGGCACATGGGTCAGTGCTGGTGAATTGAAATATGAGGAAACGATTTTTGAAGGGTTCGAAACTGTTCCAGATGCATTCCTTGGTCTGTTCGATGGTTCGAACACAGGGAAATTACTCGTGAAACTGTAAAGTGTAGACTTGGTATGTATATACGTACTACCTAAAAAAAGCGTCGGACGATTCGTAAATGAATCGTCCGACGCTTTTTTGTTACGACACGAAAATGCCGGTTACGCTTTTTTTTGATCTTCTTTCAACTCTTCTAAATCAGGATCTGGATGTTGTGTTTCGGCAGGTTTGATACCGGGATCCGAAGTTTTAGCTGGTTCAGGATCTGGGTGGAGACCGACGTCTGCTTGCTCGTTTGGTAAATCATTTTTTTGTTCATTCATGATAAATTTCATTCCTTCCTCGTTCTATTCTTCTTAAATATTACCCAACTGATTAATTCTGAAACTAACCGAGTGCTCGTATATGTATTGCCAAGTTGTTCAAAAGTGAGTCATGAACAAACACTAGTCCACACGAAATCGTGCTGTTCTTCACTGGAATGTAAGGAAATACTGGAAAACATTCATCAACTCTTTACAAAAACCTTGCAAGGTATTTAAGTGCCCTTTGAACTGCTCTCGTAGACTGAAAAGAGATCAAGCAGGAAGGGTGTTTTGAACGTGAATGAACAACAGTGGAAAAGAAAAGTAACACAACAGCTAAGTTGGGCCCGTGCTGAACAACAGCGATTGAAGACTGAACCAGCAGCGAGTTCGACTGCGTTCGAGACATTACAACGGTTAGAATCATTAGGAAGGGCGAAGACGATCCGTCCTTCAGGTAAACTGATTGAATCAAAAACACTGCGCTATCAAGAAGAGAGTAATCGACAATTACTCGATACGATCGACTACCAATCGATTCCGCTTCGGAGTCAGTCCCGTTACTACGAACAACGACCGCTTGAAGTGGCTGTCGTCTGTTCCGAATTCATGCATGCTTATTATCAAGACGCCTTCCATCTCCATTATGTGAACGCAGATACGTTTGAAGATGTCTTTAGTCGTAAAATTGATTTCTTTTTAGTCATCACGTCATGGAAAGGATTGCAAGGGGACGACTGGAAAGGAGTCGCGACACCGAAATCGAAAAAAAGAACATTACTCCTCCAGATGATGCGAGAAGTGAAACAACAAGGGATTCCCGTTGTTTTCCAGTCAACGGAAGACCCGAGTAACTTCGACCGTTTCAGTGAGCTGGCAAAACAAGCCGATTATGTGCTGACGTCAGACGAAGCGATGCTTCCGGAATATCAAGTGCTTTGTGGCCATGACCGGATTGAAGCGGTCTCGTTCGGTGTGAATCCGCTGATCCATAATCCGCTTGGCGCAACCCGAAGCCGGAAAAATCATGTCTTATTCGCCGGGAGCTGGATGGCGAAGTATCCAGAACGTGTCAAGGATACAGAAGTCTTGTTCGATGGAGTGATGAGCTCATCGCATCAGCTTGATATCGTCGATCGGAACTATCACCTCGATTTACCGGACTATCATTTCCCGGCTCGGTACGTCAAACGGGTTGCACCTGCGATTCCGTATGATGCGCTTCAGCAGGTGAGCAAATGTTACGACTGGGTGTTGAATCTCAATAGCATCAAATACAGTAAAACGATGTGTGCGCGCCGGATTTTTGAATCGCAGGCACTTGGGAATCTAATCATTTCGAATTATAGTATCGCCGTCAACAATCTGTTTCCAAACGTATTTACAGTTCACGATCAACAGGAAATCAAAGCAATCGTCGAACGGACATCTGAAGAAGAGATTGAGCGATTACGTGCTGAAGGAATCCGTTCCGTCATGTCGAGTCACACGGTGTTTGACCGGGTCGATCAATTGGCGCGGATGCTGAAACTCAATCAACAACAACCGGCGCGTCGCCTGCTCGTCGTCTTACGCAATCCGACACCGGCACTTGAACAGCAGATTGCCAATCAATCGATTGAAGCCGATGCTATTTGTCATCTGTCCGAGTTGACGGAAACGGAATATGGACAAGCCGACCTTGTTGCCTTGCTCGACGGCGGCGAGTCGTACGGAGAATATTACCTCGAAGATTTACGCAACGGCTTTAAGTTTGCCGATGCCGATATCGTCCGAAAATCGCTCAGCGGACAAACCGCTTATGAAGTCTTTGAGACGTCAGGCGCAGATACCGGAGCGATGGTCTGGCGGGAGCATGTCCCGTATGAACAGTTTGTCAGTGGAACGTTGTCTGGACGGACGCTTATGATCGATTGCTTCGAATGGAAGGAACAGTATCAAACGGAACCGCTCCGTGCGCCAGTCTTGTCAGTCGTCGTGCCGATTTATAACAACGGCCATCATTTGATGTATAAATGTTTTGCGAGCTTGAAGCGGATGAATCGTTTTGATGAAACGGAAATCGTGCTTGTCGACGACGGATCGACGGACCGTCAGACGGTTCATGCCGTCGAACGGATCGGGCGACGACATGGAAACGTGACGACTTACTTCTTTGAAACAGGCGGGAGTGGAAGCGCATCACGTCCTCGTAACAAAGGTGTCGAACTGGCGCGTGCTGACCGGGTAGCCTTTTTGGATCCGGACAATGAAGTCCTTAGTGACCGTTATGCTGAACTGTTAGAGGAACTTGATCAAGATGCTACGCTCGATTTTGCCGTCGGTCATATGAAAAAGCTGGCCGAGAAGACGAGTATCATCGCCCTGCCGACGATTCGGAAAAAAGGACGAACCGTTTGTGAAGACCCCCGTGCCTATCTGCTTGAACATCGTTTTGCCGTGCAAAGCATTCAAGCATTGGTCGTCAAGCGCGATTTCCTCGTCAAACATCAATTGGAACAGGTCGTCGGAGCTGTCGGTCAAGATTCACTGTTTTTCCAAGAAATGATGTTACGGGCGGAACGTGTTCTGCTTGTGAACCGCGTCGTGCATTATTATTACGCAGCAGTCGCCGGTTCGACCGTTAATTCCTTGACAGTCAGGTTCTTCGAACGAAGTGTCATCCGGGAACAGGCACGGGCAGAGAAGTTTGCAAAATATGGTGTGCTCGACCAATACAAGACGAAACGTTTTGAACATTTCTTTGAACACTGGTATTTGGTCAAGTTGCGACAATGTAGTGATAAGGACTTTGGACCAAGTGTTGCCTTATTACGGACGATTGTCGGATTTTATGAACCGATTCAACTATCGACACCGTTAGTCCGACAGTTTGTTGAATTAGCGGATGCGGGGAAGACGGATACGATTCAAGAATTGTTAGTAGAGGAGGTCACGGCATGACGAGCACAGCAGGAATGAAACGACCGAAGGATCAAGTCCGCGCCGCCTATTATGACCAGTTAGGGATCGCGTTCGGAAAAAAGGTCCGGGCACGCATTCACTGGATAATACGGGAGGCGAAGGGAGAAGACATCCTTGATATCGGGTGTTCGGGGGGACTCGTCCCGATTTTACTTGGGCGCGAAGGGAAACGTGTCACAGGAATCGATGTTTCTCCGGAAGCGATCGCAGAAGCAACGTCTGCCTTAAAAGAAGAAGCGGCATCTGTCCAGTCCGTCGTCATGTTCAGTGAGACGAATATCATGTCCTTTTCAGCAAACAGGCAATTCGATACGGTCTTGATGACGGAAGTGCTCGAACACATCGGTGAACCGGAACGGGTGATTCAGCAGGCATATACGCTCGTCAAACCAGGTGGACGGCTTGTCGTGACCGTTCCGTTTGGTGTCAATGATTACGCCGATCATAAGCGGACCTATTACTTGAAAAGGCTCATCGAACAGTTAACACCGTACGGCACGATTGAAAAAATCGAACGGTTCGATAAGTGGCTCGGCGTGACACTTGTTGTTCAGGAACATGTACAAACAGGACGGATGTTGTCTGCTGAAGAAGTCGATTGGCTCGAAGATTCATTTGAGACTGTTGAGCGGATGCACGTAGCGGAAGTGATTCGTCTAAAACAAGTCAACAAGCGACTGGAACAAAAAGTGCAACACATAGCGGAAATTGAACTGCAGATGGTGGAACAATCGAATGAACAGGTGAAGCTGGAACACCAAATGATCGAGAAGGATCAACAACTGGAACAACTCGCGCAACAATATACGTTAGTGCTCAAACGTTACGAGGAAGCACTCGTTTCGAACATGGAAGTGCTGGAGGCGAATGAAGCATGGAAGTCAAAATACCGGTCACTCGCAAATTCAAAATTAGGAAAAGTCATCGTCCGTTACTGGAAACTCAGACGAAAACTATCCCGAAGACAGGCAAGACGTCGATGAACGTGTTAATGATTTGTCAAAATTTCTATCCGGAAATCGGAAGTGCTGCGAATCGGATGAAAAATATCTTCAAGCGTATGGAACAACGGGGGAGCGACGTCCATGTCTTGACATCGGAGCCGCTTTATCCGACGGCAGAACTCTATACGGATGCGATGTTTTGGGATGAACCGACGCTTGACGCCGCGCATGTCACACGGATTCAACCACGCGATGTCCGGGCGACAACTAACTTATGGAAACGACTCCATCTCTTCGTCGAACAATTTTTCTTAGCCGTCAAAGAAGTGCGGCAAGATCCAAAACCATATGCATACATTTATGCGACGACACCTTCGATTTTTATGGGACTGGTCGGAGTCGTCGCAAAACATGTCAAACAGGCACCGCTGATTTTAGACGTCCGTGATTTATGGCCGGAATCACTCGTCGGTGTCGGCATCACGAAATCACGCCTGTTATTGAGACCGTTGTACTGGCTTGAAAAATGGATGTATCATCAAGCGGATCAAATCGTCATCAACAGCGAAGGGTTTCGGTCCTATATCGAACAGAAGGGGATTGACGCATCGCGTATTCACTACATTCCGAATTCGATTGAAGAAAATGAGTGGTTGATTAAGCGGCGCCAAGTCTCGGAACAAGTCCGCGTTGTCTACACGGGCAATATCGGACTGGCGCAAGATGTCTTTTTATTACTTGATGTCGCAGAACGTTTAATGGTCGACAGAAATATTGAATTCCATGTCGTCGGTTACGGGTATCACAAGGAAAAATTTGAGACGTTGATTGCGGAACGGAAACTTACGAACATTCATTTCATGAACGCGATGCCGCGTTGGGACGCATTGAAGCAACTCGCTAAAAGTGACATCGCCTTTGCGACGCTCGTTGAGAGTACGGCATTCGACACGGTCACACCTGGGAAAATCATCGATTATATGGCGATGGGGTGCGCCATCGTCGGCGCCGTTTCCGGACATGCCGCAAAAGTGATTGAAGCGTCAGGTGCTGGTGTCGTATCGCGTGACCGCAGTCGGGACGAGATTGTCCGGCAGATTCGTCATCTCGCAAACAATCCGGAAGAACGGGCATTGATGGGTCGCTCTGGCGTCGCCTACGTCCAGACACACTTTGACTGGGAACAAAATGAAGAACGACTGTTTGAAACGATTCGTCAAACGTGTCAACAGACAGTGGAGGTGAAGGGATGAAACGTGTCGGAATGTTTGTGTGGAACACGTTTACGAATGATGCCCGTGTCTTAAGAGAATGTACGGCCCTTGCCGATGCTGCGTATCAGGTCGACTTGTATTGCTTAAATGATGGGACGTTACCGAAAATCGAGCAACATCCAGCCGGTTTCCGCATTCTTCGGATTGATCGCACACCACCATTCGTCAGTCTACTGTCACGTTTTCGGAAACGGTCACCGATTACGCTAGTCGCGGCTATCGGAGTGTTGCTACTGATTCCGTGGTTGATTCCCGTCTTGCTCGTGCTTTATCTGTTACAAAAAAGCCGCTTTATACGATATGCGGTCTATAACAGCTTTGGCATCATCCGGATGACGCGTGCCGCAAGACAGCGTCAATACGACATCATGCACGCTAATGATTTAAATACGTTACCGCAAGCGATTTTAGCAAAACGTCAGGCGAAAGTCGTCTATGATTCACATGAAGTGCAAACCGACCGGACAGGATACGGGAAGGGACAAGGAATCCTTGAGCGTATCCTGTTGCGTTTCGTTGATTGGACAATGGTCGAAAATGATACAAGAGCAGATTATCATCAGCAACTGTACGGAAGCCGGCCAACGGTTCTTCATAATTATCCGTTTTATCAGGAAACAATCCCGGCGGCACGTCCATTGCATACAGAACTAGGCCTCGACCGTGCGGAACCAATTTTGCTCTATCAAGGCGGGATTCAAGAAGGACGCGGACTAGAACGATTGATTGAGGCGATGCCATCCGTGACGAAGGGAACTTTATTATTTGTTGGTGACGGTAAAATCAAAACACGTTTGCAACACGTAGCCGCAGAATCTTCAGCGCGTGAGCGAATTCATTTCATCGATAAAGTACCACTAAATCAGTTGCCGAGTTATACAGCGGCAGCAACGGTCGGGTTCCAAGTCTTACAAAACGTCTGCTTTAACCATTATTCAGCCTCATCGAATAAGTTATTCGAATATATGGCAGCACTTGTCCCGGTCGTCGCGGCAGATTTACCAGAAATTCGCCGGGTCGTCGAAACGGAACAAGTCGGTTTGATTGTCGATGTCGAGTCGCCCGAGTCGATTGCGCAAGCGGTCAATCGATTGATAGCGGATGATTCGTTACGGAATCAGATGAAAAGCCGAGCGGAAGAGGCGAGAAGACGGTACAACTGGGACGAGGAAAAACAACATCTCTTAGCGGTATATGCGGCAGTTTCAGCGGAAATAGCACATGAAGCCGACGGGAACTACAGTTAATACCAAGTGAAACCACACAAATCGAAGCCGTTTGATGTGGATAGCGTCGCTATGGCACAAAATCCGTCACAGTGTTCGTTGAATCTTTACAACCTTTACGTAAAGTACAGAAAATACGGCGAATGTAAGGTCTGTGAAGAATGGTTTAAGAGATGGTTAGAACCATTGGAAACACTAGGAATTGTCGGTATGGTCTAGGTACAGCCACGTCATGTTCGATGCAAGGTTTGACGTGAACTACACACTAGATGGAGGAATGACAAAATGAAACTTTGTACAATCGGACTTGGATATATTGGATTACCTTCTTCTGCGATGTTCGCAGATCACGGCACAGAAGTAGTCGGTGTCGATATCGACCCACGAATCGTTGAGATGTTGAATGCAGGAGATATCCATATTGAAGAACCAGGTTTAGAAGATGTCATCAAACGAGTCGTCGCGAACGGTACATTCCGTGCGACATTGACACCGGAACAAGCTGATGTCTTTCTGGTTGCCGTTCCGACGCCGAACCTAAACGATACGTACAAATCATGTGACTTGAAATATGTCATTTCCGCAGTGCGCAATCTGCTGCCACATTTAGAAAAAGGAAACGTCGTCATCGTCGAATCAACAATCGCACCACGGACGATGGATGACCATGTTCGACCATTGATTGAAGAAGCGGGATTCAAAATTGGCGAAGACGTGTTCGTCGTCCATTGTCCGGAACGGGTATTACCGGGACAAATCCTTCATGAATTGATTCATAACAACCGGATTGTCGGTGGACTGACGGAAGCTTGCGCAGCGGCTGGGGCAGCTGTCTACCGGACATTCGTCCAAGGGGAAATCGTCCAAACGGATGCGAAGACGGCAGAGATGTCGAAATTGATGGAAAATACATTCCGTGATGTCAATATCGCACTTGCGAACGAATTAACTCAAGTCTGTCATAAGTTAGAAATCAACGTCCTTGATGTGATTGAGATGGCGAATATGCATCCACGTGTCAACCTACATCATCCAGGACCGGGTGTCGGAGGACATTGTCTTGCCGTCGACCCGTACTTCATCGTCGCAAAAGCTCCATCACTTGCACGAATCATCCATACGGCGCGTGATACGAATGTCAAAATGCCACGCTTTGTCGCAGAACAGGCAGCACGACTCGTTGGCTCACGTGTCCGGCCGAAAATTGCTGTCTTCGGTGTCACATATAAAGGAAACGTTGATGATATGCGGGAAAGTCCGGCAGTTGAAGTCATCGAACAATTACTTGATCGTGGCCTTGATGTCGCAGTCTGTGATCCGCACGTCGAACGCTCGATTTCGTCACGCTTCACATTAGTCGACGAGATTGAAGCGATTCAAGGCGCTGACCTTGCCCTTGTCCTTGTCGATCACGATGAATTCAAGACATTTGATTCACGTCGACTGAACAACCAAATGCGCACACCGGTCTTATTCGATACAAAAGGCGTCGTCGGAGAACTTGAAGATATCATGGTCCTCAACTTTGGTAATTTGCATACACATAGCACGATGAAGGTAGATGCTGAAGCGATATGAAGAGCGTCCGTACCATCCTCCAGGAGTTGAAAGATCATCTTTACCTGATCGTACGCCTGTCACTCTATGAGACAAAAAGCCAATACAGCATGCAATACCTCGGCTGGTTTTGGGAAATCATGACACCCCTGCTGCAAATCGGCGTCTACTGGGTCGTCTTCGGTTTTGGGATTCGAGGTGGACACCCGGTTGACGGGATTCCGTTTGTCTTATGGTTAGTCAGTGGATTGATTGCCTGGTTCTTTATCGGAAGTACGATTCCGAGTGGCTCCCGTTCCATCTATGGACGGGTCGCGCTCGTCTCGAAGATGCATTTCCCGTTGAGTACGATTCCGGCCTATGTCATTTTGGCACAATTTTACCGGCACATTGCGATGGTCCTCCTGACGATTATTTTAGGAATGGCTTTCGGTTATTTTCCGGGATGGCATACGTTCGAACTGTTGTACATCATACCGGCAGGAATCATTTTCTTATATGCGGTCTCACTCCTGTTGTCGGCACTCGCGACGATGGTCCGGGATGTCCAAAACATGGTCACATCAGGCATGCGGATGCTGATGTATTTGACACCAATCATGTGGGTCCCACCCGATCATTCCATCTTTAAGACGTTGTTGATGATTAATCCACTCGTCTATTTAATTGAAGGGTATCGTTCAGCCTTGATTGGAACGGGCTATTTGATGGATCATCTCTGGTACGGCTGTTATTTTTGGAGCATCACCGCAGTGATTTTAATGACAGGTGCAACCGTCCATATCCGATTCCGTCGTTATTTCATTGATTATGTGTAGGAGGAACGAAGATGAGTCATGTCGTGTTTGAAAATGTCTCGAAGCGATACGTCTTGTATTCGCGTCCGATTGATAAGTTAAAAGAAGTTTTATTCGGCAAGATGAGCGGAAAGCCGTTTTATGCCTTGAAAAATGTATCGTTTTCAGTCGAACAAGGTGAAATCGTTGGTGTCGTCGGCATTAACGGAAGTGGGAAATCGACGTTGTCGCATCTCCTTGCGAACGTCACTCCTCCGACGTATGGACAAGTGACGTTACGCGGTAAGTCAGCCTTAATCGCCATATCGAGCGGATTGAACAATCAGTTGACAGGACGTGACAATATCGAGCTCAAGGGTTTGATGATGGGATTGAACAAAACACAAATCCGAATGATCACTCCAGACATTTTAGAGTTCGCCGACATCGGAGAATTCATCGACCAACCGGTCAAAACGTATTCGAGTGGGATGCGAGCCCGCTTAGGGTTTGCGATTTCCATCAACATCAATCCAGATATTTTGATTATCGATGAAGCCTTATCGGTCGGCGATCAGACGTTTACGGAAAAATGTTTGGATAAGATGCGCGAATTTCGTGATCAAGGGAAGACGATTTTCTTTATCAGCCATTCGCTCAGTCAGGTCAAAAGTTTTTGTTCAAAAGTCTTATGGCTCGAATACGGTGAAGTCCGGATGTTCGGACCAACTGCAGAGACGATGGCGGAGTATAACAAATATCTCTACTGGCACAAACAGTTATCGAAAAAGCAAGTTGCCCATTACGTGGCAAAAAAACGGACGGGACGAAGTGATGAAATCGAACGGTCCGTTCGTGGAGAAACGATTGAATTGTCGTCATGAATAAGGAATAGGGGATGGAACGGATGAAAAAAGTCATGCTTGTATTTGGAACGAGACCGGAAGCGATTAAAATGGCGCCCGTCGTCAAAGCACTCGAGGCGCGCGAAGATGTCGAGCCGATCGTCGTCGTCACGGCGCAACATCGGGAGATGCTTGATCAAGTCTTGGAGTTGTTCCAGATTGTTCCCGATCACGATTTAGATTTGATGCGTCCACGACAAACACTCGAAGAAATGACGGCACGGATTTTGAACGCGATGCGTCGTGTCCTCGAAAAAGAGCAACCCGATCTCGTGTTAGTCCATGGGGATACGACCACGACGTTCGCTGCTTCGCTCGCTGCGTTTTATCAACAAATTCCGGTCGGGCATGTCGAAGCGGGATTACGGACCTACCAAAAATATGCCCCATTCCCGGAAGAGATGAATCGTCAATTAACGGGAGTGCTGGCTGACTTTCATTTTGCACCAACCGAACAAGCAGCAGAAAATCTCCGGCGCGAGCATAAACAGACACCGATTATCGTGACGGGGAACACCGTCATCGACGCACTCAAGACAACCGTCTCGTCCGATTATACGCACCAAGTCTTAACGGACTTAGAGGCGAACGGACGCAAGTTAATTTTACTGACCGTCCACCGGCGCGAAAATCACCTCCAGCTGTCGCAAATCTTCGATGCCATCGAACGGTTGGCAGAGACGCATGCGGATATTGAAATCGTCTATCCGGTCCATCCGAATCCAATCGTGCTCGAAGCGGCGGAACAATTGAAACACCATCCGCGGATTCACTTGATTGATCCGCTCGATGTGTTTGATTTTCATAACTTAGCGGCCCGGGCGACGTTTATTTTGACAGACTCCGGCGGCATCCAAGAAGAAGCGCCATCACTCGGTGTACCGGTACTTGTCTTACGCGAGACGACAGAACGGCCGGAAGGTGTTGCAGCCGGGACATTAAAACTTGTCGGGACGAACACGGAACGTATTTTTGAAATGAGTCACCGTTTGTTGACGGAGGAAGAGACGTACCGTCAGATGGCGCAGGCTGCAAATCCTTACGGCGACGGTCATGCGGCTGAACGTATCGTTGACGCGATCATGAGCGAGGTTCCGGTATGAGAACAGCCCGTAAGTTTCATTTGGCAAGTTATCATTTTTTTCCGCAGGGAAGTCAAGAAAAGATTCTGTTAGAAGACGAAGCGGTTGGTGTGTTGTTCGATTTCCAAGCGGCGACGGATGCGGATAAATTGTATATCCAATTGTTTGATCAAGGCTTTCAGTATCCGCCGTCAAAACTCTATCGCCAAGATGCCGCTTTCGGACAGGCGGACGTCATCCATGTGACGTGTCGTTTTGAAACCGATGTCCCCTGTCAAATTCAACTCTTTAAGATGCAATACGGAAATAAAAAACGCATGGGGTCGGAGTCGGAGTTCGTCATGCTCGACGGAACAACTGATCTTCAGATTCAACTGGAGCGGATCAAAGGGGCACAGTATTTTAAAATTGCCTTTAAATTTCTTGTTGCAGGTGACGTCCGGGTCCAACTGACCGAGTTGAAGATCGCTGAACGTATTCAACTGAAACAGGAGGATCCTCACTATGCTGTTTAGTTCGACGATTTTCTTATTTGTCTTCTTACCGGTTGTCCTGCTTGTCTATCATGTAATGCCACGATTTTTTCGTAACGGCTGGCTCCTTGTAGCGAGCCTTTTCTTTTATGCTTGGGGAGAACCGAAGTTCGTTTTACTGATGCTTGCGAGTATCTTGATCAACTACTTGTTTGCCCTGATGGTCGACACGTACCGGCACCGTGTCGGCATCAAACCCGTCATGGCGAGCATGGTCATCACGAACCTCGCCTTACTCGGGTGGTTCAAGTACAGTGGCTTCTTCATAGCGTCGTTGAATCAAACGTTTCAGGTGGAACTATTTGTTCCGGAAGTCGTGTTACCAATTGGGATTTCCTTCTTTACGTTTCAGGCGATGAGTTACGTCATCGATGTCTACCGGGAAGCGGGGAAAGTCCAGAAAAACCCGCTTGATTTAGCTTTATACATCGCGTTATTTCCACAATTGATTGCCGGACCGATCGTCCGCTACGAGACGGTCGCGAATGAAATCAACGATCGGCAAGAAACATTACCTGATTTCGCACTTGGTGTCCGCCGCTTTATTATCGGGTTGTCGAAAAAATTGATTTTAGCGAATGGCTGCGGGCAAGTGGCAGATGCCGTCTTCAAGATGAATGATTTGTCGATGGGGCTGGCATGGATTGGCATCATCGCTTATGCGCTACAAATTTACTTCGATTTTTCAGGATATAGCGACATGGCGATTGGACTCGGACTGATGTTCGGATTTCATTTTTTGGAAAACTTCAACTACCCGTACATCGCGAAGTCAGTCTCAGAGTTTTGGCGACGTTGGCATATCTCACTCGGCTCATGGTTCCGTGACTATGTCTATATCCCGCTTGGCGGCAATCGTGTCTCACCGCTCAAACAGTATCGAAATCTCGCCGTCGTCTGGATGTTGACGGGCCTTTGGCATGGTGCAAGCTGGACGTTCGTCGCCTGGGGGGCGTACTACGGGATATGGATTATGCTTGAAAAGGCATTTCTCGGGAAATTATTACGCCGTGTCCCCGTCATTTCGACGATTTGGACACTCATTCTTGTGTTAGTCGGCTGGGTCTTTTTCCGGGCAACGACATTTCCGGACGCACTCGAGTACTTGCGTGCGATGTTTATGCCGACAGCACTATGGGATGAACGGGCCAGTTACCAGCTCGTCCAAAATGGCGTCATCTTACTGCTTGCAGGATTCGCTGCGACACCGTTACCAAAAATGCTTGGCCAGTGGGTCGTCGAACGGTTCGGGAAAGTCGGACAGACGATTCAGTATGGTTATGCGATGGCGTTACTGTTTCTTGCGACATCGGCCCTCGTCGCGAGCACGTTCAATCCGTTCATTTATTTCCGTTTTTAAATTAAGGAGGAGCTTGTATGGCACACGCGCCACTTAGACCAGACAAGGAGCAGCGGCCACGAAAGAAGCGGTCGTTCGAACGACTGATGATGTGGGTGACAGCAGTCAGTTTTATGGTCGTCCTGACGTTGGTTGGTCTTGGAACGGTTTTGAAACAGGACCGTGTCATGTCACAACTTGAAAATCGTTCGCTTGCAAAATTGACGACACCAACGACAGCGACAGTCGTCAATGGGACATACATGGGAGAACTTGAAAAATATTTTACTGATCAATTGTTGCTTCGGGGAACGCTTGTCGAAACACAAGCCCGCTTGTCGAAAAATGTCTTCCGTCAACCGTTTCGAAATGGCATTTATACGGCTCCGAACGGTTATATGATCGAGTCGAGCCAGGCACAGGTGACACCGATTCCGGACGGCTTTAAGAAATTTGTCAAAGCAGTCGATCGACCTGTCTACATGGCACTCGCTCCGTCAAAAACGGTCGTCGCTGAACAGAACGGGATTTTACCAGCTTACGTCGCGTCGAACACAACGGTCCGCTACAAAAAGATGATAGAAGGGTTTGACCAGGCAGGGATGACGAACATTTCGCTCGACCAGTTGAAGTTGTCCGATTATTTTAAAACGGATCATCACTGGAACGTTGACGGGGCGTATTATGCTTATCAGCAAATTGTTCGGCAGTTGCAAGCGGACAAGGTATCGATTAAGGAAGTACCGGTCGCGTCAAGCGCCCGGAAAGTATCCGAGCACGAATATTATGGGTCACTTGCCCGGAAAACGACACTCGCTTATGCGACGGCTGGCGATACACTTGCCTATTACGGTGCGAGCCAGTTCGACGGGATTGATGTGTGCTACGACAACACGTGCCGGCAACCAATCATTGATGAAAGCTATATCAAGGAAGCAGGCGATTATGCCGACCGGTATGAAGTCTTTTTACGCGGCAACCATGGCATCATGTCGATGCATTCAGACGTCAAGGGGCCAAAACTGCTTGTCCTGAAGGATTCCTTTGCGAATCCAGTCCTGCCGTTTCTCGCCCGTAGCGCAAATCTCGAAGTCGTTGATATCCGGTATGTCAATGCAACATTTGATGTGTCTGCATTCGCAAAACAACAACAAGTCGACGGTGTACTCTTTTTGCATAACTCGAATATCACCGGCCTGATGAAGACGTATCAGCAGAAACTGTGAGGGGGTTGATGATGGAATCACGGATGAAGAAAAAGCGACCGAATCTGTTTTTACGATTCGCGAGTGCAATCATGTTACTAGTTGTCTTGGTGGCAAGTGCAACGACCGGATACGCATTTTTGAAGCTCCAACGAACAGCGGATGCATTGATTACTCCGCTGAAAGGCGAACAAAAATTACCACTTGAGGCCATGCAACCTGTCCATGTGTTATTGATTGGGGTCGATGAACGGAAAAATGATCCGGGGCGGGCCGATGCAATCATGTTGTTGTCGTTTAACCCGAAAACGAAACAAGCGAGTTCGCTCTCGATTCCGCGCGATATGCAAGTCACGTTAGCAGACGGACAGACGACAAAAATCAATCATACGTATGCCTATGGTGGGGTCGAAGAAACGCTTCAGACAGTCGAAAAAACGTTTGACGTCGCGATTCCGTATTACGCTAAAATCAACATGGATGGACTGATTGAACTCGTTGACGCCGTTGGTGGTGTGACGGTTGATAATCCGTCAGCCTTTAGTTGGAACGACCGTCGGCTTCAAAAAGAGTATAAAAAAGGACGGATTGAACTGGACGGTCTTGAAGCGAGCGGTTACGCCCGGATGCGCAAGCAGGATCCGCTCGGGGATATGGGACGGCAAATCCGGCAACGGCAAGTTCTTGAATCCGTCGGGACGAAACTCGCAGGTCCGAACATTTTAACAAAGCTCGAACAACTCAGTCAGGTCTTACAAGATAATTTCAGTACGAACATTACGTTTTCTGAAGCGACCCAACTGGCACAAGAGAATCAAACCGGTTTCGAACACTTACAATCCTTGAAGATTGACGGCGAAGGGTATATCGCAAGTGACGGCATTTGGTATTTCTTCGCTTCGGAGGCATCGATGCGGGAAACGAAACAAGCACTCGAGGCATTGATGAAGGGATAAAGAGTGACACAGACTGTAGTGTTTTCGTTTTCTTCATTTGTAGACAAAGTGGTTAGAAATAAAAGCGTCTTCCGTCTTGAATCGCTTCCAAAGCGAAAAGCAACTTTCCGCGACTCTGTAGCGAAGCGAAGCGGCGCGTAAGGTTGCCGCTTTGAAGACGAGTCGAGACAGCGAAGTGCGACAGAACATCCTACCCATGCAGGATTTTTAAGTTTCGTAAGCATTTGGTCGATATAGGATTGATTTTGGACTGACTTATGAGTCAGCCCTTTTTTCGTTCTGGTCCGAAAGTCTTATTTTCTTTAGTTAACTAAAATATACTTTGACAGTATGGGAATTCGTGTGGAAAATGGAAATGAAAACGATTACATACATTCAAGGAGGATGGAACATGAATCGATGGAAATCAGTCTGTGCAGTTGTGCTAACGTTTGCACTAATTTTCAGTTTACTTCCAGTGAACGGATTAGCGCTCGAAAAAGGCAAATCGACGCTCGTCATCATTCATTACAAAGAAGATAAAACGTCAGAAAAAGATTGGAATCTCTGGCTTTGGGCGAACGGACCGGATTACTTCCCGAACAAGGCACATGCCTTTAACGGAGAAGATGCATACGGAAAGGTTGCTGCTTATGAATTCCCGGTCGACCAGCCAGAAAAAATCGGCTTGATTGTCCGTGATGATAACTGGAACAAAGATGCCGGTTCTGAAAATGACCGATTCATTACGAAAGACATGATTAAAGATGGTGTCGCGGAAGTGTGGATTGCGTCCGGAAGCAAAGACGTCTCACCGGTCAATCCGACAGACGGGGCTGACGTCGAATCCATCAAAACAAACGTCCATTATTACCGTTATGACAACGATTATGAAAAATACGGCGTTTGGGCATGGCCAAATGAGGCGGATGGCCAACGGTTCGACTTTAATCAACAGGATGCGTTCGGTGCGGTCGCGACAGTCTCGCTTGCGAACCCAACAAAACAACGGCTCGTCGGGATTATTCCGCATATCGAAGGCTGGTCCGAAAAAGACGGGGCGGATCGTTTCTTCTATGCCGGAGCAAAAGACATCTGGTTGATCGAAGGGGATCAAACGATTTACTACGGTAAACCGGAAATTGACCGGACACCTAAGATTACAAGTTTCCTCGCAGATGACTTTAAGAAGATGACGCTCAAAACGAACGCACCCGTCTCAGCAGACGATGTTGCGAACTTTTCGTTCACGGGACTCGTTAATCCGGTCGTCACACAACTTGACGCGAAGACACTTGAAGTCACGGTTTCGTCCGACATCGATTTAACGAAAGTCGTGACCGTGACACATCCGGGGTTCGGTGAAGGTGTGCTTGAAGCAGGGCGGGTCTTACGTTCGGATGCCTTTGATCAAAAGTATGCCTACGACGGCAAGTTAGGTGTGACGTATAAAAAATCAAAAACGACGTTCCGATTGTGGGCTCCGACTGCTCAATCGGTCGAACTCGAGTTGTACAAGTTACCAAAACAAGCAGCAGCAACAACCAAAGACATTACACAAGAAATCGAGATGAAACGTGGTGACCGTGGCGTCTTTACCGTTACCGTAAAAGGTGATCTCGACGGGACAGGCTACACCTATGAAGTGAAACATGCAAAAGATACGACGCGTGCCGTCGATCCGTATGCGATCGCTGTCGCTGTCAATGGAGATCAAGGTGTTGTCGTTGATTTAAAGGAGACAGATCCGAAACGCTGGACGAAATCGAAGATGCCGCTCAAACAAGCGACAGATGCCATCATCTATGAAACCCACGTCCGTGATTTGTCGATGTTTGATGTGACCGGTTCAGGCTATGATTCAGGAATTAAGCAAAAAGGGAAGTACCTCGGAGTAGTTGAACGTGGAACACGTTTAATGAAAGATGGCAAGAAAACGAAGACGAAAACAGGACTCGATCACTTAAAAGAACTTGGCATCACACATGTTCAGTTCATTCCAGTGTACGACTTCAATACGGCTTCCGTCGATGAGACGAATCCGCTAAAATCATACAACTGGGGATATGACCCGAAAAACTACAATGCCCCAGAAGGTTCATATGCGACGAATCCATATGATCCGAAAGTCAGAATCACAGAGATGAAACAGATGATTCAAGGTCTTCATGACAATGGGCTGCGTGCCGTCATGGATGTCGTCTACAATCATATGTTCGACGCAAAAGCATCAAACCTCGATAAAATCGTCCCAGGTTACTATTACCGTTATACAGAGGGTGGCGATTTAGCGAACGGGACGGGTGTCGGCAATGATACAGCGTCAGAACGTCAAATGATGCATAAGTTGATCGTCGACTCCGTCGGATACTGGGCAAAAGAGTACCACTGGGACGGTTTCCGGTTTGACTTGATGGGAATCCATGACGTCAAGACGATGAATGCCGTCAAAAAAACGACAACTAAAATCGATGCATCAATTCTTGTTTTTGGCGAAGGGTGGAGCTTAAACACACCACTTCCTGAAACAGAAAAAGCGAATCAGACAAATGCGAAACAAATGCCGGGCGTCGCTCACTTCAACGATAACTTGCGTGATGCGCTTAAAGGAAGTGTCTTTGAAGATACGGATGCAGGATTCATTAACGGTAAAACGGGTCTTGAAACACGCATCAAACGCGGAATCGTCGGTGAGATTGCGTACAACAAAGACATCACAGGATTCGCAGCAGAGCCGAATCAAACCATCACGTATGTCGAAGCACACGATAACCACACGTTATGGGACAAGTTGAACTTAACGAACCCGAACGACACGGATGCGACGAAAACGAAAATGCACCGCTTAGCGTCAAGCATCCTGTTGACGTCACAAGGGACGACGTTCATTCATGCCGGTCAAGATTTCATGCGGACGAAAGGTGGCGACCATAACTCGTATAAATCACCGGACTCCGTCAACCAACTCGATTGGAAGCGGAAGATGGACCGTCAACAAGACGTCGATTACATGAAGGGCTTAATTGAAGTCCGGAAAGCGAATCCGGCACTTCACCTCGGATCAGCGAAAGACATCAGACGGTATTTGACGTTTGTCGATACGACGGAACAAGTCGTCGCGTATAAACTTTCAGAGGATGCACCACATCAAAAAGCAGAATTGTTCGTTGTCCATAACGCAAAACGAACGGCAACTAAACTGACGCTTCCAAAAGGAAAGTGGCAGTTGATCGTCGATGGTAAAACAGCAGGGACGAAAACACTTCAAAACGTTTCAGGCAGCATCACAGTAGATCCACTCAGTTCGTATGTATTAAGAAAATAACAATAGACAAAAAAGGTCGTCCCCACCATGAATGATTCACGGTAGGGACGGCCTTTTTGATAGAGGTGAAGGAGTTACGCGTAGCGTTCGTCTTCAGCCTCTTCATCTTTTAAGTTACCTTCTTCAGACTTCGCGACGATGACGGCACAAGCAGCGTCACCAGTAACGTTGACGGCAGTCCGCATCATGTCGAGCAAGCGGTCGACACCGATGATTAAGGCGATCCCTTCGACTGGAAGGTTGACTGACTGGAGGACCATCGTCAACATGACGAGACCGACTCCAGGCACACCAGCTGTTCCGACTGATGCAAGAACGGCAGTCAAGACGACTGTCGCCAGTTGTCCTGGTGTCAAATCGATATTATAGACTTGCGCGATGAAGACAGTTGCAACACCTTGCATGATTGCTGTACCATCCATGTTGATTGTCGCACCAAGCGGCTGGACGAAACTTGAGACAGAGCGTGGTACTTTTAGTTCGCGTTGCGCCGTTTGCATCGCGACCGGAAGTGTTGCGTTCGACGACGACGTTGAGAACGCAAACATCATGACGGGTGCAAACTTCTTAAAGAAGAAGATCGGATTCATTTTCCCAATCAAGGAAACGGCAGAACCGTATGTGAGCAGTGAATGAATGATTAATGATAAAACAACAATCGACATGTAAGCGAACATCGCTTCTAATGATTTAAGACCTAACGAACCAACGGCTGAAGCAATCAAAGCGAACGCTCCGAGCGGTGCCATTTTCATGACGAGTGTGATTAAATACGTCATCAAGTCGTTTCCTTGTTCGATGAACGAACGGAGCGTTGCTGCTTTTTTACCTAAGAACGTAATCCCGAAACCGATGAAAACGCTGAAGACGATGATTTGGAGCATGTTACCTTCTGCCATCGCCGTGATCGGATTTGTCGGGAACATCCCGACGATCGTATTGATGATGCCTGTTTCAGGAATGTCACCTGTTGCTTTTGTCAGTCCTTCAGTCTGGAAAGTGCCACGTTCGCCCGGTTTAATTAATAAGGCGAGACCAAGTGCGATGATAATCGCGACTGCTGTCGTCGATAAGAAAAACCCGATGGCTTTTCCGCCGACACGACCCAATTCTTTTGGATTCCCGAGACCCATGACACCGAGTGAAATCGAGAAGAAAACAATCGGTACGACAAGCATCTTAATCAGGTTTAAGAAAATCGTCCCGATTGGTTGCAGGGCGTACATATTCAATTTTTCGTAAATCGTCTTGTCAGGTAAAGCGGCTAGGACAAGTCCTAAGGCAATACCGATGAGAAGACCCCAGATGACTCTTTTGGCTTCTTTCATAAATAATACCAACTCCTTTTTCAGATAACTGTTTATATTTTGACACATTATTCACTGTTTTGACAAAACATTTTAATCAAATTAAGAAAACGCTTACAAAAAGTGCCATGTTTTTTAAGTCGAAATCGATGAATCTGTTGTAAATAATGGGGGGACGTGAGATTATAGAAAGGAACAAAAAGGAACATATCCAGGATGATGAGAGAACGTTCAATCAACTATTGACCATTCTCTACATTCCTACTATAATGTTATATGACGTGTCTGACACGTTTCCTTTAGTCGGTAATATCGGAGGGAGGGAAAACTAGTGGAAACTCGTGTACGTAAAAATGAATCACTTGAAGACGCACTTCGTCGCTTCAAACGTGGTGTTTCAAAAGATGGTACGCTTGCTGAAGTTCGTAAACGTAAACACTACGAAAAGCCAAGTGTAAAACGTAAGCTTAAATCGGAGGCTGCGCGTAAGCGTAAGAAGTTCTAACGTTAGAGAGGGTGTATCCTCATGAGTCTTCAAGAGCGTTTGACAGCGGATATGAAGGAAGCCATGCGTTCGCGTGAGAAAGATCGTCTGACGACGATTCGGATGGTGAAGTCGTCCCTGCAAAATGAAGCGATTAAACTCGGTAAGCAAGAATTAACTGATGAGGAAGAGCTAACTATACTCTCACGTGAGATGAAACAGCGCAACGACTCCCTCCGAGAATTCGAAAGCGCTGATCGTCACGACCTCGTCGAGAAGATTCAAGCAGAGATTATCGTGCTCGAAGCTTATATGCCAAAACAACTTTCTCAAGAAGAAGTACAGGAAATCGTTGATGCAGCTATTGCACAAACGGGTGCCTCTGCTCCTTCTGATATGGGTAAAGTAATGGGCGTCGTCATGCCGCAGCTCAAAGGCAAAGCGGACGGTGCTTTGATTAATCGACTTGTGAAACAACAATTAAATTAATCAATTTTGAAGGTGTCCCTCGGGACGCCTTTTTTAATTTGTTTTTTTGACACATATTATCGGAATAATTAGAAAATAAAAGAGTTGTGAAACCTTTTAATAGATGAAAGCGTATATAATAAGAGTAACAAGGAAATGTCTTCAGAAGGGGAGAGGTATCTGATTCTGATAAAAAGGGGTGAACGGAGTAATGACTTTTAGCTTAGGGATGATTTTAGCGGTCTTTTTGGTCGGGGTCGTCATGTTGCTGATCGAAATATTCGTTGCAGGGTTCGGTATCTTTGGCGTTGTTGGTATCGGTGCCGTCCTCGCAAGCCTCATCATGGCGGGGGCAACGGTCGGTCAAGTAGGTCTTGCAATAGGTCTAGCCGTCTTTTTATCGCTTGCGGCAGGATACTGGGCATACCGGAGAATTAAAGCCAATCAATCTTTGCTTTGGAGAGGGTTGATTTTGACGGATTCGACATCGTCGGAAAAAGGATATTTGTCACACGAAGAAAAAGTTCAACTGAATGGAAAAGAAGGCGTCAGTCTAACACCATTACGACCTGCCGGAACAATCGAAATCGATGGGAATCGAATCGATGCTGTGACGGAAGGGAATTTTATCGGTTCTGGTGAGCGAATTGTCGTCAAAGAAGTGACACACGGACGAGTGATCGTCCGAGTCCAAACTACGAAGGAGGAGTCAATCACATGACACCTGAACTGTTAACGGTCCTACTCATATCCGGAGGAATTCTGATTTTCCTCGCTATTTTCTTCACGCTCGTTCCGATTCCACTTTGGATCAGCTCACTCGCAGCAGGGGTGCGGGTTTCAATCTTTACGCTTGTCGGAATGCGGTTACGTCGTGTTACACCATCAAAAATCGTTAATCCATTGATTAAAGCCGTCAAAGCTGGCTTAAACTTGAATACGAACCAACTTGAAAGTCATTTCCTTGCCGGTGGTAACGTCGACCGTGTTGTGAATGCATTGATTGCCGCACACCGGGCGAATATTGAACTTAGCTTCGAGCGAGCTGCAGCAATCGATTTAGCTGGCCGGAATGTTTTAGAAGCCGTACAGATGTCGGTCAATCCGAAAGTCATCGAAACACCATTCATCGCCGGTGTCGCCATGAACGGGATTGAAGTAAAAGCAAAAGCGCGGATCACTGTCCGTGCAAACATTGATCGCCTTGTCGGTGGTGCAGGTGAAGAAACAGTCATCGCACGTGTTGGCGAAGGTGTCATCTCGACAATCGGTTCGTGTCATGATCAAAAAGAAGTACTTGAAAATCCGGAAATGATTTCACGGACGGTCCTCGCAAAAGGACTTGATTCAGGGACAGCATTCGAAATTCTCTCAATCGATATCGCCGACATTGATATCGGTAAAAACATCGGTGCCGTTCTTCAGACGGACCAAGCAGAAGCAGACAAAAATATCGCCCAAGCGAAAGCGGAAGAACGTCGTGCGATGGCGATTGCGAGTGAACAAGAAATGAAATCACGTGTCGAAGAAATGCGCGCGAAAGTCGTTGCGGCTGAGGCGGAAGTCCCGCTTGCGATTGCTGAAGCGCTTCGTGACGGCAACTTCAGCGTGATGGATTACGCAAACTACCTCAACGTGACGGCGGATACGAAGATGCGTCAAGCGATTGGCGGTCAATCTTCGCCAAACGACTCACAATAAAGGATGATGTAGGATGGAAAGTTTAATCTGGGTCGGTTTAATGGTTGCGTTTGGTGTCATCTCCGTGATTTCGAAAGCGGCAGATAAAACGAAAGCAAACCAACCGTCAAGAACGCCATCAAAAGAGTTTGGGGATTACGTAAAAAACATGGTCGATCAAGCGGGTGCGCTGACCCGGGATGACGTTCCCCCAAAAATCAAGAAAAAGCAACGACAAGTCGAAGATCGTCGGACGGATCTGCAACGACATACGGATCGTCGACCTGTCGTGAAAACAAGTACGAACATCGGACAGATTAAAAGTTCGATTGCGGAAGGTGCAATCGGTACGAAGGCTGTCAAGAGTACTGGAATGAAGACGACACAAGAAGAGGCGCGCCGGGCAATCATTTGGAGTGAAGTGCTTGGTCCGCCCGTTTCAAAACGTCCGAACAAAACACCCCATTCCTAATAAAAAGGTCAGCTTCCGATTAGCGGAGGTTGACCTTTTAGTCGATTTTAGGGAGATGGGTTTTTCTTTCCATCTCTTAATCGGAAATGCTAAAGTAGAGTAGAATAGATTTGTGACGATGACATACTGTTGTCCATCATTAGGAGGCCAATCATAACGTGATATTTAATGAAAGAATTCCATTCGCATTTTCGAATTCGGACCAGACGCAAGCATTCGTCGGACCGAATGATGCGGTGCTTAAGACAATGGAAGCTGAACTCGATGTTCAGCTCGTTCATCGGGGAGATGAATTGATTGTCCAGGCAGATGTAGAAGGTGCCATCTTACTTGCGACACAAGTCGTGGATGTACTCAAACAACTTGTCAATCGAGGTGCGGTCTTAACAGAACGTGACGCGACGAGCGCCATTCAGTTAGCGCGACAAAATCGGGTCGATGAATTATTGGAGTTGTATGATACTGTCATCCACACGAATCATAAAGGAAAACCACTCCGGGCGAAGACGCTTGGTCAAGCACGTTACGTACGGGGAATCGAAAAATACGATTTAACGTTCGGGATCGGACCAGCCGGCACGGGGAAAACATATTTAGCCGTCGTCATGGCAGCAAAAGCGTTGAAAGATGGTCATGTCAAGCGCCTCGTGTTAACACGGCCTGCTGTTGAAGCAGGAGAAAGCCTCGGTTTCTTACCCGGTGATTTAAAAGAAAAAGTAGATCCTTATTTACGCCCGTTATATGACGCATTACATGATGTACTAGGAGTCGAGCATACGGCACGTCTGCTTGAACGGGGTGTCATCGAAATCGCGCCACTCGCGTACATGCGTGGTCGGACGCTCGAACATGCCTTCGTCATCCTCGATGAAGCGCAAAATACGACGAAGGAACAAATGAAAATGTTTTTGACGCGACTCGGGTTTCATTCGAAGATGATTGTCACAGGGGATTTGACGCAGGTCGACTTGCCACGGGGGAAAGTGTCCGGATTACAGGAAGCATTGAATTTACTAGGTGACGTCCGCGGGATTCATTTTGAACACTTCAGCTCTGCTGACGTCGTCCGTCATCCACTTGTCCGAAAAATCATTGATGCGTATAGCCAGGAAATCGGCTGACTCACAAGACGGAGAAGGGAGACTAACACATGCGAAAAATAGGACTGTGGATCAGTTTGCTGACCCTTGGGTTTTATATCATCGTTTCGGCGTTGATGTATACAAGCATCCGCCCGGAAGCACTGACGGCAGAAGTCTTCTCGATCGCAGAAGAAGATATCAGGTCTCCACTGACCATCGAAGACCGTGAAGCGACAAGGCAAATCAAGGAAAATACGGTAGCGGCGATCGATAGCCAATATACGGTCAAAAAAGAGTATGCGTCGCAACAAATTGATAAGGTCGAACAGCTTTTCGCAAGTTTAAAAGGGATAAAAAAAGCGGAGGACATCGGACGGATTAAACAGCGCCTTCGCAATACAGAGGCCGCTGATTTATTGAAGGATGATGAGCTTCGCTTGCTTGCGACATCATCAACGTCTGTTCGGAGTACGACGCGTGATGTCGTCATTACCGCAATCGAGGAAGCGATGCGAAAACGTATTTCCTCCGAAGGCGGAGAGTTGGCGGAAGCGCGCGAGGATGCACGAATCGACATGGATCGGTCGCCCTTATCGTTTTCTTTGAAAGCGGTCGGGAAGGCCTTGACCGATCAATTGATTGTTACAAATTATGTGTACGACCCAGAAAAAACGGAACAATTACGGAAACAAACGAGTGATAAAGTAGACCCTGTCATCATCTCGGAAGGGGAAGTGATCGTAAAACGTGGGGAAGTCATTTCCCAAGATGCGTACCGGCAACTTCAGCTCGTCGGGTTGATTTCTGATCGCGAATCATTGAAACCACTCCTAGGGACATTACTGCTCAGTGGTCTGATGACAGGACTGTTGTATGGCTTTATCCGACGGTCGAATCTTCGGTATACAGCGATGAGCAAAGTCCGTTTGTTCGGTCTCGTGTACCTCGTTGTCGTGTTACAACTAATCGTGACATACGGGATGGCATTTTTAGCGGAAGACATCAATCCGGTCCTGTATCTCCTGACGCCGACGGCATTTTCTGCCCTTGTGTTGCGCAATTTATTGAACGAACGGATTGCGTTATCGAGTACACTCTTTATGGCGCTTGCGGGAACATTTTTCTACAGTACGAATCAAAATTTCAGTTTTAATATCGCGATTTACTTAGTGGTCGGTGGACTCGTCGCAACGTTCTTCTTACAATCGAGTTTGTCACGCCGACGTATTTTTGTCAGCAGCTTGGCGATTTCAGCTGCTAATCTCATCGTCTTTTACGCCTTTTTATTTATGCGAAGTGGTCAATTTGAAGTAAGGGAAACATTGATACTGACTGCTTTTGCAATCTTGAGTGGGATTTTGAGCGCAATTTTTGCAATCGGCTTATTACCGTTCCTCGAGATGACGTTCGGGATACTAGCGCCAACACGATTGCTCGAACTATTGAATCCGACACATCCGCTCTTAAAAAAATTATTAGTCGAAGCACCGGGCACATACCATCATAGTATGATGGTCGCAAACCTAGCAGAGACAGCATGTGAGGCAATCGGAGCCGATGGATTGCTCGCCCGTGTCGGTGCGTACTATCATGACCTCGGTAAAACAAGACGTCCGCTTTATTTCATCGAAAATCAACATGGACGAAATCCCCATGACCGATTGACGCCCGTTGAGTCAGCACGCGTCATCCTGGCACATACAGAGGATGGCGCCGAATTGCTGGAACAAGCAAAAATCCCGGGTGCAATCGTCGATATTTGTCGCGAGCACCATGGTACGTCGTTGTTACGTTACTTTTATGTCAAGGCGACAGATGATGGGGAGGTCGATGAGGCGGATTTCCGTTATTCCGGACCAAAACCACAAACACGGGAAGCGGCCGTCATCATGATCGTTGATTCGATTGAAGCAGCCGTCCGTTCGATGAAATCGCCGACAGAAGAGGGGATTCGCGATCTTGTCGCGAAAATTATTCGCGAGAAGCTGCTTGATGACCAATTCGCGGAATGTGACATGACGACACGCGAAATATACCGGGTCGGAGAAAGTGCGTGTCATACGTTATCCGGTTTATTCCACGAACGGATTGAATATCCTGAACTAAAGAAAGAGGCAACGAAATGAATATCTACATGACTGATGAAGGAAATCTATTGAGTGAAGAACAACGTGAGTTGGTCGAGTCGATTCTTGACTATACGTCGAAGCAAGAAGAAATCGAAACGAATAGCGAATTGTCCGTGACGTTCGTGACGAATGCAGAAATCAGAGAAATCAATCGCGATTGGCGCGGAAAAGATCAAGCGACGGACGTCATATCATTTGCGATGGATGAGCTTGGGGAAGACGAAATCGATTTTCAATTGCTCGAAGACGAACCCGTCGTCCTCGGAGATTTGATTATCTCGGTCGAACGGTGCCGGGAACAGGCAGCTGAATACGGAAATCGATTTGAACGCGAACTCGGTTTTTTAGCTGTCCATGGTTTTTTACATCTGTTGGGCTATGACCACATCGAAAAAGCAGATGAAGAAGTCATGACAAAACGGCAGGAGGAAATTTTACATCATTTCGAGTTGTATCGAGGCGAACTGTGAAGTCCTGGTGGAAACCATTTGTCCACGCGATAGATGGCATCCGGCAAGCAGTGCGGGAAGAACGACATATGAAAATTCATTTTGTCCTCGGATTACTCGTCGTCGCAGCCGCTTTCTATTTTCCGTTATCCTCACTCGAACGTGCGATTTTGTTTTTGACGATTGGTGTTGTGCTTAGTGCGGAAATGATGAACACGGCATTCGAACGAACGGTCGACCTTGTGACGGAAGAATGGCATCCGTTAGCGAAGGCTGCGAAAGACATCGCCAGTGGTGCTGTTTTAGTGTTGGCGCTTACATCGATTGCGATTGCACTATGCATCTTCGTCCCATATTTGGTACAATAGGAATCCGGCCTTTTTTGGCCAACAAAGTTGCTAAAAGGGGAAAAATGACATGAAAACAGAACAATTACTCGAACAGGCTAAAATTGCACGCGAAAAAGCGTATGTACCATATTCGAAGTTCCAAGTCGGAGCGGCTCTCTTAACAAAAGACGGACAAGTCTTCCACGGGTGTAACATCGAAAACGCTGCTTACGGTCTTTGCAACTGTGCAGAGCGGACAGCCGTTTTCTCGGCATGGGCACAAGATGCCCGTGAATACGCAGCGATGGCTGTCGTAGCAGACACGGAAGGACCAGTGGCACCGTGCGGTCAATGCCGCCAAGTTTTATTTGAAATGTGTGATGCAGATATGCCAATCTACTTGACGAACTTAACAGGTGACGTCACAGAAACAACCGTTGGCGCATTGTTACCAGGTGCGTTCACGAAGGGAGATCTCAATGTTTAAAGAAGGATTTAAGTCGGGATTCGTCTCGATCATCGGTCGGCCAAATGTCGGGAAATCGACGTTTTTGAACCGTGTCATCGGTCAAAAAATTGCGATCATGTCAGACAAACCACAGACGACACGGAATAAAATTCAAGGTGTCTATACGACGGATGACGTGCAAACGGTGTTCATCGATACACCGGGTATTCATAAACCAAAACATAAGCTTGGTGACTTCATGATGAAAGTCGCGACAAACGCTTTGCGTGAAGTCGATGCGATTCTCTTTATGATCAATGTGACTGAACCAAAAGGAAAAGGTGACGACTTCATCATCGAGAAATTAAAAGGACTCGAGACGCCAATCATTCTTGTTATGAACAAGGTGGATTTGATTCACCCGAATGACATTCCGCCCATCATTGAATCCTATAAAAATGAATTGGAGTTTGCAGCGGTCGTGCCGATTTCTGCCCTCCAAGGCAACAACGTCGAACCACTTCTAGGTGAAATTGCGAAACTTTTACCGGAAGGACCGATGTATTATCCGGCCGATCAAGTAACGGACCACCCGGAACGTTTTATCATCTCGGAAATGATCCGTGAAAAAGTCTTACAAAAAACACGTGACGAGGTGCCACACTCGATCGCAGTTGCGATTGACCAAATCAAAACACGGGAAGACGGCAACATGGTTGACGTCCACGCGACGATTTTGATTGAACGTGATTCGCAAAAAGGGATCATCATCGGGAAACGCGGGGCACTCCTCAAGGAGATCGGTTCAGAAGCACGGACGGATATCGAGATGCTCCTCGGGACGAAAGTCTACTTGAACTTGTGGGTGAAAGTGCAAAAAGACTGGCGTAACAAAGCTGGACAATTGCGTGAACTCGGCTTCCGCGACGATGAGTACTAAGCGATGATCGATAAGGCGGAAGGGCTCGTATTACGGACGGTCGTGTATGGTGAATCGAATAAAATCATCACGCTGTTGACGCGTGAATACGGAAAGCTCGCCGTCATGGCACGCGGGGCAAAAAAACCGGGTAGTCGTTTTAACGCGGCAAGCCAACCATTCATTCGGGCTGTCTATGTCTATCCGAGGTCGCGTGGACTCGGTCAATTGAAATCAGCTGATGTCATTACCGGCTATTCGCATATCCGACAAGATGTCCTCTTGATGTCATATGCGATGTACCTGCTCGAACTTGCGGATAAGGCGCTTGACGAACGTATCGCCTATCCTGCACTCTATGATTTGTTCGTCGACGGGCTAGAAGCGATGGATGAGGGGCTTGATCCGGATGTCGTATCGTTCATCGTCGAACTCCGATTGTTGCGTCATCTCGGTATCGCACCCCATTTGAATGGGTGTACGATATGCGGGAGTACGGAAGCGCCATTCGCCTTCTCGCTAAATCATGGGGGACTGCTCTGTAAACGGCATCGTCATGAAGATGAGTATGCCGTTTACTTGCAGGAGTCGGTCGCGAAGATGCTCTACGTCTTTTCAGTCTATGATTTTTCGCGGATTGGAACGGTCACGGTCAAGCCGGAAACGAAACGACTACTGCGTCAAATCATGGATGCCTATATGGAACGGTATAGCGGACTTCGGTTACGCTCGAAGCGTGTGCTTGATCAATTGCTCAACCTTGAGAATGATTGACAGACTACACGTACGTTCGGTAGAATAAGTGCGGAAGAACCAACTAAACGAACACGATGAGAAAAAGGAGTAGCACCTTCTCTTCATTCAAGCGATTCCAGGGTAGTGTGAGCTGGATATGAAACGGGTGTGAACGGCATTTTTGAGTGTTCCCGTAAAAGAGTGGCATGCTGGGCATGCAAGTAGGGTGGAACCGCGGGCTTGTCTCGTCCCTATGTACAACCTTGTTGTACATAGGGACGTTTTTGTGTTTTCTTATAAATTTTGGAGGTGGATCGCTTGAAAATGACAGTACAAGAAATGATTTTGACACTGCAGAAGTTTTGGGCTGAACAAGGCTGCTTGACGATGCAAGCATATGACGTAGAAAAAGGTGCCGGGACGATGAATCCGATGACGTTCTTACGGAGCTTAGGACCGGAACCTTGGAACGTTTGTTATACGGAGCCATCACGTCGCCCGGCTGACGGACGATACGGGGAAAACCCGAACCGGTTGTATCAACACCACCAATTCCAAGTCATCATGAAACCGTCTCCTGATAACATCCAAGAACTTTACTTACAAAGTCTTGAACTCCTCGGCATCAACCCGCTTGAACACGACATTCGTTTTGTCGAAGACAACTGGGAAAACCCGACGTTCGGTGCAGCAGGTCTTGGTTGGGAAGTCTGGTTGAACGGAATGGAAATCACCCAGTTCACGTACTTCCAACAAGTCGGTGGAATCGAGTGTAATCCGATTGCAGTGGAAATCACGTATGGTATCGAGCGTCTTGCGTCGTACATTCAAGATGTCGAAAGTGTCTTTGATTTAGTCTGGACGGACGGGTTCCGTTATGGCGATATCTTCTATCAACCAGAATTCGAACATTCAAAATATACGTTCGAGACATCAGATGTTGATTTGCTGTTCACATTATTCGATCAGTACGAAAAAGAAGCGAATCGGGCACTCGATGAAAACCTCGTGTTCCCAGCGTATGACTACATCTTAAAATGCTCACATACCTTTAATTTGCTCGATGCAAAAGGAGCGATTTCCGTGACGGAACGGACAGGATTCATTCACCGTGTCCGTAACATGTCGCGCCGTTGTGCTCAAAGTTTCATCGAAGAGCGGGAACGTTTAGGTTTCCCATTGATTAAATCGAAAGCTGGTGAATCACATGCATGAATTATTACTTGAAATCGGTCTCGAAGAAATGCCGGCACGTTTCGTTCTGCAGTCTGAGACACAACTGAAAGAACGGGTCACGACATTTTTGACGGAGGCACGGATTACATTTGATACAGTCGAAGCCTTTTCAACACCACGCCGTCTCGCTGTTCTCGTTAAAGGAATCGCGGAACGTCAAACGGATTTAGAAGAAACGTTAAAAGGACCAGCAAAACGAATCGCACAAGATGCGGACGGGAACTGGACGAAAGCAGCGGAAGGATTTGCTCGTGGAAAAGGATTGACGACAGATGACCTATTCCTCGGGGAAGAAAAAGGAGTCGAATACATCTACGCGACACGTAAGGAAGCAGGGCAGGAAACAGCAACGTTATTAACGGGGCTAAAACAAGTCATCGAAGCGATGAACTTCCCGAAAAACATGCGCTGGAGTACACAACCACTCCGTTACATGCGTCCAATCCGTTGGTTGATCGCCTTGCTTGACGACCAAGTCATTCCGTTTGAAGTTGCGTCAGTCGAAACAGGACGGACGACACGTGGCCATCGTTTCCTTGGACAAGATATCACGATTTTACGTCCGAATGCGTATGTCGAAGCATTGGCTGGTGAGCATGTCATCGTCAGTTATGCGGCACGCCGTCAGATGATTGAAGAACAAATCGAAGCACTAGCACAAACAGAACAATTCGAAGTGCCAATCGATGCGTCACTGCTTGAAGAAGTCACGAACCTCGTCGAATATCCAACTGCCTTGTTCGGTGCGTTTGACGAAGCATACCTTGAACTGCCGGAAGAAGTCTTAATCACGACGATGAAAGAGCACCAACGTTATTTCCCCGTCAAACGTAATGGAACGTTACTCCACTATTTCGTGACGGTGCGTAACGGAAACGCGCAACACATTGAGAATGTCGCACGCGGCAATGAAAAAGTCATCCGTGCCCGTCTCGCAGATGCACAATTTTTCTATGAAGAAGACAAGAAAGCAGATATCGATGCACAAGCAGCCCGTCTTGATAAGATTGTTTTCCATGAAAAATTAGGAACGACAGGAGAAAAAGTTCGTCGCGTCCGTGAGATGGCGCTTGAGCTTGCCGATCGTTTCTCGGCTGACAAAACAAAAGTCGAGCGTGCCGGTCACATTTATAAATTCGATCTTGTCAGTCAGATGGTCTACGAGTTCACTGAACTCCAAGGGTTGATGGGAGAACGGTATGCCAAGATGAAACAAGAAGATCCGGAAGTCGCAGCAGCGATTCGCGAGCATTACATGCCACGTTTTGCTGGGGATGAAAGTCCGGCGACACCAACAGGAACGTTACTCGCTGTCCTCGACAAATTAGACAGCGTGGCCGGTTTCTTCGGCGTCGGCATGATTCCGAGTGGTTCTGCCGATCCGTATGCCCTCCGTCGCCAAGCGCAAGGGATCGTTCAAGTACTTGCGGACCGCAACATCCAAATGACACTGGTCGAACTGATTGATTTTGTCGTAACTGCACAAATCAAAGCAGGTCTTTACCAAGCAGATGCAGAATCAGTAAAAGGAGCGATGCAAGACTTCTTCAGCCAACGTCTGAAATTCCGTTTATCTGAAAAGGGCTATCGTCATGATGTCGTTGAAGCGGCACTGCAACTTGATTTAACCGTTCAAGCGAATGAAAAACGGGCAGCGATGCTTGAAGCAGCGACACAACGTGCGACATTCAAGAAAACTGTCGAACAGTTAAGTCGTGTCCTCAACATTTCGAAAAAGGCGGAGACGGTTGTCGCTGTCAATCCAGCACTCTTTGAAAATGAGGCGGAGCGGACACTTCACGGACAAATCGAACAGGTGATTCCACAAGTCGAAGCAGCTGTGAACGAATCTGATTTTGAGACGGCGATGGGGGCACTTGAATCAACGGTCCCAGCAATCACGGCCTACTTTGATGGGACGATGATCATGGCAGAAGATGATGCGATTCGAATGAACCGATTAAGCGAAATGAAGCGTTTCGCGGATACGATTCAAGCAGTCGCACGATTCAATGCACTCACTTTAGTGTAAACAAAGGACGGATGAGCCGATGAAGTTAAATGAACGGCAGAAAAAGATACTCCAAATCGTTAAGGAAAATGGTCCGATCACAGGAGAGCAAATTGCGTCCGAGCTCTCCTTAACACGGGCGACGTTACGACCAGATTTGTCCATCTTGACGATGACGGGAATGCTTGAGGCGCGTCCGCGCGTCGGATATATGTATGTTGGCAAAAAGAATGCTTCAATGCTCCACGAAAAACTCGACACGTTGACAGTCGGAGAATTCATGTCGTCGGCGAAGGTGATTCATGAGAGCATGACCGTCTATGATGCGATCGTTCACTTATTCTTAGAAGATGTCGGGTCACTGTTCGTCGTCGGAAACGAGCATGCGCTTGTCGGCGTCCTGTCACGAAAAGATTTTTTACGGGCGGCCATCGGGAATCAAGAACTCGACTCCTTGCCGGTCAATATCATCATGACGCGGATGCCGAATTTGACGGTGTGCGAAAAAACGGAAACGTTGATTGGTGCCGGGATGAAGTTGATTGAAAAACAAATCGACTCGATGCCTGTCGTCGAAAACAATGAGGGTGTCTTGAAAGTCGTCGGACGGATGACGAAAACGAACATGACGAAAGTGCTTGTTGCGTTAGCAAGAGACGAAGAAATTTAAGAGGAGGCTCACAGATGAGACAACGAATCTATGTAGTCAGTGATTCAGTGGGTGAGACGTGTGAACTCGTCGTTCGTGCAGCAGCGATTCAATTTCCGGAACGGGCGATTGAAACGGTCCGCATTCCATTCGTCGACGACGACCAAGTCATTTATGATCTTGTCTTGCACGCGAAAGAAGAGCGGGCGACGATTGTTTATACGATTGTTCATGCGAAACACCGTCGGTTGCTTGCGGAAACCGCGAAAGCCCATGAAGTCGAAGCAATCGATTTGCTTGGACCGTTACTCGATACGATGGAAGAACGTCTCGGCATGCAACCGAAAGAAGAGCCCGGGTTAATCTATCGATTGGATGAGGAATATTTCCGGAAAATCGAAGCGGTCGAATTTGCCGTCAAGTATGATGATGGACGCGACCCGCGCGGCATCAAACGGGCGGATATCGTCTTGATTGGTGTATCACGAACGTCAAAAACTCCGTTGTCGCAATATCTGGCACTAAAACGGTACAAAGTCGCAAATGTCCCCTTAGTCCCGGAATCCGTTCCACCGGAAGAATTGTTTGATATTCCAAAAGAGAAATGTTTCGGCTTATTGATTTCCCCGGAAAAGCTGATTGACATCCGAATGGAGCGATTGCGTTCGCTTGGCTTGAAGCCAGAAGCCGCTTATGCGCAGATCGACCGAATCAACCGTGAACTCGACTATGCGAAAAAGTTGTATGAGCGGATTGGCTGTCAAGTCATCGATGTGACGAACAATGCGGTTGAAGAAACCGCGAACCTGATTCTGACCGGAATTTCAGGAAAGACACATCACTAGTCAAGTAACGACTTGCGTAGTATACTAGTCTAGCTGATAAATGAGATAATGCAATTTTTCCAATGAAACGGAACGAGTATTCGTTCCGTTTCATTGCGGGTATATATATAAGAGTTCAAAAAGGAGGTGGGACGATTGAAACGTATTCCTGATGAAGTCGTCGATCAGGTCCGTCAAGCGACGGATATCGTTGAATTAATCTCCGAACGTGTAGAATTAAAAAAACAAGGGAATCGTTATTCAGGGTTATGTCCGTTTCACTCAGAAAAATCCCCTTCTTTTTCGGTCTCGCCTGATAAGGGAATGTATTATTGTTTTGGATGTGGCGCGGGCGGAAATGCCATCACATTCGTCATGGAAACAGAAGGGATGAGTTTCCCGGAAGCCGTTTCTAAACTCGCCGATCGAACGGATGTCACATTACCGGAGTTCGAACGGTCGGACCAGACGGAATCGACACCCGATCAAGAAAAAAAATATCGGATGCGCGAAGCACACCGGATCGTAGCAGATCTTTATCATGAAGTCATGCTACAGACAGCGGCGGGCGACGCCGGTCGCGAGTATCTTGAAAAACGTGGAATTGGTGAGCCGGCGATGCGTGAGTTTAAACTCGGCTATGCTCCTGACCAGGAACGGTTTACGGTCGATTCACTCGCACGACGTAATTTTGATTTAGATGAGATGGTCGAAGCAGGGTTGATTTCTGTAGGTAGAGATGGCGATTATCGCGATCGTTTTAATGGCAGGGTCGTCTTTCCGATTTCAGATCGTGATGGCACGGTTGTTGGATTCAGTGGACGTTCCATTGATGGAAGAGACCCGAAGTACGTCAATACGGCAGAAACGCCGCTCTTTAATAAAAGTGAATTACTGTTTGGTTTTGCGCAAGCACGGGGCGCGATGCGAAAAAATAAACAGGTTGTGCTCGTCGAAGGAAATTTAGATGTTGTACGAGTCGCGCAAGCGGGTATATCCTATACCGTAGCCTCTTTAGGGACAGCCTTGACCCCTGTTCACGCCCAAAACCTCGGCCGGATCGTCGATGAAGTCATTATTTGTTATGACGGAGACAAAGCCGGACGGGCAGCAACGATTAAAGCATTACGTCTTCTTGAGGACGTTGCAGTCGATTGTTCTGTCATTCGATTACCGGATGAGGAGGATCCAGATTCATATATTGGAGCGCACTCCGAAGAATCATTCATTCGTTTAGTAGAACAGGAACGGGTTTCAAGCCTTGAATTCAAATCTTTTTATTTTCGACAAGGAAAAAACTTGCGATTAGAAGGAGAACGCGTTCGATATATTGAAATTATGCTTGAGGAGATTAATCGGACGACAAATCCGTTACTTCGGGATATTTATCTCGGCAAGTTAGCAGACGAATTTAAGTTATCAAAAGAGTCGCTCTTGTCACAAGTGAAACCGTTACAAGCGCCTAAAGTAAAACAAGAACGTCGTGTCGAGCCGCAAGTGAACGTCGCATCACCTCAAGATCGGACGTTTTCGAATTGGAAACGGGCAGAACGTTTCCTCCTCGCCTACATGATTCGTTCAGAAGAGGTCGGAGTGGAAGTCCGGGATCAACTCGGAGTCGATTTTAATGATCCGGCACATCAGATGATTGCTGGTAAATTATATGAATTTTATGGAGCGGGTGCTCCGGCGAATCCGGACCGTTTCTTGACGATGTTACAAGAGGCATCGCTTCAACGAATCGTGGCCGATTTAGAGTTTATGCTCATGCCGGAGTATGATCCGGATTTGTTGAGTCACTATATACGGGCTGTTCAAAATGAACGACAGCGACGGACGCTCGATGAAGAGAAGTCACGTTTAAATCAACAAACAGATATCCGTGCTCAAGCGGAACTTATGCAGGCAATCATCGAACGGAAACGGCGTTTGAAAGATCGATGACCTGTTGCATGATGTGGAAGGAGTGTATGGTTCGATGGCAGAAAAAGCAAGATCAGAAGCAGAAATACTCCGTCTCGCGAAAGATGAACTAATCGCGCTCGGACATAAAAACGGGGAACTATCGCATCAAAAAATCGAGGATAAGCTTAGCTCATTCGAATCGATGGATGCACAACAATTTGAAGAGTTCCTTCAGTTGTTAGAGACTGAAGGCATCAAAGTCAATAATGATGGTACAGGCGATGATAAAGAAGAGGCGGATTTAAACGACCTCTCTGTCCCACCTGGCGTTAAAATCAATGATCCCGTCCGAATGTATTTAAAAGAAATCGGTCGTGTCGATCTCTTGAATGCAGAGGACGAAGTGGAACTCGCAAAACGGATCGAACAAAACGATGAGGAAGCGAAAAAGCGTCTTGCTGAAGCCAACCTCCGTCTTGTCGTCTCGATTGCGAAACGTTACGTTGGTCGTGGTATGTTATTCCTCGACTTGATTCAAGAAGGAAACATGGGATTAATCAAAGCAGTCGAAAAATTCGACTATACAAAAGGATACAAGTTCTCGACCTATGCGACGTGGTGGATTCGTCAGGCCATCACACGTGCGATTGCCGACCAAGCACGCACAATCCGGATTCCGGTCCACATGGTCGAAACGATCAACAAATTGATTCGTGTTCAACGTCAATTGCTTCAAGACTTAGGGCGTGAACCGACTCCTGAAGAGATTTCGAAAGAGATGGAAATCACACCTGAGAAAGTGCGTGAAATCCTCAAGATTGCACAAGAACCGGTCTCGCTTGAAACACCAATCGGGGAAGAGGACGATTCACATCTCGGAGATTTCATCGAAGACCAAGATGCGACGGCCCCTCAAGATGCAGCTGCCTATGAGTTATTAAAAGAACAACTTGAAGATGTTCTCGACACATTGACAGACCGTGAAGAAAACGTACTTCGTTTACGGTTTGGTCTCGATGACGGTCGGACACGGACACTTGAAGAAGTCGGCAAAGTATTTGGCGTTACGCGCGAGCGGATTCGTCAAATCGAAGCGAAGGCGCTACGTAAATTACGTCATCCGAGTCGTTCAAAACGTCTCAAGGATTTCCTCGATTAATTTTAAAGTGTGAAGAAAATATGAAAATTTAGTGGGAAGGAAGAAAAAGTTTTGTTTTTTTCTTCCTTCTCTGTTTTTTTTACAGTAGAATAGTAACGGGGAATACCATTCAGTCACCAACTTGGTTGGGTATAGAATATGGGGGGAAATCCAAATGCGTAATCCATTAGTACCGTTCGCAGCGATTGCGATCATCGCCATCATTGCCATGATTTCATTGTCATACTTTGGCGTAGATCAGGTGAAAGAAGCTGAAAAAGGTCCATCAACAGCTGAAATGAAGCCGGAAGATCTCTTTGCATCTAAAGGATGTACAGGATGTCACGGTGGAAATCTTGAAGGTGGAGTTGGCCCGAATTTGACTAAAATCGGCGCGAAACTCAAAGAAGAAGAAATCAAAGACATCGCTATGAATGGTAAAGGGCAAATGCCTGGTGGCCTTACTAACGATGAAGAAGCCACTGTCTTAGCGAAATGGCTTGCTGAAAAGAAATAAGTCGATAAACATCTGTCTCTTCTCCGGGATAGGTGTTTTTTTTCTTGTACTAACTCAAGCTTGTCTTGAAGAAGTGGTATTTCTTTTTTTTGTTAAGTCCGCTATTTTAGTAAGAGATGGATTCGAAAGAGGAAGGATGAAGTACATTGCAAACACACGTTACACTGGATCAACGCCTGAAGAAAGTAGTGTCATATATTCCACAAGGAGCGATACTCGCTGATATTGGCTCCGATCATGCCTTTGTCCCATGTTATTGTCTCCAACAAGGTTTAGTCGAACGGGCAGTTGCCGGCGAGGTCAACGTCGGACCGATGGAAGCCGCACAAGGACAAGTCGCACTAGTCCAACTAGAAGACAAAATCGACGTCCGTCTCGGAAGTGGACTCACCGTCCTTACGCCCGGCGAAGTGACGGCGGTGACGATTGCTGGTATGGGCGGAACGCTAATCGCGACGATTTTAGAAGAGGGAAAAGCCCATTTATCGGGAGAAGAACGTCTCATCTTGCAACCGAATGTCGATGCGGTTGACGTCCGGAGATGGTTACTTGCAAATGGTTATGCTTTATTGTCTGAAGCCATCGTCAAGGAGAACGGAAAGATTTATGAGATTCTTGTCGCAGAACAAGGCGAAGAAATGCTTTACTCGGAAGAAGAAGAACAACGTGACTGGGAACTGTTCTTCGGTCCCCAACTGATGCGAGAAAAAGCACCTGCCTTCATCGAGAAGTGGCAGACAGAAAAAGAAAAACGGCAATACATTTTAGAACAGATGCAGCAAGGCAATGGTTCCGACGTCCTGCAAGGAAAGATTGCGACGATCCGTCGTTTGATTGAGAAAATGGAAGAGGTGACGAACTGATGGCAAACGGTCAACAAATCATCGAGCAGTTTGAAGCCTTTTCTCCGAAAAAATTGGCGCTCACGGGCGACCCGATCGGTCTTCAAATCGGAACGTTGAACAAAGAGGTCAAACGTGTCATGGTGACGCTTGATGTCTTGGAATCAGTTGTTGACGAAGCGATTGAAAAAGAAGTGGATGTAATCATTGCCCACCATCCACCGATTTTTAGTAAATTAGCACAAGTAAACGATCAATCGGCGACCGGACGGATTGTCATGAAATGCATTGCGCATGACATCACTGTCTACGCAGCACATACGAATCTGGATGTGACGCAAGGCGGCGTCAATGACATGATGGCCCAAGCCATCGGTCTCATGGAGACACGTGTGTTAGCACCGTCATTTGATAATGCCGTTTATAAGCTCGTTGTCTTCGTTCCTGAAGAAGCAGTGCAACAGGTGTCGGCAGCACTGACAAAAGCAGGAGCAGGGCAAATCGGGGCTTACAGCGCCTGTCAGTTCCATAGCGTCGGAACAGGACAGTTTCAAGCCGAGGCTGGAACAAACCCGGCGATTGGACAAATTGGTGAAATCGAACGTGTTGCGGAAGTCCGGATTGAGACGGTCGTCACGGAACTGAATCAAAAACAAGTAATTCGTGCGATGAAACAGGCCCATCCGTACGAAGAGGTTGCTTACGATCTCATGCGTCAGGAGCGAACGTCTGAACCGCTTGGTCTCGGGCGCATCGGTTACCTGGAACAAGCAACGACGTTAAAGCAGTTTGCAGAACATGTCCGTCAAGTGTTCGGCGTCGACAACCTTCGTTTTGTAGGGGACGAAGACCGTCTCATTAAAAAAGTTGCCGTTCTCGGTGGGGACGGGAATAAATATGTCTCGACAGCTGCCTTTGCCGGCGCCGATGTCCTCGTGACCGGTGATTTATACTTCCACGTCGCCCACGATGCGATGGCACTCGGACTAGCAGTCGTCGATCCAGGCCATCATGTCGAGTCAATCATGAAACAAGGTGTCGTCGATGAACTGACGAAGCGGTTTGAGGAACGACGGATCAAGGACGTCGAATTAGTCGTTTCGACGGCAAACACGAATCCGTTTAAATTTTTATAAAGGTAAAAAACGAGTCTGGTGCATCAACCGGACCGACATCAACTCATGCGACGTTTCAGCAGTCAAATAGCCGAAGATCCCACTGTTCAAGAGGGTGTGATGCTTGACGAAGGAACGTAAGTAAAACAAATCATTCTTTATTTCAACTAAGAGGTTTATCTCTAGTCGAAACAACACGCCCGGACCAAAGGCATCTTGGTCCGGGCGTGTTGGAGTGAAATTATAAAATCTTAACTTTTGGTAAAATACGACGCAATTCAAGGAATGGCGTTTTGTCATGGGTACTAATATCAGTTGGATCATATTGTTGTAAGAAATCAATGACTTTTTTTGTGATTGGCGTTGGTGTAGAAGCGCCTGACGTCACACCGACTTGATGAACGCCTTCGAGCCATGTCAAATCGAGTTCGGTCAAATCACCAATGCGGTGAGCAGGTGTCCCGGCGATATCAAACGAAACTTGTGCCAAACGGTTTGAGTTGTTCGAACGTGGGTCACCGACGACGATGACGAGCTCACAATCGCCTGCCTGATCAGCGACTGCTTCTTGACGGACTTGTGTCGCGTTACAAATTTCATTATGAACTTCAACGTGTGGGTACTTTTTACGGACGTGTTCCATCAAGGCTTGAACATCCCACTGACTCATCGTCGTTTGGTTCGTGACGATGATTTTTTTATCAGCTAGGTAAGCTGGTAAGGCTTCGATGTCCTCCACTTTTTCAATCAAATGGACGTGTTCCGGTGCGACACCAACTGCGCCTTCCGGTTCCGGATGACCGTGTTTTCCGACATAGATGACTTCGTAGTCATCGGCGACGACGGTCCGGATTAAATCATGTGTCCGTGTAACATCAGGACAGGTCGCATCGACGACCGTCAATTTCTTTTCGGCCGCACGTGCGTAAACAGCTGGGGAAATCCCGTGAGCTGTAAAAATAACGGTTCCTTCTTTGATTGTTTCGAGTGCTTCGAGACGGTCCGGTCCATCTACTGTGAGGACGCCCATGCGCTCAAACTCACGTGTGACATGTGCATTGTGGACAATCATACCGAGGATATGGATAGGTCGTGGCAAGTTTTCATTCATTGCGGCTTGTTGAGCAAGTTTCATTGCGTCAACGACACCATAACAATAACCACGAGGGCTGATTTTTTTTACTAACATAGTGTTGATTCTCCTTTAGCGTAGAAAGAATGATTAGTTAGAGTGTACCATTGATGGCAGCGGATTGAAAATAGAGGAGTCTATTCAGAGACGATAACATGATATACTGATTGAGTTGTAAAAATCATGGAGAAGGGGGCAAAAACGATGGAGACAAAAAAGATGATGCGGTCTTACTTTTTTCAAATCACCGCAGTCTTGTTCATTCTGATTTGTCTTGTCATCTCGGCACTTGCCTTTACCGCCGACCGTGTCACGATTTCACGGGTGGAACAGCAAACGGAAAAACAAAGTGCAAACAGTGTCGAGGTCTCGAGTAACGCGCTCCGTGACAGTATCGGAAATTTACACGAAGAACTGATGGGCTTGCAATTGAACGTTAAAAACATGAGTGAATTAGAACGGACCATTCGGGAAACGAATTTACTTGATATCGATACCGGGTTTAAAAGTTTTTTTTACTATGATTTAAAATCAAAAAAAATCACCTGGTTTTCGAGTGAAGACCGTCAAATCAACAGCAGAAAAATTTTAGAGGACGATGATTTTATCCAGACGATGACGAGTACGGATTTTCATATGAGTCAACGTTATCCCCTTGATTCAGATTACATCACCTATATGTATGTGCCGGTCCGTAATGGGAGCGAGCGTGTCGGTGTTTTTGGTGGAGGCTTAAGTTTGATGAACTCGATTGTCTTTCGAAATTCGCTCGAATCCTTTGACGATGAGACGATCGCATACCTATTCAATAGTAAAGGTGAGCCGTTGTCCGTATCGAGAAACCTCGTGACGGATGAAGAACGTGTCTTGACTCAAAGTGTCGTCGACCGGGCGTTTGAGACGGTCGAGCCATATGACATATTCAGCACGAACAAGGACATGTATTATTTTGCACGCGATTTGAAGGTAACGGATTGGAAAATTCTTGTGCGGACACCACGGAGCATCTTTTATGAACCGGTCTACACGACGAGACAACAATATCTCGTCATTGCGGCATTGACGTTAGTGCTCAGCTTGATTGTCGGTTACTTGATGTCGCGTCAATTGACGGCCCCGTTACTTGAACTCGTTCAAAAGATTGAGCAGAGTACGGATCAAAAACCGATTGAGCTCGAACGCTCGGGTTCGAATGAAGTCAAGACACTGGTTTCTGCCTATAATGAGTATGCAAAACGGATGGAGCGTGCACGGGTCGAACAGTTGAGTCAGCAACAACAAATCTATCGGCAAGAAAACTTAGCTTCGCTCGGTCAACTTGCAGCAGGAATCGCCCACGAACTGCGAAATCCATTGACCCCTGTCAAGGTTGCGCTTCAGCTCTTAAATGAAGAACAAACAAAATATCCGGATATGGTCGCACTCGGCTTGACGGAACTCGACCGGGCCAACTCATTGATTCAATCGATGCTCGATTTGTCTAAAGGAGATAGCCAGTCGATGAAGATGGCGATGGTCGATATGAATGAGTTCATGAGCCAATTCAAGACGAATGTAGAGGCGCAATCCCATACTTATCAGGCCGATTGTAAAATTTACACACCGTCTCATATGCCGGATCTGTATGCTTCGAAAGACGGTCTGTTGCAAGTCTTATTGAACTGTATTCGAAATGCCTTACAAGCGGTTCAAGTGAGAGGGCAAGACGGGATTTGTCACGTCCACCTCCATGTCTATACCGACCAGTTCGTCTTCATCGTCCAAGACAACGGTGTCGGGATGACGGAAACACAACTTGAATCGATTGGAAAAGCCTTCAAAACCTCTAAAGTCGACGGGACCGGTCTTGGGATTTATATGTCTGAACGGATTATCCGTAACCACGAAGGGAAGATTGTCTTCGATAGTAAAGTCGGTGTCGGGACGACGGTTCAAATCCATATACCACGGGGGAGAGAACCACATGAAGCTGAATAAGTCATGGTTGATCGTCTTGGTCATTTGGACGACTGCTGTCCTCGCCATTACGAATGTGTTCGTCAGCCAAGAAGAAAATCCAGATCGTGACGTCGTCGCCTTTACGATTGTCAACGATAAACATGAGTTCGCCCAGCGGTTGATTACCGCCTTTAAAGCAGAAGCGAAAGCGAATAAATATGAAGCGGTTGTCGCGACATCACACAATTCACGGATCAATGAGCGCGAACAAATTCGTGAGTTCATCAAGCTGAAAGTCGATGCGATTTTTATCACGACGTTTGATGATGTGTACATTACAAGTGCGATTGAGGAAGCGAAGCGCAATGGAATTCCAGTCTTTGCGATTGATCGTTTGATTCATTCAGACGCCGTCGTCAGTTCCATCACGTCGAACAATCAGATGATTGGTGAACAGCTTGCTTCTTATGTTAAAGGAGAATTGCTGAAACGTAATGGAACATCGTCGGGAAAAGTCGTTGAAATTACGGGGACGACAAATGTCTATACGACGAATGAACGGCATAAAGGATTTGTCAAAGCAATCGAGAAGGAACCCGGTATCTCAATCGTCAATTCAGCGAGCGGCGACTTCGATCCTGTAACGTCGGAACGCGTCATGCGCCGCATCATCGAGGCCGGTACGGAATTCGATGCGGTCTACTGTCACAATGACGATATTGCCCTAGGCGTGCTCGAAGCCTTGAAAAAAGCAGGCATTTCTGGAAAAATAGTTGTCGGAATCGATGGGAATCGTGCTATATTAGAAGCTGTTGACATGAAATCGATGGATGCGACGGTTGTCCAGTCCGCTGAAGAGATGATGCAAGTCGCCTTCAGCGCGTTGAAGCTTCATACGAAAAATAAAAAAATTCCAGATCGTTTCTATACGTATTCTTATCTGTATGACGGTAGTAGACCCATACCCATGTTGAACTAAGTGAATAGATGCTAAAAGTGAGTACGTCACTTTTAGTTGTTTAAGCAGGAGAAAGGATGGTGACGAAGATGAATGGATTTACCCATTTTGATTTGCACCCGTTCGTCGTCGAAGCACTCGAAGACGCACGTATTAAAAAACCAACGGATATCCAGTCCCGGATCATTCCGGCTGCCCTTAAAGGCCGCGATATCATTGGTCAATCACAAACTGGTACAGGAAAGACCTTGTCGTTCCTCTTACCGATGGTCCAAAACATTGACCCTGAACTACAAGAAATGCAAGCAATCATCGTTGCACCGACACGTGAATTAGCATGGCAAATCCACGAAGAATTAAAATCAATTCTCGTGAAGAACCCAGACTATATCAAAACTAGCCTCATCACAGGTGGGATGGATCGTGAACGTCAAATCGGGCGCGTCAAAGTTTCACCACAAATCGTCATCGGAACACCGGGACGGATTTTAGACCTCTTTAAAGAGCAAGCGTTAAAACCGCATTTCGTCAAAAACTACGTCATCGATGAAGCCGATCAAATGCTCGATATGGGCTTCTTGCCTGAAGTGGACCGAATTGCTCAAGCGCTTCCTGAGAAACTTCAGATGATGGTCTTCTCAGCGACGATTCCTGAGAAACTGCAACCGTTCCTTAAGAAGTATATGAACAACCCACGTTATGCGCACGTCGATCCAAAACAACAGACGGCGAAAAAAATCGTTCACCATACGGTTCCCGTCAAACACCGTGATCGTTCAGAGCTGACGTTGAAATTAGCGAAAGCACTCAATCCGTACATCTGTCTCGTCTTTACGAATACGAAAACAGAAGCGATTGAACTCGAAGCATCATTCCTTGAAGCAGGCTTAAATGTTGGTTCACTTCACGGTGATCTACCCGCACGACGCCGGAAACAAGCGATTAAAGAAATCAACGAAGCCAAATTCCAATACGTCATCGTAACGGATTTAGCAGCACGCGGCATCGATATTTCGGGTGTTTCGCATGTCATCAACCATGGCATTCCAAAAGATCTTGATTTTTATGTCCACCGTGTCGGACGGACCGGCCGTGTCGACCAAGAAGGGCTGGCGTACACGTTGTTTGAAGATCATGAGAATGGTTCAATCAACCGTCTTGAAGACCGCGGCATCGAGTTCATCAACGTCGATGTCAAGAGTGGTCAAGTCAGTGAAGTCAAAGAGCGCCGTCGTGCGAAACCACACATGAAGACGGCTGTCTCGAAAACGGCACATAGCCGTTTATCAGGTGAAGCTGCTAAGGCGAAAAAACGCGTCAAACCTGGCTATAAAAAGAAACACCAGTATAAGTTAAAAGAAACAGCAAAACGTGAACGGATTAAAGAACAGCGTGGCGTCGGACGTGCAGAACGTAAGGCAAATGCGAGTAAATCAAAATAAGTCATGTTTCCCTATGGGTGAGAAGAAACTTCTTATCCGTAGGTTTTTTTGTTTTTTTTCCGACATTTGGTACACTGTAGAAAGAGCGAAAGGTGGAATACAGGATGAAAATTGGTTCACACGTCTCCTTATCGGGGAAAAAGATGTTACTTGGTGCAAGTGAGGAAGCGGCTTCATATGGAGCGACAACAATGATGGTGTATACAGGCGCACCGCAAAACACAAGAAGAAAACCGATTGAAGAGTTACGGATCGCAGAAGGATTACAGCATATGGAGGCGAATGGGATTGAAGAAATCGTCGTCCATGCCCCGTATATCATCAATCTCGGCAATACGACGAAACCGGAAACTTTTGAACTAGCGGTATCGTTCCTCGGTGAAGAAATTCGGCGGGCGGAAGCACTTCAAAAGGCACAACACATCGTCTTACACCCGGGTGCGCATGTCGGGGCCGGGGAAGAAATCGGCATTAACCGGATCATCGAAGGGTTAAATGAAGTTTTATCCGGACAAGAGCAAGTGAAAATCGCGCTCGAGACGATGGCCGGAAAAGGTTCTGAAATCGGGAAGACATTTGAAGAATTGGCGCAAATCATTGATGGGGTCAAACACAACGACCGTTTGTCGATCTGTCTCGATACGTGTCACGTCCATGATGCAGGATACGATATCGTCCATGATTTAGACGGTGTCCTCGAACGGTTTGACCGGATTGTCGGTCTCGATCGTCTTGGTGTCATTCATGTCAATGATTCGAAAAACGTCCGTGGTGCCAAAAAAGACCGTCATGAAAACATCGGCTTTGGAGAAATTGGATTTGATACATTGCACCGGATCGTCCATCATGACGCGCTTGCACACCTACCGAAGATTTTAGAAACACCGTACATCGGACTGGACCCAAAAAAGAAGGTAGCACCTTACAAAGAAGAAATCGCGATGTTGCGGTCAGGGAACTTTGATGCAGAGTGGCGTTTACCGCTCATCGGTACATCCATCTAAACGAGAGAGGTGTTAGTCCGTGTGCCATCTATTAGTCATTGATGAATCGGAGTTTATGTTACGACAAGCTGTTCTTCATTATTACGAGACGAAAGAACCCTTTTATTTACCGGTTGATCTTGAAGCTGGGGAAGACGTATTTCTCGCGACAAAAAACGGCATCATCGCATATGCGGAGACGTTATTTAGTGAGTATACGACACGACCTGCTGATCCACATTGGCAAGTAGAGTCGGATGGACTGGAGCGGACATATGCATGTCTCGATTTAATCAGTGTCGATTTGCGCCACCCGTTACTAGGGATATCGCTTAGTGAACTGAGTCTTGAGACGGGGGCAGTTCCTTCGAACATGCGGCAGCGTCTTCTTGAGGCCTGGCAGTATGGGTATTTTGAGTCTGATGTCTCGACAATCGAAGAAGCAAAGCAGCGACGGGACGAAAAATTTCGTGAGCGGAATCATCTTGGACGCTTAGCATCTGCTTGCGAACGATGTGGACAAACCGAACGGTCAATCTTAGAATGGCACGAACAGGAGACAGGCTTTACGACACTTTGTCCATCTTGTCATCGTTTAGCACACCAATCCTTTCACCCAATCAAAGATGTTGCAGCGACCTCAGATGAGTCGTGATCTAACAAATCGCAACAAGAGGTTCACACATCGCGTTGCTATTCTGTTTTGAGGCTGTGTAGAAGAGTCTATGATATCGCGCTCTAAAACGTCTCGATGACTTGTCTTTCACTGTGACACAGCTTGAAAAGCTTTTGTTGCAGGATACTACCCTTTCTATACATTGCAAACAGATAGTAACAGGATGTTCACACATCGAGTTACTATCTGTTTTTTAGTTGGGAGGAACGTGCTATAATCAGTAATGATAATTGTTATCAACGAAAAACGTGTCGGATGGGGGAACAAAAATGATTGATTTAGCAACGATTCCGATCAATAAACCCGTTGTTATGACTGATTTAAATAAAATCGAGGATCGCTTACGGAGACGCTTACTGGCGCTTGGTTTTTATGAAGGATGCCCGGTCGTCGTCAGACGACGGGCTAGCTTCCAAGGTCCTCTGACGATAGAACAACGAGATCACCATCAAATGATTGCGATTCGTCGAAGTGATGCAAAGAAAATCGAGGTCTATTCGCCATGAGTCAACGAATTGCATTATTAGGGAATCCGAATACAGGGAAAACGTCGTTATTTAACCGGCTGACCGGGTCATATGCCCACGTCGGGAACTGGTCAGGGGTAACAGTCGATAAAAAAGTCGGGAAGTTACACGGGAATCGGGGACAATTGATTGATTTACCGGGTGTGTACGATCTTGACCCACTCTCAGCGGATGAAGCCGTTGTCGCACGATTTTTAATGGAAGAGTCGTTTGACGGGATGATTAACATCATCGATGCGTCGCAACTGGAGCGGAATTTACAACTGACAGCACAATTGCTTGAAATCGGGAAACCGCTCCAAATCGGTTTGAATATGATTGATGTCGCAAATAGCCGGGGGACAAAAATCGATACGGACCAACTGGCAGCAGCATTAGGGGTCGAAGTATTCCCAATCGTCGCACGGACCGGCGACGGCTGTGAGGTCTTATTGTCGTCGTTGAAGACGAGTCACGCCGAACCGTTACGCATTGACTATGGTGCTGCAACGGAGCAAGCGATTACGTCCATCATGGAAGAGGCCGCTCTTTCATTAAATGAACGCTGGATGGCTGTTCAATATCTCGCAGGAAACCGTGTGTTTGTCGAGTACTTGGAGCAACGTTCACTAAAGGTCATTAATATTCGGAAACAACTTGAACTAGAACTCGGACGATTCATCCATGCCCATATTACGGAGTGCCGCCGCAACTGGGCGATTGCAATTCGGGCCAGTGCAGTCGTCGGCGAAAAAACGGAACGTAAAACATGGACGGATCGAATTGATGCCATCGTGACGCATCCAATTCTCGGATTGCCGATTTTCTTTGCCGTGTTATACGGACTGTTCCATGTCACGTTCAATTGGGTCGGATCGCCATTATCAGATTTGTTATCTGCCTTCATCGAGGGACCCGTCTCGTCAGCTGTGATTTGGGTATTAAATGTAATCGGTGCGTCAGGTTTCATTCGTGACTTATTGATTGATGGCGTCATCGCAGGAGTCGGCGGCGTATTGGTGTTCGTCCCGCAAATCTTTGTGCTCTTCTTCTTTATCTCGTTTCTTGAAGACTCAGGGTACATGGCGCGTGTCGCGATTGTCATGGACCGCTTTATGCAGATGGTCGGCTTGAACGGAAAAAGCTTTATCCCGATGATTATCGGTTTCGGCTGTAACGTTCCGGGTATCATGGCGGCACGTTCTGTCGAGGAAGAGCGGGAGCGGCTCGTGACGATTTTCATTTCACCGTTCATGTCGTGTTCGGCACGTCTGCCGATTTACGCCGTGTTCGCAGGTAGTTTCTTTGCGAGTAATCAGGCGTTGATTGTGTTATCACTATACATGCTAGGAATCGTACTTGCGCTGATTGCGGCCAAAGTCTTTTCAAAAGTCCTAGCAGCAGAAGATGCAACCAGTCTTTTTATGGTCGAACAACCCCCATATCGTTTTCCACAATGGTTGACGTTATGGCGGAGTACATGGCAAAAAGGAAAAGGGTTCGTCCGTAAAGCAGGTACGTTCATCTTCGGCGGGTCCGTCGTCATCTGGATGCTCGCGTATACGGGACCGGCTGGATTTAACGTCAACATGAACGATAGTTTCCTCGCGATGATTGGTGGATTGATTGCGATGCTCCTCATTCCGCTAGGTTTTGGAACATGGCAGGCGGGAGCGGCTTTGATTACCGGATTTTTGGCGAAGGAAGTCGTCGTGTCGACAATGGCAATCATCTACGCGGTGAATGAGTCAGAACTCGGTCGTCAATTGTCGGGTCAGTTCACGCCGCTCAGTGCCTATAGCTTTATGGCGTTTGTGTTACTCTATGTCCCATGTCTTGCGACAGTCGCTGTCATTCGCCGGGAAGTAGGAAGTGCGAAATTGACATGGATTGCGAGCTTATATGGACTTTTCGTCGCCTATAGCGTCTCATTCGTCATTTATCAAGCAGGTCTACTACTCGGATTTTCTTAAGCTTTGGAGGGAAATTACATGCATATTGTCGATATCTTAATCGGATTGCTGATTTTTGGATACGCAGGTTATTCGTTAGTACGCTTTACGAAAAAGGCGAAAAAGGGAAAATGTGCGACGTGTGAAGTGGAACCAACATGTAAGACGGCTTGTGACGATGTGAACTGGGATCATGTCATTGCAGAGGCCTTGAAGAAATGAAAAAAGCGTTCATCTCGTCCATCAAAACATGGAGGAGATGAACGCTTTTTGATTGCGTTAGAACGGCCAATGGTCAGTCACGTATAAAAATACTTTCATTCCGAGGAAGACACCGAAAATTCCGACGATGGCAGGGAAGACAGGTGGTGCTGGGATTGGTAATTTAAGAGCAGTAAAGACGACACCACAGATGACGCCAGCAAGAAGCGATAATAAAATTTGTTGTACCATGAGTTCCAGTCCTTTCTTCATATGAAAAACGCTTACAATTGTATTATATGAAGATGTCTGACGTTAAACAACATTTATTTTTGAGGCGACTGTGGCTCGAATGAGATTTTATCTTCTTTCCGTTCAATCGCAATCCATTTGTGCTCGAGTGGGTTTTCGAACGACGGTTTCGATTTCAACTTATCGTTCGTATAGTGCTGAATCAAGATTTGTGATTCACATGATTGTTTACCGCGTGTGACGTAGAAGTATTCGCCATCCGGACCTTGCTCCCGTGCCTTGACATTGTCGGCTAATGTCATGGCGAGGCAGTCTTTCAAGTAATTTTTTTGTTCTTCATCGATGATTGGGAATAAGATTTCAATCCGTTTACGCATGTTTCGTGTCATCCAATCGGCGCTTGAACAATAAATCAGTTCTTCTCCGTCATGGTGGAAATAAAAGATTCGTGAGTGCTCCAAATACCGATCGACGACGGATGTGACACGGATGTTCTCCGAAACACCTTTAATTTGCGGTCGGAGACAACAGACGCCGCGGACAATCAGCTCGATGCGGACACCCGCACGCGATGCTTGGTAGAGTTTCGTGATAATTTCTTTTTCTGTTAAACTGTTCATTTTCGCGACGATTCGACCGTTGCCATGTTTTTTATGGAACTTGATTTCGTCATCGATCAAGGACAAGAATTTTTCGAGCATGGAATTAGGCGATGTATGAATCGCATTCCACTTCGGTTGTTCTCCGTATCCGGATAACCAGTTGAAGAAGTTCGTCGCATCTTCTGCCAATTGTTCGCGAACGGTTAGTAGACCGATGTCCGTATAGAGTTTTGCCGTTGAATCATTGTAGTTTCCCGTCCCGAGATGGACGAAGCGTTGAATCCGTCCTTCTTGGAGCCGGACGATCAAGGTGATTTTTGAGTGCGTCTTCAAATCACTATAGCCATAGATGACGTGGGCGCCGACTTTTTCGAGTTGTTTTGCCCACTCGATGTTCTTTGCTTCATCAAACCGTGCTTTCAGTTCGACAAGAACGGTGACCTGCTTGCCATTTTCGACGGCCGTCTTCAAAGCCTTGATGATTGGAGAATCTCCTGAGACACGGTAAAGCGTTTGTTTGATCGCAAGGACGTTCGGATCATTCGCTGCTTGCCCAATCAAGCGGACGATCGGGTCGAACGTATGGTATGGATGATGTAACAAATAGTCTTGTTGCAAAATCTGGTCGAATAAATTTTTCGATTGTTCAAGAGCAGGCGGTTCGACGGGCATGATTGTTTGATAAATCAAGTGGTCGTATTCGACGCCGATTTGACTATAAAAAGCGAACGCAAATGTCAAATCAATCGGACCATCGACTGCAAAGATATCGCGATCTTGTAAATCGAGCACGTCACGCAACATATTGAGGAGTTCCGTATTGATGGCGTTCTTTTGGATTTCGAGACGAATCCCGACGCCCCAGCGACGCTTCTTCAACTCCTTTTCAATCAGTTTTAAAATATCGTGTGTCCCTTCTTCATGGAACGGGAGATCCGCATTACGCGTGATGCGAAACGGCATCGCAGACAAGACACGATAGCCTTTAAAAAGTGAGTCGATGAAGGAAATGATGACATCCTCAAGCAAGATGACGGCTGTCGTCTCTTCATCGTCGACCGGTAAATCGACGAACCGCGGTAAGACGGCTGGCACTTGGACGAGTGCCAAGTTCCGTTTCGACCCGTCCTCTGCTTCGAGGGCAGTCGCGATGTTCAGCGACTTCGACGACAACATCGGGAAGGGGCGATAGGCATCTACCGCGACTGGTGTCAGGACCGGGAAAACTTGATCGCGGAAGAATGCTTTGACATACTCCGCCTGGACCTCATTTAATTCCTCATGCTTTAAAAAGAAAATTGACTCTTTTTTGAGCGCAGTACTAATTTCCTTGAAGGCCTCATATTGTTGTTCGACGAGTTCTTTTGTTTTTGCGGCGATTGCCCGCAATTGCTGCTTCGGAGTCAACTGTTGTTTGTTTTCCGGTTTATTGAATCCGGCAAGCACTTCATCTTTTAATCCACCGACGCGGACCATATAAAATTCATCCAGGTTGGAACTGAAAATCCCTAAAAACTTTAACCGTTCCATCAACGGATTCCGTGCATCCAGTACTTCTCCGAGCACACGCTCATTAAACTGTAACCAACTAATTTCTCGATTATTAAAGTAGTCTGGAGAATCGAATTTCATGAAGAAAGACTTCCTTTCGTTTGCAGTTCAATCGACTGGTCGATGACGCGTTCGAGATGTTTTTTTTGTTTTTCGGCTTTTTCGACTTCGAATCCATAATCATGATCGCCGGTATCAAGCGTCAGGAGCAATACCTCTTTTTCGATGTGAAGGTCGACACTGTCAACGGCGCGACGCTCCGTCACGTCGAGGGCATCGGCAAGCTTGAGGAGTGATCCGAGCAAATCAAACCGCTCGATTGATTTATCGGAAAACCAGTCCTTAAAGGGTTTTAAAAGTTGCTGCATCCGTTTTGAGGACGAATACGAGCTGACGAGTGCGAGGGCCAGTCGATCTTTATGCGTCATTCCTTTTAAGTCCGTATTCGTCAATAAATAAAAGGTCTGGTTCGACCGCGTGTCTGGATTGATGTATTGCCCGCAATAGAGAAGCCGGCTCGCTGAATCGAGCAACCGTAAGTCAGCGGCGCGTTCAGGAATGATGTCGAGTGAGACGAGCTGACGGTAGAGTGATTTAGCAAGCGTTCCGAGATAATTCATCCGATCCCGGTTGACTTTATAATCACTCTCGAGCTGAAACAGACTTTCTTCCCGAACATTTTCGACGCGACGTTGATTCGTTTCATGCAAGTCATATTCATAAACGAGACCTTCACGCAAGCCGTAGTTACTCATCACGAACTGGTCGGCCTCGATATGTAACGCAAGTTCGTGAATCGCAATCAAGGCAGGTAAGAAGATATCGACGCGATCTTTCGAAAGACCTTCGATTTTCGCCAGGTGCTTCGGAGACTTGTCTTCGAGTTCGTCTACGAGTTTACCGAGTTCTTTTGCACGGACTTGATATTGATGAATCCCGTGAAGTGGATAATCAAGGGTCGACTGATGGATGCGGACGAAGTTTCGGGCGGACCCGCCGACGCCGATCAAAGGTAATTTTTTGTCCTTGAGCCATGGTATTTCAGCGAACTGTTCGCGTAAAAATTTGATCAGTTTCTTTTTTTCACCGGACGTCATCGTCTCACCGGAGATGAATTGGCGTGTCAAGGTGACAGCACCGAATGGGAAACTATGGTACGCGACCATCTCACGGTTTTCGATTAACGTCACTTCCATCGAACCGCCGCCGATATCGACGGAATAACCCTCTGTTAAGAAAGTCGAGTTGATGATGGCGAAATAGCCATAGTACGCCTCTTGTTCGTCGGATAAAATACGCATGGAAAAAGGTGTCGTTTGTTCGACCGTCTCAACGATCGTTTGCCGGTTCGTCGCGTTACGGATGGCAGCGGTTGCGACGCAGAAGGTTTCTTCGACATCATGCGTCAAACCAATTTCATGAAACCGTTGTAACGTTTCGCTCAGCAACTGGATTCCCTCGTCGTCGAGGGCACCGTCCTGATCGATATGAGCAGATAATCGGGCGACTACCTTTACATTGATTTTTTCGATATACCGACCTGAATCGATCGGATGAAAGATGACATAGCGGATCGAGTTCGACCCGATGTCAATGACTGCTAATTCATTCTTCAAAGATATCCCGACTCCTTTCACATATAGTAATCTGTTCCCGAATCGATCGAGCAAGAAACGGGAGCCTGTCTTTCTTTATTGTACCTTGTCCTCGACTGAAAAAACGTCAACACGTGAAAAAGTTACATCAGTTGCAACAGTCGGAGGGCAGGGCTATAATGGAAAAGTTGATAAGACGTAATTATTCCGTTTTAAAAAACGGAAGGAGTGAAGAAAAGTGAGTGAACCGATTATTGAGATTAATCAATTGACATATGATTATCCGGATCGACGTGTCTTGAACGATGTGTCGTTCAAAGTAGAACAAGGTCAATTCTTAGCGATTGTTGGCGAAAATGGATCGGGGAAGTCGACATTAATTAAATGTATGCTTGGTCTCTTGAACCCGAAAGGATCGATTCGCCTGTTCGGACAAGAACAGTCAGATTTCAATGACTGGTGGCGTATCAGTTATGTATCCCAAAAGGCGGCTTCGTTTAACTCGGGCTTTCCTGTGACGGTTGCTGAAGTCGTCGAAATGGGACTGTACGCGAAAAAAGGACTATTTCGCCGTGTAACGAAACAAGATCGTGAAAAAGTTCGGACTGCTCTTGAGACGGTCGGGATGTGGGAGCGACGGGATTCGAAGGTTGGTGATTTATCGGGTGGACAACAGCAGCGGGTCTTCATCGCACGCGCACTCGTCAATGATCCGGACTTGATGATTCTCGATGAGCCGACGGTCGGTGTCGACCAGCGGTATGTCAAAGAATTTTATGAGATTCTAGAAGAGTTGCGCCGTGATAAGAAGCGGACTTTTGTTCTCGTGACGCACGATATTCATTTTGTCAGTAAACTTGTCACGGATGTCATCCATCTCGTGGATGGACGTCTCGGTTGTAATTGCGGTATCAAGGAATACTGGGAGCTCGATGAGCAGACGATTCGTTCGCTTTATCCGGTACCGGGACGTGTCCTCGTCCACGAAGGGGAGGGCGTCCAGTGATTGATGCATTCATGACGTTAAAATTTTTACAGTATGCGCTCGTCGCAGCGGTGTTGATTGGTTTTACGGCACCATTGATTGGTTCGTTCGTCGTTGTCCGGCGGATGAGTCTCATCGCCGATGCATTGTCCCATGTTACACTCGCTGGAATTGCGCTGAGTCTCTTGATTTCAGGTATGGTCGCAAGTTTGTCTGGATTGAATCCGCTCTATTTAGGAATCGTGACGGCAGTCATCGCCGCGTTGACGATTGACTGGTTGCGTGCAAAATACAAACACTTTCAAGAATTGGCGATTCCAATCATCATGGCGACCGGAATGGGACTGGGTGCCATCTTCATCAGCCTAGCCAATGGTTTTTCGATGGACTTGGTGTCGTTTCTATTCGGGACGGTTTCAGCCGTCACGTTGACAGATGTCTACACGATTTTGATTGTGACGGGTGTCGTCATCGTATTCGTCATCGCTTTTTATAAGGAATTGCTCTTTTTATCTTTTGACGAAGAACAAGCACGTGTCTCCGGAATTCGGCTTCGTCTCGTGCATATCTTGTTTATGATCGTCGTCGCACTGGTCATCGCGATCAGCATGCGTGTCGTTGGTATATTACTCGTTTCGAGTTTGATCACGTTACCCGTCGCAGCAGCGCTTCGCTTTGCGAAAAGCTTTAAAACGACGATTTTATTTGCGATCATCTTCGGCGAAATCGCAACGGTCGCCGGATTGATTCTTGCCTACCAGTTTGATTTGGCACCGGGCGGGATGATTGTCATGCTAGCTGTCGCAGAACTTGTCATCGTCATGTTAGTCGAACGGTTTTTGATTGGAGGAAAATCGAATGCAAAAAAAGATCGAACAAGCGCGTGAACAGATGAAGGCTTCAGGGTTTAAAATGACGCCGAAACGACTTGATCTACTCGCATACCTCTTTGAAGCGAACCGGTATGTCAGTGCCCGTGAAGTCGCCGAGGAATTACGCATCTCTCACCCATCACTAAGTTACGATACGATTTATCGCAATTTAAATGATTTTGCTGAAATCAGTATCTTAGAGACGACAGAATTAGATGGCGAAATGAAATACCGGGCGGCCTGTCAATCAGGTCAACATCACCATCATTTAATTTGTCGGGCCTGTGGAAAGACGGAAACGTTAAACGTGTGCCCGATGGAATTGATGTCACCGATCAAAGCATCTGGTTTTGAAGTCGAAGATCATAAATTTGAGATTTATGGTCGATGTGCGGACTGTCAATCCGTCTGAACGAGCAGGATGCCTTTGATAGGAGAACGGGTCATTTAGCGTAAACAGAAGAATAGTAAATGGATTGCCATCGAACAAAGATGTGCAATCCATTTTTTTGATGGAACGATTCATGGGTCAGTTTTTGTTGCATAGTTCGATGGAAAACGGGAATAGGACGAACAGAGGTGATCAGAATGATTTATGATGCGAATGAAGCAAGACAAATTGATGAATGGGCACGGACATCGGGGTTGCCGATCGAAGTGCTAATGGAACGGGCCGGGCAACAGGTTGCAGCTGAACTTAAGCAACGGCATACGAAGAAGGACCGCATCTTAATTATTTGCGGGACAGGCAACAATGGAGGGGATGGATACGTCATCGCCCGTGAGTTGGTGCGAGACGACTATGACGTGACGGTCCAAGCTCCGCTAGGTCCGACCAAAACGGAAACGGCACAGCTCCATGAAACATATGCTGAGAAATTTGGTGTCGTCGCAGAGCCGCCGTGTGGACAATATGATGTGATTGTCGATGCGCTCTTCGGGACGGGGTTTGATCCGAAACGAATCAATGAGGTGACGGAAAAAACCGTTGATATGGTGAAAGACCAACGCAGGCAAGGGGCAATCGTTTATGCGATCGATGTGCCGAGCGGAGTACCGTCAGATGCTGCGTCCGATTTTTCTTTTGAGGCGGTTCAAGCGACACGGACGTTTTGCCTCCACGCCTATAAACGGTCCGCCTTCTTACTGAAGACGTCTCCGTTTTATGGAAAACTCGAGCTCGTCGATATCGGATTACCGAACGTAGCGGAATGGGAACTGTTCGAGGAACCGATCGATCGTTTGTTTGAACGGCAACACGATGGACATAAAGGGACCTATGGCACGGCACTGTTGATTGGCGGAAGCGAGACGATGCCGGGGTCAATTCAACTCGCGACACGTGCTGCTTTACGAACCGGTGTCGGAAAGTTACAGGTCGCAACAGTCGATTCAGCAAAAATCGGAATAGTAATCAACGCGCCGGAAGCGATGGTGCTCAATCAGACGACGGAAACGATTCAAGCGATGCTTGATCAAGTGACCGCTGTCGGAATCGGACCGGGACTGACTTCGGATAAAATAGCGGACTGGATTGAACTGGCTTTTACTAAAGATATTCCCGTTGTCCTCGATGCGGCGGCACTGATTCGCGAAGATTATCCAGAACGGCGGGCCCCGATTGTTGTAACGCCACATATCGGTGAGTTCGCCCGGATGACGAACAAGGCAGTCGCAGATATTCAAGATGATTTATTTGAAGCGGCATCGGATTATGCGGTGCTTCATCAAGTGACGGTTGTGTTGAAGTCGCATGTCATCTTGGTCGCTAAACCGGACGGGGGAGGATACGTCATTTCCGGGGCATCGAGTGGACTTGCAAAAGGCGGCAGCGGCGATACATTATTTGGTTTGATTACAAGTCTGCTCGCCCAACGTGACTACCACGATCAAGGAACGGTTGAACATTTAATCGCGATGGGAGTCGCTTGGTATGCACGGGCTTCTAAACGGATTGAACAACGTATTCATCCAAGCAGTATCATTGCGACGGATTTGATTGATGAATTGGCACGACTAATCTAAACCATCTGCATACCCGACTTTCAGAGGCAGTCAAGATCTTGCGCCTCACCCGAGGAAAGCAACGACTAAAGACGATTAATCTCCCGATTGCCCGTTGTCTGCAGACTGAAATCACTTCGAAAAAGAAGTGATTTTTTTTGTTGACCTATGACTGTATTATAAGTATCATACAGTCATAGGGTGTATTAGTGTTTTAATACAGTATAACGATGGAGGTGGCAACATGCCGATGCAATTTGATCAACGGAGTCCTGTCTACCTACAGGTCATCCGATGGTTCAAAGAACGAATCGCGACGGAAGAATTGGAACGTGGCCAGGAAATTCCTTCACGACGCGAAATCGCTGCTCAACTAGGAATCAATCCGAACACCGCTCAAAAAGCATACAAGGAAATGGAGGAACAACACTTGATTACGACTGAACGAAATGTCCCGAGTAAAATTACGACGGATCCGGAAATCGTCTCGAAGGTCCGGACGGAATTGTTAAATGAAGCTGTCGAACAGTTTGTGCATTCAATCCAAGCGATTCAAGTCCCGCTTGAAGAAGTCGTCACAAAAATCGAACATCTATACGAAACGAAGGAACGGGGGAAAATCGATGCTTGAGGTACATGGTCTAAAAAAACGTTTTGGACGAAAACGTCCCGTCTTGAACGGGGTATCGTTTTCTATCAAACCGGATACGTTAACGTGTTTAATCGGTTTAAACGGGGAAGGGAAATCGACGATTCTAAAAGGCATCGTCGGTCTGATTCCGATGGACGCCGGCAGTATCATCGTCGACGGGACAACGTCGCGCGAAAAAATCGCTTTTGTGCCGGATGTCCAGACGATGCCGAGTTATATGACGATCGGGGATGCGCTTACATACATGAACGATTATTATTCGGATTGGAACGAACAGACGGCAGATGAATTGATGGCGACATTCAAACTGTTATCGACGGATAAAATTAATGAGCTCTCAAAAGGAAATCAGGCAAAAGTCAATTTACTACTCGGTTTCGCCTTAGATCGACCGTATCTGTTACTGGACGAACCGTTTGCCGGGATTGATTTGTTTACGAAAGAACAGATTGCCTGGATTTTTTCGAGTCATTATATGGAAGGGCGCGGCATCTTGATGACGACCCATGAAATCGTCGAAGTCGAGCATTTGATTGATCGTGTGATTTTCTTACAGGACGGACAAATCATTGACGAACACGATACGGAAGAAATGCGGGAAATTCACGGGAAATCCGTCCAAGACCGGATGCGGGAGGTGTATCAACGATGAAAAAGTATTTGATGTTAACGAATGAAGAAATCAAACGGAGCAGTAAATTGTATTTAATCGTAGTCGGTGCATTAATCGTGCTCGAACTACTGTCAGTCGTCGTCAAGACGATGTTATACGAACGAAGTATCGAGACATTCATGCGGATGAACCAAGCCTCCGAACTCGAGGCGGTCAATTCATACGGAACATTTTCTTTTGCGGCAGCGACCTCGATTTTTGATTACATCATGATGATTGGTGTCGCGTATATCGTCGTACTTGCTTTACAAATTTGGTACCGCGAATGGATTGGGGAGTCGAAGCATATCTATCGACTCTTACTTTTACCCGGTAGCCGTGCCTCGATTTATTTTGCGAAGCTGACGACCGTCTTACTTGCGACGGTGAGTTTAATCGGCTTACAGTGGCTGACGGTTGTCGCAAGTTATGGTCTATTTGATTGGTTGTTACCAGAATCACATAAATTTCCGACCGGTCTGATTAAAAGTGGGAGTCTGCTACAAGTATTTTATTCGATGAATATCGAAGATGTCTTCATCTTATTGATGATGTCCTGTGCCGTCATCAATCTGTTGTTTTTCATCGTCCTGATTGAGCGGACGTTCCGAAAATCACGGGCGATGATCCAGCTGATAGCCGAAGCAATGATTTTAATCCTGCCATTCGGACTCGTGATGTATATCACAGAAGGTCCACTGTCCGGTTTATTGTTAAGAGTAGAATACGTGACGTTGTATCTTGTCTTATTATCGATCGGCTTCTTCTATATCGGCTTTAGAAGCATTCGCTTAGTCCAAAACAAACTATCCGTTTAAGGGGGGAACATGATGCGACGCTTTCAATACTTAGTAATGTTACTCGTTATTTGTCTAGTGAGTCTGACGAGTTATTATGGTTATACGGCAACGATTCAAACGGCGGACTATACCGTCGAGCACATAACAGGAGACGTAAAGGGAACGAAGCTTGCGAAACTGCATCTGATTCTGCAGTCGACAGCGAAAGGTAAAAACGTCTATTCCGATGTATCGTTAGATGGGACAATCAAAAAAAATGGCGACAATTATCTTGAAGGAATACTTGGGAACAGAGCGTTTAACCCGATTCTAAAAACAGACGCCAAGGATTTTTTACGGGCGGATGAAACGCTCAGTGAAGATGACGACTATCTGTACGGGATCCGTACGGCTGAACAAGAACTGGAATTAAAGATGTGGGATAAACAGACGAAACGGATGACAGGAATGACACTCCCGTTTCCTTCAAACGTTAAAACCGGATACGGGACAGGCAGCGTACGCGTCATCAACCGGATGGATAAGACACTTTATATCCAAGTTGATGCGTACAGAAAAAATCACGAGACCAATCAACTGATGCAAGTCGACTATCAACAGAAAAAAATCAAGCCAGTCCGACTCGCTTCACCGGCAATCAAAAAGAACGAATTTAGAAACTACTTAACGGCCGGGCCGGATCGCGTTATTTATAGACAACTATTTATTGACGAAAATCAAGTCGGGACGAAAGATGAATACTTTGAAGACGACGGGAAACGAGTCAGTCCGATTCAAAAATTGAATGAAGAAAATCAATTATTCATTGCGATGGGCAACGGGGAACGATTGATCGCCTATAATGAAAATGAAGGAAAAAACGAACTGCAATGGACCGTCTATGATACGGTGACGAAGCAAGTGACAAAGGATGTAATCAAGCTCGAAGCGGCGGAGAAAAAGATGGGATCGATTAACGAAGCATTTGCAGACAACCAGTTTTATTTCGTCTCCAAGATGAATGCGTCTGATTATCAAATTCGTGTCGTCGATATCTTGTCAGGGGACGTCATCTATGTCGGACAGATTCGCGATAAAAATCAAGTGAAGTCAAGCTCCATCATCACCAGCTTTTTTGGATATTAAATCAAAGCAGACATGTTCAGCTGTGTAAAAACAGGAGAACATGTCTTTTTCAGTAAAAAATTGACACATAACGTAAGACAGGAGTATCATCAAGCGATGTCGAATTTTTGTAAATGAGAAAGTTTATATAGTGTAACTGATGAGAGGAGGGGACATATGTCAATCAAGAGTACGAATGAGATTGCGATTACGCAACAACACTGGATGGGGAACTTTGCCTTATTCATGATGGTGACAGGGGCGCTGATTTTTTTTAAAACGACGGATCAAGTATTAGAAAATGCGTATCTCAGTCGTTCGGTGATTATCGTCCTCCTTATCATCATCGGCGTCACGACGTTCCTCATCAGCCGTAGTCAATTGTCGTCACGGTATCAAGCACATCTCCTCTCCATCATGTTACTGATCGTGCCGATCGTTTCGATCAATCTGCTTCCCTATGCGGCCGTGACGGTTTGGGCAAGTTGTTTCCTGTTTTTGATGATTGCTTTGATTTCCTACAACCGCATCGTCATGTGGTATACGATTTTCGTGATTCTTGCGACAAACCTCTTCGTCATGCTGAAAGCGAAGACCGTCTTCGTCGAAATTGATCCGACCGATCATATCGCGCGCTTAGGGATGATTGTGATCGCGGTATGTATCGCGCTCATTATTAACCATCTTCATATTCGAAATTTACGGCAACTGCATTCGCTCGCTAATCAACTCCACGATGCGGCGAGTCGTGACCCGCAAACCGAGTTATTGAACTTACGGGGGTTAGAAGAGGTATTTGTAGACGACCGCCGACAGCTGTTATTGATTGGGATTCATCTCGAGAACTATTATGAGCTTGCACGCTTTTTTGGAGAAGAAATTCAAGAACGAGTCTTATTTGACTGCATTGAACGGCTTCGCTCCTTGCTTCCCCCACATTTAGCACTGATCCGCGTCGAAGCAGGAACGCTGGCTGTCGTGATGGAGAAGCCGGATGGGGTTTCGTGTCATGAAGAAATGGCGTTGTTGAGTCAAAGAATGTCGGCACCATATCAAATTGATTTGCATCAAATCTATGTCAATCTCTACATCGTGATTGATGATGGGGAAGTCGTGCAAACGAATTGGATGAAGCGGATCCGCCAAGTGAATTCAGCGCTTCAGGAAACGGTACAACAAGACCAAAAAGTCATGTGTATCGATCAAGGATGGCGAAAGGAACAAGCCATGCGCGTCGAAGCAGCCCGGGCATTGTCGCTTGCCGAAATCAAACGAGATTTTTATTTAGTCTATCAGTTGCAATATGATTCGAATCAAGAAGAGTTTGTGGGACTGGAAGCGCTAGTCCGTTGGAAGACGGATTTAGCCGGGGCAAACCGACCGTCTGTTTTTATTCCGATTGCCGAAAAAAGTGATTTAATCATTCGACTAGGTGAATGGATTTTTGAAGAAGGTTGCAAGACAAGAAAACGATTGATTGGTCTCGTCCCGGAACAGTTCACGGTCTCAGTCAACGTGTCGCCACGTCAATTGACGAATGATTCATTTATGCCGTTTATCGAACGAATGTTATTGAAATATGCATTAAAACCGCAACAAATCAAGATTGAAATCACCGAAAGTCAATCTCTGGATTTTGAAAGTCAATCGATCCTACGGGCACTTCAACGGATCAAGACGTTAGATTTTCCCGTTTCGTTAGACGATTTTGGAACGGGTCATGCTTCTTATCATGTCCTTGAACGGTTGTTACCACTCCGCCAATTAAAGATACCAAAACAGTTCATCGAGCAAATCGAGGAAGCGACAAAACGGCACTCGATTCTGGAATCGATTTTTCAACTGACAAAATCGATGAACGTCGAATGTATCATTGAAGGGGTAGAAACGGGTGAAGAAGTCCAAATCGCTAAAAATATCGGAATCCACATTTTCCAAGGATACTTTTTTGCGAAACCCGTCTCGCTTGCTGAAATCATTCAACTATTAGAAATCAAAAATAAGGAAGCGGCGGAGTAAATCTGCGCTTCCTTATTTTTGATGTAAGATAAATTGATTGCGTCCATTGTTCTTAGCGGCATAAAGAGCCGTGTCTGCTTGTTCGAATACGAGCGGAGCGGACTGATTCTTCGCATATGCAACGCCGGCAGATACAGTGACTGTCAAGGCGTGGTCTTGCATGACAAATGGTGTTTCGGTGACGGATTGAACGATTTTTTCGGCGAGTTCCGTCGGCGAAACCGACAAGGTGTTCGGAATGATAGCGATGAATTCTTCACCACCATAACGACCGACTGTCACGCTGTCGGGACACGCTTGGTTGAGTAAAACTGAAAAATGGCGCAATACTGCGTCGCCGACAGCATGTCCATACTCGTCATTGATTGCTTTGAAGTGGTCCAAGTCAAAGATGATGACGCCCCAGGGTGCATTCGTTTTGACGAGTGTATGTACTTTTCTCATGATGACATGGCGATTGGCGAGTCGGGTCAGCTCATCTGTCGAGGCGAGATAAGATTGATAAGCATACAAAACGAAGTGACCTTGTAACATTTGCGAAAGATGGTAAAACAATACTGATGCACTGATTGTAATCAAAAAATAAGGGAGATAGATGGTTTGCCATTCCTCGATTCGTGGTGATGCGAGGACCATCTGGACAAGAACAAGAAGTGAGCCGATCGTCACGATAACGGCATACAGACGTCCTTTGTTTTGAATGAAGCGTGCACAGAGAATCACAAGGATAATGAAACTAAGTAAAGTGATGATGGAACTTTGTAAAGCGATCATCGATTCGCCTTGCAGAATGGAGACGCGATATATCAATAAGACAAAGCCTGTTGTACTGATACTGATTGAGCCACCATATAAAGCCGATAGTGCGAGTGGAAGCAATCGCAAGTCGATTATTGAACCATTGATTGAAATGGAATTATACATTAATAAGACACCTGTCACTCCGTTTGCTAACCCGAAGTACACGCGGGTCGAAAGCTTCGAATCGTACTGGATCGGCAGGCGATTTCGCATGGCATAAAAGGTGATCGATAAAACTAAAAAGATAATGCAAATATTTAAAAAGAAGACATTCAAAGTCGAAAACATCAAAAAATCCTTTCAAAGGCTCTAAAAATAAAAAACGAATCAATATCAACCTTGAGATAATTGTACGATAAACGAATTCGAAAATGGAGATAAAATGGAAAAAACAGCCGGTTAGGGCTGTTTTATTAACGAATTGGGGCAAATTTGTGAATGGTTTGAACCGCTTCATTCCAGGAAGAGACACGGATGATATTTTCAGGGAGTGCTCGACGATTGTAAGGAGCATCAAACAAAATGACGGGGATTGAAGTATCTTCCGCAATTTGTAAGGCATTTTCTAGACGGTCTTCCATGAATAAATCGAGTGAAAGATCACGTACGACCTGAACTTTATCATGCGAACCGGTCATGATGAGTGAATCGAGTGGCAGGTCATGACGGGCGATCCATTCTTCCGTGACAGGACGGACGATTTCCGACCGGGCCGTCACATAGTGCAAATCATAGTGCTCGCGCAACTGCCATAGGTGTTTTTGGACAAATTCCTGAGGGATGGATTCACGATAAATCCCGAGTTCATGTCCGGACTTGACCATGAATTCCCAAAACTCGATTTGACTCATGTCCGTATACGTATGCAATTCATATTCGGATGCCATTTCAAAGTCAATCGAAGTTCCTAAATACTTGTTCATATAGTTAAAACATGAAGACGGGTGCGTAATCGTCCCATCGATATCGATACCGATTTTCAATTGGATCACCTGCGTTCCTTAAATTTCTGTCATTAGTATAACATAGTCGAAAAACGGATATGAAAAAGAGCCCTTGATTAAAAGAGGGCTCTTCAACAATTAAACTTGGTTGGCTTTCGCCGCTTCTTTTTCCGCTTCTTTTTCAAGAACGATTGCATCGATTTCTTTTTTCAATTCTTCGACCATTGTCGCTTCTGGTACTTTGCGGATGATTTCTCCGTGGCGGAACAGTAGTCCTTCGTTACGCGCTCCGGCGATTCCGATATCTGCTTCACGTGCTTCACCAGGACCGTTGACGGCACAACCGAGTACCGCTACCTTGATGTTGACTTGAATCTTATCGATATAATCCTCGATTTCTGCCGCAATCGCCATCAAGTCGATTTCGATCCGACCGCATGTTGGGCAAGAAATCAATGTCGCAGCGTTTGCTGCGAGACCAAACGATTTCAAGACTTCTTTTGCGACTTTGACTTCTTCGACCGGGTCAGCTGATAGCGAGACACGGACCGTGTTACCAATACCGCGTGAAAGAATCGCACCAAGACCAGCAGCCGATTTTAATGAGCCTGTACGTAAAGGACCTGACTCTGTGATACCGACATGAAGTGGGTAGTCAAATGATTCAGAGGCTAACTGATACGCTTCGAGCGCAAGTTGAACGTCAGAGGCTTTTAACGAAACAATGATGTCGTGGAAGTCGAGGTCTTCAAGAATCTTAATGTGATGCAAGGCACTTTCGACCATGCCACGTGCTGTCGGATATCCGTATTTCTCAAGAATGTGTTTCTCGAGTGAACCGGCGTTTACTCCGATTCGGATCGGGATATTTTTAGCTTTTGCCGCTGTGACGACCGCTTCCACTTTTTCGCGACGTCCGATGTTACCCGGGTTGATCCGGATTTTATCGACGCCTGCTTCAATCGCCATGAGGGCGAGTTTATAGTTGAAATGAATATCGACGACAAGCGGAATGTTGATTCGGCTTTTGATTTCAGCGAGCGCAAGCGCATCACGCTCTTCTGGACAAGCAACACGGACGATTTGGCATCCGGCTTCTTCGAGTCGTAAGATTTCAGAGACTGTCGCTTCGACGTCGTGTGTTTTTGTTGTTGTCATACTTTGAATGATGACTTCATTATTTCCACCAATGACAAGGTCCCCAACACGAACGGGACGAGTCTTAGAGCGATGGACCATTTTCGGCATATCGAAAATCTCCTTTTGTGGCATAGCGCCATATTGTGTAAGTTTACCTTCTCTATCATATCGAACTATTCCCTAAAAATCGAGAAACAAGAACGAATTTCGAACATTTACAATTCTTTAATAGATAGAAAGGGGTGTCAATCCGTCGGTAGACGGAGGAATCGGGCATTAAAGCAAGTTGAGCATCAATCTCTTCAGCGGGCAGTTTTTTTTTGTTTACGGGCCAAAAAGACCGGTATTAACGAGTACAGAAAGTGACCGGCGAAGATGATGGTCACGCCAAGTCCTTTCAATCCAAGTTGATAACACAGGACACCGACGGGAAAACTCCATAGGTTGGCTGCGACCGTATAAGGAAAGACTTGGCGGTACGCCCACGGTCTCGGTAGTAACCAGGCAATCAACCAACGATTCAAATAAGACATCAATAACAGGAACAGTAAAATCGCGATGGCGATAAAAATGAAATGTAAAATGAGCCAAATGACAAGTGGGACTGTTTTAGTGATAAAAAGACTATCGATGACGGTCGTCCAAAACGAAATCCAAGCTAATCCACAAAAATAAAGGGAAACATCGACGAGGCGTGTTTTTAAAAACGAACGATTTGGAACTAAGGTGGTTTGTAAATAGTTAATAAGTTGTCTTAAAAAAGGCATGATAACACTCTTTTCTCTGTTTCATAACAGTGGTGTAGTACGTGTATAAACGTTGAAAATAAAGGGTTTTAACTGTTTTGGTACAGGTTAATAAAACCTTAACATTCAAATGTTGATAAAACTATTTACAAGTTCAATAGACCTTTACATAATAGGAGAGGTTGAAACAATAAAATCTTAACAAAAAATCAATTCCACTTTTTAGATTAGATATGAGGAGATGAAATGATGAACTATGATTTGCAGGAAATGATTTTCACTTTTATTGGTGGACTCGGGATTTTCCTATTCGGTATTAAGTATATGGGAGATGGTCTTCAAAAAACAGCGGGAGACCGACTTCGTTACATTTTAGACAAATACACATCAAATCCATTGCTCGGCATCCTTGCCGGTATCGTCGTCACAGTCTTGATCCAATCGTCGTCAGGGACGACCGTCATCGTCGTCGGACTGGTCAGCGCTGGCTTGATGAATTTACGACAAGCGATCGGTGTCGTCATGGGGGCGAACATCGGTACCACGATTACGGCGTTCATCATTGGATTTAACGTCAAAGAAGCAGCCCTTCCTGCAATTGCTCTCGGTGCGTTTCTAATCTTCTTCTTCAATAAAGAACGGATTCAGTACATCGGGCAAATAATCTTCGGTTTCGGTGCGTTATTCTATGGTTTGACTTTGATGGGAGATGGTATGAAACCACTTCAATCAAGTGAGTGGTTCCGTGAACTGACGATTTCAATGTCAGACAACCCGTTACTCGGTGTCTTCGTCGGAACAATCTTTACAGTTCTTGTCCAGTCGTCATCGGCGACAATCGGTATTCTGCAAGAGTTATACTCTGGCGGCATGATTGATATCAAAGCGGCGCTTCCAATCTTGTTCGGTGACAACATCGGAACAACGATTACGGCGGTCCTTGCAGCGCTCGGTGCGTCGATTGCCGCAAAACGGACAGCCGCAGCACACGTCATCTTTAACATCGTCGGAACGTTACTGTTCCTCATTGCGTTACCACTTTTCTCGACGTTCATTGCGTGGATTACAAATGCGTTAGGTCTAGAACCGAAAATGCAAATTGCCTTTGCACACGGAACGTTTAACGTCGTCAATACGTTGATTCAATGTTGGTTCATTGCGCAAATCGCATGGCTCGTCAAAAAGATTGTTCCGGGAACGGATACGACAGTCGATTCAAAACCACGTCACTTAGATCAAAACATCTTGAACCAATCGTCTTCACTTGCGCTGAACCAAGCGAAAATGGAAGTCTTGCGGATGGGTGAATTCTCAAAAGAAGCACTCGGTAAAGCACATCGTTATACGCAATCACATGATAAAAAAGATGTTTCTGACGCTGGTCAGATTGAATATGCAATCAACCACTTGAATACAGAAGTCACGAATTATCTTGTAAAAGTCGCAGCGAACGATCTTTCTGAACGGGAATCAAACGATCATTCGTTATTGATGCATGCCGTCAACGACTTCGAACGGATTGGGGATCACGTCGAGAACGTAATCGAACTCGTTGACTTCCAAATCGTCAATCGGATTGTATTTACGTCGAAAGCGAAAAAAGAATTAGACGAAATGTACGTCTTAACACAAAAAATCGTCGATACGGCAATTAAAGCAGTTGAGCTTGATGATGTTTCGTTAGCACGCCAAGTCCTTGAATTAGAAGGAAAACTCGATTCGCTTGAACGTTCGTTCCGTAAACACCACGTCTTACGGGTCAATGCCGGAGAATGTACAGGACAAGCAGGGATGATCTTCGTTGATTTGTTATCGAATCTTGAACGGATTGGTGACCATGCTGTCAACATCACGGATTTAGTACTTGAACAACGTTCAGGAACGGCTTGAGTGAAGTGAATACAAATCAGAGGAATTTCTGAAAAGAAATTCCTCTTTACTTTTGTGAGATAACTTATTGACAATCTTAAAAGAATCCAGTAATCTAATTGTAGTTGTTTTAATTCATCATGGCGGTGTAGCTCAGCTGGCTAGAGCGTACGGTTCATACCCGTGAGGTCGTGGGTTCGACTCCCTCCGCCGCTACTATTTACTTAAGGACCCTTAGCTCAGCTGGTTAGAGCTGACGGCTCATAACCGTCCGGTCGCAGGTTCGAGTCCTGCAGGGTCCATTTAAGAAACGCATTCTCTTTATGAGGGTGCGTTTATTTTTGTCTCCTTGGGGAATATTAAAGATATTGTAATAATATTCATACTATAGTAATTAAGGGAGAGCGAAGAGAGATGGAACGTAACCATACGATGATGCAGTTTTTTGAGTGGCATGTAGAGAATGACGGGAAGCATTGGCAACGTTTGAAAGAGAGAGCACCAGAGCTTCGTGCTGCAGGCATCACATCTGTTTGGATTCCACCGGCTTCAAAGGGACAATCAGATGAAGATACAGGGTATGGGATATACGATGTTTATGATTTAGGCGAGTTTGACCAAAAAGGGACGGTTCGAACGAAATATGGTACAAAAGACGAATTGATCGATGCGATTCAAGTTGCGCATGAAAATGATATCGCCGTGTATGCGGATGTCGTCATGAATCATAAGGCAGCTGCGGATGAACTAGAAACAATCAACGTTGTGGAAGTACATCCAGAAGATCGGTCGAAAGAAATTTCAGAAGAGTTCGAAATCGAGGCTTGGACAAAATTCACTTTCCCGGGACGAAACGGAAAGTACTCTGATTTTGTTTGGAACCATGAATTCTTTAATGGAACCGACTACGATGCACGCGAAGAAAAAACAGGTGTCTTTAAGATTTCCGGTAAAAACAAGGATTGGAACGATCAAGTCGATAGCGAGTTCGGGAATTACGACTACTTAATGTTCGCGAATATCGATTATAATCACCCGGAAGTCCGCCAAGAAATGATCGATTGGGGACATTGGTTTAAAGATACGCTGAATTGCCAAGGGTTCCGACTTGATGCGATTAAACACATCAACTACGAATTCGTCAATGAGTTCGCAAAATCGATGATTGGTGACAATCCAGATGGATTTTATATGGTCGGTGAGTTTTGGAAGTCAGACTTAGATGACTGTCGTCAATTTTTAGATAGCGTCGATTATACAATCGATTTATTCGATGTGCCGCTTCATTATAAATTCCATGAGGCTTCGGAGCAGGGACAAGAATTTGATTTAACGACGCTGTTCGCAGATACACTCGTCGAGTCGCATCCGACGAACGCCGTTACGTTCGTCGATAATCATGATTCGCAACCGGGCGAATCGCTTGAATCCTGGATTGACGACTGGTTTAAGCAACATGCCTACGCGTCGATTCTCCTGCGTAAAGATGGTTACCCGTGCGTCTTTTACGGTGATTATTATGGTGTTCAAGGTCCGCATCCCGTCGAAGGGAAAAAAGAGATGATCAATGCGTTACTGTACGCCCGTTACCATAAAGCCTACGGAGAGCAAGAAGATTACCTGGACGATCCCCATTGTGTCGGCTGGGTCCGTCGTGGAGTGGAAGAATTTGCGAACTCCGGCTGTGCCGTATTGCTTTCAAATGCTGACATGTGTGAAAAACGGATGTTTGTCGGAGAAGACCGTGCCGGAGAGGAATGGTTCGACTACACGAATCATCAAGAAGAGCCAGTCGTGATTGATGAAGAAGGATTTGGTGTCTTCCCGGTTCCCGGTGGTGGCGTATCGGTATTCGCCCCACGCGATGAACAATAATTCGTAAGGGTCATTGCTTGCACTAGACTGCTTGTTTTTGCTAGTCTAAAGAGGTATTGAAGTTCCGAAAATAGGATAAAGGGGGACATGAAAATGTCAAAATTTGAATTACCAGAACTCGGCTACGCTTATGATGCGCTTGAGCCACATATCGATGCTCGTACGATGGAGATTCACCACTCTAAACACCACAACACGTATGTAACGAACGTAAATGCTGCACTTGAAGGGTCAGAACATGAAGGGAAATCACTTGAAGAATTACTTCAAAACCTCGATTCACTTCCTGCAAACATTCAAACAGCTGTCCGCAACAACGGTGGCGGTCATTGGAACCACTCGTTCTTCTGGAAACTGCTTAAAAAGAATGATGGTGCTGCACCGACAGGCGAACTCGCTTCTGCAATCGATGAAGCATTCGGTTCATTCGATGCTTTCAAAGATGAGTTTGCAAAAGCAGCGACAACACGCTTCGGATCGGGTTGGGCATGGCTCATCGTCGAAGGTGGCAAACTTGCTGTCGTTTCGACACCGAACCAAGATACACCCGTCATGGAAGGTAAAACACCAATCCTCGGACTTGATGTTTGGGAGCATGCTTACTACCTGAACTATCAAAACCGTCGCCCTGACTACATCAACGCGTTCTTCAACGTCATCGATTGGGATCACGTTGCAAAACTCTACGCTGACGCAAAATAATCGTCTTGACTAAAAAGAGTCGTTTCCTCGCATGAGGAAGCGGCTCTTTTTTAATACGGAAAATGATGGGATAGGTTGTTATGGATGGTTTCCTTCTATATAATGAACAAAGATGACTTTTTGAACGATAGGGGAGTACGCCATGGCGAAACGAATCACGGTAAGAGGAAGACGGCGTAACCACTTGCCGCTTCGATTGAATTTAATGTTTTTTGTTGTTTTTTTATTGTTTGCGATTTTAATCTTTCGACTCGGTGTCGTCCAGATTGTCAACGGTGAAAAAATTTCACGAGAAGTTCAAAAAACAGAGATGATTGCTTCAAAGTACGAAGTACCACGCGGTAAGATTTACGATCGCGATGGGCGTTTGCTCGTCGATACGATTTCGAAGTACTCAATCGTCTACCGACGTTCGCAAAATACAAAGGTCGATGAACGAATTGAAACGGCATCGCGTCTTGCTGCCATCATCCATTTACCGAAAGATGATTGGAAAGTAACGGAGCGTGACTTAAAGGATTACTGGATTGCAACGAACGAAAAAGAATCGAAACGTCGTTTTGATGCGGTCATGAAAGAAAAATATCCGACCTTAGAAGATCGGAAAAAATTATCGATTGCTGAAGAAAACCAGGTGATGCTTGACACGATTACAGAAAAAGATATTGCGTTTGACGACAAGACGATGGAAATCGTTGCCATTAAACACAACATGGAGGTCGGATATGCACTTGATCCGCAACTCGTCAAACTCGGTGCGACGGCAAAAGAGATGGCGATCATTGATGAAAACCTTGAAGCGTTAAAAGGTGTCTCCGTCGAGCCGTTCTATGAACGGTCGTATCCTTATGAAGGGACGTTACGGAATATCTTCGGGAAGTACTCAAAGATTCCAGCCGAGCAACAAGCACAGTATAAAGCAAAAGGCTACAGCTTAAATGATCGTGTCGGGACCTCGTTCTTAGAACAACAATATGAAGATTTACTTCGGGGAAAACCGGCATATGACGTGTATGAAACGTTTAATGGTGAACCGGTTGGTGAACCGAACCGGGAAGAAGGGGAGTCCGGAAAAGACCTCGTTCTCACGGTTGACGCAGCATACAATAAACAGGTTGACCAAATCCTCCAACAAGCGATTAAAATGGGACGCGGCATGGGCAGTGGGTATTTAAAAGAAGGTTATGCCGTCGTGATGAACCCGCAGACAGGTGAGGTCTTAGCAATGTCGGGACAAAAACTCGATACGTCGACAAACAAATTCAGTGACGTTGCCATCAATAACGTCCTGACGTCACTCCAAATCGGATCAACGATTAAAGGGGCGACGGTCGCGATGGGGCTTCAAGAAGGCGTAATCCGCCAAAATGAAGTCATCAACGATGCACCGATCACAATTGGCGGAACGAAAAAAGCATCGTATGTCAACATGGGACCGATTACGGATTTGACGGCTCTCGAACGTTCATCCAACGTGTACATGTTCAACATTGCGATGCGGATGGCGAACTATCCGAGCAACGGGATTGCAGGGGCGAGTGTCGATGCGGCTGCAGCCATCATGCAGAACTATTACAGCCAGTTCGGGCTCGGTGTTACGACAGGCATCGATTTACCGTATGAAGCGAAGGGTGTTCAAGGAACACCTGACCGCGTCACGCTCCTGATGGACCGTGTTATCGGGCAATATGATGCCTTTACACCGTTACAAGTCGCGCAGTACATTTCCACACTCGCGAACGGTGGTTACCGTGTCCAACCGCACTTCCTAAAACAAGTCCTTGCTTCGAATTCAATTGAAGAAGGAACGAAACAAGTCGATTATAGTTTCAAGACGAACTATTTGAATCGGGTCGAAGTCAGCCAAGATAACATTGATCATGTCCGCGAAGGATTACACCGTGTCGTCAAAGGCGAGCGGGGAACGGCTAAAGTCATCGCGTTGACGGGTATCGACGCGGCTGCGAAAACCGGGACAGCACAGGTTAGTGTGTATGGTGAAGACGGAATTGCTTTACGGGACGGGAGCGGGCAACCGATACGGTCCCTCAACTCAAACCTTGTCGGTTGGGCGCCATACGACAATCCAGAGATCGCATGGGCTGTGTTCCTTCCATATATGGAGCAAGAAACAGTCAACTCGAAAATTGGTCATGATTTAGTGAAGGCGTACTTCAACGTCAAAGATATCCCGTGGCAAACTAAGCCAAATTAACTAGAAAGACGAAGATGAGGAAACTCATCTTCGTTTTTTTATTTGGATTGACCTTTTTTTCTAATGGTTTTTGAATTGTAAACTGCAAAAAACAAGCCTTTACAATTCTTTTACGTTGGATTCATTTCGTTTTAATAGTTCATCGGTAGTATAAGTCTTGTAAGGGAAACGGATAAAAAGTCGTAGCACTACAAGCGACATACTTCGAGGAGGAAATTTAATCATGTCTTGGATGAAAAAAACAGCACTTATCACAACAGTAGCTTCAATCGCAGTAGTCGGTGCGGCATGCGGAAATGACAAAGGAAGCTCTTCAAGTTCGTCAGATCTTTCAGGAAAGATTGCGATTGATGGATCTTCAACAGTTTTCCCAATCATGGAAGCAGTCGGAGAAGAATATTCGATTGAACAACCAGACGTCAACGTAACAGTCGGCGTATCTGGAACAGGTGGCGGATTCAAACGTTTCGTCGTCGGTGAAACAGACCTCTCGAATGCTTCACGTGAGATTAAAGAAGAAGAAGCAGCAAAAGCAGAAGAAAATGGAATTGAATATACGAAAATGGCACTCGCACTCGACGGCTTGACAGTCGCGGTGAGTAAAGAAAATACATGGCTCAAAGAATTAACGATTGAGCAACTCAATAAAATGTGGCTTGATCCGAACGTTAAAACATGGAAAGATGTTGATTCGTCATTCCCGGCTGAACCAATCAAGTTCTTCAGCCCAGGTAAAGACTCAGGTACATTCGATTACTTTAATGAAGAAGTAATGGATGAAAAAGATATGCGTAAAGATGTTCAGTTATCAGAAGATGACAACGTCCTCGTTAAAGGTGTTGAAGGAACAAAAGGTGCAATCGGATACTTCGGTTACGCGTACTATGCAGAAAACAAAGACAAGTTAAAAGAAGTACCACTTTCTGCTGAAGGAAAAGACGCTGTCGCGCCTACTCCGGAAACAATCAATGATCTTTCGTACCCACTATCACGTGAAATTTACACGTATGTAAACAACAAGTCATTAAACGACAAAAAACAAGTGGCTGATTTCGTGAAATTCACGAATGAAAACGCAGGTGATTTAGCGGAAGAAGTCGGTTACGTCAAAATGAAGCAAGACCGTTATGACGAAAATGCAAAAGCAATCGAAGACGCAATGAAATAAACATCCAGATGTAAGGATGGCCTAAAAAGGGGGGAATCCCCTCCTTTTTAGGTCCCGTTCTTATGTAGGGGTGATGGAGTAGGGAGCGAAGAAGGATGAATTCATCATCAAAAGGTTCGGTTCGAGAGCTGATTCAACAGAACCGTAAACAAAAGTTCAGTATGAAAAACATCATGGAACGAATTATGCCAATCGTCTTATTTTTATGTGCGTTTGTATCAGTCGTTACGACCATTGGCATCATTCTCACGTTAGTCATTGAAACGGAACACTTCTTTGAAGTGGTTTCAATCAAAGAATTTTTCGGAAGTACGAGCTGGTATCCTCTGAATTCACAACCAGAATACGGAATTTGGCCGCTCGTCGTGGGAACACTTGAGATTACCGTGATTGCGATGCTAGTTGCCGTGCCGATTGGACTCACTTCTGCGATTTACTTAAGTGAGTATGCATCAGAGCGCGCACGTCGTGTATTAAAACCAATCCTTGAAGTATTGGCAGGGGTGCCAACAATCGTCTTTGGTTTCTTCGCCTTGACGTTTGTCACACCACTACTCGTAAAGTTAATTCCTGGTCTTGCAATCTATAATGCACTGAGTCCAGGCATTGTCGTCGGAATCATGATCATCCCGATGATTGCTTCGATTTCTGAAGATGCGATGAGTTCTGTCCCGAAAAAAATTCGTGACGGTGCGCTCGCACTTGGTTCGACACGCCTTGAAGTTGCTTTAAAAGTCGTCGTTCCGGCAGCTCTTTCAGGTATCATCGCGTCAATCGTACTGGGTATGTCTCGTGCGATTGGTGAGACGATGATCGTAACAATCGCAGGAGGGTCAAATCCTACTGCAACCGTCAACCCGCTTGAACCTGTCCAAACGATGACAGCGTATATCGTTCAGGTCGCACTTGGTGACGCGGGATACGGAACGGTTGAATATTACAGTATTTATGCGGTCGGTACGTTGTTGTTCGTCTTTACTCTTGTGATGAACTTACTCGCGAACTGGATTACGCGTCGCTTCAGAGAGGAGTATTGAGATGGCCTTACCAGAAAAACAACCTGTACAAAAAAAGTTTATTGACCCAGTAGCTGTAAAAAAATCGATTGGTCAACGACTCGTCGTGAACAATGTAACGAAAGTGATTTTCTTGATCGGTCTATTATTCGGTCTTGTCGTTCTTGGTATTCTTCTCTTTGGTGTCATCCGTGACGGTGCCGCTTGGTTGTCGCTTGATTTCCTTTTAAATGCGCCATCGCGTCGACCGGCCAATGCAGGGATTTATCCGGCACTGATGGGAACGATTTTCTTAATGCTCCTCATCATCCCAATGATTTTCATTATCGGGGTCGGGGCAGCGATTTATTTAGAAGAGTATGCGAAAAGAGGACGGATGACATCGTTCATCGAAGTCAACATCTCAAACTTAGCAGGTGTTCCTTCAATCGTCTTCGGTCTTCTCGGATTAACCTTCTTCGTCCGTAACATGGGCTTCGGTTCAACATTGATTGCAGGAGCCTTAACGCTTGCGCTCATGAGCTTACCGGTCGTCATCGTATCATCGCAAGAAGCGATTCGTTCGGTGCCGCAAGCAATGCGTCATGCTTCACTCGCGCTCGGTGCTTCAAAATGGCAAACGACGTTCAAAGTCGTGTTACCGGCATCACTCCCGGGTGTCATTACCGGAATCATCTTAGCGGTCTCTCGTGCAATCGGAGAAACAGCACCATTGATCATGGTCGGGGCAGCTATCTTCATCGCGCGTGCACCGGAAGGTCTCTTTTCAGAGTTTACAGCATTACCGATTCAAATTTATAACTGGACAAGCCGTCCACAAGCCGATTTCCAAGGTCTCGCCGCAGCTGGTATCCTCATTTTGATGGTGATCTTGTTGACGATGAACTCACTTGCGATCTGGATTCGAAATCGCTTTTCAAAACGTTATTAAGTAGATAGAAGGTTCTGAAACGTTTTTAAGGAGGAACACAGATGATGGATACGAAGCTGACGACAAAAACAGCCGAGAAAGAAGGGGCAACAATTATGAATCAACCAGTAGCTGCGCAAGACAGTGTATACCGTGTCGACAATTTAAACTTATGGTACGGTGACGACCACGCATTAAAAGATGTCAACTTAGATATTAAACAAAACGAAGTCACGGCAATCATCGGACCGTCTGGGTGCGGGAAATCGACATTCATCAAAACGTTGAACCGGATGGTCGAGCTTGTGCCAATCGTTCGGACAAACGGTGTCATCGAATATAATGGCCGTAACATTTTCGATAAAGAATATGAAGTAGAAGAATTACGGACATCAGTCGGTATGGTCTTCCAACAGCCGAACCCATTCCCGAAATCGATTTATGACAACATCGCATATGGACCACGCGTCCATGGCGTCAAAAACAAAAAGATTTTGGATGAAATCGTTGAACGTAGCTTACGTGGTGCAGCGATTTGGGACGAAGTCAAAGACCGTCTGAATGAAAATGCCTACGGGTTATCAGGTGGACAGCAACAACGTCTTTGTATCGCACGATGCCTTGCGATTGAACCGGATGTCATCTTAATGGATGAACCGACTTCAGCACTCGATCCGATTTCGACACTCAAAGTCGAAGAACTCGTTCAGGATTTGAAAAAAGATTACTCAATCATCATCGTGACGCATAACATGCAACAGGCAGCACGTGTGTCGGATAAAACAGCATTCTTCTTGAACGGAGAAGTAGTCGAGTTTGATCAAACGGACCGCATTTTCTCAAATCCAAGCGATAAGCGGACGGAAGATTATATTTCAGGACGATTCGGATAATTAGGAGGAACTTTCAATGGCAACTCACCGTACGATTTTTGGGGAAAACTTGGCAGTACTCGATCAAAAAGTTTTTCTCCTGGCCCGCAAGACGATGCAACAAATTGCGACGACAGCAGAAGCACTTGAAAAATATGATCTCGATATCGCGCGTACTGTCATCGAAAATGACAATGAGCTTGATGCGCTTGAACTTGAAATCAATGATGATGCGATTCTGTTGATCGCAAAACAACAACCCGTTGCGACAGATTTACGTCGACTCGTGACGGCGATGAAAATCGCGACAGACTTGGAACGGATTGCTGATTATGCAGGAAATATTTCGAAAGCGGTCTTACGCGTCGAGACATTCCCGTACGTCATCGATATCTCGCTCTTGAAAGAAGCGTTCGAAACGTTGCTTGATATGACAGAAACCGCAATCGTCGCCTATCGTGATGGCGACATCGAAAAAGCGAAAGCATTATCTGATCTCGACAACATCATCGATGAGACGACATATAAAGCACTTCGCCAATACATGCGCCATATGTCATTGCAACCAATCGTCGTGGATGAAATCATGCAATTTACGAACATCTGCCGTTACATCGAGCGGATGGGTGACCACTTGACGAATGTCGGGGAACATCTCATCTATCTCGAAAAAGGAAAACACTACGATTTAAATAACTAATCCAAGTAGGTACGGGGAGATTCCTCGACCTACTTTTTTTCGTAAAGGGATTTGAAACAAGTTTGTAGAATAGGAAAGAAGTGAATAAAGATAAAGAGGTGATAGGTAATGCTTGAAAAAATCATTAAGCTAAAAGAACAAGGATTGACGACAAAACAAATCGCAGAAAAATTAGAATCGACGGAAGGGAAAGTGAAATATGCCTGGAGTAAATACCGCAAGTCACTTTCAGAACCGACTAATAAAAAAACGACTGCTCCTAAAACAAAAAATACAGGAGCAAAACCAACGAAGAAAGCCACGCCATCGATGAAAACTTCCGGGAACGACATCGTTCCAGCGGTCATCGCGATTCCATCGCTTGAACGGGACGCATTCGGTATGGCGACGCATTATGAAGACGATATCATGCATGCGATTGTGCAATCACCGACAGCTCTATATGTCTACTGGGAACTATCAGAATTGTCACGGAAGATGTTAGAGACACATTACCATGCGTCATTCGATTCATTCCGGAAAGAACTTCGGATCATCGATGTGACTTTGGTTGATTATGAACAAGGTGAAGCGAACCGGACGTATCAATTTGAACTACCGGAAATGACGAATTCCTGGTTCGTACGACCACTCTCCCCAAACACTACATACATCATTGAATGGGGAATTCAAACGATTGATGGCGATTTCTTGCCGGTCTTACGTTCGAAGCCGGTCGAGACGCCGCGGGACGAGCCAGCTGTAGAAGGACGGTTCGCAGAAGTCGTCGCGCGTTGGCAAAATGGTGAAGTCGATCAACCAGAGTGGGTAGAAGTGTTGCGCCCGTATTCATATTTCGACCGGATTCGTTAAGTAAAAGAGATAGAAAGAAGGAGAGGAAGAGAAAACATGCGTAAAGGTTATTTTTCACTCGTATTACACGCCCATTTACCATATATTCGTCATCAAGAAGCACATCGCCTCGAGGAGCGCTGGATGTATGAAGCCATCTCCGAGACCTATATTCCATTACTATGGGAAATCAATCGTCTTGAACGGCCGCTTGGTTGGACAATCAGTATTTCTCCACCTGTCATCGAGATGTTGGCGGATTCGTTGATTCAAGAACGGTATGTCGAACATCTGGACGACACATTACGTTTGATTGATCAAGAACTGGAACGGGACTTAGTCAAAGAAGAGCGTGATGCTCTTCTCTTCTATAAAGAACGGTACCATGATTTGAAAGTGACCTTTGAGTATTGGGGACGTGATTTAAACCATGCGTTCCGTCACTATAAAGAAGCAGGATACCTCGAATTGATGACTTGTACGGCGACACACGGTTTCAGTCCGCATATGTTATCCGAACAAGCGGCACGGTCAGAGATTCAGACAGGGATGAATTGTTTCGAACGGCATTACGGATTCCGACCGACGGGACTTTGGATGCCGGAATGTGCCTATACACCTGGCCTCGATAAAATCATGTATGAAGAAGGGATTCGTTATACATTCGTAGACGAACATTCCATCTTAAACGCGGATCCTGCTCCGAAACACGGAATTGGTGCACCGGTCTATTCGCCGCACGGTGTCGCGTTATTCCCACGCGATCAAATCATTTCCGGTCGGATTTGGAGTTCGGTCATCGGGTATCCGGGACATCCGAACTACCGTGAGTTTTACCGTGACCTTGCTTACGACCGCGAGTGGGACCAAATTGCGGAATTCATGCATCCGGAAGGGCTTCGTTACGATACAGGATTGAAATTGCACCGTGTCACAGGAGAGTCCGATCAAAAGGCCTTTTACGTCCGTGATTGGGCGTGGAAACAAACAGATGAGCATGCAGCTGATTTTGCGGGCGCATTGGCCGAGCACCTTGATCAACAAAGCGGACAAGACTTCCCGCCGTTTCTTGTCACGGCACCGTTTGACGCGGAACTGTTTGGTCATTGGTGGTTTGAAGGACCTGACTTCCTCGGTAAAGCGATGGAGCGTTTTGAAGACTTTGGAATCGAATCGATTTCACCCGCGACATTCCTCGATCGACATTTCGATGATATCGAAACGGTTCATGTCGCGATGGGGACATGGGGACGCAAAGGATATGCAGATGTCTGGATTAACGAACGAAATGACTGGATGATTCGTCACTTGCATCAACTTGAAAAACGTCTCGCAGGTGTTGTTGCCCGCAACCGTCACCAGGACGGATTGACGCTCAAAGCGAAACGTCAGTTGATTCGCGAGTATCTCCTTGCCGTCTCAAGCGACTGGCCGTTCATTCTTGACGGACAGACGACGGCACAATACGCGGCGAATCGTTTCCGTGAACATATTAAACGATTCGAAGAAACGGAACGGTTACTGGACGCTGGAGAATTAACAATCGATTGGCTGGAAGCACGTTATGCCGAATACCCATTTTTAGCAGATGAAGATATCGAACCCGATGTCTACCTGACAGCGCACGATTACTATGTGGCGGTAAAACGTGAGACGTCATGGAACGATCAAGCTGTCCTGCTCGTCGCAAAAGACTATACGGACACGAATCGGCCAATTGCCGACTTCGCAAAACGGTTGGCGCGTGCCGGGGAAAATGTCTATGTCATCACCGAAAGCGAAACGGATTACCGCTTCGAAGATGGTGTTCATGTTTATGGCATTAAACAAACAGGTCTGCCACTCGTCCAGACGTATAACCAATTGGCGGCATTGAATCTTGCGGTACTCCGCCAAGCGCAGGCGCTTTATAAAATTGTCGAGTTCCGTCTTGTCCATAACTTTACGATGGAGACAGCATCCGCTGCGCAGTCGTTCGCGGAAATAAATCAGCTGCCGCTCGTCAGTAACGTGTATAATCTAGAGAGTGAACGTTCACCAGCGAGTACAGGTGGTCTAGTCGTTGCCATTAAACGACTCGAAGGCGAGGCGTTGCGACATTCAGCAGTCATTTATTTAGAACGTGAAGAAGCACGACAAGGCATCGAAAAAGACTATCATGCGTCGCAACAGCCGCTTGATTTCCAAGAGAACCTTGAAAAACCATACGAACAATTGGCGATTCAGAAAAAGAACGGATGAACAGTTGCAATTCCGTTCCTTTCTTGGTACGATACTTGAGTATGCTTAACCTTATGTAAAGCAAAAACACTTGATACATTGAGAGCTAGATAGGAGGGAATCCCATGCGCGTTAAAATTACTTTGGCTTGCACTGAAACTGGTGACCGTACTTATATCACTAAAAAGAACAAGCGTAACAACCCAGAGCGTCTTGAGTTGAAGAAATACAACCCACGTCTCCGTAAGCACACACTTCACCGTGAAGTAAAATAATTGAGATGGAAGCCGTCACCTTGTGTGATGGCTTTTTTTTGAATAGGGGGAAAATCACGTGAATAAACAGGCGGTACGTCATGCTGTCGGGGAATCGATCACACAACTCGACGACCGAGTCGATCGTGAGCGAATGATTGAACAACATCTCTTTAGTTTACCGGAGTGGACAGAGGCGACATCGATCGCAGTGACGTTATCTTTTCGGAATGAGTGTTCGACGGACCGAATCATCGATCAAGCATGGAGTGAAGGAAAACGTGTTGTCATTCCGAAGGTTGTCGGGAAACAGATGAAGTTTTTTGAACATACAGCGAATCATGTCCTCCTCGAAAATACGATGGGAATCCGTGAACCGGATGAGCAGGCATCCGAAATCCTGCTAAATACGGTTGATTTGTGCATCGTCCCGGGGCGCGCCTATACGCGGTCAGGTTACCGGATTGGATGGGGAGGCGGATTTTATGACCGTTCCCTGGTCGAATTTTCAGGAGCGACGCTTTCGATCGCTTTTGCGATCCAAGTCGTCGAGCAGTTCGAAGTAGAATCGTTTGATCAGCCTGTCGACATGATTGTCACGGAAGAAGAAGTCATCCGATGCCGTTGAGTATGCTCTTCTTCATCTGCTTTGCTCTCGGCTATCTTGGTTATCGATTCCATATGTTAACGAAAAGTGGTGCACTTTTGACGGTCCTCGTCGGCGGAGTGGTCGTCTACGCATTCGGTTATCAAGGTCTTCTTGTCTTACTGTTGTTTTTTGGAAGCTCGAGTTTACTTTCAAAATTCGGTAAAGCACGTAAGCAGACGGTAGATCAAATTGTTGAAAAAGACGGGGCGCGGGATGGCTGGCAAGTGCTCGCGAATGGTGGGACCGCCCTCATTGCTTCTGTTGCTGTCCTTTTGACGAACGAATTTGATTACCTGTTACTGTTCTTAATCGTCATCGCTGCTTCGAACGCGGATACGTGGGCATCCGAAATCGGACCGTTGTCCCGAAAAGAACCCATTTCGATTCGGACGTTACGACCGGTGCGCCGTGGCACGAGTGGCGGTATCTCTGTACTTGGAACGAGTGCGACCATCGCCGGAGCACTGTTTATCGCGACAGCGGGGGACGTCTTGTTCGACTTGACGATAAAGGAATGGTTTTTGGTCGCAGCAGGAGGCGTACTCGGCAGCATCCTTGATACGTTGTTAGGCGGAACCGTCCAACGGAAGTACCGCTGCCAAGTTTGCGGAAAAGAAACGGAGAAACGGGTACATCATCAGGAAACGACAGAGTTCGTCCGAGGTTTTAAGTGGTTAGGGAACGATGCCGTCAATTATTTATCGAGTACGACGGCTGGGCTTGTTGGTTTCATCTTGTATCGATTGTGGTAATGGAAGATGAAGCATCTGACTTCCTTATGTTAGGATATTATTGACACAATTTAGACAAGATGTGACCGTTTTCACAGCCTTTATTAGTTTGTGAAAGATGTTACAATCTAATTGTGAGATAGTTAACAAACTTTTGAATTGTACTTGGAAGGGTGGACATAACGGATGGAATTACATGCGAAAGTGACACGGGTTGCATTGATTGGTGCGGGGGCAGTAGGATCTAGTTTTGCCTATCAAATGACGACGGCTGGGCTTTGTGAGGAGCTCGTCATTATTGATGTGAACAAGGCGAAAGCTGAAGGGGAAGCGATGGATTTAAATCACGGGACACCGTTCAGTTCGTCACCGATGCGGATTTGGGCAGGGGACTATGCGGATTGTAAAGATGCAGAAGTCATCGTCATCACAGCAGGTGCACCACAAAAGCCCGGTGAGACTCGGCTTGACCTCGTTGCAAAAAATGCCTTAATCATGAAAGAAATGATGCGTCAAATCATGGAGTCCGGTTTTGACGGCATCATCGTCGTCGCGTCAAATCCGGTCGATATCATGGCACACTTAGCGTGGAAATATTCTGGTCTCCCAAAAAGTCGTGTCTTCGGTTCAGGGACGGTCCTTGATACGGCGCGTCTGCGTCAAATGTTAGGAGAATACTTTAATATCGATTCACGGAACGCCCATGCGTACATTTTAGGGGAGCATGGCGACACGGAATTTGCGGCTTGGAGCAATTCACGAATCTACGGGAAAACGATTGATGAGCTCCTTGCCGAAGACGACCGTTATTCTCAAGAAGACCTAGATCAAATCTATATTAACGTACGGGACGCGGCCTATCATATCATCGAACGAAAAGGGGCAACGTATTATGCGATTGGTCTCGGACTCGTCCGGATCGTTCGCGCAATCCTCGGAAACGAGAACTGTTTATTGACGGTAGGAGCTCATGTCGACGGTCAATACGGGATTTCCGGGATTCATATCGGTGTACCGGCCGTCATCAACCGTCAAGGGGTACGTGAAGTCATCGAAGTATCACTGACGGATGAGGAATTAAAAAAATTCCACCATTCTGCTGAGGTCCTTCGTCAAACGATGGAGCCTGTCTTACGTTAAATATACAAGGAAAACGTACCAGCTAGACGCTGCTTTCAGCGCGACAGCCGGTACGTTTTTTATAATCTAAGAGGCAAAGGATAAAAATCTAAAAACTAGGTTTTATTTTACTAGAAAAAGGTTATTTAAAGGATAGAAGAGTTTTTCATGTCTAAAGCATCATTAGAAAGCTCACAAAGGGGAGAATCGACAGTCATGTATACATTTCGAACGTTAACAAAAGAAGATGCAGAACAGTATTGGCGTTTACGCCTTGAAGGGCTAAAAAATCATCCGGATGCGTTTGGACATTCGTTTGATGATGAACAACAAACACCATTAAAAGAAGTCCGGGAAGGATTAGAAGGGGACCCAGAGTCTGACGAAGTATGGATTGGCATATTTGATGAAGAGAAATTGTTCGGGTTCGGTCAAGTCAAGCCGTATGAATTATCACGTGAATCCCATAAGGCAATGATTTCTGGCGTCTATATCTCACCGGACTATCGTGGGGGAACAGGGCGTGCGTTGATGGAAGCATTGATTGAGGAAGCCAAACAAATTCCGGATGTCGAGCAAGTCATTTTAGCCGTCTTGTCAGGAAACGAAGCTGCACAGAAACTGTATGAGTCGCTTGGTTTTGAAGTGTATGCAGAGGACCCTGATTCGGTCAAACTAGAAGATGGTACGTATCGGGATGACATTTGGATGAAGAAATACGTCTAAGTGATTGCCGGATCGAACCGATCGTAAAGCTGTAGCATAAATCATGCTATGGCTTTTTTTGATGGGTTGGTTAAGCGTAAAAGGAACAGCAATACGATTCGTTTTCGCCATAGGGGAGATATTTGGTATCATAAGAAAAAGGGTTTTATTAAAATATAGAGGTATGCTTCAACCGAAGCTGCCGTGTGAGGAGCAAATAAGATGAAAGCAGTTGTTGAGACGATTCGCGAACTAGTAGAAATTCCGAGCCCGACCGGTTTTACGACACACGCTCTTACATATGTAGAAAATCGTTTTAAAAAAGAAGGCATCACGTATAAAAAACTCGAAAAAGGTGCCCTGCTCGCTACGTTACCTGGAGACTCTTCCCGCATCCGCTTGTTGACGGCACATGTCGACACGCTCGGGGCGATGGTCAAGGAAATTTTGCCGACAGGTCGCCTGACGTTATCACAACTTGGCGGTTATGCATGGACGGCAATCGAAGGTGAAAATTGTCTTGTTCATAAAATGGACGGACAGACGGTATCGGGGACGATTTTATTCCATCATTCGAGCGTCCACACGTCACGCGTGACAAACACGGAAGAACGGAATGCGACGAATATCGAAGTGAGACTCGACATCCGGTCAACGACTGCAGAAGAGACACGGGTAGCAGGTATTGAAGTCGGTGATATCGTGACGTTCGATCCGCGTTTTGTTCATACCGAAACAGGTTTCGTCAAATCACGTCACCTGGACGACAAAGCCTCTGTCGCCCTGCTGCTCGAACTGATGAAGGAGTGGAAACACGAGACGTTGCCGCATACGACGCAAATTTTGATTTCGAATTATGAAGAAGTCGGATTTGGCGGGAATGCCGGATTCTCTGAAGACGTCGCAGAATATATTGCCGTCGATATGGGCGCACTAGGAGAAGGGCAACACTCGGATGAATATACGGTATCGATTTGTGCGAAGGACAGCTCAGGACCGTATGATCTTGCGTTACGCCACCAGTTCACACGTCTTGCCCAAAGCCATTCAATTCCGTATAAGGTCGACATCTATCCCTATTACAGTTCGGATGCTTCAGCAGCCGTCAGTGCGGGTCACGACGTCCGTCATGGACTGCTGGGTCCAGGAATCGAGTCGAGCCACTCGTATGAACGGACGCATGAAGCGTCGCTTCAAGCGACGTATGATTTACTGAACGTGTTCGTGAAGGAGAAAATGAATGATGAAAACACTTTATGATGTACAGCAGTTATTAAAAACATATGGGACAATCGTGTATCTCGGAGACCGAGAATCCGACATCGCAATGATGATGCTTGAACTCGATGAACTGGAACAAGCGGGTGTACTAGAAAACAAACAATATGATTCAGCAAAAGTAATTTTGGCACATGAACTACAAAAATCACGAAAATCGTAAGAAAAAGTCTTATGCAACCCTTTGCACAAGATTGCCGTTCAGCTAAACTAATAGAGATGAAAGCATTTACGAATAAGGGAGCTATGCAGATGAAATGGTTACTCGGGATTGATATCGGCGGAACGACAGTCAAGATGGCAATACTTGATTTACAAGGCATCATCGTTGAAAAGTGGGAGATTGAGACGGTTATCCTGAATGACGGGGAACAAATTCCAGGCGACATCGCAAAATCTTTTTTTGAAAAATGTAAAGAAAGTAATAAACGACCGGAAGACTTTGTGGGTGCCGGAATCGGTGCACCGGGTTTTATCGACTTTAATACCGGTGTCGTCGAGCGCGCCGTCAACATCGGCTGGAATAACTTTGAGTTGATCGGTGAATTCGAACGGTTGACGGGGTTACCGGCTGTCATTGAAAATGATGCGAATGCGGCGGCAATCGGTGAGATGTGGAAAGGTGCCGGGAGCGGGGCAACGGAACTACTTGCCGTGACTCTCGGGACAGGTGTTGGCGGCGGATTGATCACGAATGGTCAAATCGTCCACGGGACTGTCGGGATGGCGGGCGAAATCGGACACATCACGATGCTTGCTGAAGGCGGTGTCTTGTGCGGTTGTGGACGGAGAGGATGTCTTGAAACGATCGCCTCTGCAACTGGTGTCGCACGTCTCGGGCTCGAAAAACGAAAAGGGCAGCAAACGGTCCTGAACGATATTAAAGCCGTGACGGCGAAGGATGTCTTCGATGCCTACGCGAAAGGCGATAAAATCGCGACGGAAGTCGTCGAGGAAGTGACGTTCCATCTAGGACTAGCAATCTCGAACCTCGCGAATAGCATCAATCCGGAAATGATCGTCATCGGTGGCGGTGTTTCAAAAGCAGGAGATGCTTTGATGGTACCACTCAAAAAACAATTTAAGCGTTTCGCATTACCGCGAGTGTTTGAGTCGACGACCTTTAAAATTGCTGAACTTGAAAATGATGCCGGCGTTATCGGATGTGCATGGCTCGCAAAACAAATGTTCTTAAAAAAATGATTCCATTAAATTTCAGGAAAAGGTTCGCTTTTGCGAATCTTTTTTTTGTTTACAAACGTAAGGAAAGTATGTGATTGTTAAGTATCTACTTTATTCAGGTTGCATTTTTGTAAAAGTAAGCGTAAAATTTTCACGTGATACGGGTATAAATCGAATAGGTAATGACGTGTAAAAGTTTCAAGTCAAGAACACACGTATATTAGGAGGCAGGTTTTTATGCAGCAAGACTCTGGCATTTGGTCGCGGATGCGACTAAAAGTAGGCCAAGGTGTCAAAAGCACCTACACTGAACATAAACTTTTTTGGATCGCAACATTGTTAATTTGGCTAAAAACGTATGTAGCATACACGCTTTTCTTTGATGTTCCGATTACGAACTCAGCACAGGCGTTCATCTTACTGATTAATCCGATTAGTTCGGCACTGTTCATGTTTGGATTTAGTTTCTTCTTCCGTGGAAACGTCCAAAAATGGTTCATCTATGGAACGCTCGTCCTTGCGACGCTCGTCTTGTATGCGGATATCATTTTCTTCCGTTTCTTCAATGATTACTTGACGTTACCGGTCTTATTCCAAACGTCAAATGCGGAGACGGTCTCAGCTTCACTGACTTCATTACTGACATGGGCTGATTTATTGATCGTCGGCGACCTGTTGATTCTTCCGTTCTTCTTGCGGAAAATGGACATGTCGAAAAATGTTGCTTCACGGGGACGTGCCATTTTAGCTTTCGTCGCAGCAACAGCCGTTTTCCTTGGGAACTTAGCACTTGCGGAAACGGAACGCCCGGAGTTATTGACGCGTGCGTTCGACCGCGAATTACTCGTCAAAAATATCGGAACGTTTAACTTCCATATGTATGACGCATTGATTCAATCAAAAACATCTGCTCAAAAAGCACTTGCGGACAGCTCTGAACTTTCTGAAGTCCAAAACTTCGTTGATTCGAAGTACGCAAAACCAAATCCCGTCATGTTCGGTAAATATGAAGGAAAAAACGTCATCGTGATTTCATTCGAATCGGCACAATCATTTGCGGTTGGTCTGAAAGCACCGAATGGTCAAGAAATCACACCAAACTTAAACAAATTGATTAAAGAGTCACATTCATGGGATAACTTCTACCATAATACGGGACAAGGGAAAACATCGGATGCTGAATTCATCTTAGAGAATTCAATCTATCCACTCGGACGTGGTTCTGCGTTCTTTACGAACGGGGAAAATGAGTTCCGGGCAACACCTGAGATGTTAAAAGAAGACGGATATTATTCTGCCGTATTCCACGCGAACAATAAATCGTTTTGGAATCGTGACATCGTCTACAACAGCTTTGGTGTCGATCGTTTCTTCTCTGAGACTGATTATGATCTCGGTAACCCAGACGATTTAACGGAGTGGGGCTTACTCGACGATAAGTTCTTTGAACAGTCATTGCCGATGTTAAAAGATCTTCCGCGTCCGTTCTATTCGAAGTTCATCACATTGACGAACCACTATCCGTTTGAGATGCCGAAACCGGAAGATGAACTCGTCCCACCACTTGAAACGAGTTCGACGACATTGAATCACTATGTCCAAGCGCTCGCATATCAAGATATGGCGCTCGGTAAATTCATCGATGGTCTGAAAAAAGACGGGACATGGGATGATACGATTTTCATGCTCTACGGTGACCACTATGGTATCTCGACGAACCACAATGCAGCGATGGCGGAGTTGCTCAAAAAAGATGAGCTGACTGCATATGACGTCGCACAATTGCAACGTGTCCCGTTCGTGATTCATTTGCCGGGACAAACAAAAGGAATCAAGCATAAAGAAGTAGCAAGTCAGATCGACATTAAACCGACATTGCTCCACTTGTTAGGAAAAGACTTTAAAGATGAAGTCTTGTTCGGAACAGACTTGTTCTCAAAACAACATAAAGATTATGCATTGTTCCGTGACGGATCTGTCATCACCGATAAAACGGTTTATACACAAGAAACATGTTATGACCGAAAAACAGGTGAAGAAGTGACGGATGAAGCAAACGGAGCCATTTGTAAAGAGGCCGTCAAACAGTCTGAAAAAGAACTGGGTCTCTCGGACAAAGTCATCTACGGTGATTTACTACGTTTCTTACAGAAATCTAAATAAGTCGCGGCACACACTAAAATAGCCGAACTCCCTGTACGTTTTAAGGGATTTCGGCTTTTTTAATCGCGTGATTCATTGCGTAATGCGTATGACGACAAAAAAGGTGAGCGTTCTCGACGAGAACGCTCACCTTTTTCTATGTCTGTACAACGATTACGATGGAATTCCACCGAAAATCAATGTCGCAATACCGAACCAGCCGAATAGTACAACAGTCAGTCCAGCAAATACGAGTGGAAACATTTGGCGTTTCTTAAGCGAACGGACGACGGCCCAAACACCGACGAGTGCTACGAAGAAGAAAAGCCAACCGATTGGTTGATCCAAATGCATGACGTACTCCCCCTTAAAAATCACGTTATGAAGTTCACGAAGATTTCACTTAAATCTCACTTTTTAGTTTAGCCGACTATCCGCCTAAAGTCGAGAGGGGGAAGAGGGAACTTTCGACAATTTCGTGTATAGTAGAGAAGAATGATGTTTAAAAGGAGTCTGATCATATGGAAATCGTAAGTATTACTTCAGGTATTGCCTCGGAAAATGGTTACTTGCTCTTTCAAGACGGGAAATGTTTAGTCGTCGATCCGGGAACGGAAGATATGCGTTTCTTTGACGAAATTGAACAGCGGGATGCGCAAGTCGAAGCGATTCTCTTAACGCATGCCCATTTTGATCACATCGGTGGTGTCGAAATGTTAAGACGGTTTACGTCTGCCCCTGTCTATCTTCATCAAAAAGAAGCAAAATGGTTAGCGAATCCTGATTTAAATGGATCTTCTAAATTTGGTGTCCCGCCCGTCAAAGTCAAACCGGCTGAACATACGTTACAGCCAGGTCCGCTTGCTGTCGGCCCTTTTAAGATGCATGTCCTCGAGACACCAGGGCATTCGCCCGGTAGCGTCACGTTTTATTTCAAGGATGAGCGGATTGCCTTTGCTGGGGATCTGTTATTTAAGCAAAGTGTTGGCCGAACAGATCTACACGGTGGCGACCAAGACGTGCTAATGCGTTCGATTGACCGGATCATCGCGGAACTCCCGCATGATACGACGTTTTACCCCGGTCATGGTCCAACGACGACGCTCCGCCAAGAAATCAAGCAGAACCCGTTCTTTTGACGGGAACGAAAAAAATCCCCTCGACCTTCGCTTGAAGGTGAGGGGATTTTTGATTACATTTGGAAATTGGACCAGTACGTGAAGACGATAAAGAATACTGTTAAGTACGCTGCAAAGATGTAAACATACGTTTTTTCAGTTAAGCGAAGATAGCCTAATGCTGCAAAGAATACTGTTTGTGCTAAGAAGACGAAGCCCATAACTAAAAATGAATCCGTATGCTCGCTTGAGCTGGCGTCTCCGCCAAGCGCGCCGATAAATGCCATGACTGCAATGATTCCAGTCCAAAATCCGAGTACGCGGTACATTCTCCCCATTCATATAACCCCCTAAATCCGACAGATAGTCAATATACGTACTTATTTTACCAAGCAAACAATCATCCGTCCATCATGTTCTAGTGTTTGTTAAGGAATAACTGTGAACAAAAGATGAAGTTTGAAAAAAAGTTGTACAATAGTTGTACAAAAGGTGTACAAAGTAAAAAAACCATGCTATAGTTTCTGTAATGAGAAGCGCAGATTTTGAGAGGAGGAGCAATAATGACAAATGAGTTGATATTTTTTACGTATCCAAGCTGTACATCTTGTCGTAAAACGAAATCATGGTTAAAAGAGGAACATGTTGATGTAGAGGAACGTCATCTTTTCAGAAATGCTCCGACAGTGGACGAATTGATGGAATTATTGAAACTATCAACAGATGGAATCGAAAGCCTACTCGCAACACGCAGTCAAGCATTCAAAGATCTTGGGATCGACGTTGATGACATGAAACTAAGTGAACTGCTTCGCTTGATGAGTGACAATCCAAAACTATTACGACGCCCAATCATCACTGATGGCAAACAGCTCGTAATCGGGTACGATAAACCAGGTCTTGAAACACTAGCAAAGCGTAAAGCACGTCTAATTGCACAAGTATCTTAAAGAAGCCGATTTGTTTAGGCTTCTTTTTTTGTGTACTTTTTCTCTAAGGAGGTGTTTCTTTGAGAGAACTTGTGAGCCAATTGATTCATCGATTTGCAGATGACGACGTCACGGACGTCCATTTTGTTCCGGACGAGCAGCAGGCACGCGTTATTTGTAGAACGGGAGACGGGCTAAAGGAACAAGAAGCGATTCCGTTTAGTCAATACAGTTCACTTGTCAGTCATATCCGGTATGAGTCGAATTTGAAAGAGCAGAATGAACGTATACCGCAAAGTGGTGTCTATCCGATTGAAAAGAGTGGAATGCGGGTCGCGATTTTACCGAGTCGGCATGGGGATGCGATGTCCTGGCGGTTTTACCGGGCGGTCGTCTCACATGAAGTCGCGTCGACTCTCCTTGACCCCTTCACTGATATGGAGTGGTTGCGGAATCAAAGTCATGGCTGTGTCATCATTTCGGGGACGACAGGTGCCGGTAAAACGACGATGCTCTATTCCTTGATGGCATCGATGGAAGGCAAGCGGATCATCTCTGTCGAGGATCCGGTCGAGTGCACGGTCCCGGGGATCTTACAGCTTGAGCTGAATGAAAAGGCAGGGTTTGATGCGACACGCTGTTTCGAAGAGATTCTCAGGGCGGATCCGGATTGGATTGCCTTTGGTGAAGTCCGGACGGCGGAAGCAGCACGATTATCCATCAATGCCGCCCTCAGTGGGCATGTTGTCCTCTTTACGTTACATGCAGGAACGGTGGATGAAGTATTTTTACGGCTGAAGTCATTGGGAATTTCTGAAGAAGAGTTGACCGTCTGTAAAAAAGTCATTCATCTTTACCGGGAGGAGGGGGATGTCCGCTGTATCGTAGAAAACTTAGCACGAATAGCACATGTCGGTTTTTAAATCGATTTCATCGCTTGTTGACGAAAGGAATTTCAACGAAAGAGACGCTAAACATTCTCAAGCGGTTTGAAGAGCCGCTTCTTTTACCGATCATCGAAGAAATCCAACAACGGTTAGAACTTGGCAAGTCGTTATCCGTTGCGCTAGAACCGCTCGAGTTATCCTCGTCACTCCAGCGTTTGCTTGATGTCGGCGATCAGACGGAACGTCCGTTGATGATTTTGAAGCAAGTCATTCGCTTACTCGAATTAGAAAATCAAATGAAAAAGAAGTTTTGGAAAATGGCACGTTATCCGCTCGTACTTGCCTCGAGCTTGATGTTACTGTTTATGTTTTATGCCCTCTATGTGTTCCCCTCCTTGCTTGAGATGTCGAGTCCGGCAAGTCTTCCGCGCTTTTTAGTCTTGATTTTGCATCCTTCAGCGAAGTATGTCCTTGCAGCGACTCCGATTCTGTTACTGTCACTCCTCCTTCTCGCCTTTCGCCTGATTCCAGTCAAACGGCTGTTACAGGTTAAAATCATTCAGAAACTCCTTCAGTTGTATTACAGTTACTTGTTCACGATTGAGGTCGGCTCTTTCGTTGATGCGGGTTTTTCGTTAGAAGAAGCATTCCGTTCACTCGAGCAAGGGCAGACAGGTAAAAAACAACAGATGTATGCGATGCTCCATCAACACCAACAAGCAGGAACGTCGTTATCAGAGGCGATTTTACAAGAACAACTCATCGACGTCGAGACGGCAGGGCTTGTCCATCTTGCGCGGGAAAGTGGAGATTTAGGTCCGTTGTTGCTCGCACAGGCTAGTCTGCTTCATGAATCGATCGAAGAAGAATTGGAGAAAAAGTTACTGTTGGTTGAGCCGTTGTTATATGGAGGATTAACACTTATGACGGGGACGTTGTTTTTCATTTTGTATTATCCGATTCAATTGGCGATTCGCCAACTTCCATTTTGAAGAGAGAAGGGGCTTGTACCTATGAGACGATTTTTAAAAAATGAACGTGGATTTACCTTACTTGAGATGGCAGCCGTCCTATTGATCATCTCACTGTTATTACTCGTCTTGATTCCGACGATGACAAGCGGGAAAGATCAGGCGAAAGGTGTCAGTTGTGAAGCGAACGTCCGTGTCATTCGTTCTGAGGTCAACTTGTATTATGCGAAGGAGAAAAAATATCCTGAAACACTGCAAACGATTAATCGGGGAACGGTCGAAAAACCAAGTGAATTGCTCTGCGATCAGGAGACTTATGCCTATGATGCGAAAACAGGTGAGCTTACGAAAACGAACTGACGGGTTTACGTTAGTCGAAATGTCGGGTGTCTTGATGATGATTGGGCTGATGCTGTTGATGTTGCTTCCGGTCTTACTCGATCGACGCCCTGTGATTTACCCGCTTGACCAAGACATTACGTTGCTTAAACAGGACTTTCAAACGTTACGTTTGATGCAGTATGCAAAAGCGGATATACAAAATACGATTCAATTTCACTGGCGCGGGGACGGGGCGGGATACTTCATCCTCGTCAATGATCGCATCCTATGGCAACGTACCTTTCAGTCAGGCAATAGTTGTATCGTTCCGCCTACGGGACGCGTCATTTATTTTAAAAGTTATCATTCGACCTATGCTTCGACATGGAATTGTCGTTCGGCGAAACAAGAGTATGAAATTAAATTTTTACTCGGGAACTATCAAATGGTGATTCGGCAAGTGAGGTGACGAAAGGGTGAAGCAACACCAAACGACCGAGATTCGAGTCAGTGAACGAGGGTTTACCCTGCTCGAAGTGATGGCATCACTCGTTGCGATCAGTTTATTTTTAGTGTTGGCAATCGATCCTTACCTGACTGTTCAAAAACAAAAAACAGCGTTACTCGTCGAGACACATCGTCTTGACGAGATGGCGTCAAAACAAACGATAGGGGATTCATCCGGCTATCAAGTGAAGGAAGGAGCGTGGTGTCTTGAAACGGTGTGTCTTGCGAGCAGAATCCGGAACGACGCTCCTCGAAATTTCACTGGTCCTTTGGCTGAGTCCACTCTTATTACTCGGACTGTTGACGATGACGCAACTCGTCACTAACGCCAATCAAATAGAACGAATGGAAGAGCAATTATTTTTTCATACGGTCGAGCGGCTGATGTGGCGGAGTATCGAGTGTAGTGTGGTCGGAGAAGAGCTACGGGGAAAGGATGTCGACCCTGGAGAGGAGCCGATCAAGTGGAAACTCGTCCGCGTTCAAAATCAAATCCGCCTGAAAAAAGAGTTTGGCGGAGAACTGACGTATGCGAGCGACGTATCAGACTACAGGATCAAAGCGGAAGGGGCACAAGTCACGATCGAACTCAACCAACGGGTACGGACTTTTACGTGCAAGAAACCGGCTTCATATTGATTCAGACATTGTTGATTCTGATTGGAATCAGCGCCTTGGTCTTAGTCGGGTGTCTACAGTTGGATGAATCCGTCAAACAGTTAAAGCTTGAACAAGAAGGGTTACAACTGGAATCGCTCGTACGCGCTGCAACAAAAGATTGTCAGACAGATGAGACGCTCCGATACCCAATCGGAACCGTTACTTGTACACGGACCGACAAAGGCTTTAAAATGAAGGCGGTACTAGATAACGGACAAGGAATCGAGGCGGTCGTTTCAGATGGATAAGGTTTATGTGATTGGGTTTATGGGAACTGGTAAAACAGTGATTGGTCGGAAGTTAAGTGAACGTTATGTGGTCGATGAACTGGATGAACGATTCGTTCAAGAACGTGGGCAATCGATTGCTGATTTTTTTGCTGAGCAAGGCGAGGAAGGATTTCGTGCACAGGAAAGCGAATTGTTAAGAAATAGCCAAGCCCGTGTCGTCATCACGGGCGGTGGGATCGTCGAACGGGTAGACAATCGAACGTGGATGAAAGAGACCGGGACAGTCATCTGGATTGATACACCGTTTAAGTCGATTTGGCAACGGATCGAATCGGATCGGAATCGCCCCTTAGTCGGCACATATCAGTCGGTGAAAGCACTTTATACACGAAGACGACCGATTTATGCGGCCAGTGCGGACTATCGCTTAGATGGAACGAAATCAATCCACGAGTTAACAGCAGAAATCGAACGGATATTGGAGGAGAAGTCATGATTTGGATTATTATTGGTATCATCGTAGTTGCAATCCTCGGCTTAGTCGCTTACGGATTTTGGTTATACAAAAAGAAGATTTCGCATGATGTACAACTTGTGAAACAATTGGTGGAACGGTTTAAGATTCGTCAACAAACGTTACAAATGGGTGTCGACCATACGACGAATCGGATCGATCAAATCAAAGGGAATGTCAATCAGTTGGTCGATGAAGGGAAGCGTGTCGAACAAGGCGCACGTCTATTGGTTACTGAAGGACAACGCCTGACAAAAGAAGTTCAACGGACAGCCGGCATTAAGCAATTTTGAAATGGCTTTCATCGTGTGAATGTGAAACAATAGGAGAGAAGGGACTTTGTCCTTTCTCTCCTTTATCTTTGTTCAATTTCCGAATAAACCTAGAAAAAAACGTTTTAAGTTGTTAGAATGTAAATGAAAGTTGAACGATAAAGAGAAAAGGGATATAAAATGTTCGTAAATAGGGGGATATGTATGAGTCAGACGACATTGAAAAGAACGCCATTGTTCGAGACAATCGCGCCAATGGGGAAAATGGTCGATTTTGCAGGGTTTGAAATGCCGGTTCTGTTTTCATCAATCAAGGAAGAACATATCGCAGTACGGGAACAAGTCGGGATGTTTGATGTCTCTCACATGGGAGAATTGTTTGTGTCAGGTCCTGGAGCACTTACTTTTCTACAAAAGACGATGTCGAATGATATCTCGAAAATCGCGATCGGGCAAGCGCAATACAATGTCTTATGCCAAGAAGATGGTGGAACGGTTGATGATTTGCTCGTTTACCGGCTTGCCGAGACAGAGTATCTGTTAGTCGTCAATGCTTCGAACATCGAAAAAGATGAGGCGCATCTCCGGTCTTACTTGACTGAGGATGCTGTGCTTGAAAATCAATCGGATGCATACGGACAGATTGCTGTCCAGGGTCCTAAAGCAGAAGAAGTCCTGTCGACATTGACGGAGCTCGCGTTAAGCGACATTAAATTTTTCCGGTTTGTACATGGAAAAGTTGCGGGTGTCGATATGTTGATTTCGCGTAGTGGTTATACAGGAGAAGATGGTTTCGAGTTATATATGCCAGCTGCGGATGCGGTACAAGTCTTTAAAGCATTACTTGAAGTAGGTGTCGTCCCGTGTGGTCTCGGGGCACGTGATACATTACGGTTTGAAGCCTGTTTGCCACTTTACGGGCATGAACTGTCGGCAACGATTTCACCGATCGAGGCGGGGATGGGATTTGCCGTCAAACCGCAAGCAAAAGAATTCGTCGGGTCAGGCGTGCTCGCACAACAAAAAGAACAAGGCGCACCACGTCGTTTGATTGGACTCGAACTTGTCGACAAAGGGATTGTCCGTCAAGATGCACCCGTTTTGCTGAACGGAGAGGTCATCGGATTCGTGACGACAGGAACATTGCCGCCAACGATTGGAAAAGCGATTGCGTTAGCACTCGTACCGGCAGAATATGCGACAGAGGAACAGTTCGAAGTGGAAGTACGTGGGAAGAAATTAGCCGCAAAACGTGTGAATACACCGTTTTACCGTCGAGCCAACTAAGGGGGACTTATAGATGGATTTTCGTTATTTACCGATGACGCAAGAAGATGAAAAAGAGATGTTACAGACGATTGGTGCGAACTCGATTGAAGACTTGTTAGCAGATATTCCGGCTTCCGTCCGCGACAAAGGGACGTTAAAAGAAGTCGGGATTCCGCTCCCGGAAACAGACTTGATTCGGACACTCTCGAAGCTTGCCGACCAAAACATGAACACGAAGCAATATCCATCGTTCCTCGGTGCAGGCATTTACGATCACTACGCACCGGCTGTCGTCAACCATATGTTGTTGCGCTCAGAGTTTTATACGGCGTATACACCATATCAACCTGAAATCTCACAAGGGGAATTACAAGCGATTTTTGAGTTTCAGACGATGATTTGTGAATTGACGGGTATGGATGTCGCAAACTCGTCGATGTATGACGGAATTACAGCACTAGCGGAAGCAGCGATGCTTGCCTGTGCCCATAAAAAGAAAAAGACGATCGTATTGTCGGATGGGGTGCATCCGGAATCACATGACGTCGTTCGGACGTATGCGAAAGGACCGGGTCTGAATGTCGAGACACTCGCATTGCGGGACGGGGAGACGGCAATCGAGCAACTGGATGCGATCGACGATGTCGCGTGTGTCATCGTTCAGTATCCGAACTTTTATGGACGCGTCGAAGACTTACAAGCACTAGCCGATGCAACCCATGCGAAGGGTGGGCTATTCATCGTTTCAGCGAATCCGCTTGCCCTCGGATTGCTTGAAGCACCTGGGAAACTCGGTGCGGACATTACGATTGGTGATTGTCAGCCGTTCGGGATTCCCCAAAGCTTTGGTGGACCGACGTGTGGCTACTTCACGACGACAAAAGCTTTGATGCGTAAAATTCCAGGACGCCTCGTCGGTCAGACGGTGGATGAGGACGGCAAACGCGGTTTCGTCTTGACGCTCCAAGCCCGAGAACAGCATATCCGTCGTGATAAAGCGACGTCGAATATTTGTTCGAACCAAGCATTGAACGCATTGGCGGCATCGATTGCGATGAGCGCGTTCGGGAAACAGGGGATTCGTGATTTAGCGGTCCGCAACTTACAAACGGCACATGCCTTGAAAAAATCATTGAAAGCAGCCGGCTTCCGCATCGTCGATGATGGACCGAGCTTTAATGAATTCGTCGTCGAATTACCAATCGATGCGGAAGAGGCGAGTCGTCAACTGTTAAAAGCGGGAATCATCGGTGGCCTTCCACTTGGCACATACGATGCGAACCGCAATCGTGAAATGCTTGTCTGTGCAACAGAATTACGGACGAAAGAAGAGCTCGATCAATTCGTGTCAGCGTTAGGGGGATTAACTCATGCATAAATCAAGTGAACAAACATTGATTTTTGAAATCTCAAAACCCGGCCGTGTCGCATATGCGTTACCACTCGCGACGGTCGAAGAAGCAGCAATCGAAGACATGTTGCCGTCTTCTTTTATACGAACAGAAGATGTCGCGTTACCGGAAGTTTCGGAACTGGATCTCGTACGACACTATACGGCACTTTCGAACCGGAACCATGGGGTGGATTCCGGATTCTATCCACTCGGTTCGTGCACGATGAAATACAACCCTAAAATCAATGAGGATATGGCGCGACTTCCTGGATTCGCACACATTCACCCGCTCCAGCCGGTTGAGAGCATTCAAGGGGCGCTTGGTTTGATGTATGATTTACAGGAAAAATTAGCAGTCATCACAGGGATGGATGAAGTGACGCTCCAACCGGCAGCAGGAGCACACGGAGAATGGACGGGATTGATGTTAATCAAGGCCTACCATCAGGCACGGGGAGACTTCAAGCGGACAAAAGTACTTGTTCCAGACTCAGCGCACGGCACGAACCCGGCATCGGCGTCTGTTGCAGGATTTGATACCGTGACGGTCTTGTCAGACGAACGGGGTCTTGTTGACTTAGAAGATTTAAAGAGCAAAGTAGGAGACGACACAGCGGCTTTAATGCTGACGAACCCAAACACGCTCGGATTGTTTGAATCGGATATCGTCGAAATCGCCAAAGCAGTCCATGAAGCAGGTGGGAAATTGTATTACGATGGAGCAAACTCAAATGCCATCATGGGGATTGCACGTCCCGGCGATATGGGCTTCGATGTCGTTCACTTGAACCTCCACAAGACGTTTACCGGTCCTCACGGTGGGGGTGGTCCTGGTTCGGGTCCAGTCGGCGTGAAACAAGATTTGATTCCGTATTTACCAAAACCGATCGTCGCGAAAACGGAGGAAGGATTCATCTTGGATTACGATCGGAAAGACTCGATCGGGCGTGTTAAACCGTTCTATGGTAACTTCGGGATTAATGTCCGGGCCTACAGCTACATTCGGACGATGGGTGGAGAAGGTCTCGCCCGTGTCTCGAAAGAAGCGGTCTTAAACGCAAACTATATGTTGGCACGCCTCAAAGGCGCCTATGACGCACCGTATGACGTCTATTGTAAACATGAATTCGTCTTATCCGGTCGTCGCCAAAAAGCACTTGGTGTCCGGACGCTCGATATCGCAAAACGACTGCTTGATTTTGGTTACCATCCACCGACAATTTATTTCCCGTTGAATGTCGAAGAGTGCATCATGATTGAGCCGACGGAAACGGAATCAAAAGAAACACTTGATGCGTTCTGTGATGCGATGCTCCAAATCGCGCGTGAAGTCGAAGAAACGCCAGATGTCGTTTTGAATGCACCGCATACGACAGTCGTCAAGCGGATGGACGAAACATTGGCAGCACGTAAACCAGTGTTGCGTTACCAACCGAAACAAGAAGTGCATGCATAACGGTTACTGAAAAGAGGCTTGATTGCATTTCCTTACTCACGAGAGGCGGGAATACACCATTTCGCCCTGGATGCAAGAAACACCCTTCCTCCGCTTAAAGCGAAGGAAGGGTGTTTTTACGCTAAAATCGGTGAATTAGCTACGTTTGACTTTTCCGGTCCATTGTTTGAATCCGCCTTTAAGTTGGTACAAGTTCGTATAGCCTGCTTTTTTCAAGACTTTAGCTGCTTGCGAAGAACGCATGCTGCCTTGGCAGTACAAGTAAATCGGCATATCTTTCCGAAGTTCTTTCGAACGCATTTTCATCTGACTCACCGGAATGTTGCGGGCGCCGACAATGTGACCCCCTTTAAATTCTTGTGTTTCCCGAACATCGACAATTTGTGCTTTACGGTAATTTGCCCGGAACTCTTCTTGCGTCAGTTTCGTGATTCCTTTGACGGGCATGAAACGCCAGACGACATAAGCGACCAAGGCAACCCATAAAACGATCGTAATGATTGTACCTGTTTCCATATTCAACTTCCAACCCCTTCGTTCATATAACATCCCTACTATTATAGTAAACGAAATCGATTTCGGCAATCGACTCGTCGTTGCGCAGGATAGAAAGGGTCTGATACACTAATACGGAAACGTTTTGGGGGTGTTCGCTTGATAAAGAAATGGCACGTATTGACAACTGAAGCATTAGAACCAGCACTGAACATGGCAATTGATGAAGCTTTGATCGGATTTGTCGGACGGGGAGAAATTGCACCGACTCTCCGTTTTTATTCATGGGAGCCCCGGGGATTAAGTGTTGGCCACTTCCAACGGGCGACACGTGATATTGATCGAAAGCGGATTGAAGAACTTGGAATCCCGATCGTTCGACGGATGACAGGTGGTCGGGCGGTTTTACATGCAGATGAGCTCACATATAGCGTCGTCATAAAAGAGGCGACGGAAGGCTTACCGCGAACCGTCATTGAAAGTTACCGGATGTTGACGGAAGGTATCCGTAAAGGATATCACCATCTTGGCATTCCAGTTGAATTTTCAGTGCCGATGACGGAAGAAGAAAAAGAAGAGTTACGAAAACCGAAGTCGGCCGTTTGTTTTGATGCCGCATCGTACTATGAGCTGGCTGTCGGGAAACGAAAGGTCGCGGGTAGCGCTCAAGTCCGCCATCAAGGTGTTGTCCTGCAACATGGTTCAGTTCCTTTATCGGTCGATGAAGGAGAGTTATTTGATTGTTTCCTGTATGACGATGAAACGACGCGCCAACGGATGAAAGCACGTTTTGCAGGAAAAGCGGTTGCGTTAAATGAGCTTGCGGGACGTCACGTGTCGTTTGACGAAGTACGGGTTGCCTTTATGCGTGGTTTTGAGGACGCACTTCAACTAGAATTCGCCCCCCTAGAATTTACACAGCAACAATGGCAGGAGATTGAACAGCTCGCCGAGAAATACCGTAGTGATGAATGGAACTGGAAACGTTAAAGAGAAGGATTGGAAGGTGATGTCGTGCCAACTCCGAGTATGGAAGACTATTTAGAGCAAATCTATATTTTGATTGAAGAAAAAGGATATGCCCGTGTGTCGGATATTGCAGAATTACTAGGGGTCCACCCCTCGTCCGTAACAAAGATGGTCCAAAAATTAGATCGTGAAGAATATCTCGTTTATGAAAAGTATCGCGGCCTCATGCTGACTGCGAAAGGCAAGAAAATCGGAAAGCGCCTCGTCGAGCGACATGCGCTCTTAGAAGACTTCTTGCGCCTCGTCGGCGTTGAGGAATCCTTGATTTATAAAGATGTCGAAGGAATCGAGCATCATTTAAGTATCGAAGCCCTCGATAAAATCAATGGAATGATTCAATTTTTTGACGAACGTCCCACGCTAAAAGAAGAATTGCATAACTACCAACAAGCGCACCCGGAAGACTGAGTGGGCTTGTTTTTTACATTAAAAACCTGTTAAAGACGAACGATTTATACTTTTATAAGAGAAAAGTCCGTCTATAAGCTCGAATATGCTATACTGACGATGAAAAAGACTAAAGGGGGTGACGGGTGGTATTTCACCCGGATACGATGGAAATCGTCATCAAAGAAAAATTGGTTTCAGAAACTGAGTTGTCTAAAAAAGTTACGGAGTTAGCAGTCGAGATTGAACGGGATGCTGCGGGGCGCCAGATTGTCTTGGTTGTCGTATTGAAAGGATCGATGGTTTTTGCGGCCGACTTGATGCGCGCGATTAAAGGGAGTGTCCAAATCGATACCGTCGCCTGCTCGTCGTATGGTGCCAAAACGGTCTCTTCCGGGCGCGTGCAATTGAAAAAAGATTTGGATTTAGATGTCGAAGGGAAATACGTTGTCGTTGTCGAGGATATCATCGACACGGGACATACGCTGAGTTTCTTATGTGAACATATGAAGCTGCATAAGCCGGGTGTCTTAAAGATATGTACGTTGCTTGATAAACCGGCCCGTCGTGAAGTGGAATTGACAGCAGATTATGTCGGATTCGAGATTCCGGATTATTTCGTCGTCGGTTACGGGATTGATTGTGCAGAAGAATACCGCAACTTGCCGTACATCGGCTGGGTCGAGACAGACTAAAAAACCGCCAGCGGACAAGAGTCGCTGACGGTAGTAGGCGAGGGAGTGGCGTTTTTTAGCCATTTGCTCGCTTTTTGATTAAAAGGCACGTTTTTTCTTTTTCCCTTTTTTTCCTTCGATGACGGTCAAGTTAGGTCCTTTCGACCGGTCGCGAATTGGGCGTACTTTATTCGAAGACGATGTTTTCGTAGCATTTTTGATTGTTTTTTTCTTGAAGTCAGTCCGGCGCGCGCCTTGATCACGTTTCCCGTGCAATTTTTTTGATTGCGCGACTGATTTTCGGTACTGTGAATTCGCACCGCTTCCGGCACCGCTATTACGCGTCATGAACTTAAAGATCAAAAAGATTATTCCCGCCACGACTGCTACAAACAGTAATTGTGAAAACAGACTACCCGGATCATTAGCAAGCTTATATCCAAAGCCGACGAAAGCAAACAGTAACACGACAAGTGCAAATGTAGAGCCGATTCGTTGTCTAATCATATTATCACCCCTGTTATCGATTAACCCAGTGCATTCTCATGTAGGTTATGTTCCTGTTTTTCGAGTGCTTCAAACGCATAAATCGCAACCTCAATCTGTGAATCGTCCGGTTCCTTTGTCGTCAAGTACTGTAACCATAGGCCAGGCAACGCAATCACGCGTAATCCCTTAATGTTTTGCGCTTTATTTGTTAATTGCAAAACTTCAAAAGACAGACCGATGACGACTGGGAGCAAGGCGATCCGGAAGACGAGTCGCACCCATAATGGATCCGTTGGGACGATTAAATAAACGAAAAACCCGACGATGACGGTGAAGATCAAGAAACTCGACCCACAGCGGTAATGCAGCCGGCTGCTGCGTCTGACATTTTCGACGGTTAGTGGATGACCGGCTTCGGCGCAATTGATGACTTTGTGTTCTGCCCCGTGATATTGGAACAACCGTTTGACGAGCGGGGTCAAGGAAATCAAATACAAGTATCCGAACAACAATGTCAGCTTAATTAATGCTTCAATGACGTTTTGAATGAAGTGACCAGATAAAGCTGGAACTGAACTAAACAGGGAAGCTAAGAATGCAGGTAGGAGCGTAAATAATAACTTACCAAAGAAAAACGACAGGACACCAATTAACGCGACGCCGAGCCATTTTGTCAGTTGCCCTTGGTTCGCTTCTTCCGGCTCTTCCTCACCCGGATTGACGCCATAACGGTCGCTCGCGAAGTTCATATGGCTCGCTCCGTTCGCAGACGATTCGATTAAGGCGAACAGACCGCGCAGGAGTGGAATCCGTTTACCGACTGCAATGCGGGGACGTAATGGCTTTTCTTGTTCGAATGTCTCAATTGTCTGATCATTGCGGCGGATCGCAGACACGGCATGTGTCGCATTTTGGAACATGACGCCTTCGACGATGGCTTGTCCACCGATCGGCGCTTTAGCGGTTTTCATATATGAACGCATCCCATCTGAATTAAAATATCGTGTATCGTCAGTTTACTTGATTTTCTATGAAAAAACTACGGTTGACTGCTTTACAGAGGGGGCAATCTTTAGGAGGCGGAAAACGTCTTATGATACAATAGGAAAGACGATATGGAGGTGATGGTGTGCGGATATTGGTTTTAAATGGACCGAATCTCAATTTACTTGGAACACGTGAACCGGATACGTATGGTTCAAAGACGTTAACGGATTTAGAAACGTTGATTGTCGGTCGATTTCCTGAAATCGAGTTTAGATTCGAACAATCGAATCATGAAGGCGTCATGCTTGATTGTCTCCATGCGGCACGCGCGTATGACGGGGTCGTGTTGAATGCTGCTGCTTACACGCATACGAGCATCGCTTTGCGTGACGCAATTGCGGCAATCGAGGTACCGACGATTGAAGTTCATTTATCGAACGTTCACGCGCGCGAAGAATTTCGACATCGCTCACTCATCGCACCGGTCTGTCGTGGCGTCATTAGTGGACTTGGCATGACGGGATATGTATTAGCCGTCGAAGCATTACTCGATTCGAAAGCTACATAATTCAAAAGGGGGAAACAGACATGCAACATCGTATTGAAGCATTACAATCTGCCTTAAAAGAACGTGATTTACCAGGACTTCTCGTGACGAAAGCGGAAAACATCCGCTATATTTCAGGGTTTACTGGATCGAGCGGTGCATGTCTCGTTACGGCCGAACATGCCTACTTCGTGACGGATTTCCGCTATACGGAACAAGCTGCGGACCAGGTCAAAGGGATGGAAATCGTTCAGATTGACCGGTCAATCCCGGCGACGATGGGTGAACTGATTGCGGGTGCCCGCGTGCGTGCTGTCGGCGTTGAAAAAGATGCGATGACACTCGGTTCGTTCGAAGCGTATGACGAGGCATCAGCAATTGAACTGATTCCGACGACAGGAATCGTCGAAAACCTACGCTTGATTAAGGATTCATCAGAGATTAAGATGGTTAAGGAAGCGGTAAAACTAGCGGACGCGACCTTTGACCACATCTTGACGTACATTCAGCCGGGAAGAACAGAACTTGAAGTTTCGAACGAGCTTGAATTCTTCATGCGTAAACATGGGGCAACATCATCGTCATTCGATACGATCGTCGCTTCTGGATACCGTTCAGCGTTACCGCATGGTGTCGCGAGTCAGAAAGTCATCGAGACAGGAGAACTCGTTACGCTTGATTTTGGTGCGCTGTTGAACGGGTATGTCTCGGATATCACGCGAACAGTCGCCGTAGGACCAATCAACTCAGAACTACAAAAAATTTATGACACGGTCTTGCAAGCGCAATTGGCTGGAGTCGATGGGCTCCGTCCGGGCATTACGGGAATCGAAGCCGATGCGCTCACACGGGACATCATTAAAGAAGCGGGATACGGCGAATACTTCGGTCACTCGACAGGACACGGAATCGGTCTTGAGGTACACGAAGGACCAGGACTTTCGTTCCGTTCGGAAACGAAACTTGAACCCGGTATGATCGTAACGGTCGAACCAGGCATTTATGTTCCGCAAGTCGGTGGATGCCGGATCGAGGATGATGTCTTGATCACCGAATCAGGACGCGAAATTCTTTCGTCTTCACCAAAAGAACTCATTACACTTTAAGTAAGATGAACATTTAGGAGGAACAATTATGGTATCAGTAAACGATCTAAAAACAGGCTTAACGATTAAAACTTCAGACGGAATGATTTGGCAAGTCCTTGAATTCCAACACGTAAAACCAGGTAAGGGTGCGGCATTCGTCCGTACGAAAATGCGTAACATCCGTAACGGAAACATCCAAGAGATGACATTCCGTGGTGGCGAACGTGTCGAGCGGGCCCACATCGAACGCAACAAGATGCAATACCTCTATCCAATGGGTGAGACATATGTCTTCATGGATACAGAATCATATGAACAAATGGAATTGACGACAGAACAAGTCGAAGCAGCACTTCCGTACCTCCTTGAGAACATGGAAGTTCAAATCGCAGTCTACAATGGTGAAATCCTCGGACTCGAACTTCCGAACACGATTGTCATGACGATCGTTGAAGCAGAGCCAGGTGTCAAAGGCGATACGGCTTCGAACGTCAAGAAAAATGCGACGGTCGAAACGGGACACATCATTCACGTCCCACTCTTTATCGAAGCAGGAGAAAAAGTAACAGTTGATACGCGGACCGGTGATTTTACAGGACGCTACAACGGGTAATTCAAATACGTCGGCGCCCCTTCATACTCGTTTTCGAGTCAAGGGGCGCTTTTTTCATTCGACGACACTTGCATCCTCTGGTATGACCAGTTAAACTTAATATTTGAGTAGCCATTAGCACCTGGTATAATATTATGGATGAATGTATAGATGGGGGATGGAAAGAAGATGAAAATCGATCAGTTGAAACAAGTCTTGGAAATGCTTGATCAATCAAGCGTCAATGAACTTTCTTTAGAAACGGACACGTATAAATTAAAACTTAAAAAGCAAGGGGACGGCGTCACCGTGTCTCATCACGAACCTGTTGCTGTCGCACCTGTCGCGCAAAAAGCCATCGAGTCGGCTCCTGCAGCGACACCGGAAGTAGTCGAAGATACGACGGATACAGTCACGATCAATGCGTTGATGGTCGGGACATTCTATTCACGCGCAAATCCTGAAAAACCTGCATTCGTTAAAGTAGGCGACCAAATTGAAGTCGGTCAAGTCGTTTGTATCCTAGAAGCGATGAAATTATTCAATAATTTAAACTCGGAAATCGCCGGAACTGTCGTCGAGATTCTCGTCGCAGATGGAGACCTTGTCGAATTTGGTCAACCACTCTTCCGGGTTCGTCCATAAGCGGGGTGATCAGAATGGAAAAACTATTAATTGCAAACCGTGGGGAGATTGCGGTTCGAATCATTCGGGCAGCGAAGGAACTCGGGATTAAAACGGTCGCGGTCTATTCGACTGCAGACCGGGAGGCACTTCATGTCCGGATGGCGGACGAAGCATATTGCATCGGCGATGTTAGTTCAACGTCTTCTTATCTGAATGTGACGAATATCCTGGCAGTTGCGACGAATCGTAACGTTACGATGATTCACCCGGGATATGGGTTCCTGGCCGAAAACGTTGATTTTGCCGAAATGTGCGAAGCGTGCGGCATTAAATTCGTTGGTCCGACGTCTGAAGCAATCCGGCAGATGGGAATCAAGGACGTCGCGAAGAAAACGATGATTGCTTGTGATGTACCGGTCGTTCCAGGCTCTGACGGGACGGTCACGGATCAAGAAGCGATTGGTCTTGCTGAAGAAATCGGTTATCCGGTCATCATTAAGGCAACGGCAGGCGGCGGTGGACGCGGAATTCGTGTCGCCCGGACGAAACAGGAACTGATTGATGGACTGGAAGAAACGCGTCGCGAAGCAAAACAAGCATTTGGCAACAGCGATGTTTATTTGGAACGTTTCATCGAAGAATTCCGTCATGTCGAAGTCCAAGTTCTTGCTGACCGACATGGAAACGTCATCCACCTCGGAGAACGCGATTGTACCGTCCAGCGCCGTATGCAAAAGTTGATTGAAGAAGCACCGTCACCGGCTGTCAGTCAAGCGACACGTCTGAAGATGGGGGAAGCGGCGGTCAAAGCGGCAAAAGCCATCAATTATACGGGTGCCGGGACGATTGAATTTATTTTCGTCGAAGAGACGGAAGAGTTTTTCTTCATGGAAATGAATACCCGGATTCAAGTGGAGCATCCCGTGACAGAAATGATTACAGGGTTTGACCTCGTGCAAGCCCAGTTGCAGGTTGCGCTTGATCATCCGTTAGCGGTCCAACAAAAAGATATCGAATTCCGTGGTCATTCGATTGAATGTCGAATTAATGCGGAAGATCCGGACCATGATTTCCGTCCGCACGCAGGGCGCGTCACACAATATGTCGCACCTGGTGGGATGGGTATTCGAATCGACAGTGCCGTCTACCCAGGGTACATGATTCCGCCTTATTACGACTCGATGGTCGCGAAGTTGATCGTCCATGCGGAAACGCGGGAAGAAGCCTGTGCAAAAATGGAACGGGCTTTGGCTGAATTTTGGATCGAAGGCGTCAAGACGACGATTCCGTTCCATCAGAAAGTATTACAACACCCTGTATTTCGTCGGGGGACCTTCACGACGAAGTTTGCAGAACGTGAGTTAAAAGAGGCAATCGTAAAATGAACGAGGACGGGAGTCGATGGATTTTACTCCCGTCTTTTTGGCGTTCACTATGTTTTTTGAAAGGGGATTGTGCTAAACTAATTGATTGAGAACGACAAAAAAAGGAGCACGTGAAATCATGATGAAACGACACATGGCACGCGAACTCGCAGTACAATCTTTGTTCCAAATGGAACTTTCTGACTTGTCTGCACAAGAGGCCATTGAATTCGCAGTAGAAGGTAAAGAATATGATACGTTTGTAGAACAATTAGTAGTTGGTGTAGAGACGAACAAAGAAGAAATCGATCAACACTTACGGGCGGCACTCGTCAACTGGTCGTTCGAACGTCTCGGAAACATCGAGCGGACGATTCTTCGCCTGGCCGTTTATGAATTGATGTTTGAACCAAAAATTCCGGTCCGCGTTACGATCAACGAAGCAATCGAATTGACAAAAGCGTTCGCAGACGAAGAAGCGACGAAAATCGTTAATGGTGTGCTTGGTAAAGTCGCACAACAAGCAGTCAAAGAAAATTCATAAGTAAACAGAGATAACCTTGTCTTAAGGTGCAGAGTGAAATGAATTATTTTGGGGGAGTGGACAAATCATGGCAGTAGTAATCGATGGGAAAGAAATCGCAAAATCGTATCGTTTGAAGCTGAAAGAAGAAGTCGCACGTTTGAAAGAACAACGTATTCAACCCAAGTTAACCGTCATTTTGATTGGGGAAGATCCTGCAAGTCAGTCGTATGTCCGCGGTAAAGAAAAAGCGGCACAAGAGATTGGGATGGAGTCTGATTTGATTCGTCTTCCGGAAGAAACGTCGGAATCCGAGTTACTTCACTTGATTGAACGATTGAACGCGGACGCGAGTGTGCACGGGATTCTTGTCCAACTCCCATTACCGAAACAAATCGATGAGAGTAAAGTCATCTTCGCCATTTCACCAGATAAAGACGTCGATGGATTCCATCCGGTCTCGGTCGGGAAAATGATGATTGGTGAACCAACCTTCTTACCGTGTACCCCAAATGGTATTCTGCACCTCGTCAAAGAAATGAATGTTCCAATCCAAGGCAGTCACGTCGTTGTCGTCGGCCGGAGTCAAATCGTCGGTAAACCAGTCGGCATGTTATTTTTAAATGAATCCGCAACGGTCAGCTACTGTCACTCGAAGACGGAAAACCTTGCTGAGATGACGCGTCAAGCGGATATTTTAATCGTCGCTGTCGGTGTCCCAAAATTGATTACGGCAGATATGGTCAAGCCGGATGCTGTTGTCATCGATGTCGGCGTCAACCGTGTCGATGGGAAACTTGTCGGGGACGTTGAATTTGATTCGGTCAAAGAAGTCGCTTCAATGATCACGCCCGTTCCTGGCGGCGTCGGTCCGATGACGATCACGATGTTGCTCCATAATACAATTGAGGCAGCACGATGAATGATCCGCTTCAAGTTTCCGAGCTCGTCGGGTATGTGAAACGTGAACTTGAAAGTGATTCGCTGTTACAGCAAGTGCAGGTGGTGGGGGAAGTGTCGAACTTTAAACGACACTCTTCCGGTCACCTTTATTTTACGTTGAAGGATGACCAGTCACGGATGAAGGCAGTCATGTTTGCACGGGACGCAAGTCGGCTGAAATCGCCAATCAAGGACGGGATGCGTGTCGTCATGACGGCACGGTTATCCGTTTACCTCGCTTCCGGCGAGATGCAACTTTACGTCGAACGGATGACGGAAGACGGGGTTGGTGCCCTGTATGAAGCATTTGTGCAGTTAAAAGAACAACTCGAAGCTCGTGGCTGGTTCGATTCAGGATTAAAAAAAGCACTGCCGGCGTTTCCGCAACGCGTTGGAATCATTACGTCACCAAAAGGTGCCGCACTTCATGATATCGCGACGACGCTCAGACGGCGTTATCCGCAAGCGGCAATCGTCTTTGCACCTGTGCTCGTCCAAGGAAAAGAGGCATCACCGCAAATCGCTCGTGCGATTGAGCAGATGAACGCGCGTGACGCGTGTGATGTCTTAATCATCGGGCGGGGGGGCGGTTCAATCGAAGAACTGTGGGCGTTTAACGAAATGAATGTCGTTACGGCAATTTATGAGTCGACGATTCCGATTGTTTCTGCTGTCGGGCATGAGACGGATTTTACGATCAGTGACTTCGTTGCCGATGTCCGGGCAGCGACACCAACTGCAGCGGCGGAACTCGTGACCCCGGAAGCAGCGGATCTCGAAAAACGAATTAATGAGCTGAGTCGCCGACTGCTGCGTAACTATGACACTTATGTCAAAAATCGGCGGGAACAAGTGACGCGGCTCGCAATGAGTTATGGTTTAAAATCACCACGTGTCTTGCTTGGACTAAAACAAGAACGCCTCGACCGGGCGGATATGCAGTTGAACCGGATCGGGAAACAACTTATTTTGACGAAACAACAAGACGTTGCCAACCTGTCAAACCGTCTCGCACGGATTCCGGTCCGGGAACGGCTTCAAGATCAATCCCGTGAAGTCGTCCGGATGCGGAAACAGTTAGAGCGGATTCGTCCGTTCATAAAGACGAAACATGAACGACTACATCAGATGGTGGCGCGCCTTGACTCGGTCAGTCCGACGCGTGTCCTGTTGCGGGGGTATACGTATGTCGAGCAAAATGGAGAGGTCGTCCGGTCAGTCAAACATATGACGGATGATGCCTTTCGGGTTCAGTTTCACGACGGAAGTATCCTAGCTAAACGAGAGGATGAATGAGATGGAAACGGAACAATCATTTGAAGCGGCGTTAGAACGGTTAGAAGAAATCGTCGAATTGCTTGAAGAGGGTGAAGCCCCGTTAGAGCAAGCGATGACGCTGTATGAAGAAGGTGTCAAGCTGACGGCCCTTTGCCAAGGGAAATTGTCGACAGCGGAGAAAAAACTTGATTTGATCTTGGAGCAAGACGGCACGTTACGTGAAAAAGGGGGAGCACAATGATTGCCTTGATGGAATGGAAAACACAAGTGGAGCGTGCGCTTGCATCCTATATGGAACGACTTGATGCACCAGAACGGTTGCGCGACTCGATGCGCTATTCGTTAGACGCAGGAGGGAAACGTGTCCGTCCTGCGCTGATTTACGCGGTTCTTGATGCGTACGGGGTGGCCCGGACGGCAGGGGATGCGACAGCTGCAGCACTCGAGATGATTCATACATATTCGCTGATCCATGACGATCTGCCTGCAATGGACGATGACGACATGCGCCGCGGACGGAAGACGAACCATATCGAGTTTGACGAAGCGACAGCGATTTTAGCCGGTGATGCATTATTGACGAATGCTTTTACATGTCTGCTCGAAACGGAGGCACCGGCAGATGTCAAAGTTGAGCTGCTGGGACGTCTCGCAACGGCTGCCGGCGCAGCGGGGATGGTTGGCGGACAGCTCGACGACATGCTGGGAGAGCGTGGCGGAATTGATGACGTCGAAGCACTTGAATCGATCCACCGGCGCAAGACAGGGGCACTCTTGGTGTTCGCCGTCGAAGCGGGTGGTTTGCTTGCAGGGGCGAGTGCGACTGATTTAGCACACTTAAAACGCTACGGTCGTCATCTCGGAATCGCCTTCCAAATCCAAGATGACATTTTAGATGTAACAGGAGATGCTGAAAAGATTGGGAAACCGGTCGGAAGCGATGAAGGAAACGATAAAGCGACGTATCCGAAACTACTCGGCTTAGAGGGTGCGAAGACAGCGTTAGACGCACAAGTCGAGGCGGCAGAAGAAGCGATTCTAGCACTATCAGTCGAAGCGACGACGCTGAAGGACCTGTTAGACTTCGTTGTCAAGCGTGATCACTGAGAAGAGCATGTGGCAGAGTAAATACAAACATTCGATTAAAAAATATCCAGTCAGTTTGTCTACCGTCTTGGGACGACGCTTGGCGTCGTCTTTTTTATGTGCCAGGAATGTGGCGTTCATCTGATTGTTCTAGTACAATGTAGGGTACAAACGATATAAGAATGTAAGGAAAAGAGGCGGTAAGGTATGAAGTTGACAGAAATACAGGATCCGTCATTTTTAAAGCGTATGTCGGTCTCCGAACTAGAAGTGTTCGCGGGCGATATCCGACGCTTTTTGATTGAAGAATTGGCTACGACGGGTGGTCACTTAGCACCAAACCTTGGTGTCGTCGAATTGACGTTAGCACTTCATCGTGAATTCGACAGCCCAAACGATAAGTTCGTCTGGGATGTCGGACACCAAGCCTATGTGCATAAAATTTTGACAGGGCGTGCCAGTCAGTTTGATACGTTACGTCAGCATAAGGGATTATGCGGATTCCCAAAACGTAATGAAAGCATCCATGACGTTTGGGAAACGGGGCATAGCTCAACTTCGTTATCAGCAGCGATGGGAATTGCGGTTTCGAACGAATTGAAAGGCAATGACGACCGGGCAATCGCTATCATCGGAGATGGTGCATTGACTGGGGGAATGGCACTTGAAGCCTTGAACCATATCGGTGCTGAACAACAAAACGTCATCGTCATCTTGAACGACAATGAGATGTCGATTGCACCGAACGTCGGTGCGATGCACCAAATGTTAGGTCGCATTCGTTCGTCACGTAAAGTACGGTACGCTCAGGACGAACTCGAGACGCTAATCAAAAAAATTCCACTCATCGGTGGTCGCCTTGAAAAAGGTGGCGAAAAAATAAAAGAAGCACTCAAAGGAGCACTTGTCCCTGGCATGTTCTTTGAAGAACTCGGTTTCAATTATTATGGACCGGTCGACGGTCATGACTTGACGGATTTGATCGAACAGTTGAATTACGTCAAAAAAGAACAAGGACCGGTTTTGCTTCATGTCATCACGAAAAAAGGCAAGGGCTATCGCCCGGCTGAATATGATGGCATCGGGACATGGCATGGTCTAGGACCATATAAGATTGAATCGGGTGAAGTCATCAAAGGTAAATCAAAAGCCCCGAGTTATTCCTTCACAGTCGCCGATACGCTGACAAAAATCGCACGCGACGATGAAAAATTGACGTTGATCACACCAGCAATGAGTGTCGGATCAAAACTGGATTGTTTCGAGAAGGAATTCCCGGATCGGATGTTTGATGTCGGGATCGCTGAACAGCATGCCGTCACGTTTGCTGCAGGGCAAGCGACACAAGGCATGAAACCGGTCGTTTCCATCTATTCGACGTTCTTCCAACGTGCTTACGATCAACTCGTCCATGATGTTGCTCGTCAAAATCTAGATGTGACCTTCACGATTGACCGGTCAGGACTTGTTGGTGCTGACGGAGAGACACACCAAGGTGTGTTCGATATCGCGTTCATGCGTCACGTTCCGAACATCCGGATCGTCATGGCGAAAGATGAAAATGAACTGCAACATTTACTCTACTCCGCAGTAAAACATGAAGGACCGATTGCTGTCCGTTTCCCAAGAGGAGAGGGCATCGGTGTACCGATGGATGAGACATTACATGAAATCTCACTTGATACATGGGACGTCGAACGCGAAGGGACGGATGTCGCCATCATGGCGTTCGGACCACAAGTCCAGGATGCGCTTAAAATTGCGGATCTGCTCGCAGGAGAACTGTCTGTCCGCGTCATCAATGCTCGGACGATCAAGCCGCTTGATGAGAAGATGTTGAACGAGCTCTACGCGGAAGGGATTCCGCTCGTCACAATGGAGGAAGCGGTCTTAAAAGGTGGATTCGGTTCTGCTGTTCTCGAACATGCGAACGAACAGGAAGCCTTCCCACGCGTCAAACGATTCGGTATTCCAGATTGGTATATCGAACACGGGGGCGTCAATGAACTACTTGAAGAAATCGGATTATTGCCTGGACAAATCGCAGAAGAAGTACGTGCTTTTGTCAATCAAGGAAAGAAACAGAGTGTGTAACGATTAATGGAAAATGTTAAAAAAATCCGCCTCGACGTCTTACTCGTCGAGCGTGGTTTATGTGAAACGCGTGAAAAAGCGAAGCGGACAATCATGGCAGGTCTCGTTTTCAGTGGGACGGAACGCCTGGAGAAGGCGGGAGAAAAAGTGAAGTCCGACATCGACTTGACCGTTAAAGGACAAGTCATGCCATACGTCGGGCGTGGTGGTTTCAAGATGGAAAAGGCACTGGATGTCTTCTCGATTGATGTGACTGACCGGACAGGACTTGATATTGGTTCATCGACAGGAGGTTTTACGGATTGTGCTCTCCAAAATGGAGCTGCCCACATGTATGCCCTCGATGTCGGATCGAATCAACTCGACTGGAAACTGCGGTCAGACAGTCGCGTGACGGCGATGGAAAAAACGAATTTCCGTCACGCTACACCGGATATGTTTCCTGTGCAGCCAAGTTTTGCGACGATTGATGTCTCCTTCATCTCATTGCGCCTGATCATTCCGCCGCTGAAAGCGATTTTAGCTGAAGGTGGTGACGTCATCGCACTCGTCAAACCGCAGTTTGAAGCAGGGCGGGATGACGTCGGGAAAAAAGGAATCGTCCGTGACGACCGGATTCATGGACGTGTCCTCTCAGAAATGGTCGAATTCTTCATCCGTGAAGGATTCTACGTCAAACAACTTGATTTTTCACCGATTACAGGTGGTGAAGGAAACATCGAGTTTCTCCTTCATGCGCAACTGACGACACCTGGTATGGACGCAAGCGTCAATCCGGTGGATACAGTACGTCTCGCGCACGAGGCGTTGTAAACGCAGGGACGAAAAAGATTTGACTGATTAAAAAGTTGGTTTCAAACGAAAATATACGGGAGTGGATTACATATCCGCTCTCGTTTTTTTCGTCTGATGAACACGTGTAACTTTAGCAAGTGCGAGGGTCATGATGCCATTTGAGTAACCGCTGACTTTTTAGACCCATAATAAAATTGGCAAACGTGGACTTTTCATGAATTATTGGATTACAATAGTAACAGCGAAGAAAATGAGTGAGGTGCAGGGATGACAAAGGGGCAACGATTGATTAAAATTCGGGAAATCATTACGCAATCTGAAATCGAGACCCAGGATGAATTGGTCGAAGAACTTCGGAATGCCGGATATAAAGTGACCCAGGCGACGGTCTCGCGGGACATCAAGGAACTTCATCTTGTAAAGGTACCGTTGAACGATGGGCGTTATAAGTATAGTTTGCCTGCGGATCAACGGTTTAATCCGCTCGGGAAGTTACGGCGGTTACTTGGTGACAGTTTTATTTCAATCGATTCCGCTCAAAATTTGATTGTCATGCATGTCCTACCGGGAAATGCCAATGCGATTGGTGTCCTGCTCGACCATTTAGGATGGACCGAGTTGCTCGGAACGGTTTGTGGAGATGATACAATTTTGATGATCGCCCGCAGTGAAGATACAGCAAAAGAAGTGACGGAACGAATTTTAGGGATGCTTTAAGGAGTTGACAAGATGTTAGCTGAATTATCGATCAAACAATTCGCGATCATTGACCAGCTACAGATTCATTTCAAAAAAGGGATGACTGTGTTGACTGGGGAAACAGGTGCCGGGAAATCAATCGTACTTGATGCGATTGGTCTATTAATCGGCGGACGGGGGTCTGCTGAATTCGTCCGGTATGGTGAAGATAAAGCGGAACTTGAAGGGTTGTTCATGATTGAAGATGGACATATGGTGTACACGTTAGCTGAAGAATACGGCATTGATGTCGAAGATGGCTCGATTATTTTACGACGAGACTTGTTTGCGTCCGGTAAGAGTGTCTGTCGGGTCAATAATAAACTTGTCACGCTGACGATTTTACGTGAATTCGGTCGCGTTCTCGTTGATCTTCATGGACAGCATGAACACCAACACTTGATGGAAAATACGTACCACCAATCCATTCTCGATGACTTCGGTCATGAAACGATTTTTCCGTTGCTTCATGCGTATCAAGCACGGTATGGGAGTTATGAGGAAAAACGGACGGCATTACAATCACTCGCCCAAAGTGAACAAGAGCTGGCACAACGGATCGATCTGTTATCGTTCCAGACGGAAGAAATCAGTAGCGCGAACTTGCGTCAGGGAGAAGAAGATGAGCTGTTGGGTGAACGGAACCGACTCGCAAACTTCGAGAAGCTCCATGATTCACTAAAATCAGCCTACGACGCATTGCATGACGAAATGCGTGGGATTGATTCCGTTGGTGATGCGATGCGTGAGTTGCAACAAGCATCGAGTATCGATGATCAATTTTCCAGTCAAAGTGATGCTATCGCAAGTGCCTTTTATGGTCTTGAAGAAGTAGGGTACGCCATTCGGGATCAGCTCGAGACGTTAGAATTCGATTCGAACCGGCTGGATGAAATCGAGCAGCGGTTGTCTGTTTTCCAACAGCTGAAGCGGAAATACGGTGCAACGATTGAGGAAGTCATCGCCTATGGTGAGAAAATTCGAATTGAACTCGATACGATGACGAATCGGGATGAGCGGATCGAGAAGCTGAAGGCGGAAGTCGAACAGCTTGAAGGTGAGCTGTTTAAGATCGGTCATGAACTGTCGACAGCGCGACGCCAAGCGGGACAATTGCTCAGCGACGCCATTCATTTAGAACTGCGGGAACTCTATATGGAGAAAGCACGCTTTGAAATTCGGTTTATGCAGGACGGGAAAACACCGGCCTTACGAAAAAGCGGGATTGACCAAATTGAATTCTATATCATGACGAATGCGGGAGAACCGTTTAAGGCGCTTGGAAAAGTGGCTTCAGGAGGAGAATTATCGCGAATCATGTTGGGATTAAAATCAATTTTTTCTCGGTCAATCGGCGTTGCGTCGATTATTTTCGACGAAGTCGATACAGGTGTTTCAGGACGTGTCGCGCAAGCGATGGCGGAAAAGATTTACCGCCTATCGATTGATGGACAAGTTCTCTGTATTACACATTTACCGCAAGTCGCCTCGATGGCTGATCAACATCTGTACATCCGTAAAGTCGAGGAGACGGACCGGACGACGACACAAGTCAATGTCTTGACGGAATCTGAACGTGGAAATGAACTCGGACGGATGATTTCCGGAACACACATGACGGATTTGACGCTCCGGCATGCGGAAGAATTGATGGATCAAGCAATGGGCATGAAGGAATCGCTTAAAAATGGGGTGTAAGGATTGATTAGAGTCGGGATCGCAGATGATAACCGAGAGATGGTCGAGTTGATTCGCCAACATCTATCTACTCAAGAAGATATGGAAGTTGTATGTGTTGCATATGACGGTGAGAGTTGTCTTGAAAAATTACGGGACCACGAAACCGACGTGTTATTGTTAGACATCATCATGCCGCATCTTGATGGATTAGGGGTACTTGAGGAATTGATGAAGCAAAAAAATAATCCGGCTGTCATCATGCTGAGTGCGTTCGGGAAGGATGAAGTCTCGCAGCAGGCAGTGACGCTCGGGGCCGCATACTTCTTATTGAAGCCGTTCAGCATGGAACAGCTCGTCAATAAAATTCATCTCGTGACGAATAAGGTTCAGACGATTCAGCCTGAATCGATGGACTCGAAAGTCGGGATGATGTTACGGGAAATCGGGATTGCACCGCACATTAAAGGGTTTACGTACTTGAAGGATGCCGTAGGGCTCGTGTTGGAGCGAGAAGAGCTGCTCGGGCTGATCACAAAAGAATTGTACCCGACGATTGCCCGCACCCATCAGACGACATCTTCCCGTGTGGAACGGGCGATGCGTCATGCCATCAAATCGGCATGGAAGGAAGGGATGAACAATCATGACCTGTTTAAGGGACGGATCGAGCAAGAAAAGAGTCCGAAAAACTCAGAGTTCATCTCGTATGTCTCGAATTACATGAAACCGATGTGAAAGGAACCACTCGACGTTTAATCGAGTGGTTTTTACAGTAAAGAAAAGTGGTTTTGCATGCCTGGAAGGGTTCACTACACATGGTTTACCTGGCGATGTTTAAATAGTTTGAATATTCGTTAAAAAAACATTGCATAAACTGAAATGTTTGTTATAATAAAGGTACCAAATCATTTGGAAAGACGTCAGATGAACGTCGAGTCGAATCGGTTTCCGGAGAACCCATTCCACGAATATCATCTCAGGACGCTACCTGTAAATAGCTCAAGAATGAGGGACAACATTCTCTTGATAGAAATTTTATCAAGGCCTTTCGTATCATTTCTAGATGTGATATTTCGAAATGATAGGGACTTCCACGATTTCAAAGCAAGGGGAAAGTGGAAGGTAACGTAAATGTCCGAAATACAAGTACAGTTCGTGAAAAGGAGTGTTGTCTAGCAGTGATTGTTAGCAACCGAATGTTTTACTGCTCGAAGCGGATGACATTAAGCTTCACCTAGGTCCAAGTACAGTCAGATAATGGAGTAGTATCACCATTCTATCGATCGCTCGATAGCCAGATCTGATTTCTTTCAACCTCTTCATTAAGAGGACAACCTATGGTTTTGAAGTACACGAATAGTTCTACTATGAGAGGAGTTCATCCGTACGTGAATCCAATTTTATACGAGTAAAAGGTCCCGCGCTTGAAATGAGTTCAAGAGATGGGGACCTTTTTCTGTGTTTATTTTTTTTGATACCGCTCAGAAACTTTTCCTCGTTTTCGGTCCCGGTAGAAGACATACCCCGCGACAAATCCAATCCCGCCCATCGCTAGCACGAGACCAACAAAACCCTGCAATACATATACATAGGCCGCGTCCCCGAGGTATTTAAAGGGGAACTGGGCAATTAAAAAAACACTGTCCCGCATAAGTTTGATTCCGATGGCACCGATGATGCCTGGAATGAGTAATGAAAGCAACCCGATGATTCGCATAGAAGTGACCCCTTTCCAAGCGTATTGTATCAAAAATCAACAGAGACTGCGAATCGGGTTTGCCCTCTTGTTTTAATATCTGTACGATAAAGATGTAAGCAGTTTCAAAGGGGGAATTACGATGCATCATCTATTGATTGTCGGTGCCGGACAAGGGGGAACGGAAGTGCTGCATGCCTTTCAACGTTCACCACTCTTGACGGTCATCGGAGTCGTCGATACGAACGCGCAGGCACCAGGTCTTCAACTGGCGAAGCGGGGAGAGATTCGTGTTGAAACATCATGGACGGCGTTTGCCGGGACAGACGTCGACTTCATCATCGACGCGACAGGGGAACGTGGCGTGTTTGAGGAATTGATTCAATTCTTTCCGGAAGCAGCCGTCTTGCCGGGAGAGTTCGTACGCGTGTTGCTCGAACGACTGACAGAAAAAGAACGGATGCTTGAAGCAATCATTCATTGTACGAGCGAGGCGATATCAGTCGCCGATCAGGACGGGCAAACGATGTTGATCAATCCGGCTTATACGCGAATGACGGGATACAGTGGACAAGATGTGATTGGTAAGCCGGCAAGTGCCGACATCGGCATGCAAGAATCGGTTCACTTACGTGTCTTGAAGACAGGTGAAAGTGTGCGCGATGCACGGATGAAGATTGGGCATGACCGCCGTGATATCATCGTCAACGCTGAGCCCGTCGTCGTGGATGGACAAGTACGTGGATCAGTTGGTGTCATCCGTGATATTTCTGAGATGAAGGCGCTAGCAAAAGAACTAAAGGCAGCACGGCAAAAAATCCGGACGCTCGAAGCGAAGTATACTTTTGACGACATCATCGGTGGCAGTGAAGCGATGCGGTTTGTAGTTGACCAAGCAAAGCTTGCCGCGACGATGCCGGTCAACGTATTGATCCGGGGAGAATCGGGAACAGGAAAAGAACTGTTCGCCCATGCAATCCATGCCGCTAGTGAACGGCGTTACGAACAGTTCGTTCGCGTGAATTGTGCGGCGATTGCACCGAGTTTGTTAGAGAGCGAGCTGTTCGGTTATGAAGAAGGGGCATTTTCCGGTGCACGTCGTGGAGGCAAGCGAGGCTACTTTGAAGAGGCACACGGTGGATCGTTGTTCCTTGACGAAATCGGAGAGTTGCCGCTCGACGTACAAGTGAAGTTACTGCGTGTCTTGCAGGAAAATGAAGTCGTGCGCGTCGGTGGGACGAACGCGATTCCGGTCGATGTCCGAATCATCGCAGCGACGAACGCAAACCTTGAACAGAAAATCATTACAGGTCAATTTCGGGAAGATCTCTATTACCGAATTAACCGGCTGCCGATTCACATACCAGCGTTGCGAGAACGTCCGGATGACTTATTGCCACTAGCGATGCACTTACTCCGGAAACTGAATCAAAGTTACGGACGTTCGGTTGCCCGGATTTCGGAAGACGCACTCGTTGAGATTCGCAAGCAGCACTGGAAAGGAAATGTCCGTGAGCTCGAGAATGTCATCGGACGTGCCTTAATCTTTACCGACAAGATGGAAACGGTATTGCGAAAAGGACATTTACAACTCGATGATTCGGTTGCGACAGCACAAGTCGAGCGACCGAAAAAGGAAATCAAACATCTTTCAGACGAAATGTCTTACGTCGAAGAACGTCTGATTCGTGAGGCACTTGCGGCAGTCGACGGCAATAAGACGGAAGCGGCGAAACAACTCGGTATTTCATTACGCGCCCTCTATTATAAAGTCGAGCGGTTTAATATTTATCAATGATTTGCAATTATTTGCGTGCAACATATTGCATTGAATGCAATTAAATGCAAAATTAAGAAGGGGTTCATGCCAAAAAGAGAGCGTTTTCATATTGGCATGAAAATTGCTAATAAATAATTGAATGACAGGTTAGGGGGAAACAAAGTGAAGTTTGATCAGATGCTGAAACAAGCTGCCCAGCTAGAAGATTCAATCGTTGCGATCGCTTCCGCAGATGACGAAGAAGTCATGGATGCCGTCGCACTCGCGATTGAACATGACTTAGCTCGCTTTCATTTATTTGGGGATGCAACACGGATTCAAAAGATGACCCATGATCGGGGATTACTTGAATCAAAAATCGTCATCACACATACGGCAACAGCTCAAGAAGCAGCAGAACGAGCGGCATATGCTGTTCGTAAAGGGGATGCGAGCGTCTTGATGAAAGGGCTTGTTCCGACAGCAACGTTTATGAAAGCTGTTTTGAATAAAGAAACAGGGTTACGTTCCGGAAACGTCTTGTCTCACGTGGCGTTGTTTGAAGTACCGGGTCGCGATTCAGCGATCGGGTTAACAGATGCTGCGATTCATATCGCACCGACGCTAGAAGACAAGGTCCACATCATTGAAAATGGCGTATCGGCACTTCGGGCGATCGGCTATACACTTCCGAAAGTAGCGGTCCTTGCAGCAGTAGAGGTCGTTAATCCGACAATGCAGGCGACGATTGACGCCGCCTTATTGACACAGATGAACCGCCGTGGTCAAATCAAGGATTGCCTTGTCGACGGACCACTCGCGCTTGATAATGCAGTCAACTTAGAAGCAGCCAAACAAAAAGGATTGACGGGTGACGTTGCAGGGGCAGCGGATCTCCTTGTTGTTCCACAAATCGAGGTCGGAAACGTCATTTATAAATCACTGATGTATTTCGCACATGCTTCGGTCGCAGCGATTTTAGTTGGAGCGAAAGCACCCGTCGTGCTGACAAGTCGGGCCGATACGGCAGAAGCGAAACTCTATTCATTAGCCTTTGCTTTACTTAACGCGCAACAAACGAAAAAAATCAAACAAACAATCTGAGGAGGAACTTAAAATGGTTGAAACAAATGTAGAAACACGCTTTAGTATTTTTGAAACAATGGAAATGGAAGATTATGAACAAGTTGTGTTCTGTCATGATAAAGTTTCAGGATTAAAAGCGATCATCGCCATTCATGATACGACGCTCGGTCCGGCACTTGGCGGTCTTCGCATGTGGAACTACGCCTCTGACGAGGAAGCGTTGATTGATGCCCTCCGGTTATCAAAAGGAATGACATATAAAAATGCGGCAGCGGGTCTCAACCTCGGTGGAGGAAAAGCCGTCATCATCGGTGATGCAAAAACGCAAAAATCAGAAGCGTTGTTCCGTGCGTTCGGTCGTTATGTGCAGTCATTGAACGGTCGTTACATCACAGCAGAGGACGTCAATACGACGGTTGCTGACATGGATTATATTCACATGGAAACAGATTTCGTGACAGGTGTCAGCCCAGCCTTCGGTTCAAGCGGAAACCCGTCACCGGTCACAGCATACGGTGTCTACCGCGGGATGAAAGCAGCAGCAAAAGAAGTCTACGGAACAGATTCGCTTGGTGGAAAGACGATTGCCATCCAAGGTGTCGGGAACGTGGCGTTCAATCTTTGCCGCCATCTCCATGAAGAAGGGGCAAAATTAATCGTCACGGACATCAATCAAGATGCCTTACGTCGTGCGGAAGAAGCATTCGGTGCCTTGATTGTCGGACCAGATGAAATTTACAGCGTTGATGCGGACATTTTTGCACCATGTGCGCTTGGTGCAACGTTGAACGACGAAACGATTCCACAACTGAAAGTCAAAGTCATCGCCGGCGCAGCAAACAACCAGCTGAAAGAAGACCGCCACGGTGACATGCTCGAAGAACGCGGTATTTTATATGCGCCAGACTTCGTCATCAATGCAGGTGGAGTCATCAACGTCGCGGACGAACTCGATGGGTACAACCGGGACCGGGCGATGAAAAAAGTCGAACTCGTGTACGATGCTGTCGCAAAAGTCATCGAGATTTCAAAACGTGACCACTTGCCGACGTATCGTGCAGCTGAAAAAATGGCAGAAGAGCGGATTGCGACGATGCGTAGTGCGCGTAGTCAATTCTTACGTCGTGATAAAAATATTTTAGGATCACGCGGATAAGAGGGGGATTCAGATGAGCGAACGTATTTTAACGATCAATCCAGGTTCGACTTCGACGAAGATTGGGATCTTCGAAGGAACGGAGCAATTGTTTGCGAAAACGTTACGCCACCCAGCTGAAGCGGTCGGAGGACCGCTTCATGCTCAGCTGGAAATACGGCGTCAAGTGGTGTTGGATGTTTTAGCACAAGAACAGATTGAATTGAAAGCGCTTACTGCAGTCGTCGGACGTGGTGGCTTACTTCGCCCGCTCGTCAGTGGGACCTATGCCGTCAATCAGGAAATGCGTGAAGATTTGTTGAGTGGCATTTTTGGCGTCCATGCATCGAATCTCGGAGGTCTACTAGCAGACGAAATCGCCCGGACATTATCGATTCCATCGTTCATCGTCGATCCAGTCGTCGTAGATGAACTTGAGCCGATTGCCCGACTTACGGGATTACCTGAACTTGAACGCAAAAGCATTTTTCATGCCTTGAATCAAAAAGCAGTCGCAAAACGATATGCGAAACAAGTGGAGATGCCGTATGAGGAAATGCGCCTGATCGTCGCACACATGGGAGGCGGGATTACCGTCGGTGCACATCTCGACGGACGGGTCATCGATGTTAACAATGGCCTTGACGGGGAAGGTTCCTTTTCACCGGAACGCAGCGGTTCCCTGCCTGTTGGTCAACTAGTAGAACTATGTTATAGTACCAAGTATAAACTCGAGGAAATGAAGCGTCTGGTCGTAGGGTCAGGCGGACTTGTCGCGCACCTAGGAACGTATGACGCAATCGAAATCGAACGCCGAATTGACGCCGGGGACGAGAAGGCCGCTTTACTGTATGACGCGATGGCTTATCGGGTCGCAAAAGAAATTGCTGCCCAAAGTGCAGTTTTATATGGTCAAATCGATGCCATCATTTTAACGGGTGGCTTAGCATACAGCGACCGGTTGACGAGTGCGATCGAAGAACGAATTTCTCACCTCGGACAAGTGATCCGGATACCGGGTGAAGATGAGTTACGTGCACTTGCGGAAGGTGTATTACGTGTTTTACGCGGAGAAGAAGAAGTTAAGGAATATGGAGGCGAACCAACATGGCTAGAGAATTCGACGTCGTTGTCTTAGGTGGCGGACCGGGCGGTTATGTCGCGGCAATTCGTGCTGCACAGGCCGGCAAGACGGTTGCAATCGTAGAACAAGGAAAACTCGGGGGAACCTGTTTACACCGTGGCTGTATCCCTTCAAAGGCACTTTTAAAATCAGCAGCGGTCTATCAAACAGTTAAACACGCCGCTACATATGGCGTCGACGTACCGGAGTCGTTTTTACGATTCGAACAGGTCAAACAACGGAAACAAGACATCATCGATGGACTGGAATCCGGGATTCAACATTTAATGAAAAAAGGAAAAATCGAAGTTTTCCATGGTCGGGGATCAATTCTTGGACCAAGCATCTTTTCGCCGATGCCAGGGACAATCAGTGTCGAACCGGAAGAAGGGGAAGGGGAATTGATTTTACCGCGCCAATTGATTGTCGCGACAGGATCACGTCCACGTCCGTTAGCCGGTCTGTCGTTTGATTCCGAATATGTCCTCAGCTCAGATGAAGCACTCGACATGAATGCGTTACCCGACTCGATCGTCATCATCGGTGGCGGTGTCATCGGCATCGAATGGGCCTCGATGTTGACGGACTTTGATGTCAACGTGACGGTCGTCGAGTTTAGCGACCGGATTTTACCGACGGAAGATCAAGCAGTCAGTCGTGAAGTCGCCCGTCAACTGAAAAAACGCGGTGTCAAGATTTTGACGAGTACAGCTGCGCAAAGTGATAGCTTTAAGATGACAGAGTCAGGTGTGACGATCGACGTCGATCGCAACGGTGACATCACGACGCTTGCGGCAGATAAGTTGCTGGTCGCCATCGGACGAATGGCGAACGTCGAAGGGATTGGGCTTGAGAACACGAACATCGTCGTCGAGAATGGGTTTATTCAAGTCGATGCTGATTTCCGGACGAAAGACAATCATATCTATGCGATTGGCGACGTCATCGGACGCCTGCAACTCGCGCACGTTGCATCCGCTGAAGGCGCAAAAGCCGTCGAAGCCATCGTCAATGGATCGACGACACCGCTCAACTACGCATTTGTCCCGCGCTGTATCTACAGTGTGCCGGAAGCAGCTTCGGTCGGTCTGACGGAAGCAGAAGCAAAAAATGCCGGGATGGATGTCAAAACGGGAATGTTTTCGTTTAACGGCCTTGGTAAGGCTCGCATCGAAGGTGAAGCCGCCGGATTCATCAAATTGGTCTCTGATGCGAAAACAGACGATTTAGTCGGTGTCCATATCGTCGGACCAAAAGCAACGGAACTAATTAGTGAAGGTGGACTGGCGCTTGTATTAAATGCGACGGCATGGGAAGTCGGACAGCTCGTTCACCCGCACCCAGCCCTGTCAGAAGCATTCGGTGAAGCAGCACTCGCAGTTGACGGATTAGCGGTTCACGCATAAGGAGGAATAACGGATGGAAAAAATAGAATTCAAAGAACTCGTTGAGCTCGGATTGACGGAGCAAGATGCAATCCAGATGTTCGAGACGATGGTACGGGCACGAAAAATTGATGAGCGGATGTGGAAATTGAACCGGGCAGGTAAGATTCCATTCCTCGTTTCTTGCCAAGGGCAAGAAGCGGCGCAAGTCGGTGCGGCATTCGCACTCGAAAAAGGAACGGATTATATTTTACCGTACTACCGTGATTTAGGGGTCGTCCTTCATTTCGGTCAAACGTCGCGTGACATCATGTTGTCTGCGTTCGCGAAAGCAGAAGATCCGAACTCAGGTGGACGTCAAATGCCGGGACACTATGGCTCACGTGCCTTAAACATCGTCACGGGATCAAGTCCCGTCACGACACAAGTCCCGCATGCGGTCGGGATCGCCCTTGCTGCGAAAATGCGTAAGGAACCACTTGTCGCGTACGTTTCGTTTGGTGAAGGATCATCGAACCAAGGGGATTTCCATGAAGGGGCGAACTTTGCCGGGATTCATAAATTACCGGTGATTCTCTTCTGTGAGAACAATAAATATGCGATTTCAACACCACTCTCGAAACAATTGTCAGCGAAACATGTCGCAGACCGTGCAATTGGTTACGGTATGCCCGGTGTGACGATTGACGGGATTGATCCACTTGCTGTCTATAAAGCAGTCAAGGAAGCACGTGACCGTGGTATCCGTGGAGAAGGTCCGACGTTAATCGAAGTCGAAGTTGAACGCCTTGTCCCTCACTCGTCAGACGATGATGATAAATCGTATCGTTCGGCCGAAGAACTGGCAGAACTAAAAACACGCGACGGGATTAAGATTTTCCGGGCGAAATTGATTGATATGGGTGTCTTGACTGAAGAGTCAGCGACAGAAATCGAGACGACACTCGAACGTGAAGTCGAAGAAGCGACGGCTTACGCAGAAGCAGCGGCGTATGACTTGCCGGAAAACGCACTTCGTTACGTGTACGACGAGGAGGAAACGAAATGACGACATTAAGTTTAATTGAAGCAATCAATAGCGCGATCAAAGAAGAAATGGAACGTGATGATTCTGTCTTTATCTTAGGTGAGGACGTCGGTGTCCGTGGTGGCGTGTTCCGGGCGACACAAGGATTGCTTGAGCAGTTCGGAGAAGAACGTGTCATCGATGCACCACTTGCTGAGAGTGCGATCGCGGGTGTCGGGATCGGAGCTGCCATGTACGGCATGCGTCCGATTGCTGAGATGCAGTTCGCCGACTTCATCATGCCGGCCGTCAACCAAATCGTCAGTGAAGCCGCAAAAATCCGGTATCGTTCGAACAACGACTGGATTTGTCCAATCGTCATCCGTGCACCATTTGGTGGCGGCATTCATGGTGCGTTGTACCATTCGCAATCGGTCGAAGCGATGTTCAATTCGACGCCGGGTCTAAAAATCGTCATTCCGTCAAACCCATACGATGCCAAAGGCTTATTAAAAGCGGCGATTCGCTCGAATGATCCTGTTTTGTTCTTTGAACATAAACGGGGTTACCGATTGTTAAAAGGTGAAGTTCCGGAAGAGGACTACACGGTTGAAATCGGGAAGGCCGACGTCAAACGGGACGGAGAAGACGTCACCGTCATCACGTACGGACTTTGTGTCCAAATGGCGCTTGACGCAGCAGCGCGCCTTGAAAAAGACGGTATCGACGTCCATATCCTCGATCTTCGGACCGTCTATCCGATCGACCGGGCGGCAGTCGTCGCAGCGGCGCAAAAAACGGGGAAAGTCTTGCTTGTGACGGAAGATAATAAAGAAGGCAGTGTCATGAGTGAAGTCTCGGCAATCATCGCGGAAGAAGCCTTGTTCGATCTTGATGCACCAGTCGAACGATTGTGCGGACCCGATGTACCGGCGATGCCATACGCACCGACGATGGAGAAGTTCTTCAACATCTCAAGCGAAAAAATCGAAGATAAAATCCGGACGCTCTACGCGTACTGAGGGGGACCCGTCAATGAAGACAGAAACATTAACGATGCCACAACTTGGTGAGAGCGTGACGGAAGGAACGATTTCGTTATGGCTCGTCAAACCAGGAGATACTGTCAAAAAGTATGATCCGATTGCTGAAGTCATCACTGATAAAGTGACAGCCGAAGTGCCGTCGTCGTTTGATGGTGTCATCGACAAGCTGCTCGCTGAAGAAGGGGACACTCTCCAAGTCGGGGAAGCGATTGTTACGTTACAAGTCAGTGGTGGATCGACGGAAGTCGCAGCGACTGAAGAAGAAATTCCAGCTGTAAAAGAGCAGGTGACGGAGACGGATCAGTCGATGAAAAAACGCTATTCACCAGCCGTGCTGAAGTTATCAGCAGAACACGGCATCAACCTCGATCACGTCAATGGGACGGGAGCGGGCGGTCGCATTACACGCAAAGATTTGTTGAAACTCGTTGAATCCGGTCAAATCAATCAGCCGGACGTTGTCGAGGCGCCAACGATCGAGACCGTACCGACGCCGGCAAAAGCGGCAACCGAGGCACCGGCACCGAAGTCTGCGCCAAAACCGACGATGAGTACGACGGAAGACGGCGATATTGAAATTCCGACGGCGGGTGTCCGTCAAGCGATCGCGAGTAACATGGTGCGCTCGAAACAGGAAGCACCACACGCCTGGTTGATGGTAGAAGTCGACGTGACGAATCTGGTCGAAGCACGGAATCGTCATAAAGATCAGTTCTTCAAACAAGAAGGCGTCAAATTGACGTTCTTGCCGTTCTTCATGAAAGCAACAGTCGAAGGACTGAAGAAACATCCAATCATGAACTCGCAGTGGGCAGGCGATAAGATCATTCAAAAACGAGCGATCAACTTATCTCTCGCCGTCGCGACGCAAGACGCGTTATTCGTCCCGGTCGTCAAACATGCGGATGAACTGAGCATTAAAGGACTCGCTCGGGCAATCGATGACTTCGGTAAACGGGCGCAGGCCGGCAAGTTATCATCAAGCGAGATGCAAGGTGGTACGTTTACCGTCAATAACACGGGTTCATTTGGTTCGATCCAATCGGCACCGATCTTGAACTTCCCGCAAGCGGCGATTTTATCCGTCGAATCAATCGTCAAGCGCCCGGTTTGGGTCAACGGCATGTTCGCAGCACGTGACATGGTCAACTTATGTATGTCGATCGATCACCGTGTGCTCGACGGGTTAGTGGCCGGCCAATTCCTGCAGACGGTCAAGCATGCGCTCGAATCGATCGACCCGGATCAACTTGCTTTATACTAAATAGTTGACAGGTCGCCCGAAGCGACGTAATATAATAAACAATTGAACAACACAACGCTACGACGAAGAAGAGTAGCCTGTGAAACGATTAAAGAGAGCTGATGGGTGGTGCGAATCAGTATCGGGAAACAGGTGAATGGGCTTTTGAGCATCAGACCGAACTTACAGTAGGCTCTGACGGTGACCTCCCGTTATCGAGGACGACGAATCAGGTGCGCCGGTTCGTTCGAGGGGACTATTTGGATAGTCAACGAAGGTGGTACCGCGGGTTTTCCCGTCCTTCATGTGAATCATCACATGACTGGACAGGAAGACCCTTTTCGTATACAACAACATAAAAAAATCGATGAATGAGTTAAGTAGTTAAACACATCACTGTTTCAGAGAGCCGGAGAAGGGTGGGACTTCGGCACAGGGAGGTTTAATGAATGGTCTCATGAGAGCATGGCTGAATTTACAGTAGGTCATGACGGAAGCCCCCGTTATCGCAGGCTACGGTGTCCCTGATAGAGGAAGCACCGGAAAAGTGGGAACGCAACAAACGTTCCAATCGAGGTGGCACCGCGAGTTAATCGTCCTCCATGTAGCAATTGCTATGTGGAGGACTTTTTTTATATCAGGAGGCGAAATCAGGATGATTCAGACAGAGGAATTAGTAATCGAACGACTTGAGATGAACGGGGACGAGCTGACACCGATTTCGATTTTTCGACGCATCGACGGGGAACGAAAGTGTTTACTCGAAAGTTCGACCCAGTCCGGCAATGCACGTTACTCGATTATCGGCGTCGACCCAGTCGCTCTGCTACGGGCAGAGGGGAATCAAGTCACGCGGCATGATTTAAAGACGGACGAATCGGTTACGACGACCGGTGACCCGGTCCGTTTACTGCAAAACTACATCACACGACCAACAAGTGAGCTGGACTTACCCTTTTTAAGTGGGGCGATCGGCTATGTCGGCTACGACACGATTCGCACCTATGAAAATATCGGCGTGATGCCAAAGGTTGACCGGAATCTACCGGATGCGTTACTCGCCGTCTATGATGAAATCATTTTATATGATCATCTGGAACACCGTGTCCACTTAGTCCATACGTCACTCGGTGGTGTGACGGACCGCAGTGAGATGTTGGAGCGGCTAAAGCAAAGAAAGCAACAACTCGAACGGACCGGGGAGCAAACGTTGCTCGAACGCCCCCTTGAAAATATTTCATACCAACTGCAGATGGAGAAGGAAGACTTTATCCGGCTCGTAGAACAAGCGAAACAACATATTCGGCAAGGTGACGTCTTCCAATTAGTGTTATCGCAACGACTCGATGCGACGTTCGCTGGTGATCCGTTCCACTTTTACCGGAAGTTACGGCAAGACAACCCGAGCCCTTATCTCTTTTATATCGACCTTGGCGAGTTGATTGTCCTCGGGGCATCGCCGGAAAGTCTCGTTCAAGTCAAGGGAAGACGCGTGACGACGAATCCGATCGCCGGGACACGGCGCAGAGGACAAACGAAACAAGAAGACGAACGGTTGGCAGCTGAGCTCGTCGCAGACGAGAAGGAACGGGCCGAACATCGGATGCTCGTCGACCTTGGACGAAACGATCTCGGCAAGGTCTGTCAGGTCGGAAGCATCAACGTGTCACGCTATATGGAAGTCGAACGTTTCAAAAACGTGATGCATCTTGTCTCCGTCGTCGAAGGGACGTTAGCGGACGGGCAGACAGGAGCCGATGCTTTGATTTCTTGTTTACCCGCCGGCACGGTCTCCGGCGCGCCGAAGATTCGGGCGATGCAATTGATTGAACAGTATGAAACGTTGAAGCGGGAAGTATATGCAGGTGCCGTCGGATACTTCGATGTCAGTGGAAATCTTGATTTTGCGCTCGCGATCCGGACGATGGTCATCAAAGATGGTACGGCCTATGTCCAAGCCGGTGCTGGCATCGTCTATGACTCGGACCCGACGCTTGAATATGAAGAGACACTGCATAAAGCGAAGTCGTTACTGGAGGTTTGGAAATGATTTTATTGATTGATAACTATGATTCCTTTACCTATAACTTGTATCAATATGCGGCGGAACATACCGACGTACACGTCGTCCGTAACGATGCGATGACGATTGAAGGCATTCAAGACTTGAAACCGGACGGGATCATTTTATCGCCGGGACCTGGCAACCCGAACGATGCTGGGATTTGTCTAGATGTCATCAAACAACTGTCCGGCTCGATTCCGATCCTTGGCGTCTGTCTCGGTCATCAAGCCATCGGACAAGCTTTCGGGGGACAAGTCGTCCAGGCAACGGACATCATGCACGGCAAGACATCGATGATTCGACAGAACGGGAACTTATTTAAGGGACTGGCGGAACAATTCGAAGTCATGCGGTATCATTCATTGATTGTCGACCGCGAGACGACACCCGACGTGTTACAGATTACGGCAGAAACGGCGGACGGGACAATCATGGCATTTGAACATGTCGAACACCCGACGTATGGGATTCAGTTTCACCCAGAGTCGGTCGGAACGATCGACGGAAAACAAATCGTCAAACGATTCATTGAACTGACAAGGGAGTGACGAGATATGAAAGAAATATTGATGAAACTAGCAGATGCGAAGCATTTACGATATGAAGAGATGCAACAAGCGGCACGACAACTGTTTGAACCGAACGTGACGGATAGCGAAATCGCAGCATTCCTCGTCGCCTTAAAAGCAAAAGGCGAAACAGCTGAGGAACTAGCGGGACTCGCCTCCATCATGCGGGAAGTCGCACTCGACATTCCGGTCACAGGAACGGACTTCATCGACAACTGCGGGACGGGTGGCGATGGCTCACAGTCATTCAACATCAGCACGACAGCCGCCTTCGTTCTTGCAGGTGCAGGGTCGAAGGTCGCGAAGCACGGTAACCGGAGTATCTCGAGTAAAACGGGCAGTGCCGATGTCCTCGAGGCATTAGGTGTTAAACTGGATGAAACACCCGAGCAACTCGCAAACCGACTCGAAGAAAACGGGATTGCGTTCTTATTCGCCCAGCGGATGCACCCGCGTGTCAAACAAATCATGAAGGTACGGAGTGATTTACGCATCCCGACGATCTTTAACTTGATTGGTCCGTTAACGAACCCGGTCTCCTTAAAAACACAATTGCTCGGGATTTACCGGGAAGATTTACTCGAGACGATGGCCTTGACGTTACACCGTCTCGGACGCAAACGGGCAATCGTCTTACACGGGGCGAATGGAATGGATGAAGCATCACTCGCCGGAACAAACCAACTTGTGTTACTCGACGATGGAGAATTGATTCGCTTCAGTCTCCATCCGGAAGAAGTCGGATTGACCGTCGCGCCACTCGAAGCGATTCGTGGTGGGTCGGCTCAAGAAAATGCCGACATCTTACTACGTGTCCTTGACGGCGAAGCGGGCCCATACCGAGATACGGTCTTACTCAACGCGGGTATCGCCTTGTTCGCGGAAGGACGGGTCAAAACGATTCGGGAAGGAATCGATTGTGCAATCGTCAGTATCGATTCCGGACAAGCACGAGAAAAACTACGACAATTGCAACAGACAAAACGACAGGAGGCAATCGGATGAATATTTTAGACCGAATCATTGAAACGAAAAAACACGAAGTAGCTGAACTCAAAGTGGCAGGAGTCAAGCAGATCGAACGGTCACCCTTACGTCGTTCGATTCACGAGCGTCTCGGCCAAGATGACTTGTCGGTCATCGCGGAAATCAAACGGGCGTCTCCTTCAAAAGGTGATATTTCGCTCGACGTCGACCCTGTCGCTCAAGCAAAACGGTATGCAGCGAGTGGGGCAACGGTCATCTCGGTTTTGACGGATACGACGTATTTCAAAGGGAGCATGGCGGATCTTGAGGCAGTCGCAAATGCAGTTGACGTGCCCATCCTATGTAAAGATTTTATGATTGACCGGATTCAAATCGATCTTGCGAAAGCGCACGGAGCGAGCTTAATCTTATTGATTGTCGCGGCACTTGACGAAGCGACACTGGACGATCTGTATCATTATGCCTACGCAAACGGTCTCGAAGTTTTGGTGGAAGTCCATGATGAAGCGGAACTGAAGCAAGCAGAACAGCTCGGTGCACGGATCATCGGCATCAACAACCGGAACTTAAAAAAGTTCGCTGTCGACTTAGCGACATCGATACGGCTGTTGCAGGCGAAGCGTCCGGGTGTCCGGTATATCAGTGAAAGTGGGATTCAGACGGTCGAGCAGGCACGTCAGCTTCATCATGACGGGGCAGACGGCATTTTAGTCGGTGAAACGTTGATGCGAGCGGAAGATCCCGCCGCCTTCATCCAAGCAGTCAACGGACCGGTCTATGACACGCATTAAATTTTGTGGGTTACGGCGCGCCGATGATGTGATGGTCGCGAGCCGACTCGCCGACTACATCGGTTTTGTGTTCGCGCCGAGTAAACGCCAAGTCACGCTCGAACAAGCAGCTGAACTGCGCCAATTGGTTCCGGCATCGGTCCAAGTCGTCGGTGTCTTCGTCTCGCCGACCCTAGAAGAAGTCGAGGCTGCGATTAAAACAGTTGGACTGGATCTGATTCAAATTCACGGTGTGATGGACGAAGCAATCCTTACACAAACGGAAGTTCCAATCATTCAGGCAGTCGTTGCAGGGTCTACTACAATCGATACAGAAGCAGATTACATGCTCTACGACGCGCCACAAGCTGGAAGTGGACAGCGGTTCGATTGGTCGACGGATTTAAAAAGTACACGACCGATGTTCGTCGCAGGTGGTTTGACACCAGAGAATGTCGCAGCAGCCATCGCACGCTATCAGCCGTTCGCAGTGGATGTCTCGAGCGGAATCGAAACGGAGTTTCAAAAAGATCAACAGAAAATGCTGGCATTCGCACATGCCGTAAAGGGGAGATGAGCACGATGCGTTATTCACAACCAGATGCACTTGGTCAATATGGAATTTATGGTGGACGCTACATTCCGGAGACATTGATGCAAGCCGTCCTTGAACTGGAACAAGCCTATGCCGAAGTCAAAGAGGATCCGGCGTTTTATGAACGGATGAACGATCTCTTAAAAAACTACGTCGGGCGTGAGACGCCACTCTACTTCGCGGAGCACTTGACGCGGTCGATTGGTGGAGCGAAGATTTACTTGAAACGAGAAGACTTGAACCATACCGGCGCTCATAAAATCAATAATACGATTGGACAAGCGTTACTCGCGGAACGGATGGGAAAACGAAAAATCGTCGCCGAGACTGGTGCCGGACAACATGGTGTTGCGACGGCGACCGTCTGTGCCTTACTTGATTTAGAATGTGTCATCTTCATGGGGGAAGAGGATGTCCGGCGTCAGGAATTAAACGTCTTCCGGATGGAGTTGCTGGGGGCGACCGTCATCCCTGTCACACAAGGCAGTCGGACCCTGAAGGATGCCGTCAATGAAGCGTTACGTTACTGGGTCAAACATGTTGAGGATACTCACTATTTGATGGGGTCGGTTCTCGGACCACATCCGTTCCCGGAACTTGTCCGTGATTTCCAAGCCGTCATCGGGAAAGAGACACGGGCGCAAATTCTTGAAAAAGAAGGTGTCTTGCCGGACGCAATCGTCGCTTGTGTCGGTGGCGGGAGTAACGCAATGGGTATGTTCCACCCATTCATCGACGATGAAACGGTTGCACTGTACGGAATTGAAGCAGCGGGCGACGGGATTGAGACAGGTAAACACGCGGCGACGATGACGAAGGGGGAAGTCGGTGTCTTACACGGATCGATGATGTACTTGTTACAGGATGCGCATGGTCAAGTCACGGAAGCCCATTCGATTTCAGCCGGGCTCGACTACCCAGGCGTCGGACCGGAACATAGCCTCTTAAAAGACATCGGGCGTGTCCAGTATGAAGCCGTCACGGATCAAGAAGCACTCGATGCACTCCAGTTATTATGCCAAAAAGAAGGCATCATTCCGGCGCTTGAAACAGCACATGCCGTCGCCCACGCAACGAAACTTGCAAAAGATATGTCGGAAGACGAGATTCTTGTCATCTGTTTATCGGGCCGCGGCGATAAAGATGTCATGACGGTCAGATCGGCCTTGAAGGGGGAAGCATGATGCGATTAGAACAAGCAATCCGAACAGTCAATGACCGTGGTGAAAAAGCATTTATTCCTTATGTCATGGGAGGTGACGGTGGAATCGACCGTCTGCCAGAAATTTTGTCATTCCTCGAACAGAGTGGGGCGACCGCGATTGAAGTCGGTGTCCCGTTCTCAGATCCTGTCGCGGATGGACCTGTCATTCAAGAAGCGGGTCTTCGGGCGCTGGCACACGAAGTCAGCTTACATGACGTCCTCGAAGCGATTCGGATCGCACGTCAAGAAACGACGGTCCCGATCGTCGTCATGACCTATTTGAATCCAATTTTCCGCTTTGGCATCGATGCATTTCTTGCGACATGTCGCGAAGTTGGGGTCGATGGGTTAATCATTCCTGACTTACCACTCGAACAGAGTACACAGTTTTTTGCGAAGCATGATAAACAAGACATCGCCCTCGTCCAGCTCGTTTCATTGACGAGTCCGATCGAACGGATTCAAAAAATTGCGAGTCAAAGCGAAGGGTTCCTGTATGCCGTCACGGTCAACGGGACGACAGGAGGGCAGACGACATTCGGTGAGTCGCTCGAAGCCCATCTTGCAAATGTCGCGGAATTAAGTCCCGTTCCGGTCCTCGCTGGGTTTGGAATCAGTACGCCAGCACACGTCAAACAGTTAGGGGCTTCGGTCGCAGGTGTCATCGTCGGTAGTAAAATTGTTGAATTGTTACAACAAGAAGATACATCAGCGATTGAGCAATTGATGGCAGCACGGTTACCCGATCTTCACGTCTAACTAAAAAAGGTCTGACTCATCAGTCAGACCCACATCAATCAAATGGTCGATGATTCCACTTTTTACGGAATCATCGGCCATTTTACGTTTCTTCGTAAAAAGCAATGACGGGCGATCCTGCAGCAAATATCAGCTGAAAATCGTACCCCTGACCAATCGCCTTACTTGGCCTCTTTCAAGACTTCTGCGACGAGACCGGAGACATAGGGACTGCCCCGATCTTCCTTCTCGACCGATTCAATCATCATCGCGACGAGTAACGTCGGGTCATCGTTGTCATAACCGACGAAAAAGCCATTTTCCTTCCCCTTTGTTTCTCCCGCCTGCTTGAGTTCAGCTGTACCTGTCTTACCGGCAACGGCGACTTCCTGTATGTCGGCAGGTAAGTCATATCCGGCATGGACGACATCATACAAGTCTTTTCGGATCATCGAGGCATCGTCTTTTGAGATTAAGTCCTGTTTCCAGATTTGTTTCGTTTTTTCATCAGCCCGTAGTGTTGGCTGATAGATGATTCCGTCCGTTAAAAAGATTTCGTACATTGAAGCGAGGTGGACGATGTTCGTCAACATCTGACCTTGTCCGTACGATGTATCCATTAATTGACCGTCAGATGAAATGGTTCCATCGTTTGAAATCTGTGAAGCGCGCATCGGATAGGCGAACGGAATTTTTTCCCCGTAACCGAGTGCCTGAAGTCCGTTCGTAAAGGTGTCGGCTCCTACTTCAAGCGTTGTTTGCGCGAAGTAAATATTATCCGAGTAGACTAACGCATTGTGTAAATCAACAGGGGCAGGTGTCTCATGAATACGCGTGACGTTGAAACCGTTCTTTTTCCACTTTAAGCCGTCAATCGAATACGCTTTGTCCGGATTTAACTTCTCGGCTGTTAGACCGATGGAAGCCGTCAACGGCTTTTGTGTGGATCCGGGTGCAAAGGCACTCGTAAAACGATTGAGTAACGGTTGATCTTGATCATTCGTCAATGTATCGAGTCGGTCTTGCGAGATGCCAAGCGTGAACTCACTTGGATCAAAGCCTGGCGAGCTGACGAGAGTCCGTGTTTCACCAGTCCTTGGATCAAGTGCAGTCGCGACGCCAGGGTCACCTTTCATCGTCTCGTACGTCGACTGTTGCAGCGCGCCATCAATCGTCAATGTGATGTCTTTTCCGTCTTTGACTTTGGTCTCGGCGACGGTCACGGAGTCATCTTGCTCCGGTTTGAGGATTTCAATCCGCATGCCGGACTGACCACGTAGTTCATCATCGAAAACTTGTTCAAGCCCACGTTTACCAACCCGTTCACCGGCTTGGATTTTATTATTCGACTGTTTGACGTCTTCAGCAGTCGCTGCACCAAGATAGCCGATTAAATGGGAAGTCGCTTCACCGTATGGGTAAGCCCGGACTTCTGTTTCCTTGACGCTGACGCCTTTAATTGCCGTCAAGCGATTAACGGTTGCTTCGTCAGACGGATCAAATGTTTTTAACGGAACGAACTGACCGTCCTTGACCCAAGATGCGGATAGGGCGTCGTCGATTGAAGTCGTCGACCGGTCGAGAAGCGTAGCGAGTTTTTTCTTGGCAGTGTCATCAAGCTGACCAGCCGTCACGCCGACTTCGAAGCCTTGACCAGTCGTCGCGAGTGGTTTTTTATGCCGATCAATCAAATCACCACGTTTTGCAGGAATTGTATTTAACTTTATTTTATCGTCTTGTTCAAAGTCCTTGAACAGGAAAGACGGATCCCAGTCGACGTACCAATTGTCTGTATCTTTTTTTGTCTCGTAGACGAGTGGGACCTCTTTCTTGAAGGAAACAGGTCCTGCGATCGTATCGAATTTAACAGTGACGGGCAGCAATTGTTTCTTTTTATCATCTGAGTCAGGTGCTTTTTCAGGTGTGATGGAGATATTTTTTATTTCGAGCGTATCATTCAATTTTTTCGTTCGTTCGATGAACTGACTTTTACCGTACTCTTTTTGTGTCGTTTGACTGACATAATCCGCATACATCTTATCATAGTCTTGTTTTTCCCAAAGCTTTGAATAGGAAGCAAGTCGTTCTTCTGGTGTCGGCTGATCTTGGCAGCCGGCAAGAATGCCGATACCCGCGACACTGGCGACTGCAAGTAACATGGATTGTCGTTTCAACATGAATTCCTCCTTAGAAGCGAATATTTAATTAACTTACCACTGTTTGGAGGAATTTTCATCTAACTGACATGGGCAACGCTGTTTAGGATTACGTATACGAAAAAACCACTGACGAAGATTTCGTCAGTGGTGAGTTGATCAATTAAAGTAGTTTAGTGGATTGACACTGCTTGCAGCAGATGAAGCGCTGTAAACGTAAGAACCGCGATGCAGTTCAAAGTGGAGGTGAGCGCCGAAAGCATTTCCGGTCGCACCGATTGTTCCGATTTTCGAGCCCTTGGCAATCGTTTGTCCGGCAGAAACGGAGCGACTATTCAAATGTGCATAAACCGTCGTGTACGCAATCCCGTTGACCGTATGCGTCATCATGACATGGTTGCCATATGCGCCGTAGTAACGAGACTTGATGACTTTACCGGCAGCAGAAGCATAGACCGGAGTTCCGGTTGCAGCACCGATATCGATTCCGTTATGGAACGTATAACCGTAAACGCCGCTTGCTGCACCGTATCCTTGTGTAATCGGACCACTTGCTGGACGAGAAAATCCGCTAGACGCTTTTGTTGCAGTAGTGACTTTATATTTTTTGACGTACTTTGAGGCGACGTAACGGGACGAGCCGGAGTAAGAAATTTTCGTCCACGATCCGGACACACCGAGATAGTTGAACGTCTTTCCTTTGTTGACGATTCCGACTGCTTTATAGGCAGTCGATGGGCCTGTTCGGACACGGAGACCGTCGGCCATGATTTTTACTTTATATGTAGTTGCTGCCTCGACTTTATCCATACTTGTCGTAGCGAATCCTGAAACCATCAGTGCTGTCATTGTCATTGTTGTTAAAATACGTTTCATGTGGAAGTTCCTCCTAGTTGGGAACGGCGACGGACGATGGTAATTTTTTTTGTTTTTCGACGTCAGTAATACACGTCATATGTAGTTAATCTAAGAAATGTTTTCTTGATAGAATGATTATAGCATCAGAAATAAAACAAAAATATTTCAGTTTCATTTCAAAGTTATCATTGTATAATATATATTGTAATGGTTATTATTGGTTTCAAAAACACTCGAAAAAACCTCCCGCCGATGTGGAATCGCGGGAGGTTGCAAGGGTGGTTTCAGTTAAGATGTAGGGGCGATGACATTTAAGTGTTGCGGTAGGACGCGGACCGTGATTGGAAGCTCACCGGCCGTATCTCCGTCAGCATTGATCGAAAGAGATTCTTTCGACTCGATGTCGACTTCGGTTGTCGTGAAGTACTCGACTTGATCAGCATTCGACAGGTCACCCGTTAAAAGCTTCGGTAACGCCTGTAAGGCATCGAAGAAGCCTAATTGTTTGACTAGGAAGACATGCAATAAACCATCATCGACACGCGCATCTTTAGCGAACGACTCGAATCCACCAACAGAGTTCGTCAATGAGACGATCAGTAAGGGTGTTTCGCCATCAAACGTCTTTTCCTTTGCTCTTAACGTGAGTGGGTAGGGGCTGTGATCTTTAAAAGCTTTTAATCCTTCGATGAAGTAGGCGACTGAACCGAGTGATGTCTTTTGTTCGACGCTCACTTCTTCGACGGCGTCTGCAATCAGACCAACGGCGATCACGTTCATGAAGTAATGCGAGCCGTACTTGCCGATATCAAATGGGCGAATGGGTGCATCTTCGAGAACACTGATCGCGTCACGGGCATCCGTCGGAATATGGAGTGCACGTGCTAAATCATTGACCGTCCCGAGTGGAACGATTCCGAGCGTCGGACGGTGGTCTTGTTCTGCGATTCCCGTGATGACTTCATTGACCGTTCCGTCACCGCCCATTGCAACGACCGCATCATAGTTCTCTCTTGACGCAGTCCGTGCGAATTCCGTTGCATCACGTTCTTTTTCTGTATAGCGGACATCGACCGTCGCATAGCGTTGGGCGAGCGTTCCTTCTGCGAATTCCGCATACTTTTTACCTTGTTCTTTCCCGGATGACGGGTTGATGATTAACATCACTTTTGACACAATCAATTCCTCCTTCGTAACTACCTTGTACTATTTTCCCAACTCAACGAAAAGATAATCCCCGAAAGAAAAAAACCTTGGCGGCGAATGAACGCCTGACCAAGGTGTTAGAGATGAGCATTAAATTAACGACGAGCGACTGGTGGAACTTCTCCAGCTGCTGGGCGTGCTTCTTCTTCTTCGTCCCAGCACTCCGTATTTTCAATACCTAACGCTTTAGCAGAGAACACAGGATCGAGACCTTGCTTACGTTGGTTTTGGTAGTCGTTGATAACTTTCATTGCGACTCCACCCAAGAGTGAGATGGCTGTTAAGTTGATTAATGTCATACCGGCCATGAAGAGGTCGGCGAAACTCCAAACCATACCGAGGCTTAAGACAGAACCGATGAAGACGAAAGCCATCGTCGCGATCCGGAAGCCGAAAACAGAGGCTTTACTTTTCTTGATGAATTCGATATTCGTTTCACCGTAGTAGTAGCTACCGACGATTGAACTGAAGGCGAATAAGAAGACGCTGACTGCGATAAAGGCAGGTGCAACGGCACCGAGTTGTTCAGCAAGGGCATTTTGTAACATTGCGATTCCTTCACCGTTACCAGCAGCATAACTATCACTGAGTAGGATGATTGCGGCAGTTGCTGTACAGACGATCAACGTATCGAGGAAAACTCCGAGCGTCTGTAAGAATCCTTGTTTTGCTGGGTGAGACACTTCAGCAGCAGCTGCTGCGTTTGGCGCAGATCCCATACCGGCTTCGTTCGAGAAAAGACCCCGTTTCACACCGAGTGAGATCGCAGCACCGACAGAACCACCGACAGCTTGGTCGATTCCGAATGCACTCTTGAAGATCATTGCGAAAACACCTGGAAGTTCAGTGATGTTCGTGACGACAACGAAGATTGCAGCAATCAAGTAGAGTGACGCCATGATTGGGACGACGATTGCCGAGAATTTCGCGACACGGTGGACACCACCGAAGATGACGAGGCCTGTAAGAACAACCAAGATACCACCGACGACTGCTTTGTCGATACCAAAGGCATTGTCAAATGCAGCGGCAATCGTGTTGGATTGAACCGAGTTAAAGATGAGACCAAATGTGACAGCGATCAAGATTGCGAAGACAATCCCGAGGGCACGGTTTTTCAAGCCTTTTTCGATGTAGTAAGCTGGACCACCACGGTATGCGTTCGAACCAGAGTCACGGACTTTATAGACTTGAGCGAGTGTGCTTTCGATGAGTGCAGTTGCGCCACCGAGGAGGGCGACCATCCACATCCAGAAGACAGCTCCTGGTCCACCGAGTGTCACGGCAATCGTAACACCGGCTAAGTTACCTGTACCGATTCGAGTCGCGGCACCGATGAAGAACGATTGAAGGGATGTGATGCTCTCTCCTTCATCATCTGTTGTCTTCTCGTTTTTATCGAGTGTGACACGGAACATTTCTTTCAAGTAACGGAATTGGATGAACTTCGTTTTGAAGGTGAAGTAGATTCCGACTCCGATTAAAGCGGCGATTAAGATATAAGACCATAAGATGTTGTTGGCGAAGTCGACGCCCGATTGTATTGCCTGTTGAAATGCATCCATGTGATAGTTCCTCCCAAAGTGTTTTTGCTGAAAAGTGATAATAGCTATAAGTTGAATTATACGAATTTTCAGACATCTTGCAAGCTTTTTTTCGAAACTTTTTTTTAAAATGTTTAAAAAATATTTTTAATGAGTACAAAAAGAGACGTCTATTAAAGATTTTCTAATATAAAAAAACCACCGCTCTTAATGAAGCGAGTGGTAGTTTGACGGTAGAAGATTTTTGAGTTAGTTATCTAATGCCAACAAAATTTCATATAAGGCATCAATTTGACTAACGAGCTGTTCACGTTCTGAGAATAATGTCGCGAGAGTTTCGTAAGCATCCGTAGTCGCAAGAGACGTATCGAGTACATCCAGTGCATGCTCAAACTGTTGAATCTGTTGTTCGAGTTCGTCTGCACTTAAAGACGGATGTTCCTCAGCTACTGGTGCCTGGGTGGTTCGCTTGACAGGCGCGGGTGCCGCTGATTCGACGGTTGTCCGAGCATGTCGTTTTTCGGCAGCATATTGGTAAGGGCCAGAAAACATTTCTGTCGTGTCATCTAGCCAATAGGTTTTCGAAAAGAGTCGGTTCAAGAAATAGCGGTCATGCGATATGGCGATCAGCGTTCCATCAAAGTGCTCGAGTGCTTCTTCAAGCGCCTCGCGGGATTCAATGTCGAGGTGATTCGTCGGTTCGTCAAGAATCAGGACATTGAGCGGCGAGTGGACAAGAATCGCGAGCATTAAGCGCATCTTTTCTCCACCACTTAACGCATCAATCGGTAAGAAGACGCGTGGACCGAAAAAGAGGAAACGGGCTAACAGGGAGCGGGCTGTTCCTTCATCTGTCGAAACGTGTGAACGGAAGTAATCGATCAGTCGCTCTTCACCCGGTACGTCAACGTGTTGTGTTGAACTACCTCCACCTACGCTTCGCTTAGAGGTGGAGGATTCCTGAGTGATCCGACCTAACGGTCGAAACCTGATCAGGCTAACCCCGTCGTCCCGACGGTTGAAGAAGCTAAGAGGCGTTCAGCTTCTTGTTTGAGGTTCAATCCTGCGTTCACATCCCGGTCGTGGAGGATCCCGCAACTCGGGCATGTCCATTCACGCAAGTCAAGATGTTTCACGTCTTTGTGTTGATGTCCGCAACTGGAACACAGTTGACTAGAGGCGAAGGTCTTGCCGACTTTCACGACGGTCTTCCCGTACCATTCCGCCTTATATCCGAGCATGCGGAAGAACTCCGACCAACTGACATCAGAGATGGACTTGCTCAACTTGCGTTTCTTCTGCATGTTCTTCACGTGCAAGGTCTCGATCCCGATGATGTCGTGGTTTTTGACGATCTCGGTCGACACCTTGTGCAGGAAATCGGTTCGCTTGTTGGCGATCTTCTCGTGGATGCGGGCGACCTTCCGCTTCTGCTTCTGATAGTTCTTCGCCTCGGAAAGTGTTACTTTCTTGTCCAAGGCCAACCGTTGACGACGAGAGAGTTTACGTTGCTCACGTGCCAGCTTTTTCTCAAGCGAACGGAAGTAGCGGTCATTCTTGTACACCGTGCCGTCCGACAGGATGGCGAAGTGCTTCAACCCGACATCGACGCCGACGGACGAGCCCGTCTTCGGCATTTCGTTGCTCTCCTGCTCGACGAGCAGGGAGACGAAGTATTTTCCTGAAGCGTTACGCCGGATGGTCGCGTTCAAGATGCGACCGACGACCTGCCTCGAGTTGGCGAAACGGACCCACTTCAGCTTTGGAATTTTGATCTTGGCGCCGACGATCGAGACTTCTGGAAGTTGAGACTTACCCTGAATGTTCGTCTTATACGATTGAATAGGGTTGCACTTCGACTTGAAGCGGGGTCGTTCGTTCTGTTTCTTGAAGAAGCGGTCAAAGGCATCGGCAAGATGCTTGACGCTCGTTTGAACAGACATGCTATCGACTTCCTTCAGCCAGTCGAACGCTTGCTTCAACGACGGGAGTTCTTTCGAACAAGACCCGTAGGACAGTCCTTTCCCTGTCGCTTTATACGTCTCATCCCACTTCGCCAAGAAGTGGTTGAAGACGAAGCGCGAACAACCGATCGTCTTCGCGATCAGGATTTCCTGCTCTTTTGTCGGATAGATTCTGAATTTGTAGGCCTTGTGTGTCAGCATGATGTTCACCTCCTTACAAAGGATATACCCGAAAGAGAGGGTGGCGATTCATCTCCCACGTTCACTATGGCTTCACCCGGATCGTTTAGAAGTGGGCGTATTCTCGCCTGATTTTGATAAAAATCCGACCTGATTTGACGGACCACGCGTGACACGTCCATTCGTCGGCTCGAGTTGTCCAAGTAAGACACGTAATAACGTTGTTTTACCACTCCCGTTCGCACCGACGATTCCAATCCGGTCACGCGCCGCGGCTTCGAAATCGAGCGACTCGAACAACTTGCGGTTGGCAACTGAAAGCTCAACATCCGTCAGGCGGTATACGACTTGACTGATTTGCCCTTGCGACGAAAATTGGATGTCAGGAGCCGCTTTTTCAAGAAGTGGCCGTTTGAGTCGCTCAATTCGTTCGAGTGCCCGTTCCATCGCTTTTGCTTTTCGGAACAGTTTTTCGCTCGGAGGAGATGCTTCATTTGCCCATTGGCGCAAACGCCGAATCGCATCCTTCATTTGTTTGATTTTCTTTTGTTGTTCCGTGTAGGCGTGGAACTGTTCGAGGAGCAGGCGTTCCTTCGCGACGATGTACGCCGAGTAATTCCCGGGGTACATCGTCAATTCGCCATCTTCAAGTTCAGCAATCAAATTGACACTCGCGTCGAGGAACACGCGATCATGTGAGACGATGATGACTGCGCCCGGATAGCTGTTTAAAAATTGTTCGAGCCATTTGATTGCTGCGAGGTCGAGGTGATTCGTCGGCTCGTCAAGAATCAACAAGTCGGGTTCCGTTAGCAGCATCCGACCGAGACAGATTTTGGTTTGTTCGCCACCACTTAATTGAGAAAAGGGACGTGTCAACAAAGTATCGAGGTGGAGGCCGTTAATCATACGCTGAACTTTCGAATCAAGCAGGTAACCGTCCTGTCTTTCGAATTGGTCGGTCACGCGCGTATACTCGTTCAGCACGTCGTCCAGATAGTCAGCACTTGCCATTTGTTGTTCAAGCTGATGCATCGTCGTCCGTAAGGCGACGACCTGGGCAAATGCGGTCCAAAGAACATCAAGGCCCGTCAATTCTTCTGCGAACTCTGGGATTTGAGCCAAATAACCGATGGAAAGTCCTTTTTTGAGATAAAGGGTTCCGCTGTCCGGTGTGTCGAGTTGAGCGATTAAACGCAGTAACGTTGTTTTTCCGGTTCCGTTTCGACCGATCAATCCGATGCGGTCAGCTTGTTTAAGGTAGAGCGAGACATCGGTTAAGACGGATGCTCCTCCGAATTGTTTTGTCAGGTGTTGGATGTCGCAAATCATGATCAATAACTTCCTTTCATGCGCATCAAAAAACGGAGAACGCAAATAGCGCTCTCCGTTTACCGTAAAAGGTGCGCTTTGCTTTATTTTTCAGATGGATGTTCCTAAGAAAAGGGCAGACTCGTCCCTTAGAACGCCATTCCATGAAAAATCGCGCGCAACAGATAAAGTTGTTCCATCAACCAATGCTTACACGCAGCAAAACCCATCTTCTACACCACCTTTTCGTTTCGATAAAGCCAGTTTATCATATGTTAAACTGGAAATGATACCGTTGTCAGTTACTTGAACAGTCCGGAAATGGATTTAAAGAAATTACTTAGACCGTCAAACAATTTTGCGAAAAACCCTTTCGTCTCTTCCGAGGTTGCGAATGCTTGAATATCTTGACCGGCACCCTTTAATCCGGTCTCGATTTGTCCCCAGTTCAAGTTTGCTTTCTCCATTTGACTGAACAATGACGTCAACCGGTCCATTTGGGCATCTGACAATTGAATGTTGTTATTTTGAATGACTTGGATGATGACATTCTCGATATCGACCTTGGTTTCCGGCTTTTGTTTTGCAATCTCTGCTTTGATTTCATTCATCAGTTCAGCGACTTTGTCTGTCCCGACCGTTTTTCCGACATCGGAAGTGACCGATAGTTCTTGTTGGGCTAAATCTTTGCGTTCATCCGTCAATTTAATACCGGTTTCAGCCGACGTTTGATCGTATGCTTTCATGATTCCCGTCAAAGCAGAGGTTCCGGTAACTTTATAAGGCGAAGTAATCGTGATGTCGGCGTCCGTCACACCCGCTGTGACGAGGGCGTTCAAATACATGTCCTTTGTGACCCAGGTAATGTTTTCGGTTGCGACAGATAATCCGTCTCCTTTTTCAGCGAGTTCAATTTTTGCGGAAGAGTACATGTTGCCGCCGAGTTGAGATTGGGGAACGTTCTTACCTAAATATTTTTCTTCATCTGCCGCCGTTGCGATGACGGGCGTAATGCCTTCCGGCGCATTCAATCGGGCGAGCACCCAGGCTTTGTCTTTTGCACCGAGCGATTCACCAAGCGTGATGATCGTTTTATCGACGACTTGTTCTGCTGAAGCAGCAGTCGGGAGAAGTAAGCTTGTCGCTAACAGCGTTGTTGTCATGATTTTTGTTGCTTTATTCATAGTAGGAATCCTCCGAGTATAGTAGATAGTATCAGGTACTAATCCTATTGTAAGTGACGTGTTCCAGAACGGAATCGGTCTTGAGGCGGAACGGACCACTGACCTCTTGTCCCTTACAGTATACTAAATTTTTCCTGAAATACGGACTGTCTGACTGAAAAAGTGGTATAATTGAACAAGAATTAAATAATGACCACTAGGGGAGTCGGTAGGCCGACTGAGACGACGAAGACGTTCGGACCCTTTGAACCTGATTAAGTTTGGACTTACGGAGGGAAGTGGCGTGAACGTCTCTTTTGTGGTCTTTTCACGTCATGCCCTGTTCGTAGGGTGTGGCGTTTTTTGATTTAACAAAAGGGGGAATTAGGATGAAATTCAGTCAAGAGATTCGGGAAGCCGCAAAAACGTATTGGGACAGCAGCTTTACCCATCCATTTGTCACGGGGATTGGTGACGGGACGTTACCGCTCGAAAAATTTCGACATTATGTCATGCAAGATGCGTATTACTTAAAACATTTCGCAAAAATTCAAGCCCGGGCCGCCTCCAAAGCAACGGATTTCGCGACGATCGCCGAACTCGCGGAACATGCGACGTCGACATATGCGGCTGAGCTGTCGCTCCACCAGTCTTTTTTCGAACCGCTTGCTATCACGGAAGCAGACTTAGCAACGTTCGAACCGGCACCGACTGCTTATGCCTATGTCTCGCATATGCATCATGCGAGTGAGGGGACGCTTGGTGAGACGATTGCAGCGATATTACCCTGTTACTGGCTCTATTATGAGGTCGGACAACAACTGTTGACGAAGTCACCGGCGTCACCGGTGTATCAGCAGTGGATTGCAACATACAGTTCAGAATGGTTCGAACGGGTCGTCTTTGAACAAGTCGACCGTCTCGATGCATTGGCGGCGCAAGCGACTGAAGCAGAACGGGAACGGATGAAACAACATTTTGTCAAAAGTTGTTATTACGAATTACTCTTCTGGGAAATGGGCTGGACGGAAGAGACGTTTGAACGTGTTTTTACACGGGTTACAGGTCAAGCAAAAGTGACGAAACCATAATTGCAAGTTTGGCCGCGATCTATCAGCGCGATCAGACAGCAGACCGCACAAAACCTGAGCAATTCTCATCTTTCGTAAAGAAAGTCATGACAATCGCTCAGGTTTTTTGTGGATGGATTACAGGCATGATGAAGATTATGGCAAGGGAATCAGCTGTACCGCTCAATCAAATCGTTCAATTGCTGTTTGACAGCCGCCCGGTCCATCAAGTCCTGATTCGTTAGCGATAACTTCGCCATCGTCTCATCCGCACCCGCCATCTCACTGAAAAGCGAACCTAAGTCATGGGCACGACGGTCAATTTGCAGGATGATGTCGATGCCGTCACGGTCTTGGAGCATGATGATTTCGACTTCATCGAGTTTATGGGCGAAGTACGTATTACGAGCCGAATACTCCAGTTCTTGGGCGATCGGTAAATCCTTCCGATAACGCCCGGGAAGTTTTTCCGTGTCGGCTTTCTTGAGTCGGAAGCCAAGTTCTTCCATCGCTTCTAAGATGACGGATTGGAGGTCATTGGCTTGGACGATGATGGCATCCCGGTCTGACGGATCGACCGCTTGGGCGATATCTAAACCCGTTTCGATCCATGACTTCGATTGACTGACCGATAGCGGCGTATTAAACGGCACTTGAAGCGTAAACGGAATTTCGCGTTCGACACCTGCTTCAATCGTAAAGGCGGCTTCATTTAGCGAAAAACGATCGAGTGTGAACGTCGTAAATGTCGTGCTGTCCCTGACTTCTTCTTTATATTGTGTATTAAACGCCAAATAGATCCGATCGATTTCTTGGTCGACATTGCCGCCTTTAATATGGACGGTCCCGTGAATCTGTCCGCCGGGCTCACAGCGTTCGCTGTCGAGTCGTGTGTCGACTGTTGCTGCACCGATTCCGATTTGTGATAAAAGTTTTTTGAACATCGTTAGTTCCTCCTTTAATGATGAAGCTACCTTACTTGTCGAATAGGGCGGAATTTGCTACAGTTTCGAAAGAACAATCAGAAAAGGACGGGACTACAGTGGAACTACATCAAGTAAAAGAAATACTCAGTCAAAAAATCGAGGCTTCTACTCTCGTGCATGCAACGATTAGTGGTCCGCGCCAAAAGTCAAATGATCTTCGAAGAATCAAACTAAAACCGATTCTACTGAAAGATACGTATGCAATCCAATTAGAGTTTCAATATGAACGGATAATTAAACATGAAAATTTGTCGATCGACGAATTTTTAGCCCGACTCGACGCATTGATGGAAGAATTCCGTCAATTTTTATTCCGCTTCGAGACGGAAGAAGTCCAGTTCCAGTTATCAAAAAAAATGAAAGTCTCTTTAAAAACTACGCAACAGTCACCACTTCAAGCAGAACTGTCGCATAACCGTAAAAAAAGTCATCTCCTTGAAGACGGAGTCGCAGTACCGTTTTTAGTCCGGCTCGGTGTCATGACGGAAGACGGGCAAGTCAAACGGCAAAAGTACGATAAATTTAAACAAATCAATCGGTTCCTCGAGTTCGTCGAAGATAGTATTTCCGCATTACCGACTGACCGGACGCTACGGATTCTTGATTTTGGATGCGGAAAATCGTATTTGACGTTTGCTTTGTATCATTACTTGAGTGTCGTCAAAGGTTTTGACTTGAAAGTGACCGGACTTGATCTCAAAAAAGAAGTCATCGAAGAGTGTACAGCGATTGCCCGCGATCTCGACTATACGAATCTAGAGTTCCGTGTCGGTGACGTCCATGATTATAACGAGGATACAGAGGTCGACTTAATGGTGACGCTTCATGCGTGTGACGTTGCGACGGATGTCGCCCTGGCCCGAGCCGTTGATTGGAATGCGTCTGTCATTCTGAGTGTTCCTTGTTGTCAAAAAGAACTCAATCGTCAACTTGATTGCTCTCCACTCGACGTCATGTTGCAACACGGGTTGATTCAAGAGAAGTTCGCTTCGCTTGCGACGGATTCAATCCGTGCTGAAATCTTGACGCTCGTCGGTTACGAGACACAACTGCTTGAGTTCATTGATTTAGAGCATACACCAAAAAATGTCTTGATTCGTGCATATAAAAATGATCGTCAGCCGACGGAAGAAAAAATTGATCGTTACGTCGCCTTCCGTGATCTACTACATGCGAAACCATATTTGGCGCAAGAATTAAGCGGCAGACTTGGACAGATTTCGTCTAAACTCGTACAATAAGAAAGAGAACGAATAAGGGAGGAATTAGACCGATGGATTTCCAAATGTATTTTGAAGACGTCGTCCAGACAGCACGCAAAGAAGCGGCGGCTGCTGGTTTTGAAGAATTAACGACAGCTGAAAGCGTCGATGACGCGATGAAGCGTGAAGGATTGACACTTGTCCTCGTCAACTCAGTATGTGGATGTGCCGGTGGGATCGCTCGCCCAGCAGCTGCTTACGTCAATCGAATGGAAGGCGTTAAGCCGGATCATTTCGTAACAGTGTTCGCGGGACAAGACCGTGAAGCAACGGACCGGGCACGTGAGTACTTTGAAGGGTATCCACCTTCATCACCCTCATTTGCGTTGATGCAAGATGGCAACATTCTCTCGATGGTTGAGCGTTTCGATATCGAATCGTTTACAGCAGAAGAAGTTGTTGAAAAATTAGAATCATTGATTGAAATTTACGCATAAGTGAATCAACGGGAGCCGTGTTTCTTAATTGAAATACGGCTCCCGTGTGTATACAAACGCTTATGAAGAGTGAATATGCTATATATCTAAGTGCAATCAGTTCGCGCTTCCCTGTCTCGCCTCGTCTTCAAAGCGGCAGGGTCGCGACCGATTGCTTTTCGCTTAAAAAGCGATTCGAGACGGATTGCGCTTTAAACCGTCTGCATGCCCGGCTTCCCGTCACGGTATTACCTAAAAAGCGTCACGTTTCGTTGACTCCTACGGGGAAAAGTGCGTTTTTAACGCACTTTCAGAGGCAGGCAAGACCCTGCTCGTTGTCCGTTAGGACGAAGGAGCAACGGCTTGCGCCTCGCCCGAGGAAAGCAACGAAAAAAACGCTTTTATCGCCCGATAGCACTTTGTCTACAGTCTGGAACCGTGTTTCTTAATTGAAACACGGTTTTTAGTTTGTCGAGAACGTGAGTCTGCGCGAAACGGACGTTTTTTCTAGAAGTCGCGCTGAAGCAGAGGACGACATATAAGTACGCACGATTAAAATTTGAGGATAACAATAAAAAATGTAAGCGGATTCATAAATGGTTAATTAATCACATTTTGTATAAAAAGAAGCATTTTATGCATTATTACGAGATAATTATACTTTACAATGAATAAATATTCGTATATCCTAAAATTAATAAATCAAATCAGAACGAGTTAGTATTGAATTAGAAAAAGACATAAGTCATACTATTGTTAAAGTTCTGACAATTGAGCGTTGGAAGGGGAATTTATTTATGAAAAAATTAGTAGCAACGGCAATGGCAGGCATTCTCGCACTTACGATGGCAGCTTGTGGTGCATCGGAAGAGTCAACAGGCGGTACAAGTGACAAGAGTAAAGTATTGACGATGGGAACGTCAGCAGACTACTTCCCATTTGAGTACATCGATACGGCGAAAGGGGACGACATCGTTGGATTTGATGTCGCGATCGCAAAGGAAGTCACAAAAAATCTCGGATATGACTTAAAAATTGAAGATATGGAATTCGGTAGCTTACTCGGAGCACTCAGTTCAGGACGAATCGATTTCGTCATGGCGGGAATGACACCAACAGACGAGCGGAAGAAAAACGCCGACTTCACAGATGTATATTTTGAATCGAAAAACCTTGTCATGACGAAGGATAAAGCCATCAGTTCGGAAGATGAACTCAAAGGTAAAAAAATCGGGGTGCAACTCGGTTCGATTCAAGAAGGACTTGCGAAAGACCGTTATAAAGACAGCGAAGCCGTTTCGTTAAACAAGATTCCGGAAATCATTCAAGAATTGAACACAGGCCGGATTGACGCGCTCATCATTGAAGATGCGGTAGCGGTGAAATACATGGATCAAGATGCATCATTAAAAACGTACGAAATCAAAGAAGATGGACCAACGGGGTCAGCCGCTGCTTTCAAAAAAGGCGACAAGATGCGTGACGAGTTCAACAATGAGTTGAAAAAGATGATCGATTCAGGTGAAATCGACAAACTTGCAGAAGAATGGTTCCAAAAAGAAGCAAAATAAGAGAAGCGCATAGGGGTGGGGGTAACCCCATCCCTTTTGTGCGACGTTAGGAGTTTGGTTATGATAGACTTTACAAAGATTCAAGATTCAATCCCATATATTCTGCAAGGGATTCCGGTCCTGTTCCAAGTCGTGATCGTCGCTGCCATCGCAGGGATGTTCATCGGAATCATCGTGGCAGCACTTAAAATTACGAAAAGTAAGTTCATTCGCTTCATCGGTCATGCTTATACGGCAGTATTTCGTGGGACACCGCTCATTTTGCAATTGGCAATCATTCATTTTGGACTACCTCAACTTACTGGTTATATTACGACAGGTTATCAATCCGCCGTCATCGCCTTTTCATTGAACTCAGGTGCTTACATCTCGGAAATCATCCGGGCAGGGATTCAAGCAGTCGATCGGGGACAATGGGAAGCAGCAGATGCACTCGGTATCCCGTACATGAAACAATTGCGGTCGATCATTTTACCACAAGCGTTCAAAAATATTTTACCAGCCATCATGAATGAATTGATCACGTTAACAAAAGAATCGGCCCTCGTCTCGACGGTTGGTGTGCTCGACATCATGCGTCGTGCGCAGGTCGTCGGTGGAGAAAAAGCGTTGTACTTTGAGCCCTTATTATTTGCGGGGCTCGTCTATTTCACCCTTGTCATGGGATTGACCTTGATTGGTCAACAAGTCGAAAAAGCTATGAGAAAGAGTGGGTAATCAGATGGAACCTATGATTCAAGTAACTGATCTGTACAAACAGTTCGGTAAATTAGAAGTATTAAAAGGTATCACGACGACAGTCGGACGCGGGCAAGTCGTCGCTGTCATCGGACCGTCGGGATCAGGGAAGTCGACGTTTTTACGTTGTATCAACCTGCTCGAACAACCGACGAGTGGGATGATTAACGTCGATGGTTTCGAATTGACGAAACCGAAAGCGAACATCGCAAAAGCACGACAAAATATCGGGATGGTGTTTCAACAGTTTAACCTGTTCCCCCATAAGTCGGTGCTCGACAACTTAATTTATGCCCCGATCAATGTCCTCGGTTTATCAAAAGAGGATGCTGTCAAGCGGGCAGAAGTGTTACTCGACCGCGTCGGTCTTGCGGAGAAACGGGATAACTTCCCGAATCAGCTATCCGGTGGTCAAAAGCAACGTGTTGCGATTGCCCGTGCCCTCGCGATGGAACCGAACGTCATGTTATTTGACGAGCCGACGTCAGCACTCGACCCGGAAATGGTCAATGAAGTCCTTGATGTCATGAAGCAACTGGCGGAAAGCGGGATGACGATGGTCATCGTCACGCATGAGATGGGCTTCGCAAAAGAAGTCGCTGACCGTGTCCTCTTCCTCGACGAAGGCATTTTGATGGAAGAAGGAACACCGGTCGAGTTGTTCGATCATCCGAAAACCGACCGTGCAAAAAAATTCTTGGAAAAAGTCTTATAACACATAACCGCCATCTCTTTCATCAAAGGGGTGGCGGTTTTTGAGGAGGACGATTACGATGAAGTTACTAGAGGAGAAAGACATTCGGCTGACACGTTTCCAAGCGGCAGATACGGACGTCTACCGAAGTTTTCTTGACGATGCGACATTTGCACGAAACTTGAGTGCGACACCATATCGCTTCTTGTCAGATGAAAAAATCAACGGGATGCTTGCGAGTGATGCCCATGAGACGTTTCGGTTCGCCGTTCGCCGGACGGATGCCGAGCGTCTGATTGGCGTCGTTTCACTCGAAGATATCTTATGGTCAAACGGGACGGCCTGGTTGATGATTGGAATCGATCCAAGTGAAGCCGGGAAAGGGTATGGGCGTAAAGCATTACAACTATTACTGCGATACGCCTTTTATGAGCTTAACCTCGAGCGGATCCAGTTGACGGTCTTTGCCTATAATGAACGAGCGATTGCGTTATACGAACGACTTGGCTTCGTTCACGAAGGGACATACCGGCAATTTTTAAAGCGGGATGGTATCCGGCATGACATGCTGCTTTACGGATTGTTGCGGACGGAATGGGAGGATTTTTATGATTAACGAAACGGAACAGTTCGTCCGTGCCTTTCACGCGACGGATTTTTCAGGACATGACTATGCCCATATCGAACGCGTCCGGAAGATGGCTTTACGGATTGCTGCGACGGAAGGCGGCGACTTACTGACGATTGAACTGGCGGCACTTTTGCATGATGTCGCTGACACGAAACTTGGGGGAACACTTTCTTCCGTCGATGCGTTTTTATCCGGGAAAGTCTCAGATGCCCGGAAACAGCAAATCCTTCAAATCATCGAGAGTATGTCTTTTAAAGGTGGGGACCGTCCGGCCGTCAAAACGCTTGAAGGGAAAATCGTCCAGGATGCGGACCGGTTGGATGCAATCGGGGCCATTGGGATTGCCCGGACCTTTCAATATGGAGCATTGACACAAGCACCGATGCATGTACCCGGTTTCAGACCACGCAAGCCGGGAGACCGGACGAGTCCTTCGAGCACAATCAATCATTTTTATGAGAAGTTACTTCTGTTAAAAGATTTGATGAATACGGAAACAGCAAAACATCTTGCAGCGGAGCGGCATACGTTTATGGTTGAATTTTTAGAACGTTTTCAGAAGGAATGGGAGTTTTGAAATTGGGACCGACGCAAGAAACGCCGATGCTCCCGTTTATCAGACGGAGGCATCGGCGTTTCAGGCTGTAGACAACGTGCCATCGGGAGATTAAGCGTCTTTTTTCGTTGCTTTCCTCGGGCGAGGCGCAAGCCGTTGCTCCTTCGTCCTAACGGACAAGAAGCAGGGTCTTGCCTGCCTCTAAAAGTGCGTTAAAAACGCACTTTTCCCCGCAGGAGTCAACGAAACGTGACGCTTTTTAGGTAACACTATGACGGAAAGTCAGTCATGCAGACGCTTTAGGGCGCAATCGGTTGCCGCTTTGAAGACGAGGTGAGACAGGGTAGCGCGACCGGATTGTCTCTCGTTATCGTATGTTCACGCTTCATAAGCATTTGTCTACACGCTGAAACGCCGATGTCTTCGTTTATCAGACGGAGGCATCGGCGTTTCAATGTCTTTTAAAAAATTATTAACAGTCAGCTAAGAACAATAGCTGTAATGAGACCAAGAGAAGCAAGTAGACCGACAATCGTCCCGCCTTCTTCGTGCGCCTCCGGCATCATCGTCGAAGCGAGCATCGCGATGATGCCGCCGCTTGCGAACGAACCGATCATCGCAAATTGCATATCGGGTAGGTTAGCAAGCACGGAATAGCCGGCGAGCGAGGCGAGGGCGGAAATCAACCAGACGACCCCCCACATGATTAAGATTTTTTTCTTTGAAAATCCGTCTTTTTGAAGTCCGGTCGTACTTGAGAGACCTTCCGGAATATTGCTGACGAAAATCGCCGCAACGAGCGCCGCACTGACGTTCCCCGACAATAAGCTTGCCCCGATCATGATCGATTCCGGAATCGCATCTAAAATCGTCCCGAAAAAGATTGCGGTCCCTGTACCTTCGTTCCCACCACCTGAACGTTTTCGTTTGCTCGCGCCACGGGAAGAAACAAAAAAATCAAATCCTGTAAAGACGAGCGAACCGATGATGAAAGAAATAGCGACGATGAACGTCGTTGATTTATTCAAGGCTTCGTCGAGCAGCTCGAACGTCGCCGCCCCAATCAAGATGCCCGTCCCAAACGACATGACGTATCCGATGTACCGTTGCTTCATCGGTAAAAATAATCCAATCAATGCCCCGATGACGACTGCGCCGCCAGCGAGTGCACCCCAACCTAAAGCCATCCACATGAATGATTCCTCCTTTGGTCACCTTTCTTTTGCCCTTTTTCCCTGTTGTTAATGGTTTATAAACATAGTTAATTTTTGGAGGGAAAGTAACATGAAAAACTCACCTCCCGCTTTGGAAGGTGAGTGTGCTTTAGAACGGTTGTTTGTTCAGCCAGTGTCCACCGTCTAGCGCGATACATTCCCCGTTCAAGTAGCTTGCTTGATCGGACAGCATCCAGACGGCAAGTCCCGCGATTTCTTCCGGTGTCCCGAACCGTCCGAGTGGAACATTACGACGAATTCGTTCCGCGTGTTCCGGAGACATCGCGAGTTTATCGGCGCCACCTGTCCGTTCAATCGGTCCTGGACTGATCGCATTGATGCGGGCATGATACTTATATCCCCACTCGACGGCGAGTGTCCGCGTCAAATTCAAGACCCCAGCTTTCGCGGCAGCACTCGGAGCGACCCCGGCTCCTGCTTGCCACGCGTAAGAAGCGACGATGTTTAAAATCTGTCCACCCTTGACGTCATCTTCTTGCCAGCCTTTGACAAGCGCGTGTGAACAATTGAATGTCCCATTGAGGACGATGTCGATGACGGTCTTCCAGCCGTTCGGGGACAGCTCGTCCGTCGGACAGATGAAGTTTCCGGCGGCATTGTTCACGAGTGCCTCTAAGCGACCGAACGTTTCCCGCGCTTGATTGACGGCCGCGATACAGGCATCGGTATCACGAACATCCATCTGGATGGTCAGATGCTCTCCGGCAATCTGCTTTAGTTCATGGTCCATCTGTTGCAGCCGTTCCAAGTCACGTCCTGTAACAATGACGTTCCACCCGGCTTCTTTTAAGGCGAGTGCCATTGCTTTGCCCATGCCGCTCGTGCCACCGGTTACCATAATCGTTTGTGTCATTAAAATCTCCCCCTTCAATCTGAATGAACAACCATTCATTATTAGTATTCAAAAAAAAGGAGTAAACTCCTTCTTTTTTGTAGCGGATTATTTTGAATGGACTGCTGTGTCCGTCAAAATCGGGACAACTTGTTTTTTACGCGAGACGACACCTTCGAGATACACGAGGTGATTCGTCGCTTCGATGCCATATGCCCGTTCGACGAGTGATGCTTCTTCACCGAGGACGAGAGCGACAGAGTTGTTCGTCAAGATATCTGTGACGATCAAAATGAAAAGGTCAAGTTCCTTTTCGCGGATGACGGCATCGATTTGTTCTTCGAGTTCAGCTTGGCGCAGTAACACTTCAGCTGTATCGACTGTGTTGACTTGCGCGATTTCGACTTTGTACGTACCCATCGAAAACTCTTTTGCGTCAAGTGAAATCAATTCTGTAATTGATTTTTTCGAGAGGTCGGCACCTGCTTTGAGCATGTTGAGTCCGTAGACGTTTGCATCAACACCGGCGATTTCTGCAAGTTCGCGTGCAGCGATGATGTCTTCTTCCGTACATGTCGGTGACTTGAACAATAATGAATCGGAAACGATTGCCGATAACATCAAACCTGCGATTTCCGGTTTGATTGCGACACCATGCTCTTTATAGAGTTTGTTCAAAATCGTTGCCGTACAACCGACGGGTTCAGCGCGGTAGTAAATCGGATCCGATGTTTCGAAGTTCGCAATCCGGTGGTGGTCGATGACTTCAGTGACTGTGACTGAAGCGATATCGTCGGCACTTTGTTGACGTTCGTTGTGATCGACGAGAATGACGTGTGACGCCTCGGCAGCGACCGCCGTGACGAGCCGTGGTGCGGCAATCTTAAATTGATCGAGTGCGAATTGTGTTTCATCGTTGATGTCGCCTAAACGAATTGCTTCGGCATTCACACCTAATGCTTTCTTCAGTTCAGCGTATGCGATCGCTGATGTAATCGTATCCGTATCCGGATTCTTATGACCAAAAATCAATACTTTTTCCATGCTGAATCACTCCTCAATGGTTAATGTCTCGCCCATTAGTGTATCATATCTCCGAATTAGAAGGCGTCCATTTTGTAGAGGATACCAGCGATTTTTTCGCTCCAATAGGGGTCAGAGGCATAAAAAACATTCATTCCTTTTGCTTTATTCCCAAGGAACGGTCCGCGATGATACTTTCCGTCTTCTGCGAGATAGTCGCGGGCGATGAACTGACCTGTTTTTCGAATCGAGTCGTCAAGCGATTTATACGCTGTTGCATTTTGACCAGGTGCAATGTCCGTTGCATTGACGCCGAACAAATTGAATTTTTCCCGGGCAATCGCTGATCGACCATAATTCGACTCGTGGACGGCATGGGCGAGGAGATAGGCGGCATTGATGTCAAAATCACGCTCGACTTTTTTAAATGTCTTTCCAGTACCGATCAGTGGGCTATCGGGAGCATTCTTTTTGATGAAGGAATCTAGCTCTTTTGCAGACAAGGAAGTCGGTTTCCGCAAATCTTTTGTTAAGGTCGATACTTCGACATAATCAGTCGTCCGCTCTGAAACGTTGTTCGGAGCACGGCCGACGGTGATCCAGCCACCGAGTCCTGCATTTGCGACGATGTAGTGACGTAACGTGTCGCCCGTCGGTTCGTAAAATGAGCGGTTTGTTGACCGTTCAAGGGGATACAATGTCAAACGATCCGACGCGACGAAGCCACGGACACCAGCGATTTCGATCCGACTGACATCTTGAGCGAAGTCGCGCAGTGTCAAGCGACTACCGGATGCGACATACGTCAATCGTTTTGTTAACGAACGGTCTTGGTAGATATTGAGCGTACCGCCTGGGTCGACGATCCCGATGCCAGGTCCAGTCAAATAGAGGTAACGGTCATCTTGCGTTCGTTTGACAGCACCACGGTCGTCACCAAGAAAGGTTTTCGCTTCGTTGAACGTATCAAATTCTTGTTCCGTCGAGACTTGACCTGCTTGATATTTTTCGGCGATGTACGGTGCAGCTGGTTTTAAGACGGAGGGTGGATCGTCCTTCAATAAATAAAATAGAAGAATTCCGAGCAAAAAGAAAAATAACAGTCCTTTCAGTGAACCCGCTTTTTTTGCGGGGCGACCGGGACGGATCGTGCGTGTATTCAAAAAATCACGTCCTTCAAAAAAATCGATAGACAACTTGGGTAAAGGATAGGTAGTCTAACAAAGAATAGGGGGGAACTCGATGTTTATTGGATATCGGACTTTGAAAACGGCCGTCGCAGCGGCACTTGCGATGTGGATTGCACAACAGATGAAACTCGACTACTATGTCTTCGCTACCATCATCGCCATCTTGAGCATTCAAGCGACGCGGAAAAAATCCTTTCGCGCATCATATGAACGCATCATGGCGTCGATTCTTGCCATCGGAATCGGTTTCTTGGTTTTCGAAATTATTGGTTATCGCCCAGTTGCTTTAGCACTTTATTTCATTCTATTCCTTCCGTTGACACAACGCCTCCGTCTACAGGACGGTTTTATCACGAGTGTCGTCATCTTGACGCACCTCTACACGGCACGCCAACTCAACCTTGCGATCTTCTTAAATGAAGTTTACTTGATTTTGATTGGCGTCGGTGTCGGCTTGCTCGTCAATATGTACATGCCGAGTCTTGACCGCGTCATTACGGAGCGCCGCCAACAAATCGACAAACGGATTGCTGCCTTGTTTTTTGAAGTCGCAGCAGCCATCGAGACGGGGCGGATCAATCATCATTCGTTGACGCTTGAAGAAACGGAGCGCCTGTTGCATGAAGGAAAAGAGGCTTCGTTAAAGCGAATGGGGAATGCAATCGGACGTCGAAACGATGACGAGGATTACAGCTATTTCCGTATGCGGGAGCAACAGTTCGAATTGCTCCGCGGGATCGTCCGAAATGTCGATGATTTGGTGTTGATCGTCGAAGAAGGCAAAAAAGTCGCCGACCTGTTTCGGACGATTGGTGACAATGTCCGTCCGGAGGCCGACGCAAGCTTGTTTTTACAAGAACTGGCGGACTTGCTCGCGACATTCCGTGCTTCGCCGTTGCCGACGACACGCGAAGAATTTGAAGTCCGGTCCGCACTGTTGCATATGTTGCAAGAAACGGAGCAATATTTACAATTGAAACAGCGTTTCATCGCGAAATCAGAAGAAATAAAACATCGTCGAGGCAAACGTACCAAGTAAGAAAATCGCTAAGATTGTGATTGTCGTCCATTTGATGAGACGTTGTTGTTTAGATGGGCGTGACATGCGGGTGCAACTCCTTTCTAAAATAAAACATAATTACAGCTATTGTACAAACAACCCTTCTGAAGTGCAAATCGATCAGTTGATGGTATACTGAAAAAGCGCTAGTCGAATAGTACTTACATGAGGAGGAATCTAGCATGGTCAATGAGAAACGTGTACTTGATACATTTTTAGAGTTAGTCCAAATCGATTCAGAATCAAAAGAAGAGGCACAAATTTGTGCCCATCTGAAAAAAACGTTCACAGAACTCGGGTGTGACGTGTTTGAAGATGATGCATCATCGAAAACGGAACATAAAGGAAATAACTTAATCGTCACACTGCCAGCAACAAAAGACGGTGTCGATAAAATTTATTTCACGTCACATATGGATACAGTTTTCCCGGGGCAGGGCATTAAACCGATCATCGAGGACGGTTACGTCAAAACAGATGGTACGACAATCCTCGGGGCAGATGATAAAACGGGACTTGCATCCATCATCGAATTGGTCCACGTCTTGAACGAAGCGAAACAACCACACGGGCAGATTCAATTCGTCATCACAGTCGGCGAAGAGTCGGGTCTTGTTGGGGCGATGGTACTCGATCAATCAAAAATCGATGCCGATTATGGTTTTGCCCTTGATTCAGACGGTAAAGTGGGCGATATCATCACAGCTGCTCCAACGCAAGCAAAAGTAAATGCTAAAATCTACGGCAAAACGGCACACGCTGGTGTTGCTCCTGAAAAAGGTGTCTCCGCGATCACGATTGCTGCGAAAGCAATCGCGAAAATGCCGCTTGGTCGAATCGATGAAGAGACGACTGCAAATGTCGGCCGATTCAGTGGTGGTGGACCATCAACGAACATCGTTTGCGACTATGTTGAAATTTTCGCGGAAGCCCGTTCACTCGTCGCACCGAAGATGGAAGCGCAGACTGAAAAAATGAAAGCTGCCTTTGAAGAAGCAGCCGCAGAACTCGGCGGACGTGCTGAAGTCGAAGTCAAAGTCATGTACCCTGGCTTCAAATTCGAAGACGGTGATCAAGTCGTCGAAGTCGCGAAAGCTGCCATCACGCAACTTGGACGGACACCACGCTTACTTCACTCGGGTGGTGGTTCGGATGCGAACGTCATCGCTGGTTTCGGTATTCCGACTGTCAACTTAGCTGTCGGATACGAAGACATCCACACGACAAATGAAAGAATGCCGATTGAAGAACTCGTCAAGACGGCAGAACTATGTGTCACGCTCGTCGATTACATCACAAATAAGTGATAAGATATTGAAAAGAGTGTACCGCTATATTGCGGTACACTCTTTGTTCGTTTACGATTAAGTTAATTGAGGGCGTTCGACGAACTCCATTGACTCAAGAACAAGTTCTTCAGTACATAATAAGGTCATCGCGATTTCTCGAATTTGAATCGATTTGCCGTACTTTTGACGATAGTTCTCGTTCAGCATTCGGGCTTCATGTACGATTCGTGCATAGGTCCGTTCGATTTTGGTCATGGAGAAAAACCACCTTTCGAATCAGTATGGCTACAGTTTACCATGGTTCGTTGTGTGAAAGATGTATTTTGTGTATAAAAAATGCTAATTTTACGAAAAGGGGAAAAAGATGGAATTTTATTTTTTAGGAACGGGAGCGGGCATGCCATCGAAGCAACGTAATGTGTCGGCAATTGCCTTGATGCACCCGAAGATGACTTGGTTATTTGATTGCGGAGAGGCGACGCAACACCAAATCCTGCATAGTCCAATCAAACCACGAAAAGTCAGTACAATTTTTATTACCCACCTGCATGGTGATCATATTTTCGGTTTGCCTGGTTTTATCAGTACACGTGCGGCACTCGAGGGAACAACACGATTGACGATTTATGGACCAAAAGGATTAAAAGAGTGGCTTGACGCGACACTTCGTGTCACAGGCACGTATTTACGGTATCCGCTAGAAGTAATTGAAGTCGAAGCTGGGCAAACGTATCAGCACGAGGGATTCACGGTGACGGTTGATGCGCTCGAACATCGTTTTTTAGCTTATGGTTACCGCATCGAAGGACACGAAGAAAAAGGGATGTTGCGCGTCGATCGTTTAAAGGAGCACGGTATTCCGTCTGGTCCAATTTATAAACAAATCAAGCAAAGCGAGTCGTTCGAGTTTGAGGGAACACTTTACCAATCAGCAGACTTTTTAGGTTTGCCGAAGCCAGGGGTGAAGTTAGCCGTCTTAGGCGATACGACGCCTTGCGAAGCAAGTATCCGCTTAGCCCGAGGTGTCGATGTCTTGATTCATGAAGCGACATTCGCCGATACAGAAACGGAGCATGCAGGACGTTTCGGTCACTCGACAGCGCGACAAGCAGCAGAAATTGCCAAACAAGCACAAGCCAAAAAATTGTTATTGACCCATGTCTCCGCCCGCTATGTTGAGCAAGAAGATCGTTTAGAACGCGAAGCGCGCGATGTCTTTCCGGAATCGTATCTCATGGTGGATCATCAATCCGTCATGGTGAAGGGGTAAGCGATGGATTTTTTGATTCAGTGGGCACTTTTTTTACTGGCGACGCTCCTGTTAGCCTTTGTGCTAGAGAAGCGGACAGAAAAAGAAAACTATCTCTACATGAAGCTCGTTTTTTACGCATGTCTCGGATCGGTGTCCTTCCCGGTCTACGATATCCAATTACCACTCGGAATCATTTTATTTTTGATTGTCCTCCATCCGCAAAAAAATTCACGCTACAAACGCTACATGGCGTTATTCGGATTTTTATTTTTTTTATTGCAGTTATTTGTTGGACCGTTCGATACGTTGACGCTACGGGAAGAGACACAACAGATTGGTCGCGTGACGATCACAGACGATTCGTTTGACCAGCTGCTGAGTCAAGTCGAGAAACGGGTTGGAGACGATTCCTTACGGCTTGAACAGAGCCAGCTCCTGTTTGACCGGGGTGGCAATCTACGGAACGCGACGTTTGAATTGATCGCAAAAAGTCCGAAGCGATTTGTGCGCTATGATGTGTCCTATCAAGAAATTACGGGGACGATTACGTACCGGCCACGCGAAGAATTAATCGGGCGTTCACTTGAGTCGTATTATCAAAAATTAATTGATGCGTCACGGTCGTTCAATACGTTACGCAACTTATCGATTAAATCGATTTTACATGACTCGAAGACGCCGTATGTCGAGATGGACATGGACGGTCTCTATGAGACGTTTAGTCTTCAAGATGCGACCGTGTTATTGATTGATGATGACGGAGACTTGATTCCTTATGTCAATACAGGCGACGATGTTCTCGCAAACGCCATCCGCTTGACGTACTTGCGCGCAGATGGACAATCATTACGGGAAAAAAAGATTTTGTTATACAATTACAGCTTTGAGACATCAAGGCGAAAGGGTGTCGTTCGATGAAACGGATGTTATTAGCAGGGAGTTTACTTGTCTTAGCGGGGTGTGCTGAAAAAGCAGAACCCGTGACGACTTCGAAATCAGAAGCATGTGACGTCAAGGTGGATGTTTCGGTCGTTAATCATGCGAAGGACAAGACGTTATTTGATAAAGCATTGTGCTTCGATCAAAAGGAAACAGCACTTGACGCACTCGAAGAAACGAAGTTAGATGTCGTTAAAACCGGAAAAGGTGAAATGGCCTATGTCACGGCGGTTGACGGGATTCGTGAAAAGTCGGCCGGTGCGAGTAGCGGCTGGGTATTCGGTGTCAATGACAAACCGGGAGAAGTCGGTGCTGGGAGCTACCAATTGAAAGACGGAGACCAACTCGAATGGCGGTTCGAAAAAGATGCCGTGGCTTATTTTCAGTAAAACAGAACGGGAGCGACTTCATCCACTGAATGTTGCTCTTTTTTTGATGGTGATGCTAGCGGTCCCGTTCTTACTACAGAATCATCTCTGGGTGCTCGTGCTCGCACACGTGAGTTTTTTCCTGTCAATCCGTCAATTTGACATCTTTCGTTATTTAGGATTGCCACTCCTCTACATGGGGATGATGCTCATGCCACTCCTTTATGGGGCTTCGGTTGATCTTGTCGGAATCGTGACGGTCGGCGTGCGAATTACGGCATTCGTCACGTCGAGCCAACTCGTCTTCACACTGGTCCGACTCGAACAAATGGGTCCGTTGTTTCGGATATTGCCGCGACTGACACGACTGACAGGACTCGTTCTTGCTTTGGTTCCGTCGCTACTCCGGACATGGCCGGAAGTGAAGATGAGTCATCCGCATCAGTCATTATCGGTTCGTCTCGAACGAATCGCGAAGTACCATTTACTTCCGATTGATGCCGTACCTAGTCGACTCCGTCCGCTGGCGCCGCGCGACTACCGGCTGAGTGTCATGTTGCTCGCAGCTGGATGGTTAACCCTGACACCCTATGCGATGTTCGGTGCAGTTTTGTTACCTTTGATTTTACTCTGTTCGAAAGGGGCGCTTCGTGATGCCTACGATTATTTCAACCGACAGCGAATCAAGCGGACAGCTTGAACGGTTAGCTGCGACCGAAGGACAGCCGGTCATCTATCCGGAACGTCTTCTGCAAGGGCGTGTCCGTGATTTACTCGCGACAACGAGTCTGTTCGTCGCGGGCGAACTCGCGACATTGCTCGGAATTGAACCGTTCTTTGATCGTGAGGTCAGTGAGCTGTCTTCAGGCGAACAGCAGCTCGTTTCGTTAGGGTACGCGCTCGCGGCATTGCCGCCGAGTATTTTTTTAGCAAATCCGTTTCTGTTTTTAGACCAGGTTCGAAAACAACGATTGCTCGGCTTATTAAGTGAAATCGAGCATCGCTTTGGTTGTCGGATTCATTATTCCGTCACGGATCAAGCAGCCTTAGCTGATATTCCACATCCACCAGTTAGTTTTGGGCATGTCTACGATGAGATGAAACACGTCGAACACCGGTATCCGATACAAGAACGTTATGCGTTAGACGTCCCCAGTCTTCGTTTGCAAGCAGGTGAGCGGGTCGTTCTCGTTGGAGCAAACGGAAGTGGGAAGTCGACGTTATTACGTCTGTTGCTTGGTGTAGAGCGGCCGTTATATGGGAAAATCAAGCGACGTGGACGAAAAAAATATGTGCCGGCCCACCCTGCATTAGCACCACAACTAGAAGACGAAAGCGGCTCGTTTACCATGCAAAAGCAGGCGTTGCTCTTGCGGCTTGATTGGAGCGACGACGCCTATTACTTTGATGAACCGACAGCGGGATTAACGGATGACATGCGGCGACAGTTCGTCGAACGTCTCTTGCAGCAACCGGCGAAATTAATCGTCATGGCGACACATGATGAGTTTTTAATCCGTCATGCGACACGTGTCCTTTATCTCGTGCAAGGGCAAGTCGCATTTGACGGTCCGGCAGCACACTTTTTACAGTCGAGTAGGTTATATGGATGGAACTGATCGGATTAGCTGGTGTGGTCATTGTCTTTTTGTTGATTTGGTTCGAACGTCGTGAGATCTCTGAACCGATGTTACGTTTTATCGCCCTTGTTACGGCGGCGGCGATCGTCGGGCGTTTACTGTTCGCGAGTCTGCCGAATATCCAACCGGCGACGGCACTTGTTTTGTTGCTTGCGGTCTACGTCAGTCCGGTTGTCGGTGCGATTTCCGGTCTGTTGGTCGTCGTTTTGACGAGCTTGTTTTTAGGGAGCGGACCGTTCGTCTTGTTTCAGGCGCTCGCCTATGTCGCGATTAGTGTCCTCTGTGCCTTGCCTGTATTGAAAATAAGAGTCCTGTTAGTCCTTTATGGATTCGTAGCCGGATTTTTGTACGGCTGGATCAGTAACATCGGCTTTTTAGTGTTCACGGATTTTTCGCGGGAAGCCTTTTTGACCCTGTTGATTTCGGGTGGCGTGTTTGATTTGCTGCATGGTCTCGGAAATGCTTGTTTTCTTTTCGTACTGCAACCGATTTTTTTACGGATTTTGCATTCAATCGGGCAAAAGGCGGGTAAAGAGAATTAACTCAATTCGATTGGAGTGAAGCGTGATGATGGGTTCATCCGTGTCAATCGTAGCAATTCTTTTACTCACCTTGATGTCAGGAAGTTGTCTCGTCTTTGGCAGTATTCTGTTACTGAAGCGAACGGTCCGTGGACGATATGCTGGGTTGTATTTGCTTGCGGCAGCGGTGTTCCCTGCAGCGCTGCTCATCACTTCTTCAGAAGGGGCGTTGACGGCGCAACTGTATTTTGAAAATGGTCGATTTACCGGTGTTATCGCCTGGGTACTCGTTTTAGCGACCGGCTATATGCTGCTCGTGACGAGTGCGGTTACAGTTCGTTACCTCTATCGGTACACCTCGTTACCGGCGACGCTCCGAACACAGTTTGCGGGTCGATTCCATCGTAAAAAACAAGCACAGTAAGTGTATTAAAAAACAGGCACCTTTTCCCGAGTACGTATCAGGGGTAAGGTGCCTGCTTTAAGCTGTTCGCGCTCAGTTCGAGTACGCGAGATCTTCTTCATGCGTCTGTTGTTCTTGACGTGCCGGGTCTTGAATCCGACCAGTGAGTTCCGTCAAGAGGCGGCGTGGTAAGAATTTAGCGAACGAGACCATCGCGCGATTGCTCGCGCCGGGCACGACAACACGTTTCCCTTTCAGTGTACCGCGGTAACCCGCAAAGGCGACGAGGTGCGAAGGCATGCTTTGGAAAGGCAAGGTGATGTTCGCTCGATTAAAGAAGTTCGTATCCGTTGGTCCCGGACAGAGACACGTGACCGTGACGCCTGAGCCATCGAGTTCAGAAGCGAGTGCCTCAGAGAAGGACAAGACGTAGGCTTTTGTTGCGTAGTAGACACTCATGTATGGACCTGGCATGAAGGCGGCGACGGAAGCGACGTTTAAGATACGTCCGAATCCGCGGTCGACCATACCTGGTAACAATCGTTTCGTCAGCTCCGTCAAAGCGACGACATTCACATGAATCGAGTCGATGTCTTCCGAAGGATCGATTTCCGCGAAGCGGCCGGACGTCGCAAAACCAGCGTTGTTGAATAACAAATCAACAGTCAATTCTTGTTCCTCAAGATACGTCAGGACGCGCGAGACACTGTCGGCCTGTGAGAGATCGGCAGCGAACGTATAGGCTTTGATTTGATAACGTTTTTCAAGCACGTTTTTAAGTTCTGTCAATTTTTTTTCGTTTCGGGCAATCAATACACAATCAAACCCGTCGCGCGCTGCGAGCACGGCAAGATCAAGGCCGATTCCGCCAGAAGCCCCTGTAATTAAAGCTGTTTTTCGTAACATAACAAAATCCTCCATTCCAATATTGAATCATTCTCTAATTGTATCATTCCCTATTGTTCCCTTGAATCCTGCAGCGTAAGCATTTACTTTCGAAACGCGGGGCAGAACCGTTATGATAAGAAAGAGAGAGGGAGTGCGGAGGAATGAGAAAAAATGTCACGATTGCGCTGTTATTAGCAACCTTTTTAGCAGCGATCGAAGGAACGATCGTCGCGACGGCAACGCCCGTCATGGCAAGTGAACTTAATGGGGCGAAGCTCGTCAGCTGGATTTTTGCAGCTTTTCTTTTGTTTATGGCAGTCTCGACACCGATTTATGGGAAAATGGCTGATTTATACGGTCGTAAACGCGTTTTGTTATTTGGGATCGGTGTTTTTACAGTCGCTTCGTTAGCATGTGGACTCGCCCAGTCGATGGAAACACTAATTATTTTCCGCGGACTCCAAGGAATCGGGGCAGGAGCGGTTCTTCCGATTGCGATGACGATCATCGGCGATTTGTATACATATGAAGAGCGGGGAAAAATTCAAGGGATTTTGAGTGCCGTTTGGGGAATATCCGGTGTTGCCGGACCACTCCTCGGTGGATTTTTAGTCGAATCGTTATCCTGGCGGTATATTTTCCTGTTGAACGTTCCGTTTGCGCTCGTATCGTTCATCATGATTGTCGTCTTCTATAAGGAAACCGTCAAGGAAACTTCGCGAAAGATTGATTATCGGGGAGCGCTCTTGTTTGCGGTCGGGATGAGTGCGTTACTGTACGGTCTGTTGTCAGGGAGTGAAGCGGAACAGTTTTTACGTCCGACGGTCATCGGCAGTTTTTTGATCAGTGCGGTGCTGTTGTTCCTCTTTTACCGGGCCGAGAAAAAGGCGAGTGATCCGCTCTTACCACCCGCTGTCATTAAACATCCGGTCATTGCCGTGATTAATCTAGCGGTGTTCTTCTCCGCCTGGGTCCTCGTCTCGATGTCAGCCTATATCCCGATTTTTGCACAAGGTGTCCTCGGAAAAAGCCCGACTGAAGCCGGCTTCATGTTGATGCCGCTCTCGTTATTTTGGACGATTACGGCAATCATCGGGGGGCGGACGATTGGTACGGCGTCACCCCGTTATCGGACGATGACCGGAATAGGATTGCTCGTCACCGGGATGATGATTTTAGTTTTCCTCTCACGTGAGACGAGTGATGTGTTCCTCTATCTTGCGGTCTCCTTGATTGGGATCGGCTTCGGTTTATCGCAACCGGTGTTCATCGTAGTTTTGCAAACATCGGTCGGACGGTCGCTCCGTGGTTCAGCGACAGCCGTCAACTCCTTTTTGAGTACGACGGGGCAGACGCTTGGCGTCGCCATCTTCGGGACGATTTTTAATCTGTCGATCATTCAAGCGTTCCATGATTCGGACATCTTATCCGGTTATTCGATTGATCCATTTTTCCAGGCGTCGACGGCGAACCAGTACGGGGACGCCGTCCATACGGCGGCGGAACTTGCCTTGGCAGATGGGTTACGGCTCGTCTTCATCGGGGGTGTGTTATGTGCCCTCGTCGCGTTCGCGCTGACGTTCCGCTTACCAAAAGTGCGTCCGGACGATAAACCAAACTAAAAAAACCGCTGAACGTCCGACTCGCAGGTGAGAGGAGGACGTTCAGCGGTTTGCTGTTATTCAGAAACGGAGGTCGCCGTTTCACGTGCGACGAGTTGCGCTCGGATATCCTTTTCGTTTCGGCGTAAGAACAGACCGATACCGATAAGGAGTAACGCGGCACCCGTGATTTGAATCCAAGTCAGTGATTCCTGGAATAAGAAGTACCCGAAAATCATTCCCCAGACTGCTTCACCGAGAATCGTGATACTGACGATGCTCGCACTGACACGGGACAGTGCCCAGTTGAACAAGTTATGCCCGAGTAACGTCGGGAAGATGGCGAGCAACACATAAATCAACCAATCTGTTTGAAAAGCCGAAACCAAGTCGACGGACTGGATCAGCGAAAACAGCAGCAAAACGACGGATGCGACGGCATAAACCGCAAAGGAATATGTATTCGTCGAGACGCTCGTCCGGACATGTTGTCCGAGTAACCAGTATCCGGCGACTAAAATCGTCGCAAGCAGGGCCAACCCGTCACCAATCAAGGCACGTGTTCCGACTGCGATGTCACCATATGCGACCAGTCCACCGCCGAGCAGGGCGACGCCGACGAAGAACAGCGCTTTACGTGACGGATGTTGCTTAAAGAAGACGGCGTTCCCGACTAACACGAAGATGGGACTCGCGGTTACGAAGAGCGTTGAGCTGGCAACTGTCGTATAATCAAGAGAGAGAAACCATAGCCAGAAGTGTCCGGCTAATAAGACGCCACTTAAAATCATGTGGCGGATCGTTGAGGAACTGAGACTGAACAATTCTTTGACTTGAATGAGCGGCAGTAAAAGAAACGTCGAGAATAACATCCGGAAAAAAGCGACGGCCTCGATTGGCGTGTCTGCCCATTTCACGAAAATAGCCGATGTCGAAATAAAGAATAACGCCATGAATAAAGTAAAATACGGCATGAGTACCTCCACGTGTCTGTAGTTAGGAAATGAGGGTGTAACAATGCAATTGATCATTGCGGAAAAACCAAAGCAGGCTGAAAAGCTCGCAGCGCCGTACCCATCGGTCAAGCGGGACGGATACATCGAAATCAAACCGTGTGAGCGTTTCCCGAGTGGAGCGAAACTGGCTTACGCCGTCGGTCATCTCTGTGAATTACAGGAACCGGCCCATTATGATGCCAAGTGGAAACGGTGGAACTATGACCATCTGCCAATCATTCCGGAACGGTTCGATTACCGGCTCGCGAAAGGGAAAAGTAAAGCGTTTCAAGTCATCAAAAAATTATTGAACGAGCGGACGACGACTTCCATCATTATAGCATCTGATGCCGAGCGAGAGGGAGAGGCAATCGTCCGATTGATTCTTCGCCTTGCCAACAATGCAAAACCAATTGAGCGACTGTGGATTTCAAGTTTGACACCGCAAGCCGTCGATCATGGATTTGCGAATTTACTGGACGGAAAAGCAACGGAAAATATTTTTCATGAGGCAATGAGCCGGGCTTGCGCCGATTGGCTGATCGGGATGAACGCATCGCGTGCCTACACGACGTTATTAAAGAAAAAAGGTATTGCCGATGTCTTTTCGCTCGGACGTGTCCAGACACCGACACTTGCCTTGATTGTCGAACGGGAAAAACAGATCGAGCAATTCAAACCGGAAACCTATTTTGAAGTCGAGGCTGATTTTTCACTTTATAAAGGAAAGTATATTGATCAAAAAAAACAAACGAAGCTGACCGACCGGGCACTCGCAGAAGCAATCAAGGAGCGGACGAAAGGGGAAGGCGTCATTGCGTCAATTACGAAGACGGAACAAGTCGAGAAACCGCCGTTCTGGTTCAGTTTATCGTTATTGCAAACGGAAGCGAGCCGCCGCTTTGGACTCGGTGCTAAAGAAACGCTTGATATCGCCCAAAAACTCTACATCCGCGGTTGGATCAGTTACCCGCGGACCGATTCATCGTTTGTCTCAAAAGAGGAAGCGGGTCAGTTCCCGACGATTTTGAACCGACTGCTGAAGCAACCGGAATACGGTGGATTGAAGGAAATTTTGACGAAAGATCCGACACACGATAAACGGTATGTCAACTCAGCGAAAGTCAGTGATCACTACGCGATCATCCCGACAGAAGAAGCAGGAGCCGTCGCAAAGTTATCGGGGCGTGACGCACAAGTATATGATTTAATCGTCCGACGGTTTTTAGCAGCTTTTGCGCCACCCGCGCGCGCTGAAAAAACAGACATCATCACGACGAGGGAGCAGGATCGTTTCTTGACGAAAGGAAGCCGGACGATTGCGCGCGGTTTCAAAGAAGTTTTACAAATTGAGGCGAAGGAAGTCGAGCTGCCGGCAGTCGAACACGGACAACACGTCGCGATCAAGGGGGCGAAGGTACTTGAAAAACAAACGGAGCCACCGAAACGCTATACGGAAGGGACGCTAATCCTCGGCATGAAGACAGCGGGGAAAGTCCTTGAAAATGAGTTACAAGCCATCATGAAGGAAATCGAGGGACTCGGTACGGAAGCGACGCGTGCCGGGATCATCGATGGGTTGAAGCGACGCGATTACATCCAACTGAAGAAAAAAGAGATCCATCCGACGGCGAAAGGACGAATTTTAATCGAAGCTGTCAGTGGAAGCATTTTGGCATCACCTGAGATGACGGCGAAGTGGGAAAGCCGGCTCGACCAAATCGGTAAAGGGGAAGCATCCGCTGCCCAGTTCGTCGAACAAGCGAAAAAACTGTCGCAACACCTTGTCGATGATGCGAAGTCGCGTGTCGAGCAACTACACGTCGATCCGTCGCAAGTCAAATCAAAAACCCGTCACGCCGCGGCAACGAATCGCCCGGTCGGACCATGTCCGCTCTGTCAGGCGGAAGTGCTTGACCGTGGAAAATTTTATGGCTGCAGCGGGTATCAAAAGACGAACTGCGGTTTTACATTACCGAAAACAATCCTCGGAGCGCGCGTGACACAGACGGAAGTCAAAAAAATCTTAGCGACTCAAAAAACAAAACCGCTCGAAATGAAGAAAAATGGCCGAACATTCAAGGCGATGTTGTATCTCGAACGCGATCAACTCAAATTCGAGTTTATGAAAGGAGGGTCATGATGCATTACGATTTAATGGAAAACAGGACATTCATTCCGATGTTCGAACGATTTTTGAAGGAGGGAACAAAATTGACAGTTTGGTTTCCCGATGAAGTGACGGTCGGACAAGCCGATGATTTGATTTTTGAAGCGGAAGAACTGTTTGGTGTAGTAGCGGAAGTCATCGATGACCCCCAATCATACGGTAAAGCACTGTTGATGCCATATTTGACGGAACAGCAAACACGGGAAGACGGATTTGTTCAGTATGAGACAGCGATGACAGAAGAAGTCAAAGCAGTCTTACGGGAACTGACCTTACCGATGATGACGGAAGGCGATTTTTCCGTCCTGTATTCCTATCAGATTGATGGATCTGCCGGATCGCTCTATGTTGAAGATTGGTTTAATGCGGAAGTTTTACTTGGAGATGGAAAGAACTAGAAACCTTTTGTGCGTCGTTTGCGTATGAACAGTTAACAAACGAAATAGGGGGAAATGTTCATGTCAAGTATTACTACGGGTCCGCTCCTGTCGCTGCTGAAGACGGGAGGGACGATGGCTTATGTGGAAGACGAAGGCTTGTTTTCAGGTATGCCGGTATTCATGGTCATCTTTTTTATCGCTATCTTGTCTTTTATGGCTTTTGCCTTGATCAGCGCCGTCACGAAAGGCGTCTCGACGAACAGTTTGACGAATAGTTTGCGCCATCATGCTTCTGAGCTCGTTACACCGACGGAAGAAGGGGCGCAAGCCTACGTCGCCTATCTCCGTTCCTTGTCGACGTTCCCGGTCGAGAAAACAAATTTAGAGCCGGTCCGGTTAGTGAAAGGAATCTCAACGTTGATCAGCACGACGGACCAAATCGCCGAGATGACGAAACAAGACATCACGGCACAGTATGCAAGGCTCGGTCTGCTCGACGGCGACATCTTGGCAGATGAAGCACCTGTCCATCATCATTCGACACACCATTCACATCACTCATGAAAAAATATGTCCGGTCACGATGATGTGGCGGGGCATTTTTCATCTCAAAAATCGGGTGAAAACCTGGTGTCAGGCTGTAGACAACGTGCCATTGGGAAATCAAGCGTCTTTTTTCGTTGCTTTCCCCGCAGGAGTCAACGAAACGTGACGCTTTTTAGGTAACACTATGACGGAAAGCCGGGCATGCAGACGGTTTATGGCGCAATCCGTCTCGAATCGCGTAGAACCGCGAAAAGCAATCAGTCGCGACCCTGCAGCTTTGCTGTAGCGGCGCGACCGATTGCCGCTTTGAAGACGAGGCGAGACAGGGAAGCGCGACCGGATTGTCTTTCGTTATCGCATGTTCACGCTTCATAAGCGTTTGTCTACACGCTAAATCTGGCGTTTCCGTCATCTTTTTGTAATAAAAAACGCATTATATTAAAATTAGATGAAAAGTAGAGAAATATGAGCATATTTGATGGAAATAACCTAAAAACCTTTACAATAAGAGGAACAGACGTCTCCTTTAACGTAAAAGTAGAGTGTAGAGTAAGGGAGGAAGGAGAGGATTTTTCGTTTATGAAAAAATGGGTTAATCGAACGATCGGACGACAAATCATGTCCGCTTTCTATATAATTTTGACTGTATTATTGCTGACCTCGGCTGGTGTCTATGTGTACACAAAAAATCAAGTGAAGGAAACGCGGCAAGAACTTTCGATGTTAAACAAACACCGGACAAATGCGACGAATTTATATGAGTCGTGGCAGAGTCTTCAATATGAAGTACGCGGATTCGTGTTACTTGGTGACGAAACGATGTTAGAAGAAATCAAAAATAAAAAACAGAGCATTGATGATCAAACGACTTGGTTTGAAGAAAACGCCAAATTTAAAGAAGAAAAGCAGTATGCGTCAGACGCACGGAAGTTATACAGTGCGTACGATGAACGGGTTTTACCGAGCTTGATTAATTATGTGAAAGCTAAAAAAGCCGGGGAAGTCGACGAGCCGTTTCTGCAAATGGCCACTTTAGGGAAAGTGACTAAAGCGCCAAATCTTGATCCTGACCGCAAATTTAATATCAACACGAAAAGTGCAGCCGATATGAGTTCAAGTATTGTCGACATGGAGACGGTATTCACCAAATATCGAAACTCTTTAAATGATAAAGAAATTGCTGCCCAAAATGAACTGGGGAAACAAGTAAATTCTGCTCAAATTCTCGGTCTGATTAATTTAGCAGTCGTCTTACTCATCATTGCCTTATTCGTCCGTCCATTCGTCGCAAAAATTACGCGGCAACTGCGCCAATTAAACCGGGAAAGCAGTCGCCTTGCAAAAGGAGAGGACGCTTCACCAATCGAGGTCGTGAACAAAAATGATGAAATCGGAGAATTGACGGCAACCTTCAATCAGATGGCGACGTCGATCTCGCACCAGAAATCACAACTGGTGGCAAGTAACGATGAACTTCAGAGCCAACAGGAAGAGTTAGTCGCCCAACAAGAGGAACTGCAAACGCAACAGGAGGAACTTGAAGAAGCACTCGATGTGACGTTACGCAACGAAACCCATCTCCGCTACCGGAATGAACTGACGGAAACACTTGCTTCTCGCGAGACGTTGACAGCTTATCCGGCCATCATCGAAAAATTAATTTCGATTACGGATGCCGAATTTGGGGCCATCGTCTTTCTTGACGAAGATGAATACACGGATATCGTCTCGTACGGCATGTCGGTTGATCAGGAGCATCTTCTCCTGACTTCTTCCTTATCGTTACTCGAGCGGGCAAAACTGCACAAAAAAGCGGTTCGCTCGACAAAACAAGTTACGAGCGATCATCCGTTACCTTATCCGTACAGCATGTATGAGACGGTCGTACCGGTCATGGACCCATCGACGAATATGATGATTGCAAGCATTTATCTCGTGCGTTACCGGGATCAGTTCAATGAGGATCAAACGGCCGAAATCTGGTCATTCTCCCGTCAACTCGCATTATCGTTATTACGGATGCGTGTGTTCGATGAAATTGAGCGAGAACGTGAGAAAACATCGAAACTCCTGCATTCAATACGTGAAGCGGTCATGTATATCGAAGACGGCCGAATCTTTGCGAACCGTCCGTTGCTCGCCTTATTCCATCACCCGGCGCATGACCGGTTCAATGACGAAGGATTGTTGACACTTGATGTAAAAATCGAAGAGTTAGCGGTTCAAGTCGATCAACATGAAGCATTCCTTGAGTACATGAATCAAGTCTGCAGTCATGAAGTGCCGACAGAAAGCCTTTCATTATCTCTTAATAAAGAGGAGCGTTTCGTCACACTTTATGCAGAAGGGATTCATTATGGCGGACGCTTCCGCGGAACGATGCTCGTCTTGCGTGACGTTACCGTCGAAACAGAAGTCGACCGGATGAAATCGGAGTTCGTCTCGACGGTGTCCCATGAGTTGCGGACACCGCTAGCCTCGATTTTTGGTTATACCGAATTGATGTTAGTGAAAGAATTGGCACCCGATCGTCAGCAACGGTATTTAGAAACGATTCATGCTGAAACCAATCGATTGACGGGACTCGTCAATGATTTCCTTGATGTCCAGCGGATGGAGTCGAGTCAACAACAGTATCATTTCGAGGAGCTTGACGTCGCCGCCATGATTCGGGAAATCGCTGAATTCCAAGTCGGTTCGTCTCAACACCACACCGTTTTACTCGAGACAGAGGATACGGCAGTGAAAATGATTCAAGCTGATGAACAAAAGATGCGTCAATTGTTTAGCAACTTGATCAACAATGCCATCAAGTATTCTCCGGACGGTGGTGAGGTTATGATCGGAATTGAGTCGGCAGGAGACTTGTTGCGGATTCGGATTCAGGATCAAGGAATCGGCATCCCGCAGCATGCGTTGACGGAGTTGTTCAGCAAGTTCTACCGGGTCGATAATTCCGATAGCCGGAAGATTGGTGGAACAGGACTGGGTCTTGCAATCTGCCAAGAAATCGTCCGTGCCCATGAAGGAATGATTCACGTTGATTCGGCGGAAGGATCCGGTTCGACCTTTACAGTCGAACTTCCGATCATTCAAGCAGATGCGTCGAAACTGGCGCCAACATTGGAAATGACTGATTTTGAATGAGGAAACATGAGGCTGGCTTAATGACCAGTTTGCAATGAATAGGCGAGAGCGGATGTACCATCTGCTCTCGTCTTTTTTGTGTGATTTAAAATAAAACATACACTTTTGTGTTAAACCGCAGGAGATGGGGAAAAAACAACTAACGGTTCAAAAATAAGAAAGGATGTTGACCGATGCGAAAAATCCGCCCTCCTTGTTGATCGACGATACAGGAAAACATTTGGAAACTGTATATGATGCGGTTCGCGACCGCCTTCATCCCTGCCTATGTGATTGAGCGTTTATTTTGGGAAGCGCGTGGGATGAGTGTTCTCGATGTAATCTATGCGGAAATTGTTTTTGCGTTGACTCAATTGTCGCTTGAACTGCCGTTCGGACGGGCCACCGATAGCTTCGGTCGAAAGTGGTTTCTCGTCTTCGGGATGGTGGCAGAATGTTTGTCCTTCGCGATTCTATTGAACGCGTATACGTTGGCTGCTTTTTTAAGTGCGATGGTACTCGCGGGAATCGGGGCTACTGCCATCAGTGGGACAGAAGAAGCCTTCTTATACGAGACGCTCGAACAAATCGGTCGGGTCGAGCGATTCGAACGGATAGTTGGTCGACTGAATGCAGTCAGTCTCATGACAGCGGGACTGGCTGCCCTCACCGGCAGTTGGTTAACGCAGTCCACTGCGTTTGAATTTCATTACACGATAGCGCTTGTCAGTTTAATGAGTGCGGCACTCATCAGCCTGACGTTACGCGAAACGCGCTCGGAGGTTGAAGAATCGACCGCCCGTCCGCTTCGTCTCGTTTGGCGAGAACTGAGAACACGCCCCATTTTAATCCGGATTTTTCTGTTCAGTATCGTATTCGGGACGACGATTAATTTCATCGAAGAATTTTGGCAATTGTCGATGCGGGATCGGGGAATTCCTGTGACTGGATTCGGTCTCGTGTTCATTTTTATTATGGTGGCACAAGGCGCCGGCAACCTATTGCCGGCGTTGAAGAAGGGTTCGTTGAAGGCAAAGTTGAACGGGATGTTAATCGTCTTTTTCGTAAGTGTCGTCAGCTTTTCATTCACGGAAGCGGTGAGTCTCATCTTCCTGTTCGTGACGTTTCTGTTATATGGTCTGTCGGAGCCGATGACGAGCAGTCTCTTGCAAACTTATGCTGCGGCAAAAGAGCGGGCCACGATTGTTTCGTTTGTTGCCTGGCTAGAGAGTATACTGATCATCGTCGTCGGTCTTGGATTCGGATTCGTCAGTGAGTGGGTGAGTTTGAATATGGCGTATGTGTATCTGTGTCTCGTATCGTTCGTTCTTTGGTTATGCGTTACGTGGTTAAGCAGACGATGGGAATGACGCGGATCGTCGACGGTTTCGTGGGAACGATTTCCGTGTCTTAGAAAACAACGAAAACGCCGCTGATTCCGTATTAAAAACGGGTCAGCGGCGTTTCATTGTGAAAAGACGAAGTGTCTCTAACACATGCCTTCAGTTGAATGTTTAAAACGAACCATTACTTAAGAAATCCGTTGTGTCCGTTCAGCTGATGGTTGCTTGTGTAATTGGCGTGCCGGACGAATCATCAGCAGAGCAATGATGCTCGCGATGAGATAGACGACTTCGATGCTCAGCCAATCGGCGAGAAGACCGAACAAAAGACTACCGAAACAAAAGCTGACTGTATAGACGGTCTGCTGGACACTGTAAACGTAGGGTAACTTTGCAATCGGTGTATCGGCTTGTAGGCGCGTATTCAATTCAATCGCCCGGAGTTGACTGGCATATCCCTGGATGATGCATGCAATCAAGGCGACTACCACATGAGGAGCAAATCCGAATAGAAGTGTCGCGGCAATCGAAAGAAATACACTGATTTGAAGCAGTGATCCTTCCTGTCGGCGTCGCAGCATCTGATAACTCCCGACAATCATGCTGAGCAGGTAAAACGCATTCAAGATGCCCCACCAACTGTCGGAGACATGCAGGTGCGTATCGATGTAGACGAGGAACAACGCTGAAATCCAGGCGGTACTCGCAAAGGCATCGATGCCGAGCAATGCCGTATTCAAACGGGCAGATAAGTGAGTCCGGGTATATTGGACGCTCGAACGAAAAGACGGTTCAAAGCCTTCTTCTTCGATCGGTTTTTCAAGCGAGCGCACTTGATAACGAAATAACGCCGTTCCGATACTTGCAAAAAGAAAGAGCAGTAATGAGACGAATAAGACGGACTGGGGCGACCCTGTACTGACTAAAATTGCGCCGAGCGGCCACATGATCAGTTGGACGACTTGATTCGTTCCTTGGACGATGCTGTTGGCTTTTTGGAAATCGGTCGTGATTTGCGGAATAAAGGCACTTTCAATCGGTCGGGCAAAGCCGTCGAGAAAGGCAATCCAAACCACGAGAATGAGCAACGCGACGAGTGGTAAATCAAGCAGGACGATCAAGGCGAGCGAGAGGGTCTTAATGAGCTGGCTGAGCAACATAAGCGTTGCATGGGGCATCTGCTTCGCAAGGCGGGCGAAAAAGAAGCCGCTGACCATCATGCCTGCCGTTACGGCAATCGGAAAGAGCGCAGCTGTGCTGGCCTGTCCTGTTTGTTGATACAAGGTAGCGATGAGGGCGACGATGTAGAGCGCGTCCCCTGCATTCGCTATCCACTGGCTGACCAGTAAAGTCGTAAAACGGTTCATCTAAAAAACCTCCACATCAATCATATTTAGTTAGTGGTTAGGAGTTTAGATGAATTTACATTGGACAGCCTCATTTCGGTCAATTTTGACTAAAGTATATAAGGAAAATAATGGATTGTCAATTTCCTTTGTACGAAGTGCCCTTACACCGGCCGCTGTTTCCGTAAGGCACGCATGTTCAGGAGGACGAAGACAAGCATAAATCCGCCAAGGACCATAAGATCGAGCCAAATTTCACGGAAGTCGTACCCGCGAATCATGATGTTTTGCAGGGCATCGGCGGCATAGGTCAACGGCATCAGCCGATTGATGACTTCGACCCAGGTCGGGGCATCCGTCAAATCGAATAGACCGCTGAAAAAGATTTGCGGGACGATTGCGAGCGGGATGAACTGAATCAATTGGAATTCCGTCCGTGCGAAACTCGACAGCAGTAGTCCGAGTGCCAGAGCGACGCTTGCCGTCAATAAATTGACGAAGAGTAACAGAAAATAGTTGCCTTGTTGTGTCACGTTTAAGATATTAACGATGAATAATTGTATTAAAATCGTCTGGATCGTGACGAATAAGAAAAAACCGACAAAATATCCGAAGACGATGCTCGACCGTCTGAGCGGAGTAGCAAGGGTCCGCTCGAGCGTCCCGCTGGACCGTTCACGGAGGAAGCTGACCCCGGCGATGATGAAGACGAATAAAAAGATGAAAAATCCCATCAAGGCAGGCGCGATTTGGTCAAACAGTTCCGCATCTTGATTTCCGTATAAAAAGCGGATATCTGGTTCCGTCATTGATTGTGAAGCGGTAGGGGGGACGGTCAAGTTCTGATTCGTCAATTGTTCGAGCCGTCGTTGCAGTTGATTAACCGTTTCACGTAACTGTGCATTCGCTGTCGTCGCTTGTTTCATCTCGATTGCTGTTAAGGTTTCGCGGATGACCTGAATGGCGTGGGCATTTTTAGAGACGTCGCCGCCTTCAATCAAAATGTCTGGGGCATCATCCCGGTACGTGATCAATGCCTCGATGTGTTGATCTTCCATCGCTTGTTTACCGTCCGCATAACTCGGATAGGTCGTCGTCGCCGTTTTCGATGCGAGAACCTCGTCAAACGTTTCAGGTAGGTCGACGGTGCCAATCGTGACTTCGTCCGAACTCGAACCGAGGATTGACGATAATAAAAAGAGGACGAACAGGGGGGCGAGGAACATCATCGCAATTGTCCGCTTGTCCCGAAAAATTTGCGAGATGACACGTTCTGCTACGGTCAGTGTCTGCATCAGACTCGCTCCTTTCGAATGAAGGCTTCATCGATTGAACCGAATCGCTGAATTAATTCCGCGGGCGTCCCGGCGTCGATCAATCGCCCATGTTGAATCAATAATAAACGATCGCACCGCTCGGCTTCATCCATGACGTGTGTCGTGACAAGGATTGTGACGCCAGACTTCCGCAGTTGGTCGAACTCATGCCAAAACGTTTTCTTGAGGGCGGGATCAATTCCGACGGTCGGTTCATCAAGCAGAAGCAAAGTCGGTTCATGAATCAAGGCGATTGCAAGACTGAGGCGCCGCTTCATCCCGCCGGAAAATTGATGGATGGGGCGGTCGGCATCTTGCTTTAAGTCGACGAATTGGAGGACGGCTTCAATTCGGGTGCGGAGGCGGTCTTTTTTTAAGCCGTACAGCTTGCCGAAATAGCGTAAATTGCCTCGTGCCGTCAAATCCTCATACAAGGCATCGGCTTGCGCCATATAGCCGATTTTTTCTGCCTGACGTAACGACGGTTGCTCTGATCCGAGTACCGTGACGGTTCCGCTTGACGGGGTTTGGAGACCGATCAGCGATTTGATTAATGTTGTTTTACCAGATCCGCTTGGTCCAATCAGTCCGACGATTTCACTCGGACCAATCGAAAAATTGACATCCGTCAACACGTCGATTTTTCCGAAGCGTTGGGAATAGTTCCTGACTTCAATCATCATTTTCACGTCCCTTCTCTCTTTCTATACCCTCAAACCGGAGCAGGGGAAGCTTACTTTTTTTGTCCAGTCGCAGACGGGAGTAACAGACGTAGTGTCGCGTAGAAATAACAGACGGAAATGATGTAAAACAGACTGCCGATTGTCAAGAAGTCAATCAGGTAACCGGCGAGGATGATGCCTCCGGCTGACCAAAGTGACGTTTTAAAATGATAGCCCCCGATGTGACGGCCGACGACGGCCGTGGCAATCTCCTGCCGGGCGAGGACGGTTTTTTCCGTATTCTTCTGGATGGCACCAAGGAGACCCATCGCGATTTGAATGAAGTAGACATGACTGATTGCCGTCACGACAGGGATGTACAGGAGCAACAGTGCCATGCCTAGCGTATGGACGACAAGTAAGACCCGGTCCCCGAACCGGTCACTGAAACGACCGATGGCTAAGTAGGCGAAAGCGGACGTCACGGTAAAGAGACCGTAAGCGAGTCCGAACTGAGCATACGAGTCACCCAGTTCGCGAATCAAGAGCAAGTAAAAGGGGAAAATGACGCTACTGCTCATCAAAACAATACTTTGGACACGGAGAAACAGCGGATAGTTCATAAAAAATCTCCTTACTGGAAGTAGTCGATATAAAACTGATTGAGGAAAACGGCGTGTGGGTCATACTGCTTCTTGGCCGCTTTAAACGCTGTCGCGTGCGGATAGGCACGATTGAATTGTTGGCGCGTCGCAAACGGGTAGTACGGTAAATAGTAGCTTCCATCCGCATCGAGTGTCGCATCAATCAGCTTTTGAATGACACGTTTCGTTTTAGCGAGCGACGCCGGATCGGTTTTCGTATGGATGAGCCAGACGAGTGCGAACATATCCTGTTTCGCATAGGACAATGCGGCCGTCTCATCCTGTTCGACGTAGCGAATCGTGATGTTCAAGACGTTTAAATCATCCTGCGTTAAGATCGAGCGGATGCGATTGATGTACGGGACAAACGCATCGACCGGGATGAAATATTCCTGCAACAGCTCGGTTCGCCCCGGGTTCGTGTACTCCATGAAGGCGCTATCTGACCGCATGACGTTGTTGCGTGATTCATCGGTACCGGTCTGGTTTAAGAAGTAGGATTTTTGGAACGACCACAGCTGGTTCTTTCCGAAATCACTGTAGCGTGAGAGACCTAACAAGGCTTTCGGTAAGGCGATGATGGTTTCTTGTTTCAACGGTTCGTCTTCAATCGGAACCGTACGGCTCGACCGCAAATAGTTCGTCAGATACATGTCACGGAAAAATCCATCGGGTGCAACTGAAATCCGGCCGATGTGCATCCGGACCGCATCGTTTCCTAACACGTGTTTCCGAAAATAAGCCGGGTAATCTTCGTACGACAAGGCAATCGTCTGTTGCTGATACCATTCGTCTTGCGTCAACTGTAAAGTGACGTCGAGGATGATACCGAACAATCCGTAACCCCCCGGGACAAGGTGGAACAAGGCGTTATTTTCGCTGCGGCTGACATTCAAGATGGTACCATCCGCTGTCAACAAGCGAAACGAATCGACCGTATCCAGTAAGGAACCATAGCGGATATCCCGACCGTGCACGTTGACGCTCAGCGCACCACCCACCGTAAAGATATTTTGCGACTGCATGACTTTGATGGCGAGACGGTCGGGCTGGATTTTTTGTTGGATGTCGGCCCAGGTGACGCCACTTTGGACGGTGATTCTGCGTTGTTTCGGTTCATATCTTAAAATCCGATTGTACGATTTCATATCGAGAACGGTTGCACCCGGGAGATAGGTCTGGCCGCCCTGGCTGTGCTGCAGACCGGCAATCGAGACATGTTGCTGTTTCGCGGCGAATTGCCGAATCCAGTCCGTTAAGTCGCTCGTTGACGTCGCCGCTTGGATTTGTTTGACATGCATCGGCAAAATTCGGGATTGGTCCGACACGGTGACTTCACGTTGTTCGTAAGATACATAAGACAAGCCAAATGCCGTCATATAGAGAACAATGACGGCACAGGTAAACATTCGCTTCATAACTTCTCCTTTGGCGTGTGGCGTAAGACGGAATCGAACGGACCTGTCAACTGTGTCGCAGCGGCTTCTGCCTGTGCGACCGGTTCCGTGAAGAGTAGCTGTTCGCGCCGTAAGCGGTAGGCACGCTCGAGGCGGCTCGTCAATAAGTTCCCGAAAAAGACGAGCGCTGCCAGGCTGATTGCCGGAATCAGGAACAGGTGATTGATCCAAGAAACGGCTGTGAACTGGAAGTAGTAAAAGCCGAACTGGGAAGACCATTCAAACATCGTCGGTGAAACATCATTTGCAAAGCGAGCCAGTGTGCCCCCGAAAAATAACCCGAACAAGGACAGGTGGATCAAGACCATTAACGTCTGGACGAACTGTTGCATAAAGACGATGGCGAGCGTCGGTAAGAGGTGTGGCCAAATGTGTGTTCTGAATTGATAGGCAGAACTGCCGCCAAGCGTCCGGGCGACGATCATGAATTCTTGTGTCAACAAGTGACGCGTTTCACTGACTAAATACATCAGTAAGGCCGGTAACCCAAGTAAAATCAGCAAACCCGTCTCGAACAGGACGCGAGAAGACAATGACGGAATGTCTTCCGGACTTGCAAAAAATAAGCCCGTCACCAAAATGAAGTAAGCCAGTAATGAAATCGGTAAAATCAAAAAGCCGTCAAGAACGGTACGGATCACCGTATTTAATGTCTTGCCCCGAAAAGCGAGCGGGACTCCGATCAACAGAGCAAGCAGGATTCGCCCGAAGGCGACGGTGAAGCAAATCCCAATCGTCCATTTAGCACCGGCAATCATGATTTGGAACAAATCATTGCCCGACCGGTCGGTACCGAACCACTGCTCACTTGACGGTTCGAGCGGCGACGTCGCGAGGAATGTGCCATCGGCTGCGTACCGGTTCGAGATTTGATCGACTTGTCCATCACGAAACAAGGTATGTCCGACACTGAGCAGGAGAAGTGTCGCAAAAATCAGGATACAGCCCCAAAAGAACGGATCACGCAATAAGACACGTTTCATGAGACCCCTCCTTTCCAAGCATTTGGAATACAAAGCTCAACAATCAAGTCAATCAAAAAAAACGGTAAGTAAATCAAGAGCAGCGTCACAAGCAGGACGGGGAGGTCTGGATTTGAAAGGACGAACCGAAACAACCCCTGGACATTGAATGTGTATTCGATGACGACGAGACTTGATAAAATCGTGATGACGTTGGCGCGGAAAAACAAATAAAACCGATAGAATAAATTTGGAATCAAGTGGGACCAGAATAAGTGATTCGCATTTGTTCCTTTGGCACGGGCCAGTTCGATATAACTGGCACTTTCCTCTTCTTGAATCTGTCCCGTCAACCATTTGATGAAGAAGAAGAGGGTTGTCAGCGACAACGTCAGAATCGGAAGGAAACGGATTGAATCAGCAAAACCGCCGGCGACTTCGATTTGGTCGAATCCGGTTGTCTTAAAAAGAACGATGATGATGTACTGTGAAAAAATCACCCAAAATAAATCCGGGACCATCTCGAGCACACGCGTCGTCTGCTTCAGCAAGCTACGTGTCCGCTGGCGTGCGCGATAAAAGAAAAACGCGTAGACAAGCGCGGCGATAAACGAACAGACAAGGGCACTACTGAAGATAATCAGCGTCTCCTGGATGAACGGTTGTAAGTCCGGTAACAATGGACGGAGTTGTTGTGCCGTCACATTGTAATACAGAATCGGTTCGATACCGGTCAAAAACAGGACTTGTTGTTTGAGCGCCTCCGTATAATTCGAAAAGTTCGGGCGTAACTGGACGATTAGTGCAGGTAGGGCACTGATGCACAGTAAAACGACCAACGAGACGATAAACTGAAGCGACTTTCGGATGACTAGGGAAACCATACTAAAAACTCCTTTGTGAGCGTCAACCAATCGCTTGGATCCGGTCGTTGCCGACCAGGATTAACTGACTATTGAGATGTTTTCGACGAAGGACATACCGTTCGAACTGTTTTGTCGCGATATAGGAATCCCGGTCGGATAATGTCGACAGGTGGACAAGAACCTGCTTTAAATGCGGTTGTCCTTCTCCTAACGTCAAGTGTGTCATAAGATTTGCTTCGTTGAGTCGGTTCAAGAACAATTCGACTTTACAGTCTTCCTTAATCAACTCACTGATTAAGAAAGAGGCTTGTTCAATGAAGCGTTCAGATTGATTATGTAAGCCGTATCCACTTGGACCCGATAAATTGAGCGCGATCGTGAACGTGTCCTGGTTACTCGTCTCATAAACTTTCGCTTGCAAACGGCCCGTTTTTGCCGTCGCGTACCAGTCGATATCCTTCGACGGTTCTGTCGTATACGCTTTTGATCCGAGTTGGACCAACTTGTTTTTAAGTGGCGAATACCGGTCCGGGCGATCACCAATCCGTAAACGGTTCAACAGGAGAGGGGTCGCTTGTGCCGTTAACGAAGGCAATACCGTGAACTGCGGATAACTGTCGAACGAAAATAAGTAAACACCCATCCGCCAAGGCAAACGAATCGTTAAGATGATTTCGTCGAGTGCCGTCGGACCACGTTTGACGGTCTGGACCGGAACCGTAATCAAGTCGTTCGACAACATGAGTTCGGTATCATACGTGTGGCGGTGAAGCATGTCACTCGTCGTGAAAATAATTCCGTCAGCAGCGTGAAGCCGGAGCGAGGCTTTGAGTCCGAGTGAAGAAAAGAGTTCCAGTCCGAAAAGCTGCAGCTGGAGATTCGTTTGTTCTTGGTTAAACATCAATCGTTCATAATGTTTCCATTCTAACGCGACTTCCCGGCGGAGTTGCCGTTCCGTCCGGTTGACGACGACATGGATTGTCGCAAGTGCGGCAAAAAGAAAGCCGAGTCCCGAGACGACGGGGAGGAACAGGAATAAAAATGTCAAGATGCAATAGACGGGAAACAATTTTTGTTCAAGCCAGAAAGGGACGGAACGTTCGATTTTCATCTGTGTCACCCGATTTCAACTGGAACTGGAATGGCATCAAGGAGATGATGCAACACTTGTGCCTTCGTCGTCTTGATGCCACCTTCAAGTGTCAGGGTCAACCGGTGGGCCAAGACATGTTTTGCAAGGTGTTTGATGTCTTCCGGAATGATGAAGTCGCGTTGATTCAAGAAAGCGTAGCTTTGGGACGCGCGAAGCAGGGCGATTGCACCACGAGGACTGACACCGACTTCAACGAGTTCGTGATCCCGTGTCGCCTGGACGATATGCAGCAGGTAATCGAGCACGTCTTGCGATGCATGGACACGTCGTGCTTCTTCCTGCCATGAAATCAAGTCCCCGCCTGACGCGATTCCGACGGCAGACCGGCGGACATTCGACAGAATTTCAGACAGTAAGCGGCGTTCGTTCTCAAAATCCGGATAGCCGACTTCGATTGCGACCATGAAGCGGTCGAGTTGCGCGTCCGGCAGCGGGAATGTTCCTGCTGACTCGATCGGGTTTTGAGTTGCGATGACGAAGAATGGTGCTGGCATCTGATACGTCGTTCCGCCAATCGAGACTTGACGTTCTTCCATCGCTTCAAGCAATGCCGATTGTGTCCGCGGAACGGCACGGTTGATCTCATCGATTAAGACGACGTTCGCGAACAGCGGACCGCGTTTATTCTCAAACTCCTGCGTCTTTAAGTTGAAGAAGTCAGAACCGATGACATCGGATGGGAGGAGGTCCGCCGTGAACTGGATTCGGGAAAAGGCACTCTCGAAGCTTTGGGCGAGCGCTTTGGCAAGCATCGTCTTCCCGGTTCCCGGTACATCTTCAAGCAGAATATGACCTTCGGCGATAAGTGCCGTCAGACAGAGATCGATGACGTCCGGTTTACCAAGATAAATTGAATTGAGCTGGTCTTTTAACTGTTGTAGTTTCATAGAGAATCCCTCCAAGGTTAAGGTGATGTATAGTGAGCTAATTGTTGTTCAATGCGGATGACGAGTTTCCGAATCATGAAGCAAAACTGATCAGAATGACATGATGAAGTGTTACCGTCACACCCGTCACCCTCCTTTCTGCCTTACTTAAAGAAAGAAAACAAAGCGGTCTGCCCTTTAAGGAAAATATATCCATATTTACTTAGGAAGATTTTAGCATACCCTGTTAACAAATAAAAACAATTTTCTGAAAACAAGGGCGGGAGAAGACGATTCATTTTCAAGCGTTGAGGGTATCATTCAATCAGTGGGTTTTGAAAGGGAAAGGATGTTATGTATGAAATTGATTATTTTTGGTGCGACGGGACAGACCGGGCAGGAACTTGTCAAACAAGCAATTGCACATGACCATGACGTGACAGCGTTCGTCCGTAATCCGGACAAGTTGGCATTACAAGATGAACGGCTCCGGGTCGTCACGGGAGACGTCTTGAATCAAGAAGATGTCAATGCGGCGCTTGCCGGACAAGATGCGGTCTTGACGGCGCTAGGAACGGAAAGCCTTGCCTATAGCGGATTTTTAGAGCGAAGTCTCGTCCGGATCATCAATGCGATGAAAGTCAGTGGTGTGACGCGGATTGGCTATGTCGCATCGGCTGGGGTCGATAAAGAGTTACCAGGTGCACAAGGGTTACTGGCACAACAAATCTTAAAAAATCCATTACGGGATCACCGGCAAGCGATTGACTTGTTGAAACAGGCGGACGTCGACTATACAGTCGCCCGACCCCTCCGTTTGATGAATGGACCGTTAACCGGGATGTACCGCCAAGCAGCTGACGGGGTACCGGATCAAGCAAAACAAATCAATCGGGCTGATGTCGCACACTTCTTGCTCGGAGCGATTGAACAAGACGAATCGATTCGTGAAAGTGTTGGTCTCGCCGAATAAAAAGAAGCCTCATTCCTAGACCACTCCTGATGAAGGAACGGTCGTGGAGATGCGGCTTTTTTTTAGAAATGAATTATTGTTGGCGGTAAATGGAGACAGAGCCACCATTGACGAAAAATTGACCGTATCCGTCAGCATTGATCGTGACGGCAGTCGAATTGTTACCGGTGATGTCTGTCCAGACCTCACCTTTATTTTGTGTACCGACATACATCCATTTACTGCCGCCAGGGCCGTCAGACAGGAGTGTCGCAAGACCCGATTTTGACCGGTCACTGACGCCTTCACGTGTCCAACCGATGACATCTTGATGATCAAGGTAGTCATTTTGCTTGCCATAGGCAAAATCTTTCCGCGCTTTAAGAATCGGATCGATTTTTGAGCCGAGGGCGGGAATTTCCCGATTCGAGGATCCCTTCGTGCCGTAATAGTCCCCGTAGAAGACGGACGGATATCCTTGTTCCCGGGTCAAAATCATGGCGTACGCAAGCGGTTTGAACCAGGATTGGACGGTTGATTCGAGCGACTGACCAGGCTGGGAATCATGATTTTCGACGAGTGTGACGGCAAGGGTCGGATTATCTTGGACGAGTGTGCCGTTAAAGATGGTACGCATGTCATAATAGCCGCCGCCTTTACTCGCCTGTTCAAATTTATAGTGAAGCGGAGCGTCAAAGACTGACTGTTTATAGTTGGTCTGACTTAAGTAGTTTTTGAGCGTCCCGAGGTCGTTCTGCCAATACTCGGCGACCGTGAATAATTCCTTTCCTGTCGTCTGGCGGACGTTCGCCAACCAATCAGCGAGATACGTATGTTTGATGTGTTTGACGGCATCGAGACGGAATCCATCAAGTCCGAGCTCATTGACGTACCACTTCCCCCAGTTCTTCATTTCCTGTTGCACTTCCGGGTGATCGAAATCGATATCGGCATACATCAAGTAGTCATAATTGCCGTTTTCAGTAGAAACATTCGTATCCCACGCCTTGCCTGTCCCGCGGAACTTATAGATGGCACTTTTTGAGCGTGACTGATCCCAGTCCGTCCCGTCGAAGTGATACCATTTCCATTTAAAGTTTGAATAGGCGTTGTTGCGTGTCGCGAAGTTAAATCCCGTCCAGGCTTGAATCTGATAGTCGCCAGAAACTTCCTGATTACGATTCCCTGGATTCACCTCGACAGCCGTGACCGATTCCGTAAAATCAGCACCGCCCTTATGATTCATGACGACATCACCATACACATCGATTCCTGCCGTATGAAGCTGACCGATGGCGGACTTCAATTGCGATTTCGTTCCGTATTTCGTCCGTACCGTTCCTTTTTGATTAAACTCACCTAAATCATATAAATCGTAGGCGCCGTACCCGACATCATTTTGAGTCGTTCCTTTATAAGCAGGGGGAATCCAAACCGATGTAATCCCGAGCTGATCAAGTTTTGAGGCATCTCCCCCTAAACGATTCCAATGATTACCATCATTCGGAACGTACCATTCAAAGTACTGCATCATCGTTCCGTTGTCTGCCGTCGCACCAACTGCAATCGGTTGCGCAAGTGGTACTAAAAAAGTAGCGGTCGCAAGAGATGCGACAATCAAGCCTTTACGGTTCATTAAAAAGCCTCCTCGATTCATTGATGAAAACGCTTGCATTCATTAGTATATCAAGTTGGAATGAAAGGGATACCATCCTGAAAACTCATTTATCATTCCTTTAAAACCATGACTTTTGACCCTAGAATAGTTCGGATGAATAATAATTCAACTTCAATCGGTTCGTATTCACGAAAAAAACAGGACCTTCTAACCGTTGAACAATCAGGAGTTTTTTGATTGGATCATTCCTCTCAAAATAAGAGGTCTTTCGTCCATCTTCCTAAGGGAGGACAAGGGATGTGAAAATGAGGAGGTAATACGGTTTGACATTGCATGTCCATACTTAACCTGAGGGGGAAAAAGCATGAACTGGAAGTCGAAAATGAGTGGGGCGCTTGTCGCGACACTTGCACTGGGGTCACTTGCCTTTACACCGGTTATTGCCAAAACGGATTCAACGAAAATTGTCGCAGGGCCGCAGGCAGTCACGTCACAGTCAACGATCGATGCCTATTATCAGCCGGCAGCGGGGAAAACGGGTGCAGCATTAAAAGCATCACTGCACGACATCATTGATAATCATACGCAAGTTTCGTATGACACGGTGTGGACGGCTTTAAAAGAAACCGATCAAGATCCAAGTAATGTGAACAACGTCATCGAACTGTACACGGGGAAGTCAATCTCAAAAGCGAGTAACGGCGGAAACGTCGGCCAATGGAACCGGGAACATGTTTGGGCGAAATCACACGGGGACTTCGGAACAAGTATGGGACCTGGGACGGACTTACATCATTTACGTCCATCAGACGTCGTCGTCAATAGTGCACGGGGAAATCTTGACTTTGATAATGGCGGGACGAAGTATAGCGGATGTGACTGTAACCGAGATGGTGATTCATGGGAACCACCGACTCGTGTCAAAGGCGATATCGCCCGGATGATCTTCTACATGGCTGTCCGTTATGAAGGTGGAGGCGAAATCGATTTAGAGACGTCAGAAAATGTCAACAATGGTTCGAATCCGCTTCACGGAAAACTGTCGACGTTAAAAGCGTGGAACAAGCTTGACCCAGTCGATGCATTCGAAAAGAAACGGAATGACATCATTTTTGAAAAGTGGCAAAAAAACCGCAATCCATTCATTGATCATCCAGAGTATGCGACAGCAATTTGGGGAAATTAATTGAGCAAAAACGGACTGACACATAAGTTAAATCCACATCAATCCTTGTGACGGACGGTACCGTCCTCAAGCAATCAAATGACCGATGATTCCAATTTCCACGGAATCATCGGTCATTTCTGTCCAAATTCTTATGGTTCAGGCGCGTGTTGTCATCTGCCTTTTTTAAATGAAACTTTTCTTAGAAAAGTTTCGTAGGCACAGATGTAATCGAAAATAGCAGTCTGAAAGGAATCATACGAAGGATGAAACGAATCAAGCACGTTTTGAAAAGATATCGGATGGTAGTAGCCGGCATTTTAGGAGGACTCATCATTTTTTGGTTCAGCATCGGCTTGTTTGTCGAAGAGGGAAAACGTCCGGCAGCAAATGGGAAAAACGTATTTGTCATCGTCCTCGGTGCCGGTGTGAAAGGGGAAACCCCGTCGTTGATTTTAAAGAACCGGATTCAGGCAGCTGCTGAATACGGCAAAAACCATCCGCGGACGACTTTCATATTGAGTGGTGGACAAGGGCAGGGGGAAGCGATTTCGGAAGCGGAAGCGATGCGACGTGGTATGGTGGCAGCCGGAATTCCTGAAAAACGACTGATTCTCGAAGACCAATCGACGTCGACGACAGAGAATTTACGTTTTTCAAAAGTCTTGTTACCGCAAGGCGAACATCACGTTTCAATCGTGACATCGGATTTTCATTTGTACCGTGCGCGTGCAGAAGCGAAAAAAATCGGTTTAAGTAGTGATGCCATTCCTGCGAAAACTCCTTTGTCCGGTGTATTGCGGTATGGCATGCGTGAACGTGTAGCAATCATCGTGAAGTTTTTTGAGTGATGGATTATCTCCGAACGAAAACCACCAAGCAACAGCCATGGTGGTTTTCGATTAAACGATTTATTTGTTTTGTTGTGTCGAATCGGATTGATTGTTTTGTGGTGCTTGTTCTTTTCCAAGTGCGACGTCTTTTGCTTCGACCACTTTTTCACTGATTGAAGACAAGTCATCTTTTGCTTCCGTTGCTGTATCTTTTACAGAAGAAGCATCTGATTTCACTGTATCGAGTTCAGCGTTGACTTTGTCATAAACGTTTTGAACGTCACTAGCGACTTCTTGGATAATCCCTGAAGCGCTTTTTACTTGTTCGATGACTTGTGAAGCTTTTCCTGAAGGGTCTTCTTTAATGGTAGAGGCTAATGATGAAACAGAATCTTTTGCACCGCTGAGTCCTTGTTTTGTGTTTTGACGATTCGTTGAGCTAAGCAGTGTAAGTAGTCCACCGACAACGGCGCCAAGCAACATACCCGTAAGTAAATTGACACGACGACCTGATGATTCTTCTTGATCGAACTGACGATTTGGATGTTGCGCCTGAGCTGCGTGTGGATCATGTTGTAGATTTGGTTCCATGGATAGACACTCCTTTAAAATATTATTTGACCATGATAGGAATATACCCTGCAAAGAAAAAATAAAAACATTCATTTTAGATGCAACAAAAAGACCACCAATGGTAAGATGGTCTCAGACGGTCAAATTTGTTTAGTTTTGCTTATGCTCTTCCTTATTTTCAGTGAGTTTACGGTTGATTTCATCGTAGTCAATCTCGATATCATCTTGATTGCCTTTGTAACCATAGCCTTTTGAAATGACGATGATTGAAGCAACTAAGACAAAGACGATGATTAGAATGGAAACGACATAGAGCCACATGGTCCATTCCTCCTTTCATTCTTATATATTAGTATGACGGAAAACGATCCGTTCGTCTAAACGAAAGTGGTCGTGGTGTGATAAACTATGTTCAGATTAACATGTTTAGGGACGAGGTGACGGTATGAGTATTTTAGTCGTCGATGACGAATTTACGAATTTAATGATTTTGGAGCGTCTGCTTGAAAATGAAGGGTATGATGTCGTCAAGGCGATGAGTGGAGAAGAGGCAATGGAATTAATGGAAGACCCTGCTTTTATCGACGATTTGGACGTTGTATTACTTGATGTTGAGATGCCAGGGATCAGCGGGATTGACGCGACACGATTGATTCGAAAACGATTTGGGTTAGATGAGTTACCAATCGTCATCGTATCGGGACGCTCGAATGAAGAGGATATCGCGGATGGTTTAGACGCTGGAGCATCTGACTATACGACAAAACCGATTCGCAAAACAGAACTGTTAGCCCGTGTCCGTAATGCTATGTCATTAAAACAAGCGATTGATGCACGGAAACGGTATGAAAAAGTATTACAAGAAGATTTTGACCTTGCCCAAAAGCTCCAACAAAGCGTTTTGAGTGCAAACATCGAGGACGAAGATATTCGAATCATGGCGACGTATATTCCTTCGAAAAAATTAGCGGGTGATATGTACGCATGGTACCGGATTTCGCAAAATAAATATGGCATTATTTTGTTTGATGTCATGGGACACGGTGTTTCGTCTGCTTTGATCACGATGGGGATGAGTTCGATTTTATTTGAACTCGTTCATCGTATCGGGGATCCGGCGAAAGTGCTGGAGGAATTAAACCGGCAAATGAGTCGTCTGTTCCCTGGAGATGAGACGGAGATTTACTTTACGGCAGTCTACTTGTACATCGATTTGGACGAGATGCAGCTGAGTTATGCGAATGCGGGTCATCCACCGGGGCTGTTACGGATGGGGGACCAAATCATTGCGCTCGAGAACACAGGCTTACCGGTCGGGATGTTCGAGGATTCACAGTATACGAGCCGGACGATTCATTTGACGTCTCCTGGTTGTATCTACTTATATACGGACGGTTTCATGGAGTTGTATAGCAAAGGAATTGACGAGGGAATCAGTGCGATTCGTGAGTTGATTGAACAACAAGGACCAAATATTCATCACTTGATTCAGCCCGATCAAAGTGATGAAGCGGATGACTTATGTCTTGTCACGGTCGAAATTAATTAAATGAAAAAACCACTCGTTGTTGCACGCGCTAGAGAGAGGGGACGTTTTGGAACACGGATGTTCGAAAACGGTCTCTGCATCTGCAGCATGTAACAGCGAGTGGTTTTTGTGCTAGAAAAAGCGTCTCCGCCACAGAATAAAGGCAGCAAGTCCGGAGAAGAAAATCATCATCCCAAAGACAATCCAGAAGCCGATGACTTCACCTTCCCACGGAACATGGACGTTCATGCCGAACATTCCTGAAATCATCGTCGGTATCGAAATAACGATCGTGATCGAAGCTAAAAACTTCATGACGAAGTTGACATTATTCGAGATGACAGAACCAAACGTATCCATCGTCGAACTAATGATGTCCTTGTAGATTTGTGCCATCTCCATCGCCTGGCGGTGCTCGACGAAAACGTCTTCTAACAAGTCTTCGTCATCTTCGTGTTTCTCAAGACTAGGTGTTTTAATGATCCGATCAAGGACACCATCGTTTGATTTGAGAGATGTCATGAAATAAACGAGTGATTTTTGTAAGTTCATTAGTTGAAAAATCTCTTGGTTTCGCATCGAACGTTGGAGTTCATCCTCGAGTTCATCCATTCGACGATCAATCTGGCGAAGGAAGCGAAGATACGAAGAACTGACTTTATAAAGAATCTGGAAGACGAAGCGCGAACGATAATTCGTCCGGAACGTCCGTAATTTACCGTTTGAGAACAACGTCAGTACGTCGAGTTGTTGCGAACAGACGGTGATGAAATGCCTCGACGTCACGATGATACCGAGCGGGATCGTGTTATAGCGGCGTCCCGATGACTCTTCTTCGATGTACGGAACATCGACAATCATCAAGAGCCCTTCATCATCTTTTTCAAAGCGAGGTTTTTCTTCGACGTCAAGCGGGTCATAGATAAAATCCTCAGGAATCTTCGTGGCAGCAATGACTTGGTCGGCTTCGTCTTTTGTCGGATTGACAAGATGAATCCAAGAACCTTTCGTAAATTCTTGAATTTCGTTGACTGCCCCCGTCACATCACTTCGATAAATCGTCAACATAGGTCTATCCCTCCTGCTCTTCACTTGCTTATTATAGGGACAGAAGATGGGAAGTGTAAATGATTCTCACATTTTTTTTTAGAACGTTTAATGGTAAAATGAAAACAGAGGGGGGAATCAGATGCCTTTTTTTAATCCAAAGAAGTTAGACGAATTACGTTCCATCGCCGGCGGAGACCACGTATTTTTGCAAAAAATTGGTGAAACATACATTGCACAGTTCGATCGGAAATTTCCTGAATTAAAACAAGCGGTCGACGACAATGATCCTGTCCAGACAGAAAAAATCGCACATCTACTTAAAGGCGCCTCCTATTCGGTTGCAGCAGATGGTTTGGCAGATGATTTTGAACAACTCGAAAAAGAAGCTGAAAACGGTTCGCTTGAAAATGCAGATAAAGTGTTACAAAATATTGATCAATATATGATTGAGTTTAGAAAAGTCTGGTTGGATGCTTTTATCGGAAAGAATCCCGACTCAATTCAGTAAATGAGAAAAAAACTTTTGAAAAGACGTTCACGTTTTCGTGGACGTCTCAGGCTGTAGACAAAGTGCCATCGGGAGATCAAGCGTCTTTTTTCGTTGCTTTCCTCGGGCGAGGCGCAGCCGTTGCTCCTTGATCCTCGCGGACAATGAGCAGGGTCTTGCCTGCCTCTGAACGTGCGTTAAAAACGCACTTTTCCCCGTAGGAGTCAACGAAATATGACGCTTTTTAGGTCATACCGTGACGGAAATCCAGCAGGCAGACGGTTTAGGGCGTGACCGATTGCCGCTTTGAAGACGAGGCGAGACGGGGAAGCGCGACAGGATTGTCTCTCGTTATCGCATGTTCACGCTTCATAAGAGTTTGTCTATACGCTGAGACGTTCACGGTTTCGTGGACGTCTTTTTGTTGATTAAAAAAGTCAGCGTTCACAGAGGAGTGAACGCTGACTTGACAGCCAGTCGATATTTTACAGCACGTATGTATCAACCGTTTCGATCAAGCGACCGATTTCCGGTTTCGTAATCTGTGCGTTGACACCGACGGATTCACCTTTGTGGCGAAGGTCATCTGAAATCAAGGAAGAGAAGACGACGATTGGGAGTTCTGCATACCGGTCATCTTCACGAAGACGTTTTGATAAATGGAGACCATCCATTTTCGGCATCTCGATGTCTGTGATCAATAAGTCACAATCGCTACCTGCTTCAAAGGCATCGAACGCATCTTTTCCGTTGATGAACCATTTTAAGCCGTGGTAGCCCGCTTCTTCGAGTGTCTCGATGATGAGTGTCCGGAGCATCTCCGAGTCTTCTGCGATCCAAATTGTCTTATTCTTCCGGTCACGGTGTTGCACGCGGCGTCCTTCTTCGCGGGCGAAGATGTCTTTACGAGACAATTCAAGCGCGATTTTTTCATAGTCGAGTAAGATGATCATCTTATCGCCTGTTTTGACGACACCGTTCGTCAGGCCTTCGATTCCACGAGCGAGTTCGTTCGGAGTATCGATTTGTTCCCATGAGATTCGTCTGATTTCCGTGACGGAATCGACGCGGAGAACACTCTTCTCACCATTGAATTCACAGATGATTAACCGATCTTCGGTTGCTTCGTCATGCGCAACGCCGATAACCGTCGGCAAATCAATGACCGTCATGACTTCACCACGCAGTTCGATTAATCCTTTGACGGCATCCGGTGTTCCTGGGAGTGGTGTCATCGGTAATGGGACGATGATTTCACGCACTTTCATGACATTAATCCCAAAGGTATAAGGACCGCAATGGAAAATGACGATTTCTAATTCATTCGTACCCGCTTCTAACAAAATATCGTGTTGATTGTACACGTGATTTATCCCCTTTCGTTCCTACACATTCACTTCTGACTAGTTATCGGCACATTTCATAAAACATTCCATATCAAATTCGATAAAAAAACTATTGTAATCGCTTTCATAATATGTTAAGCAAAATGTTTGGCATTTGTCTGACCAATTGTTTACAATAGCTATGCAGCCACACACTGAAGTGACAGAGAGAAAAAACATATGGAGGTAGAGTGGAATGACTACAGCAACAACGTATACATTTTTATTAGATGGACAATGGTATGAGAGTGAGTCAAAAGAGACGATCGAAATCTCTTCACCATATAAAGAAGAAGTAGTTGGCCGTGTGCAAGCGATGACGAAACCAGAAGTCGACCGTGCGATTGCTTCGGCAAAAGCAGCACAAGCGACTTGGGCGAAACAACCGGCGAACAAACGGGCGGAGTTATTGCATGCCTGGGCAACTGAACTTGAGAAACGCGCTGACGAAATCGGCGAAGTCATCATGCGTGAAGTGGGTAAGGGCCGTGCAGACGGTGTTAAAGAAGTAAAACGGACAGCTGAGATCATTCGCTATACAGCGGAAGAAGGTCTTCGTTTTGACGGTCAAATGATGCAAGGGGACTCGTTCCCAGGTGGTAGCGCTAAAAAACTCGCTGTCATCAAAAAAGCACCACTCGGCGTCGTTCTTGCGATTTCACCATTCAACTATCCGGTCAACTTAGCGGCAGCGAAACTTGCGCCGGCCTTGATGACAGGAAATGCGGTTGTCTTCAAACCAGCAACACAAGGCTCAATCAGCGGAATCTTGATGATTGAAGCACTCGTCGCAGCCGGTCTTCCGTCAGGTCTTGTTAACGTCGTGACAGGTCGCGGGTCAGTCATCGGTGACTATTTAACGGCACATCCTGGAATCGATATGATTACCTTCACGGGTGGTACAGGGACTGGACGTCACTTGTCTCGTCAATCAGCGATGATTCCACTTGTACTTGAACTTGGTGGAAAAGATCCAGCACTCGTCTTGGAAGATGCTGATCTGTCGCTCGCAGCGGATCACATCATCAGTGGGGCGTTCTCTTACTCTGGACAACGTTGCACAGCGATTAAACGTGTATTCGTCTTAGATCATCAAGCGGATGCGCTTGTTGAAGAATTAACAACACGGATCGCGAAGTTAACGGTCGGTTCACCAGAAGACGACAGTGTCGTCGTTCCATTGATTGATACAAAATCAGCGGATTACGTTGAAGGCTTGATTACGGACGCGAAAGATCAAGGAGCAACAATCGTCACTGGTGGAAACCGGACGAACAACTTGATTGAACCAACACTGATTGACAACGTGACACGTGACATGCGTGTTGCTTGGGAAGAACCGTTCGGACCCGTCTTGCCAATCATTCGTGTCAGCTCGGTCGAAGAGATGATCGCGTACTCGAACGAATCGGAATACGGTCTTCAAGCAAGTGTCTTCACAGAAAACATTGACTCAGCTTTCGCTGTAGCGGATGCCCTTGAGACAGGTTCTGTTCAAATTAACGGTCGGACGGAACGTGGCCCAGACCACTTCCCATTCATCGGCGTTAAATCATCTGGACTTGGTGTTCAAGGTGTCGGACGAAGCCTTGCTTCGATGACACGTGATAAACTGACTGTCCTTAACTTAAAATAAGCTTTGCAATAAACGAGCGACCTTTCATTCTGCGAAAGGTCGCTTTTTTGCATCCAATTGTAGACAGTTTACGTATGCTTTAGTGAAGGGATGCAAGAGAGTGAAAGACAAAGTTTGCGGCTCAGGTTCATTTTTCTCTATAATGAAGGAAACTAGTGAGAGAAATGAGGGGATTCCAAGTGAACAGCAAAGATGAAATCTTCACGCTACCGATCCCAACGCCGTTTCCAGTCGGTGATATCAATTGTTACGTCCTAAAAACGGAGACTGAACATATTTTAATTGATTGTGGACCCGATACGGCAGAAGCTTGGCAAGCCATGCAAGAGGGCTTACGAAACATCGGCTTGTCTGTCGGAGAACTCGACAAAGTAATCGTGACGCATCACCATGCCGACCATGCCGGAATGGCCTATCGTTTTTCTGAAAAAGGAATTGCAATTTACGGGCACGCTCGACTGCGTCCCTATTTAGAACAAGATACGGATTTCTTGACTAGTGGCGATGCCTTTTTGCAACGCTTAGCAATGTCGTTCGGGGTGCCGCAAGAAATACGGGCATTACTACCGAGCTACCTGTCGGCTCTGAAATGGCTCGGAAAAGGACAACTTGATCACGTTCTAAAAGAAGGCGATTCAATCACGGCGGCAGGTACATACCGCGTGATTGAACTACCGGGACATGCGAGTGACCAGATTGGAATTCTCGGTCAAGACGGGACATTGTTCGCAGCCGACCATTTACTGGCACGGATTGAGCCGAATCCATTACTTGAACAGCCGCAATCAGGGGATGATTCAGACATAAAACGGCCCGTCCTTGCTTACATGCGTTCGCTCGAAAAACTCCAAGGCGAACGAATCACGATTGCCTACACCGGGCACGGGGAACCGATTCATGACGTGTCAACACTGATTGAAGAACGGTTGCTCCAACGAAAGGCCCGCGGTGAGCAACTTCTGAAACACCTGACAGGAGAGCAGACGTTGTTTGATTTAGCACGGTTGACATACGGAAATCGCTTGAAAAAATCGTTCCCGCTCGTGATGAGTGAGATGAAAGCGCGACTCGATCATTTAGTCGCAAGTGGTCAAATCACAGTCGAAAAACGAGACGCGGTTCTTTATTATTCAAAGGTGGGGGTTAGCGGATGAACCTAATGAATAAAACGGTGGTCTTGACGGGAGCATCAAGCGGTCTCGGTGAAGCGTTAGCGCGCGTCTTGAACCGTCAAGGAGCGAATTTGATTTTGATTGCCCGTCGTGCCGATCGACTCGAACGATTAGCCGGGGAGCTGAATGCCCGCTATGTCGTTTATGACTTAGAACATTCACCGGAGCGTCTCGCAGAACGAATTCAGGCCGACTATGGCATGATTGATGTATTGATTAATAATGCCGGATTCGGAGAATTCAGTTTCTTGCACGATACCTCGATCGAGACGATTGAATCGATGCACCGGATCAATGTCTTGACGCCCGTCCGGTTGACGAAAGCGTGTCTACCTTTACTACGTCCGGATGGAATGATTGTCAATGTCGCGAGTCAGGCAGGGAAGCTACCGACTCCGAAATCGACAATCTACTGCATGACGAAAGCGAGTCTGCTTCAGTTCTCAAATGCATTGCGACTTGAATTGCGACCAAAAGGAATTCATGTGATGACGGTTAATCCAGGACCAATCGCGACGGAATTTTTCATTCGCGCTGATCTCAGTCGTAAGTATGAAAAAAATGTCGCCTCGATTTTGTTATCGAAAGAATCGCTTGCACAGTCGGTGGTCCGAGCAATCGAGCGTCAAAAACGAGAGGTCAATGCACCGTGGTGGATGGAACTTTCAGCGAAGGTATATGCCGTTTGTCCCCGATTGATTGAATGGCTCGGTAAATCAGGATTTGATAAAAAATAATAGGGTGGGGATGAAACAAATGTTAAAGAAAATGATAGGTGTTGCCGCGACAGGAATGTTGCTTGCAGGATGCGGCGCGACATCCGACATGCCGGAGAAAAAGAATGTCCTCGGTTCTTCTTATAAGATGATCGAACAAGAAGCACAAAAAACGACGGTTCGGATGTACATGTGGGGTGGAGATGACGGAATCAATGCCTACATCGACGAATACGTCGCACCCAAGTTGAAAAAAGAGCATCAAATCACATTGAAACGTGTGCCGATTGAAACAGCGGACATCATTCAAAAATTACGTGCCGAAAAAACAGCCGGGAAGGACACAGGCGTGATTGATGTCGTCTGGATTAACGGCGATAACTTCCGAAATGCTAAAAAAGATGGTCTTTTATATGGTGATATCGCGCGCGTTTTACCGAACATCAAACAAGTCGACGCCGCGGCGCAAGCTTCAGATAGTGGGACGAAGACGGAAGGACTCGAAGCAGCTTGGGGAAAAGTCCAGTTCGCGTTCCATTATGATCAAGCCAGTGTTGCCAAACCACCGATGGACTTAAACGAGTTAAAAGACTGGGTCAAAGCAAATCCAGGAAAATTCACCTATCCGGAAGTAACGGATTTCACAGGAAATGCGTTTGTTCGTCACGTCATGTATGGTGTCGAATCAAATGAAACGCTGAAGAATCCGAAGAGCGACTTCAAAAAGACATGGGCCTACTTGAATGACTTAAAACCGTATCTTTGGAAAGAAGGTAAAACCTATCCGAAGACACTCGCACAGCTCGATCAACTGTATGCGAAAGGGGATGTTGCTTTCACGATGGGCTTCAATGAACGCCGGGCCGAGCAAGAAGTCGCTTCCGGGACATTCCCGAAAGAAACACGTCCGCTCATCTTAGAAGAAGGTTCGATTGCTTCGACCCACTTCTTATCGGTTCCATTTAACGCACCGAATCCAAAAGGGGCGCTCGTTGCAATCAACGAATTGTTATCGGCAGACGCGCAGTTGAAAAAATATGACGCAACCTACTGGGGGGACGGGACGAGTCTCGACTTGACGAAGCTAACAGTAGCACAACAACAAGCCTTTACGGATGTCCCGGCGGCAAAATCGACGCCGACACCGGATGCCTTTGAAGGAAAAGTACGTCCGGAACTCGATCCTGCCTTCTTCGAGGTGATTCGAAAGGATTGGCCGGAACGTGTGGCGCGGTAATGCCTTTCCCGCCGTCTTTTTGATTGCTGGCATGGTCCTCTACGGACTGTTCGTCAGTGTGTCGATGACGACAATCGCTGATTACCAGTCACTTTTAACGGATTCGGTCTTGATTGAAAGTCTTACCTTAAGCTTGTATGTCGCGTCTAGCAGCACACTACTCTCACTCGGAATCGCGTTCGGTTTAGCACAGTTCTTTACTCAGCGGACTGGGCTTGCGGAGCAAGTGCTGGCGCTCCCGCTGTTCATTCCGCACCTTGGGGCAGCCTATCTCGCGATTCTCTATTTGAGTAACATCCCTGTGATTGGACCACATGAAACAAGTCATCTGAGCCTCATCTTGACCTATATCTATAAAGAGACACCGTTCATCTTTTTTTATCTCTTACCCGTCTTTCGTCGACTTGACCATCGTTATGAGGAACTCGGGCAGCTGCTTGGGTTATCGAAAATCCGACGGTTTTGGCACGGTAAGGGAATTTTTTTACTGTTCCCGGCACTTGAAGCAAGTTTCATCGTCTTTGCGTTCGTGTTATTCGCCTACGAAGTCCCGGCACTGCTCGGCGTGACGTATCCGAAGATGATTGGTGTCTATGTGTTCGATTTATATACACAAGGTGATTTATCGCAACAACCGACGGCCTTTGCAATCAGTGTCGTCTTAACGGTCTGCCTGTTGCTGATTCTTGCAGGCTTCACCTGGTGGATCCGACCAATTACGGAGCGGCTCAGTAAGGGGCGGATCGAATGAACAGGCGCCTCGTCACGATATGTATAACAGGATTCATTATCGCACCATTAGTCGGGATTTTTCCGGAAACCTTTACGCTGAATCCACGAATCGTCGAAACGTTAGGAACGACGCTTTTGATGATTGTCGCCGTCACGGCGTTGAACCATCTGATTGGTTATGCGGCAGGAAAAGCAATTGCCTTTCAAACAGGACGCTTCATTCAGATAGCTGAATTATTGATTAGTTTACCGTTATTTTTACCTGTCTTACTGCTCTCATTTGGTCTTTATTTAACATGGATTCGGTTAGGACTTGCGGATCAATTTCTCGGTGTCCTGCTCGTCTTGTTATTACCGACGTTACCGTATACAGTCCGATTGTATACGAATGGGTTTCAGGCGCTCGGGGAACAATTACTCGAACAGACCGTCCTCGTCGAAGCAAATCGCTGGAAACGATTTTTCTTTTTGGTTGGTCCGTTACTGCGGCCGACGCTACAATCGGTGACGTTACTTGTCACCGTTATCACGCTCAGCCAATATGCGCTTGTCGTTTTAATTGGCGGCGGTGTCGTCCGGATGTTGGCGCTTGAAGTCTTCCCACTTTACTCTGGGAATGCGGCAGATGCGGCAAAAGAAGCAACGATTTGGTTAATTGGTTTACCTTTAGTGATCCATGTGGGACAAGTCGGTTTCTTTTCCCTATGGATTCGAATAGTACGGAGGTTGTTAGATGGACGTAAGAATTAATAAAGTGACGAAGCGTTTCGGAAAGACGACCGTGTTACAGGACATCGAATTAACGATTGCTTCAGGTCAATGTGTGGCGCTCGTCGGACCAAGCGGAAGCGGCAAAACGACGTTACTGCGTTTGATTGCCGGTCTTGAAAAAGTATCGGATGGTACGATTCATTTCGGGACGAAGGATGTCACGAAGCGTGTCCCGAACAAACGGGGTGTGACGATGTTGTTTCAGCGTCCGCTCTTATTCCCCCATCTCAATGTCGGACAAAACATTCGCCTGGGCATGAAGGGGAATGAGGAACACGGTGTCGCAAAATGGCTGGAACGCGTTGGTTTGGCAGGACGCGAGGCGGATTTTGTTCATCAATTATCCGGTGGTGAACAACAACGGGCAAGCCTTGCACGGGCACTTGCGGGCGAGCCAGATTTTTTGTTGCTCGACGAACCGTTTTCGAGCCTTGATTTGCCGCGTCGGCGTGAATTGCGGACGTTGATTCGCCGTTTGACGGAGCAACAGGGGGTGACGACGTTACTCGTCACCCACGACCGGGAAGAGGCGATGGCGATGGCTGATTATGTGTATGTCATGCAGGCGGGACGAATCATTGAACAAGGACGACCTGTCGCCTTGAGTGAGGCGAGTCCCTTTTTTGGTGACGGGCTTGAACTGGGTGGTACGTGGCAGCCGTTATCTGAAATCGAGTTGGTCTTAAGACCGACGAATCAAGTGAGTGAACGTGTTACGATTACGAAAGAACTGATTCAATACGGAGTCCGCTTCTATGAGATCGAACGGGCATCAGGTGAACGGCTTGTCGTCCAAACGACAGAGCGGTTTGCTGAAGCGATGACGGTCTACGTCGTCAGGAAGGAGGCATAACATGTTAGATACACGAGCACGTAAAGTCGTGCAACCGTTGTTTGACCAAGCAGCGACCGGGTTAAAAAAACTCGGTTTGTCGGCGAACCAAGTAACGATCATTTCCGGTATCATCGGTGCGGCGACTGGATTTTTTGTTTATAACGATATGATGGGGATCGCGATTTTACTATTGTGGATTTCCGGTATGCTTGATGTCGTGGACGGGACGATGGCCCGTCGCGAAAAAACGACGCCAATCGGGACGATTCTTGATTTAGTGCTCGACCGGGTCGTCGAACTGTCCGTCTTAATCGGACTTGCACTGCGTTTTCCGGAGACACAAATCGTCATGCTCTTTTTAATCGCATCGTTCGTGATTGGAATGACGATGTTTCTTGCAATCGGTGCAGTCAGTGAGAATTATGGGTTCAAGTCGTTTCAATACCAACCGGGTCTCATTGAACGGACGGAAGGATTTTTGTTCTTGACGGCGATGTTGCTGTTTCCGGGTGCAATCATCTGGATTGCGCTTGTCTTCTTGATTGCGGAACTCTATACGGTCGGCGAGCGCTTTTATCAAGCGTCTAAAGTGTTACGATGAGTGAACACGAACAACTGATGGTCACGGATAAAGCTGGTCGTCCGCTCTATCCCGCGTCACGGGCGCAAGTCCATCGTGACGGATTGTGGCACGAAACGTTCCATTGTTTCGTGATTGACCGTGCAAAACGTATCATTTTACTTCAAGAACGGGCGACTGGAAAAAAAGATTTTCCGGATTGTCTGGATATTACGGCAGCCGGACACTTACTCGCTGGGGAAACGGTTGCTGATGGCGTTCGTGAACTGGAAGAGGAATTAGGACTCATCCGGACGTTTGATCAGTTGGAACCGGTCGGTGTGTTCCTGGAAGAATTGACGTTACCTGGATTCATTGACCGCGAACGGACCCATGTTTTTTTGACCGAATCGAATCAAATTATTACAGATTACCGTTTGCAGACGACGGAGGTCAAGCGACTGGTTGCGTTTTCGTTTGACATGTTTTCAGAACTGATCGACGTAAAGACAACGGGAATCACAAGCATGGATGGGGAACGGTTTGACCGGACCCGGTTCGTACCGCATCCGCCTGCCTACGTGGACATGGTCGTACGAGCCATCGAATCAAGAGCGGAATAAGAGGAAAAACTGTGGAGGCACTGCCAATCTGCAGTTTTTTCTTATGTAAAAAAGTCGAAAGTGGCATAATGACCGGTAATTTGAGATAATTAACAATATATATTATTGATGAAAGAAGGTGCAGCCAGTGGGATTACGATTCGCACTGCTCGGACTGCTAACCCAGGGAGAAGCGACAGGTTATGATTTAAGTACGACGTTCAAAAAACAGATGACGCATTTTTGGACGGCACACCACACACAAATTTACCGGGAATTATTAAAAATGGAAGATGCTGCTCTTGTGTCGAGTGTGCATATCGTCCAGGAAGATCTTCCGGATAAAAAAGTTTATTCGATTACCGATAAAGGTCAAACGGAACTTGTCGCCTGGCTGCGAGCTCCGAGCGAATTTAAGCCGAAGATGAAAGATGAGAACTTGATGCGTGTCTCTTTGTTGCATTTATTGCCGCCTGATGAAGCCGTCGCGTATCTCGAAGAATCAAAACGCCATCATCAATTTGCAGTCGAGATGATGCAAGTGTGGCGAAACGATCATTTAGAGAACGGGGCGACGCTCGGAGAGACCTTGACGAGTGAATACGGCTTACGGATGATGTTGAATTACCTCGACTGGTGTGACTGGGCGATTGAAGAAATCAAAAAAAATCAAGCAAGTGTTTGATTGTAGTGAGATAGGGAGTAGAAATCGGTGAGTGTATTTAATGATTACGAAGACTGGTTAGATGAAGAAACAGACGAAATCATCGACAGACATGCGGCATATGCCGTCGCTGAACTGGCATTAGGTGGAGAAGTTGGTGACTATTACGTCGATGCAGGGCTAATTGATCAATTCGTCATGCGGCACGCCCCGTGGCTGTTGATAAGTGAAATCGAAGAGATGTTGGCAGTGTCTGAAAACAGCGACCGGGTGGAACTTCTCGAACCAGCCGTCCATGAAGAAGAGATGCAACGTCAGCAGGCAGAACACGTGTTACGGATGGATGTAAAAGACATGTTGGCGTTAAAAACACGTCCGTTCATTAAGCGACGTCTAAAAGTACTCGCTCAAGAGGTTCGACCGCTTCAAGAGCGTCAGGCAGAAGCGCAGACGGCGTTCAATGAAACCGAACGGACGATTGAGACAGGACCGGCACCAAAAATTATTCCGAAGCGTTGGTATCGACGAGAACGTGTACTGGAACAGTCGTTTACCGATGAAGAGCGGAAGCAGCTTGACGGGCAGCTTGAAGTGCTACAGCAACAGCTCGTTACAGAAGATCGTACGGTGGCAGCAGTCGAACGGGAAATGCTGATGCTTCAGCGGGCGCTTGACGAAGGGCAATGACTCGAAATGAACAAAAAAGCACCTCTACCGATGTTCAGTGGAGATGCTTTGACTGTAGACAAAGTATTATCGGGAGATAAAATCGTCTGTTTTCGTTGTAGGAGTTAACGAAAACAGACGATTTTTAGGTAATACCGTGAGGAAATCCAGATGCAGACGGTTTAGAGCGTAAGTCGTCTCGAATCGCTTGAGAACCGCGAAAAGCAATCGGTCGCGACCTTACAGCTTCGCTGTAGCGGCGTGACCGATTGCCGCTTTGAAGACGAGGCGAGACAGGGAAGCGCGAACTGATTTTTTTTTCGATCTAGCATGTTTACTATTGATAAGAGTTTGCTTACAGCCTGAGCACCTCCACTAATGTTCAAAGAAAGCTAAAAAAGTCTCGATTTCCAATCTAATCGCTTCCTAGTGGAAAGCAAACAGAAGCGACCCTGCAGCTTTACTGTAGTGGCGCAATGATTGCTACAGCAAAACGATTAGGAAGGAAAGAGAGCGAAAAAGATGGGGAATCACATGCAAGAGATCTTGCATCCGGTTTGTCTATCCGCAAAAAAGCCCCTCCACTGGTGTTCAGTGGAGGGGCTTAGCATCAACTAAAATTTTAGACAGTCGCGAGTTTAGCGACAATCAATTTAGCGACAGCTTCACTTGAAGCCGGGTTTTGACCTGTGATGACGTTACCATCGATGACTGCGAATTCTTTACCTGCGTCTGAAGTCAAGAACGTTGCACCTTCATTACGCAATGTTGTTTCGAGTAAGAATGGAACTTTCTCTTCAAGACCTGTTGATTTTTCTTCTTCATCTGTGAAGCCGTTGATTTGGCGACCTTCGACGAATGGTTTACCATCGATCATGACGTGAGCGAAAGCTGCAGGTCCGTGGCAAACAGATGCGACGATTCCGTCTTTTTTGACCATTGCTTCGATTGCTCCGGCAACTTGTGGGTTGTTCGGGAAGTCAACGACCGCACCATGTCCACCTGGGAAATAAACAGCATCGAATGACGATGGGTCAACTGTTGAAAGTGACGCTGTATCTTTTAATGCCTTACGGGCAGTTTGGAATTTTGGTAAGATTTCTTTGACGAGTGACGCTTTATCGATTGGGACGTCGCCGCCTTTGACAGAAACGACTGTGACGTCATGTCCTGCTTCGTTGAATAAGTTGAACGGTGCAGCAAACTCTTCGAACCAAAGTCCTGTTGCATGTCCGTTCATGTCATCTGCGCTTGTTGAAACGATTAAAATACGTGCCATGATAAAATTCCTCCTCTAGGGTTAACGTTACAAATAAGAGGATTCCCTTGCTTCCTTAAACTCAAACCTTATTGATGTGCAGTATACGAATGAACCGGTAATTTTTTACGAACAATTTGAATTTGTTCAGCTGTGACAGGTTCTTTCATCGCCTGTAAATTCGCTTGTAATTGAGACACGCTTGACGCACCCGGTAAGACGATGGCGACTTGCTGATCGATTGCTTGAAGGGCAAGTGCAGGGAGCGGATAATCTTGTAAAAACGTTAACGTCTGCTCGAGTTGTTCTTTATCATATTGTTCGAACTGATCGACTGACTGGAGGCGTGACGTGCTTTCTGTCGTCAATAACCCTTTTGCAAGCGGTCCACGGGCAACGACTTTGACATTTTTTTCGTTTAGGAGAGGCAACAATGCTTCAATCCGTCGATCGAGTAAAGAGTAAGGGGTCATTAAATAATCGAGCTCACTATGTTCGAGCCAGTACTTGATGACGTTTGGGCGTAAAGAAGACAGTCCGTAGGCTTTGATTTTACCTTCCGCCTTTAAATCCTTCACGGCTTGAATCGATGCATCGAGATCATCCTCCATCGTTCCGCCATGAACATAATAGAGATCAAGATAAGATGTTTCGAGCCGATTGAGACTCTCTAGACAAGCTTGTTTTAAGTAATCATAACTCGGGTCCCACGTCCAGCCTGTCCCCGTTGCGTTCATCCGGTTGCCGCCTTTAGAGGCGAGAAAGATGCGGCTTCGGTCTTCTTGCGAAAAAGTTTGACCAATCAATGATTCGACAGCACCATTTGCGTAGACGTCTGCCGTATCAAAATGAACGATTCCTTCGTCGAGTGCCTTTCGGAGGATGTCTGTTGCTTCCTCTTGTCCCCGTTTCAAGATTGTCATTGTGCCTAATCCAAGTGTCATGCTTTATCCCTCATTTCTTTCGATATGTGCTACTACAGAACAGTTTAGCATACTTATTTCCCCATCCCCCTGTTGCGAAACTGTTTCGTTCTTGACGACTAAAAAAACAAACTTGCATCGGGAATCAAATAACAGGCATACTGAAGAGGAAGAGTGACACGGGAATCGATTATTATAAAAGGAAGAGGTGCTTCATTTGGAAGAAAAAACACTTGAACGTGAAGTAATATATGAAGGAAAAGTTTTTAACGTCGAGAAACATGTCGTCAGCCTACCGAATGGGAATACATCGGTCCGCGAACTGGTCTACCATAATGGAGCCGTTGCGATCATCGCTTTTGACGAGCAAGGGGATTTAATTGTCGTCGAGCAGTACCGAAAAGCATTCGAACAATTATCAATTGAGATTCCAGCAGGAAAACTGGAACTGGGAGAAAACCCGATTGACTGTGCGGGACGTGAGCTAAAAGAAGAGACGGGATACGCGGCGAATGAATTGAAACACGTCTTTGATTTTTACGGGGCACCCGGTTTTTGTAGTGAACGTGTACATATTTATGAGGCGGTTGGTTTGACGGCCGGAGAACGACAGCTCGACGCGGATGAATTTCTTGAGAATCAGACGTTAACACTCGAACGGGCGCTTGAACTTGTAGCGGATGGAACGATCGTTGATGCGAAAACGATCATGGCGATTCAACATTGGCACATCCGTACATTAAAATCATTCTAATTAAAATGATTTTCAGTTGATAATCATTTTAATTTGAAAATTTATTGAGAATCAGCTATGATAAAAGCATCAGTTTCGACCTAAGGGGGCGCTATGATGGAAAGTCGTGTTGAACGTATTAAAAAACAGCTGAGCGGTAAAGGATATAAGCTGACTCCCCAACGTGAAGCGACTGTGCGTATCCTGCTTGAACATGAGTCGGATCACCTCAGTGCTGAGAATGTGTTCTTATTAGTGAAAGATAAAAACTCTAATATTGGTCTTGCGACCGTTTACCGGACGCTTGAATTGTTGACGGAGCTCGAAGTCGTCGATAAAGTCAATTTTGGAGACGGCGTATCTCGGTTCGATTTACGACAAGAAGGGGCGAGTCATTCGCATCACCACCTTGTATGTATCGAATGTGGTGCTGTCGAAGAGATTTTAGATGATATGCTCGAAGATGTCGAAAAAGAAATCGTCTCCCGGTTTCATTTTAAAATCAAGGATCACCGCCTGACGTTTCACGGTGTATGCCGTGTTTGTCAAGAGCGGCATGCGCGTGAAGCGTTAGAACAAACACAAACACAAAGTGTCTGACCGTCCTTCGAAAGAAGAGACGGTTTTTCTTTTTTGAAAATATAGGTCAGACCTCTTCACAACGGTTTACACCTTTGATATGATGGGAAAGTAAGCGATTTCTTAACTAAGAGGATGAATTCAGTGCGACAACAACTGGAAGCATTTATCAACTATCTTGTCATTGAACGGCAGATGTCGGCCAATACGGCAGCTGCTTACCGTAATGATTTAAATCAGTATCTCGTAACGCTCGAACAAGCAGGAATATCTTCGTTTCAAGTCGTGACGCGGCATCATATCGTGCTTCATATCGAAAGTTTATTGAATGCACAAAAGTCACGGTCGACTGTCAGGCGGGCGACGAGCTCGATTCGTTCATTCCATCAGTATCTTGTCGAAGAACGTCAAGTCGATGGTGATCCGTCGCGTCATCTGGATTTACCGAAACCGGAAAAGAAATTGCCGGTCGTCTGGAGTCAGACGGATGTCGTCAAGTTACTCGATTCGGTCGTTGGAAATGATCCGCTCGTCAGACGGGATGCAGCGATGCTTGAATTGCTGTACGGGACGGGGATGCGTGTCAGTGAATTGTTACAGCTGACGTTAAACGATTTACAGCTGGAGCTCGGTTACTTATCCTGCCTCGGAAAAGGGAACAAGACACGGATCATTCCAATCAGTACGACAGCAATCGAGAGTGTCACGACCTATCTTGACCTGGCACGCAACAGTTTAGGTGGACAGCAGACGGACTACGTTTTTTTGAATAGTCGGGGAAGCCGGTTGTCACGCCAAGGATTTTGGAAAATGATTAAACGTCGTGCGAAAGAAGCAGGAATCGAAAAAGAAATCACGCCCCATGTGCTTAGGCATTCGTTTGCGACACATCTGCTTGAAAATGGTGCTGATTTACGTGTCGTCCAAGAAATGCTCGGTCATGCCGATTTATCGACGACGCAAATGTACACCCACGTCAATAAAGGGCGGTTACATGAAGTCTATAAGAATCATCATCCACGTGCGTGATGATTCCACAGTATAAAGGTCTGACTTCAGACAAATGTAACGTTTTGTCTAGGCCGAATGTGGGAAAATTATAACGGGATTCGATTAATACAGTACGTATAGGAGGAACTACTAATGGCACAACAATTCAAACGGGTATTTTTAGTCGTCATGGACTCTGTTGGGATCGGTGAAGCACCGGATGCGGAACAATTCGGAGATTTAGGCGCACACACGCTCGGACATATCGGAGAGCATATGAATGGCTTGAAGGTTCCGAATTTAGAGAAGCTTGGTCTTGCACATATTGAAGCAGTAAAGGGTGTCACGACTGACGCAGCCCCAATCGCTTCGTACGGGAAGATGGAAGAGGTATCAGCGGGTAAAGATACGATGACGGGACACTGGGAAATCATGGGTCTTCGCATCGATACACCGTTCCGAGTCTTCGAAAAGTTCCCGGCTGACTTGATTGACCGCCTCGAGGCGTTTTCGGGTCGGAAAATCATTGGAAACAAACCGGCTTCCGGTACGGAAATCCTAGACGAACTCGGTCAAGAACACGTTGAGACTGGTGCATTGATTGTCTATACATCAGCTGACTCGGTCTTACAGATCGCAGCGCATGAAGAAGTCGTCCCACTCGAAGAACTGTACCGGATTTGTGAATATGCACGTGATATCACGCGCGACGATCCATACATGCTCGGTCGCATCATCGCCCGTCCGTTCCTAGGTGAGCAGGGGGCATGGGTTCGGACGTCGAACCGTCATGACTATGCTTTAAAACCATTTGACCGGACTGTCATGAATGAACTTGAGACAGCGGGCTTCGATGTCATCTCACTCGGGAAAATCGCTGACATTTTTGACGGTGAAGGCGTGACGGACGCGATCCGTACGAAATCGAACATGGATGGGATGGATCAACTCGTTGGTCAACTCGAACGTGACTTCACAGGACTTTGCTTCTTGAATCTCGTCGATTTCGACGCGTTGTTCGGTCATCGCCGTGATCCACAAGGGTACGGGGATGCACTTGAAGAATTTGATGCCCGTCTCCCGGAAGTGTTCGAGCGGATGCGAGAAGACGATCTCTTAATCATCACGGCAGACCACGGAAACGATCCGATTCATGCCGGAACGGATCACACGCGTGAGTATGTTCCTCTTCTTGCGTATCAAAAGAGTGAAGTGGCGAACAATTTAGGGACACGTGCGACATTTGCCGATCTCGGAGCGACGGTCGCAGAGAACTTCGGTGTCAAAATGCCGGCACATGGAAAAAGCTTTTTAACAGAACTTTAATTTCAAAGGAGCGATTTTGAATGACAGTCAACTGGAATGAAACACGTTCATATTTAGAAAGTAAAATGCAGGCGAAACCGGAAATCGGGTTAATCCTCGGATCGGGTCTCGGCGTCCTCGCTGATGAAATTGAAAATCCAATCGCGATTCCGTACGGTGATATCCCGAACTTCCCTGTCTCGACAGTTGAAGGGCATGCGGGACAACTCGTCTTCGGGACGCTCGAAGGCAAACAAGTCGTCGCAATGCAAGGGCGGTTCCACTTCTATGAAGGCTACTCGATGGAAATGGTCACATTCCCTGTCCGTGTCATGAAAGCGATTGGCGTCGAAACATTAATCGTGACGAACGCAGCGGGTGCTTGTAACGAAGCATTCGAACCGGGAGATCTCATGTTGATCACGGATCACATCAATTTCTTCGGAACGAATCCGTTAATCGGTAAGAACGTCGATGAGATGGGACCGCGTTTCCCGGACATGTCGAAACCGTATGATAAAGAATTACTGAAACTTGCCCAAGCAACAGCCGATGAACTCGGAATCAATGTTCGCCAAGGTGTCTACTTCGGGAACACAGGTCCGACATATGAAACGCCGGCTGAAGTCAAAATGGCTCGAATGCTTGGTGGGGACGTCGTCGGCATGTCAACGGTTCCTGAAGTCATCGTCGCCCGTCATTCAGATATGCGTGTGCTCGGTATTTCATGTGTCTCGAACATGGCAGCAGGTATCTTAGATCAGCCGCTCCATCACGATGAAGTCATCGAAACGACGGAACGGGTCCGGGCACATTTCCTGTCGCTCGTCCGTGGTTCGATCAAAAAAATGTAATAACACCTTAGAGGAGGAAATAGATTATGCGTATGGTAGATTTGATTGCAACGAAACGAGACGGTGGCGAGTTGTCAACAGCCGATATTAAAGCAATGGTCGAAGGATTCACGAACGGAGACGTTCCGGATTATCAAATGTCAGCGATGTCGATGGCTATTTTTTATCAAGGGATGTCAGACCGTGAAATCGCCGATTTAACGATGGCGATGGTCGAATCAGGTGACGTGATCGACTTATCACGCATCCACGGCAAAAAAGTCGACAAACACTCAACAGGCGGAGTCGGCGATAAAATCAGTCTGATCGTCGCACCACTCGTCGCGTCAATCGGAATTCCGGTAGCGAAGATGAGCGGCCGCGGTCTTGGTCACACGGGCGGAACGATTGATAAACTGGAAGCCTTCCCAGGATTTGATGTCGAGTTGTCTGAAGAAGCGTTCGTCAGTCAAGTCAACGATATCAAGATGGCGATCATCGGTCAGACCGGGAACTTAACACCTGCTGACAAAAAACTTTACGCATTACGTGACGTGACAGCGACAGTCAACTCGATTCCGTTGATCGCAAGCTCGATCATGTCGAAAAAAATCGCAGCCGGTGCGGACAGCATCGTCCTTGACGTTAAAACGGGTTCAGGTGCTTTCATGAAGTCGTTCGAGGACGCGAAAGCACTCGCGACGGAGATGGTATCGATCGGGAAAAGTGTCAACCGGAAGACGATCGCCGTCATCACGGACATGGATCAGCCGCTCGGTAACGAAATCGGGAATGCAAATGAAGTCAAAGAAGCAATCGAAGTCTTACAAGGTAAAGATGTCCGTGACTTGAAAGTCATCGCCTTGACGATTGCTTCACATATGGCTGTTCTTGGTGAGTTCTACCCGACGTTCGACGAAGCCTATGCCGATCTCGAGACACGTCTCGCGAACGGTGCAGCACTCGACGTCTTCAAAAAATTCATCGCAGCACAAGGTGGCGATGCGTCACTCGTCGACGATATGTCTAAAGCGCTTGAGACGAAATACCAAAAAGACTTCGTCGCGTCAAAAGCAGGATATGTCTCTGAAATCATCGCGGATGAAGTAGGGGTCGCAGCGATGATTCTTGGAGCTGGTCGGGCAACGAAAGCTGACGTCATCGATCACGCAGCTAGCGTCACGTTGCTGAAAAAAGTCGGCGATTATGTTGAAGTCGGTGATGTCATCGCGACACTCCGTTCAAACAAAGAAACGCTTGATCAAGCGATTGAAAAAATGGATCACGCATACCATATCAGTGAAACGAAACCGGTCGCACGTCCGCTCGTTCACGCTGTCATCGATTAACTCCTTTAAAGTAGTGAGTTGGGTCTTCTTCCCAATTCGCTACTTTTTTTGTTATGATGAGAGTCAGGTTTTTCCAAAATGTGAAGGGGGAGAAAACATGAAACCAACTCAATTGAAACAAGGCGATACGATTGCGATTCTTTCACCGGCGTCAGCGGTCGCAGCTTACGTACCACGTCGCCTGCAACGCGGTATCGAAACATTAGAACGGATGGGCTTTAATGTCATCGTGATGCCGAACACAACGGCAATCCATAGCCACACGGCAGGAACGATCGGCGAACGGGTGCAAGACTTACATATGGCGTTTCAAAATCCAGACGTCAAAGCAATCATTACGACAATCGGTGGTTTCAACTCACATCAGTTGCTCGATGAACTCGATTACGATTTAATCCGCAACAATCCGAAAATCTTTATGGGCTACAGCGACATTACGGCTCTTCTGTCCGGGATTCATACGAAAACCGGTTTGACGACATTCGTCGGGCCAGCCATCTTACCTCAATTTGGTCAACTGCATGGTCTTGATGCGTATACAAAAAAGTGGTTTGAAAAAACGTTGATGCAGACGGAACCGATTGGTCAAATCGAAGCATCCGACGAATGGACGGATGAAGGTTTGCGCTGGGACGTCAATGATGACCGGAGACGGACGCATGTCGTCAATGACGGATATCTCGTCGCCCGCGCAGGTACGGGAACGGGTCCAATCATTGCCGGCAATCTCGGGACGCTGCTGTTACTTGCCGGGACACCGTACATGCCATCGCTTGAAGGGGCTGTCCTGATGCTTGAAGATGACGAAAGTGAGACGCCGGAGACGATCGACCGGTACTTTACACAACTCCGTCATCTCGGGGCATATGAAAAGATTTCCGCGATTGTTGTCGGACGTTTTCACGGGAAAGTTGAGTTTGATCCGGACTTCCCGCTGAAAGATATCATCCTGCGGGCAACCCGCGGCTACGATTTCCCGATTGTGCTTAACGCCGACTTCGGGCATACCGATCCGGTCTTCCCATTACCAAACGGCATTCAGGCATCGGTCACTGCAGGTGAAACGGTTGTGCTCGAAATCCTCGAATCCGCAGTGGAATGAGTAAAAAACCTGCGTTTTCCGAAAAAATTTGGTACACTGTTCCATGGAGTCACAAGTTGCTTGTGACGAACACCATTAGCTGAAAAGCGCGAAAGGTTGGTATACGATGCAAAAAACTGGATATATCTTATTAGAAGACGGAAATAAAATTGAATTTGAATTGTTTAACGACGATGCACCGATCACGACAGAAAACTTCGAGAACCTTGCGAACTCGAACTTTTACGATGGATTGAACTTCCACCGTGTCATCCCGGGCTTCGTCTCACAAGGCGGCTGCCCAATCGGGAACGGTACAGGTGGTTCTGGGAAAACAATCCCATGTGAAACATCGACTTCATACCCGCACAAACACAAAGCAGGTTCACTCTCGATGGCGCACGCTGGTCGCAACACAGGTTCGAGCCAGTTCTTCGTCGTTCACGAGCCACAACCACACCTTGATGGTGTCCATACGGTCTTCGGACAAGTCACTTCAGGACTTGAGCACGCTCAAAAAATGAAGCAAGGCGCAGGCATCAAAGAAATTCGCGTAGAAGCATAAGTGTCTGACTCCTCTTCAACTAGAAGAGGAGTTTTTGTTTTTTGGACGAAGGGAACAGGTAACGGAGGAACAAATAGAATTTCAGGAGGCGTTTCATGATGCGTTTACAAGGAAAAAAAGTCATTCAACTCGTCAGCAACGATTTTGAGGATTTAGAGTTATGGTACCCGGTCCACCGGTTACGTGAAGAAGGGGCGATCGTTGAAATCGTCGGCGAAAAAGCAAATGAAAAGTATATCGGCAAATACGGTGTGCCAATCATCTCGGATACGGCTTTTGCAGATATCAATCCGGGCGACTATGATGCGATTCTCGTCCCGGGTGGTTGGTCACCGGACTTACTGCGCCGCTTTGATGCCGTACTAGACATGGTGCGCCATTTTGATGAAACAAAACAGCCGATCGGTCAAATTTGCCACGCGGGATGGGTCTTGATTTCAGCAGGAGTTTTAAATGGCGTCAACGTCACGAGTACACCGGGAATTAAAGATGACATGACAAATGCCGGAGCAATTTGGCATGATGAGCCGGTCGTCGTCGATGGTCATATCATTTCGAGTCGGAGACCACCCGATTTACCAGACTACATGCGTGAATTCATCGCTGTATTAGAAAAATGACGCAAGCAAAATAAAACGTAAGGGGTGAAGCGATTCACTCCTTCTTTTTGCCGTCAGAAACAAAAAAATGAAGTAATTCGTGGTGAGAAGGTGTAGAATAAATGAGTCTCAGTCGTTCGTTGTTCTGAGAGTTGTTGAAATTAGGAAGGTGTAGAATCAGATGCTAGTAAAATATAAGAAGTTGAATGAGCGGACCGCGATGGGGTTGATTGCTTTTTCGTGCGACGTGAAGGATCCGAAGTATTTGCTTGAAACGGTTCAAGCCTATGAACAAGAAGAAGATCGCCAACTGTATCTCTATAAACAAGAGGAAGATTTCGTCGGCGTCATCGGTTTTCAATTAGTGGATGGCCACGCTGAATTGGAGCACATCGCTTTATCACCGTCATTCCGTGGCGAACGGATGTCCTACACGTTACTGGACGAAGCAGCGAAAATGTTGCGCGTCGATATCGTCGGGACGACAGAAGAAACGATGCGGCTCGTTGAAAAGTGGAAAAATCAATGAAAAAAACCGGTCCGTATGTTTTAGGACCGGTTTTTCCATTTTCCACGGGTGACGAGTGCAGCTTGGCGCGCATCGATGACATCCTGACGGTTCCGCAAGCGGTGCTTATCCACTAAAAAGGGCCGATCAAGTGGTTCAAGTGACTGCTTTGTCAGGCACCGTGCCAAGTGGTCATCGATTGGGAGCTCAATCCGTTGATAATCGTTTGTCATGAACGTATCTTTTAATTCGATGAGCCGACCGGCATCGATTCCGGCTGCAGTCAGTGACGCGGCGTGCCGCTCGATTTTTTGGAAGGCCTTCGGGTAAGTCCGTAAAGCACCGGTCAAGTTACCGCGCCGATGATGGTACCGTGCGACGGCGAGCTGAATCAAGGCGACAAGTGATTCATCCGTCCGTCCTCCAGCTTGCCAGAGTTCTTCTAATACCTCATGGCATTCAAAGTAGTCTTCCTGTATATTGAACTCGAAAGCGAATTGTTCGATTGGGTGCATGAAGACTCCTCCTTTCCTTTTAATATAGCATAGTCGAACACTAGCGATGTATGGTATACTTAGGCGCAAAAAACGTTGATGGGCAGGGAGAATCATGGAATCATATAGTGTGAAGATGGATGCGTTTGAAGGCCCGCTCGATTTACTGTTACACTTGATCGGGAAACTAGAAATCGATATTTACGATATTTCCGTCTCGATCGTGACGGATCAATATGTGTCCTATATTCGGGCGATGCAGCATCTTGAACTCGATGTGGCTAGTGAATATCTTGTCATGGCTGCGACACTCTTGCAACTGAAAAGTAAACAGTTATTGCCGGTTGAGCAAACCGACTTCGATGATGTTCCTGATTTTGAAGAGGAACCGACACGTGAAGGTTTGATTCAGCAACTGATTGAATACAAAGCATATAAAGAAGCAGCGCTTGTCTTAAAAGAAAAGGAAGAGGCGCGCCTCGAACTCTTTTCAAAACAGCCGGAAGACTTGTTACGCTATCTCGACACGGAAGCGAATGACTACAATGGAACATTATCGTTCAGTGATTTGTTACGTGCCTATGAAAAGATGCGGCAACGTGTCGCTTGGAAAGTCAGACGCTCGAAGACAGTCAAACGAGAAGAACGATCACTTGAGCAGCAAATGATTCATGTAGCTGACTACGTGACATCAAAAGAACGGACGACCTTTTTTGGATTCTTTGCCGAACAACCGACCGTCGAAGAACTGGTCGTCAGTTTCCTTGCTGTGCTCGAACTCGTCAAACAGCGTGTCATCGTCTGTGAACAGATGAATGATGATATCTTATTACGGAGCTTGGCAAAGGAGGAGAATCCGATTGGCGTATGACCGAATCATTGAAAGTCTGTTGTTTGTCGTCGGAGACGACGGCATCGATCCACGTGGCCTGAGCCAAGTGCTTGAAATCAGTGAAGCAGCGGCGCGTGAACAGCTACATGCGCTCCAGCATCTGTTTGAATCGGAAGGGCGTGTACTCCAGATCGTTGAATCGGGCGGCGTCTTTAAGATGGTGACACGAAAAGACATGTCACCATACATTCAAGCCTATGCAGGGTCGCTCGCAGAAGACAGCTTATCGCGCGCTGCGATGGAGACACTGGTCATCATCGCCTATAAACAGCCCGTCACGCGTGCAGACATTGAAGTCATTCGTGGTGTCAAGACGGAACGTGTCATCCACACGCTGAGTGCAAAAGGATTGATTGAAGAAGCCGGACGCGCAAAAGGTGTCGGGCGTGCTAAATTGTATAAAACGACGGATCATTTCTTAGACCATTTCGGTCTCAATAGCATCGAGGAATTACCACCGCTCGAATTTGAAGAAACGTTCGAAGCGGACGGCGATCTATTTTTTAGAAATGAACCGTCATTAGAGGAGAGAATAAATTAATGGAACGTCTACAAAAAGTTATCGCACAAGCTGGTGTCGCATCACGACGCAAAGCAGAAGAATTAATTACAGAAGGTCGCGTCAAGGTCAACGGAAAAGTCATCACGGAGCTTGGGACGAAAGTCGGCGGACGTGCTGAGGTTGAAGTCGATGGCGTCAAGCTCGAACGGGAAGAACACGTCTACTACATGTTGTACAAACCAACGGGTGTCGTTTCGACAGTTGAAGATGATAAAGGGCGCAAAACAGTTGTTGAGCTTGTCCCACCCGGACACCGAGTCTTCCCAGTCGGACGTCTTGATTACAACACGAGTGGATTACTCTTATTGACGAATGATGGTGAATTTTCAAACCTCTTGCTGCACCCGAAATTTAAAGTCCCAAAACGCTACATCGTCAAAATTAAAGGTGTGCCGGATTATTACCACGTCAAAGGTCTTGAAAAAGGTGTCGTCTTACCGGACGGATTCAAGACAGGGAAAGCACGGGTTGAAATGCGTGACGTCGATAAGAAAAAGAATACGGCGATTCTTGAAATGGTCATCTATGAAGGGCATAACCGTCAAGTCCGTCAAATGGTCGAAACGCTTGGGGCAGAAGTCATCAAGTTGAAGCGGGAACAGTTTGGATTCTTGACGTTAGCAGGGCTTACTTCAGGAGACTGGCGTGAACTTTCAAAAAAAGAAGTCAATCAATTGCGTGAGCTTGCGGATCCTGTCGCGCCACCTACGAAAAGACGTAAGAACACAAAAAAACGTTAATTTGTAAAGCGGAAAGCTCACCTAATCGGTTGAGTTTTCTTTTTTTGTGACAAAACGATTAACGTATTTCACATAGTCTCAACATTTAAGCGATTTCAAGTACAATATGGGTGGAGGCGGTATAACATGAAAAAAAAGAATCAAAACCCGGAAGAACGGCTGGCAGCGGCGAAACAAAATAAGAAAAAGCGTTCATTCTGGCGACTGATGATCATGACGATCGTTCTGTTTGCTGGGGCAGTCGTTATCATGCAGTTCGTCGATCAAGCGACACGCGATAAAAATGGTCGTGTCATGGCGGGAGACGATGCACCAGATTTTGCACTCGTCGACTTGTATGGTGAGAAACAACATTCATTGGACGAATATAAAGGCAAAGGTCTATTGCTGAATTTTTGGGGAACGTTTTGTGAACCGTGTAAAAAAGAGATGCCGTTGATTAACGATAATTACAGTATGATGCAAGACAAAGGCGTCAATTTTGTTGCGGTCAACGTCGGTGAGACACCAGTCCGCGTCTCGAGTTTCATCAAAGACATCGGTGGAACGGATTATCCGGTCTTGATGGATACGAACAGTTCCGTCGAAAAAGCGTATGGCATCTATAATTTACCTGTGACATTCATCATCAATAAACAGGGTGAAGTCGTTGAAAAGTATGAAGGTGAAATTGATCAAGCGAAGTTAGAAGAAATGATAAAAAAAGCAAACGAGTAACGCATCGAGGGGGAATTGATGATGCAGCAGGAATATAAACAACTGGATATGCGTTATGAAGAAGCAGAGCTTCGTTCAAAACGAAAAAATCAGTCGTGGATTGACCGGACATGGACATTCTTCTCTTCTGTCAAAGTCGGCCTATGGTTGATTGGTTTAATCATTCTCGCGAGTGGTGTCGGAACGATTTTCCCACAAGAAATGTATATTCCGAAAGCGTCACCGCCGGAAGAATTTTATGGAAAAGAATACGGGACGGCCGGCGATATTTACTACGCATTAGGCTTTCATAACTTATTTGAATCCTGGTGGTACATCGGACTGATCACGCTCTTATTACTGTCAATCATCATCGTATCGATTGACCGTTTCTTTCCGCTCTATCGGGCGTTGAAGAAACAACCGGTCATCCAGTCAGACCGCTTCATGGGCGGTCAGCGATTTGGCGCTGAGACGGATGGGACGGTCGCGCAAATTGATGCGGTTGAACCGTTACTCAAGAAAAAAGGCTATAAAATCCGTCGGCAAGACGGCGCGCTTTTAGCAGAAAAACAACGCTTCGGACGCTGGGGTCCCTACATCAACCACATCGGACTCGTCTTGTTCTTTGGTGGTGCAATGTTACGGATCGTCCCCGGTATGCACGAAGATGAACTGTTGTGGCTCCGGGAAGGGGAGACCCTGCCGATTGAAGCTACGGATAATCAGTATTACCTCGAAAACAATGCTTTCAACATTGAATTTTATGATCCTGAAAAGGTCGATGAGAAATTCAGTGAAGCATTGAAACGGGCGGGGGGCAGCGTGCCGAAAAACTACGACACGAAGATGACGTTATACAAAAAAACGGGGATGACAGACGATTTCAAACCGAGACTTGAAAAAGTCAAGTCCGGTGAGACGGCTGTTAACCAACCGTTCGAGTTTAATGATTATCAAGTCTTCCAAGAACAATATGCGGCAGACCCTGAATTCAAAACGATGTCGTTTAACATCGAAAACCAGAAGACGGGAAAAGTCGTCGATACGATCAAAGTCGACTTGCGGAATCCAGATGCGACGTATGAATTGAAGAACGGATATGAAGTCGAGTTAAAAGACTTCCTGCCGGACTTTGTCGTCAAAGACGGAAAACCGACGACGAATTCTTCACGCCCTGTCAATCCGGCCTTCGTCTTTAATATTAAATCACCGGAACATCCGAAAGGTGAACGGAGTTTGATCGGGATTAAGCTCAACGTCGGTGGCGATGAAAATCAATACAAACTCGGGTTTGCCGGGACGGAACTTTCAAACATCTCGGGTGTCCGTATCAAAAAAGATTTGACGTTACCGTTCCTGTTCGTTGGAGGTATCATCTTCATGGCAGGTCTCTTGATCGGAATGTATTGGCCGCACCGCCGTCTTTGGTTAAAAGAAACGGCTGGTCAGGTTAAGATTGCGGGTTATACGAATAAGAATGCATTAGGACTTCAAAAAGAAGTCAATCTCGCCTTGACAGAAGTAGGTCTTCCGCAACTTGAAGACCGGCAGAAGTTGCGGGAAGAGGGGGAAGCGGAATGAATTTGCTTAATTTGAGTGGGAACTTACTCTTGACGTCGTTTATCCTGTATCTCATCAGTACGGCATTCTTTGCTGTCGCAACAAGTGGGAAAAAGGGACCGACACGGTCAGGGAAGATTGCTTTTACACTCGCGATCATTGGATTTGCAACACAGCTCGGTTATTTCTTTACACGCTGGGCAGGGGCAGGACACGTTCCGGTGTCGAACTTATATGAATATACGACGTTCTTCGGCATGATGATGGTACTCGGTTTCTTGATCGTGTACGGGATTTACCGCAATAACGTCTTAGGATTGATCGCGATGCCAATCGCTTTGCTCGTCATCGCCTACGCTTCGATGTTCCCGGATGAGGTTCAACCGTTGATTCCGGCACTTCAAAGCGTCTGGTTAAAAATTCACGTCACGACAGCAGCGCTCGGCGAAGGAATCCTTGCCGTCAGTTTTGCGACAGGATTGCTGTACTTGGTCCACGCAACGGACTTCAAAAAAGAATCAAAAACACGTACATGGCTTGAAGTCGTGATGTTCGCATTAACATGTGTCGTCGGCTACATTCTCGTTGGTCTTTTATTTAATGCTCTCTCGACAAATGCGACGATTGAATATGTCGCGAAAAACGGTGCAACGATGCAACACGATTACACGATGCCCGTCCTGACAGGTCCGGAAGGCGGAAAAGTCATCTCTGGATCAGGTGCAGTCGTCGAATTGCCGAACTTCTTGAACGCAAATAAAGTCAACACGGTTCTTTGGTCCTTGATTGGTGGTCTCGTCTTGTACGTGCTGCTGCGCTTCGTCATCCTCCGGAAACGGCTTGCAGAAAGCTTAAAACCGATTGCGCGTAAAATCGATTTAGAGACGGCGGATGAAATCAGTTACCGGGCGATTGCGATCGGTTTACCTGTCTTCATCCTCGGAGGATTAATTTTCGCGATGATTTGGGCTCAAATGGCATGGAGCCGCTACTGGGGCTGGGACCCGAAAGAGGTTTGGGCACTGATTACGGCACTGTTCTATGTCTTCTACTTGCATATGCGGATCCAGCGTGGCTGGATTGGTAAAAAATCAGCATGGTTATGTGTCGGAGGATTTGGTGTCATCATGTTCAACTTGGTGTTCGTCAATCTCGTTGTCGCAGGACTTCACTCTTACGCATAATGACTATTAAAAAGGATTCAACGATCGATGTATGTTGTCGACTGTTGAATCCTTTTTTTGCGATGCAAAGGAAGACAGTTCGGCAGGATTTTTCTTTTTGTTTCATAGTATACTAAAAGAGTAGTAGGATAGAGGAGAGAGACTAGTTCATGGGAGGAATCAACTGATGTCAGAAGAAGCACGTATTTTAGTCGTCGATGATGAAGAACGGATTCGCCGCTTGTTAAAGATGTACCTCGAACGCGAAAACTTTACGATTGAGGAAGCAGACAATGGAGAGACGGCGCTCGAGATGGCGCTCGAAACCGAATATGATGTCATTCTACTTGATTTGATGATGCCGAAGCTTGATGGTATGCAAGTCTGTGAAGAATTGCGCAAGACAAAAGCGACACCAATCGTCATGCTGACGGCGAAAGGTGAAGAGACGAACCGGGTCCATGGATTTGAGATGGGCGCGGACGATTATATCGTCAAACCATTCAGTCCGCGCGAAGTCGTCCTGCGGGTCAAAGCGATTTTACGTCGCGCCAGTGCGACGAAATTCTTACACACGGATGCGAAAACGAAAGACGTCATCGTCTTCCCGCACTTGACGATCGACAATGATGCCCACCGCGTGACGGTCGAAAGTCAGGAAGTCAACTTGACACCAAAAGAATACGAACTGCTGTATTTCCTGGCGAAACAGACTGACAAAGTGTTCTCACGGGAACAATTGTTAAAAGAAGTCTGGAACTATGAATTCTTCGGCGATTTACGGACGGTCGACACGCACGTTAAACGCCTGCGGGAAAAACTGAACCGCCTATCTCCGAATGCGGCACAGATGATCACGACGGTCTGGGGTGTCGGTTACAAATTCGAGAATAACCCCGCTTGACGATGAAGTGGTTACAGAGTGTCGTCATCAAATTATGGGGAACGATTCTATTACTCGTTTCCGTCGTTTTGATTGCTTTGACGATTTTATTGCTTGAATTTTTCAATTCGTTCCACATTGAACAAGAGCGGGGACACCTCGCAAAACTTGGACAACAGGTTGAAACGGTTTTTCAAGCGCACGACGGGCTTGAAGAAGGGTCGGCGACTGCCGTCGAAATCACGGATATCTACGGGGCGACGTTGATTGCGACAACGAAGGACGAAACGATTCAAACGAATATTTCAGAAGAGAAGGCACGACGGATCATCAAGGAGTTAGAACGTCAAAACTGGAAAGCGGTCGATGGTGAAGAAGGAGAGACGGCAATCGGAAACTATGAGGTCTTCGATGGAAAGGCTGCGCTCGCCTACCGGGCACCGCTCGTGACAGCGAGTGGGACCGGAACGACGTACTTAATCGAGCAACTGACGAACATCGAACAAGCGAATGAAGGCGCCCGGCAGATTATTCAACTGTGTGTCTTACTCGCCATCATCGGAACGACGGTCTTTGCCTTTTTCTTATCGACGCGCATCACGGCGCCGCTGCGGACAATCCGCCAAGCCGTCGTCGAAGCAGGAGAAGGAAAGTTCGACCAAAGTCTGACACAACGTTCACGTGATGAAATCGGAGACCTGGCGTTAGCCTTTAACGAGATGAGTAGCCAGTTGAACCAATACGTCACCGATCTTGATAAGGAACGCCACTTGTTGTCTTCGATTTTACGCTGTATGGCAGACGGCGTGTTGACGTTCTCCGAATCTGGCGAGTTGCTCGCGACGAATCCACCAGCGGAAGCCTTTTTAGCAGGGGCACCGATTCCGGACGAATTGATTGATTTATTCAAGACGGTCATGCGGGAGGAAACGGAAATGACCGTCTCGTTCGAACGGGAAGGGCGGTACTATATCATCATCGTCAGTCCGTTACTCGAACACGAAGAACAGATTGGTGCCGTCGCTGTCTTACGGGACATGACGGAAGCACAACAACTCGAGAAGATGCGTGCCGATTTTGTTGCGAATGTCAGCCATGAGTTACGGACACCACTCGTCATGCTGCAAGGTTACTCAGAAGCGATCGTCGACGGAATGACAGAAAGTGACGATGCGACAAAAGAGTTTGCTTCGATCATCTATGATGAATCACAACGTCTGTCGCGTCTCGTCAATGATTTACTTGACCTTGCCCGGATGGAGGCGGGTCATCAAGAATTACGAATCGAACGAATGGAAACTGTGCCGTTTGCCGAGCGGATGATTAAAAAGTTCAAGCAGATGGGACGGGACAAACACGTTTCGTTCGAAGTCACGGGACCAAATCTCGTATTTGAAGCCGATCCTGATCAGATGGAGCAAGTCTTGACGAACTTACTCGGGAATGCACTTCGTTACACGGAGGATGGTCAAATCAAGATTAACATCGCGGAAGATAGGGAAAACATATTCTTATCCGTGATTGACTCCGGGACAGGAATCCCGGAAGAAGATGTCCCGTTCGTCTTTGACCGGTTCTATAAAGCGGACAAAGCCCGGACGCGTGGAAAAACAGGAACGGGAATTGGTCTTGCGATTGTCATGAACGTCGTCCGCTCGCATGAGGGAGAGGTCGAAGTGGAAAGTCGACTCGGCGAAGGATCGACTTTCCGGATCCAATTACCAAAAAAACAAAGGAAGCGAACTCTCTGATTCGCTTCCTTTCGCTATTAGGAGTGAATGAGATGAAAATCTATACAAAAACCGGGGACTCAGGGGATACGTCACTCGTCGGTGGTCGCGTCAAGAAAAATGATGTCCAAATCGACTTGATGGGTGAACTGGATGAACTGAACAGTTTCGTCGGTCTGGCCCGGACGAAAGCAACGTCAATCGAAGTGAAAGAACAATTAACCGTCATTCAGCACGCCCTGTTTGATTGCGGGAGTGACTTGATGTACGTCGAACCGAAAACGTCCCGTCTCAGTGAAACAGCGACGGAAGATTTAGAGAGCTGGATTGACAGTTTAACTGCACTATCCCCACCGCTTGATAAATTTATCTTGCCAGGTGGAACGGAAGCGGCGGCGACCTTACACGTCGCCCGGACGATTTGCCGCCGCGCCGAACGGTCGATGATTGGTGTCGAACGGGCACGTCATCTGTTGCCGTTCATCAATCGATTGAGCGATTTCTTCTTTGCAGCAGCGCGTTATGAAAATGCGGTTAATCAAACGGCAGATATCGAATACCTGCGCAGTGCACATGTGTTTAAACGAAAGGATGGAGAGTAAATGAGTCAGTCATTCGAAGCATGGAAAAAAGAGGGGACGACGTATCATCTCGTCCCGACTGAAAAATTCAAGACGACGACCGTCCTCGTGACATTTTCGGCACCACTTGAAGAAAAAACGTTGACGAGTCGTGCAATTTTACCCTATATCATGGAAAAATCGACGGCTGCCTATCCGTCGATGAAAGCATTACGTGAACCACTCGAAACGCTGTACGATGCGGGACTCTACGCAGATGCCTCGAAGTTCGGGGAAGAACACGTCATCTCGTTCCAACTCGATGTCGTCCGCGGTGACCTCGTCCGCCATGAGACACTGCTCGCAGAAGCCCTTGATTTACTTGAACAAATGATTTTCTATCCCGACTTGACGGAAGGTGGATTCCGTGAACAGTTCGTCAAACAAGAGAAGCGTCTCCACGCGCTACGGATTAGCTCACTTTATGATGATAAGATGCGCTTTGCCCAGCAGCGTCTCCTCGAACTGATGGCGCCAGGCGAAGCCGTCTCGTTGTCTTCACTCGGTACGCTGGAAGCGTTAGAAGAAATTTCAGGACAGACTTTACGCGATACATATCGGTCCATGATCGAGGACGACCGGATCGATGTTTTCGTCGTCGGTCATGTGACGCGTGACGAGATGGAGGATGCGTTATCCTTCCTCCCTTCACACAGTGAGAAGCCAAGTCATTATATTCCGGCTTTAAAACAAGTCGCGGGTGTTAAACGGTCATCGGAAACACAGCCGATCAAACAAGGGAAATTACATTTAGGCTACCGTGTTGCAGTCGATCCGACGTCTGCCGATTCGATTCGGATGCAGATCGTTAACGGACTTTTTGGCGGGTTCCCGCACTCGAAGTTGTTCATGAACGTCCGTGAAAAAGAGAGTCTCGCATACTACGCTGCTTCACGCTACGCAGCCTTGAACGGTGCCTTGTACGTGTATTCGGGCGTTGAAACCGAAAAAGCGGAACGGGCCGAGACGATCATTAAAGAACAATTGGTGGAGTTGAAAGCCGGGAACTTTACGGATGAAGAATTGACACAAACGAAGGCGATGTTGATCAATGCCCGGCGTCAGATTCTCGACCAACCGGGACAACTGATTGGCTGGTTAAACGGGTCGAAAATGCGTGGATTGACACTCGAAGATGAGATTCATATCATCGAGACAGCGACGCGTGAGGATGTCATCCGACTCGCGGCGAAAATCGAGCTTGAAGCAGTCTATTTATTGCGAGGTGAAGAATAATGGAACAGTTAACGTATCATGACACAGATGAAACCGTATTCTTCGAACAACTAGACAATGGGTTATCGGTCTATTTGCTTCAGAAAAAAGGATATGAAAAAACGTATGCGACGTTTACGACGCGTTACGGTTCAATTGATAATCGCTTTAAAAAAGACGGCGACTGGATTACCGTACCGGACGGAATCGCCCACTTCCTCGAGCATAAGATGTTTGAGTCGGAACAAGGGGATGTCTTCCAAGAATTTGGCCGTCTCGGTGCATCAGCGAACGCCTTTACGTCGTTTTCGCGGACCGCTTACTTGTTTTCTGCGACATCACTGATTGAGCAGAACCTCGAGACTTTGATTGATTTCGTGCAAGATCCTTATTTCACACCGGAAAGTGTCGAAAAGGAAAAAGGAATCATCACGCAAGAAATCCAGATGTATCAAGATAACCCGGGCTGGCGTCTATTTTTCGGTCTCATCGAATCAATGTACGCGAATCATCCCGTCCGCATCGATATCGCCGGAACACCGGAGTCGATTGACCAGATTACGGCGGATGATTTATATACGTGTTACCGGACATTTTATCACCCGTCGAACATGGTCTTGTTCGTCGTCGGGAATATCAATCCCGCGGAAACGCTTGAGTTGATCAAACAAAATCAAGCGAAAAAAGACTATACGGACCGTCCGGCAATCGAACGGGATTATGGAACGGAACCAAAAGAAGTCGCGCGTCCACGCTTTGAGCTTGAACTTGACGTCAAGACACCGAAAGTTTTGATTGGTTATAAAGATCAGTCCCTTCGAGGAGAAGAACAAGTCCGTCGTGAGATGACGAGCGAATTATTGTTGCATCTCTTATTTGATCAAACATCATCGACGTACCTCGAATTGTATGACGACGGATTGATTGACGATACGTTTAGCTTTGATTACTCGAGCGAAGAGGAATTTGCCTTTGCGACGTTCGGCATGGAAACGGAAGATCCGGACCGATTCATCGAAGCGTACGAAAAACTTTTGGCAACACGACCTTCGTTCAGCGAAACGGAAGTCGTCCGTAAACGGAACATGATGCAAGGGAAGTTCTTGCGTTCGCTCAATTCACCAGAATTCATTGCCAACCAGTTTTCACGTCATGCGTTAGCCGGTACGAATTTATTCGCTTTGCCGACATTGATTGCTTCCATCACGAAAGAAGAAATCGAAGCACGTTTTGACGAATTGTTCGCCCTCGAGAACCGGGCCGTCTCAATCGTCAAACCGTACGTCTGACCTGATGCGGATTTTTATTACAGGTGCGAGTGGGGCGATTGGTCTTGCGACAGCAAAACGCTTGGCTGACGCTGGGCATGACCTTGTCCTGCACACACATACACGACAAAAAGAACTCGAGCAATTCGTACAAGAGTTGCCTGTGACGACCCAAATCGTCGCAGGCGATTTGTCGAATCGCGACACAATCACAGCGTTGTGTGAGGAATTACCGGTTGTCGAAGGTTTCGTTCATATCGCCGGGACGAGCTTTAGTGGATTATTGATTGATCAAACGACGGGTTCGATTGAGTCGATGATGACGTTACACGTCGAATCGCTCATTCGGATCAGTCAGTTTTTGACACTTAAAAAAGGATTTTCCGCTCCGTTATCAATCGTCGTCGTCAGTAGTGTCCTCGGTGAGTTCGGTGCTGCCGGTGAAGTCGTCTATTCAAGCTGTAAAGCGGCGCAACTCGGTTTCGTCAAAGCATACAGTAAAGAAATCGGTCCGATGAATGGGCGGATCAATGCTGTGACACCAGGTTGGATCGATACGCCGATGAATGCCGTTTTTACGGATCAGGACCGGGAACAGGCATTAGCAGAAATTCCGGCAGGTCGCTTCGGGACAGAAGACGAAGTCGCGGCAGCGATTACGTTTTTGATTGGGAAAGAAGCCGGATATATTTCGGGCGCTGTTCTGAAAATCGATGGTGCATGGATGTAACCCCTTGAGAATTGATTGAGGAATGCTTTTCATTTTTCAAAAAATCATTTAAGATGGGGAATGGATAACCGTGTATACAAGGAGGGTTTGCGAGTGGGTGAATTCGAGCAATGGTATTTCGAATATGAATTAAACGTTGATCGCCCTGGTGTCCTCGGTGACATTGCGTCACTGATGGGGATGCTCCATATTTCAATCGTTACGATTAACGGCGTTGATCATCAACGCCGCGGGATGTTGCTTCAAACAAAACAACCGGATCAAATTCCACGCCTCGCAGCCATCTTAAAGACGATGTCGACGATTCAGGTCGTCAAACTGCGTAAACCGAAGTTGCGTGACCGCATTGCGATCCGACATGGACGCTATATCGACCATAGCAGTGATGAACGGAAAACGTTCCGCTTCGTCCGGGAAGACTTAGGGATTCTCGTCGATTTCATGGCTGAATTATGTAAGCAGGACGGTCATCTACTGATTGGAGTCCGCGGCATGCCACGCGTCGGCAAAACGGAATCAATCGTCGCCGCAAGTGTCAGTGCGAATAAAAAATGGCTGTTTTTGTCTTCGACCTTAATCAAACAGACGGTTAGAACGTCTTTATTTGATGATGAACGGTCAGGTGATTATGTTTATATCATCGATGCACTCGTCTCACAACGGCACTTTGATGAACGCCACTGGCAAATTCTGCGTGAAGTGATGCGATTACCAGCTACAAAAATCGTCGAGCATCCAGATGCGTTCGTTAAATCCAGTGAATACACATGGGATGATTTCGATTATATCATCGAACTACGGAATACGACGGAAGAAATCATCGTCACGGAACCACGTTCGGTTGGCGGAAATGAATGGTTCAATTTTGAATAAGTAATGAAAATGGAAGGTGTGTTACCGATGACCGAGCTCGGAGCCTACTTAAAGGAGCAGCGGGAGACGTTAGGTGTTTCGCTTGAGCAAATCCAAAGTACGACAAAAATTCAAAAACGCTACATCGTGGCAATTGAAGAAGGTAATTACGATCAATTGCCGGGTGCTTTTTATGCACGCGCCTTCATCAAGACATACGCGGAAGCATTAGGTCTTGATGTCGACGAAGTCTTTGAAACATATAAACGTGACTTACCGCAACCGGAAGCACAACCTGCTGTTGAGTTGTCACGGCGCGCGACGTACTCGAAATCATCCGCTCCGAAAAAGAGTGTCGCGAAACGATGGATTCCAAACATCATCATCATTCTCTTAATCTTTGCGATTGGTGTCGCGCTATATTACGCATTCCAGGCATTCCTTGACTCGAGCGATAAATCGAAAACGACGACGCCGAAACAAAATGATGTCACGATTGACAAAGGCGACGCGCCAAGCAAGGAAACAGACGTACCGGCAACGGAAGAAAAACCGACAGAAGAACCGAAAAAAGAAGAACAACCGAAAAAAGAAGTAAAGAAACCATTGGTCGCGAAAACGACTGCTGGGCAAGACATCACTTATGAAGTTCCGACGGATAAAACGATGAATGTTTCAATTAGCATTAAAAAAGATGCATCCCCGTCTCCTTTCGTAGGTGTAAGGGATACGTCACTTGAGGGCGAGGCACTTGCGCCAGACCATATCAACGCGTCTGACCCGAACCCGATTGTCGTCAAAAATGCAAAAACGGATTTAATTCGAATCCGGGTCGGTTCCATTAAAGGAATCGATAAAATCGTTGTCAACAATCAGGAACTGAAATTAAACCGTTCGCTGCTCGTTCAAAATATCTACTTGAAAAAGGTAGCTACGCCGTAAGACGGCATAGCTACTGAACTTACATAGAAAAGGAGGAGGATACCAGTATGAACTTGCCAAATCAATTGACAGTGTTGCGTGTCTTACTCATCCCTGTTTTTGTTGCAGTCTTAGCGATCGACCCAGACTGGGGACAGTGGGACGTATTAGGTGCCGAACTGCCGGTTTCCCATTTTGTTGCGGCGATGATTTTCTCAGTCGCGGCCATCACCGATTGGTTGGATGGTTACCTCGCACGTAAAAATAAATTGGTGACGAACTTCGGAAAGTTCATGGACCCGCTCGCCGATAAGATGTTAGTCGCGGCAGCGCTCGTCTATCTCGTCGAACTGGACTTCGTCGCAGCCTGGGTCGTCGTCATCATTCTCTGCCGTGAGTTTGCCGTGACGGGACTTCGTCTTGTCGCGTCAGATGAAGGGATCGTCTTAGCGGCCGGTAACTCTGGGAAAGCGAAGACATGGGTCCAGCTCACGTCAATCATCGCATTTTTGCTTCACGACGTCGGGTTTGCATTACTGAATATCCCATTCGCCGAAATCACGATGTGGCTTGCGTTAATCTTAACGATTTACTCAGGCGTCGAATATTTCTCGAAAAACATCAAATTAATTACGAAATCGATGTAACTTATCGTAAACAAGGCTGTTCGCTTATTCGGACAGTCTTTTTATATACTTCAGAAAGTAGGGATTGTAGATGAAAGCGGAAATTATTGCGGTCGGAAGTGAACTGTTGTTAGGCGAAATCGCCAATACGAATGCACAGTACTTATCGGAGTGGCTTGCGAGCTGCGGCATCGATGTCCATTATCACAGTGTCGTCGGGGATAATGAGGCGCGGATGACGGACGTCTTCAAACAGGCGCAGGCCCGTGCGGATCTCCTCGTCATCACGGGAGGGCTTGGCCCGACAGAAGATGACTTGACGAAAGAAGTGCTCGCGAAGCTGCTCGGACGCCGTCTTCAGCTCGATGAAGCAGCCTATGACCGGATCGAAGGATTTTTGAAGACGCGTGGTCGCACCATGACAGAAAACGAGAAGAAACAAGCACTCGTCATCGACGGTGCAGACGTCTTATCGAATGATGTCGGGCTTGCACCAGGTATGTCACTGAAGACCGGCGAGCACCAGTACATCCTGCTACCGGGTGTTCCGAGAGAAATGAAACAGATTATCGCGGACCATTTCGGTCATCTGTTCGGACGAGAGACCATTCAATCGAGAACGCTACGTTTCTTCGGAATCGGTGAATCGGCGTTGAATGACCGGCTGACGGATTTGATTCGTTCGTCGCAAAATCCATCCATCGCACCGTACGCGGAACTCGCTGAAGTCCGGTTACGTTTGACGGCGAAAGCAGCAGAAGAGCGAGTGGCGACTGAGATGCTGGACCAGTTGGAAAAACATGTCCTCGCGGAAGTCGGCCAGTACTTTTACGGATATGGGGAGACGAGTTTACCGGAAGTCGTCTTACAGACATGCGAACAGGCAGGGCTGACGCTTGCGGCGGCAGAATCATTGACTGGAGGTGCATTTGCAGGTGGATTGACGGATATCAATGGTGCGAGTCAGAGTTTTCGGGGGAGTGCTGTCGTCTATGATGATGCAGCCAAAATCAATCTGTTAGGTGTTGACGAAAAACTGCTTCAAGCGAAGACGGCGGTCAGTCAAGAGGTCGCGGTCGCAATGGCGGAAGGGGCACGGAAGCGCTACGGGGCAGATCTCGCCATCGCGTTGACCGGAGAGGCAGGACCATCGAGTAACAGTGGAAAAGCTGTCGGGACGGTCTACTGTGCCCTCGCAACACCGAACGGGACGGAAGTCGTTGAATTTACCTATCCTGCGTTCGACCGTGGTATGATTAGACTGCGTTCTGTAAAGGATGCGTACTTCCTTCTGTTGAAATATCTCAAAAAAAACGTAAACGAATCGAATGGTGTCTAATTTCAAGTATGCGAATAAATGTTCGTAAAAAGCTTGTCATCCGGTCTCAAAAGAAGTACAATAATCTCAGTAAGATAAATAGAAGGAGGCCTGCTACGTGAGTGATCGTAAAGCAGCACTTGAGATGGCGTTACGCCAGATAGAGAAACAGTTTGGTAAAGGTTCAATCATGAAACTAGGTGAAAACGCAGATCAGAAGGTATCCGTAATTTCTTCTGGATCAATCACATTAGATATAGCGTTAGGTGCAGGTGGATATCCACGTGGACGGGTAATCGAAGTGTACGGACCAGAATCTTCTGGTAAAACGACAGTTGCATTGCACGCCATTGCTGCTGTTCAAAAACAAGGCGGACAAGCCGCGTTCATCGATGCAGAGCATGCACTCGATCCTGCGTATGCAAACAAGCTCGGTGTCGACATCGATGAATTGTTGCTATCGCAACCGGATACAGGGGAGCAAGCACTTGAAATCGCTGAAGCGCTCGTTCGTTCAGGTGCAGTAGATGTGCTTGTCGTCGACTCCGTTGCGGCACTCGTGCCGAAAGCTGAAATCGAAGGTGAAATGGGTGACTCGCACGTCGGTCTTCAAGCACGTTTGATGAGTCAGGCCTTACGTAAATTGTCTGGTGCCACAAATAAATCGAAGACCATCGTCATCTTCATCAACCAAATTCGCGAGAAAATCGGTGTCATGTTCGGTAACCCTGAAACAACGCCGGGTGGACGTGCCTTGAAATTCTATTCGTCTGTCCGTCTTGAAGTTCGTCGTGCAGAAGCATTGAAGAACGGAACGGATATCGTCGGGAACAAAACAAAAATCAAAGTTGTTAAAAATAAAATCGCACCACCGTTCAAACAAGCTGAAGTCGACATCATGTACGGTCTAGGGATTTCAAAAGTCGGCGAATTGATCGATATCGGAACAGATCTTGATATCGTCCAAAAGAGTGGCGCATGGTACTCGTACAATTCTGAACGTCTTGGCCAAGGTCGTGAAAATGCGAAGCAATACATGGTCGAGCATCCGGAAGTCGCTGAAGAAGTCGAACGTTTGATTCGTGAACATCACGGTCTTGTTGAACGTGCGCTTGATGCGGAAGTAGAAGAAGAAACGGAAGATCTATTCGCAGAATAAGACACGAAGAAGTATCACTGTTGATGATGCTACTAAACGATAACGTTGACTCGCCTTGAGTAAACGTTATCGTTTTTTCGTTAAATCGCCGTCATTTCAACACATTTTTTGTTGAAAAGAGGAAATCATAGGAATTCTTTCCCCCACGTTCGTTGACAATGAACGAGTGCTATCCTTACAATATAGATGTACGTTTTTTAGACAGCTTCGATGAAATACCGAAATGAACTAAGAAACACCTTGCAAAGGGGAGGTGAACCCATGGATACAATAACTTGGATTATCATACTTCTCCTCACTTTGCTCATCGCATTCATCGTAGGCTACTTCTTGCGGAAATCGATTGCTGAAGCGAAGATTCAAGGCGCGGAAACCGAAGCGACGAAAATCGTCGAACGGGCACAAGTGTCAGCGGAAGCAACGAAAAAAGAAGCATTACTCGAAGCGAAAGATGAAGCTTTTAAACTTCGTAATGAAGTCGAAAAAGAACTTCGTGAACGTCGTCAAGAGCTAACGAAACAAGAAGCCCGCTTGCTCCAAAAAGAAGAGACTCTCGATCGTCGTGTCGATGCAATCGACCGGAAGGAAGATCAAATCAACACACGAGACGCTGAGATCGCGAAACGGAAGCAACAAGCTGAAGCGTTAGAACGCAAAGTTGAGGATCTGTATGAAGAAGGTCGCCAAGAGCTCGTACGTGTTGCGAATCTTTCGCAAGACGAAGCGCGCACTATCATCATGGATGAGACAAAACAAGCTGCGCTGCATGATGCGGCAATGCTACAAAAAGAAATCGAACAAAAAGCAAAAGAAGAAGCCGACAAGAAAGCACGTAACATCTTGTCACTTGCGATTCAACGGTTCGCCGCTGAACATATCGCGGAGACGACGGTATCGGTCGTCAACCTACCGAATGATGAGATGAAGGGTCGAATCATCGGTCGTGAAGGGCGTAACATCCGGACACTTGAAACACTGACGGGTATCGATTTAATCATCGATGATACACCGGAAGCGGTTATCTTGTCAGGATTTGATCCGATTCGCCGAGAAGTGGCGAAGATGGCGCTTGAGAAACTTGTCCAAGACGGTCGTATTCATCCGGCACGGATTGAAGAGATGGTCGACAAATCACGTCGCGAAGTCGATGAGCGAATTCGCGAAATCGGGGAAGAAGCGACATATGATGTTGGAATTCACGGGATCCATCCAGATCTCGTCAAAATTCTCGGTCGCTTGAAATATCGGACGAGTTACGGACAAAACGTCTTGTTCCACTCACTTGAAGTCGCGCATCTTGCGGGAATGATGGCAGCGGAACTTGGCGAAGATGTCACGCTTGCGAAACGGGCAGGTCTACTGCACGATATCGGGAAAGCGATTGACCACGAAGTGGAAGGAAGTCACGTTGAAATCGGTGTTGAGCTCGGTACGAAGTACAAAGAGCACCCAACGGTCATCAATGCGATTGCTTCCCACCACGGGGATACGGAAGCGACTTCGGTCATCTCGGTCCTCGTCGCAGCAGCGGATGCGCTCTCAGCAGCCCGTCCAGGTGCACGACAAGAAACACTTGAAAGCTATATCCGACGTCTTGAACGGTTGGAAGAAATTTCAGAATCGTTTGATGGCGTTGAAAAATCGTTTGCGATTCAAGCAGGTCGTGAAGTACGGATCATCGTCCGTCCTGATGTCGTCGATGATGTCTTAGCACACAAGATGGCGAGTGACATCCGGAAAAAAATCGAAGAAGAACTCGATTATCCGGGTCACATCAAGGTCACGGTCATTCGGGAAACACGGGCAGTCGAATACGCAAAATAAGCAAAGTGGCGGGCGACCGCCACTTTTTTAATGTATTGGAGGAAAAAGCATGAAAATTCTATTTATCGGAGACGTCGTTGGCGCACCGGGCCGACACATCTTACAACAATTCACAGCACGCCTGAAGTCGAAGTACAATCCGACCGTCATGCTCGTCAACGGTGAAAACTCGGCCCATGGTCGGGGAATCACGAAGTCGATTTATCATCAGTTGCTCGAACTCGGTTTCCATGGCATCACGATGGGAAACCATACGTTCGACAATCGGGACATTTTTGACTGGATTGATGACGCAGACCGAATCGTCCGTCCGGCCAACTATCCGGAAGGGACTCCCGGTCGTGGCATGATGGTCTTAAAAGTCGGGAACAAAAAAATTGCCGTCATCAATGTCCAAGGCACAGTCTTTTTACCTGCTCTCGGAGATCCATTCCGGACCGTCGATGAATTGATAGCGGAAGTCGAAGGGGAAGTTGATGCGATTTTTGTTGATGTTCATGCGGAAGCAACGAGCGAAAAAATTGCGATGGGCTATCACCTTGATGGACGTGTCCAAGCAGTCGTCGGAACCCATACCCATGTCCAGACAGCCGACGAGCGTGTCCTTGATGGTGGGACGGCATATATCACGGATGTCGGGATGACGGGACCACTCGACGGAGTCCTTGGTATGCGTAAAGATGATGTCTTACGAAAATTCAAGACACAGCTCCCAACACGGTTTGAAGTTGCGGAAGGACGGGAACAATTAAATGGAGTCTTGATTCATATTGACGACACGACGAAAAAAGCGACGAAAATTGAGCGGATTCATTTGACGGATCAATCGATTTTCTTTGATTAAGTGCCATTTTTGATTGGGAGGTACATGCATGGACGCCCTGAAAGTATCAGCTAAATCGAATCCGAACGCCGTCGCGGGAGCGATTGCGGGTGTACTTCGAGAGAAAGGTTCTGTCGAGATTCAGGCAATCGGTGCTGGTGCACTCAATCAGTCCATCAAAGCAGTCGCGATCGCGCGCGGCTTCGTTGCACCTGCAGGCATGGATTTAATCTGCATCCCGGCTTTTACCGACATCATGATTGATGGAGAGGAACGGACTGCAATCAAACTAATCATCGAGCCACGCTAACATCGTTCGGACATAGGTCCTAAATACACGTGACCATTTACTCGATTGGAGTAGATGGTCTTTTTGTTGTCGAACAATGAACAAAATTTTCAGTAGATTCACGAGGAGGATTGTACAACTATCTGTAAATCGGTATCATGAGGGAGGATAGTGAAGCAAGACGCTTCCATCATTTCAGGGGACAGAGAAGGAGCGAACGTCGATGTACAATCAATTATCATGGAAAGTGGGCGGTCAACAGGGTGAGGGAATCGAATCGACAGGTGAGATTTTTGCGATTGCCCTCAACCGCCTTGGTTATTATTTATATGGATACCGTCACTTTTCTTCACGAATCAAGGGCGGTCACACGAACAATAAGATTCGTGTAGCGACACATGAAGTCCGGACGGTCGCGGACGATCTCGACATTTTAGTTGCATTCGATCAAGAGACGATTGATGTCAATTTCCATGAGTTACGCCAAGGGGCGATCATCATTGCTGATGCGAAGTTCAATCCGACGAATCCGGATGATTCGCGTGCCGTTCTTTATCCGATACCGTTTACGGAAATCGCGGCTGGACTCGGAACTGCTTTAATGAAAAATATGGTTGCAATCGGTGCATCGAGCGCGATTCTCGGAATTGATCCGGAACGGTTTGAAGCCGTCGTCGAACAAATTTTCGGACGAAAGGGTCCGGAGATGGTCGAAAAGAACTTGTCGGCAATTCGCGAAGGGGCAGCTGCCTTTGAAACGATGGCACTCGACGCAGAACGGTTCATCTTAGAGCCGGCGGATGGGGTACAGCGCATGTTTATGATCGGAAACGATGCGATTGCCCTCGGTGCTGTGACAGGGGGAGCCCGTTTGATGGCAGCTTATCCGATTACACCATCGTCAGAAATCATGGAGTACTTAATCAAAAAATTACCACAGTTCGGTGGAACGGTCGTCCAGACGGAAGATGAACTGGCTGCCGTGACGATGGCAATCGGCGCAAACTATGCCGGTGTCCGTGCCTTGACGGCGTCAGCCGGACCGGGATTATCGTTGATGGCAGAAGCCATCGGGTTATCCGGGATGACAGAAACACCACTCGTCATCATCGATACACAACGGGGGGGACCGTCAACGGGACTTCCGACGAAACAAGAGCAATCGGATTTGATGGCGATGATTTACAGCACACACGGTGAGATTCCGAAAGTCGTCCTCGCACCGTCTACGGTCGAAGAAGCCTTTTATGATGCGGCAGAAGCGTTCAATATCGCGGAAGAGTATCAATGTCCCGTCATCCTCTTGACCGACTTGATGTTGTCGCTCGGAAAACAATCGGTCGAACCGCTCGACTTAAAACGGGTCGAAATCCGACGCGGGAAACTGCTGCAAGGCGACTTACCGGAACTTGCCGGGAAAGATTATTTCAAGCGCTACGAAGTGACGGAAGACGGCATCAGTCCACGCGTCGTTCCCGGGACGAAAAACGGGATTCATCACGTGACAGGCGTCGAACATAACGAAGAAGGACGTCCCTCGGAAGCAACGAAGAACCGGGTCGATCAAATGACGAAGCGCTTACGTAAACTGAACCAATTCCGCCTAGCGGACGCCGTCCTCGTGACGGAGCACCATCAAACACCAGACATCTTACTTGTTGGTTTTAACTCGACACGCGGGACAATTGAAGAAGTGATGCCACGATTAGAAGCAGACGGCATCAAAGTCGATCATCTGCATATTCGTCAGATGCATCCGTTCCCGAGCGAATTCGTCCGTCCACACCTCGAACGGGCGAAAAAAGTTGTTGTCGTCGAGTACAATGCGACCGGCCAACTCGCGAAGTTAATTCAGATGAATTGCGGATGTGCAGACAAGATTGAGCATATCTTGAAATTCAATGGTGATCCGTTCTATCCGGCGGAAGTCGTCGAACAAGTAGTAGCAGGAGGCGTTCTCAATGGCAACCTTTAAAGATTTTCGAAATGATGTCAAACCAAACTGGTGCCCGGGATGTGGCGACTTCTCGATTCAAGCGGCAATTCAGCGTGCAGTCGCAAACGTTGGTCTTGAGCCGGAAGAACTCGCCTTGATTTCCGGAATCGGCTGTTCTGGCCGGATTTCTGGTTATATCAATACGTATGGGTTTCACGGCGTCCACGGTCGCTCACTCCCGATTGCCCAAGGCGTCAAGATGGCAAACCGTGAGTTGACAGTCATCGCGTCTGGTGGAGACGGAGATGGGTTTGCGATCGGAATGGGGCACACGGTCCATGCCTTTAAACGAAATGTCGACATGACGTATATCGTCATGGACAATCAAATCTACGGCTTGACAAAAGGGCAGACGTCGCCGACATCTGCTCCTGGATTCAAGACGAAGTCGACACCAAAGGGATCGATTGAGAAAAGTATTTCACCTGTCGAACTCGCGTTGACGGCCGGCGCGACGTTCGTCGCCCAAAGTTTCTCAAACGACTTAAAAGGATTAACACGTTTGATTGAACAGGCGACGGCACATAAAGGGTTTGCTTTCATCAATGTGTTCAGTCCGTGTGTGACGTTTAACAAGGTCAATACGTATGATTGGTTCAAACAAAACTTGACAAAGCTCGATGAGATCGAAGGATATGATGCGTCGAATCTCGATACAGCGAAACGTGTCGTCCATGAACACGACGGTCTCGTCATGGGTCTGATTTATCAAGACGAGTCACGACTCGACTACCAATCACAAATCGATGGGTATGATAAAGCCGGGCTGACCTTTGCTGATCTTGAGATGAATGAAGAAACATTTAACCAACTCGCTGCTGAATTCATGTAAAATAGAGACGAATAATGGTTTGGTTTTTTGGGGATGCTAAACATTTGGTCATTACCGAATTAGAGAAAGCGGGATGACCCATGAAGGAGTCGGGGAATGATGACGAAATTAGTGACGGCGGTAGAACAGACGACAAAGACAAAAACGATGCGAGCGCTCGTCAAACAAGAGCGTGGTTTCGGAGCGGTCTTAAAAGAAGTTGCTGTTCCTGAACCGGGGCGTGGCGAAGTATTGATCCGTGTCGAAGCGACATCGATTTGTGGGACGGACGTCCACATTTATGAGTGGGATGCCTGGGCTGCATCGCGCGTCAATCCACCTTATGTATTCGGTCATGAGTTTTCAGGAGAAGTCGTCGAACTCGGTGAGGGGACGAAACGGCTGAAACTCGGCGATCATGTCTCGGCTGAGACGCATATCGTCTGTCATCAGTGTAAACAATGTTTGCGCGGACAGTACCACATTTGTAAAAATACAAAAATCATCGGTGTCGACACACAGGGCTGTTTTGCTGAGTATGTCGTCATGCCGGAAGAAAACCTCTGGGTCAACCCGGAAGAGATGCCGGCAAGTATCGCATCGATTCAAGAACCGATGGGGAATGCCGTCCATACGGTACTCGCAAGCGACGTCAGTGCCAAGACGGTCGCCATCGTCGGCTGTGGTCCAATCGGTTTGATGGCGGTTTCCGTTGCGAAAGCAGCAGGAGCGGCAGAAGTCATCGCGATTGACGTCAATCCGTACCGCTTAGAGCTCGCGAAAACGATGGGCGCGGATGTCGTCATCGACTCACGCCATGAAGATGTCATCGAACGGGTCATGATGATGACGGACGGCGACGGGATCGATGTCGTCTGTGAGATGAGTGGTCATCCCGTCGCAATCAGTCAAGCCTTCGAAATGGTGACGGCAGGTGGAGATGTCAACATCTTAAGTCTTCCTGTCAAACCGGTCGAAATCGACTTGACGAATCATGTTGTTTTTAAAGGGGTTCGTGTGCAAGGGATCACGGGACGGAAGATGTATGAAACATGGAGCCAAGTCTCTGCTTTCCTCTCAAGTGGAAAAGTCGACGTCAAACCGTTGATCACACATACGTTACCACTCGAACGATTTGAAGAAGGATTCGAATTGATGCGTCAAGGGAAATGTGGAAAAGTTGTACTACAACCAAGGGGGACGAATTGATGGGTTTCGAACACTTACGGACAGAATTAGATGATATGCGGGCAGCGGGGACATTCCGCAAGCTTGTCCCACTCGAAAGTGCACAACACAATCGCGTGACAATCGATGGAAAAGAACTGATTCAACTGTCGTCAAACAATTATCTCGGTCTCGCGGCACACCCGCGTCTCGCAAAACGGGCAGCGGATGCAGCGCTTGAATTCGGTGCAGGAACGGGATCGGTCCGGACAATCGCCGGGACACTCGAGATGCATGAAGCATTCGAACAGGAACTCGCGACATTTAAACATACAGAAGCAGCACTCGTGTTCCAGTCAGGGTTTGCGACGAACCTTGGCGTTTTGTCAGCCTTGCTTGGACCGGAAGACGTCGTCATTTCTGACGCATTGAACCATGCCTCAATCATCGACGGGATTCGTTTGACGAAAGCGAAACGCCGCATTTATAACCACGTCGACTTAGCAGACCTTGAAGCGGCATTGCAAGAAACGCAAGACGCGCGGACACGGCTCGTCGTTACGGATGGCGTCTTCTCGATGGATGGGAACATCGCACCTTTACCTGAAATCGTTGAGCTCGCTGAAAAATACGACGCGCTCGTCATGGTCGATGACGCCCATGCATCCGGTGTACTCGGAAAAAGTGGCCGCGGTACGGTCAATCACTTCGGACTGGATGGCCGCGTCGCCTTGCAGGTCGGAACATTGTCGAAAGCAATCGGTGTCCTCGGCGGGTACGTCGCGTGTGAACAGCATGTCAAAGACTACTTGATTCATAAAGGACGTCCCTTCCTCTTCTCGACGTCACATCCACCGGCTGTCGTCGAAGCAAACCGCGAAGCGCTCCGTGTGATGGAAGAAGAAACGGAACTGTTCGACCGTCTCTGGGAAAACACGGAGTTCTTCAAACAAGGGTTACGTGATCTTGGTTTTAACATCGGGACATCGACAACACCAATCACGCCCGTCATCGTCGGCGATGAAGCCCTTTGTCATGAGCTATCCGACAAATTGCGGTCACACGGTGTCTTCGCGCAAGGGATTGCCTTCCCAACGGTCGCGAAAGGGAAAGCACGTGTCCGGACAATCGTCACGGCAGAGCATACACGGGACGACTTGGAACAAGCAATCGAAGCCTTTAAGCAAGTCGGACAAGAATTAAATTTGATTTAAGTCGATCAAAAACAGCCGAAGATGGATTCGGCTGTTTTTTCAATTGTAAGATAGGGAAAAGAGAACATCAGAAAGGAAGTGCACGTGCTTTATGACGATACAAAAAAAGCTGCTTCTCTTGTCGCTGATGGTGTTGACACTTTTGCTCGGTGGTTGCATCCGGATTCAGTATGATGCAACGGTTCACCTCGATCAAAGTGTGACCTTAAAAACGACGTATGCAGCAAAAGAGCATCCAGTCGCCCGACTGTTGAACTTTAATCCAGACTGGGAGATGTACGCCAAACAAGCTGAAAAAAATGGGTATGCGGCATCGACCTTTAAGACGAAAGATGATTATGAAGGCATTCATATGCAAAAGAAGTTTGCGAAGCTCGAAGACTTGGCATCGATCAAAGATGAATGGAAGACGGGCATTGGCGGAATTTTGATTCCACCCGATACGACGTATGATGTCAAAAAGCATGAGGGATTTTGGTTTAATACGTATCGCTTAAATACAAATATTGACTTGAGCATCGATCGTTTAAATATCAAAGGCTATCATCCGAAAGGACAAATCAAGAAGTTGGCAGATCGCTACATTCGCCAGGCCGACATTGAAGTCAAGTTGCATGTTCCGGAAGTCGTCGCCCTGCAAAATGCTGAAACAATTGACTGGGCGAATTACAATGATGTCTCATGGAAGCTATACGGGACGAAAGACAATCAACTGCAACTCGTCGCCTATGTCCCCAATCCAACCGGCTGGATCATCACGGGAATCGTCTTATTGATTGGACTTGGTTTACTCATCTTCTGGATCATTCACCACGTCCGGAAATTGCGGCGAAAACAACTGCAAACGATCAGTATCTCGCTCCTCGTCTGTTTGTTACTTGGGGGTGGGGCATGGTTAATCTTTGCCGATGAGACGGCAAGTGCACCACCACCGACAACTCAAATCGTCACCGAATCAAAAGGGGAAATCACCCCGACGTTCATGGTGCACGGTTTATTCGGGACGGAACGGACCTTCTTACCGATGATTGAAAACTTTACGAAAAAGAAACTGGCGGATGACGGTGGACGGTGTGATGTTTCGCGGACGGGAAACGTGACATGTAAAATTCACAATTCTTCGACGGGCTATCCGCTCGTCCGGATCATTTTTGAAGATGATGAAGCGAGCCTCGCGAAGCAGCAAGTCTGGCTTGAAGCAGCAATCGCCGAGTATGATAAACAACAGAAAGCAGTATTTACAGACATTCAACTCGTCGGTCACAGCATGGGGGGCGTCGACGTCGTCGAATATACGTTGAATGAGAACCTGCCCTATACGATTCGTAAAGTCGTCACGCTCGATGCACCGATCGGGGGTTCTGATTATGCGACACTCGGTTTGACGCTTGCACCGTTCGGGACGAATACGAACAGTCCCGCGATTCAAGATTTAGCGGAGAAATCAAAGGCAATCGAACGGTTGAAAGCACGGCTTGAGACGTGGCCGCGGGACGTCCTCGTCTATTCCTTTGGTGCCAAAGGAGGCGACTTCAACTTGATTCCTTTAAAAAGTTCGTTTGCACTTGAGAACTATACGGACAATATTCAAACGAAGTCCTATAAATACGACCACTTCACGATTCACCGGCGTGAACCGGTCTTCCGTGAAGTCCGGGATTTCTTGTTTAAAGAAAATCTAGTCGCAGAGGAGGAAAAGGAGCAATGAAACGAGTCGCGATTATTGGTGGTGGGATTGCGGGAGTGACAGCGGCTGCGCTGCTTGCGCGAGAGGGACATGACGTGACGTTGCTCGAGGCAAGTCGTGAATGGGGGGGATCGGCCGGCAAGTTCACCCGGAAAGACTTGACGTATCCGGTCGGGGCGACGCTCGGGATGGGCTTCCAACCGGGTGGCATTCATGACCGTGTCTTGCACCATTTAGGCTTGCGTCTCGAAGCAGAATTACTCGATCTTGTGATGACGATTAAAATTGACGGGTTCGATGTGTCTTATTTCCGTGATCGTGACCGGTTCATCGCCGAGCTAAAAAACGTTTTTAAAGAGAATGCCAATGCGATTGGTACCTTCTTTGAGGAAATCGATCAAATTCAACGGCATGTCGCACCACTCATGCGTGCGCTGCCGGCGCTCCCGCTCCGGACGCTCCGGGATGCACAATTGATTGTGAAGGAAGTCCGGTCGAGTCTTCCGCTGTTGCCGTATTTGACACAGACCGTCGGACATTTGCTGCGCCGTCACGGTTTATCTGGGACGACCTTCGCGGAGTTAATCGATGGGATTTTACTCGACAGCATGCAGACGGGGCAAGAAGCGTCGGCGTTACTCGGTGCCGTCGCCCTATCGATTTATCATGAAGGCGCCTATTACGTCCCCGGTGGTTTATATAAAGTGGCAGAAGTATTAAAAGACGCGGCGGAGCAGGACGGGGCAACGGTGCTCCTCGGTCGGAAGATTACGTCAATCAAACAAACAGCGGACGGATTTATACTAGAAGACCGCAGGGGACGTTTTATTCTAGCCGATGCGGTCATCGGGGCACTGCCGCTCGAAGCGGTGCAACGTATCGTCAGTCCGTCACTTGAGCGGATTTTAAAACGAAACTATACCCGGCAAGAAAAGTTATCACAATGGGCGACGTTCACTTATTACGCTGCTTTTCCGGAGCACCTCGTTGCGCAGGATGTTGCCTTTCGTCAAATCCATGACCGGCGTTTACCGTCCGGTCATGCCTTCATCTCCTTGTCACGTCAAGGAGATACCAATCGTGCACCAGACGGCGTCCGGACGTTGACGATGTCGTGTCACGTTCCGATTGGGTTTTTTGATAAACAGGACAAGACACACTATCAGCAACAAGTCACGGCGATGCAAGATGTATTTGAGACGATCGTCGAGCAGGAGTTTCCTGGTTTTCAAGAGCAGGCGATTGAACGCCATCCGGGTGGACCGGGGGCTTGGGTCCGGTATACATCGCGACCGGACGGAGGAGTCGGTGGGTATCCGCAACTGCCGTCGACGAGCCTGTTTCGGGCGGCATCGTTTCGGACAGGTGTGCCGAATCTTTACGTGATCGGCGATACGGTTTTTCCGGGAGCGGGGACGATCGGGGCAACGACCTCTGCGATTCATGTCGCACGTCAGTTTGGTGTCGAGCTCTGACCGACTTTGTGAAATAATGAAAGAAGCGGCCGTTTGGTCGCTTTTTCATTAGAACAGGATTATGATGGGGAAGAAGTGGGAACTAAGTAATCATGCACATAAAAAGAGAGGGAGGAAGCAGCGTGATTCAATTCGAGGAAAAATGTCAAGACTTCATCCAAGAGCGCCGTCCTGAAGTCGGTCCAATCGTCTTCATGACAGCACGGACATTCATCAATGCCCGTGGACTGAGTGTTTATGAACGGATTTACCAAGGCAAAGAAGAAGTACGTTTAGCTTTCGTCGAACAAACGAATGGACAACAACTCGTTTCGTTGATGGAAAATACGTTCGGTAACGGATTAGTTTATTTCGTCTCGACGGCGACGGCAACATGGGATGGACAGAATTTTGGAGAGTATACGTTTTAACTACATAGCTGAGTCCCGGTCAAATCTGGCTGGGGCTCTTTCACGTCGAAACTTATCCGGGCAGGATAGCGTATAATCAAGTATAAGCGTAACCAATCCCTTTTTAAGAAAAGGAGGAAGTGTTTTGCAACAAGAGTTGAATACACCAAAAACTTCGACGCGACGTCTCGCGACGGTTTCTTTGATATTTATGGCAGTCGGTTTTTTTGTGTCGTTACCGTTTAAAGAAAATGCTTGGATTTTTTGGCTTCAGAGTGGTTTTGAAGCGGGACTCGTCGGTGGAATCGCCGATTGGTTTGCGATTACGGCGCTGTTTCGGCATCCACTCGGTCTAAAGATTCCCCATACGAATCTTTTGCCGAAAAATCGCGAGCGTGTCATCGAATCGATTGTCCAGATGCTTGAAAAAGATTTATTGAATAAAGAAAGTATCGTCGAAAAGTTACGTCATCAGACACTCGCCGATCATTTCATCAAGTTGTTACGCTCGATTGTACTCGTGCCTGCATTTCGGTCGACCGTGACGGAGCTGCTCGTCGGCATCTTACGGAAGTTGCCGCGCGAATCGATCATCAAGGCGGTCGACGCACGGATTGTCGACATGATTGAGAAATATCCGGCGAAGAAACTCGCCGACCGGTTGATTGATTTAAACGACGAGCGCAAACTCGACGAGCTGGCGATTGATCAACTGCTCGGTTATGGTCAAAAACTGCTCCAAGACCCGGTCATCCGCGATCAAATCGGACGCCTGGCCTATCAGGCGATGATCGATCAAGAAAAAAATACGTTCCTGCGGGTGACGGCGAAAACGGTCCAAAAAGTCTATTCGGAGGAACGACTCAGTCTTGTCATCCAAAGTGTCCTCTTGAGCGTGATTCAAGACATGAAACACGTCCACCATCCGAATCGACTGGCAATCATCGATCACATTCGGCGTAACTTGGCACAGCTCGCACAAGACGATGTCCGCTTAGGGAAAATCGACGCGTGGAAGATGCAAGAAATCGGGCGGATCGATTTAGAACCGATCCTCGACCGCGCCTATACGTCAGGCATTGCGGAGCTTGAGGCGTATGTAGTGTCGGATGCGTTTTGGGAACAACGGGCCCTCCCGTTGATGTACCAGGCACTCGATGAGTGGGAACATCACCCGACGTTCAAAGATGAGAGTGACCGTTGGATGAAAAAACAACTCGTCCGGTTCGTCGACCAAAACCATGCCCGGATCGGTGGTCTCGTCCGTGAGAACTTGAACCGGTTCGATACAGACACATTGATCCACATGATTGAAGATAAAGTCGGCAGCGACTTGCAATGGATTCGAGTCAACGGAGCGATTTGCGGATTCTTCATCGGTTTATTGTTAGGTGGAATCAAACTATTTTTCGCGTAAAAGGAGACTTTTGATGTGGCAACAGGAAGTGATTTTGACCTCGGATTATGATTTTGACGGCATCCGGACCCGACTGTTGAATGACGCGTTACAGCAACGGACAGGAGACGGTTTACGGGTTCCGATTCGTGTTGACGCCCAGCCTTGGATTGGTCAAATCGGGGCGAAAGACCGTCGGACGATCGTGCTGACAGGGGACGGACCGAAAGACGTGATGGTCGAAGCGATGCAACGGCGGTTTCGCTTGAATGAACCGAACCCGTCGCACGAACTAAAGCAGACGACGCTTGCTCCGATTGTTGAAACGTTTGGTGCGGAACGGCTGGTGCTCGATGTCGATCCCTTTACGGCCTTGATACGGTCCATCATTCACCAGCAAATCAATCTGTCGTTCGCACGCGTCTTGACGGACCGGGTCTTTCGAACGTTCGGAACGACGATTGACGGCGTTGTTTTCCCGCCGACGCAAGCTGAACTGGCGGGTGCTTCGGAAGAACAACTACGGGCGCTGCAGCTATCGGGCCGTAAAGTCGATTATTTGTTACGGGCGGCGACCGCCGAACTCGATTTTGAACAACTCCGCCAGGCGAAAGATGCGGTCATCGCGGAACAATTGATTGCCTTAAAAGGCGTCGGTCCCTGGACGGTCCAAAATGTGTTGATGTTCGGATACGGACGGAGTGATTTATTTCCGTCGTCCGACATCGGAATCTTACGGGCGTTCGAACGCTTGAACGGCGAGCGTCCGACTGTCAATGAAGCGATGGTTCTCGCCGAACAATTCGCCCCGTACCGCAGTCACGCTGCTTACTTATTGTGGCGTTCGATTGAATAAGGAACAATTCTTGTCACCCTCTAGTGAGAACGGTATAATGAATGCGACAGAACGAGTCATCGTTCGCAGAAACGACGAGTAGCGGTCTGACCGCTCGACATAGAGGGGACGAATGTGTATGTATACAGATGAACAAATCATCGAAAAAGCAAATGAAATCGCTAAAATGATTTCTGAAACATCAGAAGTGGAACGCTTTAAAGCAGCCGAAGCCAACATCAATGGCAATGAAAAAGTCCAAAAGATGATGAAGCAAATCAAGTTCCTCCAAAAAGAAGCAGTCAATTGCCAGCACTACGGAAAAACCGAGGCACTCGCACGTGTCGAAGCAAAACTGGATAAATTATTTGCTGAGCTTGATGAAATGCCGGTCGTCCAACAGTTCCAAGAGTCACAAGAAGAAGTCAACGGCTTACTTCAGTACATCACGGTGACGATTTCGAACGGGATTACGGATCAAATCATCGAAGCAACAGATGGCGATGTCTTAGCTGGAAAAACCGGCAGTGGCATGGAAGCTGAAAACAAAAGCGGCGGTTGCGGCTATTAATCAATGAAATGAATGGGGAAGCCGACGGAAATCCGTCGGCTTTTTCTACGAATGAGGTGGAAAGATGGAAGCAGTACACAATACACCAATGATGAAACAATATTTTTCAATTAAGGCAGATTACCCCGATGCCTTTTTATTTTACCGATTAGGTGATTTTTATGAATTGTTTTTTGACGATGCAAAACAAGTGGCGCATGAACTGGAACTGACGTTGACGGCGAAGAACGGGAAAAATGCTGAACATCCGATTCCGATGTGCGGTGTCCCGCATCATGCGGCGAACGGTTACATCGAACAGTTGATTGAACGGGGATACAAAGTCGCGTTATGTGACCAAGTCGAAGATCCGAAGCTGACGAAAGGCCTTGTTAAGCGGGAAGTCATTCAAGTCATCACGCCGGGTACACTGATGTCGTCCCTGACGGAAAAGGAAAACCGTTATCTTGTTGCCGTGACGGAACAAGAAGGACGGTTCGGGATTGCCCGCGGGGATGTTTCGACAGGCGAAAGTGCCTTGACGAGTGTCCGGTCGCTTGACGCCGTCATCAAGGAACTGAGTATCATTTTGCCGCGGGAAATCGTCGTCACGAATCCGGAGCACGTTGCAGCATTACAGTCGTTACGGATTCCATTGACAGAAAGCACGCGTCGCGAAAGTCACCCGCATGGTGACCGGGCAATCGATGCAGCACAAGCGGATGCGTTCGCTGTCCTTTATGCCTACATGCATGATACGCAAAAACGTGCCTTGTCGCACTTGCAACCGGCGCTTGTGTACGAAGCGACGGACTTCATGCAGCTCGAGCCGAATACGGTCAAAAACCTGGAACTTGTCCGGTCAGCGCGAACCGGGGATAAAAAGGGTTCGTTGCTAGGATTACTCGACATCACGGGAACCGCGATGGGCGGCCGGATGCTTAAGCGGTGGCTTGAAAAACCACTCCTGTCGGAACAGACGATTACGGAGCGGCTTGATGCGGTCGAAGAACTGCTTGGCCACTACTTTGAGCGTCAACAGTTGAAAGATACGTTAAAGGAAGTCTACGACCTCGAGCGACTTGTCGCGAAAGTCGGCTATGGCACAGCTTCTGCCCGTGATCTCGTCCAGCTGAAAACGACATTACGGCTGATTCCGCGGATACAGGCAGCGCTCGAAGAACTGCTCAGCCAGCGTCTCGGTCAATTGGCGCTTGGGCTAGATCCGCATGACGAGTTAATAGCGTTACTTGATGCGGCATTCGTCGAAGCCCCACCGATTTCAACGAAAGACGGCGGCATGATCCGGACGGGCTTTAACGCCGAGCTCGATGAACTGTTGACCGCTTCAAAAGACGGCAAGACGTGGCTTGCGACACTTGAAGCGAGTGAACGGCAGGCGACGGGGATTAAAACGTTAAAGATCGGCTACAACCGTGTGTTCGGGTATTACATCGAAGTCTCACGGGCTAACGCGAAGTTGCTCCCAGAAGGACGCTACGAACGAAAACAGACGCTTGCGAATGCCGAGCGTTACATTACGCCGGAACTGAAAGAAAAAGAGGCATTGATTCTCGGCGCGGAAGAAAAAAGTATCACGATGGAATATGAACTCTTCTGTGGTGTCCGTGACCAAGTCAAAACACACATTGAGAGTTTGCAACGGGTCAGCCGCCGGATTGCGGAACTCGACGTCCTCGTCGCGCTCGCGGAAATCGCGGAAACGCACGATTACGTTCGTCCGGTGACGACGAATGGTCGAAGCGTAGCGATCGAAGACGGGCGTCACCCGGTCATCGAAACGGTCTTACCGCGTGGTGAATACGTTGCAAACGGGATTGCGCTAGACGAAGCACGGGAAATGTTATTGATCACGGGACCAAACATGTCCGGTAAATCAACATACATGCGTCAGTTTGCCTTAATTGCCTTACTCCACCAAATCGGTTCGTTCGTTCCGGCATCGCGGGCAGAACTTCCCGTTTTCGATCAAATCTTTACCCGGATCGGGGCAGCGGATGATTTAGTCAGTGGACAATCGACGTTCATGGTCGAGATGGTCGAGACGCAAGAGGCCTTGACACGGGCAACGGACCGGTCACTCATCTTACTAGATGAAATCGGACGGGGGACGTCGACTTATGACGGAATGGCACTCGCCCAAGCGATTGTCGAGCACATTGCTGACTCAGTCGGCGCGAAAACGCTTTTCTCGACCCACTACCATGAGTTGACGGTGCTTGAAGAAACGATTGCGAAGCTTGCGAACGTCCACGTCCGCGCCGTCGAACAAAACGGACGCGTCGTGTTCTTGCATGAAGTCCGGGACGGGAAAGCCGATCAATCGTACGGAATCCATGTCGCACGGCTCGCAGATTTACCGGAAACTTTGATTACGCGAGCAGAGGTCCTGTTGTCAGAGTTCGAACAAGCCGATCAAGTCGTCAAACCACCGGCCGATATCCCGGCACCTGCCGTGAAGGAATCCGTCGATCAGATGAGCCTGTTTGCAGAACCGGACCCTGTCAAGGAGACGGTCGCAACACTGGACTTAATCAACATGACACCACTCGATGCACTCAATACGTTGTATCGGTTGCAAGCAGAAGCAAGAAAGTGAGGAGATAAGGGATGGGCATCATTCGTGAATTATCGGATTCGTTAGCGAACCGGATTGCGGCGGGAGAAGTCGTCGAGCGACCGGCTTCCGTCGTCAAGGAGCTCGTCGAAAATGCACTCGATGCCGGAGCGACACAAGTCGATGTCGAACTTGAAGAAGCAGGGATGAAACGGATGACGATTCGTGATAACGGACACGGATTTTATCCGGACGATGCGGAACTCGCTTTCGTCCGTCATGCGACGAGTAAGATTAAGGATGAACACGATTTATTCCGGATTAAGACACTCGGATTCCGCGGCGAGGCGTTAGCCTCGATTGCGTCCGTCAGTAAAGTCACATTGAAGACGAAGCGGGCCGATCAAGAAGGGGTCCAATTGATTCTCGAATACGGAACATTACTCGAGCGTTTGGCTAGTGCGATGAACCGCGGAACAGAGCTGACGGTCGAACACTTATTCTTTAATACACCAGCGCGGCTGAAGTATTTGAAGACGACACATACGGAACTTGCGGCGATCACGGATGTTTTGAACCGGATGGCGTTCGCCCACCCGGAGGTCAAGTTCCGTGCCGTCCATGAAGGAAAAATGTTGATCCAGACAAATGGTTCCGGAGACGTCCGGCAAGCCTTAGCGAGCGTCTACGGACATCAGACGATCCAAGGGACGCTTGTTGCGACAGCATCAAACGCAGATTATCAATTGACGTGTCATCTTGTTAAACCGGAAGTCACGCGGGCGTCAAAAAACTACATCACCTTGATTCTAAACGGACGATCGGTCAAAAACTTTGCCTTATCGCAAGCCGTCCTGAATGGGTACCATACGCTGCTGCCGATCGGTCGTTTTCCGATTGCCGTCATCGAGGTGACGATGGACCCGCTATTGATTGATGTCAACGTCCACCCGGCAAAACGGGAAGTCCGTTTGTCGAAGGAAGCGGAGCTATGTCAATTGATTCAAGAGACGATTCGGATGACACTCAGTCGCGAGACATTGATTCCGCAAGTGACGAAACCAAAACCGAAAAAAGACCCGAGTGCTCAGGAACGGCTCGACTTCTCGTACAGTGTTGATCCGGTCGAAGAAACGTCGTCGCGTGCAGTCTGGAACTACCCGATTCCAAAACGCGAAGCCGTTCACGAGCCAGAAGAGCGACCGGCTGATCGAGCAGACAGTTTTGAAGGGGAGCAACGGGAAGAAGCGAACGTTCGACAACCGGAGGACACTCGACCGAAGTTTCCCCATCTCGATGTCATCGGTCAACTGCACTCGTCTTATATCGTCTGTTCCGGCGAGGACGGGATGTATTTGATTGATCAACATGCTGCCCAGGAGCGCATCAAGTATGAAACGTACAAAGTGATGTTTGGCCGTCCGCTTGAGCAACAACAGCAACTGTTATTGCCGTATACGTTTGAAGTCTCGTCTGACGATATGAAACGAATGGAGGAAGCCTTACCGTTACTGCTCGAAGTCGGAATTGAGTTGGAAGCGTTTGGCCCACAAAGCTTCATCGTCCGTGAAGTGCCGACCTGGTTCCCATCACACCGTCAGGAAGAAACGATTCAAGAGCTAATGGATGAAGCGTTGGTAAAACAAAAAGTCGATATCGAACAGTACCGGGAAGATGCGGCGATCATGATGGCCTGCAAAAAATCCATCAAAGCGAATCATCCGTTAAATGAAGAGATGATGCGACGGTTGATCGTCGACCTGTCACAAACCGAGATGCCGTTCACGTGTCCACACGGTCGACCGGTCATCATCGAATGGACGACGTATGAACTGGAGAAATTGTTTAAACGGGTGATGTGAGAAGACGATTTGCCCATCGTAAACGAAAAAAATCTGCCTAAACAGCGCCGATGATTCCGTATGAAAAATGGAATTATCGGTGTTTTATATGTCATGGTCTATCCCGTCAAATACCGGCTGTCTAAGCATAGTGTTAGGCAATAACAGCTTCTTTTTTTCGTTGCTTGCCCGCCTCTTATCATCGCGTGAAAACGCGCTCAGGCTGTAGACAAAGTGCCATCGGGAGATCAAGCGTCTGTTTTCGTTGCTTTCCTCGGGCGAGGCGCAAGCCGTTGCTCCTTCGTCCTAACGGACAACGAGCAGGGTCTTGCCTGCCTCTAAAAGTGCGTTAAAAACGCACTTTTCCCCGTAGGAGTCAACGAAACGTGACGCTTTTTAGGAAATACCGTGAGGGAAAGCCAGTCATGCAGACGGTTTAGGGCGCAATCCGTCTCGAATCGCTTAGAACCGCGAAAAGCAATCGGTCGCGACCCTGCAGCTTTGCTGTAGCGGCGCGGAAGATTGCCGCTTTGAAGACGAGGCGAGACAGGGAAGCGCGACCGGATTGTCTCTCGTTATCGCATGTTCACGCTTCATACACGTCTGTCTGTTCAAGAACAGTTCTTCGTCTTTAAAGCTGTCGTGCATCAAGAAGTGTCCCTTCAATTCATGTGAGAACGATTACATCAACTAATTTGACTCATTTCATTGATTGTTCACAAACAGAAGCGGATAATGAACAGTGAATTCGGTTCATACAAGGGGAAAAGGAATTATGTCTACAAAAATGCGCGCACTTCTTTCATTGATTGGGCAAGTGATACTGATCACTTGTTTTGCGACAATCGGTGAACTGATCAGTAAAAGCTTTGACTTAGCGTTACCGGGGAATATCGTCGGACTTTTGTTGCTCTATTTAGCGCTCAAGGCAAAAATCGTCCAAGTCAAACACGTTGAACGGGGCGGCCGGCTGTTGCTGCTCATCATGCCGTTGTTCTTCGTTCCGGCATTGTCGGGAATCATGGACTATACGGCATTCTTACGCCAGTATGGCCTGCAGGTCGTATTGATTGTCATCATGAGTAGCTTGCTGACGCTCGTCGGTTCTGCGTACATCGTCGATCGGCTCGCCCACCGGAAAGACGAGGTGACGCCACGTGATTAAGGCACTCTTTTGGTTGATTCTGACGATTGTCATCTTTTTGATCGGGTTTGCCGGATATCGGCGGTATCCGCGTGTCTGGACGTTACCGATTTTGACGGTGACGGCAGCGATGATTTTGATTTTGTCACTGACGGGTGTCTCCCACGCGACCTATATGACGGGCGGGCAATACTTGACGAAAATGCTCGGTCCTGCAATCACCGCCTTCGCGATTCCGCTTTATACGGTCCGTCACCACGTCCGGCGTTTTTTACCGGAAATCGGGCTAGGGGTCGTCATCGGGACGAGCATCGCCTTGACGTCAGATATCCTGTTCGGACTGTTGTTACATCTCGGACGGACGACGAATCTGGCACTGCTCCCGAAATCCGTCACGTTGCCCGTCGCCTTGTCGATTTCTGAGCGTTCGGGTGGAACGGCGACCTTAACCGCGACGTTCGTCCTGATGACAGGGCTCGTCGGTTCACTCGTCGGTCCACGCTTGATGACGGGATTAAAGATTCGTCACTTCGTCAGTCGGGGTGTCGGACTGGCTTCGATTGCCCATGTCATGGGTGCAACGAAATCGATGACACTCGACCAGCGGGAGGGGGCGGTCGGGTTGCTGACGATGGTGCTGACGGCGATTTTTGCGAGCATCCTTGCCCCCTTCATCATCCGCTTCATTTATTAACAGGCAAAAAGTCGTCCGACGGTTGAAACCGGCGGGACGGCTTTTTCGTATGTACATCATGCTAGGGGACAGGGGAGACGGGGAAATCATGATTATCTGGATTAACGGAACATTTGGAGTCGGAAAAACGACGGCGGCTAAGGGATTACAAAATAGAATACCGGAATCTGTAATCTTCGATCCGGAATCAGTCGGTCAATTGTTAAGAGAACAAATCCCGTCGACACGCATGTACGGTGATTTCCAAGATGAACCGTTGTGGCGGGAACTGACACGGATGCTTCTCGAACAGAGTGATCAATCCGGCGAGCGGACGATGATTGTACCGATGACGGTGACGAACCCGGTCTATTTTGATGAAATCGTCGGTGAATTAAGACGGCGGGGCACCTCGTCCATCATGTTTCATTAATGGCTTCTGCGACTACCGTCAAACGACGTTTACTTCGGCGATTCGAACGACCGGATTCCTGGGGAGGACGGCAGGCCGAGGCCCGTATTCAAGCATTGTCTGATCCGCTTTTCAATCAACACATCGAGACAGATCAACTGACGAAGCAAGGTGTCGTTGATGCGATTCTGTTAAGTTGTGACCTGCATGTAGCACCGCCACGTCGTAAACGTATCTTTTATGATTGATTCACCCGAATTCAGGGAATTAACAGGAAGATACGAGATGGGTTAAAGACATCCCTGTATTTTTATGAATATAAGTAGGGGGATTTTTTTATGAGAAAATGGATGACTGAAAAGATAGGAAGACAACTGATGGCGATTTTTTATGGGGTATTCGCGATTGGGGCATTGACGTCATTTGCGAGTTACCTATATATCGACGGCGCAGCAAGTCAGACGAAACGTCAAGTACTCGACCAATTAGAGAAAACACAATGGTTCTGGTTCTTGAACTTACTGATTTTCATTTTGTGTCTTATGTTCATCGTCAGACCAATCATCAATCGGTTGACGGAACAGCTTCAAGAGCTGACGAAGAAAAGTCACCGTCTTGCAGAAGGGAAGTCGATTTCCTTAGAGTATGACCGCCAATCGAATAATGAAGTCGGTCAATTAACAGACTCCTTTTACAAGATGGCTGATTCAATTTCGTCCCAACATACCGAGCTATCACGACAAAACCAAGAGCTTGAACAAAAACAAGATGATTTGACCGGTAAGCAACGTGAACTCGAACAGTCGTTGACGGCAACACGTTCGAATGAATTGCACTTGAAAGATCGGAATAAATTGATTGAGACGTTGGCTTCTAAAGAAAGTTTGTTTGATTTTTCTTCCGTCATCAGTACAATCGTCCGTTTGACGAAAACGGAGTTCGGGGCATTATTGTTCATCAAAAATAATGAGATTACGTCGGTTGTACCAAAAGAGATGACTGATGAGCAGCAAGAGAGTTTAAAAACGGAATCGTTACTGTTGAAACGGGTCATGGTCTCTAAAGAAAGTGCACAATCGACGAAACAAGTGACCGAAGATCGATTGTTAGGTTACCCGTACTACATTCATGAAGCGGTCATTCCGATCATGGACCCGGCAAAAGATGAATTGATTGCTTGCCTTTATTTAGCACGATTTGATGAAGTGTTCACGGAACATGATATCACCGAACTGGCATCGTTCGCAAAACAGATTGCGATTTCACGGATGCGGATGACGTTATATGAACAAATGGACTATGAGCGGGCGGAGACGGCGCAGCTGTTAAATTCTGTCCGAGAAGCAATCTTATATGTCAAACATGAAGAACAAGTGATACTCGGTAACCGAGCATTGTTTGAAATCTTCCAGTCGCTTCAGATTGAAGAAAAAACAGATATGACGACGTTTCTTGAAGTCAATCCCACGACGATGTTCGAACAGATGGATCAACGAGAGGCGTTCGGAACGTATTTCGAGGAAGTTCTCGCTGGTCAGATTCCGACAGATATGTTTTCCTTATCGATAGATGACGGCACGTACTTTATTCAAGTCTACGCTGAAGAAATCGTTCATGAGGGACAACCAATCGGGACGATCCTCGTTTTCCGGGATGTAACGCCTGAAACGGAAGTTGACCGAATGAAGTCCGAACTCGTTTCGACGGTCTCACATGAACTACGGACACCCTTATCGTCAATCTATGGGTTTACCGAGTTGATGTTAAAACGGGACTTAGGCCCGGATCGGAGTAAACGGTATTTACAGACAATCCATGACGAATCAAAACGTCTAACTGATCTCGTCAGTGATTTCTTGAACGTACAACGGATGGAATCAGGCAAGCAGTCATACGAAAAAGAAGTATTTAATCTCCTCGATGTCGTCAAAGAACAAATTCAGTTTCATCAGGCGACGACGGAACGGCATAACCTGCAACTCGATGCGGATCAAGGGCGGACATTCCTGGTGGAAGCCGATCGTAACAGCATGAGGCAATTGCTTGGCAATTTACTGAACAATGCTGTGAAATACTCGCCAGACGGCGGTGAGATCATCATTGGTTTACTCGAGCATGATGTAAACATCGAACTGAGTGTCCGTGATTTTGGTGTCGGGATTCCTGTCAGTTCGACGCCGCACTTGTTCAGTAAGTTTTATCGCGTCGACAACTCGGATAGTCGTAAAATCGGCGGAACGGGACTCGGATTGTCAATCTGTAAAGAAATCGTCCGTGAGCATGACGGAACGATTGAAGTAGAGTCTGTCTTAGGAGACGGTGCATTTTTTAAAGTCATGTTACCGAACGCAACTCAAAAGTAATGAAAGAAGCTGTCTTTTCAACAAGTTATTTTGTTGGAGAGACAGTTTTTTTGTAGGAGATGTTTAAGGGCATCGCGAATGGTTAAACGGAAACAAGTAGCTGAAAGGGGATTAAACGATGCGAGAGTGGCATGGTGCAGCAGCAGTCTGCGTCAATGAAAAAAATGAAGTGTTGATGGTCAAGAGTTATGGATCCGAGGCATGGGCCGTTCCGTCCGGCGGGATTGAGCCGGGGGAAACAGCAGCCGAATGCTGTGTTCGGGAAGTCATGGAAGAGACCGGCTATCCGGTGGAAATCAAACAACACTTGTTTACGAAACAGACCGTCATCGAAACGATTCAAGTGGAAACGACCTATTTTGAAGTCATCCGAATCGGTGACAGTCAAGGAATCAACGACCCGGACGAAACGATTGAACAGATGGCGTGGCTATCCCGTGCTGCACTCGGCACTATCGAACACATGTATCCGGAAGATGTTCTTTTTTTGACGGAGTGGCTCGACGGTCGTGAGAATCCTCATAGCGCACTGGAAGTTCGAAAAGCCTGTCCGGAGCTGAAGAACACCTAAATTCTACAACCATTTCGTGAAAAATTAGCATGTTTACTTGCAAAAAATCAAAAGTATGCAGGGATTGCTGCTGCAGATTCTTCCTAGATATAGTAGGCGTACAGACAGAACAAACCGATATCTAGGGAGTGAAGAAAATGGAAGTGAACACCTTATACCAACAAGTGATTGAGGAACCGACGACTAATCATGTCCAAGAAAATGCCAACATCGATGGGAAAGTACCACTTGCGAAGTTGAACCGGATTGCGAGTGCGGCAGCGCGGGCGATGATGGAAGACTTACTTTTGACACCTACCGTCAAACAAGCGTTAGCGGACAACATCCTCTATATCCATGACGCTGACTACTATGTCACGGGAACGACGACTTGTGCCCAAATTCCGCTAGGCCGCTTGCTGACGAACGGGTTTCAGATGAGTCACGGTTCGATCCGTCCGGCGAAAGATATCCGCTCCGCGCTTGCCCTCGCTGCAATCATCATGCAGGCGAATCAAAACATGCAGCATGGTGGGCAAGCTTTTCCGACGTTTGACTTTGATTTAGCCCCGTTCGTCAAAAAAACATACGAACGTCAGATGAAGAAAATCCATCAGATTGCTCCAACCTGGTCAAAAGCACGCCAGGAAGCCTATGCCCATCGCGAAACATATGAAATGACCTACCAGGCGTGTGAAGCTTTTATTCATAATACGAATTCGATGCACTCACGCGGTGGCGGTCAAGTCCCGTTCATCTCGATCAATTACGGGACGGACACGTCATTTTACGGTCGAATGCTAACAAAAGCCTTACTTGAAGCGACACTGGCAGGTCTCGGGAAAGGGGAAACGCCCATCTTTCCGATTCAGATTTTTAAAGTCAAAGCAGGCGTGTCGTTTAATCCGGGTGACCCGAACTACGATTTATTTCAGCTCGCGACGAAAGTGACGGGGAAACGGCTGTTTCCGAATTTTGCGTTTTTAGATGCCCCGTTCAACGTCAGTCAAACAACAGAAGAAGTTGCGTACATGGGCTGCCGGACACGCGTCTTCGAACATCGCCAAGGGGAAGTTTCCGTGACGGGGCGGGGAAATCTGTCCTTTACGAGCGTGAATCTCGTTCGTCTTGCCTTGACGAGTCAAACCGTCGATCATATGTTTACGACATTGACGGAGTATACGAAACTTGCTTGCGAGCAGCTGCTCGAACGGTATCAGTACCAAGCGAATCGACGGGCAGAGGAATTTCCGTTTCTTTACCAACACGTCTGGCGGGACGGGGAGACACTGCTACCGACGGATCGTGTCGAACCGGTACTGCGTCACGGGACATTATCAGTCGGATTTATTGGTCTCGCGGAAGCGCTCATCGTGTTGACCGGACAGCATCATGGTGAATCAGAGCTTGCCCACAACATCGGTTGTGCCTTGATTCAGACGATGCGTGGTGTGACTGATCAATTCGGTGACAAAACAGGATTGAATTTTTCACTGATTGCGACACCCGCTGAAGGGTTGTCCGGGAAATTCACGGCGCGTGATGTCGAGGCATTTGGTTTAATTGCCGGTGTGACCGATAAAACCTATTATACGAATTCATTTCATTTACCGGTGGAGGCAGCGGTGACGATACGCGAGAAAATCCGCATCGAAGCCCCGTTTCACGCGCTGTGTAACGGAGGACATATCACCTATGTCGAGACAGACGGGGCACTCGCGGAAAACCCGCAAGCCGTCGAAGATATCGTTCGGTTGATGGCGGCAGAAGGAATCGGCTATGGCTCGATCAATCATCCGATTGATCGGTGTTTGACGTGTCGAACGGAACAGACAATCGAGCAGACGTGTCCGGTCTGTGGCGGAGAAGACATTGAGCGGATTCGGCGGATTACGGGATATCTTGTCGGGACGATGGCACGCTGGAATGAAGCCAAACGAGCGGAAGAACAGGATCGGGTCTATCATGGTACGACTTCTATCAATCGTCGCTGATTCAGTCGTCGATGGTCCCGGCTTACGGACGGTCATCTTTTTCGCCGGTTGTCCGCATCGTTGCCGTGGCTGTCATAATCCATCGTCGTGGTCGCCCGAAGCAGGTACACACTACTCGACTCGTGACGTCATCAAATGGGTCAAGGAAATCGGTTCAAAACGGATTACGCTGTCGGGTGGTGAACCATTCGCGCAACGCGAGGCCCTCGAACAGCTCGTCCTGGTATTGCGACCGGACCATGAGATTTATTTGTATACCGGATACCGGATTGAGCATTTGATCAACGATGAGCGTGCCTGCCGAATTTTACAGAAGGTGGATTGTTTGATTGACGGCCCCTACATGGAGCAACTCCATGATACGAGCCTTGCCATCCGTGGCAGTACGAACCAACGGATTCTCTCCGCCAAACAGATTGAGGAGTATATTAAGCACAGGTAGCGGACGGACTGCAGACAACCAAAAAACGCCGATGCTCCCATGTTTCATCCGGGGCAAGCGGCGTTTTCTCTGTCTATTCGTTTCGGTGGATTGTTACGCGTATTTCTTTTCAGCGACAGGTTCAACAACTGTCAATGTCTCGGCAGGACGTTTTTTAATGAAGAATGAAAGAATCAAGGCGAACAAGGCAAGTAATGTCGCAATAAAGAACGTATCATTAATTCCTTCGACCATCGCTTGTGTCATGATCGTTTTTGGAGTTGCCGTCGCTGTTGCGTTTGCAGTCAGATCAGTTGCATAACTCGCTGTCCGTGACGTCATGACGGAAATTAAGATCCCGGAACCAATCGCACCGGATACTTGCGATAACGTATTGTTGAGTGCCGTACCGTGCGGTGTCAAATGTTGCGGAATATGATTGAGACCGTTCGTCATGACAGGCATCATCACCATCGAGATGCCGAGGAAACGTAATGTATACATGATGACGAGGAACGAATACGCTGTATCTGCCGTCAAACGGCTAAAGAAGAACGTGGTCAAGACCGTCAATGACAATCCGATGATGGCAAGAACACGGGCACCGAACCGGTCAAACAAGCGACCTGTGATCGGAGACATGAACGCCATGACGAGCGCACCAGGTAACATCAAAAGTCCGGAGTGGAATGGTGAAATTCCACGAATCGTCTGGACATAAATCGGCATCAAGATCATCGCCGAGAACATCGACATGTTGAGAACCATTGAAATTCCTTGTGACAAGGCAAACATCGGATATTTAAAAATTCGGAACTCGAGCATCGGTGTCTCAAGACGTAATTGTCGTATAATGAATGAAACAAGACTGATGAAACCGACGGCTAATGCACCGATGACGGAAAATGATCCCCATCCGGCAGAACCGGCAGAACTAAAGCCGTATAGTAAGCCGCCGAATCCAAAGCTGGATAACACGAGGGACAGGCGATCGATGCGTAAACTGCTGGTCACGACTTCTTTTTTTAATAAGAAAAAGCCAAGGACTAGGACGAGCACCGCAATCGGTGTGACGATGTGGAACAACATCGGCCACTCGTAATGTTCAAGGACCCAACCGGATAGCGTCGGTCCGATTGCTGGTGCGAATGTGATGACGAGTCCGAAGATTCCCATCGCTTGTCCGCGCTTCTCGATCGGGAAACCAGTGATTAAGACGTTCATCAATAGCGGCATCATGATGGCAGAACCGGATGCCTGTAGCATCCGTGCACTAAGTAATACCGGGAAGAGCTCGGTTTGACCGGCAACGATGGTTCCGATTGTAAACAAGCCCATCGCTGTTAAAAACAACTGCCGGGTTGAAAATTTTTGGACGAGAAAGGCTGACGTCGGAATCATGATTCCGTTGACGAGCATATAACCTGTCGTCAGCCACTGGGCCGTACTTGTTTGAATATCGAGCGAAACCATAATGGAAGGTAAGGCGATATTTAATAGTGTCGAGTTGAGGACGGCAACGAACGCGCCTGCCATGAGGACAGCTAAAATAAGATAAAGTCGAGATGATTGCTTGGTTGATTGCATTTCGTTATGCTCCTTTTATACTATACGTCTAATTTGTTATACTTCAATTCTACAACTTAGCTATCTTACCGCCTGAAGCGAAACATTACAAATTATTTGCTTTATACACTAAAATAAAAAAGATTGAGTTAAATTGATTTTACTCAACAGATCTTAAGAAGAGGACTTGACCTATGAACCCTAAGAAGAAACAACTACTGGATGCTGCCTACCGTCTGTTCGTCGAAAAGGGGTACCAGTCGACATCGATTCAAGATATTTTAGACCACAGCAATGTGTCGAAAGGCACATTTTATAACTATTTTTCATCAAAAAATGAATTGTTCATTGATGTCTTTAATGTCGTCTTTGAAAAAATGCGTACGGTCCGTAAAGAAATTTTAGTCGGACGGGATGTCTCGGACTATGAAACGTTCATCCAGCAAGGAAACTGTTATCTCGAACTGATGCAAAAATATAAACTCTATACCTTGTTTGAAGAAGCTGTCGCTTCGAATGAAAAAGAACTGAAGGCATTTATGGAAAAGAACCGTTTACTTGAAATCGAATGGACGTATCACCGGATGCGGGACTTGTTCGGTGAAGAAAAAGCCCCGTATTTGCTCGATTTAGCGGTTCTCTATACGGGAATGCTCCAGTATGCGATGTATTTTTTCCGCCAATCAGAAAAAAATACACAACCGGAGCGCGTCGTCCGGTATGTCTTTAACCGATTGACGCATCTCGTCGACGATGTCAGTCGAATGGAAGAGCAGTTGATTCCGCCTCGCTTCCTATCCGTTTGGCTCGATCGTCCGCAGGATGAGGTCGTCATCCGGAAGGAACTGTTTGAAAAAACGAATGAACACATGAAACGGTTGATTGGATTATCGTCCATCTCGGATGCGTCAAGGGAAGCCCATAACGAAGTGCTTGATTTTGTGTATGAAGAATTGCTTGAACGGAAAAAACCGAAAATTCACCTCTTACGCCGGGCGCTTGATACATTAGACGAGGACCCGATCTTTTGTGGACAGGACATCATGGCGACGTATAAAGCCATGGTCGATGAAATCGTGATGATCCGGACAAAATCATCATGAGGCTTGTCTGTTTCCCAAAAAGGTACTATGATAGGAAATAGATTAAAAACAGAAATGAGGAATTAGATGTTTTCACAATGGAGAAAAGAGTGGCTGTTGCAACCAAAAACAGACATTCTGTCCGGAATCGTCGTCGCGTTGGCACTCGTTCCGGAAGCAATCGCCTTTTCCTTGATTGCAGGCGTTAACCCGATGGTCGGACTGTACGCTTCTGTCATCATCGCGATCGTTATTTCAATTGCCGGCGGTCGACCAGGAATGATTTCCGCCGCGACAGGTGCGATGGCACTCGTCGTCGTCCAACTCGTCAAAGATCACGGGGTCGATTATTTACTTGCTGCCGGTATTCTCGCGGGGGTCTTTCAAATCATCCTCGGATTTTTAGGGGTAGCAAAATTACTGCGGTTCATTCCGCGTTCGGTCATGGTCGGTTTCGTCAATGCATTAGCCATTTTAATTTTTTCGGCGCAATTGCCGCAGTTCGAAGGACAAAACTGGATCATGTATGCGATGGTCGCAGCGTCGCTCGCCATCATCTTAATTTTCCCGCGTTTTACAAAAATCATTCCGGCGCCACTCGTCGCAATCACGATCATGACGATTTTGACGGTCGTCTTTTCACTTGATACACGTGTCATCGGGGATATGGGACAAATTTCGGCGTCGCTTCCAAGCTTCTTCTTACCGAACGTCCCGTTTTCACTCGAGACGTTACAAATCATTTTCCCGTATGCTTTATCGCTCGCTTTCGTTGGTTTGATTGAGTCCTTATTGACGGCACGAATCGTCGATGAAATGACAGATACGACATCAAACAAGGCGACGGAATCACGTGGACAAGGAATCGCAAACATTGTTGCCGGTTTCTTCGGCGGAATGCCGGGCTGTGCGATGATCGGCCAATCGGTCATCAATGTCACGTCAGGCGGCCGTGGGCGTCTATCGACGTTTACTGCGGGAGCGTTTTTGATGCTGTTGATGGTCACGATGAATGATTTATTAATGACGATTCCGATGGGAGCACTCGTCGGTGTCATGTTCTTCGTATCGTATGCGACATTTGACTGGGGCTCGTTCAAAATGTTGAAGAACTCACCGAAAAGTGACTCTGCGGTCATGCTGGCGACAGTCGTCGTAACGGTCTTGACGGATGATTTATCGATGGGGGTACTCGTCGGCATCTTGCTGGCAGCGATTTTGTTTGCGTCGAAAATTTCGCGAATCAACATGACACGCCGTGTTGAAAACGATCAAGTCACGTATCGAATCAATGGACCGATCTTCTTCGCCTCGACGACGACCTTTACCGAACAATTTGACGTCGTCGCTGACGCACAGATGAATCGTGTCGTCATCGACTTTACGAATGCCCATTTGTTTGATGATTCAGCGACGGAAGCAATTGAAACGGTTGTCTTGAAGTATCAGACAGCTGGGACGAAAGTGGAACTCGTTGCATTAAATGAAGAATCACAAGCATTAATTGACCGGTTAGCACACCGGATTATATGAAGACGGACCGTCAGGATGAAAATCTTGACGGTTTTTTTGTATCCGTGACCAGGTGAACGGTATACTAGGAAAAAAGGGGGAATTACTATGAAATGGTTTCGATTTGAACAAGAAGGGCGCGAACGGATTGGCGTCGAGTCGGCGGGACACCGGTATGACGTGACGGCACAAGCCTATACGGACTCACTGCTTGAGGTCATCACACGGGGGTTTGAGATGGATCTTGATTTAGATATCGCACCATTGATTACGGAAGATGTCCGCTTACTTGCACCGTACGTTCCAATGCGAAATGTCATCTGCGTCGGCAAAAATTACGCCGACCATATTAAAGAGATGGATACGGCAGGGGCGGGGAAATTTGTGCTGTTCACAAAGGCACCCAGTGCGATTGTCGGACCGTTTGATTCGATTGAACGCCATGCCGATTTAACGGACCAGCTGGATTATGAAGGCGAACTCGCTATCATCATCGGGACGACAGGGCGCGATTTGACTCCGGAGAATGCGCTTGATCACGTCTTTGGTTACAGCATCGTCAATGATGTGACGGCACGTGATCTTCAAAAAGAACACGTTCAGTTTTTCCGTGGGAAGTCGCTTGATGGCTTTTGTCCATTCGGTCCAGTCATCGTCACGAAGGAATCGTTTGATCCGAGTGACGTCCTGGTCGAAACGCGTGTCAATGGGCAGGTCCGTCAATCGGGTTCGACGAAATTGATGATTCGGGATATCGTGACAATTTTGACGGAAGTCTCTCGCGGGATGACGCTCGAAGCTGGAGATATCATCGCGACGGGTACACCTGCAGGCGTCGGTCATGGAATGAAGCCGCCTACGTACTTACAAACAGGTGATATCGTCGATGTATCGATTGAGGGAATCGGTCATCTTCGGAATGAAGTAAAAGCATAACGAACAACCGGGCTAAAAATTGAAAAGGTGATTTACTCATCTTTGAAAACCGTTCACTCGTTGAACGGTTTTTTTGTGTAAACCGTCACACGATGACCGTTTTTGGTGTATAATTGATGAGAAAACGATGATATTGTCGAATAAAGTCGTAAAATGAACGTTTTTTATAGAAATAAATAAAAAAATGAATGATTTTGGTTGATTTTTAAATGTAAACGCTTTATATTAAAGATGCGGAGGGAAACCAATGTTAACGAAAAAACGCCATCAACTGATTCTTGAGCTCCTCGCCCGAGAAGAAGTCGTCAAAATGCAAACCATCGTCGAGCAAACGGGAGCAAGTGAATCGACCATCCGTCGCGATCTCTCGCAACTCGAAGAAGCCGGTCACTTACGTCGTGTTCACGGCGGAGCGACGGCAAATCATATGCAAATTGATGAACCGAGCTACATCGAGAAAAGTGATCGTTTCGTCGAAGAGAAAAATCAAATTGCCCGGGCGGCAGCTGATTTAATCGAAGACGGAATGTATGTCTACCTCGATGCGGGAACGACGACACTTGCCATCGTCCCTTATCTCGAACAAAAGGCGATTACGGTCGTGACGAACAGTCTTCCTCTTGCGAATACGTTACTCTATCACCGAATCCCGACGTTCGTCGTCGGAGGGCAACTCAAGCATTCGACGCAAGCACTGGTCGGCTACAATGCACGTGAAGGAATGTTGATTTACCACTTTGATGTCGCATTTCTTGGGATGAACGGTGTTCATCCGACACAAGGATTTACGACACCAGATCCGGAAGAGGCACTCGTAAAGAAGACAGCGATTGAGTTAGCGAAAAAATCGTATGTGTTAGTCGACGAAACAAAGTTGGATGAAATTAGTTTTAGTCGGGTCGCGCCACTTCGGGCGGCAACGATCATCACGACGGCATCGAACGAACAAACAGCGAAATACAGTCAATATACAGAGGTGGTGAACGCGAAATGATTTATACACTGACACTCAACCCGTCGATTGATTATTATGTCACACTACCGGTATTTGAGGCAGGTCAAGTCAATCGTGTCGAGCAAGCAGAAAAAGTAGCAGGCGGAAAAGGAATCAACGTCTCACTTGTCTTAAAGAACTATGACGTTGAGACAGAAGCACTAGGTTTTTTAGGTGGAAGCACTGGACAATTCATCCGCAGTGAACTGGAAAAGAAAGGTGTCTTGACCGCTTTCACACCGATTGCTGATGAAACCCGGATCAATGTTAAAATTCGCGCCGATCAGGAATCGGAACTTAATGCAGCCGGTCCGAGTATTCAGCCGGAAGAGTTAGAGTCTTTACTGGCTACATTCGAAACGATGCAGTCAGGTGACATCGTCGTCCTAGCGGGAAGTATTCCAAGCAGCCTCCCTCACGACTTATACAAGAAGATTGCGCTCTTATTAAATGAACGCGGTGTCAAATTCGCCGTCGATACAACAAAAGAGGCGATGCTTGAAGTCTTACCGCTCGGTCCATTCATGATTAAACCGAATCATCATGAACTTGGTGAAATCTTTGATGTCGACATCACGTCAAAAGAAATGGCTGTCCCTTATGCCCAACAACTCGTAGAACGTGGTGCAGAAAATGTCGTCATATCATTCGCGGGAGACGGTGCCTTGCTTGTCAACAAACAAGGCGCATACACGGCGAATACGCCTGAAGGGAAACTCGTCAATTCGGTCGGGGCGGGTGATTCACTCGTCGCAGGGTTCGTCGCCAGTCACGCCCTCGGCCGACCGCCGGAAGAAGCATTCCGGTACGCTGTCACGACAGGTAGTGCGTCCGCTTATTCGTTTGGTTTATGTACAAAAGCAGACATTGATCGTTTACTGATCGATGTCGAAGTCGTTGAACTCATTCAATCATAAAAGGAGTGACTCACTCATGAAAATTACAGATCTCTTGACACGCGATACGATTAAACTGGATTTGCGTTCTGATACAAAAGCATCAGTCATCGATGAGCTCGTCGATGTACTCGACCGTGCCGGTAAGTTAAACGACCGTTCCGCCTACCGCGAAGCGATTTTGGCACGTGAGGCCCAAAGTACGACAGGTCTCGGAGAAGGAATCGCGATTCCCCATGCGAAGACAGCTGCTGTTAAATCACCGGCCATCGCATTCGGACGCTCGGCAGGTATCGACTATGAAGCGTTAGACGGTCAACCAAGCCGCTTATTCTTCATGATTGCTGCGGGTGAAAATGCCGACAATGCCCATCTTGAAACACTCTCGAAGTTATCAGTCTATTTGATGGACAACAACTTCCGGGACACGATTCTCTCGGCTCGTTCGGAAGATGAAGTCATCGCAGCGATTGAAGCGAAAGAACGGGAAGAAGAAGGTCCCGTTGATGTGACACCGGACACGGTCGATCAAAATGCACCGTACATCCTCGCCGTCACAGCTTGTCCGACAGGGATTGCCCACACGTATATGGCAGCAGACGCCCTGCGTCAAAAAGCAGAAGAAATGGGTGTCCGCATCAAGGTCGAGACGAACGGCTCGACAGGTGTCAAAAACGGTTTGACGAATCAAGATATCAAAGATGCGACAGCAATCATCGTCGCTGCCGATAAAGCAGTCGAAATGGATCGTTTCGACGGAAAACACGTCGTCGAAGTACCCGTCGCACAAGGAATTCGTAAACCAAAAGAATTGATTGACCGCGCCGTCAAACAAGATGCGCCTGTCTATAAAGGCAGTGGATCCGGGAACAGCGGTACACCAGCACGTGGTGGATTCTACAAACACTTGATGAGTGGGGTTTCAGCGATGTTGCCACTCGTCGTCGCAGGTGGACTTTTGATCGCAATCAGCTTCTTCTGGGGCATCAACTCATCGAACCCAGACGATCCGACGTACAATGCATTCGCGGGTCAATTGATGACGATCGGTAAAGCAGCATTTGGTTTGCTCGTTCCGATTCTCGCTGGATTCATCGCGATGTCGATTGCCGATAAACCAGGTCTCGCACCAGGTTTGATTGCCGGTTTCCTCGCAAGCCAAGGGAACGCCGGTTTCCTCGGTGGTTTGATTGCCGGTTTCCTTGCTGGTTACGTCGTCCTTGGTCTCATCAAGCTCTTCCAAGGTCTTCCGAAAGCTCTTGAAGGAATTAAACCGGTCTTGCTCTACCCGTTGTTCGGTTCATTCATTACCGGTATGATCATGTTACTTGTCATCAATGAACCTGTCGCAGCCTTCATGACATGGTTAACAGATTCACTCAACGGACTCAGTGGCGGTAACGCCATCCTCCTCGGTATGCTTGTCGCAGCAATGATGGCAATCGACATGGGTGGTCCAATCAACAAAACAGCATACGTCTTCGGTACAGCAGCACTTACAGCAGGAAACACGGAAGTCATGGCTGCGGTCATGGCAGGCGGAATGGTTCCACCACTTCTCGTCGCATTCTCATCAACATTGTTCGCACGTAAGAAATTTACACCGCAAGAGCGTGAAGCAGGTATCGCCGCTTACGCAATGGGTGCATCATTCGTCACAGAAGGTGCGATTCCATTTGCTGCAGCTGATCCACTTCGTGTCATTCCGTCAAGTGTCATCGGTTCAGCAATCGCTGGTGCACTGACAATCGTCTTCGGTGTCTTACTCCCGGCACCACACGGAGGAATCTTCGTCTTCCCATTACTTGACGGTCCTTCAGGCACATTGATGGCAGCACTTAGCTACGCCGGTGCAATCTTAATCGGTTCACTCGTCGGAGCAGCAATCCTCTCTGTCTGGAAAAAACCACTCGTCGACCAAGATGTCGCGAAAAAAGAAATGACGTCAGGAACAGCTACAAAAGCATCATAATTGAAAGGAAATCACCCTCAGTCCGCTGGGGGTGATTTTTTCTGTTATGAAATCCTTCTATTTAACGTATAGAAATAGTGGTGTTGGACGATAAAAGCTTCTTCTTTTTCCGTTGCTTTCCTCGGGCGAGGCGCAAGCCGTTGCTCCCTTGATCCTAACGGACAAGGAGCAGGGTCTTGCTTGCCTCTTGCCAGTGCGTGTTTACGCACTTTTCCCGTAGGAGTCAACGGAAAAGCGAAGCTGTTTAGGCGATACCGCTAGAAAAATCAAATCAGACAGTCGATTAAGAGCGCGTTCCGTCTTTAATCGTTTTACGATTGCCGCAAAAGGCGATTCAAGGAGCGAAAGGTGGTTAAGCATCACACCAAAACTGCTGTTATAGTAGTTTGTTTATGAGCTAGATTCATTTAAAGTAAATAGAGAAGAGAATGAAAGGGGGAAAACGTCTTGAAAAAAATCATGATTAGTAGTTTGACTTTGTTTTTAGTGATAGGCGGGTTTCTTTTTATGAACAGGGGAGTAGATAAAGAGTATGAAGAAGACGTCAGAGAAAAAATTGTAAACTATATAAACAATAAATACGGCAAAGAAAATATTGTTTCAGTAAAATCTGCGTATGACGATAAACATAGAGAGAAAGATAAAAGATATAAGATTGCCGCCAAAATTAACGGTGAAGGATTGAGAGACGATGAATATATGGTTTTTCGCTTGAATGATGGAAAGGTAATCGAGGTAGGCGTGACGACTGCTTTACCTAAGGTGGATTAGTAAAATTAAGTTTGATTTTTCTTGTTTTCCATTAGACTAAGTTCGGAGCTAGTTCTTTTCTAAATTCTTAAGGAAGATTGTCTGTTAAAGACATGAAATCACCCTCAGTCCGTTGTGGGTGATTTTTTATTTGCGTTTTCATGCTATTAAAGGAAGAATAGAGGGCATACTTACATTATGAAGGAGGGATCAACTATGGGCGGTCAATCCTTACAAATTGGACCACGTACCATCAAAACAGGACTCGCAGTCATTCTTGCACTCCTTGTCAGTAATCTATTTCATCTCAGTCCGATTCTGCCGGCAATTTCGGCAGCGACGACCTTGTTGCCTTCAGTCTATCAGACGTGGAAACAGTTTTTAGAAGAAGCGGAAGCGAACTTAATTGGTGCCTTCTTAACGTTACTTGCCTTATGGATTCTTGGAGCCAATCCTGCGAATCCGCTTGCAATCGGAATCGTCATCATGGCGGCGATTTCGATCCTACTTGCATTCGGATTTGGTCGAACGATTCCCCACGTCGTGTTGATGATCATCGTGATCTTAGAAAGCGTCGAAGGAGCGACGGAGCCGCTCTGGCAAATCGTCTTGATTCGCTACTTACTCGTGATGCTCGGAATCGGTTGTGCGCTTGGGGTCAACGCGTTGATTTTCCCACCGCGTTACGGAAACGTTTATTATCAAAAGGCCTCGAAGCTGTTTGAAAAGTTGCTTGTCGTCACGCGGGCGATTGCTTTTGAGGGGAAGGTTGCTCCGTATCGCCCGGCAATCGATAAGATGAGTAAGTCCCTACGCGAGACACAACAATTATTTAACCTGCACCGGGAGGAAGTACGGGGGACACGTCAAAAACATGTCCCATTGCTCCGTAACATCATCATCCTCCAACACATGCAGTCGTGCTTAGAGCGGAGTGTCGCGACGGCGGAACGTTTCCGAGAGCGGGAACGGGCCCTGTCGAACATCGCCGACGACTTGCGGAGTGAATTATTTTATCACGTCATGCATATCGCCCAGCGGCAAGAAAAGGTCTTGTTGACATATGACTTACTGTTGACGGAAGAACCACTCGCGATGGAAGACTTAGTGAAAGAAAATATTGCGTTCGTCAAACATTCCTTCCTTGACCGTGATGAGCTCGAAGAGGAAGAAATCATGGAAATTTTACCGATTGTCGTGGCGATGAATGAATGGATTCAAGAACTCGAAGCTTTTGAAAAACGGCTTCACGGTGCGCTAAAACGTCATGCAACGTCATTATCGATCGAACAGAAATCGGTCCGGGACAAAACATTTAATCGGTTTAAACGTAAAAAAGCCATTGACGAAAGTCAAAAGTAAGCGTATAGTCCTTCTTAATAGCACTTTAGTTGCTAACAGCATAACAGCATAACAGAACGAAAGAAGTGGACGAGGACGAAACCGAAGTAGAAACAATCTCCCTGTTTCAGAGAGCACGTGGCGCTGCGAACGTGTACACAGATTGAATCGAATTACAGTTTCTGAGTCTCTTGCGAAGCAAGCGGAGAAAACCGTTATCCCGTAATGAAGTGATCCATGCCTTTCATGGATTATCAGGGTGGTACCGCGGCTTTCGTCGTCCCTGTCGGATATGTCCGGCAGGGACTTTTTGCTGTTACTATAATTTAAGGGGGAACTTCATATGTCTACACCAATCATTCCAAGTCACTTACAACCACACGTCGCACCACAGCATTACGAAGATTACACACCGACGGATCATGCGGTCTGGCGCTACGTCATGCGCTTGAATTTAAATACATTGCAACATACGGCACATCCGGCGTACCTCGAAGGGCTTGCTGCTTCCGGAATCAGCCCGGAACGCATTCCGGACGTTCGTGAAATGACGGCGAACCTCAGTCGCGGCGGATGGGGGACGGTAGCCGTTGACGGCTTGATTCCGGGGGTCGCTTTCTTCGACTTCCAAGGACACGGTCTACTTCCAATCGCAACAGATATTCGAAAGGTCGATAACATTCTTTACACGCCGGCCCCGGACATCTTGCATGAAGCGGCAGGACACGCGCCGATTTTGATGAATCCGACTTACGCGGAATTTGTCCGCCGGTTTGGTGAAATCGGAGCCCATGCTTTCAATCACAAAGCGGAACATGATGTTTTTAAGGCACTTAAAAAATTAACGATTGTCAAAGAAAGTCCATTTTCAACACCGGAAGACATCGAGCAAGCGGAAATCGCACTCGCGGAAACACGGACCCATGTTAAAGGGATTTCGGAAGCCAATGAAATTTCACGTCTCTTCTGGTGGACGGTCGAGTTTGGTTTAATCGGCGACCTTGACAACCCACAAATCTACGGAGCCGGTCTTCTTTCTTCAGTAGGGGAAAGCCGCCATTGTTTGACGGACGCCGTCAAGAAACATCCGTTTTCACTTGCGAAGGCGCTCGCGACAAAACATGACGTCACGAGCATGCAAAAAGAATTGTTCGTCTGTGAATCATTTGAACAACTGCGTGACGCCTTAGAAGAGTTTGCACAGACGATGTCTTACGTCCGTGGCGGGCGACACGGCCTCATCAAGGCTGTCGAATCAGGTAATCTGTCGACACTCGTCTTTGCATCCGGTCTCTCGCTCGTCGGTGTTCCGGCAGCACAAGAAACGTTTGAGACACTTGATCTCGTTCGATTTAGTGGGCCGACTGCACTCGCTGCGAATGGCGAAGTGTTGGACGGCCAATCCCAGACGGAACACCCGAATGGATTTACGCTCTTACACGGGGAAGAATTGAACGCGGTCCTTGAGCAAGTCGAAGTCGGCGAGCAACTTGACTGGGTTGAAGGAACGTTACAATTGATGGGGCATGTCGCAAAAATTGAGCAAGTGAACGGCAAACGTGCCATCGCTGTCATCAAAGACGTTCGATTAACGAAAGACGGTGTGACGGAGCAATTCGACCAACTCGACCTCGTCATTGGTGCGATTACATCAACTTTCCCCGGAACAGAAGTCGAAGCCTTAAAGCCGATTCCGGAAACCGTTGAATTTGAACGGATTGAACGTCCATTGACGGCAGCTGATCCGATTTTCGAAGCCGTCCGGTCCATCCGGGAAGGTCAGGCGAGCCAGCCCCGCCTGTCACAATTGATTGATCAGACACTCGTCCAATTACCGGACGCCTGGTTACTCCGGCTTGAACTGCTTGAACTGGCAGACGAAGTCGACCAACCCCGTCTCCTCGAGGATCTCGAGCGCCTGAAGCAGACGTCGCCGGAACGCAACGAGTTGATCACGCGTGGCATCAAGATGCTTGACCTCGTCCATGCATGAAGCGGACGTTCGAGAAATCTGTCCAAACCTGTTAAAATGAATACGATTCGCGGATGAAACGTAAACATAGGGGAGTGGACAGTGTGAAACAACCAAACTATTTTCAAGACGTCAAACAGTTCCATCAAACATTTAATCACCCGGGAGCGGAACGACCGACCCCGCTCGAACTCGAGCGTGGCATCAAACGGGCAACCTGGACGACAGAAGAAGCAGCAGTCGAGTTTCTGCATCAATCGTCACGAGATGAAGCCGAATTTTTAGCGGCGATCGATTCCCTTAAAGCGGGGATTGACCGGGCTGTTGAAAAATCATTAAAGGAAACATACCCGACGACGTCCGTCGAACGCCTTGTCGGTCAAGGGGATGCCTTGACGGACGCGCTGTACTTCATCATGGGTAGCTTTGTCGAAGCAGGACTCGAGCCGGGACCACTCTTTGAAATCGTCCAACGCGCGAATATGGCGAAACTCGGGCCGGATGGTCAACCGATCTTCCGGGAATCGGACCAAAAAGTTATGAAACCGGACGGCTGGTTGCCACCGGAACCGCAACTCGAGGCAGAAGTGTTACGGCAGATGGATGAAAAAGCATAAGGATGGACTACGATCGAACAAAAAGAACCACTTCCGCTTAAGTTAGGGAAGTGGTTCTAGTGTATAGAAGAAGTGATATCGGGAGGTAAAAGCGTCTTTTTTTCGTTGCTTTCCTCGGGCGAGGCGCAAGCCGTTGCTCCTTGCCCATAGCGGACAATGAGCAGGGTCTTGCATGCCTCTGACAGCGCAAGGAACTTGCACTTTTTCCCGTAGGAGTCAACGAAACTTGACGCTTTTTAGGCTGTACCGCCGAAAAATATGGATCATGCAGACGCTTTGGAGCACGCTCTGTCTTGAATTGCTTTAAACCGCGAAAAGCAGACTTCTGCGACCGTGCAGCTTTTTTGTATACAAGCAGAAACCACTTCCTCTCAGTTAGGGAAGTGGTTCTTTTTTTAAAGTGAGCAAATATCCGCTCTCTGCTAAAATCGGCTTATATTTGATAATCCGACAGTACGAGTTTCCCGTCCGATTGAAAGACGATGCCTTCCGCTTCGAGTGCCAGTTGCTGTTCGGTCCCTTGCGAAATCTCACCCTTGGCGTTGACGACACGATGCCACGGTAAACGTTCCGCCTGACTCATACTATGCAAAATCCGGACGACTTGACGAGCCGCCCGGGGATTTCCGGCAAGACGCGCGATTTGACCATATGTCGCGACACGTCCTGCAGGAATCGCACGAATGAGCGCCACGACATCCTGCGTGAAAGGGGTCATCGTTCTTCGTTTGTCGAGACGACATATTGCTGGACTTGATCGTCCTCATCAAAGCCGATCGTGACATCCGTGATGTCTTGTTGGATGCGGAGTTGCAGTTCGAGTCGGTCTTTGATATCGTCCGCTTGCGCTACGGTCATCGCCGGATCGATTTCAATCTCGACTTCGACGTGGAAGTGGTCGCCTTCTTTGATGACTTCGAGTTTGCTGATATCCCGGACGTCAGGATCTTGCATGATTAACCCACCGAGGCGAGCCGCCATCGTTTCATCCGCTTCACCGAGTGCGCCGGCAGCGTTTTGCAAGAAGACATTACCGACAACATAAAACATCATCAGACCGATGATGACGGAGGCGATGCCTTCCGCTTGATGATAAGGCGTCACGTGTGAGATAACGACAGCAATCATCGCGACGATGCCACCAGCCGTCGCGACTAAATCTTCTAAGAAGACGAGTCGTGTCGCAGGTTTCGCTTGTTTTAATGACCGAAAACTTTCAAGAATCAAACGCGGTCCTTTTGTAGTCAGCTTTGCATCGTGGGCAATTTCTTTCATCGCCTTAAGGAAGACACCACTTTCAAGGAGGACACCGGCAAATAAGACAGATAGGGTGATCCAGAAGCCGGTTGACTCGGTTGGGTCGATGATGTGTGCAATCCCTTCATGAATCGTTTCGTACGCCATGATCCCGACGAATAAAATTGCGCCGAGCAGGACGAGGTTGACGAGTCGACCGAAACCGTTCGGAAATCGTTTTGTCGGTGCTTTTTTACTGAGCGCAGAACCGATGAAAACGAAGAACTGGTTAGCAGCGTCGCCAAGTGAATGCATCATTTCGGCGAACATCGCGACGTTTCCGGTTAAAGTGTAGGCAATGATTTTGATGATGGCAATGATGGAGTTGACGATTCCAGCCGTTAATGCGGAACGGTTTCCCCGTCGTAATAATGTAAAGAATTCTCCCATGAGTGTGCTCCTTTTGTTAACAAACAACAGTAATAGTAGTAGTCTACACTAAATTGATAGGAGAGACTACAAAAAACCGCTCCGCACGAGGCGGAGCGGTTTGGCTAACGAGCTATTATGTTAAATCAACTGTTTTGTTGATTTCGTTCGAGTCATCATTTCCTGTGACCTTCTTCAGGACTTGTTTGACTGACTTAGTCGTGTTTCCCGTTTCCCAGTACTCCGCAGCTTCCGTATTGACTTTAATTAAAATAACTTTCGGGTCTTCGTAGCTTGTCCCGAGATAAGCTTCGTACCGGGGACTCCACAGTTCTTTTTTGCGGGCGACATCTTCGACGATTTCCGCTTTACCGCGGATTGAGACATATGATTTGTCGACATAAGCGACGTTGACGCTCGGATTTTTTAAGATTTCATTATATTTCCCTGTTTCTTTTGAAGTGAGGAACCAGAGATCGCCATCGAACTCGATATCCTGTGTTTGCATCGGACGCGAGACAAGACCTTCATCTGATACTGTCGTCAGCATCGCCGTTTCGATTTTATCGATTAATTTTTTGACCGTTTCGACTGCTTCTTGATTCGTTGACATATACAACACCCCATCTGTTCATTTTTTTTAATGCTCACTTTAAGAATGTTCCCTGAATCTGAAATTGAAAACGTCATCAATGAATCAAGAAGCAGTTTTATTGCAATCGGTCGTTTCCGAGGCGTACAGTCTAAGTATGAATTTCAGTTTAAAGGAGCGTTTTACACGATGAAATTAAGTATATTGGATCAATCTCCTGTCTCAAAAGGGCAAACCCCATCAGAGGCATTACAAGAAACAGTCGAGCTTGCGAAAACAGCAGACGAGCTAGGCTACACACGCCTGTGGGTCTCGGAACACCACTTCGCGAAGACACTTGCCGGGTCGAGTCCGGAAGTATTGATTGCCTACATGGCAGCTGTGACGAAACAAATCCGTCTTGGTTCAGGCGGTGTCATGTTACCGCACTATAGTCCTTACAAAGTTGCGGAAAACTTCCGTGTCCTTGAAGGGCTTGCCCCGAACCGGATTGACCTTGGGCTTGGCCGGGCACCGGGCGGCATGCCGCTTGCGACACGCGCCTTGCAGGAAGGTTCGTCGCCACGGTTCGGCGGCGCGGACTATGGCGCGCAGCTTGACGATCTCGTTGATTACCTAACAGACGGGGCGCCGGCAAATCACCGTTTCGCAGGACTCGTCGCAACACCGGAAGTCGACACGACACCGGAAGCCTGGTTGCTCGGTTCAAGCGGTGGCAGTGCGTTAAATGCAGCACAACGCGGATTCGGTTTTGCCTTTGCCCACTTCATCAACGGACAAGGCGGACAAGACGTGATGGACTATTACCGTCATAACTTCATGGCGACATCGTTCAACGCGACACCGCAGACACTCGTCTCAATTTTCGTGACGTGTGCCGAAACGACGGAAGAAGCAGAACGATTGGCTTCGAGTCTTGATTTATCATTGCTCCTGCTTGAGAAAGGTGTCTCGTCAACAGGTACCCCGACACCGGAAGAAGCAGCGTCATACCAGTATTCGTTCCAGGATCAATTCCGGATTGCCGAAAACCGGAAACGGATGATCGTCGGAAATCCAGAAGACGTCGCCCGTCAATTACAAGACCTCGCCGATTCATATGGAACGGACGAAGTCATGATTGCTTCGATGATTGCCGATAAAGAAGCGAAACAACAATCACTCCGTCTCATCATGGACGCGGTCAAGGCAACGGTTTAAATCAATCAGGACGTTCATCTCAGCTTGCTGAGGTGGACGTTTTTTCAGGTTCGGGAATCGGATCTGTTGCAAGACGTTCTGCCCGGATGTCACGGCGCAAGTGGAAAAAGCCGATTCCGACCGTCACGAGTAAGCCGGACGAACTGATTGCGAGAATCAGATTGAGCGAGACGTAATCACTTAACAGGCCGAATAACAACATCCCGATTGGCGTAATCCCCATCGCGAGTGATTCCAGGACACCGATGACACGTCCCAAGTAAGCCGGATCGGTTTGCCGTTGGACGAGCAGTTGAATCGGAATGTTTGACCGGAGGATGATGAACCCGACCGTAAAGGAGAAGATGAGAAAATAAGCAAATGTCCAGTTCGACGGAACGATCCCGAGTAACGGGAACAAAGGGGAAAGGAATAAAAACCCGACTAAAGCAACCGACTGGAACAATGTCATCAATGGACGCTTGATCGTAAAGCGGGGGAGAGCAAGCAGCAGCGAACTGAGTAACAGACCGAGACCTAAAGCTGCTTCAATCGTTCCGAACTGAAATGGTGTAACGTTGAGACGATCGAGCAAAATGATGGGATAGATGACTTCTAAGGCGATGAAAAAGAAATTCAAGACAAGTGCCATCAAGATCAGTGTCGTCAGGACCCGTTGTTTGAATAAATAACGGTAACCGGATTGAAAGTCTGCCCAGAGCGAAGGCGGGCTTTCTTCATTTACGGCGGGGATGACACGGAACGTCAGGCGCATGTTCCACAGCGCAGCGAGAGAAAACAAGCAAAGCGGTAAAAGCGTGAAAAGGTGGATCGGTGCAAAGGCTAATAAAAAGCCGGCCAGCATCGGGGCAACGATCGACGATAGCGAACTGATACTCGAAATGAGGGAATTCCCACGTTGCAATTCAGCATCATCGAGCAAGCGGGGCAAGGAACTCATCAAGGTAACGGAGAGAAAGGTCGAAAGAACCGTCAAAAGGGCACTGACGATCATGTAATGAATCGTGTGGACCGTGAAAAAGGCGGCGTACCCGGCAAAACCGGCGAGTATGAAGGCACTTGTCGCCTCGGTCGTGACGATGATTTTTTTCCGGTTCCAGCGGTCGGACAGCACGCCGGCAACGGGCGACAACAGAATCCGCGGCAGTGTGCCGGCTAGTAAGACGAGTGCGAATTGCAGCCCGGATGACGTTTCCCGTAATACGGTCAAACCCGCGACGAACGTAAAAAGACTTGCTGCGAACAACGAACAAAACTTACCAAACAGGAGCCGTTGTAAATTTTTCGACATCATGATTCCTCCTTTTTGTTCAATTAAATTGAACTTTCCTTTATACTAGAGGAACAGGAGAAGTTTGTAAATATAAAAGTTAAATTAAATTGAACTTTATTAATGGATTGAGGTTAAAACGATGCTTGGAGAACGGATTAAAGGTTTACGAAAAGCAAAAAAAATGACGCAGTCGGATGTCGCAGACGGCATCATGACGAAATCGATGCTCAGTATGATTGAGAACGGCAAGGCGACGCCGTCCTTACCGGCGCTACAATCAATCGCGCGTCGCCTGCATGTCTCGGTCGACGAGTTGTTGATTGATCCCCGTGCGATCGAAATGAAGCAGCTGATTGAAAAAATCAATACGCAGACAGGTGACTATTATGCGGAAGAACAGATTGCTAACATGCTCGCACCCTATTTGGAACCGGCGATTGATTCTTACTGGCAAGGTCGAATTTATGAAATGTACGGAAGTGCATTACGTTTTTCGAACACGGAACAGGGCTTACATTATTTTGATTTAGCGGAGGAAATCTACAAGCGGCTTGAATTACGGGATGAACAGATCAATGTACAAATTTCGAAAATCTATTTCTTATTTTTCCTGCGCCGTTATGAAGAGGCGTACCGGAAAGTGGATGCGATGATGATTCATCAGGACGTCCCGCTTGCACATGAAACGTTTCTTGACTATCAGATGTTACAGGCGATTCGTGTCAGTGTGAACGAAGACAACTGGAGCCGGTCGATTGAATTTTTGCGGGAAGGCATCCATTATATGCGTGAAAAAGGGGTCTACAGTGACGTCAGTAACTATCACCGGTTGCTGGCGTTGTTCTTAAGTTTAGACGGAGACTTTGAGGCGGCAAATCATGAGCTGGAATTACTGGAGCATTTCTTTTTGTTCACGGAAGCGACAGCATTCGAGCGGATTCTTGTCGAGTTGACCAAAGGGACGATTGCAGTGCACCGAGAGGACTATGAAGGCGTCCGGTATGCGCGGGAACGACTCGTTGAAGTCAACATTGAAGCGTGTATCCATTACATCGGATACTTCGAGGTCTATCTGTGTTTATGGAAGGACTCAAAAGAGACACTCCCGTTTGACCTGCAAAGCGGTGTCGCTAATATTTGGCGCGGCGCACATTTATGGCAAGTTGGCGGAGAGTACGATCACGCGATGATGTTATATGCGCTTGCATTAGCGATGCGGGCCGGAGTCGGATTGGATCGTCGGGCGGAAGTGGAGGAATTGACAAAACAACTGTCACCGGGACGATTCAAACAAGAAATCGAGCAAATCCTAGCGGGATTATCGTAAAAACTTAGGGCGGGAAGACCCGGCAGGAAGCGAGGATTACGCTTGCTTCACGCGACTTCTGCAGAAAAAAAGCGCAATAATTTACGCTGTCAGAGGCAAAAAAGACCCGCTCTCCTGTCCACTAAGGGCAGGAAACCGGGTCTTATGTCTCGCCTGAGGCAAGCGTGAAAGAGTACTTCTTTTTTGAGTCAACCCTGTTGCATCAGAGGGCTTTAAAGCCCAGTAATTTTTGTGTCCAGTACTTCTCCGACAGGCGACTGATGCCGAGTGACGGTGTATTGGCATGGATGAATTGATCATTGTTCAACATGATTCCGATGTGAGTCGGTCCCGCGGCATACGTATTCTCGAAGAAGATGATATCTCCCCGGGCCGGCTGACGTAACTTCGACAGTTTTTGACCGAGATACAGATCGTTGTTCCAGTAGCCGTTGACGTTCGTCCGTCCGACTTTATAACCTGCCGTATTCAACGTGTAGTTGATGAAGCCGGAGCAATCAAAACCGCCGTTGATCGGACTGCTCGATCCCCAGACGTATGGTGTCCCGAGATACTGTTGACCGATTGAAATCGCACGTTCCATGACGCCTGAAGCGGGAACAGTCGACACGGGAGGCGGCGTCACAGGCGTCGTCGTCGCAACAGTTCCGGTCGTGATATAGCTTTTCGCGACATAGTAGTAACCTGTCCCGATTTTGATTTGGTACCAACCGGCCGTTGAACCGGTCGTTTCACCCATGACTTGGACGGTCGAACCGTGTGCGACTTGGGTGAAGATTTGAGAAGACGTCGTCGGGGCCGTCCGGACATTCAATCCTGTCGGTGCATTGACGGAATAGGTTTTTGTTTGGTCGACCGTGTTGACCGAGACGCCATTCGTCGCAGGCGGTGTTTCTTTTGCAGATGCTGAAACATAACTTGCGGCGACGTACAGAACTTTTCCGTCAAGTTTGATTTGATACCAGGCGTCGACCGTTCCCGTCACCGTCAAGAGCGTTTTATTCGGAATCGTTTTATAGACTTGAGACGATGTCGAGGCGGCGAGACGTGCATTGAGTCCGCCACTCGCATTGACGGTATATTGTTTCGACGTATCCACCGCTTTGACGGCGGTTGAAACAGGTTTCGTCACCGGTGGTTTCGACGTTGTCGTCACATTCGTCTTCTTTGCCGTGATTAAGCTGGCATGGACGTAAGCCGTTTTTTTGTTGTAGATGATTTGGTACCAGTCACCTGTCTTTTTCTTAACAGACACGATGGCATTCTTGGCCAGTTTGCCGACTTTTTTTGACGTCGTATTGGCTTGTTCGCGAATGTTGACACCAGCTGTATTCGTTATGTAAGTCGTCGTAGTTGTTGGTTTAGTCGTTGCTTTTTTGGATTTTACTGCTTTGACATAACTTGAAGTGATGAAAGCCTTTTTCGATTGATAGCGAATTTCGTACCACGATCCTGCTTTTTTGACAGCCGTCACGGTCGTACCCTTTTTTAATGTTGTGATGACTGGGGCGGAAGTAGTGGCAGCAGTTCGGATGTTGACATTTTCGGTTAAGGTTAACTTGGTCGATGCGGCTTCGACCGCGGTCGTTGAACTGATCAACGCCATCGTCGTCAAAGCGAGAAGTGTCTTTTTCAAGTTGCGTGGCTCCCTTCCATATAAGTTCAGAAATAATCGTTGTTACCATTTTGTCATATGAAATGTTAATTTCCCTTTTTTTAAAATATATTTTTTGTGAAAGAAACTATTCCTGATTTTCAAAAAATAATACCGGTTCATGTTCGTGTGGGTAGTAAAAGGGATTTTCTTGTACACTAAGGATATGAAGGAGGGAAACTTGCACATGTTAAAACGGTTTTATCAATATTACATACCGCATAAACGCTTATTTTGGCTCGACTTTTCGTCCGCCTTGTTCGTCGGTATACTCGAGCTTGCGTTTCCGCTGGCGGTCCAGTGGTTCATCGATTCCTTGTTACCAAAGGGCGAGCTGAACTGGATCATCCTCGTCAGTGTCGGTCTGCTGTTACTTTACATCATCAGCACGCTGATGCAGTTCGTCGTCAACTATTTCGGCCATAAGCTCGGAATCAACATCGAGACGGATATGCGCCGGCAGCTGTTCGGCCATGTTCAGAAGCAGTCGTTCCGCTTTTTTGATAACACGAAAACGGGGCATATCATGAGTCGGATCACAAATGATTTGTTCGATATCGGTGAACTGGCTCACCACGGACCGGAAGATGCTTTCATCGCCGTCATGACGTTACTTGGTGCCTTTTCAATCATGCTGACGATCAACGCGCCGCTCGCCCTTGTCACGGTGATTGCTGTTCCCTTCTTGATTTGGTTGATCAGTTTCGCCAACATCCGGATGAACCGTTCGTGGGACAAGATGTACGGCAACATCGCCGAAGTCAATTCCCGTGTCGAGGACAGCGTCTCCGGGATTCGCGTCGTCCAGTCGTTTACGAATGAAGCACATGAAGTCGCACGGTTCGAGCAAGACAATGCAACGTTCCGTCAATCAAAGATTAATGCCTATAAAGTCATGAGTACGAGTCTGTCCGGTATTTACCTGACGACGCGGCTGATGACGCTCGCCGTTCTTGTCTACGGTGCGTATTTAAGTTATAACGGACGCCTCAGTTACGGCGAACTCGTTGGTTTCATCCTCTATATGAACATTTTGCTGAAACCGATTGATAAGATTACGGCACTACTTGAGCTTTATCCGAAAGGCATGGCCGGATTTAAACGTTTCCTTGAAATGATTGATCATGACGATGAGTTGAAGGATGCACCGGACGCGATTGCCGTCGACCGCCTGCACGGGGCAATCCGATTCGATGAGGTCAGTTTCGGTTATGAAGCAGAGCGGTTGATTTTACAAAACATCAACCTATCGATTGAACCGGGACAGACGATTGCTTTTGTCGGAACATCTGGTGCCGGGAAAACGACGATTTGTTCGTTGATTCCACGTTTTTATGATGTGACGGACGGCGCGATTACGATTGACGGAATCGATGTCCGCCAGATGACGAAAGCATCGCTCCGCCAGCAAATCGGAATCGTCCAACAAGACGTGTTCTTGTTTTCGGGGACAGTTGCTGAAAATATTGCCTATGGCGATTTGACAGCGACGCGAGCAGATATTGTCGAAGCAGCAGAACGGGCCCATCTTGGGTCGATGATTGCCGACTTGCCGGATGGCTACGATACCCAAATCGGAGAGCGTGGCTTGAAGTTATCGGGCGGGCAAAAACAACGCCTCGCCATCGCCCGGATGTTTTTGAAAAATCCACCATTGCTAATCTTAGATGAAGCGACGTCCGCTCTCGATACGGAGACGGAAGCCATCATTCAAGAATCGCTTGCAGAACTCTCAAAAAATCGGACGACGTTAATCATCGCCCACCGGCTCGCGACGATCCGAAATGCCGACCGGATTTTGGTCGTCACGAAAGAGGGAATCGTCGAGGACGGGACACATGACGAATTAGTCGGAAATGGCGGTTATTTCTCACGTTTGCTTGAAAAACAACGAGTCTGATGAACATCTCATCCGGATCGTATTCACCCGTTCGTATGAAAGGGAGGTACGGTCCGGTTTTTATTTGATTGTCTGTTCGATTCTGCCGGATGATAAAAGGTGGGGGAATGATTTGTTGGGAAAAGGGGAAAATAGAATCGAAGGGAGGGCGCTTTGATGTATGGATTATTTTGTGAAAACTATAATGAAACCTATACCATGCTCCGTGAAGAGACGTCCCACGATTTCCGGCGGTTTTTTGCCTTGTCGTATACGATTCAGGATGTCGTCTTTGACCGTGCGGCCTATGACCGTGTCTGGCACGTCATCAAACGAAAGACGACCCGATTTTCAGCACTCCAAAGTCGATACACACCACTCTTGATTTCGCAAATCCAATTATATAGTGATGAACCGGAACGCTTGGTCGGACAAGTAATTGAAGCGGAGAAACACGTCAAACGGCGTTTCATCAAAGACAAAGCGGTCCGCCCGTTTTTTGCATTAGGGGAACTTATGAATCGCCAGCGCGGAAATGACGCTTTACCGCTCGTGGAACAGTTTCAAGAGAATCGGCCTGGACTCAACTTAACGAAACAATATGTCGTTACGGCCGCCTTGATGGACCAAACAGCATTACGTCCGTCTTTTATCGAGGATGTCGATACAAATGAAAACTGGCTCGGGACATGGATGGAACCGTCGGGTGAACGGTTGATTACGGCACAAATTCTTGCCGCGTCAAGCAATCCAATGCAACAAAAACAACGACTCGAAACCTGGATTGAGATGTTGGAAAAACGAGAAATCCGGATATGGAAACGTCTTTTTCCATTACTTGCCCTTGTACAGTCGAGCGACCGCGTCGACCTGATCTATGTCACACGGGTCGTCGATCGGGAGCGGTCACGGAACCGGTTCTCGGACGAAGTCAATTGGTTGCTTGCATTTCATCTGTTATTGGCGAAAGCGGGACATAGTCGTTTGCAATCGACATTACTTGTGCTCGAGACGCTCGAATTGACGAAAAAAGCCTGAAAAAAGGGGTTACGGACAAGACGAAGTGGAGGCGAGCTAATGGCTAACTCTTCTGGAAATTAAAGAGTCGACATGGGTTGCCGTCGTGGTGTCGCACTTCACGGCAGGGTTGTGGAAGGTTACTTTTCGCTTTGAGCGATTCAAGGCGGAATGTTTAAAAAAAAGAGAAACTTCAGACTGTAGACAACGTGCTAGCGGGAGATAAAAGCGTCTTTTTTCGTTGCTTTCCTCGGGCGAGGCGCAAGCCATTGCTCATTGATCCTCACGGACAACGAGCAGGGTCTTGCCTGCCTCTGAACGTGCGTTAAAAACGCATGTTTTCCCGTAGGAGTCAACGAAACGTGACCCTTTTTAAGTAATACCGTGAGGGGAGTCTAAGCATGCAGGCGCTTAGAGCGCAATCCGTCTTGAATCGCTTTAGATCGCGAGAAGCAATCGGTCGCGCCGCTTTGAAGACGAGGCGAGACAGGAAAGCGTGAACGGATTGCTTCTCGATCTAGCATGTTCACTTTTCATAAGAGTTCGTCTACACGCTGAGATGTGCTGACCACATTTTACGGCGTGTAGAAGTCGAGGATGGATGTTCCGCCCCGTACACAAATCAAAACGCCGATGCTTCCATTTTTCAGGTGGAAGCATCGGCGTTTTCTGTGCGTATTCTTTTCGGTCATGACGTCCTGATTCGTATTTAAGATACACGAGAAAAGGCTCGGCCGAGTCAGTTCGTATGTTAGTTGAACGTCGTAAAGGTCGCGTGCTGTTCAACCGGATAAAGGTCTTTCCCGGCGACATCATTTAGAATCAGCTGGTTCCGTGAAACGGACATCCCGAGATTATCAGCTGCCGGACCATGCGAAAGCTCTAAGTTCGTTGTTGCATACAAATGGTGTGGTGACTCGATGGAGCGGACGATCCGATAATTCGCATCGACTTTCCATGCCTGCTCGCCTTCGAATTCGATATTTAAGCGATTGATGAACGATGGAAGGGCAGGCGAGAAACCGGTCGCCGCGATGACGGCATCTGCTGTTGACGTCCGAGCTTGATTCAGTTCCGTGTGACGCATTTCAATCTCGAACTGCGAATCATACGTAATTTTTTCGACCTCGAGGTTGGCACGAATCTGGACACGTTCTTTTTGCTCTTTCGTCAAATCGTACAGGTGCTCATAAATCGATTGTAGTGTCTCGGGACTGATGCCGTTTTGCGAACGGGCAAATTTCGAGACGGCTTCTTGGCGTGTTTTTAGTGGCAACTGATTGAAATATTCGACGTAGCTGGGTGAAAAGATTTCTTCACCGAGTTTTCCGGTTTCAAGTGTCTCAAAAATGGTTGAACGTGAAATCCATTCGAGATTGAGGTCTGGTGAGCGGTCGCTCGTCAACAAGTCGAGGAAAATTTCTGCCGCGCTTTGACCGGATCCGACGATGGAAATTTTATGTTTCGTAAGCAATTGCTCTTTTTCCATCACGTATTGTGTGTTATGGATGACATTTGAGTCAAAAGACTCAGGAATCGAAGGTTTCGCCCCCGTGCCGATGACGACGTTCCGTGTTTCATACGTCGCCCGTTCACCGGTCAAGACGTTTTCGACAAGCACTTCATAACTATCACCCGTATCCTGAACATCGATCACACGCGTCGAGAATGACAAATCGTCGAGTTGCGACGCGACCCATTTCAAGTAAGCATTATATTCTTGACGCGAGATCAACAGTTGCTCATAAAAATAGAATGTATGCAAACGGTTGATGGAACGTAAATAGTTTAAATAAGTAAAAGAAGACGTCGGATCCGCGAGTGTGACTAAGTCGGAGATAAAACTGGTTTGCATCATCGAGTCTTTAATCATCATGCCCGGATGCCAGGAAAACTGTTCGCTTTCATCAAAAAATAATGTCCGCAGTGGTGTCGGATGGGCAAGCGCACTCAAGCCTAAGTTCATCGGTCCAATCCCGATGCCGATCAAATCATACATAAAAAAAGCCTCCCATTGATATTGTTCTAAAACAATACCCGATATGGGAGGCAGTTGAAACGTCTTGATGTTGTCGATTACAATTGATCGGTTGTTGTCGTCGTGGTTTGAACGGTCGATGTTTTACCGTCACGGATGATGGTTAACGTGATTTCGCCATCTGACTTGATTAATGCAGTCTTGATGTCGACGAAACTTTTAATCGTTGTCCCGTTAATTTTTGTGATGACATCACCTGTTTTTAATTTAGCCGAAGCAGCGGGACTATTGGGTTCGACCGACATGATGACGACTCCGGTTTTTTGAGATTCCGGAAGTTTCACCTGATCGAGCAAATAACCAGCCGGGAAGGCGGAGACATCTTGCAAGGCAACGCCGAGCGTCGGATGTTTGACTTCGCCCGTCGTTTCAAGTTGTTTTAAGATTGGTAAAGCATCATCGATCGGGATGCTAAAGCCAACCCCTTCGACGCCGGTCTCCGCAATTTTCATCGAGTTGATCCCGACGAGCTGACCTTGTTCGTTGATTAAGGCACCACCGGAGTTCCCTGGGTTGATGGCTGCATCGGTCTGGATGACGGTCGTATTGAAATCATCTTGCCCATCGTTATTCGTATCGACAGGCACCGTCCGGTCGTTCGAACTGACTATCCCACGCGTGACGGAATTTTGGAACTCGCCAAGTGGGTTTCCGATCGCAAGAACGGTTTGACCGGCTTTTAAATCAGCCGACTTTCCGACGGTGATGACTGATGGGACATCTTTTGCGTCAACTTCAAGGACTGCGAGATCATATGTCGCGTCGCTACCGAGTAACTTCGCGTTTAATGTCTTCCCATCATTTAATGTCACTTCGAGTTTTGACGCTCCGTCGACGACGTGATGGTTCGTGATGATGTATGCTTTTCCATCTGTTTTTTTATAAATGACACCTGAACCCGAGCCGCTCGCTGCTTCTGCTTGCGTCATGCTGTTCCCGGCTTGATAGTTCGTGACGGTGACGACTGATTTTTGGGCGGAGGCGACAGCGTTCGTAACCGGGTCATTTGATGTCGTCGAGATTTGCTTCGGCATCCCGTTCGAGAGTGGGGTGTCTGCGATTTGTTGCTCCTGATCCATCAAAATCGGAAACGCGATGGTTGCGGTCAGGACGGCACCGATGATGCCTCCTGTCAGTCCCGGTAAGAGTTGTTTTGTTTTTCCTGCCATATGAATCATTCCTTTCGTCTTCATTTCTGTCTTTAATGTATCAGATAATCAATCGGAAGTTGAAATTGCGGACGTTTTACCGAAATGCCTCATCATTCCCCATAATTGAACAACAGTTTATGATAGTTGAGCAAACGGAGTTCGTCCGTTACACTGAGTTTGGTTCTTACTTAGGAATAGAGGAGATGGAAGTCATGAAGTATGTGTTACGGTTAATCTATGGTGGAGGTTTGTTATTTGCTGGCGTCGGTCATTTCCGAAACGAAAAAGGATTCGTCAGTATCATGCCATCCTTTATCCCGTTCAAACGGTTTTTCGTTCAAGTGACGGGTATCATCGAAGTGTTGTACGGTTTGATGTTGTTGACAGGCAAGGGTGTCGATATCGTACGTAAGACATTACCGGGCTTTTTGTACGCCGTATTGCCGGCGAACGTCAACATGGCCGTCAATCCGCAACCGATCAATGGTAAGAAATTACCGGCATGGGCGCTTTGGACACGCCTTCCGCTGCAATGGGTCTTAATCGCCTTGGCGAAACGTATTAAATGAAATGAAGCCGCCGAGTCGAAACGATTCGGCGGCTTTCTTTAGATTAAAAACGTTTATTGACAGCGAGTAGGGCAGCTTTTGCAATTTGTTCATATGTCGAATCATTTGGGTGGAACTGATCACTAGAGAGATCACGTTTGACGTCGCGGACGAGATTAAACGTGTCGATGACTTCAATATCGTATTTTAATCCGAGTTGACGCGATTCAGCATTCCAGTTTTGGACGATAGCGTCAAACGCCTCACCATTTTCGTTTGCTCGGAAAGGATTATACAGTCCGACATAGAAGATGACAGCATCGGGATTTTCAGCCCGCAGGATTTTGAACGTCTTGTTTAAGTTTGATTGAGCAGTTGTAATGGTTGCAGCTGTTTTTTTCGCGTTGAAGTTCGCGACACCTTCACCCCGGTTGAATAAATCATTTCCGCCGATCGTCACCGAAATGACTTTAGCTTGCCGAAGGGAGCGGAGGACTTCTTTTTGTTTCAATTGCTTGAGCAAATCTTCCGTCCGGGCACCACTGACGGCAAGGTTTTGGAACCGTTCAACGGTATTTTCTTTGACGAGTTCCTGACCGACGAGAGCGGCGTAACTATTTCCGTTTGACGCACCAACACCACGCGTCAATGAATCGCCTAAAGCGACGTACGTCCCGCCTTTTTTGATCGGTTCTTCTTTTGTCGGGGTCAAGACAGCCCGTTTTGGTGGATTAACGACGTCGTTATAGGCGCTTGCGAATCCATACCCGAAAAGTGCGGTCAAGATGAGCGAAACGCTTAAAAATAATGGCCAAGCATATCGTTTCATGAATCGTTCCTCCTTTTACTGTTACGATGATTGTAGCAAAACTTTACAAAATGTGCGGTTTTGAAGTGCTCAAACAAGTCAAATCATTCATTATTCCGCTAGAATAGACCATAAGAGGTGAGAGACGTGAATCCAACTGTAAAATTAGAGTCCGTCACGAAAGTGATTGGAAAGAAAACGATCATTGATAACATTTCGTTCGAAATATTCCCCGGTGAAGTCTTTGGCTTTCTTGGTCCGAACGGGGCCGGGAAAACAACGACGATTCGGATGCTTGTCGGATTGATTAAACCGACGTCGGGCAAAATCACGGTCTGTGACTTTGATGTCCGCAAACAATTTGTCCAAGCGATGGAGCGAATCGGTTCCATCGTCGAGAACCCGGAGCTTTATAAATATTTGAGCGGGCGCGAAAATTTGCGTGTCTTCGCCCGGATGTTACCAGATGTCGATGAAGCACGGATTCAAGAAGTCATCGACTTGGTCGATTTGACGGCACGTGTCGACGATCAAGTCCGGACCTATTCTCTCGGGATGCGTCAACGTCTCGGGATTGCCCAAGCGTTGCTCGGTCGTCCAAGTGTTTTGATACTCGATGAACCAACAAACGGACTCGATCCGATGGGAATCCGTGATTTACGTCAGTTCATCCGGAAGTTAGTGGATGAGACCGGCTTATCGGTCCTCGTTTCGAGCCATATCCTGGCGGAGATTGAGATGTTGGCGGATCGGGTCGCCATCATGAGTTACGGGAAAATCGTCCAGGTCGGGACCGTCAAGGAGCTGGTCGAGTCACTAGCGCCCGGTGTTGATTGGCGTGTCGATGATGCCTTTAAGGCAAATGAAATTTTAGCGGCGTCACCAGACGTCCAAGTATCGGAAGTCGTTGACGCGAATACCGTCCATACGTTGATGGATTCAAGTAAGACACCGATGCTAAATAAACAATTGTTCGAAGCCGGTGTCGAAGTCTGGACGATTGAACGAAAAGTTCAGACGCTCGAAGATCTCTTCATCACACTGACAGGAGGAGATCATATTGCGTAATCCGAACATGCTAGGTCTCGTCCGCAATGAAGTGACGAAAATCGCTTCAAAAAAACGGTTCGCTGTCGTCGCCATCATACTCGTCGTACTTGTCTCGATGTTTACGTACGCGCAGTACCGGGACATTCAAGAACAATTAAAAAAACAAGGGACACTCGATTGGCGGGTCGAATTGCAACAAGATATCGTCGATACACAGAACCGACTCGCTTCGAGTAGCATCCAAGATGAATTCCGTCAATTTTTGGAATTCGATTTAAAACAGAATCAATATTATCTCGATAATGAGATTAACCCGAACTATCCGGGTGCCCCGACGTTCATCCGAATTTTCTTCTCGCAAGGATTAACGTTAATCTTACCGCTCTTCATCATCGTCATCATGGCGGACATCGTCAGCGGGGAGCAAAATGATGGGACAATCAAAACACTCCTGTCACGGCCGGTCCGGCGCTGGAAAATCTTGATGGCGAAATGGATCACGATTTTACTCTACACGTCGATGTTGATGGCGTTAACCGCGTTCGTCTGTTACGCGATTTCCGGCATCGTCCTCGGGTATGACGGCTGGACGGCACCGATTCTGACCGGATTCCAAGCCTCACCGAGCGGAACGTTCTCGACCGAGTTCGTCCATACGATTCCGATGTGGGAATACTTGTTGATGGCAGTCGGTCTTGCCTGGATCGTCACGGCAGTCGTCGGAACGATTGCTATGATGATTTCCGTGCTCGTCAAGAATACGGCGACAGGCATTGGGATCATGATGGCAGTCTTGATTTCCGGGACATTGTTGACGACACTCGGTTCGAGCTGGACGAGTTCTAAATACCTCGTCAACGTCAACTTTGGATTAATCAATTATTTGGACGGTCAAGCACCACCGATTGACGGGATGACTTTACCATTTTCGTTGGCAGTTCTTGGTTGTTGGACAGTTGCGACACTTGGGATTGCTTTCTGGAACTTTACACAAAAAGATATGTATTAACAAAAAACCCCCTGATCCGGTTACGGATCAGGGGGTTTTCGCAACAGGTGAGCCCGTTACTTGGAATCGAGAGGCAGTGCCTCTTATAGAAAGCCGATGCAGGTCAGCTTCCGCGCTACGTACCAATCGTATCTTAATCATAGCGATTCCATTAAATGGTGTCAAACATGCCCGAATGGGTTTACAGAAGCTTTAATTTGTAAAAAGGTAGATAACAGGTAAAAGAGGAGGGGCTAGGATGGCGGATTGGGGAATTATGTTGACGGGGCTAGTAATTTGCGGCTGGTGTATCTTTAGTGCGATTTATGACGATTTCATTCGTCGGGTCTAACGGACTGCAAGAATCGAACAACGGAGCGAATTCCTTCAGGGATGAGGGAATTCGCTTTTTTCGTTCTAAAAACGATTTCGGTGCCTCTAACCGTTATGGTACACTGACATCAAAAATGATGAGTGTAGGAATGGTGATGCAAAGTGAAGCAACCTGTCATCGTCATCGTCGGTCCGACTGCGGTCGGAAAAACGAAGACTGGTATAGAATTAGCAAAACGATTGAATGGGGAAATCATCTCCGGTGACTCCGTCCAAGTCTATCGTGGGATGGACATCGGATCAGCAAAGGTAACAGAAGAAGAAATGGAAGGTGTGCCCCATCATATGCTCGATCTCGTCGAGCCGAACGATGAGATGAGTGTCGCCCGTTTTCAGACGCTTGCGCGGCAAGCGATTGCGGACATTGCCGGCCGAGGGAAAATACCGATCATCGTCGGTGGAACCGGATTATACATCCGTGCGATTTTGTATGATTATCAATTTACGGCTCAAGCGGAAAATAAAGCATTACGGCAAGAATTAGAACAGTTTGCAGCGGAGCAAGGTGCAGATGCACTCCATGCCCGTTTGCGTCACCTCGATCCGAAGCGGGCGGAAGAAATCCATCCGAACAACGTGCAACGGGTCGTCCGGGCGATTGAAGTCGCTACGAGTGGACAGACACAAACATCCGGTAGTGAACCGAGCTTGTATGAAAGTCTGTTATTCGTTTTACACATGGATGACCGGGAGCGTTTATATGACCGAATCAATGAACGGGTCGACCTGATGATCGCACAAGGTCTTGTCAAAGAAGTCCGTGAGCTCGTTGACGCGGGCTACGCCGATACGAAAGCGATGCAAGCAATCGGCTATAAGGAAATCATGCCGGTCCTAAGTGGTGCCCCGCTCGAACCGGCAGTCGAACAGCTCAAACGCAACACCCGCCGCTTCGCAAAACGGCAATTAACGTGGTTTCGGCATCAATTTGACGGCGTGTGGGTGGAAATGGGAACGATTTCATTTGAACAAAACTTCAAAATTATCTATGATAGAACAGTAGGGTTTCTGAAAGCGGTTAACTCGGACTGGCCTGAAGACAGAAACAGATAAAAAAGAGGGGGCACGGGGTCTTATGAAAGCGACATACAACATCCAAGACTATTTTTTAAATCAATTACGAAAAGATGCGGTTCCAACAACCGTCTTCTTGATCAGCGGGTATCAATTACGGGGATTAATTAAATCATTTGATAACTTCACGGTCATCTTAGAATCAGAGGGGAAACAACAGCTGATTTATAAACATGCCATTTCGACGTTCGCGCCGGCACGGAATGTGACGTTATATGAACAAGAAGAAACGGAAGAAGTATCGCGTTAAACAAGACGGCCGTGGGGGCCGTCTTGTACGAATTGTAATCCATTTAGATGACAGGTCACGTTCGCGTGATGTGTCATCTTTTTTTGACTACGCCTCATAATAACGTGTTTAATTCGTCAAAGGCTTCCGCATACCGCCGTAACGAGACGTCTTTATACAGACAGGTTTTCGTCAGGCGGTCGTTTGTCGTCATCTCGTCGAAATACGTCTTTAGGATAAAGCTGTTGCGGAGCATCGACGGCGTGATCAACCGTTTATTATCCGACCGTTCATTGAGTTGCCGCATCATTTTCGTGATCATGACGATCGAAAGTTGTTTCGGCGCATTTTTACTGTAGAGCCAGCGGAACGTCATCCGGGCGAAGTCGAAGGCGACGAAAAACGGATCAGTCGTATGATACCGTGGACGGACAGGTTCCGGGATCGTCTTCAAGTAACGGAGCATGACGTCCTGATCCTCGCGTTCGATTTGTAGTTTATACGTGTTCCCGAGCCGGTCGTGGACGAGCATCTCTTGCTGGGCAAAATTGAGGTCTTGCATCTTCAGTCCGATGATGTGGTGAACGCGTAGTCCGTACCGGTAGAACAATCGTAAAATCAATTCGTTGCGGTCAATCAGGTAGGGACGGGCGACGAGCTGGTGATCGGTCAAACCGCGGTCGGACTGATTCGTCCGGATCAACTGGTCATATTCTTCCTGTGAAGCGACATGGTGTGGACCGAGCTCATGGGTCGGTTGGGCATACTCGATCAGTTTTGCTTTTGATTGACGGATCTGGTAGTTCAATTGATTGATGACGGTGACGATCCGGGCGACCGTCGCTTGTTGATAAAGTTTTTCCTCAATCAAGTATTCATTAATGAATGTCTTCCAGGAATCGAGCGAAATCGCTTTAAAATCATCAATCGTCTCGAGCGGTTGGTCGACTTCCGTCATGTAGCGGTGGACCTCGATTAAGTCATAGCGGTACCGCCGGACGGTTGAGTCTTGTCGACCGCTGACCGTCAAATACAGGAGATACCGTTCGATGAACTCGGGCAACGTGTAATCCAGTCGTTCGCGTGCCATGTTCCGCCTCCTTAAAACTTGGTATTCTTATCATAAACCGAACGAATGTTTCCTGTCCAAAAAAGTTCAGACGTGTAGCGGCGTGTGGTATGATTAGGGACGCAGAATGTCTTTATCTTGAAAGGAATGATTTTATGTCAGAACGCGTTATTGTCGTCGGTTGTCAGCTCCCCGATGTGCCAGACCATATTTATGCAGAATCGGTCGCGGAGCTTGAAGCACTCGTCACGACTGCGCACGGGGTCGTCGTCGGACGACTCGATCAAAAACGGCAAGCAGTCGATCGGCGTACGTTTATCGGAAAAGGAAAGGTCGAGGAATTGGTCGCACTAGCGGAAGAACTCGAACCGGATTTAATCATCTTCAATGCGGAAGTCACGCCTGGTCAGATGAAGAACATCCGGATTGCACTTGAAGACCCAGAATCAATCAAATTGATTGACCGGACGCAATTGATCCTCGATATCTTCGCCGGACGTGCCCAGTCACGGGAAGGGAAACTGCAAGTCGAGCTCGCGCAAATGAGTTATTTGTTACCACGTCTCAGTGGACAAGGAACACAACTGTCACGTCTCGGCGGTGGGATCGGGACACGTGGTCCGGGTGAGTCGAAACTTGAGACCGACCGTCGCCACATCCGTCGCCGTGTCGATGAAATCAAGAAACAGCTCGAGACATCGGTCGCACACCGGGCACGTTACCGGGAGCGCCGTAAAGAAAATCAGACGTTCCAAATCGCACTCGTCGGGTACACGAATGCCGGGAAGTCGACGATCTTCAATCGCTTGACGCACGCCGACACGTATGAAAAAAATGAATTGTTCGCGACGCTTGATCCATTGACACGTCAGTTCGATTTACCAGAAGGTGGGCAAATTCTGTTGACGGATACGGTTGGATTCATTCAAGACCTTCCGACGAAATTGATTGCTGCCTTCCGCTCGACACTGGAAGAGGTCCTCGAAGCCGATTTGATCATCCATGTCGTCGATGCTTCGAGTGAACACTATCTCAATCAGATGCAGACGACGAACGATGTCCTCGATGAGCTCGGAGCAGGTGACATTCCGCAACTCGAAGTCTTCAATAAAAAAGACCAATTGACGGACTTGTTCACAGGTGGGAAGTTGCTGATTTCAGCACTCGATCCGGCAGACATCGAACGGTTGACGCTGGCGATCGAACAAGCCATCAGTGAGATTTTGGAATATCTCGAAATCCGGATTCCGGTCGAGGCATTTGCCCACTATAATCCGGCAAAAGAAGTCATGATGAACTTAAAAGAACAATATGAAGAGGATGGATCGGTCACGCTCAAAGGGTATTTGCGTAAAGACACGCGTCTCTACTCGACATTGAAACAATACGAGGTGTAAGCATGTTTACAGAATTAACGCATTATGAAACAATCCGTCCCTTCGTTGAGACGGCGGAAATGCGGATCGCTCCCGGAATCAAACGGGCGCAGGAGATCGCGGAATACAATCAATTCCGCGTCTTGAACGCGTTCCGGAAACATAAAGTCAGCGATTTCCACTTCATGCCGTCGACGGGTTACGGCTATAACGATGAAGGGCGCGATACGCTCGAACGGATTTATGCCGACGTCTTTGGTGCAGAAGCCGGACTTTGTCGCGCCCAAATCATCAGTGGGACCCATGCAATCGGCATCGCCTTGTTCGGTTTACTTTTGCCGGGCGATGAATTGCTTTATGTCACGGGCAAACCGTACGACACGTTAGAGGAAATCGTCGGAATCCGCGGCGACGGACGCGGCTCCCTGAAAGAGCTCGGTGTCACCTATGACGTCGTCGAGATGAAACAGGCGGAGACGATTGATATCGATGCCGTTCTTGGCCGGATCACAAGCAAGACGAAAGTCATCGGGATTCAGCGGTCGAAAGGCTACGCGACACGGCGCAGTTTACCGGTCGAAGAGATTGGTCAGGCGATTGCGGCGATTAAAGCCGTGCATCCGGACGTCATCGTCTTTGTCGACAACTGTTACGGTGAGTTCGTCGAGACGATGGAACCGACCCATGTCGGGGCTGATTTGATGGCAGGCTCACTGATTAAAAATCCGGGTGGTGGTCTCGCGAAAACAGGCGGTTACCTCGTCGGCCGGACGGACTTGATTGAACGGGCATCGTTCCGGATGACGACTCCCGGTATTGGTGCAGAAGCGGGCCCGTCGCTCTACTCGCTCCAAGACATGTATCAAGGGTTCTACATGGCGCCACACACGGTCAGCCAGGCGTTGATGGGGGCGATGTTTACGTCGAGCATGATGGAGCAGTTCGGGTTCGATACGGCTCCGCATTACGCAGCAGAACGGACAGACCTGATTCAATCAGTCTCGTTCCATGCCCCGGAACCGATGATCGCCTTTTGTCAGGCGATCCAAGCGGCGTCACCGGTCAATGCCCATGCCTTACCGATTCCGGATTATATGCCGGGATATGCGGATGATGTCATCATGGCAGCGGGGACGTTCATCCAAGGGTCGTCAATCGAACTGTCGGCCGACGGACCGATCCGTGCACCGTATACGGCATACGTCCAAGGTGGTTTGACATATAGCCATGTCAAAATCGCCATCATCTCTGCCGTCAATCAGTTGATGGAAAAACAATTAATCCCAAAAGAACGGGTTTAAAATAATTACAAACTGTGAAAAGACCTTTGCATGACAGGTTGTCTGACTTGTAGAAAAGTTGTGTTAACTTTTCTGACATCGCTTGACAACTTGCCTTACAGAGGTTTATTCTCATGGAGTAAGGAAAAAGGAGGAACGACATGGCAGACGTATCACGACAGTCCAAGCCACTATTTCCGATCGGAGTCGTTCAAGAGTTGACCGCGTTATCTGCCCGGCAGATCCGTTACTATGAAGAACAGGGACTGATCAAACCGGAACGGACAGAGACGAAACGTCGCCTCTATTCGTTTAACGATGTGGATCGTTTACTGTCGATCAAGGAATATTTGGATCAGGGACTGAATATCGCAGGGATTAAGATGATTTTTGACAATGATCTCGTCAAACGCGAACGCGTTGCGGAAACGGTCGTCAAGACACGTCCGGAACTATCCGATGGAGAGTTATATAAACTCCTGAAAAACGAATTGAAGGAAGCAGGTCGACCTGGAAAGACGTCGCTCATCCAAGGTGAGCTCGGGCGTTTCTTCAAGTGAGCACTTGTTACCATATATGAAAAACAGAATCGGAGAGGGGAACTGTTACATGACACGCCGCAACATTACACGAGAAGACATTATGAAAATCGCTAAAGCTGAGGACGTACGCTTTATCCGTCTACAATTCACGGATATCCTCGGTACAATCAAGAACGTTGAAATTCCAGTCAGCCAATTGGAGAAAGCACTTGATAACAAGATGATGTTCGATGGTTCATCGATTGAAGGATTCGTCCGGATCGAAGAATCAGATATGTATCTCTTCCCAGACTTAAATACATGGGTCGTCTTCCCATGGACAGAAGATGGAACAGGTAAAGTCGCACGTCTCATTTGTGACATTCACAATCCGGATGGCACATCGTTCTCAGGCGATCCACGTGGTCAATTGAAACGAGTACTTAAAGAAATGGAAGAGCTTGGTTTCTCTTCATTCAACGTCGGACCAGAACCAGAATTCTTCCTCTTCAAGAAGGATGCGAACGGTCGCCCGACACTTGAATTAAACGACCAAGGTGGATACTTCGATCTCGCTCCAGTCGATCTCGGTGAAAACTGCCGTAAAGAAATCGTCATCGAGCTTGAAAACATGGGCTTTGAAATCGAAGCATCACACCACGAAGTCGCACCAGGTCAACACGAAATCGACTTTAAATACGCGGATGCGATCACGACTGCGGATAACATCCAAACATTTAAACTCGTCGTTAAGACAATTGCTGCGAAACATAACTTACACGCGACATTCATGCCGAAACCACTCTTCGGTGTCAACGGTTCAGGAATGCACGCGAACATGTCCCTCTTTAAAGGAGACCAAAACGTCTTCTTCGAAGAAGATGGAACGATGCAACTATCTGACGATGCCCGCGCCTTCACGGCAGGTATCTTGAAGCACGCCCGTGCCTTCACAGCGGTTTGTAACCCAACAGTCAACTCGTACAAACGTCTTGTTCCTGGTTATGAAGCACCTTGCTACGTCGCATGGTCTGCCCGTAACCGTTCACCACTCGTCCGAGTTCCTGCTGCACGTGGACTCTCGACGCGTATCGAAGTTCGTTCGGTTGACCCGGCAGCTAACCCGTACCTCGCACTTGCGACATTGCTTGCGTCAGGTCTTGACGGAATCAAAAACAACTTGCAAGCACCAGCACCAATCGACCGTAACATCTACGTCATGGACAAACCAGAACGTGTTGCGAACGGCATCGATGACTTACCATCAACACTCAGCCACGCACTCGAAGTACTCAAAGCGGATGACGTCGTCATGCACGCACTTGGCGATCACATCGCGGAACACTTCGTTGAGCTTAAAGAAATCGAGTGGGATATGTTCCGGACGCAAGTTACGGAATGGGAACGCGATCAGTACATGGTCTTGTTCTAAAATGAATTAAACGATTGGGCAAAAGAGAGTAAAATGCGGTGACGTGTTTCTCTCTTTTGCTCTTTTTTTTCATATACAGATTTAAGTGAGGAGAGCAAAATGAACAAAACAAAATCGGTTTCAATTTATGAACAGCTTAAGCAAACGTTAATAAAAAGAAAAAATGAACTGATATCTCCAGATGAATTGAAAAAAGAGTTATTTGAAAAATATGGAACGAATCCGAATAGCATTATTTTGTCTGATTATTGTTATAACCGCTTAAATAAAGGGATTACTTTTAAAAACCATTTATTTATCTATTTAAATCGGGGTATGTATAAATATATTGGTGAAAATGCTCCGTACAGTGGATTTATTTATGCTTATTCTAAAATATTAGCAGCGGATCAAGTAGTAGGATCCTGGGTAGATGGGCAAGCCTCTCTATCATCGAATTCAAGCAGTGAATTACTTGAAAATGAAAAGAAAATAGCGGACGACCAGTTAATAAAATTATTCGAAGAATACATGGAAATCTTAAAATTTGAAATGACAGTCCTTGGTTGTGCTCCTACTGAACTACGTCACTTAATTGGGAGGATTGGAGAATTTTTTTGCGCAATACATACGAAAGGGCAATTGGCCCATGTTACGAATCAACATGGATTTGATGTGGTGAGCAATAATAGACGTATTAGTGTAAAGACGACGGCACAGCAGAGTGGATTTGTTTCATTGAATATCAATACTTTAAGTGAGTTCGATGACATTTTTGTCGTACAATATTTTGATGGTGATTTTAAAATATTGTTTTATGCACCGAAAGAACAATTACCTAATGGTCGAATGTATAATAATCGGTTGGAAATAAGTATCGCTCTTTTAAAAGCCACGATGAAGAAATTACATGATGGGGATATCGGTTGATACGAAATTATATTTTTGAAACCTGAGTTTTTTTTGTTTCGTGATGGGTCTAGAGTACTCTTTTAGGGAATAAGAAGTGTACAAAAGGAGGCGTTTCATATGAAGAAAGCATATGAGGGCAAAGAAATCACGGTCTATTTTGATCCAGAAGTGTGCATTCATTCCGGTCACTGCGTCAAGAATCTGCCGAGCGTCTTTGATGTCAAGAAACGCCCTTGGATTGAAGCGGACGGGGCACCGGTCGAAGACGTCATGCGGGTCGTCGACGGTTGTCCGAGTGGCGCCTTATCTTATGAACGGAGGGAAGCAAATGGAACTGAAACGAGCAGAACGTAAAATTGAAGCGCATCAAGACGGTACGGTGATTGGGGAAATCACTTACAGCGACACGAACAACGGCATGTGGATCATTGACCATACGTATGTCGACCCGAAACACCGAAACCAGCAAATTGGCGAAAAGCTCGTCGCGGCCATCGTCGACTGGGCGCGAGAAGTTGACGTCAAGCTGTTACCGTTATGTCCGTTTGCGAAAAAAGAGTTTGAACAACAACCTTCCTATCGGGATGTACAAGCGAATGCGTGAACACAAAAATCTCCTTCCGTCTTAAGTGATGGGAGGAGATTTTTTCGAGTTATTGTTTTTGAGCCCGGATTTTCATTTTGTGAGAAACAACCATCGCGCCAAAATAAGCGACGACGTACAGCACGACCAGTCCTTGTTTTAGCATATAAGGTAGATCCATTTGACTCGCGATCAGAAAAATCGCGCACAGCAATATCAAGTAGAGCAAGAACTGCTTATTCGGCATATTAAAAACTCCTTCACTATTCATATATTTCTATTTTAAGGATAGCACGAGCGATTCACCGAAACATGTTAAAGATGGATGAGGTACTTATAGATATAATCGTAGAAACGCCATCGTCAGGACACCGGTGATGACCGTCCAGGATAGACTTTTGCTGAAAATTGCCACAGCCATCGTCGGTAGTGCTGCGAAGACATGAAGCGTCGAAATCGTCGGAAACGCGTCGTCTTGCGCGATGAGTAGATTTTGAAAGAAGAGGGCGCCAAGGAGGCAGACCGGAATGAACGAGAGCCATTCCGTGACAAGACGTGGTAATGTCAGTCCGTGAAGGACAAGAAACGGTAAAATGCGTGGAATCCAAGTGACGAGTCCACAAGCTAAAAAGAGACCAATTAATTCTGTACGGATTTCCATCGTGTGATCACGACTCCTATACTTGCACCACCGAGCGTCGCGCAAAGAACAGCGACTTCTGGAGAAAAGTAGCGCATGGTGATGTAAAGCAAAAGCATGACAATTAGTAGGAGGTAGCTGTTTACGGCAATACGAGAACGTTCTCCTTCGAACTGCAAGTACAATAAGCCGATGAACATCGCAGTCAAGGCAAAATCAAGTCCGAAGCGCTCGGGATCAGGAAACCAACTGCCGACGAGTGCGCCGAGAACAGTTGCGACAATCCAGCTAAGGTATGCAGTCAAGTTCAAGCCATGCATGAATGACGGAGAGAGTTTGCTCTTTTGAGCAGCATTCATTGCAACGGCAAATGACTCATCGGTCAGTAATGTCCCGACGCCGATCCGGTCACGGATGTGCCGGGTCTCAACATGTGGTGCAAGCGTCAGACTCATCAATAAGTGCCTGAGATTGACGATAAACGTCGTCAGGATGATCGCGGAAAACGGGCTGTTCAATAGCAACAGGCTCGTGATGATGAACTGGGCGGCCCCTGCATAGATGAGGATTGACATAGCACCGATTTCAAGGGGGCTAAGACCGGCTGCCCGCCCGACGATTCCGGCTGAAAAACCGATGCCGAGATAACCGAGAACGGTTGGTAAACAGGCTTTGACGCCTGCTTGGAAAGACGATGGCATGAAACGTTCCCTCCTTTTTGACATGTACGTTGAGCATAGCATCCGCGCTGGAAAATAGACACTAAGTGGTCAATATTTTCATATGTTTTCTTGACATAAGTCCGCTTGATTGGTGGTAAAGACTAAGTGGTAGTGCAAAAATTCGTTAGACGAAGGAGCGTTCAAGATGGATAAATTAATGCAAGATGCCAACCGATTCGTATCAGATATGGTGGAAGGTCTCGTTTTAGCTCATCCGGATTTATATGCGAAAGTCGACGGCGTGAATGTCGTAAAACGAAAAGAACAGCTGAACGGAAAAGTGGCGCTTGTTTCCGGTGGGGGAAGTGGACATGAACCAGCCCACGCCGGTTTCATTGGTGACGGCATGTTAGCGGCAGCGGTCTGTGGGGAAGTCTTCACATCGCCAACACCAGATATGGTCCTTGAAGGGATTAAAGCAGCAGATGGCGGAAAAGGGGTTCTTCTCGTCGTAAAAAACTATTCCGGTGACGTGATGAACTTTGATATGGCGAAGGAACTCGCGGAACTTGAAGATATTGAAGTGGAAACGGTCGTCGTCAACGATGACATTGCGATCAAAAAAGAGGAAGATCGGCGTGGTGTCGCAGGAACAGTTTTTGTCCATAAAATCGCGGGGGCAGCGGCAGCAGAAGGTAAGTCGCTCGCTGAAGTCAAAGCACTTGCTGAGAAAGTCATCGGAAGTGTTCGTTCAATCGGGATGGCGCTTTCACCGTGTTATATGCCGGAAAGCGGAAAACCAGGCTTCGATTTACATGAGGATGAAATGGAAATCGGAATTGGGATACATGGAGAAAAAGGGATTGATCGTAAACCGGTTGCGTCCGTCGAAGCCATCGTCACGGAACTGCTCGACCGGTTGACAGCAGAAGTGACGGATAAAAAAGTAGCGGTGATGGTCAATGGTATGGGTGGAACGCCGGTATCTGAACTCTATATCACGTATAAATATGTGGCAGAGCAATTAAAAGCAAAAGGGTATGATATCGTCCGTCCGTATGTTGGAAACTACATGACATCGCTTGAGATGCACGGCTTCTCGATTACACTCTTACCAGTTGACGACGAACTCGTCGGTTATCTTGACGCGAAAACGAATGCAATCGGATTTTAATAGAAGAGGTGGATTGTAATGAAGTTAACGACAGAACAGTTTCGAGAAAGTTTAGTAAAAGCAGCGGCACAAATCGAAGCACATAAAGATGAGTTAACGGATCTTGACCGTGAAATCGGTGATGGTGACCATGGAATCAACATGTCACGTGGTTTTCAAGCCGTCCAAAAAGAACTGGAAACACACGGTGCGTATGAAGATTTAGGTGATTTGTCGAAACAGGTCGGCATGACACTGATTAAGACAGTCGGTGGGGCGTCTGGTCCGTTATATGGAACAGCGTTCGTCAAGTTCGCTGGAGCCTTCAAAGGGAAAAAAGAGGTTGAGGGTCAAGAATTGGCACAAGCCTTTATCGAAGCGACGGAAGGAATCAAGATGCGCGGAAAGTCTGAATTTGGTCAAAAGACGATGGTCGACATTTGGACACCGTTCCATGAAGCGTTAAGCCAAGAGGCCGATTTAAAAGCGGCAATCGAGCAAGCGCTCCGTGATACGAAAGAACGGGTCGCGACGAAAGGGCGTGCTTCGTATTTCGGAGAGGCGACAGTCGGTGTGCAAGACCCTGGAGCACTCTCAAGTGCACTCTTACTTCAAGAAATCGTGGAGGTGCTGCATGGTTAATTTAATTCTCGTTTCGCACAGTGAAAAACTAGCGACCGGCTTAAAGGAATTGCTCGCTGAAATGGCACCGGATACGCCAATCCTTCTAGCAGCCGGTTTAGAGGATGGAAGTATCGGGACAGATGCTTCGCGAATCGAAGCATCCTTTGACCAACTAAATGATGATGGATTAGTTTTGACGGATATCGGTTCTGCGACAATGAATGCAGAGTTGGCCCTTGAACTGTATAGTGGTGACAGAACAATCCAGTTTGTCGAATCACCACTCGTCGAAGGTGCGTTCCTCGCGGCTGTGTTAAGTGGTCAATCGAAGTCACTGACTGAAGTCGTTGACGGATTAAAAAAGGAATTTGCCTAAACGATTCGGATGACATTCGTCTCCCTTCTAGGCCAGGTCGCCACCTGTGCGCTAGGAAGGGAGTTTTTTTTAGGATGTATTCCGTATGTAGTATGAATAGGTGTTTTCTGGTCGCAGTCTGAAGGAAACATGAACACAAAAAGAAGCGATTTCGAATGACATCGAAATCGCTTCTTTTTAATATCGTGGTGCAATCGTCAACGTTGTTCGATTAGACGTTTGCGTTGGCTTCTTTTTTGTTCGGTGTGAATGCCATTGTCGCTTCGACAGCTTTTTGCCATCCTGCATAACGTTTTTCACGATCGTCTTCGTTCATTTCAGGTGTGAATTGACGATTGAGTTTCCATTGTTTTTTGATTTCTGCTTTGTCTTTCCAATAGCCGACAGCGAGTCCGGCGAGGTAGGCTGCACCGAGTGCCGTCGTTTCATTGATTTCCGGGCGATCGACGGGAACACCGAGAATGTCTGATTGGAATTGCATCAAGAAATCGTTGGCAACTGCACCACCATCGACGCGTAATGTTTTAAGTTCGATACCGGAATCTTGTTCCATCGCTGTCAAGACATCACGTGTTTGGTAAGCGAGTGACTCGAGTGTCGCACGGACGAAGTGCTCTTTTTCCGTACCGCGTGTCAACCCGAAGATGGCACCGCGGACATCGCTATCCCAGTATGGTGCGCCGAGACCAACGAAAGCAGGGACGACGTAGACACCATCCGTTGAATCGACTTTCAAGGCATACCCTTCCGAGTCTTTCGCATTTTTCAGCATCCGGAGACCGTCACGCAGCCACTGGATCGCAGAACCGGCAACGAAGATTGAACCTTCAAGTGCGTATTCCACTTTACCGTCGACACCCCAAGCGATTGTCGTCAAGAGACCGTGGTCTGAAGAAACCGCTTTTTCACCTGTGTTCATCAACATGAAGCAACCTGTACCGTACGTGTTTTTCCCTTCACCCGGTTCAAAGCACGTTTGACCGAACAAGGCAGCTTGTTGGTCACCGGCGATTCCGGCGATTGGGACTTCGAAACCGAAGAAATGATACGGAACCGTGTTGTCGTATACTTCGCTCGACTGGCGAACTTCCGGCAACATTGATTTAGGAACAGTCAGGATTTCAAGTAACTCGTCATCCCATTGCTGTTCGTAGATGTTATACATGAGTGTCCGTGAAGCATTCGTATAATCCGTGATATGTGTTTTTCCGCCAGATAATTTCCAAACGAGCCACGTATCGATTGTACCGAAGAGCAGTTCCCCGTTTTCTGCTTGTTCGCGTGCGCCGTCGACGTTGTCAAGAATCCATTTTACTTTTGTTCCTGAGAAGTATGCATCAATCAGTAATCCTGTTTTATCACGGAATTTTTGGTTGAGTCCTTGTTCTTTTAACTCATCGCAGATGTCAGATGTTTGACGCGATTGCCAGACAAGGGCGTGATAAACCGGTTTTCCCGTTTCCTTGTTCCAGACGACCGTCGTCTCCCGTTGGTTCGTGATTCCGATACTCGCGATTTGACTTGGTTTGATGTCAGCTGTACCAAGTGCATCGGCCATGACTGCTAAAATCGAACCCCAAATCTCATTCGCATCATGTTCGACCCAGCCTGGTTGTGGGAAGTATTGTTTAAATTCGCGTTGAGCCGAGTTAACGATTTGACCATCGTGATCGAAGATGATGGCACGTGAGCTTGTCGTTCCTTGGTCGAGTGCTAAAATATACTTGTTTTCCATCTGTGAGTCCCCCTTGAGTAGTTGAGATTAAAACAGTAGTTGATAGATGAAGACGGCGATTGCGCCTCCAATGATTGGTCCGACAACTGGAATCCATGAATAGCCCCAGTCAGATGAACCTTTACCCGGAATCGGTAAGATGGCGTGCGCGATACGTGGAGCAAGGTCACGGGCTGGGTTGATTGCATAACCGGTCGTACCCCCGAGCGAGAGACCAATCACGACGACGAGTAGACCAACGATTAACGGGTTGAGACCGTCTGCGAACTGGTTCGCACCGAGTGCCAAAATACCAAAGACAAGAACGAACGTCCCGATGATCTCGGAAACAAGATTCGATCCGGTATGGCGGATTGCAGGACCTGTCGCGAATACACCAAGTTTTGCAGCTTGATCTTCTGTCGCTTCAAAATGTTTCATGTAATGAAGCCAAACGAGTACTGCGCCAATGAATGCTCCGACAAGTTGAGCAGCGATATAGATTGGTACATCGGCCCACGGTAAGTCAGAATTGAGCGCGAGCGACAAAGTGACCGCCGGGTTCAGGTGGGCACCACTTGAAGCGGCGACGTATACACCGGTCATAACGGCGAGACCCCACGCAAGTGTGATGACAATCCATCCACCATTTTCAGATTTGGTCTTCTTCAAGACAACGCCGGCGACGACGCCATCCCCGAGTAGGATGAGAATCATTGTTCCCATCATCTCACTAATAAAATTACTCATGCAAAAACCCTCCCTTTGGATTAAAGCGAATAAATGGCCTTTCTAGTTAAACGTACTCTGAATTGAGAACGTTTTCAATACATATAATTGAAATATAAGAATAGAAATTTTCAAAATTTAGGTTTGAAAAAATTTAAAATGGATATAAAAAATGACTTTTTCCATTTTTCAATGGAAAAGTCACAACGTGTAGACAAACTCTTATGAAGCGTGAACATGCGATAACGAGAGACAATCCGGTCGCGCTTCCCTGTCTCGCCTCGTCTTCAAAGCGGCAATCGGTCACGCCGCTACAGCAAAGCTGCAGGGTCGCGACCGATTGCTTTTCGCGGTTCTAAGCGATTCGAGACGGATTGCGCTTTAAACCGTCTTCATGACTAGCTTTCCGTCATAGTGTTACCTAAAAAGCGTCACGTTTCGTTGACTCCTGCGGGGAAAAGTGCGTTTTTAACGCACTTTTAGAGGCAGGCAAGACCCTGCTCGTTGTCCGTGAGGATCAAGGAGCAACGGCTTGCGCCTCGCCCGAGGAAAGCAACGAAAAAAGACGCTTGATCTCTCGATGGTACTTTGTCTACAGCCTGTGACTTTTTCCATTTTTCAATGGAAAAAGTCAGAAGCGGCGTTTCTTACGTTTCTTTTTAGGGCGGAACCAACTACTCGTGTGGTCAAGGACGATATGGATCGTGCTCGCAATGATGACACCGATAATAAAAGCCGGCATCGCGTCGATCAAAAGATCGACCGTACTCGCTTGAATGATTTCGCTATAAAACGCAAAAAATAACAAGGGAATCAACAACGCTGCACTGTAGAGTAGTCGAATGACGTCTCCGATAATCAAACCATGCGACCAGATGGACCGGTGGGGCATGATTTTAACGTACGGCATCCATAAAACACGTAGCGGGCCAAAACGATAGTAGGGTTCTGATTTTAAATCGAGGTCAGGCGAGAGCCATAACGTCCCGACGGCTATCCCGATTGCTGTCGGGAGCCAGTCTGCTTGGTGTGTTGCGACCGAATAAGCAACATATCCCGTAAGTGCGACGGTGTTGACCGTGTCATGTACATTTCCGGAAGGCATAAAAAAAGACCAGCGATGCTGGTCCCTCTCTTAGTGAATCGTCCGGTAGACGCCGATGACCTTGCCAAGAATCGAGACATTGTCGAAATACATCGGGTCCATCGAGTCATTTTCTGGTTGAAGACGTACCTGTTGATCTTCTAAGAAGAACCGTTTGACTGTCGCTTCGCTATCTTCGGTCATTGCGACGACAATCTCACCATTTTCAGCTGTGTTTTGTTGACGCACGATCACGCGATCACCATCAAGAATTCCTGCGTTAATCATCGATTCGCCATCAATCGTTAACATGAAGACGGTTTCGTTCCCTACATAGTGTGCAGGAAGTGGGAAGTGTTCTTCTATATTTTCGATCGCCGTGATTGGGAATCCGGCTGTTACTTTCCCGATGACGGGAACATGAACGATCGCTTCATTGATTTCTTCAGGTTTATCAAGCAATATCTCAATCGCGCGTGGTTTCGTTGGGTCACGGCGAATCAGTCCACGTTTTTCGAGACGATCCAAATGACCGTGTACCGTTGAGCTTGAAGCAAGACCGACAGCCTCACCGATTTCGCGAACTGAAGGTGGATAACCTTTTAACTTCACTTCTGCGACGATGTAGTCAAGGATTTCTTGTTGACGCTTAGACATTTTCCGCATACGAATTGCCACCTCTTTCCGGATTGGTTTTTTTAAAATTTAGGAATATATGTTTCTAAATTGACTATAACATAGAACAAATGAGCGTACAAACAATTGTTCGATGTTTTTGTATTGACCGAACACTGGTTCTGTGTTTAATATAGATTATGCGAACAATTGTTCCGAGAACATCTATTCTAATAATTTATTTGGAGGGATTCATGATGATTCATTCTATCCGTACTCATGCCTTTTCAATTCTGTTTTATACGCTCAGCTTTGCTTTTATCCTATTTCTTTTGACGCCGCGACCTGACGAGAAGGTCCACCAATTACTCACGGCATCCGTCACGGTCGATAAAAACGTGACCGTCGAGCAAGTGGAGGAAGTATACAATGACGGTTCGATGACGAACCAAGAATACATCGACTGGCTGATCAAGAACAATGAGTTAGAAACACAACACGTCATTTCGAAAAACAAAATCGTTGTACCAATCGCACAACAATGACAAAATGTAAAAGTTGTTGAATGAACGAACAGGGGTGTGAGGTACGATGAAAGTTGTAATCTACTGTCGCGTCTCGACGGAAAAAGAAGCACAAGACAGCTCACTAGAGCGGCAAAGAGCAGAATTGTCGGGACTCGCTGTAACAAAAGGTTTTGAAGTCGTAGACATCATCGCCGAGAAGGAAAGCGGTTATGACGTTGAACGGGAAGGGATGTTATCCGTTCTCGATTACGTCACACGCCATCTCGTCGATGCAGTACTTGTGACGGATGACACGCGGATTGGACGGGGGAACGCAAAAATTGCGATTTTACACACCTTCAAAAAGCATGACGTCCAACTGATGACGATGGAGTCGGACGGGGAATATAAACTAGCAGATGCAGAAGCGATGGTCCTAGAAATCGTTTCACTCGTCGAGGAATATCAACGCAAGCTTCATAACGCAAAAATTGCCCGAGGCATGCGACGGGCCGTCGACAATGGTTTTCGTCCTGAAAAAAATCTCAACCGCCAAGGCGAAAACGCCGGGCGGAGTCGAAAAGAAGTGCCGATTGAAGAAATTGTCCGGCTGCGGGATCTTGGGCTGACTTTTGCCGATATTGCTGTGACGTTACGAGGCATGGGGCATGATATTTCGAAGGCGACCGTCAACCGTCGTTACCTTGAATATAAAGAAGTCGTCCAGTCGTATGAATGAAAGCAAGTGTTGTGTCATTTTGACGCGGCAAACTTGCTTTTTTTTTTAGGGTCTTTTAAAGTAAGGTTACGATTGAAATACTCTATCCAGAGTCAAACAGAAAGAGGGATATTATGTTATCACAAGAGCAACTCGACCGAATTAATGAACTTGCCAATAAATCAAAAATCGAGCCGTTATCTGAAGCTGAAACGAAAGAACAAAAAGAATTACGGACAGCTTATTTAGAAGCATTTCGTGGCTCATTCAAAAATCAAATGATGGGCATCAAAATTGTTGATGAAGAAGGAACGGACGTTACGCCTGAAAAGTTAAAGCAAGCGCAAGAGGAAGAACGCAACAAACAGTAAGCGAATTAATACCACATTGAATCTGCGTCGCTCAATCCATGAGCGAGGTGGCTTTTATTATGTAGAAACCCGTAATGTGCATCATGAAAGTCGCTTGAAAAGAGCAATAGAGAGCGCATTCATTTTAATGTGACATACTATTTAGAAAAGTTGTATCACATTTCTGTCTGTGCTAAAATGATATAGAATTTGTGAAAAAGAGAGAGGATGATTGTTTTGACGAACATGACAACAGTAGAACAATTAGCAATTAATACGATTCGTACATTATCGATTGATGCCGTACAAAAAGCGAACTCGGGTCACCCGGGAATGCCGATGGGTGCCGCACCGATGGCGTTCACATTGTGGGCGGATCATATGAACCACAACCCTAAAAATCCAGAATGGTTCAACCGTGACCGTTTTGTACTTTCAGCAGGACATGGTTCGATGCTTCTCTACTCGCTCCTCCACCTATCAGGCTACGACCTATCAATGGAAGATTTAAAATCATTCCGCCAATGGGGATCAAAAACACCGGGTCACCCGGAATACCGTCATACAGCTGGTGTTGATGCGACGACTGGTCCACTCGGACAAGGCATCGCGATGGCAGTCGGTATGGCGATGGCAGAACGTCATTTAGAAGCAAAATACAACCGTGGTGACTTAAACGTTGTTGACCACTTCACATACGGAATTTGTGGAGACGGGGACTTAATGGAAGGTGTTTCTGCAGAAGCCGCTTCACTCGCAGGTCATTTAGGTCTTGGTAAACTCGTCGTCCTTTATGATTCAAATGATATCTCTTTAGATGGTGACTTGGACAAGTCATTCTCTGAAAACGTGCAACAACGTTTTGAAGCATATAACTGGCAAGTCATTCGTGTCGAAGATGGAACGGATATCGATTCGATTTCAAAAGCACTTGACGCAGCGAAAGCGGAAACAACGAAACCGACAATGATTGAAGTTAAAACAGTCATCGGATTCGGTTCACCAAACAAATCAGGTAAATCGGCGTCGCACGGTGCACCACTTGGTGAAGCAGAAATCAAATTGACGAAAGCAAGCTACATCTGGGATCACGAAGAGTTCTACGTCCCTGCAGAAGTCAAAGAAATCTTTGAAGAGCGGATCGAAAAACGTGGGGCCGATCAAGAAGCCGCTTGGAGCGACATGATGAAGGAGTATCAAGCGGAATATCCGGAACTCCATGAAGAGCTCGTCCGTGCGATGGCGAATGAATTGCCAAGCAACTGGGAAGCAGATCTTCCGACATACGATTTAACATCGAAAAAAGCAACACGTCAGACGAGTGGCGAAGTCTTAAACGCCCTTGCGAAAAACGTTCCGACATTGTTTGGTGGATCAGCTGACTTAGCAGGTTCGAACAACACGATGCTTAAAGGGGAAGCTGACTTCGATATCGATCCAAGCGGTCGTAACATCTGGTTTGGTGTCCGTGAGTTCGCGATGGCAGCAGCTGTCAACGGTATGGCACTTCACGGTGGCGTCATTCCTTACGGTGCGACATTCTTCGTCTTCTCGGATTACTTGCGCCCGGCAGTCCGTCTTGCAGCATTGATGGGAATCCAATCAATCTTCGTCTTGACACATGATTCGATTGCAGTCGGTGAAGATGGTCCAACACACGAGCCGGTTGAACACTTGATGAGCTTCCGTGCGATGCCGAACTTGACGGTCTATCGTCCGGCAGACGGAAAAGAAACGATTGCCGCTTGGAAAACAGCCGTTCAATCGAAAAACAAACCGACGTTACTCGTCATGACACGTCAAGGTCTACCTGAACTGGAAGGCACGACGGTCGAAGGTGCTGAAAAAGGTGGTTACGTCATCGCAGGTGACGCAAGCACGGCAGATACAATCTTGATGGGAACAGGTTCAGAAGTTCACTTGCTCGTCGAAGCACAAAAACAACTCGGTGAAAAGGTTGCGGTCGTTTCACTTCCATCATGGGAGTTGTTCGAAGCACAAACGGCTGAGTATAAAGAATCGGTCTTACCAAAACGAATCACGAAACGTCTTGCAATCGAAGCCGGTGCATCACTCGGTTGGTACAAGTACGTGGGAACAGAAGGACAAGTCATCGGAATCGATCGTTTCGGCGCATCGGCTCCAGGAGACCTTCTATTAAAAGAGTACGGCATGTCTGTCGAAAATATCTTAGAAACAGTCAAGCAACTCGGATAAGTGGAACAGGTGCGCGTTCAGGCGCACCTTTTTCATGCATCATCTATGCAAACGGTTAGAATTATAGTATAGTAAAAAGCGACGTTTTAAGTTAGAGGAGGAAGCAACTTGGCTACATGGATTTGGATTTTAATTGCCCTTCTTTGCTTGGTAGCAGGTGTCGCCCTTGGTTTCTATATCGCTCGTCGATACATGATGAACTATTTGGAGCAAAACCCGCCAATCAACGAAGATATGATTAAGACATTGATGATGCAAATGGGTCAAAAGCCATCACAAAAGAAAGTCAACCAAGTGATGCGTTCAATGAGTGGTTCGATGAAATCACCAAAAAAATAAGCATTTTAAGAAGGAGGCCCTCGTGGTCTCCTTTTTGTTTGCTATTTACTGGAAAGATGGCTAATCTAAAATGTGAGACTATTTTAAATACTCAATTGATTTGAAAAAGGGGGGAGACTTGAATGGGAGTCTTCAAGAAATTGGGTTGGTTCTTTCGACTCGAATGGAAAGCATACAGTATCGGAATCATTTGTTTGATTTTTGTCGCAGGGCTTGAGTTGATTCCACCGAAAGTCATCGGGACGACCGTCAATGGATTAAGTGACGGGAGTTTAATGAAACAAAAATTATGGACGCTCGCCGGAACATTGGTGTTGATTGGGCTATCCACTTATGTCATTCGTTACTTTTGGCGGTTTTATATCTTTGGCGCGTCCATCCGCCTTGGACGCTTGTTACGCAGCCAGCTTTATGGTCATTTTTCAGACTTGGATCAATCCTTCTATAAAAAATATCGGAGTGGGGACTTGATGGCGCATGCGACGAATGATGTCCAAGCAGTTTCGATGACGGCAGGAGCGGGGATTTTGACGCTTGTCGATTCCGTGACGATGGGAAGTTTTGTCATCATCACGATGGTGACGACAATCAGTTGGAAGCTGACACTCGTTTCACTTTTGCCGATGCCGTTGATGGTCTACTTGACGTCGCGTTACGGCAAGATGTTGCACTCACGTTTTCATGATGCACAAGAAGCATTTTCCGACTTAAATGATAAAGTCGCTGAAAGTGTCAGCGGTGTCCGTGTCCTGAAAGCAACGGGCGAGGTCGAGTCGGACGTGACGACCTTTACATCGTTATCCGACGATGTCGTCCAAAAAAACCGCCGTGTCGCAAAAATTGACGCTTTGTTCGATCCGACGATTTTCGGACTCGTTGGTCTATCGTATATCATCGCCGTCGGGTACGGGGCCTATCTATTGCAACAAGGGGAAATCCGAATCGGGGATATCGTCGCCTTCACTACATACTTAGGTCTCTTGACGTGGCCGATGCTCGCATTCGGTTGGTTATTCAACATCGTCGAACGAGGCCGTGCTTCGTATGACCGGATTGAACGGATGCTTGCGGTTGAACCAGAAATTAAAGACGCAAAAGAGGCCGTGACGACAGTCGATTCACCACGTCTCGATATCGCGATTGATCGTTTCATCTACGAGACACAACCGGTTCTCGAACAGATTAATGTCACGCTCGAGCCCGGGAAAACACTCGGGATTGTCGGGCGAACGGGTGCAGGGAAGTCGACGTTCGTCCGGTTATTGACCCGCGAATATGATGTTAAACAAGGTGCCATCCGGATGGGCGGGCAAGATATTAAACAGCTTCTTCGTGATACGGTCCGTCAACAGATTGCCGTCGTCCCGCAAGATCATTTCTTGTTCTCGGCGACGATTGCTGACAATATTGCTTTCGCGAAACCAGAGGCTTCAATGGAGCAAATTATGGAAGCAGCCCGAATTGCTGCCGTCCATGACGATATTCTTGGTTTTAAAGAAGGTTATGCGACGATGGTTGGAGAACGTGGGGTGACGTTATCCGGGGGACAAAAACAACGGATTTCAATCGCCCGTGCCTTGCTTGCCGATTGTCCGATCTTAGTGTTAGATGACGCGTTATCTGCCGTCGATGCGAAGACAGAAGAGGCCATCATCAATCATTTCCGGACGGCGGATAACGAACAGTCGCAAATCATTGTCGCGCATCGCTTGTCTGCCGTATCGCATACAGATGAAATCATCGTTCTCGATGCCGGGCGGATCATCGAACGGGGGACACATGAACAGCTGTTAACACGTAATGGGTGGTATAAAGAAACGTATGACCATCAACAACTCGAATCATTAGTCGAACAAGGGGGTGGACCGTTTGAATCATGATATCAATGAAAAGGACGTCTTGAAACGTCTGCTTCGATTTGTCGGTCCCTTTAAGAAACAAGTGTTTGTAGCGTTCCTTCTCTTATTGGTCACGACGGGAGCGAAGCTCGGTGGTCCTTATTTAGTTAAAATCTTCATCGATAACTATGTCACGACAGGGAACTACCCGGTCCGGGAAGTCGCCTTATTGTTTAGTGTCTACTTAATCTTGCATACGACGGGCATTTTAGTGGATTACTTGCAAGCCTTTGAATTCCAAAAAATCGCCTTAAAAGTCATCCAACGTCTTCGGATTGATGTATTTCGTCACGTGATGCACTTACGTCTTGCCTATTTCGACCGAACGCCAGCTGGGGTGTTAGTCTCGCGCATCACGAATGATACGGAGGCGATTAAGGAACTCTACATCGGTGTCCTCTCAACGTTCGTCCAGAGTGGTGTCCAATTGATCGGAACCTATATTTTCCTTTACTTCTTGGACCCGACGCTTGCGACGATTGCCCTTGCGTTACTCCCGGTCTTTTATTTCGTTATCTGGATTTATCGCCGGTATTCGACGAAGTATTATGCGGAAGTCCGCGACCTGTTATCAAAAATCAATGCCCAGTTAAATGAATCAATCAACGGGATGGCAATCATTCAACAATTCCGCCAAGAAAAACGATTGATGGCAGAGTTCGAAGAGACAAACGTCGCCCACCAAAATGGACGGTATAAAAACTTAAAGCTCGATAGCTGGTTACTTCGTCCGATCATCGAACTGTTGTTAGCGATTTCGATTGCGACACTCGTGACGTACTTTGGTCTCCTGTCCTTTACAGAGACGGTTCAGGTCGGTGTTGTGTATGCCTTCATCAGTTATCTTGAACGGATTTTTCAGCCGGTCCAGCAAATCATGCAACGACTGTCTGAGTTTCAACAGGCAATCGTCTCAGCGGACCGTGTCTTTAAGGTCCTCGATACGGATGAGCCGGAACCGACAAAAGGTCTTCCAGGTACAGCAAACGTAACGGATGGACATATCGTCTTTGAGGATGTCCGGTTCAGTTATGATGGCGAAACGGACGTCTTAAAAGGAATTTCGTTCGAAGCGAAAAAAGGACAGACGATCGCGCTCGTCGGTCAGACCGGGAGTGGGAAAAGTTCGATTATCAACATCTTGATGCGATTTTATGCCTATCAGTCGGGACGAATCCTGATTGACGGAAAGCCGCTCGAACAGCTTCCGGAAGACGAACTACGGCGTCACGTCGGACTTGTCTTGCAGGACTCGTTCCTGTTTACGGGAAGTGTCGCCGATAACATTCGGTTGTTTGACGACAGTATTCCGTTCCGGACGGTCGAAGAAGCAGCTCGTTTTGTTCAGGCAGATAGTTTCATCCACCAACTCGATGATGGCTATGATAGTCCCGTCGCTGAGCGAGGAGCGACGTTCTCAGCCGGCGAACGGCAACTGATTTCGTTCGCGCGGACGATGGCACGTGATCCAAAAATCTTAATTTTGGATGAAGCAACAAGTTCAATCGATACAGAAACGGAAGAGAAGGTGCAGACGGCGCTGAAACGGATGCGGGAAGGGCGGACGACGATTGCGATTGCCCACCGACTATCGACGATTCAGGATGCGGACTTGATTCTTGTGCTCCATCAAGGGGAAGTTGTTGAACAAGGAAATCATCAAACGTTGATCGCGAAAGACGGACTCTATAAAAAAATGTATCAATTACAGTCGGGTCACGTGACTTCGATTTCATGAAAGCACACAAAAAGGCCTGCCAGGCGATCTCGCCCGGCAGGTTTTGCTGTTACTTTTTTAATTAGTAGACAGTTACTGTGACGTTTTGGCGTCCCCAGTTGATTGCTTCTTGTTGTGAACCAACGAGAAGGTCAAGTTTGTTACCTTGAATTGCGCCACCACGGTCAAGAACGATTGCTTCGCCAATACCAGAGATGTGCATCCGTGTGCCGATCGGGTATTGTGAAGAAGCTGCTACGATACGCATACCGTTGTACGTGATCGTGTTCGTTACGTCATAACCGCTAGCAGTTAATGCACGACCGTTGTAAAGTTGGCTACCGTTGCTTGATGGGTCAGTCGTGTAAGCACTGACGTTCATCGTCACTTTTGTACCAGACTTCGCTGAAGTCGTTTGTTTTGTAGCTGCTGCTGGTTGAGACGCTGGTTTAGCTGCTGCTTTAGGAGCTGGCTTCGCAACTGGTGCTTTTGCTGCTGGAGCTGCTTTTGCAGTAGAGCCTGCTAATGTTGTATAGGCACTGTGAACGTAACGTGTTTTACCATCGATTGTTGTTTTGATCCAAGGACCGACTTTGTTTTCCACGTTAACAGTTTGACCTTTATAAAGGTTACCAACATCTTTAGAGTTAGTTGTTGGTTGCGTCCGAACGTTTAGTACTGCCGTAGTAACTGTAGCTTTTTTAAAGTCGAATGAAGAACCGGCTGTTGTATAAGCGCCGTGAACATAACGTTTTTGACCATTGATGCTTGTTTTAATCCAAGCACCAGAACGTCCTTCGACATTTAATTTTTGACCTTTATATACGTTACCTACGTCTGCTGATGCCGTTGTAGGTGCTGTGCGTACATTTAATACTGCTGTGTTTACTGTTACCGTCTCTGAGGCAGCCTCTGTCTCTTGGGCGAATCCTACTGATAGAGCCGTTGCTGCAAGTCCTGCAGCGAAAACTGCTTTTTTCATTATTGATGTCCTCCTGACATGTGCTGTGTTTACTGTTCCTACTCTACACGGCGAAACGGGGTAGTGCGTTTACAGGTCAGTGTCATTAAAGTTACAAAAGAGGTCAGTGTGACAAACAGATTGCAAAAAGCGTCTTTCTGTCATTGATAGGTCATAAAGCACACGTTTTTTCGTCATTTAAGTCTTTATACCTATATATGGAATATGCGTTTTAAGGATTATCTGTCCAAAAGTCATGCTTTTTTTAGAAAAAAACTAAAAAAAGCCGCTCTCCTCATTTTTAGAGAGCGGCGTTAATCTATGAAAAATCATGAAACGCATTAAGATAATAATGGTTCATTTGTATGCGGAGCGGAATAGTTTTGAACGGAACGTGTATATTCTACTAATAGAAGGTCCAGTTCATGACTAAGCTTTAAAACACGTGGGGAGGTGAAACTAGACCGATCTGCTTGATGATACAGTTCACTTCGCTTGGCTTCAATTGCTAACGTCAGTAATTGTTGGCTTGTCATAGCATTCTCCCTTACATTGGTGTCGTATCCATATTCTAGCAAGTGGATATGGGGAGTGCAACGATATTTTAGTGAGATAAAGTAAATGTAATTTTTTTGTAATTTAAGAAGTCACGAATCTTTCTTATCTTTTGTGAGATAATAGGTGCTAAATGATGCGGAGTTTGGCAAAATAGAGAAGAACTTCTTCTTATAGAAAGGAGCTGCTGAAATGGAGCTCTCGTTGTGGTTAGCATTTGGGGCAGGGTTACTGTCATTCGTGTCTCCCTGTACGCTGCCGTTGTATCCGGTATTTCTTTCGTACATTACCGGTGTATCTGTAACGGATTTAAAAGAAAAGGGTGTCCGGGAAAGGCGTTCGTTGTTTCACACGCTCGCTTTTTTAGTCGGGTTCGCACTCGTCTTCGCGGTACTGGGTTTGTCGACGTCACTCTTCGCAGATGTCTTCATCACGTATCGCGATACATTACGAATGGTCGGGGCGCTCGTCATTTTCGTCTTCGGCATCGTGTTGGTCGGCTTATGGCAACCGACATTCTTAATGCGTGAAAAGAAACTCGATCTTGGTGAACGTAAGGGCGGGTACATCGGTACGGTCCTCGTCGGTATCGGATTTGCAGCCGGATGGACACCATGTACGGGTCCGATTCTTGCTGGGGTCATTGGTCTTGCAGCAACGAATCCAAGTCAGGGAATGCTCTACATGTTATTTTATGTCCTTGGATTTTCGATTCCCTTCTTAGTAATGGCCTTTTTTGTTGGACGTTCGAAGTTACTCGTCCAGTACAGTCTGAAAATGACGAAGTTCGGTGGAGCCTTGATGATGATCTTTGGAGTCATGTTGTACTTTAACGGATTGAGTAAATTTGCAGCCTGGATGAGCGATATCGTAGGATTTACAGGATTTTAATCGAGGAAGTGATGAGATGATTTGGATATCGACAGGGGTCGCGCTCGTGATGGGGTTACTCATCAGCTTCATACGAGTGAAAGCGTCGGCGAAGCCGACGAACGCCAAAAAGATTTTAATCCCACCGTTTGCGATGTCGACCGGGATGTTGCAGTTTTTATACCCGGCATCGCGTCTGACGTGGACGGAAGTCGCCGAAGCTTTGCTCGTTGGAGCAATCTTTAGTATCTTTTTGATTAAGACGTCGAACTTTTATGAAGCAGAAGGACAAATTTATTTACAGCGGTCAAAAGCGTTTTTCATCGTCTTGTTTGGGATTTTACTCGTACGGACGATTGCGAAATTCGTCATCGGGGGTCAAATCGATATCTTTGAAACGGGCGGAATTTTCTACCTCGTTGCGTTCGGAATGATCGTGCCGTGGCGCATCGCCATGTATTTGAAGTACAAACAAGTGAAATCGGGAATCGTTCCCGTCGAACATTTGCCACAATCTTAAAAAAAACTGACCGTCTCATCCAATTATTCGGACGAGACGGTCAGTTTTTTGCGTATCATACAGAACATCGATTTCTTGGTACCAATCGTTTCCGTTATGATTAACTTTGGAAATAGAGTTCGTATTCACGCCAATCAATCGCATGTTCCTTCAAGGCTTTTTTCAAAAATTTATGATCACGTTTTGGAGTCGCTGAAATATATCCTTTAACGACGAGCTCTGACGTCATGACTGAAGCACGTTCTTCAAGCGCGAATTGACCAATCCGTCCAGCGATTTTCCGCCGCGCGACGTCACGAAATGCTGTCGGAACTGGCATGACGAGGGCGTTCAATAAATCCATTGTCTCATCCGTCCACAAGTGTCGTGTCTGATCGATGTACTCATCTTCCCAATCCATCATCGATTTGCCGTCTTCTTTCGGGAGTTTCTTTAAGAACTTCCGAAACATAAAGAAGCCGCCAATCGCCATTAGTGTAATCATGATAAAGCCCCAGAGCAAAATTCCATTCATGAACCATGCCATCCGTGACTCATCCCCCTTTCAACATCATTTATAGATTAGCATAAATGTTTTTCTCATGCTATGATGAATGACGGAGAAAGTGAGGAGAAAAGATGTTACAGCCATATGTACAATTAGATGAATCCGGACGACCTCAAAAAGGGAACTTACCCGAGACAGCAGAAGGGCGCGTCGTCGAGTTTTATTATGATACGGGTGGAACTGACATCACGGTCGTATTCGTGACGATTCCCGCTCAAGATGCCAGTCGCAAGCGGGCATTTACCGTCGGGAAGACGTTTAAGACGATCTCGACTCTTGAAGATTTTACATTAGTGAAATATGACCTGATAGATCACAAGATCCTCGCGACACTTGAGATGTTCGCTGATGGATCGAAGCGTCAAATCGACGCTTCGAGATTGCTCGACTATTAAACAAAGAAGGAGACGCGGATTGCCGCGACTCCTTCTTTTTATTTCGCGATCAGCGTGATTTGATCATGGTCAAGCTCGGCGATCCCGCCAATCGGGAACGTAAATAAGGGTTCCGTGTGACCGAAATCTGCATTCGCAATGACTGGAATGGACGCGAGTCGTGGATAAAGACTGACGAGATAACGTAAATGTTCTTCCGTCATCTTCGTTGTCAGTTGGAACCGTCCAAAGACGATGCCACGGATTTCGTCAGCGCCCGGTTGTGCCAGTAACGAAGCAAAATCACGGGCGAACGTCGCCGGGTGGACCTCGTAGTCGTCCTCTAAAAAGAGAATCGTTTGTCGTAAATCGGGGAAAAACGACGTACCTTGTAATAGGTTTAACGTACAGAGGTTTCCTCCGAGAATCCGGCCGCGCGCTTGTCCGGACGATAAAACAAGATGACCGTCGTTCAAAGACGTGATGGTACGGCCATCCATCGAGTCGTGCCAATTGACGCTCGGGCGGACGGAGACCGGTTCGGCTCCAAATAACATCTTCTTGAAGTAGTCGAGCGTATAGGCGTCACGCGAACTGAGTGCCCGTAACATCGGACCCGAGTAAGTGACGAGTCCCGTTTTCGTGAAAATCGCGTTACTAAGCGCCGTGATATCAGAAAATCCGCAGAGAATCTTCGGATGGGTCCGAATTAAATCGTAATCGAGTCCCGCAAGCAATTCGTTTGAGCTGAAACCACCACGGACACAAAGAATGGCGTCGACGTCACTGTCGGCGAAAGCAGCATGTAAATCGTCGATCCGGCAAGCCGGGTCGCTCGAACCGAACGGATTGACGGCGCGGGCATGCTGACTGATCGAAACCCGTAGACCAATCGTCTCGAGCAATTCAATCGCGTCGTTGACGATTTTTTCATCGACGCTCGATAAGCTCGAAGCAGGCGCGAGCAGACGGACATGTGAACCATTCTTGAGTTTGTCCGGGATGATTGGCGTCAACTGACTTTCGATGCATTCGATTCGGTTTTTGAACGGGTCTTCCGTGAAAAAGCGGCGGCGGGGTGCAAGGCGGTCATCATACATAACCGGATAACCCGCTTCGGTCAGGCGTTTCGCGACGTCATCCAAGTTCGGAAATGTCAGACCGGGATGGGCTTTTTTAGCCGGCTGAAACTCTTGTTCGATACCGACGTGAATGGCTGCTGCGTGACTCTTAAACCATACACCGCCCGTCGCGCGGACGCCGGGCGGTTTTTCGACTTCCGTCATATGTAAAAGCCCGGCATAAAAAGCCCGGGTGGATTCTTCAGAAGCAGGTGGGGCGGCTAACTGGACGTGATCAAGCATGGCGACACTTCCTTTCACGAGGGTTCAACCGACGAATTGAGTGACACGCTTTAACTCACGTTCGACGTAATTTAAGTAGAACGCACCGTCAATTCGTTGGTCGAGACTTTGGGCAATTTCATAAATGTTCGACCGCAGTAGTCCGAGATATCCGACTTCTTCCTGCCGTGCCGTCCGGTAGGAAGCAGCATAGTGGGCAAGCAGGAATTGGAGGTAACCCCGGTCGGTCAGTAACGGAATCAATTGTTTCTTCTCATCCATCGACCAGACGTAACGCGGATTGTAATACATTTCAGCGTAGAGGTGATACGGCTCGTCGCCACCTGTGAAAAGTGGTTTGACGCGACGAACTTCTTGAATGAGCCGTTCCGTCCAGTCGAACCGGTCTTGTTTACGGCTGAAAAAGAGCGGCAGGATGTACGGATGGGCTTGATCCGGCATCCGGGAACACCCGCGTTCGTGACGGATTGCTGCGTACAACAGGAGCGCACGATCTTCAAAACCACGTTCGATGGCATATGTCATCCGACTGAAGCCTTCGCATGACGGGCAATCACTCAGTTCGTCAGACGGGGCATCGACCCATTCAGCTAAATAGAGGTCGGCTTGTTCCTCATCACCGAGTTTGCTGTAAATCATGAAACCGATGTAGTCACGCGTCCGTGAAAAACCGTGCGCGTCACAAAAATCACTGAACAGTTCATAATCGGCTTCGAGTAAAGCGGCAGAAACATCTTCTTGTTCTGCGGCATAAATCAAATATGATTTATAATTCCAGTACAGGTCTAATTCCTGTTTATGAGTGAGTGTCATTTCGTCTTTACGCACCCAGTCCATCAATAATGAAAATGAGACGAGGAATGAACGGAAATGTCCAAGATCGAATTGATTTTGGGAAAAGGTCCAAAGTGCTAAGGGGCGAAGTGAATCATCTGTTGTTTCTTCAAAAATCGTCCAAAGGGATTCGCCGCGTTCAAGTGACGGATCTTCTTCTTTCAACCGAAGATATAAGTCGTTCAGTTCTTCATGAGGGTTCATCTGTACCCCTCCTTTCTTATATGAGTATACCACGCGACGCGTGAGAAAACGTCGGTGAACGAACGCAACAAAAAATGATTCCGGTACGCGTTAATCGCGTGTCGGAATCATTTCGAGAATTTGTGGATGCAGTTCGTTTGATGGCTGAAGTAAATCCTGGATCGTATAACTATTAAGTACCTGATGAAACGCGCCAATCGCGTCATCAAAGGCTTTACGCGCTGGATCTAGAGAAGGGTGTTCGTCGATCCCTTCTTGCGGATCTAGAAAATGAGCCGTTGGTTCAAACAACTGCACAACGTCACCGATATAAATTTCATCCGGAGGACTCGCTAAGCGGAATCCACCACCGCGACCACGGACCGAATGGATTAATCCATTTTGTCCTAAACGATAGACAACTTTCATCAGATGATTTTTTGAAATGTCGTAACAGTCCGCTACTTCCTGAATTCGGACGAGTCGATCAGCATGAGCTCCTGCAAACAGAAGCGACCGAATCGCATAGTCCGTATAACGTGTCATTCGCATGCTTATCACCTACTTAATACAGATATTAGAGGGCATTCGTGTGAAGAACAAGTCTCAATGTGTTAAAAGAAAGATGTATTTCAAAAGGTGAATTAATATTTGTTTTTCATATAGGGGTCATTCATAATAAGGTGTGAAAGGCAGGTCATGGTATGCATTTTGATCAGGCGTTACATCTCTTACAAAAAATTGGTCCAGAAATGGACAAACGCGGTTTGCGTATCGCAACACGGTTTTATGATCGGATCGAACGCGATTATAGCCAGGAGCTCCAACAGATGGGGCAACAAGATGTTCACTTGGAAAATCGTGAACTGAGAATTTTACGATTAAGCCAACTGCTGCGGCATGTGACGAGTCAACAGGAATCAAGTGAATTATTTAAGCTCGTTTTGTTAGACGAAATCAATCAAACGAAGTCGTTTATCATGTCTTATCCGGAAATCGTCACTGATGAAATATTAGATGCCATTCAAACGGAGTTTTCGCTCGAATCGAGTGATCCGCTCCTCGAAGCTTGGAAAATCGTCCATCATCAACTCGTCGATACGTGTCGGCACTTTTGTAAATATTCATCCCGTGACGACTGGCGACAGCTCGAAGTATTATTAATTGCAGAAACGCATCATCTAGGTGCTGTTATTGATGAAGCGAGATATGCCTTGACGAATCAACGAAAGACGACGCTCGTCCACCTCAACGACAGGGAGGCGGTCTCGACGAAGATGACGCGGACACTGGAAGGTCTGATTCAAAAAGGACTTATTTTCCATACCCTGCATCAAAATAGTGCAGATGAAGGGACGACTGAGTTTTTAGAGATGATTGCTAGCGATGACCCAATCGTGTTCGTCAGCGGATCGAGTCGATTTATTGCGGACGTCCAACGGATCCTCGAGCCGTTACCGGTCATCTTTGGTCCATTCATCGCGGATAATGCGTTGCCATCATAATAATAATAATAATAAGTTACTTGATATGAGTTGTTTTTACAGACAAAAGCGAATTTTCCCGATTCAATTAAAGGGCGAATTCGCTTTTTTTATACACGATAGATTGTCAAATTAAGTGCAACACTTCTTCTGAGAAGACCTCATATGCAGTTCTCCAGTTAAGACATTTTCTTGGTCTACCATTTATCCAGGCGAGCGCTTGAGCGAGTTCAGAGCGACTGACC
>NZ_JACSMR010000003.1 GCF_018618755.1 Exiguobacterium sp. s193
TCTCCATAAAGTGTTTGACTTGCTCGTTTTTGTGACTAAAAGTCACGTTGACGAAGCTTGCGCTTCATTCATTGTTTGTATCCGAAGATACGTTTTTTGCCTCATCGTTCAGTTTTCAAAGTTCGTCATCGTTTGTTTTGAAAAATGGTGGGCCTAAGTGGACTCGAACCACCGACCTCACGCTTATCAGGCGTGCGCTCTAACCAGCTGAGCTATAGGCCCGTCAAAAGCAAACAAAATATGGTGCACCCTGAGAGATTCGAACTCCCGACCCCTTGATTCGTAGTCAAGTACTCTATCCAGCTGAGCTAAGGGTGCGATATGGTGCGGTCGAGAGGACTTGAACCTCCACAGTGTTGCCACCACTAGGCCCTCAACCTAGCGCGTCTACCATTCCGCCACGACCGCAAATATAAAATTTAAAATGGTGTGTCATGCAGGATTCGAACCTGCGACCCTCTGATTAAAAGTCAGATGCTCTACCAACTGAGCTAATGACACGAGAAAACTGGGCTGGAAGGGATCGAACCTTCGCATGCTGGAATCAAAATCCAGTGCCTTACCACTTGGCCACAGCCCAAAAATGGCGGTCCTGACGGGATTCGAACCCGCGATCTCCTGCGTGACAGGCAGGCATGTTAACCGCTACACCACAGGACCACATTTTTGTTACGTATAAGTATGAAATTAAAAATGGTGGAGGATGACGGGATCGAACCGCCGACCCTCTGCTTGTAAGGCAGATGCTCTCCCAGCTGAGCTAATCCTCCATTATGGTGACCCGTACGGGAATCGAACCCGTGATACCGCCGTGAAAGGGCGGTGTCTTAACCGCTTGACCAACGGGCCATAAGTGTTTAATAATTATTCTCAAGTAACATTTTCACATAAGAGGTCTGGCGGAGATGGAGGGATTCGAACCCTCGCACCAGTTTCCCGGCCTACACCCTTAGCAGGGGCGCCCCTTATAGCCACTTGGGTACATCTCCAAAGATAATGGCTCCGCAAGTAGGATTTGAACCTACGACCTACCGGTTAACAGCCGGTTGCTCTACCACTGAGCTATTGCGGAATGTTGTGTTCGTTTCGGAGCACTTTTATATATTAGCAACTTTTTTTCTTGCCGTCAATGCTTTTTTAAAAAAGTTTTTAGTAACGATAAGTTGTTTAGTTGCTGTCGTTTTGACGACTTCTATAATTTATCACGCTCCGAAATGAACGTCAACTACTTTTGTAAAAAATCTTTCCGCGACACTTCCCACAGCGATACTTTTCCGGATTCATCTTTCTTTTCCTTCTATATAATGTACCGCATTTATGACATTCGTATTGATGTAATTTTTTTTCATCTCCTTCTAGTCTCGGACTGTACCGTAGACCACCATAGCGTAATAACCAGTCTTTAAAGTCTTGATCTTGGTGGCGGTGTCCACGTCCGGTCAAGTGAAGATGGTAATGGCAAAGTTCATGAATCACGATGCCACGAAAGGTTTTTATGTCAGTTACATAGCGTCGATTAAAGTCGAGATGATGGTCCGTCAAAAAATAACGACCACCTGTCGTCCGTAGTCTTCCATTAAAAACAGCCTTATGTCTAAACGGTAAAGCAAACACGTCGAGCGAAAGCTGCTCGACGTATTGCTGTAATTGTTCGTTCGTCATGATGGGCTGACCATCGTTAAACCGATTCTGCCACGTTCCGGTTCGACACTCGTCACCCAGACCGTCACGATTTCTCCGACGGCAATTACGTCGAGCGGGTGCTTGACGCGTCGTTTACTTAACTTCGAGATGTGAACGAGGCCACTTTCCTTTACACCGATATCGACAAACGCACCGAAATCAAGCACGTTCCGGACGGTCCCTTGGAACTCCATCCCGACTTGAATCATGTCCAGTGATAACACATCTTGTCGTAAAATCGGTTTATCCAGTGCCTCTCGTGGATCGCGTTCCGGACGTTGGAGGGCTTCGATGATATCCCGGAGTGTCGGTTCACCAATCTCGAGTTGCTCTGCCGTTTCCCTCACCGGAAGTTCAGCTAACTTCGTACGGAGTTCTTCCGTCCCGACGGTCGTCAGCGCTAACTCGAGCTGTTTAAACAGTTGTTCGACGGTTTTATACTGTTCCGGGTGAATCGGCGTCCGGTCCAGCGGATGCGTCCCTTCAGGAATACGAAGGAAACCGGCTGCCTGCTCATAAGCTTTTGCACCGAGACGAGGCACTTTCAACAGCTCTTTTCGTGAAGCAAATGCGCCAAGTTCAGAACGGCGTTCGACGATTTTTTTTGCCGTTGCCTTCGTGATTCCCGCTACATACCCGAGCAAGGACTCAGACGCCGTATTCACATCGACACCTACTTGGTTCACGACGGTCTCAACGACGAAGTCGAGTGTTTCCTTCAGCTTCACTTGTGTCACGTCATGTTGGTACTGCCCTACCCCGACAGATTGCGGATCGACTTTAACGAGTTCTGCTAACGGATCCTGCAGACGGCGGGCGATTGAAATCGCCGATCGTTGTTCGACTTGGAGGTCCGGGAACTCCGTTCGCGCGATTTCTGAAGCCGAGTAAATACTTGCTCCTGCTTCGTCGACGATCGTAAAGGCAACTTCTGTATGACCTTTAATCCAGTCCGCTACAAACGATTCGGTTTCACGCGATGCCGTCCCGTTGCCGATCGCAATCAACTCGACCCCATATTTTTTCACCAGTTCTGATAATTTAGACCGGGCTTCCTTAGCCTTTTGCTCTGACATCGTGACATAGATGACGCCGACTTCTTTTAATTCCCCCGTCGGATCAATGACTGCCCACTTACACCCTGTCCGGTAAGCAGGGTCAAGTCCTAACATGACTTTCCCTTTCATCGGTGGTTGCATGTAGAGTTGGCGTAAGTTTTTGCCGAAGACTTCAATCGCTTGATTCTCTGCTTTTTCTGTCAGCTCATTCCGAATTTCTCGCTCAATCGCTGGGAAGACAGATTTTTTATAGCCTGTTTTGACTGCTTCTTCAACGATGTGGCGTTTTTGTTCTGCCAATCGGCTAAAAGGACGAAGTAAGTAGGGTAAGACTTGTTGTTCGTCTAACACAACTTTAACCGAAACGATTTTTAAGGATTCGGCACGATTGATTGCCAATATTCGGTGTGGAACGATTTGGCGGACCCGCTCGTTGTACTCATAGTACTGGGCAAAGACACGTTTTTCATCGACCGCATCTTTTTTCTGTTTCGTCACGATTTCTGCCGCACGATGTGTCACTTGACGGATATGGTCCCGGACAGTTGCTTGTTCGCCCCATTCTTCCGCGATGATTGCTTCCGCCCCGGCAACGGCCTCTGTTTCTTCGAGTCCGGCAAATAATTCTTTAAACTTCGTTGTCTCAAATGGCGTTGCCGATCGGAGCCAGTCCGCAAGTGGCGCTAGTCCCGCTTCACGTGCAATTTCCGCTTTCGTCCGACGTTTCGGACGGAACGGTAAGTATAAATCTTCAATTTGTTGTAGTGTCGTCGCTTCGCGCAACGCTTGATTTAATGCCTCTGTCATCACACCCTGCTCTTCAATCTTCCGAAGAACGTCGTCTCGTTTTGTTTCGAGTTGCGTGATGCTTTTATGTCGATCGAGGATCGCCTTGATTTCGACTTCATCGAGCTCACCAGTCTGTTCTTTACGATAACGTGCGATGAACGGAATCGTTCCTCCATCTTCCGTCAATTGTAAGACGGCCTTCACTTGCTGGGGTCGTAAATTCAATTCTGTTGCGATTCTCTTCTCCATTTTCCTCACCTCTTCCTCATTATACCGAAGAATCAACAGAAAAAAAGACTGACGCCATGGCGTCAGTCTTTTGAAAAGATTTCATTCGGTTCTACTTTAATCGCATCACGCAACTTTTGTAGCGCACGTCGCTGAAGACGTGACACATGCATTTGCGAGATACCAAGCAGTTCACCGGTCTCTTTTTGGCTCATGTTGCGATAATAGGCACACTCAAGAATCGAGCGTTCCCGATCCGTCAGTACAGCAAAGGCTTTCTCGAGAATCAATTTTTGATCAATCGAGTCATAGCCGTTTTCCTGGTTACCGACTAAATCAAGTAACGTGACCGTACTACCTTCTTGGTCCGCTTCAATCGAACTATCGACAGACAAAGCTTGATAACTTTTTCCCATTTCGAGTGTTTCGAGTACTTCTTCCTCGGACACTTCAAGACGGGCTGCGATTTCGTCGATTCGTGGCGAACGCTGTAACTCGGTCGTCAATTCTTCGACGGCTTTCTTAATCTTCGGACCCAGTTCTTTGATGCGGCGTGGCACATGGACACTCCATGTTTTATCACGAATGAATCGTTTGATTTCTCCGATGATCGTCGGTACAGCAAACGATTCGAAACTCCGGCCGAACTCTTTGTCGAAGCGACGGAGCGCAGCAAGTAATCCAATCATCCCGACTTGGACGAGATCGTCATGGATCGGACGTCCACGTGAGAATTTACGGGCAAGCGCCTCGACGAGATCCGAATAACGGGCGAGTAGCGCGGCATGAACTTCTTCGTCCTGGTCATCTTGTTGATACAGATCAATCAGCCGAAGAACTTCATCATCACTGTGATGGCGTTGTTGAGACTTTGCTGGCACTTTGACCCACCTCATCTCTATTCATATATTTTGTCATATGGACAGTGACGCCGTTTGCTTTTTCGATCGTGACTTGATCCATCAATGCTTCAATCATCAAGATTCCTAGTCCCCCCTCATGCAGTGAATCTAGGTCATGCGATTCCGTGATCGGTTCGCTTTGGCGTTTGACATGATCTTTATCAAATGTCACACCATTGTCTTTGACGATGATTTCAAGCCGGTCATCCGGGTAAACGTTACAAGTTAAGCCCATCGATCCGTCCTGTTCTTCTTCATAAGCATGTTGAACGGCATTCGCACACGCTTCAGAAACAGCGATTTTAATGTCTTCGATGTCATCATACGTGTAGCCCATCCGATTTGCGACACCTGAGACCGTCAAGCGTGCGATCGCAACGTATTCTGGTTTTGCAGGTAATGTCATTTCAAGTTGTTCGTTCTTCATTGCGTCCCACCTCGTACACCACTGTCGATTGTGATGATGCTTGAAAGTCCTGTGATTTCAAAAAGACGGCGAATGCGTTCTGAGACGCCGACGAGTGTAAATGATGTACCGTTTTTCTTCGATGCTTTAAGTGCTCCGACGAATACACCGAGACCTGTTGAATCCATGTAGTGGATTTCATCCAAGTGAACGACGACGTCATTCGTTTCTACTGCAGGGACGAGCTCTTGGCGAAGTTTAGGTGCTGTATACGTATCAATCTCTCCTACGATATAGAGATGTGTCTGACCTTCTAATTGTTCTGTTCTAATTGTTAAATCCATCTTCAAGTTCCTCCTCAAGGAAATGTGCTATATGATTTTTCTCTATTTCGTCATCATGTTTTAATCAAGTAACTTCCATCTAAAAAAAGTCACTCAAATATATTTCCCGTATAAAAACATTTCTAAACCACTTTTTAAAAAATTTAGTCAAAAAAAGTCGCATACAAATGTATCGACTCTTCTCGTTGTTCTATGTAGGTGCCTAAAAATCAATCAAGCCTAGGCTGATTGCGACGGCACTATTCACTTTCATCATCGTGTCAGAATCTAGATGTGTGACTTTATCGGTTAGACGGCGTTTATCGATTGTACGAACCTGCTCAAGTAGGATGACCGAATCACGTTCTAATCCGTGTCGCTCTCGATATACTTCCACATGGGTCGGTAGTTTGGCTTTGTCGATCTGTGCCGTGATCGCAGCCACGATGACCGTCGGACTGAATCGGTTACCAATATCATTTTGTAGGACAAGGACAGGACGTACTCCACCTTGTTCCGATCCGACCACAGGTGACAAATTTGCATAAAACACGTCGCCACGTTTGACTATCAAAGCTTACACCCCGCTTACTTGACGTAGGAGCGAGAACTCCGCCTCCGTTTCAATCTGGAACATTTCACCAACGATTGATAAATTGATTGCTGCCATTTCTTCGTAACCACGCTTCAATTCCTCACGTAGCTGACGTTTGCGCTCTTCGGTCGTATGGTTCGACTTCATCCCAATCGTCTCCTTCGCTACATTTCGCTCAACAAATTGCTTCTCCCGTTGTTGGACCAAGATAATGGCACCTCCAGATTCACTGAAACCTTAACGAACGACTCACTTTCTACTTCAATATATCAGTCGAATTCAGAAAATACAATCAAAATTCAAACAAATAACATTTTTTGGCCATCATATTGATGGTTTTTCTAAATTATTTTCGTGGAACACGTTTTGAAAATTGACAAAGGACTTCATAGTTGATCGTCCCTAACCAATGGGCCGCCTCGTCGAGTGGTGCTCCCGTTCCAATCAACGTCACTTCCGTCCCCGTTGGATAGGCGCGCGGTAAACGAATCATCAAACGGTCCATGCAGACACGTCCGACGATTTCGCACGGTTGACCGTCGACGATGAGCGAATATCCTTGAAAGCGCCGTGACCAACCATCGGCGTAACCGATCGGGACTGTTCCAATCCATTCATCGGTCGGTGCCGTATATGTCGCCCCGTAACTAATCGTTTGGCCCGGTTCGACAAGTTTCACTTGCATCAACTGGCTCTTTAACGAAAAGGCCGGCTTCAGGAAATCATAGTACGGAATCATTTCGTCGGACGGCATCGCTCCGTACAATGCAATCCCGATCCGGACGATATTAAACGGATCATCTTGACCTGCTAAACGGATTGCAGCAGCAGAATTCGCGGCGTGAATATAGCGGACGTCCGGTACACGTGCGACGAACCGGAGAAAGTCCGTCCGTTGTCGATCGAATAAACGACTTTCCAGCTCATCCGCTGTCGCGAAGTGCGTGTAAATCCCTTCGAGTTCAATCAGGTCCGTCTCAATTTCCGACAAAATTTCGTCCAGTTCTTCCATCGTTTGCAAACCAAGACGTCCCATGCCGCTGTCGACTTTGATGTGAATCCGTAACGCATCAATTTCTGTTAAATGCTGTTTCGCTTGTCGCAACCACTCCGCTGAGAAGACAGGAACGGCGACGTCATAGTTCGAAGCAATCGACACGTGTTCCGGCAATAAGCCTTCAAGCATCAGAATCGGCGCTTGAATCCCGGCTTCGCGCAGTTCGATGGCCTCTTCTAGAAGGGCGACAGCAAGCATGTCTGCCCCATTTTCTAATGCAACCTCCGCTACCGTGATGGCACCATGTCCATATCCATCTGCTTTGACGACAGCCATCATCGCTTGATCGCCGAGTCTTGCTTTTATCTCACGTACATTGTGCACAATCGCACTACGGTCAATTTCGATCCAAGTCGGTCGGTACATCTGCATCCCTCTTCTCTAGTAAAACTTGCGCTGCCGCATAATGATCCGAATGCGTAATCGATACATGAATGACACCCTCAAACGGACCAGTCATGACAGGGCGCCCTGACGTTTCGTTCAACACTTCAAGATCAAGCCAGGATACTTCCCGTCCGATACCTGTCCCGAATGCCTTGACGAATGCTTCCTTCGCAGCAAACCGTCCTGCGATATATTCAAGCTGACGTGTACCCTTCAGCGTTTCGTACCGTGCCTGTTCCCGTTCCGTTAAGACCCGCTTCAGCATGCGGGGTTGTCGTTCGAGTGTCAACCGAACGCGGTCGAGTTCAATCAAGTCAAGACCGATTCCATAAATCATTCCCTACGCCTCCACAGTTCTATTCTTCGCCCACTTCATATAGAATGAAAGTGAAGCGAGGTGTTGTCATGTTTAGTCGAACGGAAAATCTACAAACGTTCACACGTTCTTATCCGGTCGTTTCGTTGTTCATTTTAATCCAAGTCGCGCTGTTTGTCATCGAGCAGTTGAATCAGTTACTCGGCTTTGGTTTCTCTCCACTCACGTATGGCTCGGCGATTAATTTATTCATCGCGCGGGGCGAATGGTGGCGCGTCGTCACAGCAACATTTTTACATTACGATTTTTGGCACATTGCCTTTAACACGTTTGCCATGATTATTTTCGCCCCGGCACTCGAACGAATGATTGGTCACGTCAAATTCGCAATCTTTTACTTGCTCGTCGGAACACTCGCTAACGTGTTGACGTACATCACGTTAAGTGGCGATTTGTTTTACGGACAGGCAGGGGCTTCAGGAGCAATCCTCGGACTGCTTGGTTTTTACGTCTATCTCGGACGTTTTCGCCGGACGATCATCTCTGCTGACGATGCACGACTCGTGTATATCTTCAGTGCGATTACAGCCGTCTTTACGCTCATCGGTTCGAATGTCTCCGTCTTTGGTCACCTGTACGGATTCCTGCTTGGATTCCTCGCCGGCTTCATCTTCGGAAAAAGTGCCGTTCCGTTCACGCGTCCGTTCAACATGGGTCAGCGTACAACTTCTAGAGGACACGTCGTTCATTCGACAGGCTCCGGTCAGACAGGACGGATCCTCTTTTACGTCATCGTCGCCTTTGCCATTTTCGGTTTACTCGCTCGGTTCATTTAACGAAAAAAAGCGCGCCACCTGTTCCGTTATCCGGAAAAACAGGTGGCGCGCTTTTGTCATGTCACTTATTTACGGAATGATTCCGCAAGATCTTTTACATCGTCAATCAAGTTATGGATGGTTTCTTGATTATCTGTGTAGAGCGCACGTATTTCTTCGAACCGACCTTTTGGATCTTGTTTGACTGCTGAGAGTTGTGTCCCTGCTCCACCGAAAGCACGCTTCGTCGCTGCGATTTGCGCTTGGCGTGTATCTTTATGGAGTAATGAGAGTGTTGCGCCGATTAGTGCGCCACCTACTGTTGCGAGTACAAAGTAATTCTTCTTCATCTGTTTTTCCCCCTGTGTTGTTTTTAATGTAGTGGTGGTAAAAGTTGATAACGTTTCATGATCGGAGAAGGCGTAAACGACTTCCCTGCTTCTTCAGCATACTGGTCAACCGTCAAGCGTTCAACTGATTTTGCGTAACGCGTAGCATCCCCGTCATCGTTGAATTGAATCAACAAAACGAGATCCGTCGCCCGCTCGACCCGCGCAATCCGCAAAGCTTGAAAACTGCCGTACTCTGCGCCAAGCACTTTCGGGTCCGACATGACGTGATGGACGAAAAGGTCGCCACTGTTTTGATCTGCTGGAATCGACCAATAAAAGACCGTTCCCTTCTCATCAAAATTACCACGCGTCTCAAGGAGTGTGTAGCTGTTGCCACTTTGGAACGGTGACTTCCCGTCCGTTTCCATCCACAACAAAGCTTCCCCGCTTCCGCCTGCTGCCCGAATCTGAGCATCCCGCGAACGAATTTGGTCGACAAAGGTACCGCTACCGAATGTAATGAATAGTTTAGATGGCATCACAGGCCTCCGCGAGTTCGAAGTCTTTTCCGGTTAATCCGCCGGCATCGTGTGTCGTGACGGCGAGCGTAACTTTTTTATAGTCGATCACGATTCGTGGATGATGATTCAAGTGTTCTGCAAGCGATCCCACTTCTTGGACAAAGTCCAAGGCTGCCGGGAACGAATCCAGCGTATATACACGAACGATTTCGTCATCGACGACACTCCAGTCGTGTAAGCCTTCTAGACGCTCCTCTACCTCGTACTCATTCAACCTTTTCATTCCATTCTCCTCCTCCGCTATCGTTTTCGTCCTATACCTTATACCCTACTTTCCCTACTTCTTATACCTGTCTCTCTCCGATTTCTTCCTTTTGCCTTCGAAGTGAGATAGAGTACAATGTGAAAGAGAACACTATATCATCAGGAAAGGGGCCATCGCTTATGCGCGCTCTAATCGTTATTGATTACACATTTGATTTCGTCGCTGATGAAGGAAAGCTGACGTGCGGGAAACCGGGTCAAGCCATCGACGGACGAATCGCTTCACTCATGGATGAATTTTCAACGGAAGACTATGTCGTCATCGCAAATGACATCCATGAAGAAGGTGACACCTTCCATCCGGAAACCGTCCTCTTCCCACCGCATAACATTCGCGGAACGCATGGACGGGACTTGTTTGGACAGGTCGCCGAGATGGCACGTGTCGCGGATCATGTCATCGACAAGACGCGTTATAGCGCCTTTGCTGGAACAGATCTTGACTTGCGTCTTCGGGAAAGACAAATCACAGAAGTTCACCTCGTCGGTGTTTGTACAGACATCTGTGTCTTACACACGGCCGTCGATGCATACAACCTCGGATATAAAATCGTCGTCCACGCTGACGCCGTCGCGAGTTTCAATGCGGCTGGTCACGACTGGGCACTCACACACTTTAAACAATCGATCGGCGCAGAAGTCGTCGGCGAATAAGAAGGGATCTGTCTTCATGTTACAACGTAATCTTGCACTTCATACTGACCTCTATCTTCCGAGATGGATGTATATCTACTGGAAGGAAGGGCGTCATAATGAACGTGCTGTTTTTGACGTCTATTACCGCAGCAATCCATTCGAAGGTGGATATGTCGTCTTCGCCGGTCTTGAAAACATCATCGAATATATTCAAACACTCCATTTCACAGAAGAAGATATCACGTATCTTCAAACGATGATTGGCTTCCCGGATGAATTCAAGGATGAGTTACGTAACTTTAAATTCACAGGCTCCCTCTCGAGTGTCAAAGAAGGTGAGATCGTCTTCCCAAATGAACCGTTAGTCCGGATCGAAGCACGGATTTTTGAAGCGAAGTTACTCCAAACGGCCATCTTGAACATCGCCAATCACGAATCGTTGATTGCGACGAAATACGCGCGCATTCGTCAGTCGGCGCCAGGCGCGAAATTCCTTGAAGCCGGTTCACGCCGTGCACAGGGAATCGATGCTGCTTACTTCGGAACACGTGCCTCTTATTTAGCCGGGTTCGACGTGACGAGTCTCGCGTCTGCCGGCCGTGACTTTGGTATCCCATGCGGCGGTACGATGGAGCATGCAGATATTCAGTTCCATGATGATGAGTTGACGGCTTTCCGGACGTTCGCGTCACATTATCCGGATCAGGCGACACTTCTCGTCGATACGTACGACACGCTGAAAAGTGGACTCCCGAATGCCATCACGGTCGCAAAAGAACTTGAAGCAGACGGACACAAGTTACGTGGTATCCGGATCGACTCGGGTGACTTATCGTACCTATCGAAACGCGCACGGAAGATGCTCGATGAAGCAGGATTCCCCGACGTCGAGATCGTCCTTTCCGGTGATTTAGATGAATATGTCATTCAAGATTTACGCATCCAAGGGGCACAGGCAAACACCTTCCTCGTTGGAACACGTGGTATCACAGCGTATGAACAACCGGCACTCGGAATGGTCTATAAGCTGGTCGCACGTGAAATCAATGGCGAACTTGCACCGGTCATCAAAGTCTCGTCCTCGAAAGCGAAGACGACGACCCCACATATCAAGGAAGCATATCGTATCGTTGACCCGGAAACGAATAAGTTTAAAGGAGACTACATCACGTTACTCGATGAAGACCCGAGCCAACTTGATTTCGTCGATTTGATTGACGTCCGTGATCCGTCATTCCGGAACCGGATCGAGAACTTCAACGTTGAGCGATTACTGGCTCCAATCTTCAAGGATGGTGAACTTGTTTATACCGTTCCGACGATTGAAGAAAGCCGTCACTTCCACGAACAACAAATCGGCCGTCTTTGGGAAGAGTATAAACGTCTTCGTTTACCTGAAATCTATGCCGTCACTTTCAGCGACCGTCTCTGGAAACTGAAACTCGACATGATTCGTAAAACCCGTATCGCAAGCGGTGTAAAATAACAAAATCAAATACTCACGAGAATCAAGCTTCTTGACGGCCGTCTTAAAAGGCTACCTGTTCATCTCCCTCTCATTTTTTATACGCTAAAAACAGCCCGCTTCAACTGAAGTGGGCTGTTTCGTTTGGGCGAGCGGTCATTTTGGCTGTCGCTTGTTCCATTTGTTGACGAAAGTACCACGCAAAACCGAGCGCACCTCCGATGAAGACGATATAGGTAATCCGTTGACCAAATTCCGCTAAAGAATCGGCATAAAAGATACTAATTAAGTGGTCACTTCCGCTGATGAGAAGTAAACAGGCAATCAGGAGCGCTATGCGGTACGCAAGCGTCGGACGATCTTTTGGCTCAGCATGCCAATACATGATAATGTGATGGGCAAGTAACACAATCCCCACGATTCCTAATATTCCTATAAGTGCTTGCGGCATATTGAACGGTCCTCCTGTTTCTAATTTCTAGTTTCATTTAAACATAGTTCGACCTAAAGTCGTTATGAAAAGTTTCGCGCAGCCGATCGACTCACGGTATACTGAAGAAAATAATGCACGACCAACCAAAGGAGGAATTCGCTTGAAAACCTTTAAATTGTGTACGTTACGCATTCTGATGGACGAATCCGGACGGGATACGACGATCCCTGTTCAAATCAAGGACGGACTGACAGTCAGCACGGACCAAACCGCCCAGTGGGTCGCGGAAATCGTCGTGACCGATCAGGATCAACCGATCATCGAGGAACTCTTCAAGAAAAAATTACGTGCCTTAATCGAAATCACGATTTCACGTCCGGATAATGACCCGGCTGCGATGATCGTAACACCTTATGAAAGCACACAACTGAGTGACGGTACTTCCTATCTCTTCACCGGTAAGATGGTCATGATGAAAAATGATCTCTCGGAATCGATTTTACGTGAAGTCGTCGAAGATAACTTTACCGGCGAAGATTTGATTCAAGAATACAAAGATCGCCGTTCAAAACGTGGTGCGCACATCACGAGTATTGCAAAGGAAACCTTCAAACAATACTTAAAGGAACATCCTGCGGTCGTCGAAGGATAAGCGTCAGACCGTGATGTGTTCCGCGACATTAATCCGGTCAATTTCATAACGATCCGAGAACCGAATGTAATTCGCACATGCATTTTTCAATGGTGTCCGGTAACTGAACGTCTCATCAATCGAGGAGAGTGCCGCTTTAATCGTGTGTGAATGGCAGACGATCAAGAGGCGCTTCCCTCGATATTTTTGTGTCAGCTCCTGCACGACAGAAAAAACACGGGTTTGAATTTCTTGTTCCGTCTCGAGTCCCGGCACACGTTCAGCATCGTTTGCCTGGACAGCCTCATAAATCCCTGCGACCGGCTCACCGGAAGCACTTCCGAATTCCCGTTCGACGAGCCGTTCATCTGTTTCCGTCAAGCGTAAACCGATCGAGCGTCCGATGATTTCTGCCGTCTCGACAGCGCGTGACAACGGACTTGAAATCAAGACATCCCAGTCCTCTCCCGCCAGATAGGCGGCACTGAGCGTAGCTTGTTTTCTCCCAGTCTCATTCAGCGGTATATCTTCGCGTCCTTGAATCCGTTCGTTCAAATTCCAGTCCGTTTGACCGTGGCGTACTAAACAAATTTCAGTCATAATGCAGTCTCCTTCTAAAGAAATATGACTGATTGTATCATGTTTCTCAGTGGAGCGTCTCTCGTTTCGGCAAGACAAGCACTTGACAGCTGAAGGCTTCGATCCGTTCGAGCAACCGCTCCAGTTTGAGTGGATTTTCCGTTTGGGCAAAGCTTGCTAGCGAATGCGTTCCATTCGGAAACGAGAATAATCGGACGTCCGCCCCGACGTCTGCTCCCTTCTCAACAAAGTGGAGTGCTTGGGCAAACGGGACGATTGGATCTTTTTTCCCGTGCAACAACATGATGGGTGGGGAGTCTGAACTTAAGTGTGTCGCCGGCGAGACACGCGTCATCAACTGGCGCCACTCTTCCCGTCCGCCTCCATAAAATTTGATGTGGGCAATCCATGTCTGAATGAATTTAAACAATAGAAAATTTGTCGGGGGATAGAGAGCGATGATGCCGCTAATCATCGGGAAGGACTCCTTTGTCTGTTGTCCGACAAATTCATCCGGGGCAAGAGATGTCGTCAACATCAGGGCTGCTCCGGCTGAATCCCCCCATAACATCATTCGCCCCCGGGCAATTTGCAGTTCGTCCGCTTGACGGTTCAAAAAACAAAGGGCGTCGCGGGCATCTTCTAAGTTATCCGGAAAGTAGCTCCCGTCCTCAAACAAACGATAGTCGATGCTACAGACGGCGATGCCGAGCTCTAAAAATCGGTCGACAATCGGTGAGAAACAAAAGATATCATCACGACCGCCACGAACGAATGCACCACCGTGGGCATAAATCGCGACCGGAAACGGTCCTTCCCCCGGCGGATAATAGATATCTAACGTTAAATCTTGTTTTTCGACAGTTTTGTATACGATGTTGCGTGGCGCTAGTTGCTTCTCCGTAAGTGGCAAGACAGGTTCCGTCCAACGAAGTAACGCACCATAATTGTTCCAGATACTTGCTCCGGCAGCGGCGGTCGTCAAAATCGCCGCGCCTCCCATCAACCATGCCGTCTCACGTTTCACCCCGTCACCTCCAAACGTAATCACGATTTAGCTTCTACTTCTCTCTTACCCGATTTTTTTTGAACTAGAACTTCACAACAATTCGACTTGACGCTTCAGTTAACGTCGGATATAGTTAAAAAGTCCAAATCGGAATAATTACGTTTTAATAATCTTGGAGGTTTTATTCATATGAAAAAATTAATCACAGCATTCACCGTCGCAACGATGAGCGCAAGTCTTCTTGCTGCATGCGGGTCATCGTCTTCATCAGATTCGAGTGACGATGGTAAACTACAGGTCTATACTTCGACGTTCGCGACGGCAGCCATCGCCAAAGAAATCGGCGGAAAGGAAGTCCATGTCGAAATGATCGTTCCACCTGGTGCCGATCCCCATTCGTATGAACCGACATCAAAACAACTGACACAAATCGCAAAAGGTGACTTGTTCCTCTTAACCGGTACGACACTTGAGCCGTATTCGAAGAAAATCAAAGAAAGTTTAGCCGGTAACTCCATCCGCTTCGTTGAGACGAGTAAAGGAATTGACTTACTCGATGCTTCTGCAACACTCCATACTCACGGAGAGGAAGCGCATGATCATGAAGAAGAGGACCATGATCACGGAAAATACGATCCACACGTCTGGCTTGATCCGATGAACGCTAAAAAGATGGCCCAGTCGATCACGACTGCTCTCGCAAAAGAAGCACCTGCAAGTAAAGAGACCTTCACCAAAAACCTGAACCTGTTTAATCAACAGGCGGATGAACTCGACCGAAACTTACAAAAGGCTGTGGAGGCCGGTTCTAAAAAAGAGTTACTCGTTACTCATGCAGCGTATGGATATCTTGCAGAACGGTATGGTTTTGAGCAACTCCCGATTGCCGGAATCTCGCCGTCTGACGAACCATCCCAAAAGCAACTTGCCGCAATCGTCAAAGAAGCCAAGTTACATGACTTACACTATATCGCCTTTGAAGAGACGGTGTCGCCAAAGGTCGCCCGTGTCATCCAAAAAGAAATCGGTGCCGAGTCGATCACGATTCACAACCTCGAGTCCGTCACAAAAGAACAGCAAGATCAATCCTATTTTGATTTAATGAATGAAAACGTCACGACACTCAAACAGGCACTGCAGTAAGGTGCTGTTGACAAGCATTAAAAGATACGTTACGGTAGAAAACGTATTTTAAACAACTAAATGACTTCTTTTTATCGCGAGAAACGGAGGGACTGGCCCAATGATGTTTCGGCAGCGGACGATTGATTCGTACTGTGCCAAATCCAGCAAGCGAAAGCTTGAGAGATAAGAAGAGCGTCTTTTTCAGTAAAGACCTCCTTCTTTCTTGCGAAGGGGTCTTTTTTTGTATGCTGAAGAAATGGAGTGATTCGACATGAACGAAACGATTACACCGAACAAATGGGCTTTGTTGCCCTTGTTCGTTTTCCTTGTATTATTCATCGGTGCAGGAATCTTCTATAACGACTTTTACAAATTCCCGATCTTGATTGCAGCGTTGATCGCCTTGATCTTTGCTGCTGCGACATCTAAGGGAGACATCAACCAGACGGTCGAGCGGATTGCCCGTGGTGCCGGTAACCCGGACATCATGATCATGGTCTTCATCTTTTTACTTGCCGGCACGTTTTCCGGAACAGCGAATGCGATTGGAGCGATTGACGCGACCGTCAACGCCGCGCTCAGCTTCTTGCCGCAGTCGCTCCTGATGAGCGGTTTGTTCATCATCGCCGCCTTCATCTCGATGGCGATGGGGACTTCGACCGGGACGATTGCCGCCCTCTCCCCGATCGCACTCGGCATTCATGACGCGACGGGCGTCAACGTCGCACTCGCCGCTGCTGCCGTCGTCGGTGGAGCGATGTTCGGTGACAACTTATCGTTCATCTCCGATACGACAATCGCTGCCGTCCGGACACAAAAAACGAACATGCGCGATAAATTCAGAACGAACTTTTTAATCGTCTTACCTGCTGCTATCATCACCGTCATCTTACTTGCCTTCGTATCAGGCGCCGGAGATGTCGTCGAAGCAAAGGCGTTCGACTTTTATAAGTTGATTCCGTACCTTTCCGTCATCGTGCTTGCACTTTTCGGTGTTAACGTCATTCTCGTCTTACTCGGCGGGACATTGTTGACAGGCATCATCGGAATGGTGGACGGAAGCTTCGGATTAAGTGGCTTTGTTCTCGCGATGTCTGACGGATTGATGGGGATGGCAGAAATCTCCATCTTAACGTTACTGATGGGCGGACTCGTCAGTCTCATCACGTATAACGGCGGAATCGCCTATCTCAAAGAAACTTTGACACGGAAAATCTCGAAACGCCGGGGAGCGGAGTTCAGCATGGCTGCCCTCGTCAGTGCCACGAATCTTGCAACGGCGAATAACACGATCTCGATTCTTGTCGCAGGACCGCTCGCTGCTGAAATTGCGGATACGTATGACGTCGACCGAAAGAAATCAGCCAGTATCCTCGACCTCTTTTCCTGTGGTGTCCAAGGAATCATTCCGTACGGAGCACAACTTTTGATTGCCGCTGAACTGACAAAAACGGCATCTCCCGAACTGATTCCGTATCTGTTCTATCCGTTTTTACTGTTCATTTGCGGATCGCTCGCAATCTTCTTCGGATTCCCACGCCGGAAGACCGAGGCCGCACAGAAAAAAAACGTGTCGTAAAACAAACAACCCCCGTCGCTTCATCTGCGATGGGGGTTCACTTTATTTCTGTTTTTCTTGACGATTCAAAATGAAGTAAGCAATCGCCGGAAGTGGGAATTGAACGAGTCCTGCTCCACCCCATACCCACGGGTTACGTCCTGTCTTGCGGGCACCAAGGAAAAGGAACGTGGCTTGAGCCCCTAATAGCGCAGCAATGCTTGTCCAAACTCCTTTTGGTACTTTTTTAATCGATTTCACCATGATTTTACACCTCTCTTCATTTATGCATCAGTAGACTTTCTTCTCTTTCCCATTCTATATTCCCTGCTTATGAGCATCAAAACAGATGTTCTTCTAACTTCATGCTAAACTGAACAGGCAAATCCATATTCTAGTTCTATTGAAGGAGGAGTATACACATGCAATACGCAAAACTTTCAAATGGTATCACGATTCCACAAATCGGGTTCGGTGTCTGGCAAGTCGATGAAGAGACGGAAGCACCGGCTGCCGTCGCAGAAGCACTTCGCGTCGGTTACCGTCATATCGATACGGCTGCCGTCTACAAAAACGAACGTGGTGTCGCAAAAGGAATCAAAGAAAGCGGCGTGAAACGTGAAGAACTCTTCTTGACGTCTAAAGTTTGGAACGATGACATTCGTGCCGGACGGACGAAAGAGGCTTTCGCTGAGTCACTTGAGCGACTAGAAACCGATTATCTCGATCTCTACCTCATTCACTGGCCTGTTGAAGGTTATGTCGAAGCATGGAAAGCCATGGTCGAGCTTTATGAAGCGGGTAAAATTAAAGCAATTGGTGTTTCGAACTTCAAAGAACATCATCTCGATACACTTGCTGAAGAGGGACTCATGACGCCGATGATTAACCAAGTCGAGCTTCACCCACAACTTCCGCAACATGAACTGCATGAGTACTTGCAGGATCATAACATTCAAATCGAAGCATGGAGCCCACTCATGCAAGGTAAATTCCTCGAAATCAATGATTTTAAAGAGATTGCTGAAAAGCATGGTAAGAGCCCATCGCAAGTCGTTCTTCGTTGGCACCTCGATAACGGAATCGTTGCGCTTCCGAAGTCTGTCACACCAGAACGGATCGCTGAAAACTTCGACGTGTTTGATTTCCAACTCGATGCAGACGATCTTGAACAAATTGACCGTCTCGCGTCAGAAGACCGCCTCGGACCGGATCCTGACGAAATCGATTTTTAATGAACATACGGATAGACAAAAGACTGCTCGCGGGAACACTCCCGGTGCAGTCTTTTTTAGGCATAATAGACAAGAATCGTCTCTTCTGTTTCTTCCGCTTTGCTAAAATAGGCCCGTAAATCAGCGAATTGTTCCCACACGTCGTCAAACTCGCCGTGCTGTCCCGCCTCATCATAAATCGTCTCGAGTGCAAGACGGTCAAAATTCCGCATCACTTCTGCTGAAATGATGATTAACGGAAGAGGAAGGATGCCAACGATTGCCGCCTGTGTTTCGTTGACAATCAGCTCTTCCCCGACGACTGCCCGTCCTAAGTTGTAATGGGTCTCTTGATCGATATAGATATCGATTTGATTCATCACGTGGTAGATGGCTGCTGTTTCTTCGAGGGCAAATACCTGCTCCTGATCGGGCTTCGTCTCATGGATAAAAAGAATCCAGTCCATGATGATATGTGGATCGTCACCAAAAGAATCCCAGACGGCATCCGTGACACGGACGTAATGTACGTTTTCCATCCTCCCTCTCCTCTCTTCGGCTCTTTAATAGCTATTCCCATTTTTTCGATGCTTTAGTAATTTTTTTAGAATCTGTGTACTAAAAACGCAGATCGTATTTTTTCGCGTATCTAAAACAGTCGCCATCACTGAAGATTGAAGAGGCATGCCGGCATGGCGTGTTTTCAGGCGGTATCGCCTCACTAAACAGCAGCGAAAAGAACAAATCTGTTATTCATCCTTACTACTTTGTCTTTGTTCACACACAAAAAAAGAATCGGAAAAATGCCGATTCTTTCAGACTTTAGACAATGACGATCGGGAGATAAGCGTCTTTTTTCGTTGCTTTCCTCGGGCGAGGCGCAAGCCGTTGCTCCTTGATCCTCACGGACAACGAGCAGGGTCTTGCCTGCCTCTGAACGTGCGTTAAAAACGCACTTTTCCCGCAGGAGTCAACGAAACGTGACGCTTTTTGGGTAATACCGTGATGGAAAGCCGGTCATGCAGACCGTCTAGGGCACAATCCGTCTCGAATCGCTTTTTTAAGCGAAAAGCATGTTCACGCTTCATAAACGTTTGTCTACATGCAAAAAGAACCAGCAGAATGCCGGTTCTTTTGTGATTAAATCGCTTTTTCTTTTGATTCGTCTGTCTTCCAGGCTTCAAGAGATTCCTTACCTGGCAAGTTTGGAATCGAGTCCGCATAAAAACGCGGGTCTTTCCCAGCTTTACGCTGTTCGAGATAATCATCGAGCGCAAGTCTCGCGATTTTAGATAAACGGAAAATCGCATATAAGTTAACGACCGCCATCAAGCCCATGAAGATATCAGCGAGCGCCCAGACGAGACCTGCCGTTTGCACGACTGAACCGAAGACGACCATCGCGAGGACGATGACCCGGTACGCCGTCATGAGTGTCTTATTGTTATTGATGAAGCTGATGTTCGACTCACCATAATAGTAGTTTCCGACAATCGAACTGAAGGCGAACAAAAAGATTGCGAGCGCCATGAACGTCGTTGCGACAACTCCGACTTGAGTCGAAAGTGCATTTTGTGCGAGTGCGATCCCGGCAACTGCTTTCCCATTCGCGTCTTTCGTTGCGACATCGCTGACGAGGATGATCATCGCCGTTGATGAACAGATGAGTAACGTATCCACGAATACACCGAATGATTGAATTAATCCTTGCTTGACAGGGTGCGAAACCTCCGCCGTCGCAGCAGCGTTCGGAGCAGAACCCATACCGGCTTCATTCGAGAACAGACCGCGACGAATTCCGTTGAGGACTGCAGCACCAATCGCTCCACCGGCAAGCGTCTTGAACTCAAGGAGCCCTTTTTGGAAAATCAAGCCGAAGACGTCTGGTAACAACTCAAGGTTCGTAATCATGATGAAGAGAGCGATTAAAATATATCCGCCTGCCATGATCGGAACGAGGAACGCAGAGACCGTCGCAATGCTGCGCACTCCGCCGAAGATAACGAGTGCTGTCAACACAACAAGACCGATCGTAATCCACATCTTATCGATGCCATACTGGCTTTGGAGCGACAACGAAATCGTGTTCGATTGAACCGAGTTAAAGACGAAGCCAAACGAAATCGTAATCAAGACACTGAAGACAATTCCGAGCCAGCGTTGACCAAGCGCCTTTTCCATGTAATAGGCAGGGCCCCCACGCCATGCTTTTTCATCACGAACTTTATAAATTTGTGCAAGCGTACTTTCGACGAATGCTGACGCTGAACCGATTAAGGCAATCAACCACATCCAGAAGACTGCACCTGGACCACCTAACGCGATTGCCGTCGCAACACCGGCGATATTTCCTGTTCCAACACGCGCTGCCGTACTGATCGCGAATGCTTGGAATGGAGAGACACCATCTTTTCCTTTATCCGTTCCTTGGAACAGTAACCGTAACATTTCAGGTAACATCCGGAATTGGACGAATCCCATGCGAACCGTAAAATAAATGCCTAAGCCAACAAGTAAGATAATTAATACGCTCGACCATAATACATCACTAATATTACTTACGATATCCATCAATTGCTTCTCCATACAGGTTCCCCCACTTCTCTCTTATGTAACCTTTTTTCACATGTGTTCTATAATACGAAAGATTTTTTAAAAAATCAAATACAGTTGTATCAGTCAACTTCTGATTATGAGACTTTTTTATCCATTTCCTCACATTAGATGTGAGGTTTTTCGTTTACGAACAAAAAAAGAAGCGTTTACATCAAAATGACCGATGATTCCGTGAAAATCGGGATCATCGGTCATTTCGATTAATGGAGGACGGAAACATCCGTCACAAAGATGGATGTTCGTCTGAATTAGTCAGCCCCTCCATCTTTAGACAAACGCTTAGAGCCCCTCCACTTTTCGCGGAAGGGCTCTTTTCGATTCTTTAGATGAATAGATTTAAGTTGGCATCATCTGTCGCGCCAAGATAACTTGCGACCCCACCATAATCGATATCATCTAACAGTTCTTCTTTTTTAATCCCCATGATGTCCATCGACATCGTACACGCGATCATTCGGACACCTGCCGCTTGCGCTTTTGCCATCATCGTCTCTAACGCATCGACTTGTTTGTCCTTCATGACTTTTTTCATCATTTTTTGACCGGCGCCTGCCATGTTCATGTTGGATAACGGAAGATCCCCGGCATGTTTCGGCATCATCATTCCCATCATGCGTTCCATCGGTGCTTTGTCGACGGCTGGTGCATCCGGCTTCCGAATGACATTCAGTCCCCAGAACGTGAAGAACATCGTGACTTGTTTTCCCATTGCTTGTGCACCTTGTGCGATGACGAATGACGCAAGTGCTTTATCAAGGTCTCCGCTGAAGACGACCATCGTTGCGTCGTCTGCTTTTGCGACAGGTGCTGACGTCACGGGTTGCTTCGTTTGTCCTTGCCCTTTTTCAAGTAAGACTTCGACAATTCCTTTATTCATTTCTGCCGTGTGGACGGTATGTCCGAGCTTCGTCGCCCATGCCTGGACGTCTGGTAAGAAACCGGGATCCGATGCCTTAACGAAGACTTGGTCGCCATCTTGCAGTTGGTCCATCTTCGCCTTTAATTCAACGATTGGTCCCGGGCACTGTAATCCACATGTATCGAGCAGCGTGATTTGCTCTGCTTTCACGGCTTGTTTCGGCTCACTTTTAATCGTCGTCACTGCTGTTTCCTCCCGTGCTTGGTTGCGCGCTTCTTGATCGCGATTGACCGTCGCCCATGTTTTATATCCACCGCTTAAGTTTTTCACGTCGAAGCCGTTTTGTTTGAGGAGCTGACTTGCGACATATCCCCGTAATCCGACTTGGCATGTCACATAAATCGGCTGATCCTTCGGTAACTCGTCGAGTGACGCGCGAAGCGTCGGCAATGAGATATTGACCGAGCCCGGAATCGAACCGAGTTCATTTTCAGACGGTTCCCGGACATCGAGTAACAATCCGCCAGCTGCGACGATTTGATCAATTTCATGCCAATGGACGTTTTCGCTGTCCCCTAACACGATGTTCGACGCGATGTAGCCTGCCATGTTGACGGGATCTTTCGCCGAGCTGTAAGGTGGTGCGTACGACAACTCAAGATCCGGTAAGTCAAGTACGGTCAAACCGCCTTTGATTGCCGTCGCCAATACATCAATCCGTTTTTCGACCCCCGTCATCCCGATCGCTTGCGCACCATAAATTGTCCCATCGACCGGATCAAATAAAAGTTTCATCGAAATCGGACTTGCCCCCGGATAATAACCGGCGTGCGAACCCGGATGGAGATGGACTGCTTCATAGCGACGCCCTGCCTGTTTCAACCGTTTTTCGTTATTGCCTGTCGAAGCGACCGTTAAATCAAACACTTTTGCGACAGCTGTACCGAGTGCACCTGTGTACTTCACGTCACGCCCGGCGATGATATCCGCAACGAGGCGTCCTTGACGATTCGCCGGCCATGCGAGCGGAACGTGCATCGCCTCTCCTGTAACGTAGTCTTTCACTTCGATCGCATCACCAATCGCAAAGATTGATGGATCAGATGTCCGTAGCGTGTCATCGACTTTGATCGTATTCTTGATTCCTAACTCGAGTTTTGCTTCCGCCGCAAGGTTACTTTCCGGCATGACACCAATCGATAGGATGTTCATTTCCGTTTCAATCGTCTTGCCGCTTGCCAAAACAACACGCTTCCCTGCCTCTTCAAAGCGGGCAACACCATCCGATAAAATCAATTCGACCCCTTTTGCGCGTAGATGTTCATGGACGATGGCTGCCATTTCCGGATCGACCGGTGCCATGACTTGATCCATCATTTCAACCAATGTAACTTTCGCACCACGTTCGACCAAATTCTCTGCCATTTCAAGTCCGATGAAGCCACCACCGATGACGACGGCATGTGCGGGACGGTTCTCATCGACATATTGGCGCATCCGGTCCGTGTCGGGAATGTTGCGTAACGTAAAAATGTTCGTCGCTTCTTCGATACCAGGAATCGATGGACGCATCGGTTTTGCTCCTGGTGAAAGGATTAAGTGATCGTACGTCTCGTCATACTCTTCACCTGTATCAACTTTACGAATCGTGACCGTTTTCAGTTCACGGTTGATTCGGATCGCTTCCGAGAGATTTCGGACATCTAGGTTAAACCGGGCATGCATGCCTTCAGGTGTTTGGACAAGTAACTTGTTCCGGTCTTTGATGACGTCTCCAATATAATAAGGTAAACCACAGTTCGCGAACGAAATTTCTTTTCCACGTTCGAGTAAAATAATTTCCGCAGTTTCATCTAACCGACGTAATCGTGCCGCGGCGGTCGCTCCGCCTGCTACTCCACCAACAATGATTGTTTTCATGGCTGTTTTCCTCCTAATCGAATCGTACTCTCTATGCTTTACAATATACCCACAATGGTATGTTGTTACAAGTAGTTTGTTCTACTTTTCACAAACTTGTCTTATTTTCAAACTGTTTATTCTTTGATGATAACGGACATTAGTTGCAATTCCTCCTAAAATGCTTGAAACTGAACTTATAGTATACAAAGGGGGATTTTGAAATGGACCAGGATCGTAACTCGAACGAAACAAATGAGAACAACAAGGTCACACCGCTTCACCCAGAACGGAATCAAGAAGAAACAAACGAAAACGGGGTAACGGAAGTTCAACAACAACACTTGGAAGCATTCCAAGCGTTCTTAGTCGAAAAAGGCATTCCAATGGAAGCACGTGAAAATGAAACACACGTCTTCTTTATGACACAAGAAAAAACACCAGCCGGCGCTGAGCCGATGATGATGATCGTCTTCAGTAAAACGACGACGGATGTTGAATTGTTCGCCCGTACGGTCACGCACGTTCCAGACGGTGTTGAAGATCTTCCAATCTTAAATGCCATCAATGATTTCAACCAAGAATTCAAATACTTCCGCGTCGTCCTCGATAGCGACCGCGACGTAACGATTGCCTCAACAATCGACTTGGATCACGGCTTCAACCCGGCAGCCATCTTCGGCCACTCGGTCATGATGTTCCAAGCTTCTGACGAAGTCTTTACGTATTTAACGAAATTGTATGACCAAATTCAATAATCTATCATTAAGAAAATGGCTCCGGAGATTTCTCTGGAGCTATTTTTTGTTTTAAGTTCAATTGACAATGAGAATTATTCTCGCTATAGTGAGAATTGTGAAAACGACATCATTTAACATCATTTATTATAGTATGGGGGAATTCATCATGAAAAAACGCTTAAAAGTGGCATCACTTTTCATTACAGCAGGACTTCTTGCAGCTTGCGGAAATGCGGAAGAAACAACGACGGCTCCAAAAAAAGAAAAAACGGAGCAAACATCAGAAACAACTACAAATGCTGGTATTGCTGCAACAACATTGAAAGACGAACTGACAATCTTCAGCTCAATCAAGACAGAACTTGATAAAGCAAAAGAAGGACAAGCCATCGACTGGAAGATGGTCAAAACAAGTTATGACTCGAAATTAAAAGGTGGCGTCGCGACTGCCGCTCCTGAAATCGAACAAGTCATCACTTCTGCCCTTGCAGGCGTCGACTCAAAAGATTTAGATGAGAATATTGCCCGTCAGCTCGTCGATAAAGGACTTCAGTCTTATTTCTATAAACTTCAAAAATCAACCCAAGCAACAGCGGAAGAAGCCATCGTTGCGGGCAAGGCGGATGAAGCAAATGCAGCACTCAAAGACATTAAAATGATGGCAGAAACGGTTTTCATTCCGACAGCGGAAAAACGTGATGCAAGTTACGGTTTTAAAAATGAAGATTCTGTTGTCCAAGCTATCAATTCTGGATTGACGGCGCAGGAAGAAGCCATCACGGCTGAAAACGTTGCTGACTTTAAGGTCGCAAAACAATTGACCGATAAATCGATTTACCGTTCGTTCTATCTCGCAGCACTCGGTTATGCACAAAAAATCGAAGAGGGCGTCAAAGCCGGTGCTGACGAACAAGAGTTACAAATGGAACAAGCGGAAGGCTACGGTTTCTTACTCGCAATCGAAGAATCGCTTGCCGGTGGCGATGAAGCAGCCGTCGCAAAGCTAAAAGAACAATACGACTTCTCAAAAACAAAACCAGCAGATGTCTCTTATGAAGAAATCGAAGGTCTCTTCGCCAAAGCGTTAACGAAAAAAATCGTCGGTTATCATGAAGAGGCGATGGAAGCACTCGAAGCGAAAGATGTCGATACAGCACGTGTCGAAGCAATGGAAGCAAACATGTTCGTCATTGCGATGAAACCGACGCTTGAAAATCGTCTCGGCAAAGAAAAAGCGGACGCTGTTCTTGCTGACGCCAACACGTGGTACGATCTCATCGAAAAAAATGACTCAAAGGCTGAAACTGTAAGTAAAAAAATCGTCGATGCGCTCGATACGTTCAACTAAGCAAGACGATTGGGGGAACTTCCTTTGAATATCGGAATTACAGGTGGCGCCGGTTTCATCGGTGCTGCTCTTGCAACTCGCTTGCATGCCAGCGGTCACACTGTATCAGTCATCGATGCGTTCACCGATTATTATGCAAGCGACTTGAAACGTGAACGGGCCGCAGAACTGGCACGGCTTGGCGTGACGATCTCTGAAGCAGATGTCCACACGGCGCTTAATGACTGGTGTTCATCCGGTCAATTCGATGCCTTGTTCCACCTTGCTGCTTTACCCGGTGTCCCTGGCTCCTTACGTGAGCCGCATCGTTACATCAAAGAGGATATCGATATGACGGTGACCGTCCTCGAAGCAGCAAAACGCCATCAGATTCAGCAAGTCTTTTTCGCCTCTTCTTCGTCCGTTTACGGTGAGCAGACAGGTGCGTTGAGCGAACAGCAGGCGACCGGTCAAGTCGTCAGTCCCTATGCCGCAGCGAAATATAGCGCCGAAACCTTTTGCAACGCCTATCAAAACTTATATGGATTACAAATCACGACGTTCCGCTTCTTTACAGTGTATGGACCATCGGGAAGACCGGATATGGCGCTGTATCGTTTCATCGAGCAGGCACTCCGTGGTCAAGATCTCGTCGTTTACGGTGATCCGGTCCGCGACTTCACCTACATCGATGACATCACGCGCGGGATGGAACAAGCGCTTCAAGCACGTGCGACAGGTACATTCAACCTGGGTGCAAATCAACCAGAGTCCGTTCGGAAGATAGCGGAAATGCTCGGTACACGATATGGCGTCGCGGTGACGTACACGGACCGACGGGAAGGGGATGTCTCGATGACATGGAGTAATACGGAAGCTGCACGTCAGGCATTCGGATACATGCCTGCCGTCACGCTGACTGAAGGACTCGAGCGGATGATTACATGGCATCTCGGGCGCGTGTAATCCGTACGACCGCAAGCGTCCTGCTGACGTTTGCGGTTGTTTTTTTATTGATTCGGTTCGTGCTCGAATTGCCGGTCCTCTATGACTACTTGCACATCCTTTTACGCTCTTACTGGACACTCATCGCAAGTGTATTGTACGCCCTTGCTTTTTATGTCCGCGCTGTCGCCTGGCGCATGGCTGATCAACGGCAGGCACCCTTGCCAATCTATTTGACGAGCCTCTATCTCGGACTTGCCATCAATCACTTGTCACCGGTCAAACTTGGCGAAGGTGTTCGCCTGCTAGCGGCACGTGCCATTGCTAGTCCATTGAAACGGACGACTGCAATCCTCGTCGCCCAGCGTGGCATTGATTTGGTTGTCCTCGGACTCTTCGTCACGCTCGGTTTGCTTACGACGAAGACGTCTCTTCCTGCCGGTATCGCCTTTGCGCTTGGTGTGCTCGTCTTAATCATCGTTCGCCCATTCTTACAGACGATGTATCCATTAATCGGCTACGGAACGCTCGCTTGGTGTCTTGAAGCAAGTGCCGTCTATTGCTTATTGGTCGGAGTAAACACCATCCTTCCCTTTCCACTCGTTTTAGTCGCGATGAGCGCCGGCGTCTTATCCGGAATTGCTCAATTCACCCCGGGTGGTCTCGGCACATATGAACTTGCCATGGGAACGGTCTTACAGACGGCAGGCGTCGAGCATCCTTATGAACTGGCATTGATGACACATACGTTCAAGTATGCATTCGCCTTCATCGCACCCTGTTATTTTCTAGTCAGACATCACGCCGTCGTCGCATTACTGTTTCGCCAATTCAAGCATCAACAGAAAGGAGGATTTTCATGAAAAGTGCTTCACGTTTTGAAAAAGTCGCAGCCCGTATGTGGAACTTATTAAATGAAGGCAAACCCTTCACTCCGATTTTCACGATTGGTATTTTCCTCAGCTACTGTCTTTTGTTCCAACAGACACTGAGCGGTGCCGGATTCGGTTTTTTAGTGACGTTGCCTTTATTCATACTGTACTGGAAATTTGATTTCCCGCTGTTCCTTCGTAATTATTTATGGATGCCCGTTATCGTCTGGTTATTCCTTGAAGGAACAGATTCACGGCTCTTGCCCCTGTTCGCTTATGGTGCAGGTCTTTATTTCTTCTTCACGATTTTCTTCTGGGGAACGATTTACTACCATTTACGCATCGGAACCGATTGGCTGAACTTCACCCGTTTTTGGAAACTTGTCCTCAAAAATAGTGACTCGACGAGTGGAAATGCGCAAGAACAACTACCGAAAGTCGCACTCTTACTTGCCTACTGGCAAACCGCAACGATTGATCCGGCGTTAGATTGGTCGTACGTCCTGTTCCCTGCTGGGTTATTCGTATTCGCTTGGATTCTTCACCATTATCTCTTCGACTGGAAACCGAAACTTCCGACCGAGCCGACAACCGATGCCAGCTTACCGACTTCAGACAAAGTCTACGTCTTGGTTGTCGACGGGATGCGAAAAGACCGCTACATGGCTGCGAACACGCCGTTTCTCGAGCGATTGCGTCAAGAAGGAACGGAATATACCAATATGGAGACCGTCTATCCGGCCCGGACGGTCGTCTGTTTCAGCTCGATGTTCACCGGAGCCCGTCCGGAAGAACACGGGATTCATTCGAACATGGTCTGGAATACGACAGGGGTCAAAACCGATACGGTCTTTGACCGATTACGCGACGTCGGGAAAACCGGTAAGATTCTTGGAATCGCTCATCTCGTCGATGCCTTCGGTGCCAAAGACGTTCATACCGTGACAGCCGTCATGCATAATGATGTCGCGGACCGCAACATCATCGATCGCGCTAAACAAATCGTCCAGCAAGAAGATCCGGATTTGCTGGCAATCCAATTGATCGGTACCGACCAAACCGGTCATAGTCGTGGAACACTCTACTCGGAATATATTCAAAAAATCGAGGAAGCAGATGCCCTACTCGCTGAATTCTGTGAAGAACTGGAGCGTCTCGGTAAGTTAGACGATGCGACACTGATCGTCATGGCGGACCATGGTCAAGCAGATGGCATCGGCGGACATGGTCACCTTGACGAGGGAGAACGATTCGTACCATTCTGGATGTACGGTAAACACATTCACGCTGGTCGCAAGGTCGATACACATCGACACATCCTGTCGCTTGGACCGACTGTTGCAAAACTACTTGGTGCCGATATCCCGCGCGATAGCCGGGGTGTCCTACTGACGGAAGCGTTTAAGGAGGAATCGTCATGAAAAAAGTCGTCGTCTTTCTACCGGCCCATAACGAAGAAGTCTCCTTGCCACTTGTCTTAAAACGGATTCCGGATGAAATCGATGGACTGCCCGTCGAGACGATCGTCATCGACGACGGCTCCACTGATGCGACGTCCGAGATTGCCCGGCAACACGGAGCCCATGTCTATCGTTTCCCTAAAAACCGTGGGCTCGGAGCTGCCGTCCGTGAAGGTTTGCTCCGATCTTATGAGCACGGGGCAAGTGTCGCCGTCATGATTGACGCCGATAACGAATACCCGGCGGATCAAATTCCCGACGTCGTCCGACCGATTCTTCTGGATGAAGCCGACTATGTGTTTGGTTCCCGTTTTCTCGGAACTGTCGACGGGATGCGCTTGTACCGGTACATCGGCAATCATGTCTTTACCTGGTTACAGTGTGTCTTATTAAAACGTCGGATTCACGATGGGCAAAGCGGCATGCGTGCCTTTTCCCGTGCGGCGTGTAAACACGCAGAAATCATCCACGACTATAACTATGCCCAAGTGCTGACATTGAATCTTGTTCGAAAAGGATTCCGGCTGCATGAAGTCCCGATTCGTTACCGTGTGCGAGAAGCAGGAAAGTCCTTTATCCGCTTTAACTATATCCAGCGTGTCCTTCCCGCGATTTACCGGGAATGGCGTCGCCCGATCGTCCCACTGTCGTCTGAAGAACGTTTTGAACGAAAGGAGCATCTCGGATGAGAAAACCGTTTTTCATCACCGTCATCGCCTTCTTGTTCCTGCTCACTACACCATTGCCGGCATTCGCCTACAGTTATGGGGATCCAGGAAAGGAAGCTTTTGCGGAAGCTTATAAACAGTTTGAGGAACAGCTTGACCAAAACGATTATACGCTTGCGAAGGAAACGATTGACGCGTACGATAAAGAATTTACGCTCTACTTCCCAGAAGCGAAGGAAAAAATCGATGCGGCGTTAGCAAAAAAAGATGCCGATGCCGCCAAGCAAGCCTACCGCGTCGCCTTACGTCAAAACATCGAACGTCGTCTGCACTTCGCACAGGAACAATTCGATGATTTCGGACAGGCTAAGCTGTTGCTTGCGAAAGCACGTGGCACGTATGATGTGCTCGCGCCTTACGTCAAAGAAAGTGAGGGTGCACAGACAAGTGATTCATTGTATACTGCTTTTGACGAATCGCTTGCTGCTCTTGGAAACCCCGGGTTGTTCGGAGTCGGAAAAAAAGCGAGTGATCAAGAAACATTCAACCAAAATATTGCATTAATCGAAGATACAATTACACCCCTGTTCGTTTTACCCGGAGAAGAAAAAACCGGTTTGTTTGAAGAGGAGGATTCGATTTTCGGTCAATCCTTCGGAACAGATGAGATTTGGAAAACGATTGCGATTGGTCTTGTCATCGTTCTCATCGTTCTCGTCATCATCGGACAACGAAAGAAGAAACGTCAAAATCACTAATTAGGGAGGAAGGACGATGGATTTTCAAGCGTTTTTAATCACGCTACGTGAATGTCTCGAAGCTGTCTTGATCGTCGGTTTGATTCTCGGCTATCTCGATCGACTCAACGCACCACAATATAAAAAATGGGTCTATGCCGGAGTCGGACTTGCGCTGCTCGCAAGCCTCGGCGTCGCCTTTTTATTCCAAGTCGTCTTTACGAGTTTCGCAAGCTTCGGCAGCGACACATACTTGCGTCTCGGTATCATGATCATCTCTGTTTTCCTCTTAACCCATATGGTGCTTTGGATGGGGAAAGAGGCGAAAGAAAATCAACAGGCTTCGCAAGCGAAAGTCGCGGCAGCCGTCTCGACAGGTAGTGCCATCACAATGATTGTCCATTCGTTCCTCGTCATCGTTCGGGAAGGGATCGAGACCGTTTTCTTCTTTGCTGCCATTTCCGGCGGTGAAATCGAGAAAGTCTTGACGAGTTATGGTGCCGTGTCCGGTCTCTTGCTCGCTTTGATTTTTGGGTATCTGTTCGTCTCCGGAACGATGAAGATTCCAGTCAAACGTTTCTTCCAAGTGACAGGCGTCTTGATTTTGTTCATTGCTGCCGGCATGCTCGTCCAAACGATTGGACGTTTCCAGGATCTTGGATTGCTCGGAAGTTTGTTGACGAATGCGGACGGCACACCGGCAGCCTTGTACAACATCGTCGGATTTATGCCGGAACACTACATCGACCAGATTCAATATTTACGTGATACGGGCAATACGACATTGATCAGCGGTCAAATCGGTACGTTCATGGGGGCGATGTTCGGCTACAGCCATAATCCGTCCATCGAACAAGTTTTCGCCTGGTGGGGCTACTTCGCGTTTGCCGGTTTCATGCTGATGCGTCAAAATCGAACACCAAAAACCGCCAAGAAACTGAAGGAGGTCTCGTGACGGTTCGAAGCGGTCATCCACAACAACGTGGACGATCGCTTTTTTTCATGGTTGTCGTTCTAATTTTCGTGTGCACCGCCGGACGCCTTTATCTGGTCAGCCCGTTTGTGGCAAGCTACGACATCGCCAACTTCACGTTAGCGGTCGGACAGTATGATTTGGCGAATTTGCAGCCACATTTTCCCGGTTACCCGTTTTTCATCTTACTTGCGACCGGTCTCGCACGACTCGGGCTCGAACCCGTCCGTACGCTTGGCATCGTCTCGACGCTTGGTTTCACCAGCGGACTGATTCCGCTGTATCTGCTTCTCAAACGCCGACGATTCGATACGGTTCGTCTGCTGGCTGCTTTTACAGTCGTATCGACTGCTTCCCTTGTCGTCTTGTCCGCAACCGGGATGTCGGATGGTCTCGCACTTGGTGTCCTCTGTTGGTTCATGTGGAGTGTCGAACGTGCTCGGCACGGTCATTTCCGCCTTTTGCCGTACCTCTTATTCGGACTGTTGATGGCAACGCGTTTATCCTATGCACCGTTTGGAATCGTGTTACTCTTTTTACTTTGGCAAACCCGAAAAGACTCCTGGCAACTCCTATCCGAACTGGCGACGTTACTCCTGGCACAACTTGCCTGGCTGTTACCGGTCGCCTTCTCGGTCGGGGGACCGGCTTCCTTTGCTCAACTGTCACTCAGTTTCGTGACGGGTCATTTCTCCGACTGGGGTGGCACGGCAAAAACGGACGAAGCCTCGTTGATCGAGCGACTTGGATTGACACTCAAACAAATCGTTTGGCATGGTCTTGGATTTGCCACTTGGATTGGTCTCGGATCAGGACTGTTCTTGTTCTGCCAACGTTTCCGTCCGCTTCCTCTTTGGTGGAGCGTCACCGGTACTGGTTATTTTCTTTGGGTCTGGTTGGCCCAAAACATTGATAAACCGCGGCATGTCTTGCCACTCGTCTTCCTACTCGTCTTCCTACTCGTTCGCCACTTGTCAGTGCGTTGGCTCGTTCCGTTTTTATGTATTCAATTGATGATCGGAAGTATCGCCTTGTATCAACAAGCGACTACTACACCGGCTACGATTCAGCTGGCGGAAGCGATTACTGGTTTACCGGCGTCCGCGACCATCTTTACGGATGAAGAAGACCGCCAGTTTTTAATGAAGCGTCCCGACGCTACAATTGTGCCGATTGGATCCGCCAGTAAATGGCGAGCGGAACCAAAATCACAGGAAGTCTACTTGACCGGACGATTACTCAAACGGTTACGGGCGGAAGATGTACCAATCGAAGTGACGGAAGTTTTCCACTTTACGAGTGATCCCCGGTTCGAGCCGGAGGATGCGGAGGCGCGGTTGTACCGGATGATTTTACGATAAGGAGCGGATTGGGATGAATATCATTGGAACCGGTAACACGGCAACGATTCAACAAGAAACTGCGGCGATTGTCCGAAAGCAGTTTCACGCACACGTCCCGCATGCAGCGGTCCAGCAGGAATTTCAAAATCATCTGTCCATCCAGAACCACTTTCCGATGACACCTCGTGTCTATAATCAAAGGGATCAGTCCATTCGCATGGAGTACTTGAAAGGTGAATCGCTCGGAGATTTGATGAAACGTCATCCCGTTCGGATTCTCCGCTACATGACGGCCATGGTCACCTTACACCAGCACCTCCACACGTTATCTGTCGACGGGTTACCCCGTATTCAAGAACGATATCCCGCTCACACTACACTTGTAGCGGGACATACTTTATGTCATGGTGATTTTCACCCGTATAATCTGTTGCTTGTTAAAGAAGACATCTATGTCATCGATTGGATGGATGCCTCCATCGGCAATCCACTGATGGACGTCGCCCGTACTTTTTTATTGTTCCGTTATGGGGGAAGAAGTTCTTTACGAAATCCGGCAGAATGCGTTTCCCGATTCATCCTCAGTCATTTGTATCGTGTCTGTTATTTTAAGCGCATCAGAAAAGTCACCGGATTCGAGGCTTGTTTACGGCTGTGTGCAGCTTCCCGCTTGAAAGAGCAGATTACGCCTGTCGAATCCATTCTGTTACAACGTTTTTTAAAGTGATATCCAACGAGTCACAAATCATCGCCAACTAATTAAGCTGAAAATAAAAAATCACTCTTTTCCACGCGCTTTCCTCAGGCGAGACACAAGCCAGTTTTCCTGCCTCCATGAGGCAGAAAATCGGGTCTTGTTTGTCTCTGACAGCGCAAGTCGTCTTGCGCTTTTTCCTGTAGGAGTCGCGTGAAGCGAGTGATTTTTTGATTTCAGATTCCTGATGTATCGCTTTTAACAGCTTAACAAAACGTCGTTGAGAAGCAGACAAGACGAAGACTCCTGCGGGAAAAGCGAAACAGGTGAGACCCCGTAAGTCGCGCAAGCGACGCGGAGGCTCACGTTTCGCCCGCGGAAAGCGAAGTCTTGTCTGCGTATCAACGAATCTTGAAACGAATTCGAAGTACTTCCTTCGTCATTCAAGTTGCATACGGTCGTTCCATATAATCAAATTGCCCGCCACTGATTTCAATCGTCTTGACCGGGACGAATCCAAGACGTCGATACAGACGTTGCGCTCCGGCATTCGTCTGATCGGCATTCAACGTAAACGCCCGTAATCCACGCTTCTCTCCTTCGTCCGCCGCTGCCTGCAACAGTTCAGACCCAATTCCTTTTCCGCCATATGCCGCATCCACCGACAATGTATCGAGATAAAAGACGTTTCCTTCCGTCTCTTGATCAATCTGTGCCTCTTGTCCTGTCCACGCGAACAGCTGGCGTTTAATCGGTTCATCCAACTGTGCCGCATCAACTCCTGCATATGCAATGACGATGCCGACGACATGCCCGTCGAGCACCTTGACGAAAATGTTCTCGTAACTTAACCGGTTTCCTGTTTGTGTCACGAACAGCGCAAGCCGTTCCAAAATCACTTCCTTCTCCTGTGTTCCGGTCAATGTCTCGGCAATTTCATGAATCGCCTGTTCAATCAATGGTGCGATTTGATCTGCGTCTTTTGCAGTCGCTCTTCTAATCATTGGGTAGCCCCCTTCTCGTTCTCTCTTTTATCCTAAAACAAAATCCTTCCTGATGTCAGGAAGGATTTTGTTTATTTCAGTTGTGGAGCTGGTGTAACTACTGGTACAGTAACTGGTTCGCGTGTCATGACTGAGACGACGCGTCCCGCGATGGCAACTGCCAGTAACGTATAGAGCGTCAAACTGACTGGCAAATAGACGAGTGAAATGACAAGGACAATCGCATCGAGACTAAATAAAATTGTTCCGATTGATAAACCTGTCACTTTACTAAGTCCCATTGATAAAAGGTCGTCACCGCCTGTCGCAGCACCACTCTTCAGTACAAGACCAAGCCCGTATCCCGTAATGATCCCACTCGCAATGGCGGCGATTAACGTTGCCGGCCATGCCTGTTCCGGGAAATGGAACAAGTCGAGCTGATGCCACATTTCGTAAAACAACGATAGTGCACCTGCTGAGACGAGTGCCTCACTGACAAAACGTTTTCCTTTAAAATAAAGGGCTCCAATAAAGAATGGAATGTCGAGTACAATCATCGAAATCGATGGGTTAATATCAAAGAAATACCGTCCTAATAAAGATAATCCGATGAATCCACCTTCTGCTAATCCAAACTGTTCATTCAAAGTATAGTAGCCGAACGCCATAAGTAACGTTCCTGCTAAAATGGTTACGATTCGTTTCATGTGTTAATGTCCTCTCCCGCATCATGCCTGGGAGAGGTATTTTTATTCCCGTTTGGGTATTCATCTATTTTCGCTCTCCCTGATTTTTTTCAAGCCATTACCTTCCTGTTCAATAAAGATTGGCACTGCTAAAAATCAGGTAAGCTGAATAGATGATCGATCCTCTCGGTATCCATCGGTTTCCACCCTTTCGTTTAGTTCTCCATCTTATTATAACCCGAACTTCAGAAACTAAAACATTTTTACGGACTTTTAACAAAAACGATACATCCCACCACCACATTGCTCAATCATTCACATTTTAGACAAAACTATGCTCATTCCTGAACAATCTACTTGAAACGTACATTGTGAAGTATTACACTAAGATTATCAAATCGAATGTGATTAATATCACAATCAAACAAAAAGGGGACTTTACTCATGAAAGTAGCAGTCATCGGTTGTACACATGCAGGAACAGCAGCAGTCAAAGAGCTTACGACAACTAACGAAAACCTTGAAATCACAGTCTATGAACGAAACGATAATGTTTCATTTCTGTCTTGCGGGATTGCCCTTCACGTCGGTGGTGTCGTCGAGCATGCCGAATCACTTTTCTATTCTTCACCTGACGAATTGGCTGACCTCGGAGCAACGATGCGTTTAAAACATGATGTCCTCGAAATCGACAGTACGAACCAAACAATTCTTGCGAAAAATCTCGTAACGGGAGAAACCGTTCACGATACGTACGATAAATTGATCATGACGACTGGTTCATGGCCGATCATCCCGATGCTGCCCGGCATCGAACTGAATCAAATCGAACTTTGTAAAAACTACCACCACGCCCAGACCATCATCAAAAAAGCAACGGATGCCGAGCGGATTACCGTCGTCGGTGCCGGTTACATCGGTGCTGAACTCGTTGAAGCATTCGAAGCATACGGCAAAGATGTCACGTTCATCGACAGTGCCGACCGGATTTTAAATAAATACTTGGATCGTTCATTCACGGATATCATCGAAAACGAATTGACAGACCGCGGCATTCAGCTCGAGTTGAACCAAACTGTTCAAAGCTTTACCGGTGTGGACGGAAATGTCACACAAGTCGTCACCGATAAAGGAACGTTCGAAACGGATCTCGTCATTCTCTGCGTCGGTTTCCGACCGAGCACGGAACTGTTAAAAGGACAAATCGATATGTTGCCGAACGGAGCCATCATCGTCGACGACTATATGCGGACGAGCAATCCGAACATCTTTGCTGCCGGTGACAGCTGTGCCGTCTACTACAATCCGGCCCGGACACATGCTTATATTCCGCTCGCGACAAATGCTGTCCGAATGGGAACACTCGTCGGGAAAAACTTACTCGCTCCGACGATCCGCTACCAAGGCACACAAGGGACGTCTGGTCTACGGCTGTATGACTTAAATATCGCGTCGACTGGTCTAACAGAGGACGCTGCTCCATTCTTCGGACTGGAAGTCATGAGTACGACCGTCCAAGATGCCTACCGTCCTGAGTTCATGCCGACTGCAGAAGACGTCCAGCTCAAACTCGTATTTGAACGGGACACTCATCGCGTCGTCGGTGCTCAAATTATTTCGAAGGTCGATTTGACGCAAGCGATGAATACGTTATCGGTCGCGATTCAAAATGAGATGACACTTGAAGAACTGGCCTTTGTCGATTTCTTCTTCCAGCCGCACTACAACAAACCGTGGAACTTACTGAATCAAGCCGCTTTACAAGGAATGAAAGAACTGACATCGGAACGCGTCTGATCGGTCATCCACCCTGTCTTTAATCAAAATCGGAGTTCACATTCTGTGGACTTCGATTTTTTTATTTGTCCTTTGTCCGCTGCGGTTAGTTGTTGCTACAGCCTTATCGAGCGCCCTTTTCCACCTGATAAAAACTTTACCTGATTAATCAGTTGACGTTTAGACGTGAAGTGACAGGGAACATACTTCTTATGCAAATCAAACCACTACCTAGGAGGAATCAGTTCATGTCACAGTCTAACAATCCACTTACACAATATTTTAATGATGACTTCCCAAAACAATATCAGGATGCACCGGCTGTCCAGGCAAAAATGGAGCCCGTCCCCGATTGTGGTGAAGAAAGTTACAAAGGTTCAGGTAAACTAAAAGGGAAAAAAGCGTTGATCACAGGCGGAGATTCCGGAATTGGACGTGCCGCTGCCATTGCTTATGCACGTGAAGGGGCTGACGTCTTCCTTAACTATCTGCCGGAAGAACAGCAAGATGCAGAAGAAGTGAAAGTACTTGTCGAAGCAGCTGGTCAAAAAGCGTACTTACTTGCTGGTGACCTCAGTGATGAAACGTTCTGTCAACAACTCGTCAAAGAAGCACACGAATCACTTGGCGGAATTGATATTTTGGCACTCGTCGCCGGTAAACAACAAGCCGTCGAGGACATTCTGGACCTATCGACGGAACAACTCCGTAAGACATATGAAATCAATGTCTTCTCACTATTCTGGGTCGTCAAAGCTGCCCTTCCACTGTTAAAAGAAGGCGCCTCGATCATCACGACGACTTCGGTTCAAGGCTACAATCCGAGTGCAAACCTGCTTGATTATGCGTCAACGAAATTTGCCATCAACGGCTTTACACGCGGACTCGCAAAACAAGTCGCGCCAAAAGGCATCCGTGTCAACTCTGTCGCACCGGGTCCAATCTGGACACCACTTCAAATCTCAGGTGGTCAACCGAGCGAAAACATTCCGGAATTCGGACAGGAAACACCACTTAAACGGAGTGGTCAACCGGTTGAACTATCAAGCGTCTATGTCTTCCTCGCCTCTGACGATGCCAGTTATGTGACAGCTCAAATTTATGGTGTGACAGGCGGAATTGAACTCGCTTAATTTAATCATTTAATTACAAGAAGGCGATTTTGACTGCACAGTCAAAATCGCCTTTTTTTGCTCGGGTTTTCATTTGCTTCTCCAACGCTTGTTTAGTCTAATGGATGTAGACAGATGAAGGAGATGATTCGCGTGACAGAAAAAGAAAAGATGATTCAAGGACAATTGTACTTAGCAGGAGATAAAGAGCTAGTCGCTGATCGTAAGCGAGCCCAGCTCTTATGCCATCAATTCAATCAACTGAGCATCGAAGATTTAGACAAACGGAAAAGACTGCTGAAACAACTCTTCCAAAACGAGCAACTCGATTGTTACATCGAACCATCCTTTAAATGTGATTATGGCTACAACATAACGCTTGGTGCCCGATTTTATGCCAATTACGACTGTGTGCTGCTCGACATTTGCCCGATTACGATCGGTGACAACTGTATGCTTGCTCCGGGCGTCCATATCTATACAGCGACGCATCCGTTAGATCCGGTCGAACGCAACAGCGGTTATGAATTCGGCAAACCCGTCGTCATCGGGGATAACGTCTGGATTGGCGGACGGGCTGTCATTAATCCTGGTGTGACGATTGGCGACAATGCCGTTATCGCTTCTGGGAGCGTCGTCGTGAAAGATGTTCCTGCAAACACGGTCGTCGGTGGAAACCCCGCTAAGATTCTCAAAACGATTTGACCTCGAAAACAGACGGAATGTACGGCAAATGAAACTTTTTTCTTGATTTGGCGTACACTAGAGACAGAACGTCATATCTATGGAAGAAGGAATTCACGATGGCTAAAAAACGTTGGGGAGGTCTTGCCGTCGCCGGAGCATTCTTGCTCTCAAAAGGGAAGGTCGTCCTTGCACTCTTAAAATTTTCGAAGTTCGGAGGAACACTGATCTCATTCGGGATTTCGCTCCTCTTTTATGCTCAAATCTTTGGTGTCTGGTTCGGTGTCGGTTTGCTTTACCTGTTGTTCATTCATGAAATGGGACATTTAGCCGCCGCGAAACGGCTTGGCTTCAAGACAGGTCCCGCGATTTTTGTTCCGTTCATGGGGGCCGTCATTGGGATTAAAGACACCTTCCGGACACCGAAACAAGAAGCGATTCTTGCCTATGGTGGACCGCTAGCCGGTCTGCTGTCCTTGATTCCTCTACTCATCGGCTACTTCGTGACAGGAAACGAGTTTTGGCTTGTCATCTTTCACTTAGGTGCTTTGCTCAATCTGTTCAACCTACTCCCTGTCAGCCCACTCGATGGTGGACGAATTTTAGCTGGTCTGCCAATCGTCGTCTGGATCGCAGGGCTTGCTGCCCTTGTCGCCTACGGTTTGACCCACTTCAGCATCATCTTATTATTGATTGCTTTCTTAGGTGGGAGTGCCGTTTGGAAACGATACCGTTTCGCGAAACAATACGAGGACAATAAATCTGTCCTGATGTTGTATCGGGCTGCCCGGAGTCGTGTGCTGCAAGCGAAAGTCGAACGGGAGCAACTGGCAGCAACAGAGGCAACGGACGAAACCTCTGTCGAAGAAGCAGACGAGACGCCGGTCTCGACCTATGATCCGATTGCTTGGTCACTCCGGCATGACCTTCAAGATTTGCGAAGTGCTAGTCCGGAAGAAGCAAAACCTGCTGCTGACGAATTGTTACGTTATCAATATGATTCGGCGAATGACTATGATGCATTGTTACGCCGGTTGGACCAACGGATCGAACCGTTGATTGAAGCCGAAAAATCCGTTGAATATCACCAGATGCCGAAAAAACAACAGACCATTACATTGGTCGCTTACTTGGCATTGGGTGCAATTCTCTTCATTGCTTTCGAATATTCAAAAGGCTACCTGCCGACTCCATCTTAAAAATATAATATGTGACACAGGCATTCCTTCCTTTTCGGAAGGGATGCTTTTTTGATGAAGAAAAAGCAATTTGCACATTACCTGATTCGATTGCTTGCATCCGTTCATCGAAGCGACTAATCTGAATAAAAATCAATCTACCTGTTTTATAAAAAAGGAGGTTCTCCTGATGATGAATAAAAATACGGCACGACTAGGAGAAGCCCCTATCAATAAACTCCTGATCGGTCTGTCGCTCCCGGCAATGATCGGCATGCTCGTGACTGCGCTCTACAATATCGTCGATACGATTTTTGTGGCGCAAGGCATCGGAACAGCCGCTGTCGCCGCTGTCGGAATTGCTTTTCCCGTCCAACTTGTTTTGATGGCTATCTCAAACTCGGTCGGAATTGGTGGTGCAGCAATCGCTTCCCAGCGACTCGGCCAAAAAAATCTGTCTGGTGCGAGCCGTGCCTACGCCAACGTTTTGATGGTTGTATTCGTTGTCAGCATGCTCGCGATCGTCTCCGCATTTATCTTCGTCGAACCATTGTTACGTGTCTTCGGTGCCACACCTGAAATCATGCCGTACAGCATTGCTTTCTTACGTGTCTTGTTATTCGGTTCACCATTTTTCATGCTGACGATGGCATCAAGTGCGATGTTACGGGCGGAAGGACGTGCGAGTTACCAGATGCGTGTCATGCTGACGACGGTTGCCATCAACATTGTCTTAACCCCGTTGTTCATCTTCGGACTTGACTGGGGAATTCAAGGAGCGGCACTCGGAACGGTTGTCGCCCAAATCGTCGGTTCAATCCTGATTTTCCGGTTCTTTTTTACAAAAGCCAAGAAGACGAGTCTTGTGTTAAATCGGGAAGCCTTCCGCTTTGATCCTAAACTGGTCATCCGAATGGGACAAATCGGATCATCTTCGTTCATCATGCAAGTTTCGCAATCCGTTTTATTCATCACCGTCAATCATATGCTCGTCCGTTATGGCGGAACGACGGAACTCGCCACCTTTGCTGTCATCAACAAATTCATGGCACTGGTCGGAATGCCGATCATGGGGATCGTCCAAGGGATGCAGCCGATCGTCGGCTACAATTTCGGCTCCAAACAATTTGACCGGATGTCACAAGCCATCAAGCTGGCCATCCGCTATGGTTTGACGTTATCGATTACGCTTTGGTTGTTGATTCAACTATTTCCTCGTTTTTGGGTCGGCATGTTCACGGATGATACGGCGTTACTCGATGATGGCTCAACGGCGATGCAGATTCTATTCGCGATTTCGTTTGTCTATGGTATTCAGATGATCATCAACGGGATGTATCAATCACTTGCGAAAGCACGGATCGCTTTGTTCCTGTCCTTGTCGCGGCAAACGTTGTATACGATTCCGCTCGTCCTGATTTTACCGGTCTTTTTCGGTGTACAGGGAGTCTGGTTCGCCTTCCCGATTGCTGACTTAATGGCGGTCCTGACCGCCGTCATCTTCGCTTACCGGGACCGTACTATGCTCTTTAAACCAAATGAGTATGTAGAACCGGAAACAGATACAGTACAAGCGAAATAACAAAAAGTCCGTCATGCCGTTCGGCAGATGGACTTTTTGCAGATAAAATAAAAGACGAACATGTATTCTGAATCAAAATGCGGTATGCTGTTAAAAAAGGAGGGATTGTATGCCAAAGCCTTACACACTGGCGATTGATTTTGAAACGGCCAACCGGAATAGTCGGAGCATCTGTGCTTTCGGATGGTCCGTGTTATCGGAAGGAAACGTCGTCACGAGCCAACAAGTTTTGATCAATCCGGAAGAAAACTTTGATGCTGGCAACATCCGTGTCCACGGCATTCGACCGAGCGACGTCTGGGATGCGCCGGCGCTACCCGAAGCGATGGCAACACACGGCTTATTTGAGCTGATGGAAAACGCGGAACTCATTGTTGCCCACAATGCTTCTTTCGATATGGGCGCACTTCAAAAAGCGATTCAAAAATATGATTTGTATCAAATGCCGTCTTTTCAGTATGGCTGTACGGTCAAGTTGTCACGGAAACTCTATCCTTGGTTGCCGAACCATAAGTTAAATACGATGGCAGAATTTTTGGGGGTTTCCTTTAAACACCACGATGCGAAAGAAGATGCCTATATTTGCGCCTTGTTGCTGCAGGATATGCTCGACCGGACGAACATCGAACATCCGGTCGAACTGCATCGGTTTTGTGGTGTCCGGATGGGTGAAGTCGCTTATTGATTCCCCTCATACAAAAAGGAGCGCTCAGATTCTGAGCCGCTCCTTTTCTATCTCTGTGGTACTTATTTCGTTGTTTGTTTGATCGGGAACCAGCCTGGACGGCTAATAATTCCTTGCCACAGTGCATCTGGCATCACGAGTTCCGCTTGTGTCGACGGATCGAGTTCTGTCCGAATTGACGCAACATCTCCTGCTTCGACTTTTTCGACCCATGTCGGTTCCATGATCAATTCACGACCGAGTGCGACGAGCGGGACTTCCGTTAAAGCACGTTCGACTTCATCTGGTGTGTGGAGTGATCCGACACCGATGACTGGAACTTGTTGTCCGACACAATCTTGAACAAGTGTGATTGGTGAACGTGTTTCGTTTTCATCACGAATCGAACCAGCAAAGAAATCCATGACAGATACATGCAGGTAGTCGAGGTCTTTCTTCGCAAGCGCGTCGACGAGTTGCATCGTATCATCGAGTGTAATCCCCGGGTTTTCGATTTCTTCTGGTGAGAAGCGATATCCGACGATAAACGATGGATCTTGTTTTGCGACCGCTTCGACTGCATCAACGACAGCAAGTGGGAATGCCAAACGTTTTTCAAGGCTTCCACCCCATTTGTCATCACGACGGTTTGAGTGTGGTGAGACGAATTGTTGAATCAAGTACGTATTGGCACCATGAATTTCAACACCATCAAATCCAGCTTCCATCGCGCGACGTGTCGCTTGACCGAATGCTTCGATGATAGCTTCGACTTCTTCTGCTTCGAGCGCACGTGGTGTCATGGCGCCTTCACGTTCTGGTGCTACAGCACTCGCACTGACCGTCTGACCGCCAACGAGTTCTGGTGGTGCCATCCGACCTGCGTGGAAAATTTGAAGAATCGCTTTTGCGCCTTTGTCTTGAATCGTTGTCGCGAGGCGTTTTAAGCTTGGAATGAGTTCATCACGCTCTGCGCCGAATTCATTCGGGAAACCTTGCCCGTCTGCCGTGACGTTGGCACACGCTGTGATGACTGCACCGACACCACCTGAACGAGCTGCATAATACGCGAGTTCCGCTTCCGAAACTTCACCGTTTTCTTCTGCCGCATAGTTTGTCATCGGCGCCATCATGACGCGGTTTTTCAATGTCACTCCGTTTGGAAGTGTAAACGTATCAAACATTTTTTCATTAGCCATTGAAGCATATCCTCCTCTGAAATCTTAACTTGAATATCGTCAGTATACGCTCGGCCTTTTCAAAATGCCTAATGATGTGCTTAGCCAACCTGCTCACTTGTTCAGTGCCACTTCGTTTGACGTTTCCGTCGACCGCCCGGCCACCACCAGTTCCAGTGTCCGAATAATTTCATCAAGGCCGGAACTAACAGCATCCGGACGATCGTCGCATCGATAAAAATCGCAAGTGCAATTCCGACACCGAGTTGCTTAATCGGGCTGACGCCAGTGAAGGCAAACGCCCCCGTGACGACAATCATGATCAAAGCAGCCGATGTGATGATTTTACTTGTCTTCGCAAGTCCCATTTCGGTTGCGACATCATTGTCACCCGTCTCGTCATAATATTCCTCCATCCGGGAAACCAAGAACACTTCATAGTCCATCGATAGACCGAATACAAGTGAAAAGATGAAGACCGGTGTCAAAATACCAATCGTTTCTGCCGGAAAAACGAGTCCTGATTCAAATAGAATCACGAGCAATCCGAATGTCGCCCCAAGACTGAGTAAGTTCATCAAAATTGCTTTGATCGGAATTAAAATCGAACGAAAGGCAATCAATAAAATCAAGAATGTCGCAAGTAATACGACGCTAAGTGCAAGCGGCATCTTGTCATAAATCTCATCATAGATTTCTTGATTGAATGCGGCCGGTCCGCCAATCGTATAGCCCATTTCCCGGACTTTCCTGACCCAATCCTGCGAGGCTTGATCCCCGGGGTCACCAACTAAATTCACGTTCACCCGGGCGACATCCGCGTCAAACGCAATCCAAGGAATCAGCTGCTGTTTCGCTTGTTCGACTTGAACGGCTTGCTGCAAATCCAGTCCATTCTGTTCCACTAAGGTCGCACCGGAAATCACGTCTTTGACACCGCTATCTGCTTGAAACTTTCGTGTCGCTTCCTCAAGACGTTCGAGTCCCGCTTCTGTCGAAAAGTCGCCGTTGACTAAGACGACTGCGTCCGTCCCGTCATCGCCAAACGTCTCTTCCCACGACTCAAAGGCAAGCCGTGATGCATAATCTTCCGGAAGCGCGCTCGCTTGTGGAATGTTCAGCTCCAAGTCACGTAACGGAATCAAACACGGGACGAGTAATATCAGTGAAAACACCGTAATCGCAACAGGACGCTTCATGACGAAGCGTGCCAGATTCCGCCAGCGTTGTTCTCCACGACCTGAACCCGATTTAAAAATCCGTCCTTTTTCTAATCCTCCACCGAACAAAGCGAGTAAGGCGGGGAGTAACGTGATGGCACTAATGACGGCACCAAGTACCGAGACGAGTGTGCCAAGTGCAACCGCTTGAAAGACATCGACATCAATCACTAACAGACCAGCGAGTCCGACAAAGACACAGATACCAGAGAATAAAATCGAACGCCCTGCTGTCGCGACAGATACTTCCGCCGCCCGGGCAATCGAATGGCCATTTGCCTGTTCCTCACGAAAACGGTTGACGTAGAGCAGTGAAAAATCAATTCCGAGCGCAAGCGAAATCATCGCAACGGCATTCAGGACAAAAATCGATAATTCTTGTTGTCCCGCGACAAAATAGAGAACCCCGGCACCAAAGATGAAGGTGACAAGCCCCATGATGAGCGGCAAGACTGCCGCAAGCGGCGTCCCGAAGACGACGAGTAGAACAAGTAAAGCTGCAGGAACACCAATCAACTCTGCGCGAACCAAATCATTTTTTGAAGCCGTGTTCAAGTCGTCGACGATCAGTGGTTCGCCAGTCAACCGGACAGACACGTCACTCGGAACATCTACTTTATTTTCGACGGCTTTCGTCCACTTCTGTTCGATATCCGGCGTCCCGACTGATAGGTATCCTTTTCCGTCACGAATCGCTTGCTTGTTTTCGTCTGGTCCAACGACTTGACCGATTCCTTTGATGTCACGAAACAACGTGACATGCCGCGTCATTTCCTTACGAATCGTTGGTTCATCGCCTTCAAATAAGACGATGATTTGGTGCGGGTCTTGATTAAATTCTTTTTCTAACACACGCTCTACTTGTTGAAATTCTCCGTCACGGGTAAAGCCATTCCCTTTTAATTGATCGGGTAACTGAAGGGCGAAATACCCAAGGACAATCAGTGCAACCAGCCAGACGAGGCTGATGATTATCCGAAAACGGACGATACGTTGACCCAGACGTTCCATGCGTCGACTCCCCCTTTTGTGTATACAGCAAACACATCCTTCGTACGACCGACAAAGGATGTGTGTTACGTCTTGTGAAAAATTTGAACCCACGTGTTTCCGAAATTCGGTGACGTCGAAACGATTGCTAGTCGCCTGGCCTGTTCGTCAAGTAACAAACTTTTTAGTAATACAGACGACTGACACCCTTCAAATTTAAACTTTAATTGTTTGTTCTCATAGAGATAAAATCGTGTCGCATCCGTAACTGAAAATAACTGCTCGCGGCTATCGACGAGGGCATACTCTTCATAGTCCGAAAACGGGATGACCTGTTCTTCTTGTTTGATAGCATCCCAAATGACGTATCGGGTATGATCCGGATCGTACGAGATGATAGTCGCCGGCGCAATAAATCGTTCGAACGTTAATCGTTCATTGTATCCGCGCTCGACGATTCGTCCTAATAAAGGAGCTTCGGCATAATCCGAAAAAGTTCCTGCTTGCGTCGCCAAGTTAAAGCGGACGACATCTGTTTCTGATGCGTATAAAAAGAGTTCTTCACCGTTCCAGTGATACAGATTACTGAACCAAGCATCCGCCCAAATATCCGGACGATTCATATATGTCAACTGACCATTCGTTAAATCAAGTAGCCCAAACGCGACCGTTTCTTCAAATACAATAAACGCACGATGTCCATCCGGTTCGAGATACCAAGTAAATGGCACATAAGCACACGCTGTCTCCCAAATGATTTTCAAATCCGCATCACATTTCGTAAATCCACCTTGATCCCGAAACAAGATGAATTCCTCTCCTACTCGGTCGAACAAGGAGACGGATTCGTGGAGCAACAGCTCAGCGGCTGGTTTATACATATACATCACTCCTACCTCCTACGGTATCAACCTTCACCGATTCTAGCTACTGTCGATGCGCTCACGTTGCATGTCCTGTATACTAAAACCAAATACTTAAAGGAGGATTTTTAGATGAAACCATTACAGCTATCGGCAGATACAGCGGTCGAGCTCGCGAAGCGTCTCAATGTGCCGCTTGAGCAATTGATGCATATGCCGCGCCATATCTTAATCCAAAAGTTAGTCGAACTCGAAAGTGAGCAAGCGAGTACTGCGCCAACTGAATCATCTGACGAAGAGACGAACTGAATTCGTCTCCATCAAAATGCGGGAGTGGATTTCAAATCCACTCCCGCATTTTTGTTGAGCGACCGACTTCTCAGTCAGTTCATTTTTTATCAAAGACATCATTAAGCTTGGGGATTCCGCTCTGACTTCCCATACCGGAATACGTTGACAATCGCTTTTCCGTCGCTCGGATACCCGTTCGGATGGTCGATCGGGAAAAGTGAGAAGAAAACAAAGTAGAACGAGAAGTAGGCAAATTGGTACGTAAAGATTGATGCCTCAAATACACCTGCATAAATCAAGCCATTCACGACTAAAATACTTGTCAGATTGGCTAACGATCCGCCTAAATAAACCATGATGTTCGTAAATTTATTTTCGTGGCGCAGTGCCTCATACTGACACCAACCGTCCCAAAAGTAAATTCGATTCAACCGAATCGGTCCGACTCGAATCAATGACTTTCCTGATCCAATATTTATTTCCATATTACCACCGAAAATCCGTGCAAAAAAATAGTGCCCCATCTCATGAACTAATGTCACAATCGGCAATAACAAAAAGAACGAAAAGAAAAACTTCCAAATATCATTAAATCCAAACATGTTGACGCTCCCTTTCAGAAAACTAATCCTCTAAATACTACTTAAGGTATTTTCCCGCGTCACCCGAATTAAAACTGGAATATTTAAATTGAAATAATACGAAAAAATGACAGCCGCAATGCGACTGCCATACTTGCTTAATCTTTTTTACACCGTTTGTTCGCTGCGTACAAAAGACCGATGATTGTTAATGCCGCACCACCTGCGACAGCGTACTTTTTGTAGTCTGCTTTTCGTTCCGCAACGACCGTCGTCGTCAATGCCGGAACAACTAATTCTTTTGCTTCATGGAGACGCGGTGCATGAATTTTAACGACCCCCGCTTCAACAAGGACTTCAAATTCACCACTCGGTAACTCAATTGTTACATCTTCGTCTGTCGCATTATGATAAACCCGTTGTCGCTCGACATATCCTTCGTACGTCCGCTTCAATTCGTACGCGATGATTCCTTCCCCTTCTTCTAGGAAACGAAGATGTTTTCGAATCATTGCTGCATTCTCGAGACGGAACATCGGATATTGACGACGTAAGGCAATCAGACCTTTGACATAATCCACTGCATAACGGAATGTTTCTGCCCGCTCATAGTCCAGGCGATTGACGACTTCTCCTGAGTTGAAGCTATCGCGGATCCCGTCCTTCGTCCGGAAGAACTCTTGACCGGCATGCAGGAAAGGAATTCCCTGTCCTGTCAAAATAATCGCGTTCGCGAGCATTTGACGCTTGCGGCGGACTTCATCTGTATCTTCCGGGCGTGAAATCGATAACTTGTCCCAAATCGTTAAATCATCATGTGCCTCAACGTAAGAAACGACCTGGTTCGGTTCGTCCGCAAAACCTTGCGACGAAACATTTCCTGCAATCCCACGCTTCACTTCGTTCGTCCGCTCAAAGGCACCACTGATGAATCCACGATTTTCCGGTGTCTGGACATCACCTTTTAATCCATCGCGTAACCCATTATTGAAGTGGGCGATCCCCGGCATCTGCGGGGCATTGAAGTAGTTCGCTTTTTGATCAAGTTGTAGCGGTGTGTCGAGATCCCAGCCTTCGCCGATGATTAAAATCGACGGATCGATTCGGTCGAGGGCATGACGGACCTGGTTCATCGTTTCGATATCATGCAGCCCCATCAAGTCGAATCGGAATCCATCCAGGTGATACTCGTTCGCCCAGTATGTCACACAATCAATGATGAACTTTCGCATCATGAAACGCTCAGACGCTGTATCATTTCCGCAGAAACTGCCGTTTGAAAGGGTTCCATCCGCTTCCTGGCGATAAAAATAACCTGGTACGAATTGACCGAGCGGCACCGTGTCCGCATCATACGTATGATTGAAGACAACGTCCATGATGACACGGATTCCCCGGTCATGCAGTGCTTGGACCAGTGCTTTCAATTCACGGATTCGTGCTTTCGGATCATCTGCATTCGAAGCGTAGGAGCCTTCCGGTGCAAAGAAGTTGACCGGATCGTATCCCCAGTTGTAGTTATCCGGATCTTGTGGCGCCGCTTCATTAACTGATCCGAAATCATAGATTGGAAGCAATTGAACGTGCGTCACACCTAAATCGGCTAAGTAGTCGAGCCCCGTCAATCCACCTGTTTCCGTTCGTGTCCCCGCCTCCGTCAATCCGCGGAACGTACCCCGTTCGATGACACCACTCGCCGGATGGCTCGTCGCGTCCCGGACATGTAATTCATAGATGACGGCGTCTTGTGACGAATGGAACATTGGACGTTCCTCAATCCAGCGGTCCGGTTGTACGCTAGACGGATCGATCAATGCACCGCGCTTCCCGTTTGTCCCGACCGCCTTTGCATAAGGGTCGACCGCTTCGACTTTTTGACCGGCGACGATGGCTTGAAATGTATAGAAGTAACCTTCATACACAGCACGATCGAGTTCTGCGACGAATGTCCCCCGTTCAGCGGCCGCCAGTTCGACTTCCTCTACTTTTCTTGCACGCAGCGTCCGGTACAGACGGATGACTACACGTTCCGCCGTCGGTGCCCACAATCGAACACGAATCGTCGTCTCTTCAAAAGTCGCACCTAAGTCCATTCCTCTATAGGCATAACGCTCATCCATCTCCTTTGGCGTGAGCGTCAACATATCTGCTGTTTGTTTCAAAGCCATGCACCCCTTTCATTTCATGGTATTCATTATAACAAAATTTCAAAGTGGTGGACGCTTCCGCTGTTCCTCTTTAAAATAGAGAATAGAACGAAAGGGGAGATGCCACATGGCAGCAAAAGATAATTCATTTGATATCGTGTCACAAATCAACATCGAGGAAGTCAAAAACGCGATGCAAGTCGCATTAAAGGAAATCACGAATCGCTTTGATTTTAAAGGTTCGAAGAGTGACATGAAACTTGAGAAAGAGGATTTAATCCTCATCTCAGATGACGATTTTAAACTCGATCAGGTCAAAGATGTCTTAACGACGAAGTTGATTAAACGTGAAGTTCCAACCAAAAACTTGCAGTATGAAAAAGTCGAACAGGCTGCTGGGAACACAGTCCGTCAACGCGTCATCTTAAAAAGCGGAATCGACCGTGATGATGCAAAAAAAATCAACAACGCCGTCAAAGAATCCAAATTAAAAGTCAAAACACAAATTCAAGATGACCAAATCCGTGTCACAGCTAAATCGCGTGATGATTTACAACAAGTCATGCAAATCGTCCGTGAGTTACCATTATCGGTCGACGTCCAGTTCATCAATTTCCGTTAAGCACCAAACATCCCTTTCCCCAAGTCGGAGGAAGGGATGTTTGCGTGTAGACAAACGATTCGAGACGGATTGCGCCCTAAACCGTCTGTATGACTGGCTTTTCGTCATGGTATTCCCTAAAAAGCGTCACGTTTCGTTGACTCCTTCGGGGAAAAGTGCGTTTTTAACGCACTTTTAGAGGCAGGCAAGACCCTGCTCGTTGTCCGTGAGGATCAAGGAGCAATGGCTTGCGCCTCGACCGAGGAAAGCAACGAAACAGACGCTCGATTTCCCGATAGCACGTTGTCTAAAGTCTAAAATCCCTTTCTCCAAGTCGGAAGAAGGGATTTGTTCATGCTCATTGCGCTGTATATCCACCATCAAGCACGACAGCTTGACCTGTCACCCCAGCCGCTTTATCACTTGATAAGAAAATCGCGTAGTCGGCGATTTCTTTTACTTGCAACAAACGGTGTTGCGGCACAAGCGGATAAATGACTTCTTCCAAAACGGAATCAAGTGGGACATTCCGTGTTTCGGCAAGTGAAGACAACTGTTTTTGGACGAGTGGCGTATCGACGTATCCCGGACAAATCGCATTGACGGTAATGCCTGACGTCGCCCCTTCGAGCGCTGCGACTTTCGTTAAACCAATCACCCCATGTTTTGCACTGTTGTATGCCGCTTTTCCGGCAAAACCAATCAATCCATTGATGGATGACATGTTGAGAATCCGTCCGAATCCTTGTTCTTTCATGATTGGGAAGACATATTTCGTATAAAGGAATGGTGCCCGTAACATGATACTTTGCATCAAATCAAACGTCTCTGTTGAAAAGTCTTCAATCGGTGAAACGTGTTGCATGCCGGCATTATTGATGACGATATCAATTTTTCCGTAATGTGTCATCGTCTGTTCGATACTTGATTTAATCGCTGCTTCACTCGTTACGTCACCTGCAACGGCAAAAGCGTCAAACCCTTTATCAGTCAGTGCTTCTGCTGCATTTGTTGCTGCTTGTTCTTGCAAGTCGACAATCACGACTTTTGCACCTTCCCGCGCAAATTCTTCAGCAATTTCAAGACCGATTCCACTTGCTGCTCCAGTAATCAAAGCTACTTTTCCTTCGAGTTGTTTCATTTCCATCTACTCCTTCTTTACGGTTTCACTCCTTTTACTGTACGCTTACCGAAACAATAATAAAAATGAATCCTTATTATGCTATGTATAACAAATACGAATAGGAGGATCGAAGATGGATTTTCGACAGCTCGAATATTTTACAGAAGTTGCCCGCTTTAAAAGTTTCACACGTGCCGCCGATCACTTGCATGTCACGCAACCGACCTTAAGTAAGATGGTCCGTAGTCTTGAAGAAGAACTAGATATCGAACTGTTTGACCGCAGTAAACGACAAATCGTCTTGACGGATGCTGGCGAAACACTTCTCCTCGAAGGCGAAAAGATCTTACGTCAACTTTCTGATTTACCCTCTCACCTTTATGACGTGATGCACTTAACGAAAGGAACCATCCGGATTGGCCTTCCTCCGCTGATTGGTTCGCTCTTCTTCCCCCGTCTCTTGCATCAATTTTCGCAACAGTACCCAATGGTGAAAATCGACATCGTCGAGGCCGGCGGTCATGCATTAGAGAAAGCGATTGTTGCGGGTGACGTCGATTTGATTGCGACCGTCTTTCCTGCCGATGAACACTTGACGGTGTACCCGTTCATGGAAGAAGAATTGCACCTTTTCTTACCGGAACACCATCCGCTCGCTACGCGCGCTTCGATCTCGTTAGAAGAAGTGTCACAGATGCCATTCGTTTTATTTAATGAAACCTTCTCTCTCCATAACGTCGTTTTAAATGCTTGCCGGGCAGCTGGTTTTGAACCGACTGTCACACACGTCAGTTCGCAGTGGGATTTCCTTTGTCTGCTCGTCGCAGAAGAAAATGCAGTTACACTCCTTCCCCGCTCACTTGCGCAGCGGATTCAAGTCAATGGAGTCAAAACAGTTCCATTAGAAACTCGCATCCCTTGGCAATTAGGTGTCGCTGTTCCGACAGGACGATATCAATCTTATGTGACCCGAGAATGGATTCAGTTCATTCAAAATTTCTATGCAAAAAAAGAATGATATATATAAAAACCATGTATTTGTAGCATGATTTTTCTTTCGTTATGATGGGATGTATCGTTAACCCAGAAAGGAAGTTATCTATTATGTCAACGCATGAAACACGTCACGAAGTCGGTCTTAAAAAATTAAGTGAATTCACAGATGTGAATTCAGCTCAATCTACACATGAAAAAATCTCAGAATCCTTAAAAGACATCGCACCTGCCGTCGGAGAATGGATCACGGATTTCGCTTACGGTGAAGTTTACAGTCGCACTGGACTCGGGAACCGTGACCGTGCACTCGTCACAATCTCGACACTCGTCACACAAGGAACAGAACCGCAACTTGCCTTACACATTAACACGGGGTTAACAGCTGGTCTCTCCGGAAATGAAATCGTCGAAGCGATCATGCATCTCGTACCGTATACAGGTTTCCCACGTGTCTTAAATGCGCTAGAAGTCGCCAAAACCGTCTTTGCAGAACGTGGTGTCACAGTAAAAACAGACTGATTGAACGGAGGATGGACGATGCAGCAGGCAGGGTATAATCCTACTACAAGGGAGAGATGCCAGATGCAATATGCACTGATTGCCGATTTGCACAGTTCATTTTCAGATGCGCGCGCCGTTCTACAAGACATCCGTAAACGCGCTCCACAAGCAACGATTTTTTCGCTCGGCGATATCCATGAGTGCCATATCGGAAAAAAGAGAGCACGTCGCCATACGTTCGAGTCCCTCTCTGATGTGGTGACGCTTGATTCCGACTATGTTGCCCTACTGGATTTCGAAACATTACTCGGGAACCAAGAAGAACGGATTTTCTCACTCGTGCCAAATGGCGTGTCCGCACTGCTCGACCGACTCCGGTCGGCGCCCCGGACAAAACAAGTGGGTGACGATGTCCTGTTTTTACACGGTGACCAGTTCGAGTGGAGTTATACGTTAGTTCCGAACACGTCTCCATTCGGACAGCGCCTTTTGTTTTTCGGTCATAGTCATCAACATGGCTTGTTTCGTGATGGAAAACGATTGTCGCCGCAACTCGATGTTCCGATTTCCATCAAAAAAGGACGGTATGCCGTCAACGTCGGTCCTGTTCTCGTCGAACGGGAATGGTTGCTCTATGACATGCAGCAAGAATCGATCATCTATCGTCAAGCATAATAAAAAAGACCCTCGGATGAAAGCATGGAGATGACTCCAGCTTTTAACCCGAGGGTCTTTTCTGATTACAAGTAACGGACGAGTGAAGCTTTCACGAGATTGACCTGCGTCAATTCATTTTTCTCGACGAATTTCTCGACGACACGACGCACTTCTCCTTGACGACGGACGAAACTTGTCGGAACCGGTGTTTTCCCGACCAGTTGTTCATACAATGTCGTCAATTGATGATCATCGATGACGGTTGTCATCGAATCAAGGAACAACAAGACATGGAGACGATTGAGATAGTCCCATGGCTTATCTTCCGAACGGAATTCATTCCGCGCCAACCATTTTTTGAGACCGATCGCATCGATTTCACTGAGCGTTTCTTTCGAACGTGGTGCTTTAAAGAGCGCCAAGAGTTCCCCTAATTTTTTACGCGTTTGTTTTTTACGCATGAAAAATTCGAAGTTCCCTTTCGTTTCGAGTGCATCTCCACTAACCGGTGCGATTAAGTCTGCACCTGGTGCTGTCACGACATCAAAGATGAAATCGACTGACTCGCCAGGCAACCATGCCGCCACTTTCCCATGAAAATCAGCGATGAACGCAATCGCTTCCGTCATGTCTTCGTTCTTGACCCGTTCTGCTGCCTGTTGCAACCGTTCGTTTGTTTCTTTATTCATATGCTAACCCCATCTTTAATCTGATTTTATTACATTTCTTCTGGAGCGCCGACACCGAGGAGACGTAGACCTTCCGTTAATACAATCGTAACCGATTTCACGAGTGCAAGGCGAGATTGTTTTGCCTCATCCTCTTCTAGAACACGTACTTGACCATAATATTTATTGAAGCTTTGCGCGAGATCGAGCACATAACGGCTGATGATTGAAGGTTCACGACGCGCGAATGCCCGGTCGATGACTACTGAGAATTGATCGAGCATCGAGACGACAGACCATGCATAATCGTCAGCACTTCCGTCGAATGCTGCCCCGTCGTAGCCACCTTTACGAAGTAACGAGTTGGCACGGGCATTCGTATACTGGACGTATGGACCTGTCTCCCCTTCGAATTTCAACATCTGTTCGAGATCAAACTCGATATTGTTCATGCGTTCGTTTTTCAAATCATGGAAAATGACCGCGCCGACGCCCACTTGTTGTGCTGTTTGATCCGCATTCGCAAGGTTCGGATTTTTCTCGGCGATATTTTGTTTTGCGACGTTGATTGCATCTTGAAGGACTTCCTCAAGCAAAACAATCCGCCCTTTACGCGTCGACATTTTCTTGCCGTCTTTCATGATAAGGCCGAATGGTACGTGGTGCATGCCGTCAACATTATCAAATCCAAGCTTTTTCAAGACCGCAAACAACTGTTTGAAGTGAAGTGCTTGCTCACCGCCGACGACGTAAAACGCTTGTTCGAAACGATACGTCTCGAGACGATAAACTGCAGCCGCTAAGTCGCGTGTCGCATAGAGCGTCGCCCCGTCTTTTTTCTTGATTAATGCAGGTGGCATCCCTTCCGCTTCAAGGTCGACGACCATCGCACCTTCCGATTCGACGAGTAATTCTTTTTCTTCGAGCAAATCAATGACATGCTGCATCTTGTCGTTATAGAACGCTTCTCCGTTCAGGCTGTCGAACTGTACACCGAGCATGTCATACACACGACTGAACTCGACAAGTGAAACTTCACGGAACCATTTCCAAAGAACGGTTGCTTGTTCGTCACCTTGTTCAAGTTTTTTGAACCAAGCCCGGCCTTCATCTTCAAGTTCCGGTTTGTTTTCTGCCTCTTCATGGAAGCGGACATAGAGTTTCAACAGTTCTTTGATTGGCTCAGCGCGGACGTCTTCTTCCTTCCCCCACATGTTGTACGCAACCATCAACTTACCGAACTGTGTTCCCCAGTCACCTAAGTGGTTGATCCCGACGACATCATATCCTTTTTTACGTGAAATCTGGTTCAACGCATTTCCGATGACCGTCGAACGTAAATGTCCCATCGAGAACGGTTTTGCGATGTTCGGTGAAGAAAAGTCGGTAACGATCGTCTTCCCATTTGATTCGCTTGATCCGTAGTCCGCTTTTTGGTCTAGGACGCGGTTGACGATTTCTTGCGAGACGACTGCACGATTCAAGAAGACGTTGACGTATGGTCCGACTGCCTTTACGTTTGAGAACAGGGGATTATCAATTTTTTCAGCTAAGTCGCCTGCAATCATGTTCGGTGCCTTCCGGAATGCTTTCGCTAACATAAAGCACGGGAATGCAAGGTCACCGTGATCCTCGTGTTTTGGTTGCTCGATCAGTTGTTCAATTTGTTCAAGCGACAATGCGTCTCCGACGACACCTTGTAAAACTTCGGCATATTGTTGTTTATAACTCATTATATTCCCTCCAACAGTTTATTTTTTCCAATAAAAAACGCCCTTTGCGCAACTCGCAAAGAGACGGAATGACCGCGGTACCACTCTTCTTGGTGTCGTTTTTGACACCCACCTTAATTGGGGATAACGGGGGTCCCCCGGCTACGCCTGATCGTTACGATTCGGATAGCGTCTCTGAAGTGCGTTTCACGATTCTTTCATCCATTCAGGCTTCCACCATTCCCTGATTCGCTGGCTGACAAAATAAAATCGCTACTTTCTTCGTCATTGACTGTTTGTTATCTTTCACATTATACGCAATCCACTCCATTCTCTCAACCTTATTTTTTTGTAAATGACATATCATAATTCCCACAAATCGGGTATAGAAAAGGAAGGGTTACTAGCGAGGAGGGGCATACGATGATTCATTATAAAATTGTAGCACGGCGTAGTTGGATCGTTTTAGGTGTTGTAGTCATCATGCTTTCCATCGCCTCATTTATGTACCCGATTCATTTAAATCCGGCGATTTCGTTTGGAAATGCTAGTTATCTACTCGCATTAGTCATTCTTTTTCAATTCGATAACGTCCGCCGCGGCGGGATTTATTATACATTTCAAGAAGGGATCATCCTGTTCATCTTTCTCAATTACGGACTATTGATTGCCCTGATTTTAAGTCAGCTCGGTGTCTTCATCTTCCAACTTTTTTCGCATAAAAAATCAATTCGTTATAAACGTTTCCTCTATTTGTATCCAATCAATGCCTTATTCGATATCGTCTACATTTCCATCCCTGCCTCTCTCTACTTGTTACTTGGAGGACCGACCGGTTCTGGGTTCAATTATGTAGAAGCACTTCTGCCTTTTGCCGGTTATTTAGCAGGTGTCTTCATCGTTTCCTATCTCCAGTGCCGTTTCGTCAATCGTTTCTTATATCTGAAATATGACTGGGCACGTCTCATCCAGCTGCAAACACTCGTCTATGGCATCAGTATTTTGAGTGCGATGCTCGGTATTTGGTTCTATGATGAAAATCCTTTAATCGCCGCCACTGTCTCGACCTTGATTTTATTTTTATTTAAGCGTTTGTTGCAACAGCGTGGTTTATCGCTTCAGGCCATCGAACATGCCAAACGGTTTGACGATGCGAAGGAGCGTCTGCTCATCTCCCGTTTCGAACATGAAGCCATCGAATCCTTATTAATTGATTTGCCCCATTTGATTGATTTTACGGAAGGCTGGATTTCGATTCAACAACAACGAAAACAAATCATTTATGACATCCGGACGAAAACGACGGTCGACGTCTTGCCACTGTTCCACTCCCTATCGGCGGATGATCTCCGTGCACCTATTCTTTATGGGTTACGTTTTGATTGGGGAAATGACGTGCAACTGACACTTCCCGTCGATCGTCATTCGATGCTTGCAATCCCCTCGATTACGAGCGGCGAAGTGGACGTCTCGATTGTCTTATTCCATCAGGTCGCAGATGCTTATGACGAGTTACAGGCTGATGAGATTTCACGACTCCTGCGGACATTTTGTCGTGTGCTCGAACGTTCCCAAGAAACGTTCCAGCTGTATGCCGAAAGTCGGACGGATGCCTTGACCGAACTCCCGAACAGCCGGGCCTTTTATGAAGAAGGCGCACGACAGTTTTCGTCAGACCAATTTCCGCTATCGATCATCTTATTTGATATTGACCATTTCAAGTACGTCAATGACACTTATGGGCATAAGGTGGGCGATCTCGTCTTACGCGAACTGGGCCGACGCATTAAATATGTGATCCGTCGGCACGATGCTGTGTTCGCAGCACGGTATGGTGGGGAAGAGTTTGTTGTTTTGATGACGGAGTGTCTGCAAGATCAAGCCATATCCCTTGCAGAAGAGATTCGGCATGCCGTCATGAACCGACCATTTCTAGTCGATGGACAGCGCTTGTCGATTACCGTCAGCCTAGGGGTCGATACTGTCGAACACCGTTACCAACGCACGTTCGAAGAATCATTACGCCAAGCGGATCATGCACTTTATGTCGGAGGGAAACATAACGGTCGAAACTGTACAGCTCATTACGCTAATCTTTGAAAGGTTGTGTTTTACATGTCTATTACTGAAATCGAGTTATCGCTTCCGATGAATCAACAACGGCGGACATTACGGATTTATCGTCCACCCGAGGTCGCGCTTGATGTCGCCCTACCTGTCATCTATATGCATGACGGACAAAATGTCTTCAGTGGCGAGACAGCCTCCTTTGGAAAAGGGTGGGATGTCCACCTTGCTTTACACGAAGTTGGTCTTCAGGCATTAGTCGTCGCCATTGATAGTCCGGATGACCCGATGGATCGGTACGATGACTATGCACCGTGGACGGATGAAGCGTTATTGATGCGAACCGCATACCCGTCACACCGGACGACGATTGGTGGAAACGGCAAAGCATATATGGAATGGATCATCCACGACTTGAAACCGTATATCGATTCGCACTATGCGACGATCCCGACTGACACGACGATGATTGGAAGTTCGATGGGTGGAGTGATTTCACTGTATGGTTTATTCGCTTATCCGGAAGTCATCACGCGTGTCGCTGCCTTGTCGACAGCAGGATGGGCGAACTTCTCGTCTTTACTTGAATTCATCGAACGAAGCCTTCCCCTGTCTGACATGCACCGTTGCTACATGGATGTCGGAACGAAAGAAGTAAGCGGCCCGATGACGGAAGACGATTACCTACACACGAACGATGTTCTATCAGCTGCCGTCCAACAAAAAGTGAATCAGATGCGCTATGCTGTCGTCGAAGATGGCATTCACCACGAGACGGCGTGGGCGAAGCGTATGCCTGACGTGCTCCGATTCCTCTTCTCGTAACAAGCAGGTTTGAATCATCTGCATGATTTTAGCGAGACCACCTAAAAAAGGATGATGGATGCTCTCACGAGCACACATCATCCTTTTTCATCTTATTTCACGAGTTCTTCAGTCAATTCTTTTTCGTACCGATTCCGTGGGTGTTCCCGGCACTCATCTGAACAAGAACGCATCACTTTCGGTTCACATTCTTCACAGCAGAAGTGCTGGCGATTACATTCCGGGTTTGCACAATTAACGTAACGTGTTTCTGCCTTACCACAGTAGTAACACTCGGATACGACCGTCGGGTTGACTTCATTGACAGGGACTTGAACGCGTTCATCGAACACATACAACTCACCTTCCCAGTCTTCCCCACGCGTGACTTCATCTTTCCCATACATGACGACGCCACCTTTAAGATGGAAGATGTCATCACTGTTTTGACGTTTACGGAAGTAGGCTGTGAACTTCTCACAACGCACGCCACCCGTACAGTACGTCAAAACTTTTTTCCCTTCGAACAAATGCTCATTTTCATCGAGCCATTCTGGGAACTCACGTGACGCCGCAACATCGACCTTGACGGCATTTTTAAAATGGCCGAGGTCGTACTCGTAATTGTTTCGGACGTCGAGGATGACGACATCTTCATTTTGCATCATGTTTTTCCACTCAGCAGGCTCAAGATAGGCAGCATTTTCTTCCGGAACATTAAACTCGTCTTCAAAACGCCATGTGACGAGTTCTTTTTTGTAACGGACGAAGATTTTTTTGAAAGTATGCTCTTCGACTTCATCGATCTTAAATTCGATGTCGCTGAAACGCGGATCTGCCGTTAAGTCTTTCATATACTGTTCCGTCTGTTCGACCGTTCCAGAAAGTGTACCGTTAATCCCTTCTGGTGCAATCAAGATTCTTCCTTTGATTCCGAGTTCCTTACAGTAGGCAAGGTGCTCTTTTGTTACTTGTTCCGCATTCTCAATCGGAACATACTTATAAAATAATAGTACGCGATAAGGTTTCATAATCCTCATTGGCCCCCATGTCAGTTTTTTGCAGTAAAACGAACGTTGGCGAACGAAGCGTCATAGCTAATAGCTAGCTGGGAACGCCTGCAAAACGCACCCATTTAAGTATAATACCAACTCCGATTCAATTGCACAATCGACAAATCCATGACACTTACATCGTAATTCAATTCCCTTTCTGGCAAGTAAAGAGGTAAAATAGAAATTAGCAGTTTATTTTGTAAGGAGGATTCCGAATGCTCCAAACTATCCGTCAATGGATTGAACACATGATTGTATTTCTACAAGATCTTCCGGGTGGAGCTTCGACCGGATTGATTGCCCCCTTCTTAGAATCCCTTTTCCCCTTCCTCCCACTCGTCCTGATCATCTCCGCGAACGCGGCGACTTATGGTTTTTGGATGGGAGTGTTAGTATCCTGGGTCGGCAGCATGTTAGGGTCACTCGTCGTGTTCGCTTGTATCCGCTATCTATTTCGTCGCCCAGTCACTCGGTGGCTTGAAAATCATAAGGCAGCACAACATTGGATTGAACGCGTCCGTCATATGAGTCCGATTTCACTCGGTTTCTTCTTTTCGCTCCCGTTCATGCCAGCTTTCATCATCACGTCCATCTCGGCAATGATTCAGTTATCGATTCGAACTTACTTAATCGCAGCTGGTGCCGGTCGCTTGATTGTCGTCATCCTGTTCTCCTTAATCGGTAAGGAGTGGTCAAGCTTTTTAGAAAAGCCCGTCCGTCTACTGTTTCTTTTCCTTATTCTCCTCGCCATTTGGGGTGTCAGCCGTGGCATGGAGGAATGGATTAAACGCCGGGCACTCGCACGTCGTACGAAAAACTTACGTGAATTAGAAAATGTAATTGAAGGTAAACAAAAATAAGTAATCAATCAGACGTTCTGTCCACTTTTCGGACAGAACGTCTTGTTTGTGTCGTGTCAGAAAGAGGCATGATGCCTTTTTTTCATCAGTAGGTCTTTTGAATCATTTTCATTTGAATTAATTATTTAAATATACCGTTCACACTTTAGTCAATATTGATAACGCTTACATTAAATTGGTAAGACCAATATTAGTATAATATTCGATTTAGACACGAATAAAATAGGATGGATTTTCCATATGCTTGCTCCCTATAATGAATCTATATTCAGAAGCGAAGGAGGTCACGCCATGCATTCCGTAACGAAAAGCATCACGACTGAGACTGGACGTTCAGCCATCGAAATCGTCGCCAGCCCCTCATTCAAACAATTGATGCACCGAAAAAAATCCTTTATTCTTCCTGCCATCATGTTTTGTCTGATTTTTTATTTTACTCTTCCCATCCTGACAAGTTATTTTACATTTTTGAATGAACCCGTCATTGGTGCCATCACAGGTGCTTGGATTTTTGCATTCGCGCAGTTCGTCATGACCTGGACATTTTGCACACTCTACAGTAGAAAAGCTCAATCTTTCGATCGACTCGTTGAACAAATCAAGGAGGAGTCGCGATGAATTATACTGCGGTTGCTTTATTTTCACTGATCGTCGGATTGACACTCGTCATTACATACTTTGCAGCACGTAAGACAAAAACCGCAAACGACTTTTATACGGCGGACGGTGGCTTGACCGGTGCCCAAAACGGAATTGCGATTGCCGGTGACTATATGTCCGCTGCCTCGTTCCTCGGAATTGCCGGCATGATTGCCTTGGCCGGCTTCGACGGTTTCTTTTATTCGATCGGTTTTCTCGTCGCTTATCTTGTCGTCTTGTATCTTGTAGCAGAACCGCTCCGAAATCTCGGCAAGTATACGATGGCTGATATGATTGCGGCCCGTTTCCATGCCTCGAAAGTACGCGGTGTCGCCGCGATGAACTCGATCGTCATCTCAATTTTCTATATGATTGCCCAACTCGTTGGTGCAGGAGCATTGATTGAACTGCTGCTCGGTATCCCTTATACGACCAGCGTCATCATCGTCGGAATTTTGATGACCGTCTACGTCGTGTTCGGTGGAATGACGGCGACGTCCTGGGTCCAAATCATCAAAGCGATTCTTTTGATGGCAGGTACGGCCGTCATTTCCTTTATGGTATTTGCTAAATTTGATTTCTCAATCATGAAGATGTTCGCCGAAGTCAAACAAGCGACACCGCTCGGCGATTCCTTTTTGAACCCCGGGAACAAGTTTAAACTGCCGCTTGATACGATTTCTTTGAACTTAGCACTCGTTCTCGGTACGGCCGGTCTTCCGCATATCCTGATTCGCTTCTTTACGGTCAAGGATGCTCCGACAGCACGGCAGTCCGTCGTCTATGCGACGTGGATCATCGGTGCTTTTTATATCTTAACGATTTTCTTAGGTTTCGGTGCTGCCGCTTTTGTTGGTTCAAATGATATCATCGCAGCGAATGCCGCAGGTAATATGGCGGCCCCACTGCTCGCACAAGCACTCGGGGGCGACTTGTTATTCGCTTTCGTCGCAGCCGTTGCTTTCGCAACGATTCTCGCCGTCGTCGCAGGACTCGTTTTATCCGCCGCTTCCGCCTTCGCCCATGACTTCTATAGTCATATCCTGCGTAAAGGGAAAGCGACTGAAAAGGAACAGATGACGGCAGCACGACTCGCTTCCATCGCGGTCGCCCTGATTTCGATGGTACTCGCGCTTTTCGCACAGTCGATGAATGTCGCATTTCTCGTCTCACTTGCTTTTGCAGTCGCAGCGAGTGCAAATTTACCCGTCATTCTTTTAACGATTTTTTGGCGCCGATTCAATACAGGCGGTGCCGTCACTGGAATGATCGTTGGTCTCTTCTCTTCACTGATTCTCGTCGCGCTCAGCCCGAACCTTTGGGCCGCCGACGGTTCAGCCCTGTTCTTAGGGGAAGCCCTCTTCCCACTAGCGAACCCGGGTATCGTCTCCATCCCGCTTGGTTTCCTCGGAGCCATCATGGGGACGTATATGTTTAAATCGGACGAAGCAACCGGTAACTTCGAACGAATCTTAGTAAAAGCACATACCGGAATTGATGCAGCAACAGAAGTCGCCGCATCAAAAGAATAATCCCCCTAACGGCTCCTTCAACCCCCTTGAAGGAGCCGTTCCCTTTTACTTTCCGCTCTACGATTGCGATACTAAACGTATGATAGATTGTGAAAGGACGGACGTTTATGGATTTTTATTACTTTTTACCTCTCGGATTTTTTATCGGCATCATTTCTGGTTTCTTCGGAATCGGAGGTGGAATCATTCTGACTCCCCTCTTATTGATTCTTGGCTTTTCTCCCAGTGTCGCCATCGCGACGAGTCTCATGCTGACTCTCGGTTCAACGGTTTCTGGGACCGTATCCCACCTTCGACTGAAAAATGTTGTTTGGCGTGACAGTCTTGTCATCGGCGGAGTCGGCATCATTGGTTCGACGATCGCAACTCCGATTGTCCTTCGACTTGAAGAAGTCAACGGTGCGCATCTAGTCATTTCCATCGTTTATATTGCGTTGTTGCTCTATTTCGCTAATAAATTTCTTCGACCGAAATCAACGAGTGGCCCGCAAGACGGATGGCGTAACCGATACGTCGCCCTCGCCTTTATAGGTCTGTTCGCCGGTTTCGTTTCGTCACTCCTTGGCGTCAGTGGTGGCTTCATCATCACACCGTTACTCGTCGGAATTGCCGGTTATGAACTCAAGCGGGCGGTCGGAACAAGTATCGCGTCTGCTTTACTGATTGTTTTATCAGGGCTCGTCAATTACACGGTCGCGAGTACGGATGTCGATTTGCTCGTCGGTATCATGTTAATCATCGGCGCCCTACTCGGTGCTCCGATTGGTGCAAAACAACTAGGACACTTCGAGAGCCCCTTCGTCAAAAAATATTTAGGCATCTTTTATTTAACGGTCGCGACAAGCGTCTTACTTGAAGTACTAGGCTTTAACACGGCTTCATTAATCGTCCTCGTGACACTGAGTATTGTCTTCCTGGTGACGTTACTCGTTTACAGTCGAAGACGTTCGACACCATCTTAAATCGCTGTCTACAATCTGAGCCGCCTCCCATGAAAAAGGAGGCGGCTCTCAGCGTGTAGACAAACGCTTATGAAGCGTGAACAGCGATAACGAGAGACAATCCGGTTGCGCTTCCCCGTCTCACCTCGTCTTCAAAGCGGCAATCGGTCTCGCCGCTACAGCAAAGCTGCAGGGTCGCGACCGATTACTTTTCGCGGTTCTCAAGCGATTCGAGACGGATTGCACCCTAAACCGTCTGCATGACTGCCTTTCCGTCATAGTGTTACCTAAAAAGCGTCACGTTTCGTTGACTCCTGCCTCTGAAAGTGCGTTTTTAACGCACTTTCAGAGGCAGGCAAGACCCTGCTCGTTGTCCGTTAGGACGAAGGAGCAACGGCTTGCGCCTCGCCCGAGGAAAGCAACGAAAAAAGACGCTTGATCTCCCGATGGCACTTTGTCTACAGCCTGTGAGCCGCCTCCCGTGAAAAAGGAGGCGGCTCTTTTTTTATCTTTACCCTTGGTGAGAATTCTCCCCTTTTAAACGGTAAGAAGCCCTGAAAAAACCATCCGTAACACTTCCACGACACGCTAGATTCTCTGTATTTCTATACTTCAGTTGGATTTGCCGCTCATCTTAATATGAATTTGTTTACATCTACAATACAACATAATTATTTTTATGGTGATGCACAAACAGTTGTATACTTAATTTAAGGAATATCATAGAGAAAGAAGGAACTCCAGTTATGTTAGAAGCCACATATCACTCCCTTGACGACCTGGCGGAAGCCATCGGTCTCGCACTCAATGCTCCGATTACGATAGAAGACAGAAACCACCGCCTTCTTGCATACAGCACGCACACGACGGATACGGATCCGGCCCGTATCGCTACCATCATCGGACGCCGTGTCCCGGAATCTGTCATCGATCAGCTGTGGAAAGATGAGGTCATCCAAAGTTTGGCCGCACAAGACGATCCACTCGTGATCACAGCGCGGACAAGCGTCGGTCTGAATGACCGTGTCGCTATCGCCATCAAACAGGACATGGAGATCCTCGGCTACATCTGGTCGATTGCCCGCAATACCCCGTTCACTTCTGCCGAGTTGGCAGATTTAAAAACAGGTGCGACGCTCGCCCAACGTCAATTACTCGCAATCGACATGCAAAAGAAACGTCAAGAAGAGCAGACCGAACAATTCTTTTTTGAGTTACTTCATGAAGAGATCCCGGAAAGCGAAATTCTGAAAACATTCTCGAAACTCCATCTCGCTCCACCGGGCATCAGTCGTCTGATGGTCATTCGGTTTCCAGAAGCCATCACCCCCCGTCTCGCAGATCGCCTCCGTTATTTGTTGACGATTCAACAGACTGTCCGACCGTTGCTTTATGCATACGATACAACTGATTTTATTTTGTGGATCAGCACAAACGATCGTGATATCCAAAATGAACGGGTCCAGTTCGACTCTTTTATCCAGTCATTCCGTCAACTACTTGCTGAACGGTTCGCCTATACGGATTTCGTCGTATCAAGTAGCGAAGTCTTCACGGGCGTCCAGTCAATTCCGGAACGTTACGAAGAAGCCGGTGTCGTCTTACGGCTGAAAGATGCCTATCCATTCGAACTTCAAAACGTGACACGATATGAGCGCCTTGGCTTATTTCAATTGTTACCCGTCTTTTCAGAACGCTTACGGAGACGAACGGTTCGGCTCGAAGAGATTGAGCGTCTTCGTGCCTACGATTTAAAGCATACCGCTTCATTATGCGAAACACTCGAATGGTTTCTACACTATGACGGAAACGTCAAACAGGTGGCATCCCATCTCCATGTGCACCCGAATACGATCCTCTATCGGATGCGACGCATCGAAGAAGAAGCCGGTATTCGGATGGAATCATTACCTGAACGTTCATTACTTTATTTGTATTTAAAAGCAGACCGTTACCTTTTGTGATTTTTCACAAATAATCTTCTTGTTTTTTGAAAACACCGATAAAGTCGTACGCTTTCATTTCTCGTATACTGAGGGGGAAGTAAGTAGTTATAGGGTTATTGGTTGTCCATTCGCGAAAGGGGATCGCTCTCATGATCATTGGAGTATTAAAAGAAATCAAAAACAACGAAAACCGTGTCGCTCTGACGCCTGCCGGGGTAGCAGCGTTAACGATTCACGGGCATCAAGTCATCATCGAAACAACGGCCGGCATGGGGAGTGGCTTTACAAACGAAGAGTATATCGAAGCTGGCGCACAAATCATCGATACAGCAGCAGAAGTCTGGGCGACTGCTGAGCTCGCTTTAAAAGTCAAAGAACCTGTCGCTTCAGAGTATCAACATTTCCGTCCTGATTTAACGTTGTTCACGTACTTGCACCTGGCAGCTGAACCAGAGCTGACACGTGCACTCGTCGATTCAAAAATTACGGCAATCGCTTATGAAACGGTCGAAAAAAATCGGACCTTGCCACTTTTGACACCAATGAGTGAAGTCGCGGGTCGGATGGCCTCACAAATCGGTGCACAGTTCCTTGAAAAACCGCACGGTGGAATGGGGATTCTACTTGCAGGTGTTCCGGGTGTCCGTCGTGGAAAAGTCACGGTCATCGGTGGTGGTGTCGTTGGGACGAACGCTGCGAAACTCGCAGTCGGTCTTGGTGCAGACGTGACGATCATCGACGTCAGTCCTGAGCGTCTTCGTCAACTTGATGATATCTTCGGTAACTCAATCAACACGTTGATTTCGAACCCGTATACGATTGCAGAAGCTGTCGCTGAAAGTGACCTCGTCATCGGTGCCGTATTGATTCCAGGAGCAAAAGCACCGAAGCTCGTGACTGCGGAAATGGTCGAACGGATGAAACCGGGTGCCGTCATCGTCGACGTCGCCATCGATCAGGGTGGAATTTTTGAAACCGTTGACCGGATTTCGACTCATGATGATCCAACATACGAAAAATTCGGCGTCGTTCATTACGCGGTCGCCAACATGCCGGGTGCTGTTCCCCGCACATCAACACTCGCTTTGACGAATGCGACACTTCCTTATGTCTTGGAACTCGCAAACAAAGGCACACAACGTGCACTCGCTGAAAATGCTGCACTTGAAAAAGGTCTTAACGTCGCGCAAGGATTCGTGACGTACGAAGCCGTCGCACGCGACTTAGGTTACACGTATAAATCAGTGGAAGAGGTATTGCACCTTCACGCTTAATGGAAAATCATCAAAAAAAGCAGCAGTTCCCTTCATTTGAAGAGAATCGCTGCTTTTTTGGTTCTACTTGATTCAGCTGTCTCTTCGTACAGTAGAGGAAATGGCGACATCGCTTAAAGCGCAAACGCGACGAGCGCCCCGATTGAAAGCGGAATAAAAATGTTATCTAAATCCCGATAGGAAACGGCTTCAATTAAAGCTGCGATATTTGCAAGCAAGAACCCATAACTGACTGCAATCCAAGCCGGTAACTCATAGATCAAAAACGTTGAAGTTAAGACGAGGAATGAGAACAAAAACATCGCGATGCTGCCTTCAAACGATCGTTTAATCGCCCCTCGCGTATAAAACGTCTTCCCGTACCGTCTACCTACTAAAGCAGCCATACCGTCCCCCCATGCGAGCACCATGCTGCCGGCGACGAGCGCCATCGGTTCTCGCTCGAAAAACAAAAGGACAAGAATTGCTAAAGAAATTGGATAGTAGACCGTCCCGTACGATGCCCGTTCTACTTGGTTCATTCGACCTGTTCCCCGCCGTAAGGTCAGTAGATTGATGACTGTAAAAAACAGAAGCGGGATGATTGCGACATACCAATGTTCGAGCCAAGCGAGTGCTAAAAAGACCCAATGCCCGACCGCAATATGAATCCATTTCCGAACCGTTTCCGGTTGTGCCCTGATGACGCGCCCAATCCATTCGAGGATGAACAAGACGATGCCGACAATTACAATCGTCCCAACCGCAGCAATCCATTCCATACGAATCCCCCTTTTTGATACTTTCATTGTACTTCTTACGATTGCCGTTTGCTCTTTCGAACCTTCATTTGATAACATAAGGTCAAATGACGTCCTAGAGAGGAAGTATTCTGAATGTATGATGCTCAAGCCGTTCAAACGTTATCCAATTGTCTACTCCATTTAAAAGAAGGAAAAGGAATCGGTCCACTCGTTTCAGAAGATGAGGCGGATCTTCCAAAGGTCATCCAGCGTCTGAAACAATTTGATCCGTCAAAAAATGGCCTATCGATTAATGAAATCGTTCATCTCGCGAATGCTTTAATTGGAGAACATATGTCTGCGACGACGATTCAAAATTGGACGAAACGTGAAGTCCGCGATATCATCGGTGTTCCGCATCGCGGGAAAAAATATTCAATCAACCAAGCAGCGATCATCTATTTACTCGATGACTTAAAACATCTCTTTTCATTAGAAGAAACGCGTGAGTTATTGACGATTGTCTTTAAGAACCCGAACATTGATGAAGATGACTTAATTAGCCCACTCGATTTTTATCTCGTCTATACCCAGCATGCTGAGACGAGCGGTCCGATTGAACTGACGGAGAAACGTCTAAGACGCTCTTTAGAGCGCATCCATGCGTATCGCCCGGAAACTGTCCACGTTCTTCAACTCTGCCTCTATGCTCGCCGTATCTCGCACCTGACGCATGAAGCAAAACAGCGCCTTCATCAAGTATTACAACACTGAAGCAAAAAGATGCCCTCCAGAATAACCTGAAGGACATCTTTTTTTATACAGCTGTAAGTGATTTGTAGTTGACGGAGTTCGTCAAACTTTTTAAGACAGATAACAATTCGTACATCGAGAGTTTATCCGCATCTTTTACGAGACGATATTCATCGCCGTCTTGCAGCAATTCTGCGACGACTTCGCCTGCCGCACTTCGGACTGAGAATTTCCCTTTTGTCAGGTCGAAGGAAATCGTATACGTGCCACGTTCATACACGTTATACTCACATTTCTTCGAGAAGAGCGAAAACTTCTCACGCATTTGACCTACCTCTTGACCATCATGGTTCATCACGACCCATTTCTTACATGTCGGAATGAACTTTCCAAACGCTACCCCTCTACCTTCACCATTCATTACTTGGACACGACCTGTTTCGTCGTGTTGAACCGCACCAATCATTTGGTGTGCTTCATCATAAATCGCGGCATGACCTTGCGAAAAAACGCAACCCTGCACATAGACAACTTTGCGCAACAGAAATTCTCCTCTCACTGCTAAAAAGTGCTGGTATTTCGTCCCCAGTATATTTAGACATCCTGAATAGTTTAACTTTCTTTATCTCTATGATATTTCGTTAACGAAAATGATTATTACACCGTTTGAACAAATTGACAACCCCCTTTTGTCGACAATCATTCGACAACCTTAGCGAAAGCCAATTTCTCGTGCAAACTCGAGCAATTCTTCCCGATCAATCAAACGAACACGATTCGGCTCAGCTAGTCTGTACGCTGCTTCCGTATACGTCGAATTCGTCACGACCCATCCTTCATCCATCTCGTAAAAAGGTACTGCCGCGGCGACCTGTTGAACAGCCTCTAATCCTACTGCCGCACCATAACGTTTTGCTTGAATCGCTATTCTATACCCTTGTGCGTCGATTATCAATAAATCCGCACCAAAATCTCTCGAGGCAGGAGTCAGTTCTACTTGATAGCCGGCCCGTTCAAAAAGTTCGACGAGCCACTCTTCAAATTCTCGTCCTTCCATCCGGTCGATCCGATTCGCAAGCGATGGTGAAAAGAACGATAAGAGTAAAAAAAGGGTACATCCTACTATACTGACTGTCCAGATTAAAAGTTCCCAAGAACTCGAAAAAAAATATGTTCCGGCAACTCCTGATACTGCAAACAGTAGTGCGATTATTCTGCGTTTTGTACGTGTCTGCATGACGGTTTCTCCTTTATTCTGAAATAACTCAGATTCATTCGTTTCATTAAGATTACTATACTAAATTCTCCTCTGACCCGCTTCCCCAGAAAGGAACGGACATAGGGAACGGAGAATAAGTGTTGAGAGCAGATTACGTTTTTTAATAATTAAGAACGAACCGCACGTTATTTTTGGAGAGGAGGTCGCTTATGACTGAACATTCATCGATGTCTGCAGAGGAAACCATCCGCGCTACATTACAGGCGGTCGCAGAACCGCTTCTCTTAATCGATCAGATGGGTCGAATTGACTTTGCGAACCTAACGTTTCAATCTCAGTTCTCTTCCCCTTCTGACCAGGATTCGCTCGCTTCCATCTTTTCAATCGACGCGTCGTCTTTTCCGTTCACCGGGCAGACCCGTCTCAGTGTCGCACCATACGAGTTGATCGTTTCACCTGTCGCCGAAACATCTTTGTTCATCGTCTCCGTTAAGTCACTTGATATCAAGCAACTCCTTGATTCGACACTCGACATCGCCTTACTTGTCACTGATGCCAGCTTTCGGATTACGGATCATAACGAAACAGCAAACCTCTTGTTTGGATACGAGCAGGGTGAATTAGTCGGAATGTGCCCACACGGGTTACACGATCAAGAAGAATTCGATCAACGCAAACAGCATTTAGAACAATTGAACCTTAAAAATTTATCGACAGCCGATATCCTGCTCCTTCACGGTCGGGAGGCCGAAAATGAGTGGACCTATCATCGAAAGGACGGGTCCACCTTTAACGGGCGGCTCTATATGACACGCTTAGACGACGGACGTTTTTTCTTATTCATCGCGGATATCAGTTCCCAAAAACAAATCGAGACACATCTAATTAAAAGTGAGCGCCGCTTCCGCTTGTTTTCCGAATCGATCGTTGAAGCCGTTATTTTCCACGACCATGGAAAAATCATTGATGCGAACCGGGCAGCTGAAGTGATCTTTCGGACAAAACTTGAACAAATCAAAGGACGTGATGCACTTAATTTCATCCACCCTGATTTCCATGATGAGGTCAGCCGGCGTATCGAACTCCATCGTGACGATCCGTATGAAGTCATCGGACGACGTGCCGACGGTTCACCTGTTGCGATTGAAGTCTTTCCGCGCGAAATCGTAACTGAAGAAACACCTATACGTGTCGCTGTCATCCGAGACATCAGCGAACGAAAAAAAATCGAAGTCATGTTGGAGCGTGAAAAAAATGCCATCATGCGTCAACGCGATATTACCCAGTCCATCTTACAAGCGTCCAATGAGGGCTTTTTACTGACCGAAGAAGACGGAAGCTTTATCTTCATGAACGTCAAAGCACGAAAATTACTCGATGTCCCGGGCATCGCGCCGAGTAAAATCCAGGAGCGCATCAGCATGATTCCGAATCTCGATCTTACGACCCGTTATGAGATGTTGCAGCAAGTCGAGGAACTACTTGCCGGCAAACATTCCGAACTGTCCTTCCGCTTTACATTGCAGCGTCCGAATGAATCCAGTCATCTTTATTTTGAGTTTTATGCGACTTCGATCAAAAAAGAACGCAGTCGTATTTCACGTCATGGCTTTTTATTCGTCTTCCGTGACCGAACGGAGGAACAAAAGATGGATCAAGTCAAAGATGAATTGATCAGTACGGTCTCGCATGAACTCCGTACGCCACTTTCGTCAATACTCGGTTACATGGAGTTATTACGGTACCGAAAGCTTCCCGCCGAAAAAGTAGCACGGTACGTCGAAATCATGCACGAAGAAGCCAAACGATTAACGACACTCCTAAATGAATTTTTAGACATCCAGCGCATGGAGGGTGGGAAACAGCCTTACGACTTCAAGCCGTTTTCGCTTCGTCAATTGCTCGTCGATACAGCGGAAGCCTTCGGGGAAACAGCGGAGACCCATCAAATCATCCTTGAGACACCGGATGATCCCGTTACGATTTTTGCCGATGAAAATAAAGTCAAACAAGTCATTTTGAATTTGTTGTCGAATGCCATCAAGTATTCCCCGTCAGCGGACCGGATCAATGCGAGTTTGAAAACACAAGGCGATCAAGCCATCATCACGGTAACTGATTATGGTCTCGGCATTCCGCAAAATGCGTTCGATAAACTCTTCACAAAATTTTACCGCGTCGACAATTCGGCCATCCGTAAAATCGGTGGAACAGGTCTCGGTCTCGCGATTTGTAAAGAAATCATCGAATCACACGGTGGAGCAATCTCCGTCGAATCAGAACTGAACCAAGGATCGACCTTTACCGTTGTACTCGATTTAGATTCAAGAAAGGATTATGCGAAATGACACGGACTTATTTCATGACAGGCTTCCCAGGATTTCTCGCCACTAAATTAATCGAACGCCTCGCCTTAGTTCCGGAGCAAATCGAACACTTTTATTTGCTCCATCTGCCGAGTGAACAAATGGGTGCCATCGTCAAAAAAAACTGGTTACTTGCGCATACGGCACTCGAGGAGCAGCAACTGATTTTGTTAGAAGGTGACATTACACAGGAAGGGCTCGGACTCGGTGCAGACGTAAAAGCAGTTCTTTCCGAGGAAGTCACACATCTCTTTCATCTTGCGGCATTATATGACTTAGCGACGCCGTTTGATGCCGCCTTCCGTATCAATGTCACGGGGACATCACACGTCACCCAGTTCGCAAAGACACTATCTCATCTAGAACGGTATGTCTATTTCAGTACGGCATATGTCTCAGGTTTACGGACTGGGACGGTTCTTGAAGGAGAACTTCGTCATACTGCCGCGTTTAAAAATGCCTATGAAGAGACGAAATATTTAGCCGAAGTTCGCTTCCACGAAGAAATCGGTACGCTTCCCTACACGATCATTCGTCCGGGCATCGTCGTCGGGCATTCCGAGACGGGTGAGACCCCTAAATGGGACGGTGTCTATTTCGTCTTAAACGCGCTGCGTCTGCTAAACAACGTTGCTCCGCTCCCGTATGCCGGCAGAGCCAACGCGCTTGTCAATCTCGTCCCGTATGATTACGTCATCGCTGCGACGACTTATTTAAGTCATGCGCCGAGCGGCATCCGCAAAACATATCACCTGACCGATCCGTTCCCACATGGAGCCCGGACGATTTATGAGATGTTACACAACGCCTACTACGGTTGCGCTCCGCGGGGCATCGTCCCGTTTCGCCTCGTGACGTCCCTCTTGACACCAGGCATCGCTACACGCTTACAGATGCAACGGCAGACGCTCGATTACTTCGTCCACCCCGTTCACTATGATACGACGAACACACTTCGTGATTTAGACGGGACTGGTATCGTTTGTCCGGATCTCGCCGAGTTTCTTCCACTACTTGTCGATTACTATAAAACTCAACATCCCGAAATGGAGAACACACAATGAATGCTCTTGTTACCGGTATGAATGGTACAGTCGCACCTGTACTCGCAGACGTCTTACGCATGCATCAGTATGAAGTTATAGCTTGGGATCGATCAGTCGTCTCGACGACTGATTCCGTAATCATGGAAGCTTTTATTGACCAGGTCCAACCTGATCTACTCTTACACATCGGAATGGGTTCTGCTGAATTTGCAGAATCGTTGGCACGGCTATCTTTTGAGCGTAACATTCCTTTTCTCTTTACGAGTACGGCCTCTGTCTACGCAAATCATCAACAGGGACCGCATGATCCATCTGTACTTCCGGAAGCAGACGATGAATACGGTTTTTATAAGCGAACATGCGAACGACTTATCCAAGCGGTCAATCCTGACGCCTACATCGTCCGAATCGGCTGGCAAATCGGTCAGGTCGCCGGATCGAATAATATGATTGATTATTTAGAACGGCATGCCTCGACCGGCCCCATTCCGGCAAGTAAAAACTGGTATCCCGCTTGTTCTTTTTTGGAAGATACGGCGCAAATGCTCTATACAATCTTGACAGCTCAAACACCTGGTCTTTATCTTGCCGATGGAAATCCGACCCATTCCTTCTTTGAAATCGCTACAGCATTAAATGTATACCACGGTTCGAAATGGCGAATCGAAGAAGATGATACAATCCAGCGTGATGATCGAATGAATGATCATCGGGTGACCATTCAACCCATCTCAGACCGACTATCCTTTATGTAAAAAAGTGCCTCGCCATTCGATGTGTAATCGAACGGCGAGGCACTTTTAGGAGCCATCTACTATTGACAGTCAATCAACCAATCAGCATATTTTCTTTCGGATAACGAATCAACCGATCGTGTTGTGTCGCGAACGTAAACAGAATCGTCAAGGAACCAACGCGTCCGAGTAACATCATGAACATGATTAACCCTTTTCCGAAACCATTCAACTCTGATGTGACATTCAGTGACAGTCCGACGGTCCCGAACGCTGAAACCGTTTCGAAGAACAAACCGGTAAACGAAACATTTGGTTGTGATAAAGCAAGCAATGTCGTAATTAACGCGATGAATAATAAACTGAAAATCGCAATCGCATAGGCCTTCGAGATGGCTTGTGCTTGGACCGTCCGGCGCATCAGGACGGTTTCCCGTTGCCCCCGCAGATACGTCCAGACATTTTTTAAAATGACTGCTGCCGTCGTGACTTTAATTCCCGATCCTGTCGATGCCGACCCTGCCCCGATGTACATCAGCACCATCATCAAACCAATCGAGAGCGGCACCATCGTCGTTAAATCAATCGTCTGGAACCCCGCTGTCCGTGTCGTCACGACCTGGAAGAAAACGATATGGAGCGCTTGAAAGAACGAATAGTCTCGTAGTGAACCGAGATGCGACACCCACTCGTACACCATCATCGCGGCCGTACCTAAACCGTTGATGACGAGTAACGATAAAATCATCAATTTGGAATGCAATGAAATTTTCTTGAAGCTCCGGTTAGCCGAAACATCGGCGATGACCGTAAATCCTAATCCGCCAATCATTAAGAGTGCCGAAATCGTAAAGATGAACGTCGTATCCTGTTGGAAGGAAATTAAGCTGTCCCCCCATAATGCGAATCCGGCGTTATTAAACGCCGAGACGGCATGGAATAAACCGTAGTACAGCGATTTTGAGAGCGTATATTTGTATTGGATGAACAAATCGAGTGCAAGTAACACCATCCCGATCAATTCTAAGATGACGGTCGTCAACAGGATGTTCCGGACGAGACGAATCGTCCCCCCCGGACTGTCTAAGTTAAACATTTCTTGAATGATGATCCGTTGGCGAATCCCGATTTTCCGGCCCGTGACGCTCAAGAGAACGAGCGCAATCGTCATGAACCCGAGCCCGCCAATCTGAATCAAAATCATCAAAATCAATTGACCGCCTAAATTAAACGACTCGCCGATGTTGATTGGCGAAAGGCCGGTCACTGTCGCGGCAGAAGTCGCAACAAATAAACAATCGATCAATGAAAGATGAATCCCGCTTTGTTGAAAGAATGGGATCCATAACAACAGACCCCCTAATAAGATTGTCAACGTGAACCCCGTCGCGATGAAACGGGCCGGCTTATCAAACAATTGATGATAGGCCGCCTCCCCCAAGTGCCCGAATCTCGCTAATCGCGTCCGTCTTTTATGCGAAAACATGTGTCTACTCCTCCTATATGCGAATACTCAATTGCATCTATCATACTCTCTCGAAAACATTAGTTCTATCGAAATTTACAATCCGCTAAACGTTTTCGTTTTTTTTTGGTAAAATAGATAAAAGAAGACGTGTTAACTTTAAAGGAGGTTGAGGGAAACCGTGGACCCTAGGACGGCTGACCATTCGATTGAGGATGTCTCGCGAAGGCTAGAACGCCAATCACAATGGATGCCCGCACAGTTATATTATCAATTCGAGGAATTATTATCATTGCATCTTGAACAACCGATTCTAAATGAATTGTATAATGTATTAAAAAAATACGACATATTAACCGATATAGAGCGTGACGAACGAAACGAAAGCATTCAGTTGCTTATCGACGAAAACGGCGCTTGATTCTCGGTTTTTGGATTTCCGAGCAGAAGATGCGTCTTCTGCTCTTTTTCTTTTTTTCGTTCACGACCATAACAACATGTGGAAAGGTGGCACAATACATAATGGATATCGTGTCGATAATCGGTATTATTCTTGGTATCATCACGCTCGTCGGAGGAATGATTTTAAAAGGTGCTCCTCCCATCGCCCTATTGAACCCAGCAGCACTCGTCATCATCTTTGCGGGTACGGCAGCGGCCATCATGATTTCCTTCCCGAAGGAACGGCTCAAACTCATCCCAGCACTCTTTAAAGTCATCTTTTTTGAGCAAAACTTAATGACAAAACAAAATCTCATGCTCCAATTCGTCACCCTATCGACCCAAGCACGAAAAGAAGGACTCTTGTCGCTCGAGACGGCGATTGAAGAAGTCGATAACGCGTTCATGAAACGTGGTGTCATGATGGTCATCGACGGACAGCCGTCTGAATATGTCGAGGATGTCATGACGCGTGACCTCGAAAATATGACAGAGCGGCACCATGCAAATGCGAATATTTTCACGCAAGCCGGTACGTATGCCCCAACTCTTGGTGTTTTAGGAGCCGTCATCGGACTTGTCGCTGCCTTATCGGATTTGTCGGACATCGAGAAACTTGGTCATGCCATCTCGGGTGCCTTCATCGCGACATTATTCGGGATTTTTACCGGATACGTCCTTTGGTTTCCGTTCGCGACGAAACTCAAACAAAAATCAGCAAATGAAATTCAATTATACGAAATGATGATTGAAGGGATTCTTTCGATTCAAAACGGCGAATCGCCGAAAAACTTGGAGGACAAGTTACTCGTGTACCTGACACCGAAGGAGCGTGCGACCTATGAAGCGGAAAAAGAAGCCGCATGATGAACATATCTCGGAAGGTTGGCTGATTCCATATGCCGATCTCCTGACACTGTTACTGGCGCTTTTCATCGTCCTCTTTGCTTCGAGTAACGTCGATGCCGTCAAACTAAAAGCGATGTCTCAATCGTTCAGCTCCGTCTTTAACGGAGGTTCTGGCATGATTACGAACAGTTCTCTTGCCACTTCTCAAGAAGAGGAAGATTCGAAAAAAACGGACGCCCGGACAAAAGCACAAAGTTACGAAATCGCAGAACTTGAAAAAATCAAAGCGCAAGCGACGGACTACATCAAAAAAGAAAATCTTGAAAAAGACATCAAAGTCGAGATTACAAATGAAGGATTAGTCTTTACGATTCGGGATCGTGCCCTCTTTTCTCCTGCACAAGCAGAAGTCAAAGGAGACGCCATCCAAATCGCTCAGGGAATGAGTAACTTACTCGTCAAATCAGGAAAACGTCAAATCCAGGTTTCGGGTCATACCGACAACATCCCGATTCAAACAGCCAAATATCCGTCTAACTGGGAACTCAGTGCAGAGCGTGCCATCAGTTTCATGCGTGCGTTGCAAAAAAATCCCCAGTTGGAACCAAAACGCTTTACTGTGACGGGATACGGCGAGTACCAGCCGATCGCTTCAAACCAGTCGGAAAGCGGACGCAGTCAAAACCGCCGTGTCGAAGTCCTCGTCCGTCCGCTACTCGATATCAAAGCGGCGAATTTACTGGACGAAACAACAGTCAAACCGTAATCGACTGGACAGAATCAACTAATTTAGAAAATGAAGATACACACGAAGGGATTGCCATCTGACATCGATGCGCAATCCCTTTTAGACTGTAACAACCTTTTTATGTAGCGTGAACATGCGATAACGCCAGACAATCCGTTCGCGCTTCTCCGTCTCGCCTGTCTTCAAAGCGATTAGAGACGGATTGCGCTCTAAACCGTCTGCATGACTGGATTTCCGTCATAGTGTTACCTAAAAAGCGTCACGTTTTGTTGACTCCTAAGGGGAAAAGTGCGTTTTTAACGCACTTTCAGAGGCAGGCAAGACCCTGCTCGTTGTCCGTGAGGATCAAGGAGAAACGGCTTGCGCCTCGCCCGAGGAAAGCAACGAAAAAGACGCTTAATCCCCCTTCAGACTGTAACAACCTTTTTATGTAGCGGTGAACATGCTCTGCCAGTTTGCGCTTCCCTGTCTCGCCTTGTCTTTAAAGAAGCCACTCACATTGCATTAAATGAGGTACAAAAAAATGAGCCCACAAACACAGACAAGCTGCGTGCAGACCCACTTAAACCAAACATTCATTTTTAATAATACGGACGAATCATGATGTAGACGATAACACCAGTCAGACTGACATACAGCCAAAGCGGCATCGTAAAACGTGTCCATTTTTTATGTTTCTCGAAATTTTGATTGAGCGCATGCGCGAGCGACATCAAAACAAGCGGTACGATGACTGCTGCCAAAATGATATGCGAAATCAAAATAAAGAAATAGACTGGGCGAACGAACCCTTCGCCGCCAAACTTCGTCGACTCACTCACGGCATGATACGTCACGTAAGAAATTAAAAAGAGTGTCGTCGTCGTCATGGCACCGCCGATGAAACGGCGGTGATTGATTCGGTTTCCCCGACGAATCGAAATCCAGGCCCCGAGCAGGAGCATGAACGTAAAGCTGTTAAAAATCGCATTGAAGAACGGGAGTAACGTCCAATCAAAGCCGTCACTCACCTGAAGCGGTGGAGCGAAAAAAAGTAAGGCGACAAGTAAGTTGATGACGAGCGTCAACAGAATAACGACCGGGACAAAATTACGCCGTTTAGCAGGTTCTTGCATGAATCATTCTCCTTGTTTCCAATCAAAGTATCGTTTCAACCATTTTGGCAATGGACCGTCGAAAAGACGTTCACGCCAGTAAAGATCAGCCGCACGTTGCACCGCCGCACCACGAATCGGATACGGATGGACGACCCGTGACAATTGACCGACTTTGTCTTTGCGTGCCATCGCATAGACGACTTCCTGCATCCATTCTCCCGCCTGTTCGCCAATCGCGTGGGCACCAATCAGTTTACCACGTTTGTTTGCAATCAGTTTGACGCGTCCTTCTGTTCGACCATTAATAACGAAACGATCGACTTCATCGAGTCCTGTCTGATAGACTTTGATGTCATCATATTTTTCTCGTGCTTCTTCTTCTGTCAATCCAAGGTGGAACAGCTCAGGTGTCGTGAACGTGACCCAAGGAACAGCACGGTAATCCGGCTTCGTCCGCAGACCGAATAATGCATTCGTAACGACCGTTTTCCCTTCGAGTCCCGCGACGTGTGTGAACGGTAACGATTGAATCGTGTCCCCAACAGCAAAGATATGGCGTTGGCTCGTGCGAAGTGAGGCATCGACTTGAACGTATCCTTTTTGCACGTCTACGCCCGCTCGGTCGAGGCGTAAGGCTTCGATCCGCGGTTTACGTCCGACGGCGACGAGAACGGCATCTGTCTCGATGACACGGGATTCACCATCCGTTTCGACCGTCACTTCAATCCCGCCTGTCGCTTTTTGGACGTGTGTAACTGTCGTATTCAAGTGCAACACCAACTCTTGCTCAATTTGGCGTTGTAAAACTTCGACCATATTTTTGTCTTCTTTTGGCATCAAGGACTTCGCACCTTCGATGACCGTCACTTCTGTTCCGAGATGGGCATAGGCTTGTGAAAGCTCCATTCCGATCGCACCACCACCGATGACGAGCAAACGTTCCGGACGTTCCGTCTGTTCGAAAATCGTTTCATTCGTCAAATACGGAATCGTATCGAGTCCTTCGATTGGTGGAATGATGGGTTGCGAACCGGTCGAGATGGCAAATTTCTCACCCACAACGAGTTGCCCTGCTACTTCGACTTCGTTTGCACTCAGGAAACTTGCTTCACCGATATAGACATCTACGCCCAAGTCTTCGAACCGTTTTGTTCCGTCGTGCGACTGGATGATGTTTCGTGCCCGGTCGACACTTGCTTTTGTTTTCGAGTAGACGGCGTCACCGTTCAGCGTTACATTGTATTTTTCAGCAGTCTGCTTCATGACATAGACATCATGTGCTGCCTCAATCAAGGCTTTTGACGGAACACAGCCATAATGTAAGCAATCTCCACCGAGATGCGTATGGCGTTCAATTAGAGCGACGTGTGCACCTAGACTTGCAGCGCCTGCTGCAATTGTCATGCCTGCCGCGCCGCCGCCGATAACGACGAGTTGATAACTTTTCATCATGACTCCTCCTTCTGATAGCGCGTTGAAATATCTTCCATCCGTTTCCGGTTAACGCCCCAGTCAGAATAACCAACGCGTGAAGCAGAGCGGAAGTGCACGAGACGTGACGACTGGTCAAAGTAAAACTCGACATCGTCCTTGAAATGAAAAACTTTACTCGAGAAGACAGCATGGATGTAATCTGGTGTTTCTTTTACAACCTTCACTCGATCGAGACTTTGTAAGATGCGCATGACTTGGAACTTCGAATCGGCCAGCGTTTCTTTAAACGGTAAAGGGTCCATCTTTAATGCTTTTTGATCTGTTTGTGTCGATACTGCATTCGGTTTTCCATTCAGCGGACTTAATGTTCCATTCGATACGCCAAGTGCCATGACTGATTCCTCCGTTTCGTTTTTCAAAAAAAATTCCTATTCCCACTTTACTTTACCAGTTCGATTTCGAAAGCGCTTCTCATTCGACTCCCCCGTTATGCTTTCGTCACCGGGAGTAAAATCGTTGCGATGGCGCCCCCTTCCGGTTGATTATCAATGAATAGTTTTCCTTCATGCGCTTCGACCAGTTCGCGGCAAATCGAAAGACCAAGACCGGTCCCGCCTTTTCCTTTTTGAACTTGATAGAATTTTTCTGTGACATGCCGCAAATGCTCTTTCGGAATACCCGGTCCTTCATCACTGAACGATAAGAACAAGACGCGTTCTGAACGCACCAGTCGAATCGTGATTGCACCGCCTACAGGAGAAAAGCGGATCGCATTGTCAAGAAGATTCAAGAACACTTGCTTCAACCGGTTTTCATCGTACAGACCGATGACTTGAGCTGGTAACTTCCGCACGATCGTCACTTGTTTTTCTTCGAATTTTTGGCGTAATTGGGCCGTGACGGCTTCAATGATTTCTGTCAAGTTGACTTCTTGCCGGTACAAGACGAGGCGGCTTGTCTCAAGTTTCGAAAAATCAAGCAGCTGCTCGACGAGTGAAATCAATCGTTCTGTCTCCGAGTGAATGATCCCCATACCGAGTGAAGCCTCTTCCGGGAGTCGTTCTTTCTCTGCGAGTAACGTCTCACTCCAGCCTTTAATCGAGGTCAGTGGTGTCCGCAATTCATGCGAGATCCCGGAAATGAATTCATCCTTAAGAGTTTCCTGCTGTTTGATTTGTTGCCCCATGTAATTGATCGTCCGTGCGAGCTCACCTAGTTCGAATGTATACTCTTCGTTCACCTTGACATCGTAGTGCTGTTTCGCGATTTGATCGGATGCACCGATGACTTCTTGAATCGGTCGGACGATGGACGAGACGAGTCGCGACGAATAAATATATGCCAGCCCCCAAATGACGACACCTAATAACAGGATGGCCAAACAAATCTCCATCACTCGCTGATCAATCCGGTTGAGCGACGTCGTATAACGCAATGCCCCTGTCGTCTGTCCGAACGAGACGACCGGTTCCGTCACTTCGAGCAAGTGCTCCTTCGTCGAAGTGTCATCATAACGTTTTGTTATTGTTTCCCCAGCTTGCAGTTCTGTAACCTCATCTTTTGTTAACTTTCGTTTCGAAATGAATCCCGTCGAGGAGTAGCGGGGTGTCCCTTTCTCGTCCAATACTTCAATTTCAGCATCTTCATACGCATAGGAATCGAGCACCTCATGAATGGTTTCGTCCGAGTCCATATAGTCATAAGCCAAGCCACTGTTTGCGAACAACACGGCACTTGCATTGGCATGACGCTTCAAGACATCCGTCGCCGTCACGTAATAGTAATTGTAGGTCACGAACGAAAGGATCCCGATGACAAGTAACACCGTCACCGTGATGATCGTCATGAACCGCATTAAAATCTGTCGTTTCATTTTTCGTTACGCCATTTATACCCATGTCCCCACAGTGTTTCGATGAACTGTGGTTCCGCCGGGTTCTCTTCGATTTTTTGACGCAGACGACGAATGTTGACGTCGACGGTTTTTCGGTCGCCGAAATAATTTTCCCCCCACACGGCATCGAGTAATTCATCACGTGACATGACTTGATCCTCATTTTTAATGAAGTGACACAGCAAGTCGTATTCAGTCGGCGTCACTTCAACGTCGATGCCCCCTTTTTGGACCCGCTTCGCACCAAGGTCGATTCGGAATGGTCCTGAAATCAACTCACGTGGTTGTTTCCGGCGACGTAACGTCTCAACACGACGTAACAAGGACTGGATGCGCGCTAACAGTTCAGCTGGACTAAACGGCTTCGCGATATAATCGTCCGCTCCGACGCTCAGTCCCATCACTTTATCTTCCTCGCGTGTCCGCGCCGTCAACATGATGATCCCAACGACCTCATCCTGGGCCCGTGCTTGCTCACATACAGCGAATCCATCGACTTCAGGCATCATGATATCAAGTAACATGATGTCGAATGTCTCTTGTTTAAATTGTTCTAATGCTTCTCGTCCATTCTCGGCCTCAATCACTTCATACCCTGCCCGTTTTAAATTAATGACGATGAAACTTCGAATCGCATGTTCATCTTCGGCCACTAAAATTTTTGTCATGTCCTGTTCCTCCTACTTCGACTTTATTCGACGAGTGTGACGTTTGCCGCATACTCTTCATATGATTTTGTCGTGTCGATCACGTAAACATAATCGACACCTTCTTTAATCCGCTTCTTCTGCTGATTTGCGATATATTGACTCTTCGGGATAACTTCCAGTTCAAAGTCAATCTCATTTGTTTCTTGGTTGATGAAACGAACACGGTTATCTTTTTTTTCAATCGTTTCCCGCGTCGCCCAGCGTGCCGGAAAACGCATCACGAAATTGTACTCTAAATCAATGTATTGCTCTTCCCGTAGTTCAAATCCCGACTCGAGAAAAGGTGCGACATCCAGTCCATTCCAGGTATAGTAAGCCGTGATACGTGGTTTTTCCTCGTCACTACGCCCTCTGCTTCCTTTCGGTGTATACTGATGGGCGAATTCAATGACACTGTCCTGGTCGACATCTTTCGGATACGTATACATCGGTTCGACGATTTCAAGTTGGTCACCAAACGTGTGCTGCATCAATTTCCCTTGTTCGAGCCGTAACAGCAACACATGCATCGTTGCATCGCGCGTAAAGGAAACGAGTAATCCATTCGTTTTAGATACATCAACAGCGTCCACCTCAAACAAATCATGATCGGCAAACAAATCGCCATCCTTTGTTGTCAGTGTGGTCGTTTGGCGCACAGATAGGTCGGAAACATCTTTGTAGTAGACTACTTGAGCCGGTCGCCCTTTTTTCAAAAGAAGCAAGTCTTGCTTCTGATCTTGATTCAAGTCAGCGATTGCGACACGGTCATATGTATCTACTTTTCTAATTTTTGCAGACGAACGCAGCAGGTCTTTCAATACATATACCGTATTCGTATTGAGATCCTCGATGCCGATGACTAATTGATTCGATGTTTTCGTTTGGTCCGATACGACATGCAATTGATCAATCGCTTTTCCTTCTGCAATCGGTCGACGGACTTTTAAAGACCAACTATCTTTATTGCGGACATGGATCAATAGATGGATTTGAAATGTCCCATCCACTTCCTTTCGGTAAAACGTGACGGCCTCTTCATGCCCATCTTGGTTCAAATCAATCAATTCATATAACCTCGAAACCGATTGATTTCGAGGGGCAATGATTTCTGCTTGTTTCGGGAGATCACGGTCGATTTTTTCTTTTAATGCTGTTTCCCACTTCGGCAGGGCGGGATGTTCCAACAAGGTTGCCGGATGGGGTAACGTCAGCCCGCATCCAGCTAGATAGAGGGTCGATATAATGATGACAAGATATTTCATAGTAATTGAATCCTTTCCATTCGTGCTCTAACCAAACTGTATCACACTCTCCTTAAGTAGAGTATATTGTCGAACAGGGACCAACTTGGTACGATGGAACAGATAATTGAAAGGGGTTTACACTTTATGGCTTACGAAATGATCGTCCTCGATCTTGACGATACGTTACTGACGAGTGACCACACGATTTCTCCCAAGACAAAACAAGCACTACTCGATTTACAACGCCGCGGAAAAAAAGTCGTCCTTGCGAGCGGCCGACCTACTTATGCGATGATTGATTTAGCAAAAGAACTTGAACTTGAACGGTACGGCAGTTACATCCTCAGTTTCAACGGGGCTTCAATCATCGACTGCAAGACGAATGAATCACTTTTCTCAAGCACGCTTAGTCCGGAAACGGTGCATCATTTGTATGATTTAAGTCAACGGGAAAACATTTATATCCACACGTATGTCGGGCATCAGATTTTTACGGAAACTCCGAATGAATACACGACCCTCGAAGGTGAGTTGACAGGGATGGAAGTCATCACGGTCCCGGACTTTAAAGCTTCCGTGACAGAACCGGTCGTCAAGTGTTTGATGCTCGCTGAAGAAAACCGTTTAGCTGAAGTCGAGCAACAACTTCAAGTCGAACTTGCCGGTCAACTGGCAGTCGCACGCTCGAAACCATTTTTCCTTGAATTCACAGAAGCTGGCGTAACGAAAGGCACGAGTTTAGAACTGCTCGCGAATCATCTCGGGCTCAAACAGGACGAAGTGATTGCTTGCGGTGACGGCAACAATGACTTATCGATGATTGAATGGGCCGGACTCGGTGTTGCGATGGCAAACGCCGCTGATACCGTTAAAGAACGGGCACAACACATGACGGCTTCAAATGACGAAGACGGCATTGCGCTCGTCATTGAGCAATTCATGATGGACTAAGAACAAGAACAGAAGTTGAGGTATTTCGCACATGTCATGCTTCTTCGACTGCAAACTAAAAAGAGGGGTTTGTCCATCGGCATGATGGCAACCCCTCTTTTTTTTATCGTCGTATCTAGCATCCCACTAACGAATGAAACGATTCGCTTATGAAATACACCAATCAATCGGTGGACGCCCTTGTTTTTCAAGCCACTGATTGACATGTGAGTACGGTTTCGTCCCAAAAAAACCGCGGCTCGCCGACAAGGGACTCGGGTGGACCGATTCTAAAATCAAATGACGGGACGCATCAATTAAAGGTTTCTTACTTTTCGCGTGATTTCCCCAAAGGATGAATGCGATCGGCTCTTGTTGTGCACTGAGGACTTCAATCACGCGGTCAGTAAACGTGCCCCATCCCTTTTTAGCATGTGACCCTGCCTTGCCGGCTTCTACCGTCAGCGATGTATTTAAGAGGAACACACCTTCGTTCGACCACTTCTCGAGATTGCCGGTCGTCGGTTGCTCACATCCGATGTCCGCCACGAGTTCCTTGTACATATTTCGAAGAGACGGTGGAATCGCCACTCCGTCATTAACTGAAAAACTCAATCCATTCGCTTGATTGGGACCATGATAAGGATCCTGTCCTAAAATGACACAGCGGACATCTGTCGGCGCGACAGCATCAAACGCATGAAAAATCCGATTTTTCTCAGGATAGACCGTCGTTTCGTCATACGCCGTTTGGACGAATGACCACAACTCTTGAAAATAAGGTTGTGCTTTTTCTTCCTGTAAGATTTTTTGCCAAGCCGGATGCATATACTTCACTCCTTTTTCAGTCTTAGGACCCTGTTTGTTGAGAGTCGTTCTGCTATGATGGAAAATGAGGTGGAATAACAATGATTCAAACAACAAAACTCTTCGGTTTACCATTCGTCAACGCGACACCATCAACATGGTATAACCACATTAAAACAATCTTACACGATAATGAGAAAGCTTTTCTCGTTACAGCGAACCCCGAACTTGTTCTTCGTTCCTTACGGGATCCGGCATATAATGCCATCCTGAACAGAGCGACATTCATCACACCCGACGGCATTGGCGTCACGGCTGCAAGCAAACGGATGGGCGAACCCTTACAGGCGACGCTTCCCGGGATTGAAACGGCACGCGAGTTGTTGCGAACCGCAGATGCTTTGCACAAACGTGTTTTTTTACTCGGCGGTCGTCCAGAAGTCATGAAGTCGCTGATTAAACAATTGTCGATTCGTTTCCCGAACATCCAGTTCGTCGGAACGTTTCATGGTTTCGGAAAGAATCAGGAGGCTGCTGACGCAATCCGCTCCGCCAATGCGGATTTAATCCTTGTCGCGCTCGGTGCCCCGAAACAGGAAGAGTGGATTGATTCTGTCTACAGTCTGGTCGATCACGGTATTTTCATCGGCGTCGGCGGTGCCTTCGACGTCTGGTCCGGCCACAGTAAACGTGCCCCGAAACTGTTTCGTCAGTTGAAGCTCGAATGGCTGTACCGCATTTCGACACATCCACGCGGTTTCGAAAAATTAAAGGACCTTGTCCTTTTCGCTTTGCTGGTCTTACGTAAAAAATCACGCATTTAACAAAAAAAGCCCTTCCCCCGATGCATCGGGCGAAGGGTTTTTCCAATCTTACGCGTTGACCGTTGAGAACGAACGACCGAGTTCTTTAGCTTTCGCGATTGCTTCTTCTTTGATTTCTTCTGCTTTTTCTGGGTTCATTGCCATACCTTCAATGAAGAGCGCGTCGTATTCAGTGACACCTGTGAATGCGAGTGCTTGACGGAGGTAATCGTCACCGAAGTTCAAGCCAGAACCTGTGTAAACGCCACCTGTTGCTTGGATGTGGAGTGCTTTTTTGCCTTCCATCAATCCTTTTGGACCTTCAGCTGTGTATGCGAATGTTTTTCCAGCAAGAAGGACGCTGTCGATGTACATTTTGAGTCGTGCCGGGAATGAGAAGTTCCACATTGGTGTAACGAAAACATACTCGTCAGCTGCCATGAATTGCTCAAGGTGTTTCGTCATTGTGCCGACTTTAGCGATTTCAACTTCTGAAAGCTCTTCGCCTGTCGCGAATTTGCCCCATGCGCTTAATACGTCTGTATCGATTTCTTGGACGTCTTCGCTGTAGAGGTTAAGTACTTCTACTTCTGCATTTGGGTTTGCTGCTTTATAGCTTTCAAGGAACGCTTCACCTGTTTGAAGGCTGAACGAATGTTCCGTAGATTTCGGGTTAACAGTTACATAAAGTAATTTAGTCATTTTTATTTCTCCTTTGTATCTAAAGTAATTTCTGTAACTAAACATACCAACAACATTTTTATTTGTCAATTAGTTTGATTTCAAAGTATTAAGTTTTTTAAGTACTGTTTCTTGTGTGGAACAGCCCGGTGAAGCATATGACTTCGGCTGTAGACAAGTTCTTCTGAAAAATGAAGCGTTCAGATGTACTGCGCTCCCCCGTCTCCAAAGTGGAAAATAACGACGCTTTTCTCTCCCACTATCACCTTTTCTACATGCAGAAACGCCGATGACTCCGAAATACGGAATCGCCGGCGTTTCTGATGCACAGAGTGGAATGCTCATCCCAGACACCATCTAAAGATTACGCTTCTTCAGAAGGTATATAGTTGTCCGCACGATATCCAATCCGTTTTAATTGGTCAATCAGTTGTTCTTTTTCACTCACCGTTAAGTCGCTGAATAAGTCAGTCAAGAAGGCTTCGTGTTTTGGGAATGTTTCTTCCATCAACGCCTGTCCCGCCTCCGTCAGTGTACCAAACGTCACACGGCGATCGGTCGGACACGATTTCCGTGCCAACAATCCACGATTTTCAAGTTTATCTACTACATAAGTGACACTTCCGCTCGTCAATAAAATCTTATCACCGATTTGCTGGAGCGGTGTCTCACCTTTATGGTACAGCAGCTCGAGTACTCCAAATTCCGATGGATTTAATTGATGCGTCTTGATATCAGCCTTCACTTGTTCCGTCACAGCATGCATCGTTCGTGATAAAACAACGAGCAATTTTAGTGCTAGCTTTGAATCTGTCACGTCCATTTACGTTCGCCCCTCTTTATCTTGATTCGCAAATAATCATAGTCCTCTTTTTTCCATTGGTCAATTGTCGTCAAATGTTCTGCTCCGCAAATTCTTTTGAAATGGCGCTTGCAGTGAAACGCGTTCCATAGTTTAACGTCATGTTATACACTATTAAGGAGGTCACCTACATGTCTCTTCACACACAACTCAAACGCCTATTCAAATGGAACGTCGCTTTTGAACTCGCAATCGAGCAACTTGATACACCGACCGGCTATTACCTTTGTAAGCATACACTAGTCGAACAATATCCTGATTTGACGGTGAGTGAAAAGATGAAGCTTCTCGAAAAAATCACGGAACAAATCGAACGGTCCGACTCGTCTCGCGGACCAATCACGAAACAACATTGGCTTTATCTTGAGCAACAGCTATCTCATTAAACTTAGGAGGGACTTGGGATGACGAACATTCGCGACTTAGCGCACGAAGCAAATGTTTCGGTGACGACCGTCTCACGCGTCCTCAACGATCACCCTTATGTCGCAAAAGAAAAGCGGCGTGCCGTTAAAGCAGCCATTGAAAAACTCGGTTACATCAGAAATCAAACAGCCGTCCATCTGTCGATTGGTCAAACGAAAACGATTGGTGTCATGTTGCCGTTCGTCGACCATCCTTATCATGCTGCGATTCTTCAAGGAATCGCGAAAAGTGCCTTCGAGAAAACGTACCGTTTCTTGACGTGGCAAACAAACTACGTCGAGGAACATGAACGGACAGTCTTACGTGCGCTAGCACAACGTGAAGTTGATGGGTTAATCATCGTCTCGCATAGCCTTCCGACCGCTGATATCCTTTCGTACGAACAATACGGCCCAATCGTCTTCTGTGAGCTCCACGAAGCGGTCTCAGCCGTCTACATCAATCATTACTCAGCATTCCGTAAAGGGTTGATGGAACTACAGCGACTGGGTCATACGAACATCGGCATTTGCCTCGGACGTTCCGATAGTACAAATAGTCTCGCCCGTAAACAGGCTTACCATGATTTTGTCGAACAGGCTTCGAACGACTGGGTGTACGAACAGACGTTAACGATTGAAGACGGTGCCCGGGTCGCTGCGCGTTGGCTTAAACAAAAACAACGTCCTTCTGCAATTTTGACAGCAAGCGATCATGTCGCAGCCGGTCTCATCCTCGAACTTCGAAAACAAGGATACCGGATACCGGAAGACTTATCCGTCATCGGATTCGATGGGAGTGATCTCGCTGAAGTCTTGAGCATGACCACGATTTCAATTCCCTATGACGTGATTGGACAACAAGCCTTTTCGCTCGTGACACGGCAAGATGCCGCGACGGTTAGACAAATTGAAATTCCGTCTACGCTCATAAGTGGATTGACCGCCCAAAACGTCCATCCTGTCCATTAACCGCTCTCCTCAATAAAACCCGCTCTTGTCTCGCAGATGCGTCAAGAGCGGGTTATTTTTTGCTTATAATGTCCCTGCTGCAACGTAACGTGATCCCCAGTACCCACCACGGAACGACTCTTTGACGACCCGACCATAATAAGAATTGGCGTTAATCATCGTCGACCCATCAACTGCAATCCCGACGTGTTGAATCCCGCTACCATGTGTGAAGAAGACGAGATCTCCGGCAGCTGGTGCCGTCCGTTTCGTCACTGCATATTGTGACGCTGCCGTCCGTGGCAATGATTTACCGAGCGCCCGGTAGACATAACTTGTAAAACCTGAACAGTCGAAGCTGACAGGACCTGTTGCGCCGAAGACATATGGACGTCCTTTTAATCCTTCTGCGACAGAGACGATCGTCGCGCCTGTTTTCGAAAGACCAGCTGTTGCTTTTTGACTGTAATTTTTTGTGTACATGGCTGCGATGTAAGCCGTTTTTCCTTTATACCGCAATTGATACCAATTGTTCGACGTTTTATTCGTCACGGTTACGGCCTGCCCGAGTTTCAATTGACCGAGTTTCTTTCCGTTCACTGCTGCTTTCGAACGAATGTTTAACACATCGACCGATACGATGACCTTTTTAGAAGTTGCTGCTTTCGTTGCTTGTGGGACAGCGCCCCAACTACTTACGACTAACGTCAGTAATAAAAATAAACGAATCCACGTATGTACTTTCATTTTTGACTAATCTCCCTTTAAGTAAGTTTTACGGTTATGTAAGGCAATTTAAATTGTCAGATAATTTCTGTTTTTATCCTATCATTTTGCTTAAGCCGCTCGTGTTACAGTTTCTTAACAGGAAAAACCGTGCGTAATACTTTTGTAACAAAACAAAAAGACAGGTCATAAAATGGCGATTTACCGCCATTCTATGTTTCCTGTCCATTAAACGCGTTTAGTGAAAATTAATTAATCGATTGACTTCTTTTTACGAAAACGTGCTAAGAATTCATAGACAATCGGGACGATCAGTAGTGTCAGTAACGTTGAGCTCGTTAATCCACCGATGACCGTGACTCCGAGTCCTTTTGAAATCAATGCGCCACCTTCTAAACCGAGCGCGAGTGGTGACAAGGCACCAATCGTCGCAAGTGCCGTCATCAAGATTGGACGAAGGCGTGTCCCGGCTGCATCGAGCAAGGCTTCACGTGTCGCCAGACCTTCATTCTCTTTATGAATGACACGGTCAATCAAGACGATTGCATTCGTGACGACAATCCCAATCAACATCAAGGCTCCGATTAGTGAAGAGACCGAAATCGTTTCACCCGTGATTAACAATGCGAGTAAGCCACCGATGATCGCGAACGGAAGTGAGAACAAGATGACGAGCGGCGTCAATGCACCACCGAATGTCACAACAAGGACGAGGTAGACGATCGCAACGGCTGCTGCCATCGCAAGACCAAGCTGTGTGAACGATTCTTGGATTTGCTCTGTCACACCACCGACTTCATAAGAAACACCTGTCGGCAGATCAATCTTCTTGACGGCATCGTCAATTGCTTGTGATGCTTCTGTCGCTTTGTCTGTTTTCAGTTCTGCCGTCACCGTTGTGACGAGTTTCCCGTCTCGTTCATTTAACGAGTCCGGTGTCGTTCCTTTTTTGACGGAAACGAAATCCGATAACTTTTTAACCCCGAGCGGCGTCACGACATCCGCACGTTCTAAATCTTTAATCGAATCGTACGTCGTTTGTTCGTTTGGTACGATGACATCTAATTCTTTCCCATCTACTTTTATAGTAGAAAGTGGTTTTTCGACCCCTTGGATGTTAGCAATTCCTTGCGCGAGTTGGGCTGTTGAAACACCGAACTCAGCAGCTTTTTGTTGGTCGACTTCAAACGTGTACTGCGTGTAGGAATCTTTTAAGTCGGTCGTCACTTTACGAACGTATTTTGACTCCCCTTCGATTGCTTTGACGAACTTTGGTGTCATCGTCTCTAAGTCTTCAATCGAGTTCGCAAAGACTGAATACGAAACACCTGATGAACCGGCACCACCACTGAAGTCTTGTTCTTTCCATTCTCCAGTCGGGATTTCTGCGTTCAACTCTTTGATTGCCTGTTGCTTCACGTCTGCGAAGTCCTCGGTATCCGGATCATACTGGGCGATGAAGACTGCTTGTTTCGTATTTCCAGGGTTCAGTGGATTTTCGCCTCCGACCGTGAACTGGAGGTTATCAATATTTTTTTGTTTATCAAAATAGCCTTCTGCCTGATCTGCCGCTTTGAGTGAATCATCAAGTGTCTGACCCGGTTTCGGGTTATACGTCACATAAAACGTTTTTTCCCCCTCTTGATTCAAGAAATTGACACCAATCGTCGGGACGAGGGCAAAACTTCCGACGAGCATCAAGACCGCGAGACCAAACACAACCAGCTTATGGTTCAAAGACCAGTTCAATACGCCACGGTACCAGTTCGCTAACTTCCCACCGTCTTCTTTTTCCGGTTTCGGTGCTTTGCCACGTTTGAAGAGTGAGTCAGCAAACATTGGTACGACGGTTACGGCAACAATCAGCGATGCAAATAAGGCAAAGACAACTGTCAGAGCGAACGGGAGGAACAATTCGCCGACAAATCCTGTTACGAAACCAAGTGGTAAGAAAACAGCAATCGTCACGATTGTTGATGAGGCGACGGGAATGAACACTTCATGTGTCGCATCGATGATTAAAGCTTTCCCTTTAAGCTGTTCGCCCGGATCCGTTAAGCGACGATAAATATTTTCAATGACGACGATTGAATCATCGACGACACGACCGATTGCGACCGTCATCGCCCCGAGCGTCATGATGTTCAACGAGATATCCATCTGTTTCAAGACGAGAATCGCCATCAGTAACGACAACGGAATCGAAATGACTGCGATGATTGTCGATTTAAAGTTCCGTAAGAACAAAAGGATGATGATGATCGCAAATAATGCACCAATCAAGGCTTTACTGATCATTGTCGAGACGGAATCCTCAATCGGTTTTCCTTGGTCGAGCGTGACCGAAGCGTTGACCGACCCGTTCTCTTTTTCAAAGTCTTTAATCGTTTCTTTAACAGCATTGACGACATCGACAGTATTTGCGTCTTGTGATTTCGTCACCTGAATCCCGATCGAACGTTCCCCGTTCGAACGTGAAATCGATTCTTCAATTCCTTTATCCTCTACTTTCGCGAGTTCAGACAATTTGACCGTCGGGACTTGCGCCGGCGCTGCAATTGCTGCCGTTGGTGCTTGCGCCTCTGCCCCCGGAGTCGATGGTGTTCCGTTTGTTGCAGGTGCAGCAGGTGTATCTTGACCGCTTGTCCCTGTTTGTTGCGGTGTGTAAGGGAAGCGGAGATTTTTTAATTCCGTGACCGTCGTAGCTTTTCCATCGAGCACGACTGCCTGCTCTTTGTCACCAAGCTCATATAAGCCGAGTGCCAAACGCGAATCATTGGCTCGAATCAACTGTTTGACATTATCTTCTGTCAATCCATATTGTTGCAGTTTTTTATCATCGAAGCGAATTTCGATACGGCGAATTTCCTGACCGGCGACTTGAACGGTTTGTGCACCTTCGATTCCTTCAAGTTTCGGTTGCAACTCTGTTTCGACAAGCTTCGTCAACTCCGAGAGTGAACGTTTGTCATCCGATACAGCAAAACCGATGACCGGGAATGCATCAAATGAAATCCGTGAGACATTTGGTTCTTGAGCACCTTCTGGTAATTCAACATTCGCCAATGCTTCTTTGACTTTTTGTTCTGCTTCATCCATATCTGTACTGAAGCTGTAGTCAATTTGGAGATTCGAGGCATTTTGGAAAGAAGTCGATCGAACGGTTTCGACACCACTTAAATTTTCGACCTTACTTTCGAGTTCTCGACTGACTTCATCAAGGACTTGTTCCGGTGTCGCCCCTGGATAAATCGTCGTTACGGAAACAGTTGGTGTTGTGATATCGGGCAGCGTTTCGAGTTTCATCGTCGTTCCGGCATAAATCCCGGCAACGGTGATGATGATCGTCAGCAACCAAAGAGCAAATTTATTATTTACTGAAAATTGAATGATGCGCTTCATGGTAATTCTTCGCCTTCTCTCTTTATGTTATTTCGTTTTCACTTTTTGTCTGAAGCTAAATCGATTTCACGTGCCCGCTTCAACAAACGTTCAACCAGTTCTTTCCGCTCTGCTTTTGACGGCTGAGCGAACTTAAAGTGTTCCGACATTTTCAAACCGTCTAATACGAATCGGATCATCATCGTTTCAACCGGATCCGCACTGTCCATCAATTGACGAAAGAATTGGTTTACTTGTTTTTTCCGCTCTTCGACGAATTCTTCATTTTCTTTCAAAAATGATAATAAAAATAAGACAGTATCGATATCCAAGTGGAATTCTTCATCATGATTCGCTTGCAGCGTGACGAATGCTTCCATCTCACCAAGCCCCGCTTCACGATACACTTGATACTGCTTAAACTGTCGCGCTTCCTGTTCCTCGATCACACCCATCAACAATTCTTCTTTCGAAGCAAAGTGATACAATAGTCCACCTTTAGAGACATTCGCTTGTTTCGCCACTTCTTCTAAGGTCAACTGCGGGAATCCTCGTGTCAGCATGATTTGGACCGTTGCATCAATGATGCGACGTCTCGTTTCTAGAGCTTTTGCACTGGTCATTCCGTACCTCCCTTCTTTTACTATACCGTCCAGACGGTTTCTTTCTTCACTATACGAATGATTTAATCACAATGCAACTGTGCGTGTATGTTTCACGTGAAACGTTTTCAATCCTCACAAAAAAAAGACACATTCTCGTCTAATTCATGACGGAATGTGCCTAACGTCGTTCAGTTCATGCTTCGCGTGCACTCTCGCTTAAGGCTGCTCGCATTATTTTGTCTAATTCATGCGTACGTAACACTTGAACCCCACGAGCAGTCGGGCCACCCTCTGCCGCGACATCATCAATCAATGCCTCAGTCGGGCGGTCGTCCTGCAGCAAAAGTTCGGCCGACCCTTTCATCGCCTGTGCGATGATTCGCCGGGCTTGTTGTGCTTCAAAACCTGCTTCCGCAAGAACCGGTGTCATCGCACCGACAATTTCATAGAAGAAAGCCGGACTGCACCCGGCAGCAGCCATTAAAAACGGCATGGTCGCTTCATCTGTTTCAGCTACTTCACCGACACGCTGAAAGAGTGCTTTCGCTTCTTCTTTTTGCCCTGTCGACACGTGTTGACCGAACCAAAGTCCCGTCATCCCTGTTCGGAACGCGACCGGTGTATTCGGCATCGCACAAATCGCGCCACAACCGGATAGATTCTCAATCTCGTCCGGTGTGATGTGTGCCGCAACGGAGATGATGATCTGCTTCGTCCACGTCTGGCTCTTTACATAAGGTAAAACACCATCCGGTTGCATCGCTAAGATGACGATATCAAAAGATTCTACGTTTTCGTCTTCGATGATTTGAACGCCATATCGTTCAGCGAGTTCTGACAATCGACCGCGATCTGCCCGATTCGTCATCGTGATTGTTTGAGGTATGATCCCTGAAGCAATCCACCCTTTCACTAACGATTCACTCATTGATCCTGCCCCTACCATTAAGATCGTCATATCGTTCCTCCTCAAACAAAAAAGGACCTGTTGCGTCAGGTCCTTTTCGTATTTTCCTCTTTAATTATACACGAACTTTCAAGTCTTCGACAGCAACGACACGAAGGCCTTTTTCATCCAGTTTTTTGACGATTTTCTTTTTCGTCTTCTCATCACAATCAATCGGGAGTGTGATCAAGACACGACGCATGACGCTACTTTTCGCATCCAGTGTCATCATACTCGCAACTGTCGAATATTTATTGACGATTTTTGAAATTTTCTCAAGCGCACCTTTTTGTTCACTGAGTGCGACTGTCAACACGTAACTACCTGAATCACGATTCCATGCTTCTTCGAGCATGCCAAGCATTTTTCCGTGCGGTAAGATCCCGAAAAACTGACCATCATCGTTCAAGACCGCAATGTACGGTAGTTCTTTAATCGAGAAGAAGACTTCAAAGAAGTTACTTCCCGTATAGATGAACTTTGATGTGTTTTTGATGAGCGTCATCACATTATCATCAAGGCTTCCACCGTTCATACCGTGACGATAAATGTGCATTTTATAGATATTCCCTTTAAACTCCCGACCTGCTTGGTCGAGTACAGGAACACAACGGTAGCCTGTTTCTTCTAACGTCTCCAGTGCTTCGCGTAGCGTCGCGGTCTCTGAAATTTTGATACATTGGTGTTTTGGTATACATAAGCTTTGAACGAGCATACAAAACGTCCTCCTCTATTCACTTTGTGTTCTGAATCAATTGTGCTTTTCCCTCTTTAACATATTCTGTTTAACGAGGGTTTTTCCTGCTTTCTTCTATTCCCTACTATCAGCATAACAAAAACACAGCACAAACCACTTGAATAGGTTAAAAATAAACTCTAATTCTGTATATCCAAGTTATTTATTAAGTTATCAAGACTTATTCAATTAAGAATTATTAAGATTTCGTAAACACGGTACATAGTTGTATTCTTTTACAATAACGTCTGATACAATCGAACTCGTGAAGTTACTTCACTATTCTATTCTTGTTCTTAATATGGAGGCAGAAGAAATGTTTAGTAAAAAACAAGATCCATTCGCAGTGAAATTATCCGAGATCGCCGGACACTTGCAACAGACGTCACAGTTTTTCGTTGATTTTAAAATCAATGGTATCGCGGACGTTAAAGAATTCGCGCATAAAGTCAAAGACTTTGAAACCGCTGGTGACGATTTGATGCATCAACTGATCATCGACTTGAACAATGCGTTCATCACACCGATCGATCGCGAAGACTTGCTTGCACTCGCGAACTCACTTGATGATGTACTCGATGGGTTTGAAGAATGTTCCGCTATTTTTGAGATTTATAACATCGTCCGTGCCGACGAACATATGATTAAATTCGTCGACGAGATTCATATTGCGGTCAACGAACTCGCTTTAGCGATGGACCTTCTTGTTGCACGTAAGCTTCAACCGATGCGTGAACATGTCATCAAGGTAAAAGAACAAGAAACCATTTGTGATGACTTACGTCGTAAATCAATCAAAGCATTGTTCGCGACTGAAACAGATCCGATTAAAATCATTCAATATAAAGAAATCTATGAATCGCTCGAATCAATCGCCGATTACTGCCAAGATGCAGCGAACGTCATTGAAACGATCATCATGAAAAACGCATAAGTGAGGAGCTAACGAGATGGATAGTCTGTTTATCATCACCGCCATAATCGTCATTCTCGCACTTAGCTTTGATTTCATTAATGGTTTCCACGATACAGCGAACTCGATTGCGACTTCGGTGTCGACTCGTGCTTTGAAACCACGTCACGCCATCATTCTTGCCGCGACGATGAACTTTTTAGGTGCCATTACGTTTACTGGTGTAGCTAAAACAATTTCCGGTGATATCGTCGACCCTTCGACACTTGAACACGGAAGTTATGTCGTCATTGCCGCCTTACTTTCTGCCATCGCCTGGAACCTTTTGACATGGTACTTCGGTATTCCGTCTAGTTCTTCGCATACGTTGATTGGTTCGATTGCCGGTGCTGCGGTTGCTTCTGTTGGATTCGGTGGCATTGAAACAAAAGGCTTCTTAAAAATCGTCCAAGCCTTATTGATTTCGCCGATTCTTGCGTTTACGCTCGGTTTTCTCGTCTACGGAATCTTTAAAGTAGTTTTCAAAAAAGGGAATTTGGCGAAGACGAATCGTCGCTTCCGTCATATGCAGATTGCGACTGCAGCCCTTCAATCGTATACACACGGAACGAACGATGCGCAAAAAGCGATGGGGATCATTACCCTCGCCTTGATTTCTTCCGGTTTCCAGACCGATCATGATGTTGCCCTTTGGGTAAAACTCTCTTGTGCCATCGCGATGGGACTCGGGACATCTGTCGGTGGATGGCGGATCATCAAAACCGTTGGTGGTCAAATCATGAAAATCCGTCCGGTCAATGGGGTTGCTGCTGACTTGACGTCCGCTGCCATCATCTTTGGTGCGACGGCCATTCATCTTCCTGTATCAACAACACACGTCATTTCTTCTGCCATCATGGGTGTCGGAACATCACACCGCAAAAAAGGCGTTAAATGGGGAACGGCTAAACGGATGTTGATTACATGGGTCATCACATTGCCGATTTCGATGGCACTTGCTGCCTTGTTGTATAAGATTCTTGAGTTTCTTTTCATTAAATAATCTCAACCCCCACTCGTTCATCCGAGATGGGGGTTTTGCTTACACTCGACAAGTTGCCGCAGTTGTCGCCTTGTCTATAATTCGCTATGATGATGGAAAGAAGTATCGCTAATTTATTAGGAGGAATTCCAAATGACAAAACGTAAAGCATTAACGATTGCTGGTTCTGACACGAGTGGTGGAGCTGGTATTCAAGCAGACTTAAAAACGTTCCAAGAACTTGAAGTCTATGGCATGAACGCACTGACGGTCATCGTCGCGCAAGACCCTGATCATGCTTGGCACCATGCAGTCTATCCAATCGATGCAGAACTCGTCCGGACACAAATCCATACGGTCCTCGGAGGAATCGGTGTCGACGCGATGAAGACGGGGATGCTCCCGACTGTCGAAATCATTGAAGTCATTGCTGATAAAATCAAAGCATCCGGCGTTAAAAACGTCGTCATCGATCCGGTCATGGTCTGTAAGGGTGAAGATGAAGTCCTCAACCCAGACACAGCGAATGCCTTACGCGACATTTTGACACCGCTCGCGACAGTCGTCACACCAAACGTTTTCGAAGCGGGACAATTGTCTGGTCTTGGAAAAACACCTTCGACGATTGACGAGATGAAACTTGCAGCAGCACGGATTCATGAAAAAGGTGCACAATATGTCCTCGTCAAAGGTGGCAGCAAGATTGATCACCCACGAGCAGTTGACGTGCTTTATGATGGAAAAGAGTTTATCCTAATTGAGGATGAACGCATTGAGACACCATATACGCACGGGGCAGGATGTACGTATTCTGCAGCGATTACAGCAGAACTCGCTAAAGGCGCTTCAGTCGAAGAAGCCGTTCGAACTGCTAAATCGTTTATCACAGCGGCGATTCGTAACTCATTCCGTTTGAATGAATACGTCGGCCCGACTGATCATGCTGCACATCGTACAGTTAAGTCTTAACACGTTCAGGAAGTCCGCGCAGTGATTCGCGGGCTTCTTTCTGTATTCGAAGGGAGAGATACCATTGCAAACACTTGATTTAAAGGTCGTCCAACAGTACATTGACGATCATGCGAACACACCACTTTACGTCCACGTCGAAACAACGAACGGTGCGTATGCGACGCACCAAGATCCGACGTTCCATAGTGCGGGGATGTTCTTCCGCAACGCGGAAATCACATACGAACGCGGTTTGATCACAGGAAACGGTCCATACCGGATTGGTCTTAAACTTGCCCACGGGTGGTTGTACGGTGAAGGATTAACCGATTATGAGTTTGCGGGAGACCAACTCTTGATCGCAGGACATGATATCGAAGGTCGTCTCGCGATTGCTTTTGAACTCAGCCCGACACCATTCGCCCAAGGCGCAGAGGAGGTAGAATGATGGCTTACAATGAACACGATCACCTGCTCGTCATCTTCCCTCACCCGGACGATGAAGCATTCAGCTCAGCCGGGACAATCATCGAGCATGCAACGAACCGCGGACCTGTCACGTACGCCTGTTTGACGCTCGGTGAAATGGGACGCAACATGGGACGCCCCGTCTTTACGAACCGGGAACAACTTGCGACAATCCGCAAACGTGAATTGATCGCAGCAGCTGAAAAAATGCAGATTACCGATCTTCAAATGTGGGGATTACGGGATAAGACAGTCGAATTCGAAGATGAAGCAGCTCTCGCTGAACGGATTGGACAGTTGATTGAAAAAACACGTCCCACACGCGTCATTTCATTTTATCCGGGCTATGCCGTCCACCCGGACCATGAAGCAACAGCACGTGCTGTCGTTCGTGCCCTTCGCGCAATCGACGAAGCCGATCGTCCTGAATTTCTTGCCGTCGCTTTTGCGAACAACACAAAAGATGAGCTTGGCGAAGGGACGTTCATTCATGACGTCAGTGCATATACCGATCAAAAAGTTGCTGCCCTTGAAGCCCACGCTTCTCAAACAGGTGGACTGATGAAGGTCATTTCGGAAGACTCGAACATCCGGGACCTCCTTGTTAAAGAACGCTACTACCACTATCCATTATGATGAAGAACCTCGAAACGACCCCGACGTCGTTCGAGGTTTTTTTTCGTAGAACAAAAGATTCGCACGACTCAAGACGCTGACTCTGCGCGCTTTTCCCTGCAGGCGTCACAGGAGGGTGAATCTTTTGAAACCCGCAACGATCGACGTGAGAAACAGTCGACTTTTCTTTGCCCGTCTGCTAGTGTGAATAGTTGAGACTGTGTCTCCGGAGTTCGTAACCTCCTCCGTCACAAAAACTAGGAATGGAAGTGTAAACTATGAAAAATGAACGTGCTCTTGTCGTCTTCAGCGGCGGCCAAGACTCGACGACTTGTCTGTTTCAGGCACTCGCGAACTATTCCGAAGTCGAAGTCGTTACCTTCAACTACGGACAGCGTCATGCCGAGGAACTCGAAGTCGCGCGAACGATCGCAGCGGAACTTGGTGTCAAACACCATGAGCTCGATCTGTCACTCCTCAGTCAACTCACAAGCAATTCGTTGACCGATCACACTCAACAAATCACGACGAACGAAGATGGACTCCCTTCTACATTCGTAGATGGCCGAAACCACCTGTTCTTATCTTTCGCAGCCGTCCTTGCTAAGGGACGTGGCATCCGCCATATCATCACGGGTGTATGCGAAACCGATTTTTCCGGATACCCGGATTGCCGTGACTCCTTCATCAAGTCACTTAACGTGACACTCAACCTCGCGATGGATTATCCATTCGTCATTCACACGCCACTGATGTGGCTCGATAAAAAAGAAACATGGGCGCTAGCCGATTCGCTAGATGCTTTTGATTTCGTCCGTGAACGGACACTTACGTGTTACAACGGCATTATCGGAGATGGTTGCGGCGACTGCCCAGCTTGTGAATTACGGAAAAAAGGCTTAGACGCCTACATCGAGGAGGGAACTACCCATGAAATTCAACTATGAAGCCCCTGAAACTGTCGAGCGCCCGACCGGCGACTCGCTCATCTATACAAAATCACGCGTCATGATCGTCAAAAAATTGACGTTTGATGCTGCCCATCACCTGTATGACTACGATGGAAAATGTCGTGCCTTACACGGTCATACGTATCACGTCGATCTCGGAATCAGTGGATTCCTGGACCACCGCGGGATGACACTCGACTTCGGTGATCTGAAAAAAATCTTCAAAGAACATCTCGAACCGTTGCTCGATCACCGTTATTTAAACGAATCGCTCCCATATATGAATACGACGGCTGAAAACATGTCGGCATGGATTTTTGAAACGCTCGGACAGCATCTACCGGACGAACGTGGTCTTCGTGTCGAATTCGTCAAATTATATGAGACACCGACTGCATTCGCTGAAGTCCGTCGCGAATGGATGAATGAAGCATGAGCCAACTGAAAAAAACACCAAAGATTCCCGTTCTTGAAATTTTTGGTCCAACGTTCCAAGGAGAAGGTCGTTCGATCGGACAAAAAACAATGTTCGTCCGGACAGGCGGATGCGACTATTCATGCGCCTGGTGTGATTCTGCCTTTACCTGGGACGGATCAGAAAAACCAGATCTTTTGACGGCAGAAGATATCCTGACGCGTCTCGATGCGCTCGGTTCGTATGGGCACGTGACGATTTCCGGGGGGAATCCGTTGCTCCACACATCGATCGGTACGCTCGTCGACGCCTTGAAGGCACGTGGCATCACGATGTCCGTCGAAACACAAGGTTCGTATTGGCAAAACTGGTTACTCGATATCGAAGACGTCACCATCAGTCCGAAGCCGCCGTCAAGCGGCATGACGGTCGATTACGATCGGCTCGACGTCTTCTTCAAACGACTCCCTGAACTGCAACGTGCTGTCAAAATCGTCATCTTCGACGAAGCGGACCTCGACTTCGCAGCAGCGATTTCTGAACGATATGCGTTAAAAACACTGTATCTATCACTCGGTAATCCGGATCCGGCGGAAGAAGGCACGATTGCTCCGCGGATGTTGTCCGACTTAAAAACTTTATGGGAACGCGTCGCGCAAGATGAACGCTTTAACCATGCCCGTGTTCTACCACAACTGCACGCCCTCGTTTTCGCGAACGACCGTGGCGTTTAAAAAGGAGTTCTATTCATGCGTCCAGAAGATTTAAACGACTTATCTCTACTCGGTCAAAAGGCCGTCCCTTATATTTTTGAATATCAACCGGAAGTGCTCGAAGCGTTCCCGAACCGTCACCCGGAGAATGACTACTTCGTTAAGTTCAATGCACCGGAATTCACGAGCCTTTGCCCGATCACGAATCAACCGGACTTTGCGACCATTTACATTTCGTACATTCCTGACGAAAAACTCGTCGAGTCGAAATCACTGAAGCTGTATCTCTTCAGTTATCGCAATCACGGGGATTTCCATGAGAACTGCATCAATGTCATCGGAAAAGACCTCGTTAAGTTGATGGAGCCGCGCTACCTCGAAGTCTGGGGGAAATTCACGCCACGCGGCGGGATCTCGATCGATCCGTACTATAACTACGGAAAACCCGGCACGAAATATGAACGCATGGCGGAACACCGTTTGTTCAACCATGACCTTTATCCGGAGACAGTCGATAACCGTTAATCTGAAATCTATTAAAAAGCCGAATTCCTGACGTGACCATTTCACGGGAATTCGGCTTTTCTATTTATATTTTTTTGTGTATGGACGTCAGCTCGACGGCAAGTCAACGATTTTTTGTCGTTCCATCTGCGCATGAATCGCTTCCGCTGACCAAATATGTCGTAGGAGATGCTCGTAAGGAACGCCTAACGCTTTTGCTAACCGATCAATCATCGAAGTGGACGGATGGGCGATGCTTGCTTCGATTCGCTGAATCATCTCTCGTGTCGTCTCCGTCATCGTCGCAAGTTGTTCTTGGTCGATGTTTTGTCGCTCACGTAATGTTTGGATACGTTCTCCATAATTCGTAAGAGGTATCATCGCTTGATTCATGATTTTTCTTGTCTCCTTTTTCGTCTCCGAACTACTTCTCATCGATGCTGCTTTTAGTTTATTCCCGATTTTCATTTTCGAAACACATCTTAAACAAAAGCTTTTCAATTAATGAAACATAATTTCATTAATTTATTAAAAAAAAACTAGCTTTTTAAAAAAATATCGCTTACAATTTTAAATGCAAACGGTTGCATTAATCGCTTACATATTTGCACGATATACAGACAAAAAGACTGCTTAAGGAGTGGAGAATCATGCGAAAAACAATTTCTTTCGATTTTTGGCAAAAGCTTGGGAAGGCTTTAATGGTTGTTATTGCAGTCATGCCGGCTGCAGGAATCATGATTTCAATCGGAAAATTAATCGGAATGTACGGGGGCGACATCACCATCGTGCAAACGATTGCAAGAATCGTCGAAGACCTTGGCTGGGCGATCATTACGAATCTGCACGTCCTCTTCGCCGTTGCAATCGGCGGTTCATGGGCTAAAGAACGGGCTGGTGGTGCCTTCGCCGCATTGCTCGCGTTCATTTTAGTCAACCGCGTGACCGGTGCGATCTTCGGTGTCAATGCAACGATGCTCGCTGATCCAAAAGCAACGGTTAGTTCGTTACTCGGATCTGACTTAATCGTAAAAGATTATTTCACTTCTGTACTCGGTGCACCCGCTCTTAATATGGGCGTTTTCGTTGGGATCATTTCTGGTTTCCTTGGTGCCGTTCTCTTTAATAAATTCTATAACTTCAGCAAATTACCGGATGCACTCGCCTTTTTCAACGGGAAACGGTTCGTCCCGTTCGTAGTCATCGGTGGTTCGGTCGTCGCAGCGTTTGTTTTATCACTCGTCTGGCCGTTCGTGCAAGGACTCTTGAATGATTTCGGCCGCTGGATCGCGACGTCACGCGACTCTGCCCCAATCATCGCCCCATTTGTTTACGGGACACTCGAACGTCTCTTACTGCCATTCGGTCTACACCATATGTTGACCGTGCCGATGAACTACACGGAACTCGGTGGAACGTATAAAATTCTGACGGGTGCTGCACAAGGCTCGACAGTGGCCGGGCAAGATCCGCTTTGGCTCGCCTGGGTGACCGATCTCGTCAACTTAAAACAGGCCGGTAACACACAAGGCTATAACGACTTACTCAACAGCGTCGTGCCTGCCCGTTTTAAAGAAGGACAAGTCGTCACGTCACTTGCTTCTTTGATCGGTGTCGCAGTCGCAATGTATATGTCGGTCGACGAAGATAAAAAGAAAGCCTACAAACCGGTGTTCTTGTCGGCTGGTCTCGCTGTATTCTTGACAGGTGTCACGGAGCCAATCGAATTCATGTTCATGTTCATCGCACCTGTCCTGTACGTCGTCTATGCTGTCTTGACGGGTGTCGCGTTCGCACTTGCTGACGTCATGCACCTCCGGATCCATGCCTTCGGGGCGATTGAACTCTTGACCCGGATTCCATTGATCGCGAAAGCTGGTCTGATTGGTGACTTGTTACGTTTCATCGGAGTCTGTGTCTTCTTCTTCTTCCTCAACTTCTTTACGTTCCGCTTCGTCATCAAGAAGTTTAACTATGCGACACCAGGTCGTAACGGAAACTACCTCGATGATATCGTCGTCAAAGAGGACGGGACAAGTGAAGTCGCTGCAACTGTCGCCGCTGACGGTTCGCAAGCATCACGCATCATCGAACTGCTCGGCGGGCAACAAAACATTGAAGACGTCGATGCCTGCATGACACGTTTACGCGTCACGGTCAAAGATGCAAGCCTCGTCGCAAAAGAACAAGACTGGAAAGCAAACGGTGCGCTCGGTCTTATCCTAAAGAATAATGGCGTGCAAGCCATCTATGGTCCGAAAGCGGATGTCCTGAAATCCGATATCCAAGACCGGATTGGCGCATAAACCAGATGAATTAGGGTAAACAAAGAAAGGTGGGGCTCATTCATGAGTTTCACCTTTCTTTATTTAGAATCAGCAATCAGGAGGAACGACAAATGCGCCTACTCACACTCAATTGCCATTCCTGGCAAGAAGAACAACAGCTCGAAAAGCTCAATCAGATCGTGGCCCAAATCATCCAACAGGATTATGATGTCGTCGCCTTACAAGAAGTGAGCCAACTAATGGATACACCGATCGTCCATGGTGAAATCCGTGAAGATAATTTTGTCTATCTGATTCAACAGACACTCAAAGAACGTGGACATGACTATGAATTCGTCTGGGATTTCTCGCACATCGGATACGATGCGTACGAAGAGGGGCTCGCCCTCTTGACGAAACATCCGATTTTGAAATCCGATTCCTACTATATCAGCCGAAGCCAAGATACGATGGACTGGAAGTCACGAAAAATCGTCCGTGCGACAATCGACGTCGACGGCACACAAATTACGTTCAATTCCTGTCACCTCGGGTGGTGGGAAGATGCCGAAGAACCGTTCAGCGAGCAGTTCAATCACTTGATTGCCCGGATGGATCCGCTTGAATGGACCCTCTTCTTAGGCGACTTCAACAACGATGCCTTCGAGCGTGAGACCGGTTACGACTACATGGTTGAACGGGGTCTCCATGATCTGTTCCTTCTGGCGGAAGAGACGGTTGGTGTCGAGACCGTCGAAGGAAAGATTGACGGTTGGGAAGAGAACCAGCACGGCTTACGGATCGATTTAGTGCTCTCGAATCGCAAAATTGATGTCGCACGGGTCGGTGTCACGTTTGACGGCGTACTGGCGCCGATCGTTTCCGATCATTTCGGCGTCGAAGTCGATATCGCGATTCAAAAAGATCCAACCTGACTGTTGACAACGCTTTCTTTTTTACTTTATGATAAAGCCAACAAGCAAATAGTGCGGATTGTGACAGTACGGCTGGCAAGACCGATGCAACACCTAGAACGTTTAGGTGTTGTTCGGTCTTGCCTTTTTTTGTGGACTGACCAGTCGCACGCCTTTCCTAGAAGGAGGAATTCAAATGGATTACAAACAAACTGCTGCGCAAGTCCTCACACTTGTCGGCGGACGCGAAAACATCATTACGGCAGCACATTGCGCGACACGGCTCCGTCTCGTCCTCCATGACGAATCGAAGGTCGACCAGGCAGCGCTCGAAGATCTTGACGGTGTCAGTGGTGCCTTTTCGAGTTCCGGTCAATATCAAATCATCTTCGGGACGGGGACGGTCAACAAAGTCTTCGCCGCGTTCGCTCCGCTTGCCGGGGTCAACGTCAACGGTGAAGAACCGCTTGATGTAAAAAAAGCGGCTTCCCAAAAATTGAATCCGTTCGCACGTCTTGCCCGGTCGCTTTCAAACGTCTTCGTACCGTTGATTCCGGCAATCGTTGCCGCCGGTCTTTTGATGGGCTTACTCGGAATGATTAAAGCCTTCGGTTGGGTCGACGGGGCTTCACCAATCGTCCAACTCCTTGACATGTTCTCATCTTCTGCTTTCATCATCTTGCCGATTTTGATTGGTTTCTCTGCCGCGCGTGAGTTCGGTGCCAATCCATATCTCGGTGCGGTCATCGGCGGAATCATGACCCACCCTTCTCTGCTCAACCCTTGGACACTCGGGAACAGTGAACCGGAAGTGATGCATTTCCTCGGGATGAACATCGAACTGATTGGTTACCAAGGAACTGTTTTCCCTGTCCTGTTAACGGTTTGGGTCATGGCGAAAATTGAACAGCAAGTACGTAAACGGACACCGGAAACACTCGATTTGTTAGTCACACCATTCGTGACGATTCTCGTCACAGGATTCCTGGCCTTAATCGTCATCGGACCAATCGGGACATTGCTCGGTAAAGGGATTTCATTCGTACTCGTCTTCTTCTATGAACAATTCTCGGTCGTCGCCGGTCTCTTGTTCGGTGGTCTCTACTCGACGATCGTCATCACAGGGATGCACCATAGTTTCCATGCGATTGAAGCGGGACTGCTCGCTGATAAGAGCATCGGGAAGAACTTCCTGTTACCGATCTGGTCGATGGCAAACGTTGCTCAAGGCGGAGCCGGTCTTGCTGTTTACTTCATGACAAAAAACGTGAAATTAAAAACACTCGCTTTACCGTCTGCTTTCTCGGCATTTCTCGGTATTACGGAACCGATCATCTACGGAGTCAACTTACGTCTTGGTAAACCATTCATCGGCGGTGCGATTGGTGGCGCGATTGGTGGTGGTTACGTCGTCTTGACGCAAGTCGCTGCAAACGCTTATGGCTTAACCGGCATTCCGATGATTGCCATCGTCGCTCCGCTTGGCGCTTCGAACTTGATCAACTACCTTGTCGGTTTCGCGATTGCCGTCGCGACAGCATTCATCGCGACCGTCATCCTGATGCGTCTTGACGCACGAAAACAAAAGCAAACGGATTTAGCCGCTTAAGTGAAGAGACATGCGACCCTTCGAACATTCTCGTCGGGTCGCATTTGTCAGTTTTGTTCTGAGCGTTATTGCCCGTATAATGGAAGGAGAAGGGAGGAAGTCAGGCTGATTATTCATAAAGTACTCAACAACAATGCCATCGTCACGAAAGAGCAAGGACAAGAACGGATCATCATGGGACCGGGAATCGCTTTTGGTAAAAAGAAAAAAGATCCCGTCGATCCTTCCAAAATCGAAAAGATGTTCATACCCTCGTTCGAAAATGCTGAACTGTTTAAAGAAATCTTAACGACGACCCCACTAGAAATCATCGATTTGTCCGAACAAATCATTTCTTACGCGGAAGGCGCACTTCAGACACCCTTTCATGATTACATCCATGTCAGTCTGACGGATCATCTCGCCCATGCCGTTCGTTTAGCACGCGAAAATCTTGTCGTCCACAATCGGCTCGCGGAAGAAATCCGCTTGCTGTATACAGCCGAGTACAACATCGGTGAATGGGCGGTTACGCAAATCGAACGGACCCTCGCGGTTGCTTTACCGAAGGAAGAAGCGGCAAACATCGCACTTCACCTCTTTAACGCCCGCCAACAGCACCCGAACATGGCGACGGCATTACAAACCGCTACCCTTTTGAACGAATTACGCGAACAAATCGAGAGCTTCTTCGGTCAAACGATTGAAACGACCTCAATGACGTATTACCGGTTCTTCACGCATATGAAACTTGTCCTCGCCCGGATTGAACAAGGACAAACACTGCACGATATGGATGACGTCATCTTATCCGCCGTCAAAACACGGTACGCGGACGCATTTCATTGTGCCGAAAGTATGGCCGCTTGGCTCGAACAGGAATTAAAAACGACCGTCCCCGACTCGGAAGTCGGCTACATGGCCCTTCATGTCGAACGGATTCGACCCGATTTAAAAAGGAGCGAATTATGATGAAAATTTTTAGTCTTGGAGAAGCATTAATTGATTTGATTCCACTTGATGACAGCAATACGACGTTCCAAAAAAATCCCGGCGGTGCTCCCGCCAATGTCGCCGTCGGTCTCGCCCGTCTTGGCGCCGACAGCTATTTCCTCGGTGCTGTCGGGGATGACTCGATGGGACATTTCTTGAAGGATACACTGCACCATTATGGGGTCAAAACGGATCACATCGTTCTTGACGCAACGAATAAAACGGGACTTGTCCTCGTCACGAACGCTGAAAATGGCGAACGGTCGTTTGAATTCATCAACACGTATCGTGCCGATATGAGTTTTCATGAACAAGATGTCCCCGAGGCGTTGGCAGAAGCGGATTTACTTCATATCGGTTCAATTTCCTTAATCTCCGGTGATGCCGTCGCAGCAACACGCCGTGCGATCGCGCTCGCTAAAGAGAACGGGGTCCCGATTTCTTATGATCCGAACCTCCGCGAATCTCTATGGTCGAACCTTGATGTCGCCCGGACGACGATTCAATCCGTCCTGCCGGATGCGCAAATCGTTAAGTTGGCAGAAGAGGAACTGATCTTCTTGACCGGCCAAACGGACTTGGATGAAGGGGCAGCTGAATTGCTCGCTGAATATCCGATTCAGTTGCTCGCTGTCACACGGGGAAGTGAAGGCGCGTTACTCTATACGAATCGTGCGATGGCGGAAGTCAATGCGATTTCGGTGGATGCCGTCGATACGACCGGGGCAGGGGACGCCTTTATGTCCGGTCTGCTTCACCAGTGTGCGACCCGGTCGTTTGCGTTTGATTGGGATGAAGATGAACTGCAGGATATCGGTCGCTTTGCCGCGATTTCCGGCGGGCTTGCCGCATCTGTCAAAGGGGCGATGGCTGCTTTACCGACACTCGATGAGGTGTCACGTCGTCTCGACTAAAACGTAAAAATCCTGTCCGTCTCGCCCTTTTACGGTGCTGGACGGACAGGATTTTTTAATGCGATGAAAGGAATGACTCAATTGCTTCAATCGTCTCATCTTGTTGTGCTTTTGGTGTTAACGGACTCGTGTTGTCGCCCTTTTGCGCGCCGTACCTCCCGAAATTCGCGTGATTGCCCTCTTCGATGAAATGGAACATCGCGTCCGATCGAAGATTTTTTTTACTTGCTTCGATGTCCGTGACAGGTAAGACGCCATCACGTCCTCCATAGACCGTCAAGGACGGTGTATCGATGGCATCAATCGGATAGGACGCAAGAAAGATGATTCCTTTAATCTTCGAATTCTCCTCAAGTACCGTCGAAGCGGCACTTCCACCTAACGAATGTCCCATCACATACCATCGTTTGATTTTCGGATTCGCATCGATAATCGGTAAGGCCGCGTTTGCGTCAAGTAATGCGATATTAAACGGTAATTTTGGTATGACAACGAAATGTCCGTTCTTTGCTAACTGACTCCCGATATAACTGTAGGCACCCGGATCAACCTTCGCCCCTTGATAGAACACAAATCCGACTTCACTCCCCGGATCACCAAACTGATAATCCTGTCCGACCTGTTGTTCGACATATGTTTTTGCTTCTTTTGACGGATCATAATCAAATTGTGCCCAAACCATAAAGGCTCCGATGACGAGTCCGATGAGTATGATGAAACTGATGCTGATTCGCTTGAGCCACTTTTTCATATTCATTCCTCCCTCTTAACTCCTACCCCATCTCATGTGAAAAATCACATATGAAAATTATTTTCTAAATTTTCAGTCAATGTAAGCGTATCTATCGCTTTTTCAATAATTGGTTTAAGATGAAAAAAGTATCGTTTCTTTTGAAAGGGGAATCATTTGTTTTGCCACGTACTGTAGTTTCCACGATTCAGTGGTTTTTGTTTATCATCTGTACTAACATCGCCCCGCCACTCGCCATTGCCGCATCGTTTGAACTCTCGAGCGCGGACACATTGGCTTTCCTATCTCGTTGTCTGTTCGTTTTTGCGATTTTAAGTTTATTCCAAGTGTTTCTCGGTCACCGTCTACCGATCATGGAAGGACCGGCCGGGATTTGGTGGGGTGTCTTCGCCCTTTATTCCTCGATCGGTATTACATTGTACGGGAGTTACTCGAACACACTCCAATCGCTTGGTTTTCTCCTCATCTTAAGTGGTATCATCTGTATCCTCTTGACGTTGTCAGGAATTTTACGCCGGCTCGTCCCGTTGTTTACACCACAAGTCATTGGTGTTTACATGCTCTTGTTGTCTGCCCAACTTTCTGGCTCTGTCATGAAGGGTCTGCTCAATCTGGAAAATGGGAAGATTCAAGTATTACCGGCCATCATTTCCGTATTGACCGTCATCATTTCACTTTATCTCGAACGCAGTGATCGCTTGCGTCAGTATGCCCTACTCATCACACTTCTCGTCGGTTGGAGTATGTTTGCCTTAATCGGGCGCGCCGAGATGCCAAGCTTCGATGGTCCATTCTTTACACTTCCTGACTTATTCCCATTCGGCGGAATTCATCTGGACTGGACATTACTGCCGACAGCCTTAATCATCTCTTTATTGTTGATGACGAACGTGCTCGCGAATATCAAGGTCATCGAACGCATCATCAGTGCAAAACGCGGCGAACACGTCAAAGGACAAGTCGGAACGGCCGGTGTCACGGCCGGTGTCGGACAGATCTTTGCCGGTATGTTCGGTACGGTCGGTCCCGTCGCGATTTCCGGAACGGCCGGATTCATCGCCTCGACGGATAACACGGATCGTAAATCGTTTGCGATCGCGAACGTCATTTGCTTATTCTTAAGTATCGTCACGCCATTCGTCGGGTTGATCGCAAAAATTCCCGTCGCCGTCGGGTATGCGATGGTCGCACCGATTGTCGCCGGGATGGCCATCATCGGTGTCACGGAAGCGGCACGCGACTTGAATCGGCAAACGGCGATGATTACGGTCGGGTTACCCGTCCTCGTCGGCATCGGTGCCCTACTCTTACCGAAAGGTGCGACCGCCGATCTTCCGCCACTCGTCACGACACTGATGTCGAACGGACTGGTGCTCGGGACGCTTGTTGCCCTGTTCGCAGAATCTTTACGTCATATTCGGACGAATGATTAACAAAAAGACAGGAACTCGGAAAAAGGATCCGAGTTCCTGTCTTTTTTTGTGGATTCAAGCTTAGCGAATCCCACGCATATATTTTTGGAGTCTTGGTGCAAACGCGAACAAGAGAAGTCCAAGTGCAATCGCAACGACACCTGTGATTCCGAAGTACGCGACTTCTGTGTCTTTCCCATAATATTTAACGATTTGTGCATTGACGGCTTGTCCTGTTGCATTCGTCAAGAACCAGAGACTCATCGTCTGTGCCGAGAAGGCAGCTGGAGCTAGTTTCGTTGTCGCTGATAATCCAACCGGTGATAATAACAACTCACCCATCACGACGAGGAAGAAGCTGAGTGCAAGCCAGAGTGGGCTAACTGTCGTATCCGTACCGTATAGTAATCCCGGTAACATCATGACGATGAACGATAGACCGGCAAACATCAGACCAAACGAAAACTTTTGCATCGTCGTCGGTTGACGGTCATCAAGCCGGACCCACAAACTCGCAAACACTGGTGCAAGTGCGATGATGAACAATGGATTCAATGACTGGAAGAAAGCCGGTTGAATCTCAAAACCAAGGAATGACAAATCTGTCCGTTCAGCTGCAAAAATAGACAATACATATGATCCCTGTTCCTGAATCGCCCAGAATACTGCGGCCGCGATAAAGAGCGGAATATAGGCGAGTAAGCGTGAACGTTCATCATCCGTGATTTTCGGACTGCGTAACATGTACGTGAAGTACGCAACCGGAATCAGGATTCCAAGGAACGTCACCATCAATGTAAAGCGATCGATCGTCAGTAAACCAGTCATTGCCGCGATGGTCCCGAGGACTGCAAGCGCGACGATGATGACTGCCGCCATCGTAAAGAAGCGCTTCCGCTCGTTTCCTTCTAACGGATTCAGGACGTATGTCCCCGCTTGACCTAAGTTCTTTTTCTTCGTCAAGATGAATACGACCAGACCAGCAAACATCCCGATTGCGGCAAGTGCGAAACCAGCATGGTACCCTGCCGAATCCGACACCTTACCCACGATGAGTGGTGATAAGAATGCACCGGCGTTAATTCCCATGTAGAAGATACTGAATCCAGCATCACGACGATTATCCGTTTTACTGTAAAGATCACCGACGATATTCGAGACGTTCGGTTTCAAGAATCCAGTCCCGATGACAATCAATCCCATCGAGATGAACAATGCTGTAATGCCAGCAGGTAGTGCTAACACGATATGCCCAAGCATGATGAGAATCCCACCATAGAACACAGTCCGTGACGTCCCTAACAGACGGTCAGAGACCCAGCCTCCGATAATCCCCGACATGTAGACGAGTGAACCGTACACGGCCATGATGGAAGCAGCCGTCGTTTTGTCAATGCCGAGTCCACCGTTCGCAACGGAATCGTACATGTAATAAATGAGGATGGCGCGCATCCCGTAGTAGGAGAACCGTTCCCAGAACTCCGTGAAGAAGAGCGTGAACAATCCTTTCGGGTTTCCGAAGAACCCTTTCTGCGGAACAGTCTTGTAGACCTGATCGCGATCAAAATCTGCCATAATGAAGGCTCCTTTCGTCTACCATTGAATTCGTGCATGATCTAAAATCTTTTTTCCCGCTTTCCCCAAATGATAAGCGTCTCGTAGCAGATAAAAGATTCACACGATTTTAACTGAATTGTCTCACTTCTTTTTGTATAGGAGACAGCACCTTATCATTCAACCGTAAATCATTTGACTAGTCAAATATTAATTTCAAGCGAAAAAAAGAGCGTAACGGAATCCGTTCGCTCATTTTTGCATGTCTTTTGATTCAACAATCGTAATACCCGGGGGTGCATGGAGTGTTTGCTCCATCATCGCTTTCGCGACTTTACTCGCTTCAATTGGTGCATAAGGACTTCGTTTCAACAACGGACGAAGAACGGTCGAAACGCGTGCTGCTGCCTGTTCACCAAACCGAAACTCATCCCGCTCGCCGAGCAAGAGTGATGGACGGAAGATCAATAAGGCGTCGTAGCCAAGAACCCGCAATCCATTCTCCGTGTCCCCTTTGACACGGTTGTAGAATGTCTTCGCATTCGGATGTGCACCGAGTGCTGAAATGAGCGCGAAGCGTGTCGCACCTAAATCAAGCAGCTCCCGCCCGACTTCGATTGGGTACGTGTAATCGACTTGACGGAATGCCTCTTGCGATCCTGCCTGCTTAATCGTCGTCCCGAGTGCACAGTAGACATGATCGACTGTTGGCAATTCGATTTCCGTCACCCGATCAAAATCAATCACCCATTCCTCAAGTTTTTGATGAAACCGATTCATCGGTCGACGGACGAGGACGTGCACCTCCTCATAAGCATCGTTTGCTAGCAATTGATCGACTAACTCTTGTCCGACTAAACCACTTGCCCCTAAAATTGCTGCTTTCATCTTGTCTCCTCCTCTCCCTCTTGCAATCGTCCAATCGGTAAAAAATATGAACGATTTCCGGTGATTCGCTCACCTGCCCGGACACCGATTGCACTTGCCCGTCCACCGAGAACAAATACGCCGTACATGTAAGCAACTTCTGCCCCATCACGAAGTTCATAAGTTGGCAATGCTCGATACTCTTGATAAACCGATGCTTGCTCGCTAAAGGAACGCTGTTCGTTCGACAACAGGACTTTTCCGTCCCCTTGATAGATTGTCACTGTGTCGCCTTCTCTTCCGAAAATCGGTTTTTCGACGAATCGACAGCGTCGCTCAAGAAATACATCCGGCTCTAAGTAAGTCGGCAAAAAATAACGCGCAATGATTTGATGATCTCGTGCCGTTAAGTAAGGATGTCCCGTTTCGTGTAGTGTCCAGATGACTGCAAGAACGGACTTCGCCTGCATCAAGAAGGCAGCTGGCGGATTGATGATTTCAAGTAATCCCTGTTCGACGAGTTGGAGCAGTAAGACGCCGAGATCATGCCCTTCCTCGTCTCGGTCCAGTAATGCCATCTCAACCGGGAACGTTTGCCGATATAAAATATCAATCCGCTTCCCATGTTGGTCGTACAGTCCGTCTTCCGCCCGAATCTCCAGTTCGTCGAGCGGACAATAGGAGGCGCCGTCAACAAACCCTTGTAGATATTCTGTCGTCAAACGGTCTTCGATATTGTCCCCGTGCGACGTAAAGACGATGTGTGGTCGTTCACCCGTCCGGTGTGTCGCAGCTTCGATTGCCCGACGGATACTTCTACCCAATTCGGCTGACTCGCCTGCATTGACTGGCATCCAGTGACGTTTTTTCGCAACACGGTCATTCACGTCAAACGATTCTTTAATAAACGTCGGCGTATCCGCATTCCACTCCATGACGGAAATCCGTTCGTCCGTCACGATGAAGTCAAATCGGCTGATGATCGACAAGGGACGCATCGTCTCTAAACGAAGAAACGGCAGGGATTGTTCCGGGTACCCGAGCTCGAGTAATGCTTCGTCCTCCATCGTCCGCAAAATCGGAGCAATCTTTTCGAAAATCAGATACACGTCTCGGGCAGCCGTTCGTAGACGTTCTATCGTCTGTATCGAAACCGTCAGCACATCTGTCAACGCATAGACTTCGCCATCTAACACATCCCAAAATGCTTCAATATCGCCATATATATCCTGTCGTTCACTCATCCGCCAAAGAAACCAGACGACGAGCCCGTCCCAAAACCTTTTGTCTTCGCATTATAACTTTTGACGGCTTTTGACTTCGGTGTATATCCTTTCGTCCGCATCGCGCTATGCATCAGGGCACGGGATGCAAAATAACTGCCTCCCCAGTAATAAAAACCAGAATGCGTCGATGTCTTATCATCACAATACCAGACGCCTTCTTCATTATCGTATTCATAATTGTCGCAGTCCGGATCATCCGGACGCTCAGCTTGTGCATCGTCAGCACCACAACCACTGAGTGTCGTTCCAATCAAAAGTGTCGCCGCAAGTGATGCTTGTTTCATCCATCTCACAATTCATACCCCTTTCCTAACAATTTGTTATTCTAAGTATACGCTTTTTCTCCTCAAAAAGTTTCCTTGTCGTACCGGAACTTTTTTCTGATCGCCCGAGTAGAACATATCATGCCGTTACAAGGAGGAATCACGATGTCACTTGCTTATTATGTCGAAGATCAAGATGAGTTTAAGTCGATTTATCAATACAGTCGTTTCGCGATCGAACCGGATGAAATCATCGCCCATCAATTATGTGAATTTCATATCATTGAAGGTCAACTGTATGAATTACGCTCCAACGAAATGGATGGCGAGTACGATCAACTGATTGTCGATCATATCGAAGCTTCCCCGCTCGATGCGGAGGACCGGATTTATCCCCCACACCAGATCCATCTTGAATTTCGCCGGTACATGCCGAGCGGTTCATCCCCGCTCCTCAAAACGATGACCGTCCCGAACCATGTCCAAGCGATGCGCTATTTAATCAAAGATAAAATCATCGTGCCGGAGCATGGAACGTTTGAGCGCGACAGCTGCGAAATCGACCTTGACCGGAATTGTTATGTCATTTATCTCGGTCAAGATGTCCGTTAAAAGGATGAATTAAGTAGAGTTCGTTTTCAAAAAGCGTTTTTTTTGGCATACTATAAGATAAGAACGAATTAATCGAGGTGAACACACATGAGCGAACAACCAAAAAAATTATCACTTCAAGAAGCGATGATTGAACAATTAAAAGCAAAAAAACAATCACAGACAAAACGTCCGACTGGTCTTCGTGGAACGGAAACGAAACAGATGACGAGCCAGAAGACGAAAAAGACGAACAACCAGAAAAAACGTACAGGTGTCTAATCACAACATTGAATTCATGAAATAAGGGAGTAGTTATGAGTATTTTAACGGTATCAAACTTAAGCCATGGCTTTGGTGATCGTGCGATTTTCGAAGATGTCTCGTTCCGCCTGTTAAAGGGTGAACACATCGGCCTCGTCGGAGCAAACGGTGAAGGGAAATCGACCTTCATGAACATCATCACTTCTCAGCTCGAACCGGACGAAGGAAAAGTCGAGTGGGCGAAACATGTCCGTGTCGGTTATCTCGACCAGCATGCCGTCCTCGCAAAAGGATTAACGATTCGTGATGCGCTAAAAGGGGCATTCCAATACTTGTTCGATATCGAACAGGAAATCAATGACCTGTATGCGAAGATGGGTGAAGTCGAGCCCGAAGAACTCGAAAAGATGCTTGAGGAAGTCGGTGTCTTACAAGACATTCTAACGAATAATGATTTTTATACGATCGACGCAAAAGTCGAAGAAATCGCCCGTGGTCTTGGTCTCGATGAAATCGGCTTAGACCGTGATGTCCACGAACTAAGTGGCGGTCAGCGTACAAAAATCTTACTTGCGAAGCTCTTACTTGAAAAACCAGATATCTTGTTACTCGATGAGCCGACCAACTATCTTGATGTGCAACACATCGAATGGTTGAAACGGTACCTCAACGATTACGAGAACGCGTTCATCTTGATTTCGCATGATATCCCATTCTTAAATAGCGTCATCAACTTGATTTATCATATGGAAAATCAAGGTTTGAGCCGTTACGTGGGTGACTATGATAATTTCTTGACGGTTCATGAAGCGAAAAAGAAACAATTGGAGTCTGCCTTTAAGCGGCAACAACAAGAAATTTCTGAACTTAAAGATTTTGTCGCCCGTAACAAGGCGCGTGTCTCGACACGAAACATGGCGATGTCTCGTCAGAAAAAACTCGACAAGATGGATGTCATCGAGCTTGCACAAGAACGTCCGCAACCGGAATTCCATTTCCAGACGGCTCGGACACCAAGCAAGCTGATGTTCGAAGCAAAAGGTCTTGTCATCGGCTACGACGAACCACTCTCGCGTCCGCTTGATTTAACGATCGAACGGGGGCAAAAGATTGCCTTGCATGGTGCGAACGGAATCGGGAAGTCGACATTACTGAAAAGTTTACTCGGTGAGATTCCCGCTGTCTCAGGGATGGTCGATCGTGGTGAAAACTTGCACATCGGCTATTTCGAACAAGAAATCAAAGAGAAAAATTCGAACACGTGTATCGAAGAAATCTGGGGAACGTTCCCATCCTTGACGCAACAACAAGTCCGGGCGATGCTCGCGAAATGTGGTTTGATGACAAAACACATCGAATCTAAAATCGAAGTGCTCAGCGGTGGAGAAAAGGCGAAAGTCCGTCTCTGTAAGCTGATGAACACGGAATCAAACATTCTGGTTCTCGATGAGCCGACGAACCACTTGGACGTCGAAGCGAAAGAGGAATTGAAACGGGCCTTGCAAGAATATAAAGGAACGGTCCTCTTGATTTCGCACGAACCTGAATTTTATGAAGCAGTCGCAACTGACTTATGGAACTGTGAATCATGGACGACGAAAGTCTTTTGATTGATTGTCTCTTACTGTTTTAAGAACGATGATTGGAGCCGCCCTGTTGATCGGGGCGGCTCTTTTTGTTTTGTATCAAAAAAGAGAATGGCGGTAATGCGGATTTTGCCAGGTCCTTTGGATGAACGGCGCAGTCGTACGGGATTCAAAGCTTCCTCCTTTCCGTTGCTTTCCTCGGGCGCATGATTTGTCAGGTCCTTTAGATGAACGGCGCAGTCGTACGGGATGCAAAGCTTCTTCCTTTCCGTTGCTTTTCTCAAGCGCATGACTTGTCAGGTCCTTTGGATGAACGGTGCAGTGGTATGTGATTCAAAGCTTCTTCCTTTCCGTTGCTTTCCTCAAGCCATGACTTGTCAGGTCCTTTGGATGAACGGCGCAATCATATGTGATTCAAAGCTTCTTCCTTTCCGTTGCTTTCCTCAGGCGAGGCGCAAGCCGTTGCTCCTTGTCCCGTAAGGACAAGAAGCAGGGTCTCGCCTGCCTCTGACAGCGCGTTAAAACGCGCCTTATCCCGTAGGAGTCAACGGAAAAGCGAAGCTTTTTTAAGCTCTCCCCAAGAAGAACGACATGTAACGCGAATATTTTAAAGCGCATACCGGCTTGAATCGCTTCCGTAGCGAAAAGCGGGCGCCCGCGACCCTGCAACACAGTGAAGCGGCGTGGACGCCCGCCGCTCGGAGACGAGACAAGATGGAGCAGCGCGGCACACTACGCACCTTTTTATACCAGTACGCTTCCATTCGAAACGGAGCATCTCTGACTTGGAGTCAAAAAAAAGAAAGCTTTTTTAAGCTCTCCCCAAGAAGAACGACATGTAACGCGAATATTTTAAAGCGCATACCGGCTTGAATCGCTTCCGTAGCGAAAAGCGGGCGTCCGCGACCCTGCAACGCAGTGAAGCGGCGTGGACGCCCGCCGCTCGGAGACGAGACAAGATGGAGCAGCGCGGCACACTACGCACCTTTTTATACCAGTACGCTTCCATTCGAAACGGGGCATCTCTGACTTGGAGTCAAAAAAAAGAAAGCTTTTTTAAGCTCTCCCCAAGAAGAACGACATGTAACGCGAATATTTTAAAGCGCATGCCGACTTGAATCGCTTCCGTAGCGAAAAGCGGGCGCCCGCGACCCTGCAACGCAGTGAAGCGGCGTGGACGCTCGCCGCTCGGAGACGAGACAAGGCGGAGCAGCGCGGCACACTACGCACCTCTTTATACCAGTACGCTTCCATTCGAAACGGAACATCTCTGACTTGGAGTCAACGAAAAAGAAAGCTTTTTTAAGCTCTCCCTAAGAAGGACGACAATACCTTGGCGCGCATGCCGACTTGAATCGCTTCCGTAGCGAAAAGCGGGCGTCCGCGACCCTGCAACACAGTGAAGCGGCGTGGACGCCCGCCGCTCGGAGACGAGACAAGGTGGAGCAGCGCGGCACACTACAAGCAAGTCGATTACAAGCACACCTCCATCCCGGCTCTCAAACTGCGGTCGCAAAACGTTCTTCTCCCACTTTATTTTTTGTTCATAGACTTAACGATTGCTTTGCTTCCTAACTTGTATCACACTATGAAACATACGAAACTTTTTAAAGGAGCGAATGAGATGGAAACGATCACGAAAAAAGCCAGTCTTTCTTTAATTGCCATACCGAGCGGAGGTGACGAAGAGCTCTTCTGCCGTCTGTATTCTCCGGCAAGTACAGGTCCTGCTCCGTTAATCGTCCTCTTCCACGGGTTTCCCGGGAAACAATTGAACATGGACTGGGCAGTCCGTCTCCAAGAAATCGGCTATCATGTCCTCGTGACCTCTTACCGCGGAACCATTGGCAGTCCGGGTGCGTTTCGTTTTCGTCATGTCCTGGAAGATGCGACAGCCATCATGGAGCATGTCGCTTCTCCCGCTTTTACAGAACAGCATGATGTTCTTGCCGACCAAATCACGATCGTCGGTCACAGCATGGGTGGGTTTGCTGGTCTGCACGCGTTTGCCGCCGTTCCGCACATCAAACACTACATCGGAATTTCACCGTTCAACTTCGGTCTGATTGGTCAACTGATCCTCGACTATCCGGAACATGAGGAAGCCTTACGCGGTGTTCTCAGCCGCGGTGCGTCTTTCCTTACAGCGACTGACGGTGACACGTTACTCGATGAGTTAAAGGCCAACCATGCGAGTTGGAATCTTCTTGCGCTCAAGGAAGAACTAAAGGACCGCTCGGCATTGCTCGTCACGTCTGAACGGGATGAAACATCCGTCAAAGCACTCCACCACGACCTCCTTCAAAACGCCGGTTACTTCGAAGAACTGGTCGTCGACAGTGATCACAACTACATCGAAAATCGGGAAGATGCTTTCGTCGCATGGACGAACTGGCTCGGGCAACGATAATAAAACCGGAATCCTCTTAAGACGTCGAGGATTCCGGTTTTATTTGAACTTTTGTTTTAGGACGCAGACGCATCCGGTAAAGAATCAATACGATGAATGTCAGTGTCGAAGCCGCATACCAGATTGTCGTAAACAACGTTCCCGTATCTGTCCCGATGAAGAGACCATGGAGCGTCATCAATCCCCAAGCCGGTAAGACAAGCCAGTGCGTTAATTTCCATAAGGTTTTTCCGAGCGTCTCTTTTAGGAAGTCCGACGTGATCAGGACAAAACCGAAGAGATAAAGACTGATTGTCCCAAAGGCATTCCACAGTGGTTCGTAAGAGGCGTTGCCCGGTATCAAAATCTCGAGGATGGATAGCGGTGCATACGTATCCACGACGATCAACGTCGCGTGGAGGACAATCGCGAGTAGTCCGGCCCATCCGCTGTAGAGATGGATGTTATGAAGTCGTGCTTTTTGTTTTCGGAGATTCGGAAACGAGCCTAATAACCCCGCTAATACGGATAACGTCATCAAAAAGTGACCCGCTAGCCCACTTAGACGAATCATCGTCCAGGTCGAAAACATCCATTTCAACCAGTCCATAGTGCGCACTCTCCTTTCTTCTCGGATATGATTTCACCTGACGCATCGAGTAATAATAATCGCCCATTCGGAAACCATTTGAATAATTTCTCTTGCCGTTCCTGTTCTGTCATCTGAAAAGCAAGTTTCGTCATGACTTCCGCTTCGTACAGCTGTGGAGCAGAAGCAGTCACTTGAATGAGCGGTGTCTCAATCGGTCGCCCCGTTTTGCCGTCAAGTAAGTGATGGTTGACCCGTTCACCGACACGCCAGGAGCGATAAATCCGATTGGATGTTGCGACCGCCCCTTGTCGAAGGCTGATTTCCGCGATTTCTTCTTCTGTATGCGGATGTGTAATGCCAATCTTCCATGGTGTTTCGTCCGACCAGACGACGACATCACCGCCAGCTTCAATCAATCCGCGTCGTCGTTCTTTCCGAAGCCGTTGCGCCACCATCATTGCGGCTGCGCCTTTCCCGATTCCACCTAAGTCAATTGCTCCTCCACCAACACGTGTCACTTCAAGCCCTTCGAGAATGAATGGTGTAATCTCCGGGGGACCAACCCGTTCCGACTCAGTCGCATAGTGAAACGGAAATGAATCCCGGTATCCGTTCGCCTGTTGTTGTTCAAGAAGAAACGGAGAAAAATAGTGCTCCGTCTGTTCAAAATAACGAATCGAACGCTTTAATAACCGAGCGAGTGGTAACGAAATCGATAAGGTTTCACCGATTCGAAGGCGATTCAAACGGTTCACTTCACTCGCTTCAGCAAACCGTGACCACTCTCGATCAACGTAGCTGAAGAATCGTTCAATCTCTTGCCATTCTTCTTCAGGAATCTGGTTTTCCGTCACGAAACGAATCGTATTATGCATCGAATAGAGTTGACGTTCCATCACTTGACCTCCTATTTCGAATGGCTTGAGCGTCCATCGCTGTTTCCGCTCGGCTGGCTGAATCCGGAAGAGTCATCCTCTGACCATCCCTCATCATCATTATCATCATAATATCCGCCATCATCGTCTGACTCCTCGTCATCATAAGAATCCCCTTGTGTGGGTTGACTCGGGAAAGTTGTTTCATTTGAATACGTATCCCCTGTACTGACCGGTGTCGTCGATTGTCCGTTTGAGCTGACACTCAATTGACCAATCGCTAGACCGATGAAAACCGTACTACTTAAACCGACCATCCATTTCGCAAACGGCTTTGGTTTCATCTTTCTTCATCCCCTCTCGTTTCTTGTTATCTTTACTGTAGCGCTAAAAACTGATAACTAGCTGACGGCAACTATGGGATAATAAGAAAAAATGAACGCGGAGGGAAAATTCATGCGTGTATTGATTGCAGAAGACGATCAGCGGCTCGCGAAGATGCTAAGGCTGCATCTCGAACGTGCTGGCTATCAAGTCGATGTCGCGATAGATGGGATTGATGCACTCGATCAATGTCAGACGTTTCGTTACGATTTGCTTGTTCTCGATTGGATGATGCCTCATAAAAGCGGGATTGAGGTCGCAGCTGAACTCCGGAAAAACCGTTTTGAAGGCGGAATCTTGATGTTGACGGCTCGTGATACAGAAATCGACCTCGTCCATGGTCTCGATAGTGGTGCCGATGATTATCTCGTTAAGCCGTTCCAATCGAATGAACTGCTTGCCCGTCTCCGTGCACTGAGTCGTCGACAAAAGAAAGCCTTCGTCGATACCGTCTCCTACCAAGGACTCGAACTCGATGTCTCATCCCAAACGATTTCCTATAATCAGCATCCACTGGAATTGACACGTCGTGAATTTGAGTTTTTATCCCTCTTATTACGCCGACCGGAACAAGTCATGGGCCGCGAACTGATCATCGAAGTCGTCTGGGGAATCGGTGCCGACGTCACGGACAACGCCCTCGATGCCCTGGTCCGTCTCGTCCGTAAAAAATTAGAAGCAGTCGGTGCACCTGCACTCATCAAAACCGTTCGCGGTTTTGGTTATCGCCTCGGTGACCACCATGCTTGAAGTGATCCGGAAGCGGCTGACACTTTTATTCAGTGGGACCTTTTTACTGTTATTGATCCTCATACTCGTTGGTGTCTATTTTACGACGGCACGGTTACTCGACCAGACAGAGCTCAATCAATTAAAAAACATCTCGAACCGTGACGTCTTCGAACGAATCGAACATGGTGAAGATCGCTTGACGCCTAACCCGATTTATTTTCAAGTGCTGGACGAAACGGGCGAAGAACAGTATTCGAACCTTCCGGATGATGTAAAAGAAGAAACCGTTCAGCGTTTCGTATCCTCCGCTCAAGAAACTGAAAAAGTGACCGTCGAAGACCACCATTTTTTATTGTATCAACGCAATACGAAGGAAGGCTCCATCGTGCTTCTAAAAGAAACTTCTGCTACACGTGATACACTTCAACGATTAATCGCCATCCTATCTGGCATCGCCGTCTTGTCGACGTTAGTTTTGATGGGCGTCAGTTACGTTCTCGCCGGTCGAGCCGTCCAGCCCGTCCAACAAGCTTTCGACCGGCAACGTCGTTTCACGTCGGATGCCTCACATGAATTACGAACACCACTGACGATTCTGTATAGTGGCATCGAGTTACTTGAATCCGAACCACTCAGTCGTGAAGGCCAAACGATTCTTGCCGATTTAAAAGCCGAAACGACTTCGATGCAATTGCTCGTCGCGGACTTGCTGTTGCTTGCCCGCGGGGGGCAATCCGTCACCCTGCAATCTGTTGATTTCAGTGCACTTGTCTCAAAGACCGCTGAACGGTTCGCCCATACACTACCCAATCGGACACTACGAATCGAAATCGAGTCGAACCTATCAATTAAAGGTGATACTAACCAATTGACGCGCTTATTAATGGTCTTTTTAGAGAATGCTTCTGTCTACAGTGATGGCGCAATCGAGGTCCGCTTGTTAAAAGCACCTGGCGAAGTTCAGCTGACAATCGCTGATGAGGGAATCGGTATCCCGAAAAGTGATCAGTCCAAAATCTTCGAACGCTTCTATCGCGGGGACCATGCTCGCCACGGAACCGGGACAGGTCTCGGTCTCGCGATTGCCAGCTCAATCGCTGATGCTCATGGTGCAAAGATTGAGCTGGATTCGGCACTAAATGAAGGAACGCGCTTTACAATTCATTTCCCACATTAACAAAAACCGTCAGCTAACTATCAGATAGCGAGGGTAAGGTAAGGGTAGTTGCATAGTCCATACTTTAGGAGGGTTTCATATGATTGCTGGTGTCCCGCTTCACCCGTTACTTGTCCATGCGCCAATCGGTCTCTTACTCTTTGCTACGCTGTTATTACTGTTTAGTTTAAAATGGGTCCAACTCAAATTATTTGCCTTGATTACCTTATTTGTCGGTCTCCTCGCGGGAGTCGCCGCTTACCTGTCGGGCGATGAAACAAAGGATTATGCGCGTTCGACCTTGAATGCGAGTCACGCGGCAATTGAGAACCATGAGAGTTTTGCTTTATTCAGCCTGATTGCTTTCGGTATTGCTTTCGTACTCCTGCTGCTCGGTTACCGGTCGAATAAAAAATTGATGGTGATTCTCAGCCTGGTCGTCGCTGTGATTGGTAGTGGGTTACTTGCTTATGCCGGTCACCTTGGTGGACAGATGGTCTATAAATAACACAGACCCGTAAAGCGCCTCTTCAACGATAAAAAATCCCGTTTCCGATGAATGGAAACGGGATTTTTTTAGATTGATGACACATCATACGCATTCCATTTACTTACGGTGCGCTCGCCCGGGGCGACGATTATTCGAACGACGTGTATTACCACGTCCTTCAGCTGGTGCTTTTGTCCCTTTACTTTGGTCATGCTGCGCCCGAATCATCTCATCTGATAACTCGACGACGATTGGAGTGACTTCGACACCAAGCTCACGCTCCATGTCACGGAAGCTCCGCCCATCTTTCGGTGTAACGATTGAGATGGCGACGCCGTCGTTTCCAGCACGCCCCGTCCGGCCAATCCGGTGAACATAACTTTCCGCATCGTCCGGTAAGTCATAGTTGAAGACGTGTGTGACACCTGTGACATCTAGTCCACGTGACGCAACATCGGTTGCAATCAAGAATGGTGTTTTCCCTTGATAGAACTTCGACATCGCCTTTTCACGTTTTCCTTGCGTCAATCCACCGTGTAACTCGTCCGTCGGATAACCTTGCATTTGTAGTTCTTCGTTCAATTTTGTCACGCGGCGCTGTGTCCGGCAGAAGATGATTGCTGCATAAGGGCGCATTTCATCAAGCATCGTCCGAAGCGTCGCTTGTTTGCGACGGTCTGTCGTCTCGACGACGAATTGTTCGATGGCATCGACCGTCACCTTTTCAGCTTCGACCTGAACTTCGATCGGGTCACGCAGATACGTTTTCGCGAGCTGCTCGACTTTTGGTGGCATCGTCGCTGATAACATGACGAATTGACGATCGACCGGTGCTGCCGCGATGATATCCTCGATTTCCGGTAGAAAACCGATTTGAAGCATTTGATCGGCTTCATCCAAGACGAGTGTCTTTAGCGCGCTCAAATCGAGTGTTCCCCGACCGACGTGATCTAAAATCCGGCCCGGTGTCCCGATGATGATTTGTGGCATCCGCCCGAGACGTTGAATTTGTTTGAAGACATCTTGTCCGCCGTATACAGCCAGCGCACGGATATCTTCCATGTTTCGGATTAACTTGTGTGTTTCGTCTGCAATCTGACGCGCGAGTTCACGTGTCGGTGCGACGATCAATGCTTGGACCGTTTTGCTTTCTAAATCGATTTGTTCGAGAATCGGCAAGAGGAACGCAAGTGTCTTCCCTGTACCGGTCTGCGCTTTTCCTATTAAATCACGACCGGCGAGCAAATGCGGAATCGCCTGCTCCTGAATCGGCGTTGGTTGTTTGATGCCTTGTTTTTGTAATTTCTTGACCCATTGTTCTTGAATGTGTAGTGCTTCAAATGTTGACATAGTATCCTCCTAAAAATTATCCACAGAAAAAAGCTGTGGATAACCTGCTTCGAATCGACAAAAACAGTTATCCACAGCCGTGCTTTTTCTAGTATACACAATTTACGCGTTTGTTGCTTCCTGTTTTAACTTTCGATCGAGTACAAATGTCCCGAACGGAATGAACGAAGCGATAAAGGCGATCCCTGCTTTGACAAACGACCAGCGGTATTTAAATTTAACGACGGCAAGCCATAACGCATACATGACGAACAAAACACCGTGCATGGCCCCGACGACGGAAACCGCTTCCGGAACACCTGCCATATACTTTAACGGCATGGCAATCAACAGTAAGACTAAAAATGAAATACCTTCTAAAATCGCAATCAATCGAAATTGACCTAACGTAGTTCCTAACATCCCGTCACTCCTTTTTCCTGGTTCCTGTCTTTAGTATACGGGACGTCCGTCAGTCTGTGACCTGTGTCACAGGATTGTCAGATTTCAAGAGGGCGAAGACGGGCTTCGATTTCTTGCCGTTTTGGTTCAAGGAACGGCGGTAAAGCCAGCGTCTCTCCGAGTGTTTCAACTGATTCATCGGTTGCGAATCCCGGCGTATCCGTCGATAACTCAAACAGAATATGGTTCGGTTCCCGGAAGTAGAGCGCTTGGAAATAATGTCGGTCAACTTTTCCCGAGTTCGGTAAGCGGTATTGATTTAAACGCTCGACCCACAAATCGTACTCGGCACTGTTCGGAACACGGAACGCAACGTGATGAACACCGCCACGACCTAATCGTTCGCGGTCGAGATCCGGCCGCGCTTCGAGATGCACTTCGGCTCCGATGCCACCTTGACCCGTCGAATAAACTTCGATGTCCGCAAAGTCACCGGCGAGTGACGGGTAACTACCGATTTTTTTAAAGCCAAGGACTTCTGTTAAAACGAGCGCTGTTGGTTCCGGATCGTTAACGGTCAATGTCACGGCACCTAAGCCGACGATTGCATATTCTGCCGGAATCTCGTCGTGTTTCCACGGCACGCCACCCGGGACTCCCTGTTCGCCATCTTCTGCGACAAGAATCAGACGTGTCCCCTCCTGGTCACGAAAGGCAAGCGTCTGTCGTCCGGCTCGTTCGATGATTGAATCGTGTTCAACCTCTTTTTGCTCAAAGCGTTCTTGCCAAAACTCGAGCGCTGCCGTTGTCTTAACGCGAAGTGATGTCGAAGAAATACTCGATGCACCAGGGACACCTGTTCCGAGATGCGGAATGTCGAAGAAAGTTAAATCGGTTCCGGGATTTCCCTCTGCGTCCCCATAAAATAAATGATACGACGTCGTATCGTCTTGATTCACTGTTTTCTTAATTAAGCGCATACCAAGGATTTGTGTGTAAAACTGATAGTTCCGTTCGGCCATTCCGGTTAAAATCGAAACGTGATGAATACCAAGTAATTCCATGTCTGTCACTCCTTTTGAATTTGTTCTTATTCAAAGCATAGCGCATAAATATCTTTAATTCAAGATATTTACTTATAAAAAAACCGCTCTTCCGAAGAAGAGCGATTGAATAGTTGAAATTAAAGTTTTACGACGTTAGCAGCTTGTGCTCCACGTGCGCCTTCAGTGATTTCGAATTCAACTTCTTGACCTTCGTCAAGTGATTTGAAACCTTCACCAGTGATTGCTGAGAAATGTACGAATACGTCTTCTCCGCCTTCAACTTCGATGAAACCGAAACCTTTTTCTGCGTTAAACCATTTTACTTTACCTGTGTTCATGGGAACAACCTCCAAAAATAAATTACTTAATACATATGACGATGCATATGAAAGAAATTCATTATTGTCCCGAAATACATGGAGCGACGAAAAGATTGTTCGTGACGCAATGTGAATCAGTAGTGACAATAACAATATTAAGCTAACGTCAGTATAGTATGGATGCGCTTTAAAAGTCAAGTTGTCTGACCAATATTTTTCCAATTGATTCCACTTTTCAAAAGAAAAACAGACCTGGTTTCCCAGATCTGCTTTCTTTTTTAACGGTGGATCCAGACTGCTCCAGCAGAGTTATCTTTCGCTTCACCGATGACTTGAATTTTAAGACCGTTGTTCGGAAGAAGTTTCCCTGCATCCGGAATCAATTGATTGATATACGATTTAGAATCATCGAATTTCGTTACACCTGCGAGACCTTTATAGTCATAAAGACCACGTGATGGTGAGTCGATCAACCAAGCTGGTGCTTTGTCGTAGCTAAACGCAGCATCTGCGATTTGGTAACGTGTGCTTCCTGATACGACTGGTTTGCCTTTGAGCGTACCTACGATCGCTTCAGGGTGTGAATCGACGACACCGAGGAATCCTTCACCCGGGTGAACACCGACCCAGTTATCTGTGAAGCTAGAATCTGCATACCAAACGACGAGACCTGTGTTGTATTTCACACCACGTGCATGCTCGAGTGCTTTATCCGAGCCTGCGTAGTTCCGCCATTCGAGGTAGTACGCGTTATCTGCATAGCTGAAACCGTCAGATGCGACAAATCCGTCGAGTTTAAATTTCGGTGTACCTTCTGCATCGTCTTCGAAGACGACTTTACCATCGACAGTCAATTTCGCGTTATCGAGTGCGAAACCGTCAAGTGCGAGACCAGCATCACCTGTGTAGTCGAACTTAAGCGTTACTTTTTTACCAGCAAATTCGCTGAGATCGTATGATTTGTCGACCCATGCACCTTTTGAAGACTCAGCGCGTTGGTCGCCATCTGTATCTTCGTCACCAATCACGTCGATGACTTTTTCTACTCCGTCAGCCGTCGCTGTAACTGTCAAGAAGTCATAATCATACTCGACATCAAAGTACGCTTTGTAGTCGAATTTAGCAGCTTTTGCAGCCGTCAAATCAAACTCTGGTGATGTCATTGACGTATGAAGATCATTTCCTTTTGTGCTGTAGTAGTATTTTTTACCATAAGCCGGTGCAATGCCTTTAACCGGTTTTTTCGGTAAGTCTACTTTGATGATTCCCGGGTTTTTCGATTTTGTGACACTTTGGTCGATGTACGAAGCAGTACCTGCTTTTGATAACGAATCAAAGTCAATTGTCTCGATATTCGCCCAGTTTCCACCCATCACGTTTTGGAAGAACTCTTTATTTTGTGGTGAGAAACTTGTTGGTTCTGTTCCGGCAACGTTTCCGTTCCAGCTACCGCCACTCATGATTGACCATGATGCGACCGGCTCACCTTGACCTGTGTACTGTGTATCGTACTCATCTGGAAGACCTAAGTCATGACCGAATTCGTGTGCGAAAACACCGACTGCGCCATCTTCAGGTTGAACTGTATAGTCGTAGGCAGCCATTTTACCGCCCCAATAGTTTACTTTCGCTACTGAATCAGCAACAGGATATACGCCGCCGAGTGTCCAGCGGTGTGACCAGATTGCGTCGTCTCCGAGCGTTCCGCCGCCAGCTTCTTGTCCAGTACCTGCGTGGATGATCATCAAGTGATCGACGAGGCCGTCCGGCTCGTTCAAGTCGCCGTCCCCATCCATATCGTACTGGTCAAACTGATCGTAATCTGCCAAATTGACACCCGATTTGACTGCTGCGTTTAATGAATCTTTGACGAGACCACGTGGACCTTTTGCTCCTGGGAGGTTATCATTTCCACCTGCCGGATTATCTGAACCATAATCTTTTGCTGTGCCCGGAACGGTTAACCAATTCGAGACTGTTCCATCAACAGAGTAACTACCGCCCGATTGTTCTTCGTAGTATTGTTTAAACGTTTTTACTTTGTCCCCGTTAAAGAGTTCGAACTCTTTATCGCCAAACATTAAGTCTTGATAATGTTTTTGGTTGAAATCTTTTGAATACATGTACCCTTCTTCTTGCACGACATTGTTATGTTTGAAGTCACTATACTCAACTAGAAGGACCAATACTTTATCTGTACGTGTATCCCCGTTATAAGGTGCTTGTTTAGCTTTGTCGACTTTGACAAACCCATCTTTTTTACCTTTTTTATAGTTACCGTGCTTCTTATTCAACTGTTTTGCGAGTTGATTTTTTTGTTTCGTCAAAAAGTCTTTCGTTTTTTTGTCGAATTCTTTTGCTTTTTTTGATTCATGTTCTGCTGCTGGTTTACCGTTCGACTTTTTGTCCAAATACTTTTGGACAGCCTTTTGTTTCTCAGCTGCAGACGCTGCTTTTGAGACGACCCCACGATCTTGCAATACTTCTAAGAGACGGTCTTGATCGACTGTGTTCAAGTCCATCGGTGCGCCTACGGCTGCTTTTTCAGAAGCCTCAACAGTTGTTACCTTCCCACCAGGTAAAACCGGACCGACTGCGAACGCTGCTGCCGTGATACCAGACAAGACGGCTAAGCTAAGCTGTTTCTTTTTCCCCACGTGAACTTACCCCCTATGTAGTAGTGAAAAGCATACTTTTAATATACTTTTCTGAATATTCAAATCATATGTTATTTTAGTTCGTTAATCAATTAGTTTTTATATAATTAGGACTTTATAACTATACCTATTTTTGGTATTTAGTTTAAATTCCTTACAAGCAGCCGATATTAATAAGATGAACCTTATTTTAACTACGAGATTATTTCTGAATAGGAGGATTTGTATGCAACCGTTACGACGTTTTGAACGTCAAATCTTAACCAACTACTTAATCGGTTCATTCGTCGCCGTGTTTGGCGTCGGAAGTCTGTTTATCTTTGAAACATTAACGTTCAGTTCACGAGAACGAACATTATTACTCGCCATCATGACGGTATCTGTCATCATCATGTTCAGCCTAGAATATTTCGTCTATAAAAAACATATCCGTCCTCTTAATGAAGTTTTTTTATCAAAGCAACCTACTTTAACGCAATTGACAGATGCGTTCCGGACGACCCACCGCTTTCCTGTTTTGACGATCAAACGGATTCTCGGGCCTCATTTTCTTGGTCTCTCGGTTCCATCATCTGGTTTGACTGCTTTCGCCATCTCTCAAGGGTGGCTCGATATGCCTTATTATTTGATTGGTCTTGCTTGTTTTGGTGCGGTTCTCGTCGCGATTCTCCATGCATTGATTGAGTTTTTCCTGACCTATCGTGTGACAGAGTCGATGCTGCTCGATTTGACGGAACTCTCACGGTCATTCGGATACGGGGACCTTGAATTGAAAGTGCAAGACGTCGTCAGCCTTCGCCAAAAGATGTTGATCAGCACACTGATCATCGGTGTGTTTCCGATTCTGTTATTTGTTCTCGCCTCTGCCGTCCAGCTGACAGAAAACGAAAGTTTACGGTCGTATTGGAATTGGTCGACCTTGATTCTCATCGTAATTCTTTGCCTCGCGACATTCTGTAGCCTACTTCTGTATGAAAACATCAAAAAACCGATTCTTGCCTTACAAGCAGGTGTCGCTCAAATCGAATCCGGTCAGCTAAATACGATTCCGAATCCTTATTCGGATGAGTTTTCACAATTAATCGGTGGATTTAATTTGATGGTCGAAGGAATCGAAGGCCGTGATTTAGAAAATGAACGCCTCTTAAATAGTTTGTTTACGTTATTCGCCGCGACGCTTGACGCACGTGACCCCTATACTGCCGGTCATTCTTTACGTGTCGCTGAATATTCGGTCGAAATCGCACGTGCTGCCGATTTACCTGAAGAACAAGTCGAGTTGCTACGTAAATCTGCCCTCCTGCATGACATCGGTAAAATCGGGATTCGTGACGATGTCTTATTGAAGGAAGGACGGCTGACAGACGAGGAATTTGATAAAATCAAGCAACATCCGGTCATCGGCGTTCATATTTTGTCGCAAGTTCATCTCCCCGAGACGTTACAACCGATTCTTCCCGGGGTAAAGTATCACCACGAGCGTTATGATGGAAAAGGGTATCCGGAAGGACTAGCCGGTGACGCGATTCCACTTTTCGGCCGGATCATGGCAATCGCTGATGCCTATGACGCCATGACTTCTGATCGTCCGTATCGCAAGGGAATGCCTGTCGAAAAAGCTTTATCTATCCTTGAAGAAGGCCGCGGAACGCAATGGGATGCCCATTTCACGCAACTCTTCTTAGACCTGAAACGACAAAACATCACTACCGCTTCTTGATTTCTGACGAAAGGAGCTTCAGGATGCACCCCAAAATCGTTGAACGTCATGAACTGTATGTCATCGGACTCAGCATGACATGCGAAGAAAATGAGCTCCATACCTTGATGCCTGAACTTTGGCGTGAGTTTTCACGTCGGTCACATGAAATTCCTGCACTACCCGAAAGTTTTCCGTTAGATGTCTCACTTGAACATCGAGGAACCAAATATACACAGTGCGTCGGACTACCTGTTCCTACACTAGAGCGGATTCCAAAAGGAATGAAAGGCTATCATGTTCCAGCTGCACGTTATATCTTTTGGAAACACGAAGGCCCGGACATCGAAATTTGGAAGTCCTTCGACAAGATTCAGCGTTTCGCACACAAACAAGGAATCGAACTTGACCCGCTCGATTTTAAAATCGATGAGACGCGGGAAGGTACACATCATTTGTATCAACGGATTCTTTAAGGACTGCTCACGCGAGCAGTCCTTTTACTTTGAGAGCGTCTTAATGACTGAATTGTTCAGTACGGGTACTAAATACCTATTTTCAGAAAATTCTATTTAATTCGAATGCCTTATTCTCGTTCGTCATTTTGTTTGGCATAGTTAGACTCAACCCAAACAAGGAGGCGATTTATTTTGAAAAAGTTTCTCGCTACATCGCTTGTCGCAAGTGTACTTGTCGTGCCTACGGTCGTAGGAGCAGAAGGTCTTCAATCTGGTAAATTGACGAAAGCTTCGTCCGAGCCAGCTGCATCAATCGTCAAAGAGTATGTCGAAAGTAAAGGTGACTTCTCGGTACAAGACGTTAAGAAAGACGGATCATCTCACATCGTACGTCTCCAACAAGAAGTGGATGGCGTCCCGGTCTTCGGTAGTGTCGTCGTCGGTAATGTTGCGAAAGACGGTACTTTGAAAGCAGTCGTCAATGATGCAGTCAACGTCAAAGGTAAGCCTGGTCTTGCTAAGAAAATTGCAATCTCTGAAAAGAAAGCATTAAAACTGTATAAAAAATCAATCAAAGCAACAGAATTCGAAGTGGCTCCGACAGCTGAGCTCGTCGTCTACCCAGTCAAAGACGATGCTGTCTATGCTTATAAAATCACCTCGACTGTCTTAGCTGGCGGTGAACCATCACGCTGGACGTACTTCATCGATGCGAACTCTGGTAAGGTCGTCAATAAATTCGACCAATTGGCTCATGCAAAACCAGTAACAGCAATCACTGGAACAACAACAGTCGGTTCAGGTACGACGGTTCTTGGAACGAGTGCTACATTCAATACGACGAAGAGTGGTTCTTACTACTACCTTCAAGACTCAACACGCGGTAAAGGGATCTCGACGTATGATGCCAAAAACCGGACATCACTCCCGGGAACACTTTGGGCAGATGTCGACAACGTTCTCAATGCTACTTATGACCGTGCCGCTGTCAGCGCACAAGTCAACGCAGTGAAAACATACGATTTCTACAAGAACACTTACGGTCGCAACAGTTACGACAATGCGGGCGCTGCACTTAACTCATCTGTCCACTATTCTTCGCGCTATAACAATGCCTTCTGGGATGGATCAAAAATGGTCTACGGTGACGGAGACGGTTCGACATTCACGTACCTCTCTGGTGCACTTGACGTCGTTGCACACGAATTGACGCACGCTGTCACGGAATATACAGCTGGACTCGTCTATCAAAATGAATCTGGTGCCATCAATGAAGCCGTTTCAGATATCATGGGAACCGTCGCTGAGTACTCAGTCGGGTCGAACTTCGACTGGCTCGTCGGTGAAGACATCTACACACCTGGTGTAAGTGGAGATGCGCTTCGCTCAATGTCTAACCCGGCTGCTTACGGTGACCCAGATCACTACTCAAAACGCTACACAGGTACAGCGGATAACGGTGGTGTCCACACGAACTCAGGTATCGTCAATAAAGCCGCTTACCTCTTAGGTAACGGTGGGACACATACTGGCGTTACAGTAACAGGCGTCGGCGTACCAAAACTTGGTGCCATCTACTACCGTGCACTCAACGTGTACTTGACTCCGAACTCGAACTTCAGCTCACTTCGTGCAGCAGTCGTTCAATCGGCGAAAGATCTTTACGGTTCTACAAGTGCAGAAGCAACAGCTGCTGCGAAATCGTTTGACGCTGTTGGTGTCTACTAAGAAAAATTCCTCCCAAGGATTTTCTCTTTCCTCCCGAGTCTTTGACTCGGGAGGTTTTTCATTAACATAGGGATTCCATCCAAAGAAAAAAGGGGCTGACTCAAAAGTAGGATACTGAAAAACTTCAAATAATTTTGAACAGAGAAGTGGTGCTCAGAAAAAGATGACGCTCCTCTCATCACTCTTCGCATCCCCCTTTCCGGCACACCGCTTTCCTAGGGGCGGGCAACGAGCCGCATCGCGACGTCGTCGCTGCTGGGTCTCGTCTTACCCGCTGATTCCCCAGGAGTCGTCGGGACGACGGGGGTAGCCTGATCAGGTTTCGACCGTTAGGTCGGATCACTCAGGAATCCTCCACCTCTAAGCGAAGCGTAGGTGGAGGTAGTTCAAATGGGTATCCTGTGGTGTTGCGCTTCCCCACCTCTACTCGTCTGCAAAGCGGCAATCCCGAAGAAAACAACGAACAAGGAAAAAGCTTTTCTTACCGATTACTAGATTGTCTTCCTAAAAAAAAGACGGGACTGCCCATCCCTGTTAGATGGCAACCCCGTCTTTCTTATCGTTTCAGTTCAAATGCAGTTAGTTGTGTTCTGATAGTTTAAAACGAGCACTTGATACACTCAGTCTCAATCGATTTACTTCCCAAGATCACGTGCGAGACGCAAGCGCGTCGACCCGTTGTCCGGGAAGGCCTTGAGCTGCAGTTTTTCACCTTCATACCATGTGCCGTAATCCGTTTTGACGACCGGGTCGCCAAGCGTCGATAAGCCTGACGCCGAGACATTCATCCAGTCGATTGCTTCGACGATTCCATCCGATACGACGAGCAAGTATCCGGCGTTCGAGAAATGATACGTGTTGACGGCATCTTTTTGTGTGTTGCCAAGCTTGCCATACTTCGCCTCAAACGTTTCAAGCGGTTTCCCGAGATATTGCTCCGGTTTGTCGATTGGTTGGTTCGCGACGACTTGTCCAAGTGAAGCGAGAAGCTCCTCATCCTTCAGACCAGACGGTGCCTCCATCTGAACATCCGTTTCCGGGATGTAGCCTTCGACCGCATCACTTAACTTCAGATGGACCATGCCGTCTTTTGCGTCGAGGACTTCATAGACATCCCCTAAGTCCGCCTTATAGATGACACTGCTTCGCCCCGCATCTTGATAGACGTCAGCGAACGGTCGTTTGATCCATGCCGCTGAACTGATTTCGGGTGCTGCTTCTTTTTTGGTTTTCTTCTTCTCTTTTTTCTTCTTTTGATCGGTTGCAGCTGTTTCTTTCTTCTTTGGTTCTCCTTTTGCAGAAGCGTCTGTTTTCGGTGTTTCGACCGTCGACGTCGCTTGGGAAGCATCGTTATGCGAGACCATGTATCCCCAACCGCCGACGATTAAAGCCGTCGCCAATAGACCGCCGAACGCAATCCCGCGCCGGTTGCGCTTTTGTTTCCGACGTGTTTGGCGCGATTGCCGTGCCTGATCGTGCTCTTGTTCCTGTTGACTCATATTTGGTTCCTCCTGAATTGACCGAGTGATGTTTCATTCACTATACCATCTAATCCAGAAGCAAATTGTTTAAATTTCGATGACAGTTCTGCCTTGATGTGTTCCTTCAAGCAACGACTTGACGACTTCCGGAACATCACTCAACGCTTTCATTTGCACCATCTCGGCAATCGATACATGCCAGTCGTTCGCGAGGTGATGCCATAAACGCTCACGCTCTGCGACCGGTAACTGAACAGCATCGATTCCAATCAAACGGACACCACGTAAGATGAACGGATAGACGGTCATCGTCAGCTCGGCGCCGCCGACGTTACCGCATGTCGTGACGAGTCCACCATATTGTAAGGAACGAATGACCGAGGCAAGTAACGGACCGCCGACCGTGTCGATGATACCAGCATACGTCCCTTTTTTCAAAGGTCGTGTCGTTTCTTCTAGGAGCGATTGCCGTGAGATGACTTCCGCGACACCTGCTTGCTTCAAACGGTCATGTTCAGCTTCTTTCCCGGTTACGGCATGAACTGTAAACCCGAGTTTCACGAGAAGTGCGACCGCGACACTGCCGACACCGCCTGTCGCTCCCGTCACGAGGACCGGGCCGTCTTGCGGCTCTACACGCTGAACGAGTTCATCGATTGACTGGGCAGCTGTGAGACCCGCTGTACCGTAACTCATCGCTTCAAGCGTCGTGATGCCATTCGGTAACGGCGTGACCCAGTCCGCCGGCACGCGGACATATTCTTGAAAACCGCCCGATGTATTCATTCCGAAGTCAAACCCGTTGACGACGACTGCTTGTCCTTCGATGAAACGTTCATCAGATGACGTCACGACATGACCTGCCGCATCGACGCCTGGTGTATGTGGATAATTTTTCGTCACCCCGCGATTTCCCGTGACGGATAACGCATCTTTGTAGTTGATACACGAGTAGGCGACACGAATCAACACATCACCTGCCGGTAGGTCGTCGACTTGTTTTTGTTCGAGTGTCCCGACAAATTGCCCTTCTTCCTCACGTACGACGAATGCTTTAAATGAATTTTTCATATTAATTCCTCCTTACAGTACTTACTATTTCCCTAGCCTATACCCGAACCAAAGCGACGGTCTACCTTTTTTTATGGAATAACACTTCACGCATAAAAAACCGCGATGCCGAAGCAATCGCGGTTTTTTGGCATCTGACGGAAAAAGTCATTTCCGCAGGTAGTCAAAAGTGACAGGTAAACATGTCATCGGTCCGTGGTCATAGGTGTGCCGTGGCCGTTGTGATTCCCTTGTGGAAGCGTTTGAGAGTCAGAAATGCCATCCTTAATCAGGAGTCTCACCTGATTAAGGCTTACATATAACGGTGACCGTCAAAATCAATTTCCGTTCGGTAATTCGCGGCATTGATCGCATTTGAGATGCGATGTGCGGTCCGCTCTATCTCTTGTGCTTTAATACGGTATGCCTCAGGATCGTACAAAGCATGCCGGATGACCGTCGTTCCTTCAAATCCATACTGGAATTCGCGTTTCGGACGTGCGGCGAGTTCTTGGAACTGTGTCGCTTTTGCCCGTAATTGAGTCGCCAGTTCAATCGCTTCGACGAGCGGAATTGCTCCTTCTGTCGTCTCGATGGTCGTTGACAAGTTTGCTGCATAGACCAGTCGATCAAGTGTCCGCATATCACGCCGGACTTCATCCATCGCCGACTCGACATCGAGTAACGTCCGTTCTTGACCAGTCGGTAGGGCCTCCCCTTTTTCAAGGTCGATGAATGCAATACGCTCCATCTCTTCGACTAGTTGCTCCAATTGTTTCCGTAAGATACTTTTTAGTTTCACTGCGTCTGCTAAGTACATTCTTCAGTCCCCCGTCTCCTGACCTTCTGTTCCATGATACGTCGGGACTTTCTGAAAGGTTTCATCGGAATCGGTTGAGATAATTTGAAAAATCATGTTCGATGTCTGTCAGCGCAGTCGGTGGTACTTGAATTGATTGTTTTGAATCATACCGGATTACCTCATATAGATGCTGCAGTTCGGTTGACGGATGAAATCCAATTCGTTTGAACCACTCGCTGAACGACTCCGTCTCTCGGCGTTTCAGCCGCACCGGCAACTGACGATTGAACAAAACGACCTGTTGTCGGACGGTCGATACAGGCAACGGAGGAAACACTTCCTCTGACACCAGCTCAGTCTGTCGGTATTGCTGCGGTGGCGTCACTTCGTCTTCGGGTGCACCTTTTAAGCGACGACGGCGTTTTCGAAGACGACGGACAAGCAGGACAAGCAACAGGACGGCCGCCAGACCCAGTCCAATCAAGAAATAGGGAAATCCTTCTGTCTCTTCAATTCCCACACCACCTTTTTCATCATGTTTAAATCCAAGTGAGATGAACTTAAATTTATCTTTAGGTTCTCCTCTTACTTCAACTTTTTCATCCGTCTCGTAACCATAAACTACACCCTTAGGTTCCGGTTCTTTCTTCCGAAGTAACTTCAGCCACCACCAGTCGAGCGGTTTGCTTCCACAATCCGTATGACAGTCCTTCGCCGCTTCCTGCGCCGCCGCTGTCGCTGGAAAAGTCTCGATGTCACGCAGTGCTTGATAGCCCGTCTCGACTAACGGTTTCATGATTCCAAGCGCCAGCAAAACTATGCCCATCATTAAAAGTAATCGACTTCGCAATCGCATGCTCCCACCTCTTTAATGTCATTTTTATCCATTATATAACGTTCCCAACCTAATTAACGGAATTTTTTGATTTTAATTAAAAAGAGCTTGAACAACAGACAGGATGGGAAAAGAAATGGAGTGATTTTTAGAGAGGAGTTCAATCATGGTCATATTAGAAAATACACACAATCCCTATCAAAACGGGCGATTGATTGCAGAATATACGGAAAGTAACACGAATCTTGCGGCCGTCACCCGTGCGGAACAATTGATGAACGAAAGTCCGTTCGTCGCGCCGCGGCGCGCGCCGCATCCGAGCCGCTACTTACGGTCGTTGATTTCACCGCTTTTTTTAACGGACCGCGCTAAACATATCTTGCCTCTGACAAAAGCATTCGTCAGTGAACAGGATGAAGTCCGGCCGAGCTGGTTCGGTCGACTCACCTATGAATTCGAACAACTGGCCTGTCAGGTCGAAAAAGTCGATGTCCGGACGTACGGGGCTGTCGGTGACGGAAAGACCGATGATACGCTTGCCTTCAAGGAAGCACTTGCTGACGGACATCGCCAAGTCCACGTCCCTGCCGGCACATACATCGTCCGCGGCATTCGGCTCCCGAACTTTACGATTTTGACGGGCGACGGGAAAGGCCGGACGATTATAAAATTACATGATGATGCCCCGAAAGGACGTCGGTTAATCACGAACCAAAATTACTTACTCGGCAATCATCATCTGCTCGTCGAAAAAATGACGCTCGACTGGAACATCGAGCGGATCGGCGCTGCTAAAAAGAGCAGTACGTGGGGCAACCATTCAAGTTGTCTGACCTACGCCCATGTCACGTACGGCTGGGTCTTCGATGTCGAGGCAGTCGATCCCGGGCTTCATTGTTTTGACATTTCGACGCCTTACTACAATTACAACGGGGACGGCGCACGGGCGAATTTAAGTAGTTCCTTCATTTGGTTTGACGGCTTGACCGGATCCGGTTTCGGTGATGATGGCATCACGACGCATCATAGCGATCACTTATTCATCTCGAACTGTTTCATGCATGACCCGAGTGGGCGAGCCCACGCCGCCGGATTTTCGAACTCGAACGGCATTGAAATCGATGATGGCTCACGTGATGTCTGGTTGTTCAACAATGCGACGTCCCGTTGTTTCGGCGGGCTAGAAATCAAGGCACATGCGACATCGTCCGCTGCTTCGACCGTCAAAATCGTCGGGCATCTCTCAATCGATGACCATCGTTCGTTCAATTTCCGCCATATCGGTCACCATCAAGCAACGGACCCGACATCACAAACTGCCTATAACATCATCGCGACACGGCTTGTCGCGCAGACGCCTCAATATACACCGCTTTATGCAAACTCAAAACCGCGGGCACTCGTCGTCTCGGCATATCGGAACGTCGTCATTCATGACTTCACCGTCCTCGGTGACCCGAACTATGATTACCAGGAACAGCCGGTGATCGGAATTCAGTACAAAGCGAAAAACGTCACCTTGAGCCAAGTTAAGATGACGGGCTTCCGCCAGGCTAAAACGGATATTCAAGTCTTCGGCGGTGAAAACGGTGCAGATGACGTCCGGCTCATCGATGTCCGGGTTGAAGATTCCGCACGCCACGGGATTACGATTGGCCCCCACATTGAACGCGTCCGTCTGACGAACGTCGCCATCAAAGGAGACGGGACGGTCGGCTTGAATGCTAAATCCGAACCGGAACTCGAACGCTTCATCGCAACCGGTTATCAAGTACCTGTCCGGACCCATCCGTCCGCATAAAAAAAGCTCTGCCTGACCGCAGTCAGTGCAGAGCTTTTTCTCATTGGGCGCGAAGATACGCGAGGACACGTGTGTCGATTGTACGGTCCTGATGCTCACGCATCTCGAAATTTTCCGTGTGCAGGTACGTCCGGAAAGCTTCTTCGAACGATCCCCGGTAACCGAGTTCGAGTAATTTATCCATCACTTCCGATTCGAGTGCATCATCGATCGGCTTGATTTCTTCCGGTTTACTTGGTTGCAGGTAAAGGGTGTGCAGTTGATAAATCCGTTCGAGCTCTTGAATCGGACTCGGATGATCGTCGACACGCAAATCGATGTAGCGGTCATTAAAACCACCATATCCACCGTTTTCCTTGACGACGAGGAGCGCAGCCGACTGCATTCCGCGAGAATCACCACCTGCTGCTTGTCCGGCAGCAAGTGCACGTAACAGCCGTTCACCGAGCGGTCCGTCCGTCGCTTCGAACACACGGGCCATCTCTTTGACCGTGTTGCCGTCGACTAAAATATTCCCTTGTGCGGCAAAGTGTTTGCCGGCGATCCCACCTGCCCAGTCGTTGCAGGCGTCTCCCGTGAAGGTTGCGCTTCGACCAGTTGCGTCAACAATCCCGACTTGCCGCTCTGCCCGTCCTTCGTCCGCGTCCGTCAACAATTTTAAGACTTCCTCTGCCGACTTTCCTTCAGAAATCATCCGTAATCCTTCAGGGCCGTATGTCGTATTCGCGAATGATTGGGTCGCGATTGCCCCGACACCCGCTTTCGCAAATGGGACGGCGCTACCGACCGCAAGAAACTTCGATTGAACAGCGACTCCCCACGCTTGTTCTTTTTCACAATATCCGACGATTGAATATGTCATGTTGAAATCCCCCTTATGAACTTATAACTACCGTTCGTCTTAGAAGTTCCCGATTCCTGCACGAGAAAAACCTTCCGCGCCCCTTGCACGGAAGGTCGATGTTCATTGAATCCCTAAAGTGACGGCAAGGAGCAAGGCGACGCAGGCAAGTGTCACCCAAATCGCAAATAACTTCCAAACAAAACGTAACCATTTTTCATATGGGATTCCCGCAATCGCGAGGAACGCCATCAAATGGGCACTCGTCGGGAAAATCATATTCGTCAATCCGTCACCGTACTGGAAGGCGAGGACTGCGACCTGTCGCTCAATCCCTAATAGGTCAGCGAGCGGTGCCATGATTGGCATCGTCGTTGCTGCTTGTCCACTCCCGGACGGAATGAAAAAGTTTGTAATCAACTGGACGATGTACATGCCGATGACGGCAAGCGATGTCGGTAAGTGCCCGACCGCATTTGATAAACCGTAGATGACCGTGTCGATGACACGACCGTCTTCTAAAATGACGACGATCGCACGGGCGAACCCGACGATCAAGGCGCCGAACGTCACGGCTTTCGCCCCGTCAATCAAACTTTCGAACGTCCGGTTGACACCGAGTGTCGCGATTCCGGCGAGCATTCCGATGATGAGGAACGATGCCGTCAACTCCGTTAAGTACCAACCCCACTCAAAGATTCCGATGACGTTCAAGGTGATGCCACCAATCAAAACGATGAGAACAAACGCATGTTTCTTCGAAAATCGAGAAAAGGTTGTCGTCGCTTCTTCTTTCCGATGTTTCTCTAAGTCATAGACTAAGCTGCGCTCCGGATTTTTTTTAACCTTTTGCGCATAGTTCATGACGTATAAAATCGTCACGAGTAAAAAGGCTAAGTAGATTGCAGTCCGGTAACCAATCCCACTGAACAATGGGACCTCGGCGATCGATTGCGCGACCCCGACCGTAAACGGATTAAGCATTCCGCCGGCAAATCCGACCACTGCCCCGAGACTGACGATGGCAGCACCTGTCATCGCATCATAGCCTAGTGCCCGGGCGAGCATGATACCGATCGGGACGAAAATAATCGTTTCTTCCGCCATACCGATTGTCGCTCCGGCAACCGAAAAGACGAACATCGTCATCGGAATCATGATATGACCTTTTTGACCGAACCGATTGATCAATTGATTGATACCGGACTCGATTGCTCCCGTCTCACGGATGATGCCGAAGACACCACCGACAAGAAAGATGTAGAAGATGATGGCCGCGCCCGCTTCCATGCCTTTTGGAATCGCTTCAAATAACCCAAAAAAATTAACGGGTGCCGACTCGACCGCCCGATATGTACCATCAATGACGACCGTTTGCCCGTCTTGCTTTTCCCGATCGAACTGACCGGATGGCAGTGTGTACGTCAAGATGACTGCTATCAATAAAATCCCCATGATAATGGCATATGTATGAGGCATTTTAAAGAAAGAGCGTGAAGACGTCTGTTCCTGGACTTTACGTTCGTTCATTTAGTTGCCTCCTCTTAAGTCTGCTTTCTAGCTTCTCTTAAGATAATGCCCTATTTTTGGAAAAAATAACAGATGTTCTATCTATTTTAATCTGTTTGTAATAAAAAAGAGAACTTTCGTTCGTTTTAAACCCCCAAAAAAAAGCCTGGCAATCGCCAGACTTTCAGACTCTAGACAAAGTGCTATCGGGAGATACAGCGTCTTTTTTCGTTGCTTTCCTCGGGCGAGGCGCAAGCCGTTGCTCCTTGATCCTGACGGACAACGAGCAGGGTCTTGCCTGCCTCTTGACAGCGCGCAAAAACGCGCTTTTTCCCGCAGGAGTCAACGAAACGCGACGCTTTTTTAGGTAATACCGTGAGGGAAATCCTGTCATGCAGACGGTTTAGAGCGCAATCCGTCTTGAATCGCTTAGAACCGCGAAAAGCAATCGATTGCGACCCTGCAGCTTTGCTGTAGCGGCGCGGAAGATTGCCGCTTTAAAGACGAGACGAGACAGGGAAGCGCGAACGGATTGCTTCTCGATATCGCATGCTCATGCTTCATAAGAGTTTGTCTACACGCTGAAAGCCTGGCAATCGCCAGACTTTTTTACTACTTATACAGTGAACGTTTGCACGTCAAGTGGCTTAGCGAGTGCAGTTTGTGCGAATGCGACGAACTGTCCGAAATGCGCGCTTGTGTTGTGTGTTTCGACTGCTGCTTGATCTTCCCATTTCTCGATCATCATGAAGACGTTTTCGTCCTCCGTGCTTTGGAATAGGTCATAGCTAACGTTGCCTGCTTCTAAGCGTGAACCTTCGACTAATGCTTTAGTTGCCTCCAAAAATTCAGCACGTTTTGCTGATTGTACTTCTAATTTTGCTTCGATTGCGATCATGTGAAATCCTCCTTCAATTTTCGTTAACTTAGCTAGTTTAGCACCTCGATTATGCAAGTGCTACAAAGATGCCTAGACGATTACGTCAGTCTGATTTTGGGTAAAAAATGGTATGTTTTTGACATCAGAGAGGAGTGTACATGATGAGTGTCGAGCTTTTTCATTTTGAGGATGATGGCGTGATTCCAAATAACCCGCGTTATCCGGTCCTGATTTACCGTCATGTTTTCGAGGACCCGTCCGCCATCGAGACGACATTTCACGCGAATAATTGGCAAAATAGCTGGGTCGACGGAATTTTTGATTTTCATCATTACCATAGCGTTGCCCATGAAGTGATTGGCATCCTTGAAGGACATGCCACCGTTCAGCTCGGAGGACCGCTCGGAAAGACGTTTACGCTGACTGCTGGGGACGTCATCGTCTTACCTGCCGGAACCGGACATAAAGCGCTTGATACGAGTCGCCGTTTCAAAGTCATCGGTGCCTATCCGAACGGTCAAGACTATGACACGCTGACAGGGAAAACGTGCGAACGACCGTGTAATCTCGAACGGATTGAACGTGTCGGGCGTCCATCGACCGACCCCGTTTATGGTCAGACCGGTCCGTTGTTTGAGCACTGGTGAGCAAACGGCTGACGTTTTTTTCTCATCCATCCGTGGTAAAGCCTATTATTGTGAATTTTGGAGGAGGAAACGAAATGAATGAGACAGAACGAACGATTCTACTCGCCGCCTTAAAACAACAGACGGTGACATTCCCCGATTCAACGCACGTTCGGGCACTCGGTCAAGGAACGTGGCATATGGGCGAAGAACCCGCAAAACGCGAAGCTGAAATCGAAGCTTTGAACGTCGGACTCGACAGTGGAATGGAATTGATTGATACGGCAGAAATGTACGGTGAAGGTGCGTCGGAACAATTGATCGGTGAAGCAATCGAAGGACGCCGTGAAGAAGTGTTTCTCGTCTCAAAAGTCTATCCCCACAATGCGGGTGGAGACAAGTTGCGTGAAGCGTGCGAACGTTCATTACGTAACCTGAAGACGGATTATCTTGATCTTTACTTACTCCACTGGCGTGGTGACATTCCTCTGCAGGAGACAGTGAACGGGCTCGAACAATTGAAGGCAGAAGGAAAAATTCGCCGCTGGGGCGTCTCGAACTTTGACGTTGCAGATATGAAAGAATTACTTGCTTTAGAAAACGGCGAGCAATGTGCCGTCAACCAGGTACTGTACCATCTCGGTTCACGCGGAATTGAATATGAGTTGATGCCGCTTTTAAAAGAACACGGGATTCCAGTCATGGCGTATTGCCCACTCGCAGAAGGCGGGAGTCTCCGCGAGAAGCTACTCGATGATCCGACCGTTGAACGTCTCGCCGAAACACACGGTGTCGATCCGGCACAAATCTTACTCGCCTTCGTCATCCGGAGCGGCGATGTCATCGCCATCCCGAAAGCCGGACAAGCGAAACACGTCGAGGACAACGGGCGCGCCGCACTCTTGCAACTGACTGATGAAGAATTTGCGGCACTTGATGAAGCCTTCCCTGCCCCAACTAAAAAAGAACCGCTCGATATCGTCTAAGGAGGAATTTGTCTATGGATACGAAAGTTAAACTTGGAAAATCAGATCTCATGGTCCACCCGATTGGTCTCGGAACAAATGCCGTCGGAGGTCATAACCTTTACCCGAATCTCGATGAACAGGCAGGACGTGATTTGGTCCGTGTCGCTTTGATGAACGGCATTAACTTTTTAGATACGGCCTTCATTTACGGACCAGAACGTTCAGAAGAACTTGTCGGTGAGACGTGGAGCGATACGGTCGAACGCAAAGACGTCATCCTCGCAACGAAAGGCGCGCACAAAATCGTCGACGACAAGGTCGTCATCGATAACTCACCCGAGTTTTTAAAGCAGTCGGTCGAAGAGAGCCTGAAACGGTTGAAAACCGATTACATCGACTTGTTTTACATTCACTTCCCGGATGAAGCGACACCAAAAGATCAAGCGGTCGCTGCACTTGCCGAATTAAAGGAACAAGGAAAAATCCGGGCGATTGGTGTCTCGAACTTCTCACTCGAACAATTAAAAGAAGCCAACAAAGACGGACATGTCGACGTCTATCAAGGTGAGTACAACTTATTCAAGCGGGATGCAGAAAAAGAAATCCTGCCTTACATCCGCGAACACGGGATTTCATTTGTACCGTACTTCCCGCTCGCTGCCGGATTACTTGCCGGAAAATATGACGAGAACACGAAATTTGACGATTTACGTGCGAAAGATCCCCTCTTCCAAGACGATGTCTTTAAGGACAACTTGGCAAAAGTGGAGTTACTTCGTCCGATTGCACAAGAAAAAGATGTCGACGTCGCGCACGTCGTCCTCGCTTGGTACCTGGCGCAAGATGGCATCGATGCCATCATCCCCGGTGCGAAGCGTGCTGACCAAGTAACGGATACGCTCCGGACACTCGAAGTCGAGTTGACGGATGCCGATATCCAAAAAATCGATCAAATCTTTAGCTGACACAACAAAACCACGCCAAGTTAGATGGCGTGGTTTTGTTTGAGCAGATTAAGCGAAAATCGGACGCATGACTCGTATGATGAATAGAGGGGAGGGATTATTCATGAAACATCATTTTCATTTAACAGCAGACTGGCCGGGAAACCGAAACGACATCGGCGACATCGAGACCGGTGACTTAAAAACGAAGATTTCGATTCCTGAGGCGATGGATGGTCCTGGCGTCGGGACGAATCCGGACGAAATGTTACTTGGCGCAGCCGCGACCTGCTACATCATCACGCTTGCCGCGATGCTCGAGCGAAGCAACATCAAAAAAGTATCACTGACGATGGAGTCTGAAGGCATCGTCGATGTGACGAACGGTGTCTTTACGTATGACCAAATCATTCATCGGCCCACGTTGATTTTACCTGCCGATACGACGGAGGCGATGGTCAAGATGGCACGTCGCCTCGCGGAAAAAGCGGAAGGTTCGTGCATGATCACCCGTGCGCTTGCAGGAAATGTAAAAGTCTCGCTTGAAGCGGTGATTGAGCTTCAGGATTAATGCATCGCTTTCTCCATCTTAATAGATTTTCATACTTCACTCATTTTCGGCAACGTGCTTTCCTTCAGGATTCATGTTGCCTTTTTAATTAGAAAATCTTTCTCTACATAAAGAACAGTCTGAACCTGTCTAAAAAAGATTCTTCCTTTTTTCGTGCTTTCCTCGGACGAGGCGCAAGCCGAGGCTCCTTATTCTGACGAAAAGGAAATCTTTTTTTGCATCATCTTTTCAATGAAAAAAATAAAATATCCTCAATCGTTTTGAATAAAGGGCGAATAATTTTCATTTGGAATTAGATTCTTGCTGCACGATTTCCAATTACTTCGTATACTGAATTTAGTTTGGAATTTATTGGAGGTAATCAGATGTCTTCATTTCAGGAACAATTACAGAATCAACACTCTACAACAGACCCCTCTACAAAAAGCGCACCTATTCAAACAGCAGATTACACAACAGAGCTCTTAACTCATTTAAATGAACTTTTTTATAAATCGATTGTCGATCTTCAACAAAATCAGCTGACTAAAGAAATGATTGAAACGACGAACCGTTGGCTAACTGCATTAAATGAACCGAGTTTGACGGTCCCATTACAGCGACAGTTAACAGCATCTTCAACAACGCTCCCGCTCCAATATGAAAAATCATTAAGAGCCTGGGATTTAATCGCACCAGGCCAGGAAAATCAAGAAAAGTTACTACATCATTTGATTGATGAGTTGACTACTGCTCAATCGGCGGACTGGATGGTGAGTTTCACTCGTCATTCTGGTATTCAAGCGTTAGTCCCCGCCCTTCAAGAAGCGGAACGATTAAATAAGCCAATTCGTGTTCTCACTTCGTTTTATATGAACATCACTGAAGCAAAAGCACTTCGTACACTGATGCAGTTCAGTAATGTTGAAATTAAAATTTATGAACCAATCAAAAAGAATCAAGCATTCCATCCAAAAGCCTATTTATTTACGCGAGAAACTGATTTACATAGTGCCATTATCGGTTCGTCTAATTTATCAAAATCAGCACTTACAAATGGCCTTGAGTGGAATGTCCGAATTCCGCATTCTCCGCTTACTTCTCTCGTCTCTCAAGCACAAACGTTGTTTACTAATTTATGGACGAGCAACGAAGCAATCACATGTACAACAGAAATTTTGGAACAGTATGAGCAACATCATTTAGATACGCCAAAGATTAAACAGTTTGTTGTAAACGACCGTGTTGCTGAAGAACCCGTAGATTATGGCACGATCCACCCTAATGAGATGCAGATACCGGCCTTGGAACAACTCCACCGGCTGCGCTTAAAAAAGCAAACTAAAGCCATGGTAATCGCTGCAACAGGAACAGGAAAAACCTATTTAGCTGCTTTTGATGTAAAACAATTTGAAGCTAAACGTGTACTCTTTATTGCGCACCGCGGAAAATTACTCGCTCAGGCAGAACAGACTTTTAAAAAAATATTTACCGATTCAACAGCTACTTTCGGACGCTATCAGGCAAATCAAAAAGAAACAGACAAACAATTTACCTTTGCTACCATTCAAACATTTTCAAAAGAAGTTCATTTGGAACAATTCGATCGTTCTACATTCGACTATATTATTATTGATGAATTTCATCACGCAGCATCAGAATCGTATCAAAAGGTTCTGAATCACTTTACACCGCAGTTTTTACTCGGCATCACAGCAACTCCAGAACGAATGGACGGACTAAATATCTTTAAATTAGTCGATCATAACATTGCTTATGAAATTCGCCTCTATGATGCACTGGCTCAAGATTTATTAACGCCATTCCATTACTTCGGGATTCAAGATGATGAAGAAATCGACTATGAAATGATTCCTCAAAAAAACGGACTTTATATCGAAAAAGATTTAGTTGAAGCACTTGAACGGTCTTCCCGAACGGAATATATCCTCGAGATGATCAATAAGTTCGGCAACAGCGGTTCTACCCAAGTTGGTCTTGGATTTTGTGTCAATATTAATCACGCTGAATTTATGGCTGCTGAATTCAATAAGCACCACATCGAAGCATTGGCAATCACAAGTAATCAAAGTGAAGTAGAGCGAGAACAAGCTATTCAGCGATTAGAAGATGAACATGATCCACTGTCCTTCATTTTCACAGTCGATTTATTTAATGAGGGGGTCGATATTCCTAAAATTAACTTGATGCTTTTCTTACGTCCGACGGAATCACCAACAATTTTCATTCAACAGCTTGGGCGTGGATTACGGAAGCATGATTCGAAAGAATATGTAACGATTTTAGACTTTATCGGTAACAGTCAACGTGCTTTTGTGGCCCCACTCGTTTTATCCGGACAACAATCGTTCCATTCCATCGATCGTTATCACGTGGCAAACGCTGTCCAAAATCACTTCCCGATCCTACCAGAAGGATCACTCGCAATTCTCGATCGTGTAACCGAAAACTTTATTATCGAGCAAATGAAGAAAATTGAGTTTTCTACAAGTAAACAGCTACGTGAAAGTTACCAACGCCTGACGACAATGATTGGTGATACACCGTCACTCAATGACTTAGTGACGCATCGTGATGCTCCGGCCATTGAAGCAATCATTCAACAATGGAAAAGTGTACTACGATTAAAACAACTTGAGAAAGTCGCAACGGATGAAGAACTCTCCCTTTTACTCAATCCGGATGCACGAAAAGTCATTGAACATATCGAGAGTTGGTTCCCAATCCGTGAGCCCTTTAGTTTATTGATGGTGCAGTTACTTTTAAATCAAGAAACGATTTCGGTCGATGATGTCATTCAGGCAGCTGCAAACCGCTTTGCGATTCCAACTTCTGCGATATCCCATCGCTCGTCTCTTATTCAGCATTTGTTCAAACGATGGTCGACACCACTAAAAAATGACCGGCTACCGCTACTTGTTGTATTAAACGATGGACGCTTCCAGTTTTCAACGCAAATGACAGAAGCTTTATCATCCAATGAACACTTAGCTTCATACTTAAGTGAATTGATTCAGGCTGGACTGCATGCTTTTGAACAACTATCGGGAGGTGAAGTCTGGTTAGCAAGTAATCAATCATTGATTTCGCGGATGACGTATAATCGCTCTGTCATCCAACGTTTACTCGAGTCACCGCACCAAGAAGGTTCCTGGCGAGAAGGTGTCGCACAAGCAGGGGAAGATTATGTACTGTTTGTTAATCTGCACAAAAACGAATCGATTGAGGACCAACTCAACTATCAAGATTACTTCATTGATAAAAAGCATTTCCATTGGCAATCCCAAAGCATTGCGACCGCACATGGAAAAGCAGGAGAACTCTATCGTCACCATCAGGAACGCGGTATTAAGATTCACTTATTTATTCGTAAAGCAGAAAAAGAGCAGGGCCGTTCCTTACCTTTTACGTACTTTGGTGAGCTGATTCATAAAAGTAGTCAAGGTTCTAAACCGATCAATGTCGAGTGGATCTTAAAAGAACCTTTGACGGCAGAAGAATTTATTTCGTGGAAAAAGCTCTCATAATTTTTTCAACAGCCGGGATATCTGCCGGAGCCCACTCTAACTGTTGTAAATTTTGAACGCTTACCCATCTAAGTTCTGCGTGTTCCAACGCTTTAGGTATACCTGCAACAATTTCCGCATAATATGTCGACAGCTCAACAATGATTTTTTCGTATTCATAAAGTGTTGTTTCAATGTGTTCTTTCACTTGAATCGTACAATTTAATTCTTCGTTGATTTCACGGGATAGTGACTGTTCCGGTCGTTCTCCTTGTTCGATTTTCCCACCAGGAAACTCCCACAAGTTCGGTAACGACATTGCTTCACTTCGTAAGGCACAGAGTACTTGATTACTTGAGTTAATTATTACAGCACCGACAACTTGGATTGTTTTTTTCAAAATAACGTCCACCCCTTCTTTAAATCTTGTCTACAGCATTAAATATAAGTATAGAAGACAATTTATTTTATACATGAGTTAAAAGAAGATCACCCTCGTAATTACGAAGGTGGTCTTTTTTTTAAAGCAGAAGCTTCGTTTCCACTCGACTCCTATGGGAAAAGAAAACATGAACGGTCATGTTTTCGTCAGAGCTGAACAAGACCCGAATCGGGACAAGTATTGGACCGAGGCGCGGCTTGTTGCTCGCCCATGGAAAGCGAGTGGAAAGAGAAGGTTCGATTGAAGAGTGTTCCTTTGAAGATGCCCGGCAACATCATCTTAACTTATCCACAGAAAGCAACGAAGGACATGCTAAATATCTATCAATTTGAATTATCCACATGTGGACAACTTTTCCTATGCTATAATTTGACTACTTATCCACAACCAGAAATGAGGAACTCATGTGCCACGCGAAATCTATCCTGTCGTCGTCAAAGCGACGGCTGTCGAACAAATCAAAAATGGTCAGCCTTTACTTTATAAAGAACTGTTCCAAAAAAGTAACCATCTAAAAGAAGCCGGTGCGTTACTTCGGCTGACTACAGAAGATAAAGAATACCTTGCGACCGGCTATTTTGGCAAGCAAGAAAAAGGACTCGGTTGGTTGCTCTCGACGGACGAAATTCAAGAAATCGACGACGTCTTTTTTAAAGAAAAAATTGAGACTGCCCTCGACCGACGCGATGCCTTTTTCGAGAATGAATTAATCGATACGTTCCGCGTCTTCAATGGTTCAGGTGACGGCATCGGTGGCTTGACGATCGATTGTTTTGATCACCACTACTTGATCACGTTCGAAAACGAAGGCATCTATTCGTTTAAGCAGGAGATTGTCTCTGCCCTCGAGTCGCTAATCCACTTTAAGAGTATTTACGAAAAACGTGCCTTCCAAATCGATGGGCAGCCCGTCAAAGGTGATGATTTCTTAGCCGGTGAACGGGGCGACTTCCCGGAAGTTCTTCAAGAGAATGGTCTCCCTTTGCTCTATCACCTGGACGCCGGGATGCGGACGGGTCTCGACATCAACCAACGCGAACTGCGCGCGATCGTCAAACAACATGCGACCGGGCGAACGGTCTTGAACCTGTTTTCCGATACGGGGACATTAACCGCCGCTGCGCTACTTGGTGGGGCACTTGAAACGACGAGCGTCGATTTCTCGACCCGGAGCCGAAACAAAACGATCGAACAACTTGAACTGCATCAGCTTGACCCAGCGACGCAAACGATTCTCGTTCAAGATGCGTTTGACTACATCGATCAAGCCGATAAGAAAACGCGCTTTGATTTCGTCATTGTCCACCCACCGATTCTCGTCAAAACGCAGGCCCGTCACTTCCGTGCTGAAGTTGATTTACCGGCCTTGATCCAACAAACGATTCATATGACACATCGTGGTGGAATGTTGTTGGTCGTGACGGATTGTCCGTTATTCGATCAAGCACGTTTCATGAAAATGGTCGATCAAGCCTTCAAAAAGTTGCGTCAAACGTATGAAATCGTTTGGGAAAGTGCAGGGTTAGAAGACTTCCCCGAGCATCCTTCGATGAAAGAAGCGGAACAGAAAGCCGTTCTTGTCCGCCGTAAATAAGCTCAAAACAAATAATTCTGCTAATCTTCTTTCGATTAGCAGAATTATTTTTTGTATTAAAAGGAAAAATAAACCAAACGACGAATCTTTTAGGTTAGTCGCCACTCTCATCAAAATCCGCATTCGCGTCATACACACTGACTTTTCCGAAATGCGAGTGCTGATCGAACGTTTTATATGCGGCATTTAGCGCTTCTGTTTGGCGCGGGACGCGCGAATCAATGCGAAGTTCAATCGTCCCGTCTGCGATTAAACCGGCGACTTCTGCTAGATGTTCTTGTTGACGACGCATCTCCTCAGTTTTTCCTTTTAACAACGGCAAGGCGACGAATAAGGCTTCAAGCGTCAATGCTTTACTATGCATCGGCGTCAAGTCTTGTGTCGTCCGTGTTGCAATCGAGATGATTTTCCCGCGTTCCTTCGCCAAGACGAACGACTCTTGCAGATGGTCGCCCCCGACCGTGTCGATGACGACATCAAACCCGTCAGGTGCGACACGTTCAAGGAGTGCTTCCACCGTCTCTTCCCGGTACCGGTGAACATGGATGCCACGGGCTTCTAACCAGTTTGCTTTTTCAGCGTTCGCGGCACTTGCTGTCACGTTGCACCCGTAATGTGTGGCGAGCTGCGCGACGAGGTGACCGACTCCACCCGTCCCACCGACGACATACAGGCACATCCCGGGTTGAACCATGGCCCGTTCTTTTAAGGCCTCCATCGCCGTCAAACCGATCACGGGCAGGCATCCGGCAATTTCTGAACTTAGTGCCGCTGGTTTGAGGACGGCCATACTTTCCGGGACAAGCATCTCTTCCGCAAGTGCACCGGACCTCCCCCCTAATCCGCCCCCAAAGGCGATGACGTGGTCGCCGACAGAAAAAGTCGTCACACTCGATCCGATTTCAACGATTTTCCCCGTTACATCGCCCTGGAGAATTCCAGTTGTCGGAGCTGCCGCCACATGACCGAAAAACATTTTCGTATCAAGTGGATTCAAGCTCGTCCCCGTAACACGTACACGTAATTCGTTTTTCCCCGTTTCAGCGAGTGTGACGTCTTTTTCTGTTAACGTAGCGTCTGGTCCATATTGATCCACAACAAATGCTTTCATCTTCAATCCCCCCTTAGTTGTCCTACTCATTTTAGCATGGTTCAGAATACTCGAATATTATCGCTTCATGATATGATGGAAGTACCTCAACTCAGAAAGGACGTTTTTTCATTGAAACAAGATTTGATTCGTCGATTGACTACATATGCAAAAGTCGACACACAATCCAGCTATGAAAGCACGACCGTCCCGACAACGGAAGGACAGTGGACACTCGCTCGTCTTCTTGTCGAAGAATTAACAGAAATCGGTATGACGGATGTCTCGGTCGACGACAACGGTTATGTCATGGCAACACTTCCCGCGAACACAGACGCCGACGTTCCGACGATCGGTTTCCTCGCCCATCTGGATACGGCAACGGATTTCACAGGAACGAACGTCAATCCACAGCTCGTCGATTCGTATGACGGCGAAGCAGTCGTCTTAAATGAAACGATTCCCGTCGTATTGTCACCGAACGATTTCCCGTCTTTGAAAAATTACGTTGGTCACACACTGATGACGACGGACGGGACGACACTGCTCGGTGCCGACAATAAAGCAGGGATTGCTGAAATCATGACGGCGATGGCCTATTTGATTGCCCATCCGGAAGTAAAACACGGTCGGATTCGTGTCGCTTTCACACCGGATGAAGAAATCGGTCGTGGACCACACCATTTTGATGTCGAAGCATTCGATGCCGAGTTTGCGTATACCGTCGATGGTGGTCCGCTCGGTGAACTCGAATATGAGAGTTTTAACGCGGCAGGTGCCAAAATCACGTTCCATGGTACAAACGTCCATCCGGGTACAGCAAAAGACAAAATGGTCAATTCGCAAAAACATGCGATGGCCTTCCAAAACCGTTTGCCGGGTGACGAAGCGCCGGAATTCACGGAAGGATTTGAAGGATTCTATCATCTCATTTCCTTTGATGGATCCGTCGAAAAGACGACCGTCCACTATATCGTCCGTGACTTCGACCGTCAAAAATTCGAGGCACGTAAACAGTTTTTGACGGCGCTCGTCGAAGAATGGAACAAAAAGTATGGTGCCGGTAGCGTCGAAATGGAATTAAATGATCAATACTACAACATGCGTGAAAAAATCGAACCGCATATGCAGATCGTCGACATCGCGCACGCCGCGATGGAGTCACGTGGCATCACACCAGTCATCAAGCCGATTCGTGGTGGCACGGATGGTTCGCAGCTTTCTTATATGGGACTGCCGACACCAAACATCTTCACAGGTGGCGAAAATTATCACGGGAAGTTCGAGTTCATTTCTGTCGATAACATGGTGAAGGCGACAGAAGTCATCGTTGCCATCGCCAATGGGTTCGCAGAACAAAAATGAACGTATGACAAATAGGACCTTGCTGATTCAGCAAGGTCCTATTTTGCTTATTTCTTTTCTGTCTCTGAATCCGGAATCGGCAATTGCACCATGCTTCCTGATCCACTCACGAGTGGTGATTTTCCGTCCCATTTCTTGACGGCTTCATATTGAATCATTTCCGTCGTCAACGTTTTTTGAAGTTCTTTTTGTGCTTTCGCTAAACCTTGTGCTTCAATCAACCGCGCATCTGCCGCACCCTTCGCTTCGACCCGAAGTCGCTCTGCTTCAGCCTTCGCAATCGCGAGGTCCGTCTTTTTCTTATCAAGTTCTTGTGAGGCTTTGACACGTGCATCGATGGCTTCTTGTGTTTTTTCATCCGGTTTTGGTGCACCAAGTGCAACGTCCTCGATGATGAATCCGATTTTTTTAACGTCTTCTGCGAACTGGTTTTGGATGCTCGTCGAAACATTCCCTGACTCTTCCCCGAACAATTCAAGAACCGTCACTTTCGAGATTTGTTCACGTGACGCATCGTACAAGCGTTGTTTTAAATAACCGTCCGCAATTTCATCAATTTCAATCGGACCAAACTTATTGAATACTTTCGTGACTTGATCAGGCGAGACGGAAAAGCTGTACGTAAAGTCGACGACGATGTTTTTCCCGTCTTTCGTCGCGAGTGTCATGTTATCGAGCGACTTCGTTTGTGTCCGAATCGGATACTCGGTTACACGTGTGATCGGCGAAACGACGTGCCAGCCTTGCGAAAGCGTTTCGTCCTGGACACCACTTGACGGTTTATAGACGACCCCGACTTGTCCCGGCTCAATCTGTTCGACGATGAACGGTGTCATGGCAATGAGTGCGACGACGATAACACCCGCGATGATCATCGCCGGATTAATTCTTTTCTTCGGTTTGATTTCTCTCATTATGAGTCCCCTTTATCGATTTTGTTTTGGATGTATTTATACAGTTCGATTCCCAGCAAGGCGATGAGTGCGAAAAACAATAATGTAAAGAGTGCTGCCATAGTTCCTCATCCTTCCTTTGTTTCGCTCTCTACCTTATACGGTTGATTTCAAAAAATGTTTCATGACTATGGTTGCTAATTTTTGCAATCCGGTCTAAGATGTAAAGAACTTTGTCCTTGAAACGAGCGGTATCATTTTGTGGTACACTCGTAACAGCACATCACACACTAGAAACGAGGGTTCATCTCTATATGATTACAGTACAAAACGTCGGCCTCCGCTTTGCGGACCGCAAATTATTCGAAGACGTCAACATCAAGTTCACACCTGGTAACTGTTACGGTCTGATTGGTGCGAACGGCGCCGGTAAATCGACTTTCCTCAAAATTCTTGCAGGAGACATCGAAGCACAACAAGGGGACGTCATCATCACACCGGGTGAGCGTCTTGGCGTACTTCGTCAGAACCATTATGAATATGAAGAGTTCCAAGTCATCGAAACGGTCATGATGGGACACAAACGCCTGTATGAAGTCATGAAAGAAAAAGATGCGATTTATATGAAAGAAAACTTCTCGGATGAAGACGGCATGCGTGCCGCTGAACTCGAAGGGGAATTCGCGGAAATGAATGGTTGGGAAGCTGAATCGGAAGCCGCGATGCTCCTTCAAGGTCTTGGAATCAAAGAAAGCCTGCATACGAAAACAATGGCTGAATTAACAGGTGGAGAAAAAGTTAAAGTCTTGCTCGCGCAAGCATTATTCGGTAAGCCGGATATCCTGTTACTCGATGAGCCGACCAACGGTCTCGACCTAAAAGCCGTCAAATGGCTCGAAGAATTCTTGATCGGTTTTGAGAACACGGTCATCGTCATTTCCCACGACCGTCACTTCCTCAACAACGTCTGTACGCACATGGCCGATCTCGACTACGGTAAAATTCAACTCTATATCGGGAACTATGATTTCTGGTATGAGTCAAGCCAACTCGCTTCGCGGATGGCTGGCGATCAAAACAAGAAAAAAGAAGAAAAAATCAAAGAACTTCAAGCCTTCATCGCGCGTTTTAGCTCAAACGCTTCAAAAGCGAAACAAGCGACGTCACGGAAGAAGTTGCTCGATAAAATCACACTTGACGACATCCGTCCGTCATCACGCCGCTATCCGTTCGTCGGTTTCTCACCAGAACGTGAAATCGGAAATGATTTATTGACGGTCGAAGGTCTTTCGAAGACGATTGATGGCGTCAAAGTCCTCGACAATGTCCGTTTTTCATTAAATAAAACAGACAAAGTGGCGTTCATCAGCCAAAGCGATATCGCCATCACGACACTGTTCAAAATTTTGATGGGTGAGATGGAAGCAGACAGCGGAACATTCAAATGGGGCGTTACGACGTCACAATCATACTTGCCAAAAGACAACTCGGAGTTCTTCGAAGGGTCTGACAAAACGATTCTTGATTGGCTGCGCCAATACTCGCCAGCTGATGAAAGTGACACGTTCCTTCGCGGTTTCCTCGGTCGGATGCTCTTCTCCGGTGAAGAAGTCATGAAAAAAGCGTCCGTCCTCTCTGGGGGAGAAAAAGTCCGTTGTATGTTATCGAAAGCGATGCTCAGCGGTTCAAACGTCCTCGTCCTCGACGATCCGACGAATCACTTAGACCTCGAATCGATCACGGCACTCAACGATGGCTTGATTGCTTACAAAGGTGCGATGCTCTTCAGCTCGCATGACCATCAGTTCGTCGAAACGATTGCGAACCGCATCATCGAACTCACACCAAACGGAATCGTCGATAAAGAAACGACGTACGATGAGTACCTCAACAACGAATCCATCCAACAACAGTTAACTGCGTTATACGCACATTGATCCGTCGGCTGTCCTTTACATAAAGGGCAGCCTTTTTTTGTAAATCCATTCTTAACCTTCCGACACCAGACTGTCTCGCTTTCTTTACACCGCCTACACAATCGCTTGTTTTAATTAAGAACGTAGCCACAACACGAGTTTAAAACAACATGGGGGGAAACAAATATGAAACGTACACTTATGGTCGGCCTATCGGCAGTACTTTTATCATCTAGTCTGATTCCAACACTCGCAGATGCTAAATCAAACGAACATCATTCGAATAAAGCCATCAAACACATTGAATTTTTATCGATGGATGCACCAAAAACGATCGATCAAATGGTTAAAACATATACAGATGCTAAAGTTAAAATCACATATAAGAACGGTAAAACAGAAGTAAAAGCACTCGATTACAACCAATTATTCTTGTCGCAAGATAAAATCGTCGACAACAAAGGACAAAAAATCGCAGCCGGTACACCAATCGATGTTAATGGTGACCCAATCATCGACCGCAGTGTTCCCGATAAGCCGGAAGCATTCGTATCGGATGCACCGGACTCGAACAGCTTGCTTGAAGTCCACGGCAAAAAGTACTTGGTCTCCCACTTCGAATACGACTCGATCGACAATGCAGGCAACTCCGTCCGCGGACTCCCGGCATCGATGACATTGACAGAAGTCACACAGGATAAAAAGACCGGTAAACTGGCGGTCAAAAAATCAAGTAAAATCGACTTCAAAAACGTCAATGGACTGTGGACACCATGTAACGGATCAACGACGCCATGGGGAACACACCTCGGTTCGGAAGAATACGAGCCGGATGCGCGTGCGTTCGAAGCCGATTCAAATTCATCCGCTTATAAAGAGGTCGCTGCATTCGCAGAACGTTACTTCGGTGACGCAAGTAAAGCCAATCCGTACTTCTACGGTTATACACCTGAAATCTCAGTCGACCGTAAAGGACAATCGTCTGTCGTCAAGCACTACAGTACAGGTCGTTTCTCACACGAGATGATGCAAGTCTTGCCTGACCAAAAAACGGCAATCTTCGGAGATGACGGCAATAACACGATGATGTTCATGTACGTCGCCGATAAGAAAAAAGACTTCTCAAAAGGAACACTTTACGCAGCGAAGTTCAACCAAACGAAAGCGACTGAAGGCGGTGCCGGTAAACTCGAATGGATTAAACTTGGTCACTCGTCAGATGCTGCTGTCAAAAAGATCATCGATAACGGAACGACGTTCAGCGACATCTTCGAAACGGCGACTGAACCAACACCCGGTTTCACAGCAGTCAAAACGGCAGCAAGCAAAAACGTCGAGTACTTGAAAGTAAAACCAGGCATGGAGAAAGCAGCTGCTTTCCTCGAATCACGTCGTTATGGCGCGACACTCGGTGCGACATCTGAGTTCAACAAGATGGAAGGCATCACGGTCAACGAAAAAGACAAAAAAGCATACATCGCGCTGTCCTACGTGTCAGGTAGCACAGAAAAACAAGCCGGTGCCGTCCAAGACGACATCCAGTTCGAAAAACGTGAATCTGGCGTGACGTATGAACTCGATCTCGGTCGTGCTAAAAAAATCGACAGTTCTTATGTCCCAACACGGATGAAGGCCCTTGTGATTGGTGAAGATTTAGCGAAACCGGATGCTTACGGAAATACGGCGAATCCAAACCTCGTCGCAAACCCGGATAACCTTGCTTACTCTGCTGCCTCGAATACGTTGTTCATCGGTGAGGACAGCTCACTGCACACGAACAACTTCGTCTGGGCATACGACTTGAAGACGAAGAAACTTTCACGTATTTTATCGGTTCCCGTCGGTGCAGAAGCAACAGGACTCCGTTCGCTCGACCGTGTCGGTGGCTATAGCTACTTGCTCAGCAACTACCAACATCCAGGTGAAGGTCTTGACGGCAAACAGATCACAGCAGTTGACCCGAAAGAGCTTGAACAAGCGATGCAAGATGGCATCGGCATCCAAAAAACAGGTGGTGTCGGCTACCTCTCCGGTCTTCCGACAGGCAACACTAAATCGTACTCGCACCACCATTAAGTAGAACAACGAACGACTGCGTCGTTCTTCACTAAAACAGGTGTCTCCCATTTCCGTCTTGAGCGGAAGGGAAGACACCTGTTTTTAATTTTGGATCTGTCTGACTTCTGCTTCGAGCCGCTCGAGAAATCCATTGACGATTTTCTCGTTCTCGCGTTCTCCGCCTAACGATAAGAGACTGCGACCGACGAAGTTGACACCTTCATTTTTCCCCGTGTAAATCAAACGACAGGTCGTCGCATCAATCCGCTTCAGCGCAAACGACATCTCGAGGCGAAACATCTTTGCTAACGTAAAACCAATCGTATTTTGTTTATAGTCCGGTTCATTCGTATAGGCAAGATCGGTCACGATGTAGGTTTCAAGCCGGTTCCCTTGCATATAGGTTTGGCGGTACGTCGATCCGACGACACCCGGTTTACGTTCAATCACCTCATGCTGGACGACACCCGGAATGAGTCGTTGCAGTCGATCATGGTCAAACAGATGCCACGCTTGTTCAATCGGAATCGGGAGTACCTTTTCTTCGCGCCACGTCACCATGACACCACCTCCTTTTAGTTTAAAAATACCCCGATGTCCGTCGTTCTAACGCTCGACTACGGCACAATCCGGGTATTTTTCTTACTTTAAGTGGTTTTTGAGGTTCACTTCACGGTTTGACGTTCTAACGCATGACCGAGGAATGTTGCGAGTTCCAGCATCCCGAACTTCCCAGCCGCCGCTTCAGCGTCTGAATTGTAATTCGTATTCGTATTGACGTCGTACGTATAAATCGTCCCGTCTGCATCCTTGATGAACTCAATCCCAGCGACCGCGATTTGGTTCGCCTTCAAAAATGCCTCGTATTGAGCGATGATCGGGTCATCGAACCCGTCAACGACTTGGAATTTCATCGGTGTCTCTGCCGCCTCTTCTCCGACGGGGCAGAACAAATCATCGATGACACATGCATCGGCAGGGCAGAGCTCAAATCCTTCCGACGTATCGACACGAACCGCATAGACGAACTTACCACCGACGAATTCACAACGCGTAATGTACGGTTCAGGTGCTTGAATGTACTCTTGAATCAATGTGATGCCGTCGACCGGCTCATCGAATGTCGGTCCGTCAAGATACGTCTCAAGCGCTTCAATCGAGTGGAACAACTGAACGCCGAGTCCTTTGCCGGCACGATTGTGTTTCGTGATGAACGACGATACTCCGATATTTTGAGCAGCTTGGACGATTTGATCCCGCCCGACGGCTGCCGTCGTTTTCGGAACACGGATACCTGCTTTGCGTAAGGCGGTGTACTGGTTGACCTTACTGACCTCGAGTCGTAACGCACGGCTTCCGTTGAAAACAGTCCGATCATGTTCTTCGAGCCAAGCGAGGACCGCTTCCGTCAATTCTGGTGCATATCGATGCCCCCGTGTGTGAGACGAGGCACTCATCCGGCTGTAAAAAACGCCCTCCGGTGGTGTTTCATCAAGTGGAACGATGCCTTCGTTGAGGTGCCACTGTTCATACGGTAAGTTGAGTTCCTCGAGTCGCTTGATTAAATGATCCGTCCATTCCTGATTTTCGTGTAAGATATGAATTTTCGTCATTTTAGTTGACCTACCTTTCGTTTCGCTTCGACACGTGGCATGACCTCGCGGGCAAAGCGTTCCATTTCTTCGAGTTGTGGAGAAAATTGAAGCAAGAGCAATGTCACGCCAACCGCTTCAAATTCAAGAATCCGTTCTGCGATTTGATCCGGCGTCCCAATCAAGTTCGGACGTAGCCCCCGGTTTGAGACGGAATAGTCATTTCGTTTGACCTGTTGTTCGAGTTGCGATTTACTGACGAAGTCGTCATATCCGGCGTATCCGGCACCGTCTTCCTTCACGTCCGTAATGCGGCGCCATTCTTCGAGCGCTGCTGCTTCCGTCTCGCGACAGATGATATAGGCCGCCAGTCCGAAACTCGCAAGCGGCTGCTTCCCTGTCGCCGCGCGGCGGGTTTTCATATCCGTAATCTTCGTCGCGACTTCATCGACCGTTCCTCCGTGCATGACATAGGCATCACAGTGATTGACGATCGTCTGTTTCCCCGTCTCGCTCTCACCACCGGCATACAACTTAATTCCGGGACGCTGAACGGGTTTCGGGTGTAGCTCTGCCCGTTCGAGCTGGTAGTAGCTCCCGTCAAAACTGTATGGCGATGCGTCCGCCCATAATCCTTTCATGACCGTCACGAATTCTTCGGTTCGGGCATACCGTTCGTCATGGGCTGTAAAAATTCCGTTGTACTGACGGGCTTCTTCCTCCCACCAGGCCGAAACGACGTTGAGCGTGAACCGTCCATTACTCAATTGATCGATGTTCGCCGCCATCTTCGCTGTCGTCGCCGGATTATGAAAACCGGGCCGGACGGCTGTCATGATTTCCAACCGTTCCGTCGTCGCCGCGATGGCTGCTGCTGTCGTCCACGCCTCAAGACTCGGTTCGGCTATTCCTTTGATGTCGTTTAAGTTCAGTTCCGCAATCAGTGTCGTCGAAAACCCGATCCGTTCTGCCGTCTGTGCGACTTGTTTCGCATAATCGAATGTCGCCGGCATTTGTTCATCCTCGACGTTCCGTAACCAACCTCCGAAGATTGGTAACCAAAATCCATATTCCATCCCCCGTGCCCCCTTTTTGTATAAAAAAATCGCTCTTTTCGTTTAGAAAAGAGCGACGAATGTCTACTGTCGGCTCTTATCTTCAAAGGAATGAATTCCTTTTGGAAGTAGCACCTTCCGCTCATGCGGGGTTGCTGAAGTGTCGTCGGGCCAGTCCCTCGACTTCTCGTGATAAGAATGATTGAAATTAGCGTACATCTTTTAGCAGAGTAAAGCAACCTTTAAACCTTCTTTTCCCATCGGAATTAAAAAATCTTTGGGAAATCACTCTGTTTCTTGATACTTCTTTGTCTAGAAGCTAAAAACAGGAATTGCACATCGGTTTAAGATGGCAATCCCTGCTTTGTATGGTGAGATTCAAAATCAACTCATTATGGTGAGACGAATGGGGAGTCACCATGATTTTCATCCATCATGACTGTCCGGCGATCAGTCGTTGAAACTTCTTCCCCACGCACGCGATCGTAGAACTTCGCGAGCGTGACGCTGAAGTATGGTCCAATCCAAAGGAAACCAATTCCGATCGTAACAATTCCGAGCAAGAACCAACCGATGAACGAGAGGACGAGGAAGAATGCCTCTTTTTTATGTCCATCCATCATTTGACGTGAACGCGTAATCGCATCAAGGATGCCGATTGACGGTTCGTCGCGCAAAATGTAGTACGTCAGCATGTACGAAAATGACTTGATGATTCCTGGAATGATGAACAGTAAAAACCATAGCCCTAAGAAAATCGTTTGAACGATTGCAAGACCAACGGCTTTCAGAAACATTTTGTACGGCTCAAACAAGTCGGCGATTTTCGTCTCTTCGTCTCGGGCGACAGATAGTGCAAGCCATGACCAACCAATCGCAATTGGGAGCGTGACAATCGACAAGAGTAAGCCAATCAAGTCGATGAACTCGAAATCGTTACCTGATGATCCGGCTCCATTCGGAACACCTTGAATGATCAGAAACAATAGCATCATTAATGCCATAAATCCCCAACGTCCCTGCAACGACTCGCGCGCTGCTAATTTTAATTGTTTTGACATTAAAGATCCTCCTCAAAAATAAGTTCTATCCTTCTTTACGGTATATCTTTGAGGAGGTTTCATTTTTAACGCTTGTCTTTTTTTAATTTCTGAACTGCTGCTTTTTCAAGCTGTTGCTGGCACGCCGTATACAAAGAGCGTCGTCCATCGAGGCGTTCAATCGCAAACGGAATATCATGTTTTTTTGCTTGCACGAGGACATGTGCCGCTGCTGCGTGAGAGACACGACTTTTGACGACAACGATCGCGTCGGTCTTTTTCGCGAGACAAGCGATTTTTTTTGCGGCTTGGGCGTCCCCACCAAGATGGATTAATTCGATACCCGTCTCAGCAAAGAAGTCGCGGTAGACGGCACGCTGTTGCTCATTACCGACGATGACGAGACGCATGCCGTCGTAGGAAGCAAAATCGAGTGCCGTTTTATCAACAAATTCGATGGGTTGACCGGGTAACATCGTCGTATCGAGGCGTTCGAGCTGATGGGCTTTCTTTTCTCGGAGGCGGCGCTCTTTTTTGACTTTCTTCGCCTTCGGTTTCCGTTGCATCATCTTATCGTAACGTCCCGTTTTCGTTTGTTTGTTCGCGAGGGATGTCGCGGCGGACTCGGGCGAACCACTCGATACGTCGCGCTGCGGTAACTCCGTCACGATTGGTACCTCGTAATGAAATGCATGTTTCCAGACAATCGTCAATGTCTCCGGATGACCTTTCCACATGACGAGATCGACGAGTTGACCTGCTTTCAGCTGGAAGAACCGCATGTCTTCGAGTGGTGTCGTATAGTAGAACGGTTTTCCTGTCTCATCTTTCAGTGGACCATCAATCGTCGCTTCGATGATGCCATGGTTCTTGACGATACACTTTTCAAACACAATCCGCTCTGCGAGTGGTTTTACTTGATCCGTCGCGACGACGGCTAAGATTTCAAGCGACGTCCGGCGCTCATCTTGATGCAGGACTTGGACACGGACTTCCATCCCGTGCTCCAGGTTCCAGTCACGGATTTCTGTTTCCGAGATATGACTGTTCGGCCACTCCCGTAACGATCCGCCCTTTAATTGCCGTTCGAACGTATAGGAATATCGTAGTTCGACAGTTGGTTCGACTTCTACCTTCTCTTCCTCGATGACTGTAGCAGGCGGACTGGCTGGTGCGACCCGGCGTTCTGCCGGATCCGTCTCCAAGCTCGTTAACCCCGTCGTTGTTTGACGTGGCGCATAGTACTGCGACAGCTGGACCCATTCATCGATTCCGTTGATTTCATCGAGTAACAAATTCCAGTCGTCTGCTGTTTCGACGATGTTCAGTTTGCTTGTCACCAATTCCTTCGCTCGTTCAATTACGTGATGCATCATGTTAAAAACCCCTTTGCTATTTTTTCCAACTATAGCAAGGTCAAGATGCTTCACCATTACAAAAAAATAACCCGGTATTTTTTTATTAAGGGTTACGGTTTGACGTGAACGGCCGGGTCACCTCTCCGGTATTTTTCGACGACGACAATCAAGACGGTAATGATGACGAGTAAGAACCAGGACGATAATTTGCCGAAATCAACAAGCGCCCAGCCCTCTTGTTGATGCGGATAGACCCAACCCTTGAAAAAAGTGACGATGTTTTCAGCTAGCCAGATGAACCAGGCAATCAAAAGGAACGATAAGACAAGTGGGAGACGATAAACCGTATCCTCTAGCCGGAAGTAGACCCACGATTTAAAGAAGACGACGATGACTAGTCCCATCAGGAACCACCGTAAATCGAGCATCCAGTGGTGTGTGAAAAAGTTTAAGTAAATTAAGCTTCCGACCGTAAGCGCGAGACCGGGGCGCGGAAACGAGGTGAACCGAAGATTGAATCGGCGAAATGCCTGGCAGACATAACTTGCGACACTGGCATACATGAAACCTGCGTAGAGCGGAACGCCGAACACTTTCGAAACAGCGTCTTCCGGATAACTCCAGGACCCGACGTGGACCTTAAACAGCTCAAGGCCCAATCCGATGGCGTGAAAAATCAGAATCAACTTGAACTCTTCTTTCGTCTCGTAACGGGTCAACAGTAACATGACTTGAACGAACAGACACCAAAGCAGCAAGACATCATAACGGGCAATCGGTTCATTCGGCAGATAACGCGATACTGCGAGTGCAGCAAAAATCGCGACCGGAAAGACACAACAGAGAGCTTCAAGATATGTAAAACGGATGAGATGGCGAATGAATCGCATCGATGTCCCTCCTCTTCTTTCTTTACATTATACGAGACGCGGAACGCGACTCCCTCCTCCTCAAGTTGGACATTCAATAATTTGTTACTTCTGCTTTCGTTCATGAACGTGATACAGTTAATGAATATCTATCCTTTTGAATCGAGGTGACACACAACGATGTTCAAACGTCTCCATACGTCCTGGTTGCTGCGCGCAACGTTGAAATGGTTCTTATTTTTAAGCGGTCTCTTTTTGCTCGCCGTCGGTTCCTCCATCATGATCACCGCTAACCTCGGTGTCTCGACTTGGGATGTCCTGCATCTCGGTCTCCAAAACAAAACACCCTTATCGGTCGGGACGGTCATTCTTCTCGTCGGTCTGCTGCTCGTCTTCGTCAAGTACTTACTCGACCGGATTCGACCGCAAATCGGGACACTCGTCAATGCAATCTTCGTCGGTGTCTTCATGAACCTCGTACTTGGCTCGCATTTACTTCCGTCGTTCTCAGCTGTTTGGCTAAACGCTGTATGGCTCATCTTCGGTATCTTCATCATCGGTATGGGGGCAGGGCTGTACGTCGCCGTCGGATACGGTGCTGGTCCACGTGACGGTCTGACCTTGACGTTAGCGGAGCGTTTCGGAACCTCGATCCGGATGATGCGGACGATCATGGAGATAACGGCATGTGGTCTCGGTTGGTTACTCGGTGGTCCGGTCTTTTTCGGGACGATTCTCTCGATTTTCTTAATTGGACCGTTTCTTCAATTTTGGTTAGTTTATTTCCGACGGATGATTGCCGCAATCGATGCCGGCGTCATTCGACAGAACGAACAAAAAATCAGCTAAACCGCCTGACTCGATATCGTTTCGAAAGAAATGGTATCTTTTTTTCGTGGATGAAGCAGATTAGTTGCACCTGCAAAAAATACACGTTATATTCGTTTACATATCAATCTTTGATACGTCAAAGGTTTCTTGGAACGAAGGGAAGGATGTGATGACTTGAGTATTTCATGCACAGAAAAAGGACGCTTGATTTATGCACTCGTCTCCGTCAATAAGACGATTGCTCAAAAATTTGATTTATGTACGGACGGTTTTAGCCAGACCCGAATGGACTTATTAGCCCAACTCGAGGTCGGCAAGACCATCAGTCAAAAAGAATTACAGCAACGGGTCAATGTCGACAACGCTGCCGTGACACGCCATTTAAAGCATCTCGAAACGAACGGGATGATTCAACGTGTCCGGTCAGCGACCGATAACCGTGTCATCCTCGTCTCATTAACAGATGAGGGAGCTACACGCATCACTCAGTTGCGCCAGCAAAAAGATGATTTCCTCGAACATCTATTAGAGGATTTCACAGGTGAAGAACAGGCAGCACTCGCACAGATGATTCAACGCATCGAAAATAATGCGTCAACATTACCTAAAACGACTACACGCTAAAAAGGAGCACTTACTCATGACAACTCAAACATCTACTGATTTTATGGAAATCGTAAAAGGCCGTCGCTCAATCCGCAACTACGACACGGACGTAAAAATCTCTAAAGAAGAAATGACACAAATTCTTGAAGAAGCGACACTCGCACCGTCTTCCGTCAACATGCAACCATGGCGTTTCCTCGTCATCGACAGTGAAGAAGGTAAAGCGACACTTGCACCGCTCGCGAAGTTCAATCAAGTCCAAGTCGAGACATCATCTGCTGTCATCGCTGTCTTTGGTGACATGAAGGCGATTGATCAACTCGAAAACATTTATGATACAGCTGTCGCACAAGGACTCATGCCGCAAGAAGTCCGCGACCGCCAAGTTCCTGCCATCACAGGGATGTATGAAAATGTCCCTGCCAGCGCACTGAAAGACAGCATCTTGATTGATTCTGGTCTCGTTTCAATGCAATTGATGCTCGTCGCCCGTGCTCACGGATATGATACGAACCCAATCGGTGGTTACGAAAAAGATCAAATCGCAGAAGCATTCGGCATGGATAAAGACCGTTATGTCCCAGTCATGTTACTTTCAATCGGGAAAGCCGTTGACGCAGGCTACCCATCAGTCCGTTTACCGATTGCTGACATCGCAGACTGGAAATAAGTCCGATTCGCTTCATCAAAAAATAGAGAACACAACAAGGGAGATTGAATACTATGACAACTCAAACATCTACTGACTTTATGGAAATCGTTAAGGGCCGCCGCTCAATCCGCAACTACGACACAAACGTCAAGATTTCAAAAGAAGAAATGACACAAATCCTGGAAGAAGCAACACTTGCTCCATCTTCCGTCAACATGCAACCGTGGCGTTTCCTCGTCATCGACAGCGAAGAAGGAAAAGCAACGCTTGCGCCACTCGCGAAATTCAACCAAGTCCAAGTCGAGACATCATCTGCTGTCATCGCGGTCTTCGGTGACATGAACGCAGTCGATAGCATCGACACAATTTACGATATGGCTGTTGAAAAAGGGTTGATGCCGCAAGAAGTCCGCGATCGCCAAGTTCCGGCTATCAAAGGATTCTACCGCCCAGAAGATACAGATACACTTCGTGACAGCATCCTGATCGACTCTGGTCTCGTTTCGATGCAATTGATGCTCGTCGCTCGGGCACATGGTTACGATACGAACCCAATCGGTGGTTACGAAAAAGACCAAATCGCAGAGGCATTCGGTATGGATAAAGACCGTTACCTCCCTGTCATGCTCCTTTCAATCGGGAAAGCCGTTGACGCAGGATATCCATCAGTCCGTCTTCCAATCAACGACATCACAGATTGGAAGTAAGCAATCCGCACGATGAAGAGAGCACCTCGTTTTAACGGGGTGCTCTCTAGACAAACTAGATGGAAGGTCACTTAAATGTGATTTTCCATCTTTTTTTTGCTCTCTCTTTCCTTCCTAATCGTCTTCCTGTGGCAAACATCGCGCCGCTTCGCTTCGCTGCAGGGTCGCTCCTGTTTGCTTTCCACTAGGAAGCGATTAGATCGGAAATCGAGGCTTTTTTAGCTTTACTTCATATTATAAAATAAAGAAATACACCACAAACCAGGGTTTCCCATTATGACGAGTATTACGACTGTTATATCATCAGCCGCTTGTCTATCGGACAACTACACGGGAAGGAAGACGTGAGTACATATCAAATCCAAAAATCTGTAAAACCTGTCCATCTCTAGAACGGTGTACAAAAAGAGACAATCGAACGTGTCTTTGCGGACGCGAAAGAAAAGCATGGCATGCGTTGCTCACTTTTACTACCCTGAACCTCACAAAATCTATATCGAGATGCGATAAGTTTGCGCTTCCCTGTCCCGTCTTCAAAGCGGCTGTACGACTTGTCTTTTCCTGCGCTATTGCCTAAAAAGTGTCGTTTTCGTTGACTCCTACGGAGAAAGCAACGAAAAAAGACGCTTGATCTCCCGATAGCACGTTGTCTACAGCCTGGAGCATGCCGTTTTACGGGGTGCTTTTTTTGCTGCATTTCCCGCCCCTCCCCTGCATTTCAGTTCAGTTCCACTCAATCCTTTTGTATACTGAACGAAAAAGGAGCGGATGCAGGTGTATGACGTCACGATTATCGGCGCAGGTGTCGCCGGAATTTTTCTAGCACACGAACTCGTGCAAGACGGACAATCCGTCTTGGTGATTGACGCCGGAAAACCGTTAGCCGAAAGAACCACGACAGACGCTTACCTCGGCTTTGGCGGACTCGGTAAATCAGAAGGAAAATACAATTATTCGACAGCGTTCGGGGGCGAACTGGAACAAAAGTTAGGTCCGGAAACGACACTTCGCTTAATGCAACAAGTCGATGCCGTCCTGTGTCAGTACGGAGCACTGGAGGTCCCTTTGTATTCCACTCATAATGCGTCATTTGCAGCGCGTGCTGAAGATGCTGGTCTACATACACTCGAGACGTCCGTCCGTCATCTCGGAACTTCACTTACGAAACAGGTGCTCGCCCGACTGGAGGACATGTTGATGAAGACGGTCACGTTCCGCTTTTCGACGCAAGTCGAACAGATGCAGAAGCAAGCGGATACTACATTCACACTCAAAACAGCGTCAGAGACGTTCTCGAGCCGACGAGTCGTGCTTGCGACCGGACGTTCTGGAACGGACTGGATGCGCCAGCAGCTAAAGCAGCTCGGTCTCGTGCAAACGAAAACACGACTCGACCTAGGGATTCGGATTGAAATGGATGAAACGCCTTTTCGGAGTGTATTACAGGATACGTTCGAAACGAAACTGGCATACACATCTGACGCTGGAACGGCCGTCACTTACTGCATGAATCCGACTGGTCGGATCATCCGCAAATATCAAGAAGGTCTCTTCATGCCGGACGGACAAAACTTCCGCGAACAAACGACGGGGACGGCAAACTTGAACTTCACGCTATTTTTACCACGCTATTTCGATACGTTGGCCGAAGCGAATCAATTTGCGACTTCAGTCATCGGACAAATTAACCAAGGGTCGGACCGAATCGTCGTCCAACGTCTCGGTGACTTGCTTGCCGGCATAGCTTCTACAGCAACCGGAATCACTCACAATCAAGTCGTCCCGACGCTCGAAGCAACACCAGGAAACCTGCTCGACGAGGTCCCGCACACAGATATCACCGTGTTACTCGGATTTTTCGAGCGGCTCGAACGTTTGCTTGAAACGCCGCTCTCACATGATACACTGCTTTACGGAATGGACGGGAAGTTTTATGCTCCGATCCTCGCGACCTCCCGCGACTTCGAAACAGACATCACGGGACTGTATGCAATCGGTGATTGTTCCGGCGCGACCCATTCGCTTTCGCAAGCAGCGGCGAGCGGTCTCCACCTCGGACAAGTCTTACAGCAAAAAACAGCCGTTTCGGGAGAGTAACTTTCTCTCGAAACGGCTGTTTTTCATTCAGTTCTTATTTTTTAAACGCTTCATATACTTTCAGTTGTTTCCCTTTGACCTTCGTCGTCTTCATCGCGCGTAAGACGAGTGGCCCTTTACCGTTCAGAATCTCGACATACGTTACCGTATCTTGAATCGTGATAATCCCGATGTCTTGGGCAGTCATCCCTTCGATTTTCGCAATCGTTCCGACGAAATCAACGGCCCGAAGTTTCTTTTTCTTCCCACCATTGAAATAGAGCTTCATGATGTCGGCATTCAGTTGTTCCGTTTTTGACGTGCGCACATCCGTCGTCGTGATTTTCTCTTCGAATGCATCTGCCGTCCGGATCAATTCCCGTTCCGTCGGTGCTTGACGTTTTTCGAGTGCTTCGCCACGGTATTGTTCGACTTCACGCAAGCGGCGCATATCTGCTTCCGTCACGAGGCTGATTGCTTTTCCCATCGCGCCCGCACGTCCTGTCCGACCCGTCCGGTGCACATAACTTTCTTTTTCGACCGGCATGTCGTACTGGATGACGTGGGTAATGTTCTCGATGTCAATTCCGCGTGCTGCGACATCTGTCGCGACCAAATAACGGAATTCGCCTGCACGGAATGCCTTCATGACCGCAAGGCGCTCATCCTGTTCCATCCCGCCGTGAATCTTCTCGACCGGATAATCCATTGCCGACAGTCCTTGGGCGACGAAATCAACATGTTCTTTCGTCCGGCAGAAGATCATGCAACGGTCTGGATTTTCGACGACCGTGACGTCTTTCAGAATCGCAAATTTTGTCTTATCGGTTACAGAAATATAACTGTGATCGATTTGAGCAATTTCAGTTGCATTTGTCGTGATTTCGACTTCTTTCGGCGACTGCATGTAGCGTTCGCTTAGCTTGTGAATGTCTTGTGGGAACGTCGCTGAGAACAACATCGTCGTCCGTTGTGTTGGCAGTTGCTTTAAAATCGTATCGACTTGCTCGAGGAAGCCCATGTTCAGCATCTCATCCGCTTCATCCAGGACAAGGTATTTGACCTTCTCAAGCGAAATTGTGCCACGCTCGAGGTGATCGAGCACACGACCAGGTGTTCCGACGACGATATGGGTCTTCTGTTTTAATTCCGTGACCTGACCGCGGAACGGCTGTTTCCCGAAAACGGCTGTCGCCTTAATCCGCTTGTAACGCCCGATGTTCATCACATCTTCCGTGACTTGCAGCGCCAGTTCGCGTGTCGGTGTCAAAATCAACGCTTGTGGTTTGTTTTCTTCCCACTCGACGAGTTCACAGAGCGGAATGCCGAACGATGCCGTTTTTCCACTTCCCGTGCGTGATTTGACGATGATATCTTTTTCAGACAAAGCGACCGGGATGACGGCTTGTTGGACATCCGTCGGTGTATGGTAACCAAGTTGTTCAATCGCCTCTAAGATCGGTGAACTGAGCTGAAAATCAGTGAATGGTTTTTTAGACATAAGAATACCTCATTTATTTTATAGTTTATTTTTTAAGTGTGATTGGTGAATCCGACGTGACCTCTCATTATGCGCTACTTTCCGCAGGACGTCAAAAGAGCTTCCCGTCAGAGTGACAGGAAGCTCCACTTGCTTATTTTGCTGCGACTTTATCTTTTTTGATTTGTTTACTACGTAACTGTCCACATGCTGCATCGATGTCTGTCCCGTGCTCGAGACGGACACCACAGTTGAGACCGTTCTTTTTCAACGTATCGTAGAATGTCGTGATATCTTCTGACGTACTCCGTTGGTATTGACCATGCTCATCAACCGGGTTGTACGGAATCAAGTTGACGTACGTCAAGTGACGTTTGTCTTCGAATAATTTCGCGAGTTCGATTGCTTGTGCTTTTTGGTCATTGACCCCACGAAGTAAGATGTACTCAATTGTGATTTTACGATTCGTCGTCTTGACGTAGTAATCGATGGCAGGCATCAATTTTTCGAGTGGAATCGCACGGTTGATTTTCATGATTTGTGTGCGCAACTCATTGTTTGGTGCGTGCAATGAAATCGCCAAGTTCACTTGAAGTTTTAAATCTGCGAATTTGTAGATTTTATCAGCAAGACCACTTGTCGAAACGGTGATGTGACGTGCACCGATTGAAAGACCGTTGTGATCCTTGATGACGTTCAAGAAGTCGACCATGTTGTCGAAGTTATCGAACGGCTCGCCGATACCCATGACGACGACGTGGCTGACACGTTCTTCTTTACCGACAGCATCGAGGTGATGTTGGACGTGCATGATTTGTTCGACGATTTCACCAGCTGAAAGGTCGCGACTTTTCTTAATCAATCCACTCGCGCAGAAGCTACAGCCGATGTTACAACCGACTTGTGTCGTCACACAGACAGATAGTCCGTATTTGTGACGCATGAGAACTGTTTCAATCAAGCTACCATCATATAACTTGAAGAGGAACTTGATCGTTCCGTCCGCTGATTCTTGTTTAACGGCTTCTGTCATCGAGCCAATCGCAAAACTCTGATCTAACAACTCAAGGCAATCCTTGTTGACATTCGTCATTTCAGCGAAAGTAGTGACACGTTTACGATAGAGCCAATCCCAAACTTGTTTTGCACGGAACGGCTTGTGACCTTGGTGCGATAACCATTCTGTCATCTGCTCAATTGTTAATCCATAAATGGATGGTTTATTCATTAGTGAGACCTCATTTCTTTTTTCCAGAACTATAACATTCCTTTATCTTAGTAAAAATCAGCCGCTTACGCAACGTTCAAATCCTAAATGTTCACTTTCTTTGAACTACCTCCACCTACGCTTCGCTTAGAGGTGGAGGATTCCTGAGTGATCCGACCTAACGGTCGAAACCTGATCAGGCTAACCCCGTCGTCCCGACGGTTGAAGAAGTTAGGAGGCGTTCAGCTTCTTGTTTGAGGTTCAGTCCTGCGTTCACATCCCGGTCGTGGTGGATGCCGCAACTCGGGCATGTCCATTCACGCAAGCCAAGATGTTTCACGTCTTTGTGTTGATGTCCGCAACTGGAACACAGTTGACTAGAGGCGAAGGTCTTGCCAACTTTCACGACGGTCTTCCCGTACCATTCCGCCTTGTATCCGAGCATGCGGAAGAACTCCGACCAACTGACATCAGAGATGGACTTGCTCAACTTGCGATTCTTCTGCATGTTCTTCACCTGCAAGGTCTCGATGCCGATGACGTCGTGGTTTTTGACGATCTCGGTCGATACCTTGTGCAGGAAGTCGGTTCGCTTGTTGGCGATCTTCTCGTGGATGCGGGCGACCTTCCGCTTCTGCTTCTGGTAGTTCTTCGCCTCGGAAAGTGTTACTTTCTTATCCAAGGCGATACGTTGACGACGAGAAAGCTTGCGTTGCTCGCGTGCCAGCTTTTTCTCAAGCGAACGGAAGTAACGGTCATTCTTGTACACCGTGCCGTCCGACAGGATGGCGAAGTTCTTGAGTCCGACATCGACGCCGACGGATGAGCCCGTCTTCGGCATTTCGTTGCTCTCCTGCTCGACGAGCAGGGAGACGAAGTATTTTCCTGAAGCGTTCCGCCGGATGGTCGCGTTCAAGATGCGTCCTACGACCTGCCTCGAGTTGGCGAAACGCACCCACTTCAGCTTTGGAATTTTAATCGTGTTGCCGACGATCGAGACTTCTGGAAGTTGAGACTTGCCCTGAATGTTCGTCTTATACGATTGAACGGGGTTGCACTTTGACTTGAAGCGGGGTCGTTCGTTCTGCTTCTTGAAGAAGCGGTCAAAGGCATCAGCAAGATGTTTGACGCTCGTCTGAACAGACGTGCTATCGACTTCTTTCAACCAGTCGAACGCCTGCTTCAACGACGGAATTTCTTTCGAGCAAGTCCCGTAGGATAGTCCTTTACCTGTCGCTTTATACGTCTCATCCCACTTCGCCAAGAAGTGGTTGAAGACGAAGCGCGAACAACCGATCGTCTTCGCGATCAGGATTTCCTGCTCTTTTGTCGGGTAGATTCTAAATTTGTAGGCTTTGTGTGTCAACATGATGTTCACCTCCTTCAAAGGGAATATACCCGAAAGAAAGGTTGGCGATTCATCTCCCACTTTCACTAGGGCTTCACCCTGATTGTTTAGAAGTGGGCGTATTCTCGCCTAATTATGGTAAATTTCCGCGTCTTCTTTGGCTTGTTTTTCGGTCCAGTTGTGTCAAATCGACAAACTTCGTTTCCGAAAACTCAAAAACGCTCCAACATGGAAGATCAAGCTGATACTCGCAAGAGTCAGAAGGTGAATCAAAAATTGATCAGTTCCTTCTAATAATTGTTGTGTGTTGAACAGACTGAAAATCGAACCGTAACGCATCCATTCCGTTTTTTCACTGAGACCCGCTCCAATCGTCAAAACAATCGACAGGATAAGCACACCACCGGCAATCGAAAAGGCACGTCGCTCATCATCAAACAAGGTGGCGATAAACAACGTGAATCCACCGATAGCATACAGTAACAAGAGTGCGTTCAATTGAAAACGAATCAAGGTCAGTCCGTCAATCGAAACTCCGGAAACAAACCAATCCGTTAGTAGCAATACGAGCGTATTGCATAACACAAGGCATGTACTGGCGAGCAGCATGACAATCATTGCAGCCGCCGTATATTGATGCCGTGTGATCGGCGCTGCCAAGTATAAAATCAGTTCCCCATTATCGATCGGTCGTGCCAGCAGGCGTGCGGCAAGCGATAATAGGAACAGGGACGCGATGATTTGAAAAATCAGTCCGTAATAATTACCACCAAGTAAATCTAAGACGTTATCAAATCCGGTCATCTTGTCGTATTGAAAGGCTTTTAAGACTTCCGGTGGCAACGCTTGAAGTTTCGCTTCAAGCAGACCACTCTTCATCATTGATGGGTACAACGCCGCAAGCATCAACAAATACAGACTCGTTCCAATCGCATACGCTGTGATCGGTTTTCCGTTGTGCTTCAACAACGACCAAATGATGGTCATCATGGTGATTCCTCCTCACTATAGTAATGTAAGAAGACGTGTTCTAAGTCATCTGCAGAAGAGTGAATCGTCCGCACATCATACTCCGTCAAGAAACGGATGACTTGATTTAATGTCAGTTGCTTCGTCGTCACAAAAGACACTTGATTCTGCATCCGTTCACTTCCGATTTGTCGCGCGAATTGCTCCGCATGCACTCCTAACCCAAATTCAATCGTGTATTGTTTTCGGCTCGATCGGACAAGCTCATGAATATCCGCTTCGATGATGATACGTCCTTCTTTGATGAGGGCAGCCCGGTCACACGATTTTTCCATTTCCGGAAAATGGTGTGAACTCATCAAAATCGCTTTCCCCCGTTGGCGCTCTTCATCAATCAAGGCTAAAAAACGTTCCTGCATCAACGGATCGAGTCCACTCGTCGGTTCATCTAGCAGATAAACCGGTGCATCTTTCATAAAACAGCCGACTAATGCCAGTTTCTGTTTCATTCCTTTCGACATCTTCCGAATTTTCGTTTTCGTCTCAAACGGAAAACGTTCTAACAACTCCATTTGACGTTCCGGCTTACTATGATGTAATTTCTGCATCAAGTGTAAAATTTGCTCGCCTGTAAAATCACCAGGTAAATTAATTTCTCCTGGTAAGTAACCGACGATGTGTTTTACGTCTTCTGTTTGGTTCCAGCAATCATAACCACCAATCGTCGCATGACCGGAGTCAGCTCGAATCAAGCCCATCAGTTGCCGGATCGCCGTTGACTTACCCGCTCCGTTCGGTCCGATAAAACCAAATACCATTCCCGGTTCCACCGAAAAACTGACATCAAATAAACCTCGCTTCGGTGCAAATTCCTTCGTCACATGTTCCAAATGAATCATCCGAATCGCCTCACTTTTTTGGGGGATCACCGTTAGTACCTTATACCCGTTTTGCTACTTTCTGGGACAGGTCCGCTCGATAAATGACAAATCGTTCGTCGTGATTTTTTTCAAACAATTCCTTTAAACGAACTTCTTCAATCTGTTCAAATACCGTTTGATGCTCTAAATAATACCGGTACTCATCTGCCGGATAATAAAGAATCAGATCGACGGGGCGTGGTGTCTGTTCGACCGACTCTAGAATATGATTGACGACCTTGATGAAAATTTGAACGGAAAAGGGATTAAAAAAATAAAATTTTGTCGCTTCTACCGGAATCGGATAACTTTCTGCATAGACATGTTCAAATCGAAGACTCCCGCGTCGTTTTTTGACTTTTTTTAAGTAGTTCACCTGATTGGTTAATGCATCCTCATAAAACTGACCATTCATCTCGATTCCGATGACGGAACAGTCAAATCGATCGTGGAGATAAAAATTCAGTCGTCCCTTCCCGCACCCAAAATCAATCACTGTATCTTCAGAATGAAACGGATAGGCTTCACATAGCTCATCAAGGGCTGCGTAAGGGGTCGGTTCATAACGGTTGTAGTGACTGAAGACGTTATAGAGGTGCTGGACTTCAATCGTTTTAATGTGGAGCCGTGTTTCATATTCCTGTTCGTTCATCGGTTTACCTTCCTTCTTTCAAGCATTGTTGTTCCCATCGTACTATACTAGAGAAGCACGTAATTCGATAAAAGGGGATGTTTTTATGATCGTCGTAACGAACCGGATTAAAGTCAAAAAAGGGATGGCTGCTGCACTAGCACCTCGCTTCACACGCCCGAGTGGTCTCGACTCGATGGACGGATTCATTCGTGTCGAAGTTCTATTGACACAAAATATCGAAGAACATGACGAAATGAACGTCAACATGTACTGGGAAGACATGAAACACTTTGAAGCATGGCGGAACAGTGATGATTTCAAGGAATCGCATAAGCGTCCTGCACAGCAAGATGGCGAGGCACAGGAATCACCGATGCTCGGCAGTGAAATCATCACGTATGAAGTCGCTTCCGTAAAAGAAAGTACACGTTAATTCTAAAATTCATGACTGGTGAATGCATACCCCCGAATCCGTTCATGGATTCGGGGGTTGCTTGTTTTCAAACATGTTTTCGCACTTGACCTAGTATTATTTTTGATAAGGGTTAAATTGCATTTAATTCCAATTATTGTTATCGTATGTCCAATGCGAGAGAAAGAGGGCATACTATGATCTATTCCTTATCGATTTTCGAACAAGTAATTCGTGCTTTACCCGTTGATCGTTCCTTGACACGGGAAGATATATGTACGGACGATTTTTTATTGCAAACGGAAGGTGACTTGTCGGTTTACTATTCGCCCATCGGAGACTATATCAATCCTTCCGCAAAAATCGTTTTTGTTGGTATCACACCAGGACTTGAACAGATGCGTATCGCGTTCGAAGAGACAGCTGACGCCTTACATCATGGCGCTACTTTAGAAGAAGCAGTCCGATCCGCCAACTACACGGCAAGCTTCGCCGGCGTGATGCGCCGCAACCTCGTCACGATGCTCGACGACCTGGGACTCGCGACCTTGTTGTCGATCCCGACGACAGCGAGTTTGTTTAATCAACATCAGGATTTGTTGCACGCGACATCGATCTTAAAACATCCCGTTTTCTATCGCGGGAAAAACTATAGTGGACACCAACCTAAGATTGATCGTGCTCCCTTGCTCCAACACTATGCTTATGAACACTTTGCAGCAGAATTAAAACAGTTGGACCATCCTGTCCTGATCGTGCCGCTCGGGCGAATCGTCGAAGCGACCGTCCGATCCTTATTTAATCAAGGACGCCTTCGAAAACATACGATTTTATCAGGTTTTCCTCATCCTTCGGGTGCAAATGGTCACCGCAAACGTCAATTCGAGGAAAATCATTCTTATCTTACCCAGCAGTTGCTGCGTTACTTTGCCAATTCTTACTAAGAAATTTATGGATTCGAAAATAACACCTTTGATATTTTTTTAAAAAACAGACTTGAAACTTTTTTCTGAAATATGATAAAGTTTTCTTATTAAAAGAATATGACTATTCTATCGATGAGGTAGAGGCGCGGTCTTAATGAGTATTTGATCTGAGGATGACAACGAGGACGATCAAGGAAAGGTAATACTGCCGAAGTATCGTCAAGTGTCAGACTTGGTGTTACTGGTCGAATTGGGAAATACCCGTTCGATTGCCATACGTGTTTTGTATGGAGCGCTCCAATTCGGCTAAGAAAGACGCATCCAGCAAGGGTGTCGGCTTTGTTGCCGGTGCCCTTGCTTTTTTGTATGCAATGGGTCTCATCTTCTAAAAAAAGAGGAGGAACCACACAATGGTCAACTATTCAGATTCAATCGTTGCACTGATTCCAGCTGTCATCGCAATCGTCCTTGCGATCGTGACACGTAAAGTCGTCATCTCACTTGGTGTCGGTATTTTGATTGGCGCCTTATTGCTGCATCGCTTTAATCCAATCGATACAGTCGTCTATCTCGGAAAAAACATCTTCAGCCTATTTTGGGCAGACGGTGCGTTAAACGAATGGAACGTCTTATTACTCGTTTTCTTACTATTACTCGGTGTCCTATCGACACTGATCCAAACATCAGGTGGCGCACATGCCTTCGGTGAATGGGCAACAACACATGTCAAAACGGCTCGCGGCGCCCGCCTCGCAGCATTCGGTTTAGGAATTTTAATCTTCATCGATGATTACTTCAACAGTCTTGCTGTCGGGAATGTCAGTCGTCCGTTAACGGACCGTCGTGGCGTCTCTCGTGCAAAACTTGCGTACATCATTGACTCAACGGCTGCTCCGGTCTGTGTCATCAGCCCGCTTTCGAGTTGGGGAGCATTCATCATCTCAATCATCGCCGGGATCTTAACGACGCATTCCATCACGGATTATTCTGCATTCAGTGCGTTCATGATGATCGTGCCGCTTAACTTCTACGCGATTTTCGCGTTATTGCTGACACTTTATATCGCTTACACAGGAATTGCGGTCGGCCCAATGCGGACGCATGAACTTCGTGCATTAAAAGGTGAACTTTTCGACACGAGTAAAGGCACACCAATGGGAATGGCGGAAGAAGTCAAAGAACACGAAGGTGGAAAAGTCCGTGACCTCGTCGTTCCGATTGTCGTTCTCGTCATTGCAACGGTTTCCGCGTTACTCTTTACAGGTGCTCAGGCACTTGCTGCTGACGACCGTGCTTTCACATTAATTGGTGCGTTCGAAGCGACTGACGTGACACGCTCACTCGTCGCGGGTGTCGTCATCAGTTTAGTCGTTGCTTTCATCATGTTAATCGGTCGGAAAATCCCGGCACGCGAATATGGACACAGCATTTGGGCTGGAATGAAATCGATGTGGCCGGCTGTCGTCATCCTCTTGTTCGCTTGGACAATCATCGCCGTTATCGGTGACATGAAAACAGGTGAGTACTTGGCAAGCTTCGTCAGTAAGTCGATTTCTGCTTCGTACCTCCCATTCTTATTGTTCTTGATCGCAAGTGTGATGGCATTCTCGACAGGTACAAGTTGGGGCACATTCGGGATCATGCTGCCAATCGGTGCTGACCTCATCATGGCGGTCGAACCGAATCTCTTACTTCCGACGCTCGCTGCCGTTCTTGCTGGATCCGTCTTCGGAGACCACTGTTCACCGATTTCTGATACAACGATTCTCAGCTCGACAGGTGCTGGTTCACACCACATCGATCACGTCACGACGCAACTTCCGTATGCGTTGATTGGCGCAGCGACATCAGCGATTGGATATCTTGTGCTCGGCTTAACCGATTCATCCATCTTCGGTTTCATCGGTGCACTCATCGCCTTCTTGTTGTCACTCGTCGTCCTCAACGTCGTCTCGAAACGTGGCAAAGTGCCAGCTGAACTTCGCGCTGAATAATAAAAAAATAACGCTCTGCTCAGCCGAGACGAGAAAAAAGAAGGGATTGCCATCTACGATGATGTGCAATCCCTTCTTTTAAGTTATAGACAACATGGTATGAAGAAATAAAAAGCGTCTTGTTTCGTTGCTTTTTAGGTAATTCCGTGAGGGAAATCCAGGAAAGCACGAACGAATTGCAATTCGATATCGCATGTTCACGCTTCATAAGAGTTTGTTTACACGCTGAAGCGATTATTCTTACACCATCAAGGCGCACACTTCATTTGCAAATGCGACCGGATCTTCGATTGGCAAGCCTTCCATCAGCAACGCTTGTTGATACATCAATTTCGTATAGCGTTCAAATTTCGGACGGTCTTCTTTAAAGGCCGTTTCAATGGCTTGGAAGACGTCATGTGACGTGTTCAACTCTAAAATTTTCACGGCTGAAACATCTTGGTTGTTCGGCATCGACTTCAGAATTTTCTCCATTTCAATCGAAACGGCACCATCCGTCGCGAAGCAGACCGGATGTGATTTTAAGCGTGACGATGCTTTGACTTCTTTGACTTGCCCAGCAAGCACTTCCTGCATTGCTGTAAACATCTCGACTTGTGTTTCGGTCGTTTCTGCTTGATCCGCTTGCTCGATCCCAAGATCACTGCTCGTCACCGATTTAAATTCTTTTCCTTCATAGTTGAGAAGCATCTGAATCGCGAACTCGTCAATTTCTTCCGTAAAGTACAGAATGTCGAACCCTTTGTCTTTGACGAGCTCCGACTGTGGCAACTTATCTAATCGGTCGGTGCTTTCTCCTGACGCATAGTAGATATATTTTTGTTCTTCCGGCATCGCCGCGACGTATTCAGCGAGCGTGACTAGCTTCTTCTCTTTTGCCGAATGGAACAGGACGAGGTCTTTGACCGTCTCTTTATGCATGCCGTAATCATTGTAGATCCCAAACTTCAATTGACGGCCGAAGGCTTGATAAAAGGCTTCATACTTCTCGCGATCGTCGCGAAGCAGTCCTTCGAGTTGCGTCTTAATCTTACTTTGAATGTTTTTCGCAATCAGCTTGAGTTGACGGTCGTGCTGCAATAACTCACGTGAAATATTGAGTGACAGGTCTTCCGAGTCGACCATCCCTTTGACGAAGCTAAAGTGATCCGGCAAGAGGTCACTGCATTTTTCCATGATCAAGACACCATTCGCATACAGTTCAAGCCCTTTCTCAAACTCTTTTGAATAGTAGTCGAAGGACGGTTGCTCCGGGATAAACAAAATCGATTGATAACGGACGGCACCATCTGCACTGATATGGATGTGCTTGACTGGTGTATCAAATCCATATCGTTTTTCTTGATAGAAGTTCGTATAATCCTCGTCCGTCAACTCCCGTTTATTTTTTCGCCAAATCGGCACCATGCTGTTGATCGTCTTGACGACCGTAACTTCTTCCATCTCGTCCGATCCTTCAATCGGTTGACGTTCTGTCTCTTCCATCTCGATCGGATAGCGGATGAAGTCGGAATACTTTTTGACGATCGTCCGCAAACGATGCGAATCTAAATACTCATCATAATTTTCATCTTCTTCGTTCGCTTTGATATGCAGCGTGATTTCCGTCCCGACTGCAGCTTTTTCAACTTCTTCAATCGTATAACCGTCGACACCGTGCGACTCCCACTTGTACGCCGTCTCGCTGCCGAATGGTTTCGTGATGACCGTGACGACGTCTGCGACCATGAATGCCGAATAAAAGCCGACACCAAATTGTCCGATGATGTCGTGTCCGTCTTGCGCGGCATTCTCCGCCTTAAAGGCAAGTGACCCACTCTTCGCGATTGTTCCGAGATTCGCTTCGAGCTCCTCTTTCGTCATCCCGATTCCGGTATCACGAATGACGAGCTGACGTGTTGTTTGGTTCGGTTCAATCGTAATCTTATAGGCATCCTTTTCGAACGTCAGTGTCTCGTCCGTCAATGCTTTGTAATAAATCTTGTCTATCGCGTCACTAGCGTTCGAAATCAACTCACGTAAAAAGATTTCCTTATGTGTGTAGATGGAATGAATCATCATTTCGAGTAAACGTTTCGACTCTGCCTTGAACTGTTTCGTTTCCATTTCCGATACCCCCTAGTTCTTTTTTAGCACTCTAACAACAAGAGTGCTAATACAAATCTATTATCACGGATTGGAAAAATAGTGTCAATCCCCTTCTTCGAGTCGACTGCGGATATATTTTCCGATTTTACGTAAGCTTTCCGCCGACCCGTATGTGCCATGACTGACACCACGGCAGTCCGGCCGATTCCCGAGTCCGATGAACTGCTCACTCGGTTTAAAATGAAGACCGATTAGCGGAACGGAAAATTGTTCCGAATGACCAAGTTCGACGATCGCATCCGGATACCCCATGACCGGCTCGGGTGCTTGCCATGTAGCCGTCGGATCGATTGTCCGGTAACGTTCCGTATGTTCCCGTCCGAGAAGAATGATTCCTCGTAATCGAAAAAGACGAATCAATTTCAAAAGAAAGGTCTGCCCAAACTCGGTTTCTTCCAGTTCGTGCCGCTGAGCAATCGTTCCCATATACCGTTTCGTCGGAAAGGGAAAGAAATCCGTATGGATGACCGGTTCTCCGGTTCCGTAAAAAGAAGCTCCGAATCCATTAAGGAACCCTTCCAATTTCCCACCCTGTTCTCGCCCGAACCATGTCTTATAAATCTCAGGCTGTTTAAAATAACGATTATAGGAATCAATCATTTGGTCGAATCGTTGGTCCGTCCGGTACTCTGTAAGCGGCGCATCGACTTCCCTTAAGACGAATGGTCCCGCCGCCCCGTGACGTAACGTACCATCCCGGTTCAGGAACTGTCCTGCCGACGGATTCGTCGCAATCGTAAGCCAGCTCCGCTTGCTTACGTCACCAAACCATAAGACCGGTGTCGTCCGGTCAATCAACTCATCCTTAAATATATCTTTCTCTAACTCGATTTGATGGAGAATCGCTTCATCGAGTAATTTTTTTGCATATTCACGTTGTTCAGATGTCAGCGTTCTCATTCCTTTCCTGTCGGGTTTTCACTTTTCATCTGTTCCCGTTCTCGCAGGATGCTAGACAGTTCGGTAGGTTTATCCTCCGAAGTCCAGGGAATGATTCATAAGGTGAACAACATGCGGAGCAAGAGTACTTAGAAGGAGGAAATTACACATGGGTCGATTAGAGAATAAAGTAGCAGTCATTACAGGTTCAGCAACAGGAATTGGTCAAGCAACGGCACTCGTTTTTGCCGAGCAAGGGGCGAAAGTCGTTTGTGCTGACGTCAATCTTGAAAAAGCACAGGAGACGGTTGAAAAAATCAAACAAGCTGGCGGACAAGCGGAAGCGATTCACGTCGACGTCACACAAGTCGATAGTGTCGAACAACTCGCGACACAGCTGAAAGAAACGTACGGAACGATTGACGTCCTGTTCAACAATGCCGGGATTGATCAGCAAGGCGGAAAAGTCCATGAATATCCGATTGAACTATTTGACCAAATCATCGCGGTCGACTTACGCGGTACATTCTTGACGAGTAAATTCTTGATTCCTTTAATGCTTGAAAAGGGCGGTTCAATCATCAATACGTCATCGATGTCAGGTCGCGCTGCTGACTTAAACCGCTCAGGTTATAACGCGGCAAAAGGCGGAATCACGAACTTTACACGTGCGATGGCCATCGATTATGCGCGTGACCGCATTCGTGTCAACTCGCTCTCACCAGGTACGATTGAAACACCACTCATCGATACGCTCGTCGGTGGAAAAGACGAAGACCAAGGAAAAAAATTCCGTGATGCCAATGCATGGATCACACCACTCGGTCGTCTCGGGAAACCACGTGAGATGGCAACGGTCGCCCTCTTCCTCGCTTCCGATGATAGCTCTTATGTGACAGGTGAAGACATCACAGCAGACGGCGGCATCATGGCCTACACATGGCCTGGTGAGATGTTGATTGATGATAAATGGAAGACGGATGCTGAATAACGATCCATTTGACGCATAACGCATCGCAGCATCTAAATAAGGAGGAGGACGATTACGAATCGTCCTCCTCTTTTTCGTATGTCCTTCGACTTATTAAATCAACGGTTTGCGCCTTTCGACCACAGCCCTTTGACGCATCCTCTTAAAAACGGACCATTTGATTCTAAGAAGTACCGCGCTTTTAAATTTTCTCCTCGCTTGTTTATCTCCTGAAAGACTTTTTTTCAGGGAATACTCTAGTGAATGTAAATCAAGGAGGAATCACCATGACACAACAACAACAAATCGAATCACTGCAACACTGCCTGCAAATTCCGAGCGTTAATCCGCTCGACGGGGAACAAGACGTCGCGAGTTTCGTTTATGACTACTTGACCACTCATGAAATCGAGACCGAGTGGATTGAGGTCGCGCCAAAACGGATTTGCCTCGTCGCGACCCTTCCAGCGAACGACATGGCGGTCGACCCGAAAACCATCGGCTTCTCGGGTCATCTCGATACCGTACCTGTCCAAACGACCGGTTGGACAAAACAACCTTTTGGTGGTGAAATCGAAGACGGACAGATTTACGGTCGTGGCGCGTCCGATATGAAGTCTGGTGTGATGGCAATGGTCAATGCGATGATCGAGTTAAAGGACTGTGCCGACCGACCCAATCATCTCAAACTGCTCATTACGTCTGATGAAGAAAATGGTATGACTGGGGCGAAGCATTTGACGGAACGTGGTGACGCCGACGATTTAGATGCGCTGTTGATCACGGAGCCGACAAGCGGGATGATTGGGTATGCTCAAAAAGGTGTCGTCGGGATCGAAGTGACGTGCGTCGGTAAAGGGGCTCATAGTTCAGCGCCGCAACTCGGCAAAAACGCCATCGATGACCTGTATCGTGTCATTCAGGAAGTGAAGTCGGATCGTTTCACGATAACCGACAACCGCCATCCGGAACTCGGTCCTGTCGTCGCCTCGATTACGTCGATTCAAGGTGGAGAAGGTCTGAACGTCATCCCGAGTAACGCTTCCTTTTACATGGACATTCGGACGATTCCCGGATTCGGACGCGCCGAGATTCTAGAAGCTTTTGCGCATATCGAACAACATCTGCTTAAAGAAGATCCGACGTTCGCGATGACCCTGCGTGTCATCAAAGAGATTCCTTCGTGTGAGACCGATGCGGATGCTCCGTTTCTCGAAACAGTTGCACGACACATGGAAACCATCACGGGTCACCCGGCCCGCCGTGTTGCGATTCCGGGTGGGACGGACGGGGCCATGTTCAGTCAAGCCAGCCAGTCATTCCCGATTGCCGTCGCTTCGTTCCACGACTTCCGTCTCGCCCATCAAGTCGATGAATCGATTCCCCTGTCGGAATATTTCCAAACGATTGCGTTATGTAAGCAAATCGCACTTGAACGTCTTGGTTAAGCAAAAAACCGCTCGTGCCTTCTCTTTCGAAGACTCGAGCGGTTTTTACGTATAGACCCCGATACTGGCAAGCGCTTGTCCGAGGTAACTCTGATCACTTTGCAGCGTGATTGTGTTTTGACCCTTCCATCCGAGTTCAATCGAGACGTGACCAAGACGATGATAGATCAACGTCATGTGAAAATCCGCTTGCGTATACGTCACAAACCCACGAAGTTGCTCATGGACCGTTAAAAAATCGTGCGCAAACCGGTCATATTCAGTAAACGACAGACTGCATCGATGACTGGTCCGGTTGTCCGATTGCGATAGGACGACGTCGATTTCTAGTCGTTCTTCTAGACGGTCGACCTGTAAAATACGCCATTCGACCTTCCCTTCATACCCGATGAAAGCAATCGTATGTTCCATTCATTTCCCACATCCTGTTTTCTTCTATCGTAAGCGACGATCATCTTTTTTGTCGACCTAACCAAAAACATCCTCTCTTCCGCTTCTGCAGAAGAAAGGATGTTAGTTTACATCAATGCCCGCTATCGATTGTATCGATGTGACGGATGTGTTTGAGATTGACCCCGATGATGACGACAGAGAGTAGGACGAATCCGCTCCCGACGTAAAACGGTAAGTTTGCGTTAAAGATTTCAGCCAATTTACCGGCCATGAATGGCGCGATGGCTGCCCCGAGAAAACGTAAAAAGCTGTATGCAGCAGATGCGGTCGAACGTTCGACTGGTGCCGCATCCATGACGGCTGTCGTAATGAGTGTGTTGTTATTACCGAGTACTGCCCCGGCAAGAATCACACAGACGATGACGACAGCTGGTGTTTCCGTAAAAATCCCCATCAATAGTAAGAGAACGGCGAACAGTAACAGCATCAATACCATCGCTTTAATCGTTCCAAGCCATTGTTTTAACTTCGGTGCTGTCAAGACAGACGTGATTGCGAGCAACATCCCCCAGCCAAGGAAAACGAATCCAAGACCTTGTGCCGGCAGTTTCATGACGAACGGCGCATAGGCCATGATCGTAAAGAAACCGACGTTATAAAGTGCTGCGACGATTCCGAGTGTCAACAGCGACCGGTGTTTCATCGCTTGGAAGGGTGCGAGCAAGGAAATTTTTTGCCGTGGTGCTGTCGTTGTCGCAACTGGTTTTGGCATCAAGAACAACAAGACGAGGAAGGCGATGACCATGATTGTCGCGACACCCATGAATGGTGCACGCCATGTGATCGAACCGAGTGTCCCTCCGAGGAGTGGTCCAATCGAAATCCCAAGACCAACGGCTGCTTCATATAAGATGATCGCTTTTGCTGTCCCGCCTGACGAAAGGGAGACGATGGCTGCAAGTGCCGTTGCGACGAACAAGGCATTCCCAAGCCCCCAGCCGCCACGTAAGGCGACAAGCGTCCAGATGCTATCGGCTTGCGATGCAAATCCAGCGACGAGCGCGATGACGGCAATGCCTAACATCAATGTTCCTTTTTGACCAATCCGTGATGAAATCGCACCTGTGATCAGCATTGCGAATGCCATGACGGCATTATAACTTGTAAATAAGAGCGTAACTTCACTTTTTGAGGCTTCTAAATTATCAGCGATCGTCGGTAAAACCGGATTGACGAGCCCCATCCCCATGAATGCCGTGATACTCGCAAAAAATACTGCCCACACGGCAATCGGTTGGTGGAATAATCCATGCTTGCTTTCTTCTAACACCGTTTCCGGCGCAAGCGTCGTTGTTTTATTGGCAAGTGCCATATTGTCCCTTCTTTCTCTTATAAGAACCGTTTAAAGGAGTGACGGATGACGTCGCCCCGACTGATGATTCCGACAAGCTTTCCTTGTTTTAAAATCGGTAATTTTTTAATCCGTTTCGAACCGAGCGTCGCTGCGATTTCCTCCATCTCCGTCTCGACGTCTGCCGTGACGACTTTCCGGCGTGCCATCTCCATGACCGGACGGTTCAGAATGTGACGTACCCGTGCATCATAATCTTCTTCATCCCCTTTGATGACATCTACATATAAAAACGTATCGACGATGATGTCTTTGTGCTTTCCAATCGCCCGCATGATGTCACCATCACTGATGTACCCAACGACTTCGCTCTCGTCATTGATGACGGGAACACCGCTGATTCCGGATTGGATGAAACGTTCGACGACATGGCGGATGACGTCTGTTTCGTGGACTGTGATCACTTCTTGTTTCATCGATTCATAAGCTTTCATCGGAATTCTCCTTTTGTGTGCATTCTGAATAAATAAGTTGTATGATGCAATTAAATAACAAAAATGATTGTATAATACAACTAAAGAACTGTCAAGTTTCCTGACCTCTCATTGACAGGGGCTAAGTCCTTGCGTAATGATGGGAAACATGAAGAACTTAGGAAAAGAGGGGATTAACATGTCTGATCAAGCACTCGAAGTGATTGAACTAGAACTTGCGATTCTGATTCGTCGTTTGACGACAGCGACGGCCGATAATCGAAATTTAGATCGCGCGTCCTATTTGTTACTGCGTCAACTGTCCGAGTCTGGTCCAGTCGGGGTGAAGACGTTGGCACGCGAATTGCAACTTGACGTCTCTACCGTCAGCCGACAAGCGGCAGCACTCGATCAAAAGAAATTGGTCGAAAAAGTGCGCGATGAATCAGATGGCCGTGCTTTCTTTTACCACATCACTTCATTTGGGCAAGAAGAACTGACGATTTACCGGACGGCACGCCTCGCGAGCATCGAACGCTTACTGACAGACTGGTCAGGCGATGATGCGGAAACATTCGGACGATTGCTCCAACAATTTAACCGTGAACTACGGGAACGGTGACCAGATACGTCTCAAGACGTCATGAACGAGAAGAACAGGGATAAAAAACGCCGATGACTCCGTATGGGAAACGAGTTCATCGGCGTTTCTTGCATACATGGCGGAACCGTCCGGCACTACGATTGATTTCAGAAAAATTACGTTCTTTCGATTGCGTCATGAATTCGTTCAATTTGTTCCGGTGTCGTCCGGCAACAACCACCAATCAAGCGTGCCCCTGCCGCATACCACTCACTGGCAACTTCATCAAAAGCTGTACATACCGATTCACCAGACCATGTTTTCTCGACAGGATCATACTGTTCCCCCGAATTCGGATAAACGATGATTGGCACGTCCGTCAGCCGTTTCAATCCCGTTACGAAATCTGTCGTGATCGACGCCGGAAAGCAGTTTGCCCCGAGCGCAGCGAGTTGCGGATGGCGGCCGACTGCTGCGACACAATCCGCAATTGTCGTGCCTTCACTGATGTGTTCCGCATCGCGAAGTGAAAAGGCGAGCCAGGCCGAGTGTTCCGGAAATTCTTCTAATATCCGAAACAGGACGGTTGCTTCTTGAAGCGATGGAATCGTTTCGAATGCCAGTAGATCTGCTCCTGCCGCAATCAACGCCTCGATTCGGGGACGATGAAAGTTCTCAAGGGTCGCATCATCGACGCCGTAGTGTCCGACATATTCTGATCCATCTGCCAAATACGCCCCGTACGGACCGACTGATCCGGCAATCAACGATCGTGTCCCGGCTCCGGCGACTTCTTGACGTGCACGTTGCGCCAAGTAGACCGTCTGCTTGATCAGTTCAATCGCTTCATCCGTCCCGATTCCCCGTTGTTTAAACCCTTGCAAACTTGCTTGATAACTCGAGGTGATGGCACAGTCCGCACCGATTCGAAAATAGTCAGCATGGACGCGGTGAATCTGCTCCGGCTCTTCGACCAAGACCCGTGCCGACCAGAGTGGATCGGCGAGATCACTCCCGTGCCGCTCCAGTTCTGTCGCGAGCGCCCCATCAAGTAAAATAAACGGTTTTTCGTTAAGTAAGGCTTCAACTGGATTTTTCTGTTTTGACATCTTCCACACTCCGTTTCTGTGATTTTTTCGTCAGGTGATGCACGAGATAACAAAGACCGATAAACGGGATTCCAAAATACAAGGCAATACGCTGCGTCGGATCAAAGGCAATTCCGATCAGCGACAGCAGGCAAATCAAAAAGGAGACAATCGGGACGACTGGATAAAATGGTGTCCGGTACACCAAGTCTTGCACGTCGTTTCCTTCTTTCAAGTAACGCCGCCGGAAGAAATATTGCGAAGCACTGATGCTCATCCAAACGACGACGACAGCGAGTCCTGAAATCGAAACGAGTGCGATATACACGCTTTCCGCTGCGTAAACACTCGATAGTAGTGCAAACAATCCGCCGAGCATGCTGAACATGACGGCACGTGTCGGAACACCGTTTGGACTCAATTGAGCAAAAAATGGTGAAATCATCCGTTGATCTGACAGTGACCAGAGCATCCGCGACGCGGCATACAATCCGGAATTCGCTGCGGACAGGATCGCCGTCAAGATGACAAAGTTCATGATGTCTGCCGCAAACGGAATCCCGATCCGTTCGAAGACAGCGACGAACGGGCTCTCAAGCACTCCATTTGCATCCGACGGCAGTAAAATCGCCAAGACGATGATCGTGCCGACAAAAAACACGACCAGTCGGGCAATCGTCGTCCGAATGGCCAGAGGAATCGTCCGCTTCGGATCAACCGTCTCGCCTGCCGCGACACCAATCAGTTCTGTACCGGAATAAGCAAAGTTGACGGCGAGCATCGTCATCAAAATCGCGAAGGCACCGTTCGGGAAGAGCTCCCCTTCCGTCAATGGTCCGAACAAGGGGGCTGCTTCGCCTGACGCCAGCGGAATAAAACCGACGATTGCTGCTGCCCCTAACACGATGAAGGCGATGATTGTCATGACTTTCACGGCGGAAAACCAAAATTCGACTTCAGCGAACACACGGACTGTCAGTACATTAATCACTAAAATGATGATGACGAACAATCCGCTGAATAACCAGACCGGCACGTCCGGAAACCAGCGTTGCATCAATAAACCTGCTGCCGTGAATTCGGACCCGAGCGCCACCGTCCAGGTCAGCCAGTAAAGCCAAGCGACCGTATAGCCGGTTCCCGGTCCAATGTACTTCGTCGCATAACTATGAAAGGCACCGGTTTCCGGCATATGTACAGCGAGTTCCCCTAAACAAAGCATCACGAGATAAACGACAAGTGCCCCGAGCAAGTAGGACAAAATCGTCCCGACCCGACCCGCTTGCTCTAATGTGTACCCCGTACTCAGGAACAGCCCTGTTCCAATGACGCCACCTAACGACAGCATGACGATATGACGGGACTCCATCTTCCGTCGAAATGTTGTTTTTTGCTCCATCCTCCACCACTCCTCTTTCTAGCTCAATAAAAAAAAAACGCACTCCTGTACAGACAGGGTGCGTCGGTCGATAACATCAAGAGCGCTTATCGATCGGGCGCAACACCCGCAGGAATTAGCACAGTATCTTTCGACCTGTTGCTGAGGCTTCAAAGGGCCAGTCCCTCCACCTCTCTGGATAAGAATGTAATTTTTCATAACAGTAGCAGTCCTATTTTTAATTGTCAACACAATTCAGATAATAGAATTCAAAAAAAACGTCTCCTACCGTATTGGCAGGAGACGTCTTATTTTTATTTCTTCGCGAAGAGATCGGCTGTCTTAAGTGCCATCCGAACCGCTTTACGGTTCAATGTACCTTCTTGATGTTTGACCATCTTCGTCTGCTTGTTGAGTTTACCTTGTAATGTCTTAATCTTTTTATCTTTATCTTTATCACGTTTTTGGATCGCAGCGATTTTTTTCTCTTCTTCTGGGAAGAATGATTCAAAACGAGCGATTGCTTCTTCCATGCTGATTCCTGTAATCGGTTTAACCGCTGGGAGAAGTTCTGTTTTCGCCATTTCACGATCAAACGGCACGTTCTCTGGGTAGTTCGTGTCTTGGTAGATGTGCTCCAATTCGTTTGTATTCAAGAAATCGACGAAGTTGTCGAAGTTTTTCGCTTGAATCCGCGCCGGGCTTTGGAAGTCTGCTGTTTCGACGATGTCCGAAAGACGTGTGTCTGCCGTGATATCGTTCGCCCAGATGTGAGTCAATTGGTGGTAATCCGTCAATTCACGCATCCGTGCATCTTTTGGAATCAAAATACTTGGTGTTCCAGCGAGTGTCGCCGTGATGTTTCCGTGGAGACGCGCACCAAAGCTCAAGTCAGCTTCTTTGAGGAAGTCGAACCACGTTTGAGCGTTCAAGAAGAAACGAACACGGTCGTTCATATATGTCGGGTCAGACATTTTAACCGGATAGTTCGTGACAGAAAGATCCGCGATCGGATGTGTTCCTGTGTACGTCAACTTCAATTCTTTCATCCATTGTGGGATGAAGTAGTGGTTTGGATACTCTTCCATTCCACGTGTGATGAAATCAAGGACGTTTTTCGGCGAAAGACGTGACGAGTTAACACTGATCATCGAATCTTTCGTGATGTTTGTCTCACGGATGTTGAGATCACGACCGAATGCATACATCGATGGGCAACCGATGACTTTATGGTCGATGCCTTCACGGAAACCGAGGCGTGTCAGGTATTTCGACGTGATTTCACCACGAAGTCCGATGATGCTTGAACGTTCGAGGACTGCGCTGACGAATGCTTTCACATCCTCGTCGAACGGGAATCCACCTTTTAAGTCCGGCTCGAATGGCGCACGGAGACCAACACCGATCACGACGACCGGAATTTTTAATTTCTTAATCAAACGTGTGTACTTACGGAGCGATGGTGCGAACTCTTGACGGAATGCATCCGCAAGTGGAATGACGTAAAGATCGAAGTTTTCGTTGATCTCGTCTGCACGCTCTTCATCGTAGTAGTAATAGTCAGGTGTGATCGTCGTTCCTTCTGTCATCAATGTACGGAAGATACTGTACTGATAGATCAAGTTCCCGACGTTCCCCCCGATTGAGTTTTCTTTCATCATGTATTCAGCGTCGAACTGTTCGAACGGTGTCATACCGGCGCGAATGATAATACGTTTCATGTAATTTAAATCCCCTCTCACATCTGTTGTTCAATTTTATATCCAAATGGCACTACACAATATATTGATGGTTTTTTCAATCTTATTAAGAATAGATGAATTCTAGTAAGGAAGTCAATGCTCTGTCCCTGAGATTCAGCTAAAGTTCAGTTGCAACTAACCAAAAAACGGATTAACAAACTCACTTAATTTTACCAGTATAGTAAAAATCGCACTAATTCCTTACACGGAGACGCCACTTTGCAAACGTTCATAGATTTTCAAATTGGTGTGAATCATCCGTAACGTCGGGTACATCGTTTGTTCCGCTCCTTCTATTAAGTTACCAAACAGATGGTCTGCTTCGACCATGCCTTGTTTTTCCATGTCCCGTTGCAAGGATGACTTCATATCAGGGGCCATTTGATGCATCCGTTTTTCCTGCTCCTGTTCGATATCTTGTATAAATATCGCGCCGTGCCGTTCCATGGCCTGTTTTGCTTCTTGTAAGACGTTCCGGATGACTCGATTCCCTGCTGCATCGTCGCGAATCGGACCGATTGGTGTCCGAAACAGCGAGGTCACTCCGGAAAACGTCGTAATGAAGAGATACTTTTGCCACATGTCTCGCATGATTTCGTCTGACGGCTTGATGGATGCGTTTGTTCCTGCTAGTGCTTCTTTCACCTTAAGCAAGCTATCCGTCCAGTCCCCATCTCTTGGGCCAAATACAAGTTGATGCGCAGGGCTCGTCTGAATGACACGTCCCGTCGCGTCAAGCGTCGATTCAATGAAGCATAAGCCGCCGAGAACACGCGTCTCGCCAAATTTAGCGACGAGTTGTTCGACATGTTGCATCCCATTTAAAACCGGCAACACATATGTATCTGGTCCGATAAATCCTTCGAGATCGCCGATGACATGCTTCAGATGGTACGCTTTCGTCGACACGATGACTACGTCAAACACTTCTTTTGTCCCGACTTGAATCAGTCGTGGCGTCAACGATACGTCTCCGTGTGGACTGACGATTTCAAGACCCGTTCGCTCCAGCTCCTTCGCCCGTCTCTCACGGACGAGAAACGTCACGTCTTCCCCTTTTTCTGCTAGGCGTCCTCCGAAATATCCTCCGACAGCCCCTGCACCAACGACTAAAATCTTCATCATGTCTCCTCCTTCGTCTAAAGAACAGCATATTTTTCTCTGAAAATTATTTCCTACATCCTATCATACTGATGGTAATACGAATGTAAACTAAAAGAAATAAAGCGTTTTCATTGAAGCGCTTGCATTTTGGATTCAGTCGTTTATACTACTTGTATACAAGTATACTCATAAAACAAAGCAGGTGATTTTTATGTCTGATTTCTTATACCCGATTAAATGGTTATCGAAAGCATCAACCGGAGACCGTGTCGCCCATGAGCTCCGGATGCGCATCATTTCCGGAAAGATTGAGCAAGGGACCGTCCTTTCCGAAAATAAGTTAGCGACGGATTTTTCCGTCAGTCGTTCGCCCGTTCGCGACGCTTTAAAAGTTCTCGCTGCTGAACGGATCATCCGGCTTGAGCGCATGGGGGCCGTCGTCGTCGGCTTGTCGGAAAAAGATATCCGCGAGATTTATGACGTCCGTCTGTTAATCGAGACGTTTGTCTTTGAGCGTATCGTTCGGATGGAGCGTCACGAACTCGTCCGCGAACTGAGCAAGATTCTTGAAATGATGAAAGTCGCAATCAAGTTTAATGATGCCGACGAATTTTCATATCAAGATGTTTTGTTCCACGAGACAATCATCCGGTCGATTGACCACAGTTATGTCAGCATGATTTGGCAGAACTTAAAACCGGTCATGGAAAGTTTCATCCTCTTATCGATGCGGACCCGCTTCGAAGGACAAATGGAGGATTTCGACCGAATCATCGCCAACCACGCACTTTATATTGAAGCCATCGAAACCGGAGACCGCGAACGGATGGTCACGTCTCTCCACCAAAACTTCGACGATGTCCAAGAAGTCGAAGATTTATGGCAATCGCAACAGATGATGACGAAAGGAGTCGAACCACATGACTGAATACATGTTAGGAATCGATATCGGGACGACGAGTACGAAAGCCGTCCTCTTTACGACAAAAGGAGAAGTCGTTGGTCAGACGAACGTCGGTTACCCGCTCCACACACCAAACCGTTCGACTGCTGAACAGGACCCGGAAGAAATTTTCCACGCCGTCCTCGAAACGATCCGACTGCTGACGAAGCAGCATCCGAACCAAAAACCAAAATTCGTTGCTTTCAGTAGTGCAATGCATAGCTTGATTGCCATCGACGAGGACGATCAACCCTTGACTGCCTGCATCACCTGGGCAGACAGCCGAAGTGAAGCCTGGTCGAACCGGATTAAGGAAGAGTATGGAAACGACGTCTATCACCGGACCGGTACACCAATCCACCCGATGTCCCCTCTCGCGAAAATCTTTTGGCTCGTCGAAGACCGGCCGGAAATTGCCGAGCAGACGAAAAAATACATCGGCATCAAGGAATTCGTCTTCCAGCGTCTGTTCGGACGTTACGTGATTGATCATTCACTCGCATCGGCGACGGGATTGTTCAACATCCATGACATGAAGTGGGACTCGAAAGCCTTAGGGATCGCCGGCATCGATGCTTCAAAATTATCAGAACCGGTTCCGACGACGACACAGTATTCAGATATCAATCCAGAATACGCAAAACAAATCGGACTTGATCCGGCAACACCTTTCATGATCGGCGCCAGTGACGGTGTCCTATCGAACCTCGGCGTCAATGCCATCCGTAAGGGCGAGATCGCCATCACAATCGGGACGAGTGGTGCGATCCGGACGATCATCGACCGCCCGCAGACGGACGAAAAGGGACGGACGTTCTGTTACGCCTTGACCGAAAAGCACTGGGTCATCGGTGGACCGGTCAACAATGGCGGGATGGTCTTACGCTGGATTCGTGATGAGCTCGCGTCATCTGAAGTCGAGACAGCGAAACGGCTCGGGATGGACCCGTATGCGGTCTTGACGAAAATCGCGGCACGCGTCCGACCGGGTTCAGACGGACTGTTGTTCCATCCGTACCTGTCGGGCGAACGGGCACCACTCTGGAATCCGGACGTCAGCGGCTCATTTTTCGGATTGACGTTGTCACATAAAAAAGAACATATGATTCGTGCTGCGTTAGAAGGTGTCATCTACAACCTGTACACCGTCTTCTTAGCCTTGATCGAATGTATGGATGGTCCTGTCACACGAATTCAAGCAACCGGGGGGTTCGCTCGATCTGAAGTGTGGCGTCAGATGATGGCCGACATCTTTGAGTCGGAAGTCGTCATTCCAGAAAGTTTTGAAAGTTCATGTCTCGGGGCTTGTATTCTCGGATTGTATGCGACTGGGGAAGTCGATTCATTCGAAGTAGCTGCTGAGATGATTGGGGAAACACATCGTCATGTGCCGAATGAAGAAGCAATGCACGAATACCGTCAATTGCTACCAATCTTCATCAGCTTGGCACGGACGCTTTCAGCCGACCATCGGCGGATCGCACAGTATCAACGTAGCTTGATTCAGCAAGAAAACTAATTTATCTTTTGGGGGAAGTCACATGCCGTTAGTCATCGTTGCCATTGGGATCATCACGTTACTCGGTTTAATCATGGGGTTGAAATTAAACACATTCGTTTCATTAATCATCGTTTCGTTCGTCGTCGCTTTACTACTCGGAATGCCGCTCGACCAAATCGTCACGACGATTGAAGCCGGTCTCGGCGGAACACTCGGTCACCTCGCGCTAATCTTCGGACTCGGTGCGATGCTTGGGAAATTAATTGCTGACGCCGGTGGTGCACAGCGAATCGCGATGACGCTCGTCGCGAAATTTGGGGAAAAGAACATTCAATGGGCAGTCGTCGTCGCTTCATTCATCATCGGGATTGCATTATTCTTCGAAGTCGGACTCGTTCTATTGATTCCAATCGTCTTCGCGATTTCACGTCAACTTCGCGTCTCGATTCTCTATCTCGGGATTCCGATGGTCGCAGCACTCTCTGTTACACACGGCTTTTTACCGCCTCACCCTGGTCCAACCGTCATCGCGGGTGAATACGGAGCCGATTTAGGTCAAGTTCTGCTATACGGTTTCATCGTCGCGGTTCCGACGGTCATCATCGCTGGACCACTCTTTACGAAACTCGCGAAACGGCTTGTGCCAGAATCATTCAAAAAAACAGGTAACATCGCGTCACTCGGCGAACAAAAAGAATTTGATTTAAGCGAGACACCTGGATTCGGGATCAGTGTTTTCACAGCGATGCTACCGGTGCTCTTGATGTCGATCGCCACGATTTTGACATTGTTACAAAAAACGCTCGGCTGGGATGGCAATGCGGTCCTTTCTGCCATCCAGTTCATCGGGAATGCTTCAACAGCGATGTTGATTTCGTTACTCGTCGCAGTTTACACGATGGGACTTGCACGTAATATCCCAATCAAAACCGTCATGGATTCATGTACGACAGCGATCACACAAATCGGAATGATGTTACTCATCATCGGTGGTGGTGGTGCCTTCAAACAAGTCTTGATCGATGGAGGTGTCGGTAAATATGTCGCTGAACTCTTTGCTGATACATCGCTCTCACCGATTTTACTCGCTTGGTTGATTGCCGCAATCTTACGGATTTCACTCGGTTCAGCAACGGTCGCTTCACTGACGACAGCCGGACTGGTCATCCCGCTCCTCGGTCAATCAGACGTCAACCTCGCACTCGTCGTACTTGCGACTGGTGCTGGTAGCTTAATCGCTTCGCACGTCAACGATGCCGGGTTCTGGATGTTCAAAGAATACTTTGGTTTAACTATGAAAGAAACTTTCGCGACGTGGACGTTGCTTGAGACAATCATTTCCGTCTTCGGACTTGGATTCGTCCTCCTCCTCAGTCTCGTCGTCTAAAAAAAGGAGTCGTTACACTATGCTAAATTCGATCGGAGTCATCGGCCTTGGTGTCATGGGACGAAACATCGCCATGAACATGGCGAGCCATGATGAAAACGTCGCTATCTATAACTACACACCAGACTTAACGGAACAACTCGTCGCAAACCGGGAAGGGTTACCGCTTCATCCGTACTATGACGTCGAAGCATTCGTCCGCTCACTCGAGCGTCCACGCAAGATTTTTGTCATGGTCACGGCGGGAAGTGCCATCGATTCCGTCATCGATTCGCTTATCCCGCACCTTGAGACAGGCGATATCATCATGGACGGTGGGAACTCCCACTTCCTCGATACGGAACGACGCTTTGATCAACTAAAAGAGCAGGGCATCGAGTACATCGGTGTCGGTGTCTCAGGTGGCGAAGTTGGTGCGCGGACCGGCCCTGCCATCATGCCGGGCGGAACAAAAGAAGCGTACGATCAAGTCGCACCGATTTTGACAAAAATCGCAGCACAAGTGAACGGCGACCCATGTTGTGTCTACATCGGACCTAAAGGGGCCGGACACTTCGTCAAGATGGTCCATAACGGAATCGAGTACGCTGACATGCAGTTAATTGCAGAAGCCTACAGCTTCCTCCGTGTCCGCCTCGGACTCGATGTCGAAGAAATCGCTGATATCTTCTCCTCTTGGAACGACGGGGAGTTAAAAAGTTATCTGATTGAAATCACGGCTGAGATTTTACGGAAAAAAGATGACGAGACGGGTCTTCCCCTGATCGACGTCATCCTCGACCAAGCGGGTCAAAAAGGTACAGGCAAATGGACGAGCTTGCAGTCAATTGATAATGGGATTGCTTCCTCTATCATTACGGAGGCCCTCTTCGCCCGTTATCTTTCTGCCGTCAAAGCAGAACGTGTCGCTGCCGCCTCTGTCCTCGGTGGACCGGAAGCCCGTCCAGCGCTCGACAAAGACGTCTGGATCGAACGCATCCGCCAAGCACTCTACATGGGTAAGATCGCGGCTTACGCACAAGGCTTCACCCAGTACCGGACCTCATCTGAACTGTATGACTGGAACTTACGCCTTGAAGAAATCGCCTTGATTTTCCGTGGCGGGTGTATCATCCGTGCCGAGTTCCTCAATGTCATCAGTGAAGCTTTTGCAACGGACGCCGCTCTCGACAACTTGATGCTCGCGCCGTACTTCGCGGACAAGGTGCAGGCGTATCAAACGTCGCTCCGCCAAGTCGTCGCAGAAGGTGCGCTCACAGGTCTTGCCTCTCCGTGTCTCAGCACGTCACTGACGTATTACGACAGTTACCGAACAGCGAATTCGAATGCCAACATCCTGCAAGCACAACGTGATTATTTCGGAGCCCACACATATGCCCGGACCGATCGCGAAGGAACGTTCCATACCGAATGGCAATGACTTATACAGCTCCATCACCCTGTTTCATTCAGGGAGATGGAGTTCTTTTTTTGTTCATAATTCATTTCTTGAAATAAGAAATTACAGGTTATACCTTGACAAAACTAGCCCACTATATGAAATTAGTATTAGATTAGAATTATTCTAGTGTGATAAGTACAGTTATTCTTAACGACTAGAACAGATTCTTAAATAGAACCCAACAGGAGGATTTTTATCATGTCTTTAATCGGAAGTGAAGTAAAACCATTTAGTGCATCAGCATTCCACAACGGAGAGTTCGTCGATCTTACAGACGCTAACCTTCGTGGAAAATGGAGTGTCGTTTGTTTCTACCCAGCAGACTTTACATTCGTTTGCCCGACTGAGCTCGAAGATCTTCAAAACCAATACGCAACACTCAAAGCGCTTGACGTTGAAGTGTACTCCGTTTCAACAGATACGCACTTTACACATAAAGCTTGGCACGAAACTTCAGAAACAATCGGTAAGATTGAGTACGTCATGATTGGTGATCCGTCACACGTCATCTCACGTAACTTCGAAGTCTTAAACGAACAAGATGGACTTGCTGATCGCGGAACGTTCATCATCGATCCGGACGGCGTCATCCAAACAGTTGAAATCAACGCTGGTGGAATCGGCCGTGACGCAAGTACACTCGTCAACAAAATCAAAGCAGCACAATACGTACGCAACAACCCAGGTGAAGTGTGCCCGGCGAAATGGGAAGAGGGTTCTGCAACACTCACACCTAGCCTTGACCTCGTAGGGAAAATTTAAGGAGCGGATTTGAGATGGCTTTAGCAGCAGATATTAAAGCACAACTCGCTCAATACCTCGACTTGTTAGAAGGAGACATCGTCCTCGCCGTCAGCGCCGGGACGGACTCCGTCTCACTCGAGATGAGCGAACTCGTCGAAGAAATCGCGAGTATGTCACCACGCATCAGCATCGAACAGGCGACGCTCGCCCGGACACCGAGCTTCAGCGTCAATCGCGCTGGTGAAGTGAGTGGAATCACGTTCGCAGGGATTCCGCTCGGTCACGAGTTCACGTCACTCGTCTTGGCTTTGCTCCAAGTCAGTGGTCGTGCGCCGAAGATCGATGCGCCTGTCATCGAACAAATCAAAGGCATCAAAGAGACGTATCACTTCGAATCGTACATCAGCCTCAGCTGTCACAACTGTCCGGATGTCGTCCAAGCCTTGAACGTCATGAGCGTCCTCAACCCGAACATCAGTCACACGATGATTGACGGTGGCGCGTTCAAAGAAGAAGTCGAGCAAAAAGAAATCATGGCTGTCCCGACCGTCTTCGTCAACGGCGAAGCATTCGGGAACGGACGGATGTCACTCGAAGAGATTCTGGCGAAGCTCGGTACGGGTACAGATGCAGCCGATTTCGCTGACAAAGATCCGTACGACGTTCTTGTCGTCGGTGGTGGTCCTGCCGGTTCAAGTGCCGCGATTTACGCAGCACGTAAAGGCATCCGGACTGGGATTGTCGCAGAACGTTTCGGCGGACAAGTCATGGATACGATGAGCATTGAGAACTTCATCAGCATGAAGTACACGGAAGGTCCGAAACTCGTCGCGAGTCTTGAAGAGCACGTCAAGGAGTATGGCATTGATGTCATGAACCTACAACGGGCTACTCGCCTTGAGAAAAAAGACCTCGTTGAGCTTGAACTTGAGAATGGTGCGGTCCTCAAAACGAAAACGTTGATTTTGTCGACAGGTGCACGCTGGCGTAACGTCGGTGTCCCAGGCGAACTTGAGTTTAAGAACAAAGGTGTCGCCTACTGCCCACACTGTGATGGTCCACTCTTCGAAGGAAAACGTGTTGCGGTCATCGGCGGCGGTAATTCCGGTGTCGAAGCGGCAATCGACCTCGCAGGTCTCGTCAAACACGTCACGGTCCTTGAGTTCGCACCTGAACTGAAGGCAGATGCAGTCTTACAAAACCGTCTCGCAAGTCTTCCGAACGTCACGGTCGTCGCAAACGCGCAGACGAAGGAAATCACGGGGACGGATAAAGTAAACGGCATCACGTATGTCGAGCGTGAAACAGGCGTCGAACAACACGTTGAGCTGGAAGGTGTCTTCGTCCAAATCGGTCTCGTGCCGAACACGGACTGGCTTGGTGATACAGTGGAACGCAACAAATTCGGTGAAATCCTCGTCGACCGTCATGGTGCGACGAATGTCCCTGGTGTGTTCGCAGCAGGTGACTGTACCGATAGTGTGTATAAACAAATCATCATCTCGATGGGCTCAGGCGCGACAGCTGCACTTGGTGCCTTCGATCATATGATTCGTAATTAATCGTTTAAACGTCTTGCTTCGGCAAGGCGTTTTTTGATTGCAAAATCTAGTATGAACAGAAGCTCCATCAACTAAAGAGGATTTTTCCCGTACTTTTTTCGGGCGAGGCGCAAGCCGCGGCTTTTACGACCAACAGGTCTTAAAACCGGGTCTCACCTGCCTCTGACAGCGTGTAAACACGCTTTTCCCGTAGAAGTCACGGGAACTCCTCTTTTACGTCTATACTTTCATTAGTAAAGATTAAGATTCAAACTGACCCCTATAAATTGTTCGATATTGACACTTTTAGCTAGTCCAGTATTTTGATAGATTTAAGCTATTCAAAATCTATTATAAAGAAGGTCTGACTCATGCAAAACGCAACACCGTATTCAAGCACTCGTACCCGGCAACTCGTCATCACTTCGATGTCGATTGCACTTGTTTTTGTCGCAACATTCTTTATTAATATTAAATTGCCAATCGCAGCGAACGGCGGACTTGTCCACATGGGGACGGCGATGTTGTTCATTATCGCCCTCTTGTTCGGACCGCGAACTGCCATGATTGCCGGGGCAGTCGGAATGGGACTCTTCGATATCGTATCAGGCTGGACACTTTGGGCTCCGTTCTCATTCGTCGGACGTGGTCTGCAAGGTTTCGTTGTCGGTTATATTGCCTGGACATATGGTCGTAAAGCAACGAATGTCAGTGTCAACGTACTTGCAATGATTGCTTCTGTTCCATTCATGCTTGGCGTTTACTATATCTGTGAAGGGATTCTTTATAGTAACTGGGTCGCTCCTGTTGCTTCAATCCCAGGTAACCTCGTTCAAAACGTCGTCGGAATCCTCGTTGCGATTCCGGTCAGCGCAGCCTTAAAGAAAACAGCATTTTTCCGCCAGCGCGGATAATCCACATGAAAAGCCCTGTCTCCTAACACATTAGGAAACAGGGCTTTTTCATTTGTCGTTTTTAATGAATCGGTTGTGCGGCTGTTAATTTAAGTGTCTCGGTCGTTTCCGCATGGATTTCGTCAAACAGATCCGGGTGCGCAACAAGCGATGTTCCGTATGACGGAATCATCTGCTTGATTTTAGCTGTCCAACCGTCGATTTGATCCGGGAAACATTTTTCGAGCACTTCGAGCATGACCGGAACAGCGGTCGAAGCCCCCGGTGACGCACCGAGTAAGGCCGCAACGGATCCATCCGCCGCACTGACGACTTCCGTCCCGAACTGAAGCGTCCCTTTTCCTTGTGGTGTATCTTTAATGACCTGAACGCGTTGTCCCGCGACGACGACATCCCAGTCTTCAGTTTTGGCGTTCGGAATGAATTCACGCAGCTCGTTCATCCGTTGTTCTGTCGAAAGCAGCACTTGTTCAATCAAATATTTCGTTAAGCCCATTTCTTTTGCTCCGGCAGCAAGCATCGTCAAGACGTTGTTCGGTTTGACGGACGCGAGCAGGTCGAGATTCGAACCAGTCTTAAGGAATTTCGGTGAGAACCCGGCGAATGGTCCGAATAACAGTGATTTCTGCCCATCGATGTACCGTGTGTCTAAATGCGGGACCGACATCGGAGGTGCTCCGACTTTCGCTTTCCCGTACACTTTTGCATGGTGCCGTTCCGCGATGTCCGGATTTTTACAGACGAGGAACAGACCGCTGACCGGGAATCCGCCGATTTGTTTTGATTCGGGAATCCCTGTTTTTTGGAGCAATGGCAGACTGCCGCCACCGCCGCCGATAAAGAGGAACTTCGCCGTATGATGTTCAATCCGGTTGTCCTGTTCGTTTTTGACTTTGACTTCCCAGCCGCCGTCGACTCGTTTCAAGTCTTCGACGCCGTGCCCATAATTGATTTCAACGCCCTGTCCTGCGAGGTGCGTGAATAAAATCCGTGTCAGCGCTCCGAAGTTGACGTCTGTCCCGGAATCAATTTTTGTTGCAGCGATTGGTTCCGGTGACGTCCGCCCTTCCATGATGAGCGGAATCCATTGCTTCAGCTGCTCCGGATCATCGGAAAATTCCATTCCTTTAAAGAGTGGATTCGCTGATAGCGCTTCCAATCGTTTTTTCAGAAACTCGACGTTTTCCGCTCCTTCGACCATACTCATATGCGGAATCGGCATGATGAATTCTTCCGGATTCGGTAAGACGTTTTCTTTGACGAGATGCGACCAAAATTGGCGTGACAGTTGGAATTGTTCATTTACTTTCACGGCTTTACTGATATCGATCGTTCCGTCTGCATTCTCTGTCGTATAGTTGAGTTCACATAACGCGGCATGACCCGTGCCCGCATTGTTCCACTCATTCGAACTTTCTTCCCCTGCGCTCGGTAACTTCTCGAACACTTTAATTGTCATGTCAGGCGCAAGCTCTTTTAATAAGACCCCTAGCGTCGCACTCATGACTCCTGCACCAATCAATATTACGTCTGTTTGTTTAGGCATACTGCTCATGATATCCTTCCTATCCCCGTTGATATTATGGACCTGCCATGAAAAATAGAGCGCTCTCATGACGACAACTTACCTTTCCATTATAACCCTATCACAGGTCGTTCATATATTAAAATATTGGGTGTTCGTCCCTAAAAAAATCATCCGAATTGCTGCAACGAAAACGAAAGGCGCCTCTCTTCCTATATAGAAGAAAAGCGCCTCATTTTTACGCACTATGCCGTTCTGCTTTTTGATGCTTTTTCATCCGCAACTGATACAGGACAAACAATCCGATAAACCAAACCGGTGTCAGGAGTAAAGCCGGACGGGTTTCATCTGCGACGAGCATGACGACGAGGATCAGACCAAACAATCCGAGGACGAGGTAGTTGACGAACGGTGTCCATGGCGCTTTGAACGTTGACGCCGCATGCAATTTCGGTTGTGTTTTCTTGTATTTCAAGTGACAAACGAGAATCACACCCCAGACCCAGATGAAACAGATTGCACTGATCGTCGTGACGATGCTGAACGCTTGTCCCGGAATCAATTTACTGAGTAACGCTCCGCCCGACACGACGAGTGTCGAGATGAACAAGGCGTTTGCCGGGACATGGTTTTTGTTGAGCTTCGAAAAATTAGCAGGTGCTTGTTTTTGATTTCCTAAGTTGTACAGAATTCGACTCGTCGAGAACATCCCACTGTTACAGGCTGAAGCAGCAGACGTCAAGACAACGAAGTTGATGACGCCGGCAGCAAGCGGGATTCCGATCAAACTGAACGTTTTGACGAACGGACTTTCCGTCGCATTTAGTCCCGTCCACGGATTGATCATCAGGAGAACCAGTAACGCTCCGACGTAGAAGAACAGAATCCGTAACGGAATCTTGTTGATGGCAGATGGAATGTTCTTTTTCGGATCCGCCGTTTCCGCTGCTGAAACCCCGATCAATTCAACTCCGACATAGGCGAAGACGACCATCTGGAAAGACAACAGGAAGCCGGTCACACCGTTCGGGAACATTCCGCCGTGTTGCCACAAATTACTGACGGTTACAGGACCTGAATCGGTTTGGAAACCGATGATCAGTAAGACGATCCCGACACCAATCAAACCTAAAATCGTAATGACCTTAATCAAGGCGAACCAAAATTCAAGTTCCCCAAACAGTTTGACTGTCAGTAAATTAAAGCCGAGTAAAATCAGGAGCGAAATCACTGCCGGAATCCACTGCGGAATATCGAACCAGTATTTCACGTACACGCCGACCGCAATGACGTCCGCCATCGCCGTCATGATCCAGCAGAACCAATACGTCCAGCCGGTCACGAACGCGGCACGTGGACCGAGGTAATCTTCTGCGATATCCGTTAATGATCCGTATCCGGCTTTTGACAATAACAATTCTCCCAGTGCCCGCATGACGAAGAAAATCGCAATCCCGACGAGCAGATAAGCAAATACAATCGACGGACCGGCGAGCTGAATCGCCTTTCCTGATCCTAAAAACAATCCTGTCCCGATCGTTCCCCCAATCGCAATCAACTGGACATGACGATTTGATAAATCCCGTTTCAATCCTTCTTGTTGTTCCAAACCTGAACTCCTCCTTGAATGCTTTCTCTAGTTCCCCCGGCCGGACTGTTCTGTCAGTCCAACAAAAAAAGAGACTGGACGGGTGTCCAATCTCAAAAAAATCATCAGAATAGCAAATAATCATCCCTTGACTGGCGACGCCAATTCAAAGAATCAAGATTTAGTACTCTTCTGTCCTTTTGCCTGAGATTGTGAACCCTTCGGCGCCGTATATACGGTCTCTCCAGAAGCTGCTCCTGCCATAGTGTGACCCATGACAATCATAGCTTTCTCTTTTATTCGGTTGCTGAGGTGACATAATCACCTGAATTGTTTTTAATACTAGTAATCTTACAATCATTTGTCAATGCTTTTAATTCATTCTTTCATTTCTTCTTTCATAGACTGAAACAGGAATCGATGTTGATTTTCTAGAAAAAGTAAATTACTACAGTCGAACAGGAGGATTATCATGAAAAAAATTTACTTGATCCGCCACTGCGAAGCATCCGGACAAGAACCGGACGCTCCGTTGACGGAGAACGGTCATAGACAAGCTAAAGAATTGGTTTCTTTTTTTGAATCCCATTCCGTTGACCGTATCTTATCAAGCCCTTTTCGCCGAGCAATTGAATCAATCGAAGCTGTTGCTTTTCAGAAAAATTGTTCCATCGAAATCCAAGATGACTTGCGCGAACGTGTCCTGAGTCGTCAACCACTAAGCGATTGGCAGGAGCATCTCCAAAGGACGTTTACTGATTTTGATTATGCGTGTCTGGGCGGAGAAACGAGCGCAGAAGCAACGCGGCGCATCCAAGATATCATGAATGACGTTTGGTCTCATTCTGCTGAGACGACTGTTCTTGTCACACATGGCAATCTACTTGCGCTATACCTCCACTCACTCGATTCTTCTTTTGGTTTTGAACAGGGACAACACCTTCGCAATCCCGACATATTCCTCGTGAAAGAAGTCAACGATGCTCTCATTTTCGACCAGTTAAATGTCTTTTGATTCCACTGATTGGTTGTACCGACCGTAACGTTCGAGTTCAAAAACGGTTTTCTCGAAGTCGAGTAAGCCGTTTTCTTGAAGTTGTAAATAATTTTCGCGATAGGCAATCGTCATATTTTTTCCCGTCCTTATCCTTTTAGGTCTTTTTAAGTCCAACTCATACTCAAAAGAGTCTTTTAATAGACTAGACATACACATGTCACGATAGGCTTTGACGTCATCGTTTGTTTTTGCTTCAATTTTTGCACGCAATACCGTTTCTTCCAGTTGCCAGTAATGATTTTGTTGCTTGTTTCCCTTCCACCAAAACCCCCAAAATCCACCTCTCGCGTTTGCTACGTAACCCCACTTCCCATCAAGCACGTCTTGTAAATCGCGATAAAACCCTTGCCAGGAGAACGTTGTCCATTTTGCGACCGGAAGCGTTTTATACGAATTGATCTCATCGTCCAGGCGCTTCAGATGTTGAAGATAGTCTGCTAAAATCGCATTCTTCGGAAGCTTCCGATCATCATGTTCTAAAATCCGAATCATTTCTTGGCGGGTGAACAGTTGATAACCTGCTTTATAAATACTGCGATGATTTGACTGCTCGACAATTTTGTAATAAATCGGCAAAGGGATACAGTCTCGTGTTAAGACATTCGTTTTTACTTCTTCCAAGTAACGCTCGAGTTGTCCGGAATGATCCGAAGTGAATGTCTTATCTTCAATTAAAATTGCATATTTTTCATTAATGATGGCTAATACATCCAACCCTTTGAATTGACGAATGATACGGACCTGATGAACTGTCTCATCCAGGGTGTAATCGTGCAGTGAAAAAATTTTATGTATGAACCGTGTCGCACCGCGATGTAACTCCTGATCGACTGAATGCAGACCCGCTTCCCCCCACTTCAACAGCCAACATAAAAAAGCATCTTGTGACAGTTCGCTCGTGGCATAATCAAATAAATTAGGCTTCATCAGTAGAGACCTCCTTTTCCTTTTATTAATTATATCCAAAAAATGGATTAAAAGAATCAGTATTAATTCATTCTTTTAAAGAATGAATTAAGTTTCTATTCATGCTATTTACTTATAGTTCTTATAAGAATTATCTATTTTACTTCCCCTTCGAACTCGACTACATTTAACGAATTGATAACAAAGTGAAGTAGTTCGAATCCCTGTCTCTACAGGGAATTGTCTTAAGAAAAGAAGGGGTATGTTATGTCTACACAAGCAAGTCACGCACGAAAAGGGTATTTGATGATGGCTGTTCTCTGGTTCGCGTATGCGACGTTCGCCATGAACTGGGTCGCCGGATCCTCCCTGACTCCGCAAATCACGGCTCATTTCTTCGGGGACCGGACGGTTGATCCACTGATTTCACAGCTCGTCAATTACTCGATCACGACCGCACGCGTCTTTGCGAACATCCTGGCGGCACTCATCCTGATGAAACTGGGACCGAAAAAAGCACCGATGCTCGCCCTGTTGTTCCTGATGATGGCGATCGTCGCCATTTATCTGCCGAACTACTGGGCCTATACAGCAGCACGGATGGTCATGGGTCTCGGCGGTTCGATGGTCATCGTCTACATGAATCCGGTCGTCACCCGCTACATCAGTGATCCGACGGAAAAACTGCGAATCAATGCGCTCAATACCGTCTCGTATAATGTCGGAGCATTCCTCGTTTCATTACTGTTTACGTTTTTTGCGACCCAGTTCACGAACAACTGGCAACTGACATTGACGATTTTTGCTGCGTTGACAGCAGTCCTGTTCCTTGCCTGGTTGATGTTCAGTGAAGAATTCGACTTAAATGCAGCAAGCGATCAAAATGAAGTCGTCACGGCCTATGGCTATCGCGATGCCATCAAAGACGGATTCCTTTGGATGTACGCCTTAGCGTTCGGCGGCTTCTTGACGCTCTACATTTTGTCGCTCGTCGGTCTCAAACCGGTTTTCGATACGTATACCGAACTAAACGGATCACTCGTCAATCTGCTCGTCTCCGGTGCCGGAATCATCGGAACTTTTGTTGGTCTGAAAATCGGCAGTCGCGGAACACCGCGAAAACCGATTCTCCTGACTAGCGGCCTCATCATGATTGGTAGTTTCATCGTTACGGTTGCGTTCGGCAACATCTCGCCACTCGTTTCGTACATCTTTGCCTTCATTTCCGGTTTTGCGATGTACATCCAGTATCCGATTTTCATGAACTTGGCGCATGAGATGAAAGGGATGACCCCGCAAAAAATCACCGTGCTCTTCGGTCTGTTTTGGGCAATCGCTTATGCGACGCAGACGATTTTCACCATCATTTGGAGTTATGCCCTCGGTCATATGGGCTATACCGTCTCGATGGTCGTCTTTTTCGTCAGCTGTTCGACTTATCTGTTATTCAGCTTCTTCTTACCTGAAACAAAACCGAAGCAGCCACAACCTGCTTCAGAAAAAACGGCGTAACATCACGAAAACCCATCGTGTTTCCTGACGGAAATACGATGGGTTTTTAGTTACAATAACGCGTATGATGTGATGTTGCCACGTTGTTTACGTAACGCAAACAGCATCGGAATCAACCCTTCATGGTACGGAATGAACGTCCCTGCTTGAATCCGGGCGATGATTTCCTCCTCCGTCGCCCAGGCGACAGCTTGCACTTCTTCTTGTTGTAAGACGAGTGTAGACAAATCGATATCTGCCTCAATTAAGTAAACATCATCAAACCCTTCATCAAAATGCGACGTCAAATGTGGACGCATGCCCTCAAAATCATAGCGCAGGCCAATCTCTTCAAACAGCTCCCGTGCTGCCGCCTGCTGGCTCGTGTCTCCCGCGACGGCACTTCCCCCGACGGTCAAGTCCCATAAGTTGGACCAGCCTTCTTTAAAAGGTTGCCGTTGCTGAATTAACATTTCGCCGCTTGAGTTAAACAGACAGACGTGGACGACTACATGATAATCGCCCGCTTGTAACTTCTTTCCCCGTGTCCATGTCCGTCCTGTTTTCTCGCGGTCCGCTGTATAGATATCCCATTGTTCCATTTACTTCTTCCCCCCTGCCCAATTATCCGCAAACAGCGCCGAGACCGTTTTGTCTGCTTTCGCCCGGTCGAGTCCGAGCACGACACTTAAAAACAGTGTCTCCGCCGCCTCATCAAACAGTGTCAGTTCGTACTGTTTGATGAGGCGAACCCACCGTCTTTTGCCTTGACCGATTTTGTTTCCTTGATACGTGACACTAAACGTCATCGTCACCCAGTTGATGTCGATTTTCAGGTTCCGACTGTCAATCCGGTAATCCGAAAACATCAAAAATCCGGTTTTTTGAATGGTCGCAACGACACGTCCGTCCACTTCCACAAGGATATGCGGCAGCATGCTGAACGTCTGTTTCGTCACGCGGCCGATCTCGGCAGCTTCTTGCACGAGTTGCCAATTTTTCTGCATTTGCAACAACTGTCCGGTCACTTCATGCGTGACGTGTCCGGCTTCATCTTGAATGGTAAAACGTCGGTTCAAATCGATCGTCTGGTTCATCAAAAGTAGTTTCATCGGTTCCTCCCTGGGTTCGATTGGTTATGAACTTGCTTCTTCGTCCTCTTTGACACAGTCAATTGCGACGACCAGCGCGATCAACACCTTCTCGACATCAGGAGCAAAGACTTGAATCTCGTAGCTGTCACCAAACGTGAACCATTTTTTCTCGACGCTCCCGACGACTTCACCATGACGTTTGATTTGAAAATCCATGTCCCACCAATCGCCGTCGATTTCCAAATCTGCCGCGTCAATCGTGTAACGGTCTTTAAAGAATGTAAATGATTTTTCGATCGTCAGTGTTTCGCCATCGACCTCAACAAAAAACTTCGGCAACAGGCTGAATACTTTCTTCGTGATGAGGGCGACTTCTTCCCCATCGACGCTCGAAATCGAAAAGGTCTTCGGAATCTGCATGAAGCTTCCTTCGACAAGATAGACATCCTGTTCCTGCTGATCTTGAATCGAAAAACGTCCCCGTAAACTGAATACTTTCTGTTTCATGTAAAGTGTGTGCATGGCTCTTCATCCTTTCGAAATTCAGAAGTTTTACTACTCTACGCATCACACCAGCATTTAGTTTCAACACAATACGAATATTTCACATAGTTAGTTAGGTTTGTTAGCGTGTCGTGAGTGGTATCAGAATAAGACTATAGTCCACTTAGGAGGTCCACTCATGCCCATCAATACTGTCATCTTGATTACTTTACTTTTACTTATTGCGCTTGTCTTCATCGTCCCGCTCGTCTTTGTTCTCTACTTATGGATGACCGACTCCCGTCAAAAAGAACATGCCGTCCTCCGAAATTTTCCCGTCCTCGGTAAAATGCGCTATATCTTAGAAAAAATGGGCCCGGAACTTCGGCAATACCTGTTCTTAAACAATAATGAAGGGAAACCATTTTCCCGAAACGATTACAAATCAGCCGTCATCGCCGGTAAATACAATTCACGGATTCTCGGTTTTGGATCAGAACGTGACTTCGATGAAGCCGGTTTTTATATCCAGAATGCCCTCTTTCCGACGAATCGCGATGAACTCCGGGTCGCGAACGATAACAAAGTCCCGACCTACTTATATGAACTCGATAAAGATAATTTATTCACCCGGAAAGAACATCTCGTCGAAAAACAGGTCGCGCCCTTTTTATTACGGGACGACGACGCCCCCATCATCGGTCAAGCGACGTGCCGCCAGCCGTTTCAAGTCCGTGGACTGATTGGACAATCGGCGATGAGCTTCGGTGCACTTGGAGACCGGGCGATCACTGCACTGTCGATTGGCCTCGGACGCGCTCAAGGCGCCTGGATGAACACGGGCGAAGGCGGTCTGTCCGACCATCATTTAAAAGGCGACGTCGATATCATTTGCCAAATCGGTCCCGGACTGTTTGGTGTCCGGACGGAAGACGGTGACTTTTCATTCGAAGAATTTGAAAAGAAAAGTCAAATTCCCCAAGTCAAAGCATTCGAATTAAAGCTTGCCCAAGGTGCAAAAACGCGCGGCGGGCACCTGGAAGGCGAAAAAGTCACACCGGAGATCGCCAAGGTCCGGAAAGTCAAAGCCGGTGTCGGCATCGATAGCCCGAACCGCTTTAATGAGTTCAAGACGAATGCCGAGATGCTGACGTTCGTTGAGAAGTTGCGTGACATCGGTGGGAAACCGGTTGGTATCAAAATCGTCGTCGGGAAAGTCGATGATATCAAAGATCTTGTCGCCTACATGGCGGAGTCCGGCAAACACCCTGATTTCATTACGATTGACGGCGGCGAAGGCGGGACTGGAGCGTCGTTCCAGGAGCTTGCCGACGCGGCGGGTCTTCCGATAAAATCGGCGCTCCCCTATGTCCATCAGCTCCTCGTCGCATACGGGATTCGTGACCGAATCAAACTGTTTGCGTCCGGTAAGTTGATCAGTGCCGATAAGATTGCCGTCGCCTTAGGGCTCGGTGCTGATTTCGTCAACATCGCCCGCGGCCTGATGTTCAACGTCGGTTGCATCCAGGCGCAAGTCTGTCACACAAACCATTGTCCGGTCGGTGTCGCGACGACGGATCCGAAACTGCAAAAAGCCCTCATCGTCGACGAGAAGAGCTTCCGGGTGACGAACTACATCATCTCGCTTCGGGAAGGTCTCTATAATTTGACGGCAGCGGCCGGACTTGAAAGCCCGACACAGCTGACAGCTGAACATATCATCTACAAGGACCAAAATGGTCATGTCACGAAAGCGACGGCACTGAACTACAATCCACTGAAATGATTGACGTGTGCAAGCAGCTGACTCCTACGACCTGTAGAGTCAGCCGCTTGCACTTTTTCTGCAATACGCTTAAAGTATATAGTTGATGAAATTTTAATTGTGCAAAACGAATTACCTTAAGGAAAGGGTTTTATATACGATGAAAAACAACTTTTGGCAGGACCTGCCACGACCATTTTTTGTACTTGCTCCAATGGAAGATGTCACGGACGTCGTCTTCCGTCACGTCGTCGCGAAAGCAGCGCGGCCGGATGTCTTCTTCACTGAATTTACGAATACGGAAAGTTACTGTCATCCGAAAGGCAAACAGAGTGTCCGTGGACGACTCGAGTTCACGGAAGACGAACAGCCGATGGTCGCCCATATTTGGGGCGACAAACCGGAATATTTCCGTGAGATGAGTATCGGGATGGCGGAAATGGGCTTTAAGGGCATCGACATCAACATGGGCTGCCCGGTGCAAAACGTCGCCGTCAACGGAAAGGGATCGGGACTGATCAACCGTCCCGATGTCGCAGCTGAACTGATTCAGGCCGCAAAAGCCGGCGGTCTGCCGGTCAGCGTCAAGACACGTCTCGGCTATTCGAAAGTCGAGGAGTGGCACGACTGGTTACGTCATATTCTCGAACAGGACATCGCCAACCTCTCGATTCACTTACGGACGCGTAAAGAAATGAGTGCTGTCCCGGCGCACTTCGAACTGATTCCGGAAATCAAGAAACTCCGGGATGAAATCGCGCCGCAAACACTCCTGACGATCAACGGGGACATCAATGACCGGCAGCACGGTCTGGAACTCGTCGAGCAGTACGGTGTCGACGGCGTCATGATCGGCCGCGGGATTTTCCATAATCCGTTTGCGTTCGAAGTCGAAAAGAAAGAGCACTCGAGCGAAGAGTTACTTGATCTGTTACGTCTGCAACTCGACCTGCACGATCAATATTCATCTGAATTCGAACCCCGTCTCTTCAAACCGCTCCGCCGGTTCTTTAAGATTTATGTTCGTGGTTTCCGCGGGGCAAGCGAACTGCGCGCCCGTTTGATGGAGACAAATTCAACGGATGACGTCCGGGCGCTGCTCGACGAGTTCGTCGAACAAGAAGGCATTCACGCCGTTAATTCGTTTTCGATTTAATGTAATCATGCAAAAGAGCAAGGCCCCGCGCCTTGCTCTTTTTTGTCGTTAGTTCGCTTCCGCTTCCAGTCGAATCTTTAAACAGGTGAATTCAAATGGTGTGTCGCAGGTCACCCGTTCGAGCCGCCGTTTTCCGACACGCCGGTCGAGCAAGGCAAAGCCGCGGATGAAGGAATGGGGATGCGTCAACGCCTCTTCAATCGAGAGCGTCGGATACAGCAGCAAATCCTGCTGGACGGCATAATTGGCATGCCATCCCTCTTGTTCCAACTCACGTTCGATTTGCTGGTCTAATTCACTTGATGCCTTATACCAGTCTGATTGAAAGATTTCCAACGTAATCCGTTCCGGCTTTTTCGGTAACCGTGCTTTTGCTAACGCATAACGCCGGTCTGCTTCCAACGTAAAACGCAAATCTTCCGCCTTAAAAAAGGGTTCTCCATCCAGCGTCATCCAGACTCGAGCTTCACCATCGTGAAAATGACGGTCGACGGTCGCATACAGATTTATACGCGGCTGAAGCGGTGGTGCGACGAACGATAAGATCTGCTTTTTAATTTTTGAGAATTGCATCGGGTCCTCCTTTTAAACACATCAAACACCAGACAGCAAATGACTGCCTGGTCCAGCGTGTAGACAAACGCTTAAGAAGCGTGAACATGCGATATCAAGACGGATTGCGCTCTAAACCATCTGCATGCGCCGCTTTCCGACACGGTATTACCTAAAAAGCGTCACGTTTCGTTGACTCCTACGGGGAAAAGTGCGTTTTCAACGCACTTTCAGAGGCAGGCAAGACCCTGCTCGTTGTCCGTGAGGACCAAGGAGCAACGGCTTGCGCCTCGCCCGAGGAAAGCAACGAAAAAAGACGCTTGATCTCCCGATAGCACTTTGTCTACAGTCTGCACCAGGCAGCAATACACCGCCTGACGTTTAGTTTACCCGTTTTTCATATGGAACGATTCCGTTAACGTAAAGGTGATGTTTTTGAGCTCCAACCCACCGAGTGCAAAGTACAACTTGAAATAGTTGTGCGGATTAAAGACGAAGACGTCTTTTGTCTGCGTCACCCATTCGCCGTTTGTCCCGTTGAACGTAAACGTCGCGACCGGCATGTTGTTCGCAAACAACGTCACCGGCATCTGTGCGAGTTCCCCCGCGTACGACCGGGCTTCGAACGTGACGTGATACATGCCCGTTTCTTCTGCCGTCACGGCAAAGACATGACTGCTTCCGGTCGACGTATCGAGTTCGTCGAAGACAATCGGAACACCACTCTGAAGTTGCTGGTGCGTCACCGCCTGTTCGTGCAGATCATCCGTTTCTTCCGGTAATCCGGTGACGTCGACCGTCGCTTCCTGACCAAGCGTTCGCTCCATGACCGGTGACCGGAGGATGAACTGACAGATGTTCGCCGCACTCCGTAACAACTCCGCCCGTGTCAACGTCCCGTCTGCAAGCGACGACAACGTATCATCCTCAAACGGATTCGCCCCCGGTTCCCCGACGACCATGTAGAGATCGTTTTGCGAACGGACCATCGTCGCCGTCTGTTGCCGGTTGGCGTCCGTTCCTTCGGCATTGATTTTCGCCCACCAGTCGGTCATGACGACACCGTCAAAGCCCCACTCGTCACGGAGAATCCGGGTGTTCTGATCATAGAGTCCTGCGGTCCAGAGACCATTGACGGCACCATACGTCGTCATGATCGCGTACGCCTGTCCGCGTTTGACGGCATGTTCGAAACCTTTGAGATAAATCTCCCGTAGTGCCCGTTCCGAGACGATCGAGTCCAGGTCGTGACGGTGGAACTCCTGGTTGTTGGCACTTAAGTGTTTGAGTGTTCCCGTGACGCCGACCCGGTGCATCCCGTCCAGTTCAGCGACCGCCATCATCCCCGTCAGGTGCGGATCTTCCGAGAAGTACTCGAAGTTTCGCCCGTTGAGCGGATGACGGTGAATGTTCATCCCCGGTCCGAGCAAGGTATCGACGCCGTTTTTCCGAAGTTCAAGACCTGTCATCTCAAATAAGTCAGCCACGAGCTCGACGTTAAAGGTCGAGGCGACAAGCGTCCCGTTCGGAAGCGAAAAGGCTTTGGTTCCGATATCCATCCGGATGCCGGACGGACCGTCGGCACAGCAGGCTGCCGGGATACCGAACGCCGTCAGCCGGTCGGTCACGCCGCCAAACGCCGCCGCCGTTCCCGGCGTGACGCGCGGTGAGTTCATCCCTTCACCACGGACGATTGCGGCGAGATCCTCATCCGTCAGCTGATCGAGGAACATGTCGAGTGATGTCTTGCCTTCGGAGACGTCCTTCAATGTCAGTCCTTGATCGTCCGAATAGGTCCGCTCTGCCGGACGTTCCGCTAAGCGACGGGCTTCCGGATCAACCGTCCGCAACGGTGTCGCTTCGTACGACACGCCGTAACCGGTCTCCGTCTGTTGCGGCTTCAAGCGGTCGAATGCCGTGACCGGTGCCATGTTTTCGCTTAACGTCTCGATCACCTGTAACTGCCCGATCGTTTGCGTCGCCACATGCGCCGCCGTCCGGACGTCTGTTCCGACGTACAGATGATACGCTCCCGCTTCGATGACGTAAGACGATTTATGACCGGTCAGACCGGAGTCATCGTAGCTCGCGTATTCCGTCAGCGGAACCGTTAAAGTCAGCGTTTCACTTTGACCCGCTTCAAGGAGTTGGGTCTTCGCGAACGTCACAAGTCCGCGCGACGGATTGCCGAGCTTCCCTTGTGGTTTCTCAAGATAGACCTGGACAACTTCTTTTCCGCTGTGCGTCCCCGTATTCGTGACGTTGACGGTTAACGTCACCTGTTGCTCCGTCATATCGACCGTCTCCGTCGCGACATCAAACGTCGTATACGATAAGCCGAAGCCGAACGGATAGAGAACGTCGTCTTTCGCAAACGTCTCGAAGTAACGGTACCCGACATAAATGTCTTCTTTGTAAATCGCCCGGTCTTCGTGACCGAAGTACGGCGTCGACGGATACGCATCGAGTGAGCGGGCAATCGTATCCGGCAGTTTCCCGGACGGTGTGACTGCTCCTGTCAAGAGATCGACCAGTGCGTTGCCACCTTCCATCCCGCCTTGCCATCCATACAGAATCGCACTCGGATTGAAATCGACTGCCCACTGCATATCGATGACATTGCCGACGTTCAGTAAGACGACCGTCTTCGAAAATGCTCCGGAGACTTTTTTAATCAGTGCCAACTCGACGTCCGTCAGCAGGTAACTACCCGGATCCGCCGTATTATCGCGGTCTTCCCCTGCCGTCCGTCCGATCATGACGATCGCGACGTCCGATTGCGACGCTGCCGCAGCGACGATTTCATCCGTAACCGGCATTTCTTCCTGCGACCACGGTTCTGCCGCCCAGCCTTCGCCTTTATCAAACGGATGATCCTGAAGCCAAGCTTCGTAGACGTCGAGCAGTGACTGGTTCACGCTCAAATCCGGATGGTGTTGCATCGCTTCGAGCGGACTGACTACATGTGAGACATTGACCATCCCGCCTGACCCCGTTCCGCTCTTATAATAGTTGAACTGATTGCGTCCGAAAACGGAAACCGTCGTCCCCGCAGCAAGCGGTAACGTCTGCAAGTCATTTTTTAACAGGACCGCGCCTTCTGCGACCGTCTTCCGGGCAAGTTTCGTATAAGCGTTCCAATCCAATGTATATGTCGTCATCTGCTCATCCCCTCATTTCCTGTTGGTTGAATAAATTTTGTTTTGAGACCGTTCGCGATTTCCGTGATGCAATCTTCCGCTTGTGGATACTGTCCGAGTTTTTCAATGAAAGCATGATCCACGCCGTTATATTGAATCCGTTTTGTCTTCACACCGGCCCGCGCGAGTTTCCGTCCGTACGCTTCGCCTTCAAGACGAAGGTAATCGTATTCCGCCGTGATGATTAATGCTTCCGGTAATCCTGCCAGCTTGTCACTGAAAAGTGGTGACACGTGCGGATCCTGTACGTCCGCCGTTCCTTGCAGGTACAAGCGGTTTAACAGTCCATCCGTGTCTTCCAGGGCTGTGACAATCCCTTCAAGCAGCTCCCGATTTTCGTTCATTTCGTAGGCATCAAGACGCCACTCAAAGTCATCCGTCGGCAGAGCTGCGAGATTGACGACCGGATAGAGCAGGACTTGGTACTGGATCATCTCTGTTTGTTGTTCACGGTCGAGTAGCGCACAGACGGTCGCTAAGTTTCCGCCGGCACTGTCGCCGGCAACGGCCAGCTGTTCGCGGTTGATGCCGAGCTGATGTGCCTGTTCGTATGCCCATTTGACGGCCGTAAAACAGTCGTTCAGACCGCTCGGGAAAGGATGTTCCGGTGCCAGCCGGTAATCGACGGAAATGACGACGACGTGTGCTCGTTCTGCCAACAACTTACACGGGTGCTCGACCGGCTCAAGTGTCCCGCCGAAAAAGCCGCCGCCGTGGAAATAGACAACCGCCGGTAACGGTTCCGTCGACCGGGGACGATAGATTCGTGCCGGAATCGGTTGCTCAGTACTTGGAATCATGATGTCTTCCATCGTGATGTCTGTCGTCGTCAGATCGGTATTGACCCAACCCATCCCGGCCCGCGCCGCTTCGAGTGAAAACGGTCCTGCCGGCGAACTGTCATGTTGCTGCTGCATCATGACTTCCAAAACGCGTGGATCGAGCACACCTTTTTCTTGACGGTCCGGTACCGGTTTGATGACGACTTCAACGCCATCTTGCAGTTCACCAGTCGTTTTTCCCGCTAACCGATCGGCCAATTGCTGATAATCCTGTCCCATGCATCTTCCTCCTTTAACTCCATCATTTGCTTGCTTATCAGAGATCATTCATTTGTCAAAATAAGTATCGAAACCGCTTTCGTAAATTGTTAAAAAATTTTCTAGGTCCCCCTTTATTTTCAAAAGAGACCGCTTACAAAACCAATCATACGCATCTTTATCCGATTAATCAATCATTCTGGATGATTCCAAAAAAGCCACTCATCTTTCGCGTGTTTCCCTTACCGGAATGACGTGAAATGAGTGGCTTTTTGACTTAACTTAAAATATTTTCTTCCGAAACAAGCTTAAAGCCGTCAATGATTGTATCTTCCTCGACTTCAATCAACAGACACTGTTTACCGTTGTAATTGACCTGTTTGATGTACTTCAAGTCTTGCGGACTGACCGTGATGTTCGCGACTTTCGTATTGATTTTAATCGACTTCGCTTCATAATTCGGGATGATGTTGCTCGCCTTCATCTCGTATGCCGTATCATCGATGACTGTCTTAAAGGCTCGCTCGACCTGTTCCGTGTCGACGTCTTCGATGCCGCTCGCTTTTAAGACCCGTTCGACTTCTTTGACGTCAAGCATCGGAATCTCTTCCGGCTCGTCTTCTTTTTCATCCTCAAGCACAAGCAGGTGATTGACTTCCTCATAGACGCCGGCAAGCGTTTTGGAATCGACTTCTTCGCCGATGACGAGTTTGACGATTTCTTCAAACACCGCTTTATCTTCTTCCGCCGTCACGATCTGGTCCCCGTTCAGAACATTTTCGATGAAGGCAAGGTCCGGTTTGTTCGGTTTACTCGCCGTATAGAGGACACGGTTGACGTCCGCCGCATTGTCCGTAAAACAGGGGAATAAAAAGCCACCGATCGGTGACGCGAGTTTGATGACGGGATTGATCAGCAGGTTCGACTTAAATTCGAGATCGACATAGTCAAAGACGAGTGACTGTTTCGGCAGTTCCGTCTGATTGAGACTGCTCAGAATAAACGGTGTCGTATAGACTTCATCGTTTTTATCGACCTCCGTCTCGTCTGCCTGACGTTTCGTCGTCTTGTAATACTGCCCACGGATGAACGTGACGACGATATCGTTTTCGTACTGCACGTCCTGGACCATCTTCAGCGCAATCTGTTGCATCTGCTCCGTCCAGTCTTCCGTTTCTTCCGTGTAGAGCCCTTCGTACAACAGTTGTTGCGTATGTCCGGTCGCCCCTTCTTCCGGCTGCTGGAACTTGACCTCAAACAGTTTGATGTCGAGTTTCCCGGTCAGGACTTTCTTGAAGTTCGCAAGGAACAGTTCCTGCTGCTCGAGCTCGAGAAAAGCGAACGGACGGCTTTCTTCATAGAAGATTTCACTCGTTTCCTTGCGGATATATACATTATAAATTTCGTTGATTTTAAGCAGTTCCGAGTCGACCTTAAAATGGCGACGGATATCACTGATGTCTTGTTTGTTCATGGTAACGTTTCAGCTCCTTGGCGTTTGAATTCCTGATGGCTCCTAAAAAAAGGAGTGCCTTCTGTTCGAATCGAACAGAGGTACCCCTTTACTATACAAGATTTGAATCAGATTCGCTGACAGAGTTCAATTCTTCGCCCGGGAACGGAACAAATAATACCGGATCAGATAACCGACAAGAACAATCAGCAACGCGATAGAAAAGTAGACGATGAAATTCAGTGCGGCAGGTAAAAAAATCGATACGCCATAAATAATCATCACCGTGACGGCATAAAACAGTAAAAATTGACTGATGCTTTCAACGGACTTCTCCTTTCGATGGGGTTCTTGTTACTCCTGTTCGAATGCTCTAAAACTGTAGGAGTTCGTGATTGGTTCATGAATCACCAATTCGTAGCCGAGACCTCGTTCATCTGCCTGCTCGACAATCGATTCAATCTGAATCGTATTGAGGTGGCGTTGGACGAAGACGAGTGAAATGGCTACCCCGAATGCTAAACCGGTTAAAAGAACGATGGATGTAACGGATACATGTAACCTTTTTTTCATGATCTCATTCCCTTCCTCAATCAATACGTTTCACCTCATTAAAAGTTCCTTATTTTACCATTAAAGCAGTTTTGTGAATGTACTTTTTGTGCCGCCATGTTATCCAGGTCAATTCCGTTCAATTTTTGTAATGTTTACATGATTTTAATCCTATCCAAAATATTCAATGGGATACTGAGTCAGTTGAGAGGATTCTCTCATCACACTTACATAAGAGGAGGCAGTTCATGTTCCAGAAAATCAAGCTACTCGCCGTATCGTTTGTTTTGTTTCTCACTGCGTTTCAGTTCGACCTCTCACCCGTTTCCGCACTCCCGTCCGGGCTTCCATCAAAAGCCACCGTTCAGTCTGAGCTCAACGCACTGACAGTCAAGACCGAAAGCACGATGACCGGCTACTCCCGTGATCTCTTCCCGCATTGGAGCAGCCAAGGAAGCGGCTGTGATACCCGTCAAGTCGTCCTCAAGCGCGATGCGGATTCTTACGTCGGCAATTGTCCGGTCACGTCCGGCTCATGGTACAGTTATTACGATGGACTGACGTTCAAGAACCCATCCGACCTCGACATCGATCATGTCGTACCGCTCGCTGAAGCCTGGCGTTCGGGTGCAAGCAGCTGGACGACAACGACACGCCAAGCGTTCGCCAATGATCTTACCGGTCCGCAATTGATTGCCGTCTCCGCAAGCTCGAACCGTTCAAAAGGAGACCAGGATCCATCAACCTGGAAACCGACACGCGCGGGTGCAAGCTGTGGTTACTCGAAGATGTGGATCCATACGAAGAGCCGCTGGAACCTCAGTTTACAGTCGAGTGAAAAAACAGCACTGCAAACGATGCTGAACACCTGTACATATTAAGAAGGAGTCGATTCGATGGAAACGAAAACCTCTACGTTTACCGCCACGCACGGTGTGATGACGAATGAAGTCGGTGTCATCAGTGGCGAACTGGAATTACGGACAACCTGTCAGGAAGACGGCACACTCGAACTCGCGATTTCCTACGTCGGTTCAACCGATGTTTACACGCTACCCGGCAAGGATTACCAGCTGCATGATGTCCGCGACCACGAAGTCGTGCACCGGATGTTGGCTTCAGTGCTTGAGCGCTCTTAAAATAAAAAAAGAAGCTAGGACAAGAATGTAGAAAACATTCGCCTGAGCTTCTTTTTTAAGCACTTTTTAATCTATCGATATATCAAAAATATATGGCTTGAATTCCAAATCATAATTCTCCGAAGACACTTCAGCGTTTAATTTAATTTGTTTTTCTCCTAAATCAATTGCAGGATAAACAATTACGCCTTCAGTTTCTATATTAGGTAACATCTCGTTTTGAATTTCTTGAAGTCCGGTAGTTTCAGAATCAATATACTCTTCTTCAAGTTGTTTATTCCCCACAATTAATTTTGCCGAGCCAGGATAAAATGAAGCTTTTTCTTTTGTATCATTTTTAATTTTTATATAAACTCTAGTTTGATTCTCAGCGATTTCAATTTTGTTTAAAGTCACCTTAATTCCGTATTGATCGATTTCTTTATTCACTTTAACTTCTTTCAATGTAGGCGAAACTGCAGTTAAATAATCAACAACTTCAATATTTTTTGCTAAGACGATTGGTGCTGTTATAGTTCCTCCGAAAGCATTTTCTCCTTCAAATTCATCTTTAATTATTCCCTCTACTTTTACATAATCATCTGTTTTAATTTTAAATTTCGGATCATTTATAGCTACTAATGTATTTTTTTCAGCATTTTCTGGATCAGCCCAAAGCTGAATGTATGTACCTTTTTCATCCTTTTCAGGTTCAGCAAATACTTTTCCGGTAATCTCTAATTCGTAACCTTTATATTTTTTAGGGTCACTATACAGTTTTTCATAATCTTCTTCTTTTAATTTACCTTTCGTTTTTATATCCTCTGTTTTTTTAGCATTCTCAGAATTAGAGGAAGAAGATTCACTATCACCACATGCTCCTAACATAACCGTAGCAACAATCAGACAAAATAGAATCATCAATTTTCTCATAATATAATTACCCCCTTCAATAAAATCCATATAATTACTTTACCATATTTAAAATCTAATTTAAAAACCAAAATGGTAAATTCGAAAACAGATTTTTTTAATTTACGTAGACTGTTTCACCACGGTAACTTCGCATTTTTTATCTGATTCTCCCACAACCCCCGCATCTCTCCGAGGACACCCATCGACAACTCACCTTCGGATGCAGACAGGTTGTGCTGCAGTTGTTTACTGTTTTTAGCTCCAGGAATCGTCGTCGACACCTCTTCGTACGAAAGAATGTATTGTAATGCCGCTTGCACCATCGATGGGTCTTGACCGAGAATGTGGCGTACAGTTGCGACTAACGCAGCTCTTTTCTCGATATCTTCGCCGCTCCAGCGATCCCGAATTCCACTGAATGTACTATGTCGATTATATTTTCCAGTTAACCAACCCGAATCCAGCGGAATCTTAGCAATGATTCCGACCCCTTGTTGATGGGCTGATTTTATCGCCAGCGCAGGTTCCTGATGAAACATATTGAACATCACTTCAATCACCTGGCTGTTTGTACGATCTAAGAGTTCTTTCACTTCTTTTCCCGTATCGACCGAAGCACCGAAGGCCCGAACTTTACCTTCCGTTTTTAATCGTTCGAGTAATTCAAACTGTGGAGATTCACTCGTCAATGTCGAAAACGAAGGGTTATGCAGTAAAAGACAATCCAGATAATCCGTCTGTAATCGGCGTAAGCTGTTTTCGACTGATAACAAGAGCTGTTTCGGTTCAAAATTTTGCTCTCCATTTGAATGATGCCCGCATTTACTGCTAATCACGACTTGATCCCGTTTTCCTTTGACTGCTTTCCCAATCAATTCTTCGCTTTTTCCAGCTCCATAATTAGGTGCCGTATCAAAAAAGGTACATTCTTCATCGATTGCTTGTTCGACTAACCGTACCGCATCCGAGTCGGCCATTTTACCCCAATCTTTTTCATTGCCTAACTGCCATGCACCAAAACCGATTTCCGAGACTTCGATTCCGGTATTTCCTAATAATCGTGTTTTCATGGTTCTTCTCACCCTTCCTCTTCTTATGATTGTCATCAGTAAATTTCCTTGGTCTGTTACTTCTACGTATCGGATGAAAAAGACGGCCATCTATGACCGTCTTGTATCATTCATTCAGTAAAGTTCAATCTTCACATCGTTATATCCGTTTGTTTTAAGGAAAGAGGTTAATAGTTTTTTAATTCGTTCATCTGCTTCTTTCAAAAAACCCTGCTCGATTTTTTCCTCTTCAATTTTTCTTTTTTCTTTATTAATGTCATCGAAAATCTGCTGCGATGGATAGTCAGAAAAAATATTCCCTTTGACATCCGTTACCTTGGCTGTATCTGTATCCGCAACATTATCAAGAATCGTCGCGTTTGGAACTTTAACGAATAATTGCTTGGTTGTTTCGTCGTAAGAGATCTGTAATTTCGAAAGGTCTGTTCCCGCTTTTAAATAACCATTATATTCAATTAGTTTGATTGCCTCTGCTAGCTTCGTGTCGGTGAACGGTATCTTTTTACTGCTTCGACTGACTATGACTTTGCTGTATTCATATTTCAAAGTAGTCCATTCCGATAATTCTACTAACCGTTCTTTTACAAGAGCAGTGTCAGAGCTTTTAGTCGTAGAAAAGAGAGAAGGTTTGAAATAGAAAACGGCTCCCGCACCGACCACTCCGAGAATTAATAACACAATAAACATATTCATGATTAGTTTCTTCATCTGTAAAATCTCCTTAAGTCTGTATCATTACACTCCTGGCTTAGAGCATATGTCAAAATTTCGTTAAAAAGAGGTGAAGTAATCAATATCAATCACCTCACCTCTTGAGTTTAGACTTCTTGATACTGATTGGATTCCATCGCTCGTTTACATACCGCATAACACTCTTCGATGTGTGCATTTCCCAAGTATTTCATCGCACCAAAGCTAATTCCGGCCGATACAGCCTGACCCACAAAGGGAACGTATTTTGTGACCTGTTTAATTGCCATTTTAGCTCCCATTTTTTTCAGTAACTGTGCCACTACTGTTTTTGTAATGTACTTACCAACTAGTTCGCTACCGACTGAAGAAATGATAACAGCAAGTCTTCCTTTTATCTCAGAATCGAGCTGATCAATCTGTTCAGGGGATAATCCAAACTTTCGATTAATTGCAGGAAGAAGCTCCATCATGATGACAACATCTGCTCCTACATCTGCTCCAGGAATGGGTACAACTGCTACTGCAGCTGAAGCCGATGCTCGTTTATTCACTATTGCATTACACTCTGCTTTAATACGGTCTAACTCTGAAATAGAAATAGGTAACACGTTATTTCCCCCGATTCTTAAATTGATTTCTATACTGATAAAAGATAGCATTTCATAATAAGTATCGGTTTCATTCCTTAATTTTACAATGGTTTTTTATTATTTACTGTCAATAGTGATTTATCCGTAATACCTCACCTTACGAACATAATGCCTATAAAAAAAAGATTACTTGCTAACTACTATGTAACAGTCGCTACTCATTTTTTTATTCAGAAGTATCATACTGATGTACCTTTCCGCTCATTCACTGCCGTTTCTAAAACGTACTCTTTTAAATTTTCCTTCTTTGTTTCAATAATGCATCACTAATAGAATGCATCCTGTACATAAGAAAGACCATCTGGAACGCTACTTAACGTTTCAGATGGTCTTTCTTTTCAATTCTATTCACTTATGATACGGCTCATTCCGATTAATCCGATATGCCCGGTAAATCTGCTCACACAAAATCATCTTCATCAATTGATGGGGAAATGTCATTTTCGAGAACGAAATCGTATCGTTTGCCCGTTGCATGACTTCCGGTGCGAGACCAAGTGATCCGCCGATGACAAACGCGATTTTACTTTTGCCGTACGTCGCCAGTCGATCGAGTTCTGTCGCAAACTGTTCACTCGTCCGTTGCTTTCCTTCGATAGCAAGTGCGTAGACATGAACATCCGGTCCAATCTTTGCTAAAATCCGTTCGCCCTCTTTTTTCTTCACTTGCTGCATTTCGGCGTCACTTAATTGTTCCGGTGCTTTTTCGTCCGGCACTTCGATTTCTTGAATCGAATAATAGGCGCCAAGCCGTTTCGTATATTCGGCAATCCCTTGCTTCAAGTACTTCTCTTTCAGCTTTCCGACCGTGATAATGGTAATTTGCATCATTTTTCTCGCTTTCTGACAGAAAATTCAGGAGTTATCCACAGAGTTATCCACATGTCCACATGTTGATAATTATTTTTTGCTTGACACAAGATATGTTGCGGGCTGATCACAGTACTCGCATGTGACGATTTTTTCTGAATTCACTTCTTCCAAAATCGGGTATTCTTCCGTTTCATCAACCACTTCGTCCAGTGCTAACTCGACGTGTTCCAAACAGACATATTTATCCACAGGTCTTCTCCTCCTTTTTAGTTATCCACAGTTATCCGCTACCAGTATAACAAAAATCAGCTTCTTCAACCGCTTAAAAGTTATCCACATGCTTGGTATTCTCGCTTCTTTTCGCTTCATGATTAACCTACTGCTCATCGTGTCGGCTGCACGCGACTCCTACAGGAAAAAGCACGGCTCGGCCGTGCTGTCAGAGGAACACGAGACCCTGGCATCTGCCGTCAGGCAAGAAGCCAACGGCTCGTTCCTCGCCTGAGGAAAGCGCGTGACAGCAAGACACGATGAAAAACACAATCCATTCCTCACAAAAAAACTACCCGCAGCAACACGGGTAGTTCTACTTTTCTCTTATTGCACCGTCGCCGCTTGTGCCGACAACTTCACATCAAGGGACTGTTTATCCCCATTCCGGTAGAACATCACTTTGACGGTCTGCCCGACTTTCGCATCACGGTACAGAACACTCTTGAGGTCTGCGAATGAACCGATTTTCTTCCCGTCAATTTCGACGATGACATCATTTGCTTTCATCCCTGCTTTTGCCGCTCCACTGTTTTTCGTCAGACCGACGACGACGATTCCTTTCGTCACGTCACTCGGCAGTTTCAGGCGGTCCTCACGGTAGCCGCTTGGGAACTCCTGGACGTCCCGAATCTGAATCCCGAGTTGCGGACGCACGACTTCGCCGTTCTGTTCGAGGTCACGCATAATTGGTAACGCTTCGTTGATCGGAATCGCAAAACCGACGCCTTCGACGCTTGCTTCGGCAATCTTCATCGAGTTGATACCGATCAATTGGCCGGACGTATTGATCAGTGCGCCGCCTGAGTTTCCGGGGTTGATCGCTGCATCGGTCTGAATGACTTCCGTGTTGAAGTCCTGCTGCCCATCCTTGTTCGTATCAACCGGCACCGTCCGTTCCTGGGCGCTGATGACACCACGCGTGACCGAGTTTGCGAAGATCCCGAGCGGGTTGCCGATCGCGAGGACCGTTTCACCAGCACGTAACGTATCGGAATCACCAATTTTTGCGACCTGTGTCACTTTTGCTGCATCGATGGATAAGACGGCTAAATCATACGTCGGATCTTCGCCGAGGACTTTCGCTTCGAGCGCCGTTCCGTCCGATAACGTAACAGACAGGCGGCTTGCCCCTTCGACGACGTGATAGTTCGTCACAACATACGCTTTATTGCCATCTTTTTTATAGATGACCCCTGATCCTGATCCCGTCTCTTGATCCGTCCCTTGGAACGAACTTTGTAAGTTCGTCACACTGACGACGGCTTCCTTCGTCTTGCCGACGGCTCCGACGATATCGTTCTCGGCTTCCGTCGCTGTCGTCGCTGCCTGTTCCGTCGTCGGCTCGGCCGGTGTCGGACTCGTCATCTGATCGCGGGCGAACGGCCACGCGACGAGGGCGATCAATAAGGCCCCGATGATGCCGCCGATTAAACCGACGAAAAAGGCCTTGCCGCCACCTCCCCGTTTACGCGGGGGTTCCTGTTCTTCTTCATATGATTCACGGTAAGGACTGACCGGTTCGTCTTCAGTCGGTCGGCGCGGTGGAAACCCGCTCTCCTCATCCGTCGGTTGATTGATCTGTTCCGATTCATTCCGTGGTTCTTCAGGTCGATCCATCGGCACATGCCTCCTTCATAAACTCTCTTTAGACAAGTATACCCCCATCACGTGACGAGTTAGCCAAATGTGGGGGTCTTTTGAGCATATTCAGTAATTTCCCATAATCAGAGCTTCAGGAGTGGTGTCGGAATGACGGGATCGGTATCAAGCAATTGAATCTTGCTGAGGTCGACGTCCCGGCTCGCCAGTGTCTGGGAGACACTCATCCGGGCCAGTTCCTTCATGTTGTTGTCCTTGCTCAAATGGGCCATATGGATCCGTTTTGTCCGCTCATCGAGCACTTCGCTCATCGCAACCGCCGCGTCTTCGTTCGAGACGTGACCGTAGTCGCCGAGGATTCGGCGTTTGACGCTCCACGGATAATGCCCCATCTGGAGCATCCCGATGTCATGGTTCGCTTCGAAGATGTAGGCATCCGCTCCGCGAATCGTCCCTTTCATCCGGTCCGAGACGTAGCCCGTATCCGTGATGTGGGCGAGCCGTTTCCCTTCATGGGCGAATTGGAAAAACATCGGGTCCGCTGCGTCATGGCTGACGTTAAACGATTCAACTTCAATATCGCCGAACTGTTTCACTTCGCCGACTTCCCAGAGGAACTTCAAGGCGGGATCAATCTTGCCGATTTTCGCTTCCATCGCGTCCCATGTCTTTTGGTTCGCATAGAGCGGAATGTTGTATTTCCGAGCGAGGATGCCGACCCCTTTAATATGATCCGAATGTTCATGGGTGACGAACAGCCCATCGATGCCTTCCGGTGACCGGTGAATCTGGTCGAACAACGCAAGCATCGCTTTTCCGGTCAATCCGGCATCGACGAGCAGCCGGCTTTTTTCACTTTCGATGTAGAGGGCATTTCCCGTCGAGCCGCTCGCAAGAACGCTATAGTGTAGGCTCATCGTATCTTCCTCATTTCTCTGAAACTGTATCGAGGCGTTCAATCGTCTGAACACCTCCGTCAATCGCGTTGACGAAATAAAGCTCTTCCCCGTCGAGTTCGATCTGCCACGTCGGCGGTAAAATCTGGACGGATTTCGTCCCTTCCGTCACGAGACAGAAATAGCCGAGTTTATGTCCCGTCATCCGTTTTGAAGCCGGGAACAGTCCCTGCTCCGACAGTTGAATGACCGCTTCGCTCGCTGACAGCAACGTCACGTCCTGGGCTTGGCGGACGACGTCGTTCAAATGGCGTTGTTTGTAGCTGACGATTTCTTTGGCATCGTTCAGCTCTAAGACAAGCAAGGACGGGCCAATCATCGCATCATCTTCCCGCGATTGCTCCGGTGTTGAATACAGCGGCTGTCCTTTGTACGTTTGAACGAACGTCATTTCATTTCGTTTATTATCAAACTTCCAAAACGCGTAGTTCGAACCATGGGTGATCGACGACTGAACGAACGCTGTCGCCGCATCACGCATCGCCTTCGGATCGAGCGGAGCCGGCTTTGCTAAACGGACGGACCACTCGACTTGATTCTGGACCGACGTGATGGCATCTTTAATCGGTGAACTGTCGGTCGGTGCCAGCGGACCGGTGTCGACTTCCGCCGTCAAGTAGCCGATATCACGCGAGACACTCTGTAATTGTTTTTCATCAATCTTTCGATCCTTCAAAATCGTTTTTCCAGACGCTGTCGTCGAGACGATGCGTGGCTCAATCATCCGATCCATCAACTGAACGACCAGGTAGACGTTCAGGATGAGAAAAGTCAGAATCAACAACGTCTTTGCTTTACTCCAATCCATCGAACATTACCCCTCTTTTCCAGTTGCTTGATCGACCGTGACCCATACCCCGTCCTGCTTGACGAACCAAGCCGGTTCAAACAGGGCATAGCGACTCGTCGTGAGTTTATACGTCATCTTATACCCGACACGGATGCCGGTGATGTCTTGCATCACTTCTGCTTGTTTCAGCTCCGTCACCGTCTGTTCAATCGTCGGTAACGTCGTCTCCCGCAACAACAGTTTTCGGTTCGCCCGCAACATACTGCGGCTAATCGACCGTATCTGATTTTCTTCAAACGTCATCTTAATCGTCGCTAAATCAAATTCGGGCTGTTCGAGCAACGGTCCGACTTCGCCGAAGACCGGGTATCGGTTCAAATAGAGGCGGAAGAGCGCCGTCTGTTGCTCGTCCTCGCTGCTCATTTGATCGAAGTAATACCGGAAACCGCTCCGCTGCGTGACTTGATCGAGCCACCCGCCATGAATGTTGATATAGCTGACGAGTGTACTGTAATCGACGGCCGCACTCTGCGTATTCGGTGATAACGTGTTGAAGCGATAGGCGTTGTAATCACGGTCATACGTCGAGACGCTGACACCATCCGTCAACACATCCAGTCCGTCCCGCCCTTTAATTTGTTGGACGTTCGCATTTTCTGCGAATAACGCATTTTGAATCCGCTCTAACGGTTTCGGGTCCTGTCCGACTTCATCATAAACGAACACTTCTTCAAGACGTGGTGGTGCAGTCGCGACATATGTGTAGTCGCCTCCTTTGAGGTCGACTTTCGTCATCGGCTTTTTTTTATTGTAGGCGAAGAGACGTTTTAAGACCGTATCGTCACCGACCAATTGAAAGTCCTTGAAACGTCCGGTCGCCGACTCGAGCCGAAGAATCGGTCCATCATAATCGAGCAGATACAGCCGCTTGATCGGTTCTGCCATCGCGATTTCTTTTTCACCGAGTAATTCTTCGAGCATCGCCGCACTGACGGGCGTCGGGAAAATCATCTCGACGCTTCGTTTACTTGTCGGAATGTTCGATGCCTTATCGGTCAGGACAAGGACACCGACATCGAACGATGCGCCAATCCGGTTCAACATCGTCCGTCCGATGATTTGCGTCTGATAGGCCGCTTGCCCATTCGAGTAGACGACGAGTTCCGGATTGACGAGCTGATTGCTCTCAACCGTCTTTGAGGCATCGATTTCATTAAAGGAGACTTGTTCCTGCTCAATCGATTCACTGCTGGGATGATACGTCCAAAGCATTGCCGTCTGAAAAATAGAACCACTCACCAGTAGAATCAGCAGGATCGTTTTCAGTCGTTGCTTCATCATCCGGCATCCACCTCTTCAATCACCTCATAGGGAAGGGTAAAGTAAATCGTCGTGCCGCGTCCCCATTCACTCTCTGCCCAGATGTCGCCGCCATGTGCGGAGACGACGTCTTTTGCGATCGAGAGACCGAGACCTGTCCCGCCAATCTTCCGGGCACGTGCCTTATCAACACGGTAGAACCGTTCGAAGATTTTTTGGAGATTCGCTTTCGGGATCCCGACCCCTTCGTCCTTGATGCTGATGACGATCCGTTTTGCCCGTAACATCGTCCGGACGGTGATCGTCCCGCCTTCCGGTGAATACTTGATTGCATTCGTCAGAATGTTATCTGCGACTTGAATCAACTTATCTTGATCCCCACGAATATAGACTTTCCGTTTCATGATTTTCCGGCGGAAGCGGATCCGCTCCGGCTTCGTCATGTCGTGGCGGTCGAGAATATCATTGAGGAACTGAATGTAGTCGAACCGGACTTTGTTCATTTTGTATTCCTTACTGTCCATTTTCGACAGTTGCAGGAGGTCCGTGACGAGACGAATCATCCGCTCCGTCTCATTTTGTGTCGTCTCAAGGAAACGGGGTGCCAGTTCTTCGTCCTGGTATGCCCCTTCAGCGAGGGCTTCCAGATAACTCCGCATCGTCGTCAGCGGAGTCCGGAGTTCGTGACTGACGTTCGCGACGAATTCGCGGCGATCCTGTTCGACTTGCTCCTGTTCCGTGACGTCATGCAGGACGATGATCATCCCGGTAATCGGACCACTGTGTTTTTTAACGGGCGAGAAGAACGCGCGGACGAGGAACAGTTCGTCTTCACTACTGAAGTCGAGTAAGCGCGGTGGCATCGTTCCGTCTTCCGGAATCATGAAGTCGTCCCCAAGTGCGAGAAGATCCTTCAAGTTCGTACCGACCATCCCTGCTTCTTCGACGCCGACGATGTCTTTTGCTTGATCGTTCATCAGAATGACACGGAGCGTCCGGTCCGTTGCGATCACACCATCCGTCATGTTTTCGAGGACGCTAGTCAGCTTACGGCGCTCTGCTTCCGTCGTCGCGTTCGCTTCGAGCAACTCATCCGTCAATTCATTGAACGAACGGGCGAGCTGTCCGATTTCGTCATCAGAATAGACTTTTACTTTCCGGGAGAAGTTCCCGCGGCGCATCTCAATCGCTTGCCGCCGCATGTCGGAAATCGGTCGCGTAATCGTCCGCGACAACAACACACCGAGAATCGACGTGATGACAAGTGCAATCACTGTTCCCGTCGCTAAGATTCGTGTGACCTGCTGCATCTGCGAATAGATTGACTCCATCGATGCCCGGACATAAATCATCCCGATCGTCGAACCATCACTCTCGGACGTGACCGGAACGGCAAAAATCCGGATTTTATCTTCCGTATTCGGATCCAGGACGGTATCGATTCGGGTCGAACTCGTCGCCTGTGCTTTTTTGACTAAGGAGTTCGTTGCCCGCTGCCCGACAGCCGACTGATTATCCTCATCCGATGTCGCTTGAATGACGGAGTCCTGATCGATGATTTGGACTTCGAGAATGTCGTTCCTTGAAGTGGAGCCACTACTAAACTCAGACAGCAGTTGCCCAAGAGAATCAGACAACTGCCGTTTAGAGGCTTCATCATCGCCTGCCTTATCAAATTCCTTCCCGACATTGTATGCAACAAGTCCGGCCCGGTCCTCGACAGATTTTGAGAAGTTCGTAATGTACTGCTTTTCAAGGGAACGAACGAAGTAGACACCAATGACTTGCATCGCGACCAAAATCAGGAGCGCGTAGATGACGACAAGCTTCCATTGGATGGATTTAAAGAAGTTCGTTCCTTTTAACATGATTATTCATTCTCCCCATCTTGGAGATAATAGCCGACACCGCGGCGGGTCATGATATAGATCGGTGTACTCGGATTGTCTTCGACCTTCTCCCGTAGACGGCGTACCGTTACGTCGACTGTCCGGACGTCACCGAAGTAATCGTAGCCCCAGACCGTCTGGAGCAGATGTTCCCGCGTCATGACTTGACCGATATTTTTTGCTAAATAATGGAGCAGTTCGAATTCACGTTGCGTGAGTTCGATTTTTTGATCTTGGCGCGTCACGGTATGCGAATTCGTATCGATATAGAGTTCGCCGACTTTTAACGGACCCGGTCCAGCCGTCGTCGGTGCCGCTTCGACGACATTCACGTTACGTAAATGTGCTTTGACACGCGCGAGCAGCTCACGTGAGCTAAACGGCTTCGTCACATAGTCATTGGCACCGAGTTCAAGCCCCAGTACCGTATCGATCTCTGAGTCTTTCGCTGTCAGCATGATGATTGGAATTTGTGATGTCTTTCGGACTTCGCGACAGACTTCCATCCCATCCATTAAAGGCAGCATGATGTCGAGCAAAATCAAGTCCGGTTGGAATTCCTCTACTTTTTCAAGCGCTTCGACGCCGTCATTGGCGACCGCTACACTGTAACCTTCTTTTTCTAACTTAAATTTTAATATATCCGCAATCGGTTGTTCGTCGTCGACGACAAGAATTTTACGTTCCGTCAATGGGTGTTCCCCCTTAAAAATTTCTATTCAATCTATTTTACCTGTTTTTTCGGCATATAGAAAGGTGGCGACGGAAACTCCCGACGCCACGTCCCTTTCATTCAGCCTGTCTCAAGCAGATAGTTCCACGTGAAACATCACTATCAGTATACGCTTTTTTTCTTTTGTTTGTGAACTATTCCGCTTATCGCAACATACAAAAAACAGGCATGGCATCCTTGCATCGATGTCCGCCTGTTTCATTCTACTTATGCTTCTTCGTAAAGGTCACGGAGCACGACCGTTTGTTCACGTCCCGGTCCGACCGAGAACGTCACGAGTGAAATGTTTGTCAAATCAGCGATACGTTTGACGTAGTTTTGCGCATTGATCGGAAGATCCTCAAACTTACGGATTCCTGTGATGTCTTCTTTCCAGCCCGGTAATTCTTCGTAGACTGGGACACATGCTTCAAGATCACGGAAGCTCGCCGGGTACTCATCGATTTGTTTGCCCTTGAATTCGTATGATGTACAAATCTTCAAGGTCTCGATGCCTGTCAACACGTCAATCGAGTTCAACGCCAAATCTGTTAAACCACTCGTCCGGCGTGAATGGCGGACAACAACCGAGTCAAACCAACCGACGCGACGTGGACGACCGGTTGTCGTACCGTATTCGCGACCGACTTCACGGATGTGATGACCGATTTCATCGAACAATTCGGTCGGGAACGGACCATCCCCGACGCGCGACGTATAGGCCTTACAGACACCGACGACGTGGTCGATCCGGGCAGGGCCGACACCGACACCTGAAGCGACACCACCAGCTGATGCATTTGATGATGTGACGAATGGATACGTCCCGTGGTCGAGGTCGAGCAAGACACCTTGCGCGCCTTCGAACAATACTTTTTCCCCTTTATCGAGGCTGTCATTAACGACGACCGATGTATCGCAGACGTACTTCGCGAATTCTTGGCCATACGCGTAGTACTCTTCGAAGATATCCTCAAAGGCGATCGGCTCTGCGTCATACATTTTTGTAAACATCCGGTTCTTCTGTTCAAGCACAATCTGAAGTTTTTCAGCAAACGTCTCTTTATCGAGCAAGTCAGCCATCCGGATCCCGATCCGCGCTGCTTTATCCATGTAGCACGGTCCGATTCCTTTTAGCGTCGTGCCAACTTTTGCGTCACCTTTGGCTTCTTCTTCGAGCTGATCTTGCAATTGATGGTATGGCAAGATAACATGAGCACGATTTGAAATTAATAAGTTATCTGTAGAAACACCACGGTCGTGTAGATACTTTAATTCCTTGACGAGCGATTTCGGATTGACGACTAAGCCGTTTCCGATGACACATTTCTTGTCTGAGTAAAAGATCCCTGAAGGAATCAAGTGCAACTTATACGTCTCATTATTGAATACGATTGTATGTCCTGCGTTGTCCCCACCTTGATAACGAGCGACGACATCGGCTTTTTTCGAAAGGAAATCGGTAATTTTACCTTTCCCTTCGTCGCCCCACTGTGTTCCGACTACTACTACTGATGACATATTCTCATCCACCTCCACGTACGATTCAAAACCACGACTAAGTGTAACGCGGAAAAAAACAGAAGTCAACCAAATACCGAACAATTAATTAATACATTTCTGTTTCGTTCGTTTAATTAGTACTTTCCGCTTACTTTTTTCCTTTACTTTCAAGATATCGAAACATAATGATTGTTCCAGATGGCTTCGCTTGTCCAAATCGCGACGCTTCCTTCATGTGCTTTAGAGGCACAGATACACTACGATTTAAATCTTCTACATCCGCCTGCCGCGCTTTTCCTCTCCGAATCGACTTCTGAGCGGCAATCCCTTGCGCCGCTTCGCTTCGCTGCAGGGTCGCGCCTGATTGCTGTTCGCTCGAAAGCGATTCAAGTCGGAACGAGCGACTCGGCAAATCGATCCCCGATGATCCATACGTCACGCTACACAAGACAACCGTTTCGCTTTTCGTGACTCCTACGGGGAAAAGTGCAAGATTCCTTGCACTGTCAGAGGCAGGCAAGACCCTGCTCCGTGTTCGTCAGAACAAAGGAGTAACGGCTTGCGCCTCGCCCGAGGAAAGCACGAGAAGAAAGAAACAGTTGTCAGCTCCCCCTCTTTCATAAAACATGCTTCACTTTTCGTGACGGACAAAGAATGATTCTAGGCTACAGATACACTACGATTTAAATCGGAACACGCGACTCGGCGAATGGATTGCCCCGATGATCCATTCGCCCCGCTACACAAGACAACCGTTTCGCTTTTCGTGACTCCCACGGGAAAAAGTGCAAGATTTCTTGCACTGTCAGAGGCAGGCAAGACCCTGCCCCTTGTTCGTCAGAACAAAGGGGCAACGGCTTGCGCCTCGCCCGAGGAAAGCACGAGAAGAAAGAAACGGTTGTCAGAAAGCAGAAAGCCTCATTCACAACATTGAATTTATCTTGTCCACACGCGAACTAAACTAACATCCCAGTCATGATTTTCTACAAACAAAAACACCTCGACCTGGTTAGATCGAGGTGTTGCCTGTTACGCCGGTGGAGCATACGAATTACTCGGTTCAAGATCGACGAATTTATTAAATTCTTTTCGGAACGCGAGTTTGACCGTACCGGTCGGACCATTCCGCTGTTTCGCGATGATGATCTCGATTGTATTCGCATCTTCCGTTTCTTTGTTGTAGTAATCGTCCCGGTATAAGAAGGCGACGATATCAGCATCCTGCTCAATCGCTCCCGATTCCCGGATATCTGACATCATCGGTCGTTTGTCCTGACGACTCTCAACTCCACGCGAGAGCTGAGACAAGGCGATGACGGGCACTTCGAGTTCACGTGCGAGCGACTTCAAAGAACGGGAAATCTCCGAGACTTCTTGTTGCCGGTTATCGCTTGAGCGACCGTTCCCTTGAATCAACTGCAAGTAATCAATCATGATCATGCCGAGACCGTGCTCTTGCTTTAAGCGACGACACTTCGCCCGGATGTCGTTGACCCGAATCCCTGGCGTATCATCGATGTAGATTCCTGCTTGCGACAGACTGCTCATCGCGAGCGACAGTTTACCCCAATCTTCATCTTCGAGCTGCCCTGTCCGGAGACGTTGCGCATCGACGTTGCCTTCTGCACACAACATCCGCATGACCAGTTGTTCCGCACCCATCTCAAGACTAAAGATGGCGACATTTTCGTCGGCACGGGTAGCGACGTTTTGCGAGATGTTCAAGGCGAAGGCCGTCTTCCCGACAGACGGACGGGCAGCAACGATGATTAAATCGTTACGCTGGAACCCGGCCGTCACCTGATCGAGATCGCGGAAACCAGTCGGAATCCCGGTCGTCTCACCGCTTTGCTTATGCAATTTATCAATTGTCGCATAGGCACTCGTCAAGACGTCAGAAATCGGGATGAAACTGGCACTCCCTTTACCTTGCGAGACTTCGAGAATCTTCCGTTCTGCTTCATTCAGCAGAACGTCGACTTCATTTTGTCGTTCGTATCCGTCCGTGACGATTTCATTCGCTGTCCGGATTAAACGACGGAGCGTTGATTTTTGGTCGACGACATTGACGTAATAATTAATATTCGCCGCTGTCGGGACACCTTCCGCAAGCTCACCGAGATAGGCAAGCCCACCGATTTCTTCCAAGACACCAAGCGTACTCAGTTCTGCCGTGACGGTGACGAGATCAATCGCTTCGCCCCGGTCCGATAATACAAGCATCGCTTCAAAAATCCGTTGGTGTGCCGCCCGATAAAAATCGTGTGGCAATAATCGTTCGGACGCACTGATCAATCGATCAGCATCAATCATGATCGCCCCAAGGACGGCTTGTTCCGCCTCGATACTTTGGGGTGGCGTATTTTGCATTACATCACTCATCACCGGTCCCCTTTTCTAGTCACGCTTCTTTGACCTGAACGTTCAGCGTCGCTGTGACTTCATTGTGCAGCTTAAGCGGCACTTTTGTGAATCCGAGGGCCTTGATTGGGTGCTCAAGCTCGATTTTACGTTTGTCGATTTTATACCCCATGCTTTTCAAGGCGTCCGCAATCTGTTTGCTCGTGACAGAACCGAAGACACGACCGCCTTCGCCGGCTTTCGTCGAAACGACGATCGTCTCTTTTTCAATTTTTTCTTTTAAGGCTTCTGCATCGAGCAATGCTTGTTTCGCTTGCTCTGCTGCTTTACGCTCATGTGCTTCATGTTGCTTTAAGTTCCCTGTCGTCGCAGGACGTGCTAATTTTTTCTTGAATAACACGTTGTTTGCATATGCATCTGCGACTTCTTTTACGTCCCCTGCTTTACCTTGCCCTTTTACGTCTTGCAATAAAATAACTTTCATTCGATTTCCTCTCCCTTTGTTTCATCTTCTAAATAACGATCGATTGCTTGTCTTAATTCGTCCGCGACGGTGATGATCGATTCCGTCATTTGTGTAGCGGCATTCGTCAGGTGACCGCCGCCACCTAACGTCTCCATGATCAACTGGACGTTGACTTCACCGAGTGAACGAGCACTGATTGCCGTCCGCCCATCCTGCAACTCTGCAATGACGAACGCGGCCCGGATCCCTTGTAAGGATAACAGTTGGTCCGCCGTTTGGGCGATCAACACTTGATCATGAATGACACCCGGTTCGGCTGTCGCGATCGCCATGCCGTCCTTATAGATTTCCGTCCGCTCGAGAATATGCGACTGTTCGACATACGTCTCGAGGTTTTGACTGAGGAACTCCTGGACGAGAACCGTATCTGCGCCTTGTGAACGTAAATACGATGCGGCGTCAAACGTCCGCGACCCCGTCCGGAGCGTAAACCCTTTCGTGTCGACGATGATGCCTGCGAGAAGTGCAGTCGCTTCGAGCATCGCCAATTTTTCATTCGTCGGTTGGTACTCAATCAGTTCCGTGATGAGCTCTGACGTCGAAGAGGCGTACGGTTCGAGATAAACGAGCACCGGCTCCTCGATGAAGTCTTCTCCCCGACGGTGGTGATCGATGACGACCATCCGCTCAAAACGTTCAAGCAGTTCGGGTACGACGACGAGCGACGGTTTATGCGTATCGACGATGATCAGTAACGATTGATCGTCAATTATTTGTTCCGCCTGAAACGAGTTGATGAACCGACTCGCAAGCTTTTCATCTTCACTGATTTCAGCCATCATCCGGCGAATGCCTTGACCAATCTCAACATCCGGTAAGACGATATGTGCTTCCTTCTCATTCATCTCAGCCAATTTGAGGACCCCGATCGAGGACCCGAGCGAATCCATGTCCGGGTTACGATGACCCATGATAAGGATGCGGCTCGACTCTTGCATTAAATCACGTAACGAATTGGCAATGACGCGTGCCCGGACCCGGGTCCGTTTTTCCGTCGGATTCGTTTTTCCGCCATAAAAGCGGACTTTCCCGTCACGCTTGATGACGACTTGATCGCCCCCTCGGCCGAGTGCCAAGTCGAGGCTCGATTGTGCCATCTGACCAAGGATCGGGATGGCATCACTCCCACAACCGATTCCGATCGATAACGTCAACTGAACACCACGCTGACTCGTTTCGTCGCGGACGACATCAAGTATCGAAAATTTCGATCGTTCAAGAATTCGTAAATTCTCTTCCGTCGTCACGATGAAGTAACGGTCAGAAGCAGTTCGTTTGATATACGTTCCATGATCAGCCGCCCAGTGATTTAATAACTGGGTCACCCGACTGTTCAATTCACTTCGCAGTTGGTCTTCAATTCCTTGTGTCATCTCATCGTAGTTATCGAGGTAAATGACACCGATGACGGTCTGATTATCGACAAGTTGTTGTTCGACTTGTGCTTCTTCAGTCATATCAAATAGATAGAAGGTCCGATTTTCACGATTCGAGAAGACACGATAGACCGATTCGCCAATTTCAAGTGTCGCTTGATCTTCATCGGTCACCATCATCTCGACGAACAATGGATCAAGGTCCATCAAGACATGACCCATCGCTAAGTCATCAAAGATTTCGCGCATCGGATCATTGAACCAGGTGACATGTGTTTCCTCATCATATAGTAATATTCCAATTGGCATATTCGTCAGAGCATCCTGCCCTGTATCCTCGACCTGAATCGATATCCCTTCGACATAGGCTTCCCAGGATTTACGTGCACGTTGTTCTTCTAATAGATGAAGAACGAACAAAGCAGTTGTCAAGACTGCACCAATCGCTGCGATACCTGGATTACTAACTGCGACGACGAGAAGTAGACCGACGATTAGTAGATACGGAACGAATCGAACAATCCGTCGTTCCCGTTCTGGTGATACTTGTTGACCTGACTCCATCGCGTCCTCCTTAAATACTCTAATTAAAAGAAAAATCGTTAACTTGTATATTATAACCGAAAAGCGGGACGCGTTGAAAGAGAAGCGAAAAAAAGCGCTCTTCCTCCGAGAAGGAAAAGCGCTGGACCGTAATCAGTCAGCTACGTATGGAATTAAAGCCATTTGACGTGAACGTTTGATTGCGATTGTAAGTGGACGTTGGTATTTCGCTGAAGTACCAGTCACACGACGTGGAAGAATCTTACCGCGTTCCGAAATGAAACGTTTGAGAAGTTCTACGTCTTTATAATCGATATGAGTGATGTGGTTCGACGTGAAGTAACATACTTTACGACGACGTTTTCCACCTGGACGACGTGCCATGTGATTAACCTCCTTTTTAGAGTAAATTTTTCAGTTCGACGTTCCCATTAGAATGGGAGATCGTCGTCTGAAAGATCGATCGAACTTCCACCGCTGAATGGATCAGCGCCGAAGCCCGAGTTCGATGAAGATGAAGCGGGTGCTGGCGAGGAAGAGTTGTTCTGCTGTTGCTGTGAACCCCATCCTGCAGCATTCCCGTTTCCACCTGTATTTGAATTCGAAGAATAGCTGTCACTATCTGAAGAACGGCTTGCATTGCGTGATTCTAGGAATCGAACACTATCCGCGACGACTTCAGCACGATATCGACGTTGACCCTCTTTATCGTCATAACTACTAATCTGTAGGCGACCCTCGACACCTGCGAGGCTACCTTTTTTCAAATACTGAGCAACGTTCTCTGCTTGCTTGCGCCATACGACGCAATCGATGAAATCAGCTTCTCGCTTCCCATCTTGTCCCGTAAATGGACGGTCACATGCGAGTGTGAATCGCGTTACCGCAATCCCGCTCTGCGTATAACGCATTTCAGGGTCACGAGTTAACCGACCGACTAAAACGACGCGGTTAATCATCAGAATCACTCTCCTGTTTCAGCTTATTTCTCGTCTTTTGTGATCATTAAGCGAACGATATCGTCACTGATCTTCATGAGACGGTCAAGTTCTTTAGTAGCTGCTGGTTCAGCAGTCACGTTAAGAAGAACATAGAATCCTTCACGCATATCATTGATTTCGTAAGCGAAACGACGTTTACCCATTTCAGTTGTTTTTTCAACTGTACCACCGTTGTCAGTGAGGACTTTGTTGAAACGCTCAACTAGAGCTTTTCGTGCTTCCTCATCAACTTCCGGACGGATGATGTAAAGTACTTCGTATTTACGCATATCTGTCACCTCCTCTTGGACTGGCGGCTCGATTCATCGAGCAAGGAGCAATAATTCATTACTCACATTTGTTAATACTATCAAAGTATTTTGGTTTATGCAATAACGATTCGTTCGCTCCGCTTAAACGTTGAAGCGGAATGTGACAACATCGCCATCTTGGAAGACATATTCTTTCCCTTCAGAACGGTAACGTCCTTGTTCTTTGACTGTCGCCATGTTTCCAGCTGCTGCTAAGTCATCGTATGCGACAACTTCAGCACGGATGAATCCACGTTCGAAGTCAGAGTGGATGACACCCGCACATTGTGGTGCTTTCATCCCTTTTTTGAACGTCCAGGCACGAACTTCTTTTTCGCCCGCTGTGAAGTATGTCGCGAGACCAAGTGTGTTATACGCTGCATGAATCAATTGATCGAGACCTGATTCTTCGATTCCGAGATCAACGAGGAACTCTTGACGTTCTTCCGGCTCGAGTTCAGCGATCTCTTCTTCAATCCGGGCACAGATGACGATGACTTCCGCGCCTTCTTGTGCTGCGAACTCACGGACGAGACGGACGTTTTCGTTGCTGTCTGCATCTGCGACTTCATCTTCCCCGACGTTTGCGACATAAAGCATCGGTTTCATCGTCAACAACTGGAAGTGTTTTACGATTGCCGCTTGATCTTCGTTTAATTCTGCGAGACGGGCTGGTTTTTCATCTTCGAGCAACGCGAGAACGATCTCAAGTGCTTCCAGTTCGCCTGCTGCATTTTTGTCGCGTGATTTGACTTGTTTTTGGACACGTTGAATCCGTTTTTCAACCAATTCGAGATCGGCAAGAATCAACTCAAGGTTAATCGTCTCGATATCATCGATCGGTGAGACTTTACCAGAGACGTGTGTGATGTTTTCGTCGATGAAACAACGGACGACCTGACAGATCGCATCAACTTCACGGATATTGGCTAAGAATTTATTTCCGAGCCCTTCTCCTTTAGACGCACCTTTGACGATTCCCGCGATATCCGTAAATTCGAATGCTGTCGGGATGGTCTTCTTCGGGTTGACGAGTTCTGTCAATTTACGCAGACGTGCGTCCGGCACCTCGACGACACCTACGTTCGGGTCGATTGTTGCGAACGGATAGTTTGCCGCCTCGACACCTGCTTGTGTAATTGCGTTAAAAAGTGTTGATTTTCCTACGTTTGGTAAGCCAACGATTCCTGCTGTTAATCCCACTTGGAATTCCTCCTTTTCGGTATTTCCTAGGAAATCCGTGCTAGCGGCCGCAGTGGGTAGAATGATTACACCACGTCAGCACATCTTTCACAATTATAGATAGTTCAATTTTTTTAAGCAAGGAGATGCTGTTTCTTTTTTAACGGTCCGGCTGTTTGATGTCCGTTTTTTTGTAATCTGACATAACGGACGACTTCTTTTTTGCGGCGCGAACAAAAAAAAGAATCCGGTTCGACCTCAAGCGGTCTGCGGATTCTTTTTCACAGTCATTCTGGTAAGACTTTTTTTAACCGTTTATCAAAATCACGGCGGGGCATCAAGATGCTTGCCCCACACCCTTGACATTTGATGCGGATATCCATGCCGACCCGAATGATTTGCCATCGGTTCGTTCCACATGGATGCTGTTTCTTCATTTCGACATAATCATGGAGATTGTACGTTTTTGGCATCATTGATTTGTTCACCATTCCCTTGACCTGTAGTGTTCATCATGACCATATGCGGGTAAGGAATCTGAATTCCTTCCGCTTCGAGACCTTGTTTGAATTCTTTACGCATCAAACGGCCCGCTTGAAAATGTTGCATCGGTGGTACTTCTGCCATCAGACGATAGGAAACACCGGAAGTATCAAGCATTTGGACACCGAGTATCTGAATCGGTTCAATGAACATGTCCGCATACTTTTTCGTCGTTGCTTCCGAGATGTCGTTCAGGATCGTCTCGACCCGGTTGAGATCCTCTTCGTACGGAACTTGAACATCGACTAAGGCAAAACTATTATCGACGGAGAAGTTCGTCACTTGTAGGATTTGCCCGTTCGGGACGATATGAATCTCACCGGTCAACCCTTTTAGTTTTGTCGTCCGAATGCCAAGTTCGATGACCACGCCTTCAATCAAACCGACTCTTACATAATCACCGACTTTAAACTGTCGTTCGAAGATGATGAAGGCACCCGTAATGATGTCTTGAACCAGGTTTTTTGCACCAAACGAAATCGCAAGACCCGCGATACCAGCACTGGCGACGAGCCCTGTGATATTGATGCCGAATTGACTGAGTACGGTCAGCAACATGACGATTCCAAGCACGTACCGAATCGCATTTTGCAATAATTTCAGTAACGTTTCGTTTTGTCGTTGCGCTAAGTAGTCATGTTCATTAATCTTTCGGATCGTAAACAAGCGGGCGACCGCTCCCGTCATGATCCGTGTCAGGACATAAAATCCGACAATGATGATTAACGCAATTGTCACCTTCAGTCCAAACCGAATCCACATTTCCGTATCCGTCACTTGTGCAATCAACTTATCGACTTGGGCGACTGATTCTTTCACATCTTGATTGGTAGCCATTCTCTTCATCCTTTCATTTCTCTCTATTACGACAGTATACGTGATTTTATATGAGTTTCAACTAAAGAACCGATTTCGACGTTAGTTTTCCCGAAAAACCGGGAAAGGAAAATCATTACAGAACACCTTCACTCTCGCCAATACACCATGACGCAGACACCTAGAGAAGAAAGGATGATCTAGACATGAATTTCCGCTTCCATTCCCACGAGCCTAAGCCCTATTCTTTCTTTTTAGAGCATACAGAACCATTCGCGAAAGAAAGGTTAGCTGAGCAACTCCATGAGCAAGTCGCCGCGACAAAAGAAAATCGTCCGGTCGTACTCGTTTGTATCGGATCCGATCGTTCGACCGGTGATTCCCTTGGACCACTCGTCGGTACATTCCTCGAAAAATCACGTCCCGCACACATGCATGTTTATGGAACACTTGCTAAACCCGTTCATGCCTTAAATTTAGCAGAAACACTCCAATCGATTCAAACGACACATTACAAACCACTTGTCATCGCCATCGATGCTTGTCTCGGACGTCTATCGAGCGTCGGTCACGTCTTTTTCTCAGAAGGTCCACTCGCACCGGGCGCCGGTGTCCAAAAAGAGTTGCCCGCTGTTGGTGACTTCAACATTAAAGCGGTCGTCAACGTCAGTGGCTTCATGGAGATGATGATTTTGCAAAATACGCGGCTCCATCTCGTCTATGAATTAGCTGAACTCGTCGCTGATAGTTTTGCCTTACTCGACGCTAAACTGGTTGCTGAAACAAAACGGACGACGATTTCCTTTACCCCCCGTTCGATTTAACATTCAAATCAAAATCAAATAAAAAGACGCGCGATGATTTGATAAAAATCTACATCGTTCGTCTTTTTATGTTTAGTTGTGAACGTCTTAAGGTCGAGGCTTGTCGTGATTTCGAATAATCATTCGTCTTCCGGTAACAAAATCTCGAGTAACCGGTTCAGATCCTCTTCATCAATAAAATCAATTTCAACTTTCCCTGCCTGCTTTGTCGCCTTAATCCGGACGGTCGCGCCCATCCGCTCCCGTAACGCCTCTTCCACGAAATCTAATTCTGTCGTCTGCTTCCGGACGGGTCGTGTTTTCGTTTGTTTACGGTCACGCAGCTCTTGCTCAAGCCGACGGACGTTCCAATTCTCCGCCATGACCCGCTCCGCCATCCGTTCGATTTTCAATGAATCTTTTAACGCAAGCAGCGCACGGGCATGTCCCATCGATAACCGTTCTTCCATGACCGCTTGCTGGACGAACATCGGTAACTGCAGCAATCGCAAACTATTCGTGATGTGCGAACGACTTTTTCCGACACGGTTTGCTAATTCAGCTTGTGTGATGTCAAACTCTTCCAACATTTCCGCGTACGCCATCGCTTCCTCGATCGCACTCAAGTCGGCCCGTTGAATGTTTTCAATCAACGCCAGTTCCATCACACGTGTTTCGTTCGCTTCGATGACGAGAACGGGAACCGTTGTAAATCCCGCTTGTTTGGCAGCTTGATACCGCCGTTCACCGGCAATGATTTCATAAAATCCATCACGGGGACGAACGACGATCGGTTGAATCATCCCATGGCGTTTCAGTGAATTCGCTAACTCATGTAACGCGTTTTCGTTAAATTGTTTACGCGGCTGACCGGGATTCGGTCGAATCGCCCGTAGTGGTATCTCATTCACACATATCTCTCCTAAACGTAGCGGAAGGCACGACCGCAGTTTACGGACGTGCCTTCACGATGCGGATTCGCACCTCGACATATTCTTCACAATCCACTTCTTCTTTTTCGACGGTCAAACCCGTCCGTTCAATCATGTCGACCGAGTCCCGAAGCGTATTTAACGCGATTCGTGTATCCCGTGCAAAACTTTTATGACGTTTCTTCGGCTTTTTCGGCGTCAGAAGACGTTCGACACGTTGCTCCGTCTCTTTCACATTCCATTCACGTTCGACGATTTCACCTAACACTAAGATTTGGAGTTCAGCATCCTTTAAAGGCAACAAGGCGCGCGCATGGCGTTCCGTGAGGGTCCGTTGCTTTAATGCGTCACGAATTTCAGCTGGCAACCGTAACAGGCGTAGTTTGTTCGCAATCGTCGACTGACTACGTCCGAGCTTCCGTGCCAACACTTCTTGCGTGATGTGTTGCATCGCGAGCAGGCGTTCATATGCTTCTGCTTCTTCAATCGGAGTCAGTTCCTCCCGTTGCAAATTCTCAATCAATGCAAGGGCAGCCGTCGTTTCGTCTGTCATTTCTTTGATGATGGCAGGAATCGTCTCCCAGCCAAGGGATTGCACCGCTCGAAAACGCCGTTCTCCCGCGATGATTTCGTAACCGTTCCCTTGTTTTCGGACGACAATCGGTTGGAGTAAGCCATGTTCCTCGATTGTCGCAGCCAGTTCTTCAATCCGTTCCCCATCAAAGATCGTTCGGGGCTGAAATTGATTGGCGACCAGTTCCGTCAGCTTCAATTCACGTAGTGTATCTTGCGGATCAAGCTCGAGCGGGACAGGTTGTCCGCCTTTACCAAGCAGTTTGGCAATTGCATTTTTCACGTTCGCGCACCTCACCTTTATCAGTCATCGTTTCCTAATGAAACGGTGTTTAACTCAGTGGATCTTTAGCCGGTGTTCCCGCCTTACGCGGATATTTCCCGGGTGTTAATCGCTTTTTATCTACAATAACGATATTACGCTCACTTTCCTCGCCTGGCAATTGGAACTGGAAACTTTCCCGTAAATTCCCACCCAGCACCTTGAGCGCTGTTGCGCCTTCTTCTAACTCTTGTCCTAACTTCGCTGCTTTAAGCGCAACGAATTGTCCACCGACTTTTGCGAGGGGTAAGCAGTACTCGGCAAGAACCGACATCCGGGCGACGGCACGTGCCGTCACGACATCAAAATGTTCCCGGAACTGTTTGTTTTTACCGAACTCTTCTGCCCGACCATGGTGGAACGCAACACCTTCAAGTTCAAGTTCTGTCGCTAACATGTTCAAGAAGCCGATTCGTTTATTGAGCGAGTCGATGATCGTGACTTTTAAGTGGGGGAACATGATTTTGATCGGCAGACTCGGGAAACCAGCACCGGCTCCGACATCACAGACGCTTTCAACGTCTGTGAAATCGAAGTAGAACGCCGCTGTGATCGAATCATAAAAATGTTTCAAGTAGACATCTTCTTTATCTGTGATCGCCGTCAGATTCATCTTTTCGTTCCATTCGACGAGTAGTTCATAGTAGCGTTTGAACTGGTGTAATTGTTGCTCTGAGACATCAAGTCCGTGCTCAGCGAGCGCCGTTACGAATTGCTGTTCGTTCATGTTATCACTCCGCAGTCAATGCGTATTGGCCTTGCTCGATGTAAATCAGCAAAATCGAGATATCTGACGGGTTAACCCCAGAAATCCGTGATGCTTGTCCAATCGAGAGCGGACGCACTTGGTTTAGTTTCTGTTTTGCTTCAATCGCGAGACCGTTAATGACATCGTAATCGAGTCGATCCGGAATCCGTTTTTGTTCCATCCGCATCATACGTTCGACTTGATCGAGTTGTTTATCGATGTAGCCCGCATACTTCACTTGGATTTCGACTTGTTCTGCCGCTTCCGCTGACAACGCAACGGGTGGCTCTGTCATGTCTGCAATCATCGCATACGTGATTTCTGGACGTTTCAACAACGTGATGGCATGAAGCGCTTCTTTTAGTGGCGAGACGCCGATTGCTGTCAGTTTTTCGTTGACGTCTGGCGTCGCTTTGATGACGACTTTTTCAAGACGTTTCATTTCACGACTGATTTCGTCTTTTTTCAGTTCCAGTTTCGCATGGCGTGCGTCGTTGATCAGACCGAGTTCATGGCCGATCTCAGACAGCCGTAGATCAGCATTGTCGTGACGGAGCAAGAGACGGTATTCAGCGCGTGACGTCAAGAGACGATACGGTTCGTTCGTACCTTTTGTGACGAGATCATCAATCATGACCCCGATATACCCTTGTGAACGTGACAAAATCAATGGTTCTTTACCTTGGACTTTCAGTGACGCATTGATTCCCGCCATGATCCCTTGTCCGGCTGCTTCTTCATAGCCACTCGTTCCATTGATTTGTCCGGCTGTGAATAACCCTTCGACCCGTTTCGTTTCGAGTGTCGGCCACAGTTGTGTCGGAATGACTGCATCGTATTCGATCGCATAGCCGGGACGCATCATTTCTGATTTTTCAAGACCTGGAATCGAGCGTAAGATATCGTGTTGGACATCTTCCGGTAAGCTGGTCGATAGTCCTTGGACGTAGACTTCTTCCGTATCGCGACCTTCCGGCTCGAGGAAGATTTGGTGACGCGGTTTGTCATTGAATCGGACGACTTTGTCCTCAATCGATGGGCAGTAGCGTGGACCTGTTCCTTTAATCATGCCCGAGAACATCGGTGAACGATGTAAGTTCGCGTCAATCAACTGGTGTGTATACTCTGTCGTATACGTCAACCAACATGGAATCTGTTCCGTGATCATTTGCGTCGTTTCATGACTGAACGGCAAGGCCACGTCGTCCCCCGGTTGAATTTCTGTTTTCGAATAATCGATTGTTTTTCCATCGATTCGGGGGGGTGTCCCCGTTTTGAAGCGCGCGAGCTCGAAACCGAGTTCTTCCAGGTGCTTCGATAAGTTCACGGACGGCATCTGATTGTTCGGGCCACTTTCGTATGAGAGTTCACCGATGATGATTTTTCCGCGCATGAACGTTCCTGTCGTGATGATGACTGCATTCGCCCGGTACTCGGCGCCTGTATTCGTGACGACACCGACACAACGTCCGTCTTCAATCAATAGACGTTCGACGAGTGCTTGACGGAGTAACAAGTTCGGTTCATCTTCGAGTGCTTTTTTCATTCGGTTTTGATACTCGAATTTGTCTGCTTGCGCCCGCAACGCGCGGACAGCTGGACCTTTTGACGTGTTGAGCATTTTCATTTGGATGTACGTGGCGTCAATCGCCCGTGCCATCTCGCCACCTAATGCATCAATTTCCCGGACGACGATCCCTTTTGCGGGACCTCCAATCGACGGGTTACAGTACATGAATCCGACCATGTCGGGATTCATCGTTAACATGACCGTCTTCGATCCCATTCGCGCTGACGCGAGTGAAGCTTCGATTCCGGCATGTCCGGCTCCGACGACGATGACGTCGAATTCACCTGCTTGATAAGCCATAACTTCGGTTCCTCCTTTTATGAATCAACAACCTGACAGTACAGTTATTTCCCTAAACAAAACTGTGAGAATAATTTATCGAGCAGACTATCTTGCGCTGTATCGCCATTGATTTCTCCAAGCGTATCCCACGCCCGGCGTAAATCAATTTGGACCATGTCGATCGGCATTGCAGCTTCTGCCGCACCGAGCGCATCTTCAATCATCTGACTCGCTTGTTTAATCAATTGAATATGACGTGCATTCGAGACGTACGTCATGTCTTGGCTTTCGACGCCTTGTTCGAAGAAGAGGGCAGCGATTGCTGCTTCAAGGTCGTTGACACCTGCTTCTTCAAGCAAGGATGTCGTGACGACAGGGCGTCCTGCCGCCAACTCTTCGACACGCGTTAAGTCGATTTGTTGCACAAGGTCACTCTTGTTGACGATGATGATCGCGTTCATATCGCGAATCGCTTCAAACAATAACGTATCTTCTTCCGTCAATTCGTTATTTCCGTTTAAGACAAGTAAAATCAAATCCGCCGAATTGAGCGCTTGGCGTGATTTTTCGACACCCATCCGTTCGACGATATCTTCCGTCTCCCGAATCCCTGCCGTATCGATCAACTTAAGCGGTACTCCACGGACATTGACGTATTCTTCAATCGTATCACGCGTCGTCCCTGCGATATCGGTCACGATTGCTTTTGCTTCTTGCACCAATGTGTTGAGCAAAGACGATTTCCCGACGTTCGGTCGCCCGATGATCGCGGTCGAGAGCCCTTCGCGCAGGATTTTTCCTTGGCGCGCCGTCCGGAGCAGTTCCGTTAAGATACGTCGGACTTCGCCTGCGTCTTTTTGGACGATTTGTTGCGTCATTTCTTCCGCATCGTATTCCGGATAGTCGATATTGACTTCAATCGAAGCAATCGTCTGTAACAGTTGCTCACGTAAATCTTGGACGAGCTTCGAAAGCCGTCCTTCGATTTGACCGATCGCTACCGTCATCGCCCGGTCCGTTTTCGCACGGATTAAGTCCATCACGGCTTCTGCTTGGGATAAGTCGATTCGTCCGTTTAAAAAGGCGCGTTTCGTGAATTCACCCGGTTCTGCTAACCGAACATCGGGTTGTGCCAGAATGAGTTCGAGTACACGATTGACCGCGACAACTCCACCATGGCAATTCAATTCGACGACATCTTCACGCGTGAACGTTTTCGGCGCCCGCATGACACTGACCATCACTTCGTCGACGACCTGTTCTGTCTCGTGGTCGACCAATTTTCCGTAATGGATGGTATGGGTCGGTACCTCAAGTAACTGATTTGCACCGCGGTAGACTCGGTCTGCCGTCGCTACTGCTTGCGGACCTGACAACCGGACGATTGCAATCGCCCCTTCGCCCATCGGTGTCGAAATCGCAGCTATCGTATCAAATTCCATCATTCGTCATTCACACCTCGTTTTCTTCTATCGTTTCTATGATTAAATGCATCGGTTCATTATAAATGGGTATAACGTGACAACTATACACGAAATAGCCCAAAAGAAAAAGAGTGACACTCTGTAAAAACGGAGTATCACTCTTGCTGTTAACGTTTCTTTTTCGGTTTCTTCGGAGCTTGCGCGGCTTCAGCCGTTTCTTGCTGACGCTTCGCTGCAATCGTTGCTTCCGTTTGCGCTTTAATCTTCTCACGCATCGGCTTCATGATTGCGATCGTCACGATGATCGAGAAGATGTAACCGACGACCCAGTACAGCGACAAGGCTGATGGTAACGTCACACCCATCACGAAGATCATGATTGGGAAGACGTACAACATGATTTTCATCTGTGGGTTATCGTCTTGTCCCGCCATCGAGAGTTTCTGTTGCAGATACGTAAAGATGGCCGACAAAATCGGTAAGACGAAATACGGATCCGGTTTCCCGAGGTTGAACCAGAGGAATTGATGCGAAAAGATATCCGGTGTATAGATGATCGCATTGTAGAAAGCAATCAAAATCGGCATCTGAATCAAAATCGGTAAACAGCCGGCAAGCGGATTGACGTTATGCTCTTGGTAGAGTTTCATCATTTCCTGTTGCAATTTCTGTTGTGTTTCCTGATCTTTCGAACTGTACTTTTCACGTAACTTGACCATTTCTGGCTGGATGACCTGCATACCACCCATACTCTTCGTCTGTTTAATCATCAATGGAAGGATGACGAGACGGACGATCAATGTCGTGATGATAATCCCGATTCCGTAGTTATCTCCAACTAAATGTGAAATCTCCCGAATGAGCCAAGCCATCGGCCATACGAAATAGTGTTTCCAAAATCCTTCCGTGTCTCCCGTGATTTCTTCGTGTGCTCCGTAGTTACTCGGAGTACAACCTGACAATACGACCGCGAGTACTGACATCAGTCCGAGTGTCAGCCAAATCTTAGTTCTCTTGTTCATAATTCCTCCTAATGATGTTTACACATTGTCGATTCCACTCTCTACATATAGAAGAAAGCGATAAACCGCTACAAATCAAACAGAATATACTACGTATTTATTTAACTTGCCGCTTCCAGACGCCGGAACGCTTTAATACATGTCGCAAACTATCTGCGACTTCTTGCGCAGTCATCTTCGCAGCTGGATTGCGGGCGATGATTACAAGATCATAATCTGGTGCAATCGAAGCTTCGTGTAACAAAAATGCTTCACGAAGGTACCGTTTTACCTGATTACGTACGACAGCATTTCCGATTTTCTTACTCACTGATAAACCAATCCGAAAATGAGCTTGCTGGTCTTTTTTTAGTGCGTATACGACAAATTGCCGATTGGCGACAGAGGCTCCTCGAGTAAACACCGCTTGGAACTCCTTGTCTTTCTTGACGCGGTATTCCTTCTTCACCTTGATCACACTCCATCCTGACATCACGAAAATTCGTCGTCTTTCATCATATCATAGAATAATCCTGCTCTGCGAGAGGGGGTTGTGACAAAAGCACGAACACCCTTAAAAAAAAGCAAAAAAAAGATCACCTCGGGCATCGCCAGAAGTGATCTCATCATCGCTCGATTATACAGTCAAGGCTTTGCGGCCTTTAAGACGGCGAGCAGCCAAGATCCGGCGGCCACTCTTCGTTGCCATGCGCGCACGGAATCCGTGAACTTTTTTGCGCTTACGGTTGTTTGGGTTGAAAGTTGGTTTCATTAGTCTGCACCTCCTTTAAAAAGTACTCTATTAAAAAACATCGTTTTCTACTTTAAGGCAGTCTTGTACATTATATAAATCAAAAGGGACCTTGTCAATGAAAGTTCGTAAGAATTATCTTGGCTGATTCCAACCGTTCATTACGATAGAAATCCAGTTCATGCTTCGTATGACAGGATAGGAATCAGATCCGGACGAAGTATCGTAAACTCCCTCTATATAAAACTATCCACAGACTTATCCACACTATCCACACTTTCCGTGGATAACTCTTCACTTTGTCTACAATAGTATTTTTTAAAATCGTCGTCAAGGTTTGATTTTCGACATCTTTCCCGATCCATTTTTGATTTTGTGTATAACTATTTTTTTACGCTTCCTCTTTCAAAAAGTTATACACACCTTATCCACAGTTTATCCACACTATCCACAGCCTGTGGGTAACTGCCTGTGTATATCTTTATTTACTTGTGGATAAATCACTCTAGGCATTGCCAGGGCTCATTTCATTTGATACACTAATTGTGCATAACAACGACACGAACGAAATGGAAGATTCAAGTTATACACACCCTGTGGATAACTTTATACACAGATTTCCTTGCCTGTGGATAACGTTATCCACAGTTTTTATGTTGTGGGGATAAGTCGAGTTTCTTCATTAACCTTGTTCTGTGCATAAACCTGTGTATAGTTTTTTATATCATGATAGAAAAAGGGGGGTATTTATGAAAAACGCTGCCGAACTTTGGCATAATGTATTGTCTGTGATCGAGGAAGAAGAACGGACACCAAAAGCAAGTTATGACATGTGGTTAAAATCCACAGAGGGCGTCACGCTGAATGGAACAACACTTATTATTTCAGCGCCAGCTGCATTTACCGTCACTTGGCTGGAACGTCAATACTTATCGTTACTCGAAGATACGGTGGAAGAAGTGACTGGGAGTCGACTTGATATTCAGTTTATCGAGGAAGGTCAAGCGAAGAAGATGCTTGATCGTCAAAATGAGGAAGCGTCAGAAAGCCTGGCACCCGCGAAAACAACTTCTCGGACGAAACAGTTACGAAAACCGACCGATGAGCTTGTCATGAGTGAACTCGGTCAGTTAAACGAAAAATATACGTTCGATACGTTTGTCATTGGATCAGGTAACCGTTTTGCCCACGCCGCTTCCTTAGCCGTAGCAGAAGCACCTGCGAAAGCCTATAATCCTTTATTCATCTATGGAGGAGTCGGACTTGGTAAAACCCATTTGATGCATGCGATTGGCCAGTACGTCCAAGATCAAAACCTCGGGACTCGCATCGCCTATGTTTCTTCCGAACGCTTTACGAATGACTTCATTAACTCGATTCGAGACAATAAGACCGTTGAATTTCGGAACAAATACCGGAACATCGATGTTCTATTAATAGATGACATTCAATTCCTCGCAGGAAAAGAGCAGACGCAAGAGGAGTTTTTCCACACATTTAATGCTCTACACAATGATCAAAAACAAATCATCATCTCAAGCGACCGACCACCAAAAGAAATCCCGACGCTTGAAGATCGGCTTCGCTCCAGGTTCGAATGGGGATTAATCACGGACATCACGCCACCGGATCTTGAGACACGGATTGCAATTCTGCGGAAAAAAGCCAATGCAGAGCAACTCGATGTCTCAAACGAAGTCATGCTCTATATCGCGAGTCAAATTGACACGAACATCCGGGAGCTCGAAGGGGCTTTGACACGCGTCATCGCCTATGCGAACTTGGTCGGACGGACGATTGACCCGAATGTTGCGGCAGAAGCACTGCATAACATCATGCCGGTCACGGAACCACGAAAAGTCACGATTCGCGACATCCAGGAGTCGGTCAGCAAACATTTCAACTTACCGTTTGACGACTTAAAAGCAAAAAAACGGACAAAATCGATTGCCTTCCCCCGACAAATCGCCATGTATCTCTCACGCGAGATGACGGAAAGCTCATTACCGAAGATTGGTGAGGAGTTTGGTGGACGCGATCACACGACGGTCATCCATGCGCATGAAAAAATCAGCATGCTCGTCAAATCGGATGGGGAAACAGGAAAAGTCATCGAACAAATCAAGCATGAATTGAAACATTCGTAAACCTGTGGATAAGCTGTGGATAAAAGAGGCTAGTTATCCACAAGTTATCCACACGCGTTTTGGCTCTATACCAAGTTATCCACCGACTTATCCACACTATCCACAGGCCCTAATACTATTATTAAAAAAATATATTATTATGTTATGATGATGTAACGCCCATTTTGAGAGGAGCTTAACGACAATATGCATATTACAATCCAACGCGATACTTTAATCCAAGCCATCCAAGACGTAGCAAAAGCTGTCTCATCTAGAACGACGATTCCAATCTTAACCGGGATCAAACTTGAAGCCCATGGTGACGGTATGACGTTAACGGGAAGCGATACAGAGATTTCAATTGAACGGACGATCTATGCGGAAGAGAACGGGACTTCTTATGTAACGGTTCACCGCGCAGGGAGTGTTGTCCTCAATGCACGTTTCTTTGGCGACATCGTTAAAAAATTACCAACAGACGAAGTCATCCTTGAAGTCTCTCCAAACTTCATGACACGGATTCAATCGGGGACAGCTGAATTCCACTTGAACGGTCTTGATCCTGACGAGTTCCCACGCCTTCCACAAGTCGACGGAGGACAACGGTTCCGTTTACCAGCGGATCTGTTACGTTCGATGATCCGTCAGACGAGCTTTGCCGTCGCGGTCCAGGAAACACGTCCAGTCTTGACGGGTGTTAACTTCTCAGCAGATAAAGGTATTTTGACATGCGTATCGACGGATAGTCATCGCCTTGCATTACGTCGGGCACAGTTTGAGACAGAGAACGAGATTTCGTTCCAAAATGTCATCGTGCCGGGTAAGAGCTTAAACGAACTATCAAAGCTGTTAGGGGACGGTCATGTCGACATCACGATCACGAACCAACAAATTCTGTTCAAAATGAAACACGTCTTATTCTTCTCGCGTCTACTCGACGGAAACTATCCGGACACATCGCGTCTGATTCCGGAAGAATACCGCACAGCCGTCCGCATGAATGCGAAGGATTTGCTTCAAGCCATCGACCGGGCGTCACTCCTCGCGCGTGAAGACCGCAACAACGTCATCAAGTTCGCCGCAGAAGGTACGACGGCCGTCGAAATTTCATCGCACTCACCGGAAGTCGGGAAAGTTTCCGAACAAGTGAGCATCTTATCGCTCGAAGGCGAAGAGCTGAAGATTTCCTTCAACTCGAAATACATGATGGATGCCTTGAAAGCACTCGATGCGACAGATATTGAAATTCAATTCACGGGATCGATTCGACCGTTCATTCTTCATCCGGTCGACCAAGATAACGTCTTGCAATTGATTTTACCTGTCCGTACCGCGTAATTCGTTCCCCGAGAAACCGACTTGGTTTCTTGGGCTTTTTTTGTAATCCGTATATACGTTCGTTCATTTTGCTAAATCATGAGTTTTTTAGTACAATAAAGAGTACGTCATTTATAATATGTAGGTAGGAGGAGTCAATCCATGAATCAAATCAAAATCACGTCGGAATATGTCACATTAGGTCAGTTCTTGAAGCTGTCTGATATTATCTCGAGCGGTGGACAAGCAAAACCATTTCTAGCGGAGGTACCTATTCTCGTCAACGGTGAAGTCGATCAGCGACGCGGTCGTAAACTACGGGATGGAGATGTCATTGACGTAGAGGATTACGGTCAATTCGTCATCAAGAACGAGGCGAACTAACGTGCGATTAGATTCGGTACGACTCAGTCATTATCGCAACTATGAGTCGCTGGAATTGTTCTTTTCTGAAAAGACGAACGTCTTAATCGGGGAAAATGCCCAAGGCAAAACAAACTTGCTCGAAGCGATCCACGTATTGGCGCTCGCAAAATCACACCGGACGACACACGATAAGGAACTGATCCAGTGGGACGCAGAGGCAGCACGCGTCGAAGGGCGTGTCATGAAGCGGATGGGTCCCCATTCGCAGGAAATTCAGATTTCAAGTCGTGGGAAAAAGGCGAAACTCAATCATCTCGAACAGCGACGCCTCAGTGATTATATCGGGGCGCTCAATATCGTATTGTTCGCACCAGAGGATTTGCATATCGTTAAAGGCAGTCCACAAGTCCGGCGTCGTTTTTTAGATATGGAGATTGGTCAAGTCAGTCCGGTCTACCTGCATGAATTAAGTCAATACCTGAAAGTGTTGAAACAACGGAATGCGTTGTTGAAACAGTTGTCAATCAAAGGGGGGGACGAGACGTTCCTCGACATTTTGACGGAACAGATGATTACGCTTGCCGTTAAAATCGTTCAACGCCGTCATCATTTCATCGCCCAGCTCGAAAAGTGGGCGCGACCGATTCATGATGGAATCAGTCGTGGACAGGAAGAACTCGTTCTACGCTATCGCTCCGATACATTTAGTGATGATTCCCTAGATGTCGAAGGAATGACTGCTTCTTATACGCAGAAGTTTGGTAAAATAAAAGATAATGAAATTAGACGGGGCGTGACGTTATTTGGACCACACCGTGATGACTTCGAAATGGAGGTCAATGGACGTAACGTTCAGACCTACGGTTCGCAAGGACAGCAGCGGACGGCTGCGCTCTCGTTGAAACTAGCAGAGATCGAACTGATTCATGAAGAAGTCGGGGAATACCCGCTACTGCTTCTAGATGATGTATTGTCGGAACTCGATGACCATCGTCAAACCCATCTGCTCGATACGATGCAACAAAAGGTCCAGACGATCCTGACGACGACGAGTGTCGAGGGAATCGCCCATGAAACGATCAGACAAGCGAAGTTGTTCCACGTGAAACAAGGGGCAGTTATTTTGGAAGAGACATCCTATAAAGAAACAGTAGGTGAGAAAACCGATGAGTAATCATGAAGATATGGAATTGGAACAAGGGTACGGTGCCGATCAGATTCAGGTACTTGAAGGTCTTGAAGCCGTTCGGAAACGTCCAGGTATGTATATCGGATCAACCGCGTCGAAAGGGCTCCACCATTTAGTATGGGAGATTGTCGATAACTCGATTGATGAAGCGCTCGCAGGATATTGTGACACAATCAAAGTTACAATCGAACCGGGCAACTCGATTTTAGTCGAGGATAATGGACGGGGAATCCCGGTCGATATTCAAGAAAAGATGGGGCGTCCTGCAGTCGAAGTTATTTTAACCGTCCTGCATGCCGGCGGTAAGTTCGGTGGTGGAGGCTACAAAGTATCGGGTGGTCTTCATGGTGTCGGAGCATCCGTCGTCAATGCGTTGTCGACGAAACTTGAAGTATTCGTTAAGCGGAACGAAAAGCTTTATTATCAAGCGTACCACCGCGGTGTACCGGCACAAGATCTCGAAATCATCGGGACTTCTGAAGAAACAGGAACGATGATTCGTTTCTTCCCGGACAGTGAAATCTTCCAGGAAACACTCGAATATGACTATGATTTGCTTGCAACACGTCTCCGTGAGCTTGCGTTCTTGAACAAAGGCTTGAACATCGTCATCACGGACGACCGCGCGGATGAACCGATCACGCGTAGTTTCCACTACGAAGGCGGAATCAAATCGTACGTCGAGCACTTGAATCGCTCAAAAGAAGTCGTCCACCCGGAACCGGTCTATGTCCACGGGACGAAAGACGGGATTGAAGTCGAAGTCGCACTTCAATACAACGACGGATTCGCAGCCAACATCTATTCCTTTACGAACAACATTCCGACGCATGAAGGCGGTACGCACGAAACCGGCTTTAAGACGGCGTTGACGCGTGTCATCAATGACTATGCGAAGAAGTTCGGTCTGATGAAAGAAGCGGACGGTACGTTGTCTGGTGAAGACGTCCGTGAAGGTATGACGGCAATCGTCTCGATCAAACACCCGAATCCACAATTCGAAGGACAAACGAAAACGAAGCTCGGGAACTCGGATGCAAGAACGGCGACAGATACGTTGTTCTCGTCTACGTTTGAACAATTCATGATGGAAAACCCGACGAATGCCCGCGCCATCGTTGAAAAAGGAATGATGGCATCACGTGCCCGGATGGCAGCAAAACGTGCGCGTGAGTTGACACGTCGTAAAGGTGTCCTCGAAGTGAGTTCACTTCCTGGTAAACTAGCGGACTGTTCGTCACGGGATGCGACGATTTCAGAAATCTACATCGTCGAGGGTGACTCGGCGGGTGGATCTGCGAAATCAGGTCGTGACCGTCACTTCCAAGCGATTTTGCCGATCCGTGGTAAAATCCTCAACGTCGAAAAAGCGCGTCTCGATAAAATTCTCGGTAGTAACGAGATTCGGACGATCATTACGGCACTCGGGACGAGTATCGGTTCAGAATTCAATATCGAAAAAGCACGGTATCACAAAGTCATCATCATGACCGATGCCGATGTCGATGGCGCCCACATTCGGACGCTCTTATTGACGTTCTTCTACCGGTATATGCGTCCACTCGTCGAGCACGGTTATGTCTATATCGCACAGCCGCCGCTCTACGGGATTAAACAAGGGAAAAACATCACATATGTGCACAACGAACGCGAACTGAACGAGGCATTAGCCGCACTTCCGGAAAACGCGCGTTACGACATTCAGCGTTATAAAGGTCTCGGTGAGATGGATCCAGAGCAACTTTGGGAAACCACGATGGATCCAAGTGGTCGTCAAATGCTTCGGGTCGAGCTTCAAGATGCCATCGAAGCGGATGAAGTGTTCGATATCTTGATGGGAGATCAGGTAGAACCACGTCGTGACTTTATCCAGTCGCACGCGCATTACGTGAAGAACTTGGATATTTAACGTTGAATAGAGAGGGTGGCCAGACGAATGTCCGATCAACAAGGGATCATTAAAGATATAAATATCAGTCAAGAAATGCGTACATCCTTCATGGATTATGCAATGAGCGTCATCGTCGCACGTGCACTTCCAGATGTACGTGACGGTTTAAAACCAGGACATCGCCGGATTCTTTATGCGATGAATGACCTCGGTATCCGTGCAGATAAACCGCATAAAAAATCCGCCCGTATCGTCGGTGAAGTTATCGGTAAGTATCACCCGCACGGTGATTCTGCCGTATACGACACGATGGTCCGGATGGCACAGGACTTCAGCTACCGGTATGAGCTCGTCGATGGTCACGGAAACTTCGGTTCCGTCGATGGCGACTCTGCCGCTGCGATGCGGTATACGGAAGCCCGTATGTCAAAAATCGCAATGGAGATCGTCCGTGACATCAATAAAAACACGGTTGATTTCAAAGATAACTATGATGGATCGGAACGTGAGCCGGAAGTCTTACCGGCTCGTTTTCCGAACTTACTTGTCAATGGATCAAGCGGGATCGCAGTCGGGATGGCAACAAACATTCCACCGCACCAATTAGGTGAAGTCATCGATGGTGTCCTTGCGCTAACGCACAACCCGGAAATTACGATTTCCGAATTGATGCAACACATTCCAGGTCCTGATTTCCCGACAGCTGGTGAAATCTTAGGTCGGAGCGGAATTCGCCGTGCCTATGAAACGGGACGTGGGTCAATCATCGTCCGTGCGAAAGCAGAAATCGAACAGGCTAAAAAAGACCGTGAGCGGATCATCGTGACGGAACTGCCGTATCAAGTCAACAAAGCACGACTTGTTGAGAAAATCGCCGATCTCGTCCGTGAGAAGAAAATTGAAGGCATTACAGACTTACGTGACGAATCCGATCGTCGTGGTATGCGGATCGTCATGGAAATTCGTCGTGATGCAAACGCAAGTGTCATCTTAAATAACCTATACAAACAGACATCGATGCAAACGACGTTTGGCGTCAACATGCTCGCGATCGTCGGTGGTCGTCCGAAGACGTTGACACTCAAAGAGATGCTCTATCATTACCTCGAGCACCAAAAAGAAATCGTCCGTCGCCGGACACAGTTCGACCTCGAGAAGGCGGAAGCACGGGAACATCTTCTAGCGGGTCTTCGTATCGCACTCGATCACTTGGATGAAGTCATTAAAATCATCCGGGCGAACCGAACAGCCGATGCGGCACGGGAACAGTTGATGGATCGGTTTGCTTTATCCGAGAAACAATCACAAGCGATTCTCGATATGCGTCTTCAACGTCTCACAGGACTTGAACGTGAGAAAATCGATGCAGAATATGATGAAATCATGCAGTTGATTACGGAACTCAAGAAAATTCTCAATAGCGATGAAGAATTACTCGAATTGATTCGGACGGAACTCGAAGAAGTGAAAGAACGCTTCAACGATAAACGTCGGACTGAAATTCGAATGGATCACATCGAATTCGAAGATGAAGATTTAATTCCTGAAAAAGATATCATCATCACATTGACGAGCAGCGGATACATTAAACGTCTTACGACGGATTCGTACCGTGCGCAACGTCGTGGTGGACGTGGTGTCCAAGGTATCGGAACGAACGATGAGGATTATGTAACGCGTCTCTTGTCTTGTTCGACGCATGATACAATCCTGTTCTTTACGAACCGTGGGAAAGTCTACCGGATTCGCGGGTATGAAGTACCGGAGATGAGCAGGACATCAAAAGGTGTACCAATCATCAACCTGATTCAGATTGAACGGGATGAAAAGGTCGAGACGATGATTCCAGTTAACTTCAAACGTTACTTGGAAGAGCAACATGTCGTCGAAGAATCCATCATCGACGCAACGATCGAATCGGATGACGACGTGGCACCGGAAGAAGAAGCGGAAGAGGTTCTTGACGCAGAAGAAGTCATGCAAGATGAGCAAAAATCATTAATCTTTATGACACGCAAAGGACGCGTTAAACGTTCGCCACTCTCTGCTTATGCCCGGATTAATAAAAACGGTCTGATTGCGATTCGTCTGTTTGAAGACGACGAATTGACATCTGTCCGCCTCGCATCGACAGACGATGAAGTCTTTACCGTTTCGAACCGTGGTAAAGCGATTCGTTTCCCGATCACAAACGTTCGCTCGATGGGACGTGGTGCGCGTGGTGTCAAAGCGATGAAACTAGCAGAGGAAGATATCGTCATCGGCATGGAGCTTGCGCGTGACGAACAAGATGTCCTCGTCATCACAGAAAAAGGATTCGGGAAGCGGACACCAATGACTGAGTTCCGAAGCCAGACGCGTGGTGGTAAAGGATTGATCGCAAGTAAAGTGAACGACCGGATTGGTCAAATCGCTGCTCTACGGATTGTTGACGTCGATGATGACATCATGATCATGACAGAAGGCGGAATCGTCATCCGGACCGATTCACAAAACATTTCACGTGTCGGACGGAACACACAAGGCGTTAAGGTCATTCGGATTGAAGAAGGTGACCGTGTCGCTACCGTTGCGAAGCTGAAAAAAGAAGAGAACGAAGAGAGTGAAGAAGTCATTGCTGACGAACTCTCGACTGTTTCGGACGAAGAAACGGTTTCTTCAACAGAAGAAGTATCACCGATCATCGAAGACACAGAAGAGTAAGACGACGTATGAAGTGAAGCACAGCAGAGTAGGACAGTAGATGTCTTAGCTCTGCTGTTTTTCTACCAACGAAATCTAGGGGAGAAGGGACGAGGCGAGATGCGTATCGCAAGTGAGCGACTCATCATTGGGGATCGAATAACTGAATCTGTATTTCTACATACAGATACGCCGATTGTTGAAGCAGGAAAAAAAATCGGGGCAGATGAGTTACGACGAATCAAGAGGTTTTTGATTAAGGAAGTCGATATCGAGGAACGACCGGAAGGGTTAGTAGAAGACGGACAAGAAAAGATGATCGAGTTGCAGGACATCAACGGAAATCCGTTCGAAAAGCTTGTCGATTCCTACAATCAAGTCTTTACGTCGTGGGAGCAAGGATTCGCTCCGAATACATATGAAGCCTTAAAATGGGTCAATGAATCAATGCCAACTGCGGTACGAAGAGAAGATGTCCTTCCGTTCTTCCTCGAGCGGGGAACAGAGGCCTATACGGTACGCCATGCCATTTACCGAGGCGCGCTTGCCCAATTGTTAGGGGAAGCAATCGGGAAGGAACGGAAGATGATTCATGAATTCTGGACTGCTTCTTACTTTGCTGATTATGGACTCGCCCGGATCATGGAGTGGCGTCACACGAAAAAATACGAAGCCATGCAACAAGAGATTTTCCATCGGCACCCGGCGATGGCATATCAAGCGTTACAAAAAGATACGGTCATTTCAGATACGGTTAAACGTTTAATCGTCCAACACCATGAACGTTTAGACGGATCGGGCTACCCGTTAAAGGCGACCGGTGATAAAATCATGGATCATACACGACTCTTCATCGTGGCAGATGTGTTTGCTGCAATGACAAGCTGGCGTCCATATCGTGAGCCGTACACTGCCTATGATGCGTATTGTCATTTAAAAGCGCGACCGATGCAATATGATTCGAAATATGTCACGTTGCTTGGACAGTTGCTTTTACCCATCGATGTCGGCGATCGTGTTTTGATGAGTAATGGAAAAATAGCGACTGTCGCCCGAAAGAATGTACTCTTTGACCGACCTGTCATCATGTACGAAGAACATAATCAACAAGTCGTGAAAGACTTAATGGAAGACCGGCAGTTGAACATCATGCAGCTGATGGATTAAAGCAAACTTACTATATAGAAGAAACACGTAGTTTAATCAGGCTGGAAATCAACTTTCATGAAGAGTGAGCGTCTACAGGGATGGGCTATCGTGTCGGATTTGCCTGTCTCGACCTGCTAAGTTAATGGGAATAGGTTAGATTTCTGTTTGAGCCGCACATGACAGGTTTCCTAAAAAGGTAGATACTCTTTAGGATGAAAAGTCGAAAGGTGCGGCTCAAAAACAGGAAGACGTGTCAAAAGCCACTTATACCAACAAAAAATGAAAGTCTAATCAAAAGCTATAAAACAATTTTTAAAGAAATTAAAATTAATTATCAAAAATTCTTGCACGATAATAAATCGCATGGTATATTATTTCATGTCCTAAAGAGGACGCACGCTTGAAACGAACGAGAAAAACTTCTTTTAAAAAGTTGTTGACTTATCGTTCCAGACTTGGTATTCTAATTGAGTCGCCAAAACAGGCGCGGACGAACTTTGAAAACTGAACGATGAGGCAAAAAACGTATCTTCGGATACAAACAATGAATGAAGCGCAAGCTTCGTCAACGTGACTTTTAGTCACAAAAACGAGCAAGTCAAACACTTTATGGAGA
>NZ_JACSMR010000004.1 GCF_018618755.1 Exiguobacterium sp. s193
TCTCCATAAAGTGTTTGACTTGCTCGTTTTTGTGACTAAAAGTCACGTTGACGAAGCTTGCGCTTCATTCATTGTTTGTATCCGAAGATACGTTTTTTGCCTCATCGTTCAGTTTTCAAAGTTCGTCGTGTCGTGTTAGCAACTTTAATAGATTAACAGGTTGTTTTGATTATGTCAACCATGTTTTTGAAAAAAATTTTTCAGCCCCAACAAACCGTTTATAAAAGGCGTCTCGCTGGAACATTTATTAATATAACAACAAAATTCGACAAACACAAGCATTATTTTAAAAAAACTTTACAAAGGATTCAAAAACCCTTTGTAAAGCCTTTAAAGTCTTAACATACTGATTGCGGTAAAGACAATGTTTGCCGGTCGTTCCGCCAAACGTTTCATCAGATACGTGTACCAATCGACACCATGCGGCACATAGATGACCACCCGATATCCCTCATCGACTAATTCCTTTTGACGATTCGGCCGCATCCCTTGCAGCATCTGGAACTCGAATTGATCGAATCCGATCCCCTGTTGATGTACAAAACGAATGATTTCTTGGATCATGTCTTCGTCATGTGTCGCCACCTGCGTATAACATCCTTGCAACAGGTTGTGTTTAACCAGTTGTAAATAGGTCGCGTCCACGGTTTCTTTTCGTTCAATATAAATATCTTCCGGACCGGTATACGCTCCCTTGACGACACGAACGGTGGATTGCAAGCGTTCGAGATCAAAACGTGTCCGGTATAAATTGGCTTGCAAGGCAATCCCGACATTTGAGAACCGCTGTCGCAACTGTTCAAAGACTTGGATGATCGTCTCACAAACGGCCTCTTCTTCCATATTAACTGTCACACGCATCCCAAACTGTTCTGCCGTTTCTAAAATTCGGGTCATTTGTGTAACCGCGATCCGCGGATCGAGACGTAATCCGACTGATGTGAGTTTCAGCGAGACTTGACCATTCAGTCCCTCCTCTGAAATTCGATGGATGACTTTAATGCATTCATCAGCGATCGCTGCCGCATCGCGTTCCGATTCAATGAATTCACCCAAACAATCGACCGTTACCGCCCGTCCATCTTCATTAAACGTTCGAACTGTGTCGATGGTTTCTTCCGTCCGTTGCCCACCAACAAAAAACGTTCCACCTAAAGGTAAACCAATCGCTCGTGCTACACGAATGAGGCGTTTATCGACAGCCAGTCGTTCAAATATCGGACCTGTTAGGTTTTTAAGCACGTTCATCACCTCCTGTTTGTTGATTCCCTTCTCTCCATGAAAAAAACGCCTTTCTTCTATATAGAAGAAAGACGTCAGCTTGATACGAAAACTTAGTGTAACCAGATGAAGTATGCCAAGAAACCGAGTGACATGGCGTACATGATTGGATGAACTTCCTTTGCACGTCCTTTTGCGATCATCGTGATTGGGTAGAATAAGAACCCGAACGCGATTCCCGTTGCGATCGAATACGTAAGTGGCATCATGATGACTGTCAAGAATGCCGGAACTGCGTACTCGAACTTCTTCCAATCGATTTGGAGAAGTGAGGATGCCATCAACACACCGACGATGATGAGTGCCGGTGCTGTGACCGGTGCCGTAATCACGGCGAGAAGTGGTGAGAAGAACAAGGCAAGTCCGAAGAATAAGCCGGTTACGATTGCCGTCATTCCTGAACGACCACCTGCTGCGACACCTGCACTTGATTCAATGTATGAAACCGTTGTTGATGTTCCAAGGATTGAACCGGCAACTGTTGCTGTTGAGTCGGCAATCAAGGCGCGTCCTGCACGCGGGACTTTATTTTCTTTAATTAATCCTGCTTGGTTCGCGACGGCGACGAGCGTTCCCGCTGTATCGAAGAAATCAACGAAGAAGAACGTTAAGATGACGACTGCCATCTGGACAGTAAAGATTTCATTGAAGTGAAGGAAAGCTTGTCCGAATGTCGGTGCGATACTCGGTGGAGCTGAAACGATTTCACCAAGGCTTGACGGAACAGGAATCAATCCGAAAATCATTCCCGCGATTGCTGTCAAAATCATTCCGAAGAAGATGGCGCCTTTGATTCCGCGTGTCATTAAGATTGCTGAAACGACTAAACCGAACACGGCAAGCAATGTCGTGCCTTGACCCAAGTTACCAAGTGAGACGAGTGTCGCTTCGTTTGCGACGACGATTCCGCCTGTTTTCAGACCGATGAAGGCAATGAATAAACCGATACCGGCAGCAACTGCCATTTTAAGTGGTTCTGGAATCGCATTGATGATTGTTTCACGAATCCCTGATGCCGTCAGTACCATGAAGACAAGTCCGGATACGAGGACACCGGATAATGCCGTTTCCCACGGGATCCCCATGCCGATGACGACACTGTAGGCAAAGAACGCGTTCAGTCCCATACCGGGTGCGAGAGCGATCGGATAATTCGCGAGTAAGCCCATCGTGACCGAACCGATGATTGCGACGAGTGCGGTTGCTCCGAAGACTGCTCCGGCATCCATTCCTGCGTCCGCTAACGTATTCGGGTTAACGAATAAGATGTACGCCATCGCAAAAAACGTTGTCATACCTGCGATGAACTCTGTCCGCATGTTCGTACCGAGTCCATTGAAGTCGAAGTAACGCGCGATCGCGTTCTCCTTTTGTTTTGGTTGTTGCGGTTTCATCTGTGTGCTCATGGTTGCCTTCTTTCCAAATAAGCCGTCTCAAGAAACGAAAAAAACGGCAGTTACCTAAGCGGTAAAAGCCGTTTCTTTAAGCGCACACCGGAAAATCAGTGCACGCCGTAGTAGGAACCTTTAAGGTGTTCCTGTAGAGACTTCCGGGCCATATCCCCAGAATTATACGGCATTATTTTTTGTTTTTTAGTAGATGATTTAAAATAAGAACAGACACATCGTAGCACGGTCTAAATGCACGGTCAACCATAAAAACGAAATTTAATGTCTTATTTTATCCGAACGTTCGGTTTTGAAAGCGTTACAAAAAACTCTTCTTCCTAATTTCTCAGGAAGAAGAGTCGTAAAATCATTCCCACTCAATCGTTGAAGGTGGTTTCGACGTCACATCGTACAGGACGCGGTTGACGTTCTGAACTTCGTTGACGAAAATGTTGGTAAACCTACCTTTTAACAATAAAACCATTAAGTTTCTATATATACGGACTCCAATTATTCATGTTATTTCTGTACTTCAATAGTATCAGGTCACTTCCATGAAAAGCAATTCATCATCATACAAATCCCAAAACCGATTAACTCTATATCACTTTTATGGGATATAATTACTTATTGAACACAATGTAAAAAGGAGGTACTACAATAAATGAGCAAATCATTATTATCTATTGGAACTTCTTACGGTTGCTTCACTATACAAGCTCACGATAAATACATAGCTGCTGATAATAAAGAAGTTATTAAATATGAATGTCGATGTAAATGCGGCAACATATTTAATCTTAGTGAAGAACGCTTGACGAGAAAAAAGTGGCGTGACTGTTACGGTTTCAAAAGAAATCAGACTTGTTCTTTAAAAGTAGAGCGTGATAACAAAAGAATACAATCATATCCTAGAGTTAAAGGTAAAAATTATGATAATGACTATTCTTATAGTACACATGAATCATTAGATATCTTAGAATGCATAGATGAAAACTTTGAAGGCGAAATCATTGTACATGACAAAAGAAGGAAAGACGGAGGACAGGTAAGACTTTATAAACTTTATCGTTGTCGATGTCACCTTTGTAACAAAGAATTTGAATTTAAATCCTCAGATTTTGAAATAAAAAACGATAGGTATGGACGAAGAGCGGAAGAGGGATACTATTGCGACGCTTTCTGTGACTGCCATATAATTTCTTCATTTCAATGGCGAACTTTAAAAATCCTAACAGAATATAACGTACCTTACAAAGTTGAAGTTTCATTTCAAGATTTATACGGGATAGGGAACAAAAATTTATTACGTTACGATTTTGCAATCCTCAATTCAGATAAAAGTCTAAAATATCTAATTGAATGCCAAGGAGAACAACATTATACACCCGTTTTTGAATTTGGTGGCGTATCTCAACACAAAATTCAAATTAAAAATGATGAATTAAAACGTGAATATGCGAAGATCAACAAAATACCTTTAATCGAAATCCCATTCACATGCAATACCTACTTAAAAGAAGTTGATTACTTAAGGACTGTTGCAGTTATTTAATATGATAAAAAAGCTAAGTAAATTTAAATTAGATAAAGGAGAAAAATTATTTCTATGAACAGTGAAGTACTATTAAATGGATTGTTCGCTTTGTTAGGTGCTGGGATTGGTGGAGGCGCATCGATATGGGCAACTAGAATACAGTTAAAGAAACAAGACGAACAGAATAAGATAAATGATAAAAAAAATGAACAACTAGCTAAAGATGCTAAAGAAGAAAAAAGGGTGCTTACTAAAAATATAATCGAAACATTTTTAATAAATGAAATTAATGATAATTTAGAAAAGATCCTTTGGCTGGAACCATCTCTTATCGAAGGATACGGTAGTCAATCTCATAAAAGTGTAATGACTGGTTTTAAATATGAATCACATGAATTTGAACAAGTAAAACTTAAACTCATGGAGATAACTACAGTCGAAACTTTAACTGTAATAAAAATCTATCAAATGTTTTATATGCTACAAAACACACAAATCGATTCTTCCTTAAGTAGATTTAATGAAAAAGAGTTTAATTATATAGTAGAAGCATACAAATTGGCTGATGATTTTGTATTTACTTACTTCGAAAAAAAGTTAAAGCATTATGGAAATTAAGAAAAAATTTTAGTATTTATCTTCAGTTTTAAATATTTATATTAATTATCACTACTAATAACCGTCTTTAATTTAAGAAGAAACGTAAGTTAAAGACGGTTATTCAATGAAAAAAATATAATATGATTTCACTACATTTTAATTAATAAGTTCAACTTTTATTCATTTTTAATTTCTTAGATAGTTCTTCTATAGTTAATACTTCATTCTTTCTTCTATGAATCATTCTATGACAATTAGAGCATAATGGTACTAAGTCTGTTTTAGGATTTACTTTTATCGCTTTACTTAACGTGCTTAAAGGTTTAATATGATGGATTTCAATGAAGTCTTTTCCATGCTCTCCATACATCATCTCAAAATTAAAATTACACACTTTACAACTTAAACCATGTTCTTGAATAGCAAGCATTCTGTTTCTAGCGTTTCGCTCATAACGTTTTCCATAATATTCTCGAGAACTACCTTCAATACCATAACCTTCTTCTACTTTTTCCGCTTCAATATCTAAATCAATAACTTTACTCAATTCTTCATCTTTAGATAATTTCAATAACTTTATAGAAACTGAATAATCTTGATCGTCGTTTTCTAAGATGTTAATAACCTCGTTAATACTTTTCCCTTTAAAAATCCCTCTATACTCTGCTTTCATACCTAAATAATAAAGAATGTTTGCTGAATTTCTCCCTTTTGTGTTTCCACTTGTAATCCTTAGTATATTTTTATCTAGCCATCTATGTGTTTTAGAATTTATTAAATGTTCATATAAAACTTGCCCTTTAAGTTCATCAGAGTATTTTTTAAACTCCCTATCTCTATTGTTAGGTTTAAGTAATGGCAGATTTATAGAATTTGCAGCTTTACCAAACTCTTTTTCAATGATTTTTATCTCACTTTCAAGAACTTTCATCTTAAATGTTTTTCGAAGTGACGTTCCAAAGTATTCCCTAATGTAATTTTCAAGATTTATGTTCTCATAGGGAATAAACCATCGCGACAGACGATGTTCAGTATCCCCACCATCTGTCTGAGTAATAGCATCTTTATCACCAAACAAAATACCATTCATGTCTTTATAGCCTATAAATTTGCTCGGTGCTATTAAATTATTCTCATGAATGTAATACCACTTTTGAAATCTCGAAAGACTTTTTCTCAATTGATCGTATTTCTGTATATCTGTATCAAATCGATTCATGTTTTTATCAATATCTTCTATAGAATCAACTAAAGAAAAACGAGTATTCAACTCTTCTTTCGAAATATTGTAGTGTGCATACCAAAATCTTCGTAAATAACTACCGTCGTTCTCAGAAAGTAAATATAATAATTTATTTTCTAAGTTCGATGAGATTAGATCATATAAATATTTCTTCTCATTAAAATCTCTTATTTTAATTTTTTGTTCAAGATCAGTTTCAAGAATTTTTATTTTAACGCTCTTTTTATTTTTTAAAATAGAAATCACTTTAGCTCTAGCAAGTATTCCAAAACTATTTTTTGCTTTATCATATGCACCGCATATGAATAACTCATCCTCTACCTCTAAAGACTCATTGTTCTTTTCTTTAACAACCGATAAATCAATTTCTTTATTTTTACTTAAATATCCAAACTCGATAAATCTATTAGAAAGAACCCATACTTTCACAATTTCACTCCTCATCTTTATAGTAATGTATAGTTATTATATCCAATTTATAAAATTATTAGTGAGGTGCTTTCTTTGAATTTAAAGTCATTTAAAGATGATCCACTGTATAGTGACGCGTTACAGTATTGGATCAACATATGGGATTCTATCGCAGACGACATAGAACGAGGAACTTTCGGTATTGAAATAATCAATATTCGCATTGTTTTGTTGGACATAATTAACGAATATACATTAAATAAATTTGAAAGTGATAATAACAGAAAAGTATATATACACTTAATCGAGCGATTTTTAAAGGAAAAACATTTAAAAGTTTATCGAAACGAGCTGCTTATCTTGAAAGGAAAGCTAGAAGAAAAAGACAACGAAGGAACTCACGTAGTAGCTAAAGAGTTATCAAAAAGAATCGCTAAAGAAGTTTTCTCAAACCTATTGTTTGAAGAATTATTAACAATTATTAAGAATAAAAACTTTAGCAAACAAGATAGGATTAAAATCACAAAGCTTACCAAAGATATTATTATCGATTTAATCACTTCTGGTACTCAAATCCAAGACATAAAGAATTTTATTAACGATCTATTCAAAACATATATTGAAGAAGACGGGGAAGAAATACTAATTTTGTTTAAATATGTACCAGAAAGATTGTCATTGAGCGAATCAAAAGAATACATTGATAATCTAGACATAGAAAGTCGTTTGAAAATATTTCAAGAGAATCTGACCCCTAAAAACTATGAATACTTATATGTATTTCCTGTTTGGGGAATGATAGCTCCTCTTACTAAACTAGAAGTAAATAAAGTTTTAGAGTTTTCATTATATGATCCTGATAGAAATCTCATCTTTAAGGATTATGCTTTCGATGAATCATTTAGCTCGACAAACTATTCATCAATCACTCGAGAAGAAAATACAGTATACAAAAGTAGATGTAATGCTTTTATAAAGATAAATGCAACTACTGATAACTTGGCAACAAAAATTGCAAAAGAAAAATTTTCGGAATTGATAGATATTATTAATTACAACTTTGACAATAAACAACATATCATTTTTTCAGATGGTCAGTATTTTGTGCATAGAATGGATAAAAATCATAGTTTGACAGCGCTTAATTTTTCAAATAACAATAAAGAATCGATGAAAAAGTATAGTAGAGACTTTCCCATTTATTGCGACCCTGAAAAATTAACTGACCTCGAAGATTTTTCAACTATTATTAACTCCCTTAAAAAGCGCGATATGTATGTAGAAATGAACTCTATCTTAAGTGTGATAGAGCTAATAGCAAAATCGAGAATGGAATCAGACGAAAATAAACTATTAAACTATTGGATTTGTATCGAAACTCTTTCAACTATTTCAAAAAAAACAAATGAGAATACTTTTAGTTTCATTAAAGAAGCGATATCGAACATATATTTGATAAATGAGCAATTCATGCCAATCAAGAGACTTTACCACTCAATAGACTTTTATCTTAATCCTTTTTTTCACAGCACAAATAAAAATGAGATACCCAATGATTTTCTCGATCAAGTGGGCTTAAATAGAAATCATCACGAGGAATCTTCAGTATCTATTATCCCGTTTTACGAAAGAATGAATGAGCTTCCTTTTGGTATAAAAGACATACAATTGTTAGATATGATTGAAGATACGATTGATTTTTATAAAAGTAATAAAGTAGCTTTAACTCAAATTCAAGATAAGAAAAAAGAAGTTGATTTAACTATTGATTATATATATAAATCAAGAAATCAAATTGTTCACAATGGTTACGTAGCCAAAAATATTGTACCTTATCTCGTTGAATTTGCAGGGGGTTATGCCATATCTCTTTTCCAAACAATTGTATCTGTGTATTCAAGCGGTGACTTCGATTTACAAAATCATTTCATTAAAGAAAAATACAAACGACAATTACTAGAAAAGAAACTTTCTGAAAAGGACTTCTTTAATATCCAATTCGAAGAGTAAGGACATATGCGCTTTGACGTAGGTTTTTTGGCAAGACATATATATATTCACTATCATCTGTCCTGCCAAAAACCTTATTAATTAAAAAAGATTGCTACATACTTTATTTGTCTTAAACAATATCTATTATCAACTCACCATTGATTGGATTAGAAAGATTTTTTGCATAAATAGTATATGACCATTTAAAGCTCTTCCCTATTACATTCTCGCCAAAGAAAACTCTCAAGTCTTCATTAAAAACTTCCATAGGTAATTGATGTTTCAAAGAACCAATATTTTGTTGAACAGTATAGACATCTGATTTTTTTTCAACATGTGGATAGTAGAGTTTCGCAGAATTAAAAGGGTTCGCAGCAATTGAAATTACTTCATTTGGTTTTGGTTTATCAATCAACTCTTCCATAACATCACCAGAATCAATAGGAATTTCAAGCATTATCAAAACGTCTTCTAAGTATTTGTTCCCCCTATTTACCACTGTGAGATTTATCTTTTCAGCTTTTTCCTCGCCCATATAATACCAGTCATGTTGGAGATATTTTTCCTCTATATTTTCTAAATATTTTTTTAGATCTTCCGTACTTCTTTCTTCATAAGGAATATTTCGAAAAGGAGAGTAAATGTTAGGGAACCCACTTGATATTCCTCCAAACGTTTTGTTACGGGTAGTAGATTCAGGATTCGTTCTTTTACTTAAAATAGATTCGATTTCTGCTTTCACTTCTTCCGAAGGGAACTTTGCATTCCTAACACCCTCTATTCTAAGTCTTGAATCAAAATCTTTATCAAAGCCAATTTCAATTTTATCGCCTAAGAAATTATCCAATTTAAATCGCTCTATTTCATCATAATCTCTTCGTATCATACGACTTTGTTGGCTCCCATTTCTAATAAAGCAATCCCCTTTTTTTAAGTTTCCATAGTCTTTCTTCATCATATACGGAGCATTTATACAATTATCTATTTCAATAACACCCAAAAGATTCCCATCAAATTCAAAAGGATAATAAGAGAAATCGATAGTCGGCTCTATATTTTCTCTTATTATTTGTTGAAAAGTTGCTTGGTCTACTATTTCTTCACTTGGAATAGAAAAAAATTCTTTTGTTCCGTCAAGATGATCTTTCACACCAATAACTATATACCGCTTCCCTTCACTTGGTACATTCGCCATCGACATTATATCTTTTATTAATTCTGGATATTTCATTCTATGATATTGCTCTTGTTTAAAATCAAGTTTTGAACCTTCTCGTTCGTATCTTATAAGTCGTTCAATGTTATCCAATGTATTTCCCCCTGAGTCTTTTTATTTATTATAAAAAGATCGCTAATATATTGCTTTTTATACTAACAATTAAAATCACATAATAAAACTTTAATTTTATCCTCTAATTTCTGCTCACGAGCACACGCAGTATTCCAGTTAAATTCATCTCTATAGAGCGGATTCTAAGTACTTTGCGCACGTGAACGAGATTTAAACAAAGAGTGTGGGGATGAGAGTGCTACTCCATATATTTATACTTAAAGTAAAATAATTGGTCAAAAGTACCCCCTCTTAAACCAGAGTACTAATCTAGTAAGCTTTATTCCTTTAACCCTTCTCTCTCAAGCAATCTATAGATCGTACCTGTTCCTACTCTAAACGTCATCCGAATATCGTTGATTGATTTGCCTTGCTTATAGGCAGCAATGATAGCCTTCATTCTCTGTTCTTCTTTTCCACCCTCAATTAATTTTGTTTTTTTACCTCTGTACTTACCTTCACTTTTAGCTATCTCTATCCCTTCTTTTTGACGCTGCTTGATCATTTCCCTCTCAAATTGAGCCAAACCCGAAAAAATCGTGAACAATAATTCACTCATCGGATTATCATCGGACAAATCTAGCCAGCTATCTGTAATAGATTTAAGTTTCGCTCCCTTGACCTTCATTATTTCCACTATGGTTAGAAGATCTTTAGTAGAGCGGGACAATCGACTTATTTCATGCACGATTACTACATCACCTGTATTAAGACTATCTAACATTTCATTTAGTTTTGGACGTTCCATTGAAGCACCGCTAATTTTTTCAATATAAAATTCTGTACATCCGTTATCACTCAAAGACTTCTTTTGTCTTGAAATGTTCTGACCTTCACTACTTACTCTGATATATCCAATAGTTCTCACAATATTAACCTCCAAGGTAGCAGTTATAGTTTAATTTTACTTATTATTAACGGTAACAGTCAAACGGTAAAGAACAGTACGAATAAAACCCTTGGTATTAAAGGGTTTCTATTTTCTAGTATTCGTTACCGTTTAGGTGTAGCCTATCGGTATTTCATATAGTAAATACTTAATTTATTAAAGCTTATTTTTAATTCGCAAGAAGCTAATAAATCTTTTCTATTATTATAAAGAATATCAAGTAATTCTAAAATATCATGATTTAGACCATGGTGTATTTTCCGATGACAGTTTGGACATAAAGATACTATATTTGCTTCTACGTCTAAACTCATTTCGAAGTCTTCACTAAAACTCATAGGAATAAGATGATGTGCTTCCATGTAGTTTTCTTTATACAAATAAGATGTAAATGTTTCGTGATTACTATTTATTTCACATTTGTAATTAGCCAATAATAAAGATCTTGCAGAAACCGATGTATCCCTTCCATAAGCTGATACAGTACTTTTTTTCTTAGATTTTTTAGGCTTCGGCTCGTATACTACCTCATTAAAATTATACTTAATATTTAAAACTTCTTTTTGTATTTCACTTTGAAAGTTAAAATCTTCTTTTTCCTCAGCTATAACTTCTATATTCTTTTCGCTTTTTAATCGAGTTTCACTTATTTTGTTTGTTTTTTTATTTAAAAGCGATAATTTCAGATTTTCTTGAAATAAATTAAACGTATGATTTAGATATTCTAAAAAATACGTTTCTGATGGATCAAATTTTTCCACTTGTTTTCCTACGATTGAAAATATTAACTCGTTTCCATGCGCTACTCTAAAGTGATATCCGTTATGATTAGATGGAAAACTCCATTTTTTATAATACTCTTCACTACTATTTGAATTGCCTACTACCCACGGATCAACTTTACACTTTATATGAATCGCAAATCCCATTCCTCTTTTATCATCTATGCTTAAAATCCTTATCCAAATTGCTGGATTTTCTCTCCAACGTAAATGTTTATACCTCTCGTTATGGTTTTTATCTATTATGTTCGTAGCCTCTGTTCTACTACTAAAATTTCCAGAACCTGAACTAAGTTTAAAATTTTCAGTCAAAAAATGCACTACACTTTGTTTTTTTGATGCAATCAAAATATAATTTCCTTCCATCCTATAACCCCCTAAAAAAAGATAAAAAAGATCACAGATTTAACTATGATCTTTTTTTTATGTTAAAATTCTCGATTAACTTTATGTTTGGTTAAATCTCGAGTTAATCTTTGTGTTTCACCTAAAGTTAATCCAGAATTTTAAAATTCGTATTACTTATTGGTGTCGTTTCGTTGATTTTATCTAACGTGCTTCTTTTACATATTATGTAACCATATCCTTTACCTTCAATTCCAAATGATTCTTTTAACTTTTTATTTAACCTAACACTGTTTAAATCATATCCTTCCATCATTTCCCCTAAAGAATTTTTTAATTGCCTTTCTTTAAAGCTTTTTTGTCCTTGAAAAGATAACTTTACATTCTCTAAAATTTCTTTTTCAGTTACCCAACCTAATTCATTTATTTTCTCTAAAGTAACTTTTACTATGTACGACGTCACATTTTCGTTGAGTAAAGGTATTTCTTTATTTTTATCTTGTGGAAAAACTTTATTAGCTTCTTCAATACCAAAGTTTTTTAAGATACCTTCATAGTTTACAGCTTTCGAAGTCATTTTATTTTTTTTCCATATCTTGCTTCGTCGTTCAAGCTCTTCAAAAAAACATTCATAGTCATCTGATAAATTTAATTCATATGTAGAGTTAATATACTTGTACTTTTTTTCTTTCTGTCTTCTTATTTGTTTTTCTAACAGTTCAGTTGGTACTTCATGTCTTGGAATTTTTCTTATAAGAGAAAAGAGACTAAACATATTCATTTTATTACCCGCAACACTGCGACTATTACTAAAAATTTTAGAAAGTGTATCAACAGAGTAATTAAAAAAGATTTTTTCGTTTTCATATTTGGGTAAATGCAACTTCACTAAATCAAGTAAGGTTACAACATTATCGATTCTATTATGCGGAGCAAAAATCTGATAAAAGTTAGGGTACCTATGTTTTAATTCTTCTGATTTTAATAAACTCTGAAACCCTTCTATTTTTAACCTATGTCTCATCTGAACATCGTTTTCGGTTATTTCAACGTTATATACTTTACTTAAAAATAATAATGCTTCTTTTTCTGATACGCCTGCCAGCTTCATTGTCACTTCAATAATACTCCCTTTAAAAGGCATATCTTTAGAAAAACATTTGTATAGCCAGTGACCATTAGAAGCATCTGATTTAAATATGCTCGCACTGGGTTCACTTTCTTTATGAAGAACATCTAAAAAGTTTCCTTTTTCTAAAACACCTAAAAAAGCTCGCAAATTTTGTTGTTTCAAATAATTTAAAAGTTCTTTTTTAGTGTTCACATTTTTGTTTACAAGTGTACTTCTCAAAATTCTATTTAAAGTTTTGCTATCTCTTTGTTTAATGAGTTGAACATTGCTAACGGATGTATTAGATTTGTCCTTCGCTTCAAAATGTTTCATACGTCTCTTTGTTTTTAGTGTTTTGCAGGTTTTTGGCAAGATATATATATATTCACTATCATCTGTCTTGCCAAAAACCCTTACTTCTTTTTCTATGTAATCATTCACTGTTATTCTATTTTCATAGTTTAATTTAAATTGTTGTTTTCCACCGTAAAACAGTCGTATGCAATCTTTACATGCATTGTCAGCCATAGGATATTTTTTTAACAGTCTTTCTAACAAGCACTCTACTTCGAAATAATTAAACGAAGGTTCATTTAAAATAAATATTACTCTAAACTTGTTTGCTTCGTTTGTATGAGAAAATGTTGTGTAAATGAAAGCAGCACTATCTTTAAATTCATTAATTGCGTCTTTCAATTTCATTCCATTGTCAAAGTCAAGACCAATCACTTGTTGAGAATACCAATGTTCTTTACTACGTTTCACCTGACCATTTACGTTTCGAAAACAAGCAGGTGCAAATGTTTTACCTGCCTCTAGCTCCCTAGCTAGATCCTCAACAGAAATATTCACATCATTCTTTATCAATCTGTTATTCAACTTACCAATTTCTCCACCCTTGGGCTTGGATGAGTATTCATATGTATCTAGCATTAATTCCATAAATTCATTCTACCTCTTTCGATAATCTTTTTTCGCTTCATTTTTTGCTCTCCTTTTTAAAAGTTCTTTTGACAAAATCAAATTTGTATTATATTATTGAATTAGGTATATATAAATACATATAAAAACCTAATAGTTCTATTAATATACCACCTCTATTTATATGTGTCAACAAAATAAATATAAAAAAACCACTTTATGAAAAAGTGGTTTTTTTTACATTTATACCATTCAATGGACTTGTCATGCGTCCGATATTTAAAATATCTTCTTGTTCCAATCCTCTTAAATACTTCGAAGTAATCTGCGTATCAAAATGCCCCATCAATCTACTAAGACTATAAATATCAATTCCGTTTTTTAGCTGTTTTTGCGCATAATAGTGTCTGCAATCGTGTGGACTGCAACGCACTTCTTTCCTGACTCCCACTCTTCTACAATGCTCTTTCAGTATTTGGTTGATCCTCGATCTAGATAACCGTTCAGCGCTTTGATCTAGAAAATAATACTCACCTATCTCATCATCAAGTCTATGGTAAAATCGTTCTTTCTTAATTGCTTCAAACTTGCGCATGTATTTTCGCATGAGCTTCGAAATGTAGATAAGACGTTGTTTCGAACCCTTTCCATGAATAAGAATATGCTTTCTTGAAACATCGTTTGTTTTAATATCACAAAGTTCGCTCACTCGTATTCCACTATCAAATAAAAAAATTAAAATAAGCTTATCTCTAATGTTCGAGTATGTGGCTTCCTCTACATCGTTCAGTATCCGGCTTACTTCTTCGTCATTGAATGTCAAGATCACTTTTTTATCTTCTTTTAAGTTCTTGATTCTACGCATTGGATTTTCGTGCTCGCTTAAATACTCTTCTTCGACCAACGAATTAAAGAATACCCTCAGAGTGGCTATACTGCCGTTTATGGTGCTGTTTATCTCCTTTCCAGTACCTTGACATGTCTGTATAAAACTTTTGATGTGAGCGGGCTTTACACTCTCTAAATCATCAATCTGAAATTCCTGCTCTAAATAGATCCTCCATTTCGTTAATCTAGACATGCATACTTTGATATAAAAATGCTTTTTCCCTTCAATTCTTTGATTTAGCTGAAAATCATCAATCAGTTCAATTAATTTGACCATCAAAAATACTCCCTTCTATTTGCGAAATAACACAAATAAAAGAGAGTATTTTTAGAAGTCAATAGTCGTAGGTGATAGGAATTGAAATCAGCTTATAGCTTCTAAACCATTGGTATATAAGGATTTATAGCCACTTACTAATTTCAAATCTAATTCTTACTCCCACTCAATCGTTGAAGGTGGTTTCGACGTCACATCGTACAGGACGCGGTTAACGTTCTGGACTTCGTTGACGATCCGAACCGAAATCTTCTCGAGCACGTCCCATGGGATGCGTGCCCAGTCCGATGTCATGCCGTCAATCGACGTAACAGCACGGATGCCGACTGCATAGTCGTATGTCCGCTCGTCACCCATGACACCGACTGAACGAAGTGGTGGCAAGACCGTGAAGTACTGCCAGATTTCACGTTCGAGACCGGCTTTTTTGATTTCGTCGCGGAGGATGAAATCTGATTCACGGACGATTTCAAGTTTCTCGTCTGTGATTTCACCGAGGACACGAATTCCGAGACCTGGTCCTGGGAACGGTTGACGCCAGACGATTTCGTCAGACAAACCAAGTTCTTTACCGAGTGCACGGACTTCATCCTTGAACAACGTGTTGATCGGTTCAATCAACTTGAACTGCATGTCTTCCGGTAATCCACCAACATTATGGTGCGATTTGATTGTTTGTGCCGTATCCGTTCCGCTTTCGATGATATCTGTGTACAGCGTTCCTTGGGCCAGGAAGTCCATGTCCGTCAATTTCGACGCTTCTTCGTCGAAGACGTACACGAACTCGTTACCGATGATTTTACGTTTTTGCTCCGGATCCGAAATCCCTTTTAATTTGTTCAGGAAACGGTCCTGCGCGTCGATTTTGATGACGTTCATATGGAAGTGATCGGCAAATGTCTTCATGACACTTTCCGCTTCCCCTTTACGTAACAAACCGTGGTCGACGAACATACATGTCAACTGATCGCCGATTGCTGCGTGAATGAGTGCTGCGACGACGGACGAGTCGACACCGCCTGAAAGCGCACAAAGGACTTTTTTGTCGCCGACTTCTTCTTTAATCTTCGCGATTTCGATTTCGATGAAGTTTTCCATCGACCAGTCGCCTGTACACTGACAGACTTCGAACAGGAAGTTTTTCAAGAGTTCTTTCCCGAACATCGTGTGGTTGACTTCCGGGTGATACTGGACACCATACATTTTCAGCTCTTCGTTTTTGATTGAAGCAATCGGGCAGGAAACGTTTGTCCCATCGACGACGAAACCGTTCGGAACCGTTGTGACGAGATCACTATGGCTCATCCAGACCGTCTGTTCGAGTGGCAAGTTCGCATACATCGGGGACGGATCGTTCAGCGTCAATGTCGCTTTTCCGTACTCGCGGTGTCCGGCACGTTCGACTGTCCCGCCGAAGTGTTGCGACATCAACTGCATGCCGTAACAAATACCGAAGATTGGAATCCCGAGTTCGAAGATTTCCGGATCACAGCGGTACGCGTCTTCTGCGTAGACACTGCGTGGTCCACCGGAGAAGATGATACCGGCCGGTGCGATGTCTTTGATTTCCGCTGCCGTAATCTTGTGCGAATGCAGTTCACTGTAAACTCCGAGATCACGGATGCGTCGTGTGATCAATTGGTTGTACTGCCCTCCAAAATCGAGGACGAGGATCATTTCTTGGTCCAAATGTGCTTCCAAATCTATTCCCGCCTTTCAAGTTTCATGCGTACCCCTATGAAAAAAGCCCACTCTTCCCCCATGGATAAAATGGAAAAAGAGCAGGCCGCTTCACAAAAAAATGTATACGAAGGGTCTGCTCCTTCATAGTCAGGTCGTTTAAGGTGACCCGGTAGAGACTCTCACGCCATATTCGCGAGTATATACAAAGGAGATGCATGTATGATTTACGTTGTTCTCATTGTAACTGTATCAATTCAAAAATATCAACCCTCTACGCGACGAATGATATTTTCGAAATATTCACGTTTCTTCTCGAGCGACAACGTTTCTCCTCCATAAATCATCCGTTCATAGGCATCGGTCAACGGGCGCATCGCATACGTTTCATAATACTCATCGACTTCATGCGCGAGTTCCGCAAGTGTCCGGCCGTCCTTGTAGTGGAAGCCCTGTTTATCGAGACGCCGCAAAAGATAACGGTACATCCGTCGGAACCCTTCCGGCCGGTTGATTTGGCTACGGAAGAACAAAATCGCGAACGTCCGTAGGAGTGGTTTGCGGAATAAATAAAGGAAGGTGAGCGCAAGGACCGTACCGATGATTGGCCAGACAGGAATCGAGCGTTGCGGTGTCTGCTCGGTCGTCGTCGTTTGTGTGTCATCGAGTAGATCTTCCTGCGGACGGTTCGGTGTCGCCGTTTCCGGATTTGATTCCGTGTCGCGTTGTGGATTCGCTTGTTCCGTCTCATTGTTCGTTTCTTGGTTAATCGTGTACTGACCTGAACCATCGAAACTTACCGTCGGTTCGAGCGGGACCCAGCCCGGACCTTCGATGTAGACTTCGACCCAGGAGTGGGCATTTTTATTTCGGACCGTATAACTCGTGACAGCGGCACCGATGACATCCGATTCCCCACCGGTAAAGCCTTTGACCCACCGCGCCGGAAGTCCGGCTGCCCGCAGCAGGACAGTCGCTGAAGTCGAGAAGTTATCACAGTACCCGAGCTTCGTCTCAAATAAAAACTGATCGACGTAATCTTGATTTTCTTTCGGGACTGCAACCTCTTCCGTATTGTATTCAAAGTTTTCTTGTTCGAAGTAGTTTTCGATTGCCTTCGCACGCTCCCACGGTGTCTTTTCATCGGCAACGATTTCCGCCGCCAAGTCGCGGACACGGCGTGGTAAGGTGCGCGGCAATTGAAGATAACGATCCTGTTCCATTTCCGATAACTGGATCGGCTCATCTGTCTGAAGCAACTTTTCCGTGAACAATGGATAGGCGTACTGGATTTGATAGTTTTGCTGACGTGTTGCATCATCGAGATATGAAATTTTTTGGTTTTCCGGGTTGATTAAAAGATTTTGTCGTTGTTCATTCGCCGTCAAGCGCACATTGTCGCCGTTATACGGGACGAACGGCAATTCGCGGGCGAGCTTGAACGTCGCGCTCTCTTCCCGTGTCTTGACGTCTTTTCCGAAGTGCGAGAAGAAGCCGCGTCCATCAATTTCAGGATTCGATTCTGATAAGACCCAGCCTTTTCCGGTATAGATATCTTTCGTCTCGACCCGCCAGTACCGGTTCCCTTCGCTCTCGACCTGGAAGACTTCACGATCATCCATTTGGAATGGACCACCCAGTTGTTCATCACTCGAGCCATAACCGACTTTTTGAATCGTGTTCGAAGGTGTACCGCTTCCTTCAAATCCATCCGTCCAGTCATACCAGCTGTCCTGCCACGTTGCCGTGATGACCGGACTTTGGACGGCTGTTGCGACCGTCGCCCCGACGATGAGCAAGGCACTGATCGGTCGGACGTACGAAGCGACCGGACGTTCATTGATTTCTGTCGCATACAACAAAAAGAGTGCCAAGAGAATCGGATAGAGGATGAATTGATCACCCGAGTAATCGGTCCACGTATCACAATAGGCGATGAAGCCAATCACCCCGAGTGCCAAACCAACGACGAACCCCCGATTCGGAAACGTCCGGCGACCGAGGTAACCAATCAAAAAACTGATTAAACCAATCGATACGGCAAAGGCAGGGCGTCCCGGTAACTCGCCATTGATGACACCTGAGACATCATCCATGATTTCGCCAAGCAGCAACCACGGTGCCTCACCCGGTGTCAAAATGAAATAAAACGACACAAGTAGCGCAAGCAGACTGCCGCTCAAAAACCAACGGCGTTTCAAGTGCGACACTAAAAGTGGTACCAGGAGCATCGGTAAGAACGGAACGATGCTATCGAACGTCGTCAATTCGAGTAACGGCGGCATGAAGCAGGCGAGGAGTGATCCTGCCAGGAGGTTCCACATCAGGCGTCGTATCATCGCCCATCCCTCCTTTCCGGTGTGTAGACATGAACGGTCGCCTCTTGCCTGATTTTAGACATCCAGATTTCATTGTTTGATTCAAGATTCGGGGTGATGAAGAGGACATTTCCACTCAGCCGTAATGCTTTCGAAGAATATTCCCACGACTCGATGAAGGACCGGGTCCGACTCGGTTGTGCCGTCATCAGGTAATGCGTCAACTTCGCCCCTTCGAGTGGTAACGACAGCGATTGGACAGCATGACCGACGAGGTGGATGCGATAGTTCATCCGTCGTTTATTGAGTTGATCAGTCGCATCAGCAAGCATCGAGATGCTGCGCTCGAACTGTGCGTCACCGACCGTTCCCTCGTCAAAGACGATCGTCGTCTCGCGTTCTTGTTCGCGCTCGAACGTCTTCGTCATCAAACCTTGTCGTTTCGCCGTCGCTTTCCAGTCAATCTGGTTCATCCGGTCACCACTGACATATTCCCGGACTCCGACGACAGTAAAGGACGACTGGCGTAAATCGAGCGAAACGGGTGAAATCCCGCCGTCGCCCCGGTCGTCTTCATGAGGCAATTGTGTCGCGAGACGTGCCGGTTCAATCGCAAGATGCGTTTCGATCGGGTACAGTTTTTTTCGCGTGAAGACCCCGAACGGATCCGTGATTTCAATCACGCAACCCGGAATCTGATACAGTCCGCGGCGAATCGACGGGAGGACATATTCAATCTGTTCCGTCTTCCGGTAATGGGCCCGTAACGAACGACGCACGTCCAGTTGTTCCGCGCTCAGTGTTTCCGGGACTTCTTCCGTTACTTCGACGGTTCCGACCAGAAACGGATACTTTCGCCGGACTTTCAAGGTGACCGGGATATCCGTCCCGGCAATCAACATCTTATTTGAGACATCCCGTGTCGCAACAGCTTGCGTGACGGGCCAGATTAAAAAAATCGTCCAGTAGACCGTCAAACCTGCCATGACATAAAACAAGATTGACGCTACATTTCCCCCATCAATCCGGGCATAGAGCCATAATGCCGCGACCAGGATCAGCAAGACGGCATAACGCCAGCCGATTTGCCATCGCTTCATAAAGACTCCACGTCATGTTGGATTGGAACAGCGACTTCTTTTTTCACTTGTTCGAGGATTCGTTCGGCCGACTGCCCATGGTACCGGGCGTCTGCCGTCAAAATTAATCGGTGGGATAAAACCGGCGTCAACAGGTGTTTGACATCATCCGGTAACACGAACGTCCGCCCTTCCATGTATGCCCAGGCTTGTGCCACCTTCATCAAGGCAATCGAGGACCGCGGACTCGCACCGAGATAAAGCATGCTGTGTGTCCGTGTCGCTTGGACGAGGTTGACGATGTACTTTTTGACCGGTTGCGACACATGGACCGCCTTGACTTCTTCTTTCATCCGCAGTAATTCATCACGCCCGATGACGGATTCAAGTGTCTCGATCGGTTCTTCCCGTTCAAACCGGTTCAACAACTTCATTTCCTGATGAAAATCCGGATAGCCCATCTTGACCTTGACTAAAAACCGGTCGAGTTGCGCTTCCGGCAGTGGATAGGTTCCTTCATGTTCAATCGGATTTTGTGTCGCCATGACAAAGAAGGGATTCGGAAGCGTATGGATTTCTCCGTCTACGGTCACGTTCGCTTCCGCCATCCCTTCGAGTAATGCCGATTGTGTTTTCGGAGAGGTCCGGTTGATTTCGTCCGCAAGAACGATATTTCCCATCAATGGACCGGGGCGATATTCAAATTGACTCGTTTTTTGATTATACATGGAAACACCCGTCAAATCGGATGGCAATAAATCAGGTGTGAACTGGACACGTTTGAAAGTAAGACCAATCGAACGGCTGAAGGCACGGACGAGCATCGTTTTCCCAACACCCGGTACGTCTTCAAGCAAGACGTGCCCTCCGGCAAGTAATGCTGCTAACGATTGTGTAATGACATCTTCCTTGCCGACGATTACTTTTTCTACATTATCGATGATCGCTTGGATTTCGCTCGTATATGTTCGCATTGTCAGGCCCCTTGCTCTATAGTAGTTGAATTTTCTGACTCTTTCTATCTTCTCATACCTGCCGTGCCTTTGGAAAGGTATATGAGTCTCTCAGTACGCACAAAAAAGGGGGCGCCGCAGAGCGACTCCCCCTTTGTGTTTCAGGAACGATTACATGCCGTAAACCGTTCTTGATTCGTGCAAGGTGCACGTAAAACACGGGTTCAATCCGTGTCTATTTATTCCGTTCGTCAAGTCCGGTGATCCTCTTCTACTCGAAGCGACATGCGATCGTTCCCTCTACATTGATAATCATTCATGTGCATCACCATCCTTTCATATAATGAATATTACCGAATCTATTCGAAGTTAAACCTACTTTTTTGATTATTTTTTTCGAAAACGATAATAAGTCGTTGCTAAGGCAAGAGCGAGAACTAGTCCTTTAATGATATTCAGTGAGTAATACGGGACAGATAACATGACGAGCCCATTCTCAAGAATCCCGACCAGACAAGCTCCGACTAATGTCCCGAGTGCGTTCGGTTTCCCTTGTCCTGCAAACGACGAACCGATGAAGGCAGCCGCGACCGCCGGCATCAAATAACCGGATCCGGCATTGATTTGAGCAGAGCCGACCTGCGACGCAAGCAGGATTCCCCCGACTGCCGCGAGTATCCCGGCGATTACATAAGCCAGCCCCCGGTAACGCTGCACCGGGATCCCCGTCAAATGTGCTGCTTCCGGGTTTCCACCGATGATATATAAAAAACGCCCGTGCCGCGTATGATTCAAAAACAGATGTGTCACGGCAACGATGACCAACATGATGAAAATGATCCACGGCGCTTGACTGATCGTCAAAAATTTTTCCGGAATCATCCCGACCGTCGGTGTCCCGTCGAGCCGCGGCATCCCGGAACTGATTGAACCGCCGCCGGTATACGTCATCGCCACCCCTTCAAAGATGAACATCGTCGCCAGTGTCGCAAACAAGTCGGGAATCTTAAATTTGACGATTAACAGTACATTGACTAGCGCAACGCTCAAGGCAATTAAAATCGCCAAGCCGATCGACAGACCGAGCGGGAGGCTGTACCAGACAAAAAAGGAGACGACGAGCGAACTGGCAAATGTCGCCGTTGAACCGACCGATAGATCAAAACCATTCACAGTCAGCGAGACGGTCAAACCAGTCGCAATAATCGTTACGATCGAGATGCTCCGTAAAATATTAATCAGGTTCGCACCCTGTAAAAAGCTTGGTGCCGTCACGGCAAAAAAGACGATGAGTGCCAGGATTGCGAGGACGATCCCCCAGTCATTCAAAACGTGTAACAATCGTTTACCCGCCGTTTGCCGGTCCGTTTTTTGTTTCTGTTCCGTACCTGGTTCATGAAGTACTTCATTCATGATGTTGTCCCCCCTGTCGCATACAACAGTAATTGTTCTTCCGTCGTCTCCGAGGTTTTGGTCTCAAGTACGATTTTCCCATCATACATGACATAAATCCGGTCAGTCACCGCCAGCAATTCATCGAATTCACTGGAGGCGTACAGAATCCCCTTTTTTTGCTTGGCCAGTTGATCAATCACGTCAAAAATTTCCCGTTTCGCCCCAACGTCGACACCTTTCGTCGGTTCGTCGAACAGCAAAATCGATGCGTCGGCGAGAAGCCATTTCCCGATTGCGACCTTCTGTTGGTTCCCGCCGGATAAGCCTTCCACGCGTTGCGTTTCATCAATTGTTTTAATCGCCAATCGTTTGATGATAGCGTTGGCGGCAGTCCGTTCCTTTCCGGTCTGGACCCAACCGAACCGATTGACGAATTGTTTGAGGCTTGCCGCGGTCATGTTTTGATATATCGGATCCTTGACAAGGATACCTTCTTTCCGCCGTTCTTCCGGGATCAGACCAATCCCGCATCGGACCGCTTCATGCGGTGACCGGATGGTTGCCGGTTCGCCGCCTATCCGAATCTGTCCCGCCACAGTAGGAGTCGCTCCGAAAATCGTCTTACAGAGCTCGGTTTTTCCCGCTCCGACGAGTCCGGCAATCCCGATCACTTCTCCTGCATGAACCGTCAACGACAGCTGATCTAGCTGCCCAGTGACAGTCACTTGATCGAGTTCGAGCAACGTTTGCCCAACGGTTCGGGTTTGCCGATCCGTCTGTTGTAAACGTCTTCCAAGCATCTGTTCAACGATTTCCTCTTTCCTTTGCCCGGCTAAAGCTTGACGGGCGACCAGCTTCCCGTCACGCATGACGGAAATCGATTCACAAATCGCAAACAGTTCCTGAAGGCGGTGTGAGATAAAAATCACGCCTAATTGTTCGCGTGTCGCGAGTTCCTTGATGATTCGAAACAGATGTTCCGTCTCCCGTTGACTGAGCGGCGCCGTCGGTTCATCGAGGATTAAAAAGCGACTCTCTTGAACGAGTGCCCGGGCGATCAAAACCAATTGCTTGTCGGCAAGACGCAGTTCACTGACCCGTTGCCGGACATCGATGGAAGACTGGAGTTTTCCGAGCGCCTCCAGTGCAATCTGTTCAAATCGGCGTTGCCGGATGACCCCTTTAAGCTGTCCGTTCGTCAACAAATCAAGACAAATGTTTTCTGCGACCGTCAAGTACGAAATCAGTGCCGTATCGACCTCTTGGTAGACGATTTCAATTCCCGCCCGTTTGGCTGCGCGCGGCGAATCGATCGTCAACGGTACACCGTCAAACAAAATCGTTCCATCGTACGCCGCATGTGCTCCCGCCAATACCTTCATCAGCGTCGACTTACCAGCGCCGTTCGCTCCGACAAGGGCATGGATTTCCCCGCGGCGGACGGAAAAGTCAACATTATCGAGCGCTTTGACACCCGGGAACTCAATCGAAATCCCACGCATCTCGAGTCGTTTTTCCGCTTCCAGCTGCATCATTTCGCAGCATTCGCTTTCCGCAGTCTTTCCATCCACGGTTCGTCAAACTTTTCGGATGTACTCCAGCCCTTGATGATCGTATCGAGATTGTACATCGTCGTATCAGCTTTGAGCGCCTTTTGCTCGACTAATTTAGCGTCCAAATCAAAGCTGTCCGGTGTTTTTTCACCTGCCAGTTTTTTCGCGAGCAGGCGCATGTCCGTCTGTCCGATTAAATGCGGATCGACGGCACTCGTCGCCACCCAGTTGCTGCCTTTCTCACGCATCAGGTTGATATCCTGATTGGAGACATCGATTGAAATCAACGGGATTTCCTGACGTTTGTTGTCCTTTAAGGATTTATAGGCGCCTTTCGCGACTTCATCCCATGCTCCCCAAACGGCATCGATGCTCCCTTTCGGATATTTGGCGAGAATCGCGTTCATCTTCGTCGCGATATCGCCCTGGACATCCTGGAAGTTCGTTGGTCCGACCGTTTCAAGCGTCTTAATTTTGCCACCAGCTTCGTACGTCTTATAGATTTCCTGACGGCGATCGAGCGGTGCGAATCCTGGACCGAACCACAACTTGATGACCCGGACCGGTTTATCGTCCTTCACTTTCGTCACTTGATCGAGTGAAAGTTTTGCCAGTTTGTGATCATCCTGGAACGTCTCCGTGATGCCTTTTAACGTCTGATCTTTTTTCTTCGTCACCGTATCAAACGTCACGACCTTAATCCCTTTGTCGATGGCCGGTTTAATCATGTCGTAGGCATAATCCTCTTTTCCGTGCGAGATGATCAGTCCGTCATAATCCTGCTGAACGGCTTGCGCGACCAGTTCCTTGAACTTGACGTCATTCCCTTCCGAAATAAACGTATTGACCTTAAAACCAAGCGCCTCCCCTTCCGACCGGGCACCGTCCAAAAATTGTTTCGTATGATCATCGGACGCCAGATTGCGGATGACGGCAATCTTGATGTCTCCTTGGACACTTTCCGGCACACCGCTGATTTTTTTCGTCGGTGTCGCTTCACTATTGGCGCAAGCAGCCAGCAAGACCGCCGGTGCGAGCAAAAATGCTAATTTTTTCATCTCGATCTCCCCTGTCTGTTTAGATGACCTGTTGTCCGATTGCCTGTTCGATCGTTTCCACGCTCGGCCGTTCAATGACACCGAGTTCCGTGATGATGGCGGTGATGAGCTCGTGCGGTGTCACGTCAAACGCCGGATTAAAGACCGCTACACCCGCTGGCGCCGTCACCTGTCCGGCAAACTGTGTCACTTCACGGGCATCACGTTCCTCAATTTCAATCTCGTCGCCTGATAAACTCGTTAAGTCAAACGTCGACAGCGGTGCCGCGACGTAAAATGGAATCCCGAAGGCACGTGCGAGTAATGCCAGCTGGAACGTCCCGATTTTATTGGCCGTATCCCCGTTACGGGTAATCCGGTCCGCGCCGACGATGATCGCCGTGATCTGCTTTTCCTTGATCGTATGCGCGACCATATTGTCCGTGATCAAGGTGACGTCGATTCCTGCCCGTTGCAGCTCCCACGTCGTCAAGCGTGCGCCCTGTAACAAAGGCCGGGTTTCCGATGCATAGATAGATAACGGGATGCCTTGTTCCTTTGCGAGATAAAACGGGGCCAGTGCCGTCCCGTACGCCGCTGTCGCAATCGATCCGGCGTTACAAATCGTCAACACTCGGTCTCCCGCTTGCAACAATTCCAACGCATGCACACCGATTTGCCGTGACGTCTTGGCATCGGCTTCATAAAGGGCGATTGCTTTTTGTTCCAGACGTTTCGGCAGTTCAGCGAGCGTCGTCGCTGAAACGATGAGCTGGTTCAGTTCGTCAAGCACGTTCCGCAGATTGACGGCGGTCGGTCGGGTTGCGAGTAAATCCGCCGATACCGTCAACAGTTTTTGTTTCACTTCGTCAAGCGATCCCGTCGTCCGGAACGCTTCCTGTACGAGGACGAAACCACCAAACAAACTGATTGCCGGCGCCCCTCGGACACGCAGTTGTTTAATCGCTTCAACCGCCTGTGCCAAATCATGAATGACTTCATACCGTTCTTCTTGAGGAAGACGGGTCTGGTCAAGGATTTTTAAGCACGCCCGCTCATAGATGACACTACGGATAAACTCGCTCATCGGCTCAGTTCCTCCGTTACGTCAAAGTTCCGCAGATCCGTAAACGTCTTACACTCGCCGCGCCGTTTAATCAATACCGTCCCGAGGCGTAGAGCATGACGTTTCCGTTCAAGACGTGTCGCAGCATCTTCAATTTGTTCGAGATCAGCGACAGGTGCCAGACCAATCGTTCGCCGGATCAGTTCGCAACCTGCGAAACCGAGCGCGTCTTGAAGAATCGTACTGAGGACATCATCGACCAGTCCGGGTACCGTCCGGAAGGGTTCGACGGCTTCCCGTTCCCAGAGGGCCGTAAAGGTTGAGGCAAATGTCAGCCAAAACGTATCGATATCCTTCACTCGCGCCTCCCGCAACTCGGCATAGTTCGGATATGCCGCAAAGCAGAGATGGGCGATGAACTGACCGACATCAAACCCGAATGGACCGTAAAAAGCGAACTCCGGATCGATGATTTTTGTTTCGTTCGCTGAAGCAAAAATGCTTCCCGTATGTAAATCCCCGTGCAATAACCCTTCCCCTTTCGTTATGAACAACGTTTCGAGTTTCGCGACTTCCCGTTTCAACTGTTCATCCTGCCAGAGTTGCCGGACGTCTGTTTCCAAGCCACTTTCGATGTTGTTCGTTTCCGCGTCGTAAAATGGATCCGTAAAGATTAACTTTTCCGTGATGTCACATAAGTCCGGATTGTAATAGTCACGTGCGACCTGCTTTTTCCCGACCGGACCGAGCGCAAAATCTGACGTGAAAAATAACGTCCGCGCCAAGTAAGAACCGACATGCTCTGCAAGGAGCGGATACGTTTCGCCGGCGAGCAATCCCATCCGAACGATTTGCAGGTGCGACAAGTCCTCCATCACCGTATACGCTTCTTCATGACTGGCATGAAAGACCCGCGGGACGAACGGAATTGCGTGTTTCGCAAATTCCTTCAGTGCCAACTGTTCAATCCAGGCCCGCTCGAGCGATAGGGGCCAGCTTTCCCCGACGACTTTTGCATAAGGTAACGCCTGCTTCAAGATCAAACATTCTTTCCCTGCCTGAATCCGAAAGACTAAGTTCAAGTTCCCGTCGCCGATTTCTTCTGCCGTCGCTTCTTCCTGCCCGATCAGTCCGAGTTCCCGGACACGTTTAATTGCATCCTGTTCTGTAAATGCTTGATATGCCATCTTGCTTCCCCCTTCATTTCTACACAAAAAAAACGCCGCTTTTCGTCATAGAAAAGAGGCGCGGGGTATCATCCGTCCTCTTATCTCTCAGACGAATGTCTGTTGGATGTAGCACCGTGCCGGATGGTCGGTTGCTGCGGCGTCTTCGGGCCAATTCCCTCTGCCAACTCACGATAAGAGTCATATGTGGTTGTTGTGTTCGATGTTGATTCGAATCTTACGCTCGTCTTGAACAATCTGTCAATTCGATTTTTTAGGGGAACTCCGCCTAAAAAGATGCCATCTATAGAAGGTTATTTTGAAAAAAATAAATTTTCAAAAAATTATTTGACATCACGTCCATCTCATGTGAAAATTGCAATTAGATTTCACAATTTCATCCAATTCTTATCAAGAGCAGACGGAGGGACGAGCCCTATGATGTCGCAGCAACCGACCAGTTGGCACGGTGCTAATTCTTGCAGCTAACACGCTGACAGATAAGAGTCCACGCGCAATTTTTCATGGTCTCTTGTCATTGACGAGGGACCATTTTTGTATTTTTTAACAAGGGAGAGACGACGATCATGGCGTACATTACCGCAACTTACCAACTCGGCGTGACCGATCAGTTACCAAAACGGGCAGAGCAAATCGCCCTCGGTCTGACGGTCGGCTCATGGACCGATTTGAATCACTTGGAACAACAACAGCTTGAATCCTTTAAAGGACAAGTCGTCCATACGGAAGAACATGACGGGAAAGGATATGTCACGATCCGTTATCCGGAACACAACGTCTCACGGGACTTTTCGGCGATTTTGACGACCGTCTTCGGCAAGCTGTCACTCGACGGTCAAATCAAACTGACGGATCTTCAGCTTCCCGCTTCGTTCACACCGGATTTCCCCGGTGCTAAATTCGGCATCGAGGGCGTCCGCCAATTGATCCAAGTCCATGACCGCCCCCTGTTGATGAGCATCTTCAAAGGCGTCATCGGACGGGACCTCGTTTTTTTACGGGAACAACTGGAAGCCCAGCTCGCCGGCGGGATTGATCTCGTCAAGGATGACGAAATCTTATACGACAATCCGCTGACACCGGCACTCGACCGGGCGCGGATCGGACGGGAAGTCCTCGATGCAAACTATGAACGGACCGGTAAACGGGCCCTTTATGCGATTACGTTGAGTGGTCCGGTCTTCCGCTTGAAAGAGCAGGCGAAACGACTGGTCGAAGCCGGAGCGACAGCCCTCCTGCTCAACACGTTTACATACGGGCTTGATGTCTTGCGGGAACTGGCAGCCGACCCGGAAATCCCGGTCCCGATCTTTAATCATCCGGCGTTGAGCGGTGCCTTGATCGCCAGTCCCGAGTACGGGATTGCCGCCCCGGTCCTGCTCGGAACGTTGCCGCGGATTGCCGGTGCCGACTTGACACTGTTCCCGTCGCCGTACGGAAATGTCGCCCTCGCCAAAGACTTGGCCCGCGGGATTGCCGTCGAAGCGACCCGAATCGGTGAGACTAAAACCATTCTCCCGGTCCCGTCCGCCGGAATCCACCCGGGTCTCGTCGCCCAGCTTGTTCGTGATTTCGGCGTCGATTCCGTCATCAATGCCGGGGGCGGTGTCCACGGTCATCCGCAAGGTGCTGCGGCCGGAGTCATCGCTTTCCGCCAGGCACTCGACGCAGCACTGGCCGGCGAATCACTGACAAGTGCCGCCCGCCGGCACGAGGAATTACGTGTCGCCCTCGATGCTTGGGGGATCACGAAATGACAATCCGGATTTTATGTGACTTTGACGGAACGGTAACCGAGCACGATAATATCATCGCCTTGATGCAGGAGTTCGCTCCGCCGGAAAAATTTGAACCGTTAAAACAAGGTGTGCTCGAACGGTCGCTCTCGATTCAGTCCGGCGTCGGACAGATGTTTCAGCTGCTTCCGTCCAGTCAAAAACAGGACTACATTGATTTCTTGATGAAACGGGCGGTCATCCGTCCCGGCTTCGACACCTTGCTCGCCTTTGCCAAATCAAACGAAATTGATTTTTCCATCGTCAGCGGCGGGATCGACTTTTTTGTCCAGCCGATTCTTGCGGATGTACTGACGGACGAAGCGATTTATTGCAACGGCAGTGACTTCAGCCAGGAGACGGTTCGAATCGAATGGCCGCATTCCTGCGACTCAGCCTGTACAAATCAATGCGGTTGTTGCAAAACCTCGATCGCCCGGAAGCTGAAGCAGAACGGTGACACGATCATCGCGATCGGCGACTCCGTAACAGATTTTGAACTGGCTAAGCAGGCGGATCACGTTTATGCACGGGATTATCTGATCACGCTGTGTGAACAGCACGGTATCCCGTATACGCCGTTTGAAAACTTTTATGACATATTGAATCATTTGCAGACAAAGGTGGTGTACACATGACCTTCTTAAAACGATATGAAGAATTACGTGCCGTCAAACAGGAACTTGCAGCACGCGACTGGTTCCCCGGCACAAGCGGCAATCTCGCCATCCGGACGGCCGATCAACCGACTGAATTTCTCGTGACGGCAAGCGGGAAGGACAAACGGCAGGATACACCGGACGACTTCGTCCATGTCGACGCGTCCGGTCAACTGATCGGCGAACAAACGGGCCGTCCGTCTGCCGAAACGTTGCTCCACGTCGAGGTCTTCAACCGAACGACTGCCGGGTGTTCCCTTCACGTCCATACGATTGCCAATAATGTCTTGTCCGAACTTTACGGGGACCGTGGTGAAATTCGCTTTTCCGGTCAAGAAATCATCAAGGCGCTTGGCCGCTGGGAGGAAGATGCAGAAGTCATCGTCCCGATCATTGAGAATCACGCTGATATTCCGACACTCGCTACTGCCTTTTCGAAGCATGTCACGGCCAATCAAGGTGCGGTCCTGATTCGCAATCACGGTATCACCGTGTGGGCACCGACCGCTTTCGAAGCAAAAAAACACTTAGAAGCATACGAATTTTTATTCAACTATACACTTACCCTACATTCTTGCCGACAGGCAATCCATTAAGAGGAGGAAACACGATGGCAACAGTATTTTTCCAACAAACAAACGAACGGTATGTCGACCAACAAGAGGTTTCAACCTTTCTCGCTTCACGCGGTGTCCTATATGAACAGTGGGATGTCTCGAAATTACCAAGCGACCTCGTCGAGAACTTTACCTTAACAGATGACGATAAACAGACAATTTTAACGACATTCGCGGATGAAATCAAAGATGTTTCGGAACGTCGTGGTTACCAGACAGCCGACATCATCGCCCTCTCGGATACGACACCGAATCTCGATGAATTACTCGTCAACTTCCAAAAAGAACACCATCATACTGATGACGAGGTCCGCTTCATCGTCAGTGGTCATGGCGTGTTTGCAATCAAAGACGATGAAGTCGGCTATTACAACATCGAGCTCAATCCCGGTGATTTGATTTCCGTTCCCGTCAATACACGCCACTACTTCACACTCCAGGAAGACCGGAAAGTCGTCGCAATCCGGATTTTCGTCACGACGGACGGTTGGGTGCCGATTTACAAGCGGGACGCCCTGTCTTCAGCAAACTAATTCAATCCGGTCCGGCCCAAATCTTTTAGCAATAGAGGACCTGGGCTTTTTTTGTATTGAAGTGTCGTCTGACAAACACGTTTGAGGAAGGTGCCTGTACGGGAGCATTTCCTATTCTAGAAACATGCCGTTTGTTTCACTCATCTCCGATATAATGAAGAAAAGGACTCGAAAAGGAGCTGACGTGTATGATGATTCGTCTCGTTCAAGAAGCCGACTTACCGGACGTGCTCGCCATTTATAATGAAGGAATTGAAGACCGCATCGCGACGCTCGAGACGGATACGAAGGATTTAGCCTTCATGCAGCAATGGTTCAACGAACGTTCTGAACGACACGCGGGTTACGTCGCCTATGAAGGAACAAAGATTCTTGGCTTCATCTCCCTTGACGCCTACAATCCGCGTCCCGTCTATCAGTCCGTCGGTGAACTGTCCGTCTATATCACACGGACGCACCGTGGGCAAGGAATCGGAAAACGATTACTTGATATCATCGAAGAACATGCAATCCTTCACGGCATGCATAAGCTGATTCTCTTTACGTTCCCTTTCAACCGGATTGGACAAAAACTCTACATCAAAGCAGGATTCCGAATTGTCGGTACCTTTAAAGAACAAGGGATGTTAAACGGGTATTACGTTGATGTCCTGGCGATGGAAAAAATCCTTCCTAAACCGGATTGATGATCGTTTGGATTAAAGGTCCAGCAAGTCGGGAATACTAGACGAGGAAGATTCGTACAAGAAAGGAAGATTGCCTGTGAACATCCAGCAAATTCGAAATGCGACACTCGTCTTGACCTATGCCAACCAAGTTTTTTTAATTGATCCTTTCCTCGGTGAAAAGGGTTCGCTCCCGCCGTTCGACCATACACCGAACACGCACCGAAATCCGCTCGTCGACTTGCCGGTCGATGTCTCGACCTTACTCGACCCGGATGCCGTCTTCGTGACACATCTTCACGCCGATCATTTCGATGATGCTGCCAAACAGCTACTCCCGAAGGCGGTTCCGCTCTATGCCCAAAACGCGACGGACGTTTCTGTCATTCAAGAGGCCGGATTCACGGACGTTCAGTCGTTCGACCAAGGCGTGACACTGCGCGATGTCAAAGTTTACCGCACGAATGGTCAACACGGCGTCGGCGAAATCGGGCAACGGATGGGACACGTATCCGGTCTCGTCTTTACACATCCTGATGAACCGACGCTTTATATCGCCGGTGACACGATTTGGTGCGACGACGTCGATTCTGCAATCGATACGTATGCCCCCGATGTCATCGTCGTCAATAGTGGTGCGGCCCAGTTCCTGACAGGTGAACCGATCACGATGTCGGAACGTGATTTATTAGCGGTCCACAAGGCAGCGGCTGAAGCGACGATTGTCGTCTCACACCTTGAAGCTGTCAACCACTGCCTCCTCCGCCGCGATATGATTGCTGACTTTTTAGCAGCAAATCATCTCTCTGCCCACTTTTTGATTCCGGACGATGGCGAGACGATTTCATTTTAAGCCTCTCCTTCGAGAGTCGTACGAACACAAAAAAAACGGACGTTGTCCACTTCCTTGACAGGAAGAGGCACAGCGTCCGTTTTTTTCACGTTCACGCTTGCGGAATGACAAGACCGAGTAAACGGGCGAAGGCGATAGCCTGGTCTTCCGTCACGATTGCCCCTGTCAAAAAACGTGGATCAATCGTGATCCCCGAGACATCCGCTTGTCGTAAATCAAGTCCTTTTAACGGCGTTTCGACCCACTGACTTTCCATCAATTCAACATCCTCAAACCGTAAATCGATGAGTTTGCCTTCGAAGAATTGTGTCTCCCGCATCGCCGTCTGCTCAAACATCACTTGTCTGAGCGATGTCCGGATCACTTGTAAATAATTCGCCTGGCAGGCTTTTACCGTGACATGATCAAGTGTCGTTTCTTCTAATTGAACCCCTGTCAGGCGACAGTCCTGAAACAGAACACGATGGAAACGACTATCACGGAACTGACAGCCCGTCAAATCACACTGCTCAAACCGGACATTTTCAAAGGATGCACGCTCAAACACGAGACCCGCAAACGATACATTCCGAAAACAGACTTGATTGGCATCGATTCGTTCCGTCAGCTCAATCGGCAACGCTTCTTTTTCATACAGCGCTTGATACAAATACGGATCGTCAATTTCAACTTCTGTAAATGCTTCGGGCGCCAATGTCTTTGGCAATTCCGGCAGATGGATGACCGGTTTTTTCTTCATACTCCCACAACCCCTCTTCTTCTCAGTCCTTAGTGTACCAAACCTGTTGTGCGAAGATTACGCAAGAAGCTGATTTTTTAGCGATACCTCGCTCTAAAAAGTCATGACTGCTACTCACTTTTTCATTTTTTTGATTTGAGACACTTTGAGACCGTGCTATAGTCAAAATAAATAAAATAAGAACATTTGTTCTTAAAGGAGTGATTTTCGTGTCTTCTGATGCGGATTTTCCAAATCAACGTATTTTTTGTATCGATAGCGTCTCTTTTTATGCCAGTTGCGAGTGTCATTATCGAAATTTACCACCGCTCACAACAAAATTAGCCGTCGTTTCCGATTTAAAGCGAGGTGGCTCCGTCATTTTAGCGGCGAGTCCCGCCTTGAAGGCCCTCGGTATCAAAACGGCAAGTCGTCTCTATCAAATCGAACAGCTCCCATATAAGGACCGCAAACAGATTCAGCTCGTCGAACCACGTATGTTATGCTACATGAAAACATCAATCCGTGTCCTTGACGTACTCCATCAATTCGGGCCTCCGGAAGCAATCCGGGTCTATTCGATTGATGAAAGCTTCATTGATATGACGGGCACGGAGCGGCTTTTTGGTGATGATTTTGAAGCAGCCAAACAGATTCAGAACGCGATTTTGGAACAAACCGGAATCCATGTCCGAATCGGGATCGGTCCCAATAATGTCATCGCGAAACTGGCACTTGATTTGCTCGGAAAAAAACAGGGCATTGCGCGTTGTGGTTATGCCGACGTCCCGCGTCTCTTACACGACTTTCCAATCCGCAAGATGTGGGGGATCGGCAACCAAATGGAGCATCACCTGAATCGTTTAGGAATTGAAACGATTGGCGATTTAGCAGACGCACCGTTAGAGATGCTTCACGAACGATTTGGCGTTATCGGCGCCGAGCTCTGGCATCATGCTTGGGGAATCGACCAATCACCGACGACGGTTGATCCGACCGCTTTATTTCGTCCGGCGTCATCCAGACAAAAAACGATTGGTCATGGTGTGACGCTGATGCGTGACTATTACGAATACGACCAGATTCGCCTTGTCTTAAGTGAGCTTGCAAGCGATGTCGCAGCCCGCGTCCGTTTTTCCAATCAACTCGGCTGGACCGTTCACCTCGGTGTCCGTTACTCAAGACATGTCGTCCGGGCAGGATTTTCAAAGCAACTCCGCCTCCCTTATCCGACTTCAGACGAACGGATTATCCTTCGGCACATCCTTCAGCTGTTTGAGCCGAATTGGCTCGAACACGAACCAATTCGCTTTTTGTCTGTTTCGCTCGGTCAGCTCGTCCCGGACCAAGGGGCCCTGCAACTGTCGTTGTTCGAAGACAATGCCCGTGTCTGGAAACGCAAACGTTTATTGAAGGCCATCGATCACGTCAATCTCCGCTACGGAAAAGGAACGATCCGGCTTGCCGTCGCTTTTCTTGATACGAGTGTCGCCAAACGCCGCCTTCGTTTCGTTGGTGGTCATCCGGGGGGTGACGGCGATGACACGTTATCATGACCGGGGCAATTTGAAATGGATTCCGTTTTTGATGCCCGAGTACATCCAGTTGTTACATGACTACTATGTAGAAAGTCATCGTTTGACACTACCGCCAATCGATGCCCAGCTTCAAGAATCATGGCAATTCGTCCTCGAAGAAGCATTAATGGAAGGAAAAGAACTCGAAATCACGTATTATAAGGAAGGAAGCTATCTCACGCTGACTGGATTCATTGAACAAATTAATCGGGAACAGGGCTTATTATACGTCCGCAGTCAAAAATTGACGGAAATTCCGTTGATGCGACTAGTCCGGATTGAAAACGGGTAGGAATGACAGTGGGCTTCATGTATGCACTTATCTTTTGAATCATGAGTTGAAGGAAGGAATGTTCGTATGTTGGAATGGTTTACTTCACTCCCTGTCGTGATCCAGGCGCTACTCGCCGGGATGATGACGTGGGGGTTGACCGCACTCGGTGCGGCGCTTGTTTTTGTCTTTACGACTATCGAAAAAAAGGTCATGAATATGATGCTCGGCTTTGCCGCCGGTGTCATGATTGCAGCATCCTTTTGGTCACTGCTCGCTCCAGCGATTGAATTTACGGAGCAAGATGGTGGGATCGCCTGGTTACCAGCAGCAATCGGTTTTTTAGCAGGTGGTTTCTTCGTCCGCTTGCTCGATTTCGTCACACCCCACTTGCATTTATCCGCTCCTCTCGAAAGCGCGGAAGGTCCGTCGACCGGTCTCAAGAAAACGACGTTACTTTTCTTAGCCATCACGTTGCACAATATCCCGGAAGGTTTGGCAATCGGTGTTGCCTTTGGAGCTGCCGCGCTAAACATGGACGGCGCGACGGTCGTTGGCGCCTTGACGCTCGCACTCGGGATTGGAATTCAAAACATGCCGGAAGGGGCCGCCTTGTCGATTCCCCTCCGTGGCGAAGGTATGTCACGCCGGCGTGCCTTCAATTACGGTCAAATGTCCGCCATCGTCGAACCGATCGCGGCGATGATTGGTGCGGCTGCTGTTTTCTTCATTCAACCGTTACTGCCTTACGCACTCGCCTTTGCAGCCGGGGCCATGATTTTTGTTGTCGTCGAGGAATTGATTCCTGAATCACAAGCTGAAAACGGCTCGGATTTAGCAACACTCGGTTTAATGGTCGGTTTTACCGTCATGATGATTCTTGATGTCGCCTTAGGCTAAAAACAAATGGATTGCACAAAAAAACTCCTTCATCGCCGGTGAAGGAGTTTTCAGATTGATGTTGGAATGACTTTTGAGTCCACACCTTTCAACGTGGACCTTTGGTTATTTTTTGAGGATGCGCATCGCATTTAAAACGGCCAGGACGGTCACACCAACATCCGCAAACACGGCTTCCCACATCGTCGCAAAACCAAATGCACCAAACAGGAGGAACACGGCCTTTACGCCAAGTGCGAAGAAGATATTTTGATAGACGATTTTTCGTGTCGCACGGGCAACCTCAATTGCCTCGGTCAATTGTTTCGGTTCATCTGTCATGAGGACGATATCTGCCGCTTCGATGGCCACGTCACTGCCAAGTCCGCCCATCGCGATTCCGACATCTGCCCGTGTCAGGACGGGTGCATCATTGATGCCGTCGCCAACAAAGGCAACTTTTCCATCCGCTTGTTTCAAAATCAGTTCAAGTTGCTCGACTTTTTGATCGGGCAACAACTCTGCATGGATTTGGTCAATTCCAATCTGACGACCAATCGCTTCTGCCGTTGCCCGGCGGTCTCCTGTTAACATAACCGTTTTCCGCACACCAAGTGTTTTGAGGCGAGCGAGTGCTTCGACGGTACTGACTTTGATGTTGTCGGCAATCCGGATGTATCCGAGATATACGTCATTGCGGGCGACATGGACGTATGTCCCGTCTTTCGCTTGATCAAGCGTCTCATAACCAAGTTCTTTGAACCAACGGGCATTCCCGGCACGAATCGTATCCGTTCCGAAGCGACCGACGACTCCCGATCCTGCGACTTCCTGATATGCTTGAACGGATTCCGTCACTTCACCATAACTTGCATACGTCCGTTGGATGGACTTTGCAATCGGATGATTCGAGTGCTGTTCAACAAGTGTTGCCACTTTCAATAATTCTTCGTCTGAACAAGCAACCGGGCGAAGCTCCGTCACTTCAAAGACCCCTTCTGTCAGTGTTCCTGTTTTATCAAAAACGACCGTGTCCAGCTGTTGTAATGACTCGAGATGATTTCCACCCTTCACGAGAATCCCTCGTTTTGACGCAGCACCAATCCCACTGAAGAAACCGAGCGGAATTGAAATGACGAGCGCACAGGGACAACTGATGACAAGGAACACAAGTGCCCGGTAAATCCAGTCTTCCCATGTCGCGTTTGCTACAAAAAGTGGTGGCAGCACGGCGAGCAATGTCGCAATCCCGACGACCGCCGGTGTGTAGATCCGGGCAAACCGCGTGATGAATTTTTCCGTCGGTGCCTTATGGCGTGAGGCATTTTCAACGAGATCAAGAATTTTCGCGACGGTCGACTCACTGTAGAGACGGTCGACTTGAATCAACAGTCGCCCATCTGTATTGATCGTCCCTGCAAGAATCGCATCGTTCGTGCAGACACGCCGCGGAACCGATTCTCCTGTTAAGGCAACGGTATCGATGAATGCTTCGCCGTCAAGAATCGTCCCGTCGAGCGGAATCTTTTCGCCGGGACGGACTAAAATCCGTTGACCGACTTTTACTTGCATCGGGCTGACCGTTTGTCCGTTCTCAAGCATCGCCGTCTCGGGGCGAATGTCCATCAAGGTTGCAATCGATTTACGCGATTGATCGACTGCCCGGTGCTGGAAGAATTCACCGACTTGATAAAACAGCATGACGGCGACGGCTTCCGGATACTCGCCAATCAAGAAGGCACCAAGCGTCGCGATGACCATCAAGAAATTTTCATCAAATACTTGCCCTTGACGAATATTTCGGATTGCGTTTCGTAACACATCCCAGCCGATTAAGAAGTAGGCCATCGCAAATGAGATAAGTTCAATTGAGCTCGGTAAAAAGAAGGCACTGACAAAGGCGAGAGCCCCGACACTAAATTGGATTTTTTTCACTCGCGTCAAAAACGGACCATGATCATGCACATGATTTTCGTCAGATGGAACATCCCGGGAAACTTGGACGTCCGGCTCTAACTCTTGGACACGCTTGACGACCGCATCATATGTCGCGTCACGCGGCACTTCCCCTTGGTAGGTCACATATAGCTTTTGCCCGGCAAAATCAAGATTCGCTGCTTCGATTCCGTCGACCGTTGCTACACCACGCTCGACCTTCGCCGCACAATTGGCACAATCAATTCCTGAAATCCGTAAGCGTTCTGTTTTCGTTTCCATTCTCCCACCTCATTCAAATGTTCGTTTGATTATAACTTCATCCTACTCTTTTTCTGACCATTCGACAAGGTAAATCGTTATCGGTCTTCCGCCCGATATTGAGATTAGTTCTATCTCGGAAGAATGAAACATGATATGTTTTTAGATAGTAAAATATAGAAGGAGAATATCATGCATATCTTAGAATTACTTAAAGCACTTTTACTTGGTTTCGTCGAAGGGATGACGGAATTCGCTCCTGTCTCTTCAACCGGTCATATGATCATCGTCGACGACATGTGGCTCCAGACAACGGACTTTCTCGGAAAATACTCCGCGAACACATTTAAGATCGTCATCCAGCTCGGATCGATTCTTGCCGTCATCGTCGTCTTTTGGAAACGGTTATTCAGCCTGATCGGTCTCTATAAGATTGAAGGCGAGCACGATGCGACGGGCACACACAAATTAAAGCTGCGTCACGTCTTAATCGGACTGCTTCCTGCTGCTGTCCTCGGTTTATTGTTCGAAGATTTCATTGATGAAAATCTCTTTTCAATCGATACCGTCATCATCGGTCTCGCCGTCGGAGCTGTCTTGATGATCGCAGCGGATAAACTCGGTCCAAAAGAACCGAAAACGACGACGCTCGACCAAATTACTTACCGCCAAGCAGCACTCGTCGGATTGTTCCAATGTATTTCACTTTGGCCAGGGTTTTCACGGTCCGGTTCAACGATTTCCGGAGGGGTCTTCCTCGGGATGAATCACCGGACGGCGGCTGACTTTACATTCATCATGGCCGTACCAATCATGTTCGGAGCAAGTTTCCTTTCGCTCGTCAAGAACTGGGAGTACATCGAAATGGCTCACCTCAATTTTTACATCGTCGGTTTTGTTGCATCGTTCGCGTTTGCGCTACTATCGATTCGTTTCTTCTTGAAACTGATCAATAAAATCAAGCTTGTCCCGTTTGCGATCTATCGCCTTGTCTTAGCTGCGATTCTCGCAATCGTCGTTTACATGTAAGAAACAAAAAAACTATCAGTGATTTACTGATAGTTTTTTGTTTTTTTGAAACTTATTAAAACGGATTAGGGTATATAGTAGTTGAGATACAGAAAAAAAGGAGTGGACGAATAATGGCACGTAGAAATCGTGGAGGTTCTAAATTACCTCTCATCATTGGAATTGCTGTTGTTGTCATCATTGCTTTCTTAGCAATCGGACAATACAACAGTCTCGTAAACGTCGAAGAAGACGTTTCGAACAAGTGGTCACAAGTCGATAACCAAATTAAACGACGGGCGGATCTCATCCCGAACCTTGTCGAGACTGTTAAAGGTGTCGCTGGTCAAGAAGAAAAAGTTTACGGTGATATCGCCGAGGCACAAGCTGGCCTTGCTCGCGCTGCTTCAACGGAACAACGGATTGAAGCCGACCAACAAGTCACATCTTCCCTCCGTGGATTGATTGCCTTACAAACGACGTATCCGGAACTTAAATCAAGCGAACGGTTCCAGTCGTTGATGGACACGCTTGAAGGGACAGAAAACCGTCTCGGTATCGCGCGGAAAGATTACAATGATTCCGTCACAGTCTACAATAAGAAACGTCGTAGTTTCCCGACTTCGCTTTATGCTTCGGCGTTTGGTTTTGATAAAAAACCATACTATGAAATTTCAGAAAGCGACCGCGAAAACCCAACGGTCGATTTCAACAGTGATTCGAAATGATTTGGCGAAGAACGCGTCTCCTTCTGAGTGCGTTCCTCGTTTTCTTCCTTCTGACTCCGACTGCCGAAGCCGTATCAGAACGCACGGGCGCAGCTTTCTTCATCCAAGATGATGCACAGTTGCTGACCGCGTCGGAAGAAGCGGAACTTGCTCGTCTTGGTCAGGAACTCGAACAATATACGACTGCACAAGTCGTTTTAAAAACTGTCCCTGACTTAAAAGGACAAGACTTGAGTACGTATGCGAACGAAACCTTCCGTGCCCAAGGAATTGGGCAAGAAGGAAAAGATAACGGTGTCATGGTGGTCGTGGCGCCAAACGAAAAAAGCCGCAATTTCCGGATCGAGGTTGGTTACAAGCTTGAGGGTGTCCTGACCGACATCACGGCAGGTCGGATCCTCGATCAATACGCCGTTCCCTATCGCGACGAAGGTGATTACGGAAAAGCAGCTTCAGAAACCTATAAAGCCGTCATCAGTGTTGTCTCGAAGGAACAGTCACTCGAATCGCAAGATCCGAAACAAACGTCTTCTGAAGACGGGCTGAGTCTTTGGGTCAAACTCGTCATCGGTGCAGGCCTTGTCCTGTTATTGTTCTTGGATATGAAATTTACAGGTGGCATGTTCTTCTTCGCGATCATCAACATCCTGTCAGCCGTTATGCGTGGCGGCGGTGGTGGCGGTGGCGGAAGTCGTGGGGGCGGCGGTAGTTCCGGCGGCGGCGGGGCAGAAAGGTAGGAGCAAATAATGAACGGATTTTACATGGTTCTGATTTTTTACGGCATGATGACCGTCGTTGGCTTCTTTTCGATGTGGTCCGATAAACGTCGTGCGAAACAACATGCACAACGGACGCCGGAAGCTACGTTGCTTTGGATTGCCTTTCTCGGAGGTGCCCTCGGTTCATTACTCGGAATGCAGCTCGCGCGTCATAAAACACGCAAACCGAAGTTCCAGTTACTTGTCCCGCTTGCACTGTTACTACACGCCACGGGATGGATTTTGTTCATGACCGCATGATCATTTGAAATGTTGCTTCAACCATCCGATAAAGAAGATAGAGGATTCGATTTTGTTCGAATCCTCTATCTTTTTTTAGTTTGGTCAATAGAACACTAAATGTTTGAATCCAAGTTACATTTCCATTATCTTTGGGTAAAGTATTTAACCAATTTAATAAATACATCTTTTCAGGTGTATCTTCTACGAAAGGTGGAAAATCATTTTATGTGGCATCCTTGCGCTGAATGTACAACAACAATCCGTTTTATCGAGGCTGGCTCCCTACATATCCAGTCGAACATTCCTCAAGTTTATTCGTATACATCGTTCGACCAACTCGAGTCATTGCTTGAAGCAACTCTACAGAAACAGGATGTGCCTGTCTCATGTCGCCGGGACGGCTCCCGCTTCGTCACTCCGTCTCTTCTTGCTTCTGCCCTACTTGAGCAATTACGTCATCGCCAGGCCATCGAATTCATTCAAACAGGTGACATGACGAGTCACCTCCAGCCAATTTACGATATCCAGGATAATACGCTGTTCGCAAATGAGGCACTCCTTCGCGCCGCCGATCAAAATGTCCCGATGTCGCCCGGTATCCTCTTCTCGACCGCCTCGAAGATGGGACTTCACTCGAGACTTGACCAGCGCGCACGCGAAGAAGCGATTCGCGCGACACATCATCTCGGAGGAACAGAAAAAACGTTCATCAACTTCCTTCCTTCAACGATTTATAACCCGGAATACTGCCTTCGTCATACGTTCGAAATCGTTGAACGGTACGGAGTCGACCCGAGTCGTCTTGTGTTCGAAGTCGTGGAAACGGAAAAAATCGAAGACGTCAATCACTTGAAACACGTATTTGACCAGTATAAAAAACAAGGGATTCAAGTCGCACTTGACGATGTCGGTGCGGGCTTCTCGACGCTCGATATGTTGACGTTACTGCAGCCCGACTATATTAAAATCGACCGGTCTTTCATCTCGAACTGTGATACAGTCGCGGAAAATGAAGCTTTCTTACGGAAAGCTCGCCATCTGACAAAAGAAATGGGTATCAAAATCTTAGCAGAAGGCATTGAGCGGCAAGAAGAACTCGACCTTTGCCGTCAACTTGGTTTTGATTTTGGTCAAGGATACCTGCTTGGGCGCCCTGCCCCGTACACACAATTTGCCAAAGCACAATAAAAAGAAAACAGCCCCCTCGTTTTTATTGGGGGCTGTTTCAGTTTGTAGACAAACTTTTATGAAGTGTGAACATGTTATAACGAGAGGCAATCCGGTCGCGCTTCCCTGTCTCGCCTCGTCTTCAAAGCGGCAATCGTCCGCGCCGCTACAGCAAAGCTGCAGGGTCGCGACGGATTGCGCTCTAAACCGTCTGCCATCCCGGCTTTGCGTCACGACGTTACCTAAAAAGCGTCGCGTTTCGTTGACTCCTACGGGGAAAAGTGCGTTTTTAACGCACTTTTAGAGGCAGGCAAGACCCTGCTTCTTGTCCGTGAGGATCAAGGAGCAACGGCTTGCGCCTCGCCCGAGGAAAGCAACGAAAAAAGACGCTTAATCTCTCGATAACACTTTGTCTAAAGTCTGAACAGCCCCCGATAAAAACCAGGGGGCTGTTTTTTCATGAGGTTGTGATACTCTCGACATCATTTTGCGTGAGCACGTCCAGTAGACGTGCTGGTGATAAATCCGTCTCAATCAACTGACATAATGGCTCTTGTCCGATTTGTACTGCAAACTGACTAAGCTCTGATGTTGTCAGTCCTAAATCAAGACTCGTGATTGGCTGTCCGTTTTTTTGCAAGTACATCCGCAACTCGTCGTATGCTTCACTCTCTCCTAACAACTTCTCCTGAATCAAGAGACCATATCCAACCTTACTTCCATGCAAAATCGAATGGGTGGATGCAAAAGGCGACATCGCATTGTGGACACCATGACCAATCGCCCCTCGCGTCGCATCGTCACCAAATCCGCCGACACTCCCCGCTAACGGAATGATGGTTTCCACCAAGTGTTCGATGCTAGGGGAATATTCATGGAAACGTTCTTGACTGATCGGTGTCTTTAAAATCAAGTCTTTGCACTGCTCGGCAACCCGTAACGCCATTTCGATGATTGGATTTGCTACTGTGACTCCACTTAACGCACGTGCCTCATACCATTTGGCAAGGGTGTCCACGAGACCCGCAACAAAATAATCGTAGGGACTTGCCGACAGAATCCGATGATCGAGTAAAAGTGCCTCGATGACGACCGGTATCGTATCAAAACGAAGGTACTGTCCTTGTGCGTCGTACATGACGCTAAGTGGCGTCCACGGGGCACAATTCGAAACAATCGTCGGGATAGCGATTAACGGTCGATTTAAACGAACGGCAACTTGTTTCGCCGTATCAATCAGGGAACCTCCCCCGAGTGCGATGAGGACGTCATACTCCCCACACGCCTCCGTTAACTGGGCAACTTGCTCGTCCGTGCAATGTCCTTGAAATCGGATTTTCGGAAGCGCAGGCAAGTAGGACGCTGATGCCTGTAATGCTTTTTCTCCATGCAGAAGGATTGCACGTCGCCCATCGAGTAAAGGCATCAGATGCTCAACGGCCTCTTTCTCATGTATGTATTGCAGCACTGCCTGACGAATCATCTGAATCCCTCCCATATTTTGTTATTGCTCAGTATACGCATCACCGCCCTTCGTTTCAACCCTTCATTTCATTCGATTTTCATGGCGGACAGGCGTACACTAAGTAAGAGAAGAGGATGTAACGAAGGAGGAAGTGAATCCATGCAACAGGTCACACTAAATAACGGTCTACAGATGCCGCAACTCGGCTACGGTGTCTTCAAAGTTCCGGAAGAAGAAGTCTATCAAGCAGTCCTTGAAGCATTACATGCTGGGTATCGTTCCATCGATACGGCAATGATTTATGAAAATGAAGCAGGCGTCGGACGTGCATTACGCGATTCCGGTATCCCGCGTGATGAGATCTTTTTGACGACAAAAGTGTGGAATGCCGATCAAGGGTATGCAGAAACGCTCGCTGCCTTTGAAACAAGCGTCACTAAACTCGGCGTCGATTACGTCGATTTATATCTCATTCATTGGCCGATGCCAAATGACAATCGTTATGTCGAAACGTGGCAGGCACTCGAAGAACTTTACAAACAGGGAAAAACAAAAGCAATCGGTGTCTCGAACTTCCACATCCCCCACTTAAAACGGATTTTGGAAGAAGGAACGATTGTCCCTGTCGTCAATCAGATTGAGTTGCATCCCTTCTTAAATCAGGAAGAGATTCGCCTGTTTTGTAAGGAGCACGGGATTGTGGTCGAAGCATGGAGCCCGCTCATGAAGGGACGAGATGCGTTGACGGATCCGGTCATCACGCAGATTGCAGCTTCTAAAAACAAAACGCCAGCCCAAGTCATTCTGCGCTGGCATCTTCAACACGATGTCATTGCGATTCCGAAGTCTGTGACGCCAAGTCGAATTCGTGAAAATTTAGCAGTCTTCGACTTTGAGCTTTCAGCAGATGAGATGCAACAAATCGATGCGTTGAATCAAAATCAACGGACCGGTTCGAACCCGGACGAGATGCATAAAAAATAATCAAAAAGGGAGGCGCCGTTTTCGGCACCTCCCTTTTAATCACTTCTTCAAGAGCGGATCAGCGATCGAGATTGTTTCCGTGATCCTGCTTGGCCACATCATCCGATTGATCCGTCGACTGTCGTTTCCGTTCGTCCTCTTGTTCGGAGTCAAGTCGTTTAAAATCATCATCTCGGCGCATCGCGATATCCGGCTTGCGGTCTTCTTCTACCTTCGCACGATTGATGGCCTGCTCATCTTGCGGCATCTTATCCGTTCCGGCACGGTGTAAATCGACTTCAGCATGTTCTTCTTTTGAATCGCGGTCGACGTCGAGAGCATTTCCTGTGCCAAGTTGCGCATTCGAATTCGAGTCACTCGATGTGTGCGTTTCATCATAGCTTCCGTAACGGACTTTCACGTCTTCATGCGTATTGTCCGTATTGAGATGGGGGTCGAACTGGATGTCTTGTACTTCAAGCAACAATACGAATCCGCCACCCTCGACTTCCGTCTTACGTTCTTCTACTTCTTCCGTCGATAAGTCGAGTGATTCGAATAATTGATCGACTTCTTGATCGCGCCCTTTGTTGCCACGGATTCGATCCATCCATGATGGTTTTGTCGCAGCGATTTCTGCATCCATTTGACTGCGGACGAGTTCGATATCTGATTTTTCTTTGACGATGACATAAAAATCTTCTTCACGGTGTCCCTGAATATGCAGTTCGTCCATTTTCGAGATTAATTCCTCTTCCGAATAGTACGTACCGATGTATTGTTTGGTTTTCACACGAATCTCCCCTTATGTCCGTTTTTTGTTGTATAACGTATCCTTATAAGGAGTATTTCCTAATTCCGTCTAAAATATGCCAACAAGTCGGTTCTTCCCCGAAAAAATAATCTAATTGATATGTTTATTCGCCGATCAGCTTTAATCCAACGGTCGAACTCAAGATTAGACCGATGCAGAGCACACGTTTCCAGTCTTTCGCTTCATGATAGAAAATCATACTGAGCACCGTTCCGCCCGCGGCACCAATTCCTGTCCAAACGGCATAAGCCGTTCCCATCGGTAACCCTTTCATCGCGAGTGTCAGAAAAACAAAACTCAAGCCGAACCCAGCAAACATCAATAAACCATTCTTGATCGTCTTATTTTGATTAAACGTATTGATGAAGACAACACCTAACATTTCAAACAATCCGGCAATGACAACAAATAGCCAGCTCATGCTTCCGCCTCCCCACTCACTAATTTCAATCCGATGACACCTAATAGGAGAATACCAATCAATCCGAGCTTCATCACGGAAGCCTCCTGATCAAACAAGACAATATCTAAGATGACCGTTCCGACCGTCCCAAGGCCGACGAATACGGCATACACCGTTCCGACCGGCAGATGATTACTCGCCTTAATAAGGACGGTAAAGCTGATGATGATGCTGATGATCGTACCAATCCACTCGAGTGCGCTGTCGGCATGTTTTAACCCTACGACCCAAGATACTTCAAAAAACGAGGCCACTACTATACCTAACCAATATTTCGTCATATTCTTTCCTCCTTCATCCATCCTAAAACTACAAAAAGCCCGGAAGCAGGCGTCTAAACGCTCTACTCCCGGGCTTTTATCCCTCCGTTGCATGAGGTATACTCATGTGCCTCCCTCGGTCCAAGACTACGTCACCGTACGGAACCCTAGAGGCTAATTGATTCATTCGATGTCTTCACCCTAGCACGCGGGATTTTACGTGTCAAACAGGAGAATCGACATCTTTTAGCCAATATATAGTAGTGAATCAACTAAAGAGGAGGATCTCATCATGCGCTATAAAATCAATGATCAACTTCGGATTCGACGTTTCACACCTGAAGATTTGGAGGCCGTCCACTCATACGCTTCCCAACCAATTGTCAGTCAATATCAATCATGGGGTCCGAATTCTGAAAGTGACACGAAACAATTTTTACATGACGCGCTCGAAAGTGAACTTGAAAGTCCACGCCGCCGGTATGTATTTGCCGTGACTTTCCCGGATGATCATGTCATCGGAGCCGGAGAACTCATCATTACAGATATCGAACATAAAATCGCTGAGATTGGATATATCTTATCCCCTGACGAATGGGGAAATGGGTATGCGACATCGATCGCGACGTTTTTACTTGAATTCGGATTCGAGAAATTAAATCTCCACCGGATTACGGCAACATGTGATCCACGGAACGTCGCTTCTGAACGTGTCCTTCAAAAAGTCCGGATGACACGCGAAGGTTTGTTACGCGAAACGGTTTATCTAGAAGACCATTGGCGGGATTCCCTGCTTTACGCCATGCTCGACTGGGAATGGCAAATCGATCATGAAGAAGAATGACCACCCTTCCTTTAACGTGCCCGGATGGATTTCAAGAGAAATCCGTCCGGCTTTTTTTGTATATCCATTACCTTTGTAACGTGTTCCCATTTTTTAGTTCATTTTTACTATTTCTGATATCACGCTCTTTTTCCAAAAAGAAAGTGCTAAACTTATCTTTAACTACACTAAATTACAATATTCATGATTGGAGCGTACTGAATGAAATCTTATAAACACTGGTTCACAAGCATCACGGCATCCGTCATGTTGCTCGGCTCTCTCCCTTTACAAGGTCTTGCGACGAATCCGCCGACTGAAGTAGCAGAACAAGCGGAACAAGCAACAGGAACGAAGTACACGGTCTCTGCAACAGCTGTTTTTGAAACGGCTGACGAAACAACCCTCGTCGAGACATTACCGATAGCGACAGCTGTCGAGACGTTTGGTACAGACGGCCTCTTTACACGGATTTCACGTGATGGTGTATACCAGTTCGTCAAGACGACTGAACTAGCGGAGCAACCGACCTATCCAAAAGTTGACTCACAATACATAGCAACATTGACGCCGTCGTATGCGACGGCTTCGACCGAAACACCAACCGGCAAATCGATTGCTCAAAATACGTTAGTCGATACGCATGGGACGTCAGGTGCGTTCACTCGGATTAAACAAGGAGACAGCTATGTCTTCGTCTTAAGCAAATCCTTAAGTAAGACACCGGTTTATGAAGAAACGGGCAATCAATTTGCCCAGCAACAAACGGCAATTTATTCGGATGCCGATGCGGCAAGTAAACCACTCGGAAGTTATCCCTTAAATGCCGCCGTCAAAACGTATGGTACATCAGGCACATTCACCCGCGTCCAGTTCAATGGTGTGTACGGCTTCGTTCTTACCAAACACCTTGGCTTAAAGAAAGTCGAATCATATCCTCTGACTGGAACAAAATATGCACAGAAAAAAACATCGATTTACGAAGCGGCTGCAACCGGTCCCGTTCTCGGAACGTTAGCGTTCAACCAATCCGTCGAGATTTATGGAACGTCCGGGCTTTATTCCCGCGTCCGGATCAATGATACATACGGATACGTATTGACGGCACACCTCGGTGACTCCGTCGTCTATGCCAAGACGGACCGTCTCTACATTCAACAAACAACGCCGATCCAGACCGAACCAAACAGCTCAAGCACGGTCCTGAAAAATCATCAGACGAACACGCTCTTAACGGTTTACGGGACGAGCGGCGCCTACAGCCGGATCATCTTCCGCGGCGAATATGCCTACGTCCTGACGAGTTCACTTGCAAAGTCGAAAGTCTACGCGAAAACGGACCGTCTTTACATTCAACAAACGACACCGATTCAAGCCGAACCGAACAGCTCGAGCACGGTCCTTAAAAATCATAAGAAGAACACACGCTTGACGATTTACGGGACGAGTGGTGCCTACAGCCGAATCATCTTCCGCGGCGAATATGCCTACGTCCTGACGAGTTCACTCGACGCTACGAAAGCAGGGATTTACGCGACGACGGGAACACGTTACGTGACGGAAGACAAAGTAGTCGTCCATCCGAAAGCCAGTCTTAGCGGGAACATCGGGACATTAAAAAAAGGAGCGCTCATCACGACGTACGGAAAAAGCGGTTACTATACGCGGGTTAAAGTCGGTTCACGCTTCGGATTCGTTGATTCGAGTCGTCTCGGATTAAATAAGCCGACAGCTAAAGCAAAAGTCGGGACCGTCTTTTATGTCCACTTCAATCAGACCCCGCTCTTTTCTGCTGACGTCGCCTACAGTCGCCCGGCGAGTCACTTAAGCAAGGGAACAAAATTGATCGGATTAAAATCGATTGATGATGATTTCTGGCAAGTCCGCCTGCCGAATGGTCAAACGGGTTATGTCCTCAACCCTTATATCGGAACGAGTAAACCAGACATGCGGTATAACGAACAAGCCATCAACCGTTCAAAGGTCTATACGGTCAAAACTACGACCTCGTTTTTTGACACACCCACTAGTCCAAAAGGTGCCGGTCTGGTCGAACAAGGCAAGCGGGTATACCCGCGCTACCGTGTCGGCAACTTCTACGTCATCCAGTCGGGCTGGACACCCGTCTATATTCCGGTGACAGCACTTGCTGTGACAAGTGAGACAAAAGTAAACAAAAAAAATAACTCACGTGGCGAAAAATTGATTCAGGCAGCTGTCGCGCATATCGGGACTCCCTACACTTGGGGCTCACAAAACGTGGAAAATGGTGGATTTGATTGCTCCGGTCTGATCCATTATGCGACGAACCAAGCCGGAAAATACGGCGGGCGGACCAACGTCCGCGGCTACTGGTACGGAGCATTCTTTACGAATCAGCGAACAAGTATCGGTTCCGGAAAACGCTCGGATATCGTGTTCTTCGAAAATACGTATACGGACGGTCCCTCGCATATTGGGATCATGTTAGATAGTAAACACTTCATCCATGCAGGGGGATCACAACTGCAAATCAGTTCGATTTATGAGCCGCGCTGGCGTGAACATTTCCTCGGTTTCAAATCGATGTAACAAGCGAGCGCAAAAAAACGGACCTTCCCTAACACTCGGGAGGTCCGCTTCTTTTAGCTAAAATTAAAATGTCATTTCAGCGTATTTCGTGACTTGGCGATCGATTAAGTACAATTCGATTTGCTCACGATATGCTTTATAGTGGTCCGAAGCGATATGTGCTTCTAACGCCTCTTCATCCTGATAGACTTCATACAGCATGAATTGATGTTCATCTTCAATTGATTGATGTAAGCTATAACGCAAGCATCCCGGTTCGTTTTGTGACGCTTTATAGACTGTACTTAAGATTGGAAAGACTTGATCGGCTAAACCTGCTTTAACTGTAATGACCGCATTGACGATAATTTCTCCCATGACTGAATTCCTCCTCATTATTCGTTACTTCTATCTGTACCCGTTTTACGGAAAGTCATACCTCAAAAATCGGAAAGGATGATTATGATGCAACAGCAACTCTTCACTCAACTCGATCAACTCGAACAAGAAATCATTGAGCGGCGTCGTGATTTTCACCGCCACCCGGAACTGTCTTTCCAAGAAGTCCGGACACCAAACGCCATCGCCTCATTTTATGAAGCACTCGGTTTACCGTACCGTAAAAACGTCGGCGGTACCGGAATCGTTGCAACGCTCCAAGGAAAATATCCGGGGAAAACCATTGCAATCCGGGCTGATTTTGATGCGCTGCCTCTACAAGAGCAAACGGACCTCACCTTCCGTTCAATTCATCCAGGCGTCATGCATGCGTGCGGACATGACGGACATACGGCGATTACACTTGGTCTTGCCTCGGCCTTTACGGCAATCCAAGAAGAACTCCAGGGAACAATCGTGTTCATCCATCAGCACGGGGAAGAAGTTTTCCCGGGTGGCGCCATTCAAATGATTGAAGACGGATGTCTCGACGGAGTCGATGCGATTTTCGGTACGCATCTCGAAAATGATTTGCCTGTTGGAACAATCGGTTATCATGCGGGACATACCCTTTGCGCCATCGATGAATTCGAAATCGTCGTCCACGGACAAGGCGGTCATGCGCAAGCGCCACATAAGACACAAGATGCGCTCGTCGCCGGAGCGCAACTCGTCTGTAATCTCCAGCACCTCGTCAGCCGTCGGGTCGATCCCTTTTCACCCGCCATCGTTGCAATCGGTTCGTTCCATGCCGGGACGGCTCCGAACATCGTCACCGGTGAAGCACGAATCGTCGGTGAAATCCGGACATTTGACGAAACACTGCGGCACCAGTTACGCCAGGAAGTCGATTTAGTTGCCCGGACGACGTGTGCCGGAATCGGTGCCAGCTATTCCATCGACTTTACGACCGGTTATCCGTCTCTGTGGAACCATCCGGCAGAAACGAGCCTTGTCAAAGAGGCAACGGCATTTTTAGGTGAGGCCCACGTCAAAGAACTTAAACCGATGATGGCAGCAGACGATTTTGCGTACTACTTAGAGCGCGTACCGGGAAGCTACTTCTTTACCGGCTCTGCCAAAACGGACGGAAGTTCGATTTATCCCCAGCATCACCCGAAATATGAAATCGATGAACAGGCACTGCTCATCGGCGCAAAAGCTTTAGGCGCAACCGTCCTTCATGCTTTACAATCTTAAGGATTGACTTTCACGTTTTAGAGATGCTATCATCACATCAATGATAACGAATTTAATCAACTTCATATAACACTTATCAAGAGTGGACTGAGAGATCTGGATCGATGACGTCCCAGCAACCTGCCTTCAGTGGCAAGGTGCTACGACCAGCAAAGCGCAAGCTTTGGTTGATAAAAAGCGACGACTCCTTTTGCAACCAAGCAAAGGAGTCGTTTTCGTTTTCTCGCTGTCAGAGCACGAATCATTACAGGGCGAAAAACGCCGGCGGAAAGGACGAGATACGATGGAAAAAGCAACATTCGCAGGAGGCTGTTTCTGGTGCATGGTGACACCCTTCGAGGAATTACCGGGGATTCATGGAATTGTTTCCGGTTATACGGGAGGACAAATCGAAAATCCGACATACGAACAAGTAAAAACAGGTACGACCGGTCATTCGGAGGTCGTCGAGATTACATTTGATCCGGCGTTATTCTCATATGAGCGGTTACTTGAACTCTATTGGCCGCAAACGGATCCGACAGACGCGGGCGGACAGTTCCAGGACCGTGGCACACAATACGCTCCTGCCATCTTTTATCATACGGAAGAGCAGCGCCTTGCTGCGATTGCTTCACGTGATGCGCTTGCTGCGAGCAATCGCTTTAAGCAGCCGATTGTCACTCGGATTGAAGCGGCACAAGCCTTCTATCCGGCAGAAGACTATCATCAAAACTTCCATAAAAAGAATCCCGAGCACTACAAAAAAGACCGTAAGGCATCAGGCCGCGATGCCTTCATCGATGTCGCCTGGAAAGAAGAAGTCTCTGTCTAAACTAAAAAAAGCCCGCTCTTCACGTGGGCTTTTTTGTTTGCAAATAAACGCTTATGAAGCGTGCATATGCTATAACGAAAGACAATCAGTTCGCGCTTCCCTGTCTCGCCTCGTCTTCAAAGCGATTCGAGACGGATTGCGCTCTAAAGCTACTCTATGATTTTTCTCTGCGGTATACCCTGAAAGCTTCGTTTTTCGTTGACTCCTACGGGAAAAAGCGCGTGAACACGCGCTGCCAAGAGGCTGGCAAGACCCTGCTCGTTGTCCGTGAGGATCAAGGAGCAACGGCTTGCGCCTCGCCCGAGGAAAGCAACGAAAAAGGGAGAAGCTTCCCCCACCCCACGTTCCTTTGTCTGCATGCTTATGTAGTCAAAAGTTTTCAATTGTCTTTTCGATAAGGTAGCCTAAAAGGTTTTGATTTCTGTCGACTCTAGTTATTCATCGCATTCATCAGTGTATTTTTATGCTGATGCGCTAACTTAATCAATTCAAAATCCCCCGTACTCATTTTGGCTTTGAGGGTTTCAACTTCCTCCCACGCTAACTCATACTGTTTTTTATCAATGATTCCTTGAGATAGAGCATCTTCCAGTTCGTCAGCATCCATTACGTATACGTCTCCTGACGGCAACAGAACGATGTCTAAAAATAAGTCCTCCCACCACGGACTTCCATTACTGAAACCATTCTGCAAACAAATATCTATATACCACTGCACGATATTTCCATCAGCATCAAACATTATCGTAACAGCATGGTGTGCATTTGACGGGAACTGCTGAAGCCACATATAACCATTATCCAAAATACAGACCTGTTTTCCCCCATAACGAACGTTTAAGGGATGTGATACTTGAATCGCATGCAATAATGTCGCATGCCCCTTAAACTCTTCCGTCTCGATTAACGACTGTACGTAGGACCTCTTGCTGATCCGCTTCCAATCCGAACGTTTTCCATCTTTCCGCTTCAACATCTTCAGTCGCCCCATTCAACCATTACGATACCTTTTCCGACAACTCATCCGAAGCTTCGATTTCTACGACTTGATATCGTTTCAACACAAAGATACCGGCTAACATCACAAGCAATCCAGCGACTTGTCCGAACGAAAGCTCAAGCTTCGGTAAACCGAACCAACCGAATAAATCGACACATAATGCAAAACTCAGTTGCGAAATCAAGACGACCGAAATCGCAATCGATGGACCGAGCAGCTGAATCCCGCGCATCACACAAAATACGACTCCGACTCCGACCAGACCACCAAATAAATACAGCGGTTCGACCGTTTGAATGTTCGAGAGTGTGCCACCCCGAAATACGAGTAACGCGAGCAGTGAACCAACGAACCCGACAAAAAAGACGAGGGTCGTCGTCGCCCATGCTCCGAACGCATGACTCATCCGGGCATTCAATACCGTCTGTAAACTAATCATCATTCCTGCCGTAATCGCACAAAACATACCTAGTCCCACGCTATCCCCTCCTTATTCGTAACTGTTGCCATTCGCTTTTTCTTTAATCCGCTCTACATCTAAAATAATGATTTTACCGCGTCGTCTCGCTAAGATTTCTTCGTCACAAAGTGTTGAGATGATGCGGTTTAAATGACGGTAACTCGTCCCGAGCCAATCGGCGACGTCATGGAGATTCGACGTTCGCATCTCTTGATAAAACAGACTGTCGGAAACATCCGAGGTAATCGATAACAAATATCCGGCAAACCGTTCTTCGACCGAGTAGAGGACGTGGAACGATGCTGATTTTGAGTCCGCATACCACTTGGTCGTAATGACCCGCAGTAAAAATTGTAAAAAGGTATTCGTCGTATTGTGCTCACGTAAGATCGCATACGGAATGCTGAGTGCCACGACGTCCGTAATCACCTCGATGGTATTCAAGACTTCCCGTTCATTGATGTATTCCGCGTCCCCAATCACCGTCATCGCCTTTTTGAAGCGTAAAATCCGTTGTTTCCCTTCAGCCGATGCTGCAGAGATTTTAATTTTCCCTTCGACGATGAAATACATCCGGTCAATCGGTTCACCGGTCACACATAATAATTCCCCTTCCGAAAACGTCTCAATCCGTAAATAAGATTTACTGGTCTCCGTAAAAATATTCGCTAAGTCGTATTGTTTTAAGTAAGTCTCAATCGTCTGCATAGGTCCTCCTTTTAGGACAATGAAAAAATCGCGACTCCGGCAAGCATTAAACTGATCCCAATCCATTGTCCGCGATTACTCCTTTTTTTGATGACAACAAACCAACCGTTCAAATCAATTACGAATGCACATAAAATTTGTGCGACGAGCAACAAACACATCGCCCACGTCATGCCAAGTAACTGAATCGACGTCAGTTCGGTCACGACGACGAGTACTCCAAGCAATCCACCACTGGCGTAGAGGAGCGGAAGCTGCCGAAAGCCGCCGATTGTTCGGTCGCGGACCACACTATAAATCGCTAAACACCCCATCAATCCGACAAAATGAACGATTGTCACCGAAAACCACGGACCAATGGCATCTCCTAAACGGGCATTAAAAATTCCCTGCAACGCAATGAACAGTCCGCTCATTAATGCGAATATAACTCCCTGCACTTCAAAGGACCTCCTTTTGTTTCTTCTGTTATGAGTAGACACTATTTTCACCTCGTCTGAAAAGGACAAATGTCCCGTTTTAAAAAATTGTATTAAAAAAAAGACGGATGGCCCGTCTTCAGTGTGTAGATAATCGATTAAGAGGAGTAAACATGCGATATCGGGATGCAATCCGTTCGTGCTTCCCCGTCTCGCCTCGTCTTCAAAGCGGTAGTACCTAAAAAGCGTCATGTTTCGTTGACTCCTACGGGAAAAAGTGCGTTTTTAACGCACGTTCAGAGGCAGGCAAGACCCTGCTCGTTGTCCGTGAGGACCAAGGAGCAACGGCTTGCGCCTCGCCCGAGGAAAGCAACGAATAATGACGCTTAGTCTCCGATTGCACATTGTCTACAGTCCAAAGACGGATGGCCCGTCTTCCCAGGAACAATCCACCTTACTGATCCATTACATGTAATCCGCCCGCACCCGTTCAATTTGCTCAAATGCCTCCCGCTGCATCCGTTCGAATAATTCGGAAACGGTCGGAATATCTGCAACCAGACCGGACACGAGGCCGGCATTGACATACCCGTTGACCTCGTCACCATCGATCGCCCCCGTCACGTGATACGCTTCTGTCGTCTTCGCGTTAAACTCGTCAAGCGAAGAAACACCTTGTAGTGCCGTGACGTACGGTCCATTTAACACACGCCGGACACGACCGACGGAACGCCCGATGATTCGTGTCTCAAGATCCGTCGCCCCCACGAGATGGTTCTTGTAGTTCGGATGAACGACTGCTTCTTGCGTCGCAATCAGCCGCGTACCGAGTTGAACACCGACTGCACCAAGCATCCAAGCGGCTGCAAGTCCACGACCGTCTCCAATTCCACCGGCCGCGACGACCGGAAGTCTGACGTGATCGACGATTTGCGGAACCAGTGTCAGCGTCGTCAGCTCGAGTGGAGAATTAATTCCTGCCGCTTCCATACCTTCCGCGACAAGCAAATCGACCCCGGCCGCTTCTGCCTTCAGCGCATGTTTGACCGACGCGACGACCGCAATCGTCGTAATACCGGCGGACCGTAACTGTTTCATGTAAGGTGCTGGATTTCCGGCGGATAGGGAGACGACCGGAATCTGTTCCGACACCGCTAATTCAATCAAGGCTTCCGTATGTGGGGAGACACCAATCGCAATGTTCAAGGCAAACGGGCGCGTTGTTAATTGACGGGTCTGTTCAATCAACTGGCGGATTTCTTCCGGCGCACGTGTCCCACAACCGAGTGTACCTAAACCACCGGCATTCGAGACGGCTGCCGTTAAGGCGGCATGACTGACATTTCCCATTCCGCCTTGGATGATCGGAACGCGGATTTGCAATAACTCATCTAATCGAGACATCGTCTTCCTCCAATCTGTTATGTAAGAATGGTATACTAAGTAAGACTGAATTGAAATTCATTAATCGGAAAAGAGGGGTTTTTTATGAACATTCCATATCGTGATACGGCACCCAGACTTGCGGAGACCGTCTTCGTTGCGCCGGGAGCATTCTTAATCGGCGACGTGACGATCGGTGAAGAATCAACGGTTTGGTTCAACGCCGTATTACGCGGGGATGAAGGACCGATTACAATCGGGAAGCGTTGCAGTATCCAGGACAACGCGACGATTCATTTATACGAAGGGGCACCTGTCATCGTCGAAGATGAAGTGACGGTCGGACATAATGCGATTCTCCACGGCTGTCGCATCGGCCGCAGATCCATCGTCGGAATGGGGGCGACGGTCCTTGATCATGCCGAAATCGGTGAAGAATGTATCATCGGTGCCAATACGTTGATTCCCCCGGGCAAGAAGTTCCCACCCCGCTCTTTGATTGTCGGGTCACCCGGAAAAGTCGTCCGTCAACTGACACCGGCCGATCTCGAGATGATTCAGGAATCAATTGACTCGTATGTCGATAAAGGCTATGCCTTTCGGGAACAGCTCGGACAGACACACGAAAAGTGAACTTCCAGCGGACCAGAGTTCACCTGTAAAAGATTCATTTCTCAATCGACGCTGCGGAAAAGCGCAAGAAGACTTGCGCTTACGACCGCTCCGCAAACAACGGATGTTCCGACGCATCGTAGTCGGAACTTTTTTGTGTCACGTCGTGTGTCTCTTTAAAGATCGACTCAAAAAATCGGCTGGCTGGTGCCGCAAGCAGACGGTAGTATTGTTCGAATAATACAGCCGCATGATGACCGTTCCAGGCATCAGGAAGTAACTCTTGCGGCAGGCCAGGATCCGTAAACAAAAACTTCCGATACTCATGGACGAGCTTCGTCCGCTCGACAAAACACTGTTCCTCATCCATTTCTCCGAGTTGGATTTGACTTTGGTGGACGATGTAGCGCCGACTGTACTCGACGATGAATGCTTCGTACCGCGCTTGTAACTCGTCGAGCGGAAAAGCACGTTCGACGAGCGATTGATCTTGTTGCGGTCCGTGGTATTCGCCGACGAAAAAATCAACATACTCCGTAATCTGATAGGTCTCAATCAAACGGGTCGCCTCTTTTTCGAGCGGGTTTGGAGAAATCCAGACCCCGTTCGATAAGTTACCAAAACCACTCCACGTCAGTTCCTTCCGCAGTTCATCCCGAATCTGACGTTTTTCCTCGGGAATCGTATACATCAACGTCCGCCATTTGCCATCCCAGACGTGTGGCGTCGACTTGTAAATCCGCCGCGCCGCCTCTTCCATCCGTTCGACCCCACGGTCCGTCAGCGAATAAAAACTTTTTGTCCCTTGTTTTTCTGAAATCAGCCATCCTTGTTTGACCATTCGGGAAACGGCAACGCGAACGGCTTGTTCGTTATGTCCGAACTCTTTCAACAGCCGAATCAGACTTCCCACCCAAACCTGATTCCCGTAGTGCCGGATATAATCGCCATAAATCGTAAAAATCATCGATTGGGTATTCGCACTCATGTCATTCACTCTCTCTTTGATATAACGTTTTTTTGTGTACCGTTAGTATACGTGTTATTTCAGGTGGCGACCATCCTCATTTCCCTCGAAACTGTGGTGTTCGTTTCTCGGCAAAGGCGCGGAGTGCTTCGAGCCGGTCTTCGGTCGGAATGACTGCCTCATAAGCTTCCGTTTCAAGCCGTAAGCCTTCAGCGAGCGACACATCCATTCCGCCGTCAATCGCTTGTTTCGCCTGACGAATGGCAATCGGACCATTCCGGAGCATCGCTTCTGCAAGTTCAAAGCAAGCCGGTAATAACTCGTTACGTGTCGCAACGACTTGCGAGACAAGACCATATCGTTCTGCCGTCTCGGCATCAATTTTTTTCGCCGTAAAGATCAATTCTTTCGCCCGTGTCTCCCCAATCAGACGCGGAAGACGCTGTGTCCCACCCGCTCCCGGGATAATCCCGAAACTCGTTTCCGTCAGACCGACCAACGCGCCATCGACGATAATCCGGAAATCGCAGGCAAGCATCCACTCAAATCCTCCACCTAGCGCATGACCGTTAACCGCTGCAATCGTCGGTTGGGGCAACGCCGCGATGCTCGCAAAGACTTCACGGATTGCCAGGACATTGCGCCGGACTTCTGTTTCATTTAGTGTCACCCGCTCCTTTAAGTCGGCACCGGCACTAAACGCTTTTCCTGTCCCTGTAAACACGACGACCCGGACCGACTCATCTGCTTTGACGGCATCCACAAGTTCCTGTAGCTCGACCAGCGTCGGATAATCAAAACAATTCATCCGTTCCGGGCGGTCAATCCGAATCAGTCCGAGTTGTCCATTGCGTTCAACATGAATCATTTCAGTCCCTCCCGTTCGACAATCAAGGCGATACCTTGTCCGACCCCGACACACATCGTCGCCAGCCCGTATGTCTGGTTCGTCCGCTTCATTTCATGCAACAAGGTCGTCAAAATCCGGGCACCACTGGCACCAAGTGGATGACCGAATGCGATCGCCCCTCCATTGACATTGACTTTTTCCGCATCAAGACCAAGTTCATGGATACAGGCTAAACTTTGTGCGGCAAACGCTTCATTCAGTTCAATCAGGTCGAGTTCTTCAATCGTCAGTCCTGCGCGCCGTAACGCTTTTTTCGTTGCGTCAATCGGACCAATGCCCATGATGGCAGGTTCGACACCTGCCGTCGCACTCGCCCGGTAAAACCCGAGCGGCGTCAGTCCGAGTTCGCATGCGTGTTCTTCACTCATCAATAACAAGGCGGATGCACCATCATTGACGCCTGACGCATTCCCCGCCGTGACCGTTCCGTTTGGAAACAACGGACGCAATGTGCCAAGCTTCTCACGCGTCGTCTCCGGTCGCGGATGTTCATCTTGACTGACCTCAAGCATCGCTCCGCGTTTGTTTGCGTAACGAACAGGGACCATCTCGTCCTCAAAACGCCGACTGTCGATCGCCTGTTTCGCCCGCAACTGACTTGTATACGCGAAGTCGTCCTGGGCGTCCCGGCTGATGCCGTAACGCGACGCGACATTCTCCGCCGTTTCCGGCATCGAGTCGGTTCCGTATTGTTCGGCCAGCCGTTCATTGACAAACCGCCAGCCGATTGTCGTATCGTATAATGTTTGATTGCCACGTGGGAACGCAACATCCGGTTTCCCCATCACAAATGGCGCACGGGTCATACTTTCCGTCCCGCCGGCGATATAGACATCTCCTTCGCCTAAGGCAATTGCCCGCGCGGCTGCGATGACAGCATCCAGTCCGGAACCACATAGCCGATTCATCGTCGTTCCGGCGACACTGACCGGTAAACCGGCAAGTAAACCCGACATCCGGGCGACATTTCGATTGTCTTCGCCCGCTTGGTTGGCGTTGCCGAAGATGACCTCTTCAATCGTTTCAGGGGCAACTCGCGTGTTGCGGGCGAGTAAGGCTTCAATCACGACCGCTCCTAAGTCATCCGGCCGGACGTCTTTTAACGCCCCATTGTAGCGTCCGATCGGTGTCCGGACGGCATCGATGATTGCGACACGCCTCATGGTGCCTTCACCACGCTTTCCGTATAGTCATACACACCGCGTCCCGTCTTACGACCGAGCCGTCCCGCTTTGACGTATTGCTCGAGCAATGGAGCCGGACGGTATTTTTCTCCGAGCTTCTCATGTAAGTAACGTAAATTATGCAGGCGCGTATCGAGTCCAACTAAGTCTCCCAGTTCAAACGGTCCCATCGGATAATTCAACCCAAGCTTGATCGCCTTATCGATTTCCTCCGGCGTCCCAAGTCCTTCTTGCAGCATGTAGAAGGCTTCGTTACCGACGAGCGCACTGATCCGTGACGTGACGAATCCCGGGAATTCCTGAATGACGACCGTTTCCTTCCCCATCCGTTCGGCGACGTCCGTTAGCGCCGTCACTGTCTCATCCGACGTCTCAAGTCCACGGACGAGTTCGACGAGCGGCATCAGATGAACCGGATTAAAGAAATGCATCGCCATGACACGGTCCGCTCGCTTCGTAAACGAGGCGATTTCCGTCGGACTCATCGTCGACGTGTTCGTCGCGAAAAAACATGTCGGCCGGGCTGCGGCTTCAATCGTCTCGAAAACGGAGCGTTTGATGTCAAGCCGTTCCGGAACAGCTTCAATCACGAGATCAGCGTGTGCCGCGGCCGCTGTTAAGTCTGTCGAAAAACGAAGCTGGAGAAACAGTTGTTCGACTTCATCCGCCGACATCTTCCCGCGGACGATTCCTTTTTCGGCAATCCGCTCCAACTCCTGTTTGGCAGAAGTGAGCAAGGCCGTTTCGATGTCGACGAGTGTGACGCCAAACCCTTTTGCGGCTGCGACGTAGGCGATGCCACGCCCCATGACACCTGATCCAACAACGACGATCTGATTAATCATCTGAATTCCTCCTTATAAAAAAATGTGCGGACTCGCGTCCGCACGTTGGTGTTTACAGTCCAAACGGATTAAGCGGACGGCTGCCGTAATACGATAAGATACTTTTCGTTTCCGTATATAAATCGAGCGTTTCGATACAAAGTTCACGACCAAAACCGGATTGTTTGTAGCCACCGAACGGCGTCCCAGGGAACGCGGAGAACGGACAGTTAACCATGACGATCCCGGCTTTGATTTGGTTTGCGACCCGTGTCGCCCGTGCCCCGTCCTTCGTCCAGACCGCTGAACCGAGTCCGAACTCGGTATCGTTCGCGAGACGGACCGCTTCTTTTTCATCTTTGAATGGCATGACGACGACGACTGGTCCGAAGATCTCTTCATTGACCGCTTTCATGTCATGCGTGACGTCCGTGATGATCGTCGGTGCGTACCAAAATCCTTTTTCGTATCCTTCTGGTGCTGAAGCGTGACCTCCTGTGACGATTGTCGCTCCGTCTGCTTTCGCTGACTGGACGTATCCATCGATGACATCGAGTTGTTGTTGGTCGATGACGGCTCCGACGTGTGTCCCTTTATCAAATGGATTGCCGAGAATGAGTTGTTTTGTTTTTGCGACGAATTGCTCCATGAACGCGTCGTAAATATCCTCGTGAACGTACAGACGTGACCGTGCCTCACATGACTGACCACTGTTATAGAAAATGCCGAACAATGAGCCGTCGACAGCAGCTGTGATATCCGCATCTTCAAAAACGATGTTCGGTGACTTACCACCGAGCTCGAGCGTGACACGCTTCAGTGTCTCCGATGCCCGACCCATGATGTCTTTTCCGACCGGCGTCGAACCGGTGAAGGCTACTTTATCGACGTGCGGATGCTCGACGAGATGGTTCCCGATTTCGCGTCCTGATCCTGGAATGACATTGACGACGCCCGCCGGAACACCGGCTTCCAGGCAAATCTCACCGAGGATGATCGCTGTCAGTGGTGTCAGCGTCGCTGGTTTGACGACGACGGAACAACCGACTGCGATGGCTGGTGCGACTTTCCAGGCAGCCATCATCAACGGATAGTTCCATGGAATGATTTGGGCACAGACACCGACTGCTTCTTTTTCTGTGTAGTTATGGAATTGTCCCGGTACGTTATTGACGACACCGCGGTGACCGACGATTGCCCCGGCATAAAATTCGAAATCTTCGATTGCTTGCGTGACTTGTCCTTGCGCGGCCGCTAACGATTTCCCGGTATCGAGAATCTCGAGTTCCACGATTTCATTGAAGCGCGACCGCATGATGCTTGCGATTTTGTTCAGGATTTGCGCACGACGACCAACTGGCCACATCTTCCACTTGCCATGGTCAAACGCATCACGTGCTGCTTTGACGGCACGGTCAGCATCTTCTTTTGATGCTTTCGCCACTTCTGCCAAGACTTCGCCGGTCGCCGGGTTATAGGTTTTAAACGTCTCGCCTGTCGCGCCTTCGACTTGCTCCCCATTGATGACGAGGTGATAGACCGACCGTTTCATTTCGATTGTTTTTTCGTGTACCGTTGACATGACATCCACTCCCTTTTTAGTTTCCTTTGAATATAGGTTGACGTTTTTCGAGAAAGGCTTGCATGCCTTCTGTCTGATCGTCTGTCGCAAATAACAAGTAGAAATTTCGCCGTTCGTGTTCCATTCCGTCCTGAATCGACAAATCGCCAGCTTTATCGACGGCATCCTTAATCAAACGGACCGACATCTTCGGTTGCGCCGCAATCCGGTGGGCAACGGTCAGGACTGTCGCTTCGAGTTGATCGGCTTCGACGAGTCGGTTGACGAGACCAAAACGCTCCGCTTGATCTGCTGTCATCTGCTCCCCCGTCCATAACCATTCGAGGGCACGTGTCCGACCGATCCGTTTTGTCAATCGCTGTGTTCCGCCTGCTCCCGGCATGACACCAAGATTCACTTCCGGGAAACCGAACCGTGTCGTATCTGTTGCATAAATTAAATCGCAAGCAAGTGCCAGTTCGAATCCTCCGCCGAGGACATAGCCGTGAACGGCAGCGAGCAGCGGCTTCTTCACTCGGCTGATGCGGTCCCAATCGGCGAAAGGGTCCAGAAGTTCCATCGTAATCGGTGTTGCCTCCAGCATCTCGTCGATGTCTGCCCCGGCAGAAAATGATTTTCCGGCGCCACTCAATACGATGGCACCAATTGTTTCGTCGCGGTCGAACTGCTCCATCGCTTCGACGATTTCACGAATCATCGCCCGGTTGAGGGCGTTATAACGCTCCGGTCGATTGAGAGTGATGCGTCCGACCGCTCCATCAATCGCCGTCTTAACGTACTGTGGCATCGGCATGGACTTCTTCACCAATCATCAATGTGACGAGGTCCCCTGCGAAGCTCATCAAGTCCTTACCCGATGCTTTTCCTTCAAGTGACCGCATGCCGGCTTGCATCGACTCGTGACTTTCATAGACCATTTCACACATCAAATAATATTTTCCTTCGCCACCCATCGGTGAACCGACGATTTTCGTCACGGTCATCTCTTGTAGGCCGGGAATTTTAGCCGTGATCGGACCATGAACATTGAAGTAGTGCTCGTCAAACTGTTCCTTGTTCTCCGGGTGTTTATAAAGCGCGATTAGTTTTACCATATCAATTACCTTCCTTCACATGAGAGTAGAGACGGGTTTCATCGCCTCGAATGGATTTTTACACGTTTTACAGTACAGAATGCTGCGACATGCCGTCGGACCAAAGAGGTTTTCAATCGATACGAACGTCGAACCACAGTACGGACAATCAATTTCCCACGATCCGTCGACGACGCGTGGTGGGGCAATCCCGAATGACTTCAGTCCCTCGATACCTCGCTCGGTAATCCGGTCCGACGTCCACGGCGGGTCAAAGATGAAGACGACATCGATTGTTTGTAACGCCGTAATTTGCTCGAGCGCCGCAATCGTATTTTTTTTGATGATGTCGAGTGCCGGACACCCGAGGAATGTCGGAAGTAACGTCACCCGAAGCGCGTAGCCGCCTGCAGATTCCGTCAATTCCATCGTGTCAAACATCCCGAGATCAAGAATGCTGACGGCATCGATTTCCGGATCTTTGACGGTATCGAGCGCGGCCTGGATTTCTTGTTGTAACGCAAGCGTCGTCATGACGCATCCCTCCTCACCATACGGCGGACTGGTCAATCAAATAAACTTCTCCAAGCGTCGACAAGGCATCGTTTAAGTCAGCCGAATGCTCACCATTTCGCCCATTTGACGACATCCGCATCTCGGGTAACGTGACATCCAACTCGACAAGTGTCGGCGTCAATGTCTGATACCACCGATCAAGTAAGATGCCTTGTCCTTCAATCAATCGCATCTCTTCGATCACGTCACCGTGCTCCCCGTAATCAAACATGTCACCGAAGTCCGCCAACACTTGTTCAAGTGCCGCATCCATCTTTTGGCGTGCCGTCGGAGTCGCTTGATACAGTTGCGTGAACCACGTTTGCCAGTGGAGCAGGTGATAGTACAACTCCATATTGATTTTGACGGCGGCTACTGCGAGTGGGGCATAGCTGCTGTTTTTTAAGGCATCGATGCGGATTTTTTTCGCCAGCGTGTAACAGTAGTTCCGGACGACGGCATACGCCCAGTCATATTCCGGTGTCTCCATATAGTATCCGGGACCGTTGACCCGTTCGACGAGAATCGAATTTTTTCGTTCATGCGCCAGCCGGACGTGTGCCAATGCGTCCGCCTTCCCTTCCCCTAACTCTTCGAGCAATTGATAATACATCGCCGCGTGTCCCATCGAATCCTGGGCAATGGATGAGGACGCGACATCTTCTTCGATATGCGGTGCCAGACCAAGCCATTCCGAGCCGCGGAACGCATAAAGAAAATCGTCATCCGCTAACTGATACAGTAACGCTGCGAGCGCTGTCCGTTCTTGCTCCGTCATTTCGAGTCACCTCCTTGCCAAGACATGATTTCTTTTTCGTCGAGCATCTGCTGTTCATAATGGCGCCACTTTTTCTTCAAGTAGCCGTACCCTTTCGTCGTCCGGTAATCCTTGTTATCGAGTCGCGTCAACATCTGCTTTTCGTCCGGAGTCAAGCCGCGGACGTCCGTCCGTTTGACGACCCAAATGTCGACGACCGGTTCGCGACGCATGAAGTTTTCTTGCGCCATCAGTAAAGCCATCTCCTTGTTTGGTGCAAGCAAGCTGAATTGATGCGTGAACGCGGCGTTCGGCGTCCGCTTACTAAACACTTCGAACTCTTGATAAAATGTTTCCGTCATGTCGTTTCCTCCCTCATGCCATCGTCTCGGCCAACGCTTCACGGACCCATGCGTTATTTTGATAAGACGTCCGGCGTAAGGCGAGACGCTCCTTCGAACGTGGTCCCCCGCCTTGAATGATTTTCTTAAACTCCGACCAATCGGGCTGGGCATAAATCCATTGTCCCGATTCTTCGTCAAAACGGAGGGTCGGATCCGGAATGACCAGTCCAAGCGATTGAATCCGTGGGACATACTTCGTAAAGAAATTTTGGCGGAGTTCTTCGTTTGTCTTCGTCCGAATCTTATAGGCGATCGTGATGTCTTGTTTTGATGTCCCGGTCGTTTCTTTTGTCGCGGGGCCGAAGAACATCAAGAGCGACTCCCACCATTCGTCCAGGGATTCCTGAATCATCGCTTTTTGTTCGGGTGTCCCTTCAGCAAGTGCCATGATGATTGATTCACCATGCTGGGCATGGAACACTTCTTCCGCACAAATCCGTTGTAAGGCACGGGCATACGGACCGTATGACGCCCCTAACATGTTCGTCTGGGTGATGATTGCCGCCCCATCAACGAGCCAACCGATCGTTCCGGCATCTGCCCACGTACGGGTCGGCATGTGGAAGACGTTGTGAAACTTCAGACGTCCCGTAAACAGGTCATCCATCAAATCACCGCGCGTTTTCTCGTACGGTTTCATCAAATCCTCGACGACGCGAAGCAACAGTTGTCCGTGCCCCATTTCATCCTGGACTTTCGCCATGATCCCAAGTTTTCGCCGTAGGGACGGGGCTTTCGGGACCCACTCCTTCTCTGGTAAGGCGCCCATGATTTCACTGATTCCGTGCATCGAAATCAATTTGATTAACGTATCGCGGTAAAAAGCAGGCATCCAGTCATCCGCTTCAATCTTTTCACCGTTCTCGATTCGTTCCGTGAACCGGGCGAGCTTTTCCTCTTCCGTCATGACTTCCGGTTCGAACAAGTGTGTTGCATCGTACATATTGAGTTCCTCCTCTTGTCTTAAACAGGTTCTTTATCCGACGTTTCGGTCCGACGATCGATAATCCGCTCTGCTTTCCCTTCTGAACGGGTGACGCCATACTGCGGGTGACAGATCATCTCAATCGAAATCAGGCATTCTGATTTGATGGCTTCACAGACGGTCCGCATGACTGCTTCTTGCTGCGTCTGTTCTTCGAGCTCGACGTGTAACTCGATCGCATCAAGTCCATGTCGTTTGACGAGATGAATTTGATAATGTGGCGTGACACCATCTTGTTTCAATAGGACACGTTCAATCTCCGACGGGAAGACGTTGACACCGCGGATGATCATCATGTCGTCCGTCCGTCCTGTAATCCGGGACATCCGGGTCGTCGTTCGACCGCAAGCGCATGTTTCACGTGTAATCGAAGCAAGGTCCCCCGTCCGGTAGCGAATAATTGGAAGCGCTTTCTTTTTTAAACTTGTAAAAACGAGTTCCCCGACCATCCCTTCTGGTAACGGTTCCCCCGTGCTCGGATCAATGACTTCCGTGATGAACAAGTCATCCATGATGTGTAATCCCTGTTGCGCTGGACATTCGATTGCGACGCCCGGACCCATGATTTCGCTCAGTCCGTAAATATCAAGTGCCGTAATATTCAATTTTTTCTCGAGCGTCCGACGCATTTCTTCCGACCACGGTTCAGCTCCGAAAATTCCATAACGTAAGCCCGTTGTCCGAGGATTGATTCCCCGCTCTTCCATCCGTTCTGCGAGGCGCAGCACATAAGAAGGTGTCCCGCAAATCCCTGCCGGTTTGAAGTCTTCGATCAATGTGATTTGCCGATCCGTATTCCCGCCGGATACAGGAACGACCGTCATTCCGAGTTTTTCTGCTCCGGCATGTAAACCGAGACCACCCGTGAACAGTCCATAACCATACGCGTTATGCAACAAATCCGTCCGTTTTGCACCTGCCATGACGAGACCACGTGCGACGGCACCTGCCCAGTCGTCCAAATCTTCCTTCGTGTACCCAACGACCGTCGCTTTGCCGCTCGTTCCGGACGAGGCATGAATTCGCGCCACCTCTTCTTGTTTGACGGCAAACAGCCCGAACGGATAGTTCTCACGTAAATCACTTTTTCGGGTGAACGGAAGTTTTTGAATATCTTCCAGCTGGTCAAAGGCAACAGCATCAAGCCCGGCTTCCTCAAAACGTTTCCGATAAAATGGAACACGTTCCATCGCATACCGGACGGTTTCACGTAAACGATTGAGTTGCAGTTGTTGTCGTGTTTCATGCGTCATCGTCTCAAGTGCCTCATCATAAAACATCGCGCACCTCCTTATTCATTATACATTAAAAATACGCTCGTTTAAATTCAGTTATATGTTAAACCTACGATACGTTCACAATGTTGTCAATGATTCATTTTGTTAAAAGCTACCATATCTTTCGTCATCCAATCGGTTCTTCGTCTTTTTTTGGATTTGAGGTCTTTTACGCGTCATAAAACGGCATAACATACTAATGTTTGGAAAAAATTTCTGAAATGGTTTGCTCATTTTGTAACTGATTGATAAAATATCGTGTGACAAGTGTTATACTATTTTTGGTAAGACCACCTGGAGAGAAACAGACATGTTTTGAAGGTAAAGGAGGATTCTATGAAACCTGGTTTAGCCCTTGGTCAGACGGCATGTGTCAAAACGACCGTCACGGAAGAGATGTTCGCACAGTTCGAAGGAACCGTCGTCCATCCCGCCTACTCCACCGTGTCGATGGTCTATCATATGGAGTGGGCCGCCCGCAAAATCATCCTCCCTTATCTGGAATCGTCCGAAGAAGGCGTCGGGGGAGCAGTCAACGTAAAACATCTGAATATGGCACCGCTCGGGTCGAACGTCACTATCATAGCGACGGTGACGGAACTGCGGGACAACCGCGTCCGGACAAAAATCGACGTCACGAACGAACACGGGTTGATCGGCGTCGGCGAAGTCACACAAATCATTTTGGATAAACGATTGATTGAAGAAAAGTTGACGACACACGTTGTTTAAACTAAAAAATGAAAGCGCTTACTTAGAAATCCAAGGAGGCTTTGACATGAACATGATCAATCCATCTACAAACACATCCTTATCAATCATGGAAAAAATCGCAGGACACGAACAGGTCGTCTTTTGTAACGATCCGATTTCGGGACTTCAAGCCATCATCGCGATTCACGATACGACACTTGGTCCGGCACTCGGCGGTTGTCGCATGGCACCGTATGCGACCGTCGATGAGGCACTGGACGATGTCTTACGTCTATCGCGTGGCATGACCTATAAATGCGCCGCTGCCGACGTCGATTTCGGCGGAGGGAAAGCTGTCATCATCGGTAATCCGGCAACGGACAAAACACCGGAAATGTTTCGTGCGTTCGGACGGTTCGTCGATTCGTTAGGCGGACGTTTTTATACAGGGACAGACATGGGGACGACGATGGACGACTTCGTCCATGCGAGTCGCGAAACCTCACGGATCGTCGGCATCCCGGAAGCCTTTGGCGGGAGTGGTGATTCGTCGATTCCAACTGCTGAAGGTGTCATCAATGGATTACGTGCAACGATTGAGAGCTTGTTCGGATCGGACGACTTGAGTCGTGCCTCTTACGCCGTCCAAGGACTTGGAAAAGTCGGCTACAAGGTCGCAGAGCAACTTTTACATTCTGGTGCCAATCTGTATGTCTCGGACATTAACGAAGTAGCACTCGCCTCGATCGTCAAAGAAGCCGAGATGACACCGGGAACGGTTCATGTCGTTGCCCCACACGAGATTCACCTGACGGATGCCGATGTCTTCGTCCCTTGTGCCTACGGTGGCGTCATCCGTGCGGATAACATCACAAGTCTTCCATGTAAGGCAATCTGCGGTTCAGCCAACAATCAGCTCGCAGACGATTCGCTCGCTGAAGCATTGATGCACCGCGGTATCCTTTATGCCCCTGATTACATCGTCAATGGCGGTGGTCTGATTCAAGTCGCAGATGAACTGTACGGAGCCAACCATGAACGGGTCCTCCTGAAAACACGTCACATTTACGATGCCGTCCTGGAAGTATTCGGACAATCACGTGCCGAGTCAATCACGACACTCGAAGCCGCAAACCGGATGTGTGACAAACGGATTCACGTCCGCGCCCGCCACAATAATATCTTCACGAATACAACAAAACCGAAGTGGAACATTCGCAATCAATCTTGATGGAGGTGGACGAGATGGAATCACAATTCCCGATTCAACGCATCATCGACGATGCCGGTCAAATCGTCGACGAGACGAAACGAGACGCTTTGACGAAAGAATTAGCGTTACAGTTATTCACGCACATGAACCGAATTCGGACATTCGACCGAAAAGCGATCAACTTGCAACGCCAAGGGCGGCTCGGAACCTATGCCCCGTTTGAAGGACAGGAAGCGGCTCAAGTCGGCAGTGCCCTGGCGTTAAACGATACGGACTGGATTTTTCCGACGTACCGTGATCACGGGGCGACGTTGACGTTCGGTGCCGATATGGTACGGACACTCCTTTACTGGAATGGACGGGTCGAGGGGTGTGTCCCGACGGACGACTTGCATATCTTCCCGCCTGCCGTTCCGATTGCCACACAAATCCCCCACGCGGTCGGTGCCGCATGGGCGGAAAAACGAAAAGGAACGTCTGCCGTCTCCGTTGCCTATTTCGGAGACGGGGCGACATCTGAAGGTGACTTCCATGAGGGGATGAACTTCGCCAGTGTCTTCCAGGCACCAGTCATCTTGTTCAACCAAAATAACGGCTATGCGATTTCCGTCCCGATCCAGAAGCAGATGCACTCGGAGACCATCGCCCAAAAAGCACTCGCTTACGGCATGCCAAGCGTCCGGATTGATGGAAACGATGCCTTTGCCGTCTACTTCACGATGCAAGACGCTGTCGCCCGCGCACGGAACGGTCAGGGACCGACATTGATCGAGGCCGTCACATGGCGGTTCGGTGCCCATACGACAGCGGACGACCCGTCGAAGTACCGCGATCAAGAACGGTCGCGCGACCGTGTCGATCCGCTCGAGCGCCTCGAACAGTTCATGCGCACGCAAGGGTTTTACGAAGACACGGAAATCGATGCAATCCGGACACGCCATCAAATGGAGGTCGAGGAGGCCGTCAAAGCGATGGAAGCCTTCAAGCCACCGGCGATTGATGACCTCTTCGATCATACCTATGCGACGTTGCCAGCAGACGTCGCGCGTCAAAAAGCCGATTACCTGACTGCGAGGGGGAACTAACATGGCGACACCAATCAATCAGCAAACCGATATGACACTCATCCAAGCCGTCACGGATGCATTACGAATTAAATTAGCGACTGACGACACGACGCTTGTCCTCGGCGAAGATGTCGGGAAAAACGGCGGTGTCTTCCGGGCAACGGACGGACTGCAAGCTGAATTCGGCGAAGACCGTGTCATCGACACCCCACTCAGTGAAGCGGGGATTGTCGGGACCTCGGTCGGACTTGCCGTCAATGGCTTTAAACCGATCGTCGAAATTCAATTTCTCGGATTCATTTATCCGGCTTATGAACAAATCATGACCCACGTCTCGCGCATTCGGATGCGGACGATGGGACGCTACAGCGTACCGATGGTCATTCGTGCGCCGTATGGTGCCGGAATCCGCGCCCCGGAAATCCATTCGGACAGCACGGAAAGTTTATTCACCTCGATGCCAGGACTCAAGGTCGTCTGCCCTGCGACGCCTTACGATGCCAAAGGACTGTTACTTGCTGCAATCGATGACCCCGATCCCGTTCTGTTCCTCGAATCGATGCGGAGCTATCGCGCTTTCAAGGAACCCGTTCCAAACGAAGCCTATACGATTGAAATCGGTAAAGCGCACATCGTCTCGGAAGGAACAGATGTCACGTTGATTGCTTGGGGGGGCATGGTACAAGTCGCTCAAAAAGCAGCCGCACAGGCAGAAAAACAAGGTCTTTCTTGTGAAGTGCTCGACCTGCGGACACTCTATCCGCTCGACCAAGAGACAATCGCCGCCTCCGTCCAAAAGACTGGACGGGCCGTCATCGTCCATGAGGCCCATGCGATGGGTGGTCTCGGGACAGACTTGATTGCTTTGATTAATGACACATCCTTCCTCTACTTACGGGCACCGATTGCCCGCGTGACCGGATTTGATGTTCCCGTCCCGTTGTTCGCACTAGAGGATCACTATATTCCGACACCCGCCCGCGTACTTGAAGCGATTACGCGGACGGTCGACTTCTAAGGAGCTGAGTTTATGACTGAAGTGAAACTACATGATGTCGGAGAAGGCATGACGGAAGGCGAAATCGCCCATTATCTCGTCAAAATCGGTGATCATGTGACGCTTGATCAACCGGTTGTCGAAGTGTCGACCGATAAGATGGTCGCTGAACTACCGGCACCGATTTCCGGCGTCATCAAGGACATCTTAATTCCGGTTGGACAGACCGTCACAGTCGGGACGACGTTACTCTTGATTGAGTCCGGTGACGAGGAAGCGGTAACACGTGAAACCGTCACCGAGCCATCGCGTCCTGTCGTGAACACGCGAACACCACTTGCCGTACAGACGCGCCGTGTCCTCGCGACACCATACACACGAAAAATCGCGCGCGATCACGGAATTGATATCGAAGAAGTACCCGCATCGGACCCATCCGGACGCGTTTCGGAAGAGGATGTTTTGCAGTTCGTCGCCCGTCGAGAACCAGCATCACCTGTCCGAACTGAAGCCGTCACAACTCCTGAAACGGTAACACCGTCAGCTACTCCGACGACGTTACCGTTTCGCGGGATTCGCAAACAGATTGCGAAGAAGATGACACAATCGCTCTTTACGATTCCTCATGTCACGCACTTTGAAGAAATCGACATGACACGTCTCCTTGCACTGCGGGCAGAACTAAAAGCGAACGGGACACCGATTAGTGTCAACGCCTTCTTCGTCAAAGCACTTGTCGTTGCCTTAAAAGACTTCCCGGTCTTCAACGCCAAACTGGATGAAGCCCATGATCAAATCATTTTAGAGCAGGAGTACCATATCGGAATCGCGACGGAAACGGAAGATGGCTTAATCGTCCCTGTCGTCCGTCAAGCCGACCAGCTCTCACTCCGCCTGTTACATGAACAACTCGCCGGACTGCACACACGGGCGAAAACAAACGAGTTGCGGGCAAGCGACCTAAAAGCGAGCACGTTCACGATGAGTAACGTCGGACCGCTTGGCAGTACCGGTGCGACGCCCATCATCAACTACCCGGAGACGGCCCTAATCGCTTTTCATAAAACAAAAAAACGGGCTTGCGTCGATGAAAACGATCAAATCGTCGTCCGCTCGATGATGAACGTCTCGATGTCGTTTGATCACCGCGTCGCGGACGGAGCGACGGCCGTCGCCTTCACGAATCGCTTCGCCGGTCTGATTGAACAACCGACTACTTTATTAATGGAGTTGATTTAAATGGTCGTAGGAGAACTGACACAAGAGCGTGACCTCCTCATTCTCGGAGGTGGACCGGCTGGTTACACAGCTGCGATTCGGGCGAAACAGCTTGGACGCGACGTCACATTGATTGAACGGGAACGTCTTGGCGGAACATGCTTGAACGTCGGATGTATTCCGTCGAAAGTATTGGCGCATGCTGCGCAGGAGCGGACACGTCTCTCACACTTGACGGCACTCGGCTTTTCCATCGAAACGACACATGATTTCGGCCAGTTAGCAAACTACCGGGATCAAGTCGTGACGAAGCTGCGCCAAGGCGTCGAAGCGCTTTGTAAAGCAAATGATATTGAATACGTGACCGGGTCTGCGTCCTTCCTCTCAGACGACCGGATCGGTGTCGAACAAGGACATCAGTTCGATACGTATCGTTTTCAAGATATCGTGATCGCAACAGGCAGCCACTCCATCCGAGAAGAATCATCCGTTCTCTTGAACGCGGAACAACTGTATCAATTACAAGAGTTACCGGGTAGCCTGATCATCCTCGGGAACGATTACATCGCGATTGAAGCGGCGATGAGTTTTCAAGCGCTCGGGACAGACGTGACGTTGATTGCTGACGGCTTCGAGCTCGACACAAGTCTCGAAAAAGAATTGAAGCGTACGTTCAAAAAACAAAAAATCACACTTGTCAGCGGCACCGTGACAACAATTGCACCGACGGATACTCATGTCGACGTCACAATCGTAAAGGCAGAACAAGAAAAAACCGTCCAGGCCAGTTACCTCTTCCACTCGTTGCCACGCGTAGCGAATACACTTGATTTAGGTGTCGACCGGCTTGGTTTGACGTTAAACGAGGATGCAACACTTGTCGTAGATGCGCTTGGCCGAACAAACTTCCCCCATATTTATGCGATTGGTGACGTAACACCTGGTCCACAACTCGCGACGCGAGCCATCCATGAAGCAAAACGGACGGCGGAACATCTCGGTGGCGCCTCACCTGATACGACGATTCCTTACTTCCCGACAATCATCCGGGCACTTCCACCAATTGCCGCAATCGGTCTGACGGAACAAGCGGCGACTGACGCCGGTCACACGGTGCAAGTCGGACAGTTCCCATTGACGGCAAACGGGGCAAGTAGCATCGATGCGGGCAGTGGCTTCATCAAGGTCATCTCGGACGCGAAGACATCACTGATTTTAGGCATTCATATGATTGGGGACGGTGCCCTGGAACTCGCCGGTACGTTTGCGCTTGCACTGGAAATGGCCGCAAAACAAGAGGATTTACGTTTTCCGGTCCAAGCACACCCGAGTCGCAACGAAGCGTTGACGGAAGCACTCGAAGCACTGGTCGGGCAAGCAATCCACCTTCCCCCGCGTCAGCAAGCCGTCTTCTCGAACACGTAACCATACTACTTGTTTTTGAAGGAGCAACGCCCGATGGAACTTTACTTCACGAAACTCGAATGGGAGCACCATTGCTTTCCGATTGCCGCGACGTCGAATGGTCTCTGTTATGTCGGTGCGTTTGACGAACCGTCCGAACTCTTTGAGGACTGGAAACGAAAGCATCTCCCACGGGCTGAAGTCTTAATTGACGATTCAAGAATCAATCCGCATCGGGAGCAACTGCTCGGTTATTTGCAGGGAGAGCGGACGACCTTTACACTGCCGCTTCACCCGATTGGGACACCATTCCAGCTCGATGTCTGGCAAGCCTTACAAGCTGTTCCATATGGGAATACGGCAACGTATTCAGAGGTGGCAGCGGCCGTCGCACGCCCTCGCGCCATCCGGGCAGTCGGAACGGCAATCGGGAAAAATCGGTTGCTGTTAGTCATCCCCTGTCACCGGATCGTCGGCAAGAATGGTGATTTGATTGGCTACTGGGGTGGATTGAACATGAAACGCCGCTTGCTTGCCTTAGAGCAAGAAGTCCGTCCGAATACGATGTAATCGAAAACCCGAGCGACTCCGTTTTCTAACAAGAAACGGAACGCTCGGGTTTTATCGTAGACACGGCGTTCATTACGTCGTGGTTGATGAACAATCAGCCTTTTGTTCATATGTGTTTCTCGGTTGAGGCATGAGTCATCGAGAGCAAGACAAGCTGAAGATCAACGCGGTTGTTGCTTTTCATGCGAGACTTCGTTTTCCACGGGCGGAAGGCGAGCCTCCTTGTCACTACGTTCCTCGGGGGTCTCACCTATTCCGCTGTTCCCGCAGGAGTCTCCGTCTCGCATGAGAATCAACGGATGATACCTGCTTCAGCATGTTCATCAAAAGAATATAAAGATGAACAGCGGATGACTCAAACGAGGGACGTCACCCCTATGGAATCAGTTTACATCACTAACCCCAAACCGATACGTCGTCTCCCACTGGTACGTCGCACCCGGTTCGACAAAAATCGATGGAAAACGTGATTCATTGACAGCATTCGGATGGAATTGTGTCTCAAGACAAAGACCGAGCGACGGACGGGACGGGACACCGCGAACCGTATAGTCGGTCAAGAGTTGTGTTCCCGTATATAAGACGACGACCGGCTGATTCGTCGTCACCTGTAACGTTCGTCCTGATACTGGATCAATGAGTTGCGCTCTCCCTTCGTCTAAGACGAACGGATGATCATAACCATTCCCGGCATTGACCGTCTCCTCACTTTCCGATTCAGCGCCACTGCGAATCGACCGCCCGTTCCGGAAATCAAGGACCGTTCCATCGACCGGACGAAATTCCCCCGTCGGTAGCAGGTCGGGCCCGACCGGTAGATAGGTCGAACTCGGTAACGTCAACTGATGATCCAGAATATCGCGTTGTAAGTTACCGGACAGGTTCCAGTACGTATGATTCGTCACGTTCAGTGGTGTCGTCTGATCCGTCGTTGCTTCAATCGACAACGTCAATGCCGTCCCGTTTAGCCGGTAGATGACATCCACCGTCACGTCCCCGGGATATCCTTCGCAACCATCCGGACTGAGCGTCCGTAAGTGCAACAGTTGTTCTGTTGCTTCGATGATATCAAAGAATACTTGATCGAAGCCGTGCGTGCCGCCATGTAAGTGATTCGTTCCGTCATTTGCCGCAAGGTGATAAGTTTGTTCAGCAATCGAAAAGCAAGCTTGCCCAATCCGTCCTGCGACCCGACCGACGATTGCTCCGAAATATGGCGAATGTTTTTTATATGCAGCGAGTGTATCGAATCCAAGCACGACACTCTCCAGCTTGCCCGTGCGATCTTTGACCCGGACGTCGTTGATGATGCCACCGTAATTCCAAATCTCGACTTCCATGTCCGGTTGCATCAAGCGATGCCGGACGAGCCGTGCTTCTTCTGTTGGATGTGTCTCGTGCATCATCGCCGGTCACCTGCCACTTGACGTGTCACTGTCTGCAAGAACTTGGCAAGTCCTGCTTGACCTGCCTCCGTCTGTTTGAAGACACCACAGTCTTCGAGTCCACGGACGAATTTCTCGGCCACGGCTTGTTCGACGTAAGATGTGACCGGTTGACCGGTGTACTGTTGCTTCAACTCTTCTGCCCAAGCCCGGTGTGACGGTAGGACGTCCGTTGTTTCGCCGACGATGAACTGTTCGACTTGTTTTAGTTCTTCGAGCAACCGGGCCGGCAGGACGGCGAGTCCCATCACTTCAATCAAACCGATGTTTTCCCGCTTGATGTGATGAATGTCGGCGTGCGTATGGAAAATACCATCCGGATGTTCATCAGACGTCCGATTGTTTCGTAAGACGAGATCGAGTTCATAGTTGCCGTTTCGCATCCGGGCGATTGGTGTCACCGTGTTATGGCGGACGCCGTCCGTCATCGCGATGATGTCTTGATTGACATCACTGTAGGTCAACCACGTCGTATAGACCTCATCGGCAGCAGCAAGTAACTGCTGACGATCCTTACTGCTCAAGCGGATGACGCTGAGCGGCCAGTGTAAGGTTTGCCCAGTGACATCCGGTTGTTGCGGCAAGTCGAACCGGCTTTGAATCGTTGCCCGGTCCATCGCGAACTCATAACGCCCGCCTTGATAGTGGTCATGCGTCAAAATCGAACCGCCGACGATTGGTAAATCAGCATTTGACCCTGCAAAATAATGCGGGAATTGATCGACGAACTCAAGTAATCGTTCAAAGGCGGCGCGGTTGATTACCATATCGCGATGCGTCTGCGACAAAATGATACTGTGCTCGTTGTAATAGACGTAGGGCGAATACTGTAATGCCCAATCCTCACCTTGGAGCGTCAACGGAACAATCCGGTGGTTCGCCCGAGCCGGATGGTTGCTGCGTCCGGCATATCCGACGTTCTCGACACAAAGCAAACACGTCGGATAGGTCGATGCTGAGACGGGTTCTGTCCGGGCGGCCGCGATTTCACGTGGATCTTTTTCTGGTTTCGACAAGTTGATCGTAATGTCGATTTCTCCATACGCCGTCGCTGCTTTGTACTGGATATTTTTTGCGATTCGTGTCGTTTGAATATAGTTACTCGCCTGACTGAGTTGATAAAAGTAATCGGTCGCCCGAATCGGATCTTCTTCATACAGCTGGTTGAATGTTTTCGTAATCGTTGAAGGACGATCGACGAACACATCCATCAATTCAGCCGCCAGGCGCTCTTTTTCGTCGAGACGTGCTGCAAGCCGTCCGGACGCAATCATCGCTTCGACAAGTGAATCCAGAATCTCCGGAATCGCTTTCGGACTGACGGGACCCGGATTGGTATACTCGGTTTGACCGAGCAAAGCTAGAATCCGGTTCCGGGCGTATACTTCATCTTCAGCGTCAATCAACTGCTCAGCAATCGCTTGCTCCATCAATCGTTTGATGTCTTCATTCATCGCCTTCACTCTCCTCAATCCATTCTCTCTCTTATGTTGTCTGATAGCCGTTCGGACGGCGTTCGTGCCAGTTCCAGGCATCGTGAATGATTTGGTCGATATCCGTCCGGCTCGGGGACCAGCCGAGAACACGTTTTGCTTTTTCTGATCCTGCGATTAACGTACTCGGGTCACCGGCACGTCTAGCGACGACTTGCTCCGGAATCGGATGTTTTGTCACCCGGCGCGCCGCCTCAATGATTTCGCGGACGGAAAACCCGTGACTCGAGCCGAGGTTAAAGACGTCACTCGCATGTCCTTGTCGCAAGTAATCGAGTGCGAGGACATGGGCTTCAATCAAATCTTCGACGTGAATGTAATCCCGGATGCAGGTCCCGTCTGGCGTCGCGTAGTCGTCCCCATAAATTGCAATGACGGGACGCTGGCTGTTTGCGACTTCAAGGACAAGTGGAACAAGATGAGTCTCGGGTGTATGGTCTTCCCCGATTTCTCCCGTCGCCCGTGCACCGGCGACGTTGAAATAACGTAGTGCGACGTAACGGAGACCGTGTGCTTGTTCGCACCATTTCATCATCTTCTCCATCATCAACTTCGTTTCGCCATACGTATTGGTCGGGTTCGTCCGTGCCGTCTCGAGAATCGGCATCGTTTCTTGTTCGCCGTAGGTCGCAGCCGTCGAGGAGAACACGATTTGTTTGATGTCATGCGCGACCATTGCTTCAAGTAAGACTTCTGTTCCGTAGACGTTATTATTGAAATACTTTAACGGCTGTTCCATCGACTCCCCGACTAACGAAAAGGCGGCGAAGTGAACGACCTGTTCCATCGTCTCTTCCGTAAAGACACGGTCGAGGAACGACCGGTCGCGGATATCCCCTTCGTACAATCGGGCTTGCGGATGGACTGCTGCTTTGTGACCGGCTTGCAAATGATCGATGACGACGACATCTTTTCCGGCATCAATCAACTGATAGACGGCGTGAGAACCGATGTAGCCGGCTCCACCAACAACTAGTACTGCCATATTAGATGACCTCCCGTTCAATTTCGCGTGCCCCGTCCCCGACCGTCGCCGTGTAGAACGTTGCCGGGTATCCAATATTATTTTCATACTGCTGTCCGACTGCTTCGATGAACCGCTCGACAGTTGACGTCTCGACGATCGCGATCGCACAGCCGCCAAAACCCGCACCTGTCATCCGTGCCCCGAGGACACCGGGTTGGGACCAAGCCGCTTTCACCAATGTATCCAGTTCACGCCCCGTCACTTCATAATCGTGTTGGAGTGACCGGTGCGACGCATTCATCAATTGACCAAATTCTTCGAGCCGCTCCGCCTGTAAGGCAGCAAGTGCCTGTAACGTCCGTTCATTTTCAGAAATCGCATGTCTTGCCCGGCGCATCAAGTGTTCGTCTTCAAGCGTGACGGTTTCGAATTCTGCCATCGACCAATCTCCGAGCGTTGCATACGGACGAATTTTCTGTAACTGTTCAAGGGCCTGTTCGCACTCTGCACGCCGCTCGTTGTATTTCGAATCGGCGAGTTCACGCCGCTTATTTGTGTTCATGATGATGATCGTGTACCCCGTCAAATCGAGCGGAGCATAGGTGTAGTCAAGCGTCTGGCAGTCAAGGAGTAATCCTGATCCTGCCTTCCCCATCCCGATTGCAAACTGATCCATGATGCCGCTGTTGACACCGATGTAATGATTTTCGACTTGTTGACCGAATTTCACGAGTTCGACCCGGTCGAGCGATAAGTCATAGAGACGCTCGAGCATGACACCGATGACGAGTTCCAGTGAAGCGGACGAAGACAAGCCTGCCCCGTTCGGAATATCCCCTTTAATCAAGACATCAAAGCCTGACGTAAAGTCGTGTCCGGCTTCACGTAGGACATGCACCATCCCTTTTGCATAATTCGTCCAGCCGTCCTGCACCCGGTAGACCAAATCGTCTAATCCGACTTCGATGATGCCGTCCGACTCGAAATTAAGTGAGTAGAAGCGACAAGTCGCATCGTCGCGTTTTCGTGCGATCGCATGTGTCCCAAGTGTTAAAGCACACGGAAACACATGACCGCCGTTATAGTCCGTGTGTTCTCCGATCAAATTGATACGGCCCGGTGCAAAAAAACGATGAGTCGCTTCTGCACCGAACGTTTCTTCAAAGATTTGTTCTAACGTCTGGTCAGTCATGCGATCGGCTCCTTTTGCTCAATTTGTCTCAATTGGTGAATCGGTTGAATCCGTAAGCAACGTGCTTCATAGTCCGTCGAGTAGGCAAAACGTAATCCTTGATTCATCAAGTAAGCACCGCTCACTTGGCGATCTTCTACTTGATACAATCTACTTGCCTCTAATCCTGTCAGCTTAAAGGAATACTGATGGATGCCATGTTTACGCATCGGTGCGACTGCCAGAATGACCGTCTCGTCTTCAGACGTATACTGCATGATGCTCGCTGTCGTTTGTGAGAATGCACTGAGACGGTATTGACGTCCATGCTGGACCGTCCGTCGAATCGTCTTGTATGTTTCGATCCATCCTTTTGCTTCCGCCAGTTCACTCGTCGTCCATTCGCTTAAGTTTCCACCGATGCCAAGCGTCCCTTGCATCGAAGAGACGAACCGTGTCGCGAGCGGTAAGTTCCGTCCGTTCAGCCAGTTCGGGCCGTCCGTCACCCAGCAACTCATCATTTTTGCATTATAGGCAAACGAAAAATCATGTTGAATCGTCAAGCGGTCGAGCGGGTCTGTGTTGTCACTCGTCCAGACTTGTTCCGTCCGTTCTAAAATCCCGAGGTCAATCCGACCTCCCCCACCGGCACATGCTTCAAAGTCGACCGCCGGATGCTCGACCCGGAGTTCGTCGAAGATCCGGTACAAAGCATCGACATGACGTTTCCAAAGTTCTTGTTGTGCAGCCGGCGTTTGTGACGGGACACCCGGCTCAGAGAACGCCCGGTTCATGTCCCACTTGATGTAGTCGATTTCGTGTGTCGTCAATAATTCATCCATCATGTCATAAACAAACCGTTCGACTTCCGGTAAACCAAGGTTCAAGACGAACTGGTTTCTTGATGTCGTCCGGACAGCGTCCGGGGCATGATAAATCCAGTCCGGTTTTGAACGGTATAAATCCGAATCCGGATTGACCATCTCCGGCTCGACCCAAAGCCCGAACTGCATATTTTTCGCCTTCACATAATCAATCAGTGGCGTCAAACCGTTCGGAAACTTTTTCTTGTTGACGATCCAGTCCCCGAGACCAGCCTGATCAGAGTGACGTTCTCCAAACCAGCCGTCATCGACGACGAATAGTTCGCAACCGATGTCCGCTGCTTGATCGACGAGTGCCCTTTGCCCCTGTTCCGTCACGTCAAAATATGTCGCTTCCCACGAGTTATAGAGGACCGGCCGAACGTTGTCACGGTCAGATGCCGGCATGATGACGTGACGCTGAAAATCATGTGCTCGTGCGCTCATCCCGGAAAAACCGTCCGGTACGTAGCCGATATAAAAGACCGGCGTCGTCAGACGTTGGTCAGGGTCAAGTGTCCAGCTGAAGTCAAAGCTGTTCATCCCTCCGGATAGTTGAACGAACCCGAACGCATCTTGTTCGGCATGAATCGCCCAGTTTCCCGAGTAGGCCAAGTGACCATATATGACTTCGCCCGTCGTCTCTGTTGCATCATGCTCAAGCGCAAACCAAGGATTGGCTTGATGACTTGTCACACCACGACGGCTTTCAACCGTTTTCCGTCCTGTCGTCAATGGACTGATTTGCTTTTGGAATTCACCCGTCCATGTTCCTGCGTAGTGATGGAAGTTCAATGTCGGGCGATTCAAGAGCCCCATCGCAAAAGAATGTGCTGTCGTCAAGCGGACAGGCAGCTGCCCCACGTTTTCGACGATCAGCGAGCGGCCAATCGTATCATATGCCGCAAAAAGTTCATACCGTACTCCAACACGGAGGTCTTGGAGCGGATCGTGAAGCCATAAGGTGAGGACTGTATCCGACAGCTCTGCTTGTTCGAATGAAAACTGGCTGATTCGCGCTCCGTCTGTCCGTTCTGATTTTAACGTCGGTTCCGTATAGACCATCTCGCCGAACGGGATGAAGTCGTACGTCGCGACGCCGTCCGGTGATTCGAATGAGCTATGGGCGAGGACGGCACTCGGCAATGCGGCATAATCTGCCTGAAAAGGAAGTCGTGCGCCAAAATACGTATGGACGATTTTTCCGTTCGCCCCGACCGTCACGACGTGTGCGACAGCTTGTCCCTCGATTACGAACCGGTGTTTCGATACTTCAAAGATTGCCATGGTCTACCTCCTTACGTCGTCAGAATCAGTGTCGCAAGCGGTGCGAGTGTCACTGTTCCACTGTATGTCTCTTGCGTCGTCAGCTCCTGATATGTTCCTTCGAGCGTGACTTGTTTCGGTTCTTTTGTGTCATGGTTCATCAGGAAGACGAAATCGCGTGTTTCCCCGTGACGGCGAACGACTTCGACCTGGTCCGGCACTTCAAGCGTCTCGATTCCTGCTTCTTCAAAGGCTTGCGCGTAAATCGTATCAATCATCGCATCATCGATAGACGCCCCGATGTACGTCACCGTTCCTTTATATTGATTTCGTGTGACGGCTGCGACCCCGTCATAAAATGTATCGCGATACACGGCGAGCGGTTCTGCCGTCGTCGGTGTAATCAAATCGCACCACAGCCGTGCCGGTGACGATTGTCCGCTGAAAGCGCCGATTCCTTCGATCCGGTTTTCCTGAACGGCCTGAAGAGATTCGTATTCATCGATTTCAATCCCTGCGTATGTCGCGAATTTCCCAGGCAGTGTTTTCGGAATGACATTGTTATGCGGGTCCTTGACACCTGTCCGGTACGTAAAGATGACGTGGCCGCCTTGTTCCATGTAATCAATCAATGCTTGATCGAACGTCGGGTTCGTCAAGAAATAAAGCGGCACGATGATCAATTTGTAGCCGTCAAGCGCGTCGCCCGGGAAGACGATGTCCGTCGCAACCTGCTTGCGGACAGCTCCGCCGTAAAAACGGACGAACTCGGTCCGGAAATCAAACGCATCGCTGTGCGGTTGATGGGTCCAGGCCCAGACATTTTCTTGATCAAAATAAACACCGACATCCGCTCGATACGTACTTGCATTGATCTCGTCACCAAACGTATTCAGTTCCGTCATAATCTGTTTGACTTCAGCAAATTTCCGTTTCGGTTTCCCGTCGTGGTCGATGATGCCGTGGCAAAATTCTTCCGTCCCGAACAAGGCGGCCCGGAAGCGGAAATAGACGATGGCTTCCGCACCACGCGCAACGGCTTGATACGTCCAGAGGCGAATATGACCCGGGCGTGGTAAGTATCCGATTTTACTCCAACCTTGTGCACCACTAAGTTGTTCCATGACCCAAAAGCCTTTGCCCTGTTTCGATGAACGGCAGAGGTCGTGATCACTCGCCATCTTCTCGAAACGGTTCGGTTCCGGTAATCCGCCCCAGACGGGATAGTTATCAAATGAAACATAATCAAGATCTTGCGCCATCTGCTGTTGGTTCACAGCCATATCGCTGTAGACGAGGTTATGTGTGATGAAAGCATCCGGATGGATATGTTCCCGTAAGGCATCGACTTGCAGCTTGTTGTAATGGGTATACCCGTCGGCACAAAATCGGTCGAAATCGACGAGCAGGGCTGGACTATGTTCTTGGTAGACCTTACGCGGGACGGGGATTTGCTCCCATGCTGTATAGGTTTGACTCCAAAAGACCGTTCCCCATGTCTCGTTTAATGCGTCAAGCGTGCCATAGCGGTTCTTGAGCCAGACCTGAAAGGCAGCTCGGTCGACATCACTGTAAGAGCGGTCCGACTTTTCATGACCATATTCATTATCCGTCTGCCAACCGATGACACGTGGATGTTTCCCGTACCGCTTCGCCATTTCCGTCGTAATCGCAACGGAGAACTTTTGATACGTCTCACTGTGAACCGTGTAGTGACGACGGGCTCCGAAGCTGATCGTCACACCGTTTTCGTCTGCCGGCAGAATCTCCGGATAGCGGTGACACATCCAAGCGGGTGGTGTCGCCGTCGGTGTCCCGAGGACGATATCGAAGCCCGCGTCACTGAGGCGCGCGACGATGTCATCCCAAAATTCGAAGTCATAAACCCCTTCTTCCGGTTCCATCATCGTCCACGCGAATTCTGCGATCCGGACGACATTGACCCCCAGCTCTTTCATCAAACAAAAATCTTCCTCCCACAACTCACGTGGTGTTTGCTCCGGATAATAATCGACTCCTAAATACATGCTGCTCCCCCTGACTAAAAAAACGCGTTATTTTACTGCACCAGCTGTCATTCCTTTTTGGAAGAAACGCTGGAAGAAGATGTAGAACACCATCGTCGGTAAACTGATTAAGACGAGTGAGGCATAGATTTTACCCGGATCTCCACCAAGTGCATCCTTGAAGAAACTAGGTGCCATCGTGACCGTCTGGTAAGCAGGATCCGTCATGAAGGTCAAGACCATCAAGTACTCGTTCCACGAGTTGAGGAAGGCATAGATCAAAGCTGTCGCGAGCGCCGGTTTAGCGAGCGGCAACATGACTTTGAAGAAGACTTCTAAAATCGTCGCACCATCGATATATGCTGCTTCCATTAATTCATTTGGCAGTTCATCAAAGTATCCTTTGATGAGCATCAGACCGAATGGAAGGAAAAAGGCAACTTCCGCCCCAATCAACCCCCAGTGGTTGTTCAGTCCGTCAAATGAACGAAGCGTGAAAAATAGCGGGACGATCATCGAAGCGACCGGCAACATCAAACCGGCAAGGACCATGTTGAACAACAATCGTTTTCCTGCGAATTCGAGTTTTGAAAAAGCAAACGCTGCAAACGCAAGAATCGTAATCGAGATGATGATCATGAAGAAGGCAACAAAAAAACTATTGAAAACGAACGTTGGAAAGTTCGGATTTTGTAAAGTCGCGATGTAGTTTTCAAAGCCGTTGATACGTAAACTTTCTTTAAACATGACGAAGATCGGGAACAACCAGACGATGGAAGCCAGTGCGAGCACAAGGTTGATGAGCCACCGACTCTTTTTAGATTCTACATTCATGATTTGTTCCTCCTTAGTTATCCATTTTCTTTTGAATCCGCAGTTGGAAATACGTAATCAGCAAGGCAATCGTCAGTAAGACGATGGCGACAGCACTTGAGAAACCAACTTCTTGTTGTAACATCGATTTTCGGAATAAGTAGGTCGAGATGAACTCGGTTGACGATCCCGGTCCGCCGGCTGTCGTGATCCAGACTAAATCAAACGTCTTCAGTCCACCGATGACACCGAGAATCGATAAGGTAAACGTCGTTCCTTTTAAGTTCGGGAAGACGATGCTCCACAGTGTCCGGAAGAACCCTGCTCCATCAATTTTTGCGGCTTCGAAAATTTCTTTTTCAATCGTCAACATCGCCATGTAGTACATGACCATCGATGACCCTGTCCACTGGAAGATATTGATGGCAATGACGGAATAAAGTGCGATATCCGGATCTCCGAGCCAGTTCTGCTCAAGGCTGCCGAGTCCAATCGCCCGTAAAAATTCATTGATGTAACCGAACTGGAAATCATAAATTTGTGAGAACGCTGCCCCGAGGACGACGGGACTCAAGACGACCGGGAAGAAGAACACAGATTTCATTGCTGTCCGTAACGGTCCTTGTGTATGCAGGAAGTACGCGAGGACAAGTCCAATCCCTGCTTGAATCGTCACCGTCAAAACCGTGAAGATGAAGGTGTTTTTTAACGAGAGATAAAAGTCCGGGTCACCGAACATCTCTGTATAGTTCGACAGACCAACAAATGCTTTATCGAACGAAATCCCATCCCATGAGAAAAATGAATTATAGGCATTATAGAAAATGCCATAATAGATAAAACTGACGACGAAAAGGACGATTGGTGCGACGAATGCCCAACCGACCATATTTCGTTTCATCTTTTTACCTTTTTTTCTTGGAACAGGTGAACGTGTCGACGCTGGTTTCAGCGGCTCAGCTTTTGGTTTAATCGGCAATTCCTGTCGCTCTGTCTGCATGTTGATTCCTCACTTTCTTCTTGTCCAAAAATCAGGAAGTGATACGCAAGGCGTACCACTTCGCTGTCGATTGCTTATTTTGCCGATTTATCCGCAGCATCTTGCACACGTTGAAGTGCTTCTTTCGGATCTTGGCCTGTTGCGATGTTTTGAAGTTCCTTACCGAGGATGTCGTTCAATTTCGTATCACGAATTCCGCGGCTCGCGACTGCTTCAGCAAGCGTATCATTCAACATTTTGTATGATTCTTTTTCACCTTCCGTTGTGAAAGCTGAATCGGAATCAATCTTGACGTCTTTAATACCCGGCGCCATTTCAAACTCGCCCATGTAGACTTCTTGTCCTTCACCTTGACTCATGTAGGCGATGAATTCAGCAGCACCTTCTTGTTGTTTCGACTCTTTGTTGACAGCAAGTGCCATATCGATTGATGCGATGATCGGTTGTTCTGTTCCACCTGCGAGGTTAGGAAGTGGTGCAAATCCAAGTTCATCTTTAATTTTCCATTTATCTTTTTTCTCAGCTGTCGTCATCGAGTGGGCTTCCCATGAACCGATGACCCACATCGCTGCTTTTTTATCGAAGAACTGGTTCATGCCGTCGTTGTAAGTCGCAAGACCAAGTGCTCCTTCTTGGAAGACTTTATCTTCGAACAGATCTTGCCAGACTTGCGCTGTTTTGACCATTTCGTCGTCTGTCCATTTTGCTTCACCCGATAATACTTTTTGAATGTAACCTGGTGCGACTTGGTGACTTAAGACATTGTAGACATCGATATCGATCCACGCATCTTTTGCTCCGAGCATCAATGGAATGACTTTATCGCCCGACGCTTTGATTTTTTTGACAGCATCGACTGTTTCTTTATAGTTTTTAGGTGGTGTGACGCCGTATTTATCAAGCATCGTTTTGTTGTACATCAAATATGCTTGTCCCGTGAAACCGATCGGTACGGCATATTGTGTACCGTCGAGTGTCGTCTGTTCCGTTCCGAGCTCAACGAACTTGTCTTTCCAGCCTTTTCCGGCAGCTTTATCCATGTATGAATCGACAGGTACGACACGGTCTTTGTACTGTTGAATCATCGGTTCCTTCAGACCAATGATGTCTGGTCCCTTACCTGACAACATCGCGACTTGAAGTTGTTTTTCATAGTCTTCACTGTAACGTTTGAATTCAACCGAATATTTGTCTTGCGATTTGTTGAACGCATCGACGACAGCTTTTCCGGCTTCTGGTTGTGGTGCCCAGCCCCACCAGGTAACGATGGTCTTACCGTCTTTTGTTGTCGTCTGTTTTTCATCTTCGCCACCACAAGCTGCGAGTAATGCTGATAATGTAAGAACAGAAGCTGCCGCTAAAATTTTTGATTTTTTGAATTTCATCTGATTGATCCCCTTTGTGTGTGTAAGTATCATGCATATTTTCGAACTTGTTCCCCTTCATGCTTCGCCTGTTTACACCATGCTTCGATCACTTCCTGTTCAATCGGCATTCCCTGTAGCCGAATCAACACGCGTGCAATCAAACGTAACCGGTAATCGAGTGTATCGACTTCACATGCGACGAATAAATAAAATTCTCCACCGAGCGTTAAACACCCTGCCGTCCGCATTTGTTGCATCAAGGCACGTAACTCGATGTATCCGCTCTCATTTTTTCGAATATGTAATTCGGAAGAACGAATCGTCAATACGCCTTCTACCGACGACATGCGGAATTGAAAGACACCATCTTGTCGTGGACGGACGAGCACGATATCCTGCGCTTGCGATCGTTCATCCCCTAATTGTTGTTCAGTCATCCGTTGCGTTTGACGATCATAATAAAAGCCGCGAATGGCTCCGTAACGCCCAAAAGCTTCACGGTAGGAAACCCATGGATCCTTTGTTTCCATCGGCGCGATGCCTCCTTCTTTCCGTTTCAGCCCGACCAGCCCTTGCCGGTCCGCATCCACCTCCACTTTGCATGTGAACTTAGTAAATTAAATTTATTATCTATCTTTAAATTGACTATAGCATATGACTTTTACATTTGTAAACGTTTTCATAAATTATTTTTTGGGCTTTTTGGGGGTTATCTCGAGATTGCGTGAAGTCCTGATAACTGCGGCCGTTACAAAGCGTCTTTTTCGTTGCTTTCCTCGGGCGAGGCGCAAGCCGTTGCTCCTTGGATCCTAGCGGACAACGAGCAGGGTCTTGCCTGCCTCTGAAAGTGCGTTAAAAATGTACTTTCTCCCGTAGGAGTCAACGAAACGTGACGCTTTTTAGGTCATACCGTGAGAGAAATCCAGGCATGCAGACGATTTAAAGCGCAATCCGTCTTGAATCGCTTTAGACCGATTGCCGCTTTGAAGATGAAGCGAGACAGAGAAGCGCGAACTAATTGCTTCTCGTTATCGCATTTTCACGCTTCATAAGAGTTTGCCTACAGTCAAAAAAACTACTTCCGTCATATCGAAGGAAGTAGTTTATACTTTAAATCGTTTGAAAGACACTATTTGTCGCTAAGGCAGCCGCACTGAGTGCACCTTGCTTTTCACTCCACGGAACCATTTTCACATCCGTATGACGCGAAGCTGTCGTCAGTGCCGTATGGGCGACACGTTCTTTGATTTGTTCGACGATTCCTGGTGCCCGTTCAAACATCGGCCCCCCTAATAAGATCCGTCTCGGATTCAATAGATGAATCGTGTTCAATACCCCGATTCCGATATATTCGCCTGCCCGGTGATACGCACGGATGGCTTGTTCATCCCCTGATGCTAAACGACTCCGAAGTTCCGCTAATGTCTGTACTTGTGGATCGATGACTTCAAAATCACGTAAAAGTGCTTTTTCTCCTGCCAATGCTTCCAGGCATCCGCGGTTCCCGCAGGAGCAGATCGGTCCGTCCAAATCAAGACGCATATGCCCGACTTCACCCGTGATGTGGTTTTCCCCATCAATCAGTTTCCCACCGAGGACATATGCCCCACCAATCCCTTCTCCCGCATAAAGGTAGAAGAATTGATCGACACCGACGCCTTCACCAAATAACAGTTCGAACGAGGCGAGTGCCCGGACATCATTCTCGATGAAGACGGGATAGGGAAAACGTTTTTCTAAATGTGTTTTTAATTCAACATCATGGAGATGGAAACGAGGTGCGAATAAAATGACACCGGTTTCCGGATTAACCATCCCGTGGACAGAAATCCCTATTCCATGAATAGTCCCAACACCGTTCGTCGCTGTAATCAATTCCTGACACAGCTGGCTAATCGCATCAATCATGTCCTCATTTGTGTCAAACTGTCCAATCGTTTCGACTTCCTGGATCGTGTTTCCACTCAAGTCAGCGATGACGCCAATGAAGCGATGACTCGTCGCATCGATTCCGATGACATATTGTTCCGTCGCGACCAGTTCGAGCAAAATCGGTTTTCTCCCCCCGTTCGATACACCCAGTTCCCGTTCCGTCACAAGCAAATCGGTAATTAACTCACTGACGATATTTGATACGGTCGGTTTCGTCAAATTCGTCCGTTGTGCGAGTTCGACCCGTGAAATCGGTTGATGCATTCGAATTAAACGCAGTACGAGTGCCCGATTGTAGGAGCGCATCCATTTTGAATTACGTGGTGTCTCTTTCGTCATGCTTCCCCTCATCCCCTCTTGCCTTCTCTTTTTCTATCTTCGCATATTTTGTAAGGGATTTCACCGTCCCGTTTCAATCCTTTTCCTCAAACCAAAAACCGTCTTCTTCACTGGCGCAGCAAAGAAGACGGTTCTGCATCTACATATGTCATGCTTCATCATACGGTTGTTCAATGACTAAAATCCGACTACCATCTGGATTCTCTGTCAATTCCATTTCGATGATGGCTTGTCCGACTAATAACACAATCGGTAAATCTGGTGTCCCCTGACGGAAAAAACCGACGTGCCCTTGATAGACATCCATATAATCAGCAAACAGGAACGTCCCGTTCACATGCAGTTCATCTTGCTTCGGATTGAACTCCAGACGCGGAACACCGAACCAGGCCTCCCCGTTTAAATACAATAACGGTTTTTTTCCGATTCCTTCATTTGTCGCTCGCCGCACCTCGATTGCTCCTTTCGTCTCATAATAAAGTCGGTCGTCCCCTCTCGTCGCGATGACGATGGGGTTGCCTTGGTATAATACGATTTCAAGAATCTCATCCGCCTGTTCGACATAATATCCTGATGCGTCTGCTTGCGCGAAACTAATCGTATACAGTCGCATCCATGCTACGACATCCGTTACTTCGACAGGTTTCAAAAATAGGGCTGAGACTAAATATGTTTTTTCCGGCATCACAATTAAGTTGACACAAATATCGGCCAGCTGAATCGTCCGCACCTGGGTCGATGGGTAATGCTCCTCATAATCAGGTACAAAAACAGCTTCATAGTAATGCGTCGTCTCCCGTAATTCAATCGAGGGCATACGACGATCAAAGTCGGCAATCTGGATGCGTTTCATGTTGTGCCTCCTTCGTAAAATTCTTCCAGTGTCCTATGTTGATAAATACCCAATTTTTGGTTTTCTTGCACTCCCCTAAAAACGAAAAAAATCTCCCTCACTGTAGTCGGAGGAAGATTTTTTGTATTTACATGAGTTTTTTAACTGAAAAATGTAATACAGGATTAGGTTACGGTAGACGTATCCTCATAAGTTATTGCACATACAAATCATATAAGACGTATAAAATCATAGCGATGACGAGAAAGACGGCAAAGAACCCTCCCGTACCAAAAAAGACACGATTTGCTGTTTCGTTACGATCTTTTTTCTCAGGATACATCTGAACGACTCCCTTTCTTCACTATCCATATTTTCACATATTTAAGCATTTCGCTGCAGTAGGGATTGATTCCTTCTTTAACGCCAAAAGTTATTTTACACCATTGGCAAAAAAGACGAGCGTTTCTTCTTCATCCTCCGTTAACACACGGCCGACCATTTCTTTGTACAAGCGACGCATCTCTGAAATCTGCCCGCTTGCTCGCTCCGTCACATCCATCGCCTGACGTAACATGGCGACTTCTTGTTTGAACGCTTCGCGTGGCATCGCCTCACCGTGCGACCAGACATAATACGCTGCATCATACTCTGCGATTGTATCGAGTAGCAACGTCATTCGCTCGACCGTATAGTTCCATTTCGCCGAAAAGATATCAGCATACATCGCGTCCCCTAAAAATAAGACACGTTCTTCCGGTATGTAAACGAGCAGACTACCGGGTGAATGGTCATTTTCGACTTCGCGGAGAATGCATGTTACATCCCCTAAATCAATGACAAGTTCTCCCTCGAATTGAATATCTGGTACTTCGATTGTAATATCACGTGTCGGACCAAACTCGAGCTTAATGGCATCGGCACAAAACGGAATCTCGATTCCCTGCTCGATCCGTGCTTCGAGTGCCTCATCCGTCCAATCATAATCTAACATCTGTCCGATTCGGGCGGTCGTCCGCTTCGTCGCGATTGCCGGAAGGTTCATTTCCTTTAGTCCGAAAATATGATCCCAGTGCCAATGGGTCAATGCCAGTAAATCCGGTTTTTTCAAGCCCTGTCGCTCCACTTCTTCTAAAAACAGTGCCGCATGCCGGCTCGAGTTTCCTGCGTCAATCATCAGACTGCGGTTTGCTCCGACGATCAACCCTAAAATCGGGCGATCTGTTTCACTGACCGGTGTTTGATACCAAATCCGGTTCGCCAATTGGTTAAATTGTTGCATCTTCATCGCCTCCTGCTTGTAGTATAACGAAAAAGCCCATCCGGATGATGCACGGATGGACCAGTTTAATGCCTTTACTTCTTATTTTGTTTTTGACGGAACGGCCACCAGACACCTGAACCGAACGAAACGGTAATCGCCGGAATCAGGAGCGGTAAAACAATCAATCCGTATAAGAGTAGTCCCGTGATGACGATTGTCGCGATTTGGACGAGACTGAGAACACCAGACGGCATCATCGCACCGAACGTCCCCGCGAGAATGATGGCTGCCGTAATGATGACTGAACCCATTTTCTTCATCGAGACGTACATCGCTTCTTTCGTCTCAAGTCCATTAATCGTTTCTTCACGGAAGCGATCAAGCAGGAAGATTGAGTAATCGATGCCAAGGGCAACGAGCATGACGAAGCCGAAGAACGGAACAGCCCAACTGATGCCGTCATATCCAAGCCCATTGACGAAAATCAACTCGGCAATCGAGACGGACGTATAGTACGTCAGTAACAATGAACCAATCATGAAAAGCGGCATGATGAGCGAACGGAACATGATGGCGAGGACGATGAACAAACTCACGATCATGATGGCGACTGTCCGTGAAAAGTCAGCTTTTGACGTATCGTTCAAGTCACTGTTGATACTTGAGATTCCACCGTAGGCCACTTTTGCTTCTTCAAGCGGTGTGTCCTTTAACGTATTTGCTGTCGTTTTTTTGATGGCTGCGACCGTTTCGATCGCTTTCGGTGAATACGGATCATCGTTTAAGATGACTTCAAACTTTAAGCCTGTTTGATCGTCAATTGTATAACGTTCGATGACCGGCTTAAAGTCTTTATTCTCTAACGTACCGGCCGGAATGAACATCCCCGTCCCGCGAATCGTTTTCGAATCCCCCATCTCGGCCAGAATATCCGAGACATCGCCTAACCCGTCTTCGATTTTTTGGAGGCCGTCGTTTGCCGAACCTACGCCGTCAGCAAGCTGTGTCAATCCACCACCAAGCTGTCCGGCTTGTGCCCCTTGTTGCTCAATCCCCGTTGCTGCTTGCGCAATTCCGGTTTCGATTTGTGTCAACTGTTCCGATAAGGCAGACAAGGTACCGACCGTTTGCGGAATGTTTTGTGTCGTTTGAAGTCCCTGACCGACAGCACCGAGCTGCTGATTGATTTGACCGAGACCGTCTGCTGCTTGTTGCAGTTGTGTCGCACCAGTTGTCGCTTCATCTCCGGCAGGGAGTTGCCCGCTGATTGACTGGAGGTTTTTCTCGACTTCTTGCAATCCTTGACTGACTTCACCAAGACCTGTATTTGCGTCTTTGACCCCATCCGCAATTTGAGCGAGTTGACGGTCGACATATAAATCCGGGATGACTTCACCCGTCGGTCTTGAAAGCGACCGGACGGATTTGACACCGTCTAATTTGACGAGCTCACGGCTCAATTGTTCTGCGTAAGGAAGTGTTTCTTCCGTCACGATATCTTTATCGTCCTTGAGGATGACGTTGACAGGAAGCGATTCACCAGCACCAAATCCGTCCGAAATCGCGTTTAACCCTTTAACTGTTTCGTATTTTTCCCCAATCTCATCGACCGTATTGAATGAAAGATCATCATCATACGTAAAGAGTGTCGGGACCGTGATGATGGCGACGATCGCCATCGCAAGCAATGGCCGGCGAATCGAAAGACCGCCGTAACGGGCCCATAGCTTACTGTCGCGATGACTCGCGGCACTCTTCGATGGCCAGAATAACTTTTCTTTGAGTGTCGCCATGAAGAATGGGACGAGCGTAAACAGGACGAGGAGTAAAACAGCAATCCCGACCGCAACTGCGACCGATGATTTAAAGATCGGGAAATCCGCGAATCCGATTGCCGAGAATCCGACGAGTACGGCGATTCCACTGATCAGCAATGTCCGACCTGCTGTTTTATACGTGTTGACGATCGCTGTCTCGACGTCATGGCCAGCTGTCAGTTCTTCTTTGTAGCGACTTAACAGTAAAATACAATAATCCGTCCCAATCCCGAATAAAATCGCGACGAGGAAGATTTGTGTGAAGTTCGAGACCGGGAAACCGAACCAATCAACAAAGAATGCTACAAACGATTGGCTCATCAAGTACGTCACGCCGACTGCAAGCAGCGGAACGAATGGTGTGACGATGGACCGGAAGACAATTAGCAATAAGCCGAAAATCAAGCCGACGGTAATCAACTCCGTCCGTTTTAGCCCTTCTTGCGAACTTTTGTTGACGTCCGCATTGATCAACGATTCACCCGTCAGATAAATCGTCCGATCGTCCGGGAGGACATCTGCACGGATTTTTTCCGCGAGCGCTGAAATCTCTTCTTGTGACCCGTCGACTGTAATCGGAACGAGCACGGTTTTCTTATCTTTTGAGACAAGTTGTCCTTCCGTTTCTTTACTTTCGAACGGATCCAAGACACCTGTCACCGGTTTGTCGAGTTTTTCTAAATCCGTCACGATTTGACCGATGTCTGTCCGATCGGACGCGGTCACCTTTTCCTTCAACGGGATGACGAGTGAAATTGTTTCTTCACTTGCTCCGGCGGCCTTTAAAATATCGGCTGCGCGCTGCGAGTCCGTATCACTCGCGAGCTGAATCGCTCCTGCGTCTTCTGCCTGTTTTGATAAATTCGGTGCCGCTAAAAATAGACCGACTGTCGCAATTAATAATACGATGACGATTGGCCAGCGCCACTTGACGATTTGTCGCATTCCCTCTCCACCTCTTCTAGTTCTATTTTTGGTCTGCTCTTTAATCTTCAATCTTTAAAATCGATTTGACTTTTTTGAACGTTTCGATAAACTGTTGAATTTCATCATCTTCGACCTTGCCGTCAATCAATTGTTCCAAGTAATCGTATATCGCTTGGTTTGATTCTTCGACGACAGCTTGCCCGACCTGTGTCAACACGATTCGTTTCGTCCGGTGGTCATCTTCTGCTCGTTCGACTTCAACCAGTCCTTTTTCGTTTAATTTCTTAAGACGGTTCGAAATCGCACTTTTATGGACGCCTTGCATGACGGCAATCCGACCTGAGGCAATCGGTCCATACTTCCCGACGAGCTTTAATAAATGAAGTTGTTCCGGTGAATAGACACGCCAGACAGGAGAATCGACAGACTTCAGTACACGTTCCGTCCCGTGAATCATCACTTCTTCAAACAGAAGGACGGCTTCCCGAAGATTTTCTTTCATTGTTAGTTTACCCCCTAAACTGTTAGGATTAGTTTAGACCCTCAACTAGCTGGCGTCAACTTCAAACTGTCACAATTAAACAAACAGACCGTTCCAATTTTCGATATGATGAAAGAGAACTCATACCTGGTACATATAAGGAGGGAACAGAATGACAGCTTTATTTTGGATTGCCCTTGTGATTTGCATCATCGGACTTATTTTTACACTCATGGTCGGACGCAGTCGAAATGAAGAAAGCTACAGCAACAAAAAAATGGCGACCAACATGGTTTGGATGTATTTAATCTTATTGCCGATCATCTTGATCGTCCTTGGTGTATTTTATTATTTACTGACGAAATGAACTAAAAAAAGATCAGCTGTCTCTTACGCGATTACCGTTAAGAGGCTGCTGATCTTTTTGGTTAGTTCACTGTTTTCGGACGGACGATGTAAATGTCGCACTTCGCATACCGCGCGATATTTTCTGAGACACTTCCGATCATGATACGCTCCATCGCGTTCATGCCGACAGCACCACAAACAATCAGTCCTGCCCCGACGCGAGGAGCGATGACTTTCGGAATCAACGTCTTCGGTGAACCGGTCTCGATGACGAGTTCGATTGTCTCGAGGCCAGCTGCCCGCGCTTTTTTTTCATACGTTTCAAGCAATTCTTGTGCATATTCCGTGACATTTTGATCGATGAAACGTTGATTGGCACGGACGTTCGCAAAGGTTTGAATGTCGATGACGTGTGTGATGACGAGCTTCGCATGGTCGAGTTTCGCGAATTGAACGGCTTTTTCGAACGCTACATCTGCCGTTTTCGACCCATCAACCGCGACCAAGATTGTATGATAATGGCTGTCCATCGTGATTCACCCTTTCCATTCAAACAAAAACAGGTCTCTTAGAACGTCCGGTCATTCTCATTTTCCAGCGCACGGTTTTCATGATCCAGTTTCCGTTCAGCTTCGATGCCTTCCGGTTCCGTCTCGAGAATACTTTTCGGTGACGGTGTCGGGCGCTCTTCACCTGCTTGATCGGCGAACAAGACATACGCACCATGCCGGACACCGACGACATGACGTTCGATTTCCCCATCCGCTAATCCGAGTGAAGTAAAGGCCGCTCGAATTTCTTCTTCCGTCGCCGGTTTTCCCGTGAACCGTTCGAACAATGTCCGTTTACCTGAAACGAGTTGTGCCGCCGACTGTCCACGTAACATCGCCATGTCTGTCTTATCTTGCAAGACAACATAAAGGTCTTCTTCCAAATATCCTTTAAAGTGTAAATCCTCGATATCCCGAATCAAATCCGTCTCATTTTCATACGTTCCGATAAATTGTTTTTTCCCCATCTGACTAACTCCCCCTTTTTCACTTCTATAATGGATATACCCGAAAAAATGAAAAGCAATGACAGAAACTGTTTGTTTCCATCAAGAAAGCGGATTTTTTTGTTGCGAAAACAATTTTTGACGCTTTCGAAAGACGACGATGACCGCTGTCAGGACTGCTAAAGTCGTAACCACTACAATCAACTGTTGCAAGAGTGATAGCCGGCCGTTAAAGAACAAACCGGCGTAAAACCATACCATGACTAATCCAAACACCCAGTCCATATGAAGGAACGTAAAGAGTAAGACACCGCAGGCGAAGGCAATCAACATGATCGTCGTCCACACGGAAACACTCAAGCCGAATAATTCCTCAAACCGAAAATCGCGTAAAATCCGAAACGGTAAAATTAAGATTTGGACACTTGCCCAGGCCAGAAATACTGAAAACGGGGAACGCATCCACGGGGAACGATTCGGATGCTGTTGAATTTTGATATAAATAAGACAAAGGCTGATAAACGAAATCGTCATAAAAACAAGTTCCCACGGCGGGCCAACGATGGAACTCACGCCAAGACTCAGCATCGTTAAACTGAACCAACCACCAATATCAAGCAACAGCGTCCGATCTGCCGGATAACCTTTAACGGGGCGGATGCACCAAATCAACAAGGTCGTATAGACGACGCCGACAATCGCATCGACGAATGGTGCCGGCTTGATGGCTAACGGTAACTCGGGCGGTGCATCATACCAGACGACACGTGCCAATAAGACAAATAAAAACGTCAGGAAATTGAGTAAACGAAGTCCCGTCAGTGACAACATGTCCTGCACACCTCCTTATGTAACCAATTCCCCCTGACACATGCCTGAAAACAAAAAAACTGTCTTCACGAAACGGATTCAGGTACGATGGACGTACAAAGGAGTGATGTCCCAATGCAACCATTCATCAAGCCCTACCAGTACAATTTCATTCGAAATCAAATTGAATTACTGACCCAACAATTGGCGACCGTTCATGATCCTGATGTCCGAGATGCTGTCGTCTATAGTGCAACGAAAAAAATATTTGATTTGATTCCCGTCTTGTCACCGGAACAAGAGGAACTCTTGATGTTGATCCGAACTCACTCGTCCGAGCACCACCTGCTGTCTTATCTCGATCAACTCCGTCCGTTCATCGAACCGTTTCCCGATATCACGGAAGCTGAACTCCGTCGCCTTTTTCCGAAGACAAAAAAACTTCATCTTCCACCAATGGAAACGATTGATTTTTCAGCGACAACCTATCTGAGTTGGAACGATACGGGCAATAAGAAAAAGTTTTTTGTTTATCGACTTGGCGACAGCTGGCTCGGTCTTGAAAGTACGTATTTGCCGAGCATCAAACAAGGCATTTGCTCCGTTTGTAAGACGTATAATGATGTCACGCTCATCTCAATCCGCTCGAAACCGACTGCTGAGCATTACCGGGCAGTCGGGAACTACATGTGTATCGATGGGGATCACTGCAATGCCTCGATTACGGATACAGCAGATCTTGAAAAGTTCTTAACGAATGCCAAGTAATCCGAAGGGGCTGACTCAACAGCCGCTTCAACATCAATCTGAGTGACGGACGGTTCATGTCATCCTCACCGCAAGAAGCGCTGATGATTCCGTTTACCGTATGCTGTCAGACATAAGCAAGACCCGACCTCCTGTCGACTAAAGGCAGAAGGTCGGGTCTTTTGTCTAACCGGAGGAAACTTTCTGTTCAAAAAGAGGGATTCCCGTTTGAGTCACAGTCATTTGTAGAACATGTTTTTTTCAATGCTAGTCAGTCTTTCGTTAGTCGACTTGAACAAAAAATTGGTTTTTCCCGCGGCGCTTCGCCTCATACATCGCAAGATCTGCTTGTTCGATTAACTTTGTCCGTGACGTCGCATGGGTCGGATAAATCGCACAACCGATGCTTGCGGTCATAAAGACCGGTGTGTCCTGTAAAATAAAGGGACGCTCGAACAATTCGATTAACTGTTCCCCACACTCATCGATTTCCTGACTCTCTTTCACGTCGAATAATAAAACAACGAATTCATCGCCACCTTGACGTGAGATGACCGTGTTATGCGGCAAACGTTTCTCGAGACGGCTCGCAAGATCGATAATCAGTTGATCACCCATCTGGTGACCATACGTGTCATTGATTTGTTTAAAGTGGTCTACATCAATGAAATAGAGCGCCGCAAGACGTTGATGCGTGGCTGCCCGTCGTAATTCTTCTTTAAAGAGTCGTGCAAACAGATACCGGTTCGGTAAGTTCGTCAACGCATCATGGTAGGCGATGTGTTCCATTTCTTCGAGTGCTTGTTCTAAAGCTGCCGTCCGTTCTTCGACTTTTGCTTCTAAGTTTTCCCGCAACCGTTGATTGTCCATCACAATCCGGAGTTGCCTTGAAATCAACAACGGTGTCGCAATCATCAAACCAATCGTCAATCCGTTTAAGCTAACGGCTTGACGCGCCATTGTAATGAATAAAATCAATAAAAATATATATGGCGTAATCAGACGAATCCAGTCCAGCACACGCCGGTTTAACCGAAAATCGGTGAGGCGTTCATCAGCATCAAATAAAATCGCTGCACCACCAACAGTCAAGGTTGTTGCAAGCCAAATCGGGTCGAGCCACATCGCGGAAATCGGGAACGACCCTCGATACAGCACGATATACAGCAGGTCTGCTAGTAATTGAAGGTGAAACCCTAACAAAATCAACAGCAACGAAGCACTATTTCCACGCTTCATCACACCGAAAAATAAAATGATCATTCCACCGAGAAAAAGTAAATCTCCAAGTGGATAGCGAATCAACAACAATGCCTCGATATCAAATGTACCGGCATCCTCCAGATATGGCGTAATCATGTAATGCCAAGAAATTGCCCCGGCGACGATCAAGATGATCAATTCATCAAATAAGAAAAACCGCAGATTGATTTGTGCCCGACGATTGTAAAGAAAATAAAAAAAGGCAACCAAATAAAAAATGATTTGTAGGCTAAAGACAAAATCAATCCAATCAAACGGTCCGAATCGTTCAGCTCGCTGTAAGTTCAGAAACAGTTGACCAAATTCACCAACTACTAATGAACCGTTTCCTAAAAGTAATAATAAAAAAAGCCGTCTTGTAAATCGACGCGACACATGCTTGCGGATTGCGCTGACCAACATCACAGAAGAAATCAAGGCGCCTCCGGTCGTAAAAAAGCTATTTCCTAAATGAGCAAGGTCAGAGGATGTACCGACAACACTCAACCAGATAAAGTGGCTCGCGATCCATCCCACTATTAAAATGTAAATTGATTTACGCATCGTCTTCCCCCTCCTTTTTTCATATAGTTCAATTGTCCTATAAAATTATCGGTCGAAACTCTTTATTTTTAACCTTTATTCCTTATTATTTTAAAATATTTTTTTATTTTATCTTTATTTTATATTTAAATGCTTTGTATTTAAAAGAAAAAAGAATTACCATCAAATGTCGATGGCAATCCTTCATATCATTCTTTAACTATTTTTTAGTTAGCCACTACTTGTAAAGGTAAAAGAATCGTAAAGATGCTTCCGACTCCTTCTTCCGACTCGACATGAATCGTTCCTTCATGCTCTTTCACAATCTCCTTACAAATGGACAATCCAAGTCCGGTTCCCCCGATTCGTCGTGTATCTGAATTATCAACACGGTAAAACTTATCAAACAGATGAGCAAAGGCATGATGTGGAATTCCGATTCCGTCATCTACGACCCGGATGATGATGTCTTCGTCACTCGTATCAAGTGTTACATCAATCTTTCCACCTTCTGGTGAATACTTGATGGCATTATTGATGAGATTGCTGAGTAGTTGTTTGATCCGGTCTTCATCTGCTACGATATGCGGTAACGTCGCCGTCAACTGATGAAGTTCAATGGAATGACGAATGCTTGAAGCCGCATACACACTGATGACCCGCTTCGTGACATCATATAAATCAAGCTCTTTCTTTTGATACAATTGCGCCCCGGACTGCATCCGTTGCACATCAAGGAAATCGGTCACTAAGTTCGACAACCGCCCTGTCTCATCATGAATCGTCGCTAAATATTTTTTCTGTTTGATGACATCGATTTCACGGTTCAACATCAACTCCGTGAAGCCGTAAATGGATGAAAGTGGCGTTCGCAGCTCATGTGATACGGTTGAAACGAGTTCTGTCTTTAAGCGATCCGCTTCTGTTTCCCGGGTAATATCCCGGATGACGAGGATGACCCCTTTCCATCCACCTTCGATATCAATCCGTTCTGTATACACTTCGAGGTGTGCCGTATTGTTGCGCACATCGAACTGAAACTTATCTGGTGGCACGACGCCTGAGCGAATCAGTGTGACATATTCATCAAACATCACTTGGTTATCGACAACACTTCGCATCACTTCAATCACGTAAGTACCGGACGATAAGGTACGGTCGCTCGTAAATTCTGATTGCAATTCTGGAATTAAGTCAAACAACGGTCGGTTGACGTATAGTTCGTCGTTTCCATCTTCGAGATAAATGATGGCTTCCCGAATCGAATCCAGGACTTGTTCTGTTTTTTTCTTTTCTTGTTTCATCTCTTCATACGAACGTGTGCGCAAGAGCGATAAAGTCATTTGTTGCGAAAAATCACGCATATCAAGCAATTGTTGTTTTTTATACGCTGATTTGTAGCGTACTAAATAAATGGCAGCCATCAACTGGCCGGTTGACGGGTCATAAATCGGCAATGCTACTTCATGTGTGTTAAAAGCATATGGAATATCTGTTGTCCGATCGACTCGTTTTTCAGATTGAACGATTGAGTTCCCTAACAGCATTCGGTTTAAGACAGAAGTGTCATCTGTTCGCAATGCTTCTAAATGGCTGGTTTTCATACCATTCGTCGTCGCACCGATGTAGTCTTCCTCTTCGTAGAGTAGTAATGCCCCGTACTCAGAAGCCGTAATATCAATCATTTTTTGAACGATTGACGGATAGGCTTCTACCGTCTCACGGACTGCTAATGCTTCCGTTAATTCACTGCGTAACTTCAACTTTTCTTCATTCTGTTTTGTCGACAGGTAGGCTTCTTCGAGTTCTTCCTGTTGGGCTTGTAACTCTTCTTGTTGGGCAAGTAATTCTTCACTTTGTGCTTGCAGTTCTTCATTTTTTTCTTGCATCGCATCTTTATGCGTATTTGTCGTGATCGCCATTTGATTGAACGAAGCGCGGAGTAATCCGATTTCATCCGGACGCTGACCGGCGGAAGGATCGACCTCAATCGGTTCGTTTCGTGTCAATTTTTGATTGTCATCAATCAATCGGAATAATTGTTTCGTCATCCGACGAATGAATGGGTGAACAAACAATAAAATAAAGCTGACCAAAACAAGAATACTCGAAATCCAGATCCATTGTGTCTTGGCGACTTCATTCCGCAATTTTAAGACGGCAGCTTCTTGTCGTTGTTGCAAGTCATCCCGGTATTCTTCTAGTGCCGACGAAGCTTTTGCGATATCCGGTGTAATATCAATCGATCCATCTGCCGTCGGTTTAATTTGTCCCTGCTCCACAAGACGTTTCGCAATCGGTAAAGAAAACAGGCTGTTGCCTTGTAAGAAATCTTCATTGATTCGATTTTCTTTTTTTTCCGTTACATACGATTGTGTAAGCGGAAATAACGCACCGTAGTACAAATCATAAAGATTTCCCATCTGTGCGGAAAATTCTTCTTCTTGATCGGTATCTGCCCTACGAGCAAACCAATCCGTTTCACTTTTTATTTCTGTCCGTAACGCTTCAATTTCATTAAACCGTTCTTGATTTCCGAAAATCACGAATCCACGCAATCCGAACTGGACCGTCTGCCAATTGTCCCATAACGTATCCGCCCGTCGGTTTTTCTCACTAATCATCTCAAGATCCGCCCGTGATGATTCAATCCGAGCCTCCATATAGTCATAAACAAAAAAAGATGTTACCGATACTAACAGCAATAAGGCATAAAAGACTGCGAGTAACTGGCGTCCGATTCGTCTCCGAATCCACTTGATCATAAAATATCCTCCTCATCACCCACTCTGGATGATGCATCTTTTTAATTGGTTTCAGTTACTTTAAAATAGCATATTCTACCGAAAAATACCTTAAAAAACAATGGACTCAAAAGAAATCCTCTCCCAGCAAACCGGAAGAGGATTTCTTAACACATTATTTCTTTGCTTTTTTGACAGTGACTGCTGTTTTCAAGCTTGTTTGTTTGTGTGAATTAACCAGATAGACGGATAGTTTCGTTCCTGCTTTTTGTTTCGCGATTTTTACTGAAAACGTTCCTTTTGAAGTAACTGTCCCTTTAGCGATGACTTTCTGTTTCGCATTTTTTACATAGACACGTGTTTTCTTCTCACCTGTCCCGGTCAGTTTCGTTTGGTTACTGTAGAATGTTTTAACTTTTGGTGCTGCGGGCGGTGCTACTACCGTCACAACAGTTGGTTTACTCGAACGTTTTGCAATGTCGAGGACCGTCACAGCAAGACGGGAGCCGCCTGCTTGTTTCGGTAATTTGATACTGAACTTGCCTTTGGCATCGACTAGACCTGTTGCAACCACTTTGTTTTTAACATCTTTGACGACAATTTTCCCACCGGAAATCGCCGTACCTGAGATTTTTTTTGCACCTGCAAGGACCGGATTGACTTTCGGTGCGGTCGGTGCTTTCCCTGCTAAAACTTCTGTCCGTTCCGAAGTGAGATCCGTTCCATTTGCATAACGGATTGTTAAGACTGTCGCTTTTGTTTGACGTGGGATTTGAACAGAGAACGTACCTGCTTTTGCGACTGTCGAAGCAAGACGTTTCGTTGACCAGATTTCGACTTTTGTTCCGGTTTTGACTTTCCCGCTGACGAGCAGTTTGTTGTCATAGACCGGATTGACTTTGCCTTTCAAGTGCAACTGAGAAATCGCACGTGGGATACTGACTTTTCCGTAACCTGCGACCGGACTCACGTAAGCCGGTAACTTCTCGGGTGCTTTCCCTGGCGGATACTCATCTTCCATGTCTTCTTCATCATCATACCAATCGTTCGGGTTTTCAAAAGCGAGTGGTTCGGCACTTGTCCGTAAAATATTTTCGATTTCTTTTGGTTTAAGTGTCGCATCGAGTGACGCCAAGATGCCGGCGACTGCCGTGACGTGTGGGGTCGCCATACTTGTTCCGTCCATATAGACCGTGTTGCCGTCCGGGACGAGACTCGCGATTTTTGATCCGGGTGCAACGACATCCAGTCCATAACCGTAGTTCGAATAGTCGGCGACCATGCCAAGCGGATTCGTTGCCCCGACAGAAATCGCATATTCTGAACTTGCTGGGAAACCAACGTAACTGTCGTATTCATTTCCTGATGCTGCAACGACCGTGACGCCTTTCTCGGCCGCATATTTCATCATGTAGGCCATCGTCCGGCTTTCGCCGCCACCAAGGCTCATGTTGATGACTTTTGCTCCGTGATCGACCGCATATTTAATACCGAGTGCGATGGCATCCGTCTCGCCTTCACCATTCGCATTCAATACTTTAATCGGTAAGATTTTAGCAGCTTGATGAATGCCGCGAATTCCATATTCGTTTTCAAGTGAGGCTGCGATGACACCGGAGACATGCGTCCCGTGACCATTGTCGTCAAGCGCATCGCCTTGTCCATTGACATCCACATAGTTTTTTTCATTTGCGATGTCGACTTTGCCTTGTAAATCCTTTAGACGGTAATCGACTCCCGTATCGATGACGGCAATCGTCACCGGTGCGAGCGTCTTACTAATTGGGCTTTGGATGAATTGTTCAAAGCCGATTCCGACATCCGGCAACTGTTCAACGAGTGCCTTCTTATTTAACGCCCATTGGTAATCAAAGTTGATATCACTTGTTGCCCGGTACGTCTGGATTTTCTCGACGTACTCGACGGCAGACGAACGATTTAATGATTGTTTTAATGCAGTGGCCGTTTGACTTTTGACAGTCGGATCTTCCGTGACGATGACGAAGTCACCTGCTTTTCCAAGCGATAGACGCTCGACGTCAGTTGCCGACGTACCGGCAATTTTCATGGAACGATTTGCCTGACCCGGTTTCAACTTCACGATGAAACGTGTTTTTTCTGACGACTGAATCTTCATGCCAAGTGAATCGAACGTTTCACTTAACGTACTTCCGCCAATCGCCGAGATGTCCATTTTCTTTGCATACTGATCGATTTCGCTTGCGATGACTTCTGGCGAAGCGTCACGCGTCAGTGTATAGAGGCGATTGACAGCTTGTTGATCTGCTTTTGACAACGTGTACGTCGTCCCGTTGACAAGTGCCGTCATCGCCGGTTTCAATGTTTTCAAGTCTTCATAGGCCTGCGCCCGTTTATCTTTATTGAATAAGATGGCCTTGACGACATAAGGTGATGCTTTGTAGTAGAGCGATGTTAAGCTGCGTCCTTGATCGGACTGGCTCAACACTTGCTTTTGAATCGCATGCATTAACGCTAGCATTGGTTTTTCTTCTGCTGTCTGCTTCAATGCTTCTTCCGCGGCACAGCTGATATCGCTGATTGGTTCATACTCGACTGCAAGCTTGACGTCATTGTACGTCAATTTGACATGGGCCGCTTTCGTTGTTTTTCCTTCTTCGATTTCCGGGTAGTAATCCACTTTTACATAATATGGACCATCCCAAGCGTACGGGACAGCAAGTTTTGTTGGGTCTTTTTCATCGGGTTCAGCGTAGCCCCGGTAACGATCGAATGTTTCATCTTTCGCTGCCATTTCTTCACTCGGATAAGCTGCCACTTCCACCGATTGGTCTGTATCAATCGATAATTCGAAGTGTGAGGCTGTTTTTTCAATTCCAGCTTGGTGTTCGACCTTATACCAATATGTATTCTTTTCATTCGTCCCTGTCTCAAGGACTGTTTCTTGACCGGCCTTCAATCCAATCGCCTGTCCGAGTTCGTCCGCCGCTACCGTCTTCGTAGCGAGTGGTCCCATACCAAGTGTCAGGATGAGGCAGCTCAACATGAGCCAAATCGTCAACTTCTTCACTAATGTTCCTCCTTAAAAAAATAAAATCGCACTTTTCTCAAGTATAAACATTATTTGGATAAAAATGATAATATGTTTTTGCATTTCTACCTTACAATTTCGAAAGGAAATGCGAATCCGGCCGAATGACTGATTCGTTCTACTTTTCCAGAAAAAACCTATCCTCTCAAACGAAAGGATAGGTTGCAGAAATCATTTAAATTCGGATACGTACTGACCGTACCCTTCTTTTTTTAAATCTTCCTTAGGAATGAACTTCAAGGCAGCCGAGTTCATACAGTACCGCAGACCGGTTGGTTCAGGTCCATCATTAAAGACGTGACCTAGATGGGCGTTGCCATGACGACTCCGGACTTCCATCCGCTTCATTCCGAGGGCAAAATCACTTTTTTCAATGATGTTCCCAGGCTCGAGTGGTTGACTGAAGCTGGGCCATCCTGTTTTCGAATCGTACTTATCTTTTGATGAGAAGAGTGGTTCGCCAGAAATCAAATCGACATAAATCCCATCTGCCTTTAAGTCGTGATAAGGATTGTCGAAGGCAGGTTCGGTCCCGTCTTCCTGTGTCACTTTATACTGAATGTCCGTCAACTTGGCTTTCTTTTGTTCATCTGTCAATTTGTCATACTTCGGTAAGTCGAGTTTCGGTTGATCATTCCAATGACGATCGATGAAGTCATCTCGTCCGGAAGCCGCCCGGTAAAATTTATATTTCTTTTCACTTTTCAAGTAGTAGTCTTGGTGGTACGCTTCCGCTTCATAGAAAGGACCAGCCTCAATCAAAGGTGTGACGATTTTGTCGTCAAAGATGCCGCGGTCTGCCAAGTCCTGTTTTGACTGTTCGGCAATCTGCTTTTGCTTGGCATCCGTATAAAAAATCGCTGTCGTATACGACTCCCCTTGATCGACGAATTGACCGTTCGGGTCGGTTGGATCGATTTGGCGCCAGTAGACGTCGAGTAACTGTTTGTACGAGATGACAGCCGGGTCAAACGTAATCAAGACGGCTTCCCGGTGCCCCGTCGTTTCTGCTGATACTTGATTGTACGTCGGGTTTTTAACATCGCCGCCTGTATAACCCGAGATGACGGATTTTACGCCCTTCAATTCCTCAAATGGCGGCTCCATACACCAAAAGCAGCCCCCTGCTAAAATCGCCGTCTCCTCTTTCGCATAGGTCAGTTCTTTACTTCCACTCGATTTCGCCTGTTGCTGCTGGAAAACAAAATACCCGCCAATCATGATGGCAAGCAGCGCAACGACGGATAGAATCGTCAACATCCGCTTCTTCATCTCCCTTCGCCTCCTTTTTACAGCTTACGTTCCGGGTGAATGGTTAGATGTCTTTTTTCTAATGTACCTTGATTTCACATAGTTTGTCGTTGTGCATGCTTCAAAATCGCACATCCGTCCTTAAATGATTATTTACTGAAAAAGAAGGGAACAGTTCTAAGACTAAACACCAGGAGGGGTATCGATGTTTGATTATACGGTCACGACCGAACACTCAACAGCAGAAACCATCACGCGGCTGAAAGAGGAGCTCCAAAAGATTTCATTTGGTGTCCTCTGGGAATTTGATTTAGCAGGCAAGCTCGATGAAAAGGGACTCGACTTTGAAGGCGAGTACCATATTCTCGAAGTTTGTAACCCAAAAGAAGCACATCGTGTCCTGTCAGCTGAACGACGGGCCGGTTACTTCCTACCTTGTAAATTAGCGGTCTTTACGGAGAAGGGTCAAACGAAGATCGGGATGCCACGTCCGACGGCATTGATTGCGCTCGTGGAAGATGAACAATTAAAACAGGTCGCAAAAGAAGTCGAAGATCAATTGCTTCACGTCATCGATGCAAGCAAATAAGTAAGTAAAAACGAGTCGGTTCCGTCTTTTGACGATACCGACTCGTTTTTTTGTCTGCTCATAAAATATCAAGCCAAATCTTAATTGCTGTCGCGAGAATCAAGACGGCAAGTGTCACTTGCAGGATTTTTGTATTCATCTTTTTCCCGGCGATCGCTCCGAGTGGTGCCGCAATCAGACTCGCAACGACCATGATGGCAGCAGGACCCCAATCGACTTGCCCCGTCGTAATTTTACCGACGGTCGCGCCAATCGAAGAAATGAATGTAATCGCGAGAGACGAAGCGATCGTCATCCGCGTTGGAATTTTTAAGATGACGAGCATGATCGGGACAAGTAAGAATGCCCCGGCAGCACCGACGATCCCAGCGCCAATCCCGACGATGAAGGCAGCACTTGCTGCGATACCTTTATTGAACTTCACTTGATCGAGTGGAATGTCATCGAGCCCTTTTTTCGGGACGAACATCATGACAGCAGCCGTCAACGCCAATATGCCGTAGACAAGATTGATTGTATCTTCTGCTAAGACATTTGAGCCATATGCGCCGATGAAGCTCCCAATCAAAATCGCTCCCCCCATATAGAGAATCAGCGACTTGTTCAGGTAACCGCCTTTACGATACGCCCAGACACCGCCAATCGTCGCGAAAAATACTTGAATGGCACTGATTCCTGCGACCTCATGGGCAGAAAACGCCGCAAATCCGAGCAGCGGCGGAATGTAAAGTAACATCGGATACTTGATGATCGACCCGCCAATCCCTAACATCCCGGAGATGTATGAACCGACGAAACCGATTAAGAAGATGGTAATGATAAAACCAATTTCCATGTAAATCACTCCTTTAAAAAAAGGGGACTGTCAACAGCCCCCTTCAACTTGAATTACCCTTTTTGAATCCAGAATTTCAAGACACTCGCTTCTTCTTCGTGTTTAACGAGCTCATGACCGCCTGAGTTTGCCCAAGCTTGTAAATCATTTTTAGCACCTTTATCTGTTGCATGCACTTCTAAAATTTGTCCTGATTCAAGTCCTGCGATTGCTTTTTTTGTTTTGACGATCGGCATTGGACATGCAAGTCCTTTTGCGTCGAGTACGAGTTCTGATTTCATTGGTGAATTCCTCCTAATAGTTGCTTGCTTTGCTTTAGTATAGTTTTCGAGCTGATCAACGAACGGCACACCGGTTCGGACCGACTTCCATCTCACGTTGTGTTTCGAGATCTGGTGTCTTCTTACCCATGTTCGTTTCGCGGATTTCTTGATACGCATTCGGTTGCGGTGGCAAGTTCTCTGTCACCATCTTACGGAAGACGGCTTCGTCTTCGATGTTCAACCCATGATTGTTCGCAAGGAGAACATTCAGTTTCTCCGCGACACTACCATCTGCGTTCAATTCTTCAATCAACATGAAGTGTGCTGGAAGCACGATCAAGTCGTTCGAAAGTTCACGGTACGTCTTGTAGAGCGAGTTCCGTAAGTCACCGACCCAGTCGTCCGCAAGACCTGCGAGGTCAGGACGACCGATCGAATCGATGAACAAGATATCGCCCGTTAAGAGATACCGGTTGTCGACGACGAATGATGTCGAACCAATCGTATGTCCCGGGGAATAAAGGGCAAGCACATCGATTTGTGTATCTCCGACTTGCACATGACTACCATCTTCAAGTTTCGCGTATTCGAATGTCACATCTGTCGCGTCTTTTGGTGGTAACCAATAGGTCGCACCCGTTTTTTCAGCGATTTCACGACCACCTGAAATATGATCGGCATGTAAGTGTGTATCAAACACATGTGTAATCTTGACATTGCGCGCTGTCGCATAATCGAGGTAAACATCTGTCATCCGCGTTGCGTCAACGAGGACCGCTTCGCCTTCCGAGATAATCATATAAGAAAGGCAGCCTTTTCCGATTCGGACGAACTGGACGACTTCCCCACGATCTTGACCCGTTTCATTTAATGTTCCGAGTGAGATCGGTTCGAGGTGCTCGCTCCATGCTTTCATGCCACCTGCTAGATAAGAAACAGTCCGTCCCGCTTCCTCTAACATCTCGGCGACGAAGATTGAAGAACCTTCTTTTGCACAGACGACGAGAACGTCTTGATCCGTCGGCAGTTGATCGAGAATATCTTCAACACCATCGAGTAAATCAAAATATGGAACGTTCAGGTAATTGAAGTTCTCGCCTTCAATTTTCCAGTCCGCGAATGCATCTTCGTTCCGGACGTCTAAGATAAAGAGTGATTGACGGTTAATAACTTTTTGTGTGACTTCTTGAGTCGTCATTGCGTGTGCCATCTGTTGTTGTTCCTCCTAAGCGGTTTAGTAATTAAACAGTCGTTGCCGTATCAAATGTCCACTGGCTCATGCCCGGGACGACATTTTGAACCGTGAATCCTTTTGCATCGAGTTGTTGTGATGCGAGATCACTCCGGCTACCTGTCCGGCAAACGACGTAAATCGTTTTTGTTTTATCGAGTTCATCACTGCGTGTGTCGAGCTCACCGAGCGGAATGTTGATCGCGTTCGGAATATGGGCGAAAGCATACTCGGCCGTTTCACGTACATCAAGAACGAGCACATCGTCGTTTGAGCGCACTGCTTCAAGTGTCTCGTTATTCACTACTTGTGTGAAAGCAGGTGCTTCCTGATCATTTCCAGAAGACTTCCGGACGTAATGACGTAACACGTCCCCTTCTTCAATCGTTCCGAGGTACTGGTTGCCTGTACTGTTCGCCCAAGCACGCAAATCAGCGGTTGACCCTTTATCGGTTGCTTGCACTTCGATGACTTGACCTGGTTCGAGTGTCTTGATTGATTTTTTCGTACGGACGATTGGCATCGGACAAGCGAGTCCGCGTGCGTCGAGTACAACGTCTGTTTTAATTGTCTGCAAAAGTATTCGCTCCTTTTACCTCTAGGGGTATATTTAAGATTAAAAATTTTTTTTACTCTGTTTTTCCTTCGTAAGACATCATGCCGCCGTCCATATTGATGACTTGGAAGCCTTGTCCTTCGAGATATGTCGCTGCGCGACCGCTGCGTGCACCAGAGCGACAAACCATGACGTACTCTTTTTTCTTATCGAGTTCATTCATTTTGAATTCAACGAGACCAAGCGGAATATGATTCGCTCCAGGAATCTTGCCTTCTTTCACTTCGTCGACTTCACGTACGTCGATGATGTTCAATTGTTCCCCGTTTTCAAGCTTTTCTTGTACTTCTTTAGCTGTTAGTCGTTTCATTTCGTTCATCCTCCTTTAGTTTACGTTCAGCGCCATGCGTTCATGCCGCCGGATACTTCCGTTACGTTTGGATAACCTGCTTTTTTGAGTTGCTTGACAGCCTGTTTACTCCGCATCCCGCTTTGACAGATTACGATGACTTCCTTGTCTTTCGGAATTTTTCCGAGTTGCGTCGGTAAGGTTTGGAGCGGAATGTTTTTGAACCCTTTAATGTGGTTTCCTTTAAACTCGCCCGGTGTCCGGACATCCAAGTAAAAGCGATTGCGGTCATTTAACTTACTTTTTAGTTCGGTTGTTGAAATCTTCGAAACACCTTTCGTCGGTGCAAACATACGGTAAGCAAGAAACGCGACGATCAGTAGAAAAACAACGGTTAAGATATCCACTTTATGATTCCCCCATTCTCTAATTAGATGAAGAGATTGACGTTTCCGTTTTCTGCGTCTGCGAGGTATGCTGCAACACCTGCGTATTCGATCCCATCATGTAATTCTTCTTGTTTCAGACCAAGTAAATCCATTGTCATCGTACACGCGACAAGTTTAACGTCTTGTTCTTTCGCAAGTTCAATCAAATCCGGAAGTGGCATCGCATTGTGTTTTTTCATGACGTTTTTAATCATTTTTTGACCGGCTCCACCGAAGTTCATTTTCGAAAGTGGCATTTTATCTGCACCACGTGGCATGAATTTACCAAACATTTTTTCGAGGAACGTTTTATCCGGTTGGATTGGCTCATCTTTACGCATCGCGTTTAATCCCCAAAACGTGTGAAAAATCGTAACTTCGTGATCGTACGCTGCTGCTCCATTTGCGATGATGTATGCTGCCATCACTTTGTCGTAATCTCCACTGAACAATACAATCGTTGTTTTTTTAACATCTGACATTTAATTAATTCCTCCATCTACTTTACCCTATGGGGTATAAAATATTTTAAAAATTTTTATCGACTTTTTAAAAGCAATTGAACGGCTTCTGCAACAGCCTGTTCATGGTTTTCTTCTGTCTCATCATTCTTGACACAACCGATGAGGTTTTCACTCACAACCAGTCCGATGACACGATCAATTGCACTTCGTGTCGCACTGAGCTGTGTGACGACATCCTTACAAGAAGCATCCTCTTTCATCATACGGACGATGCCATGTAGTTGTCCTTCAATCCGGTTCATTCGATGAATGATTCGATCTTCATATAATTTTTCCATTTGAAGACCACTCTCCTTTTTCGTGTGACGTTCGTCATACCTCGTTGGTACATTTCATACTTTAATACCTACGGGGGTATAAGTCAACGAAAAAGTTTTTCTTTTTTTAATTCTGTTTAAATTCTTCCACTACCATCGCCATCCACTTTTCGGATAGACGTGTCGGGTGTTCCTGTAACGTCACGAATTGAAAAATCCGCTGTTGAATTGGGTCCTGGTTATGAACCCGGTAATTTACTGAATCGAGCATCGTTCCTGCCAACCGCTCTGAAATCATCGAAATGCCCGTTCCATTTTCAATTAACTGTTTCACGAGACGATTCGAATGGACCGTGATGATCCGTTGCGGAACAATATCATTCGTTTCCAACCATGCTTCGAGTGCCGCTCGCCCAGCAGACCCCTCCTCACGGTAAATGAACGTTGCCTCGTTGAGATCGAGTTCACGTTGACCAATCACTCGGAGTCGATCGAATGCGAAGGGCGTCACTTTAATTTGTGGTGCTTCAACCGTTCCTTCGACTAGACCTAAATCAATTTCATAATGAAGCACAGCTTGTTCGACTTGTTCCTGATTCATTAGCTTGGCATCAATCATGACTTCCGGATATAGCGTTACAAAACGGTGTATCATCTTTTCAAGCATCGTTTCATAAATCGTATGCGTTGCAGCAATTTTTAGGTGACCACGAACACGTCCTTCGAGTTCATCCATCTCTTGATCGAGTCGTTCCACTTGATGCAGGATTTCTTTCGCGTGTTGATAAACCAATTGTCCAGCTTCCGATATTTCAATCGTTTTATTGAAAGAATGCCGATGAATCAATGCTTGTCCAAAATGCGTTTCTAACCGTTTTAAATGCAGACTGACGGTCGGTTGTGAAATATAGAGTTGCTCTGCTGTTTTCGTAAAGTGTTTTGTTTCGACTAAGGAAATAAACGTTCTTAATTCATGGAGACGCATTTTATCCCTCCTTATTAACTTTTATAATCATTTGTATCAGTATAATCTATTTTCATAATGAATCAACGCCCGGTACAGTAAAGATAAATCAAGTACAAAAGAAAGAAGGGTTTACTGCGTGGAATTCATATTATTTATTCTGTTAGGAACAGCGATCGGGATCTTATCCGGGTTTTTCGGAATCGGCGGAGGGATCATTTTAACCCCCCTCCTGTTAATTATCGGGTATCCGCCAAGCACGGCCATCGTCCTCAGTCTGTTATTGACACTCGGTTCGACCGTGACCGGGACGGTATCGCATATGCGTCTGAAAAATTTCCATGTCCGTGATGCGTTAGCCGTCGGATTATCGGGGATCGTCGGTTCTGCCGTCATCACGCCGGTCGTCTTTTGGCTCGAACAACGGACGGGTGCTGATGCGATGATTTCCGCCCTCTACATCGTCTTGCTGACCTGGTTTGCGATTCAGTTCTTAAAACCATCGAAACGAAAACCCGTCGAAGGACACGTCACACAAGCGAATCTCTATAAATTGATGGTGATCGGATTTGCTGCCGGGATTTTGTCCTCCCTCATGGGGGTCAGTGGTGGCTTCTTATTGACGCCGCTCTTGATGGGTTGGGTCCGGTTCCCACTGAAACAAGCCATCGGCACGAGCATCGCCTCGGCAACACTGATCGTCCTTGGTGGCGTTGCCAGTTATCTCGCTTCAGGGACAGAAGCTCCCCTTTATCTCGGCATCACTTTAATCGTCGGTGCGTTTATCGGCTCTCCGATCGGTGCTTCCTTGCTTCATCTGTTTGAAGACCATTTCGTCCGAAAGAGTCTTGGTGTCTTTTATTCCGTCGTCGCCGTCAGTGTCATGTTAAAAGTCTTCGGGCAGGAAACAGGATCGCTCATCTTGCTCGGCGTCTTTACGATCGGACTGTTGATTCTATTTTTCTATCAAAAAGTAAGAAGTAGACGTTCTTAGGATATGAGATTTGTTTGAATCGCGTCCAAAGCGAAAAGCAATCTTCTTACTTCTTTATCCGCATACTGAAGACAACGTGCTATCGGGAGATCAAGCGTCTTTTTTCGTTGCTTTCCTCGGGCGAGGCGCAAGCCATTGCTCCTTGATCCTCACGGACAACGAGCAGGGTCTTGCCTGCCTCTGGCAAGTCGCGTTAAAAACGCACTTATGCCCGCAGGAGTCAACGAAACGTGACGCTTTTCAGGTAACACCGTGACGGAAATCCAGGCATGCAGACGGTATAGCACGAACGGATTGCTTCTCGATATCGTATGTTCACGCTTCATAAGCGTTTATCTACACACTAAAGAAACTGCCCTTAGCGGACAGTTTCTTTTTTGGTTTTTTCAGGCTTCATGATTTTCGCTTCTTTTTTCTGTCGCATCCGTTCTGCATTCATCAGTCCACCGAGCATCAAGACGACGGACGATAAATAAAACCAGGTCATCAGGACAATGATTCCGGCGAGCTGTCCGTACAACCGGTCATAACTTCCGAACTCAGCATAGTATGAAAATACTTCGGAAACGACTTGCCACGCGATAGTTGCAAACAATGCCCCCGGGAGTACTTGACGAATCGTTAAGCTGACACTCGGTAAAATGCGATACAACAACACAAAAAACAGGAAGAGGAATAACGATCCGAGCCCCCAGCGGAATACAAACCAGATGGACGAATAGTCCGCTGCAATATCTGCGATGAGTGCAAAATGACTGATAAAGCGCCGGGCTAATTTTTCAGCAACCGGGACAACGAGCGAAAATGGCAAGATGAACATCATGCCGATCGTAAAGCCGAAGTCCTGTAATAGCCCCCGCCAAAACGGGACTTTCCGCGTTACTTCAAGCGCATCATTGAGCGAACGGACGAGCGACTGGACCGACATCGAGGCGAGCCAAAAAGCTGCAATAAAACTGATCGAAGCAAGCTTTAGTCCCCCGCTGTCAAATATCCCGGCGATGTTTTGGCGGATTAAGTCATACGTTTCGGCTGGAGCGAATGGACGAATCAAATCAAGGACTTCACCGGAAGTGAACGGTAAAAAAGATACTAACCCGACAACAAATAATAGGAACGGAAATAAGGACAACATCAAATAATAGGCGAGCTGTGCCGATTTATCGAAAAAAGCTTCACCAAAAAAACGAATAAAAACTGGTTTAACTAAAGACATACGAATTTCCTCACTTTCATTGATTCTCTTATCTATCCCCCTTCTTCCTTCTAATTAATCTTTGAACGTCTTTTGAACTTGTAAGAACCATTTCAGTCACTATCAGTTGGCGCTCTCCTCATTCTGCTTGTACACTAGAGTCAGAAACCCTGTCGTTTTGGATGAAGAAAGGACGCAATTACTGTGCAGCATTTACTTGAAGAAGCAGAACGCTTCTTAACATCTTATATAGAAGAGACACCACATATGAAAGATCGTTTGGAAGTCGTCCGTAAAGAAATCCAGCGAACCGGCACCTATACGCAGACAACGGATGAAGTGACGTTCGGTGCTAAACTCGCTTGGCGTAACAGCAACCGGTGCATCGGCCGCCTCTTTTGGGATCAACTGCATGTCATCGATGCCCGCGAAGCGACGACAATTGAAGCGATTCGCGACGCATTACTTCATCACATTTACCACGCAACCAATGATGGACGGATTCGCTCGACGATTACGATTTTCCATCCGCAACGTGTCCGTGTCCTCAATCATCAACTGATTCGGTACGCCGGCTACGAAACAGCCGACGGCATACTCGGGGACCCGGCATCCATCGCCTTCACGAAGCAGTGCCAGGCACTTGGTTGGACAGGACCAGGAACGGCCTTTGATGTTTTGCCGCTCCTGATTGAACTGGATGGTCAGGTGACGGTCCATGAGATTCCGCAAGAACTGATTCTTGAAGTCACGATTACCCATCCCGACTACGACCTATTCGCCGGGCGCGAAATCAAGTGGTACGCGGTCCCGATGATTTCCGACATGCGCCTTGAGATTGGCGGCATTTCGTATCCATGCGCTCCTTTTAACGGATGGTATATGGGGACAGAAATCGGCGCCCGTAATCTCGCCGATTCGGACCGCTACAATCTTTTACCGCTCGTCGCAGAACAGCTTGGTCTGAACACGTCCCGCGAACGTGCCTTATGGAAAGACCGGGCCCTCGTCGAACTGAATGTCGCCGTCCTCGAATCCTTCGAGCGGTCCGGGGTGACGATCGTCGATCATCATACGGCAGCCAAACAATTCGCCCGGTTCGAAAAAAATGAAGCCACTTGCGGTCGTGATGTCACCGGAGAATGGTCGTGGCTCGTCCCGCCGATGAGCGGTGCAACGACACACGTCTTCCATAAAGATTATGACAATGCATTGCAACGGCCGAACTTTTTCCCGAAACAAACGCAAGCCGCGAAATGTCCGTTCCACCAGGAGGTCCCGCGATGAATTACGTCAAATCCATCCGTGATTTAGTCGGACACACTCCGCTGATTTTAGTCGGCTCGGTTGTCCTCGTCATTAAAGAAGGACAGATTTTACTTGAACAACGAAATGAAAATCAAGCACGTTTCGGTCTTCCGGGTGGTCTCATGGAATGGGAAGAATCAACGGAAGAGACCGCGCGACGTGAGTTATTCGAAGAAACCGGTCTCGTCGCGGATACGCTCAATCTGCTTGGTGTCTACTCCGGTAAAAATTACGTCACGACACTCGCAAATGGGGATGTGTTTCAAAGCGTCACCCTTGCGTACATTGCGTCCGATACTTCCGGCACACTCCGTGTCAGTGATGAAAGTGTTGCATTGACGTATGTGTCGCTGACGGACTTACCGGATAATATCGTCGGTTCGCATCTTCTGATGATTCAAGATTATATTGCTAAACGCTAACTCTTAAAGCACTCAGGTTGTATCTAAAGTTTTTTTGATGCAAGAGTCTGTAAAAAAACACTCTCTTTTCTCGTACTTTCCTCAGGTGAGACATAAGCTATTCCAATGAATAATGCCTTCACGCTGATCTGCAAAATAACGCTTTGATTAAGAAAAGGTTCTATACAGGTTTTCATGCAGTCCACTCTAAGTTAATGCGCCTCTTTCTAAAAAAGAAAGCTAGGCGTTTTTTTTACGTGTCATCTTCTCAATTATGTATTTCATCAAAATAAGTCATGCGATACCGGAAATAATATCAATCATATTTCCTGCAAAAGTTCAAGTAACTAAAGTTCAGTCGACGAAATAGAAAGCGTAGATGTTCCATTGGCATGACGGACTTTTATCAAAAATCAGGCGAGAATACTCCCACCTCAGATGACATCTCCGCCTACCTCACAGTGAAATTGAACGGGAATGACATGAGAGGTAGTAATACCGCTCTCTGTATACTTACCACCTACAGAAATATCATAGGTAGTCAGCGCATCAATCAAGTCCGCTGAATAACCTGTTTGTTTCCATGTCCCTTTAGAGGGCGATTTTGAAGTCAATGAGAGGATACCAGTGAATACTTGACGTTTTCCTCGAGTATCCGTTTCGAATTCACCTTTGATCGCAATGTAAGCACTTGCTCCTTTTGCCTTAAATGACTTCGTTTTGGTTTTAGAGGAGGTAGCCATTTTAGTTGAACCATTATTTTTTTCAGAGAACTCGTTATTAACACGTTTCAATGCTACTTTTTTAAATTGGACAGGTGAAACCCAATCTTCTTTTTTGAACTGTTTTTTTGACGCAAGCTCTAGATCAGCATCAGGATATTTTTCATTCACTTGATTGATTGTCACGGCGTACTGCTTATAGTAAACATTTTTTTGATGCTGTGATGGTTCTGTTGATTTCGCTCCTACATCATGGACCAAAGAAAAAGTAAGTGCAGAAGTGACGACTATTGCTAAAGCGGGTTTGATGAAATTCATAATAAATCTCCTTTTAGAATAGAAATGGCAATGCATTGCTTAATTAAGTTAGCATTTAAAAATAGCTATTCCAATAGGTATAGTATCTATTTTATTCATTTTGATCATCATCCTGTTTCGTGTAGTTAATAAACTTAATTTAATTTCAGTTATGATGTACTTACATATATAGATTTTGGCGCTGAGTAAATAAAAACATCAAGAGGATGCATATTGTTTTTAGTGTAAATCTTTTGTTTTACGGCTGTCTCTACCGTTTCAAGAAACGAAGGACTGGACGAATGGGACAAATATAGTGCACGCTTAAGTTACTTCGTAAATTGAACTAACTCCACTTACGCTTCGCTTAGAGGTGGAGGATTCCTGAGTGATCCGACCTAACGGTCGAAAATTGATCAGGCTAACCCCGTCGTCCCGACGGTTGAAGAAGCTAAGAGGCGTTCAGCTTCTTGTTTAAGGTTCAGTCCTGCGTTCACATCACGGTCGTGGTGGATCCCGCAACTCGGGCATGTCCATTCACGCAAGCCAAGATGTTTCACGTCTTTGTGTTGATGTCCGCAACTGGAGCACAGTTGACTGGAGGCGAAGGTCTTGCCGACTTTCACGACGGTCTTCCCGTACCATTCCGCCTTGTATCCGAGCATGCGGAAGAACTCCGACCAACTGACTTCGGAGATGGACTTGCTCAACTTGCGATTCTTCTGCATGTTCTTCACTTGCAAGGTCTCAATGCCGATGACGTCGTGGTTTTTGACGATCTCGGTCGATACCTTGTGCAGGAAATCGGTTCGCTTGTTGGCAATCTTCTCGTGGATGCGGGCGACCTTCTGCTTCTGCTTCTGATAGTTCTTCGCCTCGGAAAGTTTCACTTTCTTGTCCAAGGCCAACCGTTGACGACGAGAGAGTTTACGTTGCTCGCGCGCTAGCTTTTTCTCAAGCGAACGGAAGTAACGGTCATTCTTGTACACCGTGCCGTCCGACAGGATGGCGAAGTGCTTCAACCCGACATCGACGCCGACGAATGAGCCCGTCTTCGGCATTTCGTTGCTCTCCTGCTCGACGAGCAGGGAGACGAAGTATTTTCCTGAAGCGTTCCGTCGGATGGTCGCGTTCAAGAGGCGTCCGACGACCTGCCTCGAGTTGGCGAAACGCACCCACTTCAGCTTTGGAATTTTGATTTTGGCGCCGACGATCGAGACTTCTGGAAGTTGAGACTTGCCCTGAATGTTCGTCTTATACGATTGAACGGGATTGCTCTTCGACTTGAAGCGAGGCCGTTCGTTCTGTTTCTTGAAGAAGCGGTCAAAGGCATCAGCAAGATGTTTGACGCTCGTCTGCACAGACGTGCTATCGACTTCCTTCAGCCAGTCGAACGCTTGCTTCAACAGCGGGAGTTCTTTCGAACAAGAACCGTAAGACAGTCCTTTCCCTGTCGCTTTATACGTCTCATCCCACTTCGCCAAGAAGTGGTTGAAGACGAAGCGCGAACAACCAATGGTCTTCGCGATTAGGATTTCCTGCTCTTTTGTCGGGTAGATTCTGAATTTGTAGGCCTTGTATGTCAACATTATGTTCACCTCCTTACAAAGGATATACCCGAAAGAGAGGGTGGCGATTCATCTCCCACTTTCACTAGGGTTTCACCCGAATCGTTTAGAAGTGGGCGTATTCTCTCCTAATTTAGATAAAGAGTAACACTCTAGAAATGAGGCCTTTCCAATGATGAACAAAATTATGCTCGTCATACTTGGTGGCACTGGAATCTTATTCGTAATTTTCGCCATCATCGTCATGATTAGTTTATGGACATGACAAATAGCCATTCGTTCCAAAGTAGTAGTCACTACTTACGAACGATGGCTATTTTTTTCGTTAACGAATGGCTTTACTCATGACGAATTGTTTTAAATCACGCTGTACCCATCCTTCTGCACGCAATGCTTCCCAGACAAGTGGATTCGTCGACTGTACTTGATACGTCGTTCCACTCAAACGTCGGGTCGCTTCTGTCGCGATGCGCGCGACCTCTGATTCTTCCGTCAGAATGGCAAAAATCGAGTCGTTTGCAGCAGCGATGAATGCTCCATCCAGTTCATAATAGGTTGCCTTCCTATATTTCATCACGCCCAAATCTTGCTGCCAGATGTATTCGCCTTGCTGGGCATATCTCCGTTCAAATGCCGTCTCATCAATCTCAACGAGTGGGTCAACGTGACTCGGTTCATCCCGCTTGAAGTACCCGAGTTCATGGTCTTGGCGGTAGCCGAGATGGTGATACAAATCAATTGCAGGTGTATTACCTTGGATGACTTCAAGCATCAATCGATCGACTTCCAGCTCTTTCGCATAACTTAGTTGAGCCTCGTATAATGCTTTTGCGATGCCGAGACGGCGATACTGCGGATCTATACCAAGACCACCACACCGCATGACTTGTTCCTTCTTGATTTTCTTGAGACCGTTCAGCCATAACCCAACAGGTCGTTCTCCATGAAAAGCGACAAACGAGTGCTCCAACTGGTTGGCATCCCGCGTCAAAATCCGTTCCTGAAAAACTTCAAGTGACAAACCGAGCGGAATCATGTAATCACTGAACCCTTCTTGCATCGCTTTGTAGGCAGATTCTAAATCAGGATTTCTTTTAATATGAATCATATGTAGTTCCTCCTCTTCTCTCTTCAATCGTTCGACTCTTTGAGAGACGTTTCCTGCACTTGTTCCTAACAAAAAAATCACCCCCGATGAAATCGAGGGTGATCGAGACGATAAACAAACTCTATGAAACATGAGGAATCCATACGGGGATGATTACGTATCATGCTCCCCTGTCTCGTCTTCAAAGCGGCACGTTTCGTTGACTCCTACGGAGAAAGTGCAAGTTCCCTTGCGCTGTCAGAGGCAGGCAAGACCCTGCTCATTGTCCGTGAGGATCAAGGAGCAACGGCTTGCGCCTCGCCCGAGGAAAGCAACGAAAGGAAAGACGCTTTTACTTCCTCACATCACTCTTATCTACGCACTACATCACCCCCGATGAAATCGAGGGTGATCGTGTACTTAATTCAATTTCGAACGGCTTCTTCCATATCCGAAGTAGACCAGTAATCCAATCGCTGTCCAGATGAAGAACGCAATCCATGTAAAGGTTTGAAGGTTCAACATCAGCATGATACATGCGAGAACTGATAAAATCGGAAGAACCGGGACGAATGGGACTTTGAATGCCCGTTTCAAGTCAGGACGCGTCCGACGCAAGATGATGACAGCAACGGAGATTAACGCGAATGCAGCAAGCGTTCCGATATTAATCAATTCAGCTAACGTTCCGAGCGGGACAAATGCGGCAATCAAAGCAGATGTCGTACCGAGAATCCAAGTCGCTTTGACCGGTGTATGGGATTTTTCATTAACGTCCGAGAAAACTTTCGGAAGTAATCCGTCACGGCTCATCGCAAACAACAGACGGACAAGACCAAACGTCATGACAAGGATTACTGTCGTCATCCCGACGATTGCCCCTAAATCGACGAATCCAGCGACCCAGTTTTGACCTGCGACTTTCAAAGCAAGCGAAACCGGGCTGTCGACACCTTCAAACTGCTTGAACGGAACGATTCCGACCATGATTGCAGAAACGACGACGTATAAGACGGTAACGATCGAAAGTGATCCTAAAATCCCAATCGGTAAGTTCCGACCCGGATCTTTTACTTCTTCTGCCGCTGACGTCACGGCATCAAAGCCAAGGTAAGCGAAGAAAGCAATCGCTGATGCTTGCAGAACACCACTGATTCCAAATGGTGCAAATGGTGTATAGTTACTTGGTTCAACGTACCAAATCCCGACGACGATGAATAAGATGACGACGGCAACTTTGACGAGAACCATGACATTATTAACGCGTTTCGTTTCTTTGATTCCGAGTGATAACAAGAAAGTGATGACCATTAAAATCAAAAAGGCCGGTAAGTTAAAGAACGTCTCACTTCCCGGTACAGCACCCGGTGCAGCAGTGAGAGCTGTCGGCAGATTGATGTCAAATCCGGCTAACAGTGACTGGAAGTATCCCGACCAACCTGTAGCGACGGCACTCGAAGCAAGTCCGTATTCTAAAATCAGACACCAACCGATGATCCAGGCGACGAGTTCACCAATCGTTGCGTACGTGTATGTGTATACACTACCCGATACAGGAATCATCGAAGAAAACTCCGCATAACAGAGGGCGGCTAACGCACAGACAATGGCTGAAATAATGAATGAGACCGGTAATGCTGGACCTGCGTATAAAGCGCCTGTTCCTGTTAATACGAAAATACCTGTACCGATGATGGCACCGATTCCGAGTAAGACTAAATCGAAACCAGATAGATGACGCGCAAGCTTAGAATGGCTTTTATTTTCCATCATTACGCTGACATCTTTTTTACGAAGCAAACTCATGATTCATCCTCCGAACTTTTCTCTTTTTTCTGAATATTCAAATCATTTTCTGATTGACCTTCTCATCATAACAAACGATGTCAGCTTTTATAAGCAGTCCCATCTGTGTTTTTTCACAAATTGGTTTGACCAATTTTGTTAATTACTACAACGCACATATGCAAATATGCGTTGACGCACTAAAATCCCCTTCGCGAATACACGAAGGGGATTTCTTCAGCCTTACGGACGATCATTTGGATGATCGAGGTTCGGTCCAAGATTTGGGTCAATCGGATAGTCATCTTGTTGCGCTAAATCATTTTCAGGAAGTGCACCTTTTGGTGTACCATGTGTCGGATTTTTTTCATTCGAATCTGACGGACGTGAAGAACGTGGTGCCCGGTCCGGTGTGACATCATCTGCTGCTTTTGTCGCCGCACCTTTTGCTGCTTCTTTTAAGCTAGGTTTTGTTGAAGCAGACGGTGTGTTGTTTGATGGCAAGTTTGATGTGTCAATATCTGCGTTTTCTGCTTTTTTCTGGAGACGATCGAGGTAACGTGATGCATTATCACGACCACCTAAACCAAATGCTAAACCGAATGCAAGTGCAACAGCACCAAGAATCAAGATGAACGCTGAGTTGACGATTGTAGCTGCAACACCAAGTTGATCAAGTGCCATAAAGACAGCTAGAGCTAGGATAGCGTATTTCGCAACGTTTGAAAGAACTTTTAAATCTGATTTTGCAAACAAGCTGTCCATCGTACGTTTCACCAAGTTGCTGACGATAATACCAATTGCCAAGATGACGATTGCTGTCAAGACGCTTGGAAGGAAAGCAAGGACTGCACGACCTAAATCGACCATGAAGGTAAGACCAATCAAGTTGAACGCTTCGACGACGAACAAGACGACGATAACGATTTCTACAAGTGATCCAACAATCGATGATGGCGATGTCGAAGCATTGTTTGCATCCCAGTTGCCGATTTTCAAGTGACGTGTTAAGTTGTTGAATCCGAGGCGTGACAAGAGATCGGCAACAAATTTTTTCACGAAGCGACCAACGTAAAGACCAACAAGAATTAGGACAATCCCGACGATAATGTTTGGAATCATACCGAGAACATCGTTTAACATGTTGATGGCTGGTCCTGTGATTCCTTTAATATTGAGTTGATCCAGTGCCGAAATCGTAATCGGAATTAAAATTAAGATGAAGACGACTGTACCAAGGATTGAAGAAAGCGATTTTGTATCTTTTTGTTCGTTTGTACCAATGTTGAAGCGTGACGCAAATTTGTCTGTCCCGACTGCATGCAGGAAGTTCGTGACGATATCGCGCACAATCTTCGCAACAAGGAATCCGACGAAGAAGATCGCCGCTGCCGCAATCAGACGTGGGATGAACCCAAGGAATGACGATAATAACTGACTAAATGGTTCCGAAACGCTGCTAATGTTGAGTGCATCGAGCACACCTGGTAGGAAAATCAACAGGACCAAGTAAAAGACGATATCCCCGGCAATTTTCGGATAATTCGATAAATCTGCTTGCCCTTGAAGCATTTTGTTCGAACGAACTTTTTCATTCGCCATCAACTTCGTTCCACCCTTGACGATGATCATCCGTAAAACGACGGCGATGATGTAGGCAAACAGTAGAACGAGTGCAGCTTTTAAGATGTTCGGAATCGCGGCAAGCAACGTACTCATCGTGTCTGCGAGTGGTGCTGCGATGATTCCGAGGTTAAGAATGTTGAATACTAAAATTAGTACAAAAACCATTAAGACCCAAAAAATGACTGTTCCGATGACTTTCTCTGGTGTCCATTTCTTTTTCTCCGTTTTCGCTTCAGCTGACTTTTCAGGCATCAATTTCTCGACGACACCGGATTTTTCCAAAGCTTTTTGAATGCCGTTTGCGATCAGCTTCGCAATCAGCCACCCGATCAGGAATACGACAAGTGCTCCTAAAATGTTTCCGAGAGTTCCAAGAATCCCGTTTGCGTCAAATGACGTCGTGTTCCAAAAGTTGTTCATCTTTCCACACCCCTTCATCTCTAAAATGAATTCATATATTTCTGACACTTCTTTAATTTCCCCCGCTAAAGGATATGTTAAACACTTTACGTCACAAAATATTTTTCTTAAAAAAGTATATGAAAAAATGGACGTTCCCGTAAGAGAACGCCCATTTTCATCATGAGTCATTACCGTGCTGTTGCTATTTTCGAATCATCCAGGACGTCTTCAATCGCTGCATATCCGCCCTCGATGTTGATGACATTCTTCAGACCGAGTGACTGGAGGACACTGACCGCCATCCGTGACCGAACACCTGATGCACAGTGGACAGCAATCGGTTGGTCGCTCGGAAGCTCTTCATGACGCGCGGCGAGTTTTCCGAGTAAAATCCGGTGAGCCTGTTCATAATGGCTCTCTTCCCACTCCGTTTTATTACGGACGTCAAGGACATAGACGTCACCGGCTTCAGCTGCTGCGATGGCTTGGTCTGCAGTCCAGTCTGGATAACTTTCTGTTAACTGACCCGCTGTCAGTTCTTTGACATCAAGCAATGTCACGAAACGATCCAGTCCGATCGATTGTAAATCCGTTTGAATCGTTTCCAGTTGATCCGCTGCTGCGAGGATGGCGATATCCTGATTAAAATCGACTAACCAGCCTGCCCAGGCAACGAATTTCGAATTGTAAGGGATGTTGATCGTACCTGGTACATGTCCCGCACCAAATGTTTTTCCATCTCGTGTATCGACGACTTGCATCGTCTTGACGAGTTCTCCCACTGTGTTCGCTTCAGCAAGGCGTGGACGATCGATTCCTGTCGTCACGGCAATACCTTCTTTGTTGACTTTTTTCATCATCGCGAAGTAGTTCGGTGGTTCTGGTTGATCCGTTGTCAATTCCTTGACGAATGCTGCTTCATCCTCCATCTGGAGTGCCCAGTTCGTCGCTTTTTCGTAGCCGACCGTTGATGTCGGAACAGCACCGAGTGCTTTGCCGCATGCACTTCCGGCACCGTGTCCTGGCCAGACTTGTGTGAAGTCAGGCAGTTGTTTGAAGCGTTTCAAGGACTGGAACATTTGCTTTGCACCGAGTGCTGTCGTTCCTTGAATACCGGCAGCTTCTTCCAGTAAATCCGGACGTCCGATATCGCCGACGAAGACGAAGTCGCCCGTAAATATTCCCATCGGAACCGTTTGATCACGATCGTATAAGACAAACGAGATATGTTCCGGTGTATGACCTGGTGTATGCATGACTTCAAGCGTCACATTCCCGACTTTGAACGTCTCTCCGTCTTTGACGAGACGGGCATCAATCTCTGAAGCAAAACCATACTTCCAAGAAGCATCGCCTTCATCTGATAGATAAGCTGTCGTTCCGAGACGTTTCGCGAATTCGCGTGTCCCAGAAACGAAATCAGCATGAATGTGTGTTTCCGCCGTCGCCGAAATTCGAAGCCCTTCTTTTTCCGCTTCTTTGAGGTACGGTTCGATGTTTCGTGCCGGATCGATGACGATCGCTTCCCCCGTCTTCTGGCACCCTACCATATATGAAGCTTGTGCTAATTTTTCATCATAGAAATAGCGTAATAACATAACGATTCCTCCTTTAGTTGAATGGTCGTACCCGATTGATTGTTGCTTAGCGTGTGACGTTTCCTTCCCAGCTCATCATTCCGCCGTCGACGTTCGTGACGTCGAAGCCCGCTTGCTCCAAATACATCGAAGCATTCATGCTCCGTCCACCAGATAAGCAAATGACGTGAATCGGTTGTTTCGCATCCAGTTCAGCTGTGCGTTCCGTCAATTCAGATAGCGGAACATTTTTAGCTTGTTCGATATGACCACCTGCGTATTCATCCGTTTCGCGGACATCAATCAACTGGATGGATGCATCCGTTTGAAGTGTTTGTTCAAGTTCAATCGTTGATATGTTTTTCATGGAAGTTCTCTCCTTTTGTTGCCCGTTCGGCAAAATGATTTCTGTCCATAATATACCCCCTGCGGTATTAAAAATCAAGGAAAAGGATTATTCCGACAAAAAAAGCAGCTCCCCGTTTCAGGGGAACTGCTTCATTTTTGATCCTGTCAGACGACTTCTTTTTCGGAAAACTGACTGTTGTAAAGGTCCGCATAGAAACCATCTGCTTTTAACAACGCTTCATGCGTTCCTTGTTCGATGACACGTCCTTGATCCATGACGAGGATTAAGTCCGCATCTTTAATCGTCGACAGGCGGTGGGCGATGACGAAGCTTGTCCGTCCGTCCATCAAGCGTTGCATCGCCTGCTGGATGAAGATTTCCGTCCGCGTATCGACGCTCGACGTCGCTTCATCCAAAATCATGATCGGTGGATCGGCGAGGACCGCACGGGCAATCGTCAACAATTGTTTTTGCCCTTGTGAGATGTTCGAGGCCTCTTCGTTCAAGACCGTCTCATACCCGTCCGGTAACGTCCGGATGAAGTGATCGGCATGGGCTGCTTTAGCCGCATCGATGATGTCTTCTTCCGATGCTCCGACTTTCCCGTACGCGAGGTTATCGCGGATCGTCCCATTAAAGAGCCATGTATCTTGTAAGACCATCCCGAAGGTCGTCCGCAAGTCTTCCCGTGACATGTCTCGCGTGTCGATTCCGTCAATCCGGATCGCACCGCCATTTAATTCATAGAAACGCATCAACAGGTTGATTAAGGTCGTTTTTCCGGCACCGGTCGGACCGACGATGGCGACGGTTTGTCCCGGTCGGACATCGATGTTCATGTCTTCAATCAAGAGTTCTTTTCCATAACCGAAGTCGACGTGTTCAAACGCGACGGCACCGTCCGCACGTGCCAGGTGATGTGTCGTCACTTCTTTGATTTCCTCTTCTTCATCTAATAATTCAAAAACACGTTCGGCTGCTGCGACCGTTGACTGGACGATGTTCGCGATGTTCGCCGTTTGCGTGATCGGTTGTGTGAATTGTCGGGTATACGTGATGAAGGCTTGAATGTCCCCGATTGAGATACTGCGCTGCGTCACTAAAATCCCGCCGACGACACTGATCAAGACATAACTGATGTTCCCGATGAACATCATCATCGGCATGATGATTCCGGAAATGAACTGCGCTTTTCGTCCGGCATCATACAGCTGTTCATTGACGTCGTCAAACTCTGCGACCGCTTTTCGTTCATGACCGAAGGCCTTGACGACCGGGTGTCCCGTATACATCTCTTCGACGTGACCATTCAGTTGACCGAGCGTCCGTTGTTGATCGGCAAAATACTTCTGTGACCGTTTTAAGATCGGTCGGATCGCAAAAATCGATAATGGTAACGTCACGAGTGAAATTAACGTCAAGAGCGGACTGATCGTCAGCATCATGATTAAGATCCCGACGATTGTGACGATGGACGTAATGAACGATGTGACACTTTGTTGGAGCGTACTCCCAATCGTATCGATATCGTTTGTCACCCGGCTGAGCGTTTCCCCGTTCGGTCGTCCGTCATAATACTTCAGCGGCAACCGCTCGAGTTTCTGATTGACGTCCTCCCGTAAGTCATACACCGTTTTTTGGGCGACGCTCGACATGATGTATTGCTGAATGTAACTAAATATACTACTGATGACGTAAAGTCCTGCGAGGAGCAGCAAAATCTGGCCAATCTTCGTAAAGTCGATGGCAGCACCCGGAACCCCTTGGAACTTCGCATACGCCCCTTCGAACAGTTCCGTAATCGCTGTCCCCATGATTTTTGGTCCGGCGATCATAAAGACCGTACTGAGAATCGCGGCGACAAACACAGCAATCAGTGCCGTCCGCCGTGGTTTTAAATAGGCGAGTAACCGACGGAACGTCGCTTTGAAGTCTTTCGGTTTCTCCCCCATCATCATCATGTTCCCACCGCCGGGACCGCCACCGGGTCCACCCGGAGGTCCGCCGGCAGGTCGTTTCGTTGTCTGACTCATGCGATTTCCTCCTCTGACAGTTGAGATTTGACGATTTCTTGATAAACGTCGTTTGTTGCATACAGCTCGTCATGCGTTCCGATGCCTGCGACGCGCCCTTCCTCAAGAACGATGATTTGATCCGCATCCATGACCGTACTGACACGTTGGGCGACGATCAGGACGGTCGCTTGACGCGTTTCTTCTTTTAATGCTTTCCGGAGTGTCGCATCCGTCTTGAAGTCGAGGGCTGAGAAGCTGTCATCGAACACATAGAGGTCGGGTTTCCGGACGAGCGCCCGGGCAATCGAAAGCCGTTGCTTTTGGCCACCGGAAACGTTTGATCCGCCTTGTTCAATCACGGAATCGTACCGTTCCGGCATTCGTTCGATGAAGTCGGTCGCTTGGGCGACACGCGCTGCATGTTCGATTTCTTCTAATGAAGCATCCTGTTTCCCGAAACGAATGTTGTCTGCAATCGATCCCGTGAACAACAGGGCTTTTTGTGGCACGAAGCCGATTTTCGAACGTAATTCCTCTTGCGGGACGTCACGGCTGTCGACGCCGTTGACTTGGATTCTGCCACTCGTCACGTCGTAAAAACGGGGAATCAAGTTGACAAGCGTCGATTTCCCGGATCCGGTCCCGCCGATGACGGCCGTGATTTCACCAGGACGTGCTTTGAAGCTGATATCCGACAGCACCGGCGCTTCCGCACCCGGATAGCTGAACGTCACGTGATCGAAGACGAGGGTACCCGGCTCACGGTCTGCTGAAGCGGTTCCTTCATCGACCATCGTCGGTGTCATCTCAAGGACTTCATTAATCCGTTTCGCCGAGACGGCAGCACGGGGAATCATGACGAACATGACGGATGCCATGACGAGGGCGAACATGATTTGCATGACGTATTGGATAAACGCCATCAAGTCACCGATTTGCATGCCACCGTTATTGATCCGAATCCCTCCGAACCAAATGACGCCGACGACCGTCAAGTTCATCACGAGCATCATCGTCGGCATCAAAAATGCCATGATTTTATTGACCTTGATCGAGACGTCCGTCAAGTCCGCATTGGCTTGCGTCAAACGGACTTTTTCTTCTTTCTCCCGGTTGAAGGCACGGATGACACGGATACCTGTCAAATTCTCGCGTAAGACGAGATTTAACCGGTCCAGTCGCTTTTGGACTTGTCCGAACAGCGGCACCCCTTTCCACAAAATCAATAAGATCGAGATAACGAGGACGGGCATCGCGGCGACGATGACGAGCGACAGTTTGGCATCCTTCGAGACCGCCATGATCAGACCACCAATGAACATGATCGGTGCACTGACGACCATCCGTAACATCATGATGACGACTTGTTGGACTTGTGTGATGTCGTTTGTCGTCCGTGTAATCAGCGACGCCGTCCCGACTTGGTCGAACTCCTGCAGTGAAAAACGTTCGACGTGGTTAAAGACTTTCCGACGAATGTCGCGCCCAAGCCCCATCGCTGCTTTTGACGAATAATAACTTGCGGCAATTGCGGCCGTCGCACCGAGTGCCGTGATACCAAGCATGACCGCACCAATTTTCCAAATGTAGCCTGTATCACCGACGACAACACCTTTGTCGATGATGTCGGCCATCAAGGTCGGTAAATACAAATCGGACATCGACTGGGCAAAGACGAGGACCAATACGGCGAGGACCGCCCATTTATAGACTTTTAGATTTTTGAGTAACTTAATCATCTGTACAGCCTCCGTTTCCTGATGACAGGATGTCTTTTAAACCGTCTGCAATCTGTTCATGCGTCTTGAGCATTTGTTCAAAGGCAGCAGGATCAATTTGATCGAGGATTTGTTCGAGCCGTTGCTGCATACCCGCTTCTTGTTGTTTGATCGCATCAACGAACCGTTGCCCTTGCTCACTCAGCGTCAACACGACTTCACGCCGGTTCTCTGGATTCGTATCCCGGATGACCCAGCCGGATTGAACCAATCCCTCAATCGATTGACTGAGCGTACTCTTCGGTAAATGCGTGTGTGCGGCCAGTTCTTTTTGTGTAATCGGACTCCTTGGCGCAATCGTCACCAGACTATGGAATTGCGGTAAGCTCAGTCCGTTTTCCTGTGCCGTCTGATGTGCCGCCCGGACGAGATGCCGCTGGACATTCCAAAAAGATTGCATCATTGCCGTCGAACGGACCGGCTCACGTTGTTCTGTTTCCATCCTTCCACCTCCGTGTTCCATTTCGAATCGTTCCATTTAGAACGATTATCTATGTAAACTAATCTACGCCGATTAATTCGTGAAGTCAACTAAATAACAATGTGAAAATGCACATATTTATAATCAAGAATGAGGTATTTCCAGTATAATGAAGATGAGCAGAAATCAAAGAAATTCTGAGTAAGGAGAGATGGCTTTGTTACATCAGATGGGATTATATCAAAACCCTTTTCAATCCATCGTTTCCGGAAAAAAAGTAGTTGAAATTCGCTTAAATGATCAAAAACGACAAGCAATTCAAGTCGGAGATTTAATTGAATTCACTAATTTATCTACGGCTGAACAAGTGATCGTCAAAGTGACAGCGCGACAAACTTTTAAAGATTTTAAAGCACTTTATGAGCATGTCCCTCTCGAACAAATCGATTGTATCGGATGGTCCATGAACGACTTGTTAGACGCGACCTATATGATATATTCAAGAGAATCAGAAAAAGTATTCGGGGCACTCGCATTAACGATTGAACGGAAATTTTAAACGAAAGGAGCTGATCACCATCATTGCCGCCATTAAGCGATTGATCGATCAGCAATATGCACATCCTACAGGGAGATTTGGCACATACATCGGGGAAAAAATGGTCAGGCAACATCAACCTGAGACTGAGTGGACGGTCAATCTGCTGAACGTTCAACAAGATGACGCGATTTTAGAACTTGGTTGCGGAGCAGGATCTGCCATCAAACGTCTTGTACATCAAACAACAGCAAAGCAGGTTACGGGTATCGATTCTTCCTTCACCATGCTACGTTCTGTAAAAAGAAGAAATAAAGATGCTGTCCGGTCACGTCGTGTAAACGTCCTATACGGAGATTTAAACAAATTAGCTTTTCCGAATAACCAGTTCGATAAAGTGTTCACCATACACACGCTCTATTTTTGGAAAAATATTTCTGGCACCTTAGCAGATATCTATAATGTATTAAAACCAGGTGGTCATTTCGTCATCACGTTCTGTGATGGTAAAAATGATGTCACTTGGAATGGTGTGAAGGATTTAGTTCAAAATGAACTGCTTCCTTCCGCAAAAAAATATGGTTTTTCCGACATTACATTTATCGAAGGGCCTATCTCAAGACAATTTCATACCGTTGCTGTAATCGGGTATAAACCCCTTAATTAAAAAGGAACGATCGTCTTTTGACGATCGTTCCTTTTAACGCATGCTTCACTCCGGTTCCACATGAACATGGATATCATAGACACCGTACTCATCCGTCAGCGTGTCTTCGACTCGTGTTGCGATATCATGGGCTTGATGAATGTTGAGCGTCGAGTTGACAAGAATCACGACATCGACGACTTCGTTATTACCATAGTTTCGTCCTTTGATCGACTTGATGCCTTTGACACCTTCGAGGTCAAAAATCACGTCTTCATACATCTTCAGCTTTTGTTCATCAAATCCATCGGTCAGTTCATGGGAAGCTTCCGAGAAAATATCCCATGCCGTTTTACAAATTAAGAAGCCGACGATGATCGCGGTCACGATATCGAGCCATGGCATCCCGAACTGTGAACCGATGATTCCGATCGCTGCCCCGATACTGACCCAGGCATCTGACCGATTGTCTTTCGCTGCCGCCATGACAGCCTTGCTGTCAATTTCTTCAGACAGTTTGCGGTTATAACGGTAGACAAAATACATGACCACTGCCGAACCGATCCCGACATATGCGGCGACGATATCTGGAGATTCTTGTTTTCCTTCAAATAAACTTGAAATCGTATCGATTAAGACTTGCAGACCAACTGCCATCATAATGAAGGAAGCGACCATTGATGCGATCGTCTCACTTTTCCAGTGACCATATTTATGATTGTCATCTGCCGGACGACGGGAAATCCGTAACCCGATCAAAACAGCGATCGATGCGATGATGTCTGTCGTATTGTTCAAACCATCCGCCCGTAAAGCGGCCGAATCCGCTGAATAACCAACGAACAGCTTAATTACGGATAATAGGATATAAGCTGCAATGCTAATCATCGCACCACGTTCGCCTCGTTTTAAATTTTCGAATTTTTGTTCATCCATCATTCCGTCCGCCCCCACTTACTTGCTTAATTCCGAAAACTTATCGTAGCAGTTCAATGCAAGTGGGTCTAGAGAAATCATTTTGTTTATAACTAGATAATTAATCAATTACCAATTTTGTTTCCTATAAGCAAACTATCTTAATGCTTCATAAATCACGGTTTTCACATACTAAAACCGCTTACACTTGACGAGAAACCAACTTTTTTGCAGGAATTTCTTCATCAAAAAAAGCATAATTCGTGCATCTTCGTACCGGAGTCAGTAGACTAAAGACAAACGATCATACTATAGGGGGAATTACACATGAGTAACTACATCAAGAGCGAAGACACGTTTAAAGAACTAATCGCAAGCGAAACACCGGTCATCATCAAGTTCGAAGCCGACTGGTGCCCGGACTGCAAACGGATGGACTACTTCATGCCGGACGTCGAAGCTCAATTCAAAGAACTTCCAATCTATACAATCGATAAAGATGAGTTCCCGGAAATCGCATCCGATAATGTCGTCATGGGAATTCCAAGTTTACTCGTTTTCCAAAACAACGAGAAGCTCGGCCACTTGCATAGCGCCAACGCAAAAACACCAGGAGAAGTGACAGACTTCCTCAAAAAGAACTTCAACTAAGCGCATGAAGCCCCACTTTCCTCAATGGAAAGCGGGGCTTTTTTTAGCGTTCGCAGGCGATGCCGTCTTTGTCGCGGTCTTTTGACTTATTGAGATTATATGTCGCTAAGCTGACATGTTGGGTGTACTTTGTTTTCTTATAGATTGCTTTCCCATTTTTATCGTAACCCGTTCGGTTTTTCAAACCCTTTTTCTTCGAGACGCCGCCTTTGTACGTTTTTTGCATGTCCGTACAATTTTTAAACGCCTTCGCCTTAGTCGCTGCGTCACTTTGACCAGATGTAGCACTAAGTAATGAAATACTAAGTACACCTGTCATGACGATCTTTAATGCTTTTTTCATCCGTCTACCTCCTTTTCTAAAAAACCAAATTTTAGTGATAATTTGATTATAGTAGATTTCTTTAGAAATAGTTTCCTATTTTTAAATTTTAGAGATATGACTGATCCGACAGTTCAAAAGACAAAGAAAGACCCGCTTCGTTATGAAGCGGGTCTTTCTTTTTAATTACTACTTAGTAACGTAACCGCTCAATCTTGATTTTCTTATACCGTAGGCTTAGACCGAAGGCGATCAATATATAGAGAAAACCGATTAAAAATGAAAACTCACCATATGGAATTGCAGTAAAGGCATTCCAACCAAACATCGGCACGATAAACAGAACATACAGTGGATATTGGATTCCTGACATAATGTCAAACCACGTCTGATCCCAGAGATGATTTTCAAACAGTGTAATCAAATAGACGACCATCCCGCCGATGAAACCAAAGCGAAGGTAGTTAAACAGAAAACGGATGAGCGACGTGTTTTCAAGGATGAGGATTGATCCCATTAAGAAAGCAAACCAGCCAATCGACGTAAGAATTTGTACTATACCAATCGAACCATCCGGATAAATTCCGGCTGGCCAGCCGTTCAACGCAATCGAAACGATTAATAGCGTACAAAAAAGTACGAGATAAGACTTTGTTCCCTTCGGCATTTTCAAATTCCTCCATTACTTTTACTTTTGATATAAAATAGTATTCGCTATCCCCACCGTTAAACCTTCCATAAAAAGTAAAAATATTTAATTTTAAAACAAACAAGCCCCGACGCAGGTCAGGACTTGTTTGGCTTATTTCACTTCTAGTCGTACCTCATCAATCATGATGTCATGCGCCGCAAACGGTGAGCCTGCCGCTTTTCCCATCAAGAACTTCAATCCGGCTGTATCGTCTTGCCCAAGTGTAAAGTCAAACTGATACGTTTTCGCTTCTTCCCCAAGTTCGACGACCTGACTGAAGTATCGTGTATACGCCGCATTTTCGACCGTCACTTCGAGTGGTCGTGCAACCGTCGACGATGCTTTAAACGTTAACTGGTACGTCTGTCCTTTAACGAGCGCTAAGTTGCCTTGTTCCAGTAGGACGCCCCATGGCTCTTGCCCTTCTGAAGCAATCGCAATTTTTGCTGCCTCATTAACGGTTGAAACGACCGCTTGCGCGTCATAATGGACGTATGAACTCCAGAAGTTCAGCCCGTCCGAAAACGAACCATTTTTCAGCGGTGAACGGTCGACTTCGACCGGTGTGACATCAATCAACTCGACGTCATCGAGTGTCACTTCACCTTTTGCTAATCCGAAGTTGAACTGGAGTTGACTGTTCAAATCCGTCGCTTGTGTCATTGTGAATGGAATTTCAACGGTTGTTGCCTGTTTGGTCAACGGCACGTCATGCGTCGGCAAGTACGCTGTTGTTCCGTCCTCATTTGTCGCCTTGACTTGAATTTGTTTAACCCGCTTGCTATCCGCCTTGAAGCGAAGTACATACTGATGGTTTTCTTGCAGTTGGACACCACGTTGCGTCAGCGTCGCCGGTTGTCCCTTTTTCGTCTGTGCTTTTGCTTTAAATGTAAAGTCACGTGTCACCGGGTCGACCGATCCCGTTCCTTTGGTCTGACCGACATCAAACTGCCAGTACGTCAAACGGTCCATCGCCCCTTGGTCAAACGTTCCGTTATAGATCTGATTGCCGTCCGGTAAAGCTGGTTTTGTTGCCGTTTCATCGATTTCGCCGCGTGGAATTTGTTCAACACGGACGTTGCCGATTTTGACGCCGGCTTGTGCAAGACCTAAATTGAATTCAAGTCGTGCCGCAAGATCTGTTTCTGCTGCCATATCGAATGTGAAAGTATGCCGTTTGACGGTTGGCGTCAAATCGATGACTTCTTCATTCGAATATTTCGTGTAGCCCCGTTCTGCCCCACCGCCGACTTTGGCGACGATTGTCCGTGCCTGTTCACTGCTTGCGTCAAAGCTGACTTCGTAGCGTCCGCCTTGGGCGAGGGAAACCTTTTGAATCAACTGGTGGGCGTAGTTTTGTGCCCCCGGTTGGTCAATCGTGACGCTAGCGAATCGGCTTCCGTCCTGCTCCGTCACGTCGACCGATCCCGTGCCGCCAAAGTCAGGCAACGTCACATAGTTCCAGTAGGTCGGATCAAGTGTCTGCGCGCCGTCCGTAATCGTCTTAATCGCTTTTTCGTACGCTTGATCATAGACGAGGTTACCATCTTCAAGTGGTTGCTTCGCCCCGTCCGGTAACGTCACGTCTTCATAGACCGGTTCGACCGGTTCCCGGTAAGCGCGGTTCTTCAGGTCATAGACCCGGACGTAATCGACTTCCATCTCAGCCGGGAACTTCGTCGTCGCGTCGACTTCCCCGTCGAACCAGCCGCCGACTGCGAGGTTCATCACGAGATAGAAGTTTTGGTCGAACGGTGCCGGATAACTGTAGTTCGTCGCCGTATTTTTTCCTTTGCTGTACCAATCGTTTTGTGTCTGATAGAGGTTTCCATCCACGTACCAACGGAGTTCACCCGGCTCCCACTCGACGGCATATGTATGCCACTGGTCAATTCGCTCACCTTCCGGGAAATGATAATCTTTGCCGGTATATTTATTGTTCGGCCAATTTTCGCCGTAATGGATCGTCCCCGCGACCTTTTCAGGCTGACTGCCCCAAGATTCCATCACATCGATTTCACCGGATGATGCCCAGGCACCGTACTTGTCTTGCTCCGGCAACATCCAAAATGCCGGCCACAGTCCTTTTCCCGTCGGCAGCTTCGCTTTGATTTCGTAACGGCCGTACGTCTTGCTGAACAATCCCTTTGTCTTCAATTTTGCCGAAGTGTAGTCATAACTTCCGAAGGCGTCCGTCGTCTTTTCCTGTTTTGCGCGGATGACAAGTTTTCCGTCACGGATGAAGGCATTGTCTTTTTTGTCAGTGTAATATTGTTTTTCGTTATTTCCCCACCCGGATGACACCCCGTTGCCGTCCGCATCGACAATCCAGTTTCCCGTATCATAGTTCCACTTCGTCCGGTCGAGTTGTCGTTTCGTAAACTCATCCGACCAAACCACTTTCCATTTCGTATTGTCTTTCTTGTCTGCTTTTTCAGCATGCCCCGTCCCGGCATAAGATAAAACTAAACCTGTCCCTAGTGCAATCGCGAACCATTTCTTCATCTAAAATCCTCCTTTGACAAAAAACAGGCAAGACCGATGTAATTCGACCTTGCCTGCGACTGGGTTACGCTTCCTGTGAGAGTGCTGCTTTATGTGTCTGGATGACATCGGCATACCAATGCGCGCTGTCCTTCCATGTCCGTTCCTGTGTTTCGAAATCGACATAGATGATGCCGAATCGTTTGTCGTATCCGAAGCTCCACTCGAAGTTATCGAGCAGCGACCAAAGGTAGTAGCCTTCGATGTTCATTCCCTCTTCGTTCAAGTCGGAGACCGCTTGCAAGTGTTGCGCAACATAGTCGATCCGGTTTTGGTCATGGATACGGCCGTCGACGAGTTGATCGTCGAACGCTGCCCCGTTCTCCGTGATGAAAATCGGGAGTGACGTATATTCCGCGCGGAGACGGCGAATTAACTCTTTGAACTCGTTTGGTGCGATGTCCCAGCCCATGCCCGTCTTGTCGTAGTCCGAGTACGCATCTTTGTGCAGGAAGTCATTCGCGGCACTGAACTCAACTAAGTTCCGGCTGTAGAAGTTGATCCCGAAGAAGTCACAGGCGACCGAAATCGTTGCCATGTCGCCTTCTTGGATGAAGTCATACGTATGGACGTATTTCGAGAACAGGTTCATCATGTCGACCGGATACTGTCCCTTGAAGATTGGGTCGAGGAACCAGCGATTGGCGTACCCGTCGGCGTTGTTCATCGCCAACTGATCATTGACGGAATCCGTCTTCGCGTACTTCGGCGCGAGATTCAACGTGATGCCGATTGGTGTCGCCGATTTGAACTCCCCTTTGAGCAGTTCGACCGCTTTTCCGTGTGACAACAGCATGTGGTGAACGGCACGGACCGCTTCGTTCATGTCCGTGTGACCTGGTGCATGGTGTCCGAGGTGGTAGCTGAGGAAACCGGCACACCACGGTTCATTGTGTGTGATCCACGAATCGACGATGCCGTCGAGTTCTTCGAAGCAGACACGGGCGAAGTCAAGGAACCAGTCGACCGAGTCACGGTTGACCCAGCCGCCCTCGTCATATGCCCACATCGGTAAATCCCAGTGGTAGAGCGTGACGGCCGGTTTGATCCCTTCCTCGCGTAAGCGTGTCGCGAGTGTTTTGTAAAATGCCATGCCTTCCGGATTGTATTGACCTTTAGCCGGGAAGATCCGTGGCCAGGCAATCGAGAAGCGGTACGTGTCGACACCAAGTTTTTTGATATGCTGGATGTCTTCTTCAAACCGGTGGTAATGGTCGCAGGCGACATCACCATTGTGTTTTTCAAACACTTTTCCGTCCGTATCGCAGAACGTATCCCAAATTGATGGTGTCCGTCCCCCCTCGTCGTGTGCGCCCTCGATTTGATACGAAGACGTGGCCGTTCCGAAGACGAAGTTTGGTGCAAATTTCATACGCGTACTCCCCTTTAGCTAACAGATTATTCTTTGACGGCACCAGCTGAGATGCTGCTGACGATGTATTTTGATAGGAACAAGAAAGCGATCATGATTGGGACGACGGAAATCGCGATTCCGAGATAAAGTGACCCTAAGTTTTCTGCGACTTGTGAACCTTTTAAGAAGCCCATCAAGACCGGTAACGTGTATTTTTCTGGTGAGAACAACAGGACGAGCGGCATGATGTAGTTGTTCCATGAGCCGATGAACGTAAAGATCGACATCGTTGCGATTGCCGGCATCATCATTGGCAAGGCGATCGTATGGAAGATGCGCATTTCGCTCGCGCCATCCATCCGTGCCGCCTCAATCAAACTCGGGTGCATGACTGTCTGCAAGTACTGACGGACGAAGAAGACCGTGAACGGACTGGCAATCGCCGGAACGATCAGCGGGATGAAGCTGTCGAGCAACCCTAAATTTTTGCTGAGTTCGTAAAACCCGATCAATCCGAGTTGCCCCGGAATCATCATCATGACAAGCATGAAGACAAACAGGACGTTTTTTCCTTTGAACTGGTAGAAGGCAAATCCGAACGCTGTCATCGCTGAGAAGTAACCCGATAGGACGGTGACGAGGACGGCGATGATCAGACTGTTCTTGAACCCGGACCAGATGTTGACGTATGAACTTAGCGCCGCGTAGTTTTCAGCGAGCGAGTTGCCGGGAATCAAGGAGAAACCAGACAGGACTTCTTCGTTTGAACGGGTCGCGTTGATGATCATCATCAAAAACGGGATGATACAAGCGATCGTCAAGGCAATCAGGCCGACATAGATGAGGCTCTTGCCGAACCAGGCTTTTTTCTGTTTCGGTGGTGTCAACTTAAGCGGACGTTCTGAACGGTCCGGTTGTTCTTCCGTTTGCGGCACGATCCGCCGTGCTTCTGCATTTCGTTCCATCGGTCAGGCTCCTTTCGGTGAACGTTCTTTTCGGAACATCCCTTTGAAGACGATGATTGAAAAGACGAGCGTGATAGCAAACAATCCATATGCGACAGCAGCAGCGTAGCCATAGTTGTTGTATTTAAAGGCTTGGTTGTAGAGATAAAGGACCATCGTGTTCAGGGCACCATCTGGCGCACCGACACCGTCCGTGATCAACATCGGGAGATCAAACAGTTGTAATCCACCGATCAGTGACGTGATCATGATGTACAGTAAAATCGGTTTTAACAGCGGCAATGTGATCCGCGAGAAGATTTGCCAGCGTGTCGCACCATCAATCAAGGCAGCTTCGAAATAATCTTTCGAGATTCCAGATACGCCAGCCATGACGACGATGAACGAGTGACCGAGCCACATCCAGGTCAGGATGAGCGAGACGGAAATCTGTGCTGTGACCGGTTGTGTCAACCAGTTGATTGGGTCGGAAATGATTCCGATTTTCATCAACATCATATTGAGTGATCCATGCTGCCAGTCGAGTAAAATCCCGAACAATAGGGCAACCGAGCTGATCGTGATTAAGTTCGGTAAGTAGAACGTCGCCCGGAAGAAGGCGAGCCCTTTTAATTTCAACTGTAAATCCGAGAACAATAAGGCGAGTAACAACGCTCCGCCGATTTGTAAGAGGAAGTTCAGTCCCCAAATCTTAATCGTATTGAAGAAGGCTTCAATGAAGTACGTATCTCCGAGCAAACGCGTATAGTTCGCGAGTCCGACGAGTTGTTCGCCTTCTGCGCCTGTATAGTTCGTGAAGCTGTAATAGAACGTCAACGCGACCGGATAGATGCTGAAGATCAAGAAGACGATCCAAAACGGTGCAATGAACAGATAACCATGGCGATCGAGTTTTTTCACAGGTCAAACCCCTTTCTTAAACAAGAAGAGGTAGGGCGAGGTCCGCCCCACCTAGTCTCCTTATTCCGGTACTTTGACGTCCGGATACGCATTTTTGACTTTTTTGTAGAATTCAGCAAGTGCTTCGTCTTTTGATTTTTTGCCTTGGACGTATTCCATGACTGACGCACCGTATAATGTATCGAGCTGCTGGTCGTACTTCGTCACGATACCTGGTGTGATCTTGTCTGCTTGATCGAGGAAGAACTCATAGTTGTTCTGTCCGCCGAGGAACTCATCTTTGAAGTCTGTTTTGATTTTGTCGGTAACTGGTGTGTATGCAAGGACGTCACCTGTTTCTTTCGCCCAATCCGTCAAGAACTCTTCGTCTTGCGTCATCATTTTGACGAAATCATATGCAAGTTTTTGTTTCTTCGAATCTTTGTAGACACCTAACCATGTACCGCCCCAGAAGTATGGGCTCGGTCCGCTTGTGACTGCCCAGTCACCCGCTGATTTCTTCGCATTTTCTTTTAAGACACTGTGTAAGCCCCATGTTGGAAGGACATACGAGAAGATTTCTGTTTCGGTTTCTTTACCGTTTTCTTTGACTTTGACCGGCTTATCCATCCCTGCGAACCATGATGGTGACCACTCTGGCGCAAGTGCTGTGTATTGTTTTGTCCGTAATTCTTTTGCGTAATCCATGTAGTTCTTCTTGTCTTCTGTCAAGACGAGCTCTTGCTTATCGTTGACCCAGGCCTGAGGATCATTACCTTGTGCGAACCAACGGATTGAACCTTCATCCGGGAACATTTTGTAGCCTTTGCCTTTCATCTTCTCAGCGACATCGAAGACGCCGTCCATCGAGTTCATCATCGCGCCGACTTCTTTTGGATCATCCGTACCGAGGACTTTTTTCGCGATGCTCCGTTTGTAGTAGACGCCACCTGGTGTCGTTTGCCATGACAGGGCACGCACATTACCGTCTTTGTCTTTCCCCATGTCATAGACATACGGGATATAGTCGTCTTTGACTTCGCCTGCGTTAAACGGTTTTTCAGATAAGTTCGCCCAGTAACCGGCATCGACCCATTGTTTCAAGAAGGCGATTTCACCAGTGAAGATATCCGGTGCACCGACGCCGCTCTCAAGTGCCGGTTTCAGCTTCGTCGGGTAGTCCGCGATCGGAACGATCGTCAACTCGACTTTGACATCATTTTTCGCTTCGAACTCTTTGATCGGTTCTTTTAACTCATCCGTGAATGACCAGATTTTCAAGACTTGTTTGCCGCCGCTCGTTTTTTCCTCTTCGCCGCCTGAACATCCTGCTAAAACGCTTGCCGTTAATGCGCCGACTGTTAATACGCTGACTAATTTCTTCTTCATGTCATCCCATCCTTCTCGTCTGTTGGTAGTCCCCTAAGTAAGCGGTCTCATTTATTATCCAAAAATATCGAAAGCGCTTTCGTAAATGGTCTGAAAAAAGTTCCGAAAGCCCTTTCGGAAACGTACAAAAAAATATCATGTATTTCGAAACCGCTCTCGCGTTTTCTCGAAGACAACCTGCGAGAGCGATTCCGAAAAGGATTATGGTTTTACGGGTCCTGTCGACTGACGGACGATCAAGTCGACTGGAATGATATCCGTCGTCATCACACGTCGTTTGTTGACGATTTGTTCAATTAACAGTTCTGCTGCATGCTGCCCGATCCGTTCCGTGTCTTGCCGGACCGTCGTCAGCTTGGGTGTGACGTATTTCGACATTTCGATATCATCGTAACCGACGACAGAAATGTCGTGCGGCACCTGAAGGCCCGCTTCATGAATCGCTTCCATCGCCCCGATCGCCATTTGGTCACCGGCGACGAAGACTGCGGTCGGACGTTTCGGTAAGGCAAGCAACATCTGCATCGCCTGTTTTCCTTCTTCGACCGAGAAAAATCCGCCGTTAATCAGATAGCCGTCCGGAATCGGTAATGCGAGTCGATCCATCGCCTGCTTGTATCCTTCGATTCGTGCCAGTCCCGCATCAATCGTCATATCACCTGCGATATGGGCAATCAAGCGATGTCCCAGTTCGTAGAGGTGGTTGACGGCGAGTGTCCCGCCGGATAAGTTATCCGAGAAGACGACACTGCAATCGGTGCTGTCCATGTCGACGACGACGATCGGAATCGAACTTTGAATCAGTTCCTGGACATGCTTGTCCATTTGGTCGGAACAGATGACGACGATGCCGTCGACCGCCCGATGCTGGAAATGCTCGAGGTAACTCATGTCCCGATTGCGGAGATTCCGCGAGGCGAAGATTAAGTCATAGCCTTGTTGCTCCGTTGCTTTCCGGAAACTTTCGATAATCGCGTTGAAGAATGGATGCATCATCCCGACTTCGTTTGCTTCCGAGAACATGACCCCGATCGTCCAGGATCGTTTCGTCGAGAGCGACTGGGCGTGGGCGTTCGGCAAGTAGCCCATATCGGCTGCCGCCTGAACGATTTTTGCTTTTGTCTTCTCACTGACGTCGGAATAATTATTTAAGGCTTTTGAGACCGTCGTGATCGAAAAACCGGTTATTTTCGCTAAATCATAAATTGTACCCATGTAACCACTCCATTTCACCGAAAGCGCTTTCGATAAATTTAGTATAGGTCGGAATCTGGAAAGACGCAACCATTATTTGCGAATTTTTTTGGAATTTAAAAAATAAATGATATCGCTTTCATTTTTAACCGGAAAGCCCTTTAAATGAGAACAAATGTTTGGTATACTATAAGCATCAGTCAGCCGTGTTCAAATGGAGAGGAGCATTACCATGCCGATCAATCCCTATCTGGTCTTTAACGGCAATACCCGCGAGGCCATCCATTATTATGCCAAGGTCTTTGGGCAAGACATCCCCGAGATCATGGAGTTTGGTCCCGGCAATGGTCCGGACGGTCAACCGTTTGAAAAAGACGTCCAGTCGCTTGTCCTGCATTCACAATTAATTGTTCACGGCACACGTGTCATGTTTTCCGATGCGATGCCGCATGATCCGGTGACGCTCGGACAAAACGTCACGCTGGCCCTGCATCTGCCGGACATCCAAGTCATTCACGAGACATTCGATAAGCTGGCGCAAGACGGCAATGTCATCATGCCAATCCAAAAAACGTTTTGGAGTGAAGCCTACGGTATCGTCGAAGATCCGTTTGGTGTGCAGTGGCAGTTGAATCACGAGGTGACGGCGTAAATTTGTTTTATTTAGGTTTAAATCCCTTTCTTCAAGGTGTCACAATATTTGGAGTAAAAAAGAATGTATTAAGGTATATAAAGAATATTGATAAATGCTGCATGACAATCGTCAAGAGTTTTTGAAAGAGTATTGTTGAAAGAATTAGAGAAATAAATAAATTATTTATCTATTTAGTCAGGGGTAGATTATTTCTACTTGTAAAAATGAGTTATAATATATAAAGAAAGGAGAATAATTTTGATTAATAAAAATGAAATAATTAAATTACGGGAAAAACAAAGAGTGTACCATTTCCCAAATAATGAAACTGTAGTGCTAAACAATGTAGTTGAATTGATAGTTAGAGAATCTGGTACTCATCGTGTAAAAACTGAGGACAAAAAACTTCATGTTATACCTACAGGATGGATTCATATTGAAATAAATGAGGAAGAATGGACAGTCTAAATTACTGTCCATTATTTTTTATTAAAATTGAAGTGTAAAATTGCAATGCAAAGACCAACAATGATTGCTAAGAAAGAAAGACTCAACAGATTGTTTATATTCTGTCCCTGTCCCTTTACTATTAAATTACTTAATTGAAATCCAAGCAATACGAAGGTACTAAGACCTCCAAATGCTAGAGATTTTCTAAAACGTTTTTTTAAAGTAATAAACAGTCTGATAGAATATTTACTTTTTTCATCTTCTAGTACAATATAGGTTCTGTCGCGCTTAAAATCTATTGATCTAGTGTCAAATGTAACTTTCTTCGAATTAATTTTAGCTCCCTTTTCCAATGTATCATTTAAATTTATATGTGATTTATCAGTTTCAATTTTAATAACTCCCTTACCCTCAGATTTATCATAGGTTAAAAATGTAATTGTGTACGAACTATCTTCTTTTAGCTCTAAATTAGTACGTTTTTCAATAAAGCTATAATTCATTTCATATTTGTAACCCTTTATTTTTTCGATATGCAAAAACTTTACATCTTTTTCGAAATAAGGCTCTACTTCTTCTATTTTATTTCGCCATGTAACTTTAGTAAGTTTTATACACGTTTCAAAAACGTTCTTTCGCTCTGTATTATTGTCACTAACGTTTAGATTACTATTAATAAAATCACCTAATTCGAGATAGAAGTTTATCTGTCCCATTTCTTCCTTTTTCTCAATACCTTTTATTATTACTTTTCTGATAGGTAAAAATACTTTTTCTCTACAGTCTTCAATGGTTCCCTTATACTCGTTTTCAGAATCATAGCTATAATATATTACTCCAACTCTATCCTTCTTACTTTCTAAATCATCTAAAAGATGTTTATCAATGTGTTCTAATTGATACCTGTATTGAATTACAAATTTCTTTGGTAATGCTAAAGCTCTATAAATATCCTCAACATACAAACTTCTATAATTTGAACTAATAAATATTAAAGCTTTCTCCATTGACAATTACCAACTTTCATATTTTACATAATTTCTACTTTAATTTTAACAAATGATACTTCTTTCTCCTTGTTTAAAATTGCTCCAATTCCTTTCAATCTGAGTCCATTTTCTATACATTCATTCAAAAGTTTATAGTATTTACTATGTGAACTATTTATAATAACCTTTTTTACAATAGGACTAAGTGAAACAAAGTAGTATTCAACAATATAATTATTTCTTAAAAGAATGCTAATTTGTTCAAGTTGCTTCAACGCTCTTTCTGAATGGACCTTCGGAAATAATACTTCTCTCGTAATACCTATTATACCTTTTGCTTCTATAATTTTTTCCTCAGATTTTAACGGTTCATATATTATCAAGTCAGTTTTATATCCATTTACCGTTTTTTCTTTTTCTATAGTGTATATTTGTGCTTCAACAAATTCATTTTGCTCAATATAATAAGTAAGCAACTCGTTTACCTTATTCAAATTTAAAATTACATATTTATTGTAATACATAACTGCAAACAATGAATATTTTGTTCTAGATTTACTTCCTATATTTTTTGTAAGTAATACCTTTTTATTCGATAATTTCAAATAATTTTCAATTCTTGAGGAACTAGGTACATAGCATTCAACCAATTGATTATCTATTAAAACTTCGCACAGAAATCTATTTTTACTTTCCTTTATAAAAGTACCCTCTATGGTTTCTGTTCCATTGAACATAAAGCATCTCCTATCATAGCTCTCGATTAAAATTATATTTATCTACTACACGAGCAAAGAAGCACTACGCATAAGTTAATTATATAACCAACAATTTAAGATTATATAATGTATTTTATTTTATTACTAATTTTCAAAAACATTTACAAAATATTTTTTGAAACTAGAGAAAATCGTTCAATTAATTTAAATTATCATAAAGGAGTGCAATGGCGGAGAAATGCTTTAACGATATTTTTCTGAAAAGAAATTTTATGACATCTAATTTTAAATTATACTTTATTTTGTATATTCTTGATGGAATTGAAAATTTAATGCGTGAAATAGATACTCTATTATAGTGATCTATGTATAATAAAGCCCCATTTCAAAGTCGAAACGGGGCTTTGTTATACATTATATTATCAATAAAAAGAAAAAATTAAGATTTTAAATTATACTTTATTAATAAAAAATCTTCCAACTCTGATTCACTTATAAATAATCCCTGTAGTCTTTTTAATTCACCATTTACTGAATAAAGCATGTCTCCCTTACCAAGTAAATCCTCTGCTCCAGAAGCATCTAAAATTGTTCTAGAATCTTGATTTGCTGGTAAACTAAAAGAAATTCTAGTTGGTATATTTGCTTTGAGTCTAGAAGTAACAATGTCTGCGCTTGGTCTTTGAGTTGCAATCACTAAATGTATTCCTACATTTCTTGATCGTTGTGCTAAACGAATCATGTTTCTCTCAAACTCATTTTTTTGTCCTTCAAAATCTGCTACTTGAACAAGATCTGCGTATTCATCTATTACAACGAGTATTGGTTTCAAAGGCCGGTCTGAATTCTTCTCATTGTAACTGAAAATATCTCGACTTCTAGAGGACCTTAGCATTTCTGTTCTTCTAGGCAACTCGTTTTCAACTAAGTCAGTTAATATTTCAACTGCATCTTCTGCTTCAATTATTACTTGACCATTCCTTAAATGAGGTAACCCTTCAAAGTAAATAAAATCAGTTTGTTTAGGGTCTACAATTACTAATTCAAGCTCTTCTTCACTATATTGGAAAATCAAGCTAACAATTATACTATAAAGAAATATTGTTTTACCTGAATTAGTGGACCCAGCTGTCAGTAAATGAGGTGCCTTGGCAAGATTTAAAAATTTAGTACTTCCACTGGGGTCCTGACCAACTATCACATTTAAATTTCCAACAGTTTCTTTAGGAACTAAGTTAATATGATCTAGCAATGAAATTACATCAGATGAATCTCTTGGCACGTCAATAATTACAAAATTAGTACCCTTTTCGTTATCTATAAGAACTTCTGAAGTTGCTTCTATCTCACGTGCAATATCCGTTCTTACATTTAAAACCTTTTGCAGTTTTTCTCCAGGACGTAGCCGAACTCTGAATCTAATAAATCTTGATGCTACTAAAGCGTTCTCAGGGTCGATATCTAGTACATCAATAGAATAATCAGTCATAGCTCTGTATAATTTAGAAGTAGTTTTATTTATTAAATCAGTTAATTCAGGCGAAAAATGTTTGGGCGGCTCATCCTTATTTTTTTCTTGATTATGAAATCCGTATTCACTTTCTATAATTCCGTTAACATCATCTTTTGAAATTGATTTCTCTATATTTTCTTCAAGACTTTTATTTTTAGAATCATAATCCTCGAAAGAATTAGTGTCCTTTCCTATTTCTTTTATGATTCGCTCTGTTTTTTTATGACTTTTTTCACTTACCTCACTATTGAACTCTTTTATATTAGATAACTTATTACAATCGGTTAACACCTCAGTTATAACATCATCTTTTATTTTAATTAGATTAATTGTATTTTCTGCATGATATTTTATACCTTCATTTTGAGTAGTACCTTGATCATTAAAACATACATGATGAATGCTTAAATTAATTTTTATATTTACATTTCCAGCAAAGACATTATTTAAGTAACTAGTCCATTCTCTCTTTTGCTGTTTTGTTAAGTTTAATTGGTGTAACACTTTAAAAACTTGGAATCGAAGTAACTCTCGTCTTGAAGCACTCGTTATTTTATCTTGATCGTAAAAAACTTCTTTAATTATTTTATATACTGACTCAACTTGTTCAACTGCATCACCTGAAATTTCATTGTTTTTTATTGTATACGCTCCGTATGTTTTAACTTCAACTATATCAATCCTTACATTTTTATCGTCTTCATAGACAAAGCCTATTAAATCAGACAGGTTATTTTCCGATCTTTCGCTTAACCAATTTCGAGCCAGGTCTGTATCGAGACTCACTAATATTGAATTTTCAAATTGTTTCTTATACCAGTATGCTGATATCGCTGTTCCTAATGCACCTTTAGCATGACTTGTATTAAATAGTTCATTACTTGAAGAAGCTAGATGAAGTATACTTTTTTCATTTAGCTTTTGAATTTCTTTAAGCAGTTTTTTTAAACACTCTTCTTTAGGATTATAGTTACCAATAGACCTCACTAATTTATTTAAGCCTTCAGCGAATTTATCCCATTGACTAGAGTAAATACCAACATCTCGGTATACACCAGATTGATAATATAATGAATTTTCAGATCCTATTGATGAAATCTCTAGATTCTTTAGGTTGGTATCAGCCACAATCAACCATCCTATACCATCTAAAAGAAGTTTTAGCTGAGATTTATTTAATTGAGCATCTGATAAAACAGTATTATGCCAACTTCTAGGTCTATCGTTTAACCTCGCTATAAGTTCATGATGATCTGAGAATATGTTTCCTTCAGAGGAAGGGATTATATCTAATTTATCTGTAACTGGATCATAATTAAAAACTCTAGGTACACACAAAGGATGAATTTTTAAATTAAGTTTATTTTCTCTAATACTATCTGTAACAGTTTTTTTACTTGGATCAAACAGTACAACTATATGGAAATTATTATTATTAACTTTATCAATAATGCTATCATAAGATTCAATATTAAAATTAACTTTTAATCTAAAATTATTTTCTTTGGACATTGAGAACTTATTCATTATATTCTCACTAATGTCTTCTAAATTGGCCCAAGAATTCGCAGTATCTTTTGTTTTATAAATCTCCAAATATGCTCCTGATAGTCTGTTGCTTGCAATCAATTCTTTTAATTGATTTAGAGCAGTTTGTATATCAGGTGGGTTGATGAAGGCAATTCTTAAACCAATGCTACTGTGAGGATAAACGTTAAGATACTTTAAAATTCCTTTTTCAATAGCCTGTAAACCATCTTTAGCTTGATTAACTTGCTGTTCACTAGAATACATTGGTAAATTACCTAGAGTCCCTATTTCAGGTATAGTATGGTCCCCGTTATTAGATATAAAATTACTAATAAATATTGTAGTAAGTGGATTAGGAATTTCACTTGATGCTCTTATTAAAAACTCTTTATCAATACTATTTAAATTAGATGATGTTTCTCCTAATCTTCTAGCTAGTTCAACGTATTTCCAAAGATACAAAGGGTTTAGTGGAGACAAAATAGCATGATATCTGTTTTGCCCAACAAAATAGACTACATCAATCGAGTTTATTTGGGCTATAAGTTCTTTAGTTCCACTTGAGCTAAATTTCGAGAACAGATTGTAGCAATCTTTTAATTTTTTTGTTAATCTACTATATTTTTCAATATAATCTGTAAACTGTTGAGAAATTTCTTTACTTTGCGAGATTTTCAGGATTGGAATATCTGCAAGTCTATGGACGTAAGGATATATATCATTTCTGGCGTTTATAAAGCTTTCAAAAATTGAAAGTATTCCCACTGCTTCAGTGATTTCATCTTCAAATTGTTGGAGCATTATACAAATATTTTCTATGAATTTATCATCAAATGAATAATTTGTATTTTTGCTTAATGAACTTAAAGTATCAATTGGACTCTTATCATTTGCATTTATTATTCCACCATAGGTGCTATCTCCAATTAAAGCATTAATCAAATTATACACTTCTGGAATGAAGGTTACACTTCCATAGGCATCATCTGATTCAACTCTTATTGAATCCTTTTTCCCTTTCTCCCAGGTTTCAAATTTATCCTCAACGCTATCTATAACAGCTTCTAATTGCTCATTATCATGATCAATTAATAAATTTACTCCTACTGAATTTGGTGAATTAGCTTTTTTGCTCTTTTCTTTAGTTTTATTATCTTCTGTCTCTTTATTTTCGTTAGTATTTTGTCTCTTTTTTTTATTTACTTTACTAAGAAGTAACTCCACTGATTCTATGTCAAGATTTTTCAATATTTCATTGTTTCTTGTTCTATAAAATAATAAAATGTTTGATCTAATTAAGTTTGCTTTGTCTATTTCACTAGATTGCAAGGCTTTTTGATCACCCTTATCTAAATCACTCAATCTAATAACAACTTTCTTGTTTTCAATTATTCTTCTTCTAATACTCTCTATATTTTTTATCTCGTTATCACTATTTTTATAACTAAAGAATAATTTTTTGTCTATTAAAAGTCCTAATCGATACATTTCTTTTACTATATCTCTATCTATATTTTCACTATTCTCAATAAAATAATCAAAGTAATCCGCAAGTCTATCTAACGATATTACTTTTCTTACTGATGAATGTTTAAAGGCTTTCCAGAGAACATAAAGGGGATCATTGAGATTTATATCCTTAAATAATTTTTGTCCTTCATCACACAATCGACTGTAAATTTCATTAGTCTCAACCTTCTCATACCAATTAAGTGAGGATAACTTAGGAATATCTCTTTTGACAATGATAATTCTGGTTTTATTAATCTCTCTTTTATTCCTATACATTTCTGCATCTTCGACAGTATAAAAAAAATCAAATTTTCCATTCAATTCAATCATCTCTTGTTTTACCTTTATTAACTCTTCATCAAAAAAACCAACAAAAAAAATAATTGGATTTTCTTCTCCTTCAATTGTGATTTGAGTATTTAGGGATTTTAAATATTCCATGTATGAAAAATCGGGTAAATCTTTTAATAAAATACCGAAACTTTTTCGCTTGATCATCATGAATGTATTTGAGGCCAATAATTTTGATATTACCATTTGGGAACTCATCTCATACCCCCTTTAACACTAAGTATAGTAACTCCATCTGCATATCTTTTTCCATATCCCATTGAAATGTATAAATCAGCAATTTTCTCAGCATTAACGGTTAAGTTACCTGCCAAATCACCAGGTGTATTTTGACTTATATTCCATTTTTTTAAAGCAAAAAGATCTTTTTCTGGATTCGCGCCTATAATTATTCCAAATCTATCCCACAATATTTCTCCAAATTCTGAGAGACTTACTGTTTTATTATTTTGTAGAGTAGATAAAAGTATCACTTCTAAAATTAAAGGGTCAGGAGAGAATCTCTTTCTTCCCCTCCCACCAGCTCTGGGTGCTAACAATCCGATTCTTCCGCCAAAGGATGAAATGAATTGTGAAGGGTCAGTAGTATATTCTGCGAATAACCAAAACCTTGTTGCTTTAACAATAGAATCAAAAGAATTTTTATTTTGTTCGTAAAAGCCCAAATATAATTTTTCGTAGTTTCTTCTTTTATCTTCTTCCGCTTCTTTATTTTTCTTTCTTGGCCCATCTGCAATTGGAATTTCTTGAATCCTTTTTAGCATTTCTTCATGCGTATATTTGTTATATCCTTCTTTCAAAAGAATTACCTCAAGTGATTTTTCAAAAAATTGTTCAATTCCTAAACGAGCTAAAGCCAAAGACTCCTGACTTGCAAATTTAATTGATTCCAAGGTACCATCTGAATCAAAAACTATTGGGAAGCGGTCATTCTCGTCATAATTATTCGATAGATCTAAAACTTTAGAAGACAAATGAAGTATAATTGAAAAGCAAGAAAATAAAACTATTCGTTCTAAAGATAGTAGCTTATTTTGCGAAAATGACATTTTCTCATTTTCAGCTAATCTATCAAATGCATGTCTAATTCTTAATTCTAATTCACCTAAAATAGTATTGCTCTCTTCTAGATCCACAGCCTTCGATCTACTATCATAATCAACAACTGGTTTAGCAATTCTACTTAATTCATCTTGCTCATTTTGTAAATGCTCTCTTAATAGAGGAATGCACTTAGAAACATCTCCATCAATTTTGGCACTAAGTATTTTCATCAAGAAGTTAGGTATACTATACTCATTTTGCACCTTATCAGTTACATGAGTCATTGATGAAATAGTTAACGTAGAGAATTTAATACTAGGCGTTACTGAATTATCGGCATCAAATATTAGTTCTAGAGAATGTCTGATTTTATTTATTTCCTCATCAGTTACAGAATGATCAATTATTTCTTGATATCTTTTCCTGATTTCTCCTGATGTCATAACCTCTTTGCCTTGCCTATATCTCTTAGACCAGGTGTTTAAATGATCTATATTATAGCTCCTACCTAAAACAAGCCTACTTAAACCGTTTGCAATATGCACTGGCTTGATTGAAGAGGAAATGGGTTCATACCCTATAACTTCACGAAATACCCTATTGCCATAATCTTTTAATTTATTTCTGGACATTAAAATCATCCTTATTATTTTGTGGCGTATTTATTATTTCTAATAGATAAATTAAATGAATATCCACTATTAGCATCTTTTATAATAAAGCTATTAGATCTTGTCTTTCCCTCTAATGAAGCCAGTTCATTCATAAACCTATATATCTTAAATTTATGTTGCTCAGGAATTAATAATGTTGGCAATCCTTCATTAATTAATGATAATGCTTTATATAAATCTAAATCTATTTTTAAATCTACAAAATCATTGAAGTTTTGTAGAGACTTAACTCTATAAACAAAGTGATCTGCGGCATAAGGTATTTTCTCTAAATGTTTAGGCATTCTTGGAATTCTTAGAGAAATCATCTCAGTTGGATAACTTTTGTTGGAGATGGCTACCTTTGGATGATTTCTTAACTCATATTTGTGAGTTGTCCATACTCTCAGTTTCTCTTCTTCGCCATCATCAGAATTAAAAAAGCGATTCAGTCCTAGAGTTACCTTATTAACCATTTCTTCATGTTGATCATAAACTTGCCTGATCAAATAGAAATAATCTTTATACTCTGAGGGAATTAAAGAAAGTAACTCAGTTCCACGTTCATGTTCGAAGAAAAATTTCCGTTTAAGTGATATGAATAATTCTTTCGCCTCTACTTCACCAAGCTCTTCTGGTGCTACAGATGGTACATTAAATATCCATCCATCTTTCAGCCTACCACTCCATAGAAGTTCATCTATTTCAGGATGCGTAAAATTAAATGGATCAAACTTTTTTAAAGAATAAAATAATCTATTTTTCCCATTAAAAATACGATTATAATACATATTTTCGTAATTTATTTTACTAATACAATCTGTACCACCTGTTATTACATAAGATAAAAAACCTAAAATATCTCTCATAACAACATGGATACCAGAATTACCCAAAATATCAACAATAGTTAGTAACTGCCGTTTTACAAATTCATTTGATAATGCTCTAGTATTATAAGTTAGATCACATAGAGTATTATTAGTACAGTCATCACATAAATTGCAGTATGAGAGTATTTTATTTAATGCTGAGTTAACTATATCTTTTGATAATACATTTCTATTATTAAGATCAATTACCACTACTCTACTTATGTCTATTTCTTCCTGATAATCATTGTTGTATATCAAAGAATTTTCTCTTTGTTTTTTTATTTCCTCATAAAAAGGAAAATGAACTCCTATTTGATCCATTAATGCTATTAATGGATACTCATTAATAGCTATAATTCCTGGTCTACCTTCATAAATACAGTCCTGTAATTCTTTAAGAAAAACATTGTAATCTTTCACTTCATTTATGTCTTTTTCTACAAATGCATTGAATTCCTCCAAGACATCTTTTACAGATAAGATCAAATGCGTTTTTCCATCACCTGGATTTCCTGTAATTAAAACTAATTTTCCCTGTCTTATAAATTCAGACACTGTTTCTTCTATATTTGTCTCAATGTTCAATGCTTCAATTTCCTTTTTTGTGAAAATATCTGCATAACTGTTCTTATTATTATAAAGTTTAGAAATAAATTTTATATCCAACATTGGGGATAATACCCCCTTTCTTTCTTTAATTAAATAAACTAACCTTTAACGATCTTTTTTCAAATTTATTTAATCGATTAATGATGTCTACAGTCTCAATTCTTTTTAAAAACCATCTCTTTTTCCAAAAATCTATTATTTCTTCTGTTTTAACACTAGCATCTTCTAATGACATGTAATAATCTAATTTTTCTGTTTTCCCCTGCAAAAATTCTAATGAATTTGAGGCTAATTCAATTCCAAAAACGATCCTCTTAGTGTGATGCTTTGTAAACTCTTCTGAAATTCCTAAGGCTGCTAAGCCGTTTCTCATTAATCGCATTCTAGGACTTGTTCCTTCACCAAAGACGTTATTTATTTTTCTCCCCCCTTCTAATTCTTCAAGCATTTTACTAATAAAGCTACTTGTTTGATTCGAAAAAAATACAGAACCAAAACCTTCAGTCTCTCCTAATTTTTTATACTCAATTCTTCCAGATTTAGTTGGAATTTTTATTCTATTGTACTGACTGCTTCCACTTTGATATAAGCTAGTAGTTCCTAAATAGGCTAAGCGCGAATCTCTTACTACTTCTTCACCCTTCATTCTAGATGCTATTTCACTCACATGATGTGAATACTTATCATTATATTGCTTTACTACTAAAGGACTGCAAGCTAGCATGCTTACTAATTTCCCCCCTAATATTTCATTATAAGGCGGAATCGCCCCGCATACAATAATTTCCATAACATTTGAGCCAATTTTCCTTTTTCTATTCGCCTGTAATGCTATATTTATATATTTTCCATTTTTATATTTAACTAATCTATTAATTATCTCTGTTTCTGAATCAGACAAATCTTTTGTTTTTAAATAGACCATTTTTGCTTCCAATAATCTTGAAAGCTCTTGGGATCTTTTTTTCTTAAATAAAGAACTATTAGATTCCTTTTTCCAATCTAACTTTTCATTAGGTGATCTTTTGTTATTAAATTGCTTCTTTTGAAGTTCGATTGTTATATTATTTAATTTTTCAACAACCTCTTTAGTTGGATTTTCAAGTTCGTTTTGATCAATTAAACCTTCTATAGATATTTCACGTATAGCACTCTCAATAAAATCAGTAAGCAGACTCAAGATTTCCTTACTTTCCGTATTAATCCTTATATTGTATTCTTCTTCTGTCTCTAAACTTTTTGAGTACTGCACCTTATTCCTTATATTGAAATCTCCGCTTTTAATTTCTTCATATTCAATAATTTTTGTTTTTTTTGATAAACTTTCTTTAATTGACTCTAATGTCCATCCAATATAATTATCTCTTTTTGTTAAGTGTAAAACAGAGTTTCCAAGTGCAAAAATTCCTATTATTGGGTGATAAGATTGTGCCGCATCTCTAACTATATAAAATTGATTTCTACCTGGTGTAGACTTATAAGGAATTGACCAAGTATACCTAAAATATCTCCAAATTTCTCTAAGCTTATAACCAGTAAGTTCGCATCTTTCGTTAGTTACTAGTTGTATATACGGTTTTATAGCTTCTTTAGATATCTTCTCTCTTTCATATGTTATATCGTAATTTTTCAATTCATTAATACTACTGATTAGAGTATTTTTATCTCCAATTAAATTAGTAATATTGATTTCATTCCCTTTAAAAACTTTATTCTTTTCCATATTATTAATAAATTTTATAATACTAGGGACCTTTAATTGTATATTCCTTTCTTTTTGTAGTTTTTTTCTATTAAATATTTTATTTTTGTTATCATCTAATGGCGGTGGTGCAAGCATCAAAGTATCTTTTTTACTTTTTTTAATTCTCCAGCCCTGAATCAATAAATCTCTTAGTACTGAAAATATTGTAATAAGTTTGATTAATTCGATATTTTTCTCATCTTTTGCTAGCATTTCATTGTAAATCTTAATTTCTTGATCAATAAATTCCGTCCTAGGTAGACCAGGATGCTTATCAAACAATTGATTGCTAATAGAAGAAAAAATCCGCTGGTATTTATCACTTAAATTAGGTTTAAAATCTTTAAATATTCCCTCTGAATTGCTGTAATCAGTATGATCTAACGTGTCAATGCTCACTATAAAATCTCCTCACAAAAACTAACATAAATTATTTTTTTCTTTAATTAAAACTTTTTGATGATATTTTTAAAATTCAATGCTCTTACTAAAAACACTGAATTTACATACTATCTATCATACAGTTTGATTTAAGATAACTATTATTTAAATTTACACTTTAAAATACATATTAGTTCTAAAAAATACAATAGAGTATATCATCTCGTATAATTTTTTAGAATTATCCTTGACTGTATTTATAGATAAAGTACTATTTTCATAAGAAAATGAATTCCCCATTTTTTGAAAGGGCATCTTCTTTAATAACTTTTCTATTTTCGCTGAATCAAATGTCCCTTTTAACTCCGACGTTTGTGCATCCTTCAATTCCCGATACTTCTCCGCATGCAAATACTCATAAAAGAACGGAGCCACTTCTTCAGCCGTAATCGGCTCCATCCATCGCTCTTGTCCCCGCTCAAGCATCGCCAGCAAGACGACCATCTTGTAACTCCGGTTCATGACCGTTTTTTCGACCTGTTCGATCAATTCACGGTTAGCATCGTAAGTCTCTACTTCTTCATCCGTCAATTCACCTTGTTCCTTCAGGAAACCAACGTACGAGCCCCACTCTTGTTTATAGCCCGTTGGCACGGCTGTCAGTTGACCAATTTCGATGTAAGTCGGACGACGTCCAAGATCGAGCTTCAATTGTTCATAGCTTTCAATCAAACGCAGTTTACGCTGATTCGGTTGACGCATCCGATAAATGATATTCAGTGCTTGTATATCGAACTCGATGATGCATCCCTTTGGTGGGGTAATCGGCTCCGTATCCCCACGCTTAATCTTGTCTTTTACTGTTCCAAGCAACATCAGCTTCGTTTCGACGTTTTTATAGTTGCCGATCAAATCGATGATGACACAATGTGATTTCTTATTCGATAAACGTAAGCCTCGTCCGATTTGCTGCGTGTAGATTGCAATTGATTCCGTCGGCCGGCAAAACAGTAACGTATCGACTTTCGGAATGTCGACTCCTTCATTAAACAAATCGACCGTAAAGACGATCTCTAACGTTCCCTGTTCAAACTCTTGGATCCGCTCCCGTCGATTGATGGTCTGTCCGGTCAAGGCAATCGCTTGGTGTCCCATTTCCCGGAACGTCTGCGCTAAGTATTCCGCTTGGCGGATCGACGAACAAAAGCCGATCGTCTTCGTCTGCCGGTGCTTCGACCAGGCGGTATAGATGTTTTCTGAGACTGCCCGATCAATCTGCGCCTGTTCCAGTTCCATCGCATCATATTTCCTTCCCATCCGCCGCATTTGCAAGTAGTCGATGACGTCATGAATCCCGTAATAATGAAACGGTGTCAGGAATCCTTCGTTGATGGCTGACGTGAAGTGCATTTGAAACGCAACGTTATTGTCGCACAGTGTATAGACGTCCGCTCCGTCCATCCGGTCCGGCGTCGCTGTCAGTCCCAGCAAAAAACGCGGTTCGAAATGCGCCAGAACTTTTTGATAACTTTTAGCTGCTGCGTGGTGAAACTCATCGATGATGATCAAATCAAAATAATCTTGTGCGAACCGTTCAAGATGCCGGTTTTGGGATAACGTCTGGACTGATCCAAACAGCACGTCCGTCTGTTCATCATTCGTGCGGTCTGATCCGATATAAAAGGCTGCCTGCCAATTGGATTCGACCTTCTTAAACGAACGTTCCGCTTGTTCCAGCAACTCACGTTGATGTGCGAGGAACAGAATCCGCTTAAAGTCACGCGCAAAGAACGCACTGAGATACGTTTTCCCAAGACCCGTCGCAAGTACGGTCAAAGCACGGTTTCGTCCTTCTTCCATTGTTTCCCGGAGTGCACGTAATGCTTCCTCCTGCACCCGGTGCGGCAGAATTTCTTCGGACATGACGAGCTGTTGCTCCGTATAGTCAACTTCCGTTTCTGCGACATATTGCCGTGCGTCATGTTCTTGCCGGTATGCTTCGAGGACAATCGGATTCAGGTCTTGAGCTGCTTCACTTAAATAAAGATCCATGAATGCCTCAATCGCATCATCCAAGATATGCGGCGCGACGGCTTGCGGCAAATGGAGATTCCACTCGACACCGGTTCGAAACGCGCTTTTGGAGATATTCGACGAGCCGACAATCGACAGCCCTGTCTCCGCATTGCGGAACAGATAAGCTTTCGGATGAAACGCCCGTCCGCCGGAGCGATAAAACCGGATCGACAGACCGTCCAGTTTCAATAATTCTGCCAACGCCTCCGGGTCCGTAATATGTAAGTAGTCGCCAATCAAAAAATGCACATCAGCGCCCCGTTCGACGGCGCGACGTAACGCCGGTAACAACAGTTCAACACCCGAGCGTTGGGCGAAGGCGGCGACGATATAGACTTCATCGGCTTGGTCAATGGCATCGACCAACGACGCATACAAATCGTGTGTCGTCAGTTTTGCTGCCGGAATCAATCTTCGACCTCAATCAGATACAACTTGTCATCAAAGCCGCCCCGCTTATCATGTTTCGTCAGCCGGATTGCTTCCAGTTGTTCCGGTGTCGTCCCGTGCGTCCGAGCAAGCGCGTGAACCAGCTCCAATAAGTCGGCCAATTCTTCAACCGCTTCTTCGGTCGTCGTTGCTTCTTCGTATTCCGCTACTTCTTCATGCAACTTCCGTTTCGCTTCGACGAGGAATTCTTCCTCATTAAGTGTCCGGAACGTTGCTTTTTTTCCGTTCCGAGCAATGATAGTTGGAATCTGATCCCGGACTAATTTATGATAAAGAGGCATTGGATTCACTCCTTGTAAGTATGGTGATGGTGTTGTAAAAATTATCCTATAGTTCAAGGCAGATAGCACGTTCTACATACGATTTATTTTAGATTAGAGGAGGAGTTTTCATGAGTTCATTCCAGAAAATCGAAACAACCAACGCCCCGGCTGCCATCGGTCCTTATTCGCAAGGCTTCATCGCTAACGGTACGTTATATGCTTCAGGTCAAATCCCGATCAATCCGGCAACGGGTGAAATGGTCGTTGGTGGCATTACGGAGCAGACAGAGCAGGTCATGAAAAACGTCGATGCCATCTTAAAAGAAGCCGGTCTGACACCGGACCGTGTCGTCAAGACGACGTGTTACTTAACGAGCATGGAGCACTTTGCGGCCTTCAATGAAGTTTATGCTGCGTACTTCGAACCGCATCACCATTTCCCGGCCCGCTCGTGTATCGCCGTCAAAGAATTGCCGAAAGGTGCTTTGGTTGAAATTGAGATTTTAGGATTAGTCTAATACTTTGGAACACGTCACGTTTGGTGGCGTGTTTTTATTTCCGTAACCCCCAACGTCCTGTTCCTTTGCCTGTCTCACTATAGAACAAATCCTTCGTTCCTTCATATAACTCACACTCACTCGCATGAAGATAGATTAATTTTCGAATGCGGGCATCGAGTCCGGCTTCCGTCGAAAAACGTGACAAATCTAAATCGTTCCGCTCTCGTACATGCTGGTAAAGCTCCGTCAACTCCAGTTGGCGTCCTGTCCCCAAGATTTCGATGATGGCTTCTAATAATGCTTCACTGCTTTCAGTCATCGGGTCTCCTCCACTCATTCAGTTATCTGCTTTTTCATTCGTTGTTTTGCTTCCCGTGACATCGCGACGACCACCGCAATCAACTGCGGAATGAGCATCAACAAACTGACGAGCAAAATCAGTTGTTCGGCTGTCAGCGGTTTAAAATACCCGTCCCAGCCGAAGTCGTTCCTCTGTCCCGCAAAAGAAACCGAGACGAAATAAGACACGATATTACCAACAACTACAAACAACAGATGACTAACACGTTGTCCGACATAGGCGAGTGCCGTAAACATGACAAGTAACAGCACATAACCAAGTAAGGTTCCCGTTTTGAAATCTTCCAATAACGCAAAATAAACGAACGGAATCGTGTACCCGATTAGGACGATCAGTCCGACCAGCCCTTTTTTCATCTCGTTTCCTCCCCGCTTTCTGTACATTGTCCATAGAGCCAATCCCGCAGCACTTCCCATTCTTCTGGAAAGGCATTACTGCCGCGAGATTCCCCGTCTCCACCTGGACCGCTCCAACTGATTTCCCAGTCCGTCCCGTCGAGAATCAGCCACTCCGTCTCGTAGACCGGTTGCCAGTCGGCTACCTTTGCTTGCGTCAACCGCTGTTCAAGCACCGCTTGTTGCTTTGACGAGAGTCGCTTGATTTTAGGTTCTTCCCGCCCGTCCTCTTCGTATCGTAATTCCCCCGTCGCCCCGTTCCAGAAAAACGTTTGCCCTTGCCCCATCCCGGACTCCCGATAGCGAAATCGATTTATCTGCTTTTGGTTCATATCCAACTCTCCTCGCTGTGCTTTCCCTGGTATTCCCATTGTAATTCATTTTCCGTTTTCTACCTATCACAAAAAATAAATAGGTACCCTTTACCGTACATTTCCACTACGATGAAAGAATACATTTTTGAAAGGAGGTCTTTCCCATGACCGATCAACATCTCTTCTTATTCGGCAGTGGACCGCCGTTCACGCCAACACTCTGTGCCGCGTTTGCCGATTGTGTAGACGGACCCGGACCCGTCGCCTTACTTTATGTTCCGCGTCCCGGTTCGTCTTTCTCAAGTTACGCACCGGTTTATACGGATGCGTTAGCCGCCTGTGGGATAACTGACTTTTTCCACTTGCCGTTGTCGGCCCATCCGACTAATGGACAGCTTCAACAGTTGAGCAAAAGCATAGGCATCATCATCTCGGGTGGAGAAACGGAATATTATCAGGACTACATCCTCAACACACCAATCGGCGCCGTCATCCAAGAACGGTACCGCTCTGGTGTCCCGGTCGCCGGTTTTTCTGCCGGGGCATTACTCGCACCGGACGAGTGCCGGATACCGGCGATTGACCAGCGGGACGGTCGAGATTTAGTCCTTGAAGGGCTCGGTCTCTTACCGGACGCTGTCCTCTCCGTCCATTATGACGCTTGGGATGAAGCTGCGAATTTACAACGGGCTTTCACGTTGACTGAAAGTTTGTCCGGCTACGGTTTACCGGAACGGACAGGAATCTACCTCAAAAACAATCAACTCGTCCAACAGGAAGGTCCCCTGCCTGTTGTGCTCAAGCGAACGGAGGAACACACATGCCGACCATCGTCACCGCCGTCAAAGACATCATCCGGTACGACAACCAAATGTTAATCGTCCAGCGCGCCGCTGCCGACTCAGGTGGCGGGACATGGGAATGCCCGGGCGGCAAAGTTGATTTCGGGGAACACCCGGAATCGAGTCTGCTGCGCGAAATCCGGGAAGAGACCGGTTTGACGGTCACAGTCGACCGGATTGCGTATGCCTCAAGCTTCCTGACCCACCCGGACCGCCAAGTCATCTTAGTCGTCTATTTCTGTACGGCGGCAACCGATGCCGTCAGCTTATCCGACGAACACGATGCCTATCTTTGGGCTGACGAAGCAGACGTCCGGAAACAGATTGCACCGAACATCCTGGCCGAGTTTGAGCGGCATCAGATTTTCCCGCAACTCATCTCAATCTGAAAACACGTCACGTGCTGTGGCGTGTTTTTTTGTTGTTCTCCTAGGACCTGTCACGCTGTTTCGTCATCTCACGGAAGGATTGCTTAAGTAAATTTACATATTTTATTTAAATACACCCAAATATATATTAAGGTTGTTATATATTGAAAATTAGTTTGAATCGGGATCTGAAGAAGAAAACAGCACAGAGGAAACCGTTCAAATGAAAGGAGTTTGATCATGAAAAAGAAAATAACGTATCTCGCTTTACCACTGACCGTCCTCTTGATGACGGGGTGTGCGAACGAAGAGGACGCTTCGACCGAGCTGAAGGTTGAGGAGCGAATCCCGACGGAAACGGCACCTGAAGCGAAAGAAGACGTCACAGAACTGAAAAAGGAGGCGACTCCTGTCGCGAAGGTCGTCAAAGAGACACCGGAGAAGACCACCCCTAAAAAAGACGACTCCGAAGAAAAAACGGACACGACACAACAGACGCCCGCAACAAACAACGATCCATTCGCAGGCTACACACAGATTCAAGTCGACGGTGGCGATCTGTCCGGATCGCGTCAAGCGAACGTCGTCGTCGATATCGGATTCGGCGACCGGAAATACTGGGCATTTACGAACAAGCACGGACAGCTCGTCAAAGTCATCGCCAAAAAGATCATCTTACAAAATGATGCGACAGAAGACGTGACGTCAGCCGGTCGCTACTATCATGACGAAGCGAAAGTACCGGGTGTCGAACATCGTGATCTCGATGAAGGACATGTCATCGCCGATTCGCTTGGTGGTGTCTCGAATGCCTACAACATCACACCGCAGGACAGTACGCTCAACCGCCACGGCGATCAAGCCTACATGGAAGACAACATCCGTAAAGCGGGAGGCGCGACGAATTTCGAAGCAATCATTACTTACGAAACGACGAACACTCAAATCCCTTCAAGTTACAAATATACGTATACCTTAAAAGGCAACGTCATCGTCGACAAGTTCGACAACGTCAACCCGGATGGTGTCAACGCCTCGCTCGGTCTGACGGAGAACAAGGAAAGTAAATCGAAGGCAGAACCGAAAACAAAGACACCAACTAAACCGAAGTCGGAACCGACCGGTGACGTCTCGAGTGTTGACACGAACGGCAACGGACAAGTCACGATCCAGGAGGCAAAGGATGCCGGCTTCAGCATGCCGATCCGAAGCGACCACTGGCTTTACCCGTACATGCGGGATAATGACCATGACGGGATGGTCGGAGAATGACAAAAAAGGCGGACTCCTTAGAGCCGCCTTTTTTTGATTCAACTGTATGCATACCCGACGACCTTGTTCCGCCCCGTCTGCTTCGCCTGATACAGCGCCTGATCAGCCAGTTGGACGACTTCGAACGCCGTTTTTCCCTGGTCGGACGACGCGACGCCCATCGAAAGTGTGACATGGAATGGCGGATAGGGCTTGAAGACAAAATGTTGATCGGCACAGGCCGTCCGGATCCGCTCGCCGATCCGTTCCGCCTCGCGATGTGCGATGTCCGGTAAGACAACGACGAATTCTTCACCGCCATACCGCGCAACGAGTGCTTGTTCCGGCGCAAAGGTCGCTAACAAATGGCTCAGTTGCCGGAGGACGACATCCCCGCCGTCGTGTCCGTATTCGTCATTAACCGACTTGAAGAAGTCGATATCGACGATCAGGACGGAAAAGGCATACCCGTGTTTGTCATAGTCGGCTAACGTCTCGTCGAGCTTCCGCCGATTGGCGAGATTCGTCAGGCTGTCCGTCAAGGCAAGTTCCTGCTGGGTCTGGACGAACTGGAAATGTTTCCGCAGTTCCTGCAGGAAACGATACGTCACGTAGCCCCCGAGCAGGTTGAAGATGATATAGACGAACGCCATCTCGAGAAACCGCATGAACGTATCCGTCAACAAATACAACGCCGGTAAGCTGTAGCCGATCCCGATGCCGAGAAGAATCACGTAGTCCTTAAACGTCTGGGCGGCGAACCGGCGATAGATGCTTGCTGTGACGAGTAAAGCAAGACAAATCAGTGTCGCGAGAATCAAACCTTGGTAGACGCCGGGTGGTGTGACTAAAAAACGGGCCCCAATGACAGCGACCGTCGTCAACGCCCCACTGATCCATCCCCCGTAATAATAGGCCGTGACGAGTGCGACGAGCCGCAAGTCAATCTTCGCCCCATCATACGAGATACTATTTAAGACGAGTAAAGCACCGATTATACTTGCGATCAGTCCGACGGCAAGCCGAATCCGGATTGAGGAATTCGGCGAAATGCGTGAAGTGTTACGCATCGGTAAAAAAGCAAACAACAGGGACGTGATTAAAAGGGAAAAGTTTAACAGAAACTGGTTGAACTGACTCAACATACTGAACGACATCCCTTCAAAATAAACTCTTTGTTGTTCTATCTTCTCTATCGTCTGATATTTCCCTTTTTTTCAGCCGCTTCAAAGGTTTTCCATTTTTCGCAATCGGGAAACAGTACCTGACATGCGATTTTCAATTCAACCAAGGAGGACGTCAGCATGGATATGAAAGAAGAAAAACGGAAAAGCAAGATGCCGTTCTTTATCGGGTTCGTCATCGTCATCTTTGTCATCGTCGCTGCCGCTTTAATCATCTACGTCACGTCCGAACCGAAAGAGGAAACGCAGCATCTCGTCCAATCCGCAGTCAACTTCGTCGTGCCTTACCTGCCACTCGCTTCGTAATTTCGGATCCATGTAAAGGGCAGACCGTACATCCACGGTCTGCCCTTTATCTTTCTAGTCAGATTGACGGTTTACACGACGTATTGTGCCTCTTTTTTATCGATGATGTTGCGGATTCGGTTTTCCGTCACCTGATAGACCATTGCCAGTCGCCGAATCGATGCTTCGCCCGTCCGGTAGCGCCGCCGGATCTCGCGAATCTGCCACGTCGTCAGTTCGACCTGTCGCGTCAGCAACCAGTCAAGTTCCTCAAGCAGCGAGGTATATGCATGTTGCGCGGACGGTTTCACGGACAGATTATCAATCTGGTCATTCAAGCGGTCAGCGTCTGCCCGCAGCAGATGTTCCTGGCAGGCAGTCGGATCGATGAACGCCCGGGCGACGAGTTCACCGACGTAAAACCGTTCACCACGCCCCTGCTGATACAACGTCACTTTTCGGTAGCCGTCCTGATTGATTCGCGGACGCAGGACGACACCCGTGCGCCGCTGTTTGACGCCGCGGCTCGTCTCGACAATCCGGTCGAGAGAACGGACGTTGCCTGACGTCGAGACCTGATAACTCCCCTCATATCCTTGCACCATCTTCCAATGTTCCATATGAACAATGACCTCCATTCGGTCCTAAAACGCCAACAGTTCTTACTCCCATTATACAATAAAGCGAACAAACGTTCTAATTTTAATATTCCGGTTTTGTATGGTAATCTAACAAAAAAAGGAAACGGGGTCTTTCGATGAAATTTGTTTTGCTGCTCGGTCCTCAGGCCGTCGGAAAGATGACAATCGGTCAGGAACTGGAACGGTTGACCGGGATGAAGTTGTTTCATAACCACCAGACGATCGATTTGCTGTTGCCCTATTTTGACTTTTCAAAGCCCGCCCATCACAGGCTGAAAGACTTAATCCGTCGGGAGATGTTCAAGGAGATGGCGGTCAGTGATCTCGAAGGCGTCCTCTTCACATTCCTCTGCCTGTTCGGGGTTGAAGGCGGGGGCATCGAATTCATCGAGGAGACGGTCGCATTGTTTGAAGAGGCGGGTGCCGACGTCTATATCGTCGAACTCGAAGCATCCGTCGCGACACGTCTCGCGCGAAACAAGACGGAAAACCGGCTTGCCCATAAGTTTACGAAACGGGATCTCGCCGCTTCCGAAAACGACTTGCTCGAGACGGCAGACGGCTACCGGACATCCTCCCTGCCAGGAGAACTGCCGTATCCGAACTACTTCCGCCTCGATACGGAAGGACGCTCTGCCGCAGAAAGTGCCGAAGCAATCTGTGCCCGCTTCGGCTGGTCTTACACACCCGTCAGTTAACGTCTCGAAAGGAGAATCCCGTTTGACGTCACACTCACACGAATACCGCTCACTTATCCTGACGTTCCTCCTCTTTTTAGTTAGCCTCCTGCTGTTTTTCGGGCTGAATGGACGGACGTTCCCGAACATGACTCTCTGGGTCCCAATCAGTCTGTATTCGCTCGTTGGCGTCGGCTATGTGATTTCACTTGTGATCGGACTCCGGTCGAAAAACAACTTTATCAAGATTTTTAGCCTGCTTGCTAACCTGATGCTGCTGCTCCCGCTCGTGATTTGGGTCTACCTTCTCCTGCTTGCGAACGGCATCTCGGAACCTTAAAAAAGGACAACCCGTTTCGCAGTCTGCGACGCGGGTTGTCCTCTTTTTGGTTTAATGCGTCAAGGCTAACGAAAATCCGTCATCCGTTCTCTTAAATCCACTCTTCTCCCAGACGACGGCTTCTCCGCCGCGGCCCGTGACGGACGGTAACAACAGCGTCCGTGCTAAATAGGCCGTGATGACTGTCAACGCTTCGTTGAGATAACCGTCCATGTCAAAGACATCGTCTGCCCGATAGGTCAGTTCCCGCTCCCGAAAGTGAATCGTCGCGACAGTTCGTCTACTGCGTCGTTCCTGTAACACCCAGTCACATCCATCTTGCATATCTGTCGCCTGTATGAATAGACGGGACGTCGTAAAGTCCGGATGGCGTCCGTTCATCTTCACTCCTCCTCTGTCACTTCAAACGTTGCTGTTGCGTACGCTTGCCCATTAATCAAGATCGTCACACGATGCGTCCCCGGATAGTGGACGCGTGTCGTCAAGTTCCGAAACGATTGCCGTTTCGTAAATGTCTCCGGTCCATCGACAAGCCGTTCACTGATCCGGAAGACCTTTCGGCTTATCTTCCGCTGTTTGACGTAATCGATCGCATACTCCAGGCGGAGGATTTGCGCTTCCGTCGTCGTCAGACCAAACGTAAACGTCAGCTCGCCTCCGATCGGCAGCGACGGTGTCACCGTCAAATCATCGACCGTGACCGTCCCGCGCGTGACGAGACCAAATGCCTTCAGGACGTCCGGATGTCCTTGCTTGAGCAAGGTCCGTGAGGCGTAGCGCAACACCCAGTCCGTCTGCGGATTCTTTCCGAGCTGATCGAGTCGTTCAATCACAAGTTCCGGATGCGTTTTCGTGATGTCATTCAAGTGATTGGCGACACTCTTACGGACGTACAGCGAACGGTCCGCTGCTAACGCATCGAGCAACGGCAGGACGGGACGCGGATCGGCGATCAACGACGGGATCGCCTGTCCCCACGGCAGGCGTGGTCGTGTCCCTTCCGATGCCAGGCGCCGGACATGTTCATCGTCCGACGTGCTCCAGAGCAGTGCTTGTTGCAGGTACCGGTCTTGGTCGGTCAGTAAAAACCGCCGGACGGCGAACTCCGCCGTCGAATACGGCGTCAGCCGTTCGAGTGCCAGTAACGCCCGGTCCCAGTCGTCGCCGTAGAGTTCGATGTAGTCGGGAAATACGATCCCGGCGAGTCCCGTGAACTCCGGGGCAAGCCGTTCGAGTTCTGTCGCCGCCACATCAAATTCACGTGGCAAATACGATTCAAGCGACGTCGAAATCCGTCGGACCCGTTGTTTGAACGCGAGTTCCTCCCAGTCGGTTTGTTTGATGTCCTGCTGCAGCCGCGGCGCATCCAGCGCCCGACCCAGGCGGTCGAGCCAGTCGTCCGAGAAGACATCTTTAATCAGTGCCATGTGAAATCAAGTCCTTTCGTCGTTCAGTTTCGAGTAACGTCGCTTTCCGGGCGAGCCCGCCGGCATACCCGCCTAAGTCGCCGTTCGCCCGAATGACGCGGTGACACGGGATGACGAGTGCCAGTTGATTGGCACCATTTGCTCGGGCGACGGCCCGGACGGCGAGTGGATTGCCGATCCGGATGGCAAGTTCTTGATAGGAAATCGTTTCCCCGGATGGAATGCGCTCCAACTCGGCCCAAACGAGCCGTTGGAACGGCGTTCCGTAAAGGGCACGTGGTGTCTTAAACTGAATCAGTGTCCCGCCGAAATAGTCGGCCAGCTCCTGTCCGATTTGCTCAAAGATAATCGATTCCCCCGGGACGATGACGGCACGTGCCGCGAGACGAAGCCGTTCGATCTCCCGTTCCAGTCCCCGGCGATCGACGAACTCAAGCAAATGGAGGGCTTCCTCGTCTGCGATCGCGAGCATCGGACCGAGTGGTGTATCGAGCCATTTCGCCTGCAAGTAGGTCCCGTCCCAGCGTTTCGGTGTCGCACCCATGATTTTCGCGAAGGCATCCCGAAAGCCACTGCTCGATTCGTAGCCGCTTGCGAGCTGGGCCTCGATGACCGGTTTCCCGGTCCGGATTTCCTTCATCGCCAGTCCCATCCGACGTGAGCGGGCATATTCGACGAACGTCATCCCGAAGCGTTTTTTAAATTGGCGCCGTGCCGTTGACGCATCGAGTCCAAGCTCCCGGAAGTCGGCCTCCTTGAAACGTTTTTCCGGTGTCGCTTCGACAGCGGCGACGAGACGGCTGATGACGTCACTCTCGCCCGGATACGACAACGGTTTACAGCGCAGGCACGGGCGATACGAAGCGAGTAAGGCTTCTTTCGCCGTCCCGTAAAATTCACAGTTCTCGCGTTTCGGTTTCCGGGCCGGACAGGACGGACGGCAAAAGATGCCCGTCGTCTTGACGCCGACGAAGAACCGTCCTTCATAGGTCGCATCCCGGCGGACGAGTGCCGCATAATACTCTTCTGTACGTTGGTCATCCATGCGATCCCCTCCTTTTCTTCAGTATACCGAGTTCTTTCATCATGATGTCGCCGAAAATCAGGCATCAATCTTTTAATTAAGGAAATCTTAAGAATTCTGCGGCGTCTTCAGAAAGATACTGCGTCTATCATCGATGATATACTCAAGAAGAAAGTAGGGTTTCGATGTTTGATTTTTTAAAAGCGGCTGTCCATTCGCCGCAATCCGTTGGGGCGATCGCCCCAAGTAGTGCCCGATTGGCCCAGATGATGGCGCAACGTGCCGTCGCCGATCATCCTGATGTGATTCTCGAAGTCGGCGCGGGAGACGGTGCCATCACAAAAGCCTTGCTCAACGCACGGCGTCCTGAGACGACACTTTGGATTTGCGAACGCAATCCGACGCTCGGGAAAACACTCCAGGCTTTGCTTAAAGAGGAAACGAACGTCCAGCTCTTTATCGGTGACATCACGGACTTTCCACCCGCTTGGCTCGGTCGTGTCGATGTGGTCGTCAGTGGTTTGCCGTTCGCATCTTTTTCGCAAAACCTTCGCGATCAGCTGTTGCAAACGTTTCATGATTTACTTCAACCGGGCGGTCACTTCATCGCCTTCCAATATACCCTCCTTCATTTCAAGACGTTCCACCGTTACTTTTCTGAGCACAGTTATTCGTTTACGTTTCAGAATCTGCCGCCTGCCTATGTCTTTGAAGGTGTCCAAAAGGAGGAAAAACATGCCTACCATCTTAATCGTCGATGATGAAGCCGATATCCGGCAATTGTTGCGGCTTTACCTGCAAAATGACGGCTATGAATTACTTGAAGCAAGCAATGGTGAAGAAGCACTTCAGTATGTCGAAACACATCCGATTGACTTGATGTTACTCGATGTCATGATGCCTAAACGGGATGGCTTTTCGACCGTTCAAGCCGTCCGTCAGGCAGGACACACATTTCCCGTCTTAATGTTGACTGCCAAACAAGAAGACCTTGATAAAATTCAGGGTCTGACGTTCGGGGCAGATGATTACATCGGTAAACCGTTTAATCCACTCGAAGTGTTAGCACGGATTAAAGCCATGTTGAGACGTGTCCAGCAGTACCATCCACCGGTCGCTGCGAGCGCACTTCAAGTCGGACCGTTTACGTTGCGCGCAGACGAACGACTCATCCTCAAGCACCATACCCCGCTCGCTTTGACACGTCGGGAATTTGATGTGCTCGCACTTTTGTTGATGCATCCAAAACGTGTTTTTCCTGCCGAAGAACTCTATGAACGGATTTGGCAAGAAGAGGCGCTCGGTTCGGCGACCAATGCCGTGATGGTCCTGATGCACAAACTCCGCGAAAAAGTAGAGGATGCGCCCAAACAACCACGGCACCTGCAGACGGTTTGGGGTGTCGGCTACAAGGTCGAGCCATGAGACGGTTTAAATTAACTGTTTGGATGACGATCATGCTGATTTTAGCCGCAGTGCTCAGCACGACGCTTGCCTGGCTCATCGCCAGTCAGATTCCGCTCGGAGCGAAAACTGTCCCCCGTTACTACTACCCGACCGAACAGGATATCGCCCAGCGCGTCGGACAAGACATTAAACGTTATGAATCCGGTGCACAACCGACCGGCGACTATGAGTGGGCGATTTATCGCGCAGATGGACGGTTACTCACAGCATCGCCGGACTTTCCGCAGACGATGACACCGAGCCGTCTCTTAGACGTACAAACGTTGACGGAACGGGAACCGGGTGACCGCCCGGAGGTCCGGACACTCCATTACATGACGGCCGTCGACGTCGGCGACGAGACACCGGGTTATTTTCTTTCTCTTGAAACGGTCAAGCCGCGACTCAATGAGTACCAAGTCGGAAATCCAGTGATGTTTTTTGTGGTCCAGTTGGTCTTATTCATCGTGTTCATCCTTTTGTTGACGCGTTGGATTGCCCATTTGTTCAAACAACTCGAACTCCGTCTAAAACGACTGACGACGACAGTCCCGGAAACCATCCCTGAACCGCTGGCCGGTCCCCGTGAATTCAGGGCTTTCGCCCAGTCGATCGATACGGTCGGTGACGAATTAACGCTCCTTCGAAAACGGGAGCAGGAACGGTTCACGCAACAAATCCATTTAATCACGAGCCTCTCGCACGACTTACGGACACCGCTCACGTCAATCCAAGGCTTCATCCAATGGCTGTCGGAACACAATCAGACGTTGTCTGATTCCGAACGGGCAGAATTTTTATCGATCGTGACCCGTCAATCGGAAACGCTCGCAGCGCGGATTGACGAGCTATTCGCATTAGCAAAGCTCTCAAACAAAGAGTACCCGGTCCACCTCGAACCGGTTGACTTCGTGACCTTGCTCCACCAGGTCGCGAGCCAACATCCGGATACGTCTTACCGTTACCAGGGATCGGAACAACTCGTATTACAGGTCGATCCTCAACTGATCGTCCGGTTGATCGAAAATTTGATCCGTAATGCAGAACTGCATGGAACCGGACAACTGCTGTTTCAAATCGTCCGTCAGCCGGACCATATGTTGTTTTCTTGCTCCAATGCGATTGAGCATGCGTTGACGCCGGATCAATTAGAGGCGTTTGAAACACCCTTCGTCAATTCAGACGTTTCCCGCTCGAACGGTGGCTCAGGGATTGGACTGTCGATCGTAAAACAAATCGTCGCCCGTCATTCCGGCACGTTCCGTCTTGATTCGCAGGACGGTCGCTTTATCGTCACGCTCCAGTTCCCCCTCCATTAAAATGAGGAGGCTGGAGTTCATTTTTGCGCGGACAGAAGTGCGACACGCGTAAGATGCTGTCCTGTCAGAGACAAACAAAACCCGCTTTCCTGTCCGCACAGGGAAGCGGGTTTGCGTTGATCGCCTGATAAAGCATGCGCGTGATTCCTTTTAGATCCAGTCCTTCAGTTCATCTAGTATGCGGTGTCCCAGTCACTTGCATCGTCAGGGAACGTCCCCGTTTGTGTTGCCTAACGAGCAACCCGAGAATCGTGACGCCCCCGAGTAAACCAAGCCCGAGAAGCATCGGATTCTCCGTTACGTCATTCATAATGGACGACCACGTCACCAGTTTCCCGATCCGGACAATGAGAAACGTCCAAACGCCTGTATATACTCCAGCCGCCACAACATTAATCGCTACGTAACGGCCAAGCGGATAGTTCAGTAATCCTGCAGCGTAGTGAATCGGATGCCGGACACCCGGTAAAAAGAACGATATTCCAATCGCCCATCCCCCACGTCGTTCCAGAATCGTTTCGGCTTGAGATAAAAAACGCGACTTCATGATTTTTTTCACGAACGGAACTTCCCGGAAAAATCGGGCGATCAGGTAAAACCACGTAAAGGCGATCACGAATACCGGCCAGGTCATCAACCACAGCTTCAGAGGATGAACTCCTTCAGTCACCCCGAGTAGCGTGTGTCCCATCATCAATACGTCATCCGATAACGGAGTAAACATAATGCCACCTGCTAACCGAACAAAAGCCATCCAATCCATTTTCACGTCACATCCTTTTCGTTTTCATCTGATAAGAATAGTATCCGTGATGTTTCTTCACTTCACCGCAGGATGTTTCTTAAGCAATTCTTAACTCCGGTTGTTACTGCTTCGACACTCCTTTCGAATTGGAATTCGATACACTAGGGAATGTAATTCTTTAGGCACAGCATTAAAGGAGTTTGTTTACTTATGAAATCATTGAACCGCCCGACTACATATATGCCAGGCCTTGACGGTTTACGCGCGTTCGCCGTGATCGCTGTTATTCTTTACCATCTGTCTCTCCCCGGACTGACGGGTGGTTTTCTTGGTGTCGACCTCTTTTTTGTCTTATCCGGTTACTTGATCACCGGTTTGTTACTGACCGAATGGAGCCAGACGGGACGAATTGACTTAAAACGATTTTGGATCCAGCGCTTGCGCCGGCTTTTTCCGGCACTGTTCGTCATGTTAGTCCTCGTCCTGACCTATGTCACGCTGTTCGAACATGACTTAGTCGCGACACTTCGCCAAGACAGTGCTGTCGCACTCGTCTACTTGACGAACTGGTGGTACATCTTTCATGATGTCTCCTACTTCGAGTCGTTCGGCAAACCGTCACCGATTCAAAACCTGTGGTCGCTTGCGATCGAAGAACAGTTCTATTTGATTTTCCCCGTCCTGCTCTGGTTCGGATTACAACGCAAACGTTTGTTGCTCCGCAGCATCGGTCTCGCCGTCGTCCTATCCGTCCTCTTGATGGCGATTTTGTTTACACCAGGAACCGATCCGAGTCGTGTCTACTACGGGACGGATACACGACTGTTCGCCTTACTGATCGGCAGCTTGCTTGCCTTCGCTTGGCGTCCGCAACGGTTTAAGCGCACGATTCCCCGGCGCGGTGTCCGGTTACTGAATATGACCGGGGCAGCGATGCTCGCGTTTTTCGTCATCTGCATCACGATGACGAGTGAATACGGTCAGTTTCTCTACCGTGGTGGGTTTTTCCTCGTCGCTGTCGCCGCGGGACTGCTGATTGCGACGATTGCGCACCCGGCGTCGCTCTGGCAACGTCTGTTTTCGCAGTCCTGGCTGATTGCGATCGGAAAGCGGTCTTACGGTCTTTACCTGTGGCACTTCCCGCTCATCACGTTGATGACGCCGGTCGAACAGATCGGGACGTTTTCACTTTGGCGTAGTCTTGCGATTGTTTTTGTCCTGGTCGGGGTGACTGAACTGTCGTACCGATGGATCGAACGTCCGATCCGCCATCTCGGAATCATCGGTTTCATCCGCCAGTTCCAGCTTGCACCGTCGCAGTTCCGGCAATTTTCTGTCCGGAAGTGGGGTGTGCTGACGGTTACAGCGGTACTCGTGTTCAGCTTCATCGGGAACTTGTCGATTCTCGCTGTCAGCGATGCGAAACCAGAGGAAACCATCCCGACTGTTGCTGCGCCACATACGAAACCGGCGCCTGTCGTCAAGGATCATACGCCGAAGCCGAAAAAACGGGTTCACAACAGCTGTCGTCCGACCGTCGCCATCGGTGACTCGGTGTTACTCGGTGTCGAAGACTATCTCGGAAGTACGTTACGACAGCTGACGATCGATGCGAAGCTCGGTCGCCAGCTCCGGGAAGCAATTCCCCTCAGTGCATCTTACGCAGCATACAATCAAAAAGGGCATCAAGTCATCTTACACCTCGGAACAAATGGCAGTTTCCATCCTGATCAATTAAATGAACTACTCAATCAGTTCGCGAACGCCGATCAGGTGTATCTCGTGACGACACGCGTGCCGCGTCCGTGGGAGCAGGAAGTCAACACGATGCTGAGACAAGCAGCGAAACGAAAACACGTCTCCATCATCGATTGGTATGCCGTCGCCGTCAAACATCCGTCGTACTTCGGGCAGGACGGGGTCCACCTCAATGTCAAGGGAGCCCGGGCATACTCGAAACTGCTCGCGGAAGCAACAGGTTGTGCCGCGACAACAAAATAAAAAAATGACCCGCTTTTTCCGTCTGAAATAGCGGAAGTAGCGGGTCGTTTCTTTTTTAATGCCGTTTTGGCTTACGACGCAGGAGGAGGAACGTCACGAACGCACTGAGTAACAAACTACTGACGACCCACGGTAAGAGGCGTGGGACGATACCTGGTTCAACTGCACGATCTTCGACCGGGATGACTTCGCCTGACGTCAATGGATCCTGCAACAAATGTTCAAACACCGGCTCATGTAGTTGCGTTGCACGAGCTGGTGTCATCGATGAAGTAAATACGATGAAGATCAGTAGGACCATACCGACGCTCTGTTTCATCATTCCTCCCCCTTTCTTGATTTCTATTTTAATGGTACATCCTCTAACAGAGATTCGTTTCGCAAAAAACAGAAGGGAGTAGGAATCGAAACTTCGATCATCCAGAAACACCGGGTCTACAACCTCATGGAACTGACTTAAAAGTCAATCTCCACACAGACAAGGGTGGCAGATCTTACATCCGCCACCCTCCTCTCGTCCAAAAGAACGCACTCGCTTCACGTGACTCTTTTGAGTCACCCCGTTAAATGACTTATTGTTGTTCGCGACGACCGCGGAGTGCAAAGAATCCGAGGATTGAAGCAGCAGCGATTCCGAACAGTGACCATAAGATACCGGCTGACGATTGCGTTTCAGTGGTTCCACCAAGTCCTGTGTTCGGCATGCTTGCTGGCGTACCTTGGAATTTATCCGGGAACTGATCGACGATTGCCGTCGCTGTTCCTTCTCCGACTCCGTACATGTGACCGTAAGCTTCACGAATCGCCGGGTACGTTTTGTCGTAGTCCTTTTCGTTGTAGCTGTTGAAGGCGAGTAACAATTGATCAACGTGCATCTTCAAGCCTTCTTCCAGGTCTTTCGACTTCAGGCGACCTTCCGTTGCGGCATCGAGGAACGCCGCTTGTTCGACACGGTATTCGTCGAGCTCTTTGACAGCCATGTCACGTGCATCATCATCTTTCGCCCCTGTTGCTTTGACGTAGTCAACAAAGTAACCGATGTGACTTGACCAGATTTTTTTAAATTCTTTCGCTGCATCGCTACCGTAAACGGAACCGATCGATGCTGTCAGGTCATCCGTATTTTCACTGAGTGCTCCGGCAGCTGCATCAAAGTCTTTTGCTCCATCGATTCCTTTTTGCATCGCCAAGATCGCAAGGGCCGCATGTTCTGAGAAATTATGGTTCAGACCAGCACGGAGGTCGGCTGCAGGTGTATCGACTTTCGTATTTTTAAATTTATCCGGGTATTGATCGACAATTGCACCGGATAATCCTTCTCCGACCATATACATATGCTCGATTGCTTTCCGGAGATTGCTGTACGTCGCATCGTAATCCCCCGCGACGTAACTATCGAACGATGTCAGGAGCTGTGTGACGTGGACTTTTAAGCCACCTTCGAGATCGGCTGCTTTAAGCCGTCCTTCTGTCGCTTTATCTAAAAAGGCTGCTTGTTCGACACGGTAGGAATCGAGGTCATCGAGCGCTTTTTGTTTCGCTTCCTCATCTTTCGCTCCTGTCGCTTTGACGTAATCAACGAAGTAACCGATATGGCTCGACCAAATTTCTTTGAATGCTTCGCCTGCTTCGTCGCCGTATACTGAGCCAACGGCGGCAGAAAGGTCATCCGTGTTTTGACTCAAAGCACCTGCTGCTTGTTCAAAGTCATCTTTTCCATCAATTCCTTTTTGCATCGCAACGACTGCGAGGTAGGCATGTTCCGAGAGAAGCTGATCGAGTGTCGCCCGGAGATCGGACGCTGGTGAAGAGACATCGAGAGACATTTTTCCTGAGCTGGCCATCTTGCTGTGATCTTCATGACCATGGGCACTGACACCAGCTGCCGGAATCAACAATGCGGCACTGAGTGGAACTGCGAGAAACGACTTTTTCATTTTCATCTTGTAAACACCCCTTTGTTTTTTTTGGACTACACATAGATAACGTAAGAAGTTCACAAATAGTTTTGATTTTTAATATTTTTTCCGAAAAAATAAAGACTTCGGCAGCGAAGTCCTTATTTCCCATTAATGATGTCCATGGTGATCCGTCTGTTCCCCTGCCGGTACGGCCTGATTCAATAAGTTCTGTGCCGCCTCGAGCTCTTTTTCTGACACATCTCCCACTTGAACGAGTGCTTTTGGTGTGTAGACATGCGAACCGACATGCACCATGCCGTTGACGAGATAGACACCAGCTTTTTTAAAGGGAACACTGCTGACATAATGTCCCTGTTTCTGTTCTGTCCTATACGTTTCTGTCTTATCACTTCCTACTGGTGTAACTTGAACATGAACCTGATCGATGGCTTGCGGGTTCTCAATTTCAAGTGCGACCGTCGTGTTCTTGTCTGCCGCAATTTTCTCCGGTGCGTAAAGTCCGACTTTCATCGCAGGCGCAGCCGCTTTTGTCTCGAATTGACACCCGGCTAGTAACACCATACTACTGGCGAATAAACCTGTTAATACGACTCGCTTCATGCTGCTGCCTCCTTATTTCCTCTGCGTCGGCGCGTGAAAATCAAGAAATCGAGTACGAGGATTGCAAAGACCGACAGTGCCGCGAGTGGCATCGTCAAACTGATCACTACAATCAAGCCGGCAACGATTTTTTGAACGCGTTGATCACTGGCCCATTTTGGTGCCGATAGTTTTCCCGCACCATTTCGGCGTTTCCACCATAAAACAAATGAACTGACGACGATGAAAATCAATCCTAGACACAGTGCTAATCCGACGAGTTGATTCAAGACGCCAAACAACCGTCCTTCATGAAAACCAATCCCAAGCGTAATGCCCTTCGCAAGTAATCCGTAATCTGCATAGGAGACATTGGATAAGACCGTTCCCGAATATTGATCGAGGTTAATCGTCGCTTCTTTGGTTGGCGCACTTTGAAGAGAGGATAACGTATAGACCCCTGCCTCCCCTTTTGGAAGTGTAATTTGATACGGGCGTCCCATCCCTAACTGTTTCGCTTCAGCCGCGACTTCCGTCACAGACAATGACAACGGTCGGGCTGGTCCCGAACTCGGAACCACGTCGTTTTGTGTCGCCCAAGGAATATCCGTCGCAATGTCCTTCGTGACGATTTTTGACGCCATACTTTCATCCGGTCCGTACGCAAACTGTGGATAGTTCGAATTGGCTTTCGTCGCAATCGTATTGATCCACTGACCTGCGACACCGGACCACGCGAGTCCGGAACCGATGATCACGAGTAATCCGATCGTTGACCAGACGGCAACTGAACCATGAAGACCCTTCCAAAAATTGCGTGATCCGTTCTTCTGTCTGAAAGACGGGAAAAATACACGCTTGAAGCTGCCGGTTTTCCCACGTGGCCAAAAGAGATACGTTCCTGTAACCAATAAAATGATTGCCCAACTCGCCGCAAGTTCGACGAGAAGGTTTCCGACTTTTCCAGCGAATAGTTCGCCATGCAGCGTTTTGATGAAGCCAAGTGGTCCTGCCCCAAGCCGTTTCCCCGTTACTTCACCCGTGTATGGATCAACATAGACATACCCTGACTCTTCTTTGAACGTCACGCCAATCCGTGTCGTCCGGTCTCCCTGCTCAAACTGACCAAGCGAAGAAATACCCGCCTCCGGATATTTATCCGTGACGGCTTTCATCTGATCTTCGAGCGGCAAACGTTGCCCTGTCTCTTCCGTGAAGATCATGTCACGGTACAGCATGTCTTCAAGTTGCGGTTTAAATAAGTAAATCGATCCTGTGACGGCAAGTATGATAAAAATCGGAGCAAAAATAATGCCTGCATAAAAGTGCCACCGCCACATCGATTGGTACCAGCTCTGCCGCACGCGCGAAGCTTGATCCCGTTCTTTCATGATAATATCCCCCATTCTTTCCTATATATGTCCCACATTTGAACACGCCTTTAATTATAAGCGGTTACATCAAGCCAACTTTTAACACACTATGACGAATTCTTGCCAATCCAGTGTTGTTTCTGCGTAGTCCCTATGAAGAAAATGCACACATACTGGAGTCTTTTTTCATAGATTCCACAAATGACTTAAAAAAGATTTCACTTTTTTTGCTTTTTTTAAATCCAAACGAAATCCGGGTGCGTATGCTGTTCAGAACGATGAGGAAACGAATTACCAGATTGGTTAAAATAAAACCCAAATTTGAAAGGATGATTACAAATGAAACACACTAAAAAATTCGCAGCATCAGCAATGGCAGCAGCACTCGTATTACCAGGAACGGCAGCATTCGCGTCAGGCGGTTCAGACGACATGATGCATGAGGACAAAGCAAAAAACGTCACGGTCAAGACGAAAGCGGCAGACCTTCGTGCGACACTCGACCAATTGCTTTCTGAGCACTTCGTGCTCGCCGTCATGGACATGAAAAAACAATATGATGGTTCGAAAGATGCAGAATACTACGAAGCAGCACTCAAACAAAACGCACTCGACATGACACCGGCAATCGCTTCAGTCTATGGCGACGAAGGTGCAA
>NZ_JACSMR010000005.1 GCF_018618755.1 Exiguobacterium sp. s193
TGGTAAGATGAACATAGCTCATAACGAATCCTCCGTTGAATGTGGTGTGGTAGCTTTATTCTACACGAGGTCGTTATGGGTTTTTTGTGTTTTCAGTTAGGTGTTGCACTTAATATTACAATTCGTCAAACGAAAAAAGTAAAAAAATTTTTTTCCCTCTATAAACAATTTCTTTGTACGTTTCGAGTTGCAGGGTGTGAAAGAGTGTATAAGCAATCGTGTAATCTTGCTTTGCTAATGTTATATTCTCTAATATTTCATTGTAGTAACCGCGTTGATAATAAAAATGTGCAACAAATGAAGAGTCGTTAAGCTTCAAACTATCTTGCAATCCCTTCTTCGTTAGGACCATTCCTTCTTCATACTTTTTATGAAATGTTAACAATTGTGCATGGTTGTAATAAATTTTCAACAAATGCCGTTTTAAGTCTTTTGTATCATATTCTAAACTTTCAAGCTCTAGATATACTTTTTCGGCTAAATGAAATTTACCGTTTTCAGTATATAAATTTGAAATAGCCATCTTAATCCGTATAAAAATTTGTGGTGCTTCGTACCAAACATCTTCTTCGTTCGTCAAATTTATTAACAATGAAGATGCTGATCGATAATCGATTCGATTCGTTTTAAATAATAACAGAATTTTAAAGTAAGATTTCAATAAGTAAATTGCTTTTGTATCACTTATTTTGATCTTTTCTAGCTCTAATTGTAAAAATTCGTATTTTTGCTCTCGAAGTAATCGCGACAGTAAATTATCAATTTCTCGATAAGCTTCACTTTCAAAACGATCCTGAAATAATAAAGACATCGGTACACGGAGACGTTTAGCAATTTCCTGTAACAAATCAATCGTAGGAGAATTTCTACCGTTTTCAATCTTACTAATTTCCGCTTGACTGCAAATCCCGTCGCATAACTCTTTTTGTGTCATCTTCTTTTCTTTTCGTATCCGTTTGATTTGATTTCCAATTGAGAGGGGGAAGGAACTCATTTAAGTTTCCTTTCTTCATGTTATTTGCACACTAATAAACTTCTTTTCTTATTTTAATGTAAAATAAAGAGACTCCAAAAGATATTCCTCTAATATTTTTTTGTAGGCTTCATTTTCTGTCACTATAAAAATGGCATACGCTTGTGTATAGGCTTCTTTAATCTTTTCGATTGATGCCTCTGTTTGTTCTAGTGCGTACGCTTTTTGGTAAAAGAAATGACCTAAGTAACTAGTATCTCGCAAATCGTTACTTTCTTTAATGACTTCGTTAGTTTTCTCGATTACAGACGAAAATCTCTTTAACTTAATCAAATTTCTAATGTAATTATATACAACTTTAAACCTAAGTTTTTTATATTCGTCTGTTACGTAGTCCAGTTTCAAGACTTCTTCATAAATAGTATTCGCATGGGTGTATTCTGTATTATTCGTATACTGTACAGCAATCGCCATCTGAATCCTGACGTAAATTAGAAAGTACTCTTGAATCACTTCTTGACCTTTAATTAATTGTAGCAATTGCGAAATACATGTCCTGAAATCAATTTTTTGCAATTCAACTTCATTTACTAATCGATAATAAGCTAATAAAATCTGTATTTCTTGAGATAACTCTTCTTCTAAATAATTCTGTACAAGTTCAAGAATTTTTGTATGTTCTTGCGCACGCATCAGTTGCGTCATTTCAAAATCGATTCTTTGAAATTTTTTCATCTGATCTACATCAACAAAAAAAAATGAGACTGGAATCCTCAATTTTTTCGCTATTTGTTGGAGGAGTTCAATTGTAGGTGAATTTTTACCATTTTCCACCTTACTAATTTCTGCTTGACTACAAATGCCGTTACTTAATTCTTTTTGGGTCATTTTTTTCTCACGGCGAATTTTTTTTAATCGGTTGCCAATCGTCATTTGTACAGAAGTCATAGACTTACTCCTTTAGCACAAGCTAGATGAATGATAAAAAAAGCCCTCCGTCCAAGTGATGTTTACTTGTTACGGAAGACTTTTTTTATATTGATGCTTCCGGCGAGAATCGAACTCGCACTGCAGCATTACCATTGCTGAGGTCTGCCATTAACCTACGGAAGCCTATTCACTTCTGATATTAGTATAGCGTAAGTAGGGCCCATCTTCAATAAAAAAACTGACAGACGTTGACAAGTCTGCCAGCCCCACTCTTAATCCCCTATGTTTAAAGGACAGTTTTAGTTAATGAGTTATCGAACACGATTAGAACAGAATAATGTTCATCCGCTTTTGATGCGACGAATGTCGAGAATTTAAGTGTGATGATCGAGTTTGAACCTACTCCGTTCTCCTCAAAGAAATGATTCATTCGTTCTTCTAGTTCTTCTGGCGCGCGTCCTACCAATACTTTTGAATGTAACATTTTATTCACCCCGTCTATTTTTTGTGTACGATAATGCCTATTCCCAACTGACCGTTTTATAAAACCTTCAATTTTTCAACTTGCTGAAATCTAAGTCGTCCGCTAAGGTGAACGTATACTACTTATATCTATGAAGGAGTCGAGACCTTATGAAAGAACACATGTTTGATGAAATCATTGAAAAAAAATTGACGGGTTCTGTCAAATGGGACGGTTTAAAACAATTATATGGCTCGGATACATTGATTCCGATGTGGGTTGCGGATATGGACGTCCGTCCACCGGACTCCATCACGGAAGCCTTGACGAAACGTGTCGCAAGCGGTCATTTCGGCTACTCATTATTTGAGGAACGTGCGAAAAAGTCGATTCAGTCGTGGTTTTTAAAACGATATAACCAACAAATCGAACAAACTTCCCTTCTCTACTCAAGTGGCGTCGTTTCTGCATTGGCGCATACTCTACTTGCACTGACGGATGAAGGTGACGAAGTAATCATCCAAACGCCTGTTTATCCACCATTCCACCAAATCATTCACGCGAATCGTCGTCAATTGATTGAAAATCCACTTCGTCTGATTGGTGAACGGTATGAAATTGATTTTTTAGCACTTGAATCACAAATGAAAACGGCTAAGATGCTGATTTTATGTAGTCCCCATAATCCGACAGGTCGCGTATTTAATCAAGATGAGTTACAAACCATCGTCGATTTAGCAAAGAAATACGATGTTTATTTACTATCTGACGAAATTCATGCCGATTTAGTTTTTTCTGGTCACACACATCATCCGATTCTAGAATTTCCCTATGAAAAGTCTATTCTCGTCAGCGCACCGTCTAAAACATTTAACATCCCGGGGCTCTACGCTTCCTATCTCATCGTTCCAAATGAAGAAATTCGGACAAAAATCGAACAAGTCCAACAAGCTCATTTCGTTCATCCAAATGCCATCGCATCGACTGCCATCATCGCTGCATACGAAGATCCGATGAGCGAACGGTGGCTTAAAGATCTATTGGTTTATCTCGAACAAAATCGGGATCATGCCATTAAACGGATTCAGTCGGAAATGCCACTTTTAACGGTCGTCAAACCGGATGCGACCTTCTTACTTTGGGTTGATTTCGAGCAACTTGGATTGACGGATGAAGAGCGTGCGTCTTGGCTTGTCGAACAAGCATCCCTTGCCTTAACACATGGAAAACCGTTTGGAGAAAATGGTGTGACCTTTGAACGTCTCAACTTCGGGTGTCCACGTCGCCAGTTAGACGAAGCACTTGATCGACTTCACAGTGCCTACCTTGCACTACCACTGGACTAACTTATTTTGTAGACAGACTAGCAATTCGCTAGTCTATTTTTATTTTCCGGCATTATACATGAGTTCCGTATTTTTAAAAACACGAAACTTAAATATAAACATTACATTCCCGTGACAAAATTCAGAAAATTAGAACTTTAACAGGGACGAAAAGTGTCCCAACCCCTTGATAGACTAGGCTTGAAGCCGTTTTCTGTCCATTTGCAAAGACTTGCAATGTAGTTTTAGCCCCTGTAAGGTTGGGAACAAATAAGTCATCGGCGTTCACTTTTTAATTTTTATCGGAACAGACAATGACAACTACATGCATGGGAGGATTTATTTTTATGTCGCAAGAATGGATTTCAATTGGCTTGTATCTGCTTATGATGCTTGCTATCGGTTACATCGCTTATAAGCGAACGACAAACACGGAAGACTACATGTTAGGTGGTCGTAACTTAGGACCGGGCGTAACAGCATTATCTGCTGGTGCTTCTGATATGAGTGGTTGGATGTTGATGGGGCTTCCTGGCGCCATGTATGCAACGGGTGTCTCAGCACTTTGGCTTGCATTAGGATTGCTGATTGGTTGTTACATCAACTATATCGTCCTCGCTCCGCGTTTTCGTCTTTACACGGAAATGGCAAACGATTCAATTACGATTCCAGACTTTTTAGAGAATCGCTTTAAAGATACGTCACGTATCTTACGGACGGTCTCGGCGATCGTCATCATCGTCTTCTTTACGTTCTATACTTCAGCCGGTATCGTATCGGGTGGTAAATTGTTCGAAAGTTCATTTGGCTTTGATTATCATTATGGTATGCTCTTGACGATTGCGGTCGTTGTCGCCTACACACTCTTTGGCGGTTTTCTCGCAGTCAGTTGGACCGACTTCGTCCAGGGTTGTATCATGTTCGTCGCCCTCATCCTCGTACCAATCGTCGCCTTGACGGATGTTGGTGGTGTTGACGGCGCATTCAATTATGCAGACAATTTAGACCCTACACTGTTTGACCCGTTCAAAGGGACGACTGTCCTCGGAATCATCGGATTCCTTGCTTGGGGACTTGGTTACTTCGGTCAACCCCATATCATTGTTCGTTTTATGGCAATTCGTTCTGTTAAGGACTTGAAAAAAGCCCGTCGTATCGGGATTGGTTGGATGTTCTTCTCAATTTTAGGTGCGATGTTGACAGGTCTTGTCGGGATTGCCTACTTTGAAGGACAAGGTAATGGACTCGGTGACCCAGAAACGGTCTTCATTCGTTTCGCTGATGTCTTGTTCCACCCGTATATCACTGGTTTCTTGATGGCGGCCATCTTGGCAGCAATCATGTCAACGATCTCTTCACAGTTACTCGTTACATCAAGTGCGCTGACGGAAGATTTCTATAAGACGTTCTTGCATAAAGAAGCGTCAGACAAACAGCTTGTTTTAATCGGGCGTGGCGCCGTCTTAGCCATCGCAGTGATTGGAACATTCCTTGCTTGGAACCCTTCGGCAACGATTCTTTCACTTGTCGGTTATGCATGGGCTGGTTTCGGTTCTGCATTTGGACCAATCATCTTGCTTTCACTTTACTGGAAACGGATGACGAAACAAGGGGCGCTCGCCGGTATTATCTCGGGTGCCGTCACCGTCATCTTATGGGTCCAACTCAACTTGAGTGATACACTTTACGAGATGGTTCCTGGGTTCTTCACAAGTTTACTCTTTACTGTCATCGTCAGTCTTCTTACGAAGCAACCAGTGGATGCTGTAAAAGAAGAATTCAACGATATGGAAGAAGAATTAAAAGAAATCACGCAATAAACACTAAAAAAATCTCCATCCTATTCAGTCGTCGACTGATGAGGGTGGAGATTTTTTCGCCGTACTCGGGTTACGTCAATTCAATCACACCGTAATGAAGTTTCGATGACTTCCGTTTGATACGCTCAAAAGCAAATTGATTAAATAACTCACTCTCAAAATGAGCTTTTAAGACGATTCGTTTCCTTGCGACTCGTTTTGCTTCCCCAATCGCCTCTTCCGACAATACTTCATAGTCAGCAAGGGTGCGCAGGCCGTTCAAATGGATCGACTCCGTCACGGTCTTTTCAAACATTGGATCAAAATAGATGACATCGAACGAATCTGTGGGCAATGCCTTTAAATAATGGATGTGTTGTTCGTTCAGCACTTTAATTCGGCGCATCGCCTCATTAATCGGCTCATATCCTTCTTGCCAAGCAAGCAGTCCTTCACGAACGATGAGTGCCGTTTCTGCTTTACTCTCTAACGCTACGACTTGACCACTTGAGCCGACAGCATGACTCATGACGATTGCATCTGACCCTAAGCCTAACGTACAATCAAGGACTGCCATGCCTTCTTCTAAACGTGCAATCGCGATCAGTGGGTCGTAGCCCGTCGTGTCAAACTGCTTGATCCGAAAGACGGCACTTGACGGATGAAAGAAAAATGACGTTTCTTCCGCTAACGGATAATACTCAAGTCGTTGTTTGTCGACGACTAGCACCGGTAACTGATAGGTTTGCTGCAATGTATGGATGCTTATTTTTTTCCGTTCGACGAAATGAAAGCTTAATGCTTTCTCTTTCATCAATTGTTGTAAGCGTTGTTCCACATCAATCGTCGGTCTTAAACATGTCGTCAGTAACACGTTTTCTTTCTTCACTTCGTTTCACTCCTATAAAAAATAAGCTAGCCGCGGCTAGCTTATTTTTTTTTCTTCAATAACCCTTCGATATCTTCGATGAGTGCTTTTTTAGAAATCAAATCTTCTTGTTTTTCTTGTTCCACTTTTGCGTCGACCGTTGTCCGTTGCAAGAGTGCTTGCAACGTTTCATCGATACTTGTTTTTAAGTGATCCCGGTCTTCTTTATTTAAAGCAACCTCTTGGCGGACATCGTCCCCTTGTTCATCTAAGTGACGTAACCGCTCAGTTAATTGTTTCGCCTCACGATTCAAATCAGCATATAAACGTTCGATTTGCTCAAGGCGTAACTTAATACCATCTCGTTCTGTGAACATTCTTCCATCTCCTTCCAATACATATATGTCTACATCTTTACTTTACCATATTCAACGTCAAATGATACAACCGCAATCCGTTTCTGACTATCACCTTCTATTTTTCTTTCGGACATGCAAAAACGATCCGTCGGCTATCTTTTGCTTTTTCATTCTTTTACTCGCTATAATGAACGAGCAGAGGTAATTGCTATCAGAGGAGGAATACCGTCATGGATTTAAAACGTCGAACACTACGGCATGTAGATCAAGTGGAATTCGAACATTTCGTAAAGTATGGCGAGTCGGCATACGGACTGACGAAACAAGAAATTCAAGGGTACGATCACGAGCTCGGAACCGAACGTGCCTTTGATTCAGAAGAACATAGTTATGCAGAAGATTATTACTTTGATATACTCGTCGACACTCAACTTGTCGGTCGTGTCCTACTCTTAAAGATGGGGCATTATTTCCAACTCGATTTGATGGTCTTTGATGCTTATAGTGGGAATGGATATGGTACAGAAGCCGTTCAGTCGGCGTTGCGGACGTCGAATGTCCTCGATGTCTATGAAGTACGGGCACGTGTTCTTCCTACGTCTCCCCATGAACGCTTTGCCCGAAAAATCTTCTTGTCTAATGATTTTCAAGAATCCGATGGTTACTTCGTTAAAGGACGCCGAAAACGCTACTCATTACAACGTTCTTAATGACTGGACGGACGCCCCTTGGCGTCACAGGCTGTAGACAAAGTGCCATCGGGAGATCAAGCGTCTTTTTTCGTTGCTTTCCTCGGGCGAGGCGCAAGCCGTTGCTCCTTGATCCTCACGGACAAGAAGCAGTGTCTTGCCTACCTCTAAAAGTGCGTTAAAAACGCACTTTTCCCCGCAGGAGTCAACGAAACGTGACGCTTTTTAGGTAACACTATGACGGAACGCCAGTCATGCAGACGGTTTAGAGCGCAATCCGTCTCGAATCGCTTAGAACCGCGAAAAGCAATCGGTCGTGACCCTGCAGCTTTGCGTAGCGGCGAGACCGATTGCAGCTTTGAAGACGAGGCGAGACAGGGAAGCGCGACCGGATTGTCTCTCGTTATCGCATATTCACGCTTCATAAGAGTTTGTCTACAAGCTTTGACGCCCCTTAGGCGTCTTTTTTTTGACAAATTCTTAAACCAAGCGTACAATTTTGAGCTGTATGACTTAGAAAGGGGCACATTTTGTATGAATGAATGGTTATGGTTTCCCTCGATTCTCTTAACGATGGGATTATTGTTACTCAGTTATCGGTTCTTTGGTAGAACGGGTCTAATGGTCTGGATTGCACTTGCGACAATCGTTGCCAACATCCAAGTTACACAGCAAGTTGATATTTATTCGTATATTTTCACGCTCGGTAACGTCGTTTACGGAAGCTGTTATCTGGCAACCGATATCTTAAATGAAAAATACGGAAAAAAAGTCGCACGACAAGGCGTCTTCTTAGGCTTCTTCTCCTTAATCGCAACGACAATCCTGATGCAGTATAGCTTACTCTATACGCCGCTCAATGATCCATTTGCGAAAGAGATGTCGGCATCGATGAACTTATTGTTCGGCTTACTACCTTGGATTGCACTCGGGAGCCTCGCTGCTTACCTCGTCTCTCAATTGTTCGATGTTTTTATGTATTCAAAAATCCGTCAAAAGACGGGTGAAAAGAAATTATGGTTGCGGACGACCGGATCGACCGTACTCAGTCAATTGATTGATACGTTGACATTTTGTGCGATTGCGTTTCATAGCCTCCCGTTCGACATCTGGTGGCAAATCTTTCTGACGACATATGTCGCGAAATTTGTCATCGCTTGGCTCGCGACACCCTTCATGTATCTCGCGAAGCGGATGAAACCGTCTGCTGATTCGGCTGATCTCGCAGCATAACTAAAGAAATCCAATGACTTCATTCATCAAATTGAGGATGGAAGATTTCATCAGATTAACGGATAATGGGAATTGGGAGGTGCTTTTGTTGAAAATCAAACGCAATGAACCTTTTCGTTACACATTTAAGGTACCGATCACAGGTGAATTTTATCTTGTCAAAGATGGGCGTCGTACGCCAACTGGATTGATGCAGATTCATAATATTTCTCCAAGTGGAATTGCCATCACGACGCCACTCAAATTACCGTTACAAAAATCAACAAAGATCATTGTCGAGTTCTCACTGCTCGCTAATACAGAACCATTGAAAATCGAAGGTCAACTCCTGCATGAAAAATGGATTGGAACGGATCACCTGTATGGTCTCCATCTCCACACGACAAAACAGGACCAAGACTCCATCATTCGATTGGTCAAACAAATCGCTAAAAATGAGCGCTAACGAATAGATCCCCTTTCTCGATGGATGAGAAAGGGGCTTTTGTTCATGTCCGGTAAACGATTGCCTCAAATGAGCGCAATGTCAGTTGTCCGTTCGTCACAGTTGGTGATTCAAGATAGTTTCCGATGACGATATCTGTCGTCTCGTGATCCACCTCAAGCAGGATGTCTGTTTCTGCAAACGAACAGTACACGTACCAGGTTTCTCCTTCATAGGTCCGCGAGTAAGCATAAACATCCTTCTGAGCCGTTTCAAGCAACGTATACTTACCGTATACGATCAAATCATGTTCGTGCCTCAATTGAATCAGCTTCTTATAGTAATAAAAAATCGAATTCGGATCTTCTAGCGCCCGTTCAACATTAATTTCAGGATAGTTCGGATTGACCTTCAACCATGGTGTTCCTGTCGTGAATCCTCCATGCTGCTCTGCATTCCACTGGATTGGTGTCCGCGCGTTATCACGTCCTTTTTGGTGGACTGCCTGCAGTAATGCTTCAGGATCTGTACCTTGGGCCATCCGCTCCTGCCACATGTTTCGGATTTCGATGTCTTCGTACTCCTCAATCGTCTTGAAGGCGACATTCGTCATCCCGATTTCTTCACCTTGATAGATGTACGGAGTTCCTTTTAATAAGTGTAACAACGTCGCGAGCATCTTTGCCGACTCGACCCGGTATGTCGTATCATTACCGAAACGACTGACGACACGCGGTTGATCATGGTTGTTCCAATAGAGCGAGTTCCAGCCTTTATCGTGTAGCGCGACTTGCCATTTCGTAAAGTTATCTTTTAATTTATGTAAGTCAAACGGTAAGACGTCCCACTTTCCACCTGGACCTGAATCTAAATCCATATGTTCGAACGTAAAGACCATGTTGACCTCGTTTCGGGCAGGATCCGTATATAAGATTGCATCTTCTGTCGTAGCGCCCGGCATTTCCCCGACGGTCAAGACATCATAGTTCCCGAACGACGCATCGTTCATCTCTTTTAAGTATTCATGGATTCGCGGACCGTTGACGTAGTGTTGTCCCCCATCGCCATATAATGCCCCCGGTGCAACATCCGCATCTGGCAGACCTGGTGTTTTCGAAATCAAGTTGATGACATCCATTCGGAACCCATCGATTCCCCGATCTAACCAGCGGGTGATCATCGCGTAAACCTCGTTGCGCAACTGTTCATTTTCCCAGTTCAGATCAGGCTGTTTTTTTGAAAAGAGGTGCAAGTAATATTCGTTTGTCGCTTCATCTAATTCCCAAGCCGGTCCCGAAAAAATCGAACCCCAATTGTTCGGCAACGTGCCATCGTCATTTGCCGCCCGCCAAATATAATAGTCCCGATACGGATTGTCTTTACTTTTGCGCGACTCCGCGAACCAGGCGTGCTCATCTGAAGAATGATTGACGACTAAATCCATGACGATTTTAATCCCCCGTGCGTGCGCTTGCTCAAGCAATTGATCAAAATCATTCATCGTCCCAAACTCATGCATGATCGCTTCATAGTCACGAATATCATACCCATTGTCATCATTCGGCGAATCATAGACCGGGCTCAACCAAATGACATCAATCCCCAGTAATTTTAAGTAATCCAGTTTTTCAATGATTCCGACGAGATCACCGATCCCATCCCCATTCGAATCGTTAAAGCTACGCGGATAAATTTGATAGACTACACTATCATGCCACCATTTTCGTTCCATACTTTGTCACCACTCCTCTATAATTGCTTTAGGCAAACGCTTGCACATTTCAGTTAAGCGCTTCCAACGACTTCATCGCCATCGTACCATGTCATTTTGACTTAAAACAAGCGAATTCCGATATTTTAAACAGTACCATCGCATCGGTTTCCTCAGGCTTTTCATGTTTAAAGTATACCGATTGAGGAAAATAATTTGAGAAGGGAGGCGTTTCATTGTGTATCGCCGTTATTTTTTATTTTTAATTTGGATTGTCGCCATCGTCTTTATTTTAGCATTCGGAAACAATCGTATTTTTCCAGACGGTTTTTTATTTTCATTTCTCCGCTTTGATCAAAGTCAATTCGATACGTCGGCCCTAAGCTTATTCACCTTACTCGGAATCTATCCACTTGCTTTTTTCCTACTCTTTTTAGATGAAAAGCGGTTTTTAAAACCTTCGCCGATGTTAGCGAGCCTCGGTGCTTTTGTCCTCGGTTCGTTCGTCTTAATGCCGTATCTCGCGCTCGCGATTCCGCGTCAGACCTTCTTACCATTCCGCAGGCGCTCCTGGGTCCTGGTTGTCGTCCCAATCCTCGCATTCCTCTCTGCTTGCATCATTTGGATTGCCTTAGCTCGTTCCGACTGGTCGATCTTTGCACTTTATTTCATGACGAATCAGTTCGTTCGGACGATGAGCGTTGACATTGTGATGTTCTATATCCTGCAACTATTCATGTTTTTTCGGATTCGCAGTCGGACAGAAACGCGCCCGGGCTGGCGTGACTTCATTCCATTGTTCGGATTGTTCAGTTACCTCTTCCGTCGACATGTCTCGGGCTCTTCCTAAGGTCCGAGATTTCAGCTACAATAGAAATTTAGAGAGCTAGAGGGGGAATTTTTGCGATGAAACAATATCATGACTTATGCCAAGAAATTCTGACGAACGGGACATTAAAAGAGGACCGGACGGGAACGGGAACGACGAGCATCTTCGGTCATCAGATGCGCTTCCCATTAAAAGACGGTTTTCCAATGGTCACGACGAAAAAATTACATATGAAGTCAATCATCCATGAGTTGATTTGGTTCATTTCAGGAGAGACGAATATTTCTTATCTGAAGGAAAACGGAGTCCGTATCTGGAATGAGTGGGCTGACGAAGACGGAAATCTGGGCCCCGTTTACGGAGCACAGTGGCGTTCCTTCCCTAAGCCGGACGGTACGACTGTCGATCAACTCGCGAACGTCATCGAGCAAATCAAAACGAATCCCGATTCACGACGGTTGATCGTGAGTGCCTGGAATCCGGGGCAGCTCGACGAGATGGCTTTGCCACCGTGCCACTTACTTTTTCAATTTTACGTTGCTGACGGAAAACTTTCATGCCAACTTTATCAACGTTCGGCGGATGTTTTCTTAGGTGTTCCGTTCAATATCGCTTCTTACGCCCTGTTGACACATATGATTGCTCATGTCTGCAAACTAGAAGTCGGTGATTTCGTGCATACACTCGGAGATGCCCACATCTACTCGAATCATCTCGATCAAGTCAATCTCCAGCTGAGCCGTTCACCGAAGCCATTACCGCGTCTCCGTTTCGCGCGTGAGGTGTCAAGAATTGAAGACTTCCGCTTTGAAGATATCATCATCGAAGGGTATGATCCTGATCCACACATTAAAGGAGTCGTCGCCGTATGATTTCGCATATCGTTGCCTATACAAATAATCGTGTCATCGGTCGCGATAACGCGATGCCTTGGCATCTGCCAGCTGATTTAGCGCATTTTAAACGTGTGACGCTCGGAAAACCGATTATCATGGGACGAAAGACGTTCGAGTCGATTGGTCGCCCGTTACCCGGCAGACAAAACATCGTCGTCACACGTGATGAACAGTTCCAGGCAGAAGGGATTACGATTTGGAAAAACCTCGACCGCCTGTCCGAATTTACTGACTCAGAAGAGGAAGTCTTTTTGATAGGTGGAGGCGAGCTCTTTCGCCAAACGTTATCGGTCGCCAAACGACTATATGTGACTGAAATCGAAGCAGACTTAGACGGGGATGTTTTTTATCCAGCGATCCCCTCACAGTTTACGCTACGCGACGAAGCCTTTTATCCGGCAAACAAAGAAAATGAATTTGCTTTCACAATCAAACAATTTGAACGGTCTTAACAAAAAAAGCCTATGTGCTTCTGATGCTTCCAAAAAGGAAGATCGGAAACACGTAGGCTTTTTCATGGATAGGTATCAGGTCAAACTCAGTACCCATTGCCGGATTTGTTCCTCGACCTGTTCAAGTTCAAGCGGAAGGAGACAGTAGTCGGTGACCCCACGCTGCAATGCTTCACCAAGCAGCGCATCTTCCTCCTCGACTACGACGATCGTATCAATGATTCGTCCACGCTCCTGCTTCCATTGCTCGAGCAGTCGGAAGTCCGACGCTGCCACCACATCGAGTGGAACAAGATGGAGTTCAACCTCTGCATCGGTCGTCGTCGTAAACGGCGACACGCGGAAGTGATACTTCGGATGCGTCGGGATGTCGATATTTTGTAAGCGTTCTGCCTCGACCCCTTCGACTTTAATCATCCCTGCGATTTTTTCTTTTTCTGCTGTCACGGAATACATCACGACTTGATTCCGACCTTTACGTTTTGCCTGATAGAGTGCTTCATCCGCTTCTGAGGTCGTATCTTCTAAATCAGACGATGGTTGATCAATCAGCGTAAAGCCAATCGAGACCGTGACCTTTAGTCCATTTGCAAACATATGCTGTTCGATTCGCTGACGGACTTTTTCCATCGTCGCACATGCTACATCGCTACTATCGGTACTAAAGAGCAACATGAACTCCTCTCCACCAAACCGAATCAATTCATCCTCTTGCCGAATCGTTTGTTTCGTCAATGCGGCAAGTTCGGATAAAACCAAGTCGCCTGTCGGATGCCCGTATAGGTCATTGATTCGCTTAAAGTGATCGAGATCAAAGATGGCTAACGCGAATAATTGACCGTCACGTGCTAGACGTGACGTACGACGTTGAAAGGCATTTTGTAAGTACTTCCGATTAAACGCCCCCGTCAACTCATCGACGAGGATTGTCGATGAAACAATCCGGAGCTTACGGAGTAGTTGTTTTAAGCGAATCTGCCGTTCATCTAGCGTCACGGTCTCGTCCCAGTAGTCATCTGCCCCAAGTTGATAACACTGTTGACGAATTCGTTGATTCGCTTCCCCGACGATGATTAATGGAATGAATGTCGCTTCTAACTTCTTGATGAGTTTATCGACATACTCTTTTTTTGTAGTTCGAATGAGATCATAATCAATTAGCAGTGCATCAATCGGCAAATCATAACCCACTTCAAGCGCATCTTCGACGGAACCAAAAAAACGGGTCATATAACGTTCATTCTCCAACGCTTTTTTCCACTGGATGTTATCTAAAAAACGTTTCGTAATCGAGACAATCAATTCTTTTCGGACCATCTTTTTTCGACCGTGAGCCGATACGTAATCAATGACGGGACGTAACTGTGTCAGAACAAGTTCATGATTGACAGTTTCTCCTGCTGGGAGTTCTTGTTCAAGACGCGTTGCTTGCTGTGCAAAAAATGCCATGTCCTCTTGTTGTCCGAGTCGTTCGAGCCAACTCGCGAATACCCTCAACTCTTCGGTCGGGACTGAAGACATGCGTAACAAACGTTCCACCATCAAAATCGTCTGATTGATCTGTTTTTCTATCTTGTTTTGCTTGTTTTCCAAAACATCCTCCCCCTCTTTCTACACAACCGAGACAATCGTTTCTTCGAGTGCATAGAAAACGAGGGAGGTTTCCTCGCTTTCGAATTCAATTACGCTTTTAAGTTCGGACTAATCATGTTTGCCGGGACAATCCATTGATCGTACTCCGCTTCCGTTAGTAAACCGGTTGCTAATGCCGCTTCTTTAAGCGTCGTCCCGTTCTTATGCGCTGCTTTCGCAATCTTCGCCGCATTTTCGTATCCAATGTGTGGATTCAATGCCGTGACGAGCATCAGTGAACGCTCGACGTTATCATCGATCACTGTCCGTTCCGGCTCAATGCCAACTGCACAGTGGTCGTTGAACGAATGGAGCGCATCCGTCAACAGACGAACCGACTGAATGAAATTGTACATGATGACTGGCTTGAAGACGTTCAATTCAAAGTTTCCTTGACTCGCAGCGAACCCGATTGTCGTATCATTTCCAAGTACTTGGGCAGCAACCATCGTCAACGCTTCACTCTGCGTCGGGTTGACTTTTCCCGGCATGATCGAACTACCCGGTTCATTTTCAGGAATCGTGATTTCTCCGATTCCGGCGCGCGGACCTGACGCAAGCCAGCGGACGTCATTCGCAATTTTCATCGCGTCCATCGCCAGTGCCTTAATCGCTCCGTGCGTAAACACGAGCTGATCGTGGCTCGTCAACGCATGGAATTTGTTTTCCGCGCTGACGAACGATTTACCTGTTTCTTCACTCATTTTTTGAGCGGCACGGTCTCCGAATTCCGGATGGGCATTAATCCCTGTCCCAACAGCCGTTCCACCAATCGCGAGTTCCGTCAACGGATCGAGTGTCAACGCAATCATTTTTTTAGATAAATCGAGCATCCGGACCCATCCGCTGATTTCTTGCCCCAGCGTAATTGGCGTCGCATCTTGTAAATGCGTCCGACCAATCTTGACGATGTCTGCGAAAGCCTTCGCTTTTTCGTCAAGTGTTGCATGGATCGCCTCAATCGCCGGGAACAGGTCATCGATGACGACCGTTTTCGCTGCGATGTGCATCGCTGTTGGATATGTATCATTTGAACTTTGTGACTTATTGACGTCATCATTCGGGTGAATCGTCAAGTCGCTCCCACGCTCTTGTAACTTACGCGTCCCGACACGCGCAATCACTTCGTTGACGTTCATGTTCGATTGTGTGCCAGATCCCGTTTGCCAAACAACGAGTGGAAACTCATCATCGAATTGCCCCGCGATGATTTCGTCACATACTTCGGCAATTACGTCTGCTTTTTCCCCGTCGAGAACGCCTAAATCACGGTTGGCTAATGCCGCACCTTTTTTAAGGACAGCAAATGCCCGAATGATTTCAAGCGGCATTTTTTCCGTACCGATTTTAAAGTTTTCTAAGCTCCGTTGTGTTTGTGCGCCCCATTCTTTTGAATCCAGGACACGAATTTCCCCCATCGTGTCATGCTCTAAACGATACTCCATTGTTTGTATCCCCCTTTTTTCATCTTACACCTTATCAGTTTAACGGAAAAAACAGCGAATGGGAATGATAGAGCGTCGTTTGGGGAATAGTTTGTTAATTGAGAAGGAGTGAATGCACTATGTGGTTTATCAATCTGACGATTGTCCTGCTTTTAATCCTCGCAAATGGGATTTTTGCGATGACAGAACTTGCCCTCTTGTCATCAAAACGTCAAAAATTACAACAGTACGCTGATGACGGGAAAAAATCAGCACAAATCGCTCTTGAATTTTTAGATCGGCCGACCGATTTATTATCGACCGTTCAAGTCGGAATCACCTTGATCGGCATCGTCAACGGCGCATTTGGTGGCGCAGCCCTCTCCCAACCTGTCATCAACTGGCTAGCCCAGTTTTCATGGCTGTCTGCCTATGCCAGTACACTCGGATACATTTTCGTCGTGACGATCATCACCTATATTTCACTCGTCATCGGTGAATTGGTCCCGAAACGGATTGCCCTTGTCAGTCCGGAACGGGTCACGATGTGGCTCGCCCAACCGATGCGGTTTTTTTCGTCGCTCTTACGTCCCTTCATCTACATCTTAAGCAAATCAACGAGTGGGATTTTCCGGTTGATTGGACTGGATCGTCTTGAAAGCGAAGACGAGACGGAAGATGAGGTCAAACAATTGTTGATTCGTGGTGCGAAGGAAGGGGTCTTCGCAGACTCAGAAGCTGAACAAGTTTCGCGCGTCTTTGCATTTCATGATCAATATGCCTATGAATTGATGGAACCGCGGACCGTCACGGAATGGATTGATTTAAATGATTCAAACGAACAAATTTTAACGGACTTACGACAAGCAAAACACCGAAACCTCCCCGTCGGTCATGAAGATTTAGATCATTTCGTCGGCTATATCGATGCAAAAGAAGTCTTATCTTCCGATACACCAGCCTTGACGATTGAACGCTATATTCAGACACCCTTAATCGTCCCCCGCCAATTGAAAGCGACGGATTTACTCGAACGGATGCGCAAAGAGACCGTTTCGATTGCATTCGTACTCGATGAATACGGTGGATTTTTAGGGATGATCACCTTATTTGATATTTTAGAGGCATTCGTCGGTGAGATTTCAACGGTCGAGGAGGAACCGGAACTCGTCATCCGTAGTGACGGCTCCTATTTGGCAGACGGACTGTTACACATCGATGACTTGAAGCGAACGCTTGGTATCACGACACCGCTTCCTGGCGAGTTGCAAAATGCTTATCACACCGTCGCTGGATTGATTTTGTATACGCTCGGTGAATTTCCGATGCGTGGAAGTCATGTCGTCATTGCCGACTATCGGTTCGAAGTCGTCGATTTGGACGGACGTCGGATAGACCAAGTTTTAATTGAAAAAAATTCGCTTGATGCATAAAAAAACAGCGACCAGCTTGCCCCGAATCATTCGGTCAAGATGGTCGCTGTTTTAATTAAAAATCGTTTAACGCTTCGCGTGCGACACGGTCTGCTTTGTTTTCAGACCGTGGAATCCACTTGACGAAAGCGAGTGGTAGAAGCGAATACCGTTCAAATGCCGGATCAAAATAAACTTGAATCCGTTTATTTTTTGCAAACTCACGCTCGACCGCCAACGAAACGGCCTCGGAGTCCGTCCGAAACGAAAAGACGCTTTCTCCGACAAGGACTAACTCTTCCGCCAATTCGACAGCCCGGGCGAACGCTTGGAATTCTGCTTCATGATTATTGACTGCTGTGATTCGAAACGTTCGCTCGATGACCTCTCCCGCTGAATTCTTACAAAAGATTCCTACTGTCGCATCATCATTGGATGGACGGACCGCACCATCAAAATATACTTCAACCATGTTCAATCGCCGCCTTTACACCTTTTCGTATCGCTTGTTCGTCTAAATTTTTCCCGATGAAGACAAGTGTCGTTTGTTTGTCTTCCTCAAACCGTCCACGTGTCGCTGTCCCGTAAATCATCCCGGTTCCTTGAAGAATCGTCTTCTGCTCCGTGTCTGCAAAATGGATAATCCCTTTATACCGGTATAGATCTTCCGCATAGGCTTCAAGGATTTCGCGCAAAACCGCTCCAAACCGATTACGGTTTAACGGATTGACTTCCGTGACCGTTAACGCCGTAAAGGAGTCTGCAGCACGTTCAAAACGATCGTCCTGTTGCATCAAGCGCTCTTCTTCCGCTTTCGGAAAATGAAACGTCTCGAACAACTTGCCGACGTCGACACGAGACTCGGTTGTCGGAATGATGTTCGCGGTCGGATTTAAAGCCTGCAACCGTACGACGATTTGTTCTTGTACATCGATTGGTACCAAATCGACTTTATTGACCAACAAAACATCCGCAAAACCAATCTGTCTGACATTCTCTTCAAATGTCAATTCTCGTTCGAGATGGTACGCATCGACGACCGTGATGACACTCGATAATTGATACTGTTGTTCGATTGCCGGTTCAAAGTAAAACGTCTGCAGAATCGGGCCAGGGTCCGCGATGCCTGTCGTCTCAATCAATAACCGATCAAAAGTCATTTCACCTGCCCGGCGTTTTTTAGAAATTCGTAATAAAGCCTCCCGTAAATCCCCGCGAATTGAACAACAAATGCATCCATTCGTCAATTCAATCATCTCTTCGTCACTACGTTCAATCAAGGCTTCATCGATGTGGACAGCTCCTACCTCATTGACGAGCAACGCTACCTTCTCTGTTGGATGGGAGACGATATGATTCAACAACGTCGTTTTGCCTGCACCTAAAAACCCGGTAATCAATGTTGTTTTAATCCGTTCTTGCATCCTATTCACTCCTTAAAGCACTTGTGCCGTTCTCCATTTTTCTTTTCGTGCATCTAATAAATCAATCGCATGTAAATACCATGCTTCCGTCGTCTGTGGTGTAACACTCGAGCCCCACTCTTTTTTTCCATGATGCGATAAAATCAGGTGCATCATGCGATGGTGTTGTTCGAGCGGTAAGCGGATTGATTCATCCCGTAATGCTTGTTCGAATACAAAACAGCCGTACGGCATATGGCCGACTAAACTACCGATGGAATCGATTGCGATTCCGGATAACGTCTCTTCACCCGGTTCGACTTGAAGCAATTGCGTAAATCGACTCGTTGTTGCGCCGAGATGATTATACTCCCAAACCTTTCCGATGTCATGTAACAAAACGCCAAGCAGCAATTCATCTTGATTCGGCAATTCATCTAACAGTGTAATCGCTCGTGCTGCTTGGTATAACGAATCGAAGCTGTCATCCCAGGCAAACTGTCGTGCAGATCGACTCGGCGCTTGAAACAGATCATTTTTATGGTCGGCTTCTGCTTCTTGAATACATTGAAGTAACGTTAAATACGGACGCTCTGATTGACAGATTCCTGCAACAATCGTCATCATACAGGCAGTATGTTTCATGAGGCCCCCGATATAAGCATGATGATGGAAAAGTGCCGCCGGTCTTGTCGAAAAGTCATCCCAATAGGTCGTTAAACACCGGAGTGCGATTTGCCGATACGGCTCACCCAGCTGCTCGACTAATCCAATCAATTGATTACGATAATCCGTCATCGACTCTTCTTGAGGCATCTGGGGTAACAAAGTCGTCCCGGAGACATCATGGACCGCTTTGACCCGTTGAACCGTCAGTGACTTATTGCCCGAGTCGACAGGGTATTCCTCGACCTTCGCCACGACATGGACGATTCGCGTCTCAAGATAAGGACGCATCGCATCTTCAGCCGTGCCTTGATTCAACCACTGTTTCCCTTTACAAGACCCACTCGGTGAATTGAACGTGAATTGGAGCCATTCCCGTCCGGTCTGACTCGTTCTAATTTCCGCAGAAGCCACCAATAACGTCTCTTCGACTTGTTCGCCCGGAGCGTGCCGGTCAATCGAGAAACCACCAGTCTCATTCGATTCTTCTACCGTAAAGACATCTCCCGTATACGGCAAGATCTCTTGTTCCGGAATCGCTTTAAATAAACGAATCATTTTCGAATCACTCCTCTCATCTCTACTGTCCATCATAGCAAATCATTTCTTCTTCTGTACAAAACAAAAGAATGATTGTAAGCGGTTACTTAATCAACTATGATGAAATTATATGTACACTCATTCGATTTAAGGAGGTTTTTAATAATGATCCGTTCGTTATCTTCAAGTTATGACATTGTGGTCCAGTCACAAAAAGAAGCTGACGCCTCACATACAACGCGTGCCCAGTTGAGACATGCCATCGTCAATTATGACATCTTGGCGGACCAAGATTCCGCTTTACAGCAATTGATTGATCATGAATTAAAATCCTGTTGCTTTCAGGTCCAACAAATCGGTCTTGATGTTCGGTCTGATCTCGTAAAATTACTCGTCCTGTCTGCTTTTAGTACCGATGCAGGATTCAGTACGGATGAATTAACGAGCATGTCATCGAATACAATCAAGCGGCATCTCTCTTCATGCGACGCCATCTTTACACGGCTGATTCAAAAATTATTTCTCCACCAGTCGCAAACGGATATCATTTGCCAACGTCTCCAAAGTGTTCTCTGTGGCGCTGCTACAAAAAAATGTATCATCCGGGCGCAACGACTGCATGAATCCGCTTCTTCGACGGCAATCCATTAAAAAAGTCCTGACTCGAATGAGTCAGGACTTTTTTTCAACGACCTGGCATTCCAGCTCCTTGAAAGTCTATGTTATGAAAATGCGGCGTTCCGCTTCGTCATATCTTTTATTATCATCACAGATATTGGGGATTTTGTCAAATGTTTTTCAAAAAAAGTGGGTCGATCTCGTTAAAGATCAACCCGAATGGAAGAGTGAATAATTACCATGGCAATGCTTGATTTCATCATACAACGTCATGGAAGCGTTTACAAGTCTTTATCTAAAATTCTTTCAAGAAAATATTGTTCCGTTAACGGGAGGTGTACTACGTCCATCCCACTCTGACGCATCAAGTTCAACCCATCCCCATATTCATACCCCGTCGCATAAACGACACGGTCAATTTTTGAAGCAATCAATGCCAGGCTACAGGCGTGACAAGGGCTATGCGTCACATATGCCGTCGCATGACGTGCACTCGTGGAATCGGCCGCAAGTTTCCCTAACGCATTGATTTCAGCATGGATTTCATGTTGCTTTGACCATTCATGGTGTTCTTCCTGATTGTTACAGTGATAAAAGACGTGACCATTATGTATCGTAGTATCAGATTCAGATACATTTTCACGAATCGATTTATATAACGTCCCCTGCTGTTTTAAAAAGATTTCATTACAGTTGACGTGTTGACTCGGCGTCCCATTGATTCCAATCGAAATGGGTTTTTCATCCTTGACGATGACACAGGCAACTGACTTCGATGCGCACTTCGAGTGGCGATCAGCCATCATTTGTGCAAACAATAACCACGTCGTATCCCATTTTTGTTGTTTGAGGTCCATTATTTTCACTCCTTAAAAAGTACGAAGGAACACACAAATGTGTCCCTCAGCGTGTAGACAAACTCTTATGAAGCGTGAACAGGCGAGAACGAGAGACAATCCGGTTGCACTTCCATGTCTCGCCTCGTCTTCAAAGCGACAATCGGTCACGCCGCTACAGCAAAGCTGCAGGGTCGCGACCGATTGCTTTTCGCGGTTCTAAGCGATTCAAGACGGATTGCGCCCTAAACCGTCTGCATGACTGGCTTTCCGTCATAGTGTTACCTAATAAGCGTCACGTTTCGTTGACTCTTGCCTCTAAACGTGCGTTTTTAACGCATGTTCAGAGGCAGGCAAGACCCTGCTTCTTGTTCGTTAGGATCAAGGAGCAACGGCTTGCGCCCTGCCCGAGGAAAGCAACGAAAAAAACTATGGCACTTTGTCTACAGCCTTAGTAACGTTGATTCGGTAGTTCTCTACTTTTTGAAGCGACTTCGATGACTTTTTGTTTTAATTCATTTTCCATGCGTTCTAATTCATGCTCGGCGTCACGGCGTTTTTGTTTCCCGTCTTGTTGAATCCGGAGTGTCTCATCAAGCGTTTCAATTAAGTTTTGATGCGCGACTTTTAACGATTCGACTGAGACGATCCCCTTTTCGTTTTCTTCTGCGATTTCAATCGACGAATCCTTTAGGAGACGAGAGTTTTGTTCCAGTAATTGGTTCGTCGTATTCGTGACATCCTTTTGCATCTGCAGAGCCGTTTTTTGCCTAGATAGACTGAGTGAAAGGACGACTTGGTTTTTCCAAAGCGGAATCGTATTGACGACCGCCGATTCGATTTTTTCAGCAAGGATTTGATTATTCTGCTGTATGACACGAATTTGCGGTGCCATTTGTAAACTGATCGTCCGCGATAATTTTAAATCATGAATTTTTTTCTCGAATCGATCTGTAAGTTGGATTAAATCATTTAATTCCTGTAATTTTGTTTGGTCACGGGAAATCTCAACCTCCGTCCGAAGCGGTTCGATTTCATTTTCTCTGACATGGGCAATCTTTGTTTCACCGGCTGCAATGTATAAATTGAGTTCCTCGAAGTACCGTCGATTCTTTTGATACATTTGATCGAGCAGCGTGATGTCTTTCATTAGACCGTATTTCGAACGATCCAAGTTATGGACGACTTCTTCTAAATACGCACTCATCTTTTCATACTGTAAGAAGTAAGTTTCTGCCTTTTTCTTCGCCCGACCGATTACGGGGACATTCGACCAAAAACTTTTCTTTTCTTGCAGCGTATCCGGATCCATTTGGCGGACCCGTTGCATCAAGTCCGACAGCAACTTCCCAGCATCGCCACCGTCTTTCATTTTCACTTCACTTAATACTTGATCAGAAAATTGGGAGAGTTCCCGTTGAACAGGTGCTCCGAATTGCATGACGGCATCAGACTTGTTTAAATCAATCACTTGAAGAAGACGTTCGATTTTTTGACGTTGTTCAGCCGGAACGTCACTCGGAATCATGTCTTCAACCGGTCGGACGGGTGTCCGGTGCTTCGGTGTCTCTGCAAGATTCAAATCCACGGACGGATCTGAGATCGTCGGTTGTGATGCGCTCTCTGTTTTTGATTCGTCCGGCCACTCTTGCCATGAATTATTATCAGAATGGGTCATGTTTATAACTCTCCTCCTGTTTTCTTTGTTCAGATTCTTGAGCCAACACTTTTTCAATCGTCAAGAGTTCTCGTTCTAGATCGACCGTATCCCCTTCTAAAAGCAGAGATTGATGTTGTTTTAATTTTTCGGCAATCATTTTTAAGTTCGCTTGCAATTGTTCACGCGTGTCAAACTGTACTTGAGCCCCACGCCGTTCTAAGTCTGCGAACTTTTCTGAAATCGACAATAAGGAATCGAGGTAGAATGTAAAGAAATCGCGGACTTTTTTCACTTCGCGTGGTGCTTGGAACAATTCTTCAAATAACGTATGTGCCTCGCGTGAAACGACGCGCATCTCTGCACGAATTTCGCTATCACGAATCGTCGGGATGATTGTATCAAAAGCTTGTAATTTAACGAACCCTTCTTCAACGGTCCGTTGTAAAACTTGCAATTCGAGATCATCTGTCTCATCGAATCGTCGTGTCGCTTGTTCTGGTTTTAAGATGACGCTACCGACGAATTGTTCTTCATCGTCGAGTAATAATTTCTTTTTGACGTTTTGTCGTTTTAACTCAGTTGTTTTCCGTTCTGTCCGGTACCGCTTACCAGGCTTAGAACGGTAACCGCTCCAAATGAACCATAAACCAAGGGCAACAAAAATTCCGGAAAAGTTAAGTGCATCTGCGATTTGAAGAAATGCGAACATCAAACCGATTGACCCAAATATCCACCATGTAGAAGATTTCATTTCATCCCCTCTTTCTCTTGAACGCATCTATCTGAGATAAGAATACTTTTTATTCTTTCTTATATCTTACCATTACGGATGACTTAACAAAAAGTTTCCCGTTTTCACGAAATGTTAGTCCTCGATACTCCTTATTTCACCATAATCTTTTAAATTGTACATCCGTCTCTAGATGTACTCGTCAGAAATCTAGAGACGGATGTACAAAAAAACACCAGATTCCGACAGTAAGGTCGAAATCTGATGCTTTGGCCGATGTGATTTAAGAAAACAGTAGCGGCCATATTAAAATGATTAGAATCGCTAACGGACTCAAGTAACAGACACTGAAACGCCAAAAAGGAATCAGTCGTTTTACCATCGGTCCAGTCGCTAACTCTCGCTCAACGATGGCCCGGTCAAGTTTGAATCCAGCAAAAATCGAAATCAAGAGGGCTCCAATCGGCATTAAGATATTTGAAACGAGGAAGTCCATCCAATCAAAAACGGTTTGCCCTAGCCATGTCACATCGCTCGCAATTCCAAATGAGAGTGCTGACGGTACCCCGACAAGTGCAACTAGCGTAGTGATAATCAAAGTAACCCGCTTTTTGTCTTGAGCCGTCGCTTCATCTTTCCGATCGGTCAGTGCTGAGACGACTACCTCAAGCATCGCAATCGATGACGTGATTGATGCAAACGCAAATAATAAAAAGAACAGTGTCAAGAAGACGCTACCGAACTGAACTTGACTGAACACCGTCGGTAAAACGATAAATAAGAGTGAAGGACCTTCAGCAGGATCAAGCCCTGATGCAAAGACTGCCGGGAAAATCGCTAGTCCGGCAAGTAACGAAACGACGATGTTCAGGGAAACAATCCATCCTGCTGAACGATTGATTTGACCACGTTCTTTCATATAAGAGGCATAAGTCAACATCGCTGATACACCAAGCGATAACGAGAAGAAGGCTTGTCCAAGCGCACTGAGGACCGATGTCCGGTTTAATGCTGAAAAATCCGGTTCAATAAAGAAGCGAACACCCGCGCCTGCTCCTTCAAGTGTCAAGGACCGACCAACTAAAATAATAAAGCAAAGGAATAATAATGGCATCATGATTTTGCTCATCTTTTCAATCCCGGACTGGACACCACGCAAGACAATCAAACCCGTGATAATCAAAAAGACGACTTGTCCGACGATTGCATACAGTGGTGAAGCAGAAATCGTTCCAAAGAGTTCACCGAGTTGCTCACTCGTAAGTGATGTCAAATTTCCTGAGAATCCGAGGAGCGTATAAATTAATACCCAGCCTCCGATGACACTGTAAAACGAGAGCAGTAAGAAACAAGTGACAACACCAAGTACACCGATGAACGTAAATTTTTTATGACCTAATTCAGAAAATGCCCGTAATGCTGTTTTGCCACTTATTCTTCCGATCAAAAATTCTGCAATCAGTACTGGAAGTCCGAGGAGTAAGGTGAATACTAAAAATAGTAATAAAAAAGCACCTCCACCGTTTGTTCCTGTCGTGTAAGGGAATTTCCAAATCGCGCCGAGCCCGATGGCTGATCCGGCAGCGGCTAAAATAAATCCAATTTTCGAAGCCCATGCATTACCCTTCATGGAACTCCACCTCCTTTTCAAAATACTTTCTTATTGTACAAAAACTAAACAAGAATGTCATCCTTTATCAAGTATTTTCTTTAAAGCATAAAAGCGTAACCGCATATTCGTGATGAACTACCTTTTGGACTTGTGCATATAAAAAGGAGACAATGATTCATTTCTGAATCCCCTTGTCTCCTCAACTATCCCATCATTCAATTATTTGGACTGGTGACCCGCATACATTTTTAAAAATTCAGGTAACACTTTTACTTCTACCGGAGAGTTCAATGCCTTTTCCCCATCTGTGTCAATCACTTTTGGAGAATCCGTCTTTAAAGTAAACCCACTCGTTAATATATGGGTGAAGGAAGGATTCGTCGCTAGTCCAATTTTTTGGAGGATGACATCCCGAATCGTCGCTAAATTGACTTCATCGACGATTACTAAATCGAGCTTCCCATCGTTATATGCTCCGTTCGATAAATTAGTCTCGATCCCACCAAGTGATTCACCGTTTGCTGCTAAAATCAAGACAGCTTCACCTGTCATTTTTTGCCCTTCCACTAAATTAAGTTCGTAAGCAAAGGGTTTTGCTTCTAAACTGGAGCGAATCGTCGATAAATAGTAGCCCATTTTACCGAGTCTGACTTTTTCTTCGGTATCGATTCCAATTGAGGCTTCAGCAATCAGCCCAAGCCCTAAAAAATTAAGGAAATACGTATCATTGACTTGTCCAAGATCAACCTCAACGATTTGTTGGGTCGCAATCATTTCTGCTGCAAGTCGGGGAATCATCGGTAGACCGAGCGTCCGGGCAAAATCATTGCATGTCCCTCCTGGAATGATCCCAAGGATGGGACGTGTCTCTAACTTCGCTAACCCATTGATGACTTCGAAGACCGTCCCATCGCCTCCAAGGACGACGAGCGCATCGAATGCTGATGAATCTTGAGCAAACAACTCGGCATCCCCCGCCCGAGTCGTCTGCTTGATGACGATTTCATTAAACTGTTCCGCAAGCGGACTGATGACTTCTTCTAACAATCCGCTCCGGTTCGTCCCTGCTGAAGGATTACTAATCATCAATAGTTTCATTGAATGATCCCTTCTTTCTTCAAGTAATTGCGCGCAACTTCGCTCGCTGTTTTACCACCATAGGCGACTTCTTCATTCATTTTAGACATTTCTTCATCTGTGATTTTTCCATCTAATTTTTTTAAGGCTTGCCCGACTTCCGGGTACTCATCAAGCGTCTCTTGGCGTAATAGAGGTGCTCCCTCATACGGTGGGAACAGTTGCTGATCGTCCTTTAAGACAACCATGTCATATTTCGCGATTTCTGGATCTGTCGAGTAGGCATCGATGACTTCGATATCGCCTGACTCAATCGCTTTGTATCGTAGTTTTGGTTCCATCGTCACGACGTCTTTAAAGTTGACACCATATTTCTCTTGAATCCCTTTATATCCATCTTGACGATCCTTGAATTCTAACGTGAAGCCTGCCGTTAATTGACTCGCAACTCGCTTGATGTCGGAAATCGTTTTTAAGTCATACCGCTCCGCGATTTTTTTCGGAACTGCGATGGCGTAGGTGTTATTGTAGTCCATCGGCGGTAACAGCGCGAGGTCCTGTTTGACCAATCCATCTCGTGCTTGCTCGTAAACCGCTTGTGCATCATTTGAGACCGGTTTTTCATTTGTCAAACTCGCAAGGACCGTGCCCGTGAATTCAGGGTACAAATCGATATCACTAGATTGTAACGCTTTATAGACAAATGTTGTTTTACCGAAGTTTGGTTTAACTTGGACGTTCAAGTCCGTTTCATCTTCAATGACAATCTTATACACATTCATTAAAATTTCCGGTTCGACCCCTAATTTCCCGGCAACGACCAAGTCCGGTTGCTCCGTCCGACCGAGCGCGAATGGCGTGATGATTAGTGTCGCAATCAAGGCAAGGGCAACGACCATTCGGCTCGTTTGCCGTTTTTTCGTCGCAACTTCCGTTTGTCGTAATAAAAAATCGAACAGTAACGCGAGTAAGGCCGCTGGAATGGCACCTAATAATAATAGATTATTATCATTTCGGTCGATTCCGAGTAAGATGATCGATCCGAGTCCCCCTGCCCCAATCAAGGCTGCAATCGTTGCCGTCCCGATGATGAGAACCATCGCTGTCCGGACACCAGCCATCATGACCGGTAAAGCAAGCGGTAACTCAACCTTCAGCAAACTTTGCGTCGGCGTCATCCCGCAGGCCCGTGCCGCCTCTTTAATCGAAGGATCGACTTCGGCTAATCCTGTGAACGTGTTCCGGACTATTGGTAACAAGGCATAAAGGACGAGGGCAATAACGGACGGAAGCGTCCCGATTCCGACGAGTGGAATCATCAATCCGAGAAGTGCCAGTGAAGGAATCGTTTGAATGACAGAGGTCACACCAATCGACCACTCACTGATTTTTTTATTTCGTGATAAGTAAATACCGAGCGGAATGGCAATTAAGCAAGCAATCAGTAAGGAAATGACAGACAGTTGGATATGTTCAATTAAAGCTTGCAGCAGCTCTTCTTTCCGATCTTGAAACGTTTCGTACAAACCGCCCATTACATCGTCCCCCTGACTTGTCCCATGAACTCTTTAATAAATGGATCGTCGCTTGCCAGTACTTCGTCTTTTGTACCGATAAAAACGATTTCCCCTTCATTCATCAAACAAATGCGACTTCCTAACTTTAACGCTTCATTCATATCGTGCGTCACGAATAAAATTGTTTTTCCGAGCTCATCGTTCAGACGAATCAAATCATTTTGAAGTTGATCTCTTGAAATTGGATCAAGCGCCGAAAACGGTTCATCCATCAAGATGACATCTTGTTCTGCCGCAAGCGCACGCATGACGCCGACCCGTTGTTGTTGACCACCCGATAATTCACTTGGGTACTTTTTTTTCAAATTTTGATTGAGACCCGTCAGTTCGAACAATGTATCGACACGCTGCGCAACTTTTTTCTTATCCCATTTCAATAGTTGCGGCACGACTGCGACGTTCTCTTCAATCGTCATATGTGGGAATAAAGCGATTTGTTGGAGGACATAGCCGATTTTTCGGCGAAGTTCGTGTTCGTCAATCGACATAATCGGCTCCCCATTAATCCAAATCTGACCTGCTGTATGATCAATCAATCGGTTGACCATCTTCATCGTTGTCGTCTTCCCACAACCAGATGGACCAATCAAACAAAAAATTTCGCCTTTTTCTACTGTAAAATTTAAATTTTGGACCGCATTGGTTCCGTCGGCGTATGTTTTCCCGACGTCTTTAAACTCAATCACAGACGATCCCTCCATTTCTATATTTTATTATCTTTGTAAAATTCCCCTTATTTAACGATTCTAAAACCTGGTTCAAAAAAAAAAAGCATCCACGACTGGATGAATGCCAGCCTGTGGTTGCTTATTCCAAATTAATCGTAAATCGTAACTTTAACGGAACGTCTGCCCCAGTTAATCGCTTCTTGTTCCGTTTCCATCATCAAGTCCATGATTTTACCGTGAATGACACCACCCGTATCGAGTGCGATCGCATCCCCAAATCCATCGACGTGGACTTTCGTTCCGAGCGGAATGACACGTGGATCGACAGCAACGATTCGTCGTCCTTCAAAGTGAATCGTATGGGTCACATCATAGCCTGAAGCCGTCAAGACTTTTCCATCGTATGAACCGTTGAGTGCAGCGTCATTCGTATAAGCCGTCGTTTCAAACGTTTCCTGGCGTCCGCCTGCCTGTTCATTGTCTTGAGCAACTGGTTTTACTTCCGCTTTCTTCGTCTTTTTTTCAATTGCCTGTTGCTGTTCTTTTTCTAGCTGTTGTTGTTTTTGTTTTGCTTCTCGCTCTGCCCGAGCCTGTTGTTCTTTTAATTGACGTTCGTGCCGTGCAACTTTTTCAGCTGCTCGTTTCGCGGCGCGCTTCTTTTCAAGGCGGACGGATTCTCGTTTCATCTCAAGCGGATTTTGGACAATCTTCTTCTCTGTCCCGATTCCGATTTGTGCAGCTTCCGTATGCATATGTGGTGCAAGTATGAGTCCTGTAAAAGTAAAAATGATGGTAAGTACGATTTGTTTCAGCTTCATCCTTTAAAACAACCTTTCCGGCCCTTAACGGCTCGAACACCTTACCATGAGGAATTTAAGGATGAATAGTCTAAATCGTCATTTGAAATATATCTGTCAAAAAGTAACGAAACGGTTACACGCTTTCAAAAAGTCGATTTAACGTTGTGGTTAAGCCATTTATTGATGTCGTAACCGTTCTGTTACCTTTTATTCATTGTAACGACTTTGTAATGATTACGATTGTTCATGAAATTCTGTGAATTAAGTGTCCGTTTCAGACGGTTTTCTGTAAAAGGTCGCATCTTACTTGGCATACGAGTGTCCATTACGCTTAGACATGCATGATTACCGAATAATTATTCAAAGAAAAACCCGGCATCAATCTGCCGGGTTTCACCTTATTTCGTTTTACGTTCCAATAATTCAATCTCCGATTTAAGGAGAACTTGTTTTTCAAACTCGAATCCAAGTGATTCGAAGTTTTTTGTATGCGAGAGATCACCGACAACCGTATTTGTTAATACAGCCGTCACTTCAGCGATCCAACCTTCCTTCGTTTTTACCATGTCGCCCACGATATAATCGAATAACTCTTCTGTTTCTTCCATCTCATTCATCTCCTGACACGTTCAGATACGTTTAATCATATAAAAGAACTCATCAAAAAGCTAGTATCGCGAAATCATACTTAACATTTGCCGTAAGATTTTCGCCGTCAACCCCCAAATCAAATAGTCTTGATGTTCATAAAAATGTTCGATTACTTTGTATGTGCGATCGAGATACGCCTCTCGATTCGCCATCCGACTCGTCGGGACGGTTTTGCCTGGGCGAATCCGCCACTCCATCTCTCCCTCAATCGGGCTCGACCGTAACAAATCAGTTAATGGCACGTAAAAGATATGATCGACCTCTGCTTTTGATGGTCGGATGTCATCGGTACGAATGATTCCGACATATGGATAAATGATGGACCGGTTCGGCGTCACGAGCGGCTCTAACGTCCCGATGACTTCGATGTCTTGATCTGTCACGTTCAATTCTTCCCGTGTCTCACGAATCGCCGCTTCTTTTGGACCTTCCCCGAAATCAATTCTTCCGCCCGGAAAGGCGATTTCCCCGGGTTGCGAACGTAATGTTTTGGCACGTACTTGAAAAAGGAGGCAGATTTGTCCCTCATGCTCGACAAACGGCACAAGGACCGCTGCCGCCTGACGCGGCAACTGATCGCTCGTCTGTCGAAAGATTGCCCGCAGTTGATCGAACTCTGGATTCGTCATCGTCCTTCCTGCGCGACTTTCTGATACGCTTCTTCTAAATGACGCATCCGCGTGATCAAATCAGCATTTTTCGCAATCCTGTCTGCCAGAATCGAACCGGAGACGACTTTATAGTAAGCATTCAGGGCCTGCGTTTTCGTCATATACGTCTCATTTTGTCGGATGTACTCTTTAAAATTTACTACTAATCGGTCTGTCGTAAACAACTGTTCGTTCAACCCACTCATCCTCTCTGGCGGTTTCCCGCTAGGTGTATAGTTTAATGGTAGCGAGTTTTGGTTAAGAAGTAAAATAAGGGGGGGCTTATTCGTGAAGAAAAACATAGATGTACTAATCATCGGTGCCGGACCAACGGGATTGACACTAGCACTTGCGTTATCACGGTACGGTTTAACATTTCGGATCATCGAACGGGCGAGTGGTCCATCCGTCGTCTCAAAAGCAATCGGCATCCAAGCACGCTCACTTGAATTGTTCGCTCGCCTTGGCGTTGCGGACGAATTGATGGCAGAAGCAATCAAAATTAACCAGGGAAACCTTTATGTCAACGGGGCTTGGCAAGCTAAACTCGATTTTACGGATTTAAATACCCCGTTCCCGTTCGTGACATTGTTGCCTCAAAGTGAGACAGAACGGATTCTCGAGCAACGGTTACTCGATTACGGACATCAAGTTGAACGGGATACGGAACTGACCGGGTTTGCCCAATTCCCGACGTTCGTCACCGCATCGATTCGTAAAAATGATATCGTCGAAACCGTTGATGCTTCATTCATCATCGGTGCAGACGGTGCAAATAGCTTCGTCCGGCGCGAACTTGGACTGCCGTTTAGCGGCAAGTCCTTTAAGGAATCCTGGGCACTTGCCGATATCGAAGTCGATTGGCCGCTTTCATCTGAAGAAGTTCACATCTTCTTTTCCGATCATGGTGTCATCGAGTCGTTTCCGTTACAGTCCAATCTATTTCGGATTACCGGTAATTTGACGAATGGTGTCGTTCCGACGGATCACGCGGCGATTGAAGACTTTTTAGAGAATCGGGCGAAAGTACCCTTCAAATTAAAGAAAGTCCATTGGTATTCGATGTTCCGTGTCCATAATCGAATCATCGAAAAATTTGGTCACCACCGGATTTACTTAATCGGCGATGCGGCGCATATCAACTCGCCCGTCGGCGGACAAGGTATGAATACGGGCATCGCCGACGCAATGAACTTAGCGTGGAAACTTTGGTGTGTCCACGAATTTAAAGCAAGTTTCCCTCTCCTTGACTCCTATAGTACGGAACGGCGTGAGGCTGCACGGGGAATATTACGGTCAACGAATCTTGCGACGGAGCTTTTACAAATCAATGTTCCCTTCCTGCTTCCCTTGCAGGAAAAAGTCATCCGGAACAGTCTCAAAATCACACCACTCCATCATTACGTGACGAATCGGATTGCGCAGCTCAACAGTAATTACCATCCGTCAGATACGTTCGTCACGCAAGGACGCTTTGGTTTGCTAGCCCCGAAACCGGGCGAACCGATGCCCTACAGTGAAGTCGTGAATCCACGCACGAAAAAAAATGAGTTGTTACTCCGACGCGCTGATCGTAATTTTTTACTGTTGCTGTTCTTACCACGCCAATCGGACGAATCGGAACTTACGCCCTATAAGGAGTTAGCATATACCTATCCTGACCTGTTTGAGACGGTCCCGATCCATCAGGAGCTAAAAGATGACGGCGTCGTCGACCAAGGGGGAGAATTAGCACGGAAGTTCGGAATCAAGCAGTGTGGTCTCTACTTGATTCGACCTGACGGTTATATCGCGTATCGCCAGCAAGGTTTAAAGATTAAACCGTTCGCACGTTATCTTGAGCGTTTACTTTATGCCCGCTAAACACGTATGATAGTTATGAGGTGATATGTTCCATGGATGATTTGATTACACGATTGCCATTAATTATTATATTAATCGTTCTTTTCATCATCATCGTCTTGCGCCGGACGAAGGAATCCTTACGTTGGGTCCTCATCGGGGAAGAGTTTGGTGATAAAGGAGAACAGTTGCGACGTGACTATGAACGGCTCGCCGATGCAGGCTTTGAAGTCCGCATCGAACGTGGTGTCAAAACGTCGTTTTTATTCCGCCGCTTTAGTAAAAACTTAGACGACCGGGTTGCTGTGTATGCCCTGAAGGAAGACATCGACCGGGTCGAACGTTTCCTCAGTCAACCGAAACGACGGTAAAAAAAATAGTCATCCTCGCGAGTAGCGAAGGGTGACTATTTTTGATAGCTGGTCAGTAAATAAGCGACCTGTTTCCGCTCCTTTTCTGTGACAGGTGTGCCTTGCCGCTGTGCAATCCATGGCTTGAGTGATGCAAATGTGTGACCAATCGAAAACTTAACGCGCGACAACCGCAGTTTCGGAGCATTTTTGAAGACAAGCATCGACTGAACCGGAATGACGATGCCTTCTGCTTTCAACAGGGTTCTGACAGCCTTCGTCATGTTTTGTGCGTCTGTTACCGGGTGATGTGTCTCGACTTTTTGAATTCCTGTCATCTGTTCGACATGATACGCACGATCACTTAGTAAAACAGCAGGCTCCTCATTCACCAATATCAAAAATAACCCTTTTGGTCCAATCAAGGCGAAATCAATCCCCATCTGTGCATCAAGTTGAATCTGTTCAAACAGCATCCAGTCATACCGGCAAACATGACGAATGTGATTACAGATTAATTCTAAATCCGTCTCTTCATTTGTCATCGTCCGTCTTAATGAAAATAATCGTCGCTCCTTTGGGGGAACGATTTTTGTCGTCATCACTTGTAACATGATCTTCTCCCTCTCCTCGCTCGTTATTAGTTAGTTTACCACCCTTTCGCTCAAGCGACGCTTCCTTTCAAAAACAGGGGAATTTCACAAAAAAAAACATCCACTCGTAAATGAAGTGGATGTTTTAAGTAGGGAGGATCAGTTTTCTTGATGCGGGCGCCCAAAGACCGCTTTTTCAAGATTCGAGATCCGGCGTAACATATCATAATTCGACGGATTTGAAACAACTGGTTCAGGGTCGATAGTTCGTTCTTCTGTTCGTGCTGGTGCCGCCGTTTTGGCTGCCTCAAGCTCTTTTTTCAAACGGTCGATTTCACGTTCAAAACCTTCATAGTCTTTAATGACCTGATCTAAATATCCATCGACTTCTTCAATCACATATCCCCGGAGACCTGTCTTAAATTCTTTTTTATAAATATCGTCTGCCGTCAATAACGGTTTATACATCCTCTTCACTCCCACTGATCAGTATAGTTCAGTTCTTGTTCCATCATCGATAAATCATCTTGCGTGATCAAGAACACTTGATAATCGGATCTTTCCATTTCTATTTTAGCACGCTCGACGAGATACTTCGCTGAACCACCATGCTCTTCATCAAAAATCGATAAAAGTCCTTGGCTTTTTTCAATCATGAATTCCGTTTTGTTTCGCAGTTGGCTAGGATTTTCATAAGGCTTCTGACTGATTGCATCGACGAAATCTGCTTGGTCAAGTACAGCCAAATACTGGGCTTGAACCGGTTCCTTCCATTTCGCTTCCTGTTCAAGAAACGGGAGTAGAATCCCGAGCTGGATGTCTGGGTAGTCGTCCTTTAACTCGAGAATGACTTCACATGCCCAGAGCTCACATCCGGGTGTTGCATTCGTGATGAACCACGTCGTCCCCATGTCTTCAATCAGTCGAATCAACCGTTCCCGATATGCTGCCTTGATGACTGGAATACCGGGATGTTTTTGATCGAAAATCCCGAGTTCGGTTGGTTTGTAACCCGTGATTGCGACAACTTTCATCCTTGACACTTCCTTTGTAGCCGATTGCTTCGGTGGGTGAGTTCTGCCATCACGTTTTCCTTACGTGACGCGAGCAACGATTGAGACTCCACCATTATTTTGGCTTGTTCAGTATAATCATAAGCAAGCCGTGGCTCTTTTGCAATGTGCTCCGCCCATTTCGCTAACTCGATGTATCCACGAAACGTCTTACTCTTCTCAAAGCACGGGACTGCTTGTTGATAGTCTTGCATTTTTTTAAATAAGAGACCTTGCCGCAACCATCCTTCCGCCGACAAATCGTTTACCTGATGAAAGTGCTCGACTGATTGTTCGTTAATCCCTAAATCGGCTAACCAAACGGCAATGTTCTCTCCAATCCGGGATGATACTTCTTTTCGGTGGGTCACGAGATGATTGCATTCATCATAGAGACTAACAAGTGTCAGACAGTCATGGAGGTGATGCTCAAGGACACCATCCATGATGGACGGATTTTGATGTTCGACATATTGAAAGTAATGCATCGGTGCTAAAAATCCCGGTAAATCATCCGCTCGCTCAAATCCGATTTGTTCTTCCATCGCCGTCAGCCGGTACGAATCGGACAATCCTTTAAAAATCCGCCGACAGACATGGAGTAAATCCAGGTGACCGACTTTCGGCAGGCGCGGGACACGTTCGCGGACGAACACATGTCGTGTCTTGATTTGCGGCCAATCAAAGCTTTTTCCATTATAGGTGACGAAGCGGACATCTTCTCCGATATCCGTCAGAAAATGATGGTAAAAGGCAGCCTCATAATGCGGATGCGGTAAAAAATATTGCCGCATCAACAACTCTCCTTTCTCAAAACGGGCAAACCCCATCAAAAAAATCGTTGTCCCGGTTCCACGTAAGCCGGTCGTCTCCGTATCGAAAAAGATGATTTGTTCAAGCGGGACATCAAGCGCAAGTGGCGGATGCGGCAGTTGAAGTGATTCATACCCGGCACCGAACGTCCGGTGGCCATGGCTGTCCGCTAAGTTGTAACGCTGATCGATTCTGACAATCCATTCGTCTTCGAACGTCAGGATGTCCGCCCCTTTTTCAATCCAGGCCGCTTGTTCGTTCGCCGTCTTCGTATCGACCGTTTGTTCCGAAGTCTCCTCTATCGTTTGTGATTGCTCGCTCTCTTGATTCGTCGGTTTTAACATCCGTCTTAATTTATTTTTCATGATAACTCCTTCTCCATCTCAGTTAGCATGCTGACCGTCCGTTCCTTCTCGTCTGCGAGACCGACCATACCGATGCAAGCCGGACAACCATCTTGGCAGGGACATGTCTCAATCGAGTCGCGTGCTGCCCGTAACATGATGCTCCGTTGTTTATAGATCGAGGAAGCTAAGCCGACCCCTCCAGGATACCGGTCATATAAATAGATGGTCGGCTTTTGCGTATGGGTCGCCTTGACTTGCGGCACGACGAAAACATCGCTCGCGTCACACATTAAATAGAGCGGTGCTACACGCCGCAAGCTGTTCGCGACACCTTCCAGTACTTGTTCGAGCTCCGTACTCGAAGCAGATGTAGCAGGTAACGTAAACCAGACGCCTGTCGTATGGATTTCCCGCTCGGGTAAATGAATCGGACCTGACCCGATGTTTTCATGGGTACCGAATTTAATTTTTTTGAACATCGTCGCCATCCCACGGACACTGACATCCCCACGGGCGACACTAAACGCATCGTTCGAATAGCTTTCATCTTCTTCAAGGACAGACAAATCGACTGAAAAATTAGCATCGGTATAATAATCGACATCCACGGCACGGACAAACGCTTTTTTCTCCTCAAAATCAAGGGTCTCGACTTGATACTGATCCGCTCCATGCAAGTAAATCGCTTCATCATGCAATAAGGTCATCGCACTAAACGTATCCATCTCACCGATGACCCGATTCGGAACTTCCGTCTGATCGACGATGACGACGTTTTCTTGATCACTCGAGCGTAACGAGATCTCATGTGCCGGAAACGCGTCATTCATCCAGTAGAAACGCTCTCCCCGCTGATGCAGGACACGTTCTTCGACTAAATACTCGAGGATATCTTCTGTCTCGAGTGTCCCGAATGCTTCACCTTGCCGGAACGGGAGTTCGAATGCCGCACACTTAATATGATCGACGGCGATGATTAGGTTATCGGGATCTAACCGCGCCGCCTCTGGTGATTGATTTAAAAATAACTCCGGTCGCTCTGCGACGTATTGATCGAGCATGCCGGACGAAGCAACGAGGATGATTAAGGCATCGTCCTGCCGTCTTCCGGCTCGCCCTGCCTGTTGCCATAACGAAGCAATCGTCCCCGGATAACCATTCATGATACAGACTTGTAACTGACCGATATCGACGCCAAGTTCTAACGCGTTCGTCGAGACGATTCCGGTGATCTCACCTTTTCTTAGACGTCGTTCGATATCTCGTCGCTCCGTCGGTAAATAACCGCCACGGTATCCTTCAATCGATTTCGGACCGAGTTCATGGCGAACCAAACTGCGTAGATACGTCAGCAACACCTCGACGCGGACGCGAGAACGGGCAAAGACGATCGTCTGAAATTTCTTTTTGATGAAACGCGATGCCAGTTGTTTTGTTTCGAGTGTCGCCGAACGTCGAATTCCGAGTTGGGCATTGACGATTGGCGGCTGATAGACGATAAAATGTTTTCGCCCGGTCGGAGCACCGTTGTCATCGATTAAGGTGACTGGTTTTTCAATAAGCCGTTCCGCGAGTTCTTTTGGATTGGCAATCGTCGCGCTCGTCATGATGAAGACGGGATCACTCCCGTAATAGTGACAAATTCGGCGTAACCGTCGGATGACATTCGCCACGTGACTCCCGAAGACGCCACGGTACGTATGCAATTCATCAATGACGATATACTTTAAATTTTCGAACAGCTCAATCCACTTCGTATGGTGTGGCAATATTCCGGAGTGGAGCATGTCTGGATTCGTAATGACGATGTTCCCCGCTTTACGGACTTTTGTCCGAATCGTCGGTGACGTGTCTCCGTCATACGTAAAACAACGAATCGGTGCCTCGAGTTCATCAATTAATTCGAGCAGTTCACTGTTTTGATCTTGCGCAAGTGCCTTCGTCGGATAAAGATAGAGTGCCCGGTCGTTCGGGTGCTCGAGTAAATGCGAAAGAATCGGTAAATTAAAACAATACGTTTTCCCGGAAGCCGTCGGCGTGACGATGACCGTCGATTCCCCGGCTAAGACATGTTTGAAGGCTAAGGCTTGGTGTCGGTATAAGGCATCGATGCCACGTGCCCGAATCGCTTGCTGTAACCGCTTCGGCATCTGGTCTGGAAATGGTGCGTACCGCCCTTCCGTCGCTTCCATCGTCTTCATATATGTGACGCGCTCCATAAAAGAGCGATCGGCTTTCAATTCTTCTAAATAGGTGACGAGTGATTGTCTAGGTTCCATCGACTCACTTCCTTCCTTCTCTACTCATTATACAAAAAAAAAAGAGGTAAGACTGAAGCAACAGGTTCGCTGCTCCAGTCTTGACCTTTGTTTCGTGTATATGAATCTTATTGCGCGGATTGTGAATCACTTTTTTTATCTTTTTGATCTTTTTTCGCTTGTTTTTTTGCTTCATCTTTTTTTGCTTTTGGATCGGTTGATTGTGTCGTCGCCGATTCGTCCGTCGTTGGTTCATCCGTCGTCGGTTCATCCGTCGTCGGTTCGTCCGTCGTCGGCTCGTCCGTCGTCGGCTCGTCCGTCGTCGGTTCGTCCGTCTGAGGTTCATCCGTCTGAGGTTCGTCCGTCTGAGGTTCATCCGTCGTCGGTTCATCCGTCGTCGGTTCATCCGTCGTTGGCTCGTCCGTCTGAGGTTCATCCGTCGCCGGTTCGTCCGTCTGAGGTTCCGCAATTGTCACGGATGTTGAAACTGGTCCGGACTCTTCCCCGGATGCTTTTGCAACAAGGCTAAATTCTGTCCGTCCCGGTTTTAGACCATTGATGCTGATCCGGTTCGTCGAACTTGTCCCGAGAACCGATGTCTTGCCGTCCGGGTCTTTCATCGAAATTTCAAACGTCACACTATCATAACCATTCGTCCGTAACGCTGAATCATTGTAATTCCAAGTCAGCTCACCCGATTGCGAATCTTCATCGTAAGAAGCTTGCAACCCAGTCGGAGCTGGTACGGCCTTTTTTTCGACGACCGGCTCCTTTGTTCCTTTGACATACAATTCATCACCGATACTTAAGACAGAACTTGGTTGTTCGAACGGAGCAGGTGTCCGGTCACGTGTTTTCGTCACAAAATCTTTCCATAAGTTTTGCGCCATTCTACTTTCAGTTTGTCCTTCAAGTCCGATGCCGTTATTGTTTCCGGATTTCGTCGTCCCTGTCCACACACTAATCGAGACGTCTGACGTGTAGCCGACGAACCAGACATCCTTGTAGGCATTCGTCGTTCCTGTTTTTCCTGCTGCGTCAAAAGCAAGTCCCGCTGTCGGGAATGTTCCGCCCGGCTTTAAGACGTCACGAAGCATATCTGTCAGCATGTAGGCTGTATAATCTTCCATTGCTTTTTTCGATTTGATCGGTGATTTGATTTTTGAACCATCACTATACTCAATCGATTTGATGATATGCGGTTTGATGTAATCGCCACCGTTCCCGAGTGTCGCATAAGCACCTGCCATCTCGGTCGTGTTAAAGCCATGTTTCATCCCACCGATCGCGTATGCCGGAGAAATCGACTCGTCTTTTTCTAATGCTAAACCAGATTTAGCGGCAAAGGTTTCGACCGCATCGCCACCGATTTCTTGGAACGTTTGAATCGCCGGTGTATTGGCAGAAATCTTCAGCCAGTTCCGCATCGTACCCGATCCTTTGTAACCATCGTAATAGTTTTGAATCGTTTTTCCGTTAATTTTTGTTTCTTGGTCCGTAATTTGTTTCGCTGTCGACCATTTTTCATTTTCAATCGCTGGACCATATGCAAAGAACGGTTTCGCTGACGAACCCGGTTGGTGCGGTTCATTCGCATAGTTTCGCCGTGCCGTATCTTCGCCCGGGTTTTTCCCGTCGACGACACCCAAAATTTCACCCGTTTTTGTATTGACGGCAGTCGCTGCAGCTTCCGCATAATCCGGTAATTGAACGACTTCGTCTTTTTTGATGACTTCATTCATGTAATCATGCATCGGTTTATCAATCGAGGTATAGATTTTCAGTCCTTGTCCATAAATGTCTTTTCCTTCAAGTCCAAAGACATCTTCTAGTTCTTTTGACACCATATCGAAGATGACACTGTCGTACGATGCATCTGTCGTCGACTTCGGTGCCGGATCAATCAATTTTGAGATTTTTTGATCAACCGCTTGGTCACGTTGCTTCTGCGTGATGACACCGGTCGTCAGCATCGCGTTCAACACTTGCGTTTGACGCCATTTCGTTAATTTCGGGTCACCCTTGATTGGGTCATACGCCGTCGGACGTTGCGGAAGTCCGGCAAGCATCGCTGCTTCTGCATAATTCAACTTATCGACCGGCTTGTTGAAATACGCTTTCGAAGCTGTTTGAATCCCGAATGCGTTTTGACCATAATAGTTTTTGTTTAAATACATCTCTAAGATTTGATCTTTTGTATAATCTTGTTCTAAACGAATCGCAAGCCATTGTTCCTGTACTTTACGGGTAATCGTTTTTTCAGAACTTAAGAATGATTGTTTAATGACCTGTTGTGTGATCGTCGAGGCCCCTTCCGAGCCGAAACCATCGGTGATGTTTGCGAGGATTGCGCCACCTAGACGGCGGAAGTCAATCCCGTTATGTTGATAGAAACGTCGGTCTTCGATCGCAATGAACGCGTCTTTGACGACATCCGGGACTTCTTTGATCGAGACGTACTCACGACTCGTGCCACCTTGTTTGATTTCTTCTTTGTTACTGGCATAGATTTTCAAAGGAAGCGCATCACGCAACTTCGTCTCATCGAGCTCTGGGGCGGTCGAGATCGCATACGCAGCGAAGCCACCACCGATCAGCATCATTAAGATGAAGAGTCCCATCGCGATCAATAATAACTTTTTAAATAAGGGACCTTTTCCAGAACCACCCGAGCTACCCGTCTTCTTCTTTTTCGGACGTTTCGTCCGGTTCGATTGTTTGGCTGACGTCTTTGTTTCTTCACGACGTGCGACACGACTTCTTTCCATATGCTATCCTTCTCCTTCAATCCGTAAGTTTCTCAAGTGAAATATAACTCGTCCACTGCCTCTAGATAATCAATTGCAGGGAACGCACCTGTCTTGATTTTTATACCATGTTGTTCAATTTGGTCGAGCGGAATTGATTTTCGACCCGTTTCCAATTGTTCCCACCAGGGGAACACGTGCTCGACTGAAAGCACATATTGCACATTATACATACTGAATCGAATGATGACAAAACAAATTCCTCCATGTGCGACGCACTTTCGCATGTGCTCGATTTGGTGGGGGTGGAAGTTCTTGAGTGGAAAGGAGGTCTTATGATTCGTTTCCTTTGCTTCAAAATCAATATATCTTCCGCGATAGACGCCGTTGTAGTCTGTCGTCGACGGTTGCTTAAAATAGGCTTCCTTGACGACAGCGGCAGACCGCTTCGGGTAATCGACCTGGACGATTTGAAGGGGGGTCGGCTTCTTGTGAATAATTGCCCGATTATGCGTCAAGTAAAACGTATTACTTTCATTAATTAATTTTTCAAGCTTCATCCCTCGGTTCGAAAACGTCGATGCATTCGCCCGTGGGTTTTTCATCTTCGTTCCATTCGGTTCGAGAGGCTTTTGAAATTTTTTACCGTTCGGATAATTCAAATCGATTCCCCTCCTATCGCGTTTATTGTACCATGATATGTGATTGTATCGTATCGGCCGAGAGGAGTAGTTAAAAACAAATGACAATTGAACCGTTACTTCAAGAAATCGAGCGCATTTATCAAGCAGGACGCGCAGGAACAGAATATGACTTTAATAAGGATGTGATTCCATTTGTCGAACAGGCAGATGTACTCATCGCCGATTGGCAACGAAACGCACAAAACAGTCCTTATTTACGACCGGCGATGGTCGAAAGTGCCGTCGATCAACTGAAACAACTGTCAGTTCAAGCCTTTCAACCGAAAACAAGTTTGAAGCGGTTTAACGAAACGATTAAGTCTGTTCGTTATATCGATCAACTGATGCAGTGATTCCTCTCACTCGAGGTTTTACTTTTTTTAGCAGGAAATCTTGGTATACTTGTCGTACACAGTATAGTGTAGCAGACAGTCGAGACTGGTCCTGCAGAACCGCGCGAGGAGGAATCTGATTGGCAACACCTAAATCGAATTCGCGCCATGAATCAAAAATGATTCCTAGAGCGTCGAACAACACTGCGAAAAAATACGTCATGTTCGTCGATGAGACGGGTACACCCAAAGGCAACACACAATTTAATTTGACCGGTGTCTTGATGGAATATAAATATGCCATCGACTCCGACGAGACGGGTGAGCCGAGTCCGTTACGAAAACGCTTGATGGAATTTAAGTCAAGCGTGTTTGAAGACCCGCACATCCCGCTCCACTTAAAAGAAATCTTGAAGGCAGAGCATCCTTATGGAAAAGAAGATGGCATTACGATTGACATGTTACGTCATTTTTGGGTCGCACTACCGGACTTCTTAGTCGATATCGACTGTACGATCGTCAGTGTCGAAGTCGATAAACAAAAGTTACAGGATTTTTTCTCTACCCCAAAAGATCCTTACGTCGTCGCGTTTGCACACTTGATGAAATCCTTCTACGCCTTTTTAGAAGAGACGGAGGCGACGAGTGCCCGTGTCGTTCTCGAAAGTCGCGATGACTACCAAAACTTATTGATCCAAAAAGCATTCTTCGACATCTTCAACTCTGGAACAGTCCATCTTGATGTCGAAAAAAGTCGTCAAAAAATCAAAGGCTTTATCTTTGCCGAAAAGGATAGCGACCTCTACCAATCCGGTCTTGAGATTGCTGACCTCGTCTGCCTCCCCCTATCACGTGTACGTCGTGGCGTGATCGAGGTAAAACCACGGTTTGTCCATTACGGGGACGAAAACCGAATCTTTAAAGCCATTAAAGACAAGATTTACATCCGTCGTGATAGTCCCGATCAAGATTTCCGGAACTGGGGATTCAAAAAAGTCCCGATTACGAAAAAACGCCGGGAATGGTCCGATACACCTTGGAACGGCTGATCGTTTCGTGACATTCACTTTAGAAAAAAAGGATAGCCTGTTTTTGAGAGCTGAATCTCTCAAAGACGGGCTATCCTTTTTGATCGATGTTGAATAAAGTGACTGCGTTCAGTCGACAGGAATCGTTGTCCCTTTCGTCCGTTTTTTCCCTTCCCGACACATGTCGAGTAGCGGACATGCAGGGCAGTTCGGGCGTTGCGCTTTACAATGATACCGTCCGAAGAAGATGAATTGATGGTGAAGCTTCGACCAGCGTTCCCGCTTGAATCGTTTCATCAAGGTGGCCTCGACTTGCGTGACGTTATCTTTCCAGCGGCAGATGCCAAGACGTTTTGAGACCCGTTCGACATGCGTATCGACAGCGAACGCAGGGACGTCGAACGCGACCGACAACACGACGTTCGCTGTTTTTCGTCCGACGCCAGGTAAGGCTTCGAGTCCGGCACGGTCCGTCGGTACTTCCCCGTCATGCAGCGTGACGAGACGTTCCGCGAGAGCCTTGATGTTTTTCGCCTTATTGCGATAGAGACCAAGCCGCTTGATTTTCTCTTCGATTTCAGTGACGGGTGCCGCTGCTAAGTCGTTTGGCGTCGGATACGCGGCAAACAACCCCGGCGTGACTTGGTTGACAAGCACGTCCGTCGCTTGTGCACTCAGGGCGACGGCCACGACGAGTTCAAACGGGTTTTGATGAATCAGTTCACAAAAAGCATCCGGGAACATCTCTTCAAGTGTTTGTTCAATCCGTTCGATTTCTGCTAGACGTAACATGATTCACCCTCCCCGTGTCGCAAGGTCTTCAAGCGTCTTGATGCCCTCGCGTTCCCACGTCCGCAAAATTTGATTGATATAAGTCATTTTCCGGACATTATGGTAAACTGCTTCCCGCAGTGCAGCAAGCACTAACTCTTCTGCGATGTTTTCAATCGTCAGCCACTGGATGATTTGTTCCATTTGAAACGGCGACATCATTCCGAGTTCCCGTTCGAATTGTTGGAAGACGGATGGATTGATCGTATCGAAGTTCGGTGCCTCTTGTTCCGGTGGTGCCATCAATTTTTCATACAGGGGGACTAACGAATACCGTTCCGATCCAGCGACGTTTTCCATCGCGAGCAACCCCTTTTGTAACAAACCAAGCGTCGTCTCGATCGTTTCCGTCTCTGACAAGCCAAGTCGGTTACTCAGTTCCTCTGGCGACGGCATCTCCATCCCTTCAGCACGACAAGCGAACAGTTGACCGATTAACGTGAACTCGACAAAACTGATTCCAAGCCGCTTCGCTTCCGTGAACAATCGTTTCGGAAGGACGACGGTCCCTTCTTCGAAAAGTTGGATTAAATTATGATTCATGACACTTCCTCGATTCTTTAGTCTAAGCAAGAAATCGACCCGTCTAAACGATGGGTCGATTTCAGTCTAAATTACGGATACAACCGGTTGAGTAGACGTGGGAATGGAATTGTCTCCCGGACGTGCTCGACACCTGTGATCCAAGCGACGGTCCGTTCAAGTCCTAAACCAAAGCCACTGTGTGGTACTGAACCATACTTGCGTGTTTCAAGATACCATTTGTAAGCGCCTGTCTCATCCAAGTTATGTTCTTTCATATCAGCAAGCAATTTGTCGTAATCTTCTTCACGTTGCGAACCACCGACGATTTCACCGTAACCTTCCGGGGCAATCAAGTCGTCACACAGAACGAATCCCGGGTTTTCCGGATCTTCTTTCATGTAGAACGGTTTGATCGCTTTCGGCCAGTGCGTAATGAAGACCGGGCGGGCAAAACTGTTTGCGATCGCTGTTTCATGTGGCGCGCCAAAGTCATCTCCGAATTCGATGTCGTCGAATCCTTGTTCTTTTAACATATCGATTGCTTCCGTATACCGGACGCGTGGGAATGGCGCTTGAATCGTTTCAAGAACCGTTAAATCACGACCGAGCAACTCCAGTTCCGCTTTACAGTTCTTCAAGGCGGACTGAACGAGGTGCGAGACATAGTTTTCCTGGACTTCGAGGTTCATCTCGTGGTCGTAGAATGCCATCTCCGGCTCCATCATCCAAAACTCAATCAAGTGGCGACGTGTTTTTGATTTTTCAGCACGGAATGTCGGACCGAATGAGAAGACTTTCCCGAGTGCCATCGCTGCCGCTTCCATGTAGAGTTGACCCGATTGCGACAAGTACGCATCTTCATCGAAGTATTTCGTTTGGAACAACTCGGTTGTTCCTTCCGGTGCACTGCCCGTCAAGATTGGCGGGTCGACTTTGATGAATCCTTCTTGGTTAAAGAACTCGTATGTCGCACGGATCAATTCATTTCGAACGACCATGACGGCATGCTGGCGTTTTGACCGCAACCAGAGGTGACGGTTGTCCATCAAGAAATCTGTTCCATGTGCTTTTGGTGTAATCGGGTAGTCGATTGCTTCATGGATGATTTCGATTGACGTAATCTCCATCTCATGACCAAGTGCTGTCCGCTCACCATCTGATTTGATGACACCTGTCACCCAAAGTGAGGATTCTTGCGTCAAGCCTTTGGCTGTTTTGAATAAGTCTTCTCCGACTGTTTCTTTGACGACGACACCTTGCATGAAACCGGAACCGTCACGTAACTGGAGGAAGGCGATTTTACCGCTTGAGCGTTTGTTCGCTAACCAACAGCCAATCGTGATTTCCTCTCCCACATGTTTTGCTACATCTCGAATCATTGCTTTCAAAAGTCAACATCCTCTCTAAGTTAAACGGCTGTACGAGCCGCGATAAATCCTTCAATCCGGTCAAGTGCTTCTAAGACACGCTTTGGATCCGTTGCATATGATAACCGGACGTATTCCGGTGCACCAAACCCTGAACCTGGAATCAAGGCTACTTTTGCTTCCGACAAGACGGCTGTACACCAGTCATCGACGTTCGCATACCCACACATCTCTGCTGCCTTCAACGCATGAGGGAACAAGTAGAAGGCACCTTCCGGCTTCAGGCACGTTAATCCGGGAATCTGAATCAACCGATCATAAATTTGTTCGAGCCGCTCTTCGAATACGACACGCATCGCTTCGACTGGAGCATCCCCTTCTTCGTAGGCCGCGACTGAAGCGGCTTGCGCGATTGATGTCGGGTTCGACGTCGAATGGCTCGCAAGGTTCGTCATCGCGCCGATGATTGCTTTCGGTCCGATCGCATAACCAATCCGCCAGCCCGTCATCGCATGCGACTTCGAGACACCATTGATGATGATGGTCCGTTCCCGCATTCCTGGTAGTGTCGCAATCGATAAGTGTGTCACACCGTTATACAGTAATTTTTCGTAAATTTCATCGCTGATGACGAGAATGTCATGTTGAATCGCTATCTCTGCTACCATCTCTAACTCTTCTTTCGTGTAGACCATGCCGGTCGGGTTCGACGGAGAGTTCAAGACGATTGCTTTTGTTTTCGGTGTGATGTGTTGCTCGAGCAACGCACGCGTCACTTTGAAACGTGAGGCTTCCGTCGTCTCTAAAATAACCGGCACGCCGTCACTCAACTTGATTTGTTCCGGATAGCTGACCCAGTATGGGGCAGGAACGATGACTTCATCTTCCGGATCGAGGATTGCTTGGAAGAGTGTCGATAACGCATGTTTCGCACCAGATGCGACCATGACTTCTGATCGATCGTAAGATACCCACAAATCGCGACGTGTCTTCTCGATAATCGCGTCTTTCAACGCAACTGTTCCGCCTGAAGGCGTATACTTCGTATCACCGGCTTCAGCTGCCGCAAATGCCGCTTGAATGATGAATTCCGGTGTATTGAAATCCGGTTCACCGGCACCAAGACCGATGATATCTTGACCAGATGCACGTAATTCCTTCGCTTTCGCCGTGATGGCGAGTGTTGTAGAAGGCGTCAATTGTTGTACGCGTTTTGATAACATATCGCACACTCCTTTTTTAGTTGATCCGTAGTCGTTTGATGAATGATCCTTCTTGGTACGTATAGTACGAATAATCATAACCGGACGCCGTCTCGGTGACGATTTCAATCAGCGCCCGCTCTTCAAATCCATATTTAGACGAAACGATTTTCCCTTGATTCCCATTTTGTCGAATGACATCGGCAATCTTCATCCCGTCTTTGACGGGACGTGTCTCAATCTTCCCTTTCGCCGGAACGAACGCCCGAAGCGCTGTCCCATCTTTTTTCATCGAAAAGACCGTGTATTGTGTCTGTCCATTAAAGACATTTTCGAATGTCACCGTGTCAGGTGTCAGCTCTTGTTTCAACCGCTTTTCTGCCTGCAACACGACCTCTTGCTCCCGTCCCTTCGCTTCAGCAACCGTCAGCTGGTAGATGCCCGTGCTGACGACTGTGACGATAAGGACGATTGCAAGCAAGCCGATGATGACTTTCCACTTCATGTGCGGTAGATGGTAAAGACCATCTGCTCCTTATCCTTTTCATCCAAAGCTAGACCAAACATTAAATCCTCAGTTTTTAACGTGCGATTCAATAAGTCTACGATTTTGTACGTATCGTCATGGCGATTGACCTTGACCGTCGCGAGCGTCTCGATTTTCGAATCCATCTTATATCCTCCCTCATTTTTCTTAACCTATTATAATGCGATAATGGTTATTTTAATAGACTCAATCCGTATCATTCAAGAACAATTCAAGTTCTGCCGTCAATTCTTGGAGTGGTTTTGATAACACAGGTACGTTTGGCAAACTCGAAATAAATCGTTTTCCGTACCGCGTCGTCTCGATGCGTCGATCGAAGACAAAGACGACTCCACGGTCATTCGTCGTCCGGATCAAGCGGCCGAACCCCTGTTTAAAGCGAATGATGGCTTGCGGTAAACTGTATTCAAAGAAGGAAGACTTCCCCTGCTGCTCGATTTGTTCCGAGCGTGCCTGAACGATCGGTTGATCGGGCGGCGCAAACGGCAGGCGAACGATGACGAGACAACTTAAGTCGTCTCCCGGAACGTCGATTCCTTCCCAAAAACTTGCTGTTCCAAAGAGAATGCAGGCATCGAGCTGTTTGAACTGCTTCATCAGCCGTTGCCGTGACCCTTGCGTGATGCCTTGCGAAAGTAACGTAAAGCGCGCCGGGAGTGCTTGTTTCGTCGCATCGTGTGTTTGCCGCAACATATCATTGGATGTGAACAAAACGAGCATCCGCCCTTCCGTCACTTCGGCGATTTCGATGATGGCTTCCGCAATCGTCTCGGCATATTTCGCAGGTGGGACGTCTTGTAGTAACGGCAAGTCCGTCGGAACCATCAGCCGTACCTTCTCGGCGTAACCGAACGGTGACGGAACGATGAACCGTCGTGTCTCGAGTTCTCCTAAGCCAAGTCGTTTCTCGATGAACTGAAATTTATTTGAGACCGTCAGTGTTGCTGATGTCAAAATGCTGGTCCGCTTCGAGAAGACCTCGCGGTAGAGACGGTCCGAGATATCAATCGGTTGCGTATAAATCCGGGTCAGTTTCCGATTCTTTGCAGTCGTCTCGATCCAAGACACGGTTTCGTCATGCGGAGCGAGCATCGTCTCAAAAATCGCATGCTCGACATCTTCGATTTGACCGATGACCGATTTCAGATCGGCGACGACCGATCGTTCACGATAACTCATCTGTTCCCGTTGGTCATGGAATAACTTATGGATCGCACGAATCGCTTGCCGAAGCCGGCGCAAGACGAGTTCGACCCGTTTCGCGCTCTCTTGGACGGAACGCATCGAGTGATCGAGACGCTTAAAGCGGACAGTGACACGTCCCTCCCGTCGTTCCTTACGCGAAGAAAGATCGAGGCCGTAGGCTTGAATGATCATCAACAAATTATCCGCCTCTTCAATCAATTCCGTCATCGTTTCGTCAATCACCTCACTATGCGCTTCGACCAATTCCGTCAAATCGAATTGATCCGATAAGTTGACGATTCGGGTCAACAGTTTCTTTTCGGACGAAAAACCAAGTTGTCTAAAGATCCGGTCGAATGAATGTCCGTCAAAGACGAGTCCGAAGTGATGGCTGGCGACTTCTTCGATTTGATGCGCCTCGTCCAAAATCAACGGGCAATTTTTGGGCAAAACACCCGCCTCATATTGGATGTCGCTGAACAACAACGCATGGTTCGTGACGATGATTGTTGCGTCTTTCGCCCGACGGACGGCATGTTGGAAGAAATCCCGGCTGTACCACGGATCGAACCGTCCGAGTTGCGACTGGCTGTCCGACTGAATCAATTGTTTGATGGCGATATTGCCTTGGGCAGCGCCACCCGGAAGACTGACTTCTTCCAAATCCCCGGTCGACGTCTCTGTCAACCAGACGAGTAAGATTGCTTTCGCTAACGTAAAGTTATACGGCTCCTCCGTCTCATTTAAGAAAAATTCAAACTTCCGTAAATCGATGTAATTATTTCGCCCTTTCAGCAACGTGATTTCGACCGGTGCTTCAAATAACTGACGCAGGAGTGGTAAATCACGGGCAAATAATTGTTCTTGCAGTTGAATCGTATGTGTACTGACGATGATCGGCGTCTCATGTTCAATCGCGTAATGCGCGGCCGGGACTAAGTAGCCGAGAGATTTCCCAGTTCCTGTACCGGCTTCGACGAGCAACGGCACTTCTTGGTCAAGCGATTGATAGACATGGCGCATCATTTCAAGCTGTCCCGTCCGCTGTTCGTAGCCGTTGAATAATTTCGGGAACACTTCTTGATTCAAGTGATCGACGAAGGGACCGAACGGTTGTAACTCTGACCGGGTCGGCATTATCTCGGTCGCTAGTCGTTTCTTCAAGACGATTTTTCGGAAGGAGTCGAACCGATCATCGGCTTCGATTCCGACTGCTTGAATCGCCAAATCGATTTCGTCCTCAATCGAACTGAACAATTTAGCAGACAACCGACGCAATTGTTTTAATGTATCGAGCGGTAACTTTCGAAGTCGACCTAACAGCTCAAGCAATAGTTCTGCTGTCGCTTCAGCATCGCTCCCTGCCCGGTGTGCTTCCTGATGCGTCAAATTCAAGCGCTCCGTCAAATGAGACAAGGAATGGCTTTCTTCTGTCGGTAATAAAATCCGCGCCAGTTCGACGGTGTCGATGACAGGACCTGTATACGGTAAGTAGCCTTCTTCTTCAAGCGCTTCATTTAAAAATGTTAAATCGAACTGGACATTATGCGCGACGAAGATTCCCCCGTCTAACATCGACAAGACCCGTGGTGCGATCGTATCGAACGTTTCCGCATCTGCGACGTCTTGGTCGGATATGCCCGTCAACTGGGAAATGAACGGCGGAATCGGTTTTTTCGGTCGAACGAAAGCAGATAGACGTTCTGTCACTTTCCCTTGTTCGACGACTGCTACGCCAATCTCTATCATTTCATCTCCGGCTTTAATCGAGTGACCTGTCGTCTCTAGGTCGATTACTACAAACTTCTTCTCCACGACTTATCCTCCACCTTTAACCATCCATCTAATACGTGTCTTGCGTCTCCTGTTTCATCTTAACAAAAATAGAGACCCGAATGTGTTCCGGGTCTCTGAATTTCATAAGATCGTATGCGCGATTTCTTGAGAAAGCATCTGTTTGATGTTATTTGTTTCGTCGAGCACGGCAACTTTTGGGGTGTGCACGAGAATCTCTTCATTCGTCAACTGGGCATAGGCCATGATGATGACTTCATCTCCAACCTGGAAATGACGAGCTGCCGCACCATTCAAACAAATGACGCCTGAGCCACGTTCGCCTTTGATTGCATACGTCTCAATCCGCGCCCCGTTTTGGTTGTTCGTCACTTGTACTTTTTCATTTTCAAAAATACCGACCGCATCAAGCAAATCTTCATCGATCGTAATCGATCCGACGTAATGGAGATTGGCCTCCGTCACGCGGGCTTTGTGTAATTTAGCGTGCATGAATGTCCGTAACATAATCATGCTCCTCTCGTATAAAGTAAATTATCGATCAACCGCGCCGATTGAAACTGAACGGCGACGGCAAGTAAAATCGTTTGTGTATCTGACGAGACAGGTCCGAGTGTCGGATACGCGACGGCATCGACATAATCAAGTTCCGTTCCTTCTAGACGTAAGGCGTCTTTCGTCCGTTCGACGACTTCTTCGACCGGCATCCCTGTTTCAAGCAAATGTTTCGCTTCCTGAAGTGCTTGTTGGAGACGTGGTGCTTGGCCGCGTTCCTGCTCAGACAAATAGACGTTCCGAGAGGATTTCGCAAGTCCATCTTCTTCCCGAATGATCGGACAGCGTACAATCTCGACCGGGACAAAATAGTCCGCGACGTATCCTTCAATCAACGCCAACTGCTGGGCGTCCTTCAGACCGAAGTAAGCACGTGTCGGATGGACGATGTTTAGTAATTTACTGACGACCGTCAAGACACCATCGAAATGTCCGGGGCGCGACGCACCGCATAGGACGTCGTCGCCCGTTCTGACTGTCACCCGCGCCATATCGAGCGGATACATCGTTTCATTCGTCGGATAAAATAAATAATCGACGCCCGCTGCGCGTGCCAATTGTTGATCGCGTTGTTCATCACGCGGATACCGCTCTAAATCCTCGTTTGGTCCGAACTGTGTCGGGTTAACAAAAATACTCAGTACGACGATCTCATTTTCTCGACGCGCCTGTTCGAGTAATGAGCCGTGTCCTTCATGAAGAAATCCCATCGTCGGCACAAATCCGATGGAGTCGTAGGAGGCTAATTCGTGTCGCAATTCTTGAATGTCTTGAATGACCTTCATTTCTTATCGCCTCCATAAAGCGAATCAATCAATTCCTCGTCCATCGTGAACGTATGTTCAAGCGACGGGAATGTCCCTTGCTTCACTTCTTCGACGTAGCTTGCAATCGCTTCAGTACCTGACGTGTTCCAGTCCGTGTAGGCTTTAACGAACTTCGGCAGTCGTCCGACACCATACGTCAAAAGGTCGTGGTAAACCAGGACTTGTCCGTCGACGTCAGCCCCGGCACCAATCCCGATGACTGGAATCTGAAGTAACTCGCTGACACGTTTCGCCAGTTGGTGTGGGACACATTCTAAGACGAGCATCTTCGCACCTGCTTGTTCCGCCGCCAAACTGTCGGCAATCAACTGTTCCGCAGCAGCAAGCGATTTCCCTTGGACTTTGAAACCTTCGAGGACACCTACCGATTGAGGTGTCAAACCGAGATGGGCGACACAAGGCATCCCAGCGTCCGTTAAACGACGAATCGTCGTCAAGATGTCACCTGCCCCTTCAAGTTTCAAGGCGTCGGCCTGACTTTCTTGGAAAATTCGTGCAGCAGCGTCAAGCGTCCGGTCAAATGAACCGTGATAGCTCGCAAACGGCATATCGACGACCATAAATGTCTTCGGTGCACCGCGACGGACCGCGCGCGCATGGTGAATCATGTCTTCGACCGTCACCGCAATCGTTGAATCGTAGCCTAAAATAACATTGCCTAACGAGTCGCCGACTAGCAACAAATCGACGTCGCCTGCTTCTGCTAATTTCGCTGACGGATAATCATATGCCGTCAACATGACGAGTTTTTCACCCGCCGCTTGTTTTTTTAATAAGGGTGTCATGGTATGCATGTGTGTTCTCTCCTTACTTTAGTATAGAGAGGACAAAAGGAAACGCCTTCTATTCCTAATAAAACGTGCATTAGGAAAGAAGGCGTGAATAAGTGCAACAGCGTCCTTCTGTCCCTGTCCGAATGGGATCAAGGCAGGAATATCAACTAACAATAAGCCTTCCATCGGTATGACTCCTAGCGGATATCATCCATCACCTTATTATACATGATTCGAATTGGCAACTGCAAACGGCGCGTTTTTAGTTTTCCGTCCAATAGACGAGTTCTGCTGAATGGAATGTTTCCAGCCCTTGCGCCGACTCGATCATCAACGTCCCATCTGCTTGAATCCCGCGCAGGATGCCGGTTACTATTTGTTGCCGTGACCGCACTGTGATTGATTGATTCAATTTATCGGCAAGTTGTTCCCATGCCTGGACGAAGGAACCGAATCCCTCCTCGACCCAGCGTGTATACATCTGTTCAAACTGATTTAAAAACGTGGCGACGATTTCTGCCCGCTGGAATGTTCGACCGGTCGCGAGTTTCAGCGACGTCGCGCGGTCCGCGATCACGTCACGAAATTCTTCGTGCTGAACGTTGATTCCGATTCCGATGATGACAGAACTGATCCGACTTCCTTCCGTCTGCATTTCCGTCAAAATCCCTGCGACCTTTCGACCTGCAATCAGTAAATCGTTCGGCCATTTGATCGTCACCGGTACGTCAAGGTCACGTAAAGCGGTCGCTAGGGCAAGCCCAGACAAAAGTGTCAGTTGTCCTGCTTGATCGAGCGGGACGTCCGGTCTTACAATCAAACTCATTGCAATCCCGTTCCCTTTCGTTTCATGCCAGATGCGCCCCAGCTGCCCCCGTCCACTTGTCTGGTAGTCACAGACGACGAGCATTCCTTCTGCGACTTGTTGTTGGGCTAAGTCGTGCGCAATCCGTTGCGTCGTTTCTGTTTCTTCGACATGAAAGATTTTGCGCCCAAGTGTGTTGGTCCGTAAGTAGTGTTCAATTGCGAGTGGTGTCAAATGATCCCCACGGTCGATCAGGTGGTATCCTGTTTTTTTATTCGATTCAATCGCATACCCGGCTTCTTTTAATGCCGTAATTTGTTTCCAAATAGCGGTACGTGAAATATTTAATTGTTCGGCTAACGCTTGACCGGAGATCCAGTCTTCTTGCATCAAGCGTTGAAGGATTCGTTCTCGCGTCGATTTTTCCATCTCTTCACTTCCTCTAACAAAATTGGACGTTGATTGACGAACTGTCCAGTCACGACATGTTGTTCCAAATAGTGGAGGGCGTGCTTGATCTCTTGTTTTTTTAGACCAAGGGCGACGATGTCACGTCCATCGACCTGTAAGTCTTTCAGCGTCCGGATTGGTAAAGTCGTCCGGTCCGGATGATTCCGACCCGTCATCCGGTTCAAGACCGCTAGTTCCTCATCCGTCAATGCATACCGTTGCCAATCGGTCAATTGCTCGAGGTGAACCAGACAAACTAATCGTTTCGCACGTTGCTCCTGTTTTTTCGAGCGTTTAAAGGCACTTAAACGGTCTGGTGAAAATCCCGCATCAAGCAGCAGCGTCCAGACATCGTCTTTTGAGACCCCGTCTAAGTCAGACGCGATTAATCGTTCAATCGTATCCGGAGTGATACCCGGCAAGTACATGCCGAGCCCGGTTCGTAACATCGCGCGTAAGGCGGCAGGTCGCCCTGCGCCGAGCAATAGTTTTTCGAGTTCAATCGCGACGCGTTCGATTGCGACGTATTGGATCGTCTCGGCGCATTCCTTGATCGCCTGTTCCGTCCGTTCGTCTAACGAAAACGCAAGCTGACTCATGAAGCGTAACGCCCGAATCATCCGTAACGCATCTTCTCCGAACCGATCTTCCGGGCGTCCGACCGTCCGAATGATTTTTGCCGCGAGATCGGCTTGTCCTCCGAACAAATCGACCAGTCCGGTCGGTTTTAAGGCCATCGCATTAATCGTAAAATCACGACGGGTCAAATCTTCCTCAAGTGAAACACCGAGTGTGACGTGATCCGGTCTGCGTCGGTCGCTGTACGTCGATTCGGAACGAAACGTCGTCACCTCGAACGGTATTTTTTCAACGACGACCGTTACCGTCCCGTGCTCAAGTCCGGTCGGGATGACGACGGGAAACAGCGGAATGACCTCGTCCGGAAGAAGCGACGTCGCTAAATCGTAGTCGCCCGGCGTCCGTCCGAGTAACGTGTCCCGGACGGCACCGCCGACGATATACGCCTCCCCGCCCGCTCGTTCAATCGTCTCGATGATCGTGTTCGCTGACTCACGCATGTTCATACCGCGCACACACCCGTTCATATATTTTTTCATATTCGCGGACGATTTCATTCGAATCGAACCGTTGTCGTGTATCACGGATACCCGCATCTGCCATCTGTTCCCGAAGCTCGGGTGTATCGGCCAGGTGTCCAATCCGGTCAGCAGCTGCCTTGACGTCATACGTCGGCACGATGAACCCTGTTTTGCCGTCTTGGATCACTTCCGGTAAGCCCCCGGCATTCGAGACGACACTCGGTACCCCGACTGCCATCGCTTCGAGGACAACGAGCCCAAACGCTTCTTTTTCCGACAACAATAAATGAATGTCGCTAATCGCGAGCAACTGGGCGACGTGTTCTTGTTTCCCGGCAAAAATGATTTTTTCATAAACACCAAGTTCTTTGGCCCTCCGTCGTGTCTGCCCCATCTCCGGACCATCCCCGACAAGCAATAACCGCATGTTTCGTCCGTTCGCCGCAATTGCGAATGCGACGAGTGTGTCGTCGATCCGTTTGACGGGTCGGAAGTTCGAAATATGGATGACGACGATTTCGCCCGGTTCAATCCCGTAATGCCGTTTCAAGCGTTCGTCGCGCATCGGGTAATAGACACTTTCATCAATCGAGTTCGCAATGACGTCGATGTCATATTGTGCGTTCAGCGTCATGTTCGTCTCAAGGGCAAGACTTTCCGAAACGGCCGTCACCGCATCCGAGCTTTCAATGCCGTAACGGATTGCCGGTTGCATCTCTAAATCTTGACCGATGACAGTGATGTCCGTCCCGTGTAGCGTTGTCACGACACCGACACCCTTCTTTTTCGCCATGTTGCGCCCGAGTTCTGCACAGACGGCATGGGGGACAGCGTAATGGGCATGGATGATATCAAGATCAAACACATCGATGACCTCCGCGACTTTCGACGCTAAGGTAATGTCATAGGGGGGGTATTTAAAGACCGAGTATTGATTGACCTCTACGAGATGGACGGTGATGTTCGGACGGTATTCCGTTAAGCGAAACGGCATGCTCGACGTGATGAAATGGACGTCATGTCCACGGTCTGCAAGTTTCATCCCGAGTTCCGTCGCAACGACACCACTTCCGCCGACGGATGGATAACATAAGATTCCAATCGATTTTTTCATTTAAAACCACTCTCTCTTCAGTTAAGTTAGCACGCGCTTCTCGATACAATTGTAAACAAAACGAACGCCAAAAACTACATCGACCACTTTTCCTCGGGTTTCGCTTAGGAAAAGCTAGTCTTTTTCACCTTCTACCGTTACCCTAAAGAAAGAGTCTTGTTAGAGAGGAGCAACAGTATGGCACCCCCATTTCAATTTCCGATCCGTATCCAAAACATTATTTGGATTCTTGTCGGATCCTTTATCTTTGCATTCGGAATTTATCATTTTAACGTTCAAAATGAACTGGCTGAGGGAGGATTTACAGGAATCACCTTGATTTTAAAAGGACTATTCGGTTTATCCCCGTCCATCACGAACCTCGTCCTGAACGTTCCACTGTTTTTTGTCAGTTACAAACTGCTTGGTCGGACGACGTTTATCTATACACTGATCGGCACGTTCAGTTTTTCCCTGTGGTATGGATTGATTTCAAAATACTCACCGCTCGAAATCATATTAACTGATGACATGGTCCTCGCTTCTTTGTTCGCCGGTGTCTTCATCGGTGTCGGTCTTGGCATCATTTTCAATAACGGCGGAACGACAGGTGGCGTCGATATCATCGCCCGTCTGACGAAACGGTACTTCGGCTGGTCGATCGGTCGGACCTTCCTGATTTTCGATTTCTTCGTCATCGTCGCTTCGTTGACATACCTCGACTACAAACAAGCGATGTACACGTTGCTTGCCGTTTATGTCGGCGCCCGCGTCATCGATTGGATGCAAGAAGGAACGTATGCCGGGAAAGCCGCGATGATCATCAGTGATCACCGGACGGAGATTGCGGACGGAATCCACGCGACGATGAACCGTGGGACGACACGCTTACTTGCAAAAGGCGGGTATTCGGGTCGCGACCTCGAAGTCTTGTATGTCGTCGTAGCACGTAATGAAATTACACGATTGAAAACGCTTGTCAAAGCAGTTGACCAACATGCCTTCATCACGTTACATGATGTGTACGAAGTAACAGGCGAAGGATTTACGTTCGACGAAAACCGTGTCCCGATCAAGGAAACGTAAACACACAAAACACCCGGCTCGTTCGCTTCTCAAGTAGAGGATTGAACGGACCGGGTGTTTTTTAAATGTTTTCATCTGGTTCAGTACGTTTGAATTATTCGTCCGACGGGGCAAAGACCATCAAAGCGAGACGGAGGAACTCGGCGACGGCGACGAGTGTCGCAGCGACATATGTCCAAGCAGCTGCGTTCAAGACGCGACGTGAACCACGTTCTTCTTCTGCATCAATGATTCCGTGTTCCGTCAATTGGACCATCGCCCGTTTGGAGGCGTCGAATTCAACAGGTAACGTCACGAGTTGGAAAATGACGGCACCGAGCATCAAGATGACACCGAGCATCGCAAGACCTGTTATCCCGGCAAAGAAACCAACGAGTAATAACGGGAACGACAGATTCGATGTGATCGACGCAACCGGTGCAATCCGGTGACGGACACGCATCATATTGTAGTCTGTCGCATCCTGGATGACGTGCCCGATTTCGTGCGCCGCGATCGAAACCGCTGAGACCGTCGAACCGTAGTAGACATCTTCTGATAAGCGGACCACTTTATTTGTCGGATCATAATGATCGGACATCGTTCCGCCAATCGCTTCGAGACGGACATCCGTAATTCCGTTTTGTTTCATGATGAAGTCAGCAACTTGCGCCCCCGTCACCCCACTATGAATCGGAACTTCTTGATATTTTTTATACGTTTTTCGGACTCGCATTTGTGCCCAGATGGGAACAATGATGATGATGGCGAGGTAAATCAGATAGTTAGCCATGTAACATCTGTCCTTTCCTAAAAGATTATATCCTTATTTTACGTTCAAGCGACCTTATTGTCAATCGAATCGCGTGCAACAAGGAGATATCCCATCAAAATACATAATCCCGTCAACCAGAACGATCCGTACCCGATCCACTGGATATGCTCCGCAAGTGCCGGATAGCGTGGCCATTGACCGAGCACATAGTCGACGACATCGTTATGGATGACCCAGATCGAGACAAGGACGAGTTCTTTGACGCGGAACGTCATGAACGGAACGTAAAGCAGCGCTTGGAATGCCATCGCGCCGTGCGAAAGCATCAGCATCAGTGCCATCGCCGTCAAATAACTATTGTCCGTCCCGATTTCTTGAAGCATCAAGGCATTCATGACGACGGCCCAGACACCATATTTAATCAACGTGACGAACGCCAGTGCTTCGAATAGTCGGGAGCGCCGATTGAAAATCCACAAAAATACGATGATCGTAAAAAATAAAGACGCTGTCGGGCTATCCGGAATGAACGGATAATAATACCACTTCGACTGCCCGAGTTGCGGTTGATACCAATAATAACCGTATATTGTTCCCGCTAGATTGATCAGGCCGAGCGGCCACAGGATTGCTTTATGTTTTAAGATATGCAAAAACGGCACATTCATTCACCTCATGATAGACAAAAGCCGGAGGAATTATTCCCCCGGCTCTTCTCTTATTTATTGTTCTCTCCGCCTTCACCGTAAGAAGCGATGAATTTAGCGAGTTCTTTACGATCTGCATCTGAACCTTTGTACTGTCCAGCAGGCATCGCACCGACACCTTTGTCTGCAATTTCATAAATTTCTTCTTCTGTCTTTTTCGTCCCGACGAGGGCTGGAGCAGCTGCTCCACCTTCGAGGTTCTTACCATGACAGTTGACACATGATTGGTTCGAGTAAATTTCATAGCCTTTTGCCGTCGTATCAATTTCAGGACCTTCGTTCATCGTCAACTCACCTTGTTTATGGATCGTATCCCAGTGTGTTGTTTGAACAGATTCCCATGTCAAGAAGATGATTGACACGATTCCGAGAAGCATCATGCTGACTGCGACCGGGCGTTTCGCTGGGCGACGTTCAATCCCTTGGTCAAGCCACGGTGCTACAAGTAATGCCGTGAAGGCAAGACCCGGAAGAATGACAGTCCCCATCAAGATGTATGGACCAGCGGCGAATTGGTATTTCAAAAGCTGATAGAGGAATAGGAAGTACCAGTCCGGAAGCGGAATGTACGACGTATTCGTCGGGTCAGCGATATTTTGTAATGGTGCTGCTTCAACGATTGTCAAGGTCATGAAGCCAATCAAGAAGACTGCTCCTACCATCCATTCGCGAAGTAAGAAGTTTGGCCAGAACGCTTCCGTCCGACCTGGATACTCAGAATAGTCTTTCGACTTATTCGGCATCCGGTTGTTGATCGACACCCGTGAATCGGTGACGAATTTCATTCCTTTACCACGATGCATCGTGTTCTCCCCCTTTTAGGTTGCCTAAATTGATTGTCTGATTGTCGGTTTAAAGTGGTCCAGAGATCCCTTGTTTACGGATCATCATGAAGTGGGCCCCGAGCAAGACGAACAATGCCGCAGGAAGGAAGAAGACGTGAATCGCAAAGAATCGAGCAATCGTACTTGCACCGACGATTTCTCCACCCGCGAGGAGCGTCTTCGCGATGCCACCGATGACCGGTATGCTTTCCGCGATTTGAATCGTAACTTTCGTTGCGAACAATGCTTTCATGTCCCAAGGCAACAAGTATCCTGTTAGACCGAGTGCTAAGACAACGAAGAACAAGAGTACACCAACGACCCAGTTCAATTCACGTGGTTTTTTGTATGAACCTGTGAAGAAGACGCGTAATGTATGTAAGAACAACATTACGATGACGACAGATGCGCCCCAGTGGTGCATACCACGAACGATTTGACCGTGCGCGACTTCATTTTGAAGATAGTACACGGACGCGTGGGCGTTGATGATGTCTGGTACGTAATACATCGTCAAGAACATCCCCGAGAGGATTTGGATGACGATTGTAAAGAACGTCAGCCCGCCAAAACAATAAACGAATGCGGAAAAGTTATGGGCAGGGTTTACGTGTTCTGGAACTTCATGATCGGCGATATCTCGCCAAAGCGGTGTGATATCAACCCGCTCATCAATCCAATCATAGATTTTTTGCATCATCGCTTACGCACCTCTTTCGACTGGTTTGCCTAAGTAAAGGAAACCATCTTTCTCTTGCATTTCATATTCGTCAAGCGGTTTCGTCGGTGGCGTACCTGGTACGTTGACGCCATCTTTCGTATACCGTCCGAAATGACATGGGCAATAGAATTGCTCTGGGTGCGTCGGATCTGCTCCGAAACTCACTTGGCATCCTAGATGTTTACAGATCGGTGATAATGCGAGAATCTCGCCTTTATCGTTTTTGAAGACCCATGCTGATAATGTTTCTTCGAAATCATACCAAGCATCTTGCGTTTGTTTCTTGAAGTCGACCCGCTTTGGTTCTGTCGTGATGTCCGACAACTTCATTACTTTTACTTTATCGCCTGATCCTGATTTTTTCAGGACTGGATCAACTGCGAAGTTGACCATCGGCATAACCATCGTCGCTGCCATAAAGCCACCGACTCCAGTCAATGTATACGTCAAGAATTGACGACGTGTTACGTTAGACCCGTTTTGAGCCATCTCGATCCCCCCTTGTGATGTACGCCGTGCCCCAAGACCACTGTACTTCACACAAATTTCTCACATGGTAATAGTATCTTAATAAAATCATTGCGTCAACCGCTTCATAGCGCGGTCCAACGGTTTCCTAACTGTTCGAGAACTTGTCCTACAAAATTCCCGACCATCTGACCTTGCTGGTCGCGACTCATCGTCTCAAGCGATAAGCGTGGAACATAGACGATGTCCTCGACCGCTGTCTCTTTCCAGCGTAAATCTGCCGTGATGAACGTGACAAAACGGAATTGTTCGGCAGATGCCGCTTCCCGCCAACTATTCAATTGATCGAGCGACGGCAGGTCGACATAAGTCAGTCCTGGAACAAGCATCGCACGACCGGATAATTGTCGTTCGACTTCAGACGCGACGGTCGTCGTCATGTCGGCGCATTCCGCAAAGGCATGCATCGACTCGCCAAATCCGATCGGTATCAATGGGACGACCAACGTATCAATATACGCTTGTTCGTTTCTCGTCCTTTGAACATCGGATGGTTTGAAACGCAACTCATTTCCCCCTTTCCTGTTCACTTACATTTCGTCACATTTAATGTATCATATCCGCTTTTGTTACTGCTCACTTAATGTGAACGTTTTATGAAATTCCGTTCTATTTTTCTTCATATTTTCCGTTTTTTCTCCACGCCTAAAAAAAGTCATCCCCTTTTATTTTGAAAGAGGATGACACCATTATAGATTGCATTATTCGAGTTGACTGCGGATCGTCCGAAGCTCTTCCGAGAGCGACTGAAAACGACTGCGGTCACGTGCGTCTAGCGCCTCATCGATTAATCGAATCAACCGTTCTTCTTCCTGACGGTTGACAGTCGCCGCGATAAAATGCATCGCCTCGTCCGCTAGACGCGGTTCGACGGCAACCTCAGGACGGAACGGATTTTCTTCGAGCAACGATAAATACTCATCGTCCATCATCATCCCTTGAAAATTCAATTCGATATAGACCGGCTCGTCCGTCAAACGGATGTCATGATAGGCTTTTTCCGGATCGGTCGTTTTGACCTCTCCTTTTTTAAAGAGAAACGGGTCGGCGTCAAATCCGTAAGTCGTAATGATCATGGCTTTCGGAGCGAACATCGCATTTTGAACAAAATGAACTTGATCCAGTTTTGCATCATTACGAAGCCAGTAATCAAGGATCCACTTAGATTCTCGGCGCTTCAACGTATAATAGGTCAAGATGCGGCGCAAGAAACGCTGCTTTCTCTCTGTCATCTCAATCCTACTCCCTTCTCAAATAAAATCAACTGTCCATCCGTTCGACGTAATCGACGAGCTCTGCATCCTCTGGAGCGAGCATCGCTGCCCGACGTAGCATGATTTGTCCTTCTTCACGCCGTCCTTCTTCGACTAAAGCAAAACCATATTCTTTTAAGAATAACGCATCATCTGCAAATGCTGATTCAACTTGAGCATATTGTTTCATGGCATTCGTATAATCTTCAAGCGCATAAAGCGACCGGGCGCGGTACCATGTCAAAATCGGAGCCGTGACATGTTCTTCAATCGCTGTGATCGTCTCGATTGTCGCCTCATGATCCTCATCTTCCGCGAGAAGTGCAAGTAACCGCTCTGCTGCGAGCAACGATTCCGGGTTGAGGGCAAGGGCTTCACGTAACGCAGTGACACTTCCTTGACGGTCACCGAGTTTCAAGAGGAATAAGGCTTCCATCGTCCGCAACTCATCATTGTAGTCATCCCGTTCGATCCCTTGTTTGATGACGTTCAAGGCTTCTTTCGTCAATCCAAGTTCGGCCTGACTTTCTGCGTATGGTACGTAAGCAGACGTATAGTCGGGATCTTGGGCAATCAATTGTTGGAACGTCTCGACTGCTTTCTGGTGTTGCCCGACACGGTGTGCCGTCATCGCGAGACCAAACAACGTATGCAAGTCAGGTCGTTCTGCAACAGCCCGCTCGTATAATGGAATCGCTTCTTCGAATTCCCCGATCATCGCTAGCGACTCCGCGTACAACGCATCGAGTGGTAACTCTCCACGGAGCGCCGCGTTTGCCGCCACTTCCGCGAATAATGGAACGGCTTGATCGAATGCACCGAGCGTCATATAGAGTTCTGCAAGTCCATAAGCAAGAAGTGGTTCGTCGGGCGCAAGAGCCCGGGCCTCTTTTAATTTCGCGAGGGCGACCTCATCGAGACCTTGCGACTGGTAGAGGTCTGCTAACAGGACTAACGTCCGTGGTCCGTTTTCGACATCTGTCTTATCGACTTGTTCAAGCACGGTGATTGCTTCTTCTTCCCGGTCTAAATCGATGTAACATTCTGCGAGCAGTAAGGCGACTCCGGGGTTTCCGGCATAGTCGACGTAAAGTGGCGACAGGAGATCGACTGCCCGGTCCGACAGACCGAGTTCAATATAGAGATCCGCGACGGCCAGGCGATCTTCGTCCGTCCCTGTTTTTTCAAGTTGTTCGAGTGCGAGTAATGCTTCAGACGTATGACCATGTTCTAGGCCATCGACGATTTCTTTTAATACGTGTTCGTTCAAGGCAAACGCCTCACTTTCTAAAATTCAATACGGTACTTACGTATGGTTGGCTTCTAGTTTCTTTAAATCATCATAGAACGTCGGGTAGCTGACTTCAACTACTTCACTCCCGATTACGTCAATTTCTTCATTTAGCGTCGCCGCAATCGTCAACATCATCGCTAAACGATGATCCCCGGCACTGTCGACCGTCCCTGCAGTCAGCGGTGTCGGACCTTCGATGATCATGCCGTCCGCCGTCGCTTCGATTTTTGCCCCAAGCTGTCGAAGTGAGGCGACGACCGTCTCAATCCGGTCTGTTTCTTTGACACGGAGCTCAGCTGCGTCACGGATCGTCGTCGTCCCGTCTGCTTGAGTTGCGAGTAACGCAAGCAGTGGAATTTCATCAATCAACGAAGGAATTTGTTCCCCTTCAATCGTCACCGCTTGCAGTGATGTCGACTCGACGGTAACGTCAGCCACTTCTTCGCCCGCCACTTCTTTTCGGTTCGAAATTTGAACACTTGCCCCCATCTGACGTAATACTTGCAAAAAGCCAGTCCGTGTCGGGTTCATCAGGACATGTTCCGTCGTAATGACGCTGTCTTCGCCAAGCGCAGCCGCCGTCCACCAAAAAGCGGCAGAAGACGGGTCACCCGGTATGTCGACCGTCGTCGCCGCAAGTCTTGCCGGCCCTTTAACCCGGATATGCCGCCCGTCTTCAAAGTCTTCAATGACAACATCAACACCGAATTGCGGTAACATGCGTTCCGTGTGGTCTCGCGACAAGATCGGTTCAATGACCGTCGTTTCACCTGTCGCGAATACTCCTGCGAGCAAGACCGCACTTTTTACTTGAGCACTTGCGACTGGCAACGTATACGTTGTTCCGATGAGTGGTTTCCCCTCAATCCGGAGCGGTGCATAACGCCCTTCGATTTGTGCACCAAGCTGCCCGAGTGGGATCGTCACCCGGTCCATCGGTCGTTTCTGTAAGGAAGCATCCCCCGTCAACTCATACGTTGCTTCGCCTCCTGCTAAAATGCCAGTCAATAAACGAATCGTCGTCCCCGAGTTTCCACAATCGATCGCCGCCGACTGGAGCACGTCCGTTCCCGTTACAGCGATTGTTTCACCCGTTCGTTCGACCTTCGCACCAAGCGCTTCGACGGCATGTAAAGAAGCGAGGCAATCTGCTCCTTCGAGGGCATTCGTGATGACCGTCGTCCCTTCGGCGATTCCGCCGAATAAAAAAGCACGGTGTGTCATCGATTTATCTCCTGGTACTTTAACCTTTCCCGTTAAACCCATTCTAAGCACCTCACAGTCATGTCATAAGCAGATTTCAATCGGTCTGCCGAAATTTCCTCTAATTTAAATTTCCCGTTTTCCATTAAGACGAATCGAATCGCATGATTATTTTTTTTATCCCGTCTCATGTAATCCAGATAGACTGAAAAAGACTCGCGTGGAGGCAACTCGACACCGAGACGGATCAACAATTGACCGATTTGATTTGCTTCTTCCAATCGTCCCTCTAGCACCTTCACGAACACAAGACCGATGCCAACCGCTTCACCGTGGGCGAGACGTTGACTCGCATATTCGACTGCATGACCAAACGTATGGCCATAATTCAAAAAAGCACGGATGCCTTGTTCCTGCTCATCTTGTTCGACGATCTGTTGTTTGACCTGAATGCCCCGTGCGATCCACGACTCGAGCGGTAATTGTTTGATGTCGGCTAATGTCACATCTAACCATCGCTCAGCGAATGGTTCAGGTGCAAGCAACCCATGTTTGAATAATTCAAAAAAACCGCTTCTCCATTCGCGGTCCGGTAAGGTTTGCAAAAATGTCGGATCGTACAATACAGCACACGGTTGATAAAAAGCTCCGACTAAATTTTTCCCGCGTGTTAAGTTCAACCCAACTTTCCCACCGACGCTTGAGTCGTGTGCAAGTAACGTCGTCGGTACTTGTACAAACGGGATTCCCCGTAAAATCGTCGCTGCGACAAATCCTGCAAGATCGCCAACCATTCCTCCGCCAAACGCAAGGACGACCGTCCGTCGTGTCACGCCGCCGGTAACTCCCGCTTCAAGCAGTTGTCCGTACGTTTCAAGCGACTTGCTGCCTTCGCCCGGTGCGACATGACTCGTCAGGATCGGGGTTCCTGGAAAAAGATTGTGCAGTTGTCTGAACAGCGTTTCTAAGTGCAATGCACTAACCGTCTGATCGGTAATGATCCAAAACCGATCAGTCGCCCTTGCTTCCGCGACATCCGCCAGATGCCGCAAAGCACCCGGTTCAATGTAGACCGGGTACAGGCGACTTGCTTTGATTAAGAGTTGCGTCAAAACAGACGCACCTCCTCCTTGTAGTCAGAGACCGCTTGCGTCAACCGTTCCATCGTCGAACTGCCGAACATCTCAAGGACGGCTGCAGCGATTTCGAAAGCAACGACGGCTTCGAGGACGACAGCTGCTGCCGGGACGGCACACGCATCACTTCGCTCGATTTGCGCCGTAAACGGTTCTTTCGTCTCGATATCGACGGACTGCAAGGGACGGTATAACGTCGGGATCGGTTTCATCGCCACTTGGACCCGGATCGGCATCCCTGTCGACATGCCCCCTTCAATCCCTCCTAAGTGATTCGTTTTTCGCGCGTAACCTGCTTCATCATGAACGATTTCATCCTGGACCGTACTGCCTGGACGGCGTGCTAAATCAAAGCCATCACCAAACCCGACGGCTTTCATCGCATTGACACTGATGACAGCCTGTGCAATCCGACTATCGAGTTTCATGTCGTTTTGAACGAACGAGCCGATTCCTGGGACAAGACCGGTGACGACGACTTCGACTTCGCCACCTAACGTATCCCCTTCTTGCTTCGCCTGATCAATTGCCTGCATCATCCGTTGAGTCGCGACTTCGTCAGCACAACGGACGGGTGAGGCCTCAATCTGTTCCCGACGTGTCGTCGGATCAACGGCATCAGCGTCGATGCCACCGATTGAACGGACGTGCGAAAATAAATCGACTCCGAGTTGCGTCAGCAATTGCTTCGCTATCGCTCCGACGGCAACACGTGCTGCCGTTTCACGTGCCGACGACCGTTCGAGGACATCCCGTAAATCACGATGACCATACTTTAACCCACCGACGAGGTCAGCATGACCCGGGCGGGGACGTGTTAATGTCCGCGGGCGCTCGAGTTGCTCTTCTAACGGCTCTGCCTGCATGACTTGTTTCCAGTGCGTATGATCTTTATTTTCGATGAACAGACTGATTGGTGCTCCCGTCGTGTACCCGTGACGAACTCCACCACGGACGTCAATCGCATCCTGCTCGATTTGCATCCGGCGTCCACGCCCGTATCCGCCTTGGCGTCGTGTCATCTCGGCTTGAATTTTTTCAAAGTCGATCGTCAGTCCGGAAGGAACACCATCGATGATGACGGAAAGCCCTTTTCCGTGTGATTCTCCTGCAGTCATGTAGCGCATATGCCTCATCCCTTCACGTACCGTTATATTTTTTCATAAAAGAAACTTTGTTTCATTTTCAAGCCGAACCGTTCAGGCTGGAAGATTTGTTCCGTCCCGCCGACGAATAGAATACCACCCGGCTTCAAGGCATCCACAAAGGAGCGGTATACATGTGCTTTCGCTTCTTCCGTAAAATAAATCAGAACGTTCCGACAGATGATTAAATCAAACCCACTATCATATCGATCGCCTAATAAATTATGTTTACTGAACCGGACGAGCCGTTTAATTTCAGGAACGACCTCAAACTGTTGGTCCTGTTCTACGAAGTATCGTTTTTTCCGTGTCTCAACGACCTCATTCAAGGCGGAAATCCCATACCGTCCTTGTTTGGCTTTTTCAAGAACGATTTCATCTAAATCCGTCGCTTGAATCGTAAATTGGGAAGGTTCCATGATTTCGTTGAGGATCATCGCAAGCGAATACGGTTCTTCCCCCGTCGAACAAGCAGCACTCCACGTCCGAATCCGCCCATGTGCCCGCGCTTGAAGGACTGGTAAGATATCTTGTTCAAGTTGTTGCCAACGAATTGGGTTTCTAAAAAATTCACTGACATTGATGGTCATCCGATCTAAAAATTCTTCATAGAGGGTCTCACTTTTTTCCATCGCTTGCATATAAGAGGCAAACGTATCGTGACCTTTCTTATCTCGTAAAGCCGTCAAGCGGCGCTTCATTTGTGCTTCTTTATATTGTCCTAAATCAATCCCTGATTTTTTCAAGAAACGTTGGATAAAAAGTTCATAATCGTCCATATTACACCTCACTGGTCCTCTCTATCATCGGTCACCCTCCATTCAAAAGATGACCTTATCTTATTCTCTATAGTAGCATAAAGCCATTTCCATTCCAAAACACAAAAAAAGACGATTGAGCCGTTGCTCAATCGTCCAAATCATTCCAATTCACATTATGCGTTTACAGGCTGTCCTTGAAACCAAAGCCCTAGTTCACGCTCCGCACTCTCAACACTATCTGAACCATGGATGACGTTTTCGCTCATCGTGTTCGCGAAATCTCCCCGAATCGTCCCCGGTAACGCTTCTGTTGGTTTTGTTTTACCAATCATCAATCGTGAAACGGATACGACATCCACTCCTTCGACACGTAAGGCAATGACTGGACCAGATGTCAAGAAAGTGACCAACTCTCCGAAAAATGGTTTTTCAGCATGCTCAGCATAATGTGCTTTCGCCAATTCTTCTGACGCTTGCATCATCTTCATGTCACGAATGACAAATCCTTTACGCTCGATCCGGCCGATGATTTCCCCAATCAATCCGCGTTCGACGCCATCTGGTTTGACCATTAAAAATGTTTGTTCCATTTTTTAATCCCCCTATGAATTGCTTTTAGAAAAGCGCTTACATAGTAAGTTTACCCGTAAACGGAACATGCGGCAAGAAATTTTTGACAGTTATTTAGCCTTTTCGTTTCCCGACGTACCGCGCCACTTCTTCAAGCGACCGTTTGGCAGACGACTTCGGCAAATGTTCTAGACGTTTAATCGCGCGCCGAATGTAGAGATCGACGGTCTGTTGTGTTCGATCGAGCGCATCAGACGCATGAAGTCGCTCAAGTAGTGGGGCAACGTCTTCATGCGAAGGCATCGATTGAATCTTGACGAGTTCTTCAAAAAAGGCTGGATTTTCTGAGGCGTAGAAGACCGGTAATGTTTTATGCCCATGACGTAAGTCTTCTGCGACCGGTTTTCCGAGCTCAGCCCGGTTCGCCGTAAAATCGAGCAGATCGTCCGCAATTTGAAAAGCAAGACCGATGTCACGTCCAAATTGGCGCAAGGCTTTCGTATCCGCAGCCGAACAGTTGGCGACGATTGCGCCTAGGTGACAGCTCGCTTCAATCAAGATTGCCGTCTTGCGTTCGATCCGTTTAATGTATCGTTTAATCGATTGATGCCAATCATATTGATCGTAAATCTGTTCAATCTCCCCTTCACAAATCTCACGCATCGCATGTACCATGACGTGGACGAGTTCCGGTTTTCCGATTTCTCCAATCAATTTGACGGCTTCCCCAAATAAATAGTTTCCTGAGTAGAGTGCAACTTCCTCATCAAAACGCTGCATGACGGTCGGTTTGCCACGGCGAAGCTCCGCGTCATCGATGACATCATCATGGACGAGCGACGCCATATGGACGAGTTCGAGACTCGCGGCGACACGAACGAGTTCATCGCGGTCCGCCTGTCCAAATTTTGATGCAAGCAAAACGAATGCAGGACGAATCCGCTTGCCGCCAGCCTTCAAGAGTTGTTGTCCCGCAGCATCAATCGTCGGTTCTTCCGACGCGATATGACTCGTCAGGAACCGGTCAACTAAATTTACTTCTTTTGTTACATCACGGTAGATTGAATGCAGTGACATCTCACCACTTCTTCCCGAGGTGCATCGCAGCCGCTCCGCCCGCGAACGCCTTTACTTCCACCTGCATGAAGCCTGCTTGCTCAAATAATTGTTTTAGTTCGACACGGTCAAGGAATACCTCCGTCGATTCTTGGAGCCAGTTGTATTGATCAAAGGATTTCGCGAACAAGCGGCCGACTTGTGGCATGATTTTACCGAAGTATAACGAGTAGGCCTCACGGAAAATCGGAGCCGTCGGTTGACTTGTTTCTAAACAAACGACAGTGCCTCCCGGTTTGAGGACACGATGCATCTCTTTGATGACTTGAAGATAATCCGGGACGTTACGTAAGCCGAATCCAATCGTCACGAAATCAAACGAATGGTCCCCAAAAGGTAAATCCATCGCATTCCCGTGAATCAACTCGACGTTCTTCATCTCAAGTGCTTCGACCTTTTCAACGCCGACTTTCAGCATGTTTTCTGAAAAATCGAGCCCTTTGATGACACCTGTCGGACCGGCTGCTTTCGCCAGTTGAATCGTCCAGTCTGCTGTCCCGCAACAGAGATCAAGACACTTCGCGCCAGGAAATACGTTCATCCGGCGCATCGTTTCTTTTCGCCATAGTTTATGGAGACGGAAACTGATGATGGAATTCATCTGGTCATAGTTCGTCGAAATCGATTGAAATACCTCATATACCTTTTTTTCTTTTTCTTGTGTCTGCACGCCGTTCACCCTTTCAAAAATATTACGCTACTGCTATTTGCTCCAAATGCGATAATAACAATTGCTGTGCCTCATGCCCGAGCACCTTCGCCCGGTTTCGAATGATTTGTTGCCCTTCCCGTGTCAACCAATCTTGGCCACTGATCGTCGCTAGCCCTTGAACGAGTCCGTACTCCGCCGTCAACCACAGTAAGACATATTCTTCTGTCGACGTATAGTTTTGTTCATGCAGCGAACACTTCGCTTCATTCACGCGTTGGACGGTCTGACCGAGCGTCACGAGTACGGTTTGAGGAAGCGATGCTAATTCTTCAAAAAAGTAAGTCGAAAACAGATCGCCGGCTAACACAAGCAACTGCCGTTCTTTTGAACCACGTCTTGTCTCCCGAACCCGTTCGTGGAGCACAAGTGCGACGTTCGCATAATGGACTCCCTTTACAAGTGCCTGTCCATCTACTATCTCGTTCTGAGCGACATCAATCAACCAACTGATCTGTTCACGATCGATGGAAGGGAAATCCACATGTCGAGCTAGTTGAGTCGTCTGTTTGTGTGTGAGTGCCGAAATGATTTCTGTCATGTGTAGCTCTCGTTGGTCCATGCTTTTACCCCCCGATCTCCAGTGCCATCTCGTTGATGGATGTTCTTCTTTTTTAATATACCATAATCAACGCTTTTTCACGCCTTTGAATACCCACAAAAAAAGCCGTCCGAGGAAATCCTCGAACGACTATGTAGTCAAATTACTTGACTGCATCTTTCAATGCTTTACCTGGTTTGAAGGCAGGTACTTTGCTTGCTGGAATTTCGATATCTTCTTTCGTACGTGGGTTACGACCTTTACGGGCAGCGCGCTCACGAACTTCGAAGTTACCAAAACCAATCAATTGGACTTTTTCTCCAGATTGGAGTGTCTCAGTGATCGATTCGAATGTTGATTCAACAACTTTAGTCACGTCTTTTTTTGTAAGACCTGATTTTTCGACGACCGCTTGAATGAGTTCAGTTTTGTTCATTACTTTCACCCCCTCCCAATCACTTCTTCGAGGCTAATCATACCTTATAAACGTTGCTATTACAACATTTTCGTATGAATCCTTATCAATTTTCTGATTCTTCGATCGATTCTTCAGAAAACACAGGTTCGCCTTTTTCGTTAATTGTATAGCTTTGAGAGTATGCCGGAACAAAAGGCTGATCCTCATAGAGCAAATACCGAATATCTTGCCCGACTTTTGGCTTTTCCTTCGCTGTTTCAACTGCTTTCTTCAATTCGGGAAGATAATTTACAAACAGTTGACCTTGACCATCGACATAGATATCCAGTTTCGTATCTGAATACGGACTTGGAATCTTCGGTTCTTCTTTGATGAACAACTTTTTGTAGTCCAGTGTAAATTGGTTTTTCCCAATCGATCCTTTGAAGGGATACTTTTCATTTTTCTTTCGATACGTATCAATCCGAACTTGCAGTTTTTGTAATTCTTCCGCTACGAGCAAATCCATCAACTTAACCGTTGGCTTGTCTTCGACATCGACCAACAGATAAATGAACGTCCCGCCTCCTTCAAAACTGTTAGACGGCGGATCGCTCATGTAGCGTGGAATTAATCGACCGAGTTCGATTTGATAACGTTCCATCAAAGGAGTGTTCGCTTCTTTTGTTTTAATCGGTAATACACCCGTATCTTTTTGATACGCGTTCACCGCTTCTTGAACCGTTCGGATCTGTTCAGGATACGGAACCCGGTTCGATGGTTTTTGACTATCCGGGAATAAACATCCCGATAATAACATGACAGGTAACAACATGAAGACAATCAATAACTTTTTCATGCGCTCGGTCCTGCCATGACGATGAAGACCATGATGATTGAAGCGACGATAAAACACATAAAGGCAATCGTCGAGACGAGAACTTGCCAAACCCCCGTCAATTTCGTCCGGCTGATCGTGACCAGTAAGACACTGATCGCAAACAAGCCGATTCCTCCGAACGAAATCCACATTTTTAATAATCCTGGACTCAAGGTTTCCACCCCACTCCGTTAATCTTTCGTCGTAAATAGATGTTCAATTTCATTCTTTTGCGGACGTTGCATCAACTTCCGTACTTCTTCTTCCGGCGTATGCCCGTCAAAGAGGACGTGATAAAGCGCCGTCGTAATCGGAAGTTCACACTGCTTCGTTTCCGCTAAATCATAAGCAGCTTGTGTCGCACGGACACCCTCGACGACCATGCCCATGTTTTCAAGGACAGTCTCCAGTTTTTCACCCCGACCGATTGCGTTGCCCGCCCGCCAGTTCCGACTGTGGACCGACGTGCAGGTGACGATCAAATCGCCCATCCCTGTCAGACCTGTGAAGGTCATCGGGTTTGCACCGAGCAATGTGCCAAGTCGTGCGATTTCGACCATCCCACGGGTGATCAATGCCGCTTTCGCATTATCTCCGTAACCTAAGCCATCCGTCATCCCTGCTGCTAAAGCAATGATATTTTTTAATGCACCGCCAAGTTCCGCCCCGATGATATCCGCATTTAAGTAGACACGGAAATTTTCATTCATGAACAGTTCCTGGACACGTCCCGCTTCTTCCAAATCAGCAGAAGCAATCGTCACCGTCGTCGGCTTACGTAAAGCCACTTCTTCTGCGTGTGACGGTCCAGTCAAGACGCAGACTGCCGTCCGTTTCGCTGGATCGATTTCTTCCTCAATCAATTGGGATAAACGTAAATGTGTCTTCGGTTCAATTCCTTTAGACGCATGAATGAGCACGACAGGTTCTGTTAATCGTTCATTCAACTGGCGTGCAACTGCCCGAATCGCAGAAGACGGGGTGACAATCAAAATATGGGAGCAGCCCATGACTGCCTCATCTAAGTTCGTTGTCGCCCGTAGCGATTCCGGCAATTTAACACCAGGCAGAAATTGTGTATTCTCATGATTTTCATTAATGGCATCAACATTTTTTTGATCCCGGCCATAAAGTACGACGTCATGTCCGTTATCTGCTAAAACGAGCGAAAGCGCGGTTCCCCAGCTCCCAGCTCCAATGACTGCAATTTTTTTCATCATGATAGTCACCCTGCCTTATTGTTTTTGACGTGCCAAAATTCGAATCGGCGTTCCTGTGAAATCAAATGCTTCCCGAATTCGGTTATCGAGATACCGTTTGTACGAGAAGTGCAAGAGTTCTGGATCGTTGACGAACAAGACGAACGTCGGTGGACGAGAAGCCACTTGTGTCGCGTAGTTGATCCGAAGACGCACTCCTTTATCTGTCGGAGCCGGGTTCATCGCGACCGCATCGACGATGACATCATTCAAGACGCTTGTTTGAATCCGTTGGGCATGACTTTTCGCTGCTTGATTGATGACAGGGAGCAATGTTTGAAGACGACGTTTCGTTTTCGCGGATACGAAGACGATTGGTGCATAATCGAGGAAGCGGAATTCTTCACGAATTTCTTCTTCCATTTTCTTCATCGTTTTATCATCTTTTTCGACAGCGTCCCATTTATTGACGACGATGACGATTGCACGTCCTGCTTCATGCGCATATCCTGCGACTTTCTTATCTTGTTCGATGATTCCTTCTTCGCCATCGAGGACGACACAGACCACATCTGCCCGTTCGATTGCCTTTTGAGCACGCATGACACTAAAGCGTTCTGTCGACTCATAGACTTTTCCGCGTTTGCGCATACCAGCCGTATCGATGATGACGTATTCTTGATCGTCACGTGTGAACGGTGTATCAATTGCATCGCGCGTCGTTCCAGCCACACTTGAGACGATGACACGTTCTTCACCGAGAATCGAGTTCGTCATACTTGACTTCCCGACATTCGGGCGACCAATTAATGCGAACTTAATTGTGTCTTCATCATATTCGATGTCTTCTTTGTTCGGAGCTAGTTCGAGGACGCGGTCCAGCATATCCCCTAGTCCAAGACCATGTGTTCCTGAGATCGGATACAAGTCCCCGAATCCTAACGAATAAAATTCATACATCAAGTCGCGCATTTCAAAGTTATCGACTTTATTAACTGCGATGACGACTGGTTTGTTCGAACGGAATAACATGCCAGCGACTTCTTCATCGGCAGCCGTGATTCCTTCTCGTCCATTGACCATGAAAATAATGACGTCTGCTTCATCGATCGCAAGCTCCGCCTGGTGGCGCATCATTTGAAGTAAGGGCTCATCCCCGACTTCGATTCCACCTGTATCAATCAAATGAAAATGACGATTGAGCCATTCTCCAGTTCCGTATATACGGTCGCGGGTAACACCTGGCTTGTCTTCTACGATCGAAACCCGATCTCCAATCACCCGGTTAAAAATCGTCGACTTTCCGATATTTGGGCGACCTACGATCGCCACTACTGGAATTGCCATCCCAACACCTTCTTTCTCTTCTCTCGCTTCATAGCCGTTCTATTGTATCAAATCAAGCGCTCTTATACCACATCTAACCGAAACATAAAAAAAGCAGACACAAATCGTGTCCACTTTTTGGTGACATTTATTCTTTTGAATCTGAATCTTTATCTGCTAAGTCGGCAACCGAGAACCCTTCATTTTGATCCGTATACTGTGAATAATCATCTTCTTCCGTCTCTTCTTGTTCCAGAACACGGGTCGAAAGCGAAATCTTGTGTTCATCTAAATGCACTTCCAAAACTTTCGCTTCGATTTCTTGTCCCTCTTCCAATACTTCAGACGGAGAACTGATATGACGGTTGGCAATTTGGGAGATATGAAGCAATCCCTCGACTTGTGGCGCCAGTTCAACGAATGCGCCGAACTGAACGAGGCGACGAACACGTCCCTTGACGATGTCACCGGCTTCAATTTTTCCTTCCATCTGTTGCCACGGACCAGGTTGCGTTTCTTTAATCGACAGCTTCACTTTTTCCGTGTCACGGTCAACACCAAGTACTTTCACCTCGACTTGTTGTCCTTCCGTCACGATGTCAGATGGACGTTCGACACGATGATGTGCCATTTCCGAAATATGAACAAGACCGTCGACACCGCCGATATCGACGAATGCGCCGAAGTCCGTCAAGCGCTGGACCGTCCCTTCAAGGATTTGACCCACCTCAAGGTTTTCAAGTGTCTCTTTTTTCTTCGCATTGAGTTCGCCTTCGACGACCGCTTTATGCGAGAGAATAACACGATTTTTTTCTTGGTCAAGTTCAACGACTTTTACTTCGATCGAACGACCGATATAGTCAGAGAAGTCTTCGACATAATGCCGTTCTACGAGTGATGCCGGAATAAAGCCACGTACGCCGATATCGACGACGAGTCCACCTTTGACGATGTCTTTGACGACGACTTCAAAAATTTCAGCTGATTCATACTTCGCTTCGACTTCATCCCATGCTTTCAAGGCGTCAACCTCACGTTTTGAGACGACGACTTCTTCATCTGTAATTTTCTTCACTTTCACTTGTAATTCATCACCGACTTTTAGCACACCCCGTATGTCATCCAAATGGAGACTTGAGACTTCGCTAATCGGCAGGATTGCTTCTGTCTTATATCCGATATCAATGAGTGCTTGCTTGTCTTCAATCTTCACGACCATCCCAGTAACTACCTGGTCCCGATGAATTTCAAAATCAGGCATATCTTTCATTTCTTCGACCATTCCAACACAACCTCCTCACGATGAGTACAAGAAACGTATTTCTACGTTTATCCTTCTTTAAACTTCTTACAATTCTGACTATTTGTCAAGGTTTTACGCTTGATTGTAGTAGACGCCTTTGATTTCTTCTAGAATTCGTTCTGAAATGGCTTTCGCCGCCCCACGCTGGTCACGTAAGTCTTCGATATCGACCGGTTTGCCAATGACGACCCGCATCGTTTTGAACGGTCGATAATTGCCGATGATGGCAACAGGAACGATTTGAGCAGGTGAACGGAGCGCAAAAAATCCGACGCCCGGCTGTGCTGCCGTGAATTCACCAGGTGCTGATCGGGTGCCTTCCGGAAAAATCCCGACGGTTTCATCTGTTTTTAACAACTCGATCGTCCGCTTCAATGCTTGACGGTCGCCTTGTCCACGACCGACCGGATACGTCCCTGCTGCCGTCATCAATTGTTTTAAACCCGGAATTTTAAACAATTCTTCCTTCGCCATATAGCGGACGGAGCGGCTCGTCGGAATCGCGCTGACTAAAAAGACAGGATCCCAGTTCGAGCTATGATTCGCACATAATAAAATCGATCCGTCCTTCGGTAAATTCTCTTTCCCGGTCACTTTCAGCCGGAAAACAGTTTTAGCGATGACGAGCACGACGAATCGCGCTAACCGATAGGCGGAGTCTGTTCGTCTCATTTCAAGACTCCTTCCGCAAGTTCTGTCAGACGGAGGACGACTTGATCAATCGTTAACTCAGTTGTATCGAGATAAATAGCGTCTTCCGCTTGTTTGAGCGGCGAGACTTCTCGTTCACTATCTCGCTTGTCACGCAAGGCGATTTCAGCTTGTAATGCCTCTAAATCACTCTCCATGCCACGTGCGACGTTTTCACGGTGACGACGACCTGCCCGCTCTTCGACGGTCGCTGTCATAAATACTTTGAGTTCAGCATCAGGTAAGACGACTGTCCCGATATCGCGTCCATCCATGACGATGCCACCTGACTTTGCGACATGACGTTGCATATCGACGAGCGCCGAGCGAACTTGAGCATGTTTCGCGACGAATGACACATTGTTCGTCACTTCATTCGTTCGGATTGCCTCCGTGATTTCACGTTCGCCGATAAAGACACGTTGCCCGTTTTCGCCAGGTGTTAAACGGATATCAAGCGACTTCATCATTTCACCTAACTGATGACCGTCTTCTAAATCGATTCCTTGTTCAAGCGCTGCCAATGTCACGGCGCGGTACATCGCCCCTGTGTCAATATAGACGTAATCAAGATGTGCTGCTAATTGTTTTGCGATTGTACTTTTACCAGCACCAGCTGGTCCGTCAAGCGCGATTTGAATTTTAGTCATGTTTCATTCGTTCCTTCCGTTAGACCCATTTTTAAGCGGTTCGTAGTATCGAACGTTATCATAGCAAAAAAATCGGTTTAAGTGAATGGATTCCGACCACTCCGCGAATTTTTCATCTGAGCTTGATAACAGTGCCTTAAAACGAGTTCACGACTCCGGTCATGAATCTCCGTGAACTGAAATGCGAGTTCATAACGTGCTTCGCGCCGATCGATTCGGACTAATTCGCCGACGACATCGAGTGTGTGTGTCCCACCATTATCAGACGGCAACAAAAATGTCAGCTCAATTTCATCTTTCAGTTCGAGCGGCAGATGGTTTGCTAAAATCAATATTCCACCAGCCGACAAATCGAGCGAGACCGTCGTGAAGGGGTCAAATTTCTTTTTACGTGGGTGGAGTGCTACATCCAATAATTGCGGCACACGCAAGAACTGCCGGCGTTGGACATGTTCGATTTTTTCTTCACTCGGCCGCCGAATTGCATACCGTTGCCCACGGAGTGGATCATTTTGTCGTTCGACGATTTCTGCCTCAAAACCAAACAGCCGTCCTTTTTCCTTAAAGAAGTAAACTTGGATGTGTTCATTTTCGGATAAAATGAACGTTTTTAACGTCGACACTTCACTCGGCGCCTCAATCCAAATCAATCGATTCGTCACTGCCGTTACCTTTGTCCGCCCTTGCTTTTCTTCACTATTCGTGACCATTACTAAATCACCTGTTTGCATCATGTCAATCTCTCCCAGTCACTTCTATTCAATTACGATTAATCACTAGTTTTTCTTATACCGATGGTTGAGTCGGTTAGCACTCTTCACTTGATACAATCCGACACTCCATAATACGACCATAAAGATGATTGGAACGAATGAAATCCCACCATTTTCCAATATTAACAAATTAAACATACTATGTGCAATCATCGGGATGACAACCGATAAAATAAGCCAACGATTCGGATAAACCGAAAACTTCGCCCGTCCCATAAAAAATCCCATCAAGACGGCAAATAACGCATGCCCGGAAACTGGCAACAATGCTCTGAAGATCATGTGTTCAACCGTTCCATTGACCATCAAATACAAAATATTCTCGAGTGTCGCAAAACCAAGTGAACAAGCGACCGCATAAATGATTCCATCATAATAATCATTGAAACGTTGATGGATGTACACCGTATAAAAGACGATGAACCATTTCGCAAACTCTTCCGTGACGGCCGTACGAATCAGACGAATCGATTCACGCCCCCCGAATTCATTTTGAATGATGTAGTCGATGAACATCAATGGAAAAACGAGTAGGATTCCAAAAATGAAACTACGTAGTATATAGCCAACAGGCTCAGCCTCATGTTCATGTCGTAAATAAAAATAAGTAAGTAACGCAATTCCTGGGGCGATTCCTGAGAAAACGATTGGTAACACGTCTCCTCCCCCTTCCTGTTCCTTAAGAATAAGCGTTTCGGTAAAAAAAGAAAACCGCGTCCATTGTATATCTTCAAAAAAAAGGTACAATATGAATGAAAATGTGCGGAAGGAAGGTGAAGACTCCCTGTTCCTAATAGGGAGGCACTCTAATGAAAAAATTACTTTTAATCCATACGGGTGGCACGATTGCGATGGCCCAAAACCACGCCGGTCACGTATTACCGAACGATATCAATCCGCTTGACGCCTCATTACCACGGGCGACGGACATCGCAGACATCACGACAAGACATTTTGCGAACCTGCCTTCTCCCCACATCACACCCGATATCATGTTACGCCTGGCTCACTTCATCAAAGACGAACTCCAGTCCGGCTACGACGGTGTCGTCGTCACACACGGGACGGATACGTTAGAAGAAACTGCTTATTTCTTACAGTTGACAATCGGGGCACCGATTCCGATCGTCGTCACTGGTGCGATGCGCTCGTCAAATGAAGTCGGATCAGACGGCGAGTTCAATTTAATCACGGCACTTCGTGTCGCCGTCAGTGATGCTGCAAAAGGGAAAGGTGTGCTCGTCGTCTTTAACGGTGAAATCCATTCCGCTTTCAACGTTACAAAAACACATACATCGTCTGTTGATACGTTTAAGTCCGTCCACTTCGGAAACCTTGGGATGGTCACGAAAGATCATGTCTTTTTATTCAACACACCGTTATTAAAGCCGACCCATATGGTGACGAAATTAACGAAACGTGTCTCCGTCCTAAAAGTTTATGCCGGGATGGAACCCGATCTTTTACTCGCCGTCGGGGAGCTCGGATATGATGGACTGATCCTTGAAGTACTCGGTCAAGGAAACGTCCCCCCAAGCCTCGTCGATGCCATCAGCCAATTGACTACGAAAATGCCGATTGTCATCGTCAGTCGGTGCTTTAATGGAATCGTCCAAGATGTGTATGGGTATGTAGGTGGCGGACAACAACTGAAAGAACTCGGGCTCATCTTCTCGAACGGGCTGAACTCACAAAAAGCTCGGCTTAAACTGATGATTGAACTTGAAATCGGAGCGACTCATCAAGAACTCGAGACCTCCTTCCAAGTCGAATGACACACATGAACGGGACAGCGTCAAGTAACACTTTTTTACGCTCCCGACCCGGTCTCTTGAAAAGAGGACGGACATTTCGACCGGAATACAAATCAAAACGCCGATGATTCCGTTTGGCTTACGGAATCATCGGCGTTTTCTATACACAGACAAGGATATTCAGCGGTTAAATCCACAATCCTTGTTTTGTTTAAAAGGAGTTTTTTCCTGCCGACACTTCTTACGGTTGAGCTGTCTTCCGCTTCAACCGTTCCGAAAGACTCATTGCAATCAATTCACCGTGGAAGCGTCCATTTTCGATGAAAATTTTATTCGCGTCATATCCTGCCGCGACGACACCTGCGATATAGATGCCCGAAACATTTGATTCCATCGTTTCTTCATCGAAGTCCGGAATGCCCGTCTCTTTGTCAATGACGACACCTGCATCCGCGAACAATCCGACATCCGGCGTATATCCCGTCATCGCAAAAACGAAATCCGCTTTAATCGAAGTCGATTCTCCCCGTTCTTTATAATGAACGTGCGTCGGTGTGATCGAATCGATTGTTGCGTCAAACACCATATTGACCTTCTCTGCCCGTACGAGCGCTTCGAAGTTCGGGAGGACCCACGGCTTGATTGAAGGGCTGTACGCTTCGCCACGATACAACAGCGTGACGTGTGCGCCTGCTTTTTCAAGTTCGATGGCAGCATCGACGCTTGAGTTCTTCCCACCGATGACAACGACTTCCTGTCCATAAAACGGGTGACCTTCTTTAAAATAATGGAAGACGTGTGGCAGTTCTTCACCTGGTATGTTCATTTTGTTCGGTAAACCGTAGTACCCCGTCGCTAAAACGATGGCACGGGCCTCGCGCGTTACTTCCTCTTCTGAACGGATTGAGCTGACCTCAAAACCGTCCTCTATTTTTTTGATATGTTGTACCGTCTCAAACGGACGAATTGTGAGTTGTTTCCGCTTGACGACCTCGCGATAATAAACGAGGGCATCTTGTCGTTTTGGTTTCAGTTCCTTATTGATGAACGGGACGCCACCAATCTCCAATTTTTCACTACTCGAAAAGAATGTTTGGTGTGTCGGATATTGATAAATCGCTTCGACGATATTTCCTTTTTCAATGACTTCGACGGACAAGCCGCGATCTTGCATTTCAATCGCCGCTGACAAGCCACAAGGACCTGCACCAATGATGATACAATCCAGCATAGTTCCTTCTCCTCTTCCACGTGCTTTTTTTTCATCTTAGCAAAAATAAGTAGCAGAAGAAAGAATTTACCCTAGACAAAAAGCCCACCTCTTTCGAAGTGGACTTTCTCTTCACTTAGACCCAACCACGGAAACGTGACGCTTCCGCCATTTTTCGGACGCCGACCATATACGCCGCAAGACGCATATCGACATTCCGTGTATGTGCCGTTTGATAAACTTGGTTAAACGAATTCACGAGGACTTTTTCAAGTTTTTCGTGCACTTCTTCTTCCGTCCAGTAGTACCCTTGGTTATTTTGGACCCACTCGAAGTAGGACACTGTTACGCCACCACTTGAAGCCAGTACATCTGGAACGATTAAGATTTCACGCTCTGCTAAGATTTTCGTCGCTTCGTTCGTCGTCGGACCGTTCGCCGCTTCGACGACAATCCGAGCTTTAATATCATGCGCGTTATCTTCCGTAATTTGATTTTCAATGGCTGCTGGAACGAGAATATCACATTCAAGTTCTAACAATTCTTTGTTTGAAATCGTATTTTTAAAGAGCGTCGTTACCGTTCCGAATGAATCACGACGATCGAGTAAATACGGAATATCAAGGCCGTTCGGGTCGTGTAATGCCCCGTAGGCATCACTGATTGCGATGACTTTCGCACCTAAATCATGCATGAACTTCGATAAGAAGCTTCCGGCATTACCGAATCCTTGAACGACGACACGTGCACCTTCTAACGTAATGCCCTTTTTAGCGGCTGCTTCCCGGATCATGATGGCGACACCTTTTGCCGTCGCCGTCTCACGCCCGTGCGAACCACCGAGCACTAACGGTTTTCCAGTAATGAAGCCAGGTGAGTTGAATTCATCAATCCGGCTGTACTCATCCATCATCCACGCCATGATTTGTGAGTTCGTAAAGACGTCTGGTGCTGGAATATCCTTCGTCGGACCAACGATTTGGCTGATTGCCCGGACATAACCGCGGCTTAACCGTTCAATTTCACGGAAACTCATTTCACGTGGATCACAAATGATACCGCCTTTACCACCACCATACGGTAAGTCAACGATTCCCGCCTTTAAACTCATCCAGACGGATAATGCCTTGACTTCGACTTCTGTTACGCTCGGGTGGAATCGAATACCACCTTTTGTCGGACCGACGGCATCATTATGCTGCGCACGGTATCCGGTAAAGATTTTAGTCGATCCATCGTCCATCCGGACCGGAATCCGTACTGTCAGCATCCGGAGCGGTTCTTTTAGCAATTCGTACATCTCGTCTGGATAACCTAATTTTTCAAGCGCCTCTTTTACGATTTCCTGTGTTGCTTCAAGTACGTTTTTCCGATGATTTGCATGTTGTTGGTCAGTGATCATTCCAACGTTCCTCCCCATAAGTGGCATCCCCTATGCCGTTTCCTTGTTCGGATAAAGTATACCTTTTTCCACGGTGTAATGAAAGGGGTTCCGACTATATTTGTAAGCGCTTTCTATCATCTGCTTTAATTCGGTCATTTTATCTTGTTAGAAGTCGCTTGGTGACGTGTAATCGCAAGCATGATAAAGGATTCAACTAACTCCGGATACTCCATTCCGATTGCACGTGCGCCGTCCGGGAACAAACTCGTTGCCGTCATTCCTGGTAATGTATTCGTTTCTAAAATAACGGGATGTCCAATCTCAGGGACAAGGAAATCGGACCGTGAATAGCCTGAGCACCCGAGCACTTGATGCGCAAGGACTGCCCATTCCTGTAATTGTTGTGTCGTACTCGTATCAAAATCAGCAGGACAGATATGTTCTGAACCACCAACTGCATATTTTGATTCATAGTCATAAAACTCATTTTTAGGGATGATCTCAATGACAGGTAATGCCTTTTCAGCACCTTTTTGACCGAGAACCGGTACCGTCACTTCTCGTCCTTTAATGAACTGCTCAATCAAGACTGCATCATCTGCTTGAAACGCTAGCTCGATTCCATCACGCAACATCGTTTCATCTAGCGCAATCGTCAAGCCATTTGAAGATCCTTCTTGGGCTGGTTTGACGACACATGGGAATTCTCCGCCCCATTGCTCGATCTTAGTCACGATATTGTCACCACGTTCAATCAATACATCACGGGCAATCCGAATCCCGGCTTTTTCAAAATGGAGCTTCGAGCGCGCTTTATCCATTGCTAAGGCAGACGCCAACACACCTGAACCCGTATATGGAATATCTGCCAGTTCTAGTAAGGCCTGGACTCGACCATCTTCTCCATACTTCCCATGAAGAGCAATGACGGCGACCTCGACATCCAGACTGAAGATTTCTTCAGCACGCTCCGGATGGAAATCAATCGCGACGACATCATGTCCTTTTCCTTCCAACGCTTGAATCACGGATTTCCCGCTACTTAACGAAACCTCGCGTTCTCCTGAAATCCCACCATATAATACTGCCACTCTCATACTCTTCACTCCTTCATCTTACGTTCACTGTTTATCATACCACCACTTTTTATACGAAAAAATACAAAATGGTGTTAACGACGAATTCCTATTAAAAAAGACCACGCTTCCGAAACGATTCGGTCGGGTGGTCGATAAAAAATCATGACATTCTTTTTCATGACAAACGTTCAATCGGTCAGACAGAAAATGCCTCAACAATCATTTCGATTGCATTTGAACGTGTGACGACTTTACCGTACTCCGCCATCATGAGCGGACTTTTCGGACTCGGGTTTCCGTATTCAGACAAGACCGTCGTGACGGTCCGCTCGAGTGCCTCTGGCATCCGTTCTTCAAAGTAGAGGTAATACCGTCCTTCAAAGAAATAAAGACTTCCTCCAGTTTCTGTCTTGACTGCATGGCGCACGAGCCCGTGACTCGCTTGAATGACATCCTCGAAATTATCGAGTTGATAAAGCACATGATGGACGATATCCACCGTCATCCGGATTTCGACTTGATCAAACTCCTCAAACGTTTCTTCCGGTAGTTCGCCTTCACGCCGGACATCCACCAACATCCCATCATTCGGGAAGAATGTCACAAAAAATTCGAGTGTTCCAGCAGCGTGGAACCCAAAATTAGACTCGGCTTCCTCTAATAAATTACGCAACAGGTCCTGTCCCTTCCCGACTGCCAGTGTTTCTGGACGAACATCATGAACAGACAGTTCCTGCTTGCTGATGAACACACGTAAATGACCTTGTTTGAATTTCTCAAATCTCATGTTAGACTCCTCCAGTCAATACCGAAGAAAACCATTTTCTCCGTTCGATATGAATCACACTATACACCAGTTGTTGGAGTGAGTCGACTTAACCAGCTTTTCCAAGCAATGTCGTCTGTCCCGAGGAGATGTTCTCCGTACTTTTCAGGGCATTGATCGACCGCATACCCCCCGAGACCAATCTCAACCGTTGGGACGAGACGCCCTAACTCCTCAATCGCTTCATCGAGCAACGGTAAGTGATCGGAAATCGTACAAGACAGTACGACAGCGCGTGGCGCGAGTTGCTTCGTCACCGTCACAAGATCGATGACAGGAATACCCGCCCCGAGGAAAATGACGTCGAATCCCGATTGACGCAAGTATAACGTAAAAAATAAGAGACCGAGTTCGTGTTCTTCTTCCGGAGCACAGACACAGATAATCCGTGGTAAAAACGGATTGATAGGCATTTGCAACGATAACGTCGACAGGCGTGCCCGTAAAAAAGCGGTCGCGAAATGTTCATGCGCAATCGTAATTTCGCCACTTTCCCATTTCAAACCAATCTCGTGCAGGAGTGGTCCGACGATGTCTTGAATCACCTTATCAAAGCTAAACATCGAAAATGCTTTGTTCATGATATCATGCGCATGTCGTTCTTCAAACGACGTCAATGCTTCAAACAACTGTTCGCGTAGTTCAACACCATAATCGAGCGGAAGTTCGGTTCGACTGACAGGCATTTCATACAATTGAATTGCCTTCGAGACCGACAGCCCCTCTTTTTGTTTATCTACAATCCAGCGCAGCTTCGCGACATCACTATCACTATAGATGCGATGTCCCGATTCACTACGATCCGGATCGAGTACCTGATACCGTCGTTCCCAAGCACGAATGGTCGTCGGGTTGAGCCCCACTAATGCAGCGACTGCTTTAATATTATATTTCCCACGATCCATGCATCGTGCCTCCTTCCTCTTCCCTTTCAGTATACCCGTAAAGGAAAATAATCTCCGTTCACAATGTGCCCTTACATCATGAAACCAAGAGAAACGAAGGCAATAATGATCGTAATCATAAGCAGTGTTAATGTAATGGCTAATGGATTTTTTGCAAAAGGTTGCTTCAGTCGCTCATTTCTCCCGTGTTCAATTCGGGAGGCACGTGGCGGCAAACTTGATTTTACTTCTTCTTGGTTACTTTTTCGTTGATCGTATTTACTCAATTTCATCACCTTTTCTAAAAAATAAGGATATTATTAGTTTACACTGAATCGGCTGATGAAAAAAAGACTTCTTCGAGTCGGCGTTCCCAATCGAGTACGCCGCCACTTTTTAATTTCGCGTGCGTAGTCGTCGTCGTGTTTCCACAGTTATCACAACAACGGTCCTGAATGATTCGTTGTTCGTCAAAGTGGTTTAAAATAAATCCACGTCGACAAGATGTACTTTCAATATAATTTGTCATTTGCATAAGTTCACGTAAACGTATCTTTTTTCGGCTTTCCTGCCACTTGATGATGGTTTCACGTGACCATCCATCAAGGAGTTGTGCCTTCAGCAACCGATAAGCCGGGTCCTCTCCATCGAGCCGCAACCGTTTTTCCGTCACGTCGATTGCTTCGTTTTGTGCACGGGCTGCGAAGAGTTGGTCAATCCATAACGTCGGTGCATATTGCTTATCCACTAAAAAGTGTTGGAGCCGTTGATCTCCCGCTGCGTAAAGGAGTAACGCCGTCGAAGGTTTTCCATCCCGTCCCGCCCGCCCGATTTCTTGCATGTAGGCTTCAATCGTTGCCGGCATCGAATAATGGATGACCGTCCGGACGTTCCCTTTATTGACACCCATACCAAACGCACTCGTACAGACAAGACATTCGATTTCATCATGTAAGAATTGTTGTTGGATCAGTTGACGATCCTCTGTTTCTAATCCCGCGTGATAGTGCGTCGCGTTCGGAATCATACGTGCGACACGTTCCGCTTCACTCCGTGTCGTCGTATAGATGACACACGGACGTTCCGTTTTCGTTAACCAAGTAGTGAGCGCACGATCTTTTTGGTCCGGCTCGACTTGTTCGACGATGAATTGGATTTCTGGACGATTGACCGAATGCCGAATGACCGTCGGATCGGATAACATCAGTCCTGCTAAAATATCCTGTTCGACTTGCGACGTCGCTGTTGCCGTCAGTGCAAGACAAGGCGGATTTCCAAGTTCTTTCCGCACCGCTCCTAATCTCGCATATTCTGGGCGAAACTCATGTCCCCATTGCGAGATGCAGTGTGCCTCATCAACGACGAACAAATTGATCGTTGTTTGACGGAGCTGTTGTTTGACGAACGGGACCGCCAATTGTTCCGGCGACAGATAGAGATACCTGAGCCGGTGCAAGTGCTGTAAAATGTCGTCTTTTTCTTCTCGTGTCTCGAAAGACGTCAACTTCGCGACGGCCCGTTCCCCACGACTTTTGATTTGCATGACTTGATCTTCGATTAAAGATAATAAAGGAGAGAGGATAATCGTCAAGCCTTCCGGTTGAAGATAGGAAGGCAATTGGTAACAAATCGATTTCCCTCCCCCGGTTGGTAACATCGCCAAGGTATCGTGTCCCGCCAATACGGACTCGATGATTTCCTTTTGTCCCGCCCTGAACCGGTCATACTTAAAATACCGCTCAAGTACCGCTTCCATCATGTTTCCTCCCATCGTGTCCTCGCGAGGGCAATTCGAATTTGAAAATAGTCAATTTCGCTTGTCAGTTCTGCCTTGATTCGCTTTAAAGAATAGGTATGTTCCCGGTTCACGACCTGTTTGACTTCATTCCACTCTGCTTCTCCAATAAACTGTCCAAGCGGAAAGACATCACTATACATCGCGATTTCGACGAGGTGATCTTCCATCGTACTTTTTTTCAGACGTCGCCGATGGGCGATTTCGTCCAGCGTCTGTCCACGCTTTAACATCTCCCATGTCTTTTGTGCCGATTGTGTCATCTTTGATTGATCGATATCACTGCCGAGCTGCAAAATAATACTCGTTTCATTTAAATGACGCAAACACTTGCGCCATGCCATGATGAATTCGAGACGAAGCGACAGCGTGTCACTGTCGAGTTGCTCCTGTAGTTGAGGATAAGATAAACCCGTTTTCAGACCGGACAGACGATAGCTGATAAGCGTCGCTTCCCGGTCTGACAGTTGACGTAACGCGTCTCGCAACTCACGATGGATGCCTTCAAGCCATTGTTTTCGATTCGGTATGTGTTTAATCTGTTGCCTGACCCACTCTTTCGTCGCGACGTCTTGTTGAATCGGAACAAAGGTAATCCGTTGTTCCAGACAGACAAGCGTTTGGATGAGCAGACTGATTCGCTTCCATAACGTAATTGAAAAGCCACGTAACTCACCGCCTAAGTCGTCAATCAGAAATGGTGCCGCGACTTGCGCTTTCCCGATCTCCGTCACCCGTAACGTCGTATCTCTTTCGATTAGCCCTTGTCGTTCCAATTCTGTCAGCAGGCGGTCAAAAGTTTCACGTTTAAACGGTAACATCCCGAAGACGGGTTCAAGTTCATAAAAATGTGCGTCTTGCAAAGACGTTGCCGACCGTTTCCCTTGTAAAACATGATACAGGCTTCGGTCCGTCCGTTCATCCCGCAGACGTGTGACTGCTTCAAGCAGCATTTGATTGACAATCGTCAACTCCATGTTCTACTCCCCCCGCTCCTTAACGCATCAAACTCATTGATTTATATATAGCACGTTCAGTTTGTGCTTTCCAACTTCTTTCCTTTGATTATCATAGCCGTTCTTTTTAAAAATGACAGGGTTTTCCGCTTTCGGATTACTTTCTTTAAATACTTCTACCTCTTCTTCATTGAAAAGAAGGCATGAGTCCGATACAATGACATATAGATGAGAACAAAACTAGAGGCATCATGTTTTCGAATCGAGAGGAGAAATTCAAAATGGCTAAATTTACGATTGTCGATAAAGACACGTGTATCGCTTGTGGCGCTTGTGGTGCTGCTGCACCAGATATTTATGATTACGATGATGAGGGTCTCGCATTCGTCATTCTAGACGATAACAAAGGGACGGCAGAAATCCCAGAAGCGTTGTTTGACGACATGATTGACGCATTCGAAGGATGCCCAACGGATTCGATTAAAGTCGCGGACGAGTCATTTGAAGGCGATGCACTGAAATACGAATAACAGGATGAACGGTCTGATCTTTATCGATCAGACCGTTTTTTCATTAGCGCATTAAAAAAGCTGTACGTTTCGACCTAACAGGCCAAAACGTACAGCTTTTTAGTTGAATCGTGTGTTTAGCTTTATCGTTTCCCTTTGATATACGGTACCCCAACAGCTTTTGGTGCATCCGCCCGTCCTACGACACCTGCAAGCGCAAGAATCGTCAAGACATATGGTGCAATCAAGAGATAAACTTGTGGAATTTGGTCAAGAAGCGGCAATTGTTGTCCGATGATAGAAATCGCTTGTGCGAAACCAAAGAATAATGCTGCCGCCATTGCGCCGAGTGGATTCCATTTACCGAAAATCATCGCCGCGATTGCAAGGAACCCTTGTCCAAGAATCGTCGTCACACTGAAGTTCAATGAAATCGATGTCGCATAGACTGCGCCGGCAAGCCCGCCGAATCCACCTGAAATCATGACACCGATGAAACGCATTTTCGTAACATTGATTCCCATCGTATCTGCTGCCATCGGGTGTTCTCCGACAGAACGGAGACGTAAGCCAAATGGTGTCTTAAAGACGACGAACCAGGCAACGAATGCCAAGATGATCGCAATATACGATGTATAGTAGACGTTTGCGAAAAACATTTTCAAGACGGGAATGTCAGATAAAAATGGAACATTTTCTTTCGAAATCCGGTTCGGAATCGAATCCGTCTGTCCTTTGCCGTAAAAGGCACGGACTAAGAAAATCGCTAATCCGACGGCTAACATGTTAATCGCAACACCAAGAACGGTTTGATCGGCGCGGAATAAAATCGCAGGAACGGCAAGGAACAAGGAGAAGATTGCTCCGACGACGATTGCGACGAGCATCGCGACCCAAGGACTTGCTGCGCCAAGACCCATTTTAGACAACGTCAATGCTGAGACGATTCCTGTGAATGCACCCATGACCATCAGGCCTTCAAGCGCGATGTTGACGACGCCAGAACGTTCACTGAAGATCCCACCAAGTGCTGCAATGATTAACGGAGCCGAATAGGCAAGTGCAATTGGTACGACAATATAAAGTACTTCTAGAAAGCCCATTATTTATCGGCTCCTTTCAGTTTTTTAGATTCTGACTTTTTGAGCGTCAGCTTTTCGATGACGAGACGAATCGCATAACCGGAAGCGACGAAGATGATGATGAACGCAATGATGATCTTAATCAATTCTGGTGGAATACCAATCTGTTGCATCGACAACCCACCGATGTTAAGACCCGCGAATAATAAGGCTGCAAGGACGACACCAATCGGATTATTCGCCCCGAGAAGTGCGACGGCGATTCCGTCAAATCCAACGCCCGTAAAGGACGCATTCAACGTCATGTTTTGGAACGTCCCGAGACCTTCCATCGCACCGGCTAGCCCTGCGAACACACCGGAAATGACGAATGACAGGACGATATTTTTATTGACGCCCATACCCGCATATTCTGCTGCACTTTTATTAAAACCGACGGCACGTAACTCATATCCGAGCGTCGTTTTCCAAAGAATGAACCAGAAGACGAGTGCTGCGATGACGGCGATGAAAATCCCGTTATGAAGACGCGAGAAATCCGTCAGTTCTTGCAAGAACGGTGATGCTAATGACGCCGTCTCTTTGACCGAGTCCGTCCGTTCATTTTTGATGCCGATGACGTGACGTAAAATATCATTTGTCACATACAACGCGATATAGTTCATCATGATTGACGTGATGACTTCATGGACATGAAAACGGGCTTTTAAAATACCTGGAATCGCTGCCCAAAGCGCACCTGCTAAACCTGCTCCGATGAGAGCAAGTGGTAAGTGAATCGCTGTTGGTAAATCAAAGGCAATCCCGATCCAGACCGCAACCATCCAGCCGACTAAGACTTGACCTTCAACACCGATGTTGAATAATCCTGTCCGGAAGGCGAAGGCGACAGCAAGACCTGCAAAAATCAATGGGGCTGCGGCACGCAATGTTTCCCCGATGCTATACGGCTCACCAAAGATCCCGTAAAACAACTGATCGAATCCAGCGATTGGATCGTATCCACCGACTAACATGACGATGGCACCAACCACCATTCCGAGGATGATCGATAAAATTGGAATTAAAATCCCATAAAAACGTTCTAGTTTCATGAACGACCTACCTCCTCTTTCTTACCGCCAGCCATCAGGAAGCCGAGTTCAATCTCATTCGTTTCCTTAGGATCGAGAAAGGCTACTGTCCGTCCTTCATATAGAACAGCGATGCGGTCTGATACTTGTAATATTTCTTCGAGTTCGAACGAAATCAAGAGAACAGCGCGTCCTTTTTCCCGTTCAAGCACCAATTGCTCATGAATGAATTCAATTGCACCGACATCGAGTCCACGGGTCGGTTGTGCTGCAATCAAGAGGTCAGGCGAACGATCGACTTCTCGGGCAATGATCGCTTTTTGCTGGTTTCCGCCAGATAGGGCGCGGGCAAACGTCTCTGGGCTTGGAGTTCGGACGTCGAACTTCTCGATTAACGTTTTGGCTTTTTCCATGACTTGATTATAGTTCATGATGCCTGCTTTAGAATACGGTTTTTGATAGTACGTTTGTAAGACCATGTTATGACCAATCGAATAATCCAGTACAAGTCCGTGCTTATGACGGTCTTGAGGGATGTGTCCGACACCTGATTCTGTCACTTTCCGTGGCTTCAAGTTTTTGATTGATTTATTATTTAGGAAAATTTCGCCACTTTCAGCTTTTCGAAGTCCTGTGATGGCTTCAATCAATTCTGTTTGACCATTTCCATCAATCCCCGCGATTCCAACGATTTCTCCAGCACGGACGTCTAAGTTCAGACCATCGACTGCCTTGATACCTCGTCCATCTTTAACGACAAGATTTTTAATGTCGAGAACGAGTTCTTGTGGATTTGCCTTGGAATACTCCGCATCAAAGTTTACTTCACGGCCAACCATCATTTCCGCAAGTCTCGATTGTGTCATCGTTTCGTCGATGTCAACTGTACCGATGTATTTACCGCGACGAATCGTCGTACAACGATCTGCTACTTCCATGATTTCTTTCAATTTATGTGTGATCAAGATGATCGACTTACCTTCAGCAATCAATCGATTCATGATTTGAATCAATTCCTTGATTTCTTGAGGTGTCAATACAGCAGACGGTTCATCAAAAATCAGAATGTCAGCGCCACGATACAACGTCTTTAAAATTTCAACACGTTGTTGCATCCCTACTGAAATGTCTTCGATTTTTGCATCCGGATCTACTGCGAGACCATATTGTTCTGAAATTTGGCGTACTTTCTCCCGGGCAGCTGCACGGTCGATTTTAAGACCAGATTTCGGTTCGGCACCTAAAATGATGTTTTCCGTGACGGTGAAATTTTGAACGAGCATGAAGTGTTGATGCACCATGCCGATTCCAAGATCATTCGCGACGTTCGGACTCGTAATATTGACTTTTTCACCACGCACACGAATTTCTCCAGCCTCAGGCTGATACAAACCAAATAAGACGTTCATCAGCGTCGATTTTCCGGCACCGTTTTCACCAAGTAAAGCGTGAATCTCACCTTTCCGAAGCTGGAGCGTGATATTATCATTTGCGACGAAACTGCCAAACTCTTTTCGTATGTTTAGCATCTCAATGACGTATTCCAAGAAAATCCACTCCCATGTTTAGTTTAAAAGGGGAGGCCGCAATGCTAGCGACCCCCGCTTCCATTTTATTTAAGTGATGCTTCGTACTCTTTATACTCATCGTCAGTTGCTGGAACTGTGATTTTTCCATCGATGATTTGTTTTTTGTAGTCTTCGACTTTTGTCAAGACGTCTTTCGCAACATTGTCTTGTGAAGGAGCGATATCAACGCCGCCGTCTTTAAGACCGAACTCAACAACTTTACCTGCTGGGAAGTTGCCGTCTTTCGTATCTTTCGCAACTTGTTCAACGGCTGTATCAACACGTTTGACCATTGAAGTCAATGTCACGTTTTCCGGCATACCTTCTTCGACTTGGTCACGGTCAACACCGATGACCCAAACATCTTCACCGTTTTTCTTACGGTTTTTAGCTTCTGTAAAGACACCTTGGCCTGTACCACCAGCAGCGTGATAGATCACGTCAACTTTTTTACCGTACATTCCTGAAGCAATTGCTTGTCCTTTTTCAGCAGCGTTGAAATCTTCTGCATATTGAACTTCGACTTTTGCATCTGGGTTAACAGCCATGACGCCTGCTTTAAATCCGCTTTCAAACTTTTTGATCAAGTCTGAGTTAACGCCACCAACGAATCCAACTTTATCCGTTTTTGTTGTAAGACCAGCAACGACACCAACGAGGAATGATCCTTCGTTTTCTTTAAAGACGATTGACGCGACGTTTGGTTTATCAACAACCATGTCGACGAGGGCAAAGTTTTTGTCTTTGAACTGATCCGCTACCTTACCGATATCTTCCGCCATCAAGAACCCGATACCGAGAATCAAGTCGTATTTAGCACGTGCTAATTGCTGTAAGTTCGGTTGATAATCCGATTGTTTTGCTGATTGAAGGTATTTGTATCCTGTTCCTTCTTTCAAATCGTTGTCCTTACCGAACTTTTGAATCCCTTCCCATGCAGATTGGTTGAATGACTTATCATCAACACCGCCTGTATCTGTGACCATACCTACTTTGAAGCCGTCTTTTTCGCTGCTTCCTGAATCTTTAGAATCATCGTTGCTACCACATGCTGCGAGTACCGAGCTCATTGCTAAACCTGTTGCTGCTAATGCGAGAAGTGACTTCTTTTTCATCTGAAATAATCCCCTTTCGAATATGGTCATACAAAGTTCCTGACTACGTCAAGCACCTGAGGCTGGTGATGAGGAGCGTTACGTAGGTTAGCGGAAGCGCTTTCAGTAAAACTCCTAAAACAATCGATTATACACGTTTACGGATGACGTGGAAATCAAACTTATCCGCACGGAAATAGTTCGCTGAATAAAGAACGGATCGGTCGAGCTCATCGTAATGCGTCTGCCGCAATGCGAGCAAGGGTTGGTCCGTATGTAATTGTTCAGCGATTTTCGGATCGATTCGAGGTTCGATATGCGTGACCGCATGTGTGACTCGACGACCTAATTCTTTTTCTAGTGCGTCAAACAGTGACGTCGACGACGTAAACTGCTCTTCATTTTTAATATAATGGCTTGGAATCTTATCGACGCAATAGACAACAGGAACATCTCCCGCGAGTCGGATTCGTTCGATTCGATAAACCAGTTCATCCGGACCAAGTTGAAAACGTTCTCGGTCACGTTCCGTCGGTTGAACCATTTCTGACGACAACACTTCTGATGTCGGAATCATACCAGCGCGCGCAATCATCTCCGTCACACTATACAATTCTTCAATCCCTGAAGTGAATGGTGGTCTTGCATTGATAAACGTACCGACACCGTGCTTACGGATGACGATGTTCTCATCTTCAAGAATTCGTAAAGCCTCTCGAAGAGTCGCTCGACTAACGCCAAGTTGCTTTGAAAGTTCAAACTCTGAAGGTAGTTTCTCGCCTTCCTTGTAAACGCCGTCATCGATGTCGGACTTGATTTTTTCAATCACTCGTAAATAAAGCAAACGATGATCTAATTTAATCGACATGACGCATCTCCATCCTCTATCTAGTTGTAACCAGTGCTCAGACTTCTGACGTATGAGAACTCCAGCCAAGATAAGTATATGACGTCGAACACAATCCTGCAATCATTTTGTAACAGGTTAGAAGTCTGACTTCTGGCGCTTTTGTAACCCTTTTCATATCGCAACTTCTTTTGGAATAAAATAGGACATTCTACCTAAGAATGTCCTTAGCTTGTAGACAAACTCTTATGAATCGTGAACATGCGATAACGAGAGACAATCCGGTCGCGCTTCCCTGTCTCGCCTCGTCTTCAAAGCGGCATCAGTCTCGCCGCTACAGCAAAGCTGCAGGGTCGCGACCGATTGCTTTTCGCTTCAAAAGCGATTCGAGACGGAGTGCGCTCTAAACCGTCTGCATGACTGGATTTTCGTCATGGTATTCCCTAAAAAGCGTCGCGTTTCGTTGACTCCTGCGGGGAAAAGTGCGTTTTTAACGCACGTTCAGAGGCAGGCAAGACCCTGCTTCTTGTCCGTTAGGATCAAGGAGCAACGGCTTGCGCCTCGCCCGAGGAAAGCAACGAAAAAAGACGCTTGTTTTCCCGATAGCACGTTGTCTACAGTCCGAGGACATTCTACCTAAGAATGTCCTTAGCATGTAGACAAACTCTTATGAAGCATGAACAGGCGATAACGAGACGAATTGCGCCCTAAACCGTCTGCCTGCCCGGCTTTCCCTCACGGTATTATCTAAAAAGCGTCGCGTTTCGTTGACTCCTACGGGGAAAAGTGCGTTTTTAACGCACGTTTAGAGGCAGGCAAGACCCTGCTTCTTGTCCGTTAGGATCAAGGAGCAACGGCTTGCGCCTCGCCCGAGGAAAGCAACGAAAAAAGACGCTTGTTTTCCCGATAGCACGTTGTCTACAGTCCGAGGACATTCTATCTAAGAATGTCCGATCGTCTTGGATTGCTTATTTTTCAGGTACTGCTGTTTTACCAGAGATGACTTCTTCTTTTGCCTGTTCTAACATATCAAGCGTTTTTTTCGAGATTTTTTTAGACTCGACGAGATCGACACCTTGTTCTTTTAAGCCGTATTGAACAGTCTCTCCACCTTTAAGGTTGCCTGCTTTCGCTTCGTTCGCTGTATCTTTCACTGCGAGATCGACACGCTTGATGACGGATGTCAACGTAACGTCTTCCGGCATGCCTTCTTCTTGTTGGTCACGGTCGACACCGATGACCGCAACTTCTTCCCCGTTCTTTTTGCGGTTCTTCGCTTCTGTGAAGACACCGTTCCCTGTCCCACCAGCTGCTGGGAAGATGATGTCTGCGCCTTTACCGTACATACCCGCTGCAATCGCCTGTCCTTTTTCTGGCGCAGCAAAATCTTCCGCGTACTGCACGTCGATTTTGATTTTTGGATTGACGGATTTTGCGCCAGCTTCAAAGCCTGCCCGGAACCGTTCGATCACATCCATCTTCATCCCGCCGACAAATCCGATATGATCCGTTTTCGTTTCCATCGCAGCGACGATACCTGCAAGATAGGCACCTTCGTTTTCCTTGAACGTAATCGATGTCACGTTGTCTCCTTCGACGACATTATCAATAATCGCAAACTGCGTATCTTTAAATTGACCGGCAACCGTTTTGATGTCTTCATTAAACGTGTTTCCGATTCCAAAGATAAGATCTTCGCCACCACGTGCAAGACGAGACAAGTTCGGTTGATAGTCTTGTTGTGATTTAGATTGGAGGTATGAGTATCCTTCATTTTTCTTCAGGTCATTTTCTTCCCCGTATGCTTGAAGTCCTTCCCAAGCAGATTGGTTAAACGATTTATCATCAATTCCGCCTTTATCGGCAACCATCGCAACAGAAAATTCTTCTTTTTTCCCTTTGTCGCTGTCGTTTGCTCCACCACATGCTGCCAGTCCTACTGTCGCCACTGTCATCGCTGATACAAGTACCTGTTTTTTCTTCATTGCCATCCAGCTCCTCTTCTACTTTATGTGAGCGCTTTCATTATCTATTTGTAAAAAAGCTGCTCACTTGCCTCTATACAAGGCAGTCAACTCATATGACTGAGTATGACAAAGTATTCAGAGAAAATCAACAGACGTCTGACAACTATTTTTCATGAAATCGTTCTCATTTAGACTTTTTTAATATTTTCTTACATGTAAAGAAAACCAACGCTCACGATGTGAACGCTGGTTCCTCTGTTAATTACTTAACGTCCCATGACACGGCGTGGTTTCGATCCTTCTGATGGACCGACCAATCCATTTTCCTCTAACGCATCAATCAACCGTGCCGCACGATTATATCCAATCCGGTACTTCCGTTGAATCATCGAGGTCGAAGCCGATTCCTGGGTCAAAATGAACTGGACGACTTCATCGTACAATGGATCATCGACGTCCGACTCACCTTCAGGAATATCTTTTGGAATCATCGCTTCCACATACTGTGCTTTTTGTTGACTGATGACATGGTTGACGACTTTTTCGACTTCCTCGTCTGACAAGAAGGCACCTTGGACTCGGACCGGTTTATTCATCCCATTCCCAAGCAGCAGCATGTCACCGCGTCCGAGTAGCTTATCTGCCCCACTCGTATCAAGGATCGTCCGCGAATCGGTTCCGCTCGAGACACTGAACGCAATCCGGGACGGAATGTTCGCTTTGATGACACCCGTGATGATATCGACACTCGGCCGCTGGGTTGCGATGACCATATGAATGCCGGCTGCCCGTGCCATTTGGGCAAGACGCATGATTGCATCTTCGACTTCGTTTGAAGCGACCATCATCAAGTCGGCCAACTCATCAACGATGACGACGATATACGGTAAACGCTGATGGACTTTTTCTTCTGCATTCATCTTATCAATCAACGCGTTATATCCTTCGATATTACGGGCGCCATTTTGACTAAAGATTTCATAACGCCGCTCCATCTCGGAGACGACTTGTTTCAAAGCTTGTGCGGCTTTTTTCGGATCGGTGACGACCGGTGCGAGCAGATGCGGGATTCCATTGTAGACATTCAACTCAACCATCTTCGGATCAATCATCATCAGCCGGACTTCATCCGGGCGGGCCCGCATCAATATCGAGACGATCATCCCGTTGATACACACGGATTTCCCTGAACCCGTCGACCCAGCGACGAGCACATGGGGCATCTTATTTAGTTTTGCTGTCACCGTCTCACCTGAGATACTCCGTCCGAGGGCGACGAGTAAGCGGTCGGAATCGGCTTGGACACTTTCTGCCCCGAGAACTTCACGTAGCGATACCATCGCCACTTCACGGTTTGGTACCTCGATCCCGACAGCCGCCTTCCCGGGAATCGGTGCTTCAATCCGAATATCTTTTGCGGCGAGCGCAAGTGCTAAATCGTCAGCAAGTCCCGTGATCCGGCTGAGTTTAATCCCTTGATGGGGTTCGATTTCGTACTTCGTCACACTCGGCCCTAAATGAATTTTTAAGACTTTTGCCCCGATTCCGAACGACTTCAATGTCGCAATCAATTTTGTGGCGTTATCTTTCAATCGTTTATTCTCACCGGACAAGTCTTTAGCTGTCGGTTCCATCAACAAGTCAAGCGACGGCAATTGATACCCATCTGGTGTCTCTGTCATCGTCAAAGGACCTTGCAACTCTTTTGCCTGTGGTTCGACATGATCAGCAAAACCAATGATCGGGACATCCTGAATGCTTTCCGTCGGATCTTCCGGTTCCATGTCCGGTACGGGTGGACTGACAGCTTCCGTCTTAAGCGTAGCAGGTTTAGCTTGTCGCTCAAGTCGCTTCCGTTCTTGTTTTTCCTTCACTGGTCGCTCCCGTTGCTCTCGGACACGGCGTTCCCGGTTACGAAACGCCTCGTACCGTTCGAGCAGCCCTTGACCAAGTTCACGGAAGAACAAGGGCTCCAGTAAATGAATACTTGTCACAATCAAGAACAATCCAATCAAAAAGGCCCCGAAACTCGAAATGTAATAAGCGGAACCTTGATACAACCAGCCGTTCAGTGCACCTCTCGGCTCACCAATCAACAAATCGAGCCAAATCAAAAGACCGAATACGAGCAACGTGATCGCCCATTTTTTCGTACCTTCAAGCTGGGATAACAACACGAGCATTAGTCCACCGAGTAGACCGTACAGTAATGAACCAAATTGACCGACAACAGCTGCTGCTTGTTCTGCTAACATTTCGCCAACCCGACCAAATTCTCCTAACGCAAGAAGGTACGCCAATAATAATGACACGGCTAAGATACCGGCATATGTACGATATGGAAGGGGGCGTCGTTGTTTTTTTGCGGGTGGACGTTTTCGTGCCGTCGGTTGTTTTCGGACTGGTTTCTTTTTCGTCGTCGCCATGTTTGATACACCTCCTCCTATTAAAAAACGACTCAGCTGACCAGGAATCGGTCGATCTGAGTCGCTCACCTTGTTAAATCTCCATGATGATCGGTAAAATCATTGGACGACGTTTTGTCTGTTCATATAGATAAGAGCTTAGCTTATCTCGAATCAATGACTTCATCTCAGTCCAATCAAGTTCTCCGCCTAACTTGCCTTGCAATTGTTTTGCGACGATCCGGTTTGCTTCATTGATCATATCCTCAGATTCACGCATGTACACGAATCCACGTGAAATGATTTCTGGTCCTGAAACGATCGTCTTGTTCTTCCGACTGATCGTGATGACGCAGAGGACTACACCATCTTGCGATAAGAGACGGCGGTCGCGTAACACGATGTTCCCGACGTCGCCGACGCCAATCCCGTCGATCAAAACGTTTCCGGCATTCACTTTACGTGACATCCGGGCTTTTCGTTTCTCAAATTCGACGACATCACCATTTTCGATGATAAAGATATTATTTGCATTGACACCAACCGTCTGCGCGAGACGACTATGTGCTTTTTGCATCCGGAACTCCCCATGAATCGGTATAAAGAACTTCGGTTTGATTAAGTTGAGCATCAACTTCAAGTCTTCCGCGTGACCGTGACCCGACACGTGAACTTTACGTTGGTTATAAATGACGTTCGCTCCGGCACGGAACAGAAGATCAATCGTTTTCGAAACCGATTTCTCATTCCCTGGAATCGGTGACGCTGCGACGACAACGGTATCGTTTAGACGAATGTTGACTTGTTTATGTGCATTGCGTGCCATCCGTGTTAATGCCGCCATCGGTTCCCCTTGTGAACCGGTCGTTAAGATGACGACTTGATTATCATCTAGGCGGTTGATTTCCGATAATTCAATCAATGTTTTTTGTTTAAAGCGCAAATAGTTCAAACGTTGCGCGACTTCGACGATATTGACCATGCTTCTTCCGACGACCGCAACTTTCCGGTTGTTCGCTTCAGCAGCAGCAAATACTTGCTGCAAGCGGTGAACGTTCGATGCGAAGGATGCGACGATGACGCGACCCGGTGCCTCATAGATGACATCATTTAATTCAGAACCAACCGTCGATTCAGACCCAGACATACCCGGTCGCTCTGCATTCGTCGAATCCGATAAGAGGCAGAGGACACCACGTTGCCCAATTGCTGCAATTTTCCCGAAGTCAGCTTGTTTGCCGTCGACTGGCGTGTAATCAAACTTGAAATCCCCCGTATGGACGATTGCGCCTTGTGAGGTTTGGATACATACCCCGACTGCATCCGGAATCGAGTGATTGACGCGGAAGAATGTGATGAAATGTCCCGCAACGGTTAATTTCGTCTTGGCATCAATTGGACGAAGATCTGCCTTCTTCAATAAACCGGCTTCTTTTAATTTGATTTCGATCAACCCAAGTGTCAAGCGTGTCCCGTATACGGGTACTTTTAAGTCACGTAAGACGTAACTGAGTGCACCGATATGGTCTTCGTGACCATGCGTGATGAAAATCCCTTGAATTCGTTCTTTATTTTCTTTTAAATAACTAATGTCCGGAATGACTTTGTCGATTCCGAGCATCTCATCTCCTGGGAACATCAAACCGGCATCGATTACGAAGATGTCTTCGTCGAGTTCGACGACGTACATGTTCTTACCGATTTCACCAGCTCCACCAAGAGCAAAGACGCTTACTTTTTCCGTCTTTTTCTTTGACACAACATGACCTCCTATTTATATTCACTTTTCGTGAGCCGTCCACTTATCACTATCACTATTCTAGCCGAACTTTGCCTTCCTGCCAACAACGGGACTAGGAAAACTAAAAAAAAACGTCATACCGAATCAAAATACGTCCGGTATGACGGTTCGTTACGATTCAAGCAGCTGCTCGATTTCTTCTGTACGATTGGCTTTTTCTTGTTTACCCGGTCGGGCACCCGACTTCAGTTCACTTAACGAATAATTGAAGTTCATCTCAAAGTGAGGGTAGTCAACGAATCGTTTCCAGTCCCCTCCCCATTCAAAACCAAGTGCCTTCCCGACATCTGCGACTTCACGCCAATCACTTTTACCCGATTGGTTCCCGTCATAATCGACATCGTAGGAAATCTTGCCATCGATCATTTGCACGAAGTCAATCGCAAGACCATAGTTATGCATCGACTCTCCCCCACGTGCATTCGTCACGATATCACCTGACTTCGAACGACCTTGTGCATATAACGCATCTTGTTGTTTTTTTGTCCGGTACCCTTGTGTAACCCGAATATCGATGTTGTAGCAGGAGTGACTGATGCGAATTAAATCTTTTGCACCTGCTTCGACAGCCGGATGCAGTTGTTTTAGATTGCCACGGCTTGCTGCAATCAGACGGTCTTCCCCCGCGCGGTCACGGGGGCAGCTATCGATCCCTAAATCCGGCTGATCAAGCAAAATCGACGGTAAACGGTTCGTCGAAGCGGCAAGAAACAATCCCACCGCGAACATCGCGAATAAAAACAATATCCAGGCAAAGATTGTTCCTCTCTTCATTAGCGGCGGAACTTCTTCCGGAGTTTCTTCAAAATCGGCAGACCCGTTTCAAGTAACAAGTAGAGCGGTTTGTTCAAGACATAATCAAACTCCCCGACTTTTTCAACCATTTGGCTTCCCCAGCCTGATTTAAACGCATATAACCCTGCATAATGATCGTCCGGATCCGTCGACCCGCTGACACCACCGAAATCATACGTAAGGGCACCGTGGGCTTTCGCATACTGCATCATCGTCCATTGCATCAAGTGGTTCGGCATGAACTCACGGTATTCGTTTGACGATGCACCGTAAAGATAATACGACCGGCGTCCGGCAAGTGTTAACAGTCCTCCCGAGAGGATGACACCGTCTGGATACTTCGCGGCAATCGCCATCAATTCGGTTTTTGATTTCTCGGCCTTATCAATTTGCGCCGTCGTCTGTTCCAAACGATTATTGAGACTCTTGATTTTTTTCTCGGTCGTCTCTTTTTCGAGCTGACGGTGAATTTTTGTCAATTCACGGTCAGCTTGAAGTAACAATGCTTCCGTACTTTCAAGGGCCTTCGCCGCGTCGAGTTTCGTCAAAAATAGCGCTGCATCGCCGTTCGGACGCAAGTTGTCATAAAGATTCTCAAAATATGCGAGACCCCGGACAGAAAATCCGTCCCGCTCACCCGTCTCGACCATCAGCTTCGCAAATGTCTTCAGTTCATCACGACTCGCTTCGTAACAAACGATTCCTTTTCGTTCTGCGAGCCGGACATTATATCGGAACTTCGAATGGAAACCGTCAAAAATTTCTTTTTCGGTTCCTTCAAGGTTCGTCTCCATCGTAAAGCGGGGTTGCGCATGGTCAAATCCACCGCCGAAACCGTTATGTTTAAATCCGAGTGCCATCATTTCTGTCAACAGTGTCGGATCTTCATCACGGTCAATGTTCGGATCGATTTTAATCGCAATCGCTTTTTGTGATTTTGCAACAGCAATCGTCACGTCACGTAACGCCGTAACGGCATCCTTGTCGGCATAATCAACGACAAAACCACGTGGTGCGTAACATAATGTAAAGGGAAGTTTCGGAACTTTTTTAAACAAGAGTAACGCGACGCCGACCGGTTGACCGTCGGCTGTTCCGACGGCGACACGTTGATGTGTCCAACCCGTCGCTTGTTTTACTGCGCCCCATGCCGGTAACTGCAATAAGTCCCCTTTCGGATGCGTTTTGACAAACGTTTCAAATTGCTCAGTCGTTAATTCAAGTGGTTGATAATTCACTGCTTTTCCTCCAATTGGCGTATCATCTCTTTGACGAGTTCTTCTTCGTCGAGTGGTGTTTTTTCGTCACCAATGATTTGATATTTTTCATGCCCTTTTCCTGCTAGAATGACGATGTTATCGGGACGGGCGAGACTTGCCGCATAACGGACGGCTTCAACTCGGTCACCGATTTCGACGAACTGGTCGTGTAACATGCCGGAAGCGATACCGGACGTAATCGACTCATACGACTCGAAGCGTGGATCATCCGTCGTCACGACGACCGTTCCGGCATACGTCGAAGCAAGTTGTCCCATCATCGGCCGCTTCGTCACGTCACGGTTTCCTCCCGTGCCGATCAAGAAAACAATTTTTTCCTTCGGGACGTCGACAAGTGCCTTCAGACACTGTTCGATGCCGTCTGGCGTATGGGCATAATCGACATAGACATTATATCCCTCGATCGGCAAGCGTTGCATCCGTCCTTTTGCCGGCTGAATCTGAGTGATCGCATTCGAAATCTCAGGTAAGCGGTAACCGAGTGATAACAAGATGCCTGTCGCGAGTAATAAATTGTAGACGTTAAACCGACCGATGAATTGAACGGTCAATTCCACCGATTCATCTTGATAATCAATCGTGAACGTCGTCTCTTGAAGCGTCTGCGTGATGTTACGTGCCTGTAAATCAGCAGGCTGATCAATTCCGTACGTCAACACGCGTGCGCCCGTCATCATTTCAAACAGTTCGCTTGTCGCATCGTCAGCGTTCAAGACGGCGACTTTCTTATCGGACAGGCGTTGTCCGAGTTGCGCAAACAATAACCCTTTTGCCCGGGCATAGTTTTCGAACGTCTTATGGAAGTCGAGATGGTCGTGTGTTAAGTTCGTAAAACCCGCTACATCAAAATCTGCACCCGTGACACGGCCAAGTTCCAAACCGTGCGACGAGACTTCCATGATGACATCCTCGACACCTTCTTGATGCATCTGATGGAAAAAGGCTTGGAGTTCAGAACTTTGTGGTGTCGTATTTCGGCTCGGGACGACACGGTCACCAATCTTCACTTCGACCGTTCCAATGATTCCCGTCTTTCGCCCTAACTGTGCCAATACATCACGAACGATCGTCGTCGTCGTCGTTTTCCCGTTCGTTCCCGTGATGCCGATCATCCGCATTTTTTCAGACGGATAATCATAGAACTTCCCTGCAAGTTCGGCAATCGCCCGTGTCGTACTTCTGACAAGAATGACCGGAATCGTCACATCGAGTGTATGTTCCGCGATGATGGCGACGGCCCCTTTCGCTTCCGCTTGCTGGGCATACGCATGTCCATCCACTGTATAGCCTTTAATGGCAACAAATAATGTCCCAGGTTTCACGTCACGTGAATCTGTCGTTAATGAGCCGACTTCCGCATCTGCCATTCGTTCGATTTTTTGGACTTGAATGGCTTCGATTAATTCAACTAAATTCAAGGGGATTCCTTCTTTCTCGACAACTTGTTTTCTAGTTTACTTATTTCGCTTAAAACGCGATGTTACTCCGCTTCTTCTGCTTCCGGTAAGATGTACGCCTTAGCAGGTGGCGCTCCAAAGATGTGTGTAATCAACGCTTGTATGTCTTCTTTTGTGATGCGCTCGACCTCTTCGATGACTTCTTCTAATGTCGGGTGTTTCTCTAAATGAAGTTCGTTCCGTGCATTCCGGTTCATATGGCTCGACGTTCCTTCATTCCCAAGGATGAGCGACCCTTTCAGCTGCTCAATCCCATCTTCTAATTCTTTATCCGTCAAGCCGTTTTCGAGCAATAATTTTACTTCAGCTTCTAAGACGTCTTCGACTTCTTGTAGCGTCTCATGTGACGTTCCGACATAAATCGTAAACGTTCCATGATCGTCGAACGTCGTGTAGTAGGAAAAGACGGAATAGGCGAGTCCACGATCTTCCCGAATCGATTGGAACAAGCGGCTAGACATCGTCGCCCCAAAGGCATTGTTCAATAATGCAAGCCCCGGTAGGCGCTCATCCGTTGAATCGATTGCACGGAAATTATAACAAAGATGGACCTGTTCTGTATCCTTTTCCTTTCGGATGACATCATTTTTTAATTCAGGTAACACAATCGGACGTGTTGCATCGCTGCGCGTCATGACACGGAATCGTTCCTTTACTTGGTCGACCAATGCATCCGTGACGTGACCTGCGATCGAGATGACGATTTGGTCCGGCGCATATGCCTGTTTCATATACTCCATGATCATCTGTCGGTTAATCCGGAGAACACTTTCCTCCGTACCGAGGATTGGCCGCGCCATGACATCCTCGCCATAAGCCGCGATCGCCAGTAGTTCATGGACGAGATCGTCCGGCGTATCCTCATACATTTTGATTTCTTCAATCACGACGCGTTTCTCTTTTTCGAGTTCTTCTTCGTCGAATGTCGAATCAAGGAACATATCCGCTAAGACGTCGAATGCCGTCGCCGCATGTTCATCTAATGTCTTGACGTAATAACACGTCTGATCCTTACTTGTGAATGCATTAATATTTCCACCAAGTCGATCGAAGTAAACCGCAATCTCTTTTGCTGAAAACTGATTCGTTCCTTTAAAGATCATATGTTCAATCAAATGACTGATCCCATGTTCTTCAGGTGTTTCCGTTCGCGAACCGGCTTTGATGAAGATTCCTGTCGCTACACTCCGTGCGCTCGGCATCCGTTCGATGATAATCCGTACACCATTTTCTAGCTGTATCCGTTCGACCATAATAGTTTCCTCCTGAATCGGAAACAAGGTGGCTCTCGCTGCGACATCCGCACCGTTGAGCCACCTTGTTTTCATTAGTTACGACGTGGTGGACGTTGTCCGTCACGTGGTGGGCGAGATCCTGTATCCCGACGTGGCGGGCGGTTGTCACGCTCTGTTTTTTTCTTTTCATCATATGCGGCACGGTCTTCTGCACTCATCCCTTCGACAAGAAGGATTTTATGAGAGGCATTGACACGCCCTTTGTCATCGACTTCTGTGACACGGACTTTCAGTTTGTCACCAAGTTTAACGACGTCTTCCGTCTGACCGACTCGATCGAGTGCAAGTTCAGAGATATGGACGAGCGCGTCTTTTCCTTTAAATAATTCGACGAACGCACCAAACTTCTCAATTCGGCGAACCGTTCCATCGAATTCTTCACCGATGACGACTTCACGGACGATGTCCTCGACCAATTGACGTGCCCGGTTAATGCCATCTTGATCCGTCGATGCGATAAAGACCGTTCCATCCTGGTCGATATCAATCTTGACGCCTGTTTCATCGATGATCGCATTGATGACTTTACCGCCGGGTCCAATCACATCACGGATTTTATCCGGATTGATTTTGAGGGTAACGATTTTCGGTGCATATTTCGACAATTCGACACGTGGTTCAGCAATGACCGAATTCATGTGTTCGAGAATGTGCAAACGACCAAGACGCGCTTGTTCGAGTGCTTCTTCAAGAATTTGACGTGTGATGCCACCAATTTTCATATCCATTTGTAAAGCAGTCACACCATCTTTTGTTCCTGCGACTTTAAAGTCCATGTCGCCGAGATGATCTTCCATACCTTGAATGTCAGTCAAAATCGAGTAGTTTTCGCCTTCTTTAATCAAGCCCATCGCGATTCCTGCGACTGGTGCTTTAAGCGGTACGCCGGCATCCATCATCGCGAGGATTGAACCACAGATTGAGGCTTGTGAAGACGACCCATTGGATTCAAGCACTTCCGACACGAGACGGATCGTATACGGGAAATCTGTTTCTGATGGTAAAACAGGTTGTAACGCCCGTTCTCCGAGTGCTCCGTGACCAATTTCACGACGACCTGGTGCACGCATCGGACGCGCTTCCCCAACTGAGAACGGTGGGAAGTTGTAGTGGTGCATAAAGCGTTTTTCTTCTTTTAGACCAAGTCCATCGATGATTTGTGCATCTCCGGCGACACCAAGCGTCGCGACAGACAAGACTTGTGTTTGACCACGTGTGAAGAGACCAGACCCGTGGGCACGTGGCAAGAGTCCGATTTCTGAGTCGAGCGGACGGATTTCAGCAAGCCCACGACCATCCGGACGGACTTTATCTTCTGTGATCAAGCGGCGGACTTCTGTTTTGACGAACTTATTTAACACACCGGATACTTCAGCAAGTTGTGCTTCCGTGACCGATTCGTCTGCTGCGTAAAGATCGATATATTTTGAGATGACTTCGTTGATTGCGACGTCACGCGCTTGTTTTTCTTCGACTTGGACGGCAGTCGTCACTTCTGCTAACGCTTCCGTCTTCAGACGTGCAACGAGTGCCTCGTCAAACGATGATACCGTGTACGCAAATTTTTCTTTTCCGACAGCGGCAACGATTTCTTCTTGGAACGCAATCAATTCTTTAATGACATCATGTCCGAGTAAGATCGCTTCGAGCATCGCTTCTTCCGATACTTCCTTCGCGCCTGCTTCAACCATGTTGACGGCATGTTTTGTACCTGCGACTTGCAAGTCGATATCACTTGCTTCAGCCTGGCTTGCTGTCGGGTTGATGATGAACTCTCCGTCAACACGACCAATCGTCACGCCCGCAATCGGACCGTCGAATGGAATATCAGAGATCGAAAGCGCGATTGATGCGCCGATCATCGCTGCAACTTCTGACGAGTTGTCCGGATCTGACGAAAGAACAGTCGTCGCGACTTGGATGTCGTGACGGAAACCGTCTGGGAAGAGCGGGCGAATCGGACGGTCAATCAACCGTGATGTTAAAATTGCATTTTCTCCCGGGCGTCCTTCACGTTTCAAGAAGCCACCTGGAATTTTACCTGCTGCATATAATTTTTCTTCATAGTTCACTGTTAATGGGAAGAAATCTAAATCTTTCGGTTGTTTCGATGCAACGACCGTCGCGAGAACAGCTGTCTCACCGTAGCGAATCATCGCTGCCCCGTTCGCTTGTTTGGCCAATTGACCGATTTCGATTGTTAAAGGACGTCCACCGAGTTCGGTCGAAAACGTCTGTTTTGTTTGTGACATGCACAAATCTCCTCTCACTGCTATCCGTTTTTTCATTCAAATCTAATTATGTAGGTTCTTGCGCCAAATGTCCATGAATCGGCAAAAAAAAGAAACAGGAGACGATGCTCCTGCTTCCACTTGTCCTTTTAGTCGGATTAGCGACGAAGACCAAGACGTTCGATCAATGAACGGTAACGAGCAACATCCTTGTTACGAAGGTATGTGAGCAAGTTACGGCGACGACCGACCATTTTCAAGAGACCACGACGTGAGTGGTGATCCTTTTTGTGTGTACGTAAGTGATCGTTCAAAGTTGTGATCTGTTCAGTTAAAACAGCAACTTGTACTTCCGGCGAACCAGTATCGCCTTGTTTCGTAGCATAAGCTTCGATAATTTCGTTTTTACGTTCTTTAGTGAGTGCCATTGTCACTCCACCTCCATCTTTTAAATGACCGGATTGCCGAGCATCGGATGGTGAGACCTGATGCCAAGTCAATCGGCTGTACGTGATCGTACTGACTTATCATAACGAACCGCTATTCTTCTGTCAAACGTTTAAACGGCGTGCCGCTTCGATTTTATCTTGAGCAAGTTGTGCTTTTAAGCTCTCGATCCCGTCAAATGCCTGTTCGTCACGTAAATACGCAATCCACTCGAGCTTCAATTCTTGCCCGTATAAATCTTCATCAAACTGAAGTAAGTGGGTTTCAACACTGACTTCTCCCGTTTCGTAAAAGGTTGGTCTCCGTCCAATATTCGTCATCGCTGGAAACGTCCGTCCGTCTTCGAGCTGCGCCCGCGTCGCATAGACACCGAGTTTCGGAATGACATAGGCAAATTCCGGACGGATGTTCGCCGTCGGGAAGCCGATTTGTCTTCCCCGTGCATCGCCATGAATGACAATACCTTTCAGTTGGTACGGTTCTCCGAGTAAACTCGCTGCCGCTTCGACTTCCCCTGCTGCAAGCAGCTTCCGGATCCGGGTCGAACTGACTTTTTCATCATCTGCCTGTTGTTCAGCGACCGTCGTGTGTGTAAATTGCCCGCGACTATGAAAATCAAGGGTCGCCATCTTCCCGGCACCAAATCGCCCATAGGAATAATCGAATCCGGCAACGATATGTTTCGCTCCCGCCCCAATCAAATACGTATCGACGAATTCTTGTGGAGAGAGTTCTGAAAAAGCAACCGTAAACTCGATCACGTAAGCACGGTCGATGCCGAGCTGTGCCATTTTTTCGAGTTTTCGGTCAAGGGGAGTGATGTAGCGGATTTGATCGTCACTTTTTCCGAGCACTTGCTTCGGGTGGGGATCAAATGTCATCACGGTAACAGGAAGTTTGAGTTCTTTCCCTTTGTCGATTGCTGTTTGTAATACTTGTTGATGTCCGAGGTGAACCCCATCAAAAAATCCGAGTGCAATGATTCCTGGTTCCTCGACTGGTTTTTCCGGATATGTTAAATGAATGATTTCCATCCCGATCTCTCCGATCTTAATCGATTTGTAACATGACCTCGACGCGCCCCATATTGATTTCAGGGTCACGGCGATAAATCGCTAACGGTACGTCCTCTTCATTATAGACAGTAAACAGTTCGAATTCATCCGGAATGCTTGCAAGTTTTGCTCCGTTTAAGACCCGAGCTGCCGTTTCAGCATCAACCGTCATCCGCGGCCACTTTTGAATGACTTGTTCAATCGGTAAGACATACGCCAAACGCTCCTCGACCGTCTCACAGGCCTCGAGTGTCGCAAGTGTCACGGCATCCCCCTCTTGGATTGTCCCCGACTCCGTCCGGCGTAAGTGGCTCATATGCGCCGCATAACCCAGTTGTTCGCCGATTTGTACGGCAAGCGTCCGGATGTAGGTCCCTTTCCCGCAAGCAATTTCAATTTGGAATCGGCAAACGTCGTCTTCGAACCTGACAGATGATGTTCGGAGAAGTTCATGAATCTCGACTAGACGCGTCGGACGCTCGACTTCGATTCCTTTGCGGGCATATTCATATAACTTTCTACCGTTGACTTTCACCGCTGAGTAGTAAGGTGGTGTCTGTTCAATCTGCCCTGTCAATTGCTTTAGGACGCCGTCGATTTGTGCTTCCGTCAACGCGTCTTGCACCACAGGTGTCGTCTCGACCGTCTCACCATGTGCATCTTCTGTCGTCGTCGCGTATCCAATCGTCACTTCCGCAACATACCGTTTCCCTTCATCCGTGATGAAGCGTGCGAGTTTCGTCGCCCGTCCGAGACAGATTGGCAAAACACCGGTCACTTCCGGGTCGAGCGTGCCGGTATGTCCCACTTTTTTTGTTTGAAATAACCGTCGCAACCGAAACACACAATCATGACTCGTCATCCCAGCTGGTTTATCTAACGGTAACACACCAATCGGTTCCATCTCCTCGTCCTCCTAAAAAAGGGCAACCACGCTTGTGGTTGCCCTGTTGATCTTGTCAATCCTTGTTCAAGTTCCGGAGCAACTCGTCAATTCGTGACCCATACTCGACCGATGTATCAATCTCGAACATCAATTCCGGTGTTTTACGAAGGCGGATCCGGGATCCGATTTCCTTACGCATAAACCCTTTTGATTTTTCAAGACCGATGCGTGCATCGTCTCGTACTTTTTCGTCACCAAGCACCGAATAAAAAATCGTCGCTTGTTGTAAGTCACCAGTCACTTCGACACCTGTTACGGTAACCGCTTTGACACGTGGATCATTAACATCTTTGATGAGCATTTGCGTAATCTCTTTACGAACTTGTTCTGCAACTCGGTTTGAACGTACACTCATGTGAATTCCCTCCAGTTCGGATGATCTCCGTTCTGTTACTTCCGTTTGACTTCTTCCATGATGAAGGCTTCGATGACGTCATCGACTTTGATGTCGTCATACTTCTCAATCTTGATTCCACACTCATAGCCAGTCGCGACTTCTTTGACGTCGTCTTTAAAGCGACGAAGTGTATCAAGTTTCCCTTCATAGATGACGATGCTGTCACGGACGACGCGGACACCTGCTGCACGTGTCAACTTACCTTCCGTCACGTAACCACCAGCAATCGTTCCGACTTTCGAAACTTTGATGACGTCACGGACTTCCGCTTGTCCGATGATTTTCTCGACGAATTCAGGGTCAAGTAACCCTTTCATCGCTTGTTCGATTTCTTCAATCGCATTGTAGATGATTTTGTGGAGACGAATCTCAACCTTCTCTTGATCTGCCATTGATTTCGCGTTACCGTCTGGACGGACGTTGAAACCGATGATGATCGCGTTCGCTGCTGAAGCGAGGATGACATCACCTTCTGTGATGGCACCAACACCTGAGTGAACAATGTTGATTTTAACGCCTTCGACATCGATTTTCTTAAGTGAACCTGCGAGAGCTTCGACAGAACCTTGAACGTCACCTTTGATGATGATGTTTAAGTCTTTGACTTCGCCTTCTTTGATGCGGTCAAAGAGATCTTCGAGGCTGACTTTCGCTGAATCGCGACGTTGTGCTTCGATTTCACGTTGGTAACGTGCTTCACCGATTTGACGCGCTTTTTTCTCATCTTCAAACGCGAAGAATTGATCACCGGCTTTTGGTACATCGTTTAAGCCTGTGATTTCGATCGGTGTGGATGGACCGACTTCTTTCACACGGCGACCGATATCATTGACCATCGCCCGAATCCGACCGAACGTATGACCGACGACGATTGGGTCTCCGACACGAAGTGTTCCGTGTTGGACGAGTAACGTCGCAACCGGTCCACGACCTTTATCGAGTTTCGCCTCGATGACCGTTCCGCGTCCGTTCATCTCTGGTGTTGATTTATATTCTTGGACTTCTGAAACAAGAAGAATCATTTCGAGCAATTCGTCGATTCCGTCGCCTTTTAAAGCAGAAACCGGTACGAAAATCGTATCGCCGCCCCAATCTTCCGCAACGAGTTCGAACTCTGTCAATTCTTGTTTGACGCGATCTGGGTTAGCGCCTTCTTTATCCATTTTGTTGACGGCAACGATGATTGGCACTCCCGCTGCTTTCGCATGACTGATTGCTTCTTCTGTTTGCGGCATGACACCGTCATCCGCTGCAACGACGATGATCGCGATATCTGTCACGTCTGCTCCACGAGCACGCATTGTCGTAAACGCCGCGTGACCTGGTGTATCAAGGAACGTGATTTTTTTGTTATCGATTTCAACTTGATATGCCCCGATATGCTGCGTGATCCCACCAGCTTCGCCCGCTGTTACTTTCGTGTTACGGATCGAGTCAAGAAGTGTCGTTTTACCGTGGTCGACGTGACCCATGATTGTGACGACAGGAGGACGTTCTGACAACTCATAGTCATCAAGGTCAAGTTCATATGCATCGAAATCCGTTTCGTCAACTTTAACGGTTTTTTCAACTTCGAAACCGAAGTCTGATGCTAACAATTCAACTGTCTCATCATCGAGATCTTGGTTGATTGTCGCCATGACACCCATGCCCATCAATTTCATGATGAGTTCGTTTGGTTTTTTGTCCATTTTTTCAGCAAGCTCACCAACCGTCAAGTTGTCCGCATATTGAACGACATTCGCCATCGCTTCTTCTTGTGCCCGGCGTGCTGCTTTCCGTTGACTTGATTTTGAGTTCGGGTCAGCCACTTCTAATTTACGTGGTTCTGCTTTCTTTTGGTTCGGACGACGTTTCCCACCGCGGTTGTTGCGGTTTCCGAATTCTGGACGTCCACCTTTTGTATTACGTGATTGATTGCCTGCTGGTTTATTAGTAGTTGTTCCTGGTCGGTTCGGTTTATTGTCTGATTTCACTTGTTTTGGAGCCTCCGTTTTTTCAACCCGATGTTTTTCGGGATTAAATACTTTGTCGAGTTGCTGTACTGTTTGTTCATCTAATACTGCCATATGATTCTTGACGGGTTTCTCAAGCTTTTCAAGCTGTGCGATAACCTGCTTACTTGTTACATTTTGTTCCTTAGCGAATTCGTATACACGTTTACCCAAAGGATCCACCTCCAATTAATCGTTCGAGAGGAGTTCAGTTAGCTTTTTCGCAAATCCGGCTTCATTGACTGACACAACAACACGCGCGTCTTTCCCTAGTGCATGGCCAAGAATCGAACGATCCCCGACTTCAAGATATGGGACATGGTAACTTGTGCATTTATCCGTAACCTTTTTACGCGTTGCAGCCCCCGCATCTGCTGCTAAGAGGACGAGCTTCGCTTGCCCTCCCCGTACTTCTTTCAGTACGAGTTCTTCTCCAGTCGTCACTTTACGCGCTCGGTTCGCGAGACCAAGGAGCGATTCCCATTTACTCATGTGTACCTCCCGCGATTGCAAGCAATTGATCATATAGTTCATCTGTCGTCTTGACTTTCAGATGATGATCGAGTGTTCGCTTCTTCTTTGCCTTCTCGATGACCGTCACATCTTTCGTTAAATAGGCACCTCGCCCATTCATCTTACCATTAAGATCGATGACAACCTCACTGTCAGGTGTTCGAACGACGCGAATCAACTCTTTTTTTGTTTTCATTTCTTGTGTGATGACGCATTTACGTAAAGGTACCTTCTTTTGCACGAATTATTCCTCGCCTTCGACTTGGACCGCTTCCACGTCAACTGCTTCATCTTTGAGGAACACATCTCGAAGACCCATCGATTCTGCTTCCGACTCACTCTTGATGTCAATTTTCCATCCTGTCAACTTCGCAGCAAGGCGGGCGTTTTGCCCACGCTTCCCGATTGCGAGTGACAATTGGAAATCAGGCACGACGACGATTGTCGCCTTCGCCGGTTCGTTGACATACACACTGACGACTTGTGCTGGGCTCAAGGCATTCGCAACATATTCTTTTGGATCATCGGAATAACGAACGATATCAATTTTTTCACCGTTCAATTCGTTGACGATACTTTGAACACGCGCACCCTTTTGACCGACACATGCACCGACCGGGTCGATATCCTCTGACGCGACCGCGATTTTCGAACGATCTCCCGCTTCACGCGCGACAGATTTCACTTCGACTTCGCCAGCAGCGATTTCTGGTACTTCAATTTCAAACAAACGCTTGAGTAAACCAGGGTGTGTCCGTGACACAAGAATCGATGCGCCTGATCCTTTGACCATTGGATCGACTTTCGTCACGTATACTTTGATGTATTCCCGAATACCAAAGCGTTCATTCGGCATTTGTTCGTGTGTCGTCAGAACTGCTTCGATTCCTTCAAGGTTAACATAGAGGTTGCGCGCATCTTGTCGCTCGACCATCCCTGTCATGATTTCATCTTCACGGTCCGCGAAGTGATTGTAAATGCGCTCCCGCTCCGCTTCACGCATTTTTTGTGTGACGATTTGTTTCGCCGTCTGTGCAGCAACACGTCCGAAGTCCCCCGGTGTGACTTCGACTTTATGGAAGTCCCCAAGTTCGTATGTCGGATCGATTTCATGTGCTTCTTCTAGAGAAAGCTGCTCTTCCGGTTGTGTCAAGCGTTCGACGACTTCCTTCAGTGCGAAGACACGAATATCTCCTGTTTTTTGGTCGAACTCGACCTTGACTGCCTCCGACTCTTTGCCGAAGTTGCGGCGGTAAGCTGAGATCAATGCTTGTTCTAACGCATCGATGATAATATTCTTATCGATTTCTTTTTCTTTTGCGATTTGCTCGATCGCCTCGAGTAACTTTGGTCCCATCGTTCTCTTCCTTTCCTTAGAACAGTACCGCAAGTCGCGCCATCGCGATCTTGGTCACCGGTATCTCAATTTTCAATTTTCGTGTCTTGACGCGGACTTCGATTTCAAGAAGCTCATCCGTGTACGCGAGTAACGTTCCTTCAAACTCTGTAGCATCTTTCACCGGATCATTCGTTTTGACGTAGATATGTTTCCCAATCGCCTTTTCGAAATCCTCAGTTTTCTTGAGTGGACGTTCTGCGCCCGGACTGGCAACATCTAGATAGTAGGGTTCGTCGATCGGATCATCATTGTTCAATGCTTCCGATAACTGTTCGTTGATGTTGACACAATCCTCAAGGTCAACGCCACCTTCCTTATCGATGGAGACACGTAGGAACCAATCCGCCCCCTCTTTGACGAATTCGACGTCGACAAGCTCCATCCCCTCTCGTTCTACGATTGGTTTCGCGAGCGCCTCGACCTTCTCAGTTACGTTCGTCATCTTCATCCTCCTTCAAAAAACAAACAAGAAAGGAGCAGGTCCCCCTACTCCTTCCAAGTCGTAGTATAAAAAACATTTCCTCACTCAATATAGCATAATGAACCGCTCTAAGCAAGTATCCGCCGGGCTTTACAGGTCAAATAACGAAAGCTGGTTCTCGTCTGGGAGTCCCTCGAGACAACCAAGATTATCGAGCGTTTCAATAATCGTTTTCGATAACTTGGCACGTTTCTGTAAATCTTCCTTCGACAGAAATTCTCCACCTTTACGGGCCTCGACGATTTGTTTGGCCGCGTTCGTCCCGAGTCCAGTCACCGCGTCAAACGGCGGCAACAGCGTATCGCCATCAATCAAGAACTCGCTAGCGCTCGACTTGTACAAATCGACTTTTTGGAACGTAAAGCCCCGTTCGATCATCTCAAGTGCGATTTCAAGGACCGTGTAGAGTCCTTTATCTTTCGCCGTCGCTTCAAATCCTTTATCTTTGATATCTTGTAAGACTTTTCGGACGGCAGCCGTTCCTTTGTTCATCGCCCCGATGTCAAAATCACCCGCCCGGACCGTAAAGTACGACGCGTAATAGTACATCGGATGATGGACTTTGTAATAAGCGATCCGGACCGCCATCAAGACGTAAGCTGCGGCGTGGGCTTTCGGGAACATGTACTTGATTTTTTTACACGAGTCGATGTACCAAAGCGGCACATTGTTTTCAATCATCGCTTCTTCCATCTCAATCGAGAGCCCTTTCCCTTTTCGGACGGATTCCATGATTTTAAAGGCAAGCGACGGTTCGAGCCCTGCATAAATCAAGTAGACCATGATGTCGTCACGACAGCCGATGACATCTTTCAGTTCACAGGTCCCGTTATAAATCAACTCACTGGCATTCCCGAGCCAGACGTCCGTTCCGTGCGATAGTCCGGAAATCTGAACGAGTTCCGAGAACGTCGTCGGTTTCGTTTCTTCAAGCATCTGTCGGACGAACTTCGTCCCGAACTCTGGAATCCCGAGCGTTCCGGTTTTTGAATCAATCTGTTCCGGTGTCACACCAATCGATTCCGTCGAACTGAAGATTTTCATGACTTCGGCATCATCGACAGGAATCGTTTTCGGATCGCGTCCAGATAAATCCTGTAACATCCGAATCATCGTCGGGTCATCGTGCCCGAGAATATCCAGTTTCAATAGATTATCGTGAATCGAGTGGAAGTCAAAGTGTGTCGTTTTCCATTCCGACCCCATATCGTCCGCTGGGAACTGAATTGGACTGATATCATAGATGTCCATGTAATCCGGGACAACGATGATTCCCCCAGGGTGTTGCCCTGTCGTCCGCTTCACACCTGTAACCCCGCTGACGAGTCGATCGACTTCAGCGTTACGGTAATTCAAATCATTTTCAGATTGATACCCTTTCACATACCCGTAAGCTGTTTTCTCAGCAATCGTCCCGATTGTCCCTGCACGGTACACATAATCATCACCGAACAAGACTTTCGTATAGGCATGGGCTTTCGGCTGGTACTCCCCACTAAAGTTCAAATCGATATCCGGTACTTTATCCCCCTTGAACCCAAGGAACGTTTCGAACGGGATGTCGTGTCCATCTTTCGTCAATGGAATTTGACACGTCTTACATTGTTTGTCCGGTAAATCGAATCCAGATCCAACCGACCCATCATCAAAGAATTCGGATTCTTGACAGTTCGGACAGACGTAATGCGGCGGTAACGGGTTGACTTCCGTAATCTCCGTCATCGTCGCGACAAGGCTCGATCCGACCGAACCACGCGAGCCGACGAGATACCCATCGTCGAGCGATTTTTTTACGAGTTTATGCGAAATCAAATAGATGACGGCAAAACCATGGCCAATGATTGACTTCAACTCTTTTTCAAGCCGTGCCTCGACGATTTCCGGTAACGTCTCGCCGTAAATTTTGTGTGCCATGTCATAGGATAAGCTCCGGACTTCATCATCGGCACCGTCAATCTTCGGTGTAAACAGGTCTTTCGGGATGATATCGATGTTTTCGAACATCTCGGCGACCTTTTGGCTGTTCGTGATGACTAGACGTTCTGCGAGATCGGGTGCAAGGAACCGGAAGTCTTCCATCATTTCCTGCGTCGTCCGGAAATGTGCCGGTGGCAACTGTTTCCGCATGTTGAGCATGTTCGCCCCACCTTGCGTCCGAATCAAGACTTCACGGTACGTCGCGTCATGACGATCGAGATAATGTACATTCCCGGTCGCAACCGGTAAAATGTCATTTTCTTCCGCCACACGGATGATTTTTTTAATCAAGTCTCTCAGTTCCAGTTCATTTTGGACGATTTCCCGTTCAATTAAATGTCCATACATCGCCGGCGACTGAATTTCGATGAAATCATAAAATTGCATGACTTTCGCTAAGTCTTCATCCGACTTATTGAGTGCCGCATCAAACACTTCCCCATTGTCACACGCAGAACCGATGATTAAACCTTCCCGGTGTGCCACGAGTTGTGAACGTGGTGTCCGGACGACCCGATGGACGTGTTTCGTATGAGCGATGGAAATTAACTGATACAGATTTTTTAAGCCTGTCCGATTTTTCGCATAGACTGTCGCGTGATACGGACGCGCCCTCGAAATATCTTTCCCCATCTCGCGGTTGAGCGACAGATGGGTCGTCATGTTGAACATCTCATCAGCCATTTGTAATAACTTTAACATTAAATATCCGGTCGCTTCCGCATCGTAAATCGCCCGGTGATGTTGTGTCAATTCAATATCAAACCGTTTCGCAAGCGTATTCAAGCGGTGATTTTTCAACGTCGGCATCAACACACGGGCGAGTTCGAGCGTATCGATGACAGGCAACGTCGATTCGTCATGTTCACCAGAACGGAGGGTCGCATTCAAGAAGCCGATATCGAACGCGGCATTGTGGGCGACAAGAATCGAATCGCCTGCCCAGTCCATGAATTCCTTGACGACTTGTTCCGGGTCCGGTTTCCCACGGACCATGTCATCCGTGATGCCCGTCAAATCGATCGTCGTCGCAGATAACAAGTGTTTTGGATCAGCGAACGCCTCGAATTTATCAATGACGTCTCCGTCGTAAATCTTAACTGCCGCGAGTTCAATGATTTTGTTGTACATCGCCGATAGTCCGGTCGTCTCGACGTCAAAGACAACGAACGTCGCTTCTTCGAGATTTTGGTCGACTGGATTGTACGCCACTTGGACACCATCGTTGACGACATTCGCTTCAATTCCGTATAACACCTTGATGTCATTTTTCTTACCGGCATAATACGCGTCCGGGAAACTTTGTGCCCCGGCGTGATCGGTAATGGCGACAGCAGGGTGCCCCCAAGCTGCAGCACGTTCGACATATTTCGTTACGTTCATGACGGCGTCCATTTGACTCATTTGTGAATGGGCGTGTAATTCGACACGCTTTTCGCCACTCCACGGGTCACCCGGGAGTTCGACTTTCACTTCCGACAATTGGGCGACCATCATACACAAGTCGCGTAAGAACGTATCGAATTCGACCCGACCGGCTGCCTGGATCCACATCCCTTTTTTGATTGCCGACAACACTTTGACGTCGGTCTCGTCACGTGCGAACATCTTGACGACAAGTGAATCGGTATAATCGGTCAATTTGAATGTGAAGATCGTTTTTCCACTCCGGAGTTCCCGACTCTCTGCTGAGAAGACAAGACCACGAATTGCGATTCGGCGCTCTTCATCTTGAATCGTCTTGATCGGAACGATTTCATCTTGAATCGGTTTCCCGATTCGAATGTCAACTGGTCCCTCATCATCGTCACGCGATTGTTCGCGTTTAAATTGCAGTTCGAGCATCCGTTTTGCTTCCTCGATGTCTTCTTGTTTAACTTGATTGCGTAGTGCTTCCTGCGTCGATTGATCCATCTGGACGATCGGTTCACAGATGAACTTCGGAAAACCATATGCCCCATAAAGTAGTTGCATCTCACCACATAAATCGTTCTTTAAGAATCCAGCTTCTGGTTCACTACGGACCGGAATGAACAGTTTATTTTCCCGGAATTCCGGCAACACACGACTGAGTTGTGTCCGCATCGCAGCCGATGCATCAGCTAAATCTTGAACGACATAAGGCCAGTAATCGATGAAAAGTTTATCATCCGGACGGTCGTCCGAAACGAGGTTCAACTTCACCTCGGCAAATTGCTGATACCGACTCGTCAATCGACTGAAAAACATCTGATAGACGTTTTGAGGCAACAGCTTCGGAATCCGAATCTGAAATGTCCACGTCGAATTGCTTTTATTAACACGGAGCTTCTCAAGCATCGCCCCGGTAAAATATTCTTCTGTGATTCCGATTGGTAAATCTAAATCACTCATTAAAAGTGCCATGCGTTGTTGTGTATCCACTCGCAATTGTGCTGTCTGATCGCTTCACACCGTGACAGCAACTCCTCCTCCTCTTGCGGATTGCCCAAGGGGCGAATGGGTGTGAGACAAGAAAACAGTCACTTAAACTTTTAAGTGACCGTCCTCCATTACTTATTCTAAACCTTCGTACAGCGAACGAACAGCCTGAACGAGATTTCCTTGTTCAATTTCTTCTGCTTCACCACCGCGGCGTGCTTTCAACTCAACGATTCCGTCAGCTGCTTTTTTCCCGACGTTGATTCGGACAGGTAGACCAATCAAATCAGCATCCGCGAATTTGACACCTGCACGTTCTTTACGATCATCAAACAAAACAGAGAATCCAGCAGCCGTCAATTGACGATACAAGTCTTCCGCGACTTCCATTTGATCTGCATTTTTACCGTTGACGGCAATTAAATGGACATCATATGGAGCAATCGCTTTTGGCCAAATGATCCCACGCTCGTCATAGTGTTGTTCAACGACGGCAGAAAGTGTCCGCGACACTCCGATACCGTAACAACCCATGATGAGGGGTTGTGCTTTTCCACCCTCGTCGAGGAAGGTCGCACCCATCCCTTCCGAATAACGTGTTCCAAGTTTAAAGACTTGTCCGACTTCGATGCCGCGCGCGAACTTGACGTGTCCTGCACCGTCTGGTGAGGCGTCACCTTCTTCGACGAACCGTAAGTCCGTATATTCTGCTTCAAAATCACGACTTGGATCAACATGGATATAATGCGTTTCTGCTTTATTTGCACCACAGACTGCATTCGTCAAGGCACGGACAGCATAATCCGCAACGACTTTCATGTCCGCTCCGATCGGACCAAGCGTGCCTGGTTTCGAGTGCAGTGCTTGTTCGATTTCTTCGTCAGACGCCATCGTGATATCAAGCGCACCGAGATAGTTCTTTAATTTGATGTCATTCACTTCGTGGTCACCCCGGACAAGTGCCATGACGAGACCTTGTTCCGTTTTGAAGATGACGGTCTTGATCGATTCCGTTGCCGGTAACTGTAAAAATTCACCGACTGCTTCAATCGTTTTTGCCTCTTCCGTATGGACGGTCTCGAGTGCTTCCGGTGTCTTCGCTTGTGCTTCGTACGCATCAACGGCTTCCGCCATCTCAAGGTTCGCTGCATAATCCGACTGATCCGAGTAGACAATCGTGTCTTCTCCGATGGCTGCAAGCGCATGGAATTCATGTGTGCCGCTTCCACCGATTGCACCTGAGTCTGCGACGACGGGACGGAACTCCAATCCGACGCGTGTAAAAATTTTCGTATACGTTTCAAACATGTTTTGATACTCAGCGTCCAAACTTTCTTGCGTTGCATGGAACGAATACGCATCTTTCATGATGAACTCACGTCCGCGTAAGAGACCGAACCGCGGTCGCCGCTCATCTCGGTATTTCATTTGAATCTGAAACAGGTTGACCGGTAATTTTTTATACGAGTTCAATTCATCACGAACGATTGACGTAATCAATTCTTCGTGCGTCGCCCCAAGTGCAAAACGACGGTCATGACGATCGGTCAGACGCATCAGTTCAGGTCCATAAATATCCCAGCGTCCTGTTTCTTCCCACAGTTCTGCCGGCTGGATTGCCGGCATCAATAATTCTTGCGCGCCAGCTGCTTCCATCTCTTCACGAACGATTGTCTCAATGTTCGCAAGGACACGTTTCGCAAGCGGCAAGTAAGAATAAATTCCCGCTGCATTTTGACGCATGAATCCTGCGCGTAATAAAAGTTGGTGACTGATCGCCTCTGCGTCTGATGGTACTTCACGCAATGTTGGCATAAACATTTTCGATTGTTTCATATGAGTCGTAAACCCCTTCTGAGTGAAAGTTTAAAAGAATTTCTGAATGTCATTCCATGTGACGACGAGCATCAAGAGCATTAATAGTGCAAAGCCAACGAAATGGACCAATCCCTCTTTTTGGGGATCAACTGGCTTGCCACGTAACGCTTCAAGGAAGAGGAACAAAAGACGTCCACCATCAAGAGCAGGGAGCGGCAACAAGTTAAAGACCGCTAAGTTGACGGACAATAAAGCCGTCCATGTCAACAACATTGAAAATCCACTATCTGCCACTTGATCCGTCATCTTGACGATGCCGACTGGACCAGACAGTTGATCGACGCCGACTGCACCCGTCACTAAGTCACCGACTGCTCCGACGATTAACGTCGACATCCGCCATGTTTCGGTCACACCAGTTTCGAGTGCCGTTCCGAATGATTTTTCCGTTTCGTTCGTCACGCCGATGATTCCGACTTTTTGATCGCCTTGTTGCTGAATCTTCGGTGTGATTTGTGTTGTCGCTTCTTTACCATCTCGTTCATAGACGACAGTCGTCTCTTTGCCGGCTTGATCTTGGAAACCAGCACGCAGGTCCGTCCATTTCGTCGTTTCATCTCCATTGACGGAAACGATCCGATCGCCTTCGACGAGTCCCGCTTGATCCGCTGGCGAACCTTTTTGAACCGTCCCGATGACACTATCTCCCGTCGGAGAACCATTATACAGGGCTAACCCAAACAAGATGACGAAGGCGAGAACAAAGTTCATCGCCGGTCCAGCAGCAATCGCAAGAACTCGTTTAAAGACGGATTTCGATCCAAATGTCCGGTCATATGGAGCGATTTGTGTCCGTGTTTGACCTTCGACGAGAAACGCTGTGTTTGAGATCTCATAACGCGTCGACACTTCATCTTGTAACCCGACGAGTTCCAATTTGTGTAACAAATCAATTTGCTCGACGGTGACGACTTGATCTGCTTTCGGATGACTCGCATCTAAATAAATCGTCTCGACCACGCCATCGTTTAATCCTAACCCAACCGATTGGCCCGGTTTGACTTCAACGAACTCCGGTTCTTCTCCAGCCATCTTGACGTACCCACCAATCGGAAGCAACCGAACCGTATACAGTGTTTCATTTTTGAAGAACGAAAAAATTTTCGGTCCAAAGCCAATCGCGAATTCACGACAGAGGATTCCAGCGCGCTTCGCCATCACGAGATGACCCCATTCATGTACGGCAACAAGTACACCGAACATCAATACGATCGAAATAAAGGTCGTCATTGCTATCCCATCCTTAGTTAGTGAGTGAAAGCGACGTGATAAACGCACGTGCCCAGCGGTCCGCCTCTAAAATTTGATCCAAGGACGGATCGTGGATCAATTCATGCGCCTGCAACGCTGCCTCAACACTCGCTTCGATTTCTAAAAAGCTGATTTCCCCATTTAAGAAGCGGGCAACGGCTTGTTCGTTCGCGGCATTAAGTACTGAAGGCATCGAGCCACCGACACTCCCGGCTTCAAAAGCAAGGCGCAGTAACGGGTAACGTTCAAATGATGCTTCAGCAAAGTTCAAGCGTCCGATTTGTTTTAAGTTTAACCGTTCTCCCCCCTTGATTTCAAGGCGGGACGGATATGTAAGGGCATATTGAATCGGTTCGCGCATATCCGGCATTCCAAGTTGTGCCATAACAGCACCATCCTTAAATTCGACCATCGAGTGAATGATTGATTCGCGGTGAATGACGACGTCAATATCTTCGTACGCGACGTCAAACAACCAGTGTGCTTCGATGACTTCAAACCCTTTGTTCATCATCGTTGCAGAATCAATCGTAATTTTTGCACCCATCGACCAATTCGGATGATTCAGCGCTTGCTCGACTGTGACTTCTGCCAATTGATCACGTGTCATGTCACGGAAACTACCGCCAGATGCCGTTAACATGATTTGTCGGACATCTTCACGTCGCTCGCCGTTCAAGCACTGAAAAATCGCTGCGTGCTCACTATCGACAGGTAAGATGGCGACACCTTTTTCACGTGCTTTCGCCATGACCAGGTGTCCAGCAGTAACAAGAGTTTCTTTGTTCGCAAGGCCAATCGTTTTTCCGGCTTCGATCGCCGCGAGTGTCGGACGTAGCCCGATTGCACCGACGACCGCCGTGATGACGATATCAGCCTCTTCCATCGTCGCGACGTCGATTAAGCCCTGCTCCCCTGTCACAATCGTCGGCTGGTAGTCAAGCAACGGTTGTAACTGTTCACGTGTTGGTTCATCGATGACAGAAACGAGCATCGGACGTAAACGATTTAACCAAGGGACAGCGACTGTGTTATTTTTTCCGAATGCAAAGCTGACGAGTTGGAACCGTTCAGGATTGGCAGCGATGACGTCAAGCGTCTGCGTTCCAATCGAACCGGTTCCCCCAATAATACTGACTTTCTTCATGTAACTTCCTCCTCAACTAAAAATGCCGAGTGTAATCAATACGGTAAAGACGATCAACATACTATCAAATCGATCGAGAATTCCACCGTGGCCCGGGAGTAAGTTCCCAGCATCTTTGACACCGTAATGCCGCTTATAGGCAGACTGGACAAGATCACCCAGTTGACCGACGACGGCAACGATCAATGCGAGTAAAACGACTTCTGCATACCCGAGCGTCGGGTTGATCGCTTCAAATACTAAACCAAGCAGTAGGGCAAGTAAAATACCTCCAGCTGCCCCTTCAATCGTTTTATTCGGACTGATCGCTGGCCACAGTTTTGTTTTTCCGAAACGTTTGCCTACGAAATAGGCACCTGAATCCGTGAACCAAATCAATAAAATGATTAACAGTGATAAAGTCAGACCGTTATCGAGTAAACGAATGAACGCAAACGAAGCAAACCCAACACCGACATAAAGGCTTGTCAGTAACAAAAAAGCCACGTCATCAAACGTGAAGACATTTTTAGAGAATACGTTCCAAAACAAACCAACTAAAATAATCAGCATGCCCCAAGCCAGTGGTGAAAGACCGAGTGTAATCGTTTGATCACGCGTCATCTCATACACGGGGACGAAGGGAAGTAATGTCCCAATCCCGAACAAAAGCACGGGAATTGACGAAAAACTGAGTTGTCTCATCTTGACGAGTTCTGTATAACCAATCACTGTTAAGATTGCCATGAAGGCAAGAAATGGAATTCCACCTAAGTAAAGTAAACCTAAAAAGATGGCACCTGCCCAAATGGCGGTAATAATACGCGTTTTCATAAGCAATATCCTCGTTTAGTCAGACGCCGCCGAATCGGCGTGTCCGTTGATTGTAGTCTTCGATTGCCGCTAAAAATTGTTCCCGTCGAAACTCTGGCCATAAGACATCTGTAAAGTAAAATTCTGCGTAGGCTGCTTGCCATAATAAAAAGTTCGACAAACGTTGTTCCCCACTCGTCCGAATGACAAGATCGACATCCGTCATCGAACCTGTCATCAATTCCTGTTCGATGACCTCTTGAGTGATCATGTCCGGAAGAAGTTCTCCCGCCTGGACTTTTTTTGCCACATGTTGCATCACTTGAACGATTTCGTCACGTCCGCCATAGTTCAAGGCGAAAATCAAACGGAGACCGGTGTTATCAGCCGTGTCCTGTTTTGCTTGTTGGACTGCCTCACGTGTATAGACGGGCAAACGCGATATTTCCCCAGCGACTTCCACTTTTACATTTCGTGCATTCAAGTCTTTTAAATCTGACTCTAAAAATTGAGCAGGTAATTTCATCAAGAAGCTGACCTCTTCTTCAGGGCGTGTCCAGTTTTCCGTCGAGAACGCATACAACGTCAGGCTCTTCACACCTAATTCATTGGCGACACGAACGACTTCCCGGACCGATTTCATTCCTTCTCGGTGCCCCATGATGCGGGGAAGTCCTCGTTTTTTTGCCCAACGTCCGTTTCCGTCCATGATGATTGCAACGTGATCAGGTACGTGTTGCCCGACCACTTCTTTTGTCTGGTTTAACCATTGAAACATTTACTTCTTCCTCCCCTCATTCATTTATAAGAAGAAAGGGACTCTTCGTGTGACAAAGAGTCCCCAACATGACGACATTTTGCGTCATACTTCCATGATTTCTTTTTCTTTATCCGTCGCTGTTTGATCAAGCGCTTTGACGAATTTATCCGTTAATGTTTGGACGTCTTCCGTGTAACCACGTAAGTCATCTTCTGTTAACGCGCCATCTTTTTCTTCTTTTTTCAGTTGCTCATTCGTATCACGGCGAATGTTACGTAACGCAACTTTGCCTTCTTCTGTATACTTCTTGACGAGCTTAACGAGTTCCTTCCGACGATCTTCTGTCAGTGGTGGAATCGCCAACCGGATGACCGTACCATCTGAAGATGGTGCCAATCCTAAATCTGCACGTTGGATTGCTTTTTCGATTTCAGTAACCATCGATTTATCCCAAGGTGTGATTAAGATGAGGCGTGCTTCCGGTGTATTGACGTTCGCGACTTGATTAAGTGGCGTAGGTGAACCGTAGTAATCAACCTGAACAGGGTCAAGGATTGCAACGTTTGCACGACCAGCACGTAGTGTCGCAAGTTCTTTTTTAAGCGAAAGATGCGCTTTTTCCATCCGCTCTTCTGCTTGTTTCATGATTTGCTGTGACATATTATTTCCCCCTTACGAGTGTTCCGATTTCGTCGCCAACGACGACGCGTTTAATATTTCCTTCTTCCATCAATGAGAAAACGATGAGCGGAATATCATTATCCATGCAGAGTGACGTTGCAGTCGAATCCATGACTTGCAAGCCGTCTTTTAAGACATCGAGGTAAGACAACGTCTCAAATTTCTTCGCATCCGGATCCACGTTCGGATCAGCCGAATACACACCATCGACATTGTTTTTCGCCATCAAGATGACCTCGGCTTCAATTTCAGCAGCACGGAGCGCTGCTGTCGTATCTGTCGAGAAGTACGGATTACCCGTTCCAGCCGCAAAGATGACGACACGCCCTTTTTCTAAATGACGCATCGCACGACGACGAATGTACGGTTCAGCAACTTGTCGCATTTCGATTGAAGTCTGGACGCGTGTTTCAACGCCAACCGACTCTAAGCTATCTTGTAGTGCGAGCGAGTTCATGACCGTCGCAAGCATCCCCATATAATCGGCATTTGCCCGGTCCATTCCAAGTTCTGCCCCTGTCTTACCACGCCAAATGTTACCTGCACCTACTACGACGGCAACTTGTACATTCAATTCCACCAATTCACGAATCTGTTGAGAAATTGAATTGACGATTGTGGGGTTGATTCCGAACCCTTGATCACCTGCGAGCGCTTCTCCGCTCAATTTTAACACAATCCGGTTATATTTCGGTTGCATGACTACGTCCTCCTTGCTAAATTCCGTAAAAAAGGAACACGAACCACTTCCACACGAAAGTGGATTGAAGCATACGTGTTCCTTCTCTTGTCATCAGGAAATCCTGATTCTTATTTTTTAAGTTGGTTCATAACTTCTTCAGCGAAGTTTTCTTCACGTTTTTCCATACCTTCTCCAACTTCGAAGCGTACGAATGAAACGATTTTTCCGCCTTTAGATTCTACGTATTTACCAACTTTGAAATCTGGATCTTTAACGAATGTTTGGTCAACGAGGCAAATTTCCTCGAAGTACTTGTTCATACGTCCAGCGATCATTTTTTCAACGATGTTGGCTGGTTTGCCTTCGTTGATTGCTTGCTCTGTAAGAACTTTTTCTTCACGTGCTTTTTCTTCTTCTGTGACAGAAGAACGGTCCACGTAAAGTGGGCGCGCTGCCGCGATGTGCATCGCAACATCTTTCGCGACTGCTTCGTCTGTTGTGCCTTCGATGACGACAACAGAACCGATCCGTCCACCCATGTGGAGGTAAGAGCCGAATGCCGCGTTATCTTCTTTAGTGAAGAGTGCTACACGGCGGAGTGAAATTTTCTCTCCGATTGTAGAAGCTTCTTCAGAAATGTATGTGTCGATTGTTTTACCCGCTTCGTATTCAGAAGCAAGTGCTGCTTCAGCCGTTTCAGAACCGTTACGGAGAACTGCATCCGCGATGTTTTGAACGAGTGATTGGAAACGTTCGTTTTTCGCAACGAAGTCAGTTTCTGAGTTGATTTCGACGAGTGCTGCTTTGTTTCCGTCAACTGCGACTGCTGTCAAACCTTCTGCTGCGATACGATCGCCTTTTGCTGCTGCTTTCGCGATTCCTTTTTCACGCAAGAAATCAACGGCTGCATTCATATCCCCATCAGTTTCAACGAGTGCTTTTTTGCAGTCGAGCATACCTGCACCTGTTTTTTCACGAAGTTCTTTTACCATTGCTGCTGTAATAGCCATTCGATATTCCTCCTTATAACGTCCTTATTTTCAAAAAAAAGGTGATAAAAGGTCAATTCCCTTTATCACCTGGCATCACGAATTACTCAGCGTCTGCTACTACTTCTTCAGTAGTTTCAGGTGCTACGTTATCTTCGCCTTGTTTAACTTCGAGGATTGCGTCAGCCATTTTACCAGTGAGCAATTTGACTGCACGGATCGCATCGTCGTTCGCTGGGATGACGTAGTCGATTTCGTCTGGATCACAGTTAGTATCAACGATCGCAACGATTGGGATGTTGAGTTTGTGTGCTTCTGCAATCGCGATACGCTCTTTGCGTGGGTCAACGATGAAGAGTGCATCTGGAACGCCTGGCATATCTTTGATACCGCCGAGGAATTTCTCAAGACGAGTCATTTCTTTTTTAAGAATGATAACTTCTTTTTTAGGAAGAACTTCGAACGTACCGTTCTCTTCCATTTTTTCGAGTTGTTTCAAACGGTTGATCCGTTTTTTGATTGTAGAGAAGTTCGTGAGTGTTCCACCCAACCAACGTTCGTTGATGAAGTATTGACCCGCACGGATCGCTTCTTCTTTCACAGTGTCTTGAGCTTGTTTTTTCGTACCAACGAAAAGAACGTTTCCGCCTTCAGACGCTACTTCACGGATGAAGTTGTAAGCCTCGTCTACTTTTTTGACCGTTTTTTGTAGGTCAATGATGTAGATTCCGTTACGTTCTGTGAAGATGTATTTTGCCATTTTAGGGTTCCAACGGCGTGTTTGGTGACCGAAGTGTACACCAGCTTCTAACAATTGTTTCATCGAGATTACTGCCATGATGAATTCCTCCTTTTGGGTTTTGGATGTCCTCCGCGATGATCGTTGTCCCAGCTAACCTATTAAAGGCACCGCAGCCGGCGATACATGCGTGCGTAATTAACACCGTAGACTAATATAGCATAAAGTTTAGCGCCGGGCAACCTTCGTTTTCTGAGAAAGTTTTGCAATCAACGCCACCTCGCCCGTCCCCCGATTTAATGAACGTGCGAGTTGGTCGATATCGGCCCCTGTTGCAAGTTGATCTTTTACATCCGTTAGAGCAGGCTGGTCGTCTAGATTGACTTCCGGTTCCCCGAAGTGCGGAAGCTCCGTTGTATCAGGCGGAACAATCATTTCATACGATTCATCGGCAGAGGCAGAGGCAGACTGTTCGACTGTCTTCTGTTCTTCTCCACCCGTTAAGTGTTCTTCTCCACCCGTTAAGCCGTTCACCTGCTCCATGAAACGAAGTAATATTTCTTCTGTTTCTCGTTTTTCACGTTCTAGTACGTTCACGCGGTCTTTTAATGAGGCTTGTTGTTTAAATAAAAGTAAGAGTGCATAGCATATGACTGCTGCAAGAAAAATATAAAAAAGTGTCATTACCGTTCCTTTCACATTGCGACACGATCAGACAGATAAGCACTTCCAAGCGCATGTTTCAGCTTCCGTAACGCTTTCGAGTGAATTTGAGAAATACGAGATGTCGATAACCCTAACACTTCCCCAATTTCTGTCAATGTCAATTCTTCAAAATAGAAGAGGGAAACGACGTACTGCTCTTTTTCCGACAGTTGTTCGACTTCTTCCGCAAGTTTTGAAATCAACTCGCGCATCAATAACGTATCTTCAGGTGTCGCTGCTTCCGGATCTAAGTATGACACTGCCATCGCTTTACCTTCGTCCTGGAGTGTGACAGCTTCATCGATGGACAGTACGTTCGCAAAATAACTTTCTGCGAGCGCCGTCTTGACTTCATCCGGACTCATTTCGACAATCGAAGAGACCTCTTCAAGCGTCGGTGTCCGCTGTAGGCTTTGTTCAAGAATTTCGACTGCCGCCTCAACACGTTTTGACTTTTCACGTAGCGAACGGGGTAACCAGTCAATCTTTCTTAACCCGTCTAAAATCGCGCCCCGGATCCGAAATGCTGCATACGTATCGAATTTATTGTTATGATTTTGATCGAATTTTTGAAGCGCATCGTATAGTCCCATCATGCCTAGACTTTTTAACTCATCACGATCGACACTTTTCGGAAGTGTCGCACTGAGTCGTTGAACGTGGTATTGAACTAGAGGTTCATAATTCAGAAGTAATTGGTCAGCTACCGCTATATCGCGTGTCGCTAGCCATTTATCCCAAAGTTGTTGTAATTCCTCACGCATGACCATTCCTCCTCTAAATTTCCAGCGTTCCGACGTTGACGGTCCGAATGACGAGCCGACCAGAATCTGAATGGAATTCGATCGTCCGACCGTTCGTTCCACCGACATCTTCCGCGACGAGTGGGATTTTCGCTTGTTGTAACGCTGTTTTCACAGCAGCGATGTTGCGTTCACCGATTCGCATGGATTCATGTTCATATTTAAATTGAAACATCTGAGCCCCACCGGCAATCTTCGCGCGTAACCGAACCGCGCCACCTTGACGCAACCTTCTAACAAGTTCTGTCACGGCAGTATCCGCAAATTTCCCGACTTCAACGGTGATATTGCGACTGATTGCCGAATCTGGCAACATGACATGTGCCATGCTTGATAGACCACGTTCTTGATCGTAAATGATGACACCGACACACGAACCTAAACCGGCAGTTCGTAAGACGACGGGTTTGCGACTGACAGCATATTCTGCGATTCCGATACGAATGACTTCATCCATCAACATCCACACCCAGTCGGTTGAACACTGTCGCGAAGGCATCCGCTTCCGGTAATAACAATAAATGTCCATTCAAATCATTGCCAAGACTCGATAACCGTGTATCGATGTATACTGCCATGTTACCAAATTTTGTCGACTCAAGTAAGGCTACTTCCAAAATTGCTCCAACCATATCAAAAGCGGATGCCGGAACCGTGACGTGAACCGATAAATCTAGCCAGTCGGAAATCGAGCGAGCGTATGCCCCAATTAAGATATTCCCAATTTCCTCCCAAGCTGAAACGCCCATTTGATGTTGATCAGAGAAAAAGTGGAACGGTTGATGCATTAACTGCGAAATTAATTTCTCTGCGTCTGGTAACGGCATTAAAAAAAGGAGCGATGCTTTGATGTCACCAGTAAAGCGAAGTAAGGCACCTGCCGTATACGCTTCTGCGCCACCAACCCGATCGATGATGGTTGAAAACGGTTGAAGATCTGCTGATGGTACTTCGATGTCAACGGGTTGTCCAAGCAGTGTCGATAATGCCGTTGCGGCGTGCGCCGCACCAATGTTTCCGATTTCCTTGAACACGTCCTGCTCCATTCGATTAAGCATGAACGATTCCCTCAAATAACCGATTTGGTTCAAGTAGCGAGAAGAGCTGGTCTTCCCCTTTTGCGATTGCTGTCAGGTACGTCGTCTCTTCTTGTTTTTGATCCGTCAATGGTTCAATCCGGACGTCCATCGCTTCAACGACTTCATTCGCACGGTCAACGATGAAACCAGCATCCCCGTGTTCGAGAGTCGCGATGATGATTCGTGTTTCCTCAGTTCCTTCGATTTCTTCAAAACCGAGACGTGTCCGTAAATCGATGACGGGTGTCACGACTCCCCGAAGGTTAATGACACCTTTGACGTAAGCGGCTGCATTCGGAATCCGTGTGATCGGAATCACACGTTCAATGGAGCGGACGGATTGTACATCAATCCCATACGCATTTTGTTCTAATTGAAAAACGACCCATTTTTGTTCCATTATTTATTCCCTCACTTTCGTAACAACGCATTGCTATCAATAATTAAGGCAACTTGACCGTCTCCGAGAATCGTCGCACCGGAAATCGCGCGAATTCCTTCCAAGTAACTTCCGAGCGGCTTCATGACGATTTCTTGTTGACCAATTAATTCAGAGACAATCAATCCTGCTAACTTCTCGCCACTCCGAACGACGACGACAGAATAGGCTTCTGATTCAATTTGCGGGAGACCATAGACTTCGTTCAATGAGATTAACGGGACGAGTTGACCGCGGAAATCGAATACTTTTTCCCGGTGCGCTTGTAAGATGGCATCTTGTCGGAGCGATGTCGTTTCGATGATGGCCGTCAATGGAATCGCATATGTTTCTTGTCCGAGTTCGACGAGCATCGCCGAAATGATTGAAAGCGTGAGCGGAAGACTGATTCTAAAAATCGTTCCTTCCCCACGACGTGTCTCGACGAATACTTCACCCCCGAGGGACTCAATCTTCGATTTGACGACGTCAAGCCCAACTCCCCGGCCTGATAAATCCGTCACTGTCTCCGCCGTCGAGAAACCTGGCGCAAATAAGAGCATCGATGCTTCCTCTGGTGTCAGTACAGCTGCTTCTTCTTCCGTCAAGAGTTCTTTTTCGATCGCAATCCGTGTGACGCGTTCATGATTGATTCCTGCCCCGTCATCCTCGATTTCGATGAAAACACGGTTTCCGGAATGATACGCCCGTAGTGATAGGTTTCCTTCGACCGGTTTACCGGCTAAAATCCGATCTGCTTTACTTTCGATTCCATGATCGACAGCATTGCGAATCAAGTGAACGAGCGGATCGCCGATTTCATCGATGACGGTCCGGTCAAGTTCCGTCTCAGCCCCCGTGATATGCAATTTAATATTTTTACCGACATCTTTTGAAACCGAACGGACCATCCGTGGGAAACGGTTGAAGACTTGTTCGATCGGCATCATCCGGAGTGTCAGGACAAGTGATTGTAATTCGTTTGTTCCACGCTTAATCCGTTCAACTGTTTCCGTCAGCTCGGACGAACCGACTTCTGCCGCGATCCGCTCCAAGCGACCACGGTCAATGATGAATTCTTCGAATAGATTCATCAGACGGTCGATTCGTTCCAAATTCACACGGATTGTTTTAGCGGCGACTGGTACGTTCGCATCTGTCGTTTCATTTGCCGCAGTTGCCGGTTGCTTCGTTTCGACAGGTGTTTCCTCGAGCGTCGATGTGGCGACTTCTGCTTCAATCGTCGTTTCGAATGGTTGAATCGAGACGTTCGCCACTTCGGAAACAGACCGAATGCCTTCTGACACTTCTTGCTCAGACTTCATCGTCACGAACAACACATCGAAACTTGTCTCAAATTGCTCTTGCTCCAGCTCGTCCGATGTCGGGTTCGAAAGAATGACATCGCCAAGACTTTGCAAACGATCAAATACCATGTACACGCGAGCTGCTTTTAAGATGACATCTGCTGAAAGTTCGACCGTGATGACATAAGCATGGTAACCGGAAGCAATCGATTGTTTGACGACGGATTCCGAATAGACATCACACTCGAAGTTACGTTGTGTCGGCACGTCCTTTGTTTCAGTTTCCGTTTGTACATCCGTGTCGTCCGCTTGAATGAATCGTTTGAGACGGACGACGGTATCTGCAACATCGAGTTTACCTTTTCCGCCTTGACTAATATCTTCGACCATCGTTTCGAGTTGTTCCGCCGCGATGAATAAGACGTCAATCAATTCCGGTGTCGCAGGTTGCGTTTTCGAGCGGACTAAATCGAGTGCACTTTCCATTTCATGCGTCAAATCTGCAATCGCGTCATACCCCATCGTCCCCGCCATCCCTTTTAACGTATGGGCAGAGCGGAAAATTTGATCGATGACGGCTTCATCATCGAGACGCTGTTCAAAAATCAGTAGACTTGAGTTGATCGCTTGCAAATGTTCAATCGATTCGTCAAGGAACAACCCTAAATATTCATTTAAATCCATGGATGATACCCTCCTTTATGATTAGCGCACACGATTGTTTCGATTTTTTAAACGACTGACCAATCGATCTAAAAATTTCCGTTCCTGTACGCGAAGACCTGTTAATGCTGTCGTAATATGATCGAGCCGCCAACTGACATCACTTGTCCGATCAAACAGATAAAACGGTTTTTGTGCTTTGACAGCTTTGACGACTGTTGTGTCATCTGGTAGAAATCCAGCAAAACGTAACGGTTTATTCAAAAATTGTTTACTTACGAGTTCAAGGCGGTCAAATGTTTCCAGTGCCTCTTGCCCGTTCATTGCCCGGTTGACGATGACTCCAATCGGAAGCTCCGTCGCATGATGGTGCGACAGCTTGACGAAGGCGTATCCATCCATGATGGAGGTCGGTTCAGGCGTGACGACTAACCACGCTTCATCGGCACTGCTGATGAAATCAAACGTTTGGTGGGTCGCACCGGCGCCTAAATCGAGAATGACGAAATCATAATCGTAGAAAAAACGAAATTCTTTCATCATGAAGGCGACGTCGGCATCTGTTAAATTCGTCAACTCCGTAAAGCCACTTCCCCCGTGAATGAATTCAAGGTGTGGGGATACTGTGACGACTGCCTCCTTGAGGGACTCGCGTTGTTTGACACAATCCATGAGCGATGTTTTCGATGATTTTCCTAACAGTACACCGACATTCGCCATCCCGATGTCGAGATCGATGATGAGGACACGCTTTTCTTGCAGGGATAATGCAACACCTAAGTTGACTGCCACATTCGTTTTCCCGACGCCCCCTTTACCACTGACGATCGCAATCGTTTTCGTCTCTTTGACGGACACTTTCGAACGTAATGCACGTGCTTGATCGTCTTGCATCATTGCTCCCCTCTTTCCATGAGCATTCGGGATAGGTCCGCTTTGCTTGGCCAGAGTATGTCTTCCGGAACTTCTTGGCCAGTCGTGATGCACAAGACGGGCAACTTCGCTTCGACAGCCAAACCGTAGATCGACCAAAGCTCTGTCGTTTCATCCGCCTTCGTAAAGATGAATCCGTTCAGCGGAACATGAGTAAAACGTTGTCTGATTTGTTCTAAGTCGCGGTATTTCGCCGTAAGACTCAACACAAGAAAGACATCTGTATCAGCAAAATCATGACGCGCCGTCAGTTGGGTGACATACCCTTCATCAAGAAAATTACGACCCGCCGTATCAATCAAAACGATATCGCAATCTGCCAATTGTTGTTTCGCTTGTTCAAACTCTGACAAGTTATAGGCAATATGTAACGGCACATCGATGATTTCTGCATATGTTCGCAATTGCTCAATCGCAGAAATCCGGTATGTATCGGTTGTAATCAATCCAACCGTCTTCCCTTCCGTCAAGCGGTAATACGCCGCGAGCTTCGCAATCGTCGTCGTTTTCCCTACGCCGGTCGGTCCAGTTAACAGGACATATCGGGAGGTAACCGATGTCACCTGGATTTCTTGTTCCATTGCCGTCAAAAACTCCGTCTGCACTTGTGTCGGATCATTCGTCTTATAAAACGTCGATAAGAGTAACTCATGAAGTTGTTCCGCCCGGTTGTGTAAGGCTGGTTCTTCCAAAATGGTTTCATAGGCTTGCAGTTCTTCCGGCAAGCGCCGTGAAGAAAATGAAATGACTTTCGGGACCGCCTGCGTCCGTTCGGGATTAACCCTAGAAGGACGCTCGACGACAGGACGCCGTTCTTTTTTCTTTTCTTTGCTCGGGTTTTCATCGACAGAGGCGACGAGTTCGACTTTCTTCTGTGCAAACAAACCAAACCATCCTCCGACCTTGACGTGACGTGTGTTTAAGATGATTGCCTCATCTCCAAGATCACGTTTGACAAGTTCCATCGCTTCCCCAACAGAATTCGCGATAATTTTTTTGACCATCATCTGTTAAATCACCCCAATGCTCTTGACTTCGATTGTCGGAATCAATTCGTTATAAGACAAAATCGGTACGTCCGGGAAGTAACGTTCCGTCAACTGACGAACAAACATCCGAATGCTTGGTGAGGCTAGGATGATTGGTTGGACACCATACCGTTCGAATTCAGTCGTGAGTTCGTTAAAGGATTCGATGAACCGTGTCGCTTTTTCAGGATCCAGTGCTAAATAATTTCCAAACTCTGTTTTTTGAATGGCAGACTGAATCTCGATTTCCATTTCGCTCGAGACCGTAACGACATGTAACACATCGCCTTGCAGGACCTGTTCCGTAATTTGTCGGGATAAGGCTTGACGGACATACTCAGCGAGTAACTCGCTATCTTTTGTCACGGCAGCATAGTCAGCCAGCGTTTCAAAAATCAACGGTAAGTTGCGGATTGAAATTTTTTCTTTTAAGAGTTGGACGAAAACTTTTTGCAGCTCCCCAATCGTCAACAATTGTGGCGTGACTTCGTCGACCAAAATCGGATGGGTTTCTTTTAAGTGATCGACCAATTGTTTTGTCTCTTCCCGGCCGAGTAAATCAGACGCATGTTTTTTAAGAAGCTCCGTCAAGTGCGTCGCGACGACCGACGGCGGATCAACGACCGTATACCCAGACATTTCCGCCCGACTTCTTGTTTGTTCGTCAATCCAAAGCGCAGGCATTCCGAATGCCGGTTCAACCGTTTCAATCCCTTGAATTTCAGGGTCGTCGACTCCGGGACTCATTGCGAGGTAGTGATCGAGTAACAATTCGCCTGTCGCCATCTCGCTCCCGCGAATTTTAATCCGATAATGGTTCGGTGGAAGTTGTAAGTGATCCCGGATCCGGACGGTCGGAAGGACGAAACCAAGCTCTAGTGCCAGTTGACGCCGAATCATGACGACCCGGTCAAGTAAATCGCCGCCCTGTGCTTCATCAGCAAGTGGAATCAATCCGTATCCGAACTCAAACTCGATCGTATCGACATTTAAAAGCGAGATGACGGATTCGCTCGAACGCAGGTTTTCCGTCGTTTCTTCCTCGACGGCGACTTCTTCTGTCGTCGCCTTCGGTGTCCGCTTCAATTGCCAAGCAAAGAAGGCAGCGGCAGCAGCAACAGGAATCGTCACGTAGTCCGGAATCGCCGTGAACAGACCGAGTAAGAAAATCGCGCCGGCGCCAATCATGATCAATAACGGTGTCCGCGACAACTGACCGATGATGTCTTCCCCTAAATTACCGTCTGATGTCGAACGCGTGACGATGATGCCGGTTGCGACAGAAATCAACAGGGCTGGGATTTGGCTGACCAACCCGTCCCCGACCGTCAAAAGTGTATACAAGTTGATTGATTCCGTCATCGGTAACCCTTGTTGGACGACACCGATAATCATTCCGAAAATCAAGTTAATGATGACGATGATGATGCCGGCGATTGCGTCTCCTTTAACGAACTTCGACGCACCATCCATCGCTCCGTAAAAGTCGGCTTCGGACTGGATTTTTTGTCGGCGTGTCCGTGCCTGCAGTTCATCAATCATGCCGGAGTTCAAATCAGCATCAATCGCCATCTGCTTCCCGGGCATCGCGTCCAGTGTAAACCGGGCCGAAACTTCCGAAACCCGCTCTGACCCTTTCGTAATGACGAGAAATTGGATCAAGACGAGAATCAAGAAGACGACGAAACCGACGAGGGCATTTCCTCCGACAACAAAACTGCCGAATGCTTCGATGACCTCGCCCCCGTTCCCGTTCGATAAAATTGACCGGGTCGTCGATACGTTTAACGCTAAACGAAACAACGTAACGATGAGAAGTAAGGTTGGAAAAACTGAAAACTCAAGTGCTTCTTTGGCATTCATCGCAACGAGTAAGACCATCAAAGCGATTAAAATATTGATGATGATTAAAAAATCGAGTAAAAATCCTGGCAGTGGAATGACTAGCATGAAGACGATCATGATGACGCCTAGCAGCACGGAAAGATCTCTTGTTGAAATGGTCATGATGCTTCATCCTTTCATTTTGCTTGTTTCATTTGGTAGACAAAGGCGAGTGTTTCAGCGAGTGCCTGATAAAATGATTCATCCACTGCCATACCTATCTCTGATTTTGCGAACAAGGCCCGCGCGAGCGGACGATTTTCGATGATCGGGATGTCAGCTGCTGTCGCCTTCTCCCGAATACGGAATGCGACAGCATCTACACCTTTCGCGACAATAATCGGTGCCGCATGTTTTCCATCATCATATTGAATCGCGACCGCATAATGGGTTGGGTTCGTGATGACGACATCTGCGTTCGGAATTTCTTGCATCATCCGCCGCATCGCCATCTCCCGCTGCTGTTGCTTGATTTTTCCTTTGATTTGCGGGTCACCCTCTGTGTTTTTATGTTCATCTTTTAAATCTTGTTTACTCATCCGGATCGATTTTTCGAAATCAAATTTTTGATAGGCAAAATCTAGGACGGCGAGTGCAATCAACGCGATACTGACTGAAAGACCAAGTAAAAAGGTTAAATGACCAATAATGGCTAAGGCATCTCCGATTGGCTCTGACGTCAAACGTGAGATTTCAACCTTGTTGTTCCATAATACGGTGCCGCTCGTCATTCCGATGACAAGCAGTTTGAAAACAGATTTTAAAAATTCGATGAGTGCTTTCATACTGACGATACGCTTCACACCTTGAAGTGGGTTAATCCGGTCCAGTTTCGGTTGAATCGATTCAGCACTCAGCAGGAAACCAATTTGAAGGAAATTCCCTAAGACACCAATCGTGACTGCTGTCAGGAAGAACGGGGCGACCAAAATCGCCATTTGTCCAAGCATCTCAACTAAAATTTGTTGGACACGTCCTTCTTCGACGGCAACGAGAACGGAGTCCGCGCTCAGTCCCGTCTCTAACACCATCACGAACCGTTTTGCGAGAAACGGACCGAAGAAAAATAAGACAAGAAACATCGCGAACAACATTAAGCTGCTCGTTAAATCGGCTGACTTCGCAACCTGTCCTTTTTTCCTCGAATCATCACGTTTTCGCGGGGAAGCTTTTTCTGTTTTCTCACCGGCAAAATACTGAAGGTCGAGTTGTAACGGATATCTATTCATCTCAACCTCCTAGTAAACGTATGGCGTCTGCGAGTACATCTTGTAACAATGGGACAAACTTTGAAATCCCTGCAATCGTCGAACCGGCCAGTAAAAACAGAATCGCATAGCCCATCAGTAGCTTCACGGAAAACCCGATTGCAAAAATGTTGAACTGCGGTGCCGTCTTCGCTAAAAAGCCAAGCGCAAGATCGACGAGGAACAAGGACACGATGAGCGGCATCGCCATCTGAAGTGCCGTCAACATCGCAAGACCGACGACACGGACGACGAGACTCATGCCCGCCTCTCCTGAAACCGATATGGCACTCCCTGGGGGGAAGATTTGAAAGCTCGTATAAATCCCGTCCAGTAAAATCAAGTGCATGTCGGAAGCAAGTAAGACGAGTAACGTCAACATGTAATAAAAGCGACCGATAATCGGTGACTGTCCGCCGAACATTGGATCATAGGCGGATGCCATCGCGAGACCCATCTGTAAGTCGATGATCGATCCCGCGATTTGCGGGGCATACAACAGAAAGCTCGCCAGTAATCCAAGAGCTAGACCAACGATCACTTCCGTGCCCATCCGAAAGAAAAAATCAAAGTCTTCGACGTTGACTGACGTCTTGACCGCATAACTGGCAAAGTAGGCAAGTCCAGCAGCTAAAGCTAACTTATGCTGGGCCGGTAATTGTTTGGATGAAAATAAGGGCGCTGCGACGAGAAATCCGACAATGCGACCAAATACAAGCAAGAAGACGCTGACAAAAGACAATAACGTCATTTCCTCGAAACCTCGGCAATCTGCTTAAAGATTTCAATCGTAAATGTCTTGAGCTCCTCCATGATCCAAGGACCAAAAAAGACGAGCGCTAAAAAGACGGCAACAATTTTCGGGACGAACGAAAGCGTCTGCTCTTGAATTTGCGTCGTCGCTTGCAAAATGCTGACGAGCAGACCCACGACGAGTGAGACAAGCAAAAGCGGTGCTGAAACTTTTAACAACGTCCAAACAGCCGAACTCGCCAGTTGAATAATCATTTCCTGCGTCATGTCGTTCCTCCCTACTTCATGCTGACAAGTAATGATTCGACAATTAAATGCCAACCATCGACGAGAATGAAGAGTAATAGTTTAAACGGTAGCGCAATCATCACGGGCGGTAACATCATCATCCCCATCGACATCAATACACTCGATACGACCATATCGATGACGAGGAACGGAATGAAAATCATGAACCCGATTTGAAACGCTGTTTTCAATTCACTGATCGCGTAAGCCGGAACTAGCGCGACAAGCGGGATATCTTCGACTTTTTTTGGTTTTTCGTAATTCCCGTACTTTAAAAACAATTCCAAGTCGTTTGTTCGTGTATGTTTTGACATGAAGCGTTTCATCGTCCCACCTGCCCGATCGAATGCCTCATCTTGACTGATTTTTTCATCCATGTATGGTTGAAGCGCTGTCGTGTTCAACTCTGTCAGAACAGGTGACATGACGAATAATGTAATGAATAAGGCAAGTCCGACCAATAATTGGTTTGGAGGCGTCTGCTGCGTTCCGAGTGCCGAACGGACAAATGACAGGACGACGACGACACGTGTGAAACAGGTCATTAAAATTAATAACGACGGTGCGAGTGACAATAACGTCAGTAAGACAAGTAACTTGACGGACGTCGCTGTACCAGACGGTGTATCTAACGAAATCAAATTTTCAATTGTCGTCATGAACGGCCTCGTTTCTTCTGGAATTGATCAAGCTGTTGCTTAAACGATTCCAGAAAGGGCGATTCGCTTGTTGTCTGTTTCATCTCTTGCATCTCTTCAGCTGACCAATCCGTATCTGCTTCGAGCGTATCAAGCAATTCAACATTTTGTCCGACACCGACGACATAGACTTTATCGTTGATTTGAACGAGTTGAACCGACCGATCCTTTCCAAGCGGCACACCACCAAGATGTGAGAGACGACTTGATTGTCGGACCCCTCGCGTCCGATCATTGATTAGACGGACGGCAAGGAGAAATCCTCCGATTAATACTACGAGCACTACGATGACTTTAATTATCGTCACAATCGTCGACGACCCATCGACCTGGTGAGTTGTTGGTTCATTCTTCTTAGATGGATTCAAGTTCTCTTCTACTGTTTCTGCGCCAACTTGTGCTGAAAACAAAAACAATAGAAGACAGGTCAAGAAGGTCAGTCTTTTCATGACGAAACAGTTTTCGAAACGGCTTCGAGTACACGGTCAGCTTGGAACGGTTTGACGATAAAGTCTTTTGCACCAGCTTGAATCGCATCGATGACCATCGACTGTTGTCCCATCGCTGAACACATGATGACTTTAGCTGCCGGGTTAAACGCTTTGATTTCTTTAAGAGCTGAAATGCCATCCATTTCTGGCATCGTGATATCGAGTGTCACAAGATCCGGTGTCAACTCTTTGTATTTCGCCACAGCTTCGCGACCATTTTCTGCCTCACCGACAACGTCATACCCATTCTTCGATAAAATTTCCTTAATCATCATTCGCATGAAAGCTGCATCATCTACGATCAAAACTTTTGCACTCATCCTATTTCCTCCTTAGAACATCCGTAGACGTTCTTTTGTATTTACGATTTCTGTAATCCGTACTCCAAAGTTTTCTTCAATGACTACGACTTCACCTGTCGCAATCAATGTATTGTTGACAAATACATCAACCGGCTCTCCAGCCAACTTATCAAGTTCGATGATCGAACCTTGTGTTAACTCCAGTATGTCACGCACGGAACGGCGTGTCCGACCTAATTCGACCGTCACATTTAACGGTACATCGTATAGCATGCCGATATTACCGGGTACACCTTCTTGTTGGACATCGCCGAACTGTCCAAACTGAACCGGGCTCACACCGACAGGTTCTTTCTTCGGCTCAACCGGTGTTTCATAACGTGGTTCTTCGTACTGTGGTGCTTGTTGCTGCGGTGCTTGTTGCCGCGGTGCTTCATGTTGTGGTTGCTGCGTCTGTTGCACCGGTTCACTTGCGGCACTGTTTGCTTCTTCACTCGTCGTCGTACTTGCACTAAATAACTTCTGAATCAACTGTTTAGAAAATTCGAGTGGTGCGAGTTGGACGATTTTTGAATCAATCAACGTGCCAATCTTTAAATCAAACTCGATGATGACCATGCTTTCCCATAACGAAAAGCTGTCGACGATACTTTTCTCTTGAGAGAAGTCAAATACTTCGACTGCCGGTGGTGAAATATCAATCCGCATCGAGAAGACGGTCGACATCGATGTTGCGGCGGCACCCATCATTTGATTCATCGCTTCTTGGACAGCTGAAAGGGCAATCGGTTCCATTTCGTGATCCTCATCAATCGTCCCGTCGCCACCCATCATCAAGTTGGCGATGACGGACGCATCACGTTGCGTTAAAATCAAAACATTTTCGCCTTTAAAACCTTCTGTGTATCCGACGCGTAAGGCAACGTGTGGGATTGGATAACGACTGCGTAATTCTTCCATCGTAATCATCCGGACGTGCGGTGTCGTGATTTCGACCTTTTGGTTCAATAATGCAGACAAAGCGGTTGCCGAGTTACCGAGTGAAATATTTCCTACTTCACCAAGTGCGTCAATTTCCATATCATCCAGTTCTTCGGTTTCATCGGGTGAACTCGTGTCAGCCGACTCTTCAGGCGACGGGGTCCCACGTAGTAACGCGTCGATTTCATCTTGCGAAAGCATATCGCTCATGTTATTCCTCCTCAATTCGTTGTATGACTTGTAATGCGAGATGCTTCCCATTCAGACCAGGTCGCGCTTTGAACATTTTCCGATCATCGACATATAACTCAACCGCGTCGGATGTACGTGTCTTCAGGGACAGGCAGTCGCCTACCTCGAGGTGTAACAATTCTCCAAACGACAGTTCTGTTTGGCCGAGCACTGCTTTCAAATCGACGATGGACCCCATCAACTGGTTTTGCATCTGTTCAGACGCTTTGTTGCCAACTGATTTCTGTTTTTCTTGTTGCATCCAAAAATGACTCGACAGTTTTGGGATGATGGGTTCAAGGGTCACGAATGGTAAACATACATTAAGCGTCCCGCTGACCTCTCCGACCGTCACGTAAATCGACACGAGGATGACCGTTTCGTTCGGTGAGACGAGTTGAAGAAATTGTGGATTGATTTCTAAGTCATCATATTCTGCTTCTACCTCTGTGATGGATTCCCACGCATCACCGTATTGAACGAAAGCCCGCTTAAATAATTGTGTTAAAATCTTTGTTTCGATTTCAGTCAGGTTTTCAATCTTATTCATCCCCTCACCCGGTCCGCCTAACAGACGATCAAGCATTGCGTAAGCGATCGTCGGATTGACTTCGAAGATGACTTTTCCATCGAGAGGGTGCAAATTTACTAAATTAATCAGTGTCATGTTTGGAATGGAATGAATGAATTCGTCGTATGGTAACTGCTCGACCGTATTGACCGTAAACTGGACATACGTTCGAAGTTGGGCTGAAAAATGTGTCGTCAGCACGCGTGCGAATTGCTCATGGATACGAGTCAAATTGCGCATTTGATCTTTTGAGAAGCGAAGCGCCCGTTTGAAATCATAGACTTTGACACGGCGTTCTTCTTCTTGACTTCGGATTTCCTCGACTTCCATATCTCCGCTCGAAATGGCTGATAGCAAGGCGTCAATTTCGTGTTGTGATAATACTTCGCTCATGCTGCCACCTCACTGGATGATTTTTTTCGTCGTATAGACGCGTTGAACATCGCCCTCTTGAAGAAGTTTCTTGAATTGACCACGTAATTTTTCTTCAAGCTTTGCCATGTCTTGTTTTGAATCTAAATCCTGTTTTTTCATCGATGCTAAATCACCCAGAATGATGTTGTTGATTTGGAACTTCCGCAGTTCAAGCTCTTCTTTCGTCGCCACATCGTCCGTGACAATCGTGAACTGAACGTTTAGAAACCGCTCATCGGCGATGTTCGTCGTCAAGTCATCCGTTTGAAAACTCCGTTCTTCGAGTTCAGCACCAGTCGGTTGTTCGACCTTCGCCTCTGTCTCATCCCCTGCTAACAGATATTTCGACAACATATATCCTGCACCAATCATCATCAGGGCTACGATGACCATAATCAATGGAATTTTTAACTTACTCTTCTTCTTTTCTTCTGCCATCTTCGAGCCTCCTAATGCTGTTCAAGCCCGCTAAACCGATTTGTTGGTAAAAATCGATTGTTGCCGCTTTTACCTCTTCCAATGATTCTTTGACGATGTAGGTTTGTCCTCCAACAAGTTGAATTGTCGTGTCCGGTGTCGCACGAACCGATTCAATTAAAATCGCATTCAGCACGAGTGACGCTTCACGCAACGTCGTCAAAGTAATCATCGTTTCAGGTTAACAAGTTCTTCTAAAATTTGGTCGGACGTCGTAATGATTCGTGTATTCGCCTGGAACCCACGTTGCGCAATAATCATTTCCGTGAATTCTTCCGACAAATCAACGTTCGACATCTCGAGCGTACCGGATGTCAATTGTCCGAGTCCGTTCGTACTTGGTGTCCCCGTTGCAGCGACTCCTGAGTTTTGCGAAGCAGAAAATAAGTTAACACCGGATTTTTCAAGACCACCGGGGTTCGCGAAGTTCGCCATCGAGACATATCCGACACGTTGTAAGCCGCCTGTCGCATCGACGAATGTGACTAATCCATCTTTCCCGATTGCCAAGTTTTGGGCACCGGTCGGGATTTGGAGTTTCATGTAGCCATTGTTCACTTTATTTGTGATTTGACCAGTCGCTGGATTGTATGTGTTTGCTGGCAAGTTTGCCTGATCTGCAGGTGGTTGTCCCGGGTTTGCTGGTGGTGGATCTGAGAGACCAATCAAATAGTTCCCGTCCCCGGTAACGATATTTCCTTGTAGGTCCGTATAGAAGTTCCCTGAACGTGAGTAACGAACGCCGTCCGCCGTTAAGACTTGATAAAACCCTTCACCCGAAATCCCGACGTCGAGTGTCCGTCCTGTATTTTGAAGCGCGCCCTGGTTATAGACATTATCGACCGTCGACATCGACGCCCCGAGTCCGACTTGTTTCGGGTTTGTTCCCCCGACGCCGCCGCCTGCTCCTGAAGCTGAACCGACCGATTGGTTAACAAGGTCTTTAAACGTAACCCGACCTTTTTTGTACCCGAACGTATTGACGTTTGCGATGTTATTCCCGACGACGTCAAGCTTTGTCTGGAAGTTCTTTAACCCACTGATTCCTGAATACATTGAACGTAACATTATTTTTCCTCCTTTGTTTTAATTTCCGTTAACTCGTAGACGCTAATGCTTTTTCCGTTCGAGAGTTCTGCGATGACGTCGACTCCGTCCCGTTTAACACTTATGACATTTGCTGATTCTTTGACAGTCGTTGTCGTCTCTGCACCTGAGGGATCACTGACCGTTGCGTCTGCTTCATAACTGACCGCTTTGCCAATCAGGTTGCTGTACGTCAACAACGAATTCGCATGTTGATTCAAAAGCATCGTGTCGATTCCCTTGCCAATCGTTTGCATTTGTTCAAGTGAAGAAAATTGGGCCATCTGAGAGATGAATTCTTTATCTTCCATCGGTGCCGTTGGATCTTGGTTCGACAACTGGGCAATCAAAATTTTCATGAACATATCTTTATCCATCGAATTGTTCGGGACAGCTGTCGATTTGTCCGGCAGTTGGTACGGTGACGTTGCTTTAATTGAATCCGTCATCTTCTTCCTCCTCTAGTTCTTCCTCTTGTGAAGTCGGTTGATCCTCGTGAGGTGTCTGTTGCCGTTCCTGTGAGGTTCCACCAGAGTCAAATTCTTTCACACTTGAAGCGAGCATCCCCGTCTCGATTTTAAGGAGTGGGGCTTGATGCTGGAGTGAACTTTGAAGCTTGCCTAGTTGCTGGTCCATCAGTTGTTTCGCCTGTTCCGTCCCGGCAAACAATTTAACCGTCAAGACGCCTTCTTTTCGGTCGAGTTGAACGACGACTTCACCGAGTTGTTCCGGATAGAGTCGAATCGACATCCGTGTCGAACCGTCTGCCCCTTTGAGGAATGGGGCTTGTTTCAAAGCGGCTTCAATCCGTTGTGCTAATTGCTCATCAATGGTACTTCCTTGAAGAAGTGCCGGGCGAACGTTGAGCACTTGATTATTTTTAAATAATTGAAGTGAAGGAATCGGTAGTGGTTGTGCTTTGCCTTCCGGATCCGCAACGGCTTTTGCCGGTTCATTACCGAGTGATTTGCTGTCAATGAATCCCTTCAGATTAAAGTTCGTTTGTGGTGCAGCTCCTTGTTGTGTCCGTCCCGACGATTCATGAAGAGCCAAACTATTTTTTACGTTAGCTAAAGCACCGGTGTTCGAATTCGTTACATCACCCGGCGTTAACGGTAAGTTTTCCTTACTCAACGCAACAGTCGTCGTTTTTAAGTCACTTTTCGTAGCGACGACCGCACCTTGTTTGACTTGCGAAACATTTTGAGGGACTAAAATCGATGCCATGACCGTGGTAACAGCTTGTTCGACACCCGTCGGAAGTTGGTGCATCAGTTCAACCGCTTCCTCAGCTTGTCCGCTATGGATTGCTTTGACGAGTTGAATGAGTTGCATCGCTATTTTCGGATCTTGTTTCAGTTCTTCTAACTGTGGCGCTTCAAGTAAATCGAGTGCTTGATCCGGTTGTGTTGCTAACAGCTTGACTAACACGTCTCCGTCCTCCAAAGACCCACCTTCAGCATCTGTTTCAATCGGATTTTCAAGCGGCATCATCGGTTGTCCTGTCGTTGTCAGATATTGTAACAAAGAAGCAAAATTTCCGAATCCATTTGCAGTTGCTGGAGCTTTACCCCCTGCTTTTGACACGCCCTGTGCCACTTGACTATTTTGAAGATCGATTCCATTCATGTCGCTGTTTTCACCTCTATTCTGTCGCTAACAACTGTGTCAACGCAGCGGCTTTTTTAGCATCCATCTTGGCGATGATGGCCGCTTGTTGCCCGGCATCGATTTTTTGAATGATTGGCGCGACTTCCGTCGGGCTGAGTTCATTCAAAATCAATGCTGCTTCTTTTGGTGACATTTCTGCATAGACATCCGTCACCGTTGCTTGTTTCGTTTTCTTGTTTTCACCTTGCGTCGTATCTTCCTCAGGTACTTGTTTCAATTGATCACGCTCTGCTATCAAACGGGTAATTTCTTGTTCCTTGACCTTGAGCGTATTCGTTTGTTCGGATGCTTGATTGCGTAACTTTTTAATTTCTTGATTGGCAATTTTTAATCGGTTTTCTAAATCTGCCGTACCACTCACCGGCGCCGTCGTTTTTGCCGTTTCTTCCGTCGAAAACGGGACTGAAAAAATCGGTCTTCCGTTTGCATAATTTAAGACGAGATACGCAGTACCTAAGATTAAGATTAAGGGGATGATCAACAATGGTAAGATCCATTGTTTTGATGATTTTGAATTACTTATGATGTCCGCCCTCTTCCAAACTGTAACAGTGCCAGTTCATCCAATTGATTTTGTTCGACTAACGCATTCACTTGCCGTTCTGCTTCTAATTGGTTCACTTGTAAACGTGAGAATTTCTTTTCTTCAATCATCGCTTCTTTTAGTTCGACTTGAGCACGCTCGTACTGATTTTTAGCTTGGGTCACGTACAGTTGTTGTCGTTCGATTTGCTGTTTGACGACATCCCGTGCCCGTTCGCGGTATTGAGAGGCGAGTAGCTCAACCGTCCCGGTTTCGTTTTGCGCTTTTAAAAAAGTTTCGTAGCGGACGAGCAGGTGATACAATTTCTCGACTTCCACTTCATACCGTTTCTTTTTTTCAGCCGTTTGTTTCGACACACGATCCTTTTCTGCCTCGGCTAAAGGGATGATGCGGTCATAGATTGTTTTCATACCTTTTCCTCCTTAGCGAATCGTTGTGATTAAACGCGCTTTTCCGTCTTCAAAGTGACTAGCCTCTTCGACGCGCTGTTTGAGAAAACCAATCAATTCCGGATATTTTTCGACGGCACGATCGATTTCGGGATTCGTACCACTTTTATACGCGCCAATGTTGATCAAATCTTCGGCATCAAGATATGTTGATAGCAACTGTCGAAAGACGATGGCGCTATCTTTATGTTCCGTCGATGTGATTTGATTCATGACCCGACTGATGGAACGTAAGACATGAATCGCCGGATACTGTCCCTTGTTCGCTAAACTACGGTCAAGTACAAAGTGACCGTCAAGAATGCCTCGGACCGCATCTGCAATCGGTTCATTCATATCATCCCCATCGACGAGCACGGTATAAAACGCCGTGATGGAACCTGCTGTTGTTTTTCCGCTTCGTTCAAGTAACTGAGGGAGCAAAGCGAATACACTTGGTGTGTATCCTTTTGACGCTGGTGGTTCTCCCGTTGCCAGACCAATCTCACGTTGCGCCATGGCAAACCGGGTGACGGAGTCCATCATCAAGACGACATTCTTTCCTTGATCCCGAAAGTATTCTGCGATTGCAGTTGCGGTATAGGCTCCTTTTAACCGGACGAGCGGTGGCTGATCACTCGTCGCGACGACGATGATCGAGCGTTTCATACCTTCTTCACCTAACTCCGCCTCGATGAATTCCTTGACTTCCCGACCACGCTCTCCGATTAATGCGATGACGTTGATGTCTGCCGTCGATCGTTTAGCAATCATGCCGAGCAAGGTCGATTTTCCGACTCCTGATCCGGCAAACAAACCAACCCGTTGTCCTTGACCGACCGTAAGTAGACCATCAATCGCCCGGATTCCTGTTGATAACACGTCACTAATGCGAGGTCGTTCGAGCGGACTCGGTGGTTTGCGCACGATTGAAGTCGTCCGTAAATGCGCGAGAGACTCTCCATCAAGTGCCCGCCCTAAACCGTCGAGCACTTTTCCAATCAGTTCCTCTCCAACCGGAACATGCAGTGGTTTGCCCGTCGCGATGACGATTGAACCGGGTGCGATGGCTGTTGTCTCACCATATGGCATCAATAAGACATGCCCTTCTCGAAACCCGACGACTTCCGCTTCGATTTCTTGTCCGCGGTGCAGTTGAATTAAACACCGTTCTCCGATTGCGACAGCTGTCGGTCCTCTCGATTCAATCATCAAGCCGATGACTTGGACGACTTTCCCGGAATGTTGGATTAAGTCTTCTGTCCGGATGTCTCGAATGGCAGCTTGTAACTGTTTGATGTTATACATCCTGCAGCACCTCGGTCACATGTTTCAGTAAGGCATCATAACTTGACTTAAGACCACCCGTGATGGCACCGTTTTCTGAATCGATTCGGAAATCACGTGGTGCGAGTGCCGGATCAATCCGTAAGCTGATTGTCGCTGCTCCGCCAAGAATCGTATGCAGGCGCTCATCCAGTAAAATGACCCGTTCAAAATCTTGTGCCGAAGTATAGACGATGATTTTTTGACGGTCGCGGAACTGAATAATCAGTTGATGGATCGTTTGGTAAAGTGCCTCTTCATCCGTATCATGTAGCTTTTCTAAAAAGTGATGTGTCAGTTGAAGTGATAACGCACACAATTCATCTTCCATCGCCATCAAACGCTCTTGCTGCATCTGTTCGAGACGTTCAGCAAATTGATTGATCGTTTCAAGTTGCTGCTGATACTGGGCCAACCCGTCTTGCTGCCCGCGTTCGAGTCCTTCACGATACCCTTGCTCTTTTGCTTCCCGTAATGTACGTTCGCGCTCCTGCTCGAAAGCAAGTCGTCGTTCTTCCTCTTGTTGACGCATCCGTTGAACTTGACGTTCGAGTTCCTGTTGACCATTCGCCATCAATTCCTCATAGGTCATACTCGGTTCGGCTTCATGCTCCATCGTGCGCTCTTCTTGGTGAAAGATTGTTTGTTGATCTCGCTCGATGACGATTTGTCGTTTGATGACGTTAGACAACGATATCATCTCCTCCACCACGTGCTACAACGATTTCACCCATATCTTCGAGGCGACGAATGATGCCGACGATCCGGCTTTGCGCTTCTTCGACATCCCGCAGTCTGACTGGTCCCATGAATTCCATATCTTCCTTGAACGACTCGACCATTCGTTGAGACATGTTGCGGTAAACCATTTCTTTGACATCGTCCGATGATACTTTCAGTGACAGTAATAAGTCTTCGTTCGAAACTTCGCGAATGATCCGTTGAATCGCACGTGCATCGAGTGTGACGATATCCTCGAAAACGAACATCCGCTTTTTGATTTCTTCCGCAAGTTCCGGATCTTGAATTTCCAGCGTATCAAGAATCGTCCGTTCTGTCGTACGGTCAACGCCATTTAAGACTTGAACGACTGCCTCGATTCCACCCGACTGCGCATAATCCTGCATGCCGGCTTGTGATAAGTTACGTTCCAAAATCTGTTCGACTTCACTGATGATTTCCGGGTTCATCCGGTCCATCGTCGCAATCCGTCGCGCGACGTCCGACTGAGCTTCAGCCGGAAGTTCGGAAAGGATTTGGCCAGACTTTCCAGGATCAAGATGCGCTAGAACAAGCGCAATCGTCTGTGGGTGTTCGTTTTGAATGAAGTTCAACAGTTGCTTCGGATCTGCTTTACGCGCGAACTCGAACGGTCTGACTTGCAGCGTCGAGGTCAAGCGGTGAATCAACTCCATCGCTTTCTCTTCGCCGAGTGCTTTTTCGAGAACATTCTTCGCAAAGCCGATTCCGCCTTGTGTGATGTAGCTTTGTGCGGTCGCTAATTCATGGAATTCTTCTAGAACTTCCTGTTTTTCTTCAGGATCGATCCGTTTCATGCTCGAAATCTGTAAAGTCAGCCATTCCATCTCTTCTTCAGATAGATGTTTGTAAACATTCGCTGCCACTTCAGGGCCAAGCGAAATCATCAAAATCGCCGCTTTTTCCCGACTGTTCATTTCTAGTTTTTTCATCTCATCAATCCTCCGCTAACCATGTGCGTAATAACTTCGCAAATTCATCTGGATTTGAGGATGCAAGTTTTTCAAGTTGTTTTCGCTTGACTGCCCCGTCGCTCGTATCTTCGGTCGATATTTCTGGAATCTCTGTTTCAATCGGTGTCCATTCTTCCAGTTCTTCGATTTCATTTGCTTTACGTCGACGCATCATCATGACGATTACGCCGATGACAATCAATGCTGCCGCTCCTAGTGCGAACCAGACCCACATCGGTGTGACGGAAGTCGTCGCCGTTTGTGTCGGTGTTTTCGCGAATGGCCGTGACATGACGACAACTTTGTTCGCCAGTTGCGCATCCGTCAACGTTGTTTTAGCATCCGTTTTCGTGATTGATGTCCGGATAATTGAATAGAGCATCGTTTGAAGATCGGTTTGAAGCTGCGGATCGATTTGTGCTTGACCTTTTGGCGGTTCAACGATGACTTGAATGCCTAAGTCACGAATTTCATATGGTGCACCTGTAATCTGCTTCGTGATCCGGTTCACTTCATAATTGATGATGTCGTGTGTTTTATCACTCGTATCACCTGTCGTACCTGTTCCGGCAGGGAAATTGATGGTTTCATTTTCACCTGTCCCGGCAGTTCCTTCATTCGCTGCACCCGTATACGCTTCAGCCACTTTCTCTGCTGATGTCACGATGCCTTCGATTTTATCTGGGTCGACTGGTTCGACTAATTTTTGTTCTTCTTGACGTTGCGTTACATCAACATCTGCTGTGACGGATACGAGTGCTTTTTGCGGTCCGAGGACGACTGACAACATTTGTTGGATTTGTTTACGTAAATCATTTTCAGTCGTTTTCTTCAACTGCATCGGATCAGCTCCACCAGCCGTTTGCGTTCCTTGACCCGGCTCATAGTACGTAAAGTACTGATCCATGATCGTAATGTTTTCTTCTTTTAAATTAGGAATACTTTTTGCGATTAAATGGTAAAGTCCTTGGACGGTCTGTTGATTCAAGTCACTTCCAGCACTTGACGTCAACACAACCGAGACAGTCGAAGTTTCTTCTGCATCCGATAAAAAAACATTTTTTTCAGGTAAGGTGATCATCACCTTCGCAGCATCGATTCCATTGACTTGTGTAATTAAATTTTCAAGTTCTGTCTGCATCGTATCCCGCTCTAAGATGTTCATTTCTTTATCTGTTGTTCCAAATCCGGCATTTTCACTAAAGAAGGAATAATCGATTTGACCGGATTTCGGGATGCCTGCAGTCGCTAATTCGACTTTCAAGTTTTCCGCGTTTGCTTCCGGGACAAGAATCGTGACCCCGTCCGCCCCGCTTACGACTTCCGATTTCACACCATCTTCATTTAATTTTTCCGTTACTTGACCTGCTTCTTGTGGAGATAATTTTGAATATAATGGCGTCATCGTCGGTTTACTTAACCAAATGATTGCGACAATCAAAGCTGCTAAAACAATGAGTATAATTCCAATCACCGTCGCTTTTTTTGCTAGCGACCATTCATTCCATGTTGTGCTGACTGCGCTAAAGCGCGCTTTTAACCGTTCGTTCATCAAACATCTCCCACGCTTTCCTTAACAGTCACAGTTGCATACGCATCATTTCTTGGTATGCCTCAATCCCTTTGTTTCGGACTTCGATGGCGAGTTGCATAGAAAGCGATGCTTCTTCTGTTTTAATCATGATGTTATGTAAGTCCGTCGTCTTCCCTGTTGCAAGGTCTACTCGTGCCTGTGACGACGCTTGTTGCGTTTCATTCAGGCCGTTGATAGCTTGGCTCAGGATATCGCTGAAGTCGCCTGGTGACGCCTTAGCGATTGATTGTGACGGGAGTACCATTTGTTGCATTCCTTGAATGGATTGAATGGCCATGATCTCATCTCCTTATTATTTACCGATTTCCATTGCCTTGACGAGCATTGCCTTCGTTGCGTTGAGCGCCGTGACGTTCGCTTCATAAGAACGGGTCGCCCCCATCATGTCGACCATTTCCTTCAGTAAGTCAACATTCGGCATTTTGACGTATCCTAATTCGTCTGCGTCTGGATGATTCGGATTATATTCTAATTTAAACGACTCTTTGTCTTTTCTAATTTCGCTGACCGTTACACCATTTCCTGTTTCTTTTAAGACCGCCAGCTTTCGTGCATACGGTTGCCATTCACCATTTACGAGTTCTCCCCGTGTCGTCTGGGCATTAGCGATATTCGCTGAAACCGTATCCAACCGAAGACGCTGTGCCGTTAATCCTGTTGCCGAGGTATGAAATCCTGAAAACATCGTCATCGGTTATCTCCCTCCCCGGATTACGGATTGAATACCGGAAAATTTACGGTTTAATTGTTCGACTAACGCTTCATATTCAATTTGGTTGCGCGATAATTCAGACATCTCAAGATCGATATCGACCCCATTTCCGTCATTACGCATCGTCCCAGTTTGTTCGACGATACTTCCTCCTGTATCAATCGTTGTGTGGCGTTTCAAGCTCATCTTCATCTCTGAATTTAAAACATCTCCGAACACAAGCCGTTTGGCCTTATAACCAGGTGTATCGACGTTCGCGATATTCGTTGAAATTACTTTTTGAGCGGCAACCGTCCGATTGACCGCTTGTGTCATGAGTGAATAATCTGAACCAAGCCAATTCATCTCTCAACCTCCAAGTCGTTTATATCATCATTATTTCTTTTCTTTGACATCATTAGTAATACTTCTGAAATAATTGAAACAAATAGGTCAATGTTTGAAAAGAAGTTTTTTGAAAAATAGGGGAATGAGATGTTAAATTTCTGTTTTTTATTACCTTTTCTTATAAAAATGATAAATAATACCTATACAAGAAAAAAAGACCTAGTGATTTACTAGGTCTTTTTTTCTTGTATACAATTTTTAATTAATTTGATTTGATTCGTTCTAATTCATAAAGGAAATTATCATTTAAAATCTTGATATATGTCCCCTTCATTCCAAGCGAACGTGATTCAATGACCCCAGCACTCTCGAGCTTCCGTAACGCATTGACGATGACAGAACGTGTGATTCCGACGCGGTCCGCGATTTTCGAAGCGACAAGTAATCCTTCGTTACCATCGAGTTCTTCAAAAATGTGTTCGATTGCTTCGAGTTCTGAATAAGATAACGAATTGATCGCCATTTGGACAACAGCCTTCTTACGCGCCTTATCTTCTGCTTCATGTGCTTTTTCACGAAGAATTTCCATGCCGACGACCGTTGCCCCATATTCTGCGAGGACGAGATCTTCTTCATCAAAGTCATCAACCATCCGTCCGAGGACGAGTGTCCCTAACCGTTCACCACCACCGATGATTGGCACGATCGTTGTTTTTGACGTTTCGAACGTGTCACGGTTATCAATCGGGAATGCTGTATGTTCACTATCGATTGTAATATTTGCTGTCGTTTCCGTGACATTAAACAAACGTTTCGTATAATCTTCCGGGAATTGACGTTCTTCAAGGAATCCACGAATCCGCGCATTCTCAATTTGTTGCTTAATGGCAATACCGAGTAATTTCCCACGACGGCTGACGATGAATGTATTCGACTCCATGACTTCACTTAACCGCTCTGCCATAACCTTAAAGTCTACATGTGTGCTTGCTTCCTGTTGTAACATCGTATTTAGCTTACGTGTTTTTGCCAATAAATTCATGATTTTCTTCCTCCACTTATAAGATGAACTGACTTAAGTCACGATCATCCGCTACTTTTCCGACTCGGTCCATGACATATTGTGGTGTGATGGTAACATCTGACTCCGGCATATCTGCCGCTTCAAATGATAGTTCCTCCAACACCCGTTCCATGATGGTATATAGTCGTCGTGCTCCGATATTATCTGTTTCATCATTCACTTGTGCAGCAATCCGGGCGATTTGACGAATCGCGTCTTCCGTAAAGGTGACATGGACCTGCTCTGCGCCAAGCAATGCTTTATATTGTTTGAGTAACGCTTGATTCGGTTCTGTCAAAATTTTGACGAAATCCTCTTCTGTCAAACTGTCGAGTTCGACACGAATCGGGAACCGCCCTTGTAATTCCGGGATTAAATCAGATGGCTTTGCCATATGGAACGCACCAGCTGCGATAAATAACATATGGTCCGTCTTGACAGGACCATACTTCGTGACGACCGTCGACCCTTCAACGATCGGTAAGATATCACGCTGGACACCTTCACGCGATACACCGGCACTATCTTGACCTTTTGTGGCGATTTTATCAATCTCATCAACAAAAATGATACCCATCTGTTCAGCGCGCCGGACGGCCTCGTCATGGACTTCATTTAAATCGAGTAACCGTTCCGCTTCTTCTGCTGTCAAGATTGGTCGTGCTTCCTTCACGGTCAACTGTCTTTTCTTCGTTTTCTTCGGCATGACTTGGCCCAGCATATCTTGTAAGTTTGCTAAACCTTCCATCCCTTGTTGTCCCGAAAATAAATCCATTTGACGTTCTTCGACATCCACTTCAATCATGCGGTCTTCTAGTTGACCACTAAACAGCTGTTGACGAATGACAGAACGGTCTGCCGTTTCATTCGCTGTCTCTTGTTCAGGCGGTTTTTGGTTTCCACCAAACAGCATTTCGAACGGATTACTTCCTCCACCGAGGCCTGATGATGCTTTTTTCCCGACTAACGCATCAACGATTCGCTCATTCGCGACCGCTTCCGCCCGGTCCTTTAAGGCTTCTTTTTTCTCATCTTTGACGAGACGAAGCGAGGCTTCAACTAAATCCCGTACCATCGATTCGACGTCACGTCCGACATATCCGACTTCCGTGAATTTAGTCGCTTCGATCTTAACGAACGGTGCGCGTACGAGTTTCGCTAATCGTCTTGCGATTTCAGTCTTCCCGACACCGGTCGGTCCAATCATCAAGATGTTTTTCGGAGTGACCTCGTCCCGTAACACCGGGTCAAGTAATTGCCGTCGATACCGATTCCGGAGTGCGATTGCAACAGCACGTTTGGCATCGGCTTGTCCGACGACATGCTCATCTAATTTGGCTACGATTTGTTTCGGTGTCAATTCATGCATCTGCACTTCCTCCAATCGTCTCTAAGATAATTTGATCATTCGTGAACACACACAGTTCGCCTGCTGTCTCAAGGGCAGCGCGTGCGATTTCTTCAGCTGACATCTGTCCGGCATGACGCGCTAACGCCCGACCTGCTGCAAGCGCGTAGTTCCCGCCTGAACCGATGGCGAGAATTCCGTCATCCGGCTCAATCACTTCACCATTTCCGGAAACAAGCAGGAGATGTGTTCCGTCCATGACGAGGAGTAACGCTTCGAGCTGACGTAACATTTTGTCGCCACGCCATTCTTTTGCTAGCTCGACTGCAGCACGTTGTAGATTCCCGTTGTACATTTCAAGTTTTGCTTCAAATTTCTCAAAGAGTGTAAAGGCATCCGCTACGCTTCCCGCGAACCCGGCAATGACTTTTCCGCCATACAGGCGGCGTACTTTTTTCGCACTTTTCTTCATGATGACTTGGTTTCCGAATGTCACCTGACCATCTCCGCTCATCGCGGATTGACCGTTATGTTGAATCGCAAAAATCGTCGTTGCATGAAACATTCTGTTTCCTCCTTTAAGCACGCGGATGCGCTTGCTGGTAGACATGGCGCAGCCGCTCCGTCGTCACATGTGTATATTGCCCTGTCGTCGATAAAGAGGCATGACCTAATAGCTCCTGGACCGCACGAAGGTCTGCCCCTCTCTCAAGCAAGTCGGTCGCAAAACTATGCCGGAGTGCGTGGGGGGTTACATGCTTTGATAGCAGATGATCCCCTTTTTTTAGAATCTTACGGATCCCATCCGTCGTCAGCCGACGGCCCGATTTCGAGACGAACACAGCTTGTTCTTGATCATCCTTTGCTCGTCGTTCTCGCAAGTAGACTTGTAAAGCCTGTCTCGCAAACGAACCGATTGGGGTAATCCGTTCTTTTCGACCTTTCCCGTATACATGGACGTACTCGACATCCTGATCCAGATCTTGAAGATTCAGTCCCGCTAGCTCACTGACACGCATCCCGGTCGCATAGAGCAATTCAATCATTGCGACATTTCGATTTCCAAGTATGTCTTCTGTTCGGAAGGCTTCTAAAAAACGCTCATACTCAGACGGCACTAAAAAAGTCGGTAATGTCTGAGCACGTTTCGGTGTTTTCAATCCCTCAAAAGGATTGACTGCATCCGTATCTCGGGTCAAGAAACGCCCGAACTGCTTCAAGCAAGATACTTTCTGCGCAATCGTCGACCGTGAAGCTTGTTGATCATAGAGTGCATACAAATAACGCCGTGCAGTTGCCAATTCAATCGATCGGAGTTGATGATCGAGGCAAAAAGCGGCGTATTGTCGAAGGGTTTGGTCATAAGAGCGACCCGTATTCGGAGATAGTTGACGTTCGATATGCACGTACCGCAAAAAGTCTTTCCGCAGTCGTTCAAACTCTTTGTCTAATCCCATTCTCGAGCCTCCTCTTGACCATTTGTACTCGAATCGACCTTAGCATAGCACACACTAAGTAGTCTGACAATAGACCAAAAATCGAAAAAATGACAAAGTTATCACGCTTTTATGAAAAATTAAGAAATGGGGTGAAAGTCCGCTGTTTCTGCGGCTTCCCCCCCACCTTTCTTATAGCTCAGTAAAGTCCTTGATCGCATCTAATGCTCGCTCAGCAAGGAGCGCATACTTTTCAGTCTTTTTCATTCGGACAGGATGACCGACGAGTCCTGGAACAAGTCCAAAGTTCGCGTTCATCGGTTGGAAGTTCTTTCCTTCCGTCGTCGTGATGTAGTGCGCCATCGCCCCCATCATCGTCTCTTTCGGGAAAGCGATCGGCTCTGCTTCATTCACTAACCGTGCCGCGTTGATTCCTGCCGTTAAACCGGATGCTGCTGACTCGACATATCCTTCGACCCCTGTCATTTGACCGGCAAAGAATAAATCATGTCTTGTCCGTGTTTGATACGTCGCTTGTAATAAGTTCGGTGAATTGACGAACGTATTCCGGTGCATGACACCATATCGGACAATCTCCGCGTTTTCAAGACCCGGAATCAAACGGATGATGCGCTTTTGTTCGCCCCACTTCAAGTGCGTTTGGAAACCGACGAGGTTGAAGAGTGTCCCTGCTGAGTTATCTTGGCGCAATTGGACGACTGCATACGGACGTTCGCCTGTTTTCGGATCTTCGAGTCCGACTGGTTTCATTGGGCCGAACAATAATGTTTTGGGTCCACGTGATGCTAGCACTTCAAACGGCATACACCCTTCGAAGTAGATTTCTTTTTCGAACTCTTTTAACGGAACGACTTCCGCTCGAATCAGCTCATCATGGAAATGCGTGAACTCCTCTTTTGTCATCGGACAGTTCAAGTAAGCTGCTTCGCCTTTATCGTAACGTGATTTCAGGTAGACTTTCTCACGGTCAATCGTATCACCATCGAGAATCGGTGCTGCCGCATCGAAGAAGTACAAATAATCTTCTCCCGTGAACTGCTTAAGTGACTCCGATAAGGCAGCACTTGTCAGCGGACCCGTTGCAACGATTGTCGGACCATCCGGAATCGCTTCGAGTTCTTCGTGATGAACCGTGATGTTCGGGTGATTCTTCAGAGTCTCTGTCACATATCCTGCAAAGTCATGCCGATCGACAGCGAGCGCGCCCCCTGCAGGGACACTCGCTAAATCGGCAGCCTTCAAGATCAGTGAATCAAGCTGTCGCATTTCTTCTTTTAATACACCGACTGCATTCGTCAATTGATTCGCACGGAGCGAGTTCGAACAGACGAGTTCTGCAAATTGATCGGTATGGTGAGCAGGTGTCTGCTTCACTGGTCGCATTTCATATAAATCTACTTGGACGCCACGCTTCGCAAGTTGCCATGCTGCTTCAGAACCTGCGAGCCCGGCACCAATTACCGTTACTCGTTTCAACGGTCATTCCTCCTCTTGCTCCTGATCGATGCGCGTTTCATGATGTCCACACGATGTACATTCAACCTTCACACCGTTCTTGATTTTCTTTTGTACCATCATACTGCTACAGACGGGACACGGCTCTTCGACCGGCTTATCCCATGAGACGAATTCGCACTCCGGATAATTCGAACATCCGTAGAATAACCGTCCTTTTTTACTGCGGCGTTCGACGATATCCCCTGTACCACATGTCGGACACTTGACACCAATCTCGACTTGGATTGGTTTTGTGTTTCGGCATTCCGGGAAATTCGAACATGCCATGAACTTGCCGTACCGGCCCATCTTGATGACCATCGCATGACCGCAGACTTCACAATCTTCTCCTGCTGGTTCATCTTTGATTTCAATTTTCTCGATTTCTGCCTCTGCCCGCGTCAAACGTTTTGCGAATGATTTATAGATCGGATCAACAACTTCCGTCCACTGCATGTCACCCTTCTCAATGGCATCGAGTAAAGCTTCCATGTCCGCTGTGAACTGAACGGTAATGAACTCTTGGAAATAATCACTAATCATGTCGATGACGAGCTCTCCGAGTTCCGTCGGTAAGAATTTCTTTTCTTCAAGCGTCACGTACCCTCGTTTTTGAATCGTATCGAGTGTCGGTGCGTACGTCGAAGGGCGACCGATTCCCAGTTCTTCCATCGCTCGCACTAATCGTGCCTCTGTATAACGTGGCGGTGGTTGTGTAAAGTGTTGTTTCGGATCAATCGATTCCTGTTGCAAGACTTCGCCGTCTTCAAGTGGTGGCAAGAGTCCTTCTTTGACATCAGTCACCGCTTCATCATCTGTGTCCTCGATATAGACCTTCATGAATCCTGGGAATTTGACGGTCGAACCGTTCGCCCGGAACATGACATCGTTCGAGTTAAGATCAACTTTGACCGTATCCAGAATCGCCGGTGCCATTTGACTTGCGACAAATCGTTCCCAAATAAGTTTATAGAGTCGGAACTGATCCCGTGATAAATACGATTTGACAAGTTGCGGATCACGCATCGTCGAAGTCGGGCGGACCGCTTCGTGAGCATCCTGTGAATTCGCTGCTTTTTTCTCTTTTCGTTTTTCAACAGCAATGTATTCTTTCCCGTACGCGTTTTCGATGAAGCCGTGCGCTTCGAGATTCGCTGTTTCAGAAGTCCGTGTCGAGTCGGTACGCATATACGTGATCAAACCGACCGTTCCTTCTTTTCCTAACTCGATTCCCTCATACAGTTGCTGGGCAATCATCATCGTTTTCTTCGCCCGGAAGTTCAACTTACGGGCTGCTTCTTGTTGAAGCGAACTTGTCGTAAACGGTAACGCCGGGTTACGTTTACGCTCTTTTTTCGTTACGGAGTCGACTGTGAAGGATTCAGAGAGTTTTGCCAAAATTTCGTTGACCTCTTCTTCCGAATGCAGTTCACGTTTTTTACCGTCGACACCATAAAAGTTTGCTTCAAGTTTTTCGCCGTTCGCATCAAGCTCCAGTTTAATCGTCCAGTACTCCTCTGGTAAAAAGGCATTGATTTCTTGTTCCCGGTCGATGATCATCTTCACGGCAACGGATTGAACACGTCCCGCTGATAATCCTTTTTTGATTTTTTTCCAAAGTAACGGACTCATGCTGTACCCAACAAGACGGTCCAAAATACGCCGCGCTTGTTGCGCGTCGACAAGATCATAGTTGATCTTGCGGGGTTTCTTGAACGAGTCTTTGATGGCGTCTTTTGTGATTTCATTGAAGACGACCCGACACTCTGTCGATTCATCGACACCGAGGGCTTTCGCTAAATGCCAAGCGATCGCTTCCCCTTCACGGTCGGGGTCGGCCGCGAGATAGATTTTTTGTGCTTTTTTAGCAGCCGTTTTCAATTCTTTCAAGACCGGACCTTTACCACGAATCGTAATATATTTTGGTTGATAGTCATGTTCGACGTCGACACCCATCTGGCTTTTTGGCAAGTCGATGACATGCCCCATCGATGCTTTCACGGTATAGTTCGAACCGAGATAACGTTTGATGGTTTTTGCCTTTGCAGGTGACTCGACGATTACTAAATATTTTGCCATTGCAATCGCTCCCTATTAGAGGCGTACTCGTATTTTAATCTCACTTATCATAGTAGTCTCGATTCCCATTTGTCAACGTTCATCAAGATACTTTTTGAAACTTCTTCTGGATTTAAGAGCGGAATCGCCCCTTCTGCGATCAATTGATTTGTTCCCTGAAACATTTTTTCTGTCGGACAACCCGGCAGACAATAGACATCTTTTCCTTGGTCAAGGGCATGTCCTGCTGTATTCATCGTCCCACTTTTTAACGCTGCTTCGACGATGACGAGAGCAGAAGATAATCCAGCGATGATTCGATTACGTTCTAGGAATTGATATTTTTGAACTGGCGTGTGCGGGGGGTATTCAGAAAGGAGGAGTCCCGTTTGTGTGATTCGTTCGAAGAGGGCATGATGTTGTTTCGGATATAACAGGTCGAGACCCGTCGCCATGACGGCAATCGTCGGTTGATTGTACTTGATCGATAAGCGATGAACGAGTGAATCGATCCCATACGCTCCGCCTGAGACGGTAACGAAGGGTGATTCAAAGAATGGACGTAAAAATGACAAACGTTCTTTGTGGGACGGTGACGGGGTCCGACTCCCGATCATACTAATCAGTGGGCGCTGTAAGAGTGACGGATCACCTGCATAATACAGACCATATATCGGTCGCGGGATCTGGAGTAACTGTTGTGGAAATTCGGGATCAGATGGGACAAGTAACTGGGACGGGAGTTGATCGAGGTAAAGGGCTTTTTTGTACCGTTTTTTATTTTCAGCATCTGTCGGAAGATCATCGACGGATAAAATTCCATATTGTTCAACTAAGGCAACGATTGGATAAGGCACACGACAAGCAGCAAATCGAACATACCATTCTCGCTCCATCACATACACTCCTTTTATATAGAAGAAAGCCGTCCTGAATCTTCAGGACAGCTCTCGACATTTTTATTTGACCGTTGAACCTGTCAAACATTCTTCATAGATTCCAGCATCTTTAATGACACGAATTAACGTTTCACCGATGACCGCTGGAGATTCTGCGACTTCGATTCCATTTGCACGAAGTGTCTTGATTTTTTCCGATGCCGTACCTTTACCACCTGAAATAATGGCACCCGCATGACCCATACGTTTGCCTTCAGGAGCAGTTTGTCCACCGATGAATCCGATGACCGGCTTCGTCATGTTGGCTTTGACCCACTCAGCCGCTTCTTCTTCTGCTGTTCCACCGATTTCACCAAGCATGATGACCGCTTTTGTTTCCGGATCTTCATTAAACGCTTTGAGCGTGTCGATGAAGTCCGTTCCATTGACCGGGTCGCCACCGATTCCGACAGCCGTCGATTGACCGATTCCAGCCGTCGTCAATTGGTGAACCGCTTCATACGTCAACGTCCCAGAACGTGAGACGATCCCGACATGACCTGGTGTGTGGATGTAACCAGGCATGATTCCGAGTTTCGCGACGCCTGGTGTGATGACACCTGGACAGTTCGGACCAATCAAACGGACTGGTTTTCCGTCAAGATAACGTTTTACTTTTACCATATCAAGGACTGGAATCCCCTCTGTGATACAGATGATTAACGCGATATTCGCATCAGCTGCTTCCATGATCGCATCAGCTGCAAATGCTGGTGGTACATAGATGATCGATGCATTTGCACCTGTTTTGTCGACTGCTTGTGCAACCGTATCAAATACAGGAACGCCACCAAGTACTTCTGTTCCGCCCTTACCTGGAGTGACACCACCGACGAGGTTCGTTCCGTAATCAATCATTTGCTCCCCGTGGAACATCCCTTGATTACCTGTAATTCCTTGAATGATCACTTTTGTTGATTCATTTACCCAAATACTCATCCTTAGCTCCCCCTTACTTCACGAGCGCAGCGATTTTTTCTGCGCCGTCTGCCATTGATGTAGCTGCTGTAATCGCTAGACCTGAATCTTTGAGAATTTGTTTCCCTGCGTCAACGTTTGTTCCTTCAAGACGAACGACGAGTGGTAACTCTAGGCCGACTTCTTTTGTTGCCGCAACGATACCTTCTGCGATGACGTCACATTTCATGATTCCACCGAAGATGTTGACGAAAATTCCTTTGACGTTATCGTCCGAAAGAATCAATTTAAACGCTTCCGTTACTTTCTCTTTCGTCGCGCCGCCACCTACATCGAGGAAGTTCGCCGGATCGCCACTGAAGTGTTTGATGATGTCCATCGTTGCCATCGCGAGACCTGCGCCATTGACGAGGCAACCGATATTTCCATCAAGCGCGATGTAGTTCAAATCGCTTTTCGATGCTTCGACTTCACGTGGATCTTCTTCCGTTTCATCACGGAGTGCGACGATATCCGCATGACGGTACAATGCGTTTGAATCAAAGTTCAGCTTCGCGTCAAGCGCAACGACGTCGCCGTCTTTTGTTGTGACGAGTGGATTGATTTCAGCGATCGAGCAATCCTTTTCGACGAAGAAAGTATACAGTTTCGTTACCATACCAACGAATTTATTAACGAGTTTGACGGGTACACCCATCGCGAACGCTAATTTACGTGCCTGGAAAGCTTGAAGTCCGACTGCTGGATCAACGACTTCCTTGATGATTTTTTCAGGAGTCGCTTCTGCAACTTCTTCAATATCCATTCCGCCTTCACTTGAACCCATGATGACGACACGACCAGTCACACGATCAAGGACAATCCCGAGATAGTATTCTTTATCGATCGCACAACCTTCTTCGACAAGAAGACGTTGCACGACTTTACCTTCAGGTCCTGTTTGATGCGTGACGAGCGTTTTGCCGAGTAACTCCGTCGCGAATTCTTTTACTTCTTCTTGCGATTTTGCTAGTTTGACACCACCAGCTTTACCGCGTCCCCCTGCGTGAATCTGTGCTTTGACAACTTTGATTGGGCCTGACAATTGTTCTGCTGCATCAACTGCCTCTTCGACCGTAAATGCTGCGATTCCGTTCGGTACGGGTACACCATACGAACGAAGTAACTCTTTTGCCTGATATTCATGTACATTCATGAAAAAATCCCCCTTAACCCCTTTAGTTTCGGCTCTTTCATTGTAGTTAAAATTGGAAGCGCTGTCTATCGTTATCGACCGAAAGCATTTATTTTTTCGTGATTCCTTCATGATCGAGCTGATATAAAAAGGCAAACAGCTCGGCGATGACCCCATACAACTCGGGTGGAACTTGCTCGGATACTTCAATCGCATCGAGTAATGTGACCAAGGTTTGATCTTGCCGAATCGGAATATTGTGTCGAATCGCTTCTTCTAAGATTCGCTCGGCGACGATTTCTGACCCTTTGGCAACGACTTTCGGGGCTGCCATCTGTTCTTCATAAGATAAGGCAATTGCTTTTTTCATGCTTGGTAGTCCACCCTTCCGTTTCGTCGCGTCAAATCGATCGGAACCCGCTCTTTTGTTTGCTCGACTAATTCAAAACGAATCAACTCATACCCTTGCTCTTTTAACCGTTGTTCCATCATCGGTTGATAGGTAGCCATGAATGCACTAATTCGTTGATCCGGATGAAAAACGGACACCGCCATTTTTCGATCAGTAATCAATAAGTCGATCGCAATTTCACCTAACTTGGGCAGTTTCAGATAAAAAGCGATCCGGGCATGGTCCGGGTTCAATTCTTTTTTGTCGAAGGGTGCCTCCATCGTCACGTCGACCTCTTCAAAAGGACCGAAATGTGGCAGTTGCAACATAAAGAGCCCTCGCCCCGGTTCATTCGTCGCTTGGATGAGTTGTTGGGTCAGGATTTGGTCACTCGTCTTCCGGTCGAGCGTCCCTTGACCTTCCTCTGCATTACGCGCCATTTGAACGAGCTCAACAATCGCCTGCTTCAGTGTCTCACCCGAACCTTCCATCGTTGCGCGTTGGCCGAGTTGTTGTAATATCGCACGTGTCGTCTGAGGGAGCCCCTCTACACTCGGGCGCAAGAGACTCTCAAGCATCGAAGGCAGAACTTGTTTCACCGCAGTTTGTGGTGCTTCCGATAAAATCTTCAGTACGGGTTGTCCTTCCGTGCTCGTCACGACGAACCGGTACGCCATTCCTTCCTTCAAGTCAGCCGTCGTTCCGGCCGTCAGGACCCGTTGTCCGACTTGCAACTCCATCAATCCGTCCGGCAATAATTTCAATACTTTCCCGACGACATTTGCCCCTTCACGTAACGGCATGTTGGCTTGATCAATGATTTTAAAGGGAAGTAAGGCCCGATGTTCGATTTGCACACGCATTCACCTCCTAAAGTCGCTCAAGAACCGGTTTGAATGTTTTCCTGTGAATCGGCGTTACGCCGTATGTATCCAGCGCCTGTAAATGTTGTGCCGTCCCGTATCCTGCATGCTGTTCAAATCCGTATTCCGGATAAAGCGTCGCATAATGTTCCATCAATGCATCACGCGTTTCTTTCGCAATGACACTTGCCGCTGCAATCGAGACACTTCGTGCGTCCCCTTTAATCAGCGACGTTTGAGGTAGATCGACATCAAGTTCCATCGCATCGACGAGTAAAGCCTCTGCAGAAACGCCATTCACCGCTTGTAACATCGCCTGTTTCGAGGCTTGATAAATATTGATCCGGTCAATCTCTGCTGGTTCGATGATGCCAATCGCGACCTCTGCGACTTTGCGAATATGCTGATAGGCCAGTTGCCGTTGTTTTTTCGACATCTGTTTTGAATCTGTCAACGCGGGGTGATAAAAACCGTCTGGTAAAATCACGGCTGCCGCAACGACGGGACCGGCGAGCGGGCCACGCCCGACTTCGTCGACACCGGCGATTTTCCTCCATCCCTCTGCACGGTATGCTTCTTCAAATGCAGAACGCTCCTTAAAACTAAGACGTTGCTGTTCTTCGAGTACAAATCGACGACTCGTTTGCTTTAGTAACGTCTTGATTCCTGTTCGGTGATCGTGTGCCAATTCCTGTTCGATGGCTGCGAATTGTTCACGCGAAATCCCGTTAAGCCGTTCTTTTAAGTCTTGAATCTTCATCTGACATTCACTCCTATTTCGAAAAAAGCTTGGACCTTCTAGAGAAGGTTCCAAGCTCGTCTTATTCTGCAGTAGTTGCCCATTCTTCGACTGTTTCAAGTGTCACACGCCCGACTTTTTCCGTCCGCAGCTCATGTAACAACATCTCACTCGTCCGTTCAAAGTCGACGTATCCACCTGAAGTGAACCCACGTTTGTTGCCGATTGCTTCTAATACATCAACAGCTTCACCGGACACATCGTCTAGGCGATAACGTTCCATCAATTGTTCCGGATAACGCGATTTGAGCTCACGGATGGCAAACAGCGCGATGTCATCGATGTTTAAGATATCATCTTTGATTGCGCCTGTCGCTGCCAAGCGGTATCCCACCAACTGATCGTCGAACTTCGGCCAGAGAATACCAGGTGTATCAAGCAACTCCATCTCACCCGTCTTCATTTTGATCCATTGCTGACGTTTCGTCACACCTGGACGGTCACCCGTGATGGCGATGTTTCGTCCGGCAAGGCGATTGATTAACGTTGATTTCCCGACGTTCGGGATGCCGATGATCAACGCACGAATCGCACTCGGATTTCGTCCCTTGTCACGCATGCGGTCATGTTTTTCTTTCATCAGGCGTAATGCACCTTCATGAATTTGCCCGAGACCCTTATTGTGTTTTGCATCGACGGCGATGACATCGACTCCGTCTTTACGAAGCGCCTTCATCCACCGCTCGGTCAAACGCGCGTCCGCCATATCGGCTTTGTTCAAAACGATTAACCGCGGTTTTCCTGCCGTAATTTGCTCAACCATCGGATTGCGACTCGACATCGGGAGACGTGCATCGACCAATTCGATGACGACGTCAATCAATTTTAACTTTTCCTGAACTTCGCGGCGTGCTTTCGCCATGTGACCAGGGAACCATTGTATCGTCATATATTCCACCTCAACTCCATTATATTGCTGGACTGCTAACTTCATGTTGTGTGACGCGGTAAGACCTGCTGCAGTTACCGTCACTTCGTTCTCAAGAAACGATCCATCCCTTAGTATACGCAAAAAAAGCCAAGAAAAGAAGTGGTGTCGTACGGACACTACTCAATTCCTGACCTTCTTCCATCAAACGCACGGCTGATGGAACTGTTTCTGGTAGACGCATTTTGTTGCGAGGTCTTGATTTTTAATCAACTGATCGTAAATCGCCGAACGGATAAAAGACGAAATTCGTCGTTCCGACGATTTGATCTTCATCGACGAACCCGATGTCACGGCTATCTTTCGAGTTTTGACGGTTATCTCCCATGACGAATACTTTACCGGATGGAACTTTCGTTTCGCCAGTCCGTTCTTCTAACGTAAAGTCTTCCGTCAACGGGACACCATTCATTTGTGCTTTAAATTCTTTTAAATAGGGTTCTTCCACTTTTTTATCGTTGATATACAGTATATCATCCTTGTAGTACAACGTATCACCTGGGACAGCGATGACACGTTTGATATAGTCACGTGTTTCCGTCGCATGGAAGACGACGATATCGCCACGTTCTGGTTCATTAAAGTAATAGGGAACCTTATTGACGACCATCCGGTCTGAATTGTGCAGTGTCGGCATCATCGACTCGCCGTCCACGATGACCGGGACGAATAGAAACGTTCGGATGATGAACGCAATCACGAGCGCTACGACAAGCGCCTTTACCCAACTAAATAACTCCTTCACGCGTTCCACTCCTTTGATTAAATCTTTACTCTAGACTTAGTATACGCATAAACGATAAAAAAAAGAAGCTTGTCCGAAGACAAGCCACTTTTTCACATGATTAACGACGAATTTCTTTAATACGTGCCGCTTTACCACGAAGGTTGCGGAGGTAGTAAAGTTTCGCACGACGGACTTTACCGTAACGAACGACTTCGATTTGTGCAACACGTGGTGAGTGGAGCGGGAAAGCACGCTCTACGCCAACTCCGTAAGAAATCTTACGGACTGTGAAAGTTTCACTGATGCCGCCACCGTGACGTTTGATAACTACGCCTTCGAAAAGCTGGATCCGCTCACGCGTACCCTCGACGACTTTAACGTGTACACGGACTGTATCCCCAGGACGGAACGAAGGGACGTCTGACTTGATTTGTTCTTGTGTAATTTCACGGAACAATTGTTGTGTGTTCATGAATGATTTCTCCTTTTTTCACCAATGTTCTTATCTTCATTTGCTTATTGCATCCAACAGCGGAACATCGTTAATAGGTGGCTTTTGCCACATGTTTTAACTTATCACAGTTTCATTCTTTTGACAATCCTGAAATTGACCGGAGGTACTTTAAATCACTTGCCGACAAATCGGCTGACTCAAGTAAATCTGGACGTCGCTCCTGTGTTCGTTTCAAAGCCTGTTGTCTTCGCCACTGCTCGATTTTTGCATGATTCCCGGATAATAAGACGTCCGGGACCACTAATCCGTTATAGTCGGCAGGACGGGTATAATGGGGGTATTCGAGCAGTCCGGTCGAAAAGGAATCGTCTTCATGACTGGCCGATTTGCCAAGGACGTCAGGTAACAGTCGGACAACAGCATCAATCATCGTCATCGCCGCGAGTTCCCCGCCCGTCAAGACGAAGTCACCGAGCGACACTTCGTCCGTCACCAGTTCATCATGAATCCGTTGATCAAATCCTTCGTAATGGCCGCATAAGAAAACCAGTTCTGATTCCCGCGCCCATTTTTCCGCTATTTTTTGATCAAACCGTTGTCCTGTCGGTGTCATCGCAATGATGCGCCGGTTTGCTTTCGGCAAGGCTGCAACGGCGTCAAAAACAGGTTGCGGCGTCAACAACATCCCTGCACCACCCCCGTAAGGAGAATCATCGACACGTCCATGCCGGTTTGTCGAATAGTCCCGAAAGTTAATGTACTCGAGATGTATCCGTGCCTCTTCTTGTGCCCGTCCGACGATTGAATGGTTCAGTGCCGTGAACATATCCGGAAAAAGCGTCAAGACTTTGATGTTCATCCTTCAATCAATCCAGGTAACGGTGTGATTTGAATCCGCTTTTCTTGCACATCGATCGACGCGACGACTTGTTCGATATACGGAATCAAGACGTCTTTTTTTCCTGGACGTTTAATCGTCCAGACATCATTTGCTCCGGTCTCTAAGATTTCTGAGATGACACCAATCTTCGTCTCACCATCGTAGACGTCGCACCCAATGATTTCGTGGTAATAGTATTCATTCTCTGCGAGCTCTTGTAAGACTTCCGGCTGGACAAAGAGTTTTAACCCCTTATATTTCTCGACGTCGTTAATGTGATGCATCCCTTTAAAGGTCACCATGACAAATTGTTTATGTTTTCGGTAACTGCTGACCGTCAGGGGAACATACGTACCCTCCGTTTCGAGAAATACATCATTTCCGACTTTAAAGCGTTCTTCCGGAAAATCAGTACTCGCGAGCAACTTCAATTCGCCCTTTAAACCATGTGTGTTCGCGATCTTCGCGACTTCTAACCATTGCATTTTCTTCACTTCCTTCCTTTAAAATCGTCAATCAGATCTTTTTTTGCAAGATAGATTGTCAAATTAAGTGCAACACTTCTTCCGAGAAGACCTCGTATGCAGTTTTCCAGTTAAGACATTTTCTTGGTCTACCATTTATCCAGGCGAGCGCTTGAGCGAGTTCAGAGCGACTTACTTTTCCAAAGTCCGTCCCCTTCGGGAAAAATTCACGGAGAAGACCATTGGCGTTCTCGTTACTCCCACGTTGCCAAGAAGAATACGGATCAGCGAAGTACATCGGTAAGCCTAACGCTTCACGAATTCGTTCATGACAGCTAAACTCTTTTCCACGATCTGTCGTCGCGGTCTTGAACGTTCCCAGTGGGAAATAGAGATGCAATGCTCGAA
>NZ_JACSMR010000006.1 GCF_018618755.1 Exiguobacterium sp. s193
AGTAAGTCGCTCTGAACTCGCTCAAGCGCTCGCCTGGATAAATGGTAGACCAAGAAAATGTCTTAACTGGAAAACTGCATACGAGGTCTTCTCGGAAGAAGTGTTGCACTTAATTTGACAATCTATCAAATAAAAAAATCCAAGCACGACTCCGTAGAGGGTACTTGGATTTTTGTGCTCGACTTACTTAACTTCCATCCATTTGAAGCTCATATCCGCACCGAACGGGTGACGGTATAATTTATCGATGTTAGCACGTTGCAAGTAAGCTTCACCTTTTTGGTAGATTGGAGCAATCGCGTAATCTTCTGCAAGGAGCATTTTTTCAGCTTCTTGAAGTTCAGACCAACGTTTTGCTTCATCTGGTTCCATTTTTGCATCTTTGACGAGTTGATCAAACTCTTTGTTTGAGTAGTCCATCCGGTTAAAGCTTCCGTCTGTTAACCACATATCGAGGAACGTCATTGGATCTTGGTAATCGGGTCCCCAGCCGGCAGCTGAGATATCGTATTCGCCTTTTGATTCAAGATCAAGGAAGTTTTTGAACGGTTGTTGTTTGATGTTGATTGTCAGACCAGGCAAGTTTTTCTCAAGATCGCCTTTTAGGAATTCAGAGACCTTTTTGAAAGCATCTTCGTCACGTGACAACATACCGAGCTCGACTGTTTTCACGCCGAGTTCTTTTAGGCCGGCTTCCCAAGCTTTTTTCGCTTCGGCTGCATCAAAGCTCTGAAGGTCTGGATATTTCGCACGGAAGTCCTCGCCGTCCGGTGTGAAGGTAAAGTCTTTTGCGACGATGAAGTTAGCCGGTTTTGATCCATCGTTTAAGATGACATCCGTAATCCCTTGTTTCTCGAAACCAAGAGCAAGCGCTTTTCGGATGTTTTCATTTTTAAGGGCTTTATTTTTTTGGTTGAAACGTAAGAAGTTGATGCGGGCGTCAGGGCGCGTTTTGTAGTCTTCTGATTGTTCGTATTGAGAAACGAATTCAGAAGTGATTGGCGCGAAATCGACGTCTTTCGACTCGAACAAGTTAACGCCGGTCGAGATTTCTTTGACGACTTTGACATTAATTTGATCCATTTTGACATTTGCTTTATCCCAGTAGTCGGGGTTCTTTTTATATGTCCAACCAGCGTTCGATTGCCAATCAGATAAAATGAAAGGTCCGTTGAAGTTCATTGACTCGACGTTTGTTGCGAACTTATCCCCTTTGTCTTCGACGAACGACTGTTTCAGTGGTAAGTATGTCGGGAAACTCGTCAAGCCTAAGAAATAAGGAGCGGGTGCTTCAAGTTGAACTTCGAGTGTTTGGTCGTCGACTTTTTTGACACCGAGTTCGTCGAGTTCTGCATCACCAGACATGATTTTGTTGGCATTTTTAAGATCTTGCAGGATGTAGGCATACTCAGCACCTGTCTTCGGATCGAGGGCACGTTTCCAAGAGTAGATGAAATCATCTGCTGTGACAGGTGAGCCGTCCGACCACTTGGCATCCTTACGAAGTTTGAACGTATATGTCTTTTTATCGTCTGATACTTCAACGCTTTCAGCCATACCAGGAGTTGGTTTATTTTCACCGTCAAGACGATAAAGGCCTTCAAAAACGTTGTTTGTCACGATGATTGACGTCGAATCCGTTGTTTTCGTTGGATCGAGTTGTGGAACATCCGTCGTTGAGACGAGTGTTACTTCTTGTTTTTTACTACCATCTGATGACGATTTACCGTTCGAGTCGTTGTCCTGACCACAAGCGGCTACTGCGAGTAGCGCCATGCTCGATAAGCCAGCAAAGGCGATTTTAGTCTGTTTTTTCATGTGAAAGATGACCCCCCGATTAAATTTGAAATAATTTCAGAAAAATGTGAACATAATGTAAATTTAAGTGAAAATGATTAAAAATGCAACATAAATTTTCTGATAATTCTTACTGATCAAGGTCTATCCGCTCAATTCCGAGCTCACTCAAGTAGTCATAAAGTATGAAAATCGTCAGACGGTGAGGCGAATACATCCGTAACGTCAACTGTTTTGGTGTACCGCGTAGACGTATATTGGTAATGCGGATTCCTTTTAATTCTAATGCCTGTTTTACCGATTCAGCCTCAAGATGTTCCGGTAGCATGAGATGAGCGACGATCACATTGGCCTCAAAGCGACTATTGTTAAATCGCTTCATAAACCAGGTGATGCCTTCTAATGAAATAAACAGGAACAGGACCAAAAATGTCGACTCAAAGATAAATCCTGCCCCGACAGCAATCCCGATCCCACTCGCTGCCCAGATAATCGCAGCCGTCGTTAATCCGCTAACGATGTCATGAGGACGACGCAAGATGACACCAGCCCCGATGAAACCAATCCCGGCGACGATTTGTGCGACAATCCGCATCGGATCCATTTGGACATGGGAAGCAATATTTTCATAGAAGATGACTGAATTGATGGAAACGATGGTTAAGAGGCAACTGATCAGGGTAATTACGAGGCTAGTACGTATACCAACCGGTTTATTTTTGATTTCACGTTCGAATCCAATGATGATTCCGAACGTTGCGGCAATCAATAATTTATAGACATCTTCCGGTTGAAACGAATGAATCCACATCATCATCAAATCCTTTCTTTACATAGAAGCAGGTTTTGTTATAATGAATTTTGTGTCTTTCGAATGAATATACGTTTGATATGAATAGATATACAGAGATAAAGGAAGTGTTTACATCATGAATCAACAAAAGATTGGTTTTTTTGCATTAGCAGCGATGGTCATCGGGTCGATGGTCGGAGGTGGCGCATTCAACTTGCCGGGAGCAATGGCTCAAAAAGCAAGCGCAGGTCCGATTTTAATCGGTTGGGGCATTACAGGACTCGGTATGATTATGCTGGCGTTAGTCTTTCAACATCTAGCAAACAGTAAACCGGAGCTTGAAGGTGGTATCTACGCGTATGCACGGGAAGGATTCGGTCGTTTCGTGGGCTTTAACAGTGCCTGGGGATACTGGGTCTCGGCATGGATTGGAACGGTCGCGAACATTACGTTAGTCTTTAATGCACTTAGTTACTTCTTCCCGATTTTCTCAGCTGAAAATCGCGTGTTTTTATTAGGGATGAGCGTTGTTGTCGTCTGGGGATTATTTTGGATTGTCTCGAGTGGGATTAAAGAAGCGACTCTTGTTAACTTAATTACGACAATCGCAAAACTTGTTCCGATTTTAATTTTTATTTTACTCGTCGCGATTGCTTTCAACGTAAAAACGTTTAACCTCAATTTTTGGGGTGAGGGGACAGAACTTGGTTCCATCTTTGAGCAAGTGAAAGGGACGATGCTTGTCACGCTTTGGGCATTCGTTGGAATTGAAGGAGCCGTCGTCTTGTCGTCGCGCGCGAAAAATCGCAGTGACGTCGGTAAAGCAACGGTGACAGGACTTGTCGGCGTGCTTGTCATTTATATCTTGATTTCAGTCTTGTCACTCGGTGTCTTAAGCCAAGAGAAGTTAGCGGGACTACAGGAGCCGACGATGGCCTATGTATTAGAAGCGGCTATCGGACCAGTAGGGGCGACGATCATCATGATTGGCTTAATCATCTCACTTTCTGGAGCATTACTCGGATGGACGATTCTTGCCTCGGAAATTTCATACCTTGTTGCAAAAGATGGTGCATTTCCGAAATTATTTGCGAAGACGAATCGTAAAGGGGCGCCGGTTGGAGCACTTTTGGTCACGCAAATCGCGACACAGGTCGTCGCGGGCGTAGCGTTATTTTCAGCGCAGACCTATCTTGTCCTTTCAAGTATCGCTGGAATTTGTGCCCTCTTACCGTACTTGTTATCAGCGATTTATAGTGTGCGCTTCTCGCGCGCGGAACGAAATATGAAGATGCTGATTTTCTCCGTGATTGCAGCACTTTATTCAGTCTGGTTAGTCTATGCTTCAGGTATTTGGTATATCGTGATTGCAGCTCTCGTCTATGCACCCGGTATCATCGCATATTCGGTGGCAGAACGTGAGCAACAACGAAGTGGAATGTCACGTTATGAAGTAATCGCGAGTGGCGTACTTGTGATTCTTGCAGCAGTCGCCATCTACGGTATGGTCGGCGGTCAGATTGAACTATAAAATTACAAAAAAGCCATGACTCGAAAGAATCATGGCTTTTTGTTGTCTTCTTTAATTTAAATAGTAGAAAACAAAATCATTGAGGTGTGAACCGTGTTTCGACTTCTTTCGTTGATAACGGTTCAGCGAAGATGAAGCCCTGCATTTGTTGACAGGCGGTCGTCTCAAGATAGGCCTGTGCACTCGGGGTTTCAACACCTTCAGCAACAAGATTAAGATTTAAATTTCGACCGAGTTGAATGATGGAATCGAGTAAACCATTTTCACCTAAATCGATTCCGTCGATAAATACTTTATCAATCTTCAACTCGTCAATCGGAAAAGCACTTAAATATTGTAAGGAAGAATATCCTGTTCCAAAATCATCAATTGATAAACGGAAACCAAGCGACTTGATTAACTGCATCCGTTCAATGGTCCGTCTTGTCTGTAGGATGGCAATGTTTTCTGTCATCTCAAGTGTAATGGTTTGCGGTGCAATCAATTTTTTAGCGATGACATGTTGGAGTGTGCGGACGAACGAGTCGCTTTGGAATTGATGCGGTGAAATATTAATCGCCATCGTCAACTTAGGGTCAATGGTTTGTTGCCATTTTGCCAATTGCTCACAGGCTTCAATCACGACCCAATTATTGATCGGGGTAATCAAAGCTGCTTCTTCAGCGAGCGGGATGAACTCAGTTGGTGAAATACTTCCGAGCGCATTATGTTTCCAGCGGAGCAGTGCTTCAAATCCGTCGATATGCTTCGTCTTTAAGTCGACGATGGGTTGATAGACGAGTGAGAGTGCTTCGTCTTCTAGCGCGGTGAACAAAGACCGCTCGAGTTGTACTTTACGCGTAAACTGTTCATCCATTTCATGTGTTAAATATTGAATCGTTCCCGTCCCGATTGTTTTCCCCGAAGACAGAGCCATTTCTGAGCGGCGGAATAAATCTTCGAGCGATTTCGCATCAGATGGATAACGCGTAATACCGAACGTACAAGAAATAATTAACGAGTGTCCATTAATGTAATAGGGACGCTGGACGACTTGCTGGAGCTTACGGACGAATTGGAAGAGTGTATTGCTATTTGAAGCAGGGATTAGCAGACCGAATAAGTCACTTGTCGGATGAAAGGTCAGCATACCTTGTGCCTGTTGTTCAAGGCGGGTTGCTAAAGATTGAAGCAATTGATCGCCGACGTGACTTCCGAACGAGTCATTGATGACTTTGAAGCGATCGATGTCGAACAGGATCAGAGATAGCGGCTGAGCAGCGGATGCTTCCTCGAACAACGGGATGCCTTGACGTAAAAAACCTCGTTTATTCAAAAGGTGTGTCATTTCATTGTGATGGACAAGGAAGTCTAGTTCCTCTTCGAGGCGTGTCGTCTCCGTGATATCCGTCCCGATGAATAAGTGCTGAAAACGAACACCGTTTACATCATAGATTGGGATGAGTGTAGCCTGGAGAAATTTTTCCTCATCTGAAGATGACTTCAGCGGCATTTTACCGGACCATGCTTTTTTCTGTTTGATTTGTGAGCGGATGTTTTGTAACGTCTCCTCTTGAGAAGGATCAAGAAGACGGGTCCAAGGTTGATTCATTAACTTATCCGGACAAAAACCAGTGAAATCAACCATATTTTCGTTGGCATATTTGATGTTGCCACGGGCATCGAGTACGAGAACGCAAGCGATTTGATCAAACGCATACCTTAAATCCATCAAGCCCTGAAACAGTGGTTTCGTAGTCCCATCTGCACTGGATCCCGGAATGCTACAGAAACACGCACCGACTATGTTCTCACTTGTTTTATTTTCAAAGAGTGGCGAAATTAGAAAGTTTGAAGTGAGCGATTGTCCTGATTTGTGCAAAAAAGTAGTGTTCGCTAGCTGAATCGCTTGCCGACGCTCTAAAAAGGAAAACCAGAGTTGTTCACTAAACGAAACATCTTCCGGATTGAGTAAAGGAATCATCTGTCCGAGGACTTCAGCCGCGGACCATCCCCAATAGTCTTCAGCAGGAGTATTCCAAGAATGGACAGTTAAATCGGTATTTAAAATGAAAGCCGGGAAAGGGAAGTTTTTCATCATGACTGCGTAAGAATCAATCGTCGAACGGTCCATCACATGTACACGCTCCTTATTAAAAAAATAACTGGTCAATTGTCTTGTCTATTCCCAATATATTCAATTGTCATGCAGGCAAACCCTCTTATGATATGTAATTTTTATATGAAATTTATCGGGACGAATCTGTTATACTTATTTTGAAAGCGTTTTCTAACGAGTTAAAGGGGGACTTTTTATGAATCAAACAGAAAAAATCATTCAACAGACAGAAGAATTTGGGGCACATAACTATCATCCACTTCCAATCGTCATCTCAGAAGCGGAGGGTGTATTCGTTAAAGATCCAGAAGGTCGTCAGTATATGGATATGCTGAGTGCCTATTCGGCGGTTAACCAAGGACACCGTCATCCGAAAATCATCGAAGCATTAAAACGTCAAGCAGATAAAATTACATTGACGTCACGTGCGTTCCATAATGATCAACTCGGTTTCTTCTATGAAAAAGTGGCGAAGTTGACGAATAAAGAGATGGTCCTACCGATGAATACAGGTGCGGAAGCGGTCGAGACAGCTGTTAAGGCAGCACGTCGCTGGGCATACGAAGTCAAACAAGTTCCCGGGGACGCTGAAATCATAGTTTGTGAAGGGAATTTCCACGGACGGACGATGACTGCGGTTTCGATGTCAACCGAAGCCGAATACCAACGTGGTTTCGGTCCTCTTTTACCAGGAATCAAAACCATTCCTTATGGTGACTTGGAGGCCTTAAAAGGTGCAATCACAGAAAATACGGCAGCATTTATTGTCGAGCCGATTCAAGGGGAAGCAGGAATTCTGATTCCATACGAAGGATTTTTAAAAGAAGCCCAGGCTGTCTGTAAAGAACATAATGTCTTACTCGTTTCAGATGAAATCCAATCCGGTCTGGGACGTTCAGGTAAGTGGTTCGCTTCTGATTGGGATGAAGTGATACCAGATATGTATATCCTCGGAAAAGCATTAGGTGGCGGTGTGTTCCCGATTTCTTGCGTCGCGGCGAACCGTGATGTGTTGAGCGTCTTCAACCCTGGTTCGCACGGTTCGACGTTCGGTGGAAATCCACTAGCCTGTGCCGTTTCGGTTGCTTCGCTAGAAGTGCTCGAAGATGAAAAATTACCTGAGCGTTCACTTGAACTCGGAACGTACTTCATGGAAAAATTAAAACAAATCAACAATCCGATCATTAAAGAAGTCCGTGGACGTGGACTCTTCATCGGAGTTGAGTTGACAGAAGCAGCCCGTCCGTATTGCGAAGCGTTAAAGGAAAAAGGACTGCTTTGTAAAGAAACGCACGAAACGGTCATTCGTTTTGCACCACCACTCGTGATCACGAAGGAAGAGCTCGATTGGGCATTCGAACGAATCGAACAAGTATTAGGTGCATCTGTCACACAATAAGGAATGAAATAAGACTTCTCATCCGAATTCGATGGGGAGTCTTGTTTTTTCAGGTTTGATTCTTCTGAAGAAGGGAAAACATTATTATTCGCTTAAAAACTTAGGGGGTAATGAATATGTCAGAAAACAGTGGTTTGAATAAAAAACTTGATGGTGCCGTCGATAAAGTAGCAGGTAAAGCAAAAGAGGCACTCGGAAAAGCAACAGGAGATAAGTCGACCGAACGTGACGGCAAGAAAGATCAACTAAAAGGTGATGCAAAGAAAACAGTCGGGAACGTCCAGCAAAATCTTGAGGATACGAACCGCCATTAAGTAAGTAAAAAGTACCCACCATACTGGGTACTTTTTTTATGAATAAATTTGTATAAAGGTCTAGTCATTTAGATGTTTATGTGAAATAATAATACCTGTAAAAGCGTTTTCATTGTTTTGTCAGCAATTGTTTTTTTACTTAAGAAAGGATGAAGTGTATGTTGCAATTTCTTCAACGGATTGGTAAAGCGTTAATGCTGCCAATCGCTGTACTTCCAGCCGCAGGGATTGTCCTTCGACTCGGTTCAGCAGATATGTTGGATATCCCCTTGATGGTTGCTGCGGGAGGGGCAATTTTTGATAACCTGCCGCTTATTTTTGCGATTGGTGTCGCGATTGGTCTATCGATTGACGCGAGCGGAGCAGCAGGATTAGCTGGGGCAGTTGGTTATCTCGTATTAAAAAATGGTGTTGATTCGATGAATAAAGATTATTCGAATGCACAAATTCAAGCGAAGTATGATGCCATCGCAGCTATTGTTAATGACTCCTCAACGAAGGCGGATGGTGCGACCTTGAGTGCGATTGCCAATCAGGCGAGTCTTGGGTCGATGGTCAACATGGCAGTCTTCGGAGGGATCATTGCCGGGATTACAGCCGGTTTACTTTACAATCGTTTCTATAATATCAAACTGCCAGATTGGTTGGCATTCTTTGGTGGAAGACGTTTCGTGCCGATTATTACGTCGGCGGTCATGCTTGTATTTGCCTTTATTTTCGGATATATCTGGCCGTTCATCGAAGATGGGATCAACGGTGCCGGGGAATGGATGGTAAGTCTTGGGGCAGGTGGTGCTGCACTGTTCGGTTTCTTTAACCGTCTATTGATTCCAGTTGGTCTTCATCATGTCTTAAATAATATTTTCTGGTTCGTATTCGGTTCGTATGAAAAAGCAGATGGAACGATTGTCAATGGTGACATTGCCCGCTTCTTTGCAGGTGATCCGACAGCAGGGATTTATCAAGCTGGTTTCTTCCCGATTATGATGTTCGCGCTTCCGGCAGCCGCCGCTGCTATGGTAATGGCAGCACGAAAAGAAAATCGGAAAGCAGTCGCTGGGGCGATGATTGGTTTAGGATTAACGTCTTTCCTAACCGGTATCACGGAGCCGATCGAGTTTTCATTCATGTTCCTCTCACCCGTCTTATACGTCATTCATGCTGTCTTAACGGGTGTATCGATGGCAGTCGTCAATCTGCTTGGCATCTTGCATGGGTTCTCGTTCTCGGCAGGGTTCATTGACTATGCCTTGAACTTTGGAATTGCTACAAAACCGTTATTATTAATTCCGGTTGGTCTCGCGTTCGCGGTCGTCTATTACTTCCTGTTCTACTTCATGATTACGAAGTTTGATTTGAAAACACCAGGACGTGAAGATGAATCGCTCGTAACAGACACGGGTGTTGTAACGGGTGTTTCAGATGATAAGTATGAGCAACAAGCAGCAAAAATCTTTGCTGGGCTACAAGGAACGGACAATGTAACAGCGATTGATAATTGTGCGACTCGTTTACGTTTGCAAGTCAAAGATACAAGCGTGATCGATGAGGCGGCGATTAAAGCAGCTGGGGCAAAGGGTGTCATGAAGATGGGGGCAACAAACGTCCAAATCATCATTGGGACGGATGTTGAATTCGTCGCGGATGCCATGAAACGTCAAAAATGAGTGGAAAAAGACCATCGCTGACAAGAGCGGTGGTCTTTTGATGTTTCGACAGAAAATTGTTTAGTGAAAATTACTGTGTTTTTTGAGTAGAAGGTACCGTTTTGTGTTTCGGAGCCTGTGCGTAAATCGGATAAAAAATACCGATTAGGATAATAAGGATTCCAATCCACTGCGAGCTCATTAAATGTTCACCTAAAATGAGGACGGAACAAATGACGGCTGTCGGCAATTCGGCGGCACCAAGTAAGGAAACGCTAGCCGGGCTGAGATGCGGTGCACCTGCAGCAAACAGGAGTGGTGGCAAGATCAAGGCGAATAAGCCAAGTGGAATCGCATACAACAACATACCGTTCTCGAAATTTGATGTAGTCAAAAATGTCGTAGGTGGATACATGATCATGATGAAGAGTAATCCACCCGTCATCATGTAAAAGCTCTTTTTGATGACTGGAAGATGGTTTGCAACCCGTCCGCTCGCGAGTAAAAAGATCGAGAAGCTGATTGCTGCGCCCAATCCGAAAAGTGTTCCACGGACATCAAGTGAACTCGTGTAGGCAGCGCTGGCAAGGATAGCTCCGCCGATCAAAAGAATTGCCGATAAAAAGTGTGCCCGTGACGGCAAACGTCTTGAGAGGATGGAATCAATCACTACACCAATCCATGTGAATTGAAAGAGTAAAATGATCGCGACAGAAGCAGAAATCGTCTGCAGGCTTTGGTAGTAAAGATAACCGGTTGTCCCGCTTGAAATACCGATCACGATTAGCTTGATGGCTGTGCTAGGGGCGAGACGCAGATTTTTAGTGAATAAAGCAAGCATAAAAATCAAAATCCATCCGAAAAAGAATTGGCTGCCGGAAACAGCGGCAGAATCAAACCCGGCTGCATAGGCAAGCTTGACGATAGTTGAGAGGACACCGTAACTGATGGCGCCGATTAAGACAAAAAGTGTTGCTTTTGATCGATTCATATCGTTTCCTCCATGTTTTAAAACGCACAAAAAAGGTTGCAACAGGGCCTTGTCCAGGTTTTTTGGACAGGGTTTGGTTGCAACCTGTGTGAGTTATTTAATGTTGAGACCGACCTCTTCATAAAAGGCGGGTTTTAATTCATTGTAGCGCGCAGTCAAACGATTGAACTCTGATAATGCACTTGTCGCTTGACGGACTATGCGATTCAAGTCGGCTGTTGCTTCGTCAATCTTAACGAAGTTCGGTTTCTCGGTCAAGTAGGAGAGCAACTTTTCTTCTGCGTTCATCGAAGCGGAGTACTGTTTAGCAAATGTCGCAAAAGATGTTTCCCGTTGTTCGATGACTTGAATCAGCTTTGTTCCTTCGCGTTTTGGTACAGTCTCAAGTCCTGAAACGTAGTCTTTCAAGTCTTGGATGTCGAGTTTTGCAAAAGCTTCTCTGCGTATCGCTTTCTCCTGTTTCAATAAAGACGCACGTTCCGCATTCAAAGCAATCAGTTCATCACGTTCGTTTTGCGAACGTTTGATTTCTTCAGCACCTGCGTCGAGGACTGCTTGGTACGTGTTGACTGAAATTTCGTCTTTTCTACTGCGCGTTTCTGCAAGAGTAGTCGCTTTTTGTTCAGATTTAGCGTGGCCTTCGAGTTGGTCATAAAAATCGGTCGAAGAATCCGGTGAACATCCGCTTAAAAGGAATGCGGCAAAACTCGATAGACAGGCGGAGAGCAGATATGTTTTTTTCATCAGTAGACCCCTTATAGATTGGATTGCTGGACGAAGTTATATGGAATATGGAAGTCTTCATCATAAATAGAAAATTGATAACCTTTTTTCTTTAATCCGGCAATGATGGCCGGAAGAGCGCGTAAGGTTTGCGGTTGTTCATGCAACAAAATGATTTCAACCGGATCTTCTGCACGGTTGATAACAGTTTTTGCGACTTCTTTTGCACTGTCTTTGTAATACCAATCCATCGAATCAATCGACCAGTCCCAGACACGAAGGTCGGCGGAGACAATATCTTTCGCAATTGATTTTGAAATACCGGGTGACGAACCATAAGGTGGACGTGTCAGAAGCGGCGAACGTCCGGTTAACTGATGAATCTTTTTTTGGACGCTCAACATTTCAGGGACGTACTGTTTTTTCTTGTAGATCGTCGCATAATCATGTGTTTCACTATGCAATCCGATGTAGTGTCCGGCTGTTGCGACATCTTTTACGATCGACGGCTGTGCATCGATGTTACTACCGATGAAGAAGAAGGTGGCTTTGACCTGTTGTTCCGTTAAGCTGTTTAAAATGTCTGTGGTTAAAGCACTAGGCCCATCTTCGAACGTCAGATAAGCGACCTTTTTTGTCACGCCGTTCCATTGTTCGACCCGTGCCTTTTCCATCGTTGCGATGGGGACTTGTCCAATCGTCGTCACCTTTACAGTTTCAGCTTGATGCTTCGGTTTGATGTATTGATAGGCGATGAATCCACCGATTAAAAGTAAACATAAAGTGAATAAGATCGATAACGTGCGAAAAAATTTTTTCTTAGGCTGTCGGGTTCGTGGTCCTAGGCCAATCGGGTTTCCGTTGTTGTATGAATCCATCGCTGTCGTAGCTCCTTTAAGAAAAATTGTATGGTTTAACTGTAACATTTTGTCTGTTTCATTTGTAACAAAAATATTACAAAAAGATGACCGGTTAAGTTTTTTTAAAATAAAACTCTTTAACTTAGAATAAACCGGAAGAATTTTAGTGTTGTCAAACATAAAAAAGCGGACAAGAAGACCGATTAGGTCTCCTTGTCCGTTTTATGATTTTTACTGTTCAGTGACTGTGCAATCCGTACATTCGGATTGATAAGATTCGCATTGCTCATCCATTTCTTTTCCGCAGCTGGCACAAGTCTTTGCTGGGAGTTGACGATAAAACTCAGCAGATGCCTCTTGATAAAGTGGTTGTTCCATTGTTATATCCTCCTCGTTCTCTTCAATGTGTATCCAACGTCAATTATTATAATCTCATTGTATTAGTACAGAAAGATAAAGTCAACTACTGTTTTATAACAGAAAATAGAATATCGAGTCTTGTCATATGACAGTATTGAAACAGGATGGTACGATATCAAAGTAATTAGATAATATTAAGGGGGATTCCATCATGAATCAAACGTTTTCAGAAACACTACAAACACTCAACGAACGACGGTCAGTTCGTCACTATGACGCGTCATTTACATTAACTGAAACTGAAGTGAAAGAATTGATTGAACTCACAACAGCAGCACCAAGCGCTTGGAACTTACAACATTGGCATTTTGTTGCTTTCCACTCAGAAGAATCAAAACAAAAGCTTGCACCAATCGCTTACAATCAACCAGCAATCACGTCTTCTTCAGTCGTCATCGCCGTGCTTGGTGATACGCAGGCAAACCGAAACTATAATCCGGTTTATGGACCAGCTGTCGAAGCGGGTGGCATGACGGAAGAGTTATTCGACTCAATCAAAGGGCAAGTAGAAGGTGCTTACCAAAGTGCTGCATACGGTCGTGACGCAGCAATGTCGAATGCTAGCTTAGCTGCGATGCAACTGATGCTCGTGGCAGAGGCGAAAGGGCTCTCGACGCTTGCGATGGGCGGTTTCGATCATCAAGTATTCGCTGATACGTTCATTACGGAAGAACGTTTTGTTCCGGTTATGTTGATTGCTGTCGGTAAAGCCGTTGAAAATGCGAAAAAACGCCCGGCACTTCGTTTACCAGTCGATCAAGTGACAACAATGTTATAAAAACAAGGGGCTGACTCAAAAGTAAACATGTGCCACACTCATCTTGTTTAAAAGGAACCACTTGCTTCGCGCGACGCTTACAAAAAAAGCGCGTAAAAAGAAAAGTGATTTCTTTTTGAGTCAGCCCGACTGTTTTTTTATGAAAAATTTATTTTTTTTACGGAAACTACTTGCCAGTTGTTTAGTTTCTTGCTATATTAATAAATGTCCTAGCAAGTACATAACGTACTGCATCATGATTCTGTAGCTCAGCTGGGAGAGCGCTACCTTGACAGGGTAGAGGTCGCTGGTTCGAGCCCAGTCAGAATCATACTAAAAATCCCGTTCATCAAATGATGAACGGGATTTTTTTAAGTTTATTCGTTTGCTTGAAGTTCGTCTTCTGTCACCCACTTGTGATTTTTGACAGTGTCTCCACCAGTCGTCGGTTTGAAGTCAACCATGTAAACGGTTGTTTGTTTAGCGCTGTCGATTGTTGCTTCAGCGCCTTTCATGCCGGTCATATGATCAGCCTCAATCGTCGTCGTGTCACCTTTTTTAAGTGGAGAAGATGGGACTGGTGTCAACTCTTCTTGGACGACCCATTTATGATTGGTCACTTTTTTTCCGCCATCTGTTGGTGTGAAGCTCACGGCGTAAACGGTCGTATCAAATGCACCGGCAATTGTCGCCTCTGCTCCATCCATTCCTTTCATGTGCTTCGACGACATGATTGCTGTTGAGCCGACCTCGAATTTAGGGTTGGCTGCTTTTTTAATACCATCTGGTAAATCCCCGTCACTCGAATGCACCATCCCTTCATGTGAATCCTCTTGCATTTCACTCTGCATGTCATTGTGGTTTGCTTCTTTATCTTGTTCATTCCCACATGCACCAAGCAATAAGGCCGTCGATAAGGCAAGACCTGTTACGATTGTTTTCTTCATTTTAAAATCCCCCTGTATAATGTGATGACACGATTACTTTACCCACTATTCGTGCAGAAACCGTGCAGAAAGCGTGACATTTCTGCATCCTGTACCTTTCCGTTGAAGCCTAAAATTAATTGGTGTTTATAATGAACAAGAAGAGCATGGTATGAGGAGGGATGACTTGAAACGCATATCACACTATATCGGAGTACTATTTTTGAGTGCTTTTTTAGTGACTGGAGGTATTTTGTTTGGTGCTTTGTACTTGAATCTTGTCGGAGACCGTTCGGATGAAGTCATGTTAGGTTTATTGAATCGGGGGGATACGCACCGTGACGTACTCGAGCAGTCTTTCACGGAGCAGACGATTCATCATGTCAGTTTGATGGAATCGACGTCTGAGTTCACGGTTGTCGTGACCGACCAGAATGGACAAGTCAAAGGTACATCTGACCGATTGACGGATGAGATGCGACAAAAACTTGTCCACACCGACTTTACATACCAGAAAAAGAGTCGGATTGTTAATCAATCTGAGACAAAAGGGCACTACTTGATGACAGATAGCCCAATCACGGTATCGGGAAAACATCTGGGTCATGTGTTTATGTTCGCTGAGGCTGATTTAGTACGACGAGTAGTTGACCCGTTAACCCAGCAATTCGTACGAATGGGAATCGTCGCTCTCGTCTTGACAATCTTTGTTGTGTGGTTCTTTACGCGGGTGATTTCACGTCCTTTAATCGAAATGGAGCGCGCGACGGCCGAACTTGGCAGAGGAAATTTGTCGGCTGATTTGCCGATCGACCGGCAAGACGAACTAGGCGCGCTGGCACGGTCAATCACGAAACTGGCGAAAGAACTTGATTTTTTGAATCGCGAACGAACTGAGTTTTTAGCAAATATTTCCCATGAATTACGAACCCCGTTAACCTATATGAAAGGTTATGCGGACATTTTAAGCCGACCCGGTTTAACAGAGTCTGAAAAAGCCTCATATATTACGATTATCCAGGAGGAAAGCACGCAGGTGACGGAATTGATTGAGCAGCTACTTCTGTTAGCACGTTCAGATGAAAATGAATTCTTGGTTAAACGGTTACCTGTATCACTCGAACAGCTCATCCCATCTCTTGTCGAAAAAGTTCGTCCCGCGATTGAATCGGAAGAGTTAACACTAACGGTCATGGGTGATGCTGTAACGATTGAAGGAGATGACGTTCGTCTTGGTCAAGTCGTCTTAAATCTTCTTGATAATGCGCGGAAATATACAGAAACCGGATCCATTGAAGTCAAATTTGGGAAAAACACAAACGGTCCCTTCTTTTTGGTCCAGGATACAGGAATCGGGATAGCGGAAAACGAGATTAAGCGGGTCACAGAACGGTTGTACCGAAGTGAACCGTCGCGCTCTCGGAATCGTGGCGGATCAGGAATCGGCCTGGCGATTGCGAGTGCCATCGTCAAAGCGCATGGTGCTAGCTTAAATATCGACAGCTACCAAGGTAAAGGAACGACAGTAACAGTCCAGTGGGAGGAGTGACGAGCATGGCACGGATATTGATCGTGGATGACGAAGTACGGATGCGGCAGTTGCTGGAGTTGTATTTGAGACCATACGGACATACTTGCCTGTTAGCGGACTCGGCAGAACAAGCCTTACAACTCGTTCAGACGGTTCCGATTGATTTAGGACTGCTGGATGTCATGATGCCCGAAGTCGATGGCTGGACATTATGTCAAAATATCCGACAGTTCGCTGATTTTCCAATCATCATGGTGACAGCCCGAAGCCAACGGGAAGATGTTTTACGTGGTCATGAGGTTGGAGCAGATGACTATTTGTCAAAACCGATTCAAGAAGGGGAATTGCTGGCGCGAATCGAATTGTTAGTAGGGAAGACGCAAAATCAAGCAATCATGTTTCATGGTCTTCGATACGATACTTCTTCCTATCGCTGTGACTATGAAGGCAAGCGGGTGCTATTGACGAAAAAGGAGTTTCAGTTGGTTGGGAAACTCCTGCACTCGAAAAATAGGGTTCTTTCAAGAGAGCGGATACTTGAATCTGTCTGGGGTTATGACCAATCGCTTGAACCAAGAACCGTTGATTCCCATATCCGGCATGTTCGGGAGAAGTTACGTGACGTCGGTTTCCCGATTGATCGATATCTGGAGACGGTTCGTGGTATCGGTTACCGGATGACGGACTATCCTGAGTAGAAAAGAGGTTCCATATGACGACAATCTATCTCGTTCGCCATGCCCACTCGACGTATTCGACCGATGAACGAAATCGGCCGTTATCCGCGAGGGGCAAGCAAGATGCGGAAGCGTTAGTTCCGTTATTTCAAGGTGTTCCGATCGACCAAATCTATGCGAGTTCGTATAAACGGGCACGTGAAACCGTTGAACCGTTAGCAAAAAACCGCGAGCTGATGATTAAGGAGCAGGATGCTTTCGCAGAGCGGATGCTGGCTCCAGGCGCATTGCCTAATTTTCAAGAAGCAGTTCGTTTCGTTTGGGAACACCCGGATGAAAATCCATATGGCGGTGAATCCAATCAACTGGCAACACAACGTGTCGTTGCTAGTACGATGGAGTTACTGCGGACACATCAAGAGGATGTGCTTGTCATCGGAACACATGGAAACATCATGGCCTTATTGATGCAGCATTTTGATGCGCAGCATGACTATGCCTTTTGGCAAACGTTACCGATGCCAGCCGTATACCGACTCGACTTCGAAGGGGAACGCTATATCGGAAGTCGGCAAGTAACAAGGTGAACTAAAAGAGGCAGTGACTTCCGTGTACGTACCGGAAATCACTGCCTCTTTTGTGTATCATGTCACTTAGACACTGACTGCACCTTCGTGTTTTTTAATCAAATCTGCCGTAAGCTGACCGGACAACGTGACCATCGGCACACCGCCACCTGGGTGCGTCGAACCACCGACAAAGTAAAGTCCCTCGTAGAGGTCGCTTTTCGAAGGAATCTTAAAGCCGCCGTTCTTTTTCCGGTCTGCGGCGACACCATAAATCGAACCGCCATTTGGGCCGTAGAGCGACTGAAGGTCTTCCGGCGTGAAACGATATTCAAATTCAATCGATTCGCGTAGACCCTCTAGTCCCATCCGTTCGAGTTTATCGAGGACGACTTCGCGGTACGCATCCCAATCGGTTTTACCGGCCGGGTTTTTCGTAAGCGGAGGTACGTGCGTCAAAACGAACAGATTGTCTTTTCCTTCCGGAGCTTGTGAAGCATCCGATTTCGATGAGACACCCACGTAAATCGTCGGATCATCGGGTGGGACACCGTCTTTGAACATCTGTGCAAATTCACGTTCTGGATCTTCTGAGAAGAAGAAATTATGGTGTTTCAACGAGTGATACTCACGATTGACTCCGAGCAGTAGCACGAGTCCTGACACGGACGGAACAAACGAATCATTCAACTTTTTCGCTTGTTTAACTGCCTTTTTGTCCAGTACAAGATTTTGGTAGGTCGGGATGACTTCGAGATTCGACACGACGACATCAGCCGGGTAGAACGTCCCATCTTTCGCCTCGACACCGACGGCACGTTTTCCTTCGACGACAACCCGTTCGACGGGTGTGTTGACATGGACAGTGACGCGGAGCTCGTCAAGTAACTGTTGCATGGCTTCGGCAATCTTATACATACCACCTTTAACGTAGTAAATCCCGATTCCCATCTGGACGTAAATCATTTGGTTGAAGACGGCAGGTGCTTCGTATGGGTTGGAGCCGACATACATCACCATGTAATTGAATAATTGTTCGAGATGTTTATTGTTCAAATGTTTTTTGGTACCACTCGCCACCGTATTCAATGGATCCATCTTAAGTAATTCAGACATCGTGTGGTATTTCTTTAAGTCTTTTAAGTCTTCGAGACTATATTTATAAAAGCTATCTAAACACAGGTCATACATTTTTTTTGAGTAACTAAAGAGTTCGACAAAATCGGCTTGATCGGAAACTTTTTTGAATTCATCGAGCATGCCGGGCAAGTCACCTTTGACATCAAGTTCCGTACCATCTTCAAAAAATGTCCGCCATTGTGGTTCAATCCGCTCGATTTCTAAATAGTCTTCGAGACGACGGTGCACACTTGAAAACAACTGTTCCAATACCCAAGGCATCGTCAAGATAGAAGGACCTGTATCAAACGTAAATCCTTTTCCACTCCGCTGGTTCAGCTTTCCACCGACGTTCCCGTTCTGTTCGAGCATCGTGACGGCGTATCCATCACCTGCGAGACGAATCGCTGCTGACATTCCTGCTAAACCTGCTCCGACAACCACTGCTTGTTTTTTCAATAGAATCACTTCTCCTTATGTCTTAGTAAATGAAAGGAATCAACCGTTTTCGTTGCATCGCCCACTCTGTATAAGCTGGACCGAAACCTGCTGTGAGTAATGCTTCTTCAATGCGAATTCGGTGACGTAACATAAAGAACATCACAATTCCCGCACCTAACGTGACGAATCCGTTTCCGAAGAAAAGTGGAAACCCGATCGTGATAAACAATAGTCCGGTGTAAAGTGGGTGACGTAATGTCCTGTAAGGGCCAGTACTGACAAGGCGATCACCAGTATTGACGGTGACATGTCGCGTAAATTGTTGCTTCAAATGGAGGATACCCCAGTAGCGTAAAAACACGCCACCTCCTAAACAACTCAAACCGATGACTTTCCAAAAAACATGTTGATTGGTACTACTGAACAGTAGCGAAAACAAAATCGAAAGAGACAAGGTCAACAAAATCAAGTAAAAACTTCGTTGCTCAGCATATGGAGATGGTTCTTTTTGACGATTTCGAAAGAGAAACAACTCGAGTAGCCAAAAAAGTGATACGAGGATGAAGGCATAATCTAAAATAGACATCACAGATACGCCCCTTACGAATAATTCATTATTTGGAAAAAACAGATACGTTACTATTTACCCAAAGTGTTAGTATTTCAATCGTCGAATAGTCGATTGAATGTTTTAGATGGTAAGAAAAATGGTAAATAATGATGTATCGTTCATTGGTCAGCCGTCACGAGCCGTCTTACGCGAAAGAGGTGGAAGCTGTGGCTAAAAAAGATGAGAAGCATCATATCATTACCTTTACCTTTGAAGAGGAAGCAACATCTTATCAAGTGTTCAGTGAACTGAAAAAATACCATGCGAATGGTCAAGTCGATTTTGAGCAAATCGCCATCATTAAACGAAGTGACAGCGGAGCATTTTCATTTGAAGATGCTGTTGATTTGAGTGGTTCGAACAAAGCTTTTAAAGGTTCGTTAATCGGGATGGCAGTCGGAATACTGGGCGGACCGTTTGGGATTTTGCTCGGTTCGATGACAGGGATGCTGATTGGTGGATCAAAAGAATTAAAAGAAAATCAAGCGATTCAAGAGACATTCAAACGGACGTTAGGGGTTATACCACCTGGTAAAACAGGGGTGATCGCGATTGGTGAAGAATTTGAACCGTCAGTGCTCGACGGGCTAGTCGCAAAACATAACGGAACGATTGAACGGACTGATGAATATCTTGAAAAATAATGAGATTAAACGAATAACCCTTCTCGCATGGGCGAGAAGGGTTTCAGACTGTAGACAACGTGCTGTCGGGAGATTAAGCGTTTTTTTCGTCGAGGCACAAGCCGTTGCTCCTTGATCCTCACGGACAACGAGCAGGGTCTTGCCTGCCTCTGAACGTGCGTTAAAAACGCAATTTTTCCCGTAGGAGTCAACGAAACGCGACGCTTTTTAGGGAATACCATGATGGAAAGCCGGGCATGCAGACGGTTTAGAGCGCAATCCGTCTCGAATCGCTTTAAAACCGATTGCCGCTTTGAAGACGAGGCGAGACAGGAAAGATTGCCTCTCGTTATCGTATGTTCACTCTTCATAAGCGTTTGTCTACACGCAAAAACCCTTCTCGCACAGGCGAGAAGGGTTTTTATTAGGCTTTACGTTCTTTTTTGATTTTTTTGAAGAAGAATAACTCATAGACGACAGGTACGATGATTAACGTTAAGAGTGTTGAAGTCGTTAAGCCGCCGATAACCGTCAACGCAAGACCTTTTGAAATCAGCGTTCCGGATGAAGTCGTCAGAGCGAGTGGTACAAGTGCCATAATGGTTGCGAATGCCGTCATTAAGATTGGACGGAGTCGCGTTTTACCGGCTTCGATCAGTGACTCACGAATTGGTAGACCCCGTTTAGTATTTTGACCGATCCGATCGACAAGGACGATTGCATTCGTCGTTACGATACCGATCAACATCAAGAATCCGATCATGACACTGACGGATAACGGTTCGTTCGCTAAGAAGAGCGTGACGAGTGAACCGATTGGGACGAAGATGAGTGAAGATAAGATGATGAATGGAATCCGTGCTTTACCGAACGTGATCAACATCGTCAAGTAAACGAGACCAATCGCGACGACGATCGCAATTCCAAGTGACTGGAAGATTTCGACCGTATCATCATTACCGCCACCACTTGTCAGCGAAACACCATCTGGTAAATCAAGTTTTTCGACATCTGCTTTAACGTCACTTGAAACCGTTTGAACGTTATCGCCTTTGACTTGTCCTGAGACACGGGCGTAGACTTTTCCATCGAGTTTTTGAATCGATGTGAACGTATCAACCGCTTTGACGGTTGCGACATCTGTTAATGGAACAGGGCCAGTCGCTGTGAATAACTGGACGTTTTCAAGATCTTCACGTGAAGTCAAATCTTTTTCATAAGACAATTGAACATCTTGTTCTTTATCATCGAGTGTCAATGTGCCGACCGTGACCGGTTTTGTTTGGTCATTGACGGTACCGAGAATTTGGAAACCAGAGAGACCGAGGTCGCTTGCCTTCTCTGAATCAATTTCGACGAGGAATTGTTTTTGTTTTTCGCTAAAGTTGTTCGTGACATATTTTAAGTCACTATTTTTAGTCATGTTGTCTTCGACTAATTTCGCAGCTTTTTGCAGTGCTTCGAGATCAGTTGAGAACAAATCGACGTCAACGTTGTTGTTTGATGGAGGACCACCAGTCGAAAGTTCTGCGATACTGATTTTAGCGTCAACTTGATCGGTCTTCGCAATCTCATCCATTTGTGTTTCGAGGGACTTGATTGTTTTTTCGACATTCGCACCGGTTTTTAAATTAAGGAAGTAACTTGCCTTATTGTCGAGACGGAGACCTGTCGTGAAGTCGCGTGCCCCAACAGAGGTAGTCACATCTTCAATCGCTTCTTCATCGTCAAACATCTCTTCCATCTTCAGTGAGACGTCACTTGTTTTTTCAAGTGATGTCGCAGCAGGGAGTTCAAGCGATGCCGTCAATGTTTTAGAAGCTTCATTCGGGATGAACGTGAATCCGAGTTGCGGCACGATGGCAAGTGATCCACCGAGTAGTAAGAAGGAGACAATCAAGATAATCGCTTTATGGGATAATGATTTTTCAATCAATCTGCCATACCAGCGTTGAAGGACACCTTCTTTTTCTTCAGCCGGAACCTTTTTGAACGCAAATTTCGCTAAAATCGGAACAATCGTAATCGCGACCAGCAGTGAAGCGAGTAGCGAGAAGATGATTGTTAGCGCGAATGGTAAGAAGAACTTACCGGTAATACCGCCAACGAAACCAATCGGTAAGAAAACGACGACTGTTGTTAATGTCGATGAAGTAATCGCTTTTAAGATTTCCTTCGTCGACTGTTCGATGACTTCATTAGTCATTCCTTGTTCTGATTTTCGGACCCTTCGGAAAATGTTCTCGATGACGACGATACTGTCATCTACGACACGACCGACCGCGACAGCCATCCCACCAAGGGTCATGATGTTCAGTGAAATGTCCTGCCAGTTTAAGAAAATCGCAGCAATCAATAGCGATAGCGGGATTGAGACGATGGCGATGATGGTCGCACGAATATTACGCAAGAACAGAAGTACGGCAATCGAAGCGAATAAAGCACCGAGCAGTCCTTCTTTGACGAGGGTTGAAACGGACTCTTCAATGTCTTTAGCTGAATCAATCCCGATTGTATAATCGATTTGATCATCGTACTTATTGAGAATTTTTGTGACTTGATCGGCGATTTCAACCGTGTTGGCATCTTGTTTTTTTGTGATGGCCATCGAGAGTGAATCTTTTAAGTTATAACGCGTTTTTTCGCTTTGTTTCGAAATCGATTCAATGTCAGCGATATCCTTTAATCGAATCGGTTCTGCTGGTTCTTGTGGTGCCTGACCTGTTGTTTCAGTCGGAGCACCAGGCGCGCCACCTGTAGTACCCGTTGGTGGTCCAGTTGGAGCAGCGGCACCGATGGAAGAAGTCAGCTGGAGGTTCTTGATGGCGTCGAGATTTTCAAGATTTTCTTCGACACGAATCGGAATCTTTGAATCACCTTCTGCAAGTTGACCGGATGGGAACGAAACGTATTTGGCATTGATTTGCTCTTTAATGCTCGAAAGTGACAGACCTGCAGCGGTCGCTTTCTTTTTATCGACAGTGATTTGAACGAGGTCGTCTTTGTAACCACCGACCGAGACGCTGTTGATGCCAGCGATTTTATTCAATTCCGGTTCGATTTGATCTTTTAATAAGGGTTCGATATCTGTTCCATCTTTACTGAAGAATGAGATATTATAGATAGGGAACGAACCAAAGGAGAAACGATTTAATTTAGTGCTCGCTTCTTCAGGAAGGTTCGCATCTTGAATTGCCGCATCGATTTGTTGCTCGACTTGGTCCATGTCCGTATCGAATGGGAATTCGATATTGATGATCCCAATGCTTTCGTAAGCCGAGCTTGAGATTTTTGTCGAGCCTTCAATTCCTTTTAGAGCCGTTTCAAGTTTTGAGACGACTTGTTGATCGACATCCTCAGGGGAGGCGCCGGGGTAAACGGCTTCAACTGAAATTTGTGGGAATTCGATTTCAGGGAATTGGTCGACCTTGAGTTGTGAAAATGAATAAACACCGCCTAAAATTAAAAGAATGGCAATAATGAATACGGCGACAGAGTTTTTCAAACTAAATCGGGTTAAAAAGTTCAAGGGTTGTCCCTCCTTTGTTTTATATGTGCTTAATTACATAGTAGACGACAAGTAAACACGCTGCAACTTTGAAACTGTTTTGATTTTGAAAAAAAACTTAAAAAAAAGGCTTTACACTTTTCAATATGTTGATATAATAAAGACATACCCAGTAACAACACACATGATTCTGTAGCTCAGCTGGGAGAGCGCTACCTTGACAGGGTAGAGGTCGCTGGTTCGAGCCCAGTCAGAATCATACCGAAAACTCGTTCATCTTTTGATGGACGAGTTTTTTTGTCGTAAAAAAAGCTATTCCCTGAATCAAACAGGAATAGCTGACGTTTCATTGAATTTCTAGGTGGAGATCGCCGCGCTTCGTCCAGCCGGCCATCGTCGTTGCTCGGTAGAAAACGAATGTGAGGACACCGGGTAATAAAATACCGGTGACAACGAAGATTGCGAACGCGTTAAATCCTTGATTGACGAAAATATTGAGTGGGGCGATCATCGAGTTCAATCCAAGTCCAGCTAACTCATAAGGAACTTTTAAAGACAGGACGAGGGTTGCGACAGGTGCTGAAATCATAGCAGCTAAAAAGGGAGCGACGACTAGTCGCGGATTTTTGACGATGTTCGGGAATTGCACTTTAGGCGTTACGAAAAATGAAGCAATCAAGCCGCCTGGATCAGTTTGACGATAAGCCATCAAGGTAAATCCGACGAATTGTGCCGAACAGCCGATTAGTGCAGCGGCACTCGCGACCGGATCAAGTTGGAGCGCAATCGCGAGCGCTGCCGATGAGGCGGGTGACATTAAGAGAATACTGAAGATAAGAGCGATGACGAGTGACGTCGCGATTGGTGATGTTTCGACTGAAGACGTAACCATGGCGCTGAATTTCGTGAGTAATGGTGTCGTGACAGCAGCGGCACCAAGTCCAGTGATGCCTCCAGCGAGGACGGCACTCATCGGGATGACCATCATGTCGAACTTCGTTTTACCTGTCATGCGCTTTCCGACAAAAACAGCGACGGCTGCCGCAAGCAGAGCACTGATCGGTTGACCAGGAACCAAGACAAGACCGGCTTCAGTTGGTTGAAGTGCAGCGCCGCCAATCGTTGCCGCAATCATTGCGCTGAACAAGACGAGCGTGTTGCCTCCGAGTTGATAGGCGATACCTGCCCCAAGTGCCGGTGCAAGTAACACTTTTGCAATGCCGCCAATCGTCAGTAACATCTCGATATGTAATAAGTTTCCGAACGTCTCAATCAATAAGCCTACGCCAAGTGTGACGAGTACCGCATTCGCCATCCCAGCTGATACTTTTACCATTCGATCCATCGCATACGCTTTCACTCTTCTTCATCCTCTCTATTTTTCCATTAAAAAAACCTATCCGTGATTGGGATAGGCGCCATGTATAGTGCGGGCGCCTCATTCGATGCATCGAAAGGAGGGCCCGAAAATCGATTCCGGAAACGTTCGGAAAAGTTTTCAGTCCCTCGTGAATAGAATAATCAGTCGGCCCGCAAATTGTGAAAGATACATCTTGTCGTGCTCCTCTCGTTTGAATTTTTCTAAGCCTACCACGCTTAAACTAAATAATCAATATTTTCTGACAATTTATTTTTTAGTTCACTCTCAGCTTAAATGAGGAAAGGAAGAAGAAACGTTCATAAATTTACATTGGAGGCGGTTACATGAAATTTGCAGTTATTACAGATATTCACGGCAATGCGGCAGCGTTAAAAGCAGTCTTCGACACCATCGATCAAAATCCAGAAATTGAGACGATTTATTGTCTCGGTGATTTGGTCGGAATTGGTGCTGAGACAAATGAAGTGATTGAGTTGATTCGGAGGCATGATAAAGTCCGTACGATTAGTGGCAATCATGATGAAAATGTCTTAGCATTGTTGCATGATGAACGGTATCCAGATAGCTATCTTCATGCAAAAGCACATCATGAGTGGGTCGCGGATCAATTAACGCCAGAAAATCGAGTCTTTTTAGAACGTCTGCCACGGACGATTTTAAAAACGGTCGAGACACAGCAAATTCTGTTCACACATTATGCATATCGGGACGTGCGGGCGATGATTGGAGAAGAACCGCTTCGTCCGACGGTTGACGGTAATAAAGAAACACTTCCGCAGTTATTTGCTGATACGAGTGCCACCCTGATTTGTTTTGGACATCACCATCCGCGACAGTTCGTTCAAGTAAAAGGAACGACCTATGTGAATCCGGGAGCGTTAGGGTGCCAACCGGAGGCAGTTGCACCGTTTGCGATCGTGACAGGGGAGAGCGGGAAGTGGGGCGTAGCCTTCATTGATTTGCCATATGATGACGCGGCGTATCTCGAAGCATTCAATGCGTCAGACATGCCGGCAAAAGAATTATTACGGAAATTGTTTTTAGGTGGAAGAAGCTGATGAAAAAATAAAAAGGCAGCATCGTTCAAAAACGATGCTGCCTTGATTTAAGAAATAAAAAATCTTACGATGTACGCGATGATGAGGATTAAGAAGAGAACGAGCCCGATATTTCGTTTGAGTCGGTGGCGTTTCCAATGAAAGAGCAGTGACAGGATCGGGGCAAGCAGAAATCCTGCAAACAGTGCCACTATCGTCAAGATGAAAAATAGGAAGTCCGACGAATTGCTGGTTGCCGTATAGGATTTCCACATATCAATCAGTGAAATAATGACGTAAGCAAGCAGAATCAGGAGGTAAAGCGGGAGAAGCATATACGGTTGCATACAGGGTAACACTCCATTCAAGCAAGATAGTTTAATTATACGATTAAATCAAAATAAATGTTTCTGAAAAAGGAATTGCTGATTCATCTCAAATCAAACGAAGAGGTATAAGAATAGGCGGGCTTGAGTATAGAAGCTGTATCGTGATTTTTTTCTTGTTCGGGACGATGAAAAAGATATTCCGCTTAGTCAACAGCGTATCACTTAGAAGAGCGAACACAGACAAAAAAAGAATGACTTTTCCTACGACAGGAAAAGTCATTCTTTGTCGTTACAGTAGTTTAAGCATCGCTTGACTGATGATGTTTAAGTCAAGCTCCTCCCCGATTAAAGGCCATTCAGCGATTAAAGCGATGTACGTTCTAAACAGTAGGAATGCCGTCACATCGATTGGAATACCGGAGGAACTGACGTAAATTTCAAGACGCGTTTCAAGTAAGTTTTTAATATAGTCGACGACATGTCGCTCGATTCGAGTCCGTAACTCCTGCATCTCCTGCAATTTCAAGTTTCGGGTCTCTTCTGTAATCTTTAAGATAAACAAGTGTTGCTGTTGATGATTTACGATTGCCTCAATCATCGCCTGTTTGTTCGCTTCAACACTTGCACCTTCGACATAAGCATTTTCAGCTTCAGTTCGCATCTCTTGCAACACAAGGGTCACAAGCGATTCAAACAAATCGAGTTTACTTTCAAACAATTGATAAACAGTCGGCTTTCCGACATGAGCGCGTTTTGCGACCCGTTCAATCGTCGTTCCTTTGTAACCCAGTTCGGAAAAACTGTCCATCGCTGCATTTAAGATGACTTGTTCTTTTTCAAGCTGCGTCATGTGCTTTTCTCGCTTTCGTCGAAAGCAAAATACGTTTAGCACTTAAAGCACCAACGAAAACGAGTACCAATGCTCCAGCTAAGATTGATCCAAGAACTAGACTGTTAGAAGCAAGTGCATCCGTGACACCGAGTCCAAGTGCTTCACGGAATCCACTGACCGAATATGTCATCGGTAGGAATGGGTGAATATACTGGAAGAAACTTGGTGTCATTTCGACCGGGAACGTACCACCACTACCTCCGATTTGAAGGAGTAATAGAAGGAACGCTGCGAATTGTCCAACGCGGCCGAATAACATTGTCAAGGCGAATAACAAGGTGATGAACGTCATCCCGGTCAAGGCGGCGAAGCCATAGAGAGCAGGGACACTCGCGACAGTTGAATCGAGGACGTAAACGATGGCAGTCGCGGCGGCAACCCCTTGCAATGCACCGATTGGTAAAATCAATGAAAGTTTACCAACGAGGAAGCGCCATGATAACGTCTCTCCGTGTGCTGGACGAATTTGGTAGACCGAAGAGAACATCAACGCACCTGCGAAGAGCGCGATACTTAAGATATAGGCAGACAATCCAGAACCGTAGTTACTAACGGTCGAGTAGTCATGTTCTTTTAATACGACAGGCTCAGCGAGCATGTTGTCGCGATCGTTCGATGGTTTGACCGTCGCATCTTTTGCACCTTTTCCAAGCTCATCTTTAAGCGTTTTTGCTCCGTCAGCCAGTTTAGAGTTACCATCCGCTAAACGTGAAGCACCATCTGTCAGTTGACCGGCACCAGACGAGAGTGCTACTGCACCGTCTGTCAGTTGACCGAGTCCTGAGTTCAAGCTTCCCATTGCCGTACTGGCATCGTTTGTACCAGTCGCAATTTTTTGAGCGCCGGCAGTTAACTGTGTACTACCGTCAGCTGCTTTATGAACACCATTTGTATACGTCGTTAAGCCTTGATTGAAATCAGTTTGACCTTGTTCCAAATCTTTCGAACCAGCCAAGAGTTGTGCTTGCCCTTGTTCTAATTTTTGTGAACCAGCCAGTAAAGCAGATAACCCGCTATCAAGTTTTGAGACAGCCGATGCGATGTTTTGTCCACCGACTGCTAGTTGATTGATTTTATCTGTCGCATCATTGGCAGCGGCAAGACTTGCATCAAGTGCTGTTTCTTGTTGCGCGAGACTCTGGACATTCTGTTCCATCGTCGCAATCGATTCAAGTAACGTATTCTTTTCTTCTTCCGATAAATTCTCAGAAGAAGAGATGACTCCCTTGATTGTTGCCACATTGGCCTCAATCGCTTCACGCCGAGCACTCAAATCTTGTTTTAAAGTTGCAGCGGCACTGTTCAAGTTTGTGATCGTCGTATCCACTTCTTTTGCTTTTTCATTTAGTTGATTGAGTCCAGCATTGAACTTCGGAAGATTGTTGTTTAGTTCTGTTGTACCAGCAGAAGCGGATTCAAGACCTTGACGAAGTTCTGTTGTACCGGCAGAAGCCGATTCAAGACCTTGGCGAAGTTTAGTAGAACCAGCTTGCAAATCTGTTGATCCTTTAATTAGTTTACCGCTGTTGTCATCCAGTTGGTTGAGACCACTCGATAACTCACCAGATTTCTCAGCGAGCGTCTGAGCACCATCGTTAAGTGTGTTGAGACCTGTCGAAATTTGTGCTGAACCATCCGCTGCTTTTGCTAAGTTCGTTGACAAATCATTCGAACCGTCTGTCAGTTTGCCGAGATTCGTCGTAAGCGTTTTTGCACCGTCTGTCGTTTTGTTGGCACCATCTTCAAGCTTCGAAGAACCTTCTGATGCATCTTCAAGACCTTTAGCAATTTTTTTAAGCGCTCCGAAAATTGCACTACTGTACTGTTTTGTGACTGATTTTCGGATTTTTTCATTTAACTGTTTAGCGGCACTACTTGAAATTTGTGTCCCTGAGTAGTTCTTAGCAGGGTTCAAGTAATACTCGAGTTCAATTTTTTTAGGGTGTTCATCGAGCAAGGTCGTCGCATTCTTTGAAAAGTTTTTTGGAATGACGACCGTCATATAGATATCCCCGGAGCGTAATTGTTTTTCGGCTTCTTTGTTTGATAAGAACTGCCAATCAAAGTCATCGTTCTTTTTTAATTTCTTGATGAATTGATCCCCGATATCAATTTTTTCACCTTCATACTTGATCGTCTTGTCTTCATTTACGATGGCCACTTTAATATCTTCTGTCTGACCGTACGGGTCCCAAAATGCAGATAAGAAAATGGAGTTGTAAAGAAAGGGAACAAGAATGATTGCCAAGATGACAATCACCATCATCGGGCTTTTTAATTTTTTCCATTCTGAGCGAAACATGAATATAAATCCCCTTTTGAAAACTTAAAACTGATTTTAGTTTTCGGTTTTGATGAGATTTACTTTACTCTCTTTCAGAATAGAAAGCAATTCATTTAATCAAATCTTTACTATTTTGTAACGACTCATCATGATTGATTTCAAAAGAGCTAACATTTAATGAAAGAAAAAATTAGATACTCTTTAAGTAATGGTACCGCTTAAGGGATGAGGAGGATTTTTCCTGTACTTTTTCTACTCTCAAGATAATCATGAGCACTTGCTCCTTCAGCAAGTGGAAATAATGTCGGAGCGGCTACTTGCAACTGATTCGAGATGACCAAACTAAACAGCTCGCCAGCACGTCGGATGCGTTCTTCGCGCGACGTGAGAACATTCCATAAATCTCCGCCCGTAAGTGTTTTTGATGTATCCATTAAAAGACGAGGATCAACTGCAACGGGATCGCCACCGGCCATTCCGTAAAACACGACGGTCCCGCTTACTTTTGTGACGTCAAAACTGTTCATTAGCGTTGTACCAATTGATTCATAGACGACGTCGACGCCACGATGATTCGTTAATGTAAGAATTTGATCAACCCAATCGTCCGAATAAAGAAAAACTTTTTCGCATCCATTATCTTTTGCGATAAGGGCTTTTTCCTTGGAAGAGGTTAGACCGATTGGAACGGCTCCATGCGAATGAACGATTTGAGTCAGTAACTGCCCGACACCTCCAGCTGCTGCATGAATCAAAACAAGATCGCGTGGTTGAATTACATAGCTATCGTGTGTCAAGTAATGGGCTGTCAATCCTTGTAACAGGAGGGAAGCACCGACTTCAAAAGAAATCTCATCAGGGAGTGGGATGACACGGTCGAATGGAGCGACGACCTGTTCTGCATTCGCGTTTGGTACATCGGCAAAGGCAACCCGCTGACCGACTTTAAGTTCGAGAACATCTTCACCGACCTGAGTGATAATGCCAGCACCTTCATATCCTAAAATATAAGGTGCGGCGCCTTCTAAATGATAGTTACCTTTTCGGCGATAGATGTCAGCAAAATTAAGACCGATTGCCTTCATTTCGATTAAGACCTCATGGGATTGAATAATGGGAGTAGGAATTTCTTGATACGTGAGTACGGAGGAATCTCCGAATGAACTAAACGTAAGGGCCTTCATATTAAACACGTCCTTTTAGTAGTAGTGGATTTAACTATAATTCATCTAACCTGATAAAAGTGTAGGAATGCGTTAAGATTAAGAAAAAGAAGGTGGAGCATCATGAAAAAAGTTATGCTTGGAGGAATTCACTTTTATCAAAAAGTGATTTCTCCGATGAAACCAGCGACCTGCCGCTTTTATCCGACGTGCTCGCATTACGGAAAAGAAGCGATTGAACAACATGGCGCCATAAAAGGTGGATACTTGACGACACGTCGAATTTTACGTTGCCAACCGTTCCATCCGGGCGGACTTGATTTTGTTCCTGAAACGTTTAGTTGGAAAGCACCGCTTCAGCGAGAGAATCCGAAAGAACGAGAGCATGAGGAAGAAACGATTGATTGAGGGATGTCTCTCATTTTAAATGCGAACGGCTGAGCTGGATGATTCATTCAAATAAAAAACCTAATTCCCTGTTAGGAATTAGGCTTTTTTGATGCAGTAAAGCGTTTGGAACTTATAATTTTCCAGTTAAGAATTGTGCCTCGCCCATTCCGAAACTCCAGTCAGCCGCATCGTTCTCGACGATTGACACCATCAAATCGCTTGGAGCGAGACCGCAGTTTGCTTCAAGTCGTTCGGCGAGTAAGCGATAGAGCATTTGCTTTTTCTCTTGTGTCCGGGATTTACTCGTAACACTAATCAACACAAGATTACGTGTCCGTTCAAAACCGAGTCCTGTATCTTGAATGACCATTTCGTGCTCTTTATGTGTATGGACGATTTGGTAGCGGTCACGCTCCGGTACATCAAAAGCTTCAACCATCGCATCATGCGCTGTGTCGAGGAGCACCTTTAACTCTTCTTCGTTTCGTCCTTCAATCACATCAAAACGTAATAGTGGCATCAGTAACACTCCTTTTAGATAGTATGTAAAAAAATGCGGGCAATGCCCGCATTTTTTCTTTTATTCGAAGAATGGTTTGTATTGGCGACGTTCATGCATAACAGATACCCACTGAACAGTTGAAAATTCTTCAAGAACCCATTCACCATTGAAGCGACCAAGACCTGAATCTTTTTCGCCACCAAACGGCATGTGTGGTTCGTCGTTGACGGACTGATCATTAATATGAATCATTCCTGTTTCAACTTGAAGCGCAAATTCTGTTGCACGTTCGATTGAAGAGCCGTGAACCGCACCACTTAACCCGTATGGGAGTGAGTTTGCGAGTTCAAGCGCATGTTCGTCATCTTTGAACGGGATGATGACTGCGACAGGTCCGAAGATTTCGTTTTTAGCGAGTGGCATATCGTTCGTTACACCAGTCACGACTGTTGGAGCAATGACGTTTCCGTTTGCCTCACCACCGACACGAACTGTAGCGCCTGCTGCTTTTGTTTTTTCGATTTCTTCCATAATACGGTCGACTTGCGATTGGTTAATCAATGGACCGACTTGTGTACGATCTTTTGATGGATCACCGAACTGAAGTTCTTTAACACGAGCGACATATTTTTCGACAAACTCATCGTGAATCGATTCTGCAACGAGAATCCGGTTCGTTGACATACAAATTTGACCTTGGTGATAGAATTTACTGTAGACAGCAGATTCGACAGCACGATCGAGGTCAGCATCGTCAAGAACGACGAAGACGTTGTTACCACCGAGCTCTAATGCAGTTTTCTTGAGATGTTTCCCGGCAAGTTCACCAATGTGGCGACCGACTTCAGTTGATCCAGTGAATGAGATCAGACGTGGAACAGGGTGTTCAACGATTGAATCGCCGATTTCAGAACCACGACCGACGATGACGTTCAAGACACCTTTTGGAAGGCCTGCTTTTTCAAACAGACTTGCGAAGATTAAACCGCCTGAGACAGGTGTATCCGTTGCCGGTTTAACGACGACGGCATTCCCGATTGCGATCGCTGTTGCGATTGAGCGGATGGCTAAGTGGAATGGGAAGTTCCAAGGACTGATGACGCCGATGACACCAAGTGCTTTCCGATAGATCCGGTTTTCTTTACCCGGTACGACAGATGGGCGAATTTCGCCATGCATACGGAGTGGGAACGTTGCTGCTTCTTTAACGATCAAGACAGAAGCAAGGAATTCTCCTTCGGCTTTGATTCGTGTACTACCTGATTCTTTAATCAACCAGTCAATGATTGTTTCTTTTTCTTCATACATGACTTTCAAGAGCTGTTCAATCAGACCTTGACGTTTAAGAGCTGGTGTTTTTGCCCACTCTTTTTGAGCGATTTTTGCTGATTGGTATGCATCGTCCAAATCGTCATTGTTTGCAGCTGAAATCTCAAACAACGTTTCTCCTGTGAACGGGTTTGTATTTTTCATATTGCTGTCACTTGCGCCTTTGCGCCACTGACCATTGATGAAGATTTTTGTGAAATCAGTTTTCAGAGCGTTTTCGTTTGTCTGTTGCATGACTTTTTCATCTCCAATTCTTATTTGATAACAATTAAGTTATTCACGTTATGGAAAGAAGTAAAACACAAACTGACACTTTCACAAAATAAATCGACTCGGGGATTATTGAAAGATACGTTAAATAAAGGTTTTATTATATGAGGAAACAGGAATTAAAAAATATATCGGTATATTAAGAATGGAGTTGAATTGATGAAGCAATTGAAACTGATTTATCACGAAACAAATTGGTGGTGGCCTTTGTTATATGGCTTAGGTGGTGCCTTGTTGACAGCATGTGTCCTTGCGACAGACTTATACTTTAAAAATTATTTTCCCGATGATTGGAAAACGACACTCGATTTAGGGCGAACGATTCATAGCTCCGTCTTTTCGGGATTGTTGACGATGATGACGTTTACGTTTTCGACGATTCTTGTCGTGCTGACGACGTATTCCTCCCAGTTTTCTCCCCGGACATTACCGAACTTCATCGAAAATCGGCAGGTTCAGCACATTTTCGGGATTTTCATCGGGGCGGTTACTTATTCGATTACGATGTTGTTTTTTGTTCGTCCGTCTTTACGGGGTAGCGTCGTGTCCTCGGCAGTCGCTGTCCTCGTCGTCTTAGTCTCGGTGATCGCATTTGTCGCGTTCATCCATATCGTCAGTCAGTCGATCCGTGTCACGACGTTACTCGATCGTTTGCATCGTGAAGGAAGTGATTTAATTGATGAACAAATCGAAGACTTAAAAGCGGAAAAACATCATGTCATATCTGATTTGCATGACGCGCTTGCATACCCGGTCCTCGCTTCAGAATCAGGTTATCTACAGCTTCTGGACTATGGTGCGTTAACAAAGGATGGGACGAATATTCAAATCGACGTCACGATAGGGAGTTATGTAACAGAAGGACAAGTCATCGGTTCTGCTAGCGACTCAAGTGTGGAAGCGGGAATCGTCATTGGACCAACACGTTCTTCAGTACAAGATTTCACGTTTGTCATTCAAAAACTGTCTGAAGTGGGTCTGCGGGCAATCTCACCCGGAATCAATGATCCGAACACGGCACGGCATGCGTTGCGGCAGATTGGTGATTTACTCCGCAAATTTGCTGTTTTGCCGAATGGCAGCTTACTGATTGCCGGAGAAGGTTCCGTAATCGTCAAGCGTGTGACGTACTCCGAATTGTTGTACGAAACATTTTATCAACTGCGGTACTACGGAAAAGATGATATATCAGTTCTTGCGACGATGCTTGAAGCACTTGAAAGTACAAAGCGGAACGCCTTATCTGAACACCGGGCGACGATCCAAGCATTTATTCCGTTTGTTTGTTCGGAAGTCGATTGGTCTGCTATGAACGAATGGGATCGGACCCACCTTGAGAAAACCCTTCAAAAAGCACTGGCGTGAAACTTAAACGGTTTAATGCACGTAAGTAGAGGAGGAGAAAAGAAAGAAAGTAGGAGATAGAGATGACGGTTTTACTGTGGGTACTGATTGCAATCTGTTTTATCGCTAGTTTTGTAGGACTTGTCTATCCGATTATCCCAAGTGCGCCACTGTTGATCATCGGCTTTTTGATTTATGGTTTTGGTTTTGGCTTTACAGAGCTGACCGTTAGTTTTTGGGTCATTCAGTCCGTCTTCATCATCTTATTATTTACACTGGACTATTTGGTCAGTTCCTATACGGTTGATCGTCGAGGCGGATCCCGCGCGGCTAAAATTGCGACGACAATTGGATTAATTGCAGGACCGTTCATTATTCCTGGTGTCGGCCTATTGATCTTCCCGTTTGTGTTTGCAATTTTGACCGAAAAAATCATCAGTAAAAAAACGTGGAATGAAGCGATGTCGATTGGGATTGGAACCGTATTAGGTATTCTCTCGAGCGCGCTGTTAAAAGGAATCGCGATGCTCTTGATGATCATTGTCTTTATCTTATATATCGTGTGAATGAAAAGAAGAATCACTTCAAGTACACATTTCGCGACAGTTCCGTTATAGTATGAATATGAAAAAGAGGAGAAGCTTGTTTTTTAAAAGCTTCTTTTCTATGCAGAAGCTCTCAGGTGAGCTTAATTAAATGGAGGTGAATCCCCTTCTCTCGGGGAAACGATTGGACAGTACACATGCAATGGAGACATTCGACACAACAACGATTATTATTAGGCTACTCATTATTGGATTATTAATTGTGTTGACGGCATTTTTCGTCGCGGCAGAGTTTTCGGTCGTAAAAATGCGTATGTCTCGAATCGATCAATTGATTACAGAAGGTAACAAAACAGCCGTTACCGCTAAAAAGTTATTAGAGAATCTTGATTATTACCTGTCAGCTTGTCAACTCGGAATCACCGTGACAGCGCTTGGTTTAGGATGGCTCGGAGAGTCGACGGTCGGTGCGATTTTAGCAATGCTCTTTAAAGAGATTGCTTTACCGGACTCTGTCTCGACAATCGTGTCATTCGTCTTAGCCTTTTCAATCGTAACATTCCTTCACGTCGTTTTAGGAGAGCTGGCACCGAAGTCGCTTGCGATCCAAAAAACAGAAGCGATTACGATGTTACTCGCACCTCCACTCTATTGGTTCGGTCAAATCATGAAGCCGTTTATCTGGATTTTAAACGGATCAGCACGAGTTTTCCTCCGCTTGTTTGGGGTCGAGCCAGTCGGTCATGAAGAGGCACACTCGGAAGAAGAGATTAAAATCATCATGACACAAAGTTATAAGAGTGGTGAAATCAATCAGACGGAACTGTCGTACATGCAAAACATTTTTTCGTTTGATGAACGGATTGCAAAAGACATCATGTTACCACGGACGGATTTGATCACAATTTCGAATGATGCATCGATGGATGAAATCATTTCGCTTGTCGAAGAGTACCAATTCACGCGTTACCCGGTCGCAGAAGAAGGGGACAAGGATAAAATTCTTGGTTTCATCAATGCGAAACAACTCTTCACTGACCACATGGCGAACAAAGGAAAAGCATTGAGCTATTACATCCATAACTTGCCGATCGTCTCAGAGTATTCACCTTTGCAAGATGCGATGTTGAAAATGCAAGTGGAACGGACACCAATGGCTCTAGTCATTGATGAGTACGGTGGAACAGCGGGTGTCATTACGATGGAAGATATCTTAGAAGAAATCGTCGGGGAAATCCGTGATGAATTCGATAAAGATGAAAAAGCAGATATCGAACAAATTCATGAACGTCTTTACCGGATTTCTGGGCGTGTGTTAATTGACGATTTGAATGAGCGGTTCAATCTCGGAATCGAAGAAGAGGATATCGATACGATTGGTGGTTGGGTCATGGCACAAGATACAGAAGTATCGAGTGGTCAGGAATTCCGTTATGAAGACTTTACCGTCAAAGTGATGGAAGTCGATAATCATCAAGTGAAATCGATTTATCTCCAATTGCCCGAAAAAGAGATCACTGCAACAGAAGAAGAAGTAATGTAAAAAAAGCAAGGCGCCGATAAGGTGTCCTTGCTTTTTTTGTCGAAAACTAATTTAAGAATTGTTTATTCTCTAGCAGACAGTGGTATTACTGTTTATGTGGCAAAAAAAGTTACTCAAACCAGAGGAAAAGGGGTTCTATTTCATGACTAAAACAATTCTTACTTCACGCGCGGCGGCAGTAGGTGGCCGTGACGGAAAAGTCTCTTCTGACGATAACGTCATCAACTTAGATTTAGTAATGCCTGGTACGAAAGGCAAAGAAGATATTCCAACATCAAATCCAGAGCAACTGTTCGCAGCAGGATATGCGGCATGTTTCGATGGTGCATATAACTTAATGGCACGCCAAGCGAAAAAACGTGTCGAAACACGGACGAACTCAGAAGTTAGTCTTTTACAAGACGAAGCAGATAACGGCGTTAAAATCGCAGCGAAACTCGTTGTAGAAGTCGTTGGTGTCTCGCAAGAAGAAGCAGAAGAGTTGCTTGAAAAAGCACACGGATTCTGCCCATATTCTAAAGCAACACGCGGCAACATCGATGTCGATTTATCTGTTAAAGTAGTCGACGCACTTAGCGAATAAGCTTTCGCAGCGGAGGGATTCAACAATGGCAAATGAAACGGATCGTTCACGTGAGTTATTAGAGAATGAACGGAAGCGTCTGACGGAACAAGAACGTGAATTATCGCCGGAACAGCAAGAAGAGGTGCTGAAAGGCAAGGAACAAATGCCGGATGATCCAGCTATAGCAAGAGATCGGGAACAAGATAACTGATTTTCATAACTTGGGGGATGATTTTAATGGGTAAAAAAGTAGCAGTTGTACTCGCGGACCACTTTGAAGATGTCGAGTTCACAGGACCAGTCGACGCATTAAAAGAGGCAGGTCATGAAGTGACGGTCATCGGTTCGGAAAAAGGCGCAGAACTCGTTGGTAAACAAGAAGAAGCAAAAGTCACAGTTGATGTAACGATTGATCAAACATCGCCGGCAGACTATGATGCGCTGTTGATTCCAGGCGGATTCTCACCAGATTTATTACGTGAAGACGACCGTTTCGTCTCTTTCGTAGAAGAGTTCGATATGTCGAAAAAACCGGTCTTTGCGATTTGTCATGGTCCACAATTGATGATTAACGCTAAAATCGTTAAGGGACGCAAGATGACAGGATACAAATCAATCCGGGTCGATTTAGAGAATGCTGGGGTTGATTTCGAAGACACGGAAGTCGTCGTCGATGATAACTTCGTCTCAAGTCGCCAACCAGACGATATTCCGGCGTTTAACCGTGAAATGTTAGCGAAGCTGGCATAAAGTAAATAACCATAAGAAATCCCCTTCATGCGTCATGAAGGGGATTTCTTATGTTATTCGTCTGGATAATCACAAAGTTCTGTGATGACACCATGTGAATGTCTTGGATTCATATAAATCAAACGACGGCCAAAAGGAGTTGTCCGATACGTATCTTCGAGAAACGTAAGACCTTTCTCTTTTGCCTCACGAATTGCTTGATCTAAATCAGCGACACGGTAAGCAATATGGTGTACTCCTTTTCCACGTTGCTTCAAAAACCGGGCAATCGGGCTATCTGCACTCGTTGGTGTCAGTAGCTCAATATGCGCATCCTCGAACTCGATGACAGCGATGTTCGAAGCTACACCAGGAGCTGGGTTTGAATATTCACGGACTAACTGTCCGCCTAACACGGTTGTATAAAAAGCAATCGCTTCTTGCATATCACGGACGGCAATTCCTGTATGGTCGAGTTGCATAACAATCCCTCCTTCTCCTATACTAGTGTGACAAAACTTCGATTAAGGTGCAACGAATAGCCTCATTACATACAAACTTAACGAACTTATTTAAAATGAAATCTCCCTGAAATATAATAGAGGCAAAATGAATGCTATAATCAAAAACGTTCTTACAATTTTTAAACATTATAATGAAATTTAAATAAATGATTCATTTAACCCGATAAAACTATACAGAAAAAGAGGGATTACTACATGAAAAAAACGTTCGCGTCGCTCATCGTTTCCGCACTTGTCCTTTCATCAACTCCTCACTTTGCTTTAGCAGATGATTTAAGTGATCAAAAAGCCAAAAACGAACAAAAGCAACAAGAAAACCAAAATACACAAAAAAATCTCGAGTCTTCTGTTAATCACGAAGGTGAGAAAATTTCGAAGACACAACAAGAAGTGAATCGTTTAGACGAGGCATTAAATGAAAAAATGTTTGCGGTCGAAGCCAAAGACCGTCAAATCAAGGCGACAGAAGCTGAAATCGTTGAACTCGGTAAACAAATCGAGAAATACAAAGCAAAATTAAAACGCCAAGAAGCCTTGTTAGGTGACCGTTTACGTGTCATGCAGGAAAACGATGGCAACTCAATCAAATGGGAAGAAGTCATCTTCGGTTCAAAAGATGTCGGAGATCTCGTTAGTCGTGTGTTAGCTGGAAAATCAATTTCGCAGCAAGATGATAAAATGATTACTGATTACCGCAATACACAAAAAAAATTAGCAAATGCTCAACAAGAGTTAAAAGATAAAAAAGTAAAACTTGTGACAGAGAAAAAAGAATTAAAACGTCAGCAAGCAGAACTTGAACAACAAATCACTGCACGAAATAAACGAATCAAAGAATTGAAGAAACAAAAAAAGAAATTTGAAACACAGTTGATGGATGCAAAAGAAGTCCAACAAATTTTGATTGCGCAAGAAAAAGCAATTGCGGCAGAAAAAGCAGCGCGTGAACGTGAAGCACGAATTGAGAAAGAACGTAAAGCACAAGAAGCACGAGAAGCAAAAGCACGTGCAGAAGCACAAGCGGCGCAAGCAGCAGCTGATCAGGCAGCAGCAGAAAAAGCGGCAGCTGAGCAAGCAGCACGTCAAAAAGCAACAAAACAATCAACATCAACGCCACCAGCGCCAGCACCAGTAGCGCCTAAGCCGGCACCCGCAGAACCAAAACCAGCGCCAGCACCAGCTGCATCATCAGCATTATTCATTCATCCGACGAGTGGAGCCATCACACAAGGCTATGGTTCAGCAAGTGGTGAAAATGGATATGCCTTCCATAATGGAATCGATTTTGGTGCACCAGTCGGAACACCAATCGTGGCAGCTGCAACCGGAACGGTCATTACAGCTTCAAGCAGTGGTCCTTACGGAAACCATGTCATGATCGCACACCAATTAAATGGAAAAACATACACAACAGTTTATGCACACATGAGTTCATTAAATGCACGCGCAGGACAACGTGTCAGCCAAGGACAACAAATCGGTGCCCTTGGTAGTACAGGTAACTCAACAGGCCCGCACCTTCACTTTGAAATTCATGTAGGTGGATATGTCTATAGTGGAACGGGTCCGGCGAACAGTGTCAACCCGATGTCAATGTTATGATAAAAAAGGAGAATCTCTACAGTGTAGAGGTTCTTTTTTTGTGGAATCACTAATCATTTTCCTGATATATTACAGAAAAACGTTTTCATTTGAAATGAAAATGAAATTTTACTGAAACTATTACGGTGCTATAATCAATTTCAGATAGTTTGACTGTGAAATAGAACCTAAAAAAATTAAATTTATACATAAGTGAGGAGCGCATATATGCTAAAAAAAATAGTTTCGACTGTATTGTTAGGCGCGTTACTTTTAACAAATACACCCGTCAGCCAAGCAGCGACCATTAAAGAAAAGAAAGCAGAAAACGCTACAGAACAGCGTAAGCTTGAAAAAGCAATTAAAAAACAAGAATCAAAAATTTCGAAGGAACAACGCCAAATCAATGCGATTGACGCAGCAATCAATGAAAATATTTTTCGGATTTCGGAAAAAAACAAACAAATTCGTCAGTTGAATGAACGGATCATAGAACTTGAAGCAGAAATCGCGCGTTATGAAGAGATGTTGAAACGCCAAGAAGAATTACTTGGCGATCGTCTTCGCGTCCTTCAAGAAAATGATGGGAATTCAATTAAATGGGAAGAAGTCATCTTTGGATCAAAAGACTTAGGGGATCTGTTCAGTCGTGTCATGGCGGGGAAAAAGATTGCCGAGCAAGATGATAAAATGATTTCCGCCTACCTTGAAACACAACAAAAGTTAGCAGATGCTAAAGCAACGCTCGTTGATAAAAAGGCAGAGCAAGTGAAAGAAAAAGAAGCCCTATTGGCTCAAAAGAAGGTACTCAAACAGCAGATGAAAGAACGTAGTGCGACATTAAAAAAACTACGTCAAGGGAAAACGAAATTTACGACAAAGCTCTTGAACGCAAAAGAACTTCAAGCGACATTAGAAGCACAAGAACGTGCCATCGCAGCAGCGAAAGCTGCAGCAAAAGCGGCAGCTGAAAAAGCAGCGGCAGAAAAAGCAGCGGCAGAGCGAGCAGCTGAAGCAGCAAAAACGGCAAAAACGGCAAAGTCGTCTAATGCCGGAACATCAAAAAATGCGACGACTTCTACACCAGTCGTCAGTGCACCATCGGGTTCAGCGAAATTCGTTCGTCCCTCTTCTGGTGGAGTCTCTCAAGGATTTGGACCAGCAAGTGGTGCAAATGGATACACGTTCCATAACGGTGTCGATTTCAGAGGGGGAGTCGGTTCTCCGATCGTTGCCGCAGCTTCAGGAACGGTCATCACAGCAGCAAGTGGCGGACCGTACGGGAATCATGTCATGATTTCGCATTTCTTAGATGGCAAAGTCTATACAACGGTATATGCACACATGAACTCGTTGTCAGTCCATGCAGGACAAACCGTTTCACAAGGGCAACAACTTGGTACGCTTGGAAATACAGGAAATTCAACAGGCGCTCATCTGCATTTCGAATTGCATATCGGGGGTTACCAGTACAGCGCGACTGGGCCGGCAAACGCAGTCAATCCATTAGCATACTTATAAAAACGAGCTTCGGCTCGTTTTTTTTATGGAGCTATGCTACAGTGAAAAAGAATTTAAATCAAGAGCAACTAGGGGAGCTGGAGGAATCTGGCTGAGAGGAAAACCATTCTGTTTTCGACCCTGTCACCTGATCTGGATAATACCAGCGTAGGAAAGTTGAGCCGAAGACATGAACACGAGCCAGATTGTTTGGTTTTTCATGGCGTCGTCTGCTTTTTTACAGCGGACGGCGCTTTTTTTCGTCCGCTTTCTCCGCTTGCTCTCATGAAAGTGAGGTCTATTGATGAAACATGTATTGACGATTGCCGGTTCCGACTCTGGGGGCGGGGCGGGAATTCAAGCCGACATAAAAACATTTTCTGCACTTGGTGTATATGGTATGAGTGTGATTACTGCCATTACGGCACAAAATACGTTAGGGGTACAAGCAGTTGAAGATGTATCACCAACGCTCGTCGAAGCCCAGTTGACCTCGATTTTTTCAGATATCCGTGTCGATGCCATTAAAATCGGAATGGTTTCGAATGAGCAGACGATTCAGGTCATCGCGAAATGTTTGAAGCATTATGACGGACCGGTCGTCTTAGATCCCGTTATGGTTGCGAAAGGCGGGCACGCCCTATTAAAAGTGCATGCTGAACAAGCATTGATGGAACAGCTGATGCCGCTTGCAACTTTGGTGACGCCGAATATTCCAGAAATGGAGCGCATGCTAGGTCAATCGATTTCGACAATCGATGACATGAAACGGGCGACAATCGAGTTCGCACAAAAACGAGACATCGCTATCCTGTTAAAAGGCGGTCACCTCGAAAGTGCAGATGCCGCGGATGTTTTATATACGGAAGGGATGCATCATCTGTTTCAAGGGGAACGTTTAAAGCGCCAGCATACACATGGGACCGGATGTACATTATCTTCCGCGATCGCGGCACGTCTTGCGCTAGGTGACTCGTTGATAGATAGCGTGATCTATGCAAAACGATATGTCACTGAAGCGATTCGACATGGATTTGCTTTAGGACAGGGCATCGGACCGACACACCACTTTTATGGCCTTTGGAGGGAAACGGATGTTTACAACCATTCTTGATAAAAAACCATTGATTCATCATTTAACGAATGCAGTCACGATCAATGAGTGCGCCAATATGACACTTGCGCTCGGTGGATCACCCGTCATGGCAGAGGATATCTTAGAAGTTGAAGAAATGGTCGGGCATGCAGATGCTGTCGTTATTAATATCGGCACGTTAAATGCCGCATCACGTCAGTCGCAACTCTTAGCGGGAAAAACGGCCAATCGACTGAACAAGCCGCTCGTCTTAGATCCGGTCGGCGTAGGGGCGACAAGTCTACGGACGACATTTACGGATGAATTGCTCAAGTCAATTCAGTTCAGTGTAATTAAAGGGAATGCATCGGAAATCAAGACGATCATCGGGGAAGTCGGACGCTCGAAAGGTGTCGATGCCGCAACAGGGGAAACGTTAGATTTTCAAGTCGTCCATGAGTTTGCGTTGCGATTCAAAGTGGTGATCGTCGTGACGGGTCCAGTCGATTTCATCTCGGACGGGACACGCCAGATCGAGCTTACGGGCGGAACACCGCGACTCGAACAAGTGACCGGAACAGGGTGCATGACAGCATCCCTTATCGGAACGTTTCTTGGAGCCGGGTATGACGCATTCGAAGCAGCGGTCTACGGGACGTATTTGATGGGGAAAGCCGGTGAAGCGGCAGACGAAGCAATCGGGCTTGGTGATTTCCGGATTGGATTGTTTAATTCAATCAGCCTTGCTTCTGAAGATGTGCTCGCGGAGGTGCTGAAACATGCCAAATGATTATTCTGTATATGCGGTGACCGATCGTCGATTTCATCCGGGGTTGCCGTTAACGGATGCCGTCGAAGCGACCTTGCGTGGAGGCGCGACGATCATCCAACTTCGTGAAAAGGAAGCACAAGGCAAGGAATTCTTAGAACAGGCCGTTGCCCTGAAACAGGTCACCGACCAATACGGGGTCCCGCTGATCATCAATGACCGGATCGACATCGCCCAAATCGTCCAGGCCGGACTGCATATCGGACAGGAAGATATTCCGTTACGTGAGGCCAGACGCTTATTACCGGATGCGACAATCGGTGTTTCCGTCTCGACGGTCGCACAAGCCGTTCAAGCAGAGCAAGACGGCGCAACGTACCTTGGTGTCGGATCTCTTTATCCAACGGCGACGAAAACGGATGCAAGTCAGATGACGCAAGAGACGCTATACGCGATTCGTCAAGCGGTCGAACTGCCGCTTGTCGGGATTGGTGGAATCACGAAACAACACATTCCTGCGCTAGTCGGATTAATTGAGGGGTATGCAGTCGTATCCGCCTTATTTGCTGAACGAGATATCGAACGGGCGACGCGAGACTTTAAAACAACCGTTGAGGCCATGCGTCAAACGGTATCAGACCGGGTATAATCACTCAAGAGGTGATGTACGTGAGATGGCAAGTGATTCGTTTTCGGGGAGGGTGGGTTCGGTATCGAATCGAACCGCAAATCATCCGAATCGACAATCGTGGGAGATACCATTTAGGAAAAATTTTGTTTCCCGCACCAAACCGTTATTCCTATGAGTTAGCAGTTCTTCTGAAAAATAAGCATCAACAACAATACAAACGACCGTTTTACATTAAAACAGCGTCCATCGCAACTGAGATTTGGGGCCATACGCATCTCGATCTTTTTTACCGATTCATGCTGAAAATACCCATACCAAAAATTTTGCGTAGGCGTTACGAAGAACGATTACACAATACGAGTATCATTGATATCGGAGTCCGTGCGGTCGATACTAATCGGATTGTCTGGGATATCGGGAACCGAATCGGGGGATGGCTCGTTTTTCGTTCAATCAAAAAACGGAAATGAGTGCACGTGTTTTCTTTTCGAAATATTGCGGTCTTCTGACTTGCATTTGGCGTTGCGGGATGGTGCAATGATGTGGAAGAGGGGTGAAGGCCGTGGAAGTACCACGCTGTGAAACGATTGCGATTGACGAACAACGGGCGGCTGAAATCGGGCACGTCGTTGAGACGATTCCAACGAATGAGATTGGGAAGTTGTTTAAAGTATTGTCTGATGCGACGCGCCTACGGATTGCTTATGCCCTGACGGTAGAAACCGAACTGTGTGTTTGCGACGTTTCGGCATCTGTCGACTGTTCGATTGCGACAGCGTCCCACCATCTACGTACGTTGTTGAAGCAAGGACTCGTCAAATATCGAAAAGAAGGTAAAGTTGTCTATTATTCTTTGGATGACCATCATGTATCCTCGTTAGTACACCTAGCGATGGAGCATGTACATGAGGGGAAAGCTGCTCTCTAAAAATCACTTTTCTCGAAGTATTCAAAAAAGCATATCCATTCATGTTTACATGAATGGATATGCTTTTTTGGTTCGCTAAAAGATTACTTGACCCGGTGGAAGAAGGTGGTGGTCACACTAATTAATAAAAATGCCAGCACCGATAGATTGAAGCACATGCGTTTATAGGAGGTCGTTAAAGTCGTTGTTGCCTCAAGTTCTTGATCGAGTTCAAGATACAATTGATCTTTAACTTGCGAGAGATCTTCAAGAATCGTTTGTGTCGTCTGTGTCGACTGTTGTGCCAACTTGGTCGCCTTTTCCGGATTTTTAGTTTCGTATACGGTAAAGACGGTTTCGATTTCTCTCTCCCAAGCATTATTACGTGACAATAAATCTTTGACCGTTCCTGGTGTATCTTTTGAAGCATTAAGTAAATGGCGCAGTTCGTGCACTTTAGAAGTGGCGAAATAGTACTGTTCGATGTATCGATCATCTTTGTATAGTAGTAGTCCACGGACGGCATTTGCGCGGTCACGATTATATTCTACGAGTTGGTCGACGAGCTTAATCATCGGGATATCATGGACGTGCATCTCATCGGTCATTTTTGAAATCGTCCGATACCCTGTCAATGCGTAGACGAGTGGGATCGAAGCAAATAGACTAATTAAAAGAATGAGTGAGATACGCTGACGCCAGAGCTGATTCATACAATCATTCCTTTTGTGTAAACATTGATGTCATTAGCTTAACCACTAATTCCCAAAATGTGAAGAGTTATCTATTTTTAAGTCGATATGAAACCTGAAAAAACGATTTGACGTAAAGCATATAGTCCGGTCTCTCCCATCAAAGTAAAAGACCCCGGGCGGTGAGCACGAGGTCAAGGAGCGGTAAAAAAATTCTCTGTTAGAAGGAATAGGAGTGTTCTTTGTAGTTCCCGAACACCGTATGGATTTCTGAGAAGGTGACGAAAGCATTCGGCTCGACAGATGAGACGATTTCTTGCAGGCGAACGATTTCGTTGTTTTGCACGACCACATAAACCATTTTCTTCGTTCTGTTCGAATAGCCGCCGCGCGCATCAAGAATCGTCACACCACGACCGAGTTCTTTTGTGATAACGTCATTGATTTCATCCGCTTTTTCGCAGATAATGATACATTGTTTAGAAGCAGAATAAAAACTGTAAACGGTTTGGAGTGCTTTCGCACGAACGAAACTCATAATCAGTGCGTACATAACATGTTTCAAATCAAAGACTAACCAAACAAGAATGTAGATGACTAAGTCTTGCATCAAAAAGATACGCGGGAGCGGCCAGTTATGAAAACGTGCATAGAAAAACTTCCCGAGAATATCGAGACCGCCCGTCGAGGCGCCTCCGAAAAAGATTAAAGCCATCGCTAATCCTGAGACGAGTCCAGCAAAGATTGACGCGACGAGTGGGTCATTTAATGATTCCGGGACGATTTGTGTTGGAATCCAATCAATCAAAAAAGAAGAAATCAAGACAATGATGCCGGAGAGTAGCATAAATCGTTTTCGTAAGAAGCGAAAACCAAGTAAAAATAGAGGGATGTTCAATACGAGTTGTGTGAGTCCAATTGGTGTATGAAAAAGTTCTTGAAAAATTAATGTAATCCCCATGATTCCACCTGATCCGATGTCATTCGGAGATAATAAAAGGCTGATATAAAGAGAGTAGAGAAGTGTACCGATTAAAAGGAAACTGATTTTTTCTGTTCGCTTTTTCTTGCTCGTTTGTTTAGTCTTCATTGTGATTGATGAGAAATCCTCATGCTCCTCCTTCGTAAGTATCTGCCTGCAAGAGTACGCCTATATAGCATGAAATTCAACCCCTCATTTGAAAAATGTTGCAAAAAAAGCGGTGAGGGCATCGAAAGGAACTGATCGGATTGAAAAAAATCATGTTATTTCTTCTTTTTACATGCATCGGATTGACCGCTGGATCTGTCGTCATGCTCCATTTCGAGTCTGAATCAAGTGACCAAAAATGGCGGGATGGTTCACTGATTACGAGACACGTCGGAACATCTGTCGCTAATACGAATGCGACGAAAGGACTGATTTTACAACTGCCTTTGTCCGATGCGTTAAGCCACATGGAAATTACAGATACAACTATTTCTATCGGCTATGAAATAACAAAAAAGGAGAGAATGAACTGGGTTGGAACAGCCGATAAACCAATTGATCTTTCAAGCGATGCATTCCGCAAAAGCCAGTTCCCTCAACTAATCATGCACCATACATTGGCACTTTTTTTAGCTATTCCTAATCTATCCTCATTCGACCTCCACTATAGTGACCCTATGTCTAGCCTTTACTTTACGATTGATCGTGATGACTTTGAAGCTTACACGCCGCGGGATATCGAGCGGGCGACGACCTCTGCAAATCGCTTTAACCGTGTCGTCATTGAAGACTACGTCTTAGTCCCCTCCCGAAGAAATTCCTTTCTTGAACGCTTCAAAACGCACATTCAAGTCGCTCCGTAAACTAGTTGTATCTAACAAGAAAAGGCACTTTTCACAAACTTGACACAATGGTATCGGTTACATGTCATTCTTTCATAAAAACCTTAAATAATGGCTAGGCAGGGGTTGAACATCTTATAAGATGGAAGTATGATAATAAATGAACAAACATTGTGAAGTGTTGAACAAAAGGAAAGTGAGGTTTCTACAATGAATGAAGTAGAAGCATTAGAAGGGCTTAGACATAAAGCGGTAAAATCAACAAAGATGTTGCAACTGCGTCCACTTGAATATTTGGTTCGTGCCATGCTTGCTGGAGTATTTATCGGTTTTGCTATCATATTTACACTCAAAGCAATTAATGGACTTTACCTAAATGAATCAGCTGCGACGACACTCGTCGGTGGATTGACATTCGGTGTTGCACTCGTTTTGATCGTCTACGGCGGTGCAGAACTGTTTACGGGGAATACGATGTACTTCACGACAGCGACGATGCGTGGGTACACATCAAAAATGGATACATTTAAAGTATGGACGATTTGTTTGATTGGTAATGGTCTCGGAGGTCTTGCCTTCGCCTTACTATTTTCACAAACGGGAATCATTCAAGAGTTGGGGACGGACAACTGGTTGTTCGCTGTCTCGGAAGCAAAAATTCATCACTCGACGTGGGAGATTTTCACCCGGGCAATTTTCTGTAACTGGATGGTCTGTTTAGCGATTTTCATTCCGAAAAACATGAAAAATGAATTGGCACAAATCATGATGATGATGATTTTAGTTGCTGTCTTCTTCGCGTCAGGTTTTGACCATGTCATCGCCAATATGGCATTGTTCTCAATCGCTCTTGTCGTTCCTCACCCAGAGGCAATTTCATTTGCTGGAGCAATCCATAATTTAGTACCGGCACTCTTCGGGAACATTATCGGTGGAGCTCTCTTCATGGGTATGGTCTACACATGGTTGAATAAAGAAAAGCTGGAAGTGGATCAATCAAAACAACAAGCTGCGACAATCAACATCGCAACGAAAAAAAAAGCATAAAGAAAAGGTAAGGTAGCGACGGTTTTTCCCGTCCACCTTACCTTTTTCTTTATTCGAGATGTTGGAAGCGGTCGACATCAGCTGCAAGTTCTTCATAAATCGATTCGACGATTTGAGCATCATCGAACAGACCGAGTACATTTTCGTCAGGTAATGCATCGACCGGGGAAGTGAAGTAGAGCACGGCTGTCAACAATAATTGCTCTTGTTCTTCTTTCATTGAAAAACGTTTTTGATAAAGGGCACGCAACATCTCAAGTAACTGTTTGAGTTGGAAATACAGTACGAGTTCTGCTTCCCGTTCGATATCGGATCCTTCTTCTGAAGCGATATCTTTCGTTAAATGTGCTAAACCAACTTCTCCTCGAATCAATAAATCTTCCTGTGCTTTGTGATCTCCGACTAACGCCAATGCCTGACGGTGGAAATAGGTGTAAGCGGATTTAAAATCTCCTGGTACGAATTCCATGTTCAACACTCCTTCTCTACATCTAGTTTCACCTTATTTCTTGCAAAATTGCAACTCTTTCGTGAAAATAAGAGTAAGAGACGAAAGGGGATTACATAATGCCGACTCAAGAACAACTCAAAAAGTATGCAGCACTCGCTGTACGTACAGGAATCAATTTGCAATCCGGTCAGCAATTAGAAATTCGTGCTGGCATCGAAAATGCACCACTCGTTCGTGAAATCACACGTGTCGCTTACGAAGTAGGCGCATCAAACGTTTACGTGCAATGGTCAGATGATGAAATGACGAAAATCCGTTATTTCGATGCACCAGAAGATTCGTTCGACGCATTTCCAGAGTGGTTAAAAGCACGATTCGATCAGTTGGCTGACGAAAAGACAGCATTCTTATCTGTCGTCAGTGAAGATCCAGATCTTTTAAACGGAGTCGAGTCTAGTCGCATCGCGCGGGCGAACAAAGCGGCAGGTGTCGCACTAGCCAATTGGCGTAAATTCGTCATGAGCGATAATGTAAGCTGGTGTGTCGTTGCTGCGCCTTCGGATGCTTGGGCGGCTAAGGTATTCCCGGACTCGGAAAACGCTGTAGAAGAGCTGTGGGAAGCGATTCTGAAGGCAACACGAGTCGATCAAGCAGACCCGGTCGCTGCATGGGAGAAGCATGATCACAATCTCCGTACGAAAGCGACATTCTTGACGGAGAAAAAATATAAAACACTGCATTATTCAGCACCAGGAACAGAATTATCAATCGAGTTACCAGAGCGTCACGTTTGGCTCGGCGGTGGTGGACCGAATGCGGATGGTGTTGATTTCATTGCGAACCTTCCGACAGAAGAAGTCTTTACGTTACCGAAGAAGACGGGCGTCAACGGTCACGTTTCAAGCACGAAGCCGCTCAGTTACAGCGGGAATCTGATTGATGGCTTTACGCTTTGGTTTGAAGAGGGTAAAATCGTCAAAGCAGAAGCGAAACAAGGTCAAGCAGCACTAGACGAGTTGATTTCACTCGACGAAGGAGCACGTTATCTCGGGGAAGTGGCCCTCGTGCCGCACCATTCACCAATCTCTGACTCAGGTATCTTGTTCTACAATACGTTGTTTGACGAGAATGCGTCTTGTCACCTTGCAATTGGTCGTGCTTACTCGACTTGTCTCGAAAATGGACCAAGCTTATCAAACGAAGAACTAGCGGAACAAGGGGCAAATGATTCGATGACACACGTCGACTTCATGATTGGGTCAGCTGATATGTCGATTGATGGGGAACTAGCAGACGGTACACGTGAGCCATTGATGCGTGACGGAAACTGGTCGATTTAACAAGAAATTAAAAACAAAAAGAAAAGCCGAAACGGGGTTCCGTTTCGGCTTTTCTTTTTGTTAGAGTCGAATCCTTGTCATTAGACTTCTTCACCGATGATCTTCACTTCAGTTTCGAGTAAGATTCCGAATTTTTCTTGAACGGTCTCTTGGACATGACGAATCAGTGCGATATAGTCTGTTGCCGTTGCTTCTTCGACGTTGACGATGAAACCGGCATGTTTTTGTGAGACTTCAGCACCGCCGATACGGGCTCCTTGAAGACCGCTGTCTTGAATGAGTTTTCCGGCGAAATAACCTTCTGGACGTTTGAAGACACTTCCACATGAAGGGTATTCGAGCGGTTGTTTCGTCTCGCGTTTGTGCGTCAAATCATCCATGATTTCTTTAATATGGGTAGCGTCACCTTCCGTTAAGGCGAATCGTCCTTCAAGAATGATGTACTCCTTTTTAGCGAAACAACTTGTCCGGTATCCGAGCTCAAGCTCGTCACGCGTCACGTTGAGCAGTTCCCCTTTACGCGTCAAGACAGTTGCGCTATGGAGACAGTCTTTTATTTCACCGCCGTAAGCACCGGCATTCATGATGAGAGCACCGCCGACTGTGCCTGGAATACCACAAGCGAATTCGAGACCACTCAATGAATGATCGTAGGCAACGCGTGACGCTTGGATGATAGCGGCGCCGCTTTGGGCGACGAGTTCATGTTCTTCGACCGAAATATCAGTCAATTTTTCAAAGGATAAAACGATTCCGCGAATCCCGCCATCACGGACGACGAGGTTCGATCCGTTACCGAGTAACGTTAACGGAAGATCGTTTTCATAGGCGTAACGGACAGCAAATGCTGTTTCCTCATAAGACGATGGGATGATGAAAAGATCAGCAATTCCGCCCATTTTTGTATACGTATGATATTTTAGTGGTTCGTTCACTAACACAGAGTCTTTGTTTAATCCTTCGTAAAGTCCAGCCATTAACTGCTCAGTCATATAAATTCTCAGTCCTTTTTTATGAATTCCATTCAGCGAAAACACGCTCAAAATATATTTTACACTAATTACGTAGTTGATGTTTAACACATAGTTCCAAAAATACAGAGTTGACACGAAAATTGCAAGGTCTTCCTGAAGAATGTCATCGATTAGTAACGTGGACGAATGACAAAAGTCGCAAGGTATACTCTCTCCAGTTACTTTAATGCCATGATTTGATGGTCAATCTGGCTAAAACGAAAAGAAATTAAATGATTTGTGAATGAATCGCATGAAAAAGGGGGAAAATAGGAATAGACAGATAGTTTGTTCGGAACAGAGGAGGAAAACTGACATGGAAAGCGAACGGTTGAGAATGCGTCCTTTTTCGAGTGACGATTTTGAGTTTTATAAAGAACTTGTTCAGAATGAGCTAGTCATGCAGTATATCAATGGTGGTGTTCCGTTAGACGAAACAGAAGCACAAAAATGGTTCGATCAGCAGTTCGAACGTTACGGGGATGAACGGCAGACCGGTTTTTTGTTGATTGAGAAAAAAGAGAACGAGGAACCGATTGGTTTTGCGGGGCTGATCGTCCAAGAAGTTGACGGTGTGGAAGAACTCGAAGTCGGTTATTGGCTGAAACCGAAACACTGGAAAGTCGGATATGGTCGCGAGGCTGCGAAACGTTTAATGCGGGAAGCCTTTGAACGTGGAAATGACCGATTAATCTCAATCATCCATCCAGAAAATAATTCTTCGCAAAAAGTGGCCCGGACAAATGGTTTAGAGTGGGAAAAGGAAACGATGTTTAAAGGCGTTCCAGTCGTCATTTACTCATGCAGATTATCACGCCTGTTCCGGGGGTGAGACCTATTATTATAGTAGAGGAGTGTCTTTCATGTATCATACAGAGTTCGTCCGATTCAATCAGTTAGGTTCGCTGACACTGTATCAGCTATTGAAGTTAAGGACAGACATTTTTGTCGTTGAACAAAATTGTCCATACCCGGAGCTTGATGACCGTGATCAAACGGCAATCCATGCCTTGGCGTATGCCGATCAACAGCTGATTGGTTGCCTTCGGGTATTACCTAGAAGTGAATCTCGTGCTGTCGCGATTGGTCGGGTCGCTGTACATGCGGATTTCCGGTCGCATGGCATCGCACGACGCTTGATGAATGAAGCGATTGAACATATTCGACGACAAGAGGAAACGCAAGTCTACCTTCAAGCCCAAGAACATCTGAAAGCATTTTATGCGTCTTTCGGATTTGAAGAAACATCTGAAACGTATTTAGAAGACGGAATTCCTCACATCGACATGCAGTTAGTCCTTTGAAGAAGTTCGTAAAACACTTCAAAAAGTAGCGAGATGAGCCGATGAAGAAAGCAGAACGAATTTCATTCGGAGGTGAATCAGTCTATGAAAAAAGTACTGGTCATTCTCGCACTAAGTCTGATTGGACTCTTATCTTTTGCGGTCGGGATTTCTTACGCAGAGCTTCAAAGCAGCCAACAGAAATCAGAAAAGCAATTGGTGACGATGCTTGAAAAACAGCATGGAATCAACAAGGATTCGTTTTTGGAGGTCAAGGCGTCATTTTCACTTCAACATCGACAGGTGATTAAAGTTCGACTGCGTGGAGAACCGGCGATTACCTATGAGTTCATTCAACCCAATCAAACAATTGAATATAGTGGTTCAGTCGGAACGAGCATCGAAAAAGTGGGCGAGCAAGATGCGCTTTTTCGAGAGATGCCTTTAAAAGTGGGCGAGAATTGATGAAACCTGGTGGATTTCCTAGTTATAAGGAAATCGACCAGGTTTTTTTGCCTTTCAAGAAATCAGGATATTGCGTACACTACGAAGAGAGAGTATTCAAGGGGGAATGAGCCGATGATGAAAAGGTTTGTAAAAAACGAGGCAGTAGGTCTAGCGATAGCAGCCTTTAAGGAGTTAGAGGATGAAACCTTTAAACGCTATAATGCCGAATTATCTTTACAAGAACAACAAGCTTTGAATTTTGTGATCCGGGCCTTGGAACTAGAGTCCGAGCGCCACTTGACGTTAGCGCTTGAAACGCAGCAACCGATTAAAGAATTGGACCGCGTCCTGGTGAAGTTGGCAACGGTCAAGAACAGCGATCGCCTTTTTCGTTTGTTGTTGGAACGAGGAATCGATTTGAATGAAATGTTGGAACTTGATGGGCATCGTTCACTTGTGCGGCAACCACTCGTGTTCCCAGTAGGATTGTATAGTGCAGTGGATCAGACGTTATTTCAATTGGCGATTGAATCGAATCTTGATTTGACGTATACGACGTCGCTACAACGAAGTGACCGTTTCTTAGAGACGGATTCCATCAATATGCTCGATCTCTTATTGTTATTAGATATCGAAACAGATATGGCGGAAGCGAGTCTGGATTGTTTTACAGATCATAAGGCGACGGTTGGTTTGGTGGAGCGGTTGAAGCGTTCGAAACGCTCACTGGTGGGAACGGTTGTCGCTCGGAAAAAATATCAAGTCGATTTTCAGTATGCCAAACATTATCCTTTGTTTTATGCGATGGTCGGGCGACAGACAGAGGTTTTTGAGCAATTACTCGCGGATGTGTTAGCACATGAGAGTAGTGAAGTAATAATCCAGGACGCACTGTTAGCATTCCATAACCACCAACCCGGTCAAGCGAATGCATTTGGAGAGGATTACATCGAAAGTTTATATCATATGGGAGAGCAACTACGCAGACGAGCAAATGTTGATTTCAATCAAGTAGAAGATGCATATGTCCTGATGGAATATCAAGAAATCGTCGAGAGGTTGCGTAAAGACTCGCGCGAATAAGTATGCCAGTTCGAGAAGAGTTGGATATCACAAAAAATATCGGGGTCGTACAGACGAAGGGCTTCTTGTTGCGTGGAAAAACAATATGTTTCGAATGTCCGAAATGATGTTCGTTGCAATTTAGCTTGGAACGTTTCGAGAATTCTTCGTCCGTACCCTTGATTTTTTAGTTCAGGAATACAGGTGATTTCCAGTAAACGAATCGTTTGTTTTTGTTTTTGGATGATGATGGTTCCGATAAGTGTCTGGTTATCGTAGACGAGATAAGGTAAGGCACCGTGATCGATTAAGGACTCCATATGTGCAGCATCGTATGCGAATAGAAAGTCGGATGTTCGGATTGCATTATTTCTTATGCTTAAAAATAATAGCCGGTTGCGAATTGTAAAGGGTTTAAAATGGAGGGAAGCGTCGTGGGCGTTTAGCAGACCAATCAACCGAAATTGTTCAGAAGCGAGTTGATAACCGAGTGCGTTCCAGGTCGAAACGAATCCGAAATCGTGCGGTGGTATGACTTGAACATCGATTTGATGGGGCTGTAGCGATAAAGCGAAGTCGTGGACGAACTCAGCGAGGGTACGAAAGGCATCGAGGTCCGTATAAGCGGAGTTAATGATTTGAATCGACGTGTCAAACTGGTTAAAACCTAACGTTGCACAAACCGTCTGATCGTTTAAGTAGACCCACTGGTATTTTTCAGGTGGATGAAAAAAGAGAGACAAGGGGGATGATCGATTTTTTTGTAACAACTGATGGACGAGGCGACGTTGACCATGCGACAATTGTTCATAACTTAAGATATTCAATCGACACACTTCCTTTTTCGATTAAGATTAAGTATTAAGCACAGTATACTATAAGTGATAAAAAGGTAAATAATGGATTTGGTGTAATGTGGGAAATAAATAATTTAGAATTGGGGGAGAGAGTATGCTGAAAAAATTTATCTATATAAGCGTGTTTAGTTGCATAATGTTATTTTTCATACAGCTCGAGCCCATTCAAGCTAAGGATCTAGAAAAAAATGAGACGAGTGTCAGAGAAGTGACGACATACGGTGGTTACGGAACGATGGATGAATTGATTATCGATCGAAAAGAACCAACCTATAATGGGTTTGATTCACCGAACGATATGGCCTTTTTATTCGCGTGTATCGCCTTACTTGCGACGGTCGGTCTTGGCGTCGTCAATACATCAGATTGAAGACTTGAAAATCATCCCTTTTCCTTTATTCGTTTTCTTTAGGCAAGAAATAAGCCAGCTTCCCCTTTATGGATAGGGACGCTGGCTTATTTCGATTTAAAAGTGAATATGCTTCGTACGACCGACTCGTTCGATACGATCATGTTCTTCGTCTAGACCGGCTTGTTCCAATAAGTCGAGATAATAACGAAATGGAGTCGAACGGTGTGAAAAATAAGGGATATATTCTGTGAAAAGCATGGTTTCTGCACGTTTTAGTTCACGTAAGGCGATTAAAGCATGGAGCTCTGCAAAGCGTATCTCTTGATACAAAATGAGCTGATCCGCATCAATCCGGACATTCATTTGGAGTTTCTTTGCATGCATATTTAATAAAGAGAGGTACATTTCGCGTTCTTGACCCGTTTCGCAATGTCCGAGAACAGCGAGTAACAGGTCGCTGCGTTCCGTATCGACATCAATCGGAACCTTCAATGCGGTATAAATAGCGCGCTTCATCCAGGCATTGTCGGACGTATCGAGTTTGTAGTAACCAACAAGTTCTTGAAAGAGCTCGACTTGAGAGACTTTAATCAATCGGAAGGGGTCATTACTCAGGAAAAGGGGTTCTTCACCAGCGGCGGACGATAATAAAAAAAAGAATTCTTCGAAAGCGACGCGTGGACCATTTTTTCGACCGACATAATGGCGCAAGTGTTTTAATAACCGTTTTGCTGTGACGTACCAGTTTTTTTGTTCGCGTACTGAAACGATTGTACTCGGCTCTAGATATTCACCATCATAGGCGTGCTGGATAAAAAGCTCTGTCTGTTCGATGGTTTGTTCGACGGTTGGTTGTTCTTGTTCCTTTTGTAAATCTTTATATTTGGCGAATTGCGACAGCATCAAGTCTAATTCTTTATCTTCAATTGTTTGTTTGGGAAGCTGGCGATAGATCTCTACGATAATGTCGCGAAGGGTCGTATCGCCATATTGCTCTAGTAAAAGACGTAATTTTCGAATTCTCATGATCGCCCTCCTTCGACAAAAACACAACACTTCATTATTCATTTCCCGATTTTTTCATAAAACGAACATCTTTCATTTGCTCTTTTACGCAATCATTGCCTATTTTTAAAGGGAAAGATTAATTTAAGGGAGAGATTCAGATGAATGAAACGATTGAACATTTATTAAACCACCGCTCGATTCGGAAATTTAAAGAGCATCAACTTGATGAACAGACGATTGAAGTATTGATCCAATCTGCGCAAGCTGCTTCGACGTCTTCTTACCAACAAGCCTATGCAATCGTCGGGATTGAAGATTTAGAAAAAAAACAGCAACTCGTCGAAGTGGCGAGTGGTCAAAGTTATGTAGCGGACAATAGTTACTTCTTCGTCTTCTGTATCGACTACCATAAACATATGCTTGCAGCAGAGATTGCGAATGGCTCAGTCGCTGACACAGTCGAAACGACAGAAGCATTGATTGTCGGAGCTGTTGATGCAGGACTTGCTGCACAGAATCTCGTCGTAGCTGCAGAATCGTTAGGGTACGGGACGGTCTATATCGGCTCACTTCGTAATGATGCTCGAAAAGTGAGTGAACTTCTAGAATTACCAAGCCATGTCGTACCGTTATTTGGTGTTGCCGTCGGTTTATCGGATCAACAACCAGGAAAAAAACCCCGTCTTCCGATGGAGGCAATCTTCCATCGTAATACGTATACTAATGACAGCAAGATGCGTGAGTTGCTAGAACAGTATGAGGCAGAAACCTCGTCGTATTACGGAGAACGGACGGACGGCGCACGAACTGAGGGGTGGGTCTATCAAATGGCCGCTTCGATGAAGGAACCGAAACGGACGTATCTGCGTAAGTTCTTACAAGATCAGCAGTTAGCGCAAGACTAAAACGGAGGTACTACTATGGATGAGTTTCAATCAGGCCGTTCTCGCCTAGAGCGAAAACGGCAGGAAGAAGAGCAGGCACGACGTACTTCGACACAGATACCAATCGAGCAACAAGCAGACCAGCGGAGGCGGATGGATGAATCACAACAGTCGAATCATCGATACGTCGAGGATGGACCAACTTTGACGTCACGTCCGGTTCAGCAAAATCACCAGGGATCGCAGAAAAGAACGTGGACTGGTACCGGTGGGCGGCTTTTCACCTTAGTCAGAAAATCTGCAAATCGAATTGGAATGAGTATGGCAGAGCGGACACGGTCGAATCGACGTAAAAATAGACGTTCGGAAGAAGCGGTACCAGATGAGGCAAGACAGGGCGCGTTAAAGAAACAGCCTGTCGAGAAGAAAAAACGTCGCTTCAAAACGAAAATGTTTGGTCTGCTCTTAGTTCTAGCGATTGGATTTATCCTGTTTGCTTCACAACCGTTTACCTTTTTATTGATCGGAAGTGACGCGAGACCTGGAGAATCGTTGCGAGGTTCAAGGTCCGATTCATTATCCGTCATGCAATTCGTGCCGTTATCACGGACGATTCAGTTGACATCGATTCCGCGGGATACGTATACACCGATCAGTTGCGAGGATGGGAAGAAAGATAAAATCACACATGCTTTTGCGTTCGGTGGGGAAGAGTGTACGCAAAACGCCGTCAGTGAATTACTTGATGTAGACATCGACAGCAAAATCGTCATCTCTTTTGATAGTTTCATTGGTTTAGTTGATCAAATCGGTGGGATAGATCTTGTTTCGACGGGCACGTTCTCGGAACAGGACGCAAGCGGAAAAGCGAATCAATATGCGTTTCAAAAAGGAAAAGAATATCATATGGACGGAGCGATGGCGCTCGCCTATTCCCGTCACCGAAAAACAGACAACGATGGTGCACGAGCCAATCGGCAATCGGAAGTTATTCAAGCTGTGGCGACACATTTGTTGAAGCCGACAGGATGGACTAAAATTTCGGCAGCGCATGCTTACATGAAAGAAGAGATGAATTTAGATATCAGTGTCCGTCAAATGGCAACGGCAGGGCTATCACTTGCGTTGATGTCTGAGAAGCAGCACCTTGAAATCGAAGTCGTCAGTGACCGGCTGAATGGGATTTTCTATGATTTTCCGAATGAAAAAGCTTTGACACAACTGAGAAAAAAACTACAGACGACGTTTTATGGAATGCTAGCAAATGAGTGAACCGTTTAATCTGGAAAAGGTTTTCTTCTCCTTATTGGGGGTATAAATTGATGTACGCAGTTGCGCTTTTGAGAACGGAAGATATTGTTGTTAGAGACATCCATATCTTCAATATTCATACTTGGTTGTCTGAATAGAAGAGGCGGAAGCAGGGGATTTCTGTATCACCGGTCAACTTATCTGAAAGGGGTCGGAAGCTCAGAGATTTCCAAATTCGCATAAGTATGAGTCGTTCGATAGAGGTGACTAACTCATCGAGGAGGGACCTAACATATGAATGTATTAGTTGTAGGTGCATCAGGTACAATCGGAGCTCGCGTCGTCAAGTCGCTTGCAAAAGGTCATCAAGTCACCGTCATCGTTCGTCATAAACATCTCGTCGAACGTTTTGAAAAGCTCGGTGTCAAAGCTCACTACGTCGACATTGAAACAGAACTCGAAAAAGTGATTGAACGTGGAGTCGCTGGTCAAAACGCTGTGATTTGTGCAGCAACTGCTGGTGTCGATGGTGAAGCAACTGAAATTGAGTTGCTCGACCGGACGGTTGCTTTGAAAACGATTGATGCCGCGAAAAAGGCACGTGTCCGCCATTTCGTCCTCCTCAGTGCCTATGGTGCTGATCGTCCGAATCAGTTTAAAAAAGAAGTTTATCCATTTTATGCTGCTAAAAACGCAGCGGAAGAGCAGATTGAGCATAGTGGTTTAACGTATACCATCATCTGTCCGGTGAATATCGTGGATGGAGAAGGTCTTGGGTTGATTGAAGCAGATGAAGATTTAAAAGACGTGAAAGATGCGACGATTTCTGAAATTGATGTTGCATCCATCTTGGCGGCATCTGTCGACAATCGCGCATTGTTCAATCGACGCCTTGAAGTGAAACAAGGTAAAACGTCATTGAATGAAGCACTAGGTGGCGATGAGTCATTTGAAAGCATTAAAGATAATCGTCGTGTCAAACAACAACTGCCACGTTATAATTAAATTTAAACAGAAAGAGCAGCGTACTTCCTAAAAAATTGGGGAGTGTGCTGCTCTTTTTTCGTAAATTTTCAAGAGGATTCTGCTACACTAATGAACAGAGGGAGTGGGCAGAATTTGAAAAAATATCTACTATACGTGATTGTTGGAATAGCCATCTGTGGGATTGCCTATAAAAGTTATGATGCTTATCAAGCCAAACAAACGAAAGCCTTTAATCAAGCCACACAAGAAGCGCAAGGTGGATTGGATGTCGGAATGGTTGCACCGAATCTTAAACTAGAGCAAGAGGGAAAACAAGTTGAACTATCTGACTTATCGGACCGTCTCATCGTCATCAACTTTTGGGCGACGTGGTGTCCACCGTGCAAACAAGAAATACCAGAACTAAATAAATTCTCAGACACATCGGATATTCCGGTTTACGGAATTAATGTCACGACAGCTGAGCGGAAACGGACAGATGTTTCGGATTTCCTTAAAAAAACACCAATTGAGTATTCGGTTTTATACGATACAGCGGGTGAGTCAGAGCAGTCTTATCGATTAGTGGCGATGCCAGCCACCTATGTGATTGACGCGGACGGTAAGATTGTCGCGAAGCATGTGGGTCCTGTCACATCGGATATGCTAAAAGAAATGGTGACACAAAAAGGAGGGTGAAGGATGGAAATCCATTGTCGGACATGCACGTACCAAGTATGCGTCGAAATAGGTCAGCCGGAAACATGGGACGGTTTTCCATCGATGCTGACATATGGTCTAGATCAATACCGGACGGCGTTGCCCTTTCTATTTGTCCCGCCTTACCAGGAACCCCTCGTCAGCCGAAAACGAATTGATGACCAAAACCGGGCGATGTTAATTCGAGCGTATCATGCCCACATTGACGAGATTGAAGGCGGCTGGGTCCCACATCAATATGATTTGTTCCAGTGTCCCACTTGCTGCACGATTTCCACGCGTTTTTGGTGTGCGCTGTTCGTCGAGTCGGGCATCATCGAGCCGACACATCACTGCGAACAAGATGGGGAAGTGCTTGGGCGGATCGCGCTAACGGACTTGAACGAGTTAAATTGTCCTGCGTGCAGTAATAAAACGTTATATTTAAGGAATTGACCACATACGAAAAAGCCATTCGGAAAATGAGAAGACTGACGGTAAGCAGAGTCGCCCTGTAGTCGATTCATCGTCGGAATGGCTTTTTTAATGGTCATCAACCCATTTGTCGAAACGAAAACGTTTGAAAGGATGACTGGGATGTACTCGAAGCATCGATTGAATAAGTCGTCCCGTCAAAAAGAATTGTATCACCTAATCTTGCTTCTGTTGGTAAATAGCGGCGAGGGATAAAACTGGAACCGTTCTCCCAGAGAAGAACAGCATATTTGCCATCAAGCCGTTCAAGCGTACCACGTTTGATCATTTTGAACTCCTCCTACAATTACATCGAAGACAACCCTACGATAAGAGCTGTAATCTCTCTCTCTGATTCTTTGTAATTTTAATCTTATGTTTGGTATATTCCCAATTCGTTTTATCTTTACACTTATTTCTCTAAAATAGGTGGGGGTCAATTTTAGCGCTACGCTTCAAACAATGCTTACGTTCGGCTTGAAACTGAAAAAACAGCACGAAATGAATGAATTCCTTCAGAGAATCGAAAAAGGGATTGCCCCTTTGGATAAGGTGACAATCCCTGCTTTGTTGATTAGCGTTAATAGATTTGACCTACGTCTCAGACTGTAGACAAAGTGCTATCGGGAGATACAGCGTCTTTTTTCGTTGCCTTCCTCGGGCGAGGCGCGTTAAAGACGCACTTTTTCCCGTAGGAGTCAACGAAACGCGACGCTTCATAAGAGTTTGTCTACACGCTGGACCTACATCTTACGCTACTTTTGCGTCGGCTTGTTTTTTCGTCGGACGCGTGTAAGCAAAAATGAAGGTAAACAGTGGCGACAAGATTAAGAAAAAGGCGAACGGAACATACGATGTGACGGGAACCCCGAGTGTCGATGCGAAGAACGCACCCGAAACACCCCATGGAATAAGTGGATTAACAAGCGTTCCACCATCTTCAAGCGCACGTGATAAAAAGCGTGGGTCAATCGACCGTTCTTCAAAAATTTTCTTGAAGGCTTGTCCTGGTAATAAAATGGACAGGTATTGTTCACCGGCCATGAAATTCACGCCGATTGCAGCAAGCGCAACGGATGAGATGATACTTCCATCACGTTGCAGTTTCGAAACCGTTTTTTCGATGATGACATCGATGACACCGATCCCACGTAAGACGCCCCCAAATGCTAATGCGAGCATGACGAGAGAGACCGACCACATCATCGATTGAATCCCTCCTTTACTGATGATACTCGCAACGGTTTCATTGGCTGTTTCGAGTTTTAGCCCGTTTTGGATGACGGACATCCATTGTGCAATGTCCCAGTTTCCTTGTACGAGACCTGTCAGGAGCAGCCCGCTTAAGACACCAGCGATCAACGTAGGAATGACAGGGTATTTCCGAATCGCGAGAACCATTACGAGAAGCGGAGAAAGCAATGTCCAAGGAGATAATCGGAAAAGACTGTCGAGTGCTTGCTGTGTTGCCCCAATCGCCTCGGTATCAATCGAACCTGCCCCACGTCCGAAAATGAGGAAAAGAACAAATGTGATGGCGATAGCGGGAAGTGTTGTCCCCATCATAAAACGAATATGATCAAAAACAGACACATTGACGATACCAGGCGCAAAGTTCGTTGTATCTGACAAAGGAGACATCTTGTCCCCGAAACAAGCGCCACTGATGATCGCACCTGCTGCGAGTGCAGGGTTAACTCCAAGTACGACAGCGATTCCCATCAAGGCAACACCGACTGTTCCAATCGTCGTAAACGAACTACCTGTAAAGGTGGAGACGATCATCGCGATGAGTAAAGCGCTTGGTGCGAACCATGTTGCAGACAAGGTTGATAAGCCATAATGAAGCAATGTCGGGACGGCGCCACTCATCATCCAAACGGCAATCGTCATCCCAACGAGTAACATGATTAAAATGGGTTTAATGGCTTCACGAATTCCATTGATCATATGCTCTTCAATTTGACTGAAGGGGAAGCCGCGGTAGACGGCATACCCGACAACAAAGATAAGACTTGATAAGATTGCGAGATGCGGTTCGGCGTGAGCACCGAATAGTGCGGATAATAAAATGATGATACTGATTCCTAGGATAGCTGCGGATTCACGAAAGGACATACGCATGCTTCCACCTCCTTATAATATCTTTTATACGTTTATGCTTGTTTGCTTTTACGCACGAAAGTAATGAACAAATGCAATCTTATCGAAGATTGATTCATCCGTCAACTAAGAAAGGTTCCTTAGACTACAAAAAACAAGAGGAATACATGTTGCATGTGATATTCCTAGTTCTTTTTCTGCGTAGCATCGGCTGAGTACTACTTGATCTACACAATCAGATTGTAAAAAAATAAAAATGTGACGATTTTTTGTCGTAAACGCTTTCTTTTTATTTAAAAATCTTGCACAATAGGAAAGAAGCGATGTCTATTTTGTGAACAAGAGGAGGATACATATGTTTACTGCGATTTTCGTTGTCGTCATTGCATTGATGGGAGCAAGCGTTTTTGGGATTGATCACTTAGTTGCCCAACGTGCCGAAAAAAGATAAGTACGAACTAAAAAAGACTTTGACCAATCACATCTCTTAAGAGGGTGTGCTCGGTCAAAGTCTTTTTTTTGAGTTTAAATTAATAAAAATACATTTGACAGTATAAATATACATGTGTTTAAATCAGTTTATCATTCTTGGTAAAGGGGCGTACAACATGAAATGTACAATCGTAGGGGCAACAGGATATACGGCAATTGAGTTGATACGCTTGCTCGAGCAACATCCGAAGCTAGAAATTGTTTCGCTTGTCAGTGATTCAAAAGCGGAAACATCCATAACAGAAATATACACGTTCATGAATAAAAAAAACTATTCCCTTTTAGAAGAGTTCTCGCTCGAACATTTGGCAGCAGTTGGAACCGAGCTATTGTTCTTAGCGACACCGAGTGGGGTTTCGAAACGATACTTAGAACAACTGGGAGAATGGGAAGGAAAAGTAATTGATTTAAGTGGAGACTTACGAATCGAAGAAACGGCCTATGAGCAGTGGTATGGCAAGTCAGCGATTGAGCCAGCCATTCAAGCGACAGCGACATACGGATTATCAGAATGGAACCGGGACGCGATTAAAGGGAGTCGGTTGATTGCGAATCCCGGATGTTACGCAACAGCAATCCTACTCGGTCTCTTACCATTTTTGAAAGAACAATTAGTTGAACCGGATTCCATCATCATCCATGCGAGCTCCGGTTTGTCAGGTGCAGGGAAATCATTTAGTGAACAGACACATCATGTCCGATCGAATGAAAACATGCGTCTCTATAAGATGAATCGTCATCAGCATATTCCGGAAATCGAATCCGTCATTCAGCGCATGACGGGACAAGAAACCATCGTTTCACTCGCGACCCATCTGATTCCAATCAACCGAGGCATCATGGCAACGATGACGTTGACACCACGCGTTGAGTGGTCGGAGACAGTCTGGCGAACATGGTTGAGTGATTTTTATGAAGAGGAACGATTTGTCCGAGTCAGTACAGCGGACCCGGAAATCAAATCGGTCATTGGTAGCAACTATTGTGATTTGGCCGTTTATCTGGATTCGCGATCAGGGCGCCTGACGCTTGTCTCGGTCATCGATAATATGCAAAAAGGGGCTGCGGGGCAGGCTGTTCAAAATGCGAACATCCTGTGTGGTTATCAAGAAGAGCTTGGATTGACGCAACAACCACTATTCATTTGAGGGGGAACGAACGTGTTGAACTTACAAACCGTATCAACGTTGACACTGACGACACCAAAAGGATTCAAGGCGACAGGTATTCATGTCGGACTCAAGCGTAAACGGAAGGATTTAGGCTTGTTGGTATGCGAAGGCGGAGCGAGTGCTGCTGCTGTCTATACGACGAATCAACTGCAGGCAGCACCGATTCTCGTCACGAAACAAGCGATCGCGCAATCTGGAGGTCGCATCGACGCCGTCTTAGTGAATAGTGGAAATGCTAACGCCTGTACGGGTGAACTGGGACTGACACATGCCTATACATCACAGCAAGCCATCGCGAATCATTTACAAATCAAACCGGACCATGTCGCGATTGCCTCGACCGGAATTATCGGACAACCACTTGCAATCGACACACTTGTTGCAGGAGTTAGTCAATTGGAAGCAGGCGAGGCAGAGGAAGAAGCGGATGCTTTTGCTCAAGCGATTTTGACGACGGATACGGGGACGAAAACGGCAGGTTATCAGTTTTTGATTAACGGGATCGAAGTTTCGATTTGTGGTGTTGCGAAAGGATCAGGAATGATTCATCCAAACATGGCGACGATGCTCGGTTTTTTGACGACGGATGCAACGGTTGAGCCGGCCGTCCTACAAACGCTCCTGAAACGCTCCGTCGACCGGACGTTCAATTGTATTACGGTCGATGGTGATAGTTCGACTAACGATATGGTGATGGTGTTAGCGAGCGGTGCGGCACAAGCTCCGACGATTGAACTCGGTACTCCGGAAGCCGAACAGTTTGAGCAAGCAATGACGCATGTTTGTCAGCAACTAGCGAAACGTATCGCACGTGATGGTGAAGGAGCGACTAAATTAATTGAAGTGACCGTCAAAGGGACGGATGATGAAAAACTTGCCCGGAAAATCGCCAAACAAATCGTCGGTTCGTCTCTCGTCAAAACAGCGATTTTTGGAGAGGATGCGAACTGGGGACGGATTGTCGCTGCGATCGGAAGCATCGAAGAACCGATTGACGTGACGAACATCGACATCCGGATTGGTTCACAGACGGTCTTACGCCACAGTATGCCGGTCTTGTTTGATGAAACACTTGCTTCGAGTGAGCTTGCGGCAGATACGGTATCAATTGAAGTGGATTTAAACAGCGGACTGGCAGTCGGACATGCATTCGGATGTGATTTGACATACGACTACATCAAAATCAATGCGAGTTACCGGACATGAAAAAACGAAAATTAATTAAACTCGGCGGGAGTATCTTCGACCAACTGGATCCACAGTACTTCGAGGAATGGAAGGCATGGTGCGACGCGGGTCATGAATTAGTCATCGTCCATGGTGGGGGACCGGCGCTGTCTGCCTATTGTGAAGCGATGGAGATTGAGACGATTTTCGAAGCGGGTGTCCGCGTGACGACGGACGACATTCTCCTTGGGGCAGAACGTGTCCTCGGCGGCGAAGTCCAATCAAAGATTGTCTATCAGCTCAATCAAGCCGGGATCCGGGCTGTTGGATTGACGGGGATTGACGGTAAAAGTATCGTCGGGAAACAGCGAGACGGGCTAGGGGCAGTCGGTGATATTGCATTCGTTGACTGTACGTTATTCGAAACGCTGCTCAAAGCAGCATACGTCCCGGTCGTGACATCACTGGTCACAGGAAAAGATAGTACTTTGAATAGCAACGGAGATACATGTGCAATTGCCGTAGCAGCGGCGCTTGCTGTCGATAGCTTTGAGTTATTGACGGATGTCGATGGGGTCAAATTGGATGGAGCCTATCAAACGGTTGTTTCATCTGAAAGATTAGTGGCAGGCATTGAATCGAAAGAAATTTACGGTGGGATGATTCCAAAGGTACAGGCTGTAAGAAATGCTTCAACACAAGGGATTCAAGATGTCCGGATCCGGTCCGGAAAATATGTGTCGAGTCAAGGGACTCGGGTCAAGGAGGAGACAAATGAGTGCATTGTTACCAACCTATCAACGTCATGACATTGAACTAGTCGAAGGAACGGGGTCATTCGTCACAGATGCACAGGGGAAAACGTATCTTGATTTTATGATGGGGATTGCGGTTTGTAATACAGGACATCGCCACCCTGAGGTCGAGAAACGGCTTCACGCCCAACTGGGGCAGCTGTGGCACACATCGAATTTATTTGAAAGTAGTAAACAAGAACGTGTCGCGACACTTTTGACAACTAACAGTCACTTAAGTCACGTTTTCTTTTGTAACAGTGGAACAGAAGCAAATGAAGGTGCCTTTAAACTAATTCGGAAGTGGACGCAGAAAACGGAAATCCTATCGTTTAGTCAATCCTTCCACGGACGGACATTCGCGATGATGGGAGCGACGGGGCAAGACAAAGTAAAAGAAGGGTTTGGCGAGATGGTATCCGACTTCAAACATTTGACGTTCAACGATTTTGAGAGTTTGGACGCAATCACGGAAGACACAGGTGCGGTTTGGCTCGAAGTCATTCAAGGTGAAGGCGGTATCATCCTAGCCGAAAATGAGTGGCTGGAAGCATTGATGGAACGAACGCAAGCTTACGGTGTCAAAATCGTCATCGACGAAGTCCAAACGGGTATCGGACGGACGGGTTCACGTTTCGCTTTTGAACAAACGCCGTTGAAGCCGGATATCATTACCGTGGCAAAGGGGCTCGGGAGCGGTTTCCCTGTCGGAGCAATCATTACGACGCCGGAAGCGGCGACAATCTTTACACCGGGGACACATGGATCAACATTTGGTGGAAACCCACTCGCGATGACGGCAGCAGAAGCGACACTTGAACTGATTTTGACGGAGCAGACGTTACGAAGCGTTCAAGAAAAAGGCGAGTATTTGATGAAACAGTTGAACGTCTTCCTTCCAGAAAATCAGATTCGCACGATTCGTGGGCGTGGATTGATGATTGGCATTGAATTCAAACAACCGGTCGCATCTATCGTCCTGTCCTTACAACAAGCGGGAATGCTTGTCGTCAGTGCCGGTCCGACCGTGATTCGATTATTACCTTCGCTATTCGTCACCGAATACGAACTTGACTTAGCAGTAGAAAAAATCAAACAGGTCTGTCAACAGGAGGTCATCGCATGAAGGAGCAGGGAGCGTTAACGCTTGCGAATGGTGAATCGTATGCAGGAGAGTTGATTGGAACATCATCTGTCGAAGGGGAAGTCGTTTTTTTCACAGGGATGACAGGCTATCAAGAAGTTTTGACCGATCCTTCCTATCGCGGACAAATCCTTGTTTTTACGTATCCACTCATTGGGCAGTATGGGATTAAGCAAGAGGAATCAGAAAGTCATCAAATTCAAGTCGCCGGTGTCATCGTCCAGACCCTTGCGAACAATGGAACGAAAACAGATCTTGCAGACTGGCTTGCGGAAGCGGATATTCCTGTTCTGACGGGAGTCGATACACGATCGCTCGTACATCAATTACGTGAAGCCGGGGATCAGCTCGGAGTTATTGAATCGGCTGTTTCCAAGAAGCAGCATCAAGCGACGGGAATTGCCGCCGTATCCGTTGAAACAGTGAAAACGATTGACGTACCGGACGCTGTCGGACACATCGTTTGTCTGGACTACGGTGTAAAAAAATCAATGATTGAAGCATTGCTTGCACGTCAGATGCGGGTGACAATCGTCCCGTTCGACACCGCTACATCTGTCATTGAAGGGTTGAAACCGGATGGACTGTTGTTCTCGAACGGACCAGGGAACCCGAACCAACTCGAACCATTCTTACCACACATCAAGCAGCTCGCGAGTCATTATCCGACGCTCGGGATATGTATGGGGCACCAAATCATCGCCAAAGCATTTGGATGTACGATTACGAAACAACATCATGGACACCGGGGGGCCAATCATCCGGTTCGTCATCTCGCATCTAATCGTGTCTTCATGACGTCGCAGAATCACGGATATGTTGTCGAGGCGAAAAGCGTTGAGTCATCCGAATTGGTTACAGCCTACGAACACATTAATGATGGTTCGGTCGAAGGATTGGTTCATCCATCAAAACCAATCATGACGGTCCAATTTCACCCAGAAGCAAATCCGGGGCCGACAGAAGCAATGGTCGTTTTCGACCAGTTCGTCGCATCCGTTTTAAAACAGGAGGTAGCGTATGTTGGATAACAAAAAAGTCATGGTCATCGGATCGGGACCAATCGTCATCGGTCAGGCGGCAGAATTTGATTACTCAGGAACGCAAGCATGTCAAACGCTTCGGGAAGCGGGCTGCGAGGTCATTCTCATGAATTCGAATCCGGCTACGATCATGACAGATCCCTTAACTGCGGATCACGTATATATCGAAGCGATGACGGTCGAAAAGGCGACAGAAATCATCGGGCGTGAGCGTCCGACACACCTGCTTGCGACTGTCGGGGGTCAGACCGCTTTAAATCTGGCACTTTCTTTGGAAGAAGCCGGTGTTCTTGAACAGTATGGCGTGTCCTTGCTTGGAACATCACTTGAGACGATTCGTGACGGTGAGGATCGTGAGCGGTTTAAGCAACGGATGATTGAATTAAACCAACCGCTCCCGGATAGCCAAACGATTGAGACGATTGAGGAGCTTGAAGAATTCATCGAGAACCACGGTGTAACGCTCGTCATCCGTCCGGCGTTTACGTTAGGGGGAACAGGCGGCGGGATCGCGACGACGAAGGAGCAAGCCCGCACGCTTGCACTGAATGGTCTGCAAGCCAGTCCGATTTCACAATGTTTAGTCGAAGTCAGTATCGCGGGTTACAAAGAAGTAGAATATGAAGTGATGCGTGATGCTTACGATACGACAATCATCGTTTGTAATATGGAGAATATCGATCCAGTCGGTGTCCATACGGGAGACTCGGTTGTTTTTGCGCCAATCCAATCGATTAGTGATCAAATGAATCAACTTTTACGTACCGAATCACGTCGTATCGTTTCAGCGCTCGGTGTCATCGGTGGCTGCAATATCCAATTCGCGATCCATCCGACGGAACATCGGTATTTTGTCATCGAAGTCAATCCACGTGTCAGTCGTTCCTCCGCTTTAGCATCAAAAGCAACAGGGTATCCGATTGCAAAACTTGCGACACGACTTGCGCTCGGTGAACGCCTTGATGATTGTATCAACCCGGTAACGAAAGAGACGATGGCAAGCTTTGAACCGGCACTCGACTACATTACAGCGAAAGTACCGTGTTTCCCATTCGATTTATTTCCAGGATGCGACCGTGCGCTCGGAACCCAGATGAAAGCGACCGGGGAAAGTATGGCGATGGGAAAAACGTTGGAAGAGGCACTCCAAAAAGCATGGCGGGGGGCCGGGGTGGAACAAGCTCCCCTTTACCCGGCATGGATGCGTGACGTAGCGTGTGAACAGTTGTGGAAGGAAATCATGACCCCGACGGACTTGCGGTTGCCGGCGATGCTCGCCTTGCTTGACCGTCAAGAAACGACACAAGAAGAACTGGCAGTCAAAACGAGTATCCACCCCCTCTTTTTAGCACTGTTCGGACGTTTACTGACGATTCGTGATGGACTCGATGTAACATCGGTGACATCCATTCAACACGCAAAACAACATGGGTTTACTGATCAACAGATTGCCGACATCACCGGCGTGACGACGGAGACAATCCGTGACATCCGGATGGTACACGGCATCCATCCTGTGTTCCAAATGATTGATACATGCGCCGCAGAATTCGCGAGCACGACACCTTATTACTACGGAAGCTGGTCCGGGAAAACGGAAGTCTTGCCGTCAAATCAAAAAAAGGTCGCCGTCATCGGGGCGGGTCCGATCCGAATCGGACAGGGAATCGAATTTGATTATTGTTCAGTCCATGCGGTACGTGCCTTGCAACGTGCAGGATACGAAACCATCATGATTAACAATAATCCGGAAACAGTGTCGACAGATTTTGAAGTCGCAGATCGTCTCTATGTTGAACCGTTGACGGTTGAAGATGTCGTCCATGTTCTTGAAGCAGAAGATTGTCAAGATGTACTCGTCCAATTTGGAGGGCAGACAGCAATCAGCTTAGCGGCAGAACTTGAGAAACGCGGTTATCAGTTATTAGGAACGACCTCGGACACGATTGACGCGATGGAAGACCGTCACCGGTTTTATGATTTTCTTGACCGACTCGACATCCATCACATTCCCGGGGAAGAAGTCATGACGATTGATGCCTTGAAGCAAACAGCGACTCGACTCGGCTATCCTTTAATCGTTCGTCCCTCCTACGTGATCGGAGGGAAAGGGATGCATATCTTAAAAGATGAAACGATGTTGCAGGACATCTTACCGTCATTGACGTTCCCGGTCTTACTCGATGCCTATGTCGCCGGACAGGAATTTGAAGTCGATTGTATTTCGAATGGTACGACGAGTTACGTCCCTGTCATCATGGAACAAATCGAAGCGGCCGGTGTCCACTCGGGGGATTCGACGATGATTCTTCCGCCGAAGTCAGCGACGGTCGAGCTGCAAGACGCAATCGAACGGATTGCGAAGAAAATTGGTCAGCACCTTCCGTATCGCGGAGCATTCAACATTCAATTCGTCGTGACGGATCAAGAGATTTATGTTCTTGAGATTAATCCCCGAGCATCACGGACGTTGCCAATTGTCGCGAAGGTGACGGGACAACCGTTACTTGAGTGGGCGGTGCAGGCTGCAATTGGTCAAGAAGTCAACTTGCCATCAAAGCGGATGGAGCTTCCTTTCCATGCCGTCAAGACACCCGTCTTCTCGACGTTGAAATTGACACACGTCGATCCAAAAACGGGTCCAATCATGCGTTCGACCGGAGAAACGTTGCAGTGGACAGAAAACGGTTATGCCAAAGAACGTTTCTTGTTCGATGAGACAACGAAACGTCTCATGACAAAGCCTACGTATACGATTGCGGGTCAAGGAACGGAAGGGTGGGGACAAGGAATCCCGATTACGGAAGACGTCTCATTTGATGCGTGTGTTGCGTTCTTCTCTTATGTAGCGGAAGAGAAAGTGTTACGGGAACAGGCCCTTGCAAAAGGAGTTCACATCATTACCGAGAAACATCTAGCCGAATATTACGAAGTGGTACGCGATGATGGATCGATTCCAGTCAAACCATTGAGTGAATGGACAATCAAACAAAAGGAGTGGGTCGAGGGATGAAGACGATGCACAAGCTACAGCATATGTTGACGCTAGAAGAATTAACACCGGAAGGATTGACGGAGTTACTTGAACTCGCAAAAGCAGTGAAATTGTCGCCAAACGATTATAAGACGGCACTGACCGGTAAAAAGGTTGCGCTTTTGTTTGAGAAAGCATCGACGCGGACACGTATTTCCTTTGAAGTCGGTGTTGTCGAACTCGGTGGATATCCGGTCGTTCTCAGTGGAGCTGACATGCAAATCGGCCGGGGAGAGCCATTAAGCGATACGATTAAGGTCATGAGTCGTTATGTAGATGCATTGATGATTCGGACATTTGCCCATGAAACGGTCGAAACGCTTGCTACACATGGGACGATTCCGATCATCAATGGTTTGACGGATTTACATCATCCTTGTCAAGTGCTGGCAGACTTGCTGACAATCGAAGAACACTTAGGTTCGCGCCAAGGAAAGGTCTTAACGTATATCGGTGATGGGAACAATATGGCGCACTCCTTATTGCTTGGAGGAGCCCTCAGTGGGATGGAAGTACGCATTTGTAGTCCGACTGCTTATGCACCAAACGAAAAAATCGTTTCCCAGGCAGCAGAAATCGCAAAAGCGACAGGTGGGAAAGTCGAGCTCTTTACGGACCCTGTACTGGCTGTAAAAGAGGCAGAAATTATTTATAGTGACGTGTTTGCGAGCATGGGACAAGAGTCCGAATCACTCGAGCGTCTTAGTGCCTTCGAAGGATATCAAGTGAATACGGAGCTCCTTCACCATGCTGCAGATGAAGTCATATTTTTACATTGTCTACCTGCGCATCGCGGGGAAGAAGTGACGTCTGAAGTCATTGATGGTGTACATTCCGTCGTATTCGATCAAGCTGAAAACCGCCTTCATGCACAAAAAGCGCTGATGATTGAACTGTTAGGCGAGTAAGCGAAAGACGTTAGATTTTTTTACGCTTCATAAGAGTTTGTCTACAGCCTGAGGGAAATCAAGCGTCTTTTTTCGTTGCTTTCCTCGGGCGAGGCGCAAGCCGTTGCTCCTTCGTCCTAACGGACAAGAAGCAGGGTCTTGCCTGCCTCTGAAAGTGCGTTTTTAACGCACTTTTCCCCGCAGGAGTCAACGAAACGTGACGCTTTTTAGGTAACACTATGATGGAAAGCCAGTCATGCAGACGGTTTAGGGCGCGACCGGTTGCCGCTTTGAAGACGAGGCGAGACAGGGAAGCGCGACCGGATTGCCTCTCGTTATCGCCTGTTTACGCTTCATAAGAGTTTGTCTACACGCTAAGGGAACGATTCCAATTGGAATCGTTCCCTTTTTTTAATTTGAATTAGAGTCTATAGCTTAATCGAACTGTCGTCGTGCGAGACGGACCTCGTGTTCTTTTTTAACCTGGCGTTTATTTTTTTCATGTAAGCGCAGCATAAAAGGTGTTCGTTGCCAGGACGCAGACCACTCGGATTCTTTTCCGGCACGTAAGGCTAAGATGTAATCATATCCGAGGTGCAAACGTTCGACCATATCTGTCCGGACATCACAAATATGTCCATGACCTGGGACGAGCAGTTTAATTTCATATTCGTAAATGAATGATTCGAGTAGTTCGAGTGTTGTTAAATATTCAGTCGAGTCGTGTTCGATTAAAGGGATTTCTACATCGGAAGCATAATCACCACAGATGAGCAGGTGCATTGGCATGACGACGAATGACAGGTGAGTCGCTTCATGACCGGGTGTCAGGAAGAAAATCAGTTTCGTCGAACCGATCGTCAGCGTCGTTTCCGACTCTTCAATCACATGTGTGATGTCCGGAAAGAGAACAGGTGAATCAATGTAGTATTCATCATTAAAATTTTGAACTTCTTCTAAGGCGGCCTTGGCATCCGTTTCGACGAACCGACGGGACGCAATCGCAATCGCGTCTTTGAAGGCGTAAGCCCCTAAAATGTGGTCGAAGTGAGCATGCGTGTAAACGATATAGAGAGGACGTTCATGGCGGATGATTTCAACATCTCGGCGTATCGTCGCAATTTCGTCCGGTAGCCAGCCGGGGTCGACGACGATTAAACAGTCCGGCGTTTCAATCAAGGTCGAGGTTGTTTTCATTAATGTACTTTGATAGACGGTCACGCCCGGCATCTTCATCTGGATCATGAAATCCCTCCTTTTATATCGAACTATACCCTGAAACGATGAAAAATCACCCTAGAAGACAACAAAAAGACGGCTTGCATCGCGCAAGCCGCCTGCCCTCTAGAGGGATTATGGTCATTGACCTATGTTATGTCATAAAATTGGAGCGGGTGAAGGGAATCGAACCCTCATCATCAGCTTGGAAGGCTGAGGTTTTACCACTAAACTACACCCGCATGAGTGCTACATGAAATATAGTAGCATAGCAAAGCAGTTATTTCCATAACTTTTATGAAAAAAAGTAATTTCGTCTAGTTTTATGTGTACAATAATAATAGCTAAATCGTTTACATAAGCTTCCTGTAACGATTGTGAATGGCTGAAGATGGATAGAGGGGCGTATGAGTAGTGAACAAAGTTCAAGTTTGGAGCGAACAGCCGATGGGAAAAGGATGGAGGGCACGATGCCACCACAAAATCGATCGTCATCGCTTCACGACAGGAGAGTGGTTCCTTAACGCAAGCTTACTTGCCTTTTCGATCGAACAGGATGCGGATATGTTACCGGACGTGCTTCCGAACGTGTTGAATATCCCACTGGTCTCCGAGCGAGTGAAACAGGCACTTGAACAGTTCACACCGTTTTCTGTTCAATGTCTTCGGGTTCAACTTCAAACGAGATCGGGATGGAGCAACTACTATCTCATCAATATACTAGCGGTCAGACGGATGGAGCATCTACATAAGACGGATATTTTCCGACCAATCGGTAAAAAATACGTCTACTTCATGACAGAGCGGCTCGTAAAAGAATCGCTTGGCGTCCACCATCTAATACGAGACGAATGGACAGATCGAATTTTCGTCTCCGATCAGCTAGCACGGTATTTAGAGCGACTGACCGTGACAGGAATACAATTTGACGAGATAAATCGAATGGAGGAATTAATATGAAACAGTACACGGTCGATAATTGGATTACACTTGAATATCCACAAACGTTTGAATATCAGGAAGAAGAAACTTTTGTCAGTTTTTATTCGACAGAAGAAAATGCGATGGGAACATTACAACTTTCGATTTATGAGTCGGACGCGGAGGAATTGACACCGTTCGAAGCAGCCGAACAAGAAATCAACCTATTGGTCGAAGAATTTGATATCGAATTGACGAGTCCGCTCGAAACACGTCGTAACTCAATGAAAGAAGCGTTGCTTGCAGTGGATGGAAAAGAAGAAGGTATCTTCCTTCGTATTTTTGCATATTCTGATGGAGAACGCCTTGTGTTACTGACGTACTCAGCAGACCGTGAATCGCTTGAATTAGAAGAAATCGAAACGATCATGACATCGTTGAAATGGATTTCTTGAATTGAAAAAGGTACGAATTCAAAACGACTTTCTTCACAATCCTTTGTGACGGACAGTTTCGTTCTTGGCGCAAGAAACGCCGATGATCCGTTTTTCATACGGAGTCATCGGCGTTTTTTTTTGCTTCGATTAAGATCCCTGTTTTCGAATGGAAGCAGGATAGGGAGCATTGATATGATTGTTCAACCAGCCGGCAATGTCTGCAAACACACGAATGCGTTCGAACTCATGGAAGAGTTCATGACGTAATCCACGGTAAACCGTCAACTGTGTATCTTCAACCCGTACGCGGTTGTAGGCATCAAATAACGCATGAACCCCTTTTCCGTCAAAAGCAACCGGATCATCTTCCCCTGCGACGATCAATAACGGCAGGTGACGTGGGTGCTGATAGAGGTTCGCTAACGCATTCACAGATTTCGTCGCCGTCAAGAGCTCGTGGAAAAAGCCGAGTGTCACGGTTTGTCCGGAAAGTGGATCTTCGTCGTAACGCAAGACAGACTGTGGATCGGAAGACAGCCAAGCGTTTGATGAAAGAGCCGGGAAAAAACGTAGATTGTATCGACCGAACACCGCACGTCCCATCCCTTCAGCCGGTTGTTTGGCGGACGAATTAGAAATGAGTCGTTTGACGAGCTGTTTACTAATCGTTCCTGAGAGACCGGCATCGGTAGGAGGGCCGCTCACGATGATCCCGGCAAGCTCATGTCCGAGTGTTTGACCAAGCCGACGCGAAATCAATGAACCGAAGCTATGTCCAAAAACGAAGACAGGTAAAGCCGGATACTGTTCTTTGATGTCGTGAACGAGTTCCTCGGCATCTTGGATGAGCTGGTCGAATCCTTGATTCGGCTCGAGATGACCGAGGTGATTTTGTTGCTGTGCACGCGCTCCGAAACATCGTAAATCCGGGATGAAGACATGGAAATGATGTGCATGGAGGAATTCAGCGAATTCATCATAGCGGGCGCTATGTTCCATCATCCCGTGAAAGGCGATGACGATCCCTTTTGGTGCGTTCGCTTCAATCATTCGCATATTTGTCGTATAGCCATCAGACGCAATCCAGTGTGTTTCGTTAATTGTCATATCTATCATCCTCTCTTGATTAAGAAAGACCAAATATCGTTCCGTCTTCAGAAACCCCCATGTGATTAGCAGCCGGTTTTTTTGGAAGACCTGGCATCGTTAGTACATTCCCGGTTAGGGCAATAATGAATCCGGCACCGATGGCGGGTTTGATTTCGCGGACGGTGATGGTAAATCCGTCAACACGACCATATTTTGATGGATCATCCGTTAAAGAAAATGGAGTTTTTGCCATACAGATCGGTAAATCGTTTAAGCCCATCTCTGTACAACGATCAAGTTCGCGTAATGCCTTCTCTTCAAAATGCACATTAGCAGCACCATAGACACGCGTTGCGATCCGCTCGATTTTTTGTTTGAGTGGCAATTCTGCAGGATAAAGTGGTTTGAACTGACTGTCCTCTTCCAGGGCATCCATGACTTGCTCGACGAGTGTCTCGCCACCCGCACCACCTTGACTGAAGACTTCGCTTTCGGCGACACGAATATTTCGTTCCCGGCACCATGCTAGGACAGTTTGACGTTCTGTTTCTGTATCACTGACAAATCGATTGAGCGCAACGACGGCAGGCACGCCGAACAGTTCCATCGTCTCGACATGTTTCTCAAGAAGTGCTAATCCATCAGTCAACGCCGCCAGATTTTCTTCGACGAGTTGATCTTTGGCGACACCTCCATGCATTTTAAGCGCTCGAATGGTCGCGACGACGACAACGGCGTCAGGATGCAGGTTACCGATTCTTGATTTAATGTTGAAAAATTTTTCGGCGCCTAAATCGGCACCAAACCCGGCTTCCGTTACGACATAATCACTCAATTTAAGTGCCGTCCGTGTTGCGATGAGCGAGTTACAGCCGTGGGCGATGTTTGCAAACGGACCACCGTGGATTAAAGCAGGTGTGCCTTCGACGGTCTGGACAAGATTCGGACGAAACGCTTCTTTGAGTAATAAAGTTGCAGCACCGGACGCTTCAATGTCTTTGACCGTGATTGCTTGCTGATCATAAGAATAGGCGACGACAATTCGGCTGATCCGTTCTTCTAAATCTTTTAATGAGTCGGCTAAGCACAAGACTGCCATGATTTCTGAAGCGACCGTAATATCGAATCCGTCTTGTCTCGGAATGCTGTGCGCAGGTCCGCCGAGACCGATCGTGATGTTTCGCAACGCCCGGTCATTTAAATCGAGCACCCGCTTCCACGTGACTCGCCGCGGATCGATCCGTAAATCATTTCCTTGGTGCAGATGATTGTCTAGCAAGGCACTAATCGTATTATGGGCAGAAGTAATCGCATGCATGTCTCCCGTAAAGTGGAGGTTGATTTCTTCCATCGGTAATACTTGACTGTATCCTCCACCACAAGCGCCACCTTTTAAACCCATCGTCGGTCCGAGGGAAGGTTCACGTAAACAAATCATCGTTTTATGGTTTTGGCGGTGAAGAGCTTGACCAAGTCCGACGGTGACCGTCGATTTTCCTTCGCCGGCAGCTGTCGGGTTGATGGCAGTCACTAAAATAAGTTTTCCATCCGTTTTGGTAGCAAGACGATCTGCTAATCCATCACTTAGTTTTGCCTTGTACTTTCCATATGCGTCGTAATCCGTGTCAGTTAGCCCAATCAAGTCAGCAATTTCAGAAATCGGTTTTAAAGTCGTTTGTTGCGCAATCTCTAAATCAGAACGAATGGTTTTTTCCATGGCGGTTTCTTCCTCTCAAGATGAATTTCTCTGTATTTCCTTATAGTAGCGTATCTGCATCAGACACGCCAAATAATCGTTCAATATATTCCACCCAATGGGTCAAATGGTTGCGTTTTCATTTCTGTCTGAATTCCGTACTGTAAGGTGGAGGAGGGATGATAAATGGCATCAAGCAATAAGAAGAAACTAAAACGCGGACTCGATTTTTGGATGTTCGTAGGACCGGTTTTTTTAGTGTTCGCGGTCATTGTTCTTGTTCCATTTTTTAATGGTGTGATGTATTCATTTACGGACTGGAATGGGATTACGGGTGAATTGAATTGGATTGGTTTTGACAACTATGTTCGATTGTTTACGAGTGACGAGCAGTTCCAACAGTCGTTTTGGTTAACGACGAGATATACGATTGTCGCCGTCGTATTAACCAATGTAGTCGGATTCATCCTGGCGTTCTTATTGACTCAAAATATTCGGACGCGTAATTTTTTACGGACGATTTTTTTCATGCCCAACTTGATTGGTGGATTGATCCTCGGGTTTATCTGGCAGTTCATCTACGTGAAAGGTTTCTCTTCAATCGGTGAGTTGACGGGCTGGAGTTTGTTTGAGTTACCTTGGCTCGGTGACGCACGAACTGGTTTTTGGGGCATCGTCATCGTCTCGATTTGGCAAGGTGGCGGATACATCATGGTCATCTACATCGCAGCATTACAAAATGTGCCACAAGAATTGATTGAGGCGGCGAAAATTGATGGAGCGAATCGTTTATCGACGTTACGCAATATTACGATTCCGTTGATCATGCCATCCGTTACGATTTGTTTGTTCCTGACGATTTCCTGGTCGTTCAAGCTGTTCGATACGAACTTATCGTTAACGAACGGTGGTCCGTTCAAGTCGACAGAAATGCTTGCCTTGAACATCTACAAGGAATCCTTTACAAACAATAATCTAGGACTCGGTTCGGCAAAAGCCGTCATCTTCTTCGTAATCGTTGCGGCGATTACAGTGACACAGGTCTACTTGACGAAGAAACGGGAGGTGGAAGCATGAGTACGGCACAACCTTTACCAACAGCAGAGGAACAGACACCAAAACAAAAACCGAAAAAAAAGAGTCGCTATTCACTCCGTCTAGGGACAGTTGAAATTGCGGCGCTCATCATGGGATTGCTCTATATGATTCCCTTTTACTATGTGCTGTCGAACTCGTTTAAGTCGCGCGGGGATATCTTTACAAACACATCCGGTCTTCCGAAAGAGTGGATGACTTCTAACTACGTGGATGCCTGGGAAGCGATGAACTTCGGAAAAGTTTTCTTGAATTCCGTCATCATCACGGTCGGTGCCAATGCAATCATCGTTATTTTCTGTTCGATGGCGGCATGGAAACTCGTCCGGACGAAAACACGTTTATCGACGATCATTTTCTTTTTGTTCGTCGCAGCAATGATCATTCCGTTCCAATCGATCATGATTCCATTATCCAAGTTATCGGGTCAGCTCGGTTTGCAAAACAGCTACTGGGGTTTAATCTTGATGTATCTTGGCTTTGGATCCGGATTATCGATTTTCTTATACCACGGCTTCATGAAATCGATTCCGGAAGAAATTGAAGAAGCAGCAATCATCGATGGCTGTTCGCAGTGGGGTGTCTTTTGGCGGATCGTCTTCCCGCTCCTCAAACCGATCACGGTCACGATCGTCATCTTGAACACGCTTTGGATTTGGAACGACTTTTTATTACCATCGCTGATGTTACGTGATGTTGATTTACGGACGATTCCACTGGCGACATTCTATTTCTTCGGTCAATACACGAAACAGTGGGACTTGGCGCTTGCCGGACTCGTACTTGGTATCATCCCGTTACTGCTATTTTTCTTCGCAATGCAAAAACAAATCATCCAAGGAATTACGAGTGGTTCAATCAAATAATTTTGAAAGCGCGTTCTCGCTTCTGCGGGAACGCTTTTGCTTGATAAACTTAATCAGATTAGTCAGACAATTTTATTTTTTTGAAAAAAAAAGCTTTTCAAAATGAGACAGCATAGTGTACGATAATCTCAATTCAATTGTAACAACGACGTTGAAGGGAAGAGTAACACCTTGTAAAACCGCATTAGCGAGCTGGGGACGGTGAGAGCCCAGTCGGAATCAAGATGTGAAGAACATCCCGGAGTCGCTACCCGAACACGAGAGTCAGTAGGCGTAGCCGGAGTTGCCTGTCCGTTATCATATGGCCGAAGATTAAGATGATGATTGATCATCAGTCTTTTGAGTGAACAGCTTTTGCTGTTAACATGGGTGGTACCGCGGAACCGAGTCTTTCGTCCCATATTCTTGGGAGAGAAGGGCTCTTTTTTATGGCTTCTTTTTCAAACACACAATTGAGGAGGAAGAATACCATGACAACACTCGTATCGATGAAACAGACACAGGAAGCCATTACACTCGTAAAAAAACGCTTTGAGGATCAGTTCGCTCAAACACTCGGATTGACACGTGTAGAAGCACCTTTATTCGTAGAAAGCACGTTAGGTGTCAACGACCACTTGAACGGAACGGAGCGTGTCATTCGCTTCGACGCGATTGATCATCAAGTAGAACTCGAAATCGTTCAGTCACTCGCGAAGTGGAAACGCCAAGCATTGCATACTTATGGGTTTGCAGAAGGTGAAGGGTTGTACACGTTGATGCATGCGATTCGTCGGGACGAAGTACTCGACGCGACACATTCGATTCATGTGGACCAATGGGACTGGGAACGCATCATCTCAAAAGAAGCCCGGACAATCGATTCATTAAAAACAACGGTCTTATCCATCTATGAAACGATTCGCCAAGTTGAATTAGAAGTGGAAGAGCAGTTCGGAATCGAAGCGACATTACCGGAGGCGATTCACTTCATGACGACACAAGAGCTTGAAGATGCTTATCCAACCCTTTCGACGAAAGAACGTGAGACGGAAGTGACCAAAGAATACGGTGCAGTATTCTTGATGCAAATCGGCGGTGCGTTGGCATCCGGTGAAAAACATGACGGACGAGCGGCTGACTACGATGACTGGTCATTAAACGGCGATATCTTAGTCCATCATCCGGAAATCGGCGCCTTCGAATTATCTTCGATGGGGATTCGCGTCGATCGGGAAGCACTTCTGTCTCAAATCGAGACGACAGGTGAACACGACAAGTTAGCATTTCCTTTCCATCAAGGTGTTCTTTCAGAGACACTGCCTTTAACGATGGGTGGAGGAATCGGACAATCACGGATGGCGATGTTCTTGTTGAAGAAACGTCACATCGGGGAAGTTCAAGCGTCCGTCTGGTCTGAAGCGACACGTCGTTCGTACCGCGAACAAGGGATCCACCTCTTATAAACGAGTGAATGTATTATATAGAAGAAATCGAAAAACGAGATCCTACAAACGTGGGATCTCGTTTTTAATTTAAATAAGTTCATAAGACCTTAGACGGAGGAAAGACGTGTCGAATTGACGTATAATGGGGATACTAAGTAATAAGAAAGAGGTGAAGACATGTCTGCTCTACTCATTACAGGTCTCGTATTTGCGCTATTATTCGTCTTATTCCTTTGGTTCAACATCAAAGGGTTACGTACCATGTGGCGCGATTACAATGAAACCGGTTCGATGGTTGCTCTTGGTTTCTTTATTGTTGGTATCATTGGTATTTTCACAGGTGTCTGGACGACACTTGTCGTCATTATTTACTACTTCCTCCGCCCGACGCGAGGTTAAAAGAGGAGGGGTCATGTGCTAGAATGGTTATTTGCAGCCGGAGAATCGAATCTCTGGCTCTTTTTAGGAATTATGATTCTTGGGTTAGGAACGGAATTGATTCCGGCAGAAGTCGGATTACCGTTGCTTGGTTTATATGTCTCAAATGGAACACTCGGTTGGACGACGGCAGTAGCAATCGGGTTCTTCGGAAGCTTGATGGGAGCGACGTTATTCTATTTCTTAGGTCGTTACGCCGGGCGACCATTACTCGTCCGTTATGGGAAATGGCTGCTGATTAAAGAGCGGGAAATCGATCAAGGTGAACGGATTGTTTCGAAATATGGAACGTGGTCAGCACTATTCGGTCGTTTCTTTCCTGTCGTCCGGTCAGTCGTCTCGATTCCTTGCGGATTATTCAATCTGTCCTTCAAACGTTATATCCTTGCTTCGAGCATCGGATTATTTCCGGTCTCGTTCTTCTATATTTGGTTAGGAGAAAAGTTTGGCGTAGATCGGGCAGAGTCGATGTTAAAAGCACTTGAAAAAGAGTTGTGGTGGATTCTCGGGATCATCATCATCGGAATCGTCGGCTATATTATTTATCGTCGCAAATCAAAAAAAGGAGAATCGTGAACACGATTCTCCTTTCAGACAGACTGTAGACAACGTGCTAACGGGAGATAAAGCGTCACGTTTCGTTGACTCCTACGGGAAAAGTGCGTTTTTAACGCACTTTCAGAGGGAGGCAAGACCCTGCTCGTTGTCCGTGAGGATCAAGGAGCAACGGCTTGCGCCTCGCCCGAGGAAAGCAACGAAAACAGACGCTTTTTTAGGTAATACCGTAAGGGAAATCCAGGCATGCGAACGATTTAGAGCGCAACCCGCTAGAAGACGAGGCGAGACAGGGAAGCGTGAACTAATCGCATCTAGGTATAGTATTTTCACTTTCATAAGAGTTTGTGTACACGCAAAGGAGAATCGTAAACACGATTCTCCTTTTTGTTATGAGGTTTTAGGAAACAGAAACTGTTTTAACGTCTTGATTCGGTGTTTCGGTGTCAGCAACAAGAGTTGATCATTTGCCTCAAATACCGTATCGCCCCGTGGCGTAACGATTTGGTCATTCCGAATGATTGCCGTGATTAAAAATTCTTGCGGGAGTTGAATATCTGAAATCATTTTTCCGATGAACGGATGGTGACGTGGAATCGTCAATTCGATGATTTCGGCGTTTGGTTTCCCGATCGACATGAATTCAATCACCGTTTGAATGGTTGATGAACCCGTTTCGTTTAAATGTAAGCGGTCAGCCAACACACTTAACAAACTCCCTTGAATCAATGTCGAGAGTAGGACGGTGAAAAAGACAATGTTAAAAATCATCGAAGCATTATCAATGCCAGCAACAAGTGGATAAGTTGCGAGAATGATTGGAACAGCACCCTTAAGACCTGCAAACGAGATAAAAATCTTCTCACGCCAACTGTATTTAAACGGCCATAAACTTAACCAAACAGACAAAGGGCGAGCGATGAAAATCAAAATCAAGGCTAGCGCAATAGAGGAAAGGATGACTTGCGGATCTAACAATTGTTTTGGGAAGACAAGTAGACCAAGGACGATGAACATCCCGATTTGTGCCAAGTGTGCCATGCTCATCGTGAAACGGACGAGTGTCTGCCGATAGACAAGTTCATGGTTGCTGATGTAAATGGCTGTGACATAGACGGCTAAGAATCCGCTTGCTGAAAAAGCAGAAGCGATGCCGAATGATAGGAAACCAAATGACATCAAGAGAATCGGATAAAAACTAGAAGAACTTAAATCGATTCGATTGATTACGGCGGAAGCAATCCAGCCAATTGCGAGTCCAAGCAATAAGCCGATCATCATTTCCCAAGTGAGAGAAAACAAGCCGCTTAAAAGAGACGCCTCTTGCGGATTGGTGACGAACTCAAGAAAGAGGACCGTCAAGAAAACGGCCATGGGATCGTTCGTCCCTGATTCCACCTCAAGTGTGGATCCGACTTTTCGCCGGACAGATTGACCGCTCAGGACAGAAAAAATTGCCGCAGCATCCGTCGAGCCGACGATAGCACCCAGTAAAAATGAATTTGGCCAGTTGAAGCCAAGAATATAGTGGGAAGCAACGGCAACGACAGTCGTTGCGATGAACACACCGAATGTAGCGAGGGATAAAGATGGGGCAAGTTCCTGCTTAACATCTTTCCAGACGGTCTGAAGACCCCCTTCAAAGAGAATGATGATTAACGCAATCGTTCCGAATAATTGTGCCAGTTCAGCATCATCGAAACGAATGAATCCCGTCACATCACTACCGGCAATCATCCCTAAAGAAATGAAAATAAGTAAGGCCGGTATGTTAAAGCGGCTCGATAATTTTGTTGTCCAGACAGCGATGAACAACAAGGAACCAATCAATAAAATGATCGAAGGTAAGGACATTGCATCAAACTCCTTTGTTAAAATTTAATTCTACCTTTATTATACACTAATTCCGAGTTTTTCTGTCGGATAATGACTGTTCAATATTTTCCACCACACCCGACAAAATTATCTATCTTATTTGCAAGCGTTTTCATTTATTGTAAAAGCGTAGCACGATTATCAACTCGAAATCAGGGAGGTATCCGAATGCGTAAACGTAAATGGGCAACAGTACCAGTCGTCACTACGGCAATGGTCGTCGCGTTAGCAGCATGTGGTGGTGGCACGCTAAACAGTGATGATTCTAAGGACAGTGATTCTTCCAAGGGTGGAAAAACGCTGAACGTCTTCCAGTTTAAAGCTGAGATTGCGAAAGACATGGAAAAAATGGCGAAAGAGTATGAAAAAGAAACAGGCACGAAAGTCGTCGTTCAAACAGTTGGTGGTGGTTCGGATTATGGTGCAGCCTTGAAGTCACAATTTGCATCAGGAAATGAACCGGATGTCTTCAACAACGGTGGTTTTGCTGAAGCGAACACATGGCAAGATAAATTAGAGGATTTATCAGATGAGAAGTGGGTCAGTGACTTAACGGATCTTTCGAAAGAACCGATGACGATTGATGGAAAATTATACGGTATGCCGATGAACCTAGAAGGTTACGGTTTTATCTATAATAAAGAAATCTTCAAAAAAGCCGGTATTACAGAACTGCCGAAAACGTTGACAGAGCTGACGGATGCCTCTAAAAAACTTAAAGCGGATGGTGTCACACCGTTCTCGATCGGATATGGCGAGTGGTGGGTCCTCGGAAATCACTTGTTGAACATTCCGATGGCACAACAAGACGATCCGGATCAGTTCATTGCAGACTTAAATGCAGGTAAAGGCAAATTCGAAGACAACAAACAGTTTAAAGAATTCATCAACCTCTTTGATTTAACAGTTGAATACGGGAACAAAAATCCGTTGACAACAGATTATAATACGCAAGTCACACAGTTCGCTGAAGGAAAAACCGCAATGATTCAGCAAGGGAACTGGGCACAACAATTGATCACGGATGTGAATCCAGACATCGAAATGGGCTTCATCCCGATGCCGATCAATGATGATAAAGAAAAAATGGACCGTCTTCCCGTCGGTGTACCGAATAACTGGGTCGTCAATAAAAACTCGAAGAATAAAGAAGAAGGTAAGAAGTTCCTCGAGTGGATGGCGACATCAGATACAGGAAAAGACTACATGGTCAATAAATTCAAATTCATTCCTGCTTTCAAATCAATTGAAGCGAAAGATTTAGGACCGCTTGCAGAAGATATTCAAGCTTACTCGAAAGAGGGCAAAACAATCTCATGGAACTGGTTCAAATATCCGGATGGTGCCGTTAATGAATTCGGAGCAATCATGCAAGCCTATGTCGGAAAACAAAAAACGTCAGAAGAGATGTTGCAAGACTTCACGAAGACATGGATGAAAATGAAAAAATAAGTAGTAGCCAGACTGGCCTCGAACTAGCAGTTTATATGGTGGAGAACGATATAAAAAACTCCTCTTTCCTATCATCGAATCGATAGGAAAGAGGAGTTTTTGGACGTCTTAGAGGAAAAATAACTGGATGAAGAACAAGATGGCGAATAGGTAAATCAAAGGATGAACCCGTTTTTTTTGAACGGCCTTCATGATGGGATAGACGATGAAACCAAAAGCAATCCCCGTCGCAATGCTTCCTGAGAGTGGCATGATGACGATAATGACGAATGCGGTGAATGCTTCACTGAAGTCTTCCCATTCAATTTGTTTAATGTTTTGGAGCATTAAGGCGCCAACGAGAATCAAGGCCGGTGCTGTGATGGAAGGAACACCTGAAATCGCTTGAACGACCGGTCCAAAAATCGCTGCAAGTGCGAAGAGTAGACCGACTGTGACCGACGTTAATCCCGTTCGTCCTCCAGCAGCAACACCGGAAGCAGACTCGACGTAAGCTGTCGTCGGGCTTGTTCCGAACATCGAACCAACCACCATTGCTGTCGAGTCAGATAACAACGCGCGGTCACTATTTTTCAAGGAACCGTCTTGTTCGATCAAGCCGGCCTGTTCTCCGACGGCGACCATCGTCCCTGTCGTATCAAACATCGTCACGAGAACGAAAGAGAGAACACCACCGAACAATCCGTATTGCAAGACGTCTTGAATCGCTGTCAGTGGATTTACGACTAACAATCCTTCAGGTAACGTCGGCAAAGCCGTGAGTGTACTTGAAAACTTCAGGTCACCGATGATGAACGCAAGAACAGCGGCTAAAATCATGGCATACAATAACCCGCCAGGAACACGTTTGACCGTTAGGATTGCAGCCGTCATCAAACCAATTAGTGTAATGATGGCTTCTGGTGAGGACAGTGAGCCGATCGTAATCAAAGTCGCCTCATCTGCGACAAGAATGCCTGACATCTTCAGTCCGAGTGAGGCGATGAACAGTCCGATTCCACCTGTGATGGCAAGTTTGAGTGTTTGTGGAATGACTTCAATCAGCTTCGTCCGGATGGGAGACAACGAAAGAAGTAAAAAGATGATTCCAGAAACGAATACGACAGACAGTGCGGTTTGATAAGGAATTTTCTCCCCGACGACAAGGGTATACGTAAAATAAGCATTTAATCCCATGCCAGGAGCAACCGCAATCGGTAAGTTCGCATACAGTCCCATTAAAAGTGTTCCAACGAGTGTCGCGATGATTGTCGCAGAAAAAGCTTGGGCCTGCGGAATCCCGGCGTCCGCTAGGATTGTAGGGTTAACGACTAAAATATAGGCCATCGTGATGAACGTGATGAATCCAGCTTGGACTTCACGTTTGACCGTTGTGTTATGAGCGGAGAGTTTGAACATAAATAAAGAACCACCTTCAATAAAAATAGTGAAAAACGAACATTAACGATACTATATGAATGTTCATTCGGAATCAAGAGTTATTTTTTGAGTATATCTGTAGTAACACAAGAAATGAAAAAAAATAGCAGATATCAACTGTGTGATGTAAGCGGATACAGCTATGCTATACTAATGATTAGAAGAAAAAGGATATGGGGTGACAACGTGAAGAGCATTCGAACACGATTGATTGTGCTTGTCGCCCTCGCGATTCTGGTCCCGACGACACTAGCGACATCTGCATCTTATTTATATGTACGCCATCAAAATATCGCGGAAGCAGAACGCTCAAGTTTAAACGCCTTACAACGCGGAAATAGTCAAATCAGTCATTATATGGAAGATGTGAAACGGCTTTCGACAAGTCTTTATGCAAATCGTTCTCTCATGAATATCATGTATGCTGGAGCAGATGCCGAGATTGGTGAATCAGACAGTATCGTCGCCCGTTCTTTACTGGGTTTGTTTTTATCTAGACAAGACATCGAACAACTTCATTTCGTCATCTTAAAAGGACACGCCGAATATTCTGTCTACAATATGAAAACATCTGGACGCGGCAAGTTTGATTGGTTACAAGAGACGGATTATTTTCGGCTGATGCAACAAGAAAATGGATGGTTGATTGATCCGCAGCATCCGATTGCACCATATAACACAAGGACGATGCTTCTTGACGAAACAGAAGTCGTCAGTTTTCGTTACCGGATTGATCGTGTCGAAACGAACGAACCAATCGGCTTTTTGTCCGTTGATATTCCGGCACATGTGTTTGAACAGCAACTGCAACTATTTGAAAATTCTCCGGACGAATCGTTGTGGTTGATGAGCGGGGATCATTTGATTGCGAAAACAGGAAAGACGATGACGGTGACGAACGAACAATTGACTGGAAACAGTGGAAGTCTGCATATCGGTGACTCTTTTATCGTGTATGCGAAAGCGGAGAATCACGGTGTACCGATTACGCTGATTAAAAAAATTCCTTACGCCTCCGTCATAAAGGGCGCGAATGAAACAGCAATCATCCTTTTATTGATCGGATTAATCTCCCTTGTCTTGATGATCATCGCGGCAAGTCTCGTCGCACTCGAAATCACAAAACCGATTAAACAATTGACGGCAAATGTTTGGCGGGTCGAGCAAGGGGACCTCTCCGCACGTTTCATCGCGACGACGAATGATGAGATTGGTCTACTGAATCGACAATTTCAGCGAATGGTGCAACGGATTGATCGTTTGATTAAACGAGAATACCGGTTAGCCCTTGAGAATCGGACGAACGAACTGCGTGCTTTGCAATCCCAGCTCAATCCACACTTTTTATTTAATGCGCTCCAATCGATTGGAACGACGACGTTGCAAGGTGACCGGAAAGTCGCGTATCGTTCGATCACCGGTCTTTCACAAATGATGCGTTATTCGATGAACAACGAACAAACGATAGTCACATTAAAGCAGGAAGTCGATCATCTTCAAGGCTATATGCGTTTACAGCAACAGCGGTTTCCCGAAAAGTTTCGTTATATCGTCGATGTCCCGTGGCACATGAATCCGATTGAAGTACCAAAGATGATTTTACAACCGTTCGCCGAGAATTACTTCAAGCATGCTTTTCGTCAGCAAAGTGATGCGTCAGAAAATTACTTAGCATATAAAATCAGAACGGATGGGGACCAATTGATCATCCATGTCGAAAACAGCGGCCCAGTCATGTCTGAAATGGAACTCGAAACGATTGATCAAAACATGCGGGCACATCGTGTTCCGGAAGACCGCCAAACATCCGGCATCGGGTTACACAACATCAACGAACGGCTGCAAATTTTTTATGGTGAACGGGCAAGTATGGTGCTTCAATCTCCAAGAGAAGGTGGGTTCAGAATCATTATTCGAATTCCAATCGAACAGGAGGAATTATAATGAATGTACTGATCGTTGACGATGAGCAACACGTGCGTGATGCGGTGAAGTTACTCGGAGAGTGGGATGACTGGAAGGTATCACAGATTTTTGAAGCGGAAGATGGAGCGGCTGCGAAAAAAATCCTCGATGAAGAAAAAATCGACTTAATGCTGACGGATGTCGAAATGCCAGGATTAGATGGGTTAAGTTTGCTAGAATGGACAAAGAATCACCAGCCAAAGGTCGTCACGATCGTGTTGACAGGGTATGATGATTATACGTATATGCGTCGTGCGATTTTACATCAATCGTTTGATTACTTATTAAAACCGATCGATCCGGATGTTTTAAATGATGCGCTCTCCCGCGCGATGGAACTGATTTGCCCGGTTCAAGAGCAAGGAGAGGCGATTGATCAAATTGCGAAGTATATCGAGACACATTATGCGGAAGAGTTAACACTCCAACTCATGAGTGAACGCTTCTATTTGAGCCGAGAGTATATATCAAGGCGCTTTAAACAGCGTTTTTCGGTCAATTTATCGGATTATATCCAAACGATTCGTTTAAACCGGGCAAAAGAGTTACTCGGGGAGACGGATGCCCGTATTTATGAGATTGCCGTTGAAGTCGGGTATCAAGATGATAAATATTTCCGGAAAGTATTTAAGAAGCAATTCGGCATGACACCAAATGAGTTTAGAGAGTTGTTATCGATTTAGTTCAATATCAAGGAGGAATCGTACATGAGCGTACACATTAATGCAGCAGAAGGTCAAATCGCAGAAACCGTTTTACTTCCAGGAGATCCACTTCGTGCGAAGTATATCGCCGAAACATTTTTAGAGGACGTTGTTCTTTACAATGAAGTACGTGGAATGTACGGCTTCACAGGTACGTATAAAGGTAAAAAAGTATCTGTTCAAGGAACAGGTATGGGTGTTCCTTCAATGTCGATTTATGCGAATGAACTCGTTCAATCGTATGGTGCGAAAAACTTAATCCGTGTCGGTACAGCGGGTGGAATTACACCGGATGTAAAAGTCCGTGACGTTGTCATCGCGATGAGTGCTTCACACGACATGGCTCAAAATCGCGTTCGCTTCAATGGATTGGATTATGCACCGACTGCTTCATTCGAGTTATTGCATAAAGCGTACACAATGGCACAAGAACACGGAATCGACGCAAAAGTTGGTCAAGTCTTCACGACGGATCAATTTTATCAAGATGATTTCCACCACTTCAAAAAATGGGCAGACTTCGGTTGCCTCGCAATCGAGATGGAGGCAGCAGGTCTCTACACACTCGCTGCAAAACATAAAGTGAACGCCTTGACGATTTTGACGATTTCAGATCACCTCTTAACGGGAGAAGAAACAACGTCTGAAGAACGTCAAACGACATTTAATGACATGATGAAAGTTGCGCTTGAAACAGCGATTCAACTGTAATTGGTCCGGTGAAGTAAAATCATGTGGATGATACAATCACGGTCTTCATGAAACGAAAAAAGCAGGACTCGCGTTCACTAACGGATTCGAGTCCTGCTTTTTTTGTCTAACCACAAAGAAGAGGGAGCATACGATTGAATCATTGCTCATTCGCTATGATAGAATGAGGAAAAGATACCCTAGACTATGAGGAGGAACGAAAGATGGAATCGACGATGATTGAATCAAACATTTCGCATCTTGTTCAAACGCAACGTAATTTTTTTAAGACAGGTGCGACGCGGAGTGTTGCGTTTCGTCTAAGTATGTTGACGTTTTTAAAGCAAGCGATTGAGACACATGAGGAAGCAATCTATGAGGCGTTAAAAACGGACTTGAATAAAGGACGTCAAGATGCGTTTACGACTGAAATCGGATTCGTCTACGGTGAGCTTGCGCGGATGGAGAAGAAACTTCGTCGCCTTGCTAAACCAAAACGTGTCGGGACACCATTGTTACATATCGGATCAAAAAGTGACATCCATTATGAACCATACGGAAACGTGCTCGTCATCGCGCCGTGGAACTATCCTTTCCAGCTCGCTGTTGCACCCATCATCGGGGCGATTGCAGCGGGAAATACGGTGGTCTTGAAACCGTCAGAACTAACGCCGAACGTCTCGCGTGTTCTCCGAGAAGTCTTTGAAACGGCATTTCACGAACGGTTTGGACTTGTCATCGAGGGGGATGCGGACGTCAGTTCAGCTGTTCTTGAAGAGAAGTTTGATTATATCTTCTTTACGGGTTCGACGCGTGTCGGGAAAATCGTCCATCAAGCAGCGGCGAAACATTTGACGCCTGTCACGCTTGAACTCGGCGGGAAGTCTCCGACAATCGTTCACCGTGATGCGAACTTAAAGCTTGCCGCAAAACGGATTGCTTGGGGCAAATGGTTGAACGCTGGACAAACGTGTATCGCCCCGGACTATGTCTTCGTTCATGAAGATGTCCGTGAGGAATTTTTACGCTTAATTGAAAAGGAAGCATTTGCCCAGTATGGGAATGGTGTTGGTGTGAATGCTTACGTCAAGATTGTTTCGGACAGTCATTTGGAGCGATTGAGCAGTTACTTGCCCCAAGGTGAAATTTTATTTGGTGGTCAAGTCGATGCAGCAACGAGAAAGATGGCACCAACTGTCATGACGGACGTTGATCCAGAAAGTCCGTTGATGCAAGAAGAAATCTTTGGACCGATTCTTCCGGTTTATTCGTATCGTGAAGTGGAAGAAGTCATCCGTTTCATCAATGACCGTGATAAGCCGTTAGCGCTTTATCTCTTCACAGAGAGTGAAGCCGTCCAGCACCGTGTGCTCGACCGTGTGTCATTTGGTGGTGGGTGTATCAATGATACGTTGATGCATGTTGCGCAACATAACTTACCATTTGGTGGCGTCGGGGGAAGTGGTATGGGTGGTTATCACGGCAAATTCAGCTTTGAGACGTTCAGCCATCGTAAAGGTGTCGTCAAGAATACGACGAAATTCGATTTACCGTTCCGCTATATGCGCTCAAATACCGATTCGAAATGGATGCGTTATTTATTGTAAATGGAACTTTAACGAAGCCAAGAGTAAATCCAAGTGATCTACTCTCGGCTTTTTTTGCTTATTTAATTTGTGAAATAGTGAACAAAGTTTGACAATCTTTTGAAAAAACGCTATTTTCCCTTGTGATGTTCTATACTGAAGGCAGAAGCTACGGAAAGGAGAATGCGAGATGCTTACTTGTGGGACGACAGAGGCCAATACGTTCGTGTTGTCGAACGAGACACGTGAATTACTTGAAGAGTTCATGACTGAGGTACCTTTTAAAAAAGATTCAATCGTCTGTTGGGAAGGGGAAATGAACGATAAACTTTTTTATGTGAAACAGGGTGGTGTAAAACTATCAAAGCTCACGAAAAAAGGTAGCCCGCTGATGATGTTCTTATATTTCAAAGGTGACTTGTTTGGTGAATTCGATGTCGGAGAAGCATTTCCAAGCTCCTATAGTGTTGAAACGATGGAGGACAGTGTCATTGGCTTCATCTCGAAAGCGACACTCGAAGACTTGATGAAAAAAGATGGAACGTTTGCGTTAGATATCATGCGCTGGCAAGCGTTGATGCGAAAACAAACGGAAACGAAGCTACGTGACCTTTTATTGTTCGGGAAACAAGGGGCACTCGCTTCGACACTCTTACGATTGATTGCGATGGACGGAAAAAAAGTGGATGACGATTACGTGATTTCGAAGCGACCGTCGGATACTGAACTCGGTCAGTTGATTGGGGTACCACGTGAAACGGTCAACCGGATGTTTTCCCAGTGGAAAAAAGACAATGTCATTTCAATGACGACGACTAAAATCATCGTTCATGATGCGAACTATTTACGCGATCTTTGCCACTGTGAAGGGTGTCCTGTCGGTGTCTGCCGGATTTAGGCTTAACTTAAGCGTTAGCTTATGGAGCCATACGTTGGAGCTGACTTAAAAATTGCTTCAAAATCATCCTTTTGATGGAACCGCAACACGTTAAACTTCATAAGAACTTATCAACAGTCTAGGATCACATTCTTTTTGAATGTGGTCCTTCAGGCTGTAGACAACGTGCTATCGGGAGATCAAGCGTCTTTTTTCGTTGCTTTCCTCGGGCGAGGCGCAAGCCGTTGCTCCTTGATCCTCACGGACAATGAGCAGGGTCTTGCCCGCCTCTGAACGTGCGTTAAAAACGCACTTTTTCCCGTAGGAGTCAACGAAACGTGACGCTTTTTAGGTAACACTATGACGGAAAGCCAGTCATGCAGACGCTTTAGAGCGCAATCCGTATCGAATCGCTTAGAACCGCGAACGGTTGCCGCTTTGAAGACGAGGTGAGACAGGGAAGCGCGACCGGATTGTCTCTCGTTATCGCATGTTCACGCTTCATAATAGTTTGTCTACACGCTGTAGGATCACATTCTTTTTGAATGCGGTCCTTTTTTGTGTCGCACAAACAGTAGCGGTTCAAAATATGTTCAGGACGTAACAAGTTGTGAACTTTATGTGTGTTTTATAAAAGAAAAGCGCGAAATCGTCACAATTGGTGTGACGTTTATCACATATTACGAAGGGTGTCTTTTTCTAAAATAAAGGTAGGTTAAGTTATCGATTCAAAGAGGGAAAGGAGATGCGAATCATGCGTCAGAAATCAGATACAGAACTGAAGGGAACGTTTATCGCTGTATTTATCGTTGCCGGAGTCATCATCGGAATGTGGGGATCAATCTTTTTATTGTTCACTTCAAGATAAGGGGGAATCAGGATGCATATTCATCGTTTAGAAAAAATATGGTTAGTGTTCGGCTGTATCATGTTGGCAGTCTTTTTAATCATCATTGGCGTATCGGCGTTCGCTTCTGATAATCAACCACCGTCGGATGCGACATTGATTGACCCGACGCAAGTCGATCAGACGAAGCCGTTTGATAAACCAGGTCTGAAAAAAATTGACGACAATAAGTATGAAGCCGTCATGGTCTCACAAGCGTTTCAGTTCACACCGCAAGACATGATTATCAAAAAAGGCGCGACCGTCGATTTTCTCGTGACGTCGAAAGATGTCGTCCATGGGTTTGAAATCGTCAAGACGAACGTCAACATGATGGTCGTTCCCGGACATATCAATTCAATTGAGTACACATTCAAAGAAGCTGGCGAATATTTGATTGTCTGTAATGAATATTGTGGGTCAGGGCATCACATGATGTCGACTAAGATTAAGGTGGTGGAATAAATGAATGCGATTTCGAAAAAATTAATGGAGTTTGAGATGGAGCGGGGAATGCCTGCAGGAGAAATAGGGTTAAAAGAAGCAAAACTCGGATTTGCCTATGTTAGTTTTTCACTGGTCGCCTTATTGATTGGTGGACTGTGTGGTTTATTGCAGACGCTTGTCCGGACAGGAGTCATTCCAGAAATTGCCGGGATCGGATATTACGAATTGCTGACGGCTCACGGATTAATGCTAGCGATTGTTTTTACGACATTATTTATATTCGGACTTTTATTTTCATTTTTAGGACAGTCGTTCGGTCGGTTCGAAGAATTTCCGAGACGCTTAGGTTGGGTCGGTTTTTGGTTGATGATCGTTGGTGTCCTCCTTGTCACATGGATGGTGTTAGCAGGTGAAGCTTCCGTCCTCTATACGTTTTATGCACCGCTAAAAGCACATCCGGTTTTTTATATCGGGCTCGTGATCTTCGTTGTTGGAACATGGGTTTCTTCTGCTGCGATGTTCCGGATGTATGCGGATTACAAACGAGAACATAAGGGAGTCCATCCGCCGCTCCAAGCCTACATGAGCATCATGACGGCTTTGTTGTGGGTCATCGCAACGCTAGGCGTCGCAGCAACGATTCTCTTTCAACTCTTGCCGTTGTCACTCGGTTGGACGGATAAGGTCGGGATCGAATTATCCCGGACATTATTTTGGTATTTTGGCCATCCACTCGTCTATTTTTGGTTATTGCCGGCGTATATCGTTTGGTATACGGTCATTCCAAAGATTGTCGGGGGGAAGATTTTTTCAGATGCCTTAGCACGGATGTCGTTTTTATTGTTCTTGTTATTCTCGTTCCCTGTTGGTTTCCACCATCAGTTGCTCGAGCCCGGTATTTCAGCATTTTGGAAGTACATCCAAGTCGTCTTGACGTTCCTTGTCATCATCCCTTCATTGATGACGGCATTCTCGATGTTTGCGACCTTCGAACTAGCAGGTCGTCGTCAAGGCGCGACCGGACTATTTGGGTGGATTAAGAAAATGCCGTACCGGGATGTCCGTTTCCTTGCACCGTTCGTCGGCATGTTATTTTTCATCCCGGCCGGAGCCGGTGGTGTCGTCAATGCTTCCCACCAATTGAATATCGTCGTGCATAACACTTTATGGGTGACGGGTCACTTCCACATCACAGTCGGGGCTGCCGTGGCGTTGACGTTCTTTGGAACGGCCTACTGGCTTGTCCCATTATTACGCGGACGCACCTTAACGAAACGGATCAACACAATTGGTCTCATCCAGACAGCGACGTGGACGATCGGTATGCTCTTTATGTCGACTGCGATGCATATTTCAGGCTTGCTCGGTAATCCGAGACGGACAGGTCCTGCGGCGTACTTCAAAGATTCGCTCGTCGCAGATTGGATTCCCTATCACGTTGCGATGGCGATTGGAGGTACAATCCTCTTTATTTCAATTCTCTTGTTCTTGTTTGCGATGTTCCAACTGGCCTTCCGGACACCAAAAGGAATTACTGAATTCCCGGTCGCAGAAACAGAAGAAGCAGCGATGCAGACGCCACTCTTTTTTGAGAACTGGAAACTTTGGATTTTCGTGACGTTTGCTTTGATTGCTTTTGCTTACACAGTACCGATTTGGCACATGATTGACAATGCCCCTCCTGGAGCACCGGGGTGGAAACTCTGGTAAAGGACTGAGTAAGTCACACCGAAAAGTGCTATCGGGAGATAAGCGTCTTTATTCGTTGCTTTCCTCGGGCGAGGCGCAAGCCGTTGCTCCTTGATCCTACCGGACAACGAGCAGGGTCTTGCCTGCCTCTGAACGTGCGTTAAAAACGCACTTTTCCCGTAGGAGTCAACGAAACGTGACGCTTTTTAGGTAGTATCGTGACGGAAAGCCGGGCATGCAGACGGTTTAGAGCGCAATCGGTCTTGAATCGCTTAGAACCGCGAACGGATTGCTTCTCGATATCGCCTGTTCACTCTTCATAAGAGTTTGTCTACACACGTAAGGGTCAGCTTTGATAAGCTGACCCTTTTTTTAATGAATGGATGCATAAACGAGTGCAAAAACTAAGTAAAAGATTACTTCACGATGTGGTGCTTAAAGGCATAGACGACGGCTTGCGTCCGATCGACGACATCGAGTTTCGATAAAATGTTTGATACATGCGTTTTGACCGTTTTTAGGGAGATGAACAGTTCATCTGCAATCTCTTGATTGGCCATACCGCGCGCCATCAACTGTAAGACTTCTTGTTCACGCTCTGTTAAATCATCATGGAGTTGACTAGCAGGTTTGCGCAGGCGTTCCATCATCTTACCTGTCACTTGAGCTGCCATGACAGACTGTCCGCTCGCTGTCTTACGGATTGCTTCTGCAATATCAAACGCACTTGCCGTTTTTAGGACGTAACTCATCGCACCAGCTTCAATGACGGGATAAACTTTCTCATCATCTAAGAAACTTGTGACGACTAAAATTTTAGCTTCCGGCCACTCGGCGCGAATCAGGCGTGTTCCTTCGACACCATCGACCGGCTCCATCACTAAGTCCATCAAAATCACATCAGGGCGATGTTCAAGAGCAAGTTTCGCTCCGATTTGTCCGTCAGCAGCTTCTGCGACCACTTCAATATCAGGTTGGGTCGATAAAAAGGCAGAGACTCCAGCGCGAACCATTTCATGGTCATCGACTAATAATACGCGTATCATACTTGCACCATCCGTTCTTTTCTAAGTTTGACTTCAATCTGTGTTCCTTGACCGGGCACACTGACGAGGCGAATCGTCCCACCGATTTCAGCCGTACGTTCGCGCATCGAGTTGATCCCGTACGAGGCGAGTTTTTTCTCGTCGACGATAAAGCCGACACCGTCGTCATTCATACTCAAGATGATCGTCTCATTGAATTGACGCAATTCGATATTCATATGGGAAGCTTTCGCGTGGCGTAAAGCATTCGTCAAGCCTTCTTGAACGATGCGGAATAATTCATTTTCAATCGGGCGTGGTAATTCAATCGGCTCGAGTTTCCAGCTCAGTTGCGTCGATTGTTTTCGTGATAGTTCTTCGAGCAGTTGGGTTAGTCCTTGTTGCAACGTCATCCCTTCGAGTTCAACGGGACGTAGTTGGAGCAATAAAGAACGCATTTCTGATTGCGCGGTCTGGGCCATCGTCTCGACTAAGTCAATTTGTTTCGCTGCCGTTTCCGGTTGCGTCAAAATCGTTTGTTTGGCAGCCGTCGTCATCATCGAAATGGCATAAAGTTGTTGGGAGACGGAGTCATGGAGATCACGTGCGAGCCGTTTCCGTTCTTCCGTGATGGCTTGGACACGAACTTGTTCGACGTGTTGCGGACGTGTACTGATTTTTTGAACCGTCTCGACCTGTTCATCGATTCGTTTCCCAATTCGTGAGAGGCGGGTCAGTGTGTGGAAGTAAGGTCCGTTGACAATCGTGACTTCTTTTCCTTGCTCGAGTTCGATGATGGCGGTTGTGACACGTTTGAAGTCACGACGTAAAAAGAAGTAGTGGATGCTGCCGATTGCGAGCGGAAGTAACAGGGATAATCCGACGACGAGTAATAGGACGGGTAAATCTTGCTGACGGACGAAAAGTACATGCCAATCGACTTGGCGTGTACTTAAAAACAAACCAGTCGTCACGACGGCTGTCAGAAATCCGGTCAATACTTGGAGCGCAATGACACCGAGCGGGAAGTGATCACGTTTCATATCGAGGTCACCTCCACGTTACCGATGCCAAGCATGACGTGAATGCGGACTTTTCGAGTCGCTTCTTCATATTGTGGTGCCCGGAACTGAATGCGACGGTTAAAAAATGTCGGGATCCGGCGGACATCTGTTTTGACGCTTCCAAAACCAATCGACGTATCAAGCGTATAGTCATATCCGGAAGGTAACAAAATACGGACATCTCCGACGACACCACTGATGACGATGAGTGTTTCACCTTCCGGAACATAGGCATGCGTCAAATCGATTTCTAGATCTTTAACGATGAACTGTTCACTCAAGTCTTTTAACACGTAAGGCGTTTCAGACTGCGTCGAAAACGAGTAAGCAGGTTGGATCGTAATGCCTTCTTCTTCATAAAGACGTGGTGAAATCTTCGAAAAGAAAAATTCGCGGACGGAGTGTCGGGTGACAAGGATAATTCCGAGATATAGCAAAATTCCGGCGATGACGAATCCGACAGCTGCCGAGCTCAAGACGACTCCAGCTAAGATAATCGTACCGACGATGTAGAACAAGATGGCCAGTTTTTCATGACCGCGACGCCGGAAATGAATCCCGACATAATACAATAAGAACGGGAATAAGATTCCAAATAAGACGTTTCCGGCTCCAGTCATCAAATCATAAAATAATCCGAGCGCGAATAGGATCGACACGTAGCCGACTAATTGTTTTGTACTTAATCGTCGCACGATCAATCTCCTCCCTGACATGACAAAGGGAGGCAAAGGCCTCCTTCGTCAAAATACTTATTTTTGGAAGCGACGTTCGAGTTCTGCAATACGTGAATCGATGTCGTCTTCTGGTGTTTGTTCTTCGACATCCGGTTCTGCTGCCGTAAACGGATGTTCTTCTTGTTTAATAGTAGCATTTGGTTCGCGTTCTAGCACCTGGTTCATCTTTGATTTTAAATTAGAAACGTTTTCCCGCATCATCCACTCATAGCGTTTATTTTGCAAGTCTTCGAGTTTAAGTTTCAACTCCAGTGCTTCCCGTTCAAGTTGCGTCAATTCCCGTTTCGTTTCAACAATCAACTCTTCGAAGAAACGGAACTGTTCACCGTAATGTTTGGATTCGATAGCGGCGCGTTCTGCAAGTTCCTGCTCTTCAGCTTGTTTAGCGATTTCGACTTGGGCAAACCGCTTATCAGCTAGTTCTTTTGCTTCATCTTGTTTTTGTGTGAGTTCGCTTAGGAGTGACCGTTGACGTTCGAGTAGCCGGTCGATTTCTTTTAAATCAGATTCGGTAATCCGGATATGACGGACTAATTTTTTAGCCGGGACTTCACCTTGCTCGGCTGCCTTTTTGACTTCCGTCATCATTTGGTTAGCAAAATCATTGAGTTGGTCGAATACGTTCTTCATCGTGAATTCCTCCTTGAGTATAAGTAGCGATTAAAAGCGTTTTTGATCGAGGTCTTTCCAATCTGCCTCAAAATGAGACGCGTTTGACCGACGACGGCGAGAAAATAAATCGTTTGGGTTCACACGTTCCATCTTCATCCGCATGTAACCGATGTAGAGGGCAAGTGCTGCCGCGATACCGAATACCGCCCAAATGTTTGAAAGGGCTAAGCCGATTCCGACTGCTGCGAGTAAACCAAAACCGATTTTTGCGATGACTTTTGTTGAACGGATAAACTTACTGATGGCGTAAAATGCAAGCAGTCCACCGAGCCCGAGTCCAATCATATGTGGGAGTGTCCCGATGACGACTGCGAGAAGAGCGATACCAGCAAGTATCATCAAAGCCTGTTTGCCTTTTGATTGCTTCATGATGAAGCCTCCTTTTACTTGATACCTTTATGATAAAGGATGGTGAGAAAAACGACGACGCCCCTCGGACCGTATTCGTCTCGGCCTTGAGGCGGAGTAGTAAGGTCTGACTTTATCACCTAACGGTTTTGAAGCGGCTATGTATGATAAAATACAAAGGAAGTTACTGGAGAGGAGTGAGGTTTATGAATGTGCAAATCAACGTAAATCAAACACGTACTGGAGAACAGGGAGGGGTTTCCCTCCCTTAAATTAGAGGAGGAAACCATTTGAACGAATGGGGTAAACCACCTGCACATGAGGCAGGAGAACATGAAAATTTAGGACGGATCACTGCAGTCTTTCAAAAACAGTATCGTGTCATGACGGCTGCTGGCGAGACGCTTAGTGAATTATCTGGAAAGATGCGCTTTGAGGCATTGACGAAAGCAGATCTTCCCGCAGTAGGGGATTGGATCATCCAGACAGAGCGAGAAGCGGGATTAGGACGGATTGAGCAAGTTCTTCCGCGGACCTCACAATTCTCAAGAAAAGCAGCAGGTACGGAAGCCGAAGAACAAATCATTTGTGCGAATGTTGACGTAGCGTTGCTCGTCATGGCATTCGGTCACGATTTTAATGTCCGGCGACTTGAACGTTATTTAACGGTCGCCTGGGAAGCTGGCGTCAAGCCAATCATTGTGTTGACGAAACGAAGTCTGATGGAATCCGTCGAGTCAGAGTTGGCTGAGATTGAAGGGATTGCCTTCGGGACACCTTATTTTGCGATTGATTCGTTGACCGGTGACGGGTTAGAAAGTCTTCGGGAAGTTCTCGAACCACGTGAGACGATTGTCCTTGTCGGTTCATCCGGTGTTGGGAAATCGACACTCGTTAATGCGTTAGCAGATGAACAGCTGATGGAAACAGGGGGCGTGCGAGAAGACGATCAACGTGGACGTCATACGACGACGCACCGTGAACTCAAACGATTAGCGAATGGATTATTGCTCGTCGACACACCAGGTATGCGTGAACTGGGGCTATGGGACGGGAGTGACGGGCTGACTTCGACTTTTTCTGATATTGAGTCGCTTGCTGAAAACTGTCGTTTCCGGGATTGCCAACATGGTAATGAACCCGGGTGTCAAGTCCGCCAAGCATTGGAAGAAGGAAGTCTTCCGCACGAACGCTGGGAAAGTTATCTGAAGCTGCAACGGGAAATTGCCTATGCTGAACGGAAGCAAAGTGTAGCGCTACAAGCTGCCGAAAAAGAAAAATGGAAGAAAATTCAGAAAAACGCACAGGCACATACAAAATTAAAGTATCAAAAAAGATAAGTAAACGAAACGCCGATGTTCCCGTTCTTTACAGGGAATCATCAGCGTTTTTTTTTGTTCGCGGTAATTAGATACGCACGTGGTAGGCGCATGGACAAGTACCGTATTTCTTTTTAAGTTAGCATTCTTTTATCATCGTGCTAAAAATCATTTCGTGATGTGACTTCCATCAATTACGCATCAAAGTCGATTTCGCCGGTCAATTCGTTTAAACGGCGTAAGTCAGCGCGTATTACCTCCGAATCAGAGGCACGTTGTTCCCGTAAAATCTTTGTTCCGACCGAATGGATTGTGAAGTCATCGGTCAAGGAAATCGTTCGATTTGATAAACGATCGGTAAAATACCGGTCATGGGAAACAAACAGCAACTCACCGGGAAAAACTTCGAGTGCCGCTTCGATTTGTTCCCGTGTCGCAAGATCAAGATAATTCGTCGGTTCGTCGAGGATGAGTAGATGCGCGCCGGAAAAATAGAGACGTAAAAAGGCGATCCGGCATTTCTCGCCCATACTCGCTTGAGCGATTGGCTTATGGACGGTCTCGCGTCGGAATAAAAAGCAGGCGAGTAGCGTCCGGGCATCTGTTTCCGAAATCTCACTCGTCTCAAGCAAGGCATCAAGTAGTGTACCGGTCTTCGGTAAGGTGGAGAGGACTTGAGAAAAATAGCCGATTTTTAAAGCCGGATGATGTGTGACAGTACCGGCAGTTGGTGACAATTCTCCGAGTAAAAGGCGTAACAACGTCGTTTTACCGGAACCATTTCGGCCAATCAACGCGATTCGGTCCCCTCGTTGAATGGAGAACGACATCTCATGAAAGAGTTGCCGGTGCGGATAGTCGAATGAGAGAGCATCAACTGAAACGAGACGCTTCGCTAAAAAATCTTCTGCTTCGAACCTGACATGAATGGAGGATGGTGTTTCCGGTTTTTTGACTTGGTGTTCCAGTAGGCGTTCGAGCTGATTTTCTTTTGCTTTGACTTTTGTTGCATGTTTCGCAGCCTTTTTTTTCGCATACGGATCTCGTTCACTCGCACTAGCCGTCGCTTTTTGATGCCAATTTCGATATTGACCAATCATCCGGGTGAGTTCTTTTCGTGTTCGTTCTTGTTTCTCATATTGATGCCACTGTGCAGTCCGTTCTTGTTCCTTTAACGTACGGTAGATCTCATAGTTTCCTTCGTAACGCGCCGCTCCTGCTTCCGTCAATTCAATGACGGCGTCAGCTGTCGCATCGATAAAGGCACGCTCATGCGAAACATAGAGCATCGTCGTCTTCGTTTGACGTGTCCACGCGACGAGCCACTCAAGTGTGTCTTCATCTAAATGGTTGGTCGGTTCATCAAGCAGGATGAAGTCCGGTTTCTTTAACAGTAGACATGCAAGTTGAATCCGGGTCTGTTCGCCGCCGCTCAGTGTGTTTAAAGGCTGAAACCAAAGAGACTGCTCGAGTTGAACTTCTTTCAGGACACGTCTCGCATCGGCTTCAAGCGTGAAGGCATCTGCGTCAACGGCAGCTTGATAGTCGTCCACGGACTCAGTGGTCAAGGCACGTTCACGTAAGTCGTAACGGTTTACATCCGCCTGTTCGACGATTTGAATTGCTAAATTTGTCGAGGGTTCGATTTGTTGAGCTAAGAGACCGATCCGCTCATACGTACGATGAATCGTCCCGGTCGTCGGGATGATTTCTTTTAAGATGGCGCGTAAGAGCGTCGTTTTTCCGACGCCGTTCGGCCCGACCAATGCGACGTGTTCACCGTCGCGGATCGAGAACGTGACATCGTGGAATAGACGTTGATCGGCAAAATCGATTTGTAGATCGTGGATGGATAATACTTCAGTTGGCATAAGTTCAGCTCCCTTTGTTTCATTTCGGTTAAGATGAAATGAAAACACACCATCCTGAGCGTACGGATGGTGTGCGGGAGTGCAATTCAAAGAAGGTATCCACCTGAAATAGGGAAATACCGAAATTGAGCAGACTCGTAGCGTCAGTCATCCGCAAGCGATTGCGAAAGTGATGAGTTCATTCATCATTAGACGTTAGCGAGTGATTGCTTCATTTCGGTATTGTACCTCCTGTTCATAGACTATGTGTTCAGTCTATCAAGTCACATCAATCATGACAAGTACGAGTTGAGTAGTTCTTGGGCGGCAACCGTTTCCTCCGTTGTAGGCGGTAAAACTTCTTTTAACGCGTATTCAAGACCGAGCGCCTCCCATTTGTAGACACCTAATTGATGATAGGGTAGGACTTCGATTCGTTCGACATTTCCGAGTGTTCGAATGAATTCACCCGTTTGACGTAAAAACGTTTCCGTCATCGTCACACCAGGCACAAGAACATGACGAATCCAGACGGGCACATTTCGTTCTGCGAGCAATTTTGCGAAAGCTAACGTATTGACGTTACTGCGTCCGGTCAAAATCCGGCACGTTGCATCATCGATGTGTTTGATATCGAGTAAGACGAGATCTGTATACTCCAGGATTTGATCCAGGTTTTTCGGGACGACCGAACCTGCTGTATCGATGACGGTATGCAATCCGTTTCGTTTTGCTTCACGCAGTGAGGCTTCTAAAAACTCGGGTTGAGCCAATGGTTCGCCACCGGAGAAGGTGACCCCTCCACCGGTTGCTTCAAAGAAGGAACGATAGCTGTTCGCTTCTTTGATGATTTCTTCAGGGGTTACTTTTCGACCACAACCGAATTCCCAGGTGTCCGCATTGTGGCAATATTGGCAGCGCAGCGGACAGCCTTGCGTGAAAACGATGAAGCGAATGCCAGGACCATCGACAGTCCCACAAGATTCGACAGAATGAACCGTCCCGTAAGTCATAGTGATCAAGTCCTTTCAGTAAAGTTAAAGCGCACCGTGGAATGTCCGGTTGATGACATCGATTTGTTGTTCGCGTGTCAACTTAATGAAGTTGACGGCGTAACCCGATACACGAATCGTCAACTGGGGATAAAGTTCCGGATGCTCCATTGCATCAAGTAAAGTGGCACGGTCGAACACGTTGACGTTTAAGTGATGACCACGGGTAGTCGTGCCGCCCATGTAGCCGTCAAGTAGACCCACTGTATTGTTGATACGTGTTGTTTCATCTTTTCCGAGTGCTTTTGGAACGATGGAGAACGTATAGGAAATGCCATCTAAAGCGTGCTCATAAGGTAATTTTCCGACAGAAGTCAACGCAGCGACAGCACCACGCGTGTCACGTCCATGCATCGGGTTTGCTCCTGGTGCGAACGGTTCGCCGGCGCGACGACCGTCGGGTGTATTCCCGGTTTTTTTACCGTACACGACGTTTGACGTAATCGTCAGGACGGATTGGGTTGGTAAGGCTTCCCGGTACGTCGGATGTTTTCGGATTTTTTCCATGAACAGTTCGACGAGATCGACGGCCATTTGATCAACACGGTCATCGTTATTTCCGAATTTCGGGAAGTCACCTTCAATTTTAAAGTCGACTGTAATTCCGTCCGTATCGCGGATTGGTGTGACTTTGGCATAACGAATCGCTGAGAGACTGTCGGCGACAACGGATAACCCGGCAATTCCGCAAGCCATCGTCCGTAAAATTTCAGGATCATGGAGTGCCATTTCAAGACGCTCATAGCTGTATTTGTCATGCATGAAGTGAATGACGTTCAGTGTGTTGACATAGAGTTCGGCTAACCAGTCCAATTGTTTATCGTATGCGGCCATGACAGTTTCGTAATCGAGCACGTCATCCAAAATTAAGTTCGCTGGAGGTGCGACCTGGATTTTAAGTTTCTCATCGACGCCACCGTTCAACGTGTAAAGTAAGGCTTTTGCTAAGTTCGCCCGTGCGCCGAAGAATTGCATTTGTTTACCGATTTTCATCGCTGAGACGCAACATGCGATCCCGTAATCATCACCGTAAATCGGAAGCATCAAATCATCATTTTCATATTGGATTGAACTAGATAGGATTGACATTTTCGCACAAAATTCTTTGAAGCCACGTGGGAGTTTTGGTGACCATAACACGGTTAAGTTCGGCTCAGGTGCCGGACCGAGGTTGACGAGTGTCTGCAAGAAACGGAACGAACTTTTTGTGACGTTCGAGCGACCATCTTCACTCATGCCACCGATTGATTCCGTTACCCATGTCGGATCACCGGAAAAGAGTTCGTTGTAATCGGGTGTCCGAAGAAACTTGACGATGCGAAGTTTCATCACGAAGTGGTCGACAAGTTCTTGTGCGCTCTCTTCTGTCAATCGACCCGTTTGCAAGTCACGCTCGATATAAATATCAAGGAAGGTCGAAACGCGGCCGAGTGACATGGCAGCTCCATTTTGTTCTTTAATCGCTGCGAGATAAGCAAGATAGACCCACTGGAATGCTTCTTGCGCCGTTTCAGCTGGTCGTGATACGTCACATCCATAACGTGTACCGAGCTCTGTCAGCTCGTGAAGGGCGCGGAGTTGTTCGTTCATCTCTTCGCGGTCACGAATCATCGCTTCCGATAAAAAGCCACCATGTGCTTTTAAATCGGCTTGTCGTGACGTGATGAGGTGAGCTGTTCCGTAAAGGGCGACCCGACGATAATCACCGATGATTCGTCCGCGACCATACGCATCAGGAAGTCCTGTGATGATACCGGCTTTACGGGCGGCGCGCATTTCTGGTGTATAGGCGTCAAAAACACCTTGATTATGTGTTTTACGGTATTCGCTGAAGGTTTTTGTAATGGTTTCATCTGCTTCAAAACCATAAGCTGCTAACGCGTCATTGACCATACGAATACCACCGTTCGGATGAATCGAACGTTTGAATGGATCATCTGTCTGCAAACCTACGATCTTTTCGAGTTCGGGGTTAAGATAGCCCGGACCGTGTGAAAGAATTGAAGATGGGGTCGAGGCATCTACATCATAAACACCGCCACGGACCCGTTCTTCTTCTGTCAATTGCATGATTTGTTGCCATAATGTGTTTGTAGCATCGGTCGGACCGGCGAGAAACTGATCGTCTCCTGTGTATTCTGAACGATTACGTCGGATGAAATCGGCGACATCAATCTTCTCAACCCATGTTCCAGCTTCAAATCGTTGCCATGCTTCTGTTTTTTCAAGTAACATCATCAACACTCCTTCATTTGTAAGGTCAGTGATTCTTGATACATCTCCTATGTGAATAGTGTAACAAACAATTGAGGTGAGAGGTTTTACGTATATGTGAATCTTTTAACAAAATGAAAAGTGTTGCTATGACTTACTTCACAACTAGTTGTATCAGTTTGGGATAAGCTTAAAAAAACAGAAACAGACTGCTATGTAAGACTTTTTTTGCAGCTGTATCACTGATTTTCGGGCAAGTGGATAGACACAGGAAGGTCTGTGAGAAAAGTCACGCTGCGCTACCTTGTATTTTTAGGACGTATCGTTGACAATGAAAAAGGGAATATAGACCGTGGAGGTGGAGTGAATGGAGTTTTCGCCATTAAAAGACCAAGCAGATTATCGAACAGGGGACTGGGTTTCCCTAAAAGTAACAACTGAAGGAACGGAACGGATTGGAATGATCACCGAGTTTGAAGACGATGGTTTTTGGCTCCGATTTGAAGATGATTTTGATTTCGAGGACTTTATCGGTTACGACCAGAAGTATCTCGCGCGGTTAGTTCGACGCCCGATTGATGTCAGAGCAACTTATCCTGCACTTGCTGATTTTGAAAAACTTGCTGTTGAGCTGCAAGATCGAATGGCGCAAGGTTTCGAAGTGTTACGTGCAGAGCAACAAAGTGAGTCGGAAATCGTTTTTCATATCCGGTTAATCGATTCCGGAAATGAGTATACGCAGACGTTACGCGGTATGAAAACTGAATCCGGCGACCGTTTTGAATATGTAACTGAATGATTGACAAGAGAGTAGGAGAAGATACGTTATGAATTTTATGAAACCTTTTATTAATGAAGCGTGGGAACGAGCACGCTTTGAACAAATGATGCCCGTCCAAGAACAAGCCATTCCTTTAATCCGGGAAGGTAAAGATGTTTTGGTCGAGGCACCGACAGGAACGGGGAAAACGCTCGCTTATGTCATTCCAGCCCTCGAGCGCATTGATCCGAATGAACCACACGTTCAAGTCGCCATCACGGCACCGACACGAGAACTCGTCATGCAAATTCATCAAGTCATCCAATTGTTTGCCCAGGGAAGTGGGATTAAGTCAGGAGCGTTCATCGGTGGCGTTGAGTTAAAACGTCAATATGAACGTCTCAAGAAAAAACCACAAATCATCGTTGGGACACCAGGACGGTTAGTTGAATTGATTGACTCGAAAAAGTTGAAAATGCATAAAGTGAAATTGATTGTTTTAGATGAAGCCGATCAAATCTACGAAAGTGGAATGAGTGCATCGGCGACACGAATCGCGAACAGTGCGCTTCGTGACCGTCAGTTAGCACTCGTTTCAGCAACGTTACCTGAACGGACGGCAGAATGGGGACGGACACTTTCGAACGAACCAGAAGTGATCCGGGTTGAACGGACGGAGACGTCACAAGTCAAGTTTGGTTATATCGAAACATCACGTCGTCTAAAACCAGAAATGTTACGCCGTTTGTCTAATATGCAACAAGTAAAAGTGTTGACGTTTATTAATAACCGCTCATTCCTCGGTCCGCTAAACGGTGAATTAAGCAAGTTTTCGCTGAAATACCGGATTTTAGATGCGGAAAAAGGGAAAAGAGAACGGATGGAGACGTTACGTTCTTACAAGCGTGGAGAGTTTCCGTTACTCGTCACGACAGGGCTTGCTGCGCGTGGGTTAGATATTGATGCCGTCACGCATGTCGTGCATTATGATTTACCAGAATCCCTTGATGATTTTGTCCACCGTTCAGGTCGAACAGGACGTGGGAACGCGTCAGGTATGGTCCTTGCGCTTGTCACGGATCATGATCTGAAACACCTGAAAACATTAACAAAACAAATGGGTGTGGAAATTGAACCAATGGAGATTTATGGCGGGGAATTGATTCCAAAACGTGAAGTCAAGGAACCCGAAGCACTTAAAAGTCCGGCGAAACCACACCGGAAAGGATCAACGCGATGAAAAGTGAGCGAAAGATTATCCCGTTTCCGACAACTGTATCCGAAGCAGAGATGAACACAGCGCTCAAAACCCTTTATCAAGAAGCAGCCACTGCTCGAAGCACCGACTGGGTCGCATTTATCGAAGAAATCGCGACGGAAGGCCGCTGGTATTTAAAAGATGCCGAATTGTTCCGAGATTTGTTCGTCGACTGGGCGATTTTTTATGAAACCGATGAACAAGGGAAAACCCCCCATGGACGTTTTTTAGATCAAGTCAAAGAAGATATGTCTCAAAGTCTATATCGTGCTTTAAGAGGGTTAGCTGATCCTGTTCCATCGCTCTTTCTCGTGAAAGAGGAAGGTGTCGTCGACATCATGTCGGAACAAACGTACCAAACCGATTTGACGGAGATTGATGTCGAGGTTGGTGATTTGTTAGTTGGAAAACTGCTCTACATTTCAGGGAAATGGCGATTCGCGATTGCTTATATGAAGGTCGCTCGTGCGCTAGTACCTGAAGTGCGTATCCTGTTAGCTGATTTTGTCGATGAGGTGGGTGAAGACGCGTTGCTACGCCAGTATCCTGAGTTTTGTGCAGAGTTAATTGATTTATTACTCGATATCGAAGAGGGAAACATTACACCACGACCTGAAGCATGACAGTAAAAAAGTAAGAGGCTGGGACATAACTAGCTGACTTTTAAAAAAATAAGGGATTGCCATCCTCACGATGCGCAATCCCTTATTTTTTCGTCACCGCTTTTTAAATTGCCCCTCGGGCAATACTTCGGGTGAGCCACTTTCTTAGATTTACTGCCATAAGAATGAAGCCAAGCTCACGTTTCACCTTTGCTTTTCCTCTTACGGAAAAACGAGTGAAACGCAAATTAGCCTTCAGATTCCCAAAAACTGGTTCTACGTCTATCTTACGTTTTGCGTAGATTTTCCCGGTTTTTTGATCTGAAAGCAGGTCCTTTACCTGTTGCTTTTGCTCTTCCCACGAAACGTTTACTCGGACTTGGCGATGACGCCCCTCCTCTGCCTTGGTACAGAGAGAGCGAAGCGGGCAGTCATCACAACTCTCACTTTCGTACACCTTGAAATCGCGGGTAAAACCATATCGGTCCGTCCTCTTAGACATATAACGGAACGTCACGTTCTGTCCGTTCGGGCATACAAAGTGATCGGTTGTTTCATCGTAGGACCAATTGGCGATATTAAAAGGGTGATTACGCCATTTTCGCTTTTTCTCTTTTTGGAACATCGTATAGGGAACGAGCGGAATGCGCCCTCGACGCATCAGAATCTCCTGATAATTTTCTTGGCTTCCATAGCCGGCGTCCGCAACGATATGTTCCGGTAAAGTAAGATACGAGGCAACCTCATCTAAAAATGGGATTAACGTACGGGCATCGGTCGGATTAGGATAGACATCATAAGCGAGGGTATATTGACCTTCGGTCGCAATCTAGACGTTGTACCCAGGCTTGAGTTGTCCATTTTTCATATGGTCTTCCTTCATCCGCATAAACGTCGCATCCGTATCCGTCTTCGAATAGCTGTTCCGTCCATCAAACGTCTCCTTTTGGACGGCATACTTCCTTTTTCTTTCCACGAACTCAGCGAATTTTTTTCGGGAAAGATGGGGTTGCTTTCGTTCGGAACGAAGCCGTTTTCTCTCCTGCGTATCTGAACTTGCCTCGATTTCTTGATTGATAGAAGCGATTCGTTCCTCCAAAACATCACCGATATGCTCGAGTTCAGGAATGGTCAGTTCGTCTGGACTTTCCCGTTCAATCTCCGGTAAGATTTCCTGTGCGACGAGTTCTTCATAGAGAAGATTAGACTTTTCAACGAGCGACGTACTATATCGTTCGACGGATTTTCGCCAGACGAACGTATATCGATTCGCATTCGCTTCTAGTTTCGTACCATCAATGAAAATCGCTTCTTCCTTAATTTCTCCCATCTCGACGAGATGGCAACGGAAGGTGACGAACGCCTGCTTCAGGATAGGTGTGACTGCCGGGTGCACTCGAAAGCGATTGATCGTACGATAGCTCGGTTCATTCCCTTGAGCGAGCCACATCATACGCAGACTGTCTTGAAGGAGTCCTTCGATCTTCCGACCGGAGAAGACCGATTGCGTATAGGCGCATAAAATGATTTTCATCATCATGCGTGGATGATAGGCGGGGCAGCCTGTCGTTCGCATGAAAGGCTCGAACACATCGTCTGGAATGGACTCGACAAGATGATGAACGGCGAATGCGATATCATTTTCTTGAAGACGAATTTCTAAATCTAAAGGCAGAACCAACTGGTTCATGTTATAATTTTTAAACATAAGGACACCTCCGATGGTTATGGTTTCGTCACTTTAACTTTATCAGAGGCAGTCCTTATTTGTTTACTTAAAATATGTTTTTCATCATAAGAAGAAGGCCCTCGAAACGAAAAACGTTTCGAGGGCCTTCTCATTTATAAAGCTGAGTTATGTCCCAGCCTCTTTTTCTCATTTAAAAATCTTGATGGTAGACGGCGATATCATTTTTTTCACGATTTTTGATGCGATACATCGCGAGATCGGCGTGTTTCAGCCAACTTTCTAAATCATCATTTTCAAAAAATGGAGCGACACCGATGCTAGCCGAGACATGTAACGTTTGCCCTTTATAAACATAAGGGCGACGTAATAGGTGCAAGAAGTGTTTACACCGACGCCGGAGTGAGAATTCATCTTCAGCCGAAGTCAGTAATGCAAATTCATCACCTCCTAGTCTATAAATTGATTCATCGGCTTCCAGTTCATGATTCATTCGGCGAGCGACTTCAATTAAAACGTAATCGCCGGCTTCGTGTCCGTACGTGTCGTTTACTAGCTTGAAGCCGTCTAAATCGAGCAACGCAAGGTAATTGACGGAACTTTTCAATGATAAGAATGTTCGTTCGAGCGCACGACGGTTACCGATTCCGGTCAAGACATCATGAAAAGCATGATACTCGATTCGTTGTTGTCGCTCCTTTTGTTCCGTCACATCATGTAAAACTAAAAAATGACCGACCGATTTTGAATTGATTTGAATCGGGATTTTTGTTACATCATATTGCCGGTTCCTCTCATCCAAGTATTGCTGTGGGTTAAGGTGCAAAGAAGACTGCAGGTGCAGGAGAGGATTGGTTGGCGTTTCAATTGATAAGGAAGACGTTTTGAATAACACTTGTGCCGCAAGATTCGCGTACGTAGCGGTTTCATTTTGACTGAACCGAACAATCGGATCTGGGTGACTGGCGAAAAGCGGTAGAACTTGTTGTTCACTTTTTTTAATCTGTTGAATGCGGTGTTCGATGCGAGTAGCTAATTGTTCATTTCGCTCCGTTAACTTTTCGACCAGCATGGTATGCTGTCTTGCGATGAAGATTTGACGAATGATGAGTAATAGCAAAATGATGAATACATCAAATTTCTTCCCTTCGAGTTCGATGACATAATGTAAAAACAATGGAATTGCAAGTAAAGGCAGCCACGTTCTTTGAACGATGGGGGATGCTGGTTTCCCTTCAGTGATGTGATCGAGATGCCACAAGATAGCGGCACTTTGAGCGAGGCGAATCAAAATGGGTGAAAATACTAAATATTGGGCTGTGAAGTCTGGAAAGTAGACTGCAGAAACTTCATACATCCCGCGGATGAAAAGCGATAGGAATAACAGCGTTAACGTCGTCCGGGAAACCCAATGTGTTTCTTGAATGAAAAAGAAGTAGAAGAAAACAAACAGACCGAGTGAAGTGTTAACGATAACAATCATGTCGTACGGGAATGTACTGACAGCTGCGTCGGTGACTTCGCTTAATGAATGGAAGGCAGCGAGACCTAAAAAAACGACGATGATCAGCGCATCGATGAAGGCCAGTAAGTGTTGGGAAAAACTTTTTTGTGAGACAATCCGGTAAAACAGGCCAACCAAAAATAGATAATGCGACAATGAGAAGCAGATTAAGCTGAAGTAAGTCGGAACAGACAAGGTGCTACTGAATAGATTGATAGTTTCAAAGATAGAGGCGAGTAAGGACAGCATCAGTGAGCCGAAGGCGATGAGCCAAAATTTTCGTCTCGGCACAATGAGTTGTTGTTCTTTTTTATAGGCCATGAGGATAAAGGCAGCGATTAATAGAAACGACAAGTATTCGAGGACTTGTTCGACTGCATGAGTTGTAAAGGAGTCTTGGTTGTATGAAAAAAGTATTAAAATCAACGAGATGATTAATAGCGATGGAAACCATCGCGTGAAGTAGGGGGATTGTTGCATCGACTGTTCCTCCTAATTTCGTTTTAGTTGGGCTGCGAACTGGAAGTTGTTTTTATTCGTATTTTTTATATGATACATCGCTTCATCGGCTCTGATGAGTAAGACGTTCGAACTTTTTCCATCGTTCGGATAAAGTGAAATTCCGATTGAAGGTGTGACGGACATGATTTGATTGTTAATATGAAAAGGTTCATTCAGTGATGCAAGTAACGTCGTTGCAAAGGCAGTCGTTTCTTGTTCATCCCGTAGTAAGAACAAGATGAATTCATCTCCACCAAGCCGGGCAACGAGTTCATCTTGCTGAGTCAACTGTTGCAGACGGTAGGCGGTTTCTTGTAACAGTAAATCACCAGCATCATGTCCGTACGTATCATTAATGGCTTTAAAACCATCTAAATCGACAAACAATAAAGAGCCATATCGGATCGCCGGGAGGAGAGTTTGCAGCTGCTCTTCAAAAAATCGTCGGTTCGGTAAACGGGTCAAGGCATCGTGATTTCCTAACTTTTCTAACCATTGTTCTTGGCGCACATCATCTGTGATATCGGATAAGATGATAAAGACACGTTCTTGGTCGGCGATACAAATCGATGTCATCGTATAAATCAGTTCCTCTTGATCCCGTTGCACATAAAACGTTTTCGATAGGGAAGGGACGCCTTTATTGGCATGTAATGTGTCCATTACTTGTTTGAAAAGATGGGTCTGTTCGTCTGTTAACGGCTTCTCCATCCATCCTTTCCGAATGGCTGCAGGATTTCCGGATAGAATATGACTCGCTTGATTGACTTCAAGCACCATTTGCGGATAGGAGAGGAACAATGCCTTGAACTCCTGTTCACGTAACCGGAGAAGCTCTGTTTTTTGTGACACGATGTTTTCTAAGTTTTCTTGAAGGGACGTTGTTTCTCGCAAAAGACGGATGTTTTCACGGTAGGAAAGAAACTGCCGCGTTAAAAAAAGTAAGAAGGTCGTCGCGATCGTAATGAAGTAAAAACGTGTTGAAACAGGAGAAAAGGTGACATAGGTAATTAAAAGCAGCAATAAGATATATGAAAAAGAAGGACGGAGGATTTGTTCGATGCGAAGCATAAAGTCTTGCTGTTTTTTTATGACTGGTAACTGCCGCGATAATAAGAAGCTGATGAAAAAATAACTACTTAACGGATAGAGCGGTAATAAGAGTGTCGCGTAAACTGTAAAGTCGTTAAATAAAAAACTGTAGAAGAGAAAATTCATGATGCCGAGTAAAAAAGTACCACTCGTCAGAAAAATGAAAGACGTCAAAGATACCTCTTTTTTTAAGCCGGAAGCATACAGTAAAAAGAAAAACAGTGTGAGTAAAATCGTCAGAAAAGCATAAAGCAACCAACTGCTTTGTTGAAGGGGTGTCTTTGTAAATTCAGGAATGAATTGAAAGATCGTAAGGTAACCGACAATCATCGAGACCGTAAAGAGCGTCAAGGAATCAAGAATCAGTAATTTTTGAGAACGTAAATGTTCGAAATCAAGCAACTGATACAAGAAAAAGTTAATCATTAATAAATGAATCGTATATGGAAAATCGAGGGCTACGTTCAAGTTGACGGATGTCAACGAAAAATAGCCGCTAATCAGTGTCCCCAAATCACTAATAAAGTAGGCGGTCATCGCAAGAATCAGCCAAGCTAGCTTTCGTGAGGGTGACCTGCGATAGTATGTAGCGCTAGCTAGTACAATTGCCAAGGAACCAATGGCACTCAAAGTGACAGCGAGTGGAGCGACATATGAATCCGGACTGAGGAATAGAACGGCATATGAGACAACTAAATAAACGATGATTCCTCCTGTCATCCGTTTAAAGACATGTGGCATAAGAAGACCTCCTTTTTCAAAAAAAGTAAGAGAACAATTTGAAATGGAAAACGTTATAGGTTATTACCCTCTATTTAGTAAAAAGTCACCTTTAGAAAAGAAGTAGACAAAAAAACACCCTCTTCCGATAGAAAGAGGGTAGAGAATCAATCAGTACGATTCAGTGTGGTTTTTATCAAAATTAGGCAACGATCCGCATAAGACTGATTATTTTTTGTAGGTTTCGTAGGCTTCAATTTTCTCAGACAAGTAAGACCAATAGTCCATCAGTTGATCGAGGTGGACTTTTCCTTTTTCAATCTTTTGATAGAGCTCGTTGACTTGACCGATGTCGCTACCGGCAGAAGCAAGCTGTTGTTCGAGTTGTTCAAGCTCAGCTTCCGCGTCTTCAATCTGTGTCTCAATCGTTGTCCAGTCTTGCTGTTCCTGATAAGACAATTTTTTCGGGACCTCGATTGGCGGCAACATCTCTTCTTTTACCTCAGTCACGAGAGTTGCTTCGGGTGCATCCTCGTCACGCTGTTCCAAGTAGTCCGTGTACTGCCCATAATAAGAGACGATCGTATTATTCTCGAACGCAAGTAACCGGTCGACGACTCGATCGAGGAAATAACGGTCGTGACTGACCGTTATGACCGTCCCGGGGAAGGACTCGAGATAATCTTCAAGAACCGACAGCGTTTCTGTATCTAAATCATTCGTCGGCTCATCGAGGAATAAGACGTTTGGTTCATCCATCAAGATCGTCAATAATTTAAGTCGGCGCTTTTCGCCACCAGACAATTTACCAATCGGCTTATACTGTGCTTCCGGCTTGAATAAAAATTGTTCAAGCATCTGACTGGCCGTGATTTCCTGACCATCAAGTGTCGTGATCACCTGGGCAATCCGTTCGACTTCATCGATGACACGACGTTCCGGGTGCGTGAACTCGGCGAACTGTCCATAAAAACCGACTTTGACCGTTTCCCCGTGCACGATTTCCCCTTGAGTCGGTTCAAGTTGTTTCGCTAAAATCGATAACAATGTCGATTTCCCGCTCCCATTCCGACCGACGATGCCGTAACGTTCCTTCCGACCAAATAACCAACTGAATGACTGGAACAACGTCCGTTCACCAAACGTATGACCAAGTTCCGTTGCTTCGATGACTTTCTTACCGAGGCGTGTCGAGCCGACTTGTACTTCAAGTGTTGCCTCTTCTTCTTCATAAGAGAGTTCTTGGAGTGCGTCGACTCGCTGAATCCGTGCTTTTTGTTTTGTCGTCCGTGCCTTTGCACCACGACGTAACCATGCCAGTTCGCGGCGTAGGATGTTTTGACGCTTCTCTTCCATTGAAGCCGTCCGTTCACGGCGCTCGGCCCGCTTTTCAAGGAATGATTCATAGTTTCCGACATAAAAATGAGCCGTCCCGTTCGCGATTTCCATCATGTGATTCGTGACGCGGTTCAAGAAGTACCGATCGTGAGTGATTAACAAAATTGCCCCACGGTATTCTCTAATCTGTGACTCGAGCCAAGTAATTGTTTCTGCATCGAGTTCATTCGTCGGCTCATCGAGTAGTAATAAATCAGCTTCGTCGAGTAAAGCTTCTGCCAAGCCGACGCGTTTGCGTTGACCACCTGATAACGAACCGATTTTTGCTTCTAAGTCCGTGATTCCGAGCCGCGTTAAAATCATTTTAAGGCGAGACTCCGTATCCCAGGCATTTGCAGCATCAATTTCTGTTTGGGCATCGATGAAACGCTTAAGTAACGTTTCACTTGTCGGGTCTTGCTCAAGTGCTAGACGGGCCGTTTCGTAATGGCGTAAAGCATTGATCGTTGGTGTGTTTCCGGAGAGAAGTACTTCCATCACCGTTTGATCTTCCGGATAATCGGTTGATTGTGAGAGCAAACGAATCCGGTAGTCGTTTGGATGATGCAGCTCACCGAAGTCAGCGGTCTCTTTTCCTGCTAAAATATGAAGCAGTGTCGATTTTCCCGTGCCGTTGACACCGATGATGCCAATTCGGTCACCGGGCGTGACGGAAAACGTCACATCTTCAAAAACGATTTTATCAGCAAATTCTTTTTTTAATTGATCTACTTTAAGTAGCATGTCAGACTCCTTCTACGATGTGCTTGATTTGTTGTTCAACAGTAGCGACGAGTTCCTTTTGAGTCATCGTCGCGGGGTCGATGGAAGGAAGAATCGTCACATCAACAGTGGCCGGTCGAATTCGTCCGGTCTCTTCCATGACACGGTAGCTTCCTGAAATGGCAATCGGAACGACACGTGCACCACTAGATGTTGCTAGGGTGAAGCTCCCTGCTTTGAACTCGGCAATCGGTCCGCCTTTCGACCGGGTACCTTCCGGGAAGATGATCATCGATTGACCGTCTTTGATGGTTTCGACACCGGCACGAATCGCTTTTAAGGATTGCCGTCGATCTTTTCGGTCAATCATGACACAGCCCATTAAATTCATCCAGACATTGACGATCGGAATTTTATTGACTTCGATTTTCGAAATAAAAGCTTTTGGTTTGTCGATATGCCCAAGCAAAATCGGAATATCAAAATTCCCTTGGTGGTTGGCAATGAAGACGACTGGTTGATCAGATGGAATATTTTCTTCACCTGTCAGGCGGACTTTCACTCCTGCTAAGCGAAGGAGGGAGTTCGCCCATGCGTGCGCTACTTTTTGGGTATAGGCATAGCGTGCTGTATGCGTCCGACGTTTTGCCCCGGGCAAAAATGGTAATGTAAGAGGTAACACTAGTCCAAAGTGAATGAACCAGATAATCGTGCGTAACATGATGACATCAAACTCCTTTTTAACGGTATATTATGATTGTACAAAAAAAGACCAGGTATCGCACCCGGTCTTCATGATTATTCCCAGTAACGAGGCTCGGATTCCTCTTCGCTCTCGCCGAGTTCGAATGTCAGGCGTCTCGTCGTCGGATCAATCGAAAAAGAAGCATTCGTATTATCGATTTGCTTGATTTCCATCGTTTCTTCATCAAGGATTAGCGTCAAGCGGACCTTATCTTCATGATCGACGAGCAGGACACCATCTTCTTTCAGCCACAAGTCGATGACTGGTGAATAACGAAGGGTCCAACCGTTTGCTAATGGTATTTCATTCATAATGGATCGGTTCCTCCTAAAATCATTGAATCATGTTCTTTATTTATCATGCTGTTCTGCACTGGATAATGCAAGTGGCGCGATTGTCTCTTGTTGATCGTAAGACAGATGATAAGACTGCTCACGCTTTTGCATACGGTCAAGTTGTTTTTTGACACGACGGTCTTGCACGTATTCATGGTAGGCATGATAGCTTGTACGGAGCAACTGTCTGAACGAAGAGAGAGACAGACAAATCGATAGCGTAAAGACAAAAATCCCGATCGAATCGGTATAATAACCAGAGGTGAAACTAAGGTATGTACTAATGAGACCTGCAAGCGTCGTAAATAAGTAAAAAGACAAGTAACTTCCTCCTTCATGTCGCGATGCTCATTGCATATATTAAGACAATTCGCTAAGAAGATCGGATTTCCTTTGTTGCCCAGTAAATCTTCGGAAACAAATAAAAAAATCTACACGGAGGGTGTAGATTTTAAGGTGTATCGATTTGTTGAAGCGCAGGTGTCTTCGGTGAGAGGTCAGTACTGTTCGATCCTTCAGCGAAAACGATTCCGATTGTTGCGAGAAATGCGAAAAAAGCGAATACCAATGTTTTTGTAAAGCGTCTTGCGAAAGACCGCGATTGAATGTTATGAAACATGTTTTTCCCCCATATTTACCAAAACTAAACCTTCTTTTTCCTATTCTCTTATCATATCTGTTTTATTCGAAAAAATCATTTAAATCAGATTCGTTCACAAAAATGTCACAAATGTGTCGTTTCATTTGATGACAGGGATAGGCTGAAAAAGAGTATAGTATTGTAGGTGATGAAAAGAACTGACGGTTATCTGAGTGAATCAGCTTAACCAAGTTAATGAAAGGAGATGACCATAAATGGCACTACGCGCAGGACAGGTTGTCACATTAAAAGTAGAACGGGAAGCAGATTTTGGTGTCTTTTTAAGTGATGGTACGGAGGATATCTTACTTCATAAAAATGAACAGACAAAACCGCTTACATTAGAAGAAGAAGTGGAAGTGTTTCTTTATCAGGACAATGAAGGGCGTCTCGCCTCGTCGATGACGATTCCGGAAGCGTCATTTGAAGATTACGTCAAAGCACCGATTAACGGAACGCGTTACAATACGGGTGTTTTTGCGAACATCGGAATTCAAAAGGATGTCCTCGTCTCACTGGACGATCTCCCACAACGCCGGACGTTTTGGCCGGAAGAAGGAGACGAACTGTACATTCGTTTGAAACATGATCAAAAATTACGATTGCTCGGCGATCCGGCACCGTATGCGTATTTCAATCTCAAAGCGAAACCAGCACCGGAAGAGTGGAATAACATGGACGTCGAAGGACTTGTTTTCGCCCAGCGTGATCCGGGTGTTAATGTTTGGGTCAATGATCAAACGATTGGTTTTCTCCATGAACAAGAGATGGAACGGTGGCCGCGTCTCGGAGAAGTTATGAAATTACGGGTGACAAATGTGAAGCCAGATGGTACAGTATTACTTTCAGCAAGACCACGTGCTCACGAGGCAATCGACATCGATGCGGATTTAATCCTGAACCACCTACTTGAACATGGCGGTCAGATGGCGTATGGTGATAAGACACCTCCTGAGACGATTGATGAGGTATTCGGCCTAAGTAAGGCTGCCTTCAAACGTGCTCTAGGTCGATTGTTGAAAGATAAAAAAATAGAAAAACATGAAACGGGTATTCGGCTAACGAAATAATTTAGCCAACTGAACCTACGTTTCGAATAAATAGTTAGGAATTCATCATTTTGGTGGTTGCGGCTGGTTTTAACCGGCGACCATTTCCAAATAAAACCCCATCACTAGTGGGGGCAAGCGGCGCGATTCAAAGCGTTGAACGGTCCGGGCATCATGCCTTTCCCTCGCCCTTATGGCAACGATTATGATGGTGACTTCCCTAAACATTATTATCAGTAGAAATAGCCTCTATCTTTAAGGACGGGCTTCTGCTATAATAGGTAGTCGATTGTATTCGTTACGGTAGCGTCTGTTTAGTGGCAGACGCTTTTCATATGACAAAGGAGAGTATTTAGCATTGACAACATTTCGTGAATTAAATCTTAGTGAGGCACTTATCAAAGGTGTCCTAAAAATGGGCTTTGAAGAAGCAACTCCAATCCAAGCAGAAACAATTCCAGTCGGTCTTAGCGGCGTTGACTTAATCGGTCAAGCACAAACAGGTACTGGTAAAACAGCAGCATTCGGTATTCCGACGATTGAGCGTCTTGACGCAAAATCGCGCCATATCCAAGCGTTGATCCTCGCACCGACTCGTGAACTTGCGATTCAAGTAGCAGAAGAATTGAACCGCATTGGTGAAATGAAACGCGTTCATGCATTGCCAGTATACGGTGGTCAGCAAATCGACCGTCAGATTCGTGCGCTTCGTAAGAACCCACAAATCGTCGTTGCGACACCTGGTCGTCTAATGGACCACATGAACCGTAAAACATTAAACCTTGACCACGTTCAAACCGTCATCTTGGATGAAGCAGATGAAATGTTGAACATGGGCTTCGTGGAAGATATCGAAAAAATCTTAGGTACACTTCCGCCAACTCGTCAAACACTCTTGTTCTCTGCAACGATGCCACCGCAGATTCGTAAAATCGCGGATCGTTTCATGACAACACCAACACACATCAAAGTAAAAGCAAAAGAAATGACAGTCGAAAACATCGACCAATCATTCATCGAACTAAAAGAAAGCCAAAAATTCGATGTGCTTTGCCGCTTGATTGATACAGATTCTCCAGAACTTTCAATCATCTTTGGTCGTACGAAAAAACGTGTTGACGAAATGACGGAAGGACTTATCCAACGTGGATACACGGCGGACGGATTACACGGTGACTTAACACAAGCGAAACGTGACCAAGTCATTCGTCGCTTCAAAAAAGGAACAATCGATATCCTTGTTGCGACAGACGTTGCAGCACGTGGACTTGATATTTCTGGTGTTACACACGTTTACAACTTTGATGTACCACAAGATCCAGAGAGCTACGTTCACCGTATCGGTCGTACGGGACGTGCTGGTAAAACAGGATCAGCAATCACGTTCGTTACACCACGTGAATTTGGTCAAATCAAAACAATCGAACGCGTAACAAACAAAAAAATGTCACGTCGCCATGCACCGACGCTTGACGAAATCTTGGAAGGCAACTTGAAGCTTGCTGCACAAGAACTCATCAAACGTGTAGAAGCGAAAAACTCACAAGAGTATACAACACTCGCTCAAGAACTTCTTGAAGAGTATGAAGCAGTTGAATTAATCGCAGCAGCGCTTAAAGGATTAACGAAAGAGCCGGACGCGACTCCAGTTCAAATTTCGTCAATCGAACCAATCCGTGTCAAACGTTTTGGTAGCAATGGTGGCGGTGGTAACCGTCGTCCTTACGGCAATAAAGGTGGATCAGGTTCTGGTTCTTCTAACCGTGGTGGCGGATACCGTGGCAGCAACCCACGTGGTGGGGAGCGCCGTGAAGGCGGTCGTCCTTCTGAAGGTAACCGTAGCTCATCTTCTTCAGATCGCCGTGAAGGTGGATACGCTGGTCGTAGCAACCGTAGCGAAAGTGATCGTAACCGTGGCGGACGTAAACCACGTTTTGAAAAGTAAGAAGTTGGAACCGATTTGTCACAGACAAGTCGGTTCTTTTTTATGAACTGCCATGATAAAATGAGCAATGAAAGATATAGAGAGGGCTGAATCGTTCGTGTATACCATTTATGCAGTAGCATTCGTTTGTCTGATCGGATTGCTCATCGCGACGAAGAAAATTAGTGAGCAAACGACAAAAGGACACTTTCGTTATATCCCTTTAGCGACGTTATTGTTCGGCGGGATTATCTTTCTCGTCTTGGCGATTGGTAAGGGTGGTGCGACGGGCATTCAATATGGTGTTCTGAGCATCGTCTACTTGACGGCGACGTTTGGGGTCTATTTGTACATTGCGTTAAGAAAAGATACGACGTTATTTTAAAGAAAGGACCTCTCTGATTACAGGGAGGTCCTTTTTTGATAAGATGGAACAAGAGAACAGGGGGGAGAAGAATGGATGCGTTAGAAGTCATTGTTCATCCCGAACAGATTGAGGCGTGGTTCCAACCAATTGTTGGAGCAGCTCCTTTTAAAGTGGAAGGGTATGAAATCCAATCTCATTTTCGCGGCGAGCCGCTGAAACCATTTTTTCAAGAAGATGATGTACCAATCGAGTATCAGTTAGAAGTCATGAGTCATGTCATTCGTCATGCCTTTCAAAAAGTACCGGCAGATGCTCATTCGTTTGTCTTAATCCGTTGTCGTCCTGCCTGGTTGTTCGAAAACGGGGGCGAAGACTTTTTGAACATCTTACGGGACGCGCAAATCGATTTTCCGGAAGACCGGTTATATATCACACTAACCGATGTCCAAGTGGATGATTTTGATCGACTCGGACGGATCGTCGCATACTATCAAAATTCAGGTTTAAAAGTTGCACTTGATCGTGCGGAAGCGACGAGCTTAGAACGGGTTTTTGCCATGTCGCCGGACATGCTGATTGTCGATTTATCCTCGATGATTGAAAAAAAGACCGTCTCAGCAAGCTATCCACACCTATTACAAACAATGGAACACTTATGTGATCAGCTCGGAGCCCCGCTTCTTTACAAAAATATCAGCCATCTCGGTCAACTTCGGTATGCTTGGCAACATGGTGGACGCTATTATATGGGAACGCTACTCGGTGAAACGACACCTGACTGGGTGACAACATGCCCTGGCATGGAAATATTATTACACGAAGTGCCGATGTTCTACAAATACGACCGGGAACAAATGAATCGGTTATTCCAGCTCGAGCAAGACTGGACGGTCCGGTTTAATGAATATTGTCAGTCGTTAAAAGCAGATGAGCCACTGGATGATTGGTTGATGCGGCTCGCCCGAAAGATGGAGCCGGAATTCATTCGTTTCTACATTACGGATGCGAACGGGTTTCAAAAATCATCAAACATTAGTAAAAAAAGTGGTGAATGGAAAACATACGCGTTCTATAAGGGATACAATTGGAGTTTTCGACCGTATTTCATTCGGACAACGGTCGCGATGGAACGACGGAACACGGGCTATTTGTCTGACCGGTACGTCGATTTTAGTTCAAGTGAACAAACGCGAACGTTCAGTATGCCGCTAAATAATGGGATGTTCTTATTTGCTGATATTTCAGCAAGTTATTTATATCAAGAACGGTTAAGTGAATAAGGAGGAAATGAAACATGTTGGATTATAATTATGATGCACTACGTGAGATTGGGCGAATCGTCGCCATCGCACGCGATGAAATGGCAGATGCCGTCAAACCGGGGATTACGACGAAGGAACTAGATGACATCGGGGCACGCATCTTGAAGGAACACGGGGCGGAATCAGCACCAATCGTTATGTATGATTTCCCTGGAGCGACATGTATCAGTGTCAATGAAGTCGCAGCTCACGGGATTCCGGGTGCATATGTCATTCAAGAAGGAGACATCGTCAACGTCGATGTCTCGGCAGTCAAAGACGGCTACTATTCAGATACAGGTAAAACGGTGATTGCGGGCGAAGCGAAGCGTCCTGAACATGTCCGACTGGTCGAAGTGTCCTTGTCGGCCCTTGAAAAAGGACTTGAAAAAGTCAAAGCTGGTACGAAAGTCAATCAAATCGGGAAAGCAATCTATGCGGAAACACGCAAAAATGGCTTTACGGTCATTCGGAATTTAGCCGGTCACGGATTAGGAAAAACGTTGCACGGTGAACCAGAATCGATTTCGAATTATTTCAACCGGGAAGAAAATGATTTGTTGAAAGAAGGACAAGTCATCGCAGTTGAAACGTTTATTTCGACGAGCGACGAATTTTGTATGGAAGATGAAAAGGATGGCTGGACACTGTATACACCAAACAAAAGTCTGGTCTCGCAGTTCGAACATAGTGTCGTCGTCTTGAAGGATGGATACGAAATCTTGACGAAGGCAGACTAAAAAAAGCGTCGTTCCGTAAAGGGACGGCGCTTTTAGAATGTAGACAAACTCTGGTTAAGCGTGAACATGCAATCCGTTCGTGCGTCCCTGTCTCGCCTCGTTTTCAAAGTGGCAACCGTCTGCATGCCGGGATTTGCCTCGCCCGAGGAAAGCAACGAAAAGGTAGAAGATTTTTTTGACAGATATGACTTCTCCATGCCGTCAAAGAACGAGTTTAGACTGGGTAAGTCGTCCTAACCGCTCGAGTGAGACCTCGTGTTCAGCATATCGAATTTGACCGTTCTCAATCCGATAGTCAACTTCAAGGAGATCTTCGACGAAATAGTGATCGGTTCCAGCCATGTCAATCGGATAAGCAAGACCGGGTAACGTAGCAAACGCCAGCGTCTGGCGACGGCCGATGCCACTCTCAAACATTCCGCCGAGCCAATACGTCGCTTTTTCCCGAATCGTTAAGGCATTCGTCAATCCACCGACGCGTGCCGGCTTGATATTGATGATTTGACCTGCATGGAGTGAGTGCATTAAATCAGCGTCAGCCGCGGTTTCGATCGACTCGTCCAAACAAATTGGGGTTGAGAGGAGTGACGCGGCATATTGATGCGTCAACCAATCATTTGCCCGGAATGGTTGCTCCATCATGAGTAATCCATACTGATCCCAGTCCTGTAAAAGGCGTATATCTGAACGGGTGAAACTTCCGTTGGCATCAAACATTAAAGGCGCATCAGGGAATTGTTTTCGGACGTGCGCCAAGATGGAAGTGTCCGTCGGGGCTAGCTTTAGCTTGATGCGCTGAAAACCTTCCTGTAAGGCGTTTTCAACGGCGTGTGTTGTCTCGATTGCCCCGGCTCGACCAAGTGCCTTTCCACACGCGATAGCTTGTTTCTCGTCACCCCCGAGATACGTGGCAAGCGTTTGGTTACTTGCGTTGGCAAACAATTCATAGACAGCTCCGTCGAACATCGCTTTGGCCATCTGGTTTCCCTGAATCGGTTGGAAGCGTGTGGTGACTTCTGACGGATGATTGAGCGGTGCTTGAAGCAAGCGATAGAGGATGGGGGCCAAAGCATGAATCGAATCTTGTGTCTCCGCGGTATACCAAGGTGTCTCAAAGGCGACACCTTCCCCGTAGCCGATGTTGCCTTCTGTGTCCGTCAATCGAAGAATCGTCGTCCGGCGATCGCTTAAAGTAGTGAGTGCCGTTTTCATCGGCTGACGGAATCTTAATCGGACATCAAACAATTCTGCGCTTCGAAGTGTGATTGTCATAGCAATTCCTTCAGTTGGTGGCGTAATAGTTTTCCATTCGCATTACGCGGCAACGCATCACGATACACGTAAGTGACTGGGCATTTATATTTGGCGAGCAGCTGACTGATCGATTGACGGACGGTTGATTCTTCAACAGCGCTGACGATGAAAGCGACCGGTACCTGCCCCCACGTCGCATCAAAGCGACCGACGACACCGGCCTCTTTGACACCATCAATCGAGAGCAGGGCAGATTCGACTTCAGCCGGATAGACGTTTTCGCCGCCTGAAATGATTAAATCACTCCGGCGATCGAGAACATATAAAAAGCCTTCTTCATCTAGCCGGCCAAGGTCACCCGTCTTGAAGTAACCGTCAGCGGTAAAGGAGTCGGCAGTCGCTTGTTCATTCGCGAAATATCCGTTCATGACGGTCGGTCCTTTGACTTCGATTTCCTGATGACGCGTGATGCGGATATCAGTCGGAGCAATCGCTTGACCGGCTGAACCAATCTTTCGTAACGCGTCTGCCGGTAACAGGGTCGCGATTTGTGAGGCGGTTTCAGTCATCCCGTACGTCTGCATGACAGGAATCTCTCGATCGAGCGCGCGAGTCAAAATCGGTAAAGGGACAGGCCCGCCGCCCGTCAAAACGACACGTAAATCATAGCGACGTAATCCTGCTTCAAGCAGGCGGTCTAACATCACAGAAACAAGAGAAACATGTGTAATCCGTTCGTTTTTAATCCACTCAATCGTTTTTGTCGGAGAAAAATGAGGCTCAAGAACGATGGGCGCACCATAAATGACGGCGCGGTAGACGACAGCCAGACCACTCATATGAAACAGTGGCGTGACAATCAGGAAGCGGTCGTCAGGTGAAGAACCGATATGCCGTGCCGCATTCATCGCACTCGAAAAATGATTCAGCATCGTCTGTTCGACGGCTTTGGCTCGTCCGGTCGTCCCGCTCGTAAAGAGCATCGATTGAACATACTGTTTGGGCATATGACGGACGATGATGTCCGGCGCCGTATTCGAATACATGAAGGGCAAAACGTTGATGTCCGTATCCAGTGTCCGGTCGGAAATGACATACTTGACTTGTGCTTGTTTTAATTGCGTATTCAATTCAAATTGACTCAATCGGATATTGATCGGGACAATCGTTAATTCAAGCAATTGTGCCGCGTGGATGGCGACGATGTAAGACTTGCTTGCAGGTCCATAAAGTGCAATCCGGTCACCGCGCGACAGGTGGATTGCCCATGCGCTCGCGAGTTTATGGGCTAACGTATACAAGTCATGCCAGGTCAGGCGTTCCTGTTCAGTGATGAGAGCTAAATCAGTTGGTTGCTCTTTAGCGCGTGTGTAAATCCAAGGGTACACCGAAAATCACATCCTCTTTCCTTAGAAATGATACGAAAAAGGTTCAAACGTCTCACGACATTGAACCTTTTTTCGTATTATGGGAAACGTGGGAATTGACCGAAGTCAGGATCACGTTTTTCTTTGAAGGCATCGCGTCCTTCTTTTGCTTCGTCTGTTGTGTAATAGAGTAATGTTGCATCTCCAGCAAGTTGCTGAATTCCAGCAAGACCATCCGAGTCTGCATTAAGTGCTCCTTTTAAGAAACGAAGAGCAGTTGGTGAATGTTGAAGAATCTCAGAACACCATTGGATTGTTTCTTGCTCAAGATCAGCAAGTGGGACGACCGTGTTGATGAGTCCCATGTCGAGTGCTTCTTGAGCACCGTACTGGCGACAGAGGAACCAAATTTCACGCGCTTTTTTATGGCCGACGACGCGTGCCAAGTAACCAGAACCATATCCTGCATCAAATGAGCCAACTTTAGGACCAGTTTGTCCAAACTTCGCATTATCAGCAGCAATCGTTAAGTCACAGACTAAATGTAAGACGTGTCCGCCACCGATTGCATAACCAGCGACCATTGCGATGACTGGTTTTGGGATAACACGAATCAAACGTTGAAGGTCAAGAACGTTCAAGCGTGGGATTTCATCTTCACCGACGTAACCACCATGTCCGCGAACTTTTTGGTCTCCACCTGAACAGAAAGCGAGATCGCCTTCACCTGTTAGGATGATGACACCGACGTTTTGGTCGTCACGCGCACGTGAGAACGCATCGATTAATTCGTGGACCGTATGTGGACGGAACGCGTTGCGCACTTCCGGACGGTTGATCGTAATTTTAGCAATCCCGTTCCATTTTTCGTATTTAATGTCTTCATAACTACGGACTGCTGCCCATTCTGGAGCGTACTTCATCTAAATTCCCCCGTTTTCTTAAGTTAAGAGTAGTTTCTCTACCATTGTAACAAACTTTTCCGGTTGGTCGATATGTGGGGCATGCGTTGCATGCGAAATCTGGTGGATTTTTTCGGGATCCGCCGCTTGTTGCGCAATCTTTTTAAATTTTTCATCGTCTTCCCCGACAATCCATTCAATCGACAGGTCTTGAAGACAGGACCATAAAGACGGCATGTTGCCTGTTCCTTGTGCGGCGAGGGAAGCGGCTAATCCCTCTGCCGATTGGGACAGGCGCTCCGACCGGATTTGTTGTTGCGTCTCTAACGGTAATTGCCGCTGGCTTGTGAACAACGGTAACGCTTCCCAGTGCCGGACGAATGCCTCGAGTCCGTCTTCAAGCAACATCTGTTGTAAAAGGCGGTCTTGGACACGCCGGGCGCGGCGCTCGTCTGCTGTCCGTAAACCAGGTGTCGTACTGACGGCAATCGTCTTTTGGACTTGTGGCGAGCAGGCTGCGAGCATCAAGGCAATCCGTCCACCCATCGAGTAACCTAACACGGTCCATCGTTCATTTCGTGACGCAAGCAAAGCTTGCAAGTCTTTGACTTGTTCCGTCAATCGCATCCGCTGATACGCAGCAGGCGGTGTCTTTCCATGGGCAAGCAAGTCAATCCGGTAGACGGTGTAGGTTTCTTTGAGGCGTGCGCTGAGCGTCGTCCATGTCCCGCTGCTACCGGTAAATCCATGCAGTAACAACAATGGAGGACCTTGTCCTTCGACTTCGAGATGGTAGTCATGGTCACGTAACTTCATTGGAAATACTCTGTGAGCGCATGATTCGTCTGTTCCCAAATCGCACGGTGCTTCAAGACGTTTGTCGCACGATCTGTTCGAATTTCGAGAATGCGTGTGACGTTCGTCGATTCCGCCAACCGGGTTTTCAGTTCGGCAATCGATGTGACGACGTGATGGGTGACGCCATAACCGGCCGCGATATGGCTGAAATCAAGATGCTGGGCTGTTCCGAATAACGGTTCGAAGACGTCCGCTTCCAGCTGTTGCTGCTGTGGCAGGAAATTGAAAATGCCACCGCCAGTATTGTTGATGAGTAAGATGGTAATCGGATGAGTCCGTGCCATCATCAAGCCATTGACATCATGAATAAACGCGAGGTCACCGACGAGCAAATACCGTTCCTCTGCATCATATGTCGCACCAACTGCGCTCGATAAAATTCCATCAATCCCATTCGCACCCCGGTTCGCAAGGAGACGAAGTGGTGTGCCTGTTGGTAAAAACGTATCGATGTCGCGAATCGGCATGCTGTTTGAGACGAATAAGCTGCCTGCTTTCAATGTGTTCAAAGCACGAACGACGTTATATTCCGTCAAGTCGTTTTGGTCGAGTGAAGCGAAAACGTTCGTGACGGTTTCTTCGGCAACTTGAATCGTTTTGAGATAAGCAGAGTCATGCTCGGTCACAGGCATCTTCAGGAGCTGGCTCGGGTGGCCCGCCAACAGAGTCGTATGCAGTTGCGGAGCACGCCAATTTGCCGCATGACCGATGACGGTCGTCGGGATATCATGTGACCAAAGCAAATACGGTTTTGATGTCGGCATTGCTCCGAACCGTACGATATGATCGGGTTTGGCTGCTGCTTTGACCGCCTCATGTTTCAGCCACGTATCGTAGTAGGCGAAGACCGTGTCTGTTTTGTGCTGGCGCCCTTGACTCAGCGGGTCCGCTAAAACGGGAATGCGGGAATGGTGCGCATAGTCTAAAATAATTTTTGTGTCGATCGCTGAAAGTTGTGGTCCGATGACAATCAAAAGACGCTTCACGGAGAGCAACGACAAGAGTTCCTCCGTCGTCGCCTGCCCGGCAAAGCGAGGTAATGTTCCGACGGGTCGGCCAGTCCGTAACGAATCAAGTTCTGGAATCAACGGTTCACGAAGTGGCACGTTGATATGGACCGGTCCGGCTGGTTCAGTCATTGCTAACAGGACGGACCGTGCCGCGACATGAGCGACGTAAGGTAGACTCTGTTCCTCGGGTAACGGAAGGTCGAACGCATGGCGAACTTGTTTTCCGTAAAGACCGACTTGGTCGATGACTTGTGGTGCACCGACTCCACGCAATTCATGTGGTCGGTCAGCTGTCAAAACGATCAAGGGGAGTTCGAAAATATTGGCTTCCGTGATGGCAGAAAAATAATTCGTCGCTGCCGTCCCACTTGTACAAATCAGAACGACCGGACGTGTCTGTTCTTCCGTCCTTGTTAATCCTAAAGCAAAAAAACTAGCCGACCGTTCGTCGACGATGACGTGGGTACGGCTAGACGGGTGAAGAAATGCGGCAATCGCAAGTGGGGTGGAACGAGAGCCGGGACTGATCACGAAATCTCGAACCCCACTCGCGACGAGCGTATCAATCAATGTATGCATCCATTTAGTCAACATAAACATCATCCTTTTCTAACGTGCACAGATGTGAAAGAGCTTGCAGCATCGGTGAGAGTTTGGTTTCCGTCTCTTCTAGTTCGCTTGTCAATTGCGATCCTTCGACGAGTCCGCAACCGGCATAAAGAATTGCCGAGCGCTCCGTGAAAAGACCCGACCGGATAGCGACGATGAATTCACCGTTATCTTGACCGTCCATCCACCCGACAGGAGAACCGTACCAACCGCGTTCGAACGTTTCAATCTCGCGGATGGCTTTGACTGCTTCAAGTTTCGGTTCGCCACCTAAAGCAGGCGTCGGATGAAGTTTTTCGATGATTTGCAACAATGTCACGTCCGGTGCCAGTGTTGCAGTGATTGGTGTATACAGGTGCTGGATATGTCGATTCTTAAGCAACATCGGTTGATCCGGCTTCTCGATTCGAGTCGATAAATCGTTTAACGTACTCGTGATGGAGTCAACGACGATTGAATGTTCAACACGATTCTTTTTGTCTTCGAGCAACTCGAGACCAAGTGCGTCATCGGTCTGTTCGACTGCGTGGCGCGGAGCGGAACCGGCGACGGCCGCTGTTTTGATTTGATTTCCTTCTTTTAAGACAAGTCGCTCAGGTGTAGCCCCGAGGAAGGCCTCGTCTACATTCGGCTGGAAGAAGAAAACATAACTTCCCGGTTGCGACCGTTCGAGTTCACGGACGAGTCCGGCAAGGTCGACGGCCTGATCCATTTCGTACACGACTTCCCGAGCCAACACGATTTTTTTTAACGATGTTTTTAAAAGTTGTGTCGCTTGATGGAAAGACGCTTCAAAAGCCTCATTCCCGTCGCGCGTCATGCGGATCCGGGTCACGAAACGATTTGCTTTTGGTTGGTGTAACTCAGCGTAATCAGAAGCGAGTTGATTGAGTGTTTGTTCAGCGTTTGACTGAGGATCGATGGTCGCAAATAATGTAACGGTCGTCCGGCCGTCCCGTTCTAAGAACAGAAATTTCGGAACCGTCATCGAGGCTTCTCCGAAGGAAGACCACCGATAATCGGGTGCTTTAAGTTCACTGAACGAAAAACCACAAAAAACAAATAAATCATCACCTACATGATCACGGTTGAGATTCGCCCATTTCGATTGAATCCGTAAAAAGCGATCGTGTCCTGACGTGTTTAACTGTTTCGCAATACCGAAGCCGATGGCACGCATCGATCGGTCGGGTGTCGTAAAGTAATAACGTTCTGTTGTTCCGTGCGTCAATGAATTGACGTCTTGCGCTTCGATTTCCCATGAATAAGAAGCGATTATAGGGCGCTGGTATGCGTTCGCATGACCAACGGCCTGTTCAATACGTTGTTTAAGCTCTTGTTGAGCGTAAGCCATACCGCTCATTGCCCCCTAGTCTGTAGATACTGTGATACGTTTCACTTAATCTAAGTGTAAACTTTTTGTTGAAAAAAAAGAAGGAATAAGCTATCTTTCATTGAGCATTGACAGCAAAAAACGAAACCCGATACACTTAGACGGGAAAGGGGTTTATTATATGAATAAATCAATCGCCGTATATTGGCGAATGACACGACCACATACATTAACTGCAAGTTTTGTACCGGTCGTCGTGGGAACGGCTATCGTCGCACCACGTATCGAGTCATTGCGACTCGATCTATTTTTTGCGATGTTGATCGCATCGATGTTGATTCAAATCGCAACGAACTTATTTAATGAATACTATGACTACAAGCGGGGACTCGACAATGAGGAGTCGGTCGGCATCGGTGGTTCCATCGTCCGGGACGGATTCAAGCCGGGGACAATTCTTGCCTTCGCCTTATCGCTTTATGGAATCGCTGCGCTGCTTGGAATGTATCTCTGTTTTGAGACGACATGGTGGTTGCTCTTAATCGGACTTGTTTCGATGTTCGTCGGTTACATCTATACCGGGGGACCACTCCCGATTGCGTACACACCGTTCGGGGAGATCGTCGCCGGATTTTTCATGGGTTATGTCATCATCGCGATTTCTGCATATCTCCAGATTGGCTATGTCCCGACGGAAGCGGTCGCGATTTCAGTGCCGGTCGCGATTTTGATCGGATCGATCTTGCTTGCAAATAATATTCGGGATCTTGACAATGATAAAGTGAACGGAAGAAAAACGATTGCTTGTCTCGTTGGTCACCGGGCGGCCGTCTACGTCTTGATCGCCTTTTTTGCTGCTGCCGTCATTTCGTTAATCGTTGCGGTCGCTGCGTTTAACGTCTCCTGGTTCGCATTGCTCGCTTTACTGAGTATCCCGTTGATGATCAAGGCCGTGAAGCTGTTTTGGGACGACCTTGAACCCCAAGAATTGATGCCGGGAATGGCACAGACCGGAAAAGTAAATACGATTTTTGGCTTGTTGCTTGCGATAAGCTTGACGTTCGCTAACTTCTAAAATCATACTTCTTAAAATTCCCCGATACCGTGAATACGGTCAGCGGGGAATTTTTTTATGCATTGCATGACCTACTAGGAAGAGTAGGATTGGTTGTCACAGATTTAAAATTTTACTATAATTGAAGCAATGTGCCTGAAATATTCGAGTGGATACTCGGGAATCATGAATTTTTTTTAGAGGTGGAACTGGAATGAATAAAATTGCGGTAATCGGAAAAGTATTCGTCGACATAAAAGGAACTTCGTTCGCTCCATTGCATAAGGATGCGAAAAACGTAGGAGACATCACGTTTTCAAATGGTGGTACAGGACGGAATGTAGCGCAGAACCTAGCCGTTCTCGGGAATGATGTTCGCTTTATCTCGACGGTTACGAACGACCAAATCGGTGTCGGTGTGCTAGAAGAACTAAAATCATACGGTGCAAATGTGGATCATGTCGAAATGCTTGACGACAACGGGATGGGCATGTGGTTAGCGGTCATGGATAATGAGGGTGACCTCCAGACATCGATTTCGAAGCAACCGGACGCAAAATTATTGGAAGAAGCGATTCTCCGCCAGTCCGTCTACGCCTTAGATGGCGTTGATGCAGTCGCGATCGACTTAGACTTATCCGTGACCGTTTTAGAGCGGTTGATTCATCTCTGTCGAAAAATGGAGTTGCCATTGTTCGGAGTGTGTGGACATCTGAGTGTCATCGAACGGAATCGTCACCTGTTGCAAGGGTTCACAGGGTTTATCTGCAGTCGCGAAGAAGCAGAAATCTTATCTGACTTATCTATCGTGACCGTTGAAGATGCAGTCCATGTCGCAAACGAACTAGCTAAAAAAGGAGCACCGTTTACAGTCGTGACGATGAGCGAGCTGGGCGCGGTCTACGTCGACCGCAGAAATGCGACATCTGGTCATATCGGAACGAAAAAAGTGAAGGTCGTCGACTCGACGGGAGCGGGCGATTCATTCTTTTCAGCTGTCTTATCTGAGTTGACTGCCGCTAAACAAGCAGAAGAGGCATTGACACTCGGCATGAAAGTCGCGGCAGAAGTCATTGCGTCGACAGAAAACGGCTTAGTCCCAGAAATGTTGGAGACGATTCGTTAAGAAGCTGGATGATGTTTTGTGTAAGTGAGGGGAGGGATAGCATGCCGATTCAACGGAGTGCTGTTATCATTTTTAATGAAGCAGATGAAGTTGCCTTGATTCGCCGGGATAAACAAGATGTGACGTATTACGTTTTTCCTGGCGGTGGTCTCGAAGAGGGAGCGACGCTTGAACAAACAGCGATTCGTGAAGCCCATGAAGAACTAGGTGTCGACGTTGAGCTCGAGGGGGTTGCAGCCGTCGTCCGTTTTAACGGTTTAGACAATCCGTACTACTGGGCAAAGATTACAGGTGGTATTTTTGGAACGGGTACTGGAGAAGAGTTTGAAGATCCGTCGTCTGGTTATACGCCGTTATGGGTAAAACGGAGCGAATTAGAACATTTACCGGTCCGGCCAACGAGTCTCGTCAAGGAGTTGACGAAGAGGACAGATCGTTTTTATGATATTCAACTAGAAGATATTTAAGGTTTTGATTGAACGAAACAGGGAAATAAAATAGATAGACAAAGAGGTGGTCCTAGACTGCCTCTTTTTAATTAAGGAGAGATGATGGAGATGGCGCATACACGTGACCCAAAGGGGTTAGCACTTAATTTAAAACAGCGGATGTCTGATCATAACATTAAAGATTATGCCGGAACGCTCGCCTATTTTTGGTTTTTATCGATTTTTCCAGGTATCATTTTCGTTATTTCAGTATTATCATTTTTTGATATCGATCAACAGACGCTCGAATCACAGATTCGTGATTTAGCACCGGGTGGATCAGTCAATACATTCACCGATGTCATTTTTCAAGCAATCAAGGAGCCGCAAGGTGGTCTTCTTTCAGTTGGTGCGATTTTAGCCATCTGGTCGGCTTCTAAAGGAGTGGATCGGTTGATTACGACGGCCAACCATGCGTACGGAGATTTTTCACCACGTGGCTTTGTTGCTTCACGTGGGATTGCCTTAATCTTGACGGTCGTCCTTGGTATTGGAATGTTGCTCCTCATTATCTTGAACGTGCTTGGTGGTCCGATCATTAGTTACTTAGCTAACTTTGTCTTACCCATCGACATGGGTCAAAAAATCCTCTTGACGGTCCTCCGGTATACGATTTCGACAGTACTGCTGATCGTCATCTTATCTATTTTTTACCGAGTTGCGCCGAAACGTCCGATTACGATGAAAGAAGCGATTCCAGGTGCCGTGTTCGGTGTTATCGTTTGGCAACTGTTATCAGTTGGATTTGGTTTTTATGTATCGAATTTTTCAAATTATAATCAAACGTACGGTTCACTCGGAAGTGTCGTCATCGTTCTCTTATGGCTCTACTTTACCGGCTTAATCATTTTACTTGGATCAGAGTTAAATGCGGCGTGGGAACGCTTCATGAAAAAATCGGATCCGAAAAAAATGGAAGAAAAACGTTTGAAGGAACAAGCAGACCTTGATTCGATCCCGACGAATACGTTTGGATGATAAATAAAAAGACGCTAAAAACCGGTGTTACGTCGGCTTTTAGCGTCTTTTTTGCTGGTTGGAATTAGGCTGCGACTTTTTTTAAGCCGGCCGTCATCTCGACAGGCGAGGGAGCGTCTTTTTGTAAGAGACGTAAGCCGTTGAGAATGACGAGTATCGTCGATCCTTCATGGCCGACGACAGCGAACGGCATGATGAGAAGTTGAGAGAGATTCGAGACAATCAAGAGTAAGATGACGCCAATCGCCAAAGTAATGTTTTGTTTGACGACACGGTTCATTTTCCGTGCTTTGTTGACGGCATACGCGAGACGACCTAAATCATTTTTCATCAAGACGACGTCAGCGGTTTCTAATGCAGCGTCCGTCCCTTCTCCCATCGCGATCCCGACATGGGCAAGGGCGAGGGCAGGGGCATCGTTGATTCCGTCACCGACCATGGCGACAGTTTGACCATCTGCTTGGTATTGCTTGATATAGTTCACTTTGTCTTCCGGTAAACATTCTGCGACAAATGATGTCAGACCGGCTTCTTCTGAAATCGCGGCTGCCGTGACAGGATTATCGCCTGTCAACATGATGGTCGTGATACCGAGAGCGTTGAGTGAAGTGATGGCTGCTTTTGCTTCGGGGCGAATCGTATCGCGAAGCGCGTAGAGGGCGATAATCGATTCCCCGTTACTGACGTAGACCATCGTATTTCCTTTTTCTTTTAACGTCTGTTCCATCGCGCGGAACGGATCGTGTAACCCTTCATGAAAACCATATTTCCCAATCCGGTACGTCACACCAGAAACCGTTGCTTCAATCCCATAGCCTGTCACGTCTTTAAAAGCAGACGGTTCACGGGTCTCGACTTCTAAGTGATCGACGATCGCTTGTGCGAGTGGGTGGTTCGATTGTGACTCGATGGAGGCGACAGCCTGTTTGATCAGAAACTGGTCAGTCGATTCCGCATAATGACTTTCTGTCACGATCGGCTTCCCTGTCGTCAATGTCCCTGTTTTATCGAAGACGATCGTGTTGACTTGACCAAGTGTCTCGATGTGGGCACCACCTTTAAACAGGACACCATTTCGCGCAGAGGCTGCGATGGCTGATAAGGCAGCAGGTGTAATCGAGGCAACGAGGGCACAAGGTGACGCAACAACAAGTAAAATCATCGCCCGGTAAATGCTCGTCTCGAAACTCCAGCCGACAAGGTAATGGGGAAGAATCATCATTAACGTGACGACGACGAGGACGACTTTAACATAACGACTTTCAAAGCGCTCGATGAATTGAGCGGAAGGTGATTGTTCACTTTGTGCATTTTGCACCATATGGATGATTTTTTGGAACAACGATTCATCTGCTGCTTTCGTCATCTCGATCGTTAAGACGCCGTTCATGTTGACCGTTGAGTTGTATACTGTGTCCCCCGTCCGTTTTTCGACCGGAATCGATTCACCTGTAATCGAAGCTTCCTCGATCGCGGCTTGACCACGAATGATTGTCCCGTCAACCGGAATGCGCTCACCGGGACGGACATAGACGATATCACCAACCGAGAGTCGTTCGATTCCGACGACTTCAAGTTTTCCGTCTGCGTTCAAGCGAGTTGCTTCTTCCGGTTGTAAAGACATCAAACTTTGGAGTGCCCGTTCATTTTTATTCATCGTATAGGTTTCAAGTGCACCGGATAACGCAAAGATGAAAATCAGGATCGCACCTTCCATCCAGTAGCCAATCGCGGCTGCACCAATTGCTGCTAAAATCATCAACAATTCGACGTTCAGTGTTTTTTCATGGTACGTTTCCGTCAAACCTTCTTTGGCTTTAGCGTACCCTCCGATGACGTAGGCGGATAAGTAAAGTGTGACATACACTGCAGCGGGAATTTGTAGTTTTTCGAAAGCGTAAGCAATTAAAATTAATATTCCGCTAAAGAGTGCTAAAATCAATTCGTGATGCTCCTCAAAAGCATGACGAATAGCAGAACGCTGATGTGTGTCGGTAGTAGTAGAGGTAGTCATAAAAAATCTCCTTTCAAGCTGTAAATGAGAAAAAGTATCATTATATCAAAACAGTGAGAATGTTTATTACCAACGTTTTCAATTGATGATAATGAGTTTCATTGTCGCTAGATTATAATTATTATTATCTGTAAAGATACTATACCATGCCACAGTGAAAAGAAACAGGGAAGGAAACTGAAAAAAATGAAAAAAATCTTAACCCATCCTGTAGGGATGGTCGTGTTTGCGTTGTTTACGACGCTCTTATGGGGAAGTGCTTTTCCGTTCATCAAAAAAAGTTATGAATTGTTGACGATTACTTCTTCGGAATACGGCGAGCAACTACTGTTTGCGAGCTATCGTTTTTTCCTGGCGGGAGTTTTATTACTCATCGTTAGTGTCTTCATCTTTAAACAACCGATTACTTTGAAAAAAAGAGCCTATGCCTATAGTCGGCTTGGATTCTTTTTGACCTTCTTGCAGTATGTCTTTTTCTACATCGGGTTATCCTTATCGACTGGTGTTCAAGGATCAATCATTGCCGGTTCGACATCGTTCTTTCAGATGTTACTCGCACACTTTCGTTATGAAGACGATCGGCTGAATCGCTTCAAAGGACTGGCGCTGTTTTTAGGGTTTACGGGCGTGATTTTAGCGAACTGGCCGCAAGGATCGACGGGTGTAACGTTCGGCGTCGGTGAAATTTTGTTGATTTGTGCGATGATTTCAGGTGCATTTGCTAACTTGATTGCGAAGGAATATTCAGCTGCTTATCCGGTTGCACCAATGACGGGCTGGGCGATGGTGATTGGTTCGATTGGTTTATTTATCGCAGGAGCGGTATTAAACGGTCAATGGTTCCCGTTCCATTTCACACAGACGACAGCCTGGATGCTGCTTTATCTCGCCTTTTTATCAGCGACAGGCTTTACGCTTTGGAACTTGCTGATGAAGTACAATCCGGTCAGTCGCGTGTCACTGTTTATGTTTTTCGTTCCGATTTACGGTGTCAGTCTATCTGCACTGATTCTCGGTGAGACGATTCCGCCGCAAGCACTTCTTGGATTATTGTTTGTCGTCGCAGGAATTCTCGTCTCGACGTATCTACCATTCTGGTTTCAAAAGCGTGGTTGACGAAGAATCTGAATCGTGTGAAAATAGTCTCAATTAAAGTTTCATTCTTAATCGTTCGTTGCTGAAGCCGACTTGTTCGGCTTTTTCTGTACGGTCATAAAACAACCGACTCGGCCTTGCCAAAAAGGCTAGTATGACTAGAAAACGAGAGGAGATGAGAAAAGTGGAACGTAATGAAATCGTTCGAAAGATCATGGCAAATCGCCGTCCCCGGGATGAGTTCGCTCGGTTCGTCGTAACATGCGTCAGCCAGCAACTCAAGGAAACCCATGGCGAGGTCGATGTGGAAATTATTGAGGCGGAAAAGGGATACGATTCAGTTTGGTCGATCAATGGTCGAGAGGTCATCGTGTTATTGGAGACGGAAGAGTTGAAGCAAGCAAAAAATCAACCGTACGCAATCGATGAAAAGCTCTGGCAACGTTTTCGGCAAGTCGGAATCGTCAAGTGACACCACCTGCAATACACGAATAATCGAACGGTGATGGACGGAATGAAAACGAAACGGTAAAGAAAGGAGTGTCGCATCGAGCGGCACTCCTTTCTTGTACGTTAAAGAATGGGTCTCATTTAATTTGTGCAGGCTTTGCTGACGAGCGAAATAATAAATAAGCCAGTGTAAAGAGAACCCCGACAAACAAACTAAAGTAAAAAGCAGGAGGAAGTAAGACAAACACACTGCCTGCAATCGGTCCGAGAATCGACCCGAGACTAAAGGAGATGCCGGCTAGGAGGTTGCCGGTCGGTAATAAATGACTCGGTAATTGTTCAGTCATGTAAGCGACCCCTAACGAATACGTCGAGCCGAGTGCCATGCCGCTAAAGGCGAAGATGGCGAACAAGGCGCCGTAACTTTCAAAAAAGAAACAAGCCGCGAGAAACGCACTCGCTCCAATGCAGAGTACAGTGATTAACGTCCGCCGTTTTCCGAAATGGTCGGCGAGTCGTCCGAGTGGGAGTTGCATAATGAGCGAACTGACGACGAATGTCGTGATTAAGGCACTTGTCTCGGACAAGGCATAGCCGTTACGTGTCGCAAAAACCGGAAAGCTTGCATTTAACGTCGCTTCCAAAAATCCGTACGTAAAACCGGGGAGTAACGTAAACCAGGCACTCGCGAGGACAAGACGATAGCGGGAGGCGGCACTTTGTAATTCTTCCGGCATGATGTCGGTTGGTTTTTCGTTCGGCAAGCGACGTAACAAGACGAGGACGATGACGGTCAACGTCCCCGTTAAGACGAACGGGAGCCAGTCGATGTAGTCGACAAGTGGAGCAGCAAGAGGACCGAGTGCGAAGCCGAGCCCGAAAGCCATTCCGTAAAGCGACATCGTCCGGCCTAACTTTTCATTCGGTGTAATCGATGTCACCCAAACTTGCGAACCGTAATGTAACGTTTGATCGCCGAACCCGACGATGAAGCGTAACACCATCCAGGCGAGGACGCTTGGTAACAGCGGAAAGGCGAATACAGCGACAGCAACTAATAAAAGACCGAATGAGATGACGGGGACATACCCATGACGTCGGAGTGGTTTCTCCATCAATGGAGCGGCGACGATGACACCGATATAAAGGACGGCAGCACTCAGACCGTTTATGTAGGCAGGTGTTCCTTGACGCTCAAGTAAAATGGACAACAAAGGAATTAATAAACCTTGCGTGAAACCAGAGATAAACACAATCGATAAAATTAAAACGAAACGACGGGACACGACAAAACAACTGCCTTTCATTTTTTTAATTAAGCATAACATGCCCCGCTTGCACGATTGTACAGCGGGGCGCTTGTGTTCCTATTTTTCCGTTTGTTCAAAACGAGTTGGACGTGGCATATGCAAAAGATGTTCATCCCAATCCGTCTGGTCGAACACTTCGTCATGTTCGATACTGTGAGAAGAACGAATCCCAATCATCATAACTCCGAGTACCATGCTAAATAATCCGATGATGGCGACAATCCCGATGAGCCATTCCATTGTGAAAACTCCCTTCGAAAAAAGAACGTGTGTCAACTTTGTGACAATCTTTTCCCCGTTTGGAAGTAGGCAAAACCTGTTCTCATCCTAAACGACTGGACTGCTTGAGGAAGTCGACGTCCGGATAGTAAGCATTTTTGACGAGGGCATTCGGTCCAAGGCATTTAACGGCAGGACAATGGCACGATAGACTTTTGTTCAGTTCAGTTTGCTGCCAAGCGGCATAGGCGTCATTGAAAGAGGTATCGTGAATCGTTCCGAGAGAAGCGAGCTCATCCCCGAAGTCCGTTACGATGATTTCACCATCAAAAATATTGACGTTTAAACGGGAGCGGCCATCCGGGTCGTTCCGGACGGATACATTCGCTTCTTGACGCAGACGGCGATGGAGTACTAAATCTTCTTCTTTCATCGAACAGGCATAGAACGGTAACGTTCCGAAGAGCATCCAGACGTTTTGGTCACGGACGTCAAGCAACCGATGAATCCCGTCACGAATCTCATCAAGACTGGCCGCTTCAATCATCGAAGCGAAATCTGCTGGGTACATAGGGTGCACCTCGTGACGAGCACACCCCATATCAACAATTTCTTGATGGATGGCTTCGAGGTGCGGGAGTGTTCGTTTGTTTATCATCGTTTCAGCAGAGACGAGGACACCCCGGGCATTTAAAATCCGGGCATTTTCCTTCATCTGTTCAAATAACTTCGTTCGGGCTTCGTGCGACGGTTTTCGCTCCATCATCGCAAATCCGCCATCGATGAAATCATCCGCCGTTCCCCAGTTATGGGATATGTGTAAGACGTCGAGATAGGGGATGATTAATTCGTACCGCGAGAGTGGAAGTGTTAAATTTGAATTGATTTGGGTTTTAGCCCCGCGTTCGTGGGCATACTTAAGTAAAGGGACAACATATTCCTTAACCGATTTCGTCGATAGCATCGGTTCGCCTCCTGTAATGGAAAGGGCACGAAGGTGTTTGATTTCATCGAGACGTTTGATTAATAGTTCGACGGGGATTTCCGGCTTCTCGCTACTTGCTAACATGTATCCTACGGCGCAATGTTCACACCGCATGTTGCAGAGTTTCGTTGTCGTGACTTCGATATTCGTCAGCCTAGCCTGGCCATACTGTTCGATATCACGATAGGCTTCCCATGGATCATTTTCGATCGTAATCGTTGATTGTTGTAACATGGTTGTATTCCTCCTTCATAATGCTCCACTTCGTATCGTATGCTAAAATAACGACGGAATCTATAAGAAGAAAGGAAGTCTGAATAATGGGAAAAGCAAGAACTGATAAACTTGGTCAGATGAATGTGCTAAAATCAAGAATGCAGCTTCTATGCCACACGATTGATTCACTGGATGAAACATCAGATATCGAGGATTTAGAACGACTCGCGGTTTCCTTGGACCAGTTAAAAGCCAAGGTACTTCGTTATGCAAAAGATATGAAGGAACATGAGGGATCAGAAAGCGGTTAATCGAAACCGCTTTTTCATTTGTATCATGGAAAGGATGAAGAGAATGACAACGAAAATTAAACTAAAAGTCGGAGAAATCCGCTCCGTCACGTGTCTACGGATGGGAATCAATGGCGAGGGGATTGCGACGCTCGAACGGCAAATCGTATTCATTCCTGGATTACTCGTCGGGGAAACGGCCCAGATTGAAATCACGGAAATCCATAATAATTTTGCGAATGCCAAACTCGTTAAACGTGATGACCGCTCGCCGGACCGTGTCACACCACTCTGTCCTATCTACAGTCAGTGCGGTGGGTGTCAGCTTCAACATATGAGTTATGCGGGACAACTCCGTTATAAAGAAGAAATGTTACGGAACGCGTTCTCGAAATCAACGAAGTTGAATATCGAAAAGGCAGACATTCGTTCAACAATCGGAACGAAAGAGTGGGAATACCGCAACAAATCACAATTCGCGGTCGGAAAAGAAGGCAATCAAATCGTCAGTGGTTTATATTCAGCGAATTCAAACCGCCTCGTCGCGATTGATGATTGTGTCGTCCAAAATAAAGAAACGTTACGCGTCAACAATGCCGTGACAAAGTTATTAAACGACTACAATGTACCGGTCTATAATTCTGCGAAACAAGATGGTGTCATTCGTAACATCGTCGTCCGGACCGGAATCAAAACAGGTGAAATCCAAGTCGTCCTCGTCGCGTTCAAAGATGGATTTAAAGACCTCGAAGGACTATCACGTGATATTCACAATATTCCTGGTGTCATCTCGGTCGCGCTAAACATCAATGACAAACTGACGTCACGTGTCTTCGGAGAAGAAACAGAAGTTCTTCGTGGTGTCGAAAAGATTGAAGAGCAGATGGGTGAATTCACGTATCAACTTTCGCCACGTGCCTTCTTCCAGTTAAATCCGGAACAAGCAGAACGAATGTATGAAGAAGTCGTTCGGGCAGCGGCGCTGACAGGTGAAGAACGTGTCGTCGATGCGTATGCTGGGGTAGGGTCGATCGGTCTTTGGATTGCAAAAGGAGCAAAAGAAGTCCGCGGTATGGAGATCATTGAAGAAGCGGTGGAAGATGCGAATGCGCACATGAAACAATACGGTTTCAATCACGCCCATTACGTCGTCGGGAAAGCAGAAGCCTGGATTCCGCGTTGGGTCAAAGAGGGCTGGGTTCCGGATGTATTCATCGTCGACCCACCACGGTCAGGCTGTGATACACAACTCTTGAATGCGATGATTTCGTCAAAAGCTAAAAAAATCGTCTACGTTTCGTGTAATCCACAGTCGCTTGCCCGCGATTGCGATCACTTGATGAAGGCCGATTATAAAGTGAGTTACATTCAACCGTACGATATGTTCCCGCAAACGGCACATGTCGAAGCGATCGTCGTCCTCGAGAAAAAGAAAAAGAAAAAGTTCTAACTACGTACGAACGCCGCCTTCTTGAAGTGAATCAAGAAGACGGCGTTTTTTGTTTGGATCGATATTGTTTGTAGACGTGGTGAGCCGCATACAGAACGATGACGACAGCGACGACAACCCACTGGATTGTCGCATCGCTTCCGATGAACCAGCTGACGCTTGCGACCTCGATGAAGAGAGCGGGAATCTTGCCGAGGGTGCTTGCGATGAAAAAAATGAGCGGCGAAACACGGCTTGTCGCACTCAATAACGTGACGAGACCGGACGGAATGAACGGCAAGACACGCAGTAAAACGATCAGCCAAAACGCATCACGTCCGTTCGTTTCAGCGAGCCGGTCGGTCCACTTTCGAACGCGGACCGAGTCAATCTTTGGTGTAAGGCGCTGGACGCCGAATCGGTACAAATAAAAAGCGATGAGTGCACCAAAGGCTTCACCAAGGAAAGACAGCCAAAATCCTTCCCAGTAGCCGAAGTAAAGCACGTTCGCCGCGGTGACGAAGGCGCTCGGTAAAAAACCAAAGATGCTGACGATGAAGCTAACGAGCAAGCTGATCAGAACCGCGAAATGGTCCGCACCTTGAAGTAAATCAAGTAACTGAGCTTCGATGAAGAAACCCTCCTTTTAAGCAAAAACTTCTGAAGTCCATCGTAAAAACAGCTGACCTTTTTGTTATGCAAATCCATCATCTTCATCCGGCAAGAGGGGAAGCGTAATCGTGACGGTCGTACCTTGTCCGATCTCTGACGTAAAGGCAAGCGTCCCATCGTGGCGATCGATGATGTGCTTCGTGATGGCAAGGCCAAGGCCAGTCCCGCCATCTTTGCGAGTCCGCGACTTGTCGACACGATAAAAACGTTTCGTCAAACGCTCTAAATGTTCAGGTGGAATCCCTTCCCCTTCATCCCGAATTGTACAAATGGTCAAATCACCCTCCGTTTTGGTCGAGAGGTAGATCGCGTGATCAGACGGTGTATACCGAAGGGCATTGTCAATCAGGTTTCCGATGACTTGCTCCAACCGATCATTGTCCCCGAGGACGATTTGACTCGGGTCGAAGTCTGTTACGAGTTGAACACCTTTTGCTTGCGCGATCGGCGCCATCCGGTAGACGACATCTTCGAGAACTTGGCTGAAGACGAGCGGTTGTTTCGTCATCGGATACGAGTCGCGTTCAAGTTGCGCGAGGTCTAGTAAATCGTTGACGAGACGTTGCAGACGTTCCGTCTCCCGTTCGATGATTTGGTAATACTGATCGCGTGTCTTCGTGTCTAAATGTTCATCTTGCATCATTTCCGTATAACCACGGATATAGGACAAGGGTGTCCGGAGTTCGTGGCTGACATTCGCGAGGAACTCTTTTCGTTGTTCGTCGACTTCGCCAAGTGATTCTGCCATTTTGTTCAGCGTTTCAGCAAGCTCTCCGATTTCATCATCCGATTGGATTGGAATCCGATAATCAAAATCACCTTGGGCGTAGACCGTCGAGGCCCGTTTCATGTCAATCAATGGACGAATGATCGTATCGATGATCTGCCGCCCGAAGATGACGAGATTGAGAACGATTAAGCCGATCATGAAGAAAATCATCAACCGCAGCGGGCGGAACGGTTCACTGATTTGTCCGAGTTCAAGGTAGAGAATCAACGTTCCGACTAACCGATTGTTTTCGATGATCGGAAATCCTGTCATCAAAATATCGCTGCCTTCAATCGGATGCGTCCGGCTCGAGACGACCGTTTGACCATTTCGGAGCTGTTCGATATCTTCGTTCGTCAAGAAACGCAGTCCACCGGGATTCTTTTGCAGAAAATCGATGAAAAAGACTTTTGATTCCGTCAGCTCGTTCGTATAGGTCATCCCGTCATAAAAGGCACCGGACAGTCCTTCCGACTCATAGATGTTAATCAATTTTTCACCACGGTTCAGCAAGATGTCTTCTTGCGTCTGAAGATAAAACCGGTCGTATAGATAAAACGTGAGTAACAGGAACAGAATCGCAGAAAAGACGCTCGTGAACCAAATCGTGATCCAAATCCGTTTTCGGATCGTGTAGCGTTTAATCATACTTCCTCGAATTTATAGCCGATGCCCCAGACCGTTTGAATGGCGCCACCAGCTTCACCGAGTTTTAGGCGAAGTGTTTTGATATGCGTATCGACTGTCCGTAAGTTTCCGATATAATCGGCTCCCCAAATTTGGTCGAGTAGTTGCTCGCGAGAAAAAACTTTGTCGTTATGTTGAACGAACAAGTGCAACAAGTCAAATTCTTTTCGTGTCAGGCTGACCGGTTTACCACTGACGTGGACACTTCGGCTTTCTGTATCGAGTTCGAGCTTGCCGATTGTTAATGTCGCCGATTGATCGACTGTAAAGCGATGCGAGCGACGCAAGGTCGCTTCGATTCGGGCGAGTAGTTCGCGCGGGCTGAACGGTTTCGTGATGTAGTCATCGGCACCGATTTTCAAACCATGGATCCGGTCGAGCTCGTCCGAACGTGCCGTCAACATGATGATCGGGACATTTGAAAATTCGCGAATCCGCATGCATGCCGTCAGTCCGTCCATTTCAGGCATCATCACGTCAAGTAAGATGAGGTGAAAGGTATCCTGTTGAATTTTATCGATGGCTTCTTGACCATTCGTTGCCGTTGTCGTGACGTAGGCTTCTTTTTCAAGGTTTGATACGAGTAAATCGCGCATCTGTGCTTCGTCATCGACGACGAGAATTTTAAACTGTTCTGCCATTCAAATCGCTCCTCATTCATCCGGAAAACGGGATTTGTAGCCAGTTGTCCGGTGAGTTTTTTTTAATCATACCATTTGAGCGTTTCAAGCCGCATCAAAAGTACGACAAAAAAAGCACGAGTGGGCGATGCCACTCATGCTTCGAGTTGTTGTTCGTAGACCGTTTCGAGTTCGCGACCATGAATGTACATGTGGAAACTCGATTTTGATACTTCATACAGCGTGAACTGGGTCTCGCCTGTATTCAATTGTTCGAGTAACGTCGGACGGAGTTCATCCGCACAAAAGGCATAAGGCAATTTTTCTGCTGCTTTTTGTGAACGGATATTCGTCTGGCGAATCTTCATGAAGACACTTTCGAAACCGAGTTCGAAAAACAGCTCGGAAAAGAACGCTTCTTTCGCCAAGTTGTTATAGCCTTTTCCATGATACGGTTTACCTAACCATGTACCGAGAAAACCATAATGTCCTTCGATATCGAGTAAACTGATTGTACCGATTGGTTGGTCGAATTCATCCAGGATTGTACGTGAGACAAGTTCACCACGCTCTTCCTCTTCGATTGCCTGCTTTGTAGTAAACAGAAATTCATCAAAGTACCGTGTTTTTTGGCGGACGTACGGATATACGTCTTGATGCTGCATCAGTTCGAACAAATCAGCGCAGTCGCTCAGCTCCCGTTGCTTGAGCATACTTCCATTCCTCCTTCTTAAGACCGCTAGAATGATTGTCGAAAGCTACCTGTCTGACTCGTTTGAACCGCGCATGGTATGCCTTCTTCAGTTGTCGGATAAGATAATATTACCTTCTTTTTTTAAAAATGCAAGTAAATAATTTTTGTGAAAAAACATAAAAATTTAAGACAAACTTTGCAAACGAAATTGACTGTTTTTCACAAAGAAAAAAGCCTTTGATCTTCAACGGTTTAACGTTAAATCAAAGGCAAATCGTTTAAGACATCGAGGTTAAATGAACATGTTCAAAAATGACTTTTCCGTCAATCATCGTCATCAGCGGTTTTGCTAAATAATCAAGTGGGAAATGGCTCCATAAAACTAAATCAGCATCTTTTCCGACTTCGATCGACCCGACATGATCCGATACGCCAAGCGAACGAGCTGGATTGATCGTGATGGCACGGAGGGCGATGTCGACGGGTAAACCTTCACGAGCGGCGAGTCCTGCGCATAAATTCAAATACTGGACAGGTGTATATGGATGGTCAGTCGTGATCGACACTTCGAGACCGTGTTCGTGAAGGACACGGTACGTCTCCCATGTTTTATTTTTAAGTTCGATTTTGGATTTACGGGTAAAGGTCGGTCCGACGGTCACGTGTTCAATCGGCAGTTGTTGTAATTCTTTTGCGACGAGGTGACCTTCCGTACAGTGTTCGATCCGGACATCGAGATTAAATTCTTCAGCGAAGCGGATCGCCGATAGAATGTCATCCGCCCGGTGTGCATGGACGCGAAGTGGCATTTCTTTATTTAAGACGCGTTCAATCATCCGGTGAGCGAACGTATCTGCCGTCCGTTGCATCTTCACTTCGAGGAACGCTTCACGGAGCATACCCATGATGCCCATCCGCGTTAGTTCTCCTGCACGTCCAGCACTGTGGACACGTTTCGGGTTCTCACCAAGCGCAATCTTCAGGCCGGCATATTTCCGTAAAATCATATCATCGATGAAGCGCCCGTGCGTTTTGATGACACTCGTTACACCACCGATGATGTTCATGCTGCCCGGCATGACTTGGACGGTCGTGACACCATGTTCGATTGCTTCCTTGAAGCCTTCATCTAACGGATAGACACCGTCGATTGCACGCAAGTGCGGTGTCATCGCGAAAATCGTTTCATTGGCGTCATTTCCGACCGTACCCGTCCCTTCGTCGTACAGGCCGAGGTGGGTATGGGCGTCGATGAAACCCGGTAACAAAAAGCGTCCTTCAGCTTCGATGACACGCTCGTCGTCTTGAACGTCGAGTAACTCGTGGATTTCGTGGATTTTACCGTCTTTGATGCGAATATCACCATAAAAACTATCTGCTGTGATCGGGAAAATATGTGCATTTCGTATTAATACGTTCAACGTTTCGTCAGCCCCTGTGTTAGTTTGTCTGCTCTAAGTTGCTTAGTGCATCCTTTAGTTCAGCATACCGAAACTTGAATCCATTTTCGAGCGCTTTTTTCGGAATGACGCGTGCACCTTCGAGGACGATGACACTTTTTTCACCAAGTGCGAGCTCAAGAGCGAAGCGTGGAGCCGGTAACCAGTGGGGGCGGTGTAACGTTTTCCCGATCGTTTTTCCGAACTGACGCATCGTTTCTGGATGCGGCGCCGTGATGTTAAGCGGACCAGTGAGTTGATTTGTTGTAAGGGCGAAGATGAATAATTCGACGAGGTCGTCGATATGAACCCAAGAGACCCATTGTTTTCCGTCGCCCATCGTTCCGCCGCCGAAAAGTTTATAAGGTAAGCGCATCAATGGATAAGCGCCACCCTCGTTACTGAGGACGACACCAATCCGTGGATGAACGAGCCGGATCCCAAGGTCGGCGATGGGTTGGGCTAACGCTTCCCACTTGACGCAGACTTGACTGAGGAAGTCACTTGTCGGCGGGAGTGGTTGTTCCTCCGTAAATGTTTGATGCCGATCCTGTCCATAAATGCCGACAGCGGAAGCGGAGAGGACGACAGCCGGTTTTGTTGTTAATGCTTCATTGATGCGGACTAATTCCTTCGTCGAATCAATCCGGCTTTGCAGAATCGTTTGTTTCCGTTCTTCCGTCCAGCGGCCGTCATTGATCGAAGCACCAGCTAAATGGATGAAGGCATCGACCCCTTCAAGCTGGCGCTCTGGAGCGGCAGACGACGTCAGCCACTCGACGTAAGTAGTATGTTCTGTGTTGTCTTGTACGGACCGGGTCAAAATAAAGATATGATGGCCTTCCGCAATCAGTCGTTTTGAGAGCGCTTGACCAATCATTCCTGTTCCACCTGTAATCGCAATCTTCATCATCATCATCCCTTTCAGCAATCTTGTACATATGTTCCCGTTTGTCAGTTTCGCTCAAACATGAGGAAGCATGTTATCGTTAAGTATTCAGTTTTAAGTAGGAGGATACCCCCTTGAAGATTAAACGGATTTCGACACAAAAGAAAAATAATGAGCGGTTTAATATCTATATCGAACGGGATGGAAAAGAAGAGTATGCGTTTGCCGTCGATGTCGACATTTTAATTAAATATAACCTTGAGCGTGATAAGGAGATTGATGACGACTTCGTCAAGGAAGTGTTGACGGCGGAAGAAGAACAAAAAGCTTACCGGTTGTCGTTGAACCACTTGTCTTACCGGATGCGGGCGACGAGCGAGGTCGAAACGCATTTGATCGAAAAGGAGATGCCGGAACACGCGATCAAACATGCGATTCAGCGCCTGACGGAACAAAAGTACATCGACGATCAACAGTTTGCACTTGCCTATACGGCGACGAAAAAAGCAACGACACCCCAAGGGCCGGGACGAATCCGGCGTGATTTAGCGGCGTTGAAGATAAAAAAAGAGTACATCGATGAAGCGTTACGACAGTTCTCGGAAGAAGAAGAGCTAGAGAAGGTCGTCAAGTTCTTGCGCCAAAAACAAAAGGAATTAGCGCGGCGTTCGGTCCGGGAATTGAAACAGAAACTGCAGCAAACTCTGATGCAACGTGGGTTTTCATCAGAAGTGACGCAACAAGCGTTTCAAATCGTTTTTGAGGAAGTCGAAGTCGATGCGGAAGAAGAGGCGGCGCTTTATCAGGCACGAAAATATTATCCGAAATATCATAAGCTCGAACCCTTCGCCCGTGAGCAAAAAACGAAGCAAGCTCTCGTCCGAAAAGGGTTTCCGTATGCTGTCGTAGCGAGTGTCCTCGAACAGGTCAAGCAAGAAGAGGAAGAAGGAATCTGACAAGAGTCAGCCCTTCCAAAAAGACTGAAAAATCATTTCCCTAAAAAGCAAGATGGAAAATTGACAATTGTTCGACAATTGTGCTATTCTACGCTCAGATTAAGAAAAGGAGGAACCGTCACATGAAAAAGCAACTTGTTATCTCATCTGTTATTGGCCAGTTGAATATGGCGGAGACTCTCGAACTCGTATAAACACTCATTTAGTGTGCGATTGACAGGGAATCCGTTCCCCGAGCGCGCAGACCATATTTTTGATTCATATCGTCTTTTCAAGGCATAGTGATTCTCGGACTGCTTCCGGAAATCAGTATGCCTTTTTGTGCGTTCGGAAAAAAGGAACATCATTACATGACGCAAAGGGGGGAACCATCGTGCGATTATTTCGCCAACTCAGTTGGTTTCTGAAAGAACACAAAACATCTTATTTGATTGCCGTTGTACTTTTGATCATCACCGGTTTCATTGATTTGACACCACCGTGGCTGATTGGAAAGGTAATTGACGGGTTACGGTCCGGATCGATGGACCGGACGACGCTGATTCAATATGTCGTCGGACTGCTCGTAATTTCGGTCGCTTCGTTTATTTTGACGTACTTATGGCTCGCGAAATTGTTTGGGACGGCCTTTTTGCTCGAACGGACATTACGCAGCCGATTCTTTACACATCTATTGAAATTGACGCCGACCTTCTATCAAAAGAACCGGACAGGAGACTTGATGGCGCTTGCGACAAATGACTTAAAAGCGGTCGAACGGACAGCCGGGTTTGGTGTGTTGACGCTCGTCGACTCGTTGAACATGACGGCGATTACGCTTGTCGTGATGGGGGTCGCGATCGATTGGAAATTGACGCTTGCAGCATTACTACCGATGCCGCTCCTCGCGTATGCGATGAACAAGCTTGGAAGTCAAATTCATGGACGCTTCATCGTTGCCCAAGATGCGTTTGGGACAATGAATGATCAGGTCGTCGAATCGATTTCCGGACTGCGGGTCATTCGCTCATTCGTCCAAGAAGAGATTGATGTCAAAAAATTTGATGACACGACGACGGATGTCTTTGAAAAAAACATGCATGTCGCAAAAATTGATGTCTTATTTGAACCAATCATCAAGTTATTGGTCGGTATCAGCTATTTAATCGGTCTGTCGTTCGGGACGTATCTTGTCTTTACGAACGATATTACGCTCGGCCAACTTGTTGCATTTAATATTTACCTCGGGATGTTAATTTGGCCGATGTATGCATTCGGAGAACTGATCAACGTCATCCAGCGTGGAACAGCAAGTCTCGACCGGTTAGAAGCAACGATGCGTGTCAAACCGTTGATTGCATCAACACCGAAAGTCGAAGTCGTGCGGCCGGAAACGATTACTCTGGCTAACTTGACGTTCACGTATCCGGAGACGAATCATCCGTCGTTACACGGAATTGATTTGACGATTAAACACGGACAGACGATTGGAATCGTCGGTCCGACTGGATCAGGAAAAACAACGCTCTTACGTCAATTTTTACGGGAGTATCCGATTGGACGGGAAATGTTGAAAGTAAATGGAACACCATATGAAGATGTTGCACTGGAGACCGTCCGTGGATGGACGGGCTATGTCTCGCAAGAGCATCTACTCTTCTCGAAATCCGTCCGTGATAACATCTTGTTCGGGGCGGGTGAGGCGACAGAAGCTGAGTTGCAAGAAGCAATCCGTTTAGCGGCCTTCACGACAGATGTCGAGACGCTTGACCAAGGATTACAAACGATGGTCGGAGAACGGGGTGTCACGCTTTCCGGAGGTCAGAAACAACGCCTATCGATTGCACGGGCGATGTTGAAGAAACCGGAGTTGTTACTGCTCGACGACTCGTTGTCAGCAGTCGACGCGAAAACGGAATCACAAATCATCGACGCAATCCGGACGAACCGTCATCAGTCAACGACCTTGATTGTTGCGCACCGGTTGTCTGCTGTCGCGCATGCCGATGAAATTCTTGTCTTACAAGACGGCGTGATCAGTGAACGGGGAACGCATGAACAGCTGATGGAACGACGCGGCTGGTATGCAGAACAATTCGAACGACAAAGTGAAGAAACGTAAGGCAGGAGGTGCTGAAATTGACTGAACAAGAAAATTATTTACTCGATCCCGTCAGACGGAAGACGACGATTCGTTCACTTGTCCGCTATGCGATGCATGAGAAACGTGCAATCTTTCTCGGACTTTTCCTGCTTATTTTAGCAGTCGGAGCCGAACTGACAGGACCTTATATCGCAAAAATCATCATCGACGAACACATCGTCGCCATCGAAAAAGACTGGGTGGAAGTCGAATCGGGCGGGACGGTCGGGTATGACGGACGACGTTTTGCGAAGTCGCAAGACGTTCCGAAATCGGCGGTCATCGGTCCGATCTCAATCGTCCAGTCGAAGGCGGGGTATTATTTCGTTCCGGAACAAGTCGTCAGCGGGGGCGAACGACAAGTCGCTGGAGACACGTTAACTGTCACGCGGGGGGATGAAACGTTTCGGTACGCCGGTGTCGAAAAGCTAACGCAAGGACAAGTCTATGACTTTTACGCCTCAGACTTAAAGGCGATTGGCTGGTTATCGCTCTTTTATATCATTTTACTGTTGCTTGCAGCAGGATTGAACTGGGTCCAACAAATCTTATTGCAACGCTCAGCGCATAAAATCGTCAAACGGATGCGGCTTGATGTCTTTTCCCATCTGCAACGTTTACCGGTCCGTTACTTCGACCAGACACCGATTGGTAAAATCGTCAGTCGTGTCACGAACGATACGGAGACGATCCGGGATCTTTATCTCGGTGTCCTGGCACGGGTGTTCTCAGGCATCATCACGATGGCGGGGATTCTCGTCGCGATGTTCTTCCTGGATGTCCGGTTGGGTCTCGTATCCTTAGCCATCATCCCGATCGTCTATTTTTGGATTCAACTGTTCCAAAAACTGGCGACGGAAAACAACTTCAAAGTCCGGGCACTCGTCGCGGACATGAACGGACAATTGAATGAAAACATCCAGACAATGCCGATCATTCAGTCGTACGCCCGTGAAGCGGAAGTACTTGCTGAGTTCGAACAGAAAAATGAAGAGAACTACCAGACGCGTGCGAAACTGTTGCGGCTCGATGCGTTGATGTCACACAACTTATCGTATTTCTTAAAAAACTTGACGCTCGCCTTGTTGATTTGGGTCGTCGCCGGTCAAAGTTTAACGAACGGGACATTTTTATCGCTCGGGATTCTTTATGCCTACATTGATTACGTGTCTCGTTTATTTGAACCAGTCACACAAATCATGAACCAACTGTCACCGCTCCAACAAGCACTCGTCTCTGCCGACCGGATGTTCCAGTTGCTCGACGAAAAAGGCGAACCGGTCGAACAAGGTCGGATTCCCCGTTTCGCAGGACGCGTCGAGTTTAAAGACGTCGGATTCAGCTACGAGGAAGGTTATCCGGTTTTACGTCAAATCGAGATTGAGGCACGCCCTGGTGCGACGATCGCTCTCGTCGGGCATACGGGGAGCGGGAAAAGCTCAATCATGAACCTGTTGATGCGTTTTTATGATCCTTCGTCCGGTCAACTCTTGATTGACGGACAAGATGTTACGACGTTACCGAAACAAGCGGTCCGTGACCACATGGGGATCGTCTTACAAGATCCGTTCTTGTTTACAGGAACGATTCGCTCGAACATTACACTGGATAATCCCTTGATTTCGGAAGAACGTGTCCGTCAGGCGATTGTCGCCGTCGGAGCAGACCGCTTCATCGATCGACTTCCGCATGGCTTAGACGAACCGGTCATCGAAAAGGGCGCGACCTTATCTGCCGGAGAACGGCAATTAATCAGCTTTGCCCGTGCGCTTGCTTTTGATCCTGCGATTCTCGTTCTTGACGAAGCGACGGCAAGTGTCGATTCCGAGACGGAAGCGATGATTCAAGAAGCCTTGCTGACGTTGACGAAAGGACGGACGACGTTCATCATCGCCCACCGGTTGTCGACGATTAAAGATGCCGATGAAATCATCGTCCTCGATCACGGTCAAATCATGGAGCGTGGTACACATGACGTGCTCTTGTCGGAAAAAGGGATTTACGCGAAGATGTACGCCCTCCAAAGCAAACGGAATCTTGAACTGAAATCAAGCTAAGACCATGATATGACTTCTCCTTTTCGTATATACTAATGACGAAGAGGGGGAGTTTTTTAATGGAAACACGGATGAGTCAATTATCGAAATATGAATTAGAAATGCTCGTCACGAAACTAAACGAGCAAAAAAGAAAAGCGGAGCAGCACGGGAACATGAGTGAAGTCGAAGTCGTCATTCGAAAAATCGCGATGGCGCAAAGTTATCTCGTCGATGCAAGTCAGTTCGAAACCGGTCAACTTTACCAAGTCGAAGGGGAAGAGGCGGCGTTCGAATTACATTTCGTCAACGGTGTCATGGGCTGGGGTCATTTTGTAGGAACCGTCAATGAAGTCGCGATTCCGCTCGCGCTGATTCATTCTGAGGAGGGTGCATGATGGAAGAAAACCGCACAGCGGCACTAGAACAACTAGCAGGAGAATTACAAGCTGTCAATCCGGTGTTAACGCCAATCGAAGCATTGACATGGGTCGAAGTCCTTTGGGAAGATTTTGAGGCGACGCTTGCCCGGGCAGGCGAAAAATACCAAGGTGAGGCTGTCGCCGTCCGGTTCGTCGAGCGACAAATCAAACAACATGGAGCGATGTTGCACCGCTTCAATACATCGAATGAAAAGTTTAAGCACTTGATGCTTGGACGCGACGTCCAGTAAATGAATAGAAAAAGACTCCTTGTCCTGGTCGATTGACCACTGACACGGAGTCTTTGTTTATAAGGCAGGGATGACCAGCTTTTTTTGCAGTGTCCGTTCGCTAAAGACCCAACCCGTATAGGAACTGACGATTTGTTGGGACGCCTCGTCAATCCGGACGACGGCGACGAATGGGTAGACATCTTTTGTGAAATACCGTAAGTTCGTAAAACGATATTCGACGATGCCGTCTTTTCGGGATACCGTATACGTGTGGATTTTTGAGAAGGCGAGGAAGGCTTTCAAGTCCTCATTTTGTTTGACGATTTCATACAGTGCGTCCCCATGCGGTTCCTCTTTAATGCGGAAGTTTCCACATTCGACGACGACACCGGCATTGATTTTGACGACCGAGTACTCGTCGCGCAGTCGTGCTGCGACGTGCCACTCGTCCCACTTCATTCCGGGTGAGATGAATAACTTGTGGGCCCCGCCATAATACCGGGCAGCCGTCGCCAAGGCGTCATTTCGGAGTTTGAATTGGACGGCATAATAAATCGCGACGATGACGATTAAAATCGGGAAAATGACGAGGGTCGCACGCGTCAGGACCCAGATGCCAAAAGCGCCGTAATACATCGTGAATAAATACGGATCAAACGTATTGATGACACCCCAACCAATCCAGGTCTGTTTAAAGGGGTGAAGAGCTTGTGTGCCGTAGGCGTTAAACAGATCGACGAAGACATGAAGGGCGACAGCGATCTGCGCCATCAGCCATAATGAAGTAGGTGGTACGCCGAATAAGGTACCGATGACGATTGATAAGAGTAACGGCCAAGCGAGAAGGGCAATCAACCCATGGGATTTTCCACGGTGTTGCGTCAAATAAGCACCGTTCCCCTTGAATTTAAAAACCGTGTCAAAGTCGGGGGCGTGCGATCCGACTAAGGCAGTGGTCGTGACGGCAGCAAAAAGTGTTGCGCTTGCTGCGACGTCCGGTTCGAGTGTTGAGATGGCGGCGAGACAAAGTCCCATTCCGATATGTGTACCAGTATCCAATGCGAATTCGCTCCTCTAAAAGTAGTAATGGTACGACAAACTAGTATCAGCATTCCGAGTAATTTTCATTCACTATAACGTATTTTTGTAGAAAAGAGGTAGACATTTGATCCCCGTTCAAGAATATTTCACAAACTTTAATAAACGAACGTTCACAACCGAATTGGTCGCATGGTTTTTACGCGAACAACGCCAGTTACCATGGCGGGAAACGAAAAACCCTTACCATATTTGGATTAGCGAGATCATGTTACAACAGACGCGTGTCGATACGGTCATTCCTTATTATAACCGGTTCACGGACCGTTTTCCGACGCCGCACGATCTGGCGGCGGCAGAACAAAGTGAAGTCTTAAAGTACTGGGAAGGCTTAGGGTACTATTCCCGTGTTAAGAATCTTCAAATCGCCGTTCAGGAAGTTGTTGAAAAATATGACGGAATCGTTCCTGACGAAAAAGAAATTTTTGAAAGTTTACGTGGTGTCGGACCGTATACGACGGGAGCCGTTTTGTCGATTGCTTACGGTCAGGCGGAACCGGCAGTCGACGGAAATGTCATGCGTGTCTTATCGCGGGTGCTCGGGATTTATGAAGACATCGCCGCACCGAAAACACGGAAATTGTTTGAAGCAGCGGTCCATGAACTGATTGATCCAGCCGACCCTTCGAGTTTCAACCAAGGCTTGATGGAACTCGGGGCAATCGTCTGTACACCAAAGTCACCGATGTGTGGGTTATGCCCCGTCAACGACGTCTGTTTTGCCTATGAGCGGAATGCTCAGGGCGAGTTACCCGTCAAAACGAAAAAAGGAAAAACACAGACGATTCAATACGATGCTCTTGTCTACGAAGAAGCTGGGAAAATCGCAATCGAGCAACGGCCGGATACAGGACTGCTCGCAGGAATGTGGCAATATCCGTTAGTCGAATCAACGGAAACAAAACCTGGAACGTATGTCGGGCAGATAAAACACATCTTTTCACACCGGATTTGGGATGTTAGTGTTTACCGCGTCGCGACTCAACCGGAAGGAACGGTACTGATGGATGAAGTAACGTACGTCAAGCAACCGATATCAGTCGCACAAATGAAAATTGATCGTTTACTAAAGGAGGAGACTACATGAATACATTTCGTACGGAAACGAAAGTAACGGCGACGTTAGAGCAGGCTTGGACGTTTTTAGGCGATGCGAAAGCATTAACGGGAATGACGGTTTTCCCGAAGGTTAAAACGATTGGTGATACACGGACGCTTGCCGGAAACACGATTCAGCTCAAAGTCGGCCTTGCGCCCATTTTCGTCGAGTGGGAGTCACTCATTCCGATCGTCGGTCAACATGCTTTTGTTGATGTAGGGGTCAATGTCCCGTTCCCGTTTGCTGCTTGGTGTCACCTGCACCGGGTCGAAGAGCGTCCGGACGGGGTCTATATGATTGATGAATTGCTCTATAAATCTTATTTTCCGAAAATGATTGTCGATTTACTGATTCTTAAACCGATGTTCAAGCAACGAAAACGCGCGATTTTAGACTATTTCGGCTAATGAATCATCATCATTTTTCTGAAAAAGTACCCTTTCGTTTTTCATGTGTTCTGAAAATGGGTATAATAAGCACGAGAGTATAGAAAAATTGAATAAAAAAGCTTCAGAAAGGAGTAGCACATGAGTCGATTCCCAAAAGAAAGTAGCAAGATTGAGATTCAAAGTTTCAAACATAATGGCAGCTTACACAGAGTTTGGGAAGAAACGCTCGTGCTTAAATCGACGGAAGAAGAATTGATTGGGTTCAATGACCGAATCATGGTCAGCGAATCGGATGGTCGTCAGTGGCGGACACGAGAACCCGCGATTTGTTATTTTTCGACAGAACTCTGGTTTAATGTAATCTGTATGATTCGAGAGGACGGAATCTACTATTACTGTAACTTAGGGTCACCTTCGACGTTTGATGAAAAGGATCGAGCAGTCAAGTACATTGATTATGATTTAGACATTAAGGTATATCCGGACATGTCGTATATGATTTTGGATGAAGATGAGTACGAAAAACATCGCCGGGAAATGAACTATCCGAAAGCGATCGATCGTATTCTGAAGGACAACGTCCAGATTTTAATCCAGTGGATTCGAAGTCGCAAGGGTCCGTTCAATCCGGCATTCGTTGAAACGTGGTATCGTGAATATGAAACAAGATATCGGAGATGATGGTTCGCCATCGTCTTTTTTTAGTGGAAAGAAGGGAAACACATGAGTAAAGCAAAGCAAAAACAGTTAAAAAAGAAGGGTTCCATCAGACGGTACATGGAATTCGTCAAGCCGTATAAAAAACAAATCCTCTTGACGGTGTTCGTCGGGATCATCAAATTTTCGATTCCGTTAGGGTTACCGTTGTTGTATAAGTACATCATCGATAATCTCTTAACCGATAACACGGTGCCGCTTGCAGAGCGAAGTAAGGAACTGGCGTATTTGATTGGAGCGGGGTTCTTCGTTTTCCTCGTTGTTAAACCACCACTCGAATTCGTCCGTCAGTATTTAGCACAGTGGTCGGCGTCGAAGATTTTGTTCGACGTGCGGAACAATTTGTTTGATCATGTTCAGAAATTATCACTTCGGTTTTATTCAAATACGAAAACGGGCGAAGTCATTTCCCGAATCATCAATGATGTCGAGCAAACAAAAGATTTTGTTGTAACGGGTCTGATGAACTTATGGCTCGATATGATTACGATCTTTATTGCGATTGCCATCATGTGGACGATCAATCCGAAGTTGACGCTCGTCGCAATCATTCCACTCCCGTTTTATGCCTTTGCCGTGAAGTTCTTTTATGGACGGCTCCGTAGTTTGACGCGTGACCGTTCCGCGGCACTGGCGGAACTACAAGGCCATTTGACGGAACGGGTCAACGGAATGGCTGTCATTCGCAGCTTTGCCCTTGAACCACATGAAAACAGAGCCTTTAAAGGGCAAAATGATGGTTTCTTAAAAGCAGCACTTCGTCAGACGAACTGGAATGCACGGACGTACGTCGTCGTTTCGACGATTACCGATTTTGCACCAATCCTGATTTTTGGTACGGCTGCCTTTTTCGTCTTGAACGGACAGGTGACAATCGGGACGATGGTCGCTTTCATCGGTTATATCGATCGTCTGTATGCACCACTCGGTCGACTCGTCAACTCATCCACGACGTTGACACAGTCGATTGCTTCGATGGACCGAATGTTTGAATTCTTAGACGAACCGTATGATATTACGGAAAAAGCACATGCGAAAGACCCGGTTGATGTCAAAGGGAACGTCCAGTTCGAAGACATCAGCTTCTCTTACGAAGAAGATGGCGAACTGGCAATCAACCGGTTGACGCTTGACGTGCAGGCCGGGGAACGAATCGCCTTCGTCGGGATGTCGGGAGGAGGGAAATCGACACTCGTCAGTCTGATCCCCCGTTTTTACGATGTCTCTTCCGGACGGATTACGCTGGACGGCGTCGACATCCGTGATTTGAAGTTGCGCGGCTTACGCGACCAAATCGGGATGGTCATGCAAGAATCGATTTTATTTAGTGAATCGGTCGAAATGAACATCAAGATGGGGAATCCGGAAGCGACGGACGAAGAAGTGATTGCAGCTGCGACAGCGGCGAATGCACATGAGTTCATCGAACGGTTGCCGCAAGGTTACAAGACGGCGGTCGGAGAACGAGGCGTTAAGCTGTCAGGTGGACAAAAGCAACGTCTGGCGATTGCTCGTGTCTTCTTGAAAAATCCGCCAATCCTGATTCTTGATGAAGCAACGAGTGCACTTGATCTAGAAAGTGAATCGATGATTCAAGATTCGCTTGCCCGTCTCGCGAAAGGACGGACGACGTTCACTGTCGCCCACCGTCTGTCGACGATTACGGATGCCGATAAGATTGTCGTGATTGAAAATGGTCAAATCACGGAGCTCGGTCGTCATGAAGAGTTAATGCGTAAACGTGGTGCTTATTTCGAACTATATGCGATTCAAAACCTCGAGCTCGTCGAATGAAAAAAGGCTATTCCGTTTTTTCCGGAATAGCCTTTTTGTATACTGGATGAACAAGCTTATAATTGTGCGAACGCACGGTTGACGGCGACGATTGTCTCATCGATGTCTGCGTCCGTGTGAGCAGTCGTCAAGAACCACGCTTCATATTTCGAAGGGGCAAGGTTGACGCCTTGTTCGAGCATTAATTTGAAGAAACGACCGAACATTTCGCTATCGGCACGTTCCGCACCAAGGTAGTCAATGACCGTCTCGTCCGTGAAGTAGACCGTCAAAGCGCCTTTCAGTCGATTGACCGTAATCGTGACGTCATGAGTAGCAGCAGCCTCGAGAATCCCTTGTTCAAGCTTTGCGCCAAGACGTTCGAATTCTTCATAGACACCAGGCTGTTCAAGTAACTCGAGGCAAGCGATACCTGCTGCCATCGACGCCGGATTTCCGGCCATCGTTCCAGCTTGGTAAGCGGGACCGAGCGGAGCAACGTGTTCCATGATGTCTTTGCGACCGCCGTATGCACCGATCGGGAGACCACCACCGATGATTTTTCCGAGTGCCGTCATATCAGGACGGATATTCAACAGTTCTTGAGCACTGCCGTATGTGAAGCGGAATGCTGTGATAACTTCATCGTAGATGACAAGTGCGCCATGCTCGTGAGTAATCTCATTGATGGCTTCGAGGAATCCAGGATGCGGTTCGACGATGCCGAAGTTGCCGACGATTGGCTCAACGAGGACACAGGCAACTTGATCGCCCCATTCCGCCATGATTTGACGATAGGACTCGATGTCATTGAAAGGAGTCGTGATGACTTCTTTTGCCGTCGCTTTCGTGACACCGGCAGAGTCGGGAGAACCGAGAGTCGCTGGACCGCTCCCTGCCGCAATCAACATTAAATCCGAGTGACCGTGGTAACATCCACTAAACTTGACGACCAGTTCGCGTCCTGTATACGCGCGTGCGACACGAATCGTCGTCATGACAGATTCCGTTCCAGAGTTCGTAAAACGAACCTTTTCCAGAGAGGGAATTGCTTGTTGGAGCTTATGTGCAAAATCGATTTCTAAACGATGCGGAGTGCCGTATAAAAGACCGTTTTGTGCCGCATGTGTAATCGCTTCTGTAATATGTGGATGCCCGTGTCCTGTGATGATTGGTCCATAGGCAGCTAAGTAATCGATATAACGATTGCCATCGACATCGTAAAAGTAAGCACCTTCTCCGCGTTCCATATAAACGGGAGCACCGCCTCCGACGGCTTTAAAGGAGCGGGATGGACTGTTGACACCTCCGACGATGCATTTTTGGGCAACATCGTATAACGCCTCAGAAGTCGGGCGTGTAGAATGGGTTGACATGGGTGATTCCTCCAATCGTTGATGCGTGAAAAATATCACGATATGATTGTATCACAGACGTCAAATCAGGAGCAGAGCCGTTGACGGACACGAATAATGTAGGTAGACTAATTATAAAGATTACAATCTAATAATCAATGAAAGATAGAAATGAGGGGATGGACGTGGCTAACGAAATGCTGGATGACGCAGTACGCTCTTTACGAGAATCAGGCGTTCGCATGACACCACAACGTCACGCAATCTTGGAATACTTGACGACAGGACATACGCATCCGACGGCAGATGACATCTATCGTGCGCTCGAACATCGTTTTCCAAACATGAGTGTGGCGACAGTTTATAATAATTTACGTGTTTTCCGTGAAAAGGGAATCGTTGAAGAAATGAACTACGGAGATGCCTCCAGTCGTTTTGATTTCGTTACGACGCGTCATTACCATATGATTTGTGAAGGGTGCGGAAAAATCGTTGATTTCAATTATCCCGTACTTGATGATGTTGAGACCGTTGCGGCACATTTGACTGGTTTTAAGGTCGATCGTCACCGTCTTGAAGTGTACGGGACATGCCCGGAATGCCAATCCAAGGTACAATGAAAACGAGCTTCCTTTAGCGGGGAGCTCGTTTATTGTGTTTATTGTATTTTTCGTCAAATTCTTTTCCTGCGAGTTCTGGGTCCATCGTGAGTGGTTCGTCACAATGCATACATAAATCGACCCGACCGAGGACTTTCGTTTCCTTTCCACAGTTCGGACAGGTGACGACAGCAGCTTTTGTCGAAGTTAATCCGATTAGGAAGTATAACGCCGTACTCGCCAAGACCATGACGAAGCCGAGTAACATGAGGATGACCATGATGATTTCGAATTTTTTTAATAGAAGGCCACCATACATAACAAGCATTCCACCAAAAACGAGGAACATCGCTAAGTTACGTGCGCGGTTTATTTTATTCTTACGTTGTTTTTTCAATTTGAATTCCCCCTAACGACAGTCTAGCATAATGTAGTGGATGTCCTGAAGAAGGAAACATTGAATTTTTGTCGAAAATGGTAACGGATGAGTATGAGTGAAGAAGGGTGAGAATGAAATGGAGCAAGCAACGAGAACGATCTATTCCGAGTACGCGGCCTATCGGGAAACACAAGGAATCATCGCAGTTGAAAAACGGCAACCGAAAGACTCATTGACAGATCAATTTGATACATTATTATTGGTCGTTACGCGTGATCCCTCCATTGAATGGACAGTGAAACATTATCGTTTGGATACACTTAAAGTATCACTTCATCTCGTTCATGAAGATGTATTGTCACGGTGGATTGTGTTGAATGCGAATCGAAGAGCGGTCCACTGGATATCAGAAGGTACGATTATCTTCGAACGGAATGACTATTTGACGGATTTGAAAAGACGATTGTTGAACTTCCCGGAAGCAGAACGCTGTTTGCAAATGTCATTATCGTTCGCGAAGTTGTTACGACGTTTTCAAGACGGACGCAATTTATTTAGTCGTGGAAATCATTATGATGCGTACACGCATGTCCATCATGCGTTACATCACTTGGCCCGACTTTCTGTCCTCGAAAAAGGGGCGCATCCGGAAATAGTTGTTTGGGAGCAAGCGCGACTGGATGATCCGGAAGTATATAAGTTGTATGAACAATTGTTGTTAAGTGAAGAAACACTTGAGTTACGGGTACATTTGGCGTTGATTGGCCTTGAACATCTCCTTCAATCAAAAGTAATGTCTGGCGGAAAGTATCTTTTTGAAGTGATGCGTGAACGAATTACGCCTTGGACGATGCATGAATTGATGGAAGAAGAGCGGTTGCAAGAACTAAAAGTTGATTTAGGTAGTTTGATTGATTTCTTTATCCGAAAAGGGTTAATTCGCATTTCTTATCATCAAACAAAGGGTACTGGTGTTGAGCTCGTCACATATGAACCAATCGTTTGAGCGATTGGTTCATATTTTTTGTGATTGAATCGCTATATATAGAAGGAAAAAGTATTTTAAAGTTTTTTATTAAAATCAGTTGACGTTATTATCTCGAGATAGTATATTAATACATGTCGACAGGGCAACACGCTCTAATCGATAAAACGAATTAAAAAATAAGAAAAAAGGATTGACGATTAAGTTATTCCATGATATCTTATTAAAGTCGCTGAAAACGACACGACGAACTTTGAAAACTGAACGATGAGGCAAAAAACGTATCTTCGGATACAAACAATGAATGAAGCGCAAGCTTCGTCAACGTGACTTTGGTCACACAACGAGCAAGTCAAACACTTTATGGAGAGTTTGATCCTGGCTCAGGACGAACGCTGGCGGCGTGCCTAATACATGCAAGTCGAGCGCAGGAAGCTCGCGGAACTCTTCGGAGGGAAGCAAGTGGAAT
>NZ_JACSMR010000007.1 GCF_018618755.1 Exiguobacterium sp. s193
GGTAAGATGAACATAGCTCATAACGAATCCTCCGTTGAATGTGGTGTGGTAGCTTTATTCTACACGAGGTCGTTATGGGTTTTTTGTGTTTTCAGTTAGGTGTTGCACTTAATATTACAATTCGTCATAAAAAAAATCATGGTATACTTAGCTTATATATTTGAAAGTAAAAGTATAGGAGGTAAACAATATGGAGTTCATTTCACAAAATCAAAGAGAAAAAAACGTACGGATTGCTGTCGGAATTGCATCTATTGACGGAGGTCGTCCCACATCATTTACTCAACAATTACTCCACCAATACGAAGCCGGAACTCTTTCTTCAACTCAAGTCAAAGATAAAATTTTAAAAAAATATGCAAAGAAACATGATTAATTTATTATGGATCCCTATGTATACGAAGGCTCCACCGTACTAATTAATCATTTAAATATTACCGATGATAAAGAGCTTATTGAAGTTGAAGCTCAATTTTTGATTGCAGCCATCCTAGAGATGGATACGTTATTGGAAACAGTTGATTTTCTAAGCGATGACTCTATAAATGCTGTCCATCACTACTTATTCAGTGATTTATATAGTTGGGCTGGGGAATATCGAACAATTAACATTTACAAAAATGAGCCCGTTCTAAACGGCTTATCCGTCTCTTATAGTAGCGCTTCCGCTGTCAGTGATGACATCCGTTCACTCTTTACGTGGGTCAAAGAAGTGGAATGGAGTATGGATAACACTGAGCTCACTAATGCATTCATTTCTTTCATTGTAAGACTTTGGCGAATCCATCCTTTTCGCGAAGGAAACACGCGAACGGTCTCAATCTTTTTGAAATTATTTGCTGAAAAACACGACATTTACTTTAACCTCGAGCTAATTTCAAAACACTCAAATTACTTTAGAAACGCACTTGTACTAGCGACTGTTGAAGAGGCACCTGATATTCAATACTTGAGCAAAATCATTATCGATGCCTTGACTCCGGCGTTTTTAAGTACCCATCCAAAAACGACACCATCACTAAAAAATTATCAGCAAGTCAAAGGTTATGATAGTTCTAAATATGAAGAAAAACCGTTTTATACAAACGAAGATTCTGAAAACGACTAATAAATGACTACATTATTATTTTCATCTTACTGACAGAAATCAGTGTTTATTGACTCCATATCATTTGGATATCGCATCCAGATGATATGGAGTTTTTGCATCAAAAAAGTGTATAGTTTCGCCAATTCCAAACAATTGAAGGCACCTTAATAGAATGATAACAACGAACAAAAACGCTCACGCTCAATCGCCTGTACGAGTAACGGAATCCGCGGACCAAATGTGCTATCAATCGTCAATTCGTATAACATCGTCGAACGCATCTTTTGCAGCCGTATCGTTTCTTTCTTTTCTGCCAGTCGTGTCAGACGATAGAATACCGCCAGCACATCTTCCCCTTCCCGCACTGCTTCTACGAAACGGTTTAACCAGTCTTGTTCCTCTGGCGAATACGACGCAAATTTTAAATCATTTCGCTGCTCGCGAATCCGAATCTTTCGTTCCGGGCACCAGCTTGTCACGAATTGACGGGCACGTTCGACTTGGTCAGCAACCGTCTCGTCCGTCTCGCCGCATTCCAGCAATTGACGAAGTAACGGTTCATTAAAATCAACCATCGGACCAAGCGTCGTCCATTGCGAAAACGGGATCAGTTCGTTCTTCATGTCGGCTTGACTCCAACGTAAACTTTGCTGGATTTCTGGTGATTGCCGTTCATACCGCATCACCATCCGTTCATATTCCGCGTAATGCCGTAACACATCTTCGTCCATTCCGATATGAAATGCGTGCTCCGGTCGGTGTTTTGCAAATAGGAACAAAATTTGATGTGCCGGATAGACCTGCAGTAAATCCTGTGGTGTTAACCCGCCACCACTCGAACTCGACATTTTTTTCGTTTCTCCTTTTAACCGAATGAATTCGTACGGGAGATACAACGGAGGTTCCACCCCAAAAATGTCGCGTGCGATCTCGGACGAGACAACATAACTTCCGTTTGCCGCGGAGTGGTCTTTCCCCCCTGGTTCAAAATCAACACCCTCCATTGCCCAACGCATCGCCCAGTCGACTTTCCAGTTCAATTTCGTCCGGTGGTTGGTTCGCATATCAATCGTTTCGTGCCACCCGCAAGTACACCGATAGTCGTATGTCGCTTCCTGATCGTCAAACGACTCGATTGTCGTCGCATCCGTCCCGCAAGCCGTACAGTAAACGGAAGCTGGAAAATAACGTACCCTTTCCGCTTCAGAAGGAGTAGCTGATTTATATCGCATCAAGATCTCGTAAATCGCGTGACGTTCCCGAAAAGCGTGTAGAATCAATTCTGCATATCGACCCGACCGATATTCGGCGTGTTGGTACCGGTATTCCGGTTCGATCTGAAACAGCCGCAACGTCTCCTCGAACATTCCTTCGAAATAACGTGCATATGTTCCTTCACCCGTTGGTGCCGGCGTCTCACTGTACGGTCGTCCTAAATAACGATCATGCCCCGTGATATCAGTCGGCACTTTCCGAAAGCGGTCGTAGTCATCCCACGAGAATAAAAACCGGACATCCTTTCCTAAATCCCGTAACGCCTGAACGACAAAGTACGTCGTCACGACTTCGCGAAAATTACCGATGTGAACCGGTCCCGACGGACTGATTCCTGCTGCACACACGTACGTTTGTTTTTCCGGATTTCTTTTAATAATGGCACGTGCGGTTTCTTCTGCCCAATGCATATTGATTCCTCCTGAGTTCGGCAAAAAAGCTGATTTCCGCCGTTTAGTTTTCACTAAAGGACGAGAATCAGCTTCCCGTGGTACCACCTTTGTTCGTTGACCTGTCACCAGACCAACCTTTACATGTACAAACATACACGCTCTCGATAATGGGAGAACCCATCGTAGCACCATCCAGTTGGAATCCGTACGAAGCTCAGAGGCTTTTTTCAGATTGAAACCCAGTCATCCGCTCCCACCAGTTCGGACTCGCTTGGCACCGTCAGTTTCTTCCTACTCTTCTCGTCACAGCCATGTCTATTTAATTTTGATTAGCATACAAATAATGGAGAGAGATTGTCAATCTTTTCTCGATTTATTTTTTTGTAGAGCATTACTTTACTGCCTTTTCCGCTTCCAGTTGCTCCTTCTTTTTTGCCTGCCGCTTTACATCTTCTTGCCACCACCCGTTGATCAACAGGAAACTGCCAATAGCAAGGGCAGTGATTGGGAAGTACATCAAATGGTACGCCCCGAGTTCCTCACTTGCATAATCCGGTGAAAGTTCAATATAGGCACTGAATAGTTGAACGATGAAAAACAAGAAAAAGCTGACAATCAATGCCCACGTACCGTAACGATAATTTGGATTCTTCAATAGGTGTTCCTCCTGGATTGAATTATTTTAATCGAATTTCGCCGTCACCGGCTGTAGCTTCCCCTATGTTGTCACGGACGATGTAGTCAATGTCGTACACACCCGCTGGAATGACACCGGCTTTAACGGTTTTCTTCAGTGTCACCGTTGTATGCGGTTGAACTTCTTTTGACAATCGTTTTGGCTCGACTTCTTGGTACGAATCGTAGACGATTTTTTGCGTATCGTGCTTGCGCACTTGCACGTTCAACAAATGTCCGGCACGGGAGGCGACTTTAATAGGATAATCACCTGTATTCGACAGTTTGTATTCAAACGTAAATCCCTCTTTGACACTGCCTTGAACACGGTTTTCGACTGTTGTACTGCTCGGTTTCGTATCGAGGGACATGCATCCGCCTAAACTGAACAATAACGGGACGATGAGTAATTTTTTCATTTCATGATGCTCCTTTTTAAACGTGATTCTGGCTTATTCCCAGCCCGGTAAAGGACGTGGCAATTGATCTGCAAAAGCACGAAATCCATCGTACCTGTGTCCTTCACGCTGTGGTTTCTCGTTTCGAACGAGCGGGTCTCCTGACGAATCTTCATTCGCCCAAAACGAGTGCTCTGTCTGGAACACTTGAATGGAAGAAAAATGATATTGTTCGTAAGATAAATGATCACGGACGGATTGGATGACCTTCTCAAAACCGCGTCCTTCGTTATAACGCAACGCTAATTTCTCCTGCTCAAACTTGCCTACATACATCGAAATCGTGAAAGAGGAACCGTTTTTTGAAACCGGATATTCAATTTCGACCCGGACCGCGTCGACAAACCAGATTGTTACCGGGTGGCTCACCTTTTCTTCTGTCGTTTCCTCGACGAAATAATCGTCAGTCTGAATAATGAAGTCTTTAAGCTCCCAAAACGTCTCTCCTTGGGAAATGATTGAGTACTCCAGAAATGTTCCGAAATTTTGACCGATCGGATCAGCTTCTTTGGTCGACAATTCATGTAACACCCAGTACATGTAAGGCGTGTCGTCCGTTTTTGCAAACTCCCGGTTAATTAACAGATACCCTTCATTGATTTCCCCGATCACCTAGTAGTGGTCGAAGTCCTCATGAATTAACTCATATTCAATCGCCTCATTCGTTGCTTCGATCACTTTATCGAGTGCGTGCAACACAAGCCCGAAATCGTCCAAAATGAACAAATCTGCTCCGTCATGCAGTTCGAGAAAGGTTTGGTATTCACTCGGTAATTTTTGATTGAATTCGGCTTCAAATGCCGCAAGCGATTCTGCTGTCACCGGTTCCGGCAAATTAAATTTTGCTTGACCGATTTCATTGTAACGCCGTTGAATGAACGTTGATCCATGACTGATTTTTTGTTTCAATCCATCCAGTACTGCTGCGATTTGATTCATGTCATTCTCCCCCTATCATGCTTTTTCCCAGCCTGGCAATGGACGTGGCAAATCATTAACAAAGGCCTGATAGCCGTCATACCTCATGATTTGGGTTTGCGGATGTTCGACGCGTTTTGCAACCTGTTCACCGGATGCATCTTCGTTTTGCCAAATCGGTGCTTCTTTTTGGAACACAGTGATTTCTGTAAAATGGAACCGCGGTTCCTCCAAAGTGCTCACAAGAGAACGATGCACTTGTTTCATCGTATCGTAGTCAAATTTCCACCATAAATCAGGTCTTCCATTTTCATATGTATAAAAAGAAACAATAAACTCTCCCTGGCGGTAAATCGGATACTCGATTTCGATCCGGACCCGTTCCTCAGGTGCAATCGGAATGCCTGCCTGCACGTGCTCGGTTTCTTCTTCGACATAGTAATCAGTTTCCCGGACATCGAAGCTGTTGAATTCCCAGTACATATCGCCTTGCGCGATAATCGACCGTTCGAGGAATGTACCGAAGTTTTGACCGATGGCGTCGGTGTCCTCCGTTGACCCTTCATGATACTTCCAGTACATGTATGGTGTATCTTCGGTTTTTGCATGATCCGTATGAATCAGAAGGTACCCTTCGTTCACTTCACCGATGATCCAGTAATGATCATAGTCTTCATCAATCAGACCGTCTTCCTTGGCCTCAATCGTCTTTTCAATTACTTCTTCGAGTGGATACAAGATCAGCCCCTCGTCACCTAACATAAACAGTTTGGCTCCGTCATGCAGTTCAAGAAAAGTCTGGTATTCACTTGGTAACGGTTGCTCGAACTCGGCTTGGAACGCTTGAAGTGTTTCCGGTCTGACTGGTTTTGGCAGATGGAACGTGGCTTGACCGATTGAATTGTAACTGCGCTGGATGAATGTCGATCCGTGGTTGATTTTCTGTTTGAGTCCATCTAGGACAACTGCGATTTGATTCATGATCTCCATCCTTTTTGTATCTCTATCTGAGGCTTGCTGATATGCCTTCCTCGATTCTACCATTTTACCAATAATTTGGGTGATTCGTCTTTCCTGTTTCTGTGGTATTCTTTTTCTAATCATAACGGTGCCTGTATCACATCAGTCATCGATTCATTTGGAGGTGGACCATGCAGAAACAGTCTTCGATGCTACTGATTCTACTGGCCGCAATGCTGTGGGGAACGACCGGCACGTCACAAGCCTTTGCGCCGGAAGCGGCTCATCCGATTGCGATCGGCGCCGTCCGATTAGCGGTCGGCGGTCTATTTTTATTGTGTCTCGTTTTACTGACGGGAAAGTTGACGCTGAAAGCTTGGCCGCTACAGACAATCTTTCTTGCCGCTGTCAGCATGGCCGCCTATCAACCGTTATTTTTTTCTGCCGTCCTCATGACCGGTGTCGCCGTCGGAACGGTCGTCGCGATCGGCAGTGCACCGATTTTTTCCGGAGTGATTGAATGGTTGGTCCTAAAAAACCGTCCCGGTACGATTTGGTGGCTGTCGACATTACTGTCGATTGCCGGTTGTTTGCTGCTCGTCATGAATCAAGCGGCAGTCTCGGTCAATCCGCTCGGCATTTTGCTCGCTCTCGGTGCCGGACTGTCGTTCGCCGCTTACACGTTCGTCAGCCGGGATTTGGTGAAAACCCATCCACCGCTGTCGGTCGTCGCGGTCGTCTTTACGCTCAGCGCCGTCCTGTTGTCGCCGCTCCTGTTCCTGTTCGACCTGTCATGGGTCTTCAGTCTGCGCGGTGCAGGTATCAGTCTGCATCTCGGAGTTTTTTCGACCGGTCTTGCCTACCTCTTGTTCGCAAAAGGGCTAGCGCATGTCTCGTCTTCGACTGCCGTCACGCTGTCGCTTGGTGAACCGTTGACTGCTGCTTTACTCGGCGTCTTTGTCCTCGGGGAAACGCTCAGTCTGTTGGCGTGGGTCGGCATTTTACTTTTATTCTGCGGCATCGGATTACTCATCTGGTCGTCACGTCGGGTACGGCAGCCGGACATCCTCGAACTCGCCAAGGAAAAACACTCTTAAGGAGGGAATCAGTCATGCATATCACATTCGAGAAACTGTTGTACCGGGAAGACTATCAGATTAAACTCGATCACATTGTCATGAACGAGGAAAACGGTAATCGGCTGGCACTCTATTTCCGCGGCCATACGGACGAAGTCATGGTGCTCATCGGCGACTATTCCTGCAATTATTTTGAACTGTTGTTTGAAGCAGATTGTGTCTTGCTTCGTGCCCCGGATTTGTATGAACTGGATGACGGGCTGGAGTACAGTACGATTCCGATCGTCATGTATAAGGACTCCGCACTTCTGACCTTTGCGACGGCCTGGATGGGATTGAAGCGGGACCCGTCGCAAGACTGGACCCACTACGCCATCCGGGCATTTGAGGATGACATTCATATCCTATCCCCGCGTCCACCGGTTTTTACGGACCTCGGTCACAAGATGAGTGACTATGTCGTGAAACAGACGTTAAATCCACAGGCGGATCGTTGACACAAAAAAGCCCTACCTCGCCAAAGGTAGGGTGATGCGATACGCCTGTCCGACGGCTTGCGCCGGACGGGACATGGTTTCATTATACATAGCGCGCCAGTGTTTTTTCAATCGTCTGGATTGAATCGACCGGCGCAAACCGCTTAACGACCCGCCCTTGCCGATCAACAAGAAACTTCGTGAAATTCCACTTGATGTTTGACGACAATAGTCCGCCCTGTTGCTGTTTCAAGTACGTATACAACCGGTGTTCCGTCGGTCCGTTGACGTCAATCTTCTGAAACATCGGGAACGTCACGCCGTAATTCCGCTGGCAAAACTGCATCGTTTCCTCTTGATTGGCGAATTCCTGATGGTTGAACTGATCACACGGAAATCCGAGTACCTGAACGCCTTGCTCGGCATACTTGTCGTACAACCGTTGCAGGTCTCCGAGCTGATCGGCGAGTCCGCATTTGCTCGCTGTATTGACGATGAGCATCACCTCTCCGGCATAATCCTGCAAGGAAATGGTCTGTCCGGTTGCGTCTTTCACCTTAATCTCATAAAGCGATGGCATCCCGTCGCACCCCCTTTGCCGTCAGTATACGCCGCTGAAAAAACTCCGTCTTTTTTGAACATGCGACGAGCTGTTTACCAGATGGATTCTTCCCGGTCACTCAGCTTGATGACGAACGGCATGATCAGTAAAAAAAACAGGCTGACGTATCCGAGCGACAGATACCGCTGCGTATCTTTTGAAAGATACTGCTTCTCACCACAGTTCGGGCAATCCTTGCCATGCTTCGCAAAACCGACAGCCAGTATGTCTTTCGTCTTCCACTTGTAGTCACAATTCGTACAGCGCACCATCTCATCATCCCCTTTGCTCTCTTCTACTTTTTATTCTCAAAGCAGGTTTCACGATTTCGAAAATTTCTTATTCGATTAATTTTCAAACCAATTTGATACACGATACTTTTTTGTAAATAAAAGGAATTATCGAAACCTTATACAACGGTCTACCGTATAAAGTAATGTCGCTTCACTACATTGAACTTACGCTCACTGAAGTATTCATTCCTACATATTGACAAAATAATAAACACTGATGGAGGTCATCCCGTTGAAAAAAGTAATCGTTCCTTTGCTTTGCGTCCCGTTCCTTCTGTTATCCGCATGTTCAGATGAAAAAGAAAAAGCAGTGACACATTCCGAAAGTAAAGAATTCAAACCGGAAACTGTGAAAATCGGTAAGGATAGTGAATTAAACATCGTGCCGCTGTACACGCCATATCAAACGTATTTGAAGGCATCTCTTAAAGCCGATACTTCAGAAATGGATGTAAAAAATTACGCAAAATATGTTCTTGGTTACATAGATGAGATCGGAAAGAAAGAAAACTTTGATACGACCAGTCTAAAAGGCTACTTCATGTTGCAATCAACTGCTTACGAGCAAGAACTGGTGGATCGGACAAACGACTTGATGAAACACCATGACGAAATCAAAGACATCATCATAAAAAACTATACCGCTGCAAATAAGGTACTTCCTAAAAAGAAAAGTACGATTTTCATCGCACCTGCCAACTCGGAGTATTTTTCTATGAGTGAATCCATGAAGGGAGTATTCGGCGCAGCATATAAAGACACGTTCATTCTGTATCTCGATACAAACTTCGATAAAAATACACTTGCCTATTCAATCGCGCATGAATACCATCACTTGATCCTTCATGATACACCTGAATATAAAATGAATGCGATTCTTGATTCAATCATCACCGAAGGCAAGGCCGATGCCTTTGCCGATCGTGTCGTCAAAGACGTTTCAACGCCATGGAACGTCCCGATGGATGACAAGACCAAGAAACATGTAGCAAGTCTGATTGAGAGCGGTGAAGCTACTTATGAAGAAGTTGTAGGCGGTAACCACCAAAAGGACATTCCCCAATGGAGTAACTACATCTTAGGACGGGATGTCATGGATCATTACTTTAAAACGAATCCTGACCGTTCCATATCGGACTGGACATTTGCAAATCAACACGATATTTTAAAAGGCTACAAGTACCAGGATCTTCTTGAGTGATGCGTAAGCAAAATAGTAGTGAAAAGAGCACAGATTCAATTGAGTCAGGTTCGGTGAATACAAAAAAATATCGTTGCAGGATGCTTTCTTAAACGTCGAGCCCGTCCTTACATTACATTTGATAATGGCCGAATTATCTTTTCGATGATGTCGAGAGAAGCCGGAATATGAATCCATCTTTCCATCTCCGGGTCAAAATAAAGTCCCTGTTCTCGCATGTTTTCTTTGCTGTTCATTTCATCATATTCTAAAATTTGATCCAGATTTTGATCGGACTCCTCAAAGTCATCGAACGGTCCTGATCCATAATAAAAGAGTAAGCCTTCTTTTGTATATCCCTTTAATTCTTGAATCGTTTCTTCCATTAATTCGAGTGGACGTATGCGGGCTTTCGCGTAATCGATAATTGTCGGATAAACATCAAATGGTATGTCGTGTTCTAAAAATCGCTTCGAATACCATTGCCAAATCCATTTCCACTTACAGATGAAATACACGATGTATTCGACTTGTGATGTTTCTTCCAGCTCATGTATTTCGTAAGACAACGTGATAGTGTCTTGTTCCAGCTCGAATTCAATAATAAATTCACCATTCCGATTTTCATCTTCTAGAAGTTCATTGATTCGTAAATCGTTTAGTTCAAGATAGTCCAACAATGGGACTGGTCGTTTCGCTTCTTCGCGAAACAACACCCTTATATTTTTAATTATTTCGATTGTCATTTGGAACCTCCAGAATGAATCAAGCAAAGAAATCTTGCTTGATTCATTAGTTTTATCAAAACCAGGCACAAATCTGCCTATTTCTAAACATTAAGGACGAAATCCTCATGAAAGTCATCACCGCGATACCTATATACAACACATACAAAAGGAAGGAGTAGAAAACATGTTTTATGACGAATACGAACTGCTTGAATTGTTCGAATCAGAACCTGAAGAACTCTATCAGGAAGGAGCAGGGTTCTATATGTATAGTAAAATCGATAAGCTCGGGTTTCAGATATTACTGTATATCTCACAATATGAAAATAAATGCATCGTCAGTCTAAGTAATGATATATACAATTGGACGATCTTCGATTTTGAACTATATTTTATAGAATCAATTAGAAATGAAAATGAGTGTTTAAAAATCAAAGGCAATTCAGGAAAAACGGAAGTTGATATACAGTTTAAGCCACATTTCAGTTTAACTCATATTAGATTATCTGATTAAAAATATGATTGATTTTTTAAGATACCACTTGCGTAGGAGGACAGTTTCAAATGCGTAAATACATATTGATTGGTTCTGTAATGATCATCTTTGCGTTTTTTGTTCAATTCGAACCCTTATGTAATGAGCCGCCAGATCCCCGTGTCGAGATGCAGAGGAAAAGTATTCCAACGGTCGCTGGAGTGGCATGTTTAGAGGTCAATGCGTCGACAAAATCTACGCAGACTGTCTGCACATGACTGAAAAAAGTAACCCGCTTACGTTAAAAAATAAGCAACTCGTAATACCAAAAAAGAGTGGAACGTACGCATATGAACTTCAAGCAAGATGGTCGGAGAACGGTGATGGTCAGTTTGCTTTTTTAATCAAAGTAGATTGAAGTGAGAACGAACTCGTATCTATACTAACATCTAAACATGTATTACAATGTATTACAAAGGGGATGATAAGTATGAGTACGATTTCTGTTCGACTCGATGATGAGGATACGCGACTGATCAAAGAATATGCGAAAGCAAAAAACATCACGATTTCTACACTTGTTCGCGATTCCGTTCTCGATCGTATTGAAGATGAGATTGATTTACAACTCTATCATGATTCCATGGCAGCACACCGCAAAAAATCAGAAGCAATCTCGTTTGATGATATGATAAAGGCACTTGATTTAGAATGACAGCATATACAGTCGAGTTTGAGCGCGGAGCTCAAAAGTCCCTTAAAAAGATGGATCCTCAACAATCGCGGATCATCATGTCCTGGATCAAGAAGAACCTGGTCGGGACGGATGATCCGCGTCGTCATGGAAAAGGATTGGTTTCGAATCGTTCGGGTGAATGGCGGTATCGCATTGGCGACTACCGTCTGATCGCTGACATCCAAGAGGACAAAGTCGTGATCTTGATTCTTGAGATTGGCCATCGTCGTGATATCTACAAATCAGAGAGCTAAGACCTATGGATGAGTAAACATATTCGTTTTCTTCTTAGTAACTTGCAAACATCGCTTAACCATTATTCATACGTATGATGAAAAGGAGCTAAGCGCCTTCACCTTTAACAGTGATGGGATTTTGCTCCTTTTGACAACTTTAGGTGTTACTTAGTTTACGCTGTTCAGATCCCCATACCATTTCTTCTATCCTAAACTGTCTTCTATCAGTCAGCTGTAACCGGTACACCGTCCTCTTCTCGATTCATAATGCAAAAATCCGTGGTTTTAGAGGGTTACAGACAAAGACATTTAAGGCGCCCCTTCCCCACGTGGAAATTTTATGTAAAAATGTATAATAATATGATAAATCAAACAGGAAGTGATTGGATGCAAAAAACATTACTCTACCTTTCGATACTGAACAGTCTTTACCTCGTAATTAATTCATTTACGTATTCCGACAGTTTTTTCAATGCGCCGATTGGCTTAACGACGCTGTTTGCTGTCATTTTAATGGTTCTTAATGACAACGCAAAGAAAACGGGAAAATCAATTTATACCAAAACAACGGATGTCCTCAGTTTCATCAATATCCTGATTGGATTTTCGCTGATTGTCTTTATTTAGGAGTGGAAAATACCGATGACGATGTTTATGTACATCTTTTGTTTGTTGATCTGGGGGCTTAATTTCATTGCCGTCAAGATTCAAGGTACGCCGGTCAGCTTAGAGTTATCGTTGACCTATCGCTTATTCCTGACAGCGATTTTGTTTAGTATTCTGGTCTGGATCATGAAGCCAAAAGGAAAACCTTCGAAAGAGGATCTTCCGTATCTCCTGGTGTTTGGTATCTGTAACTTCGCACTCAGCTATCTGTGTCTCTATTACGCAACGATGTTCAGTTCAGCTGCGATTGTCACGTTGATTTTTTCATTGAAAGTCATCTTCACGCCCGTTGCTTTACGAATCTTTTTAAAAGAACATTTACACATCCGCATCCTGATGGGGGCATATTAGGTGTGCTGGCGTTTTGATTTTACTCTATCCGACTCTACACGACATACATCCGAATGATGTAAAAGGAATCGTGCTTGCCCTGCTCGGTACTGCCATTACAGCAATCGGCGACGCCAGTTCAGCACGGAACGCGAAGAAACAAGTCGATCCGATTTATGCGAATGCAGTCGGATTTATCGCAGGCGGTGTGCTTCTTGGCACAGTCGTCGTATTGCAGGGACAAGACATCCGTCTACCGTCCTCTATTTCTTACTTATCTGCGCTTCTCTACCTCACGCTGCTTGCTTCGTTTGGAGCATGGCTCTTTTACTTAAAGCTGGTCGAGAAAATCGGTGGTGCCAAAAGCGGCTACATGGTGGCACTGTTTCCAGCGATTGGAGGTATCGCCTCCGTCCTGATCGGTGAATCTGATCCATCGATGTACTTAATACTCGGTTGCTTGTCGAGCTGTGTCGGTGCCGCTGTTGCGTTAGGTGCAGGAACTTATTTCCGAAAGACTTTATCGCAAAAGAAACTTTCGGTTCGTGCTAGATTGAAATAATCGTTTGTATCAACCAAAAAATTCAAGATGAGCGTACACATGAAACTCATGTACGCTCATCTTTTTATAATTAAACTCGCTGATATTCATTTCATTAAGGAAGCCCCTTCATCTGGACGGTCATTTCTTCAAAATCTTCTTGAGGATATAGACCGCAAGAACAATCAGACCACATGTAATACCTAAAACCAAAACAATAAAAATGGAGAGATTTAACATAACGAGCACCACCTTTTTAAAACGAATCACCCGATGTAAATATCTGAATGATCCCCTTCTTCATGCTGACACAGTTGTTTCTTGACCTCAACAAATCCTATTTCAATCGTTTCAACCATCGATGATCTCTCGTTCTTGAAACGGATGCTCCGTAAAGTTCGCAACAAAATCAAAACCCGCAGCATCGTGGGAAATCATCAGATAGTAAATATCCTTCGAAGGAGTTGAAAAATCAAATTCAAATAGCAGCCAGTCTTCCGGATCATTGATGATCGAAACGTCTTTTTCCGTCGTAATCAAAACATTTTGTCCGTTATACGCGTCAAAATACGCCATCGGGATGTACTGTTCGGCTTCTTCGAGCGAACGTATTTCAAGCAGATGATGATACCGTCCTCTTGATAACTTTGTCGTTTTCCCCACTTTTGAAAGGCTGATTTCTGAACCGCCACTAAAAGCATGCACGTAGAGCGGATATCGTTCAATTCCCAAGACGAAGTTCTTAAGTAGAGAAGACTCCCCATTTCGGTATTCGTCGTCTTCAGGAGTCGCAGACTTATCATCTGTCCCATCAAAAAAGGCGTAAAATTGTGTATCTCCTTGAATGGACGTTTTCCATTTAAACGTATCGTCTAATCCTCCCAGTTCACGGTACAAAATCATCGACTACACCCTTTCACTTACAACTCGGTTTGATAGGCTTTTAACCAATGGTACGGCTGCAACTCATGGAGTGCTTTAAAGACCAGTGCTTGCTCGGGATTTGTGACGGCAGCTTTGACGTCCGCACCAAAGAAAAACAGACGCTCCTGGCAGACACCGCATGGGCTCAAAATCTTGAACGGTGCCTGTTCATCATCCCGCACGACACAAATCGTATGTGTGATCCGGCAGTTTAACTTATGTGCTTCGAGGATGGCACCGGTCTCGATACACAATTCGGTCGACGCATTTTGACGAATTCATAGCTTCCCCCGCTTGTTGCCTGCTGAAACTGCTCGACCGGTTCAAAACCGCTTTTAGTGTACAGCCGGATTGCCGGTTCGTTAAACGTTGCGACGGCTAATTCAATGTGACGTGGTTGATACTGCTTGATTGCAAAGGCAAGACCGGATTCCAAAAAGGCCGTTCCGTTTCCTCGTCCCGTCAAATCAGGCCGCATCCCTAACGCCAATTCAAGGCTGTCCTGTCCGGGTTCGAACACAAAAAATCCAATCAGTTGTGTACCATCCATCACCGCATAGTAATGTTCCGTCCGTTTGTCCGGATCCAAAAATTCCGCCAAGTCCTCTTGGTCGTTCGGCATATCGTAGAACGCAAAGTCACCCTCGTATGTCCAGTCATAGGCAATCTGTTCCGCCTGACGTTGTGTCAGTGGTAAATAGGTATAGGTCATCATGTGATCCCCTTTTAAAATCCATTCATGCCTCAATTAAGATCGGATTTTTCGATATTCGAGCAACAGTGGTGCCAGATTCAGTCCAATCGACACAATCGTCAAGAACCACCAGGCACGTTCCATTCCGGGAACAACGTCTGCCAAGGCCGCCCAATCCTCGGCTTCGACCCAGTTCGCAATTTGACTGTTTTCCGCACACAGCGCCAGTGCCGTGCATGATACTCCAGCAGCCATCGCCAGCTTATAGTCCTTGCCGCTGAAATACAGCATCAGATTAACTGCCGTCGTGAAGAGGGCAAGTATCCCAAACAGTAGCCATATGGCCGCATCCCCTTTTTCTTGATTGTTTGTCCTATTATTTTATTTTTTGTCTTCAAGATAGAGGGTTTGGTCGATTTCTTCATACGTTGAAACCGCGTCATACATGACAGTGAGTTCAGTGTCTTCTGACCACTGCCAAAAGTAGTCACCTTGCGCGATGATCGCACGTTCTAAAAAACATTCGAAATTTAAATTTAACGCAACAGCAGTGTCCAGACCATCTGATGGATGCACGACCGTGATATATGGTTTTTTAAAGGAGTCTCCTGTATCTGTACATTGATTTTTATCAATTAAAATCCATTTTTCATCTATTTGACCTATGATCCAGTAGTTTCCTTCTGAAAGGAGACCGTCTTCTGAATGGTGCTCTTCCGACATTTCGAGCATTTCCTCAAGCGGAAACAATTCTAGGATTAAATCGGATTCTGTCTCAAATAAACCGCATCCATTATGTAACGTTTAAAAATGTTTGTAGTCCCTTGGTAAAGAAAACGTATCTTTCAAAAAGTGTGAATCAATCTCTTTAGAAGTTAACGGTGTATTGAAGGTGCAAGTTGCCCATCCATTTCTCCCGTATCTCCCCATAATAAATCTCGGTTCGTTTTTGAACATTTGTTTGAGCAAAATCAACGTTCTTTCAATCGGTTTCATCTTATATCCTCCTGAATTTTCGTAATGCTCCTTAATAAAAGCATTTTCTTTATTCTATACCTTTAATTGGAAATAAAGATATCCATTTAGCGTGCTTATGGTATAGTCAAAACAATAATTTGAATTACATATATTACCTTTTATCATAGGACGGAGGTTTTTGAATGAGTGGTGATGGACTACTTTGGAGTGTATTATTACCAAGCTTACTCGTATTAAATGTATCAGCTATCCTTTTATACAAGAAAGGGAACATGCCTTTATGGGGATCCGGCTTACTAGTTGTCATACTCGGACCAATCATCGCTTTGATAATCGGTTCTGTTTTTTTGAAGATCGACAGTACGGGCGGAGACGGTTTTGGAGCAGCTTATGCAGCAGCTTTTATTGGGTTCGTGATCGTTGGTAACGGGATCCTGTATCTCATCATCGGTCTCGTATTAGGGATTAAGAACTTCATTAAACGACGGCAAGTAAATCAGTCAAGATGAAAATGCAGAATAGAAAAGGAACCCTAACTTCGAATCATGATGCACGGTCTGCTCACTTCAAATCTTGTATGCTCATGCGCTCCAGCTCTTTTTCCTGATTTTTTCTAAACACCTCTCGGCCTTTCCCCCACTCCGCTACCAAACAAAGCAAACCAAACCCTGTGATTAGCAAGTATTGCATTGTACTAACCGACTCGACGTTAACATATCGCCAAGTCATTCCCGCTACAAAAAGCAACGGAACAACTGCCCCTAAATACACATTCTTTTGACTCGATAATACATACTGCACTCCGAGCACAGCTGCATAAAGTAAACCTTTTAACAGAATATCCATTTCATTTTTCCTCCTAGTCGAGCATATTTTAAAACCATCAACCATTTATCAATATCAATAATTTACCATATTGAAACGGATTTTCATTCGATATTTATGATGATTACAATAATGTAAGTGAATACCTAAATGGAGAAAAACTAAAAAACGATTCTTCTCTTAAACGAGAAAAATCGTTTTCCGTCTTCAATCTCAAGCCCCTCTAGATGCTGTTCTCTATCTGTATAAAGATAATGATTTGACTAACTTTAATGAAACCAAGCATAATGATAAACAGCAAAGTGTTACACAACTCGCTCTGCAACGAAAGGATGTTGGTTATGTCATCAAAAAAAGTCTGGACAGTCGAAGGTTATGAAGAGCACGGTGTCGAGAAACATGGAGAAGCAAGTTTGACTGAATCGTTTACGAATGAGGCCGATGCTCGTAAAGCTGCTAAAAAAATGGCGGATCAGCACGATGACCTTGATGTATATGTCATTTATACAAATACATCAAGCGGAAAAACAGAAGAACGCTTCTTCAATTCTGATGGATCTTACAGTGAAGAAGGATATGAATGGTAACAGCTTAGCCGTCGATTTGACGGCTTTTTTTGTACAGCGAACTGTATGATTAAGCACAATACCTAACTCCATACAAAAGAAACGCTCTGTTGAGCAGTTCATCGGAAAACTTTTAAGGCTGACTCATGTCGGAGAATATCTATGAATCCGTACTTTTTTCATGCGTGATTCATACAAGTACTAAACAATCATGAACAATACGAATTTACATCAAAATGGCCGATAATCCCGTAAAAAGTGGGATTATCGGCCATTTGATTGATCGAGGACGGAAACGTTCATCCTCGACTCCTATGGGGAAAGGAAACGCGATTCGCGTTTCCGTCAGGAATAGGTAAGACCCGGCATGACCGCATTAAAATGCGAGCTGCCGCGGCTTACCTTCCGCCCATGGAAAGCGAGGATGGCGGAAACGTCCGTCATAAGCATTATTTTTAGTCTGACTTACGCTTGCGGACGTTTCCGACGCAATCCGTAGTACTGGTAAAATTGAACTTCAATATTCCCATTGTAAAGCTTACGGCGTTTTGTCGCCGGACGACCGAATGCTTTTTCGAACTCGACGTACGACGTGATCATGTAGACACTATAGTACGGGAATTCACGGAATGCATTCCCAATCTTCCGGTACAGCTGATGGACTTCGCGTGCGTCCTCGAGACGTTCACCGTACGGCGGGTTACCGATGATGACACCAAAGTCTTCCTTCGGCTTGAAGTCGGCCGCGTCGCGTTGCATGACGTTGATCGCGTCCCGGACGTCCGCAAGCTCGGCATTTTGTTTTGCCAGCTTGACCATCTCCGGATCCGTATCGTTGGCATAGATTTTGAGCGGTTTGTCCCACTCGGCTTTTTCGTTTGCTTCCTTGATCGCGTCGAACCAGGCTTTTTTCGGAATCGCTGCCCATTCCTGCGAGACGAACTCACGGTTGATCCCGGGTGCGATATTGCGTCCGATCATCGCCGCTTCGATGGCAAGTGTCCCGGAACCGGTGAAGACGTCGTATAGTGGCATGTCCGGCTTCCAGTTCGTCAGCATCAGCATTGCTGCGGCCATCGTCTCTTTCAGTGGTGCCGCCGAGTGGAACTCGCGGTAGCCGCGTTTATGAAGGGCGTCGCCTGACGTATCGATCGTCAGTGTCGCAATATCTTTTAAGAGCGCGACTTCGATCGGGAAGCTGGCACCGGTTTTCGGCAGCCATTCGTCCCCTTTGTTATACGCTTCCTGCATGTGCGAAACGATCGCTTTTTCGGTGATTTTCTGACAGTCACGGATCGAGAACAACTTCGATTTGACCGAGCGGCCGTTGACGACGTAGTCTGCTTCCCACGGGAGCAACTCGCTCCATGGGAGGTCCTTGACTTGATCAAATAATTTTTCGAATGATGTCGCCTTAAATTCCGCAACGACGAGTTTGACACGGTCCGCTGTCCGTAACCAGAGGTTGAGACGGGGAATGTCCTCCATCTCACAGTCGATGTATACTTTTCCGTCCTCGACCGTACACTCATATCCTAAATCGCGGACTTCTTTTGCGACCAATGCCTCGATGCCCATTGCCGCCGTCGCGATGACTAAACGTTTTGCCATGATTGTTCACGCTCCTACCTGTTTTTAAAATTTCCAAGTTCAACTCAATAAAAAAAGAGCCCAGTTGGACCTGGACTCTCGTTCAAAGTAAAAATAACAGCCTATGTGGTCCTGTAAGCCATGTTCTGTTCCCTAGTGTTGCAAACGGTTTGACCCTCACACGTGGGCGACAATCATCTATCTCCGTATTTACATACGCTCTCCTTCGCGTTCAGTTCCGCTCCAGAAATTCCCCTACCAAATTTGGGTTTCTCGCTCGTGGGGTTTACCTCGTTCCACCCTTACTGTTTCCAGTAAGGCTCCGTCACTGTGGCACTTTCAAGAAGTTTCGGCCGTATCCGAAGACTTAGGCGTTCCTTCTGCCGTCAGCACGACGCTGCCTACACTTATCTTTTCGTGTAGCACGATCACTACAACCATCGCAGGTTGTGCGAGCATGGACTTTCCTCAAAGCACCGAAGTGCCCCGCAATTGTCCGAACCAACATAGTCACTGCTTAACAGTGTAGCGCACTCCCCTGTTTCCCGCAAGGTTTATTTTCAGAAACGGCAATCGAAAAAGTTGCGTTTCCCCGTGATTTCGCGGTATAGTACAATGGTTCAGAAGGGGGCATGTACTATGAAAAAACGACGCTCTGGTACGAACCAGCGTACCGTCCGGAAGCTGACGTTCTTGATCGAAATCGATGAAGTCAAGGCGCTGCATCTCCGTAACGGGATTTTTGCCTTTTATCGTAAAGGAGAACTCATCCACGCATTCGAACCATTTAATGTGAAACAACCGGATGCGCTATCAAAACGAAGCTATCATTTCGACCAACACGATATTCTTTTGATGAACGAACGATTCCCACAACAAATCCCGCTCTATGATGAAGCGATGACATTACGCTCTTGGGCGGATCAGGTTGCCTTCGGTTTATATCAATTGATTGATTCGGGACGACTCTCGTTTGTCCATGAGGATGATACCGGGTATAAAATGGAAGCGAAAATCGAGTGGACAGGTGAGACGCTCACCATGCCGACTCCTGTCTATAAAAAAGGAAAAGACCCAAAGTAAACCTTTGAGTCCTTCCCGCTGCCAGTTCCTTTTACCGGGAACTGGCTTTTTTATTTGACCGTTAGGACACGTTCGACCGTCCGCGTATGGCGGCCGGCAGACGTCGTAAAGACGAGTTTGTATGTCCCTTTGTCTTTAAGTTTGTATGAAAACTTATGCAGTCCGTTCCGCAAATTGGCATCCGAGAACGTTTTGACGACGGCGCCGTCTTTATAGAGACGGGTCCGTGTCGGTGCACTGGCGTATTCATTGAAATAAAACGAAAACGTCTGGTTCGGTTTGACGACGGTTGGCAACGAAATTTTGGAGATCGGTGCCGGTACTTTTGCGAGCATCCCGGCATTCAGCCGTCCCGTCCCGTAATGCAAGACCGTGTCGCCCGACTTTTTCGACGCCGCCGCATACAGTTTACTGCGTAACGTATGGTTCGAGACGAACGGGTTTTTCGACTTCGCGAGGGCCATGACGCCACTGACCATCGGTGTCGCCATCGATGTCCCGTCGAGGTAGCCGTACTTGTTGCCGACGATCGTCGAGTAGACGCCTTCCCCCGGTGCCATGATATTCAGTCCCCGACCGTAGTTCGAGAACGTCGAGGCACGTCCGAGTGTCCCGACGGCACCGACACCGACGACCGACTTCATCGAAGCGGGGAACAGTAATTTATTGCGCCCGTCATTCCCAGCAGCTCCGACGACGACAATGTTGTTCGCTTCCGCCTTTTTAAGTGCTGCTTCCATATACGGGTCAAACTCATATTGACCAAGCGACAAGTTGATGACGTCCGCGCCCTGCGCGATCGCATACAAAATCCCGTCCCCGATATCAATCGAACTCGCATAATCGCCGTCGAAGACGTCGGCCCCGATCAGCTTGACACCGGATGCGACACCGACAATTCCTTTACCGTCCTGCGCCGCAGCAACGATGCCGGCGACATGGGTCCCGTGATCGTCCGGCTTGCGGATGCCGGAAATCGTCGTCGTCTTATAGATGACGTTTTTGAACTCCGAGTGTTTCGTATCGATCGCATCATCAATGATCGCGACCCGGATATCTGATTTACCGCGGCTGTACTTCCAGTAAGTAGGAATGCGGGATTGATCGAGATATGTTTGTTGCAATTGAGCGGAGTCGACCGCTTTTTCGACCGTCGTGACCGGAATCAAATCCGGTTCGATTTCCGCTTCATCGACATGCGCGAGCGGTTCGACGAGTGAAAACCCGTCTTGCTTTAAGGGACGAACTTCTTCTAATCCTTGGTCATGCAACCAGGTTTGTTTTTGTTGGTCAGTAAATGTTGGATCGTACTGGACATATTGGGAGTTAGCGAAGGCTGACGTAGGTAAACCTACCGTCATCGCGACAGTGAGTAATGCAAGTTGCTTTTTCATATCGACCCTGCCCTTCAAAAGATACACGCCGATTCGATGGATGTGCTGATTCAACGGACTAAAAAGGAACAGTGCCTTCCGACTCGTCACTGACTTCGAAGGGAATGATCTTCCCGATCGTGACATACGAATAATAGCGTGCCAGGACGGCGCGCCAACGCGTCGCATCGATTCCCGTCAAGTCTTCTCCGAGCGGTGAACCATCGAATGTCTCGAACTGCTGACAAAAAAACGCTTCCTCGTCCGCGTTCCAGGTGACGGCTTCGCCGATGAAACCCGTTGAGAACCTGACGAAATCAGCAATCGACGGGCCGATGACTTCTGCCGGGAGACGTTCACTCATCCGCCCGACCAGTTCGTAGCGGTCACGCTCTGCATGATCGGCTTCCTCTAACGTTTGACACAGTAAGACTTCGCGATTGATTTCGACGAGGACGATGTAGTCCCCGCTCGGTACATTGACGTGGATCATCACTACACCCCTTGGATTGATTTCGTGCAGTTTCTAGGTGTCAGATTCTGTTCACTAAGTTATAAAGTCCATTTTCGATCAAACATCAATTCGATCGGTTCGTTGTCCTTAGACTTTAACATACGAACGCGCGTCGTATCAATTTGATCGAGTAAATCTGCTTGCTGTAACGAACGGATTTCTGGCGCCTCTGACTCGGCAATCCGGGTACGGTATGGTTCGAGCAATGCGTGTTGTTGACTCGCAAGTGCGTACCAAGCGAGACGGGCGAACGGCTCGTCCTTCGCTGTTTCGAGCGCGTAGCTTTCGAAAATATCTGGAAGATAACTGCTAAATTGATCAAGGGCGTCAATCCGCTCGGCAAGATCAAGAACCGTCAACCAGCTCGGTAACGACAATAGAGATTCACTTGACCACCAATCAATCAGGTCGACGTGTTCCTTAAAGAGCTGTTGCGCTTCCGTCCGGTCGATGAAATGATGCATCGTCTGTATCAATTCGTTCCAGGCAATCGTCCAGTACTCTTCTGACGGATTGGCCGAGATGAAGAATTGACGGTAGACCGTCAACAATTCCGAGACGTCCTGTAATGTTTCGACGTCAAGCCGCTGGTTGAGACGGCTGACGGCTTTCGTGAAATAGCTTGGTTCTAATGTTAGTGCCATATAAAGTAATTTCGGAACATCTTTTAAGTCGCCTTGATCAATCGTTTCGAATAATTCTTGAATCCATTCTGGTTGTTCGTTTGTCATAAGTAAGTTCTCCCCTGTGTAAGTAAATTTATTTACTATACCCGAAAAGAAATCATTTTAATCCGGTTTGATTAAAAAGCCCCGATCCGTTTCGCCGTTTCTTCGCCACAGAGGACGATTAATCTTGTGTCCGGTGAGATCGTTTCATCGAGCCGGCGGTTCAGGTCGAGCCGTTTTCCGTCCGACAAGATCGTCACCCCTTCTTCAAGCATCGCATGGAACGCTTCGCGGTACGTCTTCCACTCCGGGCGGACAGGAATCGAGAACATCCCGTCCCCATCCTTCGTCAATAAGTTCGTCACGACTTTCGTGACGCCCGGGTGATGCGCGGCAAGAATCGCCATCCGGGAAATCGTTTCATCGCCAAGCAACACCTCGTCAACCTTGACCTGTTCGAAACTGTCGAGGTGTTCCTCGAGCATCATCTCGACGATCGTATAGATATTCGGATTCGCCCGTTCGATGCTCGAAGCAATCAGGAGCGTCCGACCGTCTGCTAACGCTGGCGGCATCGTGTGATCCGCGAGAACAATCGCCCGCGCCGCTTGTTTGATGTTCGCCCGTTCTAAGGTCGTCGCGAGCGCCGGGTCCCCGTTGACATAGTGGAAGCGTTCATGACTGAACGGTTCGCGTTCCAAATCATCGACGAGGATGACATCTGTCGTCTCGAGTAGTTCTTCGATTACATGTTTCGACCGACGGCTGTAGCCGAAGACGATCGTATGTCCTGCTTCTTTCACTTGCAACATCCCTCTCTCTTTTTGATCACGAATCACCTGGACCCCGTCGATGAGCTTTGAAATCAAACTCCCGACGATCCCGATCCCGAAGATGAAGACAAAAATCGTCATCACCCGCCCGAAGTCCGTATTCGGGAAAAAATCACCATATCCGACCGTGACAACGGTCGTCATCGTCCAGTAGACGGCACGGAAATACGAGCCGAACGTCTCCGGTTCGACAACGTACATGATTAAGGAGACGCCAAAGACGAAGATAAACGAGGCGTAGCCGAGCGTCCGCATCTTTAAAAAGGACATCTTCCGTAAAAATCGAAACCAAATCATCTTTTTTTCACTTCCTTTCGAACAAATCCTCTTTCTGTCCTGTTAATAAGGGCGAAGGAGGTGATACACATGACACAAGCGGAAGAAATCAAAACAAGTCTCGTCGTCGTTTACGAACGACAAGATAAAGTCTCGCCGAACGGTGACGCCATCATCGCAAAACGTCGTTTCAACGGACTGCGCCCGAACTTAGCACCTGAAGCAGTCGCTGCGATCGGTCAAGCGATCGGGACATTAATCGCGGGTACCTATGCCCACAGTGAAATCAGTCGTGATTACGCCCTACTCAACTCATAATCTTAAAGGAGGACTCTCATGGAACACACGATTCTGTTAACGTTTGAGACATCGACGAACAAACCCTTCCGCCTCCGACTCGCGGGAGCGAAAGCCGATACGACCGTCGCCGAAATTAAAGCACTTGGCGATTTGATGGTCGCCCACGATCCGTTTTATAGCGGCATCGTCAAATTGAGCGAAGCGGAACTTCAAAACAGTTCCGAATCCGCGTACGTCCTGTAAGCAATCAACTGGACCGTCATCACTACCGATTAAGGTGGTGATGACGTTTTTTTGGTATACTAGAAGTATCAACCAGCTGGAAAGGAAGTCAATTTATGGCCAAACGCCCACTTACCCCTCGCGAATGCGAACTCGTCGTCTGTAGTCTCTACGTGATGGAACTGATTCCGTTCGAAGGGATCATGGAACGACTCGAATCCATCACGCTCCGAGACATCATCGAACCCGTCGCGACTGGTGACGGGACACGCGAACAAGCAGCCGACGCGCTCGATCAATACATCAAGGTCCGGCGCCGCCGTTTCCGTAACGTCCCACCGGAACACTTATGGTCGCTCGATGACCGGATGGAACAAGAAGCCTTACGGATGATCCGGAAACGCTCCCCGCTCTCTGCCGGTGAGAAACTGCAACCGAAGGCGATCCCGTTCGAGATGGGTGACACCGTTGAGATGAAAGTCACGGAAATCCAGGAACGCAACAGCAAAGTGACCGTCATCGGCAAAGTCGGACAAGTCACGGCAAAACTTCCGGTCGCAAATCGCCAAGCCTTAAAAGGAACGAAAACGATTTCTGCCTGGGTGACGGGCATCGAGAAGAAACCGGCCTTGATCCACTTGTCGACGTCGGAATATGGCAAACACGAACCGTCATCTGAAGTCAAAGCGGCTTATGTGACGGCAATCCGTGCCCTGCGAAACTTTTTCGAGACGGACGAACGGCCGTCGACAGAAGAAGTCGATTTAGCGAAATCACTCTTTCAGCGGATGATCCGCCGCGACCAAAATGACTGGTTCACAGTTTATGTCGCGATGGGACGTCCCCAACTCGATCATGCAAGACGCTGGGTCAAAGTCATCCAGATGCTCGGAAAATCACTCCGCGGGGATGAAGACGCCACCCGCCAACTCGCGTCGCAAGAAGACCGCTTCTTTAAGGATGCGTTATTGCGGGCATGCCGCGCTGCCGAGAAAAATTTCGGGCCACATATGTAACTCTTTTCGCCTTTTGCCTAGAAGATACCTATCAATCACAGCAAATTACGAAACAAAAAAATGCCGCTTCCCTCAAGTCAGTTGATTTGAGGAAAGCGGCATTTTGAAATTATGTGATGTCAATCGTTGATTCGAGTGCCCGGCACGTGCGCCGGATCGTCGGTAAGAAATCGGTCCGTTTGGCGACGCCGCCTTTAATATGAACATGTTGAATGCCCTTCGTCCGCTGAATCGCCGTCAAGACGGTAATGAGTTCGATAAACCAGTTCGAAATCAGTTCCACGACCTGCTCATCAAAAGCAGCCGCTCCATACACATCATACCCGTTGTCGCAGAGATGGTTCGGAAATTGTTGTTTAAAGCGGAAAATTAACGTATTCGTCGTCGGAATCGCCCATTGATCGAAGAGGATCCGGTGTTCCTGATCCATCAACGTCTCGGTCACTCCGTCCATCTTTAACTTTGGCTGACTACCGATGTTTAAAATCCAACTCGTTTTCTTTCGTTCGCCAGTGGAAGTGATCGTTCGCATGGTTTCGTCCATCTCCTTTGATGTGTAAGCGTTTACTCTTTTATTCTACAAGGCGATTGACTTTTCGTGCAAGTGACAATCTAATGACGTTGAACGTTGCCTTCTTCTGACACCTAGTCTAGCAAATTTTCTCCCGCTTGACGATGTCAGTTATTAACAAGTGACCGTCTGACCGTCTGCTTTCTGCATCGTCCTTAGAACGGCAGGCGTTTGTGAGAAGAATCCGTCCTGGATTCGCCAGGAAAGAAATAGCTACTAGCGCCCTGCAAAATATGATACCATTCAGTGGAATCATCGAAAGAGGAGAGAACATTATGCGCAAGTTTTTACGTTTTAGCATCTTGTTCGTACTGTTCGTTCTCATCGCGGGTAGCTTCGTCTACTGGCAAAATCGGGAACGTGTCCAAAATGAATTGTATCGTACCTATTACGGGCAATACGGCGTCCCTGCCGAGAACATCGACATCTACGAACAAGCCGGTGACCGGTATGAAATCGATTGGAAGTTACTTGCCGCGATACACCGGGTCGAGACAATCTTCTCGAAATCGTCCGCGATGCAGTCGTCCGTCGGCGCCATCGGTCCATTCCAGTTCATGCCGAAGACATGGGTCGGTTGGGGGTATGAGGGGGGTACGTCGCTCGGTGACATCGAACATGATGGCATTGACCTGACGGATCCGGAAGCGATTAAAAAGTATGGCGGTCTTGGTGTCGACGCAAACCAGGACGGGAAAGCCGATCCGACGAACTTGATGGATAGTGCCCATACGGCAGCAAAATACCTCAACCAGCATGACGTCACGAAAACATCTGACCGCCAGACACTCGAGTTGGCACTGTTTGAATACAATCGCAGTGAACAATATGTCACCGACGTCCTCGCACAATATGACCAGTACCAGCAACAAGTCGAGACGATCGATGCGAACGATCTCACCTTGAAACAACAAACACTCGCTCTACTTCTTCGCATCAGTTCACGTTTGATTAACTAAAGGAGGCACCACCATGACACAACCCGATCTTTCAGGACTTCAGATCGAGGAATCGTCAATCCGCGTCAAAACGACGTTTGATGCACAAAAAACAAAACGTTATTTGCGGAGCTACATCTTCGATGACATCGAAGAAGGGACACACGTCGCGGCGTTAATCTATACACCGCGGACGACGGACGCTTTCTTGTCCGGGACGACGACACAACGCGCCTACAACTTGATGAAAAAATACGTTGATGATCCCGTCAAGCAGTATGACATCATCAGTCTGATGCCCGACTTACTCGTCAGTGAAGATTTACCATTCGCGCAGGCAAGCTTCGACGACATCAACTATCAGTTCGTCGAACAGACGTTGCAACAGATCCGGGCGAAAAACGGCGTCGTCCTCTGCGGCTGGGGATCACCCGGCCGCCTGATGCACCACTTGCCGGCATACGAAGAACTGTTTAATGAGTATGCCGATATCCTGTACTGTTCCGGCATCACCTCTAAAGGGGAACCGAACCATTTACGTCTGACCGTCGACGACAGTCCGATGATCACGTACCGCGATATGCAGCAAAAAGCCAAAAAATTACGGCGTAAATAATACTGAAGGTGTTCTTCGCGGATTCGATTCGCGGAAGAACACCTTTTTTGTATGACATTCAAGTGTTTACGTCTATACATGGTCGCGTCGTGCTCCCCCTCTTGCCTCGCCTTCAAAGCTTTTCGTGTTAGTACTAATACGTTATGGTCTAACCGCCTTTTACTCGGATAATTTTGGACAAATAAAAAAGCGTAGACAAATGCTTATGAAGAGTGAACATGCTATATCGAGATGCAATCCGTTCGCGCTTCCCTGTCTCGCCTCGTCTTCAAAGCGGCAATCTTCCGCGCCGCTACAGCAAGGCTGCAGGGTCGCGACCGATTGCTTTTCGCTTTAAAAGCGATTCGAGACGGATTGCGCTCTAAACCATCTTGTATGTCTGGCTTTTTCTCATGATATTACCTAAAAAAACTTCACGTTTCGTTGACTCCTACGGGAAAAAGCGCGATTGATCGCGCTGGAAAGAGTCAGGCAAGACCCTGCTCCTTGTCCGCTAGGATCAAGGAGCAACGGCTTGCGACTCGCCCGAGGAAAGCAACGAAAAGAAAAAAGCTTTTTCTAATAACTATTTTCTTTTATCAAATAACGATTTCGCAGACACAAAAAACCCGTATTCACAGATGTTTTCAGGATCTGCGAATACGGGTGATCATTACTCGATGTCCTCACTCATCCTGCTTCCTAATCAATAAAGCATCAATTCCAGTAAACAGTCGACGAGATCCTTCTCAAGATCCAGTGCTTGCAACTGATGCATCAAGTTGATCGGTTCAAGGCGTTGCGTCAACAGACGGTAAAGCCGGTCCTTCAGGTCATAGCTGATTTCCGCTTGATCAAGGAACTCGTATAACCGTTCCATCCGGTTGTCATTCGTCGACATCTCGACTTGAAGCGATAAGGTGACGGTATCCGTCACTTCACCGAGCGTCACCGTCAACGATTGGTTTTGCGGATCGTATTCGCCTGCTAACGTCTCCCCGTCACGCACGACATACCCTTCGTTGACGCCGCGTAAAATGACAGTGATGATCCGTTTTTCAGGTAAGAGATCCCGTTTACCCGTCGGTGCCGCAATCGTCATCGTCCGTGAAACCCAGTCGAGTTCAAATGCCGTCTCGACATTCTCCCCGTCACGGTGAGCGACGCCGACGTTATCATCTTCAAACAACGTAAACTGGTTCGATGCCCCGGGGAAGACATGGACGTCAAGATGTTCCGGGTTATACAAGGCATTCGAATGTTCCTGATGGCGGCCGAGCGGAACGATCGCCCCGGCTTTCGCAAGCACTGCCTGTTCTTCGAGACGTCGGAACAGACGCATCTGTTTCCCGCCTGTATAGCGGTGTCCGGAGAAGAAATCGAACCACTCGCCTTCCGGCAACCAGGCAGTCGTCGCCGCGACGTGCAGTTTCCGGTTCATCGGCTCGACGATCGGTGCGACCATCAATTCCGTTCCGAAATAATACTGGTTCGGGACGGCATAAGCGAGCTCGTCCTCCGGATGTTCATAGTACATCGGTGAGACGAGCGGAAGTCCGTCAAAATGATTGCGGGCATTCATCGTGTAGATGTATGGAACGAGTTGATGGCGCAGTCGTAAATACCGTTTCATGACTTGCTCCGCCTCGATCGAATACCGCCACGGCTCCTTGCCGTTGAAGATACTCATCGTGCTATGGAGTCGCATGATCGGACTGAAGACGCCGTATTGGAGCCAGCGTGTCGACAACTCATCATCCTTTTCTCCCCGTTGGTGACCACCGATATCGTGACTCCACCAACCGTAACCGATGTTCGACGCCGTCGCCGTGAAATACGGCTGGAACTTGAGCGATGCCCATGAGATGATCGTATCCCCGGAAAAACCGACCGGATAACGGTGACTGCCGGGTCCCGCATAACGCGAGAAGATTAACGGACGATTGCCGTCACGGGCGATGTCGAGTGCGTGGTAGTGATTGAGCATCCAAAGCGGGTCGAGTCCCTTAATCTTCGAGTTCGCTCCTTGTTGCCAATCGATCCACCAAAAATCGACGCCGTCCGCTTCGTGCGGGTGATGCAATTTCGTGAAATAGTTTTCGATGAACGTCTTGTCGGAGAAATCGAACGGAATCCGGTCATCCATATCTGGATCAAGCCCCATCGCGACCGCCATCGCTTCATACGCTTCCTCAAACCCCCGCACGCCGTCTGCCGGGTGCAAGTTGAGCGTTACCATCCGGTCATCATTTTTGAGCCATTGCAGGAAACCGCGCGGATCGGGGAACAAGTCGCGGTTCCACGTATAACCGGTCCAGCCGCTGCCGTATTTTTCCGGAATGTCGGTCACGTGCCAATCCATGTCGATGACGCTGACGGAAAACGGGACGTCTTCTTTTTTGAATCGCGTCATCAAATCTTTGTATTCTTTTTCGTTGTATCGCCAGTAGCGGCTCCACCAGTTTCCAAGCACTTGACGCGGCAACATCGGTGTCGGTCCGGTCAGGCGGTAAAAATCCTTCAACGCTTGTTTATAATCATGGCCGTAGCCGAAATAATAAATGTCTTTCGCCCCGCTCTGTCGCGGTTCGACGAAATGATCCTCCGTCAGGACGAACGACGCCGAATCATCGATCGCTGCGTAGCCTTGGCGGGAGATGATTCCTTCCTCAAGCGGAATTTCCCCGTCCGCGTGGTCGAGTGTCCGGGCCGTCCCTTTCAGCGTCCGTAGTGGACCTCCGAACGTATAGCGGCTGTAGTACGTACTGAAGTTCCCGAGCACATCGACATACAATGTATTCTCGGCGAACGGACCTTTTGTATAGTGCAGGTGGACGTGTTCCGTGATGATTTGCAGTTCCGTGTCATCCTCAACAATCCGGAATGAAGGGACTGGGAAATCCCGGTTCCAGACCGTCTGGGTCGCCCGGTCCTCAAATCGGCCGTCTTCTGCATACTCCATCCGAATCAGTCGGCTCGTCAAAATCGTAAAGCGATAATCTTTTCCTTCGATGATGGCTTCCGGTCGTGCGATTGGTCTCATGTCACGCGTATAAAAATGGGATTCGTCGGTTGTTCGCATATGAAATCAGGACAGTTTCGTCCTTTTCACTTCCTTCCACATAATAAGTAGCGCAACAAAATGACACGTTGCGGTGTATAAAACTGATTGTTCCCCGTTCGAGGTCCACTTAATCAAAAAAATGGGAGTCCACTCAATAATTGATTGATTGGACTCCCGCTTTCCTTATAACAATGGTGAAATCAATCGCGAAAACGATTCGAACAGACGGAACCGGAGCGACCGTTTGACATAATCATTCGACGACAATTGAATCGACACTTCAAAATCATCGATGAAATCACGTTCAAGTTTCGAGGCGCTCTCCGTATCATAGAGAAACGCCATGATTTCATAGTTGAGGACGAAACTCCGGATGTCCATGTTCGCCGTCCCGACGACACCGATTTTACCGTCAATCAAAAACAGTTTTGCATGGATGAAATGACGGTTGTATGTGTAAATCTTGACCCCATCTTTTAACAAGGGTCCGAAATACGACCGCGTCCCGTAATAGGACGTAAAGCTGTCCCCTCTGCCTGGCGTTAGTATCCGGACGTCGAGTCCGGCCCGTGCTGCAAGTCGGAGCAACGTCATCGTCTCATTGTCCGGAATCAAGTACGGCGTCGCAATCCAAATCGACCGTTGGGCGGAGATGATTGCCGCTATCAAGGCGTTTCGGATTGCCGGATCTTTCGATGTCGGCCCACTCGTCACGACCTGGACGGCACCGTCCGATTCCGCATCATGTTTCGGGAAATACTGTTCCAAACCTTCTTCTCCACCGAACGTCTCCCACGTATCCGATCCTTCGAGATGCGCATAGAGCCAGTCATCCAGGAACGTCGCCTGCAGTTCTTTGACAGCGCGTCCTTCTAAGCGCAGGTGCGTATCACGCCAAAAGCCGAACTTCTTACTTTTCCCGTCGTATTCGTCCCCGACGTTCAAACCACCTGTAAACCCGACCTTGCCGTCGATGACGACAATTTTACGGTGATTGCGGAAGTTCGCCGTGAAGATGAACAAGGGGCTCGAAATCGGATCATAGGCAGCGATCTTCGCCCCGGCTTCACGGAGCGGCTTTAAAAACCCTTCGCCGAGCATATAACTGCCGAGCCCGTCGTACATGAAGCGGACCTCGACCCCGGCTTCGAGGCGCTCAATCAATGCTTCGCGAATCGCCTTCCCTGTCTCGTCATTCCGGTAGATGTAGTACTGGATGTGGACATGATGCTTGGCACTGCGGATTGCGTCAAGAATTGCCGGGAACGTCTCCGTTCCGTTCGTCAAGATTTGACTCGCCGTATTGACATCGACCCCGCCGCCACCAAAGTTTCGGATTGTGTTGGCAAGCTTCAAGTGATTCGACGGCAGTTCGCTGACCGCAAGCGAGCGGACCGGCCGCGTCGCCTGTTTGAGTAACGTCCGCTCGTCATGCGACCGCCGGTTCCGACGACGGCGGCGTGGATTGCGCCCGAACATCATCCAGATGATGACACCGAGAATCGGTAAAAAGATTAAGACTAAAAACCAAGCAATCGTCGACTCCGCCGTCCGATTTTCGATGAAGATGATCATGATGACGGCAAGTGGTACGACGACGGCGGAAATCGTCAGGACATAAAACAGATAATCGAGTTGATACAGTGTCCAAATGATACCACCGGCAACTAAAAATACGAGCGCGAATTGTAAAATCCGATTGCGCAATAGACTTCCCCCTCTAACATCAGCGTTTTCTCTTTTCGTTATTTCCCTGTTCCCTCTAAAAATATAGCAAAAAAAGAAACCACAGATGTGATTTCTTCAAAAGTTGACCTGAATTTAAAAAACTTCATCGTATTGTTCGCGTCCAGGAAGCGGGTCGGAAAGTTGTGACCAATCGGTTTCCTCTTTCTGGACCAAACAGGCATCAAACTGTGCTTCCAGTCTGAGCTGATCAAAACCAATCCCAATCAGGACGAGTTCCGTCCGGCGGTCCACTTGCGTCTCGAACCGCCCGGCATATTCCATGTTCGACGCATACCCGGCCTGATTAAATAACAGGGCAACTTCCGGTCGCGTCGCAAGGAACAGGAAACCTTTCGCCCGGACGACTTCTTCCGGCCAAGACTCAATCAACTGAAGCAACCGCTCCGGATGAAAAGGGACATTCCGGTTGTAGACGAATGAGCGGATGCCGTATTCTTCCGTCTCCGGGACGTGTTCCTCGGCATTCAGTTCCCGAATCCAGCCGGCACGTGACGCCGCCTGTTCGAAGTCAAACAGGTCGACATCAAGAATCTCAACCGGATCGACCTGTCCATACGTCGTTTCAATGATTTTTGCGAGCGGATTGAGTGCTTTTACATAGGTTATGACTTCCTGTTTTTCCTCGTCCGTCAACCGGTCAATCTTGTTCAACAAAATGATGTCGGCGAATTCGACCTGGTCGACGAGCAGATCGACGACTTCGCGGACGTCCGACTCGCCGACTGCCTGTTGCCGCTCAAACAAGGACTCTCCGGACTCGAAGTCCTTCAAGAACCGGTAACCGTCGATGACTGTCACCATCGCATTGATTTTTGTCGTCTCCGTCAAATCGATTTGACTGTCTTCATCGACATAGGTAAACGTCTGGGCAACAGGAATCGGTTCCGAGATCCCGCTTGATTCGATGACGATTCCGTCAAGGTCACCTTGACTGACTAGCCGCCGGACTTCAAGCAGCAAGTCGTCCCGGAGCGTACAGCAGATGCAGCCGTTCGACAAAGTGACGAACGATTCCTCCGTCCGTGAAAAACCGGCCTGCTCAATCAAGGCGGCATCGATATTGACTTCGCTCATATCGTTGACGATGATGGCGAGCTTTCGTCCTGCGCGATTATGTAACAAATGATTTAAGACCGTCGTTTTACCTGACCCAAGATAACCGGACAACACCGTGATGGGAATGCGTGACATGCAAATCGTCTCCTTTTTAAATCGTAATGATTACGTTTTAAATAGTAACCGTTCCGATTTAGACTGTCAACCGATTTTTAACCAAATTAAAACGCCTTCTCGTCATGAGAAGGCACAGCGTGTAGACAAACTCTTAAGAAGCGTGAGCATGCGATAACGAGAGACAATCCGTTCGCGCTTCTCTGTCTCGTCTTCAAAGCGGCAATCGGTCACGCCGCTATAACAAAGTTGCAGGGTCGCAACCGATTGATTTTCGCGGTTCTAAGCGATTCGAGACGGATTGCGCTCTAAATCGTCTGCCTGCTCGGCTTTCCCTCACGGTATTATCTAAAAAGCGTCGCGTTTCGTTGACTCCTACGGGGAAAAGTGCGCTTATAACGCACTTTTAGAGGCAGGCAAGACCCTGCTTCTTGTCCGTGAGGATCAAGGAGCAACGGCTTGCGCCTCGCCCGAGGAAAACAACGAAAAAAGACGCTTGATCTCCCGATGGCATGTTGTCTACAGCCTGCGCCTTCCCGTCATGAGAAGGCATTTGAGTCGGATCACTGCTGCTATTCAATCAAAAAAGGACGTTTGAATCAAATGAACGACCGTTTCCGCCGCGTCTTTCGAAAAACCGGCAATCGTGTAATGGTTCGTATTCGGTATCACATGAAACGTCGCATCCGGTAAACTCTCGGCAAACCGTTCATGGGCTGCATTGATCCGCTTCGTCAATTGCGGGTGCAGCCATTTTTCCGGCATCCCGCCTGCCCAGTCGGAAGCCGATAACACAAGGATTGGCGGTGTGACGTGTGAGACGAGTTGTAAAACATGCTGATTGTTGGCTTCGACGGTCTGCCATTCGTCAAGCGTCCCCCGCCAGTGGTTTTTCCGTGCCATGTTCCGCCACATCGGCACACGGTCTGCTTGCGGAAGACTCGTGAACATCCGTGCCCCCAGATTGTCCGGAATCAGCCAGGCGAGTGGCCGGACGTGACTCAAAACATATAAAAAACGATTCCATTCCTCTTGCGTCCGTTCGTACCAATTCGGCAGTTCCGCGTCGACTTCGGGATGCGACGGGTCGAGCAGGACGATGCCGACCGTCTCGTCCGGACGACGGCGGCCGAGTTCGAGCGAGATGTAGGCACCAAGCGAATGACCAATCAGGACGAACGGTCCGCTCATGCCTAGCAAATCGAGGACACGTTCCAGTTCATCCGCTTGTCGGGTAAACAAACGTTTCGTTTTCCCACGCGACGACTTGCCGTAACCGAGCCGTGAATATTCAAAGACCCGACCGAGTTTCAGTAACTCTCCCCGTAACCAGCCCCACTGGTGATGGCTCGACATCATCCCGTGGTCGAGGATGAACGTCACATTCCCCGTTCCGGTCAGGCGGGTATCAAACCGTCCATCCGCTGTCTCAACAATCCGTTCCATTTCAACCCTCTCCTATTCAAACAAATCCAACTTAATGTCATAACCAAGCAGATTTAAGTAATCAAATAATTGTGACCGGTGATGATACAAGTGGACGGCCGCTTCCATCAACCAACCGGACGAACTGTCTGCGACGCCCCAGTAGGTCGGTTCCGTCGCAAAACCGCACGCCAGCCGGTCTTGATAATACTGCCACGACTGATCCAAGCGGTCGGTAAGCTGATTGGGCGGCACCGGGATGGCATAAAACCGTGCCATCTCGGAAGCTGTCGCTCCGGTCGCAATCCGTAAATCCGCTTCGAGCAACACGGCAAGATGGGCGGCGACTTCATAAACGGACCGTTTCCCCGGAATCGGCTGCTTCTCCCAGTCGTCCGGTCGGATCAACTGGATCAGTTCCCGGGTCGTCCGGACACCGACGGCGACGTGCCGTTGTAATGCTTCCTGCCACTCATCCACGGTACCACCATGCGAGCGCCCGCTGTTCCATTTCTTTGACGAACGCATCCTTGCCGGCGATGTAGGACTCGATGTCGACCGGATACTGCTCCGCCAGTTGTTCTTTGATAGCGCTATAGGCGACGACTTCATCCGGATGCTGTCGTAAGTAATCGCGAAAGACGACATGACGCCTGATTTCCGGACTGCCTTCTGCATAGAGATGGATATGGTGTGTCCGGTTATCGTCGCCTTTTCGGTAGTAGCGCCGTCCCGGCATACCGAACTCGCCTTTCACTTCGTAACCGAGTGCTTCCATCGCCGTATCAAACGATTCAATGTCACCCAGCGTATCGACGACCGGTAAGATGTCGATGATCGGTTTTGCCGATAGTCCCGGGACCGATGTACTGCCGATGTGATGGACGGCACGCAATCGCCCACCGAAAACCGTCCGCAATCGTGCCGCTTCCGTCTCAAACATTTTTCCCCACACTTCTTGATACGGTGTAACGATGACTTGTCTCATAACGACCCTCTCCTCTTCTGTTAGTATGCCAGTTTTTTAAGCAAAACAAAACGACCTCACGCGTGCGAGGTCGTTTTCGTCTGCTTATTTTTTTGTAAGGAAGTAACGTGATTGATCGAGACGATCTTTTGCTGTGTAGACATTGAGTTTATAAGACCCCGTCGCAAGACCCGTCCGCATTTTCAAGACGTAGTTGCCGTGGTTGTCGGCGACGTCCTGGGCAATCAATTGATAGCCGGTGCTCGTTTTTTCGAACAGACGGACGATTTGACGTTTTTCGACTTTGCCCGTCAACGTCTTTTTACCTGTCCATTTTTTGACCGGGTACGTGTTTTTAATCGTGAATGATGCTTTTTTTGTAACTTTGTGTGAGATATCCGTCGACTTGACTGTGTATGTCCCTGTCGTCAGACCGTTTTTGACAGGAAGCTTAAAGCCGCTCGCTGTTGTTTTCGCTTTGGCGATTTTCGTTGAACCTTTGTACAGCGTGACATCAAGTCCTGCTGTCGCTTTACCCGTCAAGACCGTCGAACCGTAGACGGCCGACTTTTTATCGATTGCCGGTGTCGCGACGAAGCCTGTTCCGACCGTGACCGTTGCTGATTTTTTCATGAATCCGAGTTCCGAGACGACCGTCAGTTTGTCACGGAGCTTCACCGGACGAACTGTTACGGAATACTTCCCTGTTTCGTCAGCAGTCGCCGTTCCGAGTACCGTTTCTCCATGTTTTACTGTAATCTTCGCTCCGGCAACGGCTGTTCCCGTGACGACTTTCGCTCCCGGTTTGACGGTTGCGACGCTAACGTTGAAGTTTTTCATCGGCACGTTCATTTCGAACTTCAGGAACGTTCCTGTTTCACCGGCACGTGTCACGCCTGTGTTCGTGATGCCTTCGTAGCGGTTCGTGTAGTTTGCTGCTGCTTCTGCCGAATCGAAGTTGACCGTCATCGGTTTGCTCGCGACAAGTGACCAGTTCGCATCAGCTTTATAATCAACCGGTTGTTTTGACTGGATGAAGTCTGAGATGACGTTCCGTGTTTCGTACGCTGACTTGTAGACGATGTTCTTCCCGCCGCCAAGACCCGGGAACGTGGCGCTGCCGGCACGATAGTTGTTTGTCGCAACAAGGAATTCTTGTTCATCCGTGATTTCCTTACCTTGATACTTGATGTTTTGAACGCGGTTCGCGTCCTCTTTGACGACAACACCGTTGTAGTCATACTTTGCCGGTTTCGTGATGTCGATTTCGTACGTCAGACCGTCGAGGATATCGAAGTTGTAACTGCGGAAATCTTTGTTTAACAAGTCTGTTTGTTCGCCTGATACTTCATTGAATTGACCGGCAGACATTTCGAGCCAGTTCTTAACGTCAGCCCCTGTGACTTTGACGACTTCAAGCGTGTTCGGATAGACATACAGATCAGCGACGTTTTTCAGTGCAATCGGACCTTTTTTAATCAACGTATAATCTGCCGCGTTGACTTGATTCCGCCCGCCTGTTTTAAATGGGGCACCGGCAGATAAGAGTGGCAAATCTTTATATTTCGCGAGTTCCGCATTTTCTTTAAGTTGTTTCTCGACGTACCATTTTTGTGCATTCGTAACGAACTGGACCGAGTCATCATCTTGGACGAGCGCAAAGAAGCTTTGGATGTCGTCATTGATCGTTCCGACTTCCTGACGGATGTACTCGAGTGTTCCTTGATGTGCTTTCTCGATCAGCTTGACAGCACCTGCATCAGCGACCGTCTCTTTCGTGACATCAGCAAGTTTCGCTCCGGCTGTATCGACTGTCCACTTGCCGTCGACTTGTTTTAATTGCAGGTCGATGACACCGACATTTTTCCCTTGTGTGTTCGCCATGACGACCGGTTTCCCGTTGATGAGCCCTTTTTCTGCATCGACGTTCGGTAATTTATTGAAGGCCGATGTCGCGTCCGGGAACTTTCCGTGTTGGTGACCGGTCATCAAGACATCGATGTCGGCAATTTTTGATAACGCATAGCCGACGTTTTCATCGCCGTCTTTTTGGTCGATCGTATCCCCGATTCCTGTATGTGCGAGCGCGACGACAACATCTGCGCCGGCATCTTTTAATTTTTTCGCTGTTGCTTTAGCCGTCGGAATGATATCTTCCGCCGTTACTTTCCCCGTTAAGTTCCCGGCATCCCATGCCATGATTTGTGGCGTGACGACACCGAAGACGCCGACTTTGACTGTTTTCGGTTGATTGTTCTGGTCCATCACTTGACGTTCAATGATTTGATAGTCTTTGCCATCTTTATTGTAGTCCGAGACGATTGGTTTTTTCGTCACAGCGTCGAGAACATTCGAGTTGACGAACTTGATCGAGCCGCTAGAAGCACTCATCGCCGACTTCAGGAAGTCGAGTCCGAAGTTGAACTCGTGGTTGCCGAGTGTGACCGCGTCGTAACCGAGGTATTCCATTAATTCATACATCGGGTGTTTGCCTTTGTTGCCTTTATCGTACTGATTTTTGACATAATCCCCGAACGGTGTGCCTTGAAGAGTATCCCCGTTATCGAACAGGAAGCTGTTGGCTTCGCCGACGACGTTCTGTTGCTGTTTGATGACCGTCGCTGCTTTGACAAGACCAATCGACTCATCTTGCGCGTCTTTGAAGTAATCGTAGTTCATCGAGTTCGTATGTAAATCCGTTGTTTCTAGAAAACGTAGTTTGACGACACTGTCATCTGCTGCAAGTGTTTTGACTTGGATGACCGGTGCTAACATCGGTGCGATCAACGTGGTAGCGATAATAATTTTTGTAGCCTGTTTCATCTGGTTTCCCCCTAAGAAATAAATGACTGCTCAATTAATTTAACACGCTTTCATTGTAGCTTATAGCCTCTTTGAATAGGTCGGACATCCGTCTTATTTAACCTTCTTAACTAATTCCACAAATTGGGTTTACAACGGCTTTACACTTTTACAAAACCGTTATTTCGAAAAAAAAACCGCTCCCCGAACTTACGGGAAACGGTCATCCTTCATCTATCAACCGGGCGTTGTCGTTTAATCGCAAACCCTATGAAACCGGCAATCAGTGCCAGGACTGAAGCGTAAAGAACCGTTGTAACTACCGCCGTCTCCTGGCTCAAGCTGACGAGGGCGTCGTCTTGCCACAAGAGTGCAAATGACGTGCCCGTCAGCGAACAGATGAACCAGCTGATCAACCCGGTCGTCACGGCAAACAGGACAGGATCATATAACCGTCTAAAGGCACGGATGCTGACGAGGATATAAACGATAATCGGGACAAACAGAAACAGCCAAAATGGAAACGGTTTGTCCTGTTCGACTTGATCAGCAACAGCCGGTTGACCGGCCGATCTGGCATCCATCGCGAGGACGACATTCCGTGCCGTGCCATAATCGACCGCATCGAGCGTCAGCCGGGTATCCGATAAATCAGGCCGTTCGCCACCGATGACGGTCAGCAATTGATTCGTGACATGCTCGGCGTCGATTCGGTTGACGACGTCATCAATCGACTGTTTCAATCGTGTCACGTCAGTCTCGCCATTCAAGAACGTCACTGGCACATTCAATTTTGCGCCGAGGACATTCGCCTTATAGGTCACTTGACTGCCGTGCATCAAGTCATACCAGCCGTCACTGCCCGCGTTCAGACTCGACACGGTCAACCACGTCCGGGCCGAGGCATCACCGCTGTATTTCGTTTCATCCGTCACCGTAAAGTACAGCTGGACACTGCTTGCGACGAGCAGGATGACGATCGCGGCACGGGCAGCCGCTGTCATGCCGGACAATTGCCGTGGATAAAACGCTAGATAAAACAGACCGGCCAGGAAAAGTAACATAAAGATTCCGTTCCAGACGGTCGCTTGACGAATCGTCAAAACCTCAATCCCGAGCGCCGTGTTGAGCGTAAAAGCGTATAACACGAGACTTGCTGCTAAAAAGCTGACTGTCCGAATCGTCCACGTCACGCGTGTGGCACCAATCCGTAAGATTAAAAATAAAATCAGGAACAGACCGATTCCGAAGACGGATAAAAAAGGACTGCCGTAAACGGCGCGAAACGTCAACGGTTCTAAAACTTGGTTAAGGTCAATCCCGAAAATCGACAAGATGTTCCCGGCATCGTTTGCACCAAGGAGTTGGTTGATGCCACCCTCTTTGACGGCTTCCGGTAACGCGACGTCGATGCCGCTGATGAAAAAAAGTAAGAATACGAGCGTCAATTCGAGCGTCGTCCATGACACGTCAGCCCGCTGCATCAGTTCGACGAACGATTGATAATCGGCAGAGCCTTCAACTTGTTGGACAAGGATGGTCATCACACCAAACAGGACAAGAAAGCCGACACAGGCGAGTAAAACGCCGAACAGGATGTTGCGTAACATATGCGAGCGTTCCTTTCGCTGTTGTCTGCGCTCCATACAAGCACCTCCCAATTTAATTAGAGTGTTTGTATTGTTATTCCTGTTCCAGGTGATTTGAAAACGAATCCTGCAAAAATAACAAAACCAGATCGTCATTCATGCAGTGACACCCTACCGGCTGCAATTGATTCATATGTCCCGACGCGTCAGGACTATTACTGTTTACTGCTTTCCCTCCAGACGAAAGCCTTGCCTCCGTCGACCGGAAGCAAGGCTCTTTTATTGCCATGATTGTTTTCTCTCTTACACACCTTCGTAGGCAAGTTCCATGATGTGGCGCAGTTCCGTCACAAGCGGCATTTTCGGATTCGCTGTCGTACATTGATCTTCGAACGCATCGACGGCCATCTTGTCGAGTTTCGCTTCAAAGTCGGCTTTTTTGATGCCTTGGGCTTTGAATGACATTTTGATGTTCAACTGTTGTCCGAGTTCTGTGATCGCTTGGATCAAGGACTCGACACCTTGTTCCGTCGTCGCTGCCGGAAGTCCGAGGTAACGGGCGATTTCCGCGTACCGTTCATCGGCGATGAATGATTCATATTTCGGGAACGAAGCGAGTTTCGTCGGTTTCGCCGCATTGTAGCGGATGACGTGTGGCATCAGAATCGCATTCGTCCGACCGTGTGGCGTGTGGAACTCCCCACCGATTTTGTGCGCGATCGAGTGGTTGATCCCGAGGAAGGCATTGGCGAACGCCATGCCGGCCATCGTTGAGGCATTGTGAACTTTTTCGCGTGCTTCGGCGTCTGATCCATTTGCATAAGCACGTGGCAAGTACTCAAAGATCATCTTGATCGCTTTTAATGCCAGTCCATCCGTATAGTCGTTCGCAAGGACCGAGACGAATGCTTCCGTCGCATGGGTCAGGACGTCCATTCCGGTGTCAGCCGTAATCGATGCCGGGACCGTCATGACGAATTCCGGATCGATGATCGCGACGTCTGGTGTTAACGCATAATCAGCAATCGGATACTTGACGTTTTTCTCTTTGTCCGTGATGACGGTGAATGGTGTCACTTCAGAGCCTGTACCGGATGTCGTCGGAATCGCGACGAACTTCGCTTTGTTACCGAGCGCCGGGAATTTATAGGCCCGTTTCCGGATATCGAGGAATTTTTGACGTAAGTTCGAGAACGTTTCGTTCGGTTGCTCGTAGAAGAGCCACATCCCTTTCGCAGCATCCATCGCTGATCCGCCACCGAGGGCAATAATCAAGTCCGGTTTAAAATCACGCATCGCTTGCGCACCGACTTGGACGGTTGTTACCGATGGATCCGGTTCGACTTGGTCGAAGATCCGGTAACTGACGCCTGCCGGCAAGTTACGGATGACTTTGTCGGCATAGCCGAACTCAACCATCGCTTGATCAGTGACGATCAACGCCCGTGAGACATTTTGAATCGATTTCAAGTATTGGACTGAATTTTTTTCAAAGAAAATCTTTTCCGGTACTTTAAACCACTGCATGTTCACGCGTCGTCTCGCCACCTTTTTGACATTGAGTAGATGTTTCGCCGTTACGTTTTCAGAAACCGAGTTTTTCCCGTATGAACCGCAACCGAGTGTCAGCGATGGTGTCAATTCGTTGTACAGGTCACCAATCCCACCGTGAGCCGACGGACTGTTGACGAGAATCCGGCAAGCTTTCATCCGGAGACCAAACGCTGTCATCAAGTCGTCATTCGTCGTGTGGATGACCGCCGTGTGACCAAGTCCACCGATTTCAAGCATCCGTTCCGCGACATGGAACGCGTCTTCCGTTGATTGGACGCTATACGCACCGAGGACCGGACTTAATTTTTCATGAGAGAGTGGTTCTTCTGAGCCGACTTTTTCAAGCTCTGCGACGAGCATGACGGTGTTGCTCGGGACGTCGATGCCGGCTTTTGCTGCGATCCAGGTTGCCGGTTTTCCGACGATGTCAGCATTGACGGCACATGTATCGGTTTTGATGACAAGCGCTTCGAGACGTTTTTTCTCGTCCGGCGTACAGAAGTAGCAGCCGAGTGCTTCCATCTCTGCCCGGACTTCCGCGTAGATTTCTTGATCGACGATGACCGCTTGTTCCGATGCACAAATCATGCCATTATCAAACGTTTTTGAGAGGACGAGATCGCTGACGGCACGTTTGATTTTTGCTGTTTTTTCGATGTAGCACGGGACGTTCCCCGGTCCGACACCGAGTGCCGGTTTACCTGTTGAATAGGCTGATTTGACCATGCCGGCTCCGCCTGTCGCGAGGACCATTGCAATATCCGTGTGGTTCATCAAAACTTTTGTTGCTTCGAGTGACGGTTGTTCGACCCACTGGATGCAGTCACGGGGTGCACCGGCTTTGACGGCCGCGTCGCGTAATGTTTTTGCTGCTTCGAGTGAACAGTTTTGAGCGGATGGATGGAACGCGAACACGATCGGGTTACGTGTTTTAATTGCAATCAACGCTTTGAACATCGTCGTTGATGTCGGATTCGTCACAGGTGTGACGCCACAGACGACACCGACCGGTTCCGCGATGTACGTGATACCGTTTTGAACATCTTCTTCTAAGATACCGACCGTTTTTTCCTCACGGAGACTATTATAGATATATTCCGTCGCAAACATGTTTTTAATCATTTTATCTTCAAAGACACCACGTCCTGTTTCTTCAACGGCGAGTCGCGCCAGTTCAACGTGACGTTCAAGACCGGCGAGCGCCATGTCCCGGACGATTGTATCGATTTTTGTTTGATCAAATGTCAGTAATTCTTGAAGTGCCGTTTGACCTTTCGCGACGATTTGATTGATGGATTGTTCGACAGGTGATACGTCTTGTTTGATTTTTTCTTTGACAGCCATGTTAGGTTTCCTCCCTATTTTGGAACGAATCTGAGTCTGCATTTCCCTACTAGATGTTAGGAATGCCAAGCTGATATTCAATAGTTTGTGCTTTCCTTCACAAATCAATCATACCGCCTTTTTTGAGATTTGTGCATGACCATCCTGTGAACTATTTCACACCGCTGAAAACGCTCTCATTCTTAAAAGGTGTTCCCAGGGAAGGACTCCTTCCTTAAACCGCCTCCTGTGAGATTTATCACAATCCTAATTTTCTGGACTTGTCTGACCAAACAAACATCGTGTACTCTAATGAAGGATACATATTTATTTGTTTGAAGGAGGAAATTTCATGACAATCGTCAATCAAATGCTTGCGTTCAACGAACAATTCGTCGAAGAAAAACAATACGAACAATTCATCTCGGATAAATTCCCCGATAAAAAGGTCGTTATCTTAACGTGTATGGATGCCCGCTTGACGGAACTCCTCCCCCACGCGCTCGGTCTCAAAAACGGTGATGCAAAAATCATCAAAAATGCCGGGGCCGTCCTCTCGCATCCGTTCGGTTCCGTCATGCGTTCGATCCTCGTCGCCTTGTACGCACTCGGGGCGGAAGAAGTCATCGTCATCGGTCACCACGACTGTGGCATGAGTACGATCGATCCGGCAAACATGATTGCCGAGATGGAAGGACGCGGTATCAATCCGCAAGTCTTGCAGACACTCGAAGCATCCGGTGTCGACTTGAAACAATGGTTACGTGGATTCACGTCAGTCGAAGAGAACGTCGGTCATTCCGTTGGTTTGATTAAAAACCATCCTTTATTACCACCAGGCACGAACGTCCACGGACTCGTCATCGACCCCGGCACAGGGAAACTCGACCGCGTCGATGGCTAAACCTGTCTTTATATAGTAGAAAGGAGGCACGACCGACACTGGTCGTGCTTTCAGGCTGTAGACAAACTCTTATGAAGCATGAGCATGCGATATCGAGACGGATTGCGTCCCAAACCGTCTGCATGACTGACTTTCCGTCATAGTGTTACCTAAAAAGCGTCACCTTTCGTTGACTCCTGCGGGGAAAAGTGCGTTTTTAACGCACTTTTAGAGGCAGGCAAGACCCTGCTCGTTGTCCGTGAGGACGAAGGAGCAACGGCTTGCGCCTCGCCCGAGGAAAGCAACGAAAAAAGATGCTTGATCTCCCGATAGCACGTTGTCTACAGTCTGGAGGCACGACCGACAGCGGTCGTGCCTTTTTTTGTTTTTTTCTTGACAGCAAAAAGAACGGTCTGTATGATACTTTAGTATAGTACAGTGATACCAAAAGAAAGCGTGGTTTTAAAGTTATGTTTAATGCTGTTGTTTTAGCCGTTATTTTATTATTTGTCTTAGCCATCTTCCGTGTCCACATCGTCCTCGCGATGGTCATCAGTGCCATCGTCGGTGGTTTGCTCGGTGGTCTCGGCTTAACGAAGACAATCGAGAGTTTTTCGGGTGGCCTTGGAGCAGGAGCAGAAATTGCCCTCAGTTATGCCTTGCTCGGTGCGTTCGCCGTCGCCTTGTCAAAAACCGGGCTGCCGGACGCGCTTGCGCACAGTTTGATTGCCCGCTCAAAAGGTAGTGCCGATGCGGCGTCCGTCAAGAAGTTAAAAGGGTTCATCATGTTTGCGATTTTATTACTTGCGATCAGTTCCCAAAACGTCTTGCCGATTCACATCGCTTTTATTCCAATCATCATTCCGCCGTTACTCGGGCTGTTCAATGACTTGAAGATTGATCGCCGCCGGATGGCAATCATCATGACATTTGGTCTCGTCACTCCGTATATGTTCTTACCGATCGGATTCGGTGACATCTACCTCAACCAAATTCTGTTGCCGAATTTAAAAGAAAACGGCATGGACATCGCTGGTGCTTCCGTCATCAAAGCGATGGCGATTCCGGCACTCGGAATGGTCTTCGGTCTATTGCTCGGGTTATACAATTACCGGAAGCCACGTGAATACGAAATGCGTAACATCGCACCGGATGATTACGAAGTTCCGGTCATCACAAAATCAAAATTATTTTTGAGCGCCCTCGTCGTCATCGCGACACTTGTCGTCCAATTGACAACGGAATCAATGATCATCGCCGCTACGACCGGTCTCCTCCTCTTCCTCGTGTTACGGCTCGTGCGCTTCAGTGAAGCAGATGATGTCATCACACGTGGCATGCGGATGATGTCGTTCATCGGATTCGTCATGATTTCAGCAAACGGCTTCTCAAACGTCTTACGCGAGACGGGCGATATCGCCCCGCTCGTCGAAAACTCAAAAGCCTTGATGGGCGATTCACAGCTCGTCGCCGCTTTCGTCATGTTATCGATCGGACTCCTCGTCACGGTCGGCATCGGTTCAAGTTTCTCGACGATTCCCGTCATCGCCGCGATTTTCGTCCCGCTTTGCATCCAGTATGGCTTTAGTCTCGAAGCGACGATCGCCATCATCGGGACAGCCGGTGCACTCGGTGACGCCGGTAGTCCGGCGAGTGATTCAACACTCGGACCGACGAGCGGACTGAATGCCGACGGACAACACGATCACATGCGTGAGACCGTCATTCCGACGTTCTTGCACTACAACTTACCGTTACTGATTTTCGGTACGATCGCCGCCGTCATTCTTTAATGAAGGAAATCACCTCGTTTTTCCTGACGGGGTGATTTTTTTCTTCCCATTTCGACCGGACTTCTCTAAAATGAAGGAATGAAGTGCAACTAAAGGAGTGTGAAACGTGTTATCTAGCGTCGTCAATACCGTTTTATTATATTTAGCTGATTTAGGTTATTTCGGCATCGCCCTCGGTCTGATGATTGAAATCATTCCGAGTGAGATTGTTTTATCATATGGTGGGTACATGATTTCTCAAGGGACGATCGGCTGGCCACTTGCGGTCGTCGCAGCCGTCATCGGCGGATTGTTCTCCCAACTGTTTCTGTATTGGTTTGCCCGCTACGGCGGTCGTCCGCTCATCTTGAAGTATGGTAAATATCTACTGATCACAGAGCACCATCTCGATCTTGCAGAACGCTGGTTCGTCAAGTACGGCCAAGGTGTCATCTTCGGCGCACGGTTCATCCCGGTCGTCCGCCATGCCATCTCGATTCCTGCTGGTCTCGCGAAGATGGATCAGACCAAGTTTTCTGTCTACACGATCCTCGCCATCATTCCGTGGTCAATTTTATTCCTCTACCTCGGTGAAACACTCGGAACAAATTGGCGCTCCATCAAAGAAGTCGCCGCCCCTTATACGAATGGAATTTTAATCGCCGCCGTCGTCATGATCGTTCTTTATGTCGTTCTCAAAAAACGTCAACGCACCACCTAAATTATATGCTGACAGTCTGCCTGAAGCGGCAGGCTGTTTTTCAAAAGGAGTGATTCGGATTGGAGACTTCCAAAACGGTAACGATGCATTTAGATCGCGTCACCGCCTCGCACATTCGCGGGAAACATGTTGCGACCGGACTGGCGTGCGACGGTGATCTTTTGCTCGTCGAACAAATTTATGACGAAAAACGGAAGCGTCCCGTTTTACACGTCCACCGTATTCAAAATCAATGGCGGACGACCATCATCATTGCGCAAGAAGAAGTCGATTTCAGTTATGTTGAATCATTTTCTGACGGCCGCATCCTGCTCGTTGCTTCACGCTGTGATGATGATGTCGACGGTTCCTGGCTACCGAATGCCTTCATTTATGATCAGGTCGGTCACCTACTTGATAGTTACTGTCTCGATGACGGCATTCAAAACGTTCAAGTCGATGAGCAGGACCACATTTGGGTCAGTTACTTTGATGAAGGGGTTTACGCTGATGCAGCGACGAATTCTTTAGGTTCGTTCGGTCTCGTCGCCTTTGACGATAAAGGTCACGTCGTCTTCAAAAATAAGGAGCATCCGATTGATGACTGTTATGCCCTAAACGTCGTCAATTCAGATGATGTCTGGTTTTTCTATTATTCCGATTATCGGGTCGTCCGCCTTCAAGAAACGTCAAGCCAGTCGTTCGCGGCACCGAAACGTCAGTTTTCGGACTTCGCCGTTTACAAGGATTACCTCGTCACGACCGATAACGAGCACACCTTCGTCTTACAGCAACAAGGAAAACAGTATATCGAACAAGGACGGATGACCTTTATGTCAGAGCAGGACGAGCTTTTATCCGGGACCATCAAGATGCGCAAAAATCAAATCGTCCTAACGACGGAGACACGTCTTTATACAGGGCATTTAAATGATTCAAGTTTTGAAAACAAATGAAGCACCTTGGATTCGAACGCTTTTTCCCGTTCAAATCCAAGGTGCATTTTTATTATTTTTTTAATGCGCCCCGCGCGTTGAGTGCAGCAAATACAACCATCGCGAGACTGAGGACGAGGGCGACGGCGAGCCCTTGTAAAAATGCCGTCCAATCAATCGTACTTCGCAGTAAGACCGCCCGCATGCCTTCCATGATATACGTCGTCGGATTGATTGTCGCAGCGATCTTTAACCATTCCGCTTCAATCAACTCTTTTGGAACGAACGTCGTCGATAAGAAAATCAGCGGGAAAAACAGTAATGTACCGGCTTGCGCTGCTTGGGCATTCCGGGTTTTCAAGGCGACTCCGACCGAATAGCCGGCAAAGGCGAGTCCGAAGCCGAGCGCAAGGATGATCGTCAAGAAAAATCCAGCAGCACCGGCTGGAATCGATAATCCGAGCAAAAAACCCATGCCGAAGATTAACAACGTCTGGACGAACAGTTGTAACATTCCGGCAAGCATCGGTCCGAGGACGATGGCTGTCCGAGAGACCGGTGTCAGTAACAACCGGGCGAAGTAACCGCTCTCGATATCTTTGACAAGCGCCTGCCCGGCACCCCCTGCCCCGCCGACCGCGCCGGAGACGATCGAGACCGGCAAAATGAAGTTCAAATAATCGACGCCACCGAACTGGGGCAGACTCGAGATACCGGACAACCCGCTCGTATAGACGAGTAGGAAAAAAACGCTGATGATTAAGTTCGGAATGAATGAGAACGGATTGCGCAACGTCACGAGTAAACTGCGTTTTGTCAAAATCAAGGTTTCCCGCCACATATCACTTGTCCTCCTTGTACGCTTGACCAGTCAACTGAATAAAGACATCATCGAGTGACGGCTGTTTGACGACAAGCGATCGCGCTGCCAGCTGATGATCATCCAAATAGCGGACGACCTGTTTGAGTGTCTCTGTTCCTTCTGACTGTAGGAGAACCGTCTCTTTTTCAATCCGTCCGAAAAATGCCGCTCGAAACGCTTCACTGGCGGATTCGTCTTCAAGAACGACTTCAATCCGTTCAGCTCCGTTCATCGCTTTCAGTTCTGCCGCTGTTCCTTCCGCAATCAACTTGCCGTCATTGATGATCGCAATCCGGTCAGCCAACTGATCCGCTTCTTCCAAGTATTGTGTCGTCAAGAAAATCGTCGTTCCGTATTCTTCATTTAGCCGACGGACTTCCGTCCAAATCTGTAACCGGCTTGCCGGATCAAGACCGGTCGTCGGTTCATCAAGAAACAGGACGGTCGGTTGGTGAACGAGCGTCAGTGCCAAGTCAAGCCGTCGCTTCATCCCGCCGGAATACGTCCCGGACCGGCGTTTTCCATCTGCTGCTAAACCGACAAGCTCCAACAATTCATCTGCCCGTTCGACTGCCTTCTCCTGGGAAAAACCGAACAGCTTTCCTTGTAGCACGAGCAACTCCTGCCCCGTCAAATCATTATCGATACCTGTTTCCTGCAAGGCAACGCCAATCTGAAGCCGGACGTTTTTTTGATCTCGTTCGATATCATATTGATTGATCGTCGCGTGCCCGGACGAGACGGCAATCAGCGTCGTCAGCATTTGGACCGTCGTCGACTTGCCGGCACCATTCGGTCCAAGAAAGGCAAAAATCTCTCCTTTTTTCACATGAAACGAAATCTGGTCGACTACTTTTTTCCCGTTGTACTCCTTCGTCAACTGCTCTACTTCAATCACGGTCATCCGTCCTTTCTGCGCTAAGACTATCTGTACGTTGCTTGATTACCTTTACCCCCTTTTGAAGCACAACAACGGGCAAACCCCAAATGGATTTGCCCGTAGCTTTGATTCTCTATACTACGTCGTGTGCGACCGAAGCGACACACCACTTGTCTTTTAATTGTTCAATCCGTTGTTTTCCTTCGTAGGAGTTCATCCAAAGGTTCATGACATCCAAAACTTCCGTTTGCCGATCTTGAATGAGGTAACTTTTTTCGGCCGGAATCCATTTTTCCGTAATCTTCGGGGCACCTAACCGCCCATCGAGCGATGCGTAATAAATCGCTTCGACGGTATCCGTGATCATGACATCGACTTCTCCTGTCGCGACCGCTGCCGGAATTGCCAAATTATCCGCATACATGACGATATGCGCCTGATCAAACGTCTGCCGGACAAACTGTTCATTTGTGCCGCCCGGATTCAAGCCAATTGTCACATCCGGACGATTGATCTCTGCAATCGACGTCAATACATCAAGATCGGAAGCACGGACAAGAGGTGTCTTTTGGAACGATAAATAGCTTTTTGTGAAGTCGCCGACGATTTCCCGTTCGATGTTCTTCGTGACGCCGCCAACGACCATATGGAATTTCCCGGCACGTAAATCACGTGTCAGCGTCCCCCATGTCGTAGGGACGAATTCGACTTCCAGTCCAGCTGTCTTAGCAAACGAGCAGATGACGTCGATGTCAAACCCTTCATATTGATTCGATTGACGATTCAAGTACGTAAACGGTTTATAATCTCCGGTCGTCCCGACGACAATCTTTTTCGTCATGAAGACGTTTTGTTTCCCCACACTGAGTGAACCGGTGACATCTTTTAATCGTGTTGCTGCCAAAAGACCGGAAAGCAACAGACTTCCTCCAAGTGCTAATCCTCTTTTATTCACTCTGCTCGCTTCCTCTCTCTGTCTGACACTTTTTTCTGTGTAATACTCAAAACAGTATCATATTGTTTTATGTTATCCAAGATTTTTTTGATTATTTCGTCAAATCTCTTTTGTCGCTACGTGTCCCGAAGTCCTCTCGATTGCATTCAATGACACGTTTCTTTCATACTAAGAAAGAATCAACTAGCGAAATGGAGGAATGGAAAATGAGTAAAGTATTCATTATCGGAGCGAACGGGAAAGTAGGACGGCACGTCGCCAAACAATTGAGTGACTCGACTCATGAAGTCCGTGTCGGTCTACGGTCACCTGATCAATTTTCAGACTTTGAAGCACTTGGACTGACACCTGTTCTGCTTGATCTCGAACAGAACATGGCATCGATCCAGGACGCACTCGGAGATAGCGACGTCGTCATCTTCACGGCAGGATCCGGTGGACACACCGGTGCCGATAAGACGATGTTAATCGACTTAGACGGTGCTGCAAAATCGATTGCGGCAGCAGAGCAACAAGAAGCGAAACAATTCATCATGGTCAGTGCCTTGAACGCCGATTCGCCAGATACATGGTCGGACAGCATGAAACCGTATTATGTCGCAAAACACTACGCCGACCGGTTGTTACGTGACAGTAAACTCAACTATACGATTTTACGTCCCGGCGGTTTATCGGACGAAACCGGCACAGGTGCCGTGACGACCGATCCATCTGATGCGGATACAAAATCGATTGCCCGCGAAGATGTCGCAGCCGTCATCGTCGCTTCAATCGGACAAGAAGCCGCATCCCGTCAAACAATCACACTCCTCGAAGGCGATACACCGATCGCCGACGTATTTGCATAAAACGAAAAGCGAGCGACCCCGATTCCGGAGGTCGCTCGTTTTTTCATGACGCGTGTTTCACTTCAACGATGTGTGCTTGATCGCGACGGATCGCCGTCACGATCAAGGTGACGACTAGCGTCACGAGTAAGATGATGGACAGACGCAACACATACTGCGAAATATCCCCATCAAAGTAAAGTAAACGTGTCAGTCCTGCGACGGCATTCGGTACGGGGAGAACATGTCCAATCGACTGATAGAACGGAGCGAGCATCGATGGTGGCACGATATTCCCTGCCGTCATCAACTGGAACGGAATCAAGGCGACGTTGACGAGCGGCGCGATCGGTCCAAAGATCGCAAAGTTCATTTGCGTGACACTGATACAAGTTGCCGTCAATAAGACTTGAAATGCCCAGACTTTAAAAAATGAAGCTGCACTATCCGAGAACAAGAAGGCAATCGTCACCATGACAAGTGGCACGACGACGAGGACGATGCCATGCAACAGTTGTTTACTCCAAAAGAGCGACCACTTTTGATGTTGCTTCTGAAGAATTTGTGTAACGAGATTAAACTGAATCCCCATCGTCATGACCGCGATGTAAATGACGAAGCCGAGGATGATCGGTAACATCGACGTCGAGAAATCTGACACGTGGTGTTCGATGATGATATCGGATGTGAACGGGACGTCTCCATTCAGTTGGTTGACGATTTGTCCTGCCCCTTGCTTCAGGATTCCATTTGCGAACTCTGCATTGGCCTGGTTGACGTGGAAAGTCAAGTGCTGTTCATTCGTCAAGTCGGCGACGAGTACCATTTCGACGTCGCCCTGGTCAAGTTGCTTCAGTCCGGCTTCTGTTGAATTGACTTGCGAGACGGTAAATGGACTTTCAGCTTTGAACTGTTGATAGAAGTCTGCTGAGCCTTGATCCGCCACGACCGCGACGCGTAATTGATCAAGTCGTTCCGTCGCACCTTGGTACCCTGTCATCCAGACGACGAGGAAGAGAACCGGTACGACGAGGGCGAACATCAGCCCGACTTTCGTTTGTGTGATTGCAAATACGTCTTTCATTGTCTTCATTTTTTGTATCCCCTTTTTATATGCATTACTTATAATAGCATGTGCAACTATTTAGCCGAAAAAGAAAACCACTCACGTCACATTTTTGTGAATGGTTTCAAGCGTCCGAATGAAGTGTTCAATCTCCGTTTTCGTCAGCCCCTGAAACGCTTCCGCTTGCAACGCATCAAGCGTCGGTTCAAGGGATTCCAGGACGCGGACACCTTCTTTTGTTGTCAAAAGAATGAAGGCACGGCGATCTCTCGGGTCAGACGTTCGCATGACGAAACCTTTTTTGACAAGCTTATCAAGAATCTTCCCGACGGTTGTTTGATCCCGTTCCGTCACGAGCGCTAACTGCTTCTGGGACACTCCCTCTTGCTTATGCAGTTCACTTAAAACGGAGAATTGTTCCGGTGTCAGACCATGCACGTCCATCCGCTTCGTCGCCGCCCGTTTAAATGAGTGATAGCTGCGCGACAAGTGCATTCCAAGCGACCAATCGACTTCCTTCACATGCTTCCCCTTCTTTCCGATAAATAGTTGCACTACTTATTATTTCGACTTACTCACTATACTGGTCAGGAAGAGGAGTTGTCAATGACATTTCTTGAATCGTCGATGTTTCTATTTTTCTGTTGCGCGGAACGGATCCTTTTCAAAAATCCAGATATGATTAGCACACCAAGCATCGTCCCTAATACGTTCAACCACAAATCATCGACGTCAAAACTTCGGTAGTTGTAGCCGATGAACAGACCCGTAATCGCTTGTGTCGATTCAATGCCTATACTCATCAACAACCCAAGCAAGATGACGTTCCGTCGCTTCATCCTCGGATAAAGAACTAATACAAAGATTCCTAACGGTACAAACAAAAGGACATTTCCCATGACCTGGATCAAAAAAACTTTGCCTTGTCCTGACACTACCGTATCAAACAGCAATTTGAACGGAATGAAGTTATGCTGTTCTCCATACTGTTCACGAATTACATCATCAATCAAGCTTCGTTGAACGGGTAATGGGAATAACGTAACTGCCACGACGCCGGCAAGATACACGGAAAATATCATCCAGTAACTAAAGCGTCGTCCTGATGTTTTACCTTGTCTAACGCGGTAAGAAAGAATAAGTAAACAGATTGTAATCATCAAAAAACAAGGAAGTTCAAAGGTTAGCATGCAAAAGGTAGTCCTTTCTTAAATGGTTTTTCATTCAGGATGAATTGCTTCTAATTCACTCGTAATGAACTGTGTCAAAGGACGTAACGTCGCTTCAGAAAAATCAAATTTGACACCGGCAAGCTCATAAATTTCTGTAACGGAACGACTGCTGCCCATCGCCAAAGCCCGTTTGAATCGCTCTAGCGTCTCCATCGGGTCTTTTTTATAGTGCATGTACAGCTGGAGCGCAGCAATTTGAGCAATCGCATACTCGATATAATAAAACGGTGTTTCGAAAATATGGATGACACTCATCCACTCTTGCCCTTTCCATGCTGATACAGTCCCCCAATCAACGACACCCGTATCATACATGTCGGTGAGCGACTCGAATTTTTTTCTTCGCTCTTCATGGCTGTGAGCAGGATGATGATAGACCCAGTCTTGAAACTGATCCACGATGATGGTTTGAGGAAGAAATTCGACGATTAATCTCAAGTGTTCCAGTTTAGCTTGATAAAGCGAGAACTGATCAGTGACAGCGAGATTCCAGTGTTCCATTGAGAGCAGCTCTAACGACATCGCAGCAAACTCTGCCACTTCCATCGTAATTCGCTTGTCTTCACTGAACGGAATGTCCTTGATTAAATCATGGTGGATGGCGTGACCGATTTCATGCATGAAAATAACAAGATCATCAAATGTCCCTGTCATATTCATAAATATAAAGGATTCACGAGAAGCCGGGAGAAATTCTGAAAACCCGCCCGGTGCTTTATTCGCTCTAGGTTTTAAATCAAAGTTTTCTTTACGGTGTAACGCATTGAAGACGGTGTAAAAGTACGGATCAATTTTTCTTAAGATATTGCCAACCGTTTCTAGTAATACGTCTTCTGAATCACCGTAAACATGCGTTATGTCAGAGTAAGGTGACACTTTGCTATCCCAAGGTGAAAGGTGTTTCTTTCCTAAGTAATTTTCCTGTTCTCTTTGTAGCTTCTCTTTAATCGGCAGGAAGTGCTGTTTAATCGCTCCAGCGATTTCCTTACACTTTTCTTGTGTATAATCTGTTCGTCCGAGCTCAGCAAATGCATATTCAGAAAACGCATTTAAGCCTACATTGTCAGCTTTTTTTATCCGCAAGTTAATGAGTCGATCAAAAATCAGGTTAACGTCTTGTTCAATTTGACTATAAGCAAGTGCTATATTACGAAATGCACGCTCTCGAACGTCTTCGTTTTTGTCGTATAAAGAACTGTACAAGTCGCTCAAATCCTGATTTTGATTGGACGGTGAAGTTAATCCACCTGTAATTTTTAAGTATTGATTTACGAGTTGATCTTCTTCTAGACGGACTGCTGTATTAGATTCCGAATAACTATTCTGTTTGCTTTTCAGTTTCTCTCGCAGTCTGGTGTAGTCCGGTTTATCTCCGATATACTGTAAAGTCTTCTGATCCATTTCATGCTTAAACTTCGACAATAACGGCTTTATCTTAGTTTGCACAAAATCCAGTTCTTCTTCATACAGTTGGTTTGCAGTATCTCGTTGAAAAGCAATGTACTTTTTGGTAATCAGCTCTTCGTATGTATCAATGAGTTTTGAATGACGCTCAAGAAAAGTTTCGATATCCAAACCATCCGACTCGTCTTCTTTCATCAATCTTGTATAACCAGTTTCAAGTGCGCTCAAGGCATCTTTCATCAAAAGCAATCTCCCTCACTTACAAATTCAGAATGTATACAGTTACTTACGACGTAAACGATTTTATCGACTCGATATGCGCGTCTTTAATCGTTTGGTCGACTTGCGACCGTTGCTTGAGCTGCCCGTAAACGATATCGACTTGTGCTGGTGTCAAACGATTAACCGTCGCCAGTTTCTTGATGGTCCGGCGTAACTCATTCCGTTTGATGACATGGACATGGCTCGAATCGACCGTGATTTTCTTCAATTCACACCGTTCACTGAAGACGATCAGTGACTTGAAAACCGCTTCGTCCACCGTACCGGACAAAAGCTTTTGAAGACTCTTCAAGTGCTGTTCATTTTGTTTGATCGGGTTGTAGAATTTTTGCTTGAACCGATTCTTGAACATCTGTGTCCACTGGCGGTCCGCTTCTTTCCCGAAAATCCAGCCGCTGTAGTTTTTCGATTCGAGGACGTAAATCCCGCTCTCATGAATGAACGTGACGTCGATTTCCGTCAAGCCTGTTCCCCGTGCTTTTGGCACATATGTATTGATGACAAATTTTCCATACCCGTCGACTTTATCCAACTCGCGTGTCGTCAAATACTCGCCCCACAGTCCTTTGTCACGGACCGCTTTGAGGAAACGTTCTTGCGTCATTTGTTTGTAGGTACTGCCTTCAAACGAACGGTGCCGGAAATAATACAGACTACCGAGCGTCACGAAGAAACCAATGAACAGGACACCACCTATGAGGAGCAACAACGGAATTAATGATTCAATGAGCTCTTCCACTTTTTTCATTCCCTTCATTCAAAAAACCTTTATTTACCACTTACTAAGAATAATCATAATTTCATCAAATTTCCACTATTTGTTGTTTGCTCGTTTTCTAATCGCTATACTAGACAAAAAAACCAGACACCTTCCTCATGTCCTGAAGAAGTCGTCTGGTCTGTTCACGGCTCGGATGGAGATGTAGTTTACTTTTACGAATTGTACCCGAATGACAATGTACTGACGATGAAACCAATCGTCGCAAAGATGAACAACGTACAACACATCGTCAACAGGAGCAACAACGGTTTTGGCAGCTGAACTTTTACTTTCCAAATCGCCACGAGGAGCAGGGCGTTCAGGAGCAGGAATGCGAATAAAAATGCAAACAAACCGAGCCGTTCCTTCATCATGAAGATTAAATCCATGTCATTCTTCCCTTCTTCGATCTGTCAGTCAAACGTATTAGCGATTACTTTCTTCAACCTATCCATTGTTACAAAAATATCCAAAAATGACAACATGATTGATTCTTTCCAAGCAAATAATAGACTTCCTTATACGTCAAAACTTGACCAATCTTATAAGCTTATGAATGTTCGTGTTAAATCCGGACGAGTCTTTTTAAACTTGTAATTGCGATTGTCTTATTCCCTAACAAGATTCAAAGCAGCTCGTTTTGCTTCTCGTGAAAAGTGAGCTCATCGGCCATTCGATTGAAGCGGGATGGAAACGTCCATCCTCGACTCCTATGGGAAAAAGAAGCGCGCTTCGCGCTTCTGTCAGGAATAGGTAAGACCCGGCATACGAGCATGAAATGCGGGATGCCGCGGCTTACCTTCCGCCCATGGAAAGCGAGGATGGCGGAAACATCCGTTTCAAGGATTTATCTGGGGATAATTTATGAAACAACCCTGCCGGCTTGCGCCTCGCCCGAGGAAAGCACGGGAAGAAAAAAGCATTTGCCCAGCAACACTTTATCAAAAAAAACACCGTCCCCGTCAAAACGGAAACGATGCGTTAAACAGAATTTAGTCACGAGCGGCTAAACGATACAACAAATCAAGCAACTCGATGTAAAGCCAGATAATCGTCACGATTAAACCGAATGCGGCGACCCATTCCATCGACTTCGGTGCCCGTGCCTCGACTTGGCGCGAGATGAAATCGAAGTCCATCACGAGTGACAGCGAGGCGACGATGACGATGACGAACTGAATCCCGATCGCGAGTGGCGAGCTGCCTGTCATGAACGGTAGGTCGACACCGAACAAGGCGAGCAACAAGTTGACGCCGTATAAGACGAGAATCGACAGAATCGCTGCCGTGACAGCCGAACGGAACCGTTGCGTCACTTTAATCATCCCGGTCGTATAGACGAACCACATCGCGAACGACACGACGAACGTCGCAACGACGGCTTTTCCGACTAACCCCGGGTACATGCTTTCGAACATCAAGGAAATCGCTCCGACCGCAACCCCTTCGACAAGCGCATAGACGGGCGACAGGACAGGTGCTGTTTGAGGTTTAAAGGTGATGATCAGTGCAAAAATCAAGCCGAGGACTACCCCGCCAATCAAGGCTGGGAATAAAAATTGTGGATTCGCGGCTAAAAAGAACCACGTTCCTCCGGCTGCTGCCGTGACGAGGGCGAGCAACAGGAAAATCTTACTCATCGTCCCTGCTTTCGTCATCGGTCGTTCACCAGCGCGTGCCGCTTCAAAACCACGGCGCAGGGCTGGGTTTACTTTAAATCGTGTTGCCATCGTGCGTTCACTCCCTTTAATTTATCTTTGTCTTATTACGAATCGTTCCCGAAAAAGTTTCAACTTAACCAGTTATTTAAGGCATTGAGCTGGAACATGACGACAGGAATCGATTCTTTGGCAGAAACGAGGTGTGACGTCGCACCCCCAACCTTTCCGCTCGTGACGAACGGTTCGTCCGTGAACCCTTCGCCGATCGGACCAAATGGGTCACTATCAATCAAGCGGTGCCAATAGTGAACAAATACTTCGTCATCGCCTTGCTTGATTTTACAACCGCTCTCAATGTCCGGACGATCAATCCCGTACTCGGCATAATGCCAGACAGTCGTCGCATCCCATGGTGAGCCGAGATGCAGAATCTGGCCGCCCGCCTCAATGAACCGTTCAATCGGTGAGCCGGGTCCGAACCCATTCTCGAGCGTATGGTCCGCCACGAACTCTGCCGCATCTTTGCCCCAGGCTGCGACCGACCACATCGGGTGGTCACTGCGCTCGACATCCGGAAACGTCCGGAACAACTCCGGCACCTTGCCGACGCTGCGGGTTGGTGTCTTCCGTTTATCATACGCTGGCATTTCTTGACGGACCGTCTCCCACCATTCCTCTGGTACCGCAGGACGGCTCCAATTTTTCGGGTCCGAGTTATCGGTGCTTTGTGTCGCCATCATGATCAAGCCAGCCGGTGTGACGACTTCCTGGACGGCTTCGATGACCGTTTGCGCCCCACCCGGAACCCAGCCGATTTGTTTCATCGCACTGTGAACGAATACTTTCATCCCCGGTTTGACCCCGAGCTGTTTCAGGTCGCGGATTAACTCTGACTTCGTGACCATTTGATTGACTTCCATCTGTCTCACTCCTTATTCAACGACAAGCTGTATCGTTGAGCCTGTTTTTCCTTGCGTGACTTCGATTTTGGCATCAACCCGTGACTTCAGTTCCTGGACGTGGCTGATGATCCCGACCATCCGTCCACTCGCTTGAATCGACAGTAACGTCTCGATTGCTTGTTCGAGCGACTCGGGGTCGAGTGTTCCAAATCCTTCATCGATGAACATCGTTTCAAGGGAAACGCCACCACTCGCTTCTTGGACGACTTCCGACAGACCAAGGGCGAGCGCAAGCGACGCTTTGAAGCTTTCGCCACCGGACAATGTTTTGACATGTCGTGTTTGTGACGTATAGGCGTCAAAGACATTCAGGTCGAGTCCATACTTCTTCAAGCCTTTCCCGGCTTCCGTTTTCCGTTCGAGCTGGAAGCGACCTGACGTCATCTCTTTCAAGTGACGGTTTGCCGCCTGAAGAATCTCATCGAAGTACGCCGTCTGGACGTAGGTCTCGAACGTCATCCGTTGCGCATTTTCACCGACGCCGACGCGTGCCAGCTCCCCGATGATTCCGTACCGTGCGTCCTCGGCTTCAATCGTTTGTTGCAGCATCGCCCAGGCATCAATCAATTGTTTGACATGGATGTGTTCCTTCTCGGCACCGACACGTTGATCTGTCGCTTCCGCCACTCGTCCTTCCGCTGTTTCGACGAGTGTCCGTAAATGCGCGAGATCCGGACGCGCCCCGGCATTGATTTGTTGCTTCAAGCGCTCGAGTCCTGTCGCGACTTCTTGACGCTTGACACGATCCGCTTCAAGCACCGTTGCGAGTTGTTGCATCTCGTGCCGGGACAATCGTGCCTGCTCGAACTGTTCGGACGTCTCAAACCGCTCTTCCGTCAAGGCCCGTTCAAAGTCGGCTTTCGCTTGAGTCCGCGCTGCCGCATGCGTCGCCGCCTCTTCGTTGATGTGTTCAAGCCGTCCTTGTCGTTCTGCGACTTCCCGGTTGAGCTGGTCTTTTTGTTGGTCGACCGTTGTCCGTTCGGCTTCATACTGTGTTTGGTTCGCCTGCAATGTCTGTTGTTCCTGTTCGAGAACTGTTTTCGACGCCGACGGCTCGCCTGCTTTCGTCAGTAACGCCTCGAGTCGTGCAAGCTCAAGTTCCAGTTTCCCTTGCGCAGCGAGCTGCTGATCGATTTGACTCGTCAGTGTCTCGAGTTCTGTTTCGAGCGTCCGCAAGCGTTGTTCGAGCTGACGTTTTTTGTCTTGTTGTTGCTTTTGTTCGGCTTCCGCCGCGACAAGGCGGCTGATTTCTGCGCGAATCGCATCGAGTTCCGTCGGTAGTGCCTGTTCTTGTCCGAGTGTCGTGATCGCATGCTCGAGTTGTCGCTCACGTTCGACGATTGTCCGGTACGTCGCCTGTAACTCCTGGTGCGCCGTCTGGGCTTTTAAGTAACTTTGGTGCAATGCTTCGACATCATCGAGTTTCGTCGCCGTCGCAGGTTTCGGGTGCGTAAGGCTCCCACAAACTGGACATGCTTCCCCGTCGTGCAGGTGTTCAGCGAGCTCGGACGCCAGTTGCATCCGTTCTTTGTTTCGCCCTTCCGCATAGGCAGCTTCCGCCTCTTCTTTTTCTTTGCGGACACGGGTTCCGCGTTCAATCAAGTTTTTCCGCTCCGTTTCACTCTGTTGCCACTCAAGATGTTTTTGTTCGACAGTCTGGAGACTGAAGCGGCGTTCTTGTAACGACAGCTGCGTATTCGAGACGTCAGCAAGCGTCGCGAGTTCCGCTTGGATGCGGGTCCGTTCTGCGCGTTTTGTATCTCGCTCCGTCAGCAACGCTTGTGGGTTCAACCGTGCGACATCCCCCGCCAAACTTTTTTGTTTTTGCTGCAGTTGTTCCTGTTCGCGCAGTTGTTTCAGCTCCGCCTCGATTTGATCGATCCGTCGTGCACCGTCCCGGATTTCTTGTTCACGGCTTGCTAACCGTTCCGCTTGACCTGTGATTTGATCCAGCCGCCCTCGTAACGTCGTCAGTTCTGTCGTCAATTGCCCTTGCGCCGTCTCGAGGCGGACGACCGTCTGTTGCTCTGACAAGTAGGCGTCGTATAGGCCCGTGATGGCTGCTGCACGCGTCGCTGCCTCATAGCGGTCCGCTTGTCGCGTGATGTCGGGTAACATCACGGCAAGTTCTTGATCGAGTCGTGCCAACCGTTCATATTCGACGAAGGCGTGTTCGAGTTGTTCCGCCTGGCGGAAGCGTTCGCTGACCTGATTGACGTCTTGACGTGCCTGCTGTTCGACTGTTTTTGCGGCACCGATCGTTTCATCTAACGACGCCAACAATTCATCCGTCACTTGCCGGATCGTCGTCTCATTTTGATTGACCCAATCGACTTCCAGCGGCAACTCCTCAAGTTTTGCGAGTTGCTTTGTTTTCGTCTCCTTGATGGCGGCAGCAAGATCGAGTGCTTTCCGGTGCAAGCGTTGCTGGAACTCTCCATATTGTTCGGTCTTGAACAGTTGCTTCAGGATTTGCAGTTTGTCTTTTGACTCCGCCATCAACAGCTCCCGGAATTTATTTTGCGGCAACAATAAAATTTGCGAAAACTGTTTATGGTCGAGCTGCAACAGACTTTGAACCCGTTGCTTGACTTCCGGAATTTTGATGGCGAGCGGTTGCCACGCCGTCCCGTCGAACCGTGCCAGTTCCGCTTCATGCGCATAGTCCGTTTTATTGACGGGATGCGGTTGGCTCGGTTGGCGAATCACACGATAACGTTCGCCTTTCAGTAAAAATTCCAGTTCGACTTCTGTTTTGACGTCCGGTCGCGCGAAATGACTCCGTAAATCCGTCATCTCCCGTTCGCCGCCAGACGTCTCCCCGTAGAGGGCAAACGTCAAGGCATCAAAAATCGTCGTTTTGCCGGCTCCCGTATTACCGGAGATGACGAACATCGTCCGTCCGGCGAGTGCCGTGAAGTCAATCGTCTGTTCTTCTGCGAACGGGCCGAACGCCCGTAAGGTCAATCGTTCTGGCCGCATGTCGCTTCCTCCTCTAAGACGGTCTGCATCGCATCCGTCGGTCGTTTTTCCCGGACTGCTTCATAAAATTCACTGAATAAATCGGTCAACGTCGCCGTCTTGACCTGGTCGCGTGATGCTTGGACGGAGCGTGTGCTTTCGCGGGTAAAACCGGTCCGCTCAAGATGTAAAATGTTCGGATAGATTTTCTTCAGCTTACCCATCGGATCGATCAAGGCTTCCGCATCCGTCAAGTTGATTTTGATGTAGTCGTCCGTCGTCTGTGTCGCAACGAACGTCGGATCCATCAGCTCGGCGAGCGTTCCCGTCAACTCCCGTAAATCGCGTTTCGGGGCGAGCGGTTCAAAGCGGCGGTCAAATGTTCCTGCTTCATTGAGGGTCAAGATATCGACGCCTTTGACATGATTCGCCTCCGAAAACGAATACTTCAAGAGTGATCCACTGTAACGCATCGTTTCTGACCGGATCGCGAGCGGATTATGTAGGTGACCGAGCGCCGTGTAAGTGAACGGTGCAAACGTACTGGCACTGATTTGCCCCGCCGTCCCGACCGACAATTGACGCTCCGAGTCGGTCTCAAGTCCACCGATGACGAAGGCATGACCGACGAGGACGCTTGGTCCCGTAATCGTCAAGCCGCTAATGATTTTTCGCATCGCCTCGTCATGGTTACGGATCGTGTCATCCTGATAGACGTAACGGACGATTGCCGGGTCTGCGAACGGGACCGGGTAAAAGCGGACGCCTTTAATCTCAATCGGTTCAATCACCGGTGTCAGTTTACCGGCGAGGTGAAGACCCGACCGTTCGAGAAGTGTTGTTGCGAAACTTAGCCGTTCCGCCGAATCGTGGTTGCCACTGATCGCGATGACCGGAATCCCGCGGTCAAGGACGATGTCGGCGAGTGTCGCGTCGAGTAACTCGACCGCCTCAGTCGGCGGGACGGCGCGGTCATATAAGTCGCCCGCGATGACAACCGCATCCGGGCGTTCCCGGTCGAGTAATGCTAAAAATGCTTCGAGCGCGGCCCGTTGATTGTCAATCATCGATTCGCCGTGGACGATTTTGCCTAAATGCCAATCCGCTGTATGAATCCATTTCATGTTTCTTCACCCTCACTTTACTAATATATTAAGTCTAGTTTAGCACGTCTTAATCGGAAATGACGACTCTCATCCGAGCAAAACGCCCTGTCCCGAAACGGGTGTCCGGTCAATAAAAAAGACAGTAAGACCGGACTTGACCGGATCTTACTGTCTAATTCATTTCATCAATGCTTTTGTCGCATCTGCTTCACAGAGGTGATGATTGAGACCGATCCACCAATGATGGCACCAACAACAATCCCTGTTGTAAATTTTGCTTTACGATGTTTACTAGATATATGGGCTGTTTTTGTTTGTTCGAAAATTTGGGCTAAAGGGGACGTGTCCGGTTCGACTTCGATCAAGTGATCGACATGTTTTTCAACATCTGCTCGTCGCTCGACGCTACAAGGTGACAGATAGAACGGATTTAAGTTCGTCCGGTACCGATCTGGATTCCAGTTCGCTTGTTGAACCGGTTCAGTTGTCTGTTCTGTCCGCTTCGTCTGGTTCGATGATTGGACCACTTTATCGAATTCTTGTTTCATCCTAATCACTCCTCTTCGCTTTCAGTCTACCTAAAACGACACTTTACGTCTGAAGTCTTATTTACCTCTTTTTCAAACATTCAAAACATACATATTGAATATTAGTTTGATATTTTTGTGACTGTTCAGCCGAAATAGGCATGGTAGAGCTGTTTCGCCCGGATAAGGTCCTGTTCCCCGTGAATTAGGACCCGTCCGTCACGAAAGGCGACGAAGCGGTGCGTCTCTGTCTTAAAACTGAGTAAATAATCATTTTTTGCGACAAGCGTCACAACCGGACTCAGATTCTGCTCAAGGTGCGCTAAATCACGTGCCCCATCCCCACGGACCTGGACGGCGTCACGTCCGCATAACGTCGTGAACTGAACGGGTTGATTCGTCAAATACGGATACGTCCGGTCTGTTCCGCACGACGGACATGACGCTTTTCTTAAGGAGGCGACATCGATCCGGCTCTGCTCGTTCGTCCATACATCGAACGCCAGCAATTGACACCGTAACGCGTCCGTTGCCCCGATTAGCAGCTTGAAGGCTTCCGCGACTTGATAGGCGGCGACGAGTTGAATCGCCGGCCCAATCACCCCCGCCGTCTCGCACGTCGCTTGCCCGCGTGGTAAATGTTCGAGCAGACAATGGAGGCACGGCGTCTCGTTCGGTCGAATCGTAAACGTCATCCCGTAACTTCCGACACAGCCGCCGTAAATCCACGGAATCTTGTGTTGCGCCGCTGCGTCATTGATCAACATCCGGATATCGAAGTGATCGGTCGCGTCAAGGATTAAATCGACACCAGAAATCAATTCCGGTAGCTCGTAACGTGTGACATCGGTGACATGAGCTTCGATTTCGACTTCCCGATTGATTGCAGTCAAACGCCGTTTCGCAGCGATCGCTTTCGGAACATGTTGCGCGGCATCGTCCTCCGTATAAAGATGCTGGCGTTGGAGATTACTCCACTCGACGTAATCACGGTCGACGATCGTCAGCTTGCCGACCCCGGCACGGACGAGTTGCTCGGCGCTTGCCGTTCCGAGTGCGCCCATGCCGATGATGAGAACATGTTTTTTTGTCAGCTCATCCTGTCCCGCCTGACCAATCGGACGAAATCGGGTTTGCCGTGAATAACGATCCGTCATCGGCTCATCCCTGTCTCGGGACTGCTCGCCGTCGCGTAGCGTTTCTTTTCGATCCGTCCCGCTTCGAACCCAAGCCGTCCCGCTTCGACGGCTAGCTTCATCGCTCGCGCCATTTTGACCGGGTCGTTCGCGTGGGCGACCGCCGAATTAAGTAAGACGGCGTCTGCACCGAGCTCCATCGCGTAGGCGACATCAGTCGGTGACCCGATGCCTGCATCGACGATGACCGGGACCGTCATCTGTTCGATGATGAAGCTTAAGGCCAGTGGATTGAGAATCCCTTGTCCGGATCCGATCGGTGACGCGGCGGGCATGATGGCGTGACATCCGAGTTCTTCCAGTCTTCGTGCCAACAGCAGATCGTCCGACGTGTACGGTAGGACGGTGAATCCTTCTTTTAATAATTCTTCCGCGGCCCGCAGTGTTTCGATCGGGTCCGGTAACAGCGTTTTATCACAGCCGATGACTTCGACCTTGACCATATCGCACAGACCGGACGCGCGGGCAAGTTTCGCCAATCGGACCGCTTCTTCCGCTGTCTTCGCACCGGCCGTGTTCGGTAATAAATGATACTGACTCAAGTCGAGCGCTTCTAAGAAGTTCGGTTGACTCGCTTCGAAGATATCCATCCGGCGTACGGAAAAGGTCAGAATGTCTGCACCCGATGCCTTTACTGCTTGTTGCTGTGTCGTCACGTCGGGATATTTACCCGTTCCGAGTAATAACCGCGACTGAACTGTCGTTTGACCAATCGTCAACATGATTAACCGCCTCCTACGAAGTGGACGATTTCAAATGAATCGCCGATTTGAATGGGTGTGTCCTGATAAGCCGTCCGTTCGATAATCTGCCGATTCTGTTCAATGATGACCAGTTTTTCTGACAGATTCAGATGCTTGATCAATCCGTCAAGCGTCGTGATCGACGGATCGATGCTGTATGCTTGTCCATTAATGGTGAGCTCCATGTTTGTTCCTCCTCGATTCAGTTAATGCAACAGCTCCCGATTCAACAGTTGACACACTGCCCGTCACGTAATCGGCAATGAGCGCCGCCGTGACCGGGGCGAGTAAGATGCCATGCCGATGATGTCCCGTCGCGACGAAAAGTCGCTCGATTCCCGAAACCGGTCCAATGTAAGGTAATCCATCTGCTGTCTGGGGACGGATACCGGACCAAATCTGGACGATTTCCGCTTCTTCGATTGCCGGGAACAGCCGAATCGCTGACTGTAAGAGCTGTGCGATTCCACCGACGCTGACCGTCGTCGTCTCGTCACCCGGTCGTTCCGTCGCCCCGATGATGATCCGTCCGTCAAACTTCGGGACGAGATAGACATCATCGCTAAACAATGTCTCCGTCAAGACATGCCCCGGTAGACGGACGGCGAGGCACTCTCCTTTGACTGGTACCGTTCTGATGCAGACCCCGCTCGTCGCAAGGAGCGCTTCCGAACCGCGACCGCTCGCGATGACGACATGACGTGCTTGTCGTTTTCCTCTCGTCGTCTCGACACCGCTGACCGTCGCCTGCGACTGAAGTAGTCCCGTCACCGTCGTCTGTTCTTCAATCTGACCACCACGTGTGACGATTGCCTGCCGCAATGAACGGGTCAATTGGACGGGATCGAGTTGACCGACGGAGGCGAACGTGACGTCACGGTCCGCCGTCTTCATCCGAAACGGATTTTCCTTATAACCGCTGTCGATGCCGGTTTCATTAAACAACTCCCGGACGAGGTGGGGATATAGCTGTCGACTCGCTGCTGCCAGTTGATGTAGATCAGGGATCAGTTCATGGTCCGTCGCAAGCATGCCGGCTGCCGCCCGCGTCGCTCCTTCACCGGAACGATTTTGCTCAAGCACATGTACCGGCTGTCCTCGTTTGAGCAATTCGTAGGCGATTGACAAACCAATCACGCCACCACCGATGATTAGCGTCTCTGTTGCTTTCATTGATTAAGCACCTCCCGGTAAGCCTTGACCGCTTCGAGCGGATTTTCCTGACCGAGAATCCCCGACATAACCGCGATGCCGGCAACGCCGGTCGCAAGGACACCCGCAACATTATCCGGCTGAACCCCGCCGATTGCGATGACGGGGACTTTTGAAAACGTGACGATTTGCGCGAGTGCCGCAAGTCCGCGCGGAGCGACATCTTGTTTTGACGCCGTCCTGAAGACATGGCCGTACATGACGAAGTCGCTGCCCGGCTCAAGTGCTTCCGTCAAAGAATGGATTGAGCGACCAATCTGTAGTTCGCCGAATTGACGGCGCACGACGGCGACGGGAATACTACGCGACGTCAACTGAACACTCGTCTTCGTCACGAGTGCGACATCGAGCCGGTCATGGACAATCAGTTTTTCACGTGGAACACCGTCATCGACGAGCGTCTCGATCAGTTGGACGAGTCGGTCCGCCGACCAGTCCGGTTCCCGAATATGAATCTTGTCGGCGTACGGTGAAACAGCCGGCAAGACATATTGAAGTTGTGTCAGCTCCTTTGTCCCGGTCGTCACGATATGTAACTTCGGCTGCATCGTTTCCCCTCCTTGCTACACAAAAAGGACCACCCCATGAACATGATGGAGTGGTCCGAAAAATGTCTAGGCAAGACCCGAGACAGGATGATAATCAGAAGCCACTTCCCTCCGCTAGTACGAACTAGATCAGGTTCAAAGGGTCCGGATACTTCCGTCTCAGTCTGCTGCGAGACTCCCCTAGTGTAGAACTATTTAGTATTGGTTGGTTCATTCGTAGTCTACCATGACCACCCGTTTGTTTCTAGTCCGACTTGTCAGTTCAGCGCATCCGTGATCGTTTTGACCTGTTCCGTCAATTGTTCACGTGTTGCATTCGGCTTCGTGTCCGCTAAATCATACGTTTGTTTCAGACGTAAGACACGTGTCACCTTGGCGTCGAGATCAGACCGAGATAACGTCTTGTCCTTGATACTCGCCATGATTGCCGCATGGACATCCGCGTAAGCACCGGCTTGCGAGAACATCGCCATGTCGGCACCACGCTCGAGGGAGAGGCGCGCAGCTTGTGCGAGACCATATTGTTTCGTGATCGCCCCCATCACGAGGTCGTCCGTCACGATGACGCCATCAAACTTCAACTCGTCACGCAACAGTTGCTGCATGACCGGTTCCGATAACGACGACGGATTGTTTGCGTCGAGTGCCGGGAATAAAATGTGTGCGACCATCACCATCTCCGCACCGGCATCGATTGCCGCCTTGAACGGGACGAGTTCAAGTTGTTCGAGTTGCGCTTTCGTCTTCGTCACGGTCGGCAAGCCGACATGCGAATCGACGGTCGTATCACCGTGTCCGGGAAAATGTTTGACGACAGGAACGACATCTTCCGACTTGATTCCTTCCATTAAGGGAACACCGAGTCGCGCGACGTCATCCGGTTCAGCGCTGAGTGCCCGGTCACCGATGATCGGGTTCGCCGGATTGCTGTTGACATCAAGAACCGGGGCAAAATCCATATTGAATCCATAAAACCGTGAAATCGCGCCGAGCGCCTGTCCGGTCTCTTGCATCAATGCCGGATCATCCTTCTGACCGAGCGTCAGACTCGCTGGTAAATGGAGTGCTTGATCCGGGACACGACTGACCCGCCCTCCTTCTTCATCGAAGCCGAGGAACGCGAGCGCTTCGTCGTCTTGTGCGCCCCTGATTGCTGCCGTCAAGGTTTTTAGTTGGGCGTCTGACGTGATATTCCCGCCAAGTAACAGGACGCCGCCCATTGCGTGACTGTTCAACAGACGACGGTCCGCGTCCGATAACTTCGTCCCGCCGATGCCGATGTATAACAATTGATCGACTTTTTCAGCAGTCGAGAGTTTTTCGAGCTGACGTTTAATCTCTTGCTCCGCCTGTTCAGCAGCTGTCGGTTCGTCAGCGGCCGGCTGTTGCTGGCTCGTCTCCGGTTTCGGTTTCGGCTTCGGTTCTGTTACTGGTTCACTCGCGCATGCCGTCAAAAAGCTAGCCGCTAACAGCAGGTAAATCGGTTTCAAAGCGGTTCCTCGTTTCTGACGCCATTGATTGAATAGTAGACTTCGATTTCAGCATTGAGTGATTTCGAGACGGAGCAGTATTTGTCTTTTGATAAGGAGACGGCGCGACGGACTTTATCGTCCGGCAAGTCGCCTTCAAGACGGTAATGAATCGAAATCGTCGTGAAGCGGCGTGGGTGTTCCGTCGCCCGCTCGCCTTCGATGTCCATCTCAAACGATGTTAACGGCAAGCGCATTTTCTCTAAGATTGAGACGATGTCCATCCCCGTACAGCCGGCGACCGCGTGCAACAACAATTCAGTTGGTCGCGGGGCACCGTTCTCCCCGTTATTTTCAGGTGCTGCATCCATTGCCAGTTGATGTCCGGACTCCGTCATGCCACTAAAGCCCATCTTGTGATTCCATGTAATCGTCGCTTGCATTTCCCTCACTACCTTTCGATTTTTAGTTCGGTGCGATTCGCTCTCCTTCATTATAGCGTAGTCTTGCCTGAAGAAAATTGACATGCTATTCAAAATAATGCTTCTTTTCCTTCGACAACCGATTCCCGTTCACCTGACACGCGAATCATGCTATTCTGAAAAACGATAGTTTCGCGCCGCTTGGCGCTAGAATTGAGGAATTGATATGTCATCTACTACCCGTTTAAGTAAAACGGACTGGCTTTTAATCGCCACCCTCTCCCTGCTGACGTTCGTCTTAGGCACAAGCGAATTCGTCATCGTCGGGATTTTATCAGAAATCGCTTCGGCACTCGGGATTACGATTGCGAAAGCCGGGACACTCGTCTCCGCCTTTGCGATTGCCTTCGCGATCGGGACACCGGTCACGATGTCGGTCACGGGTCGGTTCGAGCGTCGCAAATTGATGCTCAGCCTGATCTTCGTCTGGGTCGTCTTGAACTTTTGCAGCAGCATCGCCGACACCTACTCGCTTCTGCTCGCCACACGGATCGTCACGGCCGTCCTGACCGGTGTCCTGATTTCGCTTGCGATGGTCGTCGCGAGTGACAGTGTCCCGATTGCGAAACGCGGTGTCGCCGTGTCGTTCATCTTCGGCGGCTTCACGCTCGCGAATGTCTTCGGCGTCCCGATCGGCACGTTCATCGGGCAACACGCCGGTTTTGAAGCGACGTTTTGGCTGACGACCGGTCTCGGGCTGATTGCTTTTCTCGCCGTCTTAAAAGTCGTCCCACGGCAACAGGCGACGGCGTCAAGTTCCGTTAAGGATCAACTACGCCTGCTCGCGAACCCACGTATCATGATTGCTTTTTTCATCCCGTCGTTCGGCTTTGGTGCGACCTATGTCGTCTACACGTACCTCGTGCCGATTCTCGAACTCGAACTCGAGCTGCCGCGGGGCTGGATCAGTCCGATTCTCCTCGCGTACGGCGTCGTTTCGATTTTCAGTAACATTCTGGCCGGGAAGATTGCCAGTCATAATCCAATCGGTCGGTTACGGTTTGTGTTCGTCGTTCAAGCCATCGTCTTAGCGGCCTTATATGTCACGACTTCATCCGTCACGCTCGGCCTGATCAATATCGCCTTGATGTCACTGATGTCGATTTTATTGACGACGTCGACACAAATCTATCTTATTGACTTGGCGGAAAAGTTTAACCCGGAAGCGAAAGGACTGGCTGCGTCCTTGATGCCGGTCGCAAGTAACGTCGGGATTGCCTTCGGCTCCGCCCTCGGTGGACTCGTGTATGCGAACGGACCGATGATGAATACGGCGCTCGTCGCCGGACTCGTCGCCTTGATCGCGGCGTTATTGACTGCAATCAGCTTCCGACTCGACCGACGCGTATCATAAACGAACCGGAACGAAAAGATTCTCACTTCACTTGTTTCCTCGGACGCAATGTGAAGGGAATCTTTTTTTGTGCCTTTTATCGTCAAAAAAGCCATCCTCTCAGCCCGAATCTTACAAGACTGTTAGGAAAATGTTGCCAACTTGTTGCTTTATCTGTAAATCTACATGATACGCTGAAGTTAGCTGTTCACCCTAACTTAGTTAAAGGAGTTTTTTTCATGAAACCGTATTATGCCATCACATTAACGGCCTTACTCGTAACGGCTTCCGTCAGTCCAGTCGTTGCGTCTGCCGCAACACCAACAAAAGTCGAGACGAAAAAACCGTTGTCCGAAAAAGCACTCGCGAAAAAGAAACTTGCGATCGCAAAACTCGCCACGTCACTGATCGGGACACCGTATAAAGAAGGCGGCACGACGACAAAAGGATTTGATGCTTCAGGCTTCACGCAATACGTCTATCAAAAAAGCGGTTTGATGCTTGAGCGGACGGTTGCGAAGCAAGCACTGATGCCATTGAAGACCGTCAAACTGAAAAAAGCGATGCCGGGTGACTTATTGTTCGTCCAGGCGAAAAAAGCGAAGACGCCGAACTTCGTCGGCATTTATACGGGTAAAAATACATTTGTTGCCGTGACGACGAAGAAAGTCGAAGCCCAGGACCTGACATGGAGCTATTACACAAAACAGGACATCCTCATTAAATCGTACCAATGACAAAAAACGCGCGGCGGACTCTGAAATGAAGTCAGCCGCGCGTTTTTACTTATTTTTCGAACTCTAAAATCGTCTGTTGCATCGGAACACCTGACATCGAAACGGCCCGTTCAACGAACAGATAACGTTTCCCGCTTACTAAAAAACGGCGGTTTCCTAAGTACTCGACCTGTTTTCCGTCCTGCTTTAATTTCTGCTCGATCGCTTTGACATGTTCATCAAGCGTATAAAAACGATCGTCAAACGTCATCGTGATATTTTTCTTTTTAAAGCCGAGTAAGTAACTGAAGAAAAACCAAAATGCTGCTCCGACGGCAATGATCCCCAAAATGATTTCCATTTGAACTTCCCCCTTTTGTTTACATTATTTTACGTTTTCTCACAAAAAAAGTTCCGGATTTGTTGAATCATTTAATAGATTTTCTTGATAAGTTCTTGCATGACAGCAATTGACTGCCGAATATCAATCCACTCTTCAAGAAAATGATCGAAGTATCGTCCTTCCGCAAGCATCCGCTCCTTCGAGTTCAATGGATCATGCTCAAAATACATATCCATCTGCTCTGCAAAATCAGCACATTCATCAATCGGCTCAAACGGCTTCCCATAATGTTCGGTCATATAATCTAGCGGCATCTCACGAAATCCGTTCGCCATTTCCGGACCATGTTTATCTTCAAGCATCGCGTAATAATTTTCATACTGTTTAAACGGGATTCCGGTATGGAACTCTTTTTTGTTGACCCACTTATAGACCATGATCCACCCTTGCAAAAAGTTTTCGATGATGTATCCCCAATCATTGCTGAACTCATTTTTCGGCCATGATGTTTTTCGCTGGATTCCGTTTGAATACGTGACATAATAATGTAATGTCCCAATATATGCTGAGTCGTTGACTAGTTCCATACCTGTCACTTCCGAAAACGTCTCCAACGGAACTTCCTGATTCGACCCTGCGTCTTCATAAGTAATCTTTAATGCGGTAACCGTCATAATTTCCATTTGTGTATCCTCTCCTACCGTCAATTCGTCCACAGTTCTTTACGTCTTTTAAACAGAAAAGGTTACAAGAAATCACTCCGTCTACAAACAAAAAGGGCTTACCACCGACGTCGGGTGGTAAGCTCTGTTTTTGATCGCCTCAGCTGCTTGGACCTCAGCCGTTATTCTTTTAATAAGGATTCGGATCTTCTTGTGGTGCATCCGGTATTTCCGTCGGTTCCGGGAACGTGTCCGGTTCCGGTTGACGAATTGGATCTTCCTGCGGTGTTTCCGGAATCTCTGACGGTGGTGTTCCCGGCACTTCATTCGGTTCTTGATTCGGTTCGTGTTCCGGTACTTCGTTTGGATTCTTCTTCATAAAACAGCCCCCTCATGATGTGATGTAGTCGCCGCCATTGACATGAATCGTTTGCCCCGTGACGTAACTTGAGTCACGTGACGCGAGATAGACGTAAGCCGGTGCATTTTCTGAAGGTTGTCCCCGACGCTTCAGTAATGTATCTTCCCCGTGCGCTTCAACTTTTTCTTTAGAGAACGTCGCCGGAATCAGCGGTGTCCAAATCGGACCCGGTGCGACGGCATTGACGCGAATGCCTTTTTCAACGAGGCTTGATGCCAGTGAACGGGTCAGCGTCGTAATCGCGCCTTTTGTCGCCGAGTAATCAATCAACGTCGGTGCTCCGCGGTACGCCGTGACGGACGACGTATTGATGATCGTATCTTCTTCTTTAAGATGCGGCACGGCAGCTTGCGTCAAATAAAACATCGAGAACAGGTTCGTCTCAAACGTCTCGCGTAACTGGTCCGGTGTGATGTCTAAAAAGTCATCCTGCGGAAATTGTTTTCCAGCGTTGTTGACGAGGATATTCAGTTGACCCAATTCCTCAATCACCTTATCGACGATCGGTTTTGCGTTTTCCGGACGACTGACGTCTTTTGCGAATGCCAGCGCTTTAACCCCGTATCCTTCAATCAGCTGTTTCGTTTTTTCTGCGTCCTGTCCTTCATTTAAGTATACGATCGCAACATTTGCGCCTTCTTTTGCGTAAGCGACTGCGACGGCACGACCAATCCCGCTGTCGCCTCCGGTGATTAGCGCGACTTTTCCTTTCAGTTTCCCTGAACCAACATACTCAGGATCGTCATAAATCGGTTCCGGCTTCATTTCCGATTCAATCCCCGGTTGCTGGTCTTGCGTCTGCCCCCGTGCTTCTTCATGCATGTCCCTCAGTTGTTTTTCGCGCAATACACTCATCCCCTCTGCGTACGATTTGGCTTCCTTAGTTAACATTCCCTTGCGATGTATGAATAAACGTCATTCCACAAAAAAATCCCCATTAAAACGGGGACGCCTACACGTCTGGCTTCAGGAATTCATTCTTTTATCAGCCGGTCCCACTCACCTGTCTTGAGCATCGTTTTGAGCTGAAGGGGGTAGAATTCGATCGAAGGCAGCTGGTCGATCGGGACGAACCGGTAAATCAGTTCTTCACCCTCAATCCCGTAAAAATCTTCCGTCGTCACGTTGATTGCGTCTACTACCTCGACTTCGTAATAAAAACCAACTTCATGAAAAGCGACATCGTCATAAGTAAAGAAATTCTCGTGGACGCACAAAAAACGTTTAGCTTGCGCGCTTAACCCCAACTCTTCTTTGATTTCACGGACGACCGCGGTTTCTCCACTCTCCATGAGTTGGATCCGTCCTCCAGGTAAGGCCCAAAACGCGTCCCGGATATTTCGGTGAATCAACAGATGGCCGTCCTTGACGATCACTGCAGCCGCCCGGTGGTTAAAGCGCTGTTTGTCGAACTTAAAGTTGATATCCATATAATTTTCACTCCTTCATTATGTTTTGATACAATATCATAATTTCCCATAATTGACGTATGTAATAAAAAAGACAAACAGATGACATGAACAGAAGTTGATATGAAGGGAATTACATAATTATTCAAAGATAAAGATTACAATATATATTATTGTTGGATATTTAAGAAATGAGATTGAAATATCGTTTTATATTTAGTGAATGCTATACTCATTTTGTTCGAAAGAAGAACGCACCAATCAACTCATTCAATCCACTCTAAATCCAACACTTTCTATAGATGACTCTGTCATTCTCTCATAAACCGTCACTTTGTTTTTACATCAGGAGGATTTACAACATGAAACGTATTTTGACAACAATGACGATGGGCGCGCTCGTCGTTTCAGGATTTGCTTCTACGGGTACAGGTAAGGTCGAAGCCGCCGGAACGTCTTATAAAGTCAAGGTCATGGCAGACGGACTGCGTGTCCGGACAGGTCCATCAACAAAGTACCGGATCATCGGTGGTGTCAATTCCGGCCAAACCTTTAAATATCTCGGCCGTAAAGGGAATTGGACAAAAATCATCTACGGTGGGAAAAAGCGGTATGTCTATGCCGGATACGTCAAAAAGTACCGCCTTTCATCAAAGAAAAGTTCAGCCAAAAAAGCATCTTATTCGTCAAGCTTCATTCGTCCGACTGGCGGAACGTTGACGCAACGATATGGTAAGGCAAGCGGCCGCTACGGATATACGTTCCATAACGGTGTCGACTTCGGAGCTAAAACAGGAACACCTGTCTACGCTACTGCTACAGGTAAAGTCATCACATCGAAACACAAAGGTGCATACGGGAACTACATCATGATGAAACATAAGGTGCATGGTTTAACGTACACAAGTGTATATGCCCACCTCAATTCACGAAAAGTCTATGCCGGTCAAACGATTGCGAAAGGGACGAAGATCGGAACCGTCGGAAGCACGGGAAATGCTTTCGGATCACACCTCCACTTCGAACTTCACCGGGGGAACTACGTCTACAGCAGCTATTCAGCTGCAAGCAGCGTGAATCCACTCAACTTATTGTAAGTCAGTCTAAACGAAGGCACCTTTCATCAGGTGCCTTTTCTTATTTCAAAATATATATATGAGGGTATCCGTCCTTTGTTAAGATTATGTGAATACCTATTTTTCCCAACTGAAACAGCTTATTCTTATTTTTTTTGAAACCATTCTTTCATAAATCCATTGCCGATGGTTTTTTCAAAGAAGTGCTGAGCCCCTTATATATAACTAAAATCCATTAAATGGCATTATTAATTTTTAGCACCTTAAAATATAATTTATTGAAACAATCTCGAAATGTTAATGTAATATTTAAACATTTTAAGTAATGCTATACTCATTTATGAAATTAATTAAACCTATTTCCAGCAAGTAATTAGATGAATTGGATTGATTTTTAAGGGGGACATACATAGATGAAGAAATTATTAACAACTTTGACAGTATCTGCTATCGCTTTAGCAGGTGCGACGACATATGCTGTACCGAAAGCGGACGCCGCGACGACGTTTTATAAAGTAAAAGTCATGGAAGACGGATTACGCGCCCGGACCGGTCCATCAACGTCAGCAGGTGTTGTTGCCGGTGTCGATAAAGGCGATACATATAAGTACCTCGGCCGGACAGGTAATTGGACAAAAATCTTATATGGTTCAAGTAAAGTCTATGTCTCCTCTACATATGTAAAAAAATATTCTGTGACGCGTTATTATAAAATCAAGGTCATGGCGGATAACTTACGTGTCCGCAGTAATTCCTCGACTTCCAGTCAGGTAGTCGGTTCGATCGACAGCGGCGAAACCTACCGCTATCTCGGGAAAACAGGTGACTGGATTAAATTTATTTATAACGGCGATAAACGGTTCGTTTATGCCGACTACGTCAAAAAATATGCCGTCTTACGGTTAACGAACTCTGGAGCCAGCAAGGCTTCAAAAGACTTCGTCACCCCGACAAGCGGACCGATCACACAAGGCTATGGTCCTGCGAGCGGTGCGTACGGCTATTCGTTCCATAACGGAATCGACTACGGAACAGCAAAAGGCACACCGGTTTATGCGACTGCTGCCGGAAAAGTCATCACATCAAAAAACTACGGTGCCTACGGGAACTACATCATGGTCAAACACTCAATCGACGGCGCATCGTTTACAAGTCTATACGCCCACCTGAACAGCCGGAATGTCTCTGTCGGCGATACGGTCTCACAAGGTCAACCAGTCGGGACGGTCGGGGCGACAGGCAATGCCTTCGGAACCCATCTCCATTTCGAGCTTCACCGTGGTACATATGTCTACAGTGCGACATCTGCTGCGAGCAGTGTCAATCCACTCGATTACTTATAAAACAACACCCCCGACCACATCCGGTCGGGGGTGTTTGTTTTCTGACTCATTTTAATTTTGCTTGATAGGCTTTCGAGTAACGGTCGGCCGCGATGATCGCATCAGCGACCTCTTCCGACGTCACGTCAAATCCGTCATGGATCGTCTCACCGTCTGCCGTCGCCGCTTCCCCGACTTTCATGATATCGGCGCGCGAGGCGTCTTTGAGTTTTACGTCCTCGAGCGTGACCGGTAACCCGAGATCCATATAAAAAGCGATATACCGTTCGATTTCTTCCTGGCTGTGTTGCTCAAGTGCGAGCTGGACGAGCGTGCCGAACGCAACTTTTTCCCCGTGCGTCAAGTGATGGATGTCCCCGTCGAGCGCCGTAAAGCCGTTATGGATTGCATGCGCTGCTGCCAGTCCCCCACTTTCGAAGCCGAGTCCACTCAGTAACGTATTCGCTTCGACGACTGCTTCAAGGGCCGGCGTGACGACTTTCGCCTGAACCGACTCATACGCGAGACGACCATGTTCGAACAACACTTCCTCACAGCGCTTCGCGATCGCTTCCGCCGCAATCGTCGGCCGGCCGCCAGCCATCGTCTTCCCACCGAAAGCGATGACACTTCTGACCTCGACCCAGGTCGCCAGGGCATCGGCAATCCCGGACGCGAAGAACCGCGCCGGCGCTTCCGAAATCAACTTCGTATCGACGAGGACGAGATCGGGATTTTTCTTATAGAAGCGATAACTCTCAAAAATCCCGGCATCAGAATAAATAACCGATAACGCACTCGTCGGCGCATCGGTCGAAGCAATCGTCGGGACGATGACGACCGGCACCGTCAGTTCGTCCGAGACAGCTTTCGCCGTATCGAGCGTCTTCCCTCCGCCGACACCGACGACAAACCGGACGTCCGCTTCTTTCGCCTGCTTCGTGATCCGTTCGACTTCATGGCGCGACGCTTCCCCGCTAAAGTCGACTTGTTCGATACCAATCTTTTCGGTTGCAAGTGAGTCATGAATCCGCTGCCCGACGATTTTAAAGACAACATCGTCTGCGATCAATAGTGCTTTATCACCGAATGGGCTCACGTATGTACCGAGCCGGTCGATGACATTTTTCCCTTGGACGTACTTTGCCGGACTGATGAAAACACGTTCTGACATGTTCAACATCCTTTCTTTTTCAACGAGACCATCAACAATGACTTACATTATATTGCTTTCCTTTTCGTCCGGTCCTCTAAACTCCTTGAGCCGTGAACATTAGGTGAATTGCAGAACAGGTCGTTCCAAACATTGACGTACCAATCGTCCGTCAGTCGCCAGCCGTTCATCTGGATTCTCCCCGAACCATTCGAGACTGCCCGTTTTAAGTGTTAACGCTTGCTTCAGTTCTTCGAAAAATCTCTCATAATCAATGATTCCATTGAACAACGGTACCATGCCGTCACGTGTCCCCCCTGCCGCATATACGTTTGCCGGATTAAAGACTTCGAATTGATCCGTCTGGGCAATTGACTTCAAGTGAAGATGTTCAATGACCGGTTCAAGACGACGATAAGCAGTGACCGGATCAGCACCTGATTCGACGACATGAAGGACGTCGAAGTTCACACGGCAAGCCGGATGGTTCACTTCTCGTACTAACCGTTCCGTTGATTCAATCGTGTCCGCTGCTGTATTTGGATGAATTTCAATTAATAACAGTTGCTTACTTTGATCTAGAACCTTACAAACGCCCTGCAACTGATATACGAGCCGGACCCGTTCCGGTTCGGTCAATTGCTGACTTGACTTGTTGCCCGCAAAAATCCGGATCCGACGTGTTCCGATTCGTTGTCCTAGACGGGATAACGCTTTCGTCTGTTCAAGCAACACCGATAACGGTGCGTCAAACGATAGATAGTGACTCAACATACTGACCTCTATAGGGTGTTCGCGTAGACGCAATACTTCATCGTCCTGTAAATGCTTCGCATGAACCCCCCAAATATCTACTGCATCAAACTGCTCCGTCAACGCATAGGATAATAAGTCGTCAAACGAGCGGAGATGATGGCGATAGCTGATGGTACACAGTGCAACTTTCATCTGTTTCCCCTTCTTTCCGGCAGTATTGGTTAAATAATCCGATGAGCCGTTGTTTGATTGTATCTTCTAACATTGCTTGATCTGCGAGCAATGCTTGAATCTCAGTTAAAACAGCTGGATCGTAAGTCATACTGTATTTAATTGTCCGGTGCTGGATGACAGTATATTGATTGACGAGTCGTTCGATTCGATCACACCACCCGTCGAAATCGGAAGAGACTAAATCAAGACCTAACTGTTCATAAAAATAAGCGAAAGCATGTTCATAGGCATATTTACGGATCGCGATGACCGGAAGTTGTTTTAGAGCAGATGGTAAGCGAATTGGTGCTTCCTTATGATGCGAGACAATTTGTCCGACTGCTTCCGTCAACGGGTGGTGCCGCTTGAGACCACTCATGAAGTAGGCTGCGACCGTTTCCCGATTCGGAAGTTTGACGTGACTCCCGTCAAACCAGAACCCTCCAGCGACAGTCGGCTGATCGATTGCCTGGATGATCCGTACGCGATCAATTTCACCTTCGTATCTAAAATCCGGGTCCATCATCCGCCATGTCTCTTCGTCATCTGTTGGTTCAAGCATCACATAATGTGGAAACACGTCATGGTGAAACTTGTTTTCCCGCTCCGGTAACTGCGCGAGATCAAGCATGACGATAATCGATTGTTCCGGTCGTTTCGTCTTCATGAGTCGTTCAAGGTTCATGATATTCGTAGCCCGTGACAGGGTCCGGTCATACCACTGATGGACTGTGATTCCGTACAGTAACCGGTACCACTCGACCATCGTTTCATGGTTAATCTCCGGGGCATGATGTGATAAAACAAAATCGGACGTCAAGCCAAAGTCGGCGTCCCAAATCCCGAAATAATACGGACGATGATCTGCTTCTGACCGTTTGATTGTTTCACAGACACAACTGACGAGACAGTGAACTTTTATCATTAAAGCACCTCCTTTTTTGTTAGCGCAGCTAAAAATATTTCAACCGTCATCTGTGGAAGCTGTCCGAGTTGCTCGTCGGCTAGAACGAGACCGTATTCAAGTTCCAAATGAACGAGCAACTGCAACAATCGCATCGAATCCAGTTGCAGTTCATCGCGAAGCCGCTCCTGTCCCGTCACTTCCATCGGTAAGATGACATCGAGTTGCGCCTCGACGATTTGGTAAAATGTCCGCTCGTCAAGGACGGAACTCATGACGTCACCCCCAGTCGGATTCGACTGATTTTTCCGTTCGGCAGTTTTTGGATTTCCGTAACAAACATCCAGTCAGTCGGACATTGATGTGGAGCAAGATGCGCATGGCAAAACGAACGTAATGTCTCCTCAGTCGCCGAACTGACGACCTGGACACAGACTCGTTCGCCTTGCAGACAATCACTTTTTTTGAAGACGACGGCTTCTTCGACGTCAACGCGACGTAGTAGTACATCTTCAACATCTGCTGGATAAACGGATAGACCGGATACGTTTATCATTTCGTCCAAGCGGCTGAAGAAGAACAGTTCGCCGTTTTCCGACGCTCCTACCAAATCCTTTGTCCCCGTCCACGTTCCATCCGATTCGACCAGCAATTCAGCCGGTTGATTTATAGTTCCAGCCTCCGTTTGAAGATGTGGTAATGGATAGCCGATTGCCTGCGCTGTTTTCGGATTAGGATGTAAAGCGATGCAACCGGTTTCCGAGCACCCGTATTGCTGTAAAAGATGATCGGTCACATCCTGAATCGCTTCAAACCAACTATTCGGCAACGTCATACCGGAAATCATTACTGCAAACAACCGTTGCTTAAATTGACTGAGCAGATAGACAAGCCCTGGTCCCGCATACAAAATCGCATCCGGATGTACCCGACAGACACGCAAGACATGTCGCGGTGCCGTATGTTCGAGAATGACAGGTACTGCCCCCCGATATAGCGTCGCCATGACCCCGCAAATCAAGCCGAACGAATGTGATGTCGGACAGGCGACAATCGTTCCTGTTGCATGCGGTAACGGAAAACATTGATCGTATGCTGTCACTTCGCGTTCAATCGACAGCCATGTCCGGTGAATCACTTTCGCCTCTCCGGTCGTACCGGAGCTGAATTGAATCAGGCCTCCCGGACGAGGTTTTGCCGGCGTCAATCGAACCGGTTGTTGAAAATCACCATAAATTAAAAAGTCACAACCTGCTCGTTCCGCCATATCGCGTGCACCGACTTCCGGTAAGTCCGGATGAAGCGGCACGACCGTTCCTTGTGCTCTTTTCATGAGTAAACAAAAGGCGATCCAGGCCGCCGTGTCTTTAGTACAAACGGCAACAACTGCTGTCCCGGGGTCAGTGAGCCAACTTAACCGGCAAACGGGATGATCCGTCAGCATCTGTTCGGTATAAAGCGTCTCTTCAATGTATAACATGCGTTTCGCTTCCCTTCTTCGTCCTTGTATATAATGTATTACGGACAAGATGCCGGCACTGCCCCGTCTCGAATTTGCGCGCGAGGAGGGACTCCGTGTAAATGGTCGGTTCGCCGAATCCTAAGGCGGCAAAGCGGTCCGGCGACAGGTCAAGTCGGTCGAGTACCGCGGCAGCCCATTTAAAAAACGTTGTTTCTTTCAAGCCGTACTTGTCCTGCAACTGATGCGATAACTCCGTCAAATGAAATACAAATACCGTATCGCTGACGAGTTCGCGTAACGCCTCGACGTGTTTCATTTCGTAATACGTCCCGACCGGAGAACTAAAAGCGGGGTGGATAGCCTTAAAATCAGGTATCTCCTCCGGATACCGGACAAATTTTCCGACATATTCGACGCTATCATGAAAATCCCGCAGAATCAGTCGCGTCGGCCAGCCGTCTTTTAACACGAGCAAACTATTTTGGGCATGTGCTTCGAGAGCAAGTCCTTCTTCGGCAACGAGACGGAAAACCGGTTGTAAATAAACGTTCAGAAATTGTTTTACCCACTGTTCCATCCCGTATTTCTTGAACCACGGGTCAAGAAACAGTACCCTGTTCGCTTCGCTGAGGGCAAGCGCCGTAAAAGGGATGACTGTTTCCTCAGCTGTGACATTCGTCAGGACATTGTCGCGATAGAGACAGCCGATGCGCCCTGATAATTTTCCGTCCTTCGTCTCGACGACCTGACTGGCGAATTCGCGGAGCAACGTTACTGGAAGCTTTTCCGCTCTTCTGATCAGCCAATCGGATAACACTGGTGCCGCAACAATGTTCGGGACGTCAAACGTCCGTCTCGCCGACGTCTGGATGAGATCAAGTGGGAGCTTAATATGCGGAGCATCCGGTACGCCTGGTTGGAAAACAGTCCGGATTGATTGAGTCGCTTGAAACAGGGGACCGCTTTCTCCAAGGTCAATCCCGCCTGCCTCGAAGACGTCCATCTCGACGTGTCTCCATTGCCACGGATGGACCGGAACAATCCGATAATCGGCGGAATCCTTTGTTGCACGGATCAGGATCGCATTTAAGCACTCAAGGGTCGCTTGACCGAATGCCTTTTCCATCACACCGTTCATTTGTGTTATGTGTACAGTGGCAGCCGGAAGTGCGACGAACCGTAAACGAAACCGCTGTCCTGACTCCGGTCCATATCGCCAATGATCGGTGCGCGAAAATCCGATGCGGGACTTAAAGCACGGATGGTACGGATGTCCTTCGATTAACGCTTGCTCTAAAGCACCGTAGGTCATTTGCGTTCGTGCAACGATGGGAACGGGACAGATCTCATCAAGCACGACCGTTTGCTCGAGTTCTTGCCGGAGCGCATCCTTAATTTGAAAACACGCGATGATTCGCGCCAGTGTCATCGGCTGAACTTGATTGTTTTTGGTCAACAGACCTGTAGAAAGTTCGAGCCAGATCCGGTCAAATGCCCCGCGCCTCCCGTTAATCGTCAGTTCATACGGGGGGCGGATGAATCGAAACGTCGTACTGCCGTCTTCTCGCGGATGTTCACTTAACGGCTCGATCTGTTCGAACAAAAGTGCTTCAAGAAGTTGTTTGCAGACACGTTGTTCGCTCGTTTGCCTCATGAGGGACCTCCCGTTGTAATGGATTATCGATTTCAATAAAGATGACCCGTTCCCCGCTGACTTCCAGCTCGTCGAGTGCATGCAGACGTGTCAGCAAGTTCGCCTTGTACGGTAGCGTCTGACGTGAACGGACATAGTGAATCCAGTCTTGAGCCGGACCGGACAATGTTTGCTGTCGTTGATCAAACCAAGTTCCGAGCCAATCGAGCATGTCTTGTTCTCGCAAGAGTCCGTCTCGATCGAAACGGTGAAGTAATCCGGCCAAATGGTTCCAGACCACGTAATACGTTAACCGTTCCTCAATCGTCGACTCGTCATAAAACAGTTCTCGTGCCTGATCCAATGACGGTTCCAAAGACAACAATTTTTCTTCGCAGGACCGGGCGAGATAATACCCCTGGTTATCGCGGAACTGATAACGGATAGGCATTCCCTGGTCAACAGAAATCAAACTGTTTTGTTGGTGTGCCTCAAGTGCGATGCCGTAGTTGTCGTACAACTCGACCAACGCCCCGAGTGTCAGTTCGATATACGTTGCAAACCAGTCCCATGCAGCTTCTTCCAATGACTGATCCGCTTGTTTCGCTTCGAGGACGAGCGACATCAAAACGGAAGGTTCATTGTCCAGCGGTTCCTGGACGAGTGCAGCGACATTGATCGCGTCGGCTTGTGCTTCCCGGTAGATCACTTCAAAACCGGATTCTTCCACATCCGTCCAAAGTGTGGCGTATGCCGGATCATGCGTAATTGAAAATCCTCGGGGCAACGTCAAATGCCCGGCGAGACGTTTCATGACTATCCCTGCCGTTAGTTCATGCCTTTTGTTGACTCGGCGTGAATTCGTTACCTGGACGGGAATCGAAAACTTCAACATGTGCAAGCCGTCGGTATGTAAAACCGTCCGGATTGAGGATGTCGCATAATACAGTGGACCGAGCTGCCCGAGGTGACGGATCCGCCCTTGTGCTAATAATTCCTTAACAGTCGTTTGCATCAACAAAAACTGAGTTTGCAGAGGGTGTGCCGGCAGAAGTGCTTCCCCAGCTGAAAGTTTTACCGTTGATCCGAGTTGCTTGAACATCTGTTCACTGATCAGCCAGTCCGTCACACTTTCCTCAATCAGTAAAGTCCGATCAACGGCAAAATAATCGAGTTGGAAACCGTTTTTAAATTCCGGAGCATATGCGATTTGTTCCCAGTCATGCATCCCCACCCGACTTTTCGGCGTCGGGTGGAACCAATGTCCGAACCGAACTGTCTGTTCATGTTCAAGAAATGTATGAGCTCGCGTCGTCTCGTCCAACTGATGTGTGATGATTTGACACATCACCCGATGGCTGTCGAGGACCCGGTATAATAAATCCGTTAATCCCGGTACAAGCCGTTGAAGATGTTTGCAACATGCAATGATGAAGACAAGAGGTGCTTCTTCCACCAATCCGCTCGGAGTCTGGCGATAAATCCGCCCGATCTCATGTCGTCCAATGCGTGAACGATGACGGATTTCGAGGATATAGACTGTTGTCACATCAATTCGGCAACCAATATTACCGAATTTCTCTCTCTCCTCCTCTTTCGGAATGAACCAATCAACTGTTTTGACTTCACGGAGATAACTATTCGCAAATGCCTGAAGCGTTGCCTGGATTGCAATCTCATCGATTCGTTCTTTTCGTGTTGTCATGACTGCCACTATCCTTCCATCAATTGATAACCATTCTCATTATAAGAAAAGAGAAAAACGGGTTTCCCCGTTCCAGCGTGTAAACAAACTCTTATGAAGAGTGGACATGCTATATCGAAAAGCGACCAGTTCGCGCTTCCCTGTCTCGCCTCGTCTTCAAAGCGATTCAAGACGGATTGCGCTCTAGATCGTTTGCATGCCTGGCTTTCCGTCACGATATCACCTTAAAAGTGTCACGTTTCGTTGACTCCTACGGGAAAAAGTGCGTTTTTAACGCACTGTTAGAGGCAGGCAAGACCCTGCTCGTTGTCCGATAGGATTAAGGAGCAACAGCTTGCGCCTCGCCCGAGGAAAGCAACGAAATAAGACGCTTTTTGCTCCCGATAGCACTTTGTCTACAGTTTGAAACAGGTTTCCCCGTTCCTCTTCCTGCTCTGTAATTGATTATTTCAGTAAAACGTCTTCCAGTTCTTTTAACCCTTTTTCACGTTCAATCGGGTCCCAAAAGCCCCATGTCGTTGATAGCTGATGGACTTGATCTTTTTTAACTGCCGTTAATCCTTTCCAGACCTTTCCGTTTGTTACTTCATCGTAGTAAGGACCACTGTTGAAGTAGGACAGATCGATGATATGGTCCGGATTGTATTTCGCCAACCCTTCGATGGAAATGTTCTCCCCGAAATCTTTTGGTAAACCTTTCGTCGGTGTTAATCCGATGTCGTCAAACAACAATGAGTTTGTCGCATGATTTGTCAGACCGTAAACGCGAATATCTTTTTTATTGACCGATACGGCCATAAACGTTTCGTCTTTGACACTGTCCTTGATGCGTTGTCCGATATTCTTCGCTTCTTCCGACAAGTCATCGATGACTGCTTGCCCTTCCGCTTTTTTGTTGACGGCTTCCGCAACTTTCAAATGGTCTTCTTTCCAGTCCCCACCGACTTCGACTGCGACAGTCGGAATCGTTTTCGCCAGTTTATCGTAAAGTGGTTTGTATCGGTCGCTGATGATCAGTAAATCCGGATTGAGCTTAACGATTTCTTCCGGATTAATTTCGTCGGCATATGGTAAGGCTTTCGTTCCTTGTAGTTCTTCCGTCAAGTGGGGCGGAAACTCATTGTCATACGCCATGACCGCATATGGTTTAACGCCGACTGAAACAAGTGAGCCTTCCCATGAGACGTGCGATAAGACGACGACCTTCTTCGGATTGTCCGGAACTTCTGTTTTCCCGAAAATATGTTCGACCGTATGGACGGCTGTTGTCTGTTTAGCTGGCTGTTCGCTTGCTTCCCCTCCACATGCAGCTAAAACTGCACATGTCGCAAGGACTGATGTTACACCTATGATTTTTTTCATTATTTTCTTTTCTCCTCCCAAACTCGTTCTACATTAGTAATGATAATCATTATCACTTAAAAACAACATGGACAAACCTGTCAACTTTCATGGACAAATCAATCGTTTGTCCTGTTCGATGTAAGTCAGGAATTGGCGTAACATATGAATCCGTCCGAGCGGTCCCCATGGATCCCAGTCAACACTGTCCGGACAATAGACGCGATGCGTGCTGACTGCTTTGAGCGTTTGCCAGACGGCATCATGTTGAACCCGTTCGATATCCGTCTGTTGGCTCCACAAAATCAATAGGTTGTCCGGTTCAATCGTTTTCAGTTCTGATAACGTGACGGCTTGGTAAACCGTCTCCGGTAAACCGGTCGCACTTGTCATTCCTAAATCGTGAAACAAAAAATCAAGCATCGTATGCTGACCTGTTCCATAAAGCCGCACTTCGTCCGGTCGAATCCAAATTACCGCCCACGTCCCCGTCCGGTGCCACGCTACCCGTTCCCGAACGGTTTGTTCCAACCGATCGACCTCCTTCATAATCGGTTCCAGGCGTTCTTCCCGATTTGTCGCGATTGCCAGCAAACGCAGATACTCGCTCCAACACGTCTGGCGGGACAATTCGAGGACGTGTTCTGTCGGCGACCAGCTGACATCATGCTGTTTATCGAGATCTGGTGTCTTGATGATCAAATCCAGTTGCATCGATTCAAACACTTCACGCGGTGCGGGGCGATTGGCGTCATAAAACTGTGTACCTTCCAAATCGGTTAAAAATACAGGCAAGCCACTCGCTCCGTATTCCGTCGGATAACTTGGTGCAAGAATCGGTTGCAGACCAAGCGCCAGCAAGTGGTCCTGCAATAAAAGACGGCTGGCGATACCGATACGGGGCGAGACACGTTTCAAAAAGTGTGTGGGAGACGATCCTGTCCGCTTTTTGAATAAACGGCTAAAATAAAATTCATCTTGCAAACCAACCTTTTGAGAGATTTGTGCCAACGTCATGTCCGGCGCCGTCAGCATCCACTCTTTCGCTGTTCGAATGCGGAGTTGATTTAAGTACGCTTTAGGTGTTTCGGCATATCGCTCCTTAAACAGCCGATTAAATGTCGGCACAGACATCCCGAGCTCCAGTGCCAGTTCGTTGACAGGACGCTTATCGCCTAATTGTTCTAGCCATTCTTTCGTCACTTGTTCGAATTCATGTTTTTCCTGTTCGTGGCTTAATGTCTCAAGCAACTCGTAAACGAGACGCTGTTGGCGTAGCATACCCTTTACGGTCGTCGGACTCGTACTCATTCTTCGCAACTGTGCGTGAAGTTGTTCCGGATCCTGCCGGTAAAGTGGGCAACGGTCTCCGGTTACGGAAAGATGATAAACAAGACTGCTCTCTTTCGTAGCTGCCAATACTTCTTGCGTTTGATCGACCCACGCGCTCTCACCCGGTTGTAACCGTTGGCGGTCGTCATATAAAAACACCTTGCCGACAACGACAATGATGATGCCCGAATTGACCGGTTGCCGGTCCCCTTCTAGAAACCAGTATTTTTTGATTATTAATGGTTTTAAATTCACTTCCATAGTGTTTGCTCCCTAAAAAAACATTTGACAAAAATTTGCTATTCGATGTAAGTTTAATCGCGTTGATAATGAATATAATTCTCATTTAAAAAGGAGAGACGTTTATGGACGCATCTGCACGCCCTCATCCAACAGCTATCGTTCTTTTGATTACGCTTTTTCTGTTTTTCTTATGTAGCGGATTATCACTCTTTTACGGAGCTTTTCCGGTCTCTTCGGACACAGTCCTCGCATCGTTCCATTCGTTTGATGCCAATAATCTGCAGCACCAATTAATTCAAGAAGTTCGCCTTCCGCGTTTAATCTGCGCAGGACTTGTCGGAATTGCCCTGGCTTTGTCAGGAACAATGATGCAGGGATTGACTCGTAACGCATTGGCCGACCCGTCCCTGCTCGGTATTACCCATGGGGCTGGCCTTGGGGTCGCGATTTCCCTGGCTTTTGTTTCTGCCCATTCCTTCTTCAGTTCGCTGATGTTCTCTTTTGGCGGTGCAGCCCTTGGTACAGGGCTCATCGTTCTTATTACGGTTTTCACACGTGGCCGTTTTTCACCTGTCACGTTGACCGTCGCCGGAGCCGCACTCAGTGCATTGTTCGGTGCGCTTTCAACAGGCATCACTTTGTTTCATCAAGTTGCCCAAGATTTAAGTTTCTGGTATGCCGGCGGGTTATCCGGCTCTAAATGGGAACATGTCCATGTTCTTCTTCCCATCGTCTTAATCGGTATGGCGATTTCCCTACATATCGCGAGAAGCATGACCGTTCTCTCGCTCGGAGAAGAGGTCGCGGCAGGTCTTGGATCGTCGTTGATGAAAGTCCGGATTCTCGGATTTTGCAGTATCGTCCTGCTTGCTGGGAGTGCCGTATCAATCGCTGGTGTCATAGGTTTCGTCGGTCTTGTCATTCCACATATCAGTCGTTTTCTTGTCGGAACGAATTATTATTTCCTCCTGCCGGTCAGTGCATTATTCGGGATGACACTTCTCATTGTCTCCGACTTACTCGCACGAATGGTTAATCCCCCGTTTGAAACACCACTTGGAGCCATTACGGCCGTAATCGGGGTTCCTTATTTTCTTTACCTTGCACGACGAAAGGTGTTGGCAATCTGATGGATATGTGGAGCGCTCTTCAAAAATCACGTTTTACGTTTCTTAGCTTATGTGTTCTTCTTATCGTTACATTTTTATACAGCCTCTCAACCGGCATTCTTCCCGTTTCGTTCAGTTCAATCAGCCGGACCATAATCGGGCAAGGAACGAATGCAGAACGGTTGATCTTGATTGACCTGCGACTGCCTCGGATGCTGCTGGCTCTCTTGATTGGATCAGGTCTTGCTGTTTCCGGGACACTGCTTCAGGGCATGTCACGCAACGCTTTGGCCGACCCGGGTATTCTCGGGATTAATGCAGGGGCCGGGCTGTTTGTCGTCATGACCCTGTTTTACTTTCGTTCCGCTTTACACCAGCTCCCGCTTTTGCCATTCGTCGCTTTTTTGGGTGCAATACTCGTCGCCTGGACGATTTATCGGCTAGCAGGAGCAACTTCGCTACGGCCTGCCAGCCTGTTGTTGGTCGGCGTCGGGATCAATGCTTTATGCGGTGCCCTTTTAATCATTTTTCAGTTGAAGATGGATCCAAGAGATTTCCAGCAAGCAACCGTCTGGCTGACAGGAAGTATTTGGCAAGCAGATTGGTCGTCCGTCTTCATGCTTACGCCCTGGATCGTCCTTTTCATCCCGCTCGCATTTATGCAGAGTCGTTCGTTGAACTTGTTGCAATTGAGCGGTTCACTGCCGCAAACCTTAGGGCTTCAGGTTGAACGCACTCGTAAGCGTATTCTGTTCGTTGCTGCCGCTCTTGCTGGATCCTGCGTGTCGGCTGGCGGAGGGATTTCATTTATCGGTCTGCTCGCTCCTCATATCGCGAGACGACTCGTCGGTCCGAACCATTACAGCCTGATTCCGGTCGCCGCGCTTGTCGGTAGTCTGCTCGTATTGTTAGCTGATTTAATCGGAAAAAATCTGTTGGCCCCGGCTGATATTCCGGTCGGGATCGTCATCGCCGTTCTCGGTGCACCGTACTTTATCGTATTGCTTTTTCGTAAATGAAGTGTGACCGATTCGTTGGGTTCTTAACGAATCGGTCACATGTTACAAACTTTTCGTTTTTTGACCGAGCATCTCATAATATACTTGACTGCTGTCGAGTATATAGGACGGTACCGGCTGACCACGGCGCTCACGATGACCTGCGAGATGGACATCACTCGTTTCCCAGGCTTTCCAGTCCTTTTCGGATTTCCAGCGGATTAAAATCACTACTTCCTCATCGTCGCATGTCCGCTTTTTTTTCAAAACGCTCAGATCAACAAATCCTGGCTGCTGTTCGATGATGCCTTCTCCTGCAAATCGTTCAATCATTGTCTCCGCGTAGCCTTTTTCAACACAAATTGTTTTCAGTTGGATAAACAGATGTATCACTCCCCTTAATTGATAATGAATCTCATTTTCGTTATCAATATAGCATTATACTCCTTAAAATTGTCAATCCCGTACTAGAATTTATTTCTTTTTTTTGAAATCCGAGCGATTTAACGTAAAAAAAGATGCATTCGCGTTCGAATGCATCTTAAACAGGTTAGTTTAGGCGGTTGGTTGTTCCGCTAAGAAACGCTCGAACGCGATGTCCGGATTATCGGTCTCATAACGCGCGACGAAGGCACGATAGGAGCCGCTGTAGACGATTTTTCCATGATGGAGAAAATGCATCTTGCACGGCAGGTGAGCGACTTCATGCAGTATGTGTGTCGACAATAACACGATTTTTTGACGGTCGAGTAACGCACCAATCGCTTCGACGACGAAACGCCGTGACTCCGGATCAAGCCCGACCGTCGGCTCGTCAAAGATATAGAGTGTACGATTGAGATGACAGACCGTCCGGATGATTAGCCAGCGTTTTTCACCGGCTGACATCTGACCGAGCCGTAAGTCTTGCAGACGCTCTAACCGGCTTCGCTCCTGTTCGCGTAACGAGGCGACGTATGTCTCCCATAACGAACGGAACGGCTCCGACCGGTCACTTTTCAGAATCAACCGGACTAAATCTTTTCCTTTTAGCATCGGCGGGAGCGGTGCCTGCTGCAATTGATAAAGAATCTCTGTCCGTTCAAACGGCGGTTGAAATCCGTCCGCCGGCAGTGCCCCGGCGACAACGTCAAACAACGTCGATTTACCTGAACCGTTTAAACCGATCACGACATTCAACCGTTCCGGATCGAGCTCAAGTTCCGCTTTATCTAAAATCATTTGTTTTTCATCATAACTGTAATCAATCTTCCCGAGTTGCATCCGTCCGTCCCCTTCCGTTAACGATTTGTCTTTGATGTGATTGACAACCGCTGATAGGCAACGTAGCCGACTACTATATAAACAATCACGCCTGTCAGAATCGATAAACCCATCATCCCGTCACTGACACTGCCTGTCAGGAAGCGGGCTTCATTCAAGATTAAATTCGCCGGATTCAGGAATGAAAAAAATGCAAGCAAACGATTATCCGTCAGTTCGAATACATCGATAAAAATGAAGACGCCAAAAATTAAAATCGTCCCGAGCGGTGTCATCGTCTCCGGCTTCAACGGGAGCGCTGCAATCAGCAGGCTACAGGCAAAGACCGGCAGTGGGACGATAAGCGCAAGTAATCCTGTCATCAGCAAGGTCTTCAGCAACGGTTGATGAAACACGATCGCCATCATCAGACTGGCAGCGAACATGTTCAACGTGAGGAAAAACCATTGCGATATGAGACGCCCGAAGATGACCGGGAATTTTTGCCCGGACAAAAACGTATACATCTTCAAAAAGCCGCTTTCCCGCTGGTTAAGTAATGAAATACCGATTCCATTGATTGCGGTCAACACGATCATGATCGTAAAAAATTGAATCATCGACGTCTGAAAGACCGGCCACGTCGGGGAATCCTTGAACCATTCGAAGTGGCGCATGAGAACGATGACAAGGGGTACGGCGAGCGTATAGAGATAAGCAAACTTATTGAAGAACATTTCTTTGTTGTAAAGCAAAAAGAATTCATAACTTTTCCGCACGCGATTACCTCCTAGTTTCTAACCCAATAAAATCCATAATCAATTTGATTCTTACATTATCTTACTATACGCTAATAAGAGAAGAAATGTTTCAAAAAATGGTTTCTTCGAACACTCTCCAACGGAACAGAAGAAAGGACGTGATTGGTATGAAACGATGGATTGTGAGTGCCGTCTTAGCCGGCTTGCTTGCCGGGTGCTCCGGGGAACCGGAAGCACAAAAAACGACGACACCGGGTATTACCTTCACGCAAGATAATAAAACAATTAAAATTATCCCACTGTATGATGCCTATCAATCATATGTCGATGCGGCACTGAAAGCTCCGATGGAAAATGGAGCGCTGTTTGAAAAATACGTTTTAGACGCTAAAGACGAGTGGATTGAGAAGGAAAAACTGACAGATACTTATACAGACCGACGTATTTTAGAAATTCCTGCTGACAATGTCGAAGAACTGAATAAAACGATTGCCTTCTTAAAAAAACACCAAAATTCCATTCATCAACAGATTAAAAAAAGTCTTCAGACTTCCATCAAAGAACTGCCGAGAATCGATAAGTTGACGGTCTTCGTTGCGCCTTATAATATCCATAACGCAGCTGAGATTCAACGCTTCGGTGGCGTCACCGGTTTTGCGTCCGGGACAAATATGTTCACCCTCTACTTAGCAAAAGATTTTTCAAAAGATACACTGGCAAATGCTGTCGCCCACGAATACCACCATACCGTTGCTTTTGAAAGCAACATGCACGACTCGATATTCAACAGTATCATCTTAGAAGGTGAAGCGGACATGTTTGCTGCACAGGTTTATCCAAAAGGTAAATCGGAAGCGACCGAACCGTTGCTCGATCATACATTAGAAAATCTATTGACACATATCAACAATTCTTCCGTGAGTGACTACGACTTACGGTACGGAAATTATGAGAAAGAAATTCCGCCATTTGCCCAATATTCGCTCGGCTTTATGATTATGACCGACTTCATTCAGAAAAATCCTGATATCCCAGTAAAAGAATGGACACACATGCCGACTGAGGAAATTTTGAAAAAGAGCGGTTATGCGAAAAAGCTGACAGTACAATAAAAAATAGAAACCAGCCCGGCGCGGATGACTCTATCCACACCGGGCTGGTTTTACTCTGCTTCGTACCGTTTGACGATTGTCGCGACCCCTTGTCCCCCACCGATACAAAGCGTCGCCAATCCTAACGATTCCCCTGTCCGTAACATCTCGTGAATCAACGTCACCATGATCCGGGCGCCGCTTGCACCAATCGGATGACCGAGGGCGATTGCCCCACCGTTTCGGTTGAGCTTCCCCGGGTCGAACTGCAATTCCTGTCCAACAGCAAGTGCTTGTGCCGCAAAGGCTTCATTCGCTTCGATGACATCGATTGCGTCTAGCGTTAGGTTTGCTTTCGCTAACGCTTTTTCGACCGCTTTGACGGGACCGATTCCCATGATCCGTGGGTCGACGCCTGACGTTCCGTTCGCAACGATTTCAACGAGTGGTGTCAGTCCAAGCTCCTTCGCTTTGCGGGCAGACATGACGACGACGGCTGCTGCCCCGTCATTGATGCCGGACGCATTGCCCGCTGTCACCGTCCCGTCTTGTTTAAAAGCAGGACGAAGCCGACCGAGACTATCGATCGTCGTGCCGGCACGCGGAAATTCATCTTCAGAAAAAACAACAGGTTGCCCTTTACGTTGCGGAATCTCGATTGGCGTAATTTCGTCTTGAAAACGCCCTGCCGCAATCGCGGTTACGGCCTTTAGCTGACTCGAAGCTGCGAACTCATCTTGCGCTTGCCGTGATAAGTCATATTCCGTTGCGAGGTTTTCTGCCGTAATCCCCATATGGAAGTCATTAAAGGCACATGTCAACCCATCCTTGATGATTGTATCGACGAGCGGTTGGTCCCCCATCCGTAAGCCGGTCCTTGCCCCGTTTAAGACATACGGCGCCTGACTCATGTTTTCCATCCCACCGGCAACGATGACATCCGCTTCACCCGACTTGATCGCTTGAAAAGCAAGCTGGATCGCTGTCAGTCCTGATCCACAGACTTTATTGACCGTCAGTGCCGGGCACGATTCCGGTAAGCCGGCAGTGAGTGCTGCTTGCCGGGCCGGATTTTGACCGAGACCTGCCTGTAAGACATTGCCGAAGATGACGTCTTCGACCGCTTCCGGACGAATACCGGCGCGGTCGATTGCAGAACGGATGACCGTCGCACCAAGTTCTGTCGCTTTGATGTCTTTTAAACTTCCGTTAAAATTTCCGATTGCTGTACGTGTTGCACTGACGATGACGACTTGTTCTGACATGACTATTCCCCCTTGATTCAAACGTTCCCCTTTAAAAAACATAAAATCTACTTTTTTAGTAATCTTTTTTGCACGTTAATCCGATAAAGAGTATGAATGGAAAAATAACATACGCGAACTTAGTCGCTCCATCTAAAATAAGTAAGCGCTTCCAATTATCCTCTTATTTCATTTAACAGTCGAAAGACGGATTGGTCAATCGAATGAGACAGATTTCTTATATGACATTATATTTTGAAATTTCTTCTATTTCCTTAATGATTTTACAAGTATAATACTCTATATAACAAGAAGATGGTAAGAAGCATAGGATTAAGGAGTTGATTGGCGATGGAGACGATATTTTATGATGTGTTAAACAACATCACACTCTTGATGAGCGCGTTTTACTTGATCGGTAAGATGTCGCCTCATCCGATCACGACCGAGTCTAAACGATCTACGCGCATTCTCTATGGGATCTTTTTAAGCATCGTGTCGATTTTATTGATGCAAATGACGATTGAACCGGCTCCCGGGATTCTCGTTGACTTACGACACATCCCGGTCATCGTTGCAGCCTATTTCGTCGGTCCGCTCCCGACGTTTATCGTGACGGCGACGATCGTGATTTATCGCTTTAGCGTCAATACGAATTTCGCTGCCTACGCGGCCTGTGTTTTTATCTTATGTATCGCCTTTGGCACGTCCTATATCGTCAGAAAAATGCCGGTCTACTCCAAACGGACATTTATGACCGTGACACTGTATGCGACGACGATCCATATGATCATTTTAGGAATCGTCCTATGGGACACGGGTGTGCTGGTCGAAACGCTTGCTGTCATCATTCCTGCATCCTTTATCAGCTGTTGGCTGACGTTACTGATCAGCCGTGACATCCGCCTTACGAAACAGACCGTCCAATCGTTACGGCAACGGACACAAATCGATTTTTTGACGGGACTGCATAACTTTCACGCCTTCACGAACTATTTGACCGATGTTAAACAAAGCAGCATCTTACAGGAAAAAACAGTCACGCTTTTAATGATTGACATTGATTTCTTCAAAAAGGTCAACGATACATATGGTCATGAAGCAGGCGATGAGGTCTTACGCCAGTTCGCGAGACGACTTGAGGACGGTGTCGGTGATGTCGGTTACCTCTCCCGTAACGGGGGTGAGGAATTTTCGGTACTCTTTGAGCATTCCCTCCTACATCAGGTAGAAACGCTCGCCGAACAACTGCGGATCCGGATCGAAACGACGCCTTTTACCATCCAGGGTCGTGACTCGATCCCAATTACCGCGTCATTCGGTCTAGCCAGCTTCAAGGAGACGACGACGCACATCGATGATCTCGTTTCCCATGCCGATATCGCGTTGTATCATTCAAAACAAAATGGACGAAACCAAGTGACACGTTTCGCCGTAGAACAAGAGGTCGCATCGACAAACCAAATCAGTTAGGGATGGACGTTTCGCTCAAAATCAGCTACGTTTGATAATGAGGTAGGTGAAGAAATGTGAAATTGACAAAAGGACCTTATATCATCATCGGTCTTCTCCTCGGATTACTGTTCGGTTTTATCGGAGATAACTTTTATCTGTATGTATCAGCCGGGATTTTAGTCGGGGCGTTACTCGAACTCTATGTCTCAATCCAACAAAAAAAAGAACGTAACAAAAAAAATCGTTCTTAAGGAGGAAGTCGTATGACTTTTAGTGATTTGTTTGTATCGACACTCGCTTATATCGGTGTCGCAACGCTCTTGCTCGCGATTGGCGTCGTTTTGTTTGAGGTGACGACGAAATCAAAAGAAATGGAATTGATCCGCCAAGGAAAAAAAGCTGCTGTTTATGCGTTCGGTGGGCGAATCCTCGGACTCGCGATCGTGCTCTACTCAAGTATCGCAAACTCCGTCAGCATCCTCGACATGGTGTTATGGGGTGCGCTTGCGATCGTCTTCCAAATCGTCTTGTTTTACCTCGCGGATTTACTCATTCCCCGTCTCAGTATGACAAAAGAAATCGATGCCAACAATGAAGCCGTCGGGCTCTTGTTATTGTTCCTATCGCTCTCGATTGGTCTCATCATCGCCGGTTCTCTTACATACTAAAAAAAAACGACAGAAAGTCCGAAACCGGATTTCTGTCGTTTTGTCATTTCTCAAGCTCATCAAGTTCTTGTTGTGAGCGCGGGAATCCATTCGCTTGCCACTCTGAGCGATAGATTGAGTCGAGTTTCGTCAGCCCGACTTCATCCGTATCCTTATCCGCATCCTGACTCGCTTCCCGGTCGAGGTGACTCAAATAATCTTTCAAATGACTTGGTGGACGTTTTGAACGCACTTTTTTCATCACGAATCCCGTTCCTGCCAGTACACCCGCACCGAACAAAAATCGTTTACGTAGTTTCATGAACGTTCCTCCTTTAACAAATCGGAAACTCCATCGTCTGCTACTCTACTATTCCCCGAATCCGTTCCACTCATTCCTTTAGACGAGGCCGCCGCCGTTACGTAAGACAGGGTGGGCGAGCAGCTTGACGTTTTCATGTTCGATCGTCAACACATGATCCGGTTGGCGCTCGAAGTACCCCGTTTCGACGACACCATGCCACGATTTTAACTCACGAACGAAATGTGCCACATCCGGGACACGGTCCAAAACGACATCTAAAATCGAATGACCGCCGTCCGTCACGAACGGTGTCTCCCCTGTCTTACGGAGCGTGTAGGAAATCCCCTTGTCTTGCAACAGCTGTTCAATCGAACTGCGCGCAAACGGTTCGACTTCGACCGGTAACGGTCCCGTCAGCCGTCGGACGAATTTTGAACGATCGGCGAGATACAACACTTCCCGTCCCTGTAAGGCGACGATTTTTTCGCGAAATAATGCGCCACCGCCGCCTTTGATGACTTGAAAGTGGTCGTCGATCTGGTCGATCCCATCGATGACAAGATCAAGTTGCGCGACTTCTGCGAGTTCGCGGAGTGGTATTCCGAGTTGTTTCGCCTGTCGCTCCGTCTCGACCGATGTGGCGACGGCTTCAATCTTAAGACCACCCGCGACAGCTTTTCCTAGTACTTCAATGAAATAGCGGGTCGTCGAGCCCGTACCGAGTCCAAGCGTCATGTTCGGCTTGATATAGGCCAGTGCCGCTTCGGCGATGAGTTGCTTGTCGTGCTCCTGCATCGTTCACCCTCCTCTGTCAAATCAATTCTTATAAGGTTTTCCCGGATTACCGTCCTTCTAATCAAAAAAACGGACCCGACGTCGCCGCCGAATCCGCTTTTCATTAAATGACAAAGAAATAGACACAACAGAAGTGCGCTAAACTTCCAAGTAGGACAAACACATGAAAAATCTCATGGAATCCCAGGTGTTTGAACGATAACGCATCCGGTTTCAATCCATAAATGATGCCGCCAATCGTGTAGAACATACCACCAAGGAACAATAAACCGATTCCGACCGGTGACAGGACGGCCGCAAGTGGCGTAATCGCGAAGACCATGATCCAGCCCATTCCGATGTAGAGCGTCGTCGATAACCAACGGGGACTGTTGAACCAAACTAACTTAAACGTAATCCCGAAGACAGCAATCAGCATGACGATTGAAAAGAGAACCCAGCCGGTCGGTCCATTCAGACTAATCAGACAAAATGGTGCATATGATCCGGCGATCAATAAATAAATCATCGAGTGATCAAGGCGTCGCCAGATGGCAATCGCCCGGTCGCTCGCAAGCACCATATGATATGTCGCCGAGACAGAATAAAGTGCAATCATACTGACGCCGAAAATAATCGCCGCGACGATGGCGAGGGCGGCCCCCCGTTCGAGTGATGCTTTAATGACTAGGGCAAGCAGTCCGACAAAGGCAAAGACGGCTCCGCCGAGGTGCGTCAATCCATTGATTGGTTCGCGCATATACGTTTTCATGAGTTTTCCCTCCGATAGTTATGTAGTTTTCAATACTACATGGCGTTATATAGATATCTTATCATATAGTAGAGAAATAGAAAGCATTACTTTTTAATTTGATGGAGGTTTTTTTATGACACATGCAGACGACACACCACGCCCTCTCGACCGCCAACTCCAGTTAGAGGATATCCCGAACATCGACCTCTACATGGATCAAGTCATTCAACTGTTCGAGCGGACGTTCGAAGCGACGACGCGGACAGCGGGTGAAACCATCTTAACGAAGACGATGATTAACAATTATGCAAAAAAGAAATTGTTTTTTCCGGTCACGAACAAAAAATACACAAAAAATCATTTGATTTTGATCAGTTTGATTTATCAACTGAAAGGAACGGTTTCGATCAATGACATCAAAACGACATTGACCGAGTTGAATCAAGGAGTCGCAAACGATACCCTCGATCTCGAAGCATTTTATGCGACCTATTTGGATCAGGCGGCACGAAATCTGGAAACGTTTGAATCACAACATGACACACCCATTGATCTCGAAGCGATTGACCAACTGCAACAAATTCTCGCACTCGCCCACATGAGCAATCTTTACCGGCGCGCTGCCGAGCGGTTGATTGATCAACTCGACAGTTAACTTCTTTTCGTGACTCATGGTAAAATAGGGAAAATGAAGATCGAGGTGACTTGTGATGGAGGAAAGCACACGTTTTCTGCAACAACTCGAAGAAGTCGGACAGTATTTCGTCAGTTATCAAGATAATATTTTGATTGAACTCGCGTTTGACCAAACGGTCGGCCATTATACTACTGCCTTTTCGACGATTGAACAAACGGCTGAATCGATTGAACTCCATTTACATTCTCACCAGACGCAGGCGCTGTTACTCGCCTCAAAAATTCACGCTTACGATGAATCGCCGTTCGACCGCATGACGGAGATGATGTCGATCCACAGCTTTTTTTCGACGCACCGGATGACACATCCCGTCAATGCCTTTTCGACGGCACTCCTCATCAGCCGGCTCGCCCCGTCTGATGCTCAGCTACAGCGGACACTGTCCCTCTATCAACTCGCTAAAAAACAGCACCGTTTCATCGTCTCTCCGTTACTGACTTCCTTGTTTTTTTTCCAGACGTACCAGCATAAAGACAGCGAGCGACTGCTTGACCGGGTCGAAGCGGCTTATGGTGTCTTAAAGAAACGTTTTGGTCGCGCCCAACAAAACTACGTCGTCGCCCTCCTGTTGACGCTGTTACCGGAAGAAGATTTTGATGCCTACGTGCACCAATTGACGAAATCGCGTGCCCTGTATCGAAAATCGCATATTCCGCTCGCCTTCCATGGACTGCTTGCCCTGCTCGGCGATCCTGTCGAGCATGCCGCCCCACTGCAACAAATCGTCGAACGTTTACGGAGTGACATCCACTTCAAACATCGGAAGGATTTAGTTTTCTTGACGGCTGTCCGACTCTATCTCGCCAATCATCCGACCCTGCAACAACTGTTTGCCCAATTCGCTCCAACCATCGACGACGTCTCGACGGAAACGGTTCCCTTTTTACTGTTTCCAATCGATATCACCGACACGTCACACGCGACGGATGGCGGTATGGTCGACGGCGGATTTGACGGCGACGGAGGGGCAAGTGGTGATGCTTGACGACGGAGAAATCTAAGGAGCTGTTTTCATGAAAAAAATTGTTTACGATACGTACTACCATCAGGATGAATACTTCGGTCAGCCGTATCCAGGACTTATTACTTTTTTTACCGACCACGAACCGAAAGGACATGTTCTTGATTTGGGATGTGGACAAGGACGTGGTGCCCTAGCACTCGGTAAGTTAGGTTATACGGTCGTTGGCATCGATCACTCGTCTGTCGGAATCGCCAAACTCAACCAACTTGCGGCGCATGATCACATGGCTGTTGAAGACAGTGTCGCAGATGTGTACGACTATCCAATATCAAACCATGTTGACTTTGTTTTATTAGATTCCATGTTGCATTTTCAAAAAAATGATTTAAAAAAGGAAACAGATTTTGTCAACCGGATATTAACGCATTTAAGAACGGGCGGTATGTTTGTTAACTGTATGTTACAAAGTTCGGATCGGGAGCAAACTCTAAAAAACATCATCGCCAACTCCCCCTATCATTTTGAAATCCGTGTTGATACCTATACGGATTATGCTGAGGCGAAGGCAAAATTCCATCTTCTTGTGGTAAATAAACTTGACTCGAAGATTGAACCGTAACGCTAGGGATAACAGCCGGGTGGATTCATCCACTTTCGGAATAACAGGCTGAAATGCAACTCACTTTTTCATCCGCCCAACCGTTTCTTCATCCCGTTTTCTTACGGAGCCGACTCCAAAGCAAAAGGGACTGGCACATAACTAGCTGACTTAAAAAAAAGAAGGAATTGTCATCTTCACAGATGCGCAACCCCTTCTTTTTTCATTCATAGAGCCGAGTTATGTCCTAGCCTCTTATCGGATTTTAAATCCTGAGCCGGTGCTTTAATCCGCTACCAGTTTATTTCTCCTGGTTCGACGCGTCATTTTCTTCAACATCTGAAGCGTCGTCTTCTTCGTGCGAAAAATCCGGTTGATTACTTGAAGAATCATCTGATTGCTTCGTGTCTGTTTTTTTGCTTGTCGCTTTATCACGCTTGTCACTTGTATCAGGTGCCGCTTCTTGATCACGTCCCGCGATTTCATCATTCGTCATCTGATTACCTGACGTAATTGGATCCGTTTCTTTACCGTGTTGTTCGTTCATGAGAAATCCCCCTTAACTAGATTACGCTACAGTTAAGAGTATTCCCTGAACGATTTCCGTTAAACATCGGACACGGACATTTGTTTCGAAAAGTCCTCGATTAATTTATGAAGTGGTTGTGGATGGTGCAAATAATGACCTTGGACGTACAAGTCATCCCCTAACATCTCGACTTGATTGTATTGAGACAACGTCTCGACTTCTTGAATGACGAGAGAAATATCAAGCGTCTCAGCCAATGCATAGACGGACCGGATCATCGACTGCTCCAGCTGGTTTTGAGCCAAGCGTCGCGTAAAAATCGGATCAAACTTAACGGCTTGGACCGGCAGATGCAACAAGGAATTCAGTGATGCATAATGACTACCGAAATGATCGACCGTCAACCGATATCCGGCACGACGTAACATCTCGAGTCGAGCAATCGCTTTTTTCCGCCCTGTCTGCAAGACCTCTTCCCGTATTTCAAGAATGATCCGATCACGCTTAAATCCGTCCTCTGTTGCGAGTGTGATCAACTCGTCTAACAGCTGATTCGATTGGAACTGACTTGCAGAGAGGTTGACCGCAACGGAGACCGGTAAATCAAATTCATCTTCGAACCGTTTTTGGTCCGCCATCGCCTGCTTAATCGTGAAGCGGCCAATCTCTTCGAACAATCCCATCCGTTCCGCAATCGGAATGAAGTCGGTCGGACTGACAAATCCAAGAATGGGATGATTCCAACGTAATAACGCTTCGACGGCAACGAATTTACCGTTTTTCATTTCAAGAATCCGTTGGTAATACAGTTCAAATTGTCCACGCTCAAGCGCGTGCGTCATTTCTTCTTCAAGGACCGAAGCAAATGGATGTTGTTCGAACTCACGGTGTTGATCGACGAACAAAATACCATTTTTCCCATCCAGTTTGACTTGTTGCATCAATGCTTCCGCTGCATAAACTTGTGTCTGACGGTTCATATAATCCCCCGTCAATAAGCTGACCCCTGACGATGCCGTCAAATGGATCGGTTCAAACCCGATATCCGTAAAGGGTTCCTCAATCGCACGCATGACACGGTCAGCGTACTCCGCGCCTGTCTCTGCGAAATCACGTTCATCGATCGGCGCTAGGATAATGAATTCATTCCCATCCATCCGACCGACGACATGATTTGGAATCGCAACATATTTCAGGCGGTCTGCCAGTACTTGCAAGACTTTATTCCCGACACGGTACCCGTACTTGGCGTTGACCGCGTGAAAATTATCAAGATTCAAGACCATCAAGAAGGCCGGATGGATCGTGACGCTTGAAATCAGCCGGTTCATGTACCGTTCGTTGTAGACGTTCGTCAAGGCATCCTTGATGACATACGTCTCGACACTGATTGATTTGCTGATGATGTCGGCGTACCGCTCAATCAATCGTAAGTCACTTGCCGTAAACTCATACGGACGGTCGTCAAAAGCACAGAGCGTGCCGATTTTCTCATTGTCGGCATTTTTTATGGCGACGCCAAGGAAACTGCCATTCCCTAACGACTTCGTGACGGGGTGATTGACCGTCAAGGGACTCGCAATCAACTCATTGATTTGAATTTTACCGGCATTTTCATCGATGACGAGTTTACAGAGGACGTGCTGAAAAACATGTGTCGAGCCTTCTGCAATCAATTCTTTATCCTGGTTGATCGCTTTGACGATGAAGTTGCTGCTCGAGTCGTTCAAGGCAAAGAACAGCGAATTGACGCCAATCTGTTCACTGAGTTTATCGAGTATCTCTTCGACTAACGGGTGCAACGCTTCATATCGTGTTTTCGAGTTATCCAAGGTTCGACCTCCTTTCTTAGAGCAACCCCTGCTCGAGTGGGAACTGGACGACGAAATGACTGCCGACACCCACTTCTGAATCGACAGAAATCGTTCCGCCGTGATCAAGGACAATCATTTTACAAATCGCAAGACCCAGTCCCGTTCCGCCAATTTTTCGTGTGTCAGAATTATCCGCCCGGTAGAATTTATCGAAAATGAACGGTAACGCTTTGTCCGGGATCCCAATTCCTTCATCCGCAACCACTATCCGAAGAACTTGATCGGTCAATTCCGCTTGAATCTGAATCGTTCCGCCGTCCGGTGAATACTTGATGGCATTCATGATCAGATTCGTAAATAACTGTTTCATTTTTTCTTCGCTCGCTAGCATCTTGTATGTCCCGGGTCCAAATGACATTTTGATTTGGTGGTGAAGACTCGCTAGTTCAAACATTGGTTTCATCTCAATCAAAACTTTTTTAAAATCAATCCGCTTTTTCACTGTTCCTTGCGTTAAATCTTCACCTTTTTGAATTTCTAAAATATCATGAATCAATTCAGATAAACGGACCGTCTCGGAATGGATGGTCTCCAAGTATTTTTTTTGACGTGGTCCGTCAAGCGAACGTTTCATCAACAATTCCGTGAAGCCCATGATCGATGACAAGGGTGTCCGTAATTCATGAGAGACGATTGAGACGAACTCGGCTTGTTTCAAGTCAAGTTCCTTATCTTTCGTCACGTCTCGCAAGACAAGCATCATCCCCCATTCGACGTTCGCAATCGCAATCCGTTCTGCATAGGCGCTAAGCAATAGATTTCCACGAAACGCCGACAGTTCGATCGTCTCCCCCGGAATGTCACCATTCATCAACTGACCGATGTAGTCATGTAAGGCGTCTGGCTGATCGACATGTTCAAAGAGTGACGTTGCCCGCTCATACGCATGACGGAAACCTTGTGTTTGATTGACGAGTTTCGGCGGGAACATGTTGAGCAGGGCTTGGTTCGCATAAATCTGCTCCCCGCTGCTCTCGATATATAAAACAGCTTCCCGAATCGAGTCGAGTAACTGATACGTCTTGATTTTTTCGTGTTCCATTTGATGGAACAACAAGTGCCGTTCTAATGTCATCCCGAGCTTTCGCGTCAAATCCAAAATGTCTCCGACTTGCTGCAAATTAAATTGCTCAAACGGATGTTTTAAATAAATCAATCCGACGACGCCGTTGTTACTCGGTGACTGAATCGGTATCGCCGACTCGAATCCACCCTCGTCAAGCGGTAACTGAATCGACTTCCGCATCATGAAGGCACGGCGTAGAACAGAATATTGATCTAAATCTTTTTCGATCAATTCCATCTCTTCGACTGACTCCGTCACGACATGACTGAGTTGTTCGCGACGATACAAAATGATTGCTCCGGCATTAAGACCGATCAGTGGTAACAATTTAAGAAGAAGTGTCTCGCAAGCCGATTCGACGTTTTGTGTCGTCAGGACTTCCATGATTTCATTACGATGTTTTAATTTATCTTCCGCTTTCGATAAGTTCTCCTGTAATCGTCCAATCTGTTGCCGGTTCGATATTTCCTGGTCGCTTGCAGGAAATGAACCCATTCGTAAACGATATGGACGCGGTTTTTTAGTTGGACGATACCGCATGACCTTTTTCACTGCATTTCTTCCCCCTACCTAGTAATTCATTTCTAAAATTATACCACGCACGCAACAACCAAGGCGAAAATCATTTGTATGGCGGTTCGGTTAATAATGTTGTAAAACTCGCTTCAAATTGTTTATCTTCTTGTGCCGTCCGTTTTTTAGGACCTTTCGTCCGTCCGCCGGCACGACGGATTTGTTGACCGACATGTCGCGTATGCAACAGGAAATCGATGTTGTCATCTGTGAAGATCCGCCCATTTTGATCAATCGGCCGCCCCTTTCGAGCTAAGGCAAGTGCCGCCAATCCATAATCTTGGGTGACGATGATGTCGCCCGGCGAAATTCGGTTGACGATCGCATAATCGACCGCGTCCGTCCCTTGACCGATTGTGATCGTCGTCGCCCCCACCCGGTTAAATTCATGCGCTGTGTCACAGACTAAAAAGACATCCACCCCGGCACTTAACCGAATCGTCAAATCAACGACTGGACACCCGTCGGCATCGACTAATACTTTCATTTCCCTCGTCCTCTCTTTTTACCTATCTAACCTAAGTGTCAGCGAGAAACGGAAACCCTGTCAAGCAAATCACTATAAGTTGACCCCGGTTCAATTTCGCAAGACAATAGGTAGGAAAGGAAGTGCACGTATGGAGCAAGCTACATTTAAATCGTTTTTACATCTTCTCAAGAGAAGTAATCCACCGGTCGGTCTGCTATCGGCAGCCGTCGCCGTCTCGGTCATCCAGGCACTAGCGGCACTGATGATACCGTGGTTCTTGAAATCACTGATTGATAACTTTTCGGTCGACCGGCTGACACCGGGACTGATTTCCTTATTCATCGTCGTTTTTCTCGTCCAACTCGTCAGTAACGCCTTTTCGATTTACTGGCTCCAGATTGCGGGACAACGCATCGTCGCCAACTTACGGACGTTACTCTGGAAACACCTTCTCGGTCTGCCGGTCCCGTTTTACGATGAAACAAAATCAGGGGAACTGGTCTCCCGTCTTAACAATGACGCGACGACGCTTCAACAACTGTTGTCGGAGCAACTCGTCCGCCTGTTGACGTCCGTCGTTTCCATCATCGGGGCGATCACGATTTTATTTTTCCTCGACTGGCAGATGACACTCGTCATGGTGATCGCCGTACCATTGACGTTACTAATCATCATCCCGCTCGTCCGGAAACTGCATGAGATTTCCCGTGCGACCCAAAAAGAACTCGCCGGCTTATCGGGCTTCTTCGCCGAGATGTTGAGCGAAGTCCGGCTCATCAAATCACAGGCGACAGAATCTTACGAAATGGATCGCGGCAATGAAAAAATTGAGAACCTGTTCGGTTTCGGGGTCAAAGAAGGCCGGATTCAAGCGATTCTATTACCGCTGTTCAACGTGACGCTGACCTCGATGCTGATCATCATCATCGGCTTCGGTGCCTACCGCGTCTCGACGAACCAAATTTCTGCCGGTGAGCTCGTCGCCTTTTCGCTCTATCTGTTCCAAATCATGACCCCACTCGTGACGATGACGGAATTCATCTCGAAACTTCAAAAAGCACGTGGGGCGACGGAACGAATTTCTGAGTTGCTCGAGGAACAGCCGGAGCAACAGGGCATGCGTGACGTCACCCGTCCGTTCGGCGCAGTTCAGTTCAATCAGCTTTCGTTCGGCTATGATGAGACGACGTTACTACATGACGTGTCCTTCTTCTTACCGCACGGCCGGACAACGGCGATCGTCGGACCAAGCGGTTCCGGAAAATCGACGTTGTTTGCGTTACTCGAGCGGTTTTATCAACCGACGTCAGGTGAGATTTTACTTGGACCGGACGGCATCGATACGTTCCGACTTGAGAGCTGGCGCCGGGCAATCGGATACGTCGCGCAGGATTCACCGGTCTTGTCGGGAACAATTCGTGATAATTTACTGTACGGACTCGTCCGTGACGTGACGGAACAGGAAATCCGTGACGCCGCCGAAATGGCGAATGCCGATGCCTTTATCGAGTCATTTCCGCAAGGTTACATGACGGAAATCGGCGAACGTGGGGTCAAACTGTCGGGTGGACAACGGCAACGGATCGCGATTGCCCGTGCCTTGCTGCGTGATCCGGAACTCTTGCTTCTCGACGAAGCAACGTCGAGCCTTGACTCGGAATCGGAACGCGTCGTCCAAGAAGCACTCGAACGCCTGATGCACGGACGGACGACGTTTGTCATCGCCCATCGCCTGGCGACGGTCCGTCACGCTGATCAAATCATCGTTCTCGAAGACGGACGGGTTTCCGGAATCGGAACACATGACTCCCTCGTCGAGACGAATGTTTTGTATAATAAGCTCGTAACGCAACAATTCATCGGTCAGACCGATACAATCAGGGGGAATCGTGGATGACGAAAACGGTAGGATTTATTGGACTCGGTGTCATGGGTCAAGGGATGGTACGGAACTTACTAAAAGCAGGTTTTACAGTCAAAGGTTACAACCGAACAAAAGAAAAAGGCTTACCACTCGAACAAGACGGGGCGACAATCGTCGACACGATCAAAGAAGCCGTCACAGGCGCCGACATCGTCATTTCGATCGTCGGCTACCCGGAAGACGTCGAACAGATCTACTTCAGTGAAGACGGAATTTTAGCGCATGCCGCGCCCGGGACAATCGTCATTGACATGACGACATCGAGCCCAGCGCTCGCCGTCAAAATCGCTGAACAAGCGGAAGCAAACGGGCTCGTTGCACTCGATGCACCCGTCACAGGTGGTGACCTCGGCGCGAAAAACGGGACACTCGCGATTCTTGTCGGGGGTAAGGAACAAGCTTTCACTGACGTCAAACCGTTGTTCGAAGCGATGGGCCGCTCGATTTCCTTATTCGGCGGTCCCGGAAAAGGACAGTCCGCAAAACTCGCGAACCAGATCGCCATCGCCGGTTCGATGATCGGGACAGCCGAGATGTTGCTGTTCGTCACGCGCTCCGGCATCGACCCAACCCAGTTCGTCGAAACGATTAAAAGTGGTTCTGCTGGCAGCTGGTCGCTCGAGAATTTAATTCCGCGTGTCATCGCGGAGAATTATTCACCAGGATTTTTCGTCAAACATTTCATCAAAGACATGCGCCTCGCACTCGAACGGGCGGATGAGTTAGGGATTGCGACACCGGGTCTCGCGCTCGTCAAATCACTTTATGATGAGCTCGCAGCGATGGGTCACGGTGAGTCCGGTACACAAGCACTCTATTTATTACTTGCTGAAAAGTCACAGCAACAGCAACCATAACAAAAAGGTCCGCCCGATTCATTCGGGTGGGCCTTTTTGATTACTTGATATCGGTTAACGGAAAATCGTATGTGGCCATTGCTTCTTACTTTCCGTATCGGAATCATAGGTGGTGAACTTCGGTTGTTGTGGCAACCGCTTCTTGCTTCCCGTGCTTTCCTCGGGCGAGCCGCAAGCCGTTGCTCCTTGCTTCTTTCGAACAAGGAGCAGGGTCTCGCCTGGCTCTGACAGCGCAGCGAAGCGGCACAAATCACTGCCGCTTGGGAGACGAGGCAAGGTAGGAAGGCGCGAACGATCGGTTTACTCCGAATTTAAGCCTATTTCCACACATGACTCGCAAACCATACTCCTCTGAGCATACTATTCTTCAACTTCTTGAAAACAAAACGATCCAACCGAGCCGCCCGTCTTGAATCGCTCCCTGGCGAATAGCAGTGCATTTGTGACCCTGCAGCGCAGCGAAGCGGCACAAATCACTGCCGCTTGGGAGACGAGGCAAGGCAGAGAGGCGCGAAGGGTCGGTTTACTCCGAATTTACCATTACATGACTCACAAACAACATACCTCTGAGCATACTATTCTTCAGCTTCTTGAAAACAAAATGACCCAACCAAGCCGTCCGTCTTGGATCGCTCCCTGGCGAATAGCAGTACATTTGTGACCCTGCTGCGCAGCGAAGCGGCACAAATCCCTGCCGCTTGGGAGACGAGGCAAGGCAGGAAGGCGCGAACGGTCGCCTTACATCCAAATCCAGTCCAACTCAAAAGGTCCTCCGATTTCTCAGAGGACCCATCCGTGCCAATTATTCGACTGCTGTTGGTTGTTCCGCTTTTAAATTCTCATAAAAATGCGCCATCGTCGTATCGAAATACGGCGTCAAGAAGATGACACCGACCGTACTCAACAAGGCGAGAATTCCCCAACCGATGAAGCTGATGTAGAGTTTGATCAAACGTCGTTTCTGTCCACGCATCATCCGTCGGCTCTCCCCTAATACTTGAATAAACGACAGTTCCGGACGATCAACGAGAATGTACGGGACGAGTCGGTACACAAGATAGAAATAGATCGCCGGTAAAATTAAAAATGATCCTGCATAGACGAGCAGCGTGACGACCGTGTACGCAAGAATCGTCCGGACGTATGATTTCAATGAAGCGAATCCTTCGAACAACGTTCCGATACCCGCTTTTTCGCCACGGACGAACCGTAAATAGGCAATCGTCCGACCGACCGTGACCGGTGCCAAAATAATCGTGACGACGATGTTCAAACCCACGAACTTCATCATACTTCCGATGTCTTCTTGATCAAACGACATCCGACTGGCAGCTAAGGCAAAAATCGCAAAATAGACGATTGAAATGCTCAGCCCAACAAACCAGTTACCTTTTAATGTCGCGAGTGCTGTTTTTTTGTACGCTGAATTTGTCATCATAAACCCCTTCTCACTTCACTTTCCCATTTGATTTTAACGTAGTCCCGCTTGAAAAAATAGGGACGTGCTTCGATTTTGGTGAAAGTTGTGACAAACTCCTGAAAGATGGACCCGCGGACGTAACAAACAAAAGGAGAGGCCCACCCTCCCACTCAAGGAAGATGTGCTTCTCCATACCAATCCTTTTTAAAGAAGTGATTTCAAAGCCGATACTTTTGACGGATCGATTTTTCCATCCACGAGAACCGCTGAACCGACGTGGAGTTCGGTCGCTTTCGTCGTTTCTAACAATTCTTTTGCCACTTCGACGGTAATGCCGGAGCCCGGTAAAATCGTCAATTCCTCGTGGCGTTCGACGAGTTCCGCGATGACCGCCTGCCCTTCGAGCGCCGTCGGTTTGGCACCTGACGTCAAAATGCGGTCGACTTCCGGGAAGTCGGCTAAGACCTCTGCTGCTTCGTGGATATCACGGCTGCTGTCGATTGCCCGGTGGAACGTCAGCGACAGTTCCCCTTTGTGTTTGATGACGCGACCGAGGAAGCCTTCATCAATCCGCCCATCCGCTGTCAAAGATCCGACGACGATGCCGGCCGCCCCTAATTCACGAATCAAGTCGATATCGGTGATGATCGTTTCTTGATCTGCTTCTGAATAAACAAACGATTTACTATGTGGTCGGACAAGGACATGGACCGGGATTTCGACTGCCGAGAGAACTTGGCGAATTAATCCGTAACTGGGTGTCAGTCCACCTTCCGATAAGGCAGATACGAGCTCAAGCCGATCTGCGCCTGCTTGTTCTGCAGCCGTCGCTTCTTCGACGGTTGCAACGATTACTTCTAACATGTACATCCCTCCCGCATTAGTGTATCACGAGACGACCGTCCAGTTCACCCGTTCGTTAAACAACTTCATCTCCCATGATGGCGGATAGGTCGAGGGACTGAGGACGATTTTAGCCCGTCTGAATTCAGCGACTTTGTATTTCCGGTTTCCATTGAACTCGTCACACGCTAAAAAGGCATAAACGTCTTTCGTGCACCCGATGACAGCTTTTTGAATCAATGACGATTCAATGTCATCACTGACGAAACCCCGTTCGATTTCTGCCCCGTCGAATGCGAGGAAACAGGCATCAAATGCATAGGAGTCCAGTGCTTGTAACACTTCGACGCCGACGGTTTGACCGTACGCATCGACCGTCCCACCGAGTAAACGAATTTCACCACTGAACGGACCGGTTTTGCGACACTGCTCGAGATGACTTGCGATCGAGAGCGAATTCGTCACGACCGTCGCTGTGCCCGTTAAGTAAGGTAACAGGTGTTCGACGGGTTCGCCTTTGCCTAAAAAGATACACGAATAGTCACTGAGCCAGCCTTTTGCGTACCGCGCGAGCCGACGTGACAATTGATCCGTCCGGCGAGAAATCGGCGATTCCGGTTTCCCCCCTTGATAAATGGCACCGCCATAAACACGTTTGAGTTGGCGGTCCCGTTCGAGTTCCTCCAGATACCGGCGGACCGTTTCCCCTGAAACAGCCAATCGATCGATTAAGTCTTTTGTCATGACCTTGCCTTCTTCTTCCAGCCATTTCATGATTTGTACTTTCCGTTCTTCTCCTAGTAACGACACACGAGCTTCCCCCTTCACTAACGAATACTAGTTCTAGTGTACCGAACGTCTGTAAAGGTCTTGTAAATCCGATGTAAAAAAACGTGTGCTTCCTATGAATTGTTGTTGAATTCCTTGATTTTTCAGAATTAACACGTCCCTCATACAAAAAAGTCCACCTTTATTCACGGATGACGTGAACAAAGGTGGACGAAAGCAAATCGATTATTTCTTTTCTTTATCGAACAATGGAATCTTCGACTCCGTCCCTTGCCGGATCCGACTGATGTTATCGCGGTGCTTGAAGATGACGAATAACGCAAGCACGGTAAAGAACGTCGGAACGATCCAGTCGTCCTGGAAAATCCCGATGGTCACGGCAGCAACGATTCCGATGCTCGCGGCGACGATCGAACTGAGCGACACCATCCGGCTGAGACGCAACGTCGTTAAGAACGAGGCAAGCAAGATGATGAATAAGATCGGACTTGTCACGAGTAACATCCCACCTGACGTCGCGACAGCTTTTCCACCTTTGAACTTCGCGAAAATCGGATAGATATGTCCGATGACTGCCGCGAGCCCGGCAAAGAGTGGGTGGAGCTCTGACGCAAGTAAAATCGGAACGAGACTCGCGACAGCTCCTTTACCAAGATCACCAATTAAAACGATAATCCCTGCCTTTTTACCTAAAACACGGAACGTATTTGTCGTTCCTAAATTTCCGCTCCCGTGCTGACGAATGTCGATGCCATGTCCCCATTTTCCGACAAGTAACGCAAAAGGTATCGATCCGAGCAGATAGCCGAGAATCAAAATCCCGATGATTTCAATCATGGTCAACCTCCAAAGTATTAATGACCGACCTTCATGTATTCTTCGAGAGTCTGTCCATTATTTTTGATTTGTGTTGCGGGACCGACACCGACGTAACGAATATGCCATGGTTCATACGTGTACCCTGTCCGTGCTTGGAATCCTTTATCATAGCGGACGATGAAACCATACTTCGCCGCATTGTTCGCGATCCATTTTCCTTCTTTTGTGTTCCCAAGTTCAGCTGTCAAACCATTGCCGACACTCGGTGCTGAAATATCGAACACAAGTCCCGTCTGGTGTTCACTATGACCCGGACGTGCTGAATATTGATCGGCTGCTGCTTTTCCGTCTCGTGCGACATAGTTATTGTAGAGGACCGTCTGGCGTTGGCCCGACCGGAATCCACTGACGGCATTCAATGTCACGCCGTCTGCTTTTGCGGCAGCAAACATTTTTTCCATTTGTTTTGCGGCAGGTGCACGCATGTAACTTTGTTCGAGGACTCCCGAGTAGGAGAAACTGATGTCTGGAACGACGAGATCCGACGGTTTGTAGTCGATTGGCAAACTGTATTTTTTGTTGACGACGACAAGCAAACCAAGTCCTAAATCGGCTTTCGTATCGGATTTATCGACGTCTGGCGTCTCTGACTCTGGTTCAGATGGTGTTTTAGGTTCCGGGTCTTGCGACGATGTTGTTTTACCATCATCCTTTTTATCATCAGTTGTTTTATCTTCCGTTGTTTTGTCTTCAGCCGCTTTATCATCTGCGGCTTTTTTATCAGCTGCCGCTTTATCGTCCGCTGCCTTCTTATCAGCTGCCGCTTTGTCTTCGGCTGCTTTCTTGTCAGCAGCTGCTTTTGCGTCTGCTTCTTTTTTCGCTTCTGCGGCTTCTTTTTCTTTCGCTACTTCTGCATCTGTCTTCTTATCTTCCTTGGCGACGGTATCGTCTGTTTTTTCTTTTGTCGTATCTTCTGTTTTAGTGGCATCTTCTGCGCCTTGATCCCCAGGGTTACATCCTGCAAGGAGGAGCGCCAATGTACTGACTGCTACGAGTTTTTTCATGGTTCATTTCCCCTCTTCCTTCGTGCTATTCTATGTTACCTCTAATCGACACAATAGAAAAGCCCTCCAGCAAGAAATCCTGCTGAGGGCTTAGGCTTAATTCGAGACGAGTCGTGCATCCTCAGCACTCATCTGTTCATAGATGGCATGCCAGTTCGGAAAGACCTTTGGTAAACGAATCGGTCGGAAATTCTCTTTTTTGACGACGACGTGGGTCGTTTTTGCGGCGACGGCAAGCTGACCGTCCGCATTTTTGACTTCATAGCCATAGATCGTCCGCAGACCATCATAATGATCGATCCAGACCGTGACCGTCGCCGTGTCGCCGTATGTCAATGACCGTTTGTAGTCGAGGTTGACGTTCGTGACCGGTGAGACATAGCCTTCCTCTTCCATCTCCTTATAATCAAGACCGAGCGACTTGATTAGCTCCGTCCGTGCGATTTCCAGATAAACGAGATAGTTCGAGTGATAGACGATCCCCATCATGTCCGTTTCCGCGTAGCGAACCGGTATTTCAATCGTGTGCATGTAGCTTCCCCCTTAAAAATCCTCTTTTTCAAGATAGGACCATTCTGAACCGCTGACAGTGGCTTTGTCAATTAATCGGACAGACTGTTTCGCAATCGCCCGTTCGACGATCGTAATCGCGGCACGGGCATTGCCGTTCGGCACGACTTGAATCTGTTCCTCTAGCGCAAGACGCGCGTCTTCCGTCAGGACATACCCGTAACGTTCCGCATAGTTGACAATAATTTCAATCAACTCGTCTTTTGCGTAGTTCGGGAAGTGAAGTTCGCGTTTAAAACGCGATTTCAGACCGGGGTTGCTCGCGAGTAACGCCTGCATCGGCTGTTCATATCCGGCCAGGACGACGACGAGGTTATCACTGTGCTTCGTCATCTCATCGACGAGCGTATCGATTGCTTCCTTGCCGAAATCGTTCGCTCCACCGTTTAACGAATAAGCTTCGTCGATGAAGAGGACACCACCGAGCGCGTCCCGAATGACGTCGCGCGTCTGTTGTGCCGTCTGTCCGACATAACCGGAGACAAGATCGGCCCGGCTGACGACTTTCAAGTGTCCGCGTTTCAAATATCCCGCTTGACGCAAGACATCGGCATAAAGGGCAGCGACCGTCGTCTTCCCTGTTCCGCTGTTGCCGCTGAAGACGGCATGCAGTTCGACGGGTAAGACTTGGAACCCCGCTTCCTGGCGCCGTTGTTGCATCGAAAGCAGTGCCTGGATTTGTTTGAGTTCCGCTTTGAGTTCCATCAGACCGACGAGCGACGCCAGCCTCTCATCGATCGACTCGTCTTCCGGTGCAACGAGTTCGAAGTCCGCTTGTTCGAGCAGGGCAAAATCCTCATGGCTCGCACTTTCGCCGAGGCTTGCGCCCTTTTTGAAGATTGCATCGAGGACGATGTTGCGGACGGCACGCCCGTTTCCGAAACTCGAGTCGACCCGTTCGCGCTCGAGTCGCGCAAGTAACGTCCGCTCCGCTTGTTCCGTCAGGACATAATCGTTTGACGTCGCGATCGACCGACCGATTTCAAGCAATTCCTGATCCGTATAGTCGGCGAGCAGGTAATGGTTCGATTCCGGGAATCGGCTCCGAAGACCGGGGTTCGCCTTTAAGAAGTCACGCATTTCTTCCGGATATCCGGCAAGGACGACGGCGAAACGTCCCGCGTATTCGCCGCTCGTCATCGCTGCGACAAGCGTATCAATCGCTGCCTGTCCGTAATCATTCCCGCTCTGACCGGACCGTTTCAAGGCATATGCCTCATCGATGAAGAGGACACCGCCGACCGCCTCGCGGACTTTACTCATGACCTGTTCCTCCGTCTGACCGACGAAGGCACCGACGAGGGAGGACCGGTCCGTCTCGACGACTTCTGCCCGTTCAAGGAGTCCGAGTTCATGGTAGATTTTTGCCATCAGCCGGGCAAGCGTCGTTTTCCCGGTTCCGGGGTTCCCCATGAAGATCATATGGAGCGACGGCTGATCACTTGATCGGTAGCCGTCCGCCGTCCGTTTTTGCTGGTACTTCAAGAAACGGTACATCTGGTGGACACGGAGCTTGATGTCTTCTAAACCGATCATCGCATCGAGCTCCTCGAGTGCCGACCGTTCGACCTGTTTGATTTTTGCCGGTAACAAGGAAACGACGCGGCGTAATTCCTCCGTCGCCGTCACTTTCAGTTCTGTCATCTCGCGAAAGGCTTCGCGCGAATAAAACCGTTCCTGCAGACTGTTGACGAACTCTGTCGCCGTCTGCTCGAGTTGCGCACTCGACAGGAGCAGTGCTTTTGCTGCCTCGAACAATTCCGTCCAGCGTGCGGCATCAATCCGCCGCAGACGTTCCGTCAATTCGACGACTTGTTCCGTCTCATGCAGGATTTGGCTCGCCTGCTGAATCATATCTTTCGTCGCCGAGCGTTTTGCATTGGCGTTATCCGTCTCACGGATTGTCGGGAACGTATTCGCTACCAGCAATTGATAACTGGTCTGCAGTTGTTGTTCAATCATCACCTGTTCGAGCTGTTCCGGAAGGCGGCCGTGTTGCTTGATTTCTTGAATCCAGCTTTCCGCTAAGGCGTCAAGCCGTCCAGTCATGATGTAGCGGTGTTCGACGAGTAACGCGAGAATCCGGACGAGTGCTTCCGTCTCATTTAACAGCCGGCTGCTTTGCGCGTAGCGTAATGCGCGGACCTCCTCGACTTTTTCACCTTGTTCCCATGCTTCGATTTGTTTGAACATCTCCTCTTTCGAGAATGCTTCCATCGGTTTTGTCCCTCCTATGTCTCGAAAAGACCGACTTTCGTCGCCACGATGCGCGACGCTTCAGTCGGTCTTTGTCTCACTTCATTTTTAACCAAGCTGGATCAAATTCATCCAATGCCTCAATTTTTTTCATTTTGACGGAATAGAACAGCTTACCGTTGTTGCGTGACTCGGCCCCTAACACTTTCGAGCGGTCGGACGCGACATAATATGTTGCTTCTTCCCGATTTTCCTCTTTATCGAAGAACGACGGATACTGTTTAATCCATTCTTCCGGAACCGTGCTAGCCGGTTCTTTTTTGACGTAGACATCGGCTGCATTACCGGCGATGTCCGCCTCGCCCTCGATTTGACCGAAGTCCCCATTATCGATGAACTTCAGAATTTGTTCATTAAATCCACGCGAGAGGAACGGTCGTGGCGCACTGACGCTTTTTGAAGCCTTCGTTTCATTCGTCAATTTGCCATCTGCATCGTACTCACGGAACATCTCGCCGTCCCAGATTGCCGTTGTCCCGGTCGATGGTCCTTCAATGACTTCCGTCCGGAAATGACCTTGATCATCAAAAACAACTTCATACGTCCGTGCTTCGAGCGCATCTTCCTTCGTCGATAATTTCTTTTCGACATACTGGATGCGGGACATCGTATAAAACGGTTTGACCGTCGTCGCTTTGTCTTCTTTCGCCGTCTGCGTCGTATTTAACAAATAAAAATTATAGGCAAGGAGTATCGCCATTGCCACGATTGCCACTGCAATCCATGTACTCGTTCGTTTCGTCATGCCATGTACACCATCCTAATCAGTCTCGATTCATAGTTAATGGTATCGGTTTTACGCTTAGAATACAAAGGGTTTGTCTAAGTTCAACTGATTTCTGAGAAAATACGGCAGACTTTTGAACGTTTCTGTTCCTGACCGCTATGAACTGATGACAAAAAAGACGTCGTCCATCACTTAATCGCGATGCACAACGTCTTTCGTTAGTCTTCTTTTGGTTCACGGGCGATGATCATCGACTCATCAACGAGATAATAGGCATGCTGTGGCAGTTCGCGTAAATAACCTGTCGCAAATAACATCGCACAATCGACCTGAAACGTTTTCGAATACTTCTTTAATGGTAACTTACCTTCTTTATCAAAATAACGATCGACGGCGAGCTGGACGTGATCCATCTCATAGACGATGTCCCGGTCTTTTGCTTCCATGATCGCAAACGTTTCCCGCGACATGTAAAAGCTTTGCGTCGACCGGACACCGAGGTGGACAGCCAAGCGGTCTAAATCAATTTTCTGCGCTTCGTCGAGTAAGACCGTCCGGTTCGTTCCTTTTGGTAACGTCAACTCAAATTCGTGGGTCGCCTGTTTGACTTCATCAAGCGTGACATCCCGAATCGGTAACGGTTCTTCCTCTTTTGGCTGAAACCACTTTTTGAACCGACTCATCGGCTGGCCTCCCTCCTATAGAAAAAGGTGGGGTTCCCCCCACCTTTTCGGTCAATGTTAACGAATTATTTTTGCAGACGCTCGCGAAGGACCATCGGCAAGATTCCACCATGACGGTAGTAATCGATGTCGACTTCTGAGTCAAAGCGAGCAATCGCTTCGAACTTCGTGACTTTTCCGTCAGCAGCTGTCGCTGTGACTTGGATGATGTCACGCGGGCGGACCGATTCGTCGATCGCGATACTGATTGCTTCCTCACCTGTTAAACCAAGTGACTCAGCAGACGTACCTGCGACGTATTGCAGTGGTAAGACACCCATCATGACAAGGTTTGAACGGTGAATCCGCTCAAAGCTCTCAGCGATGACGGCTTTGACGCCAAGCAAGTTCGTTCCTTTTGCAGCCCAGTCACGTGACGAGCCCATACCGTAGTCTTTACCGGCGAGGATGACGAGACCTGTGCCATCTTCTTTATACTTCATCGCAGCATCGTACATCGCCATTGTTTCACCAGTTGGCCAGTACGTCGTGAATCCGCCTTCTGTTCCCGGTGCGACTTGGTTACGGATCCGGATGTTCGCGAATGTCCCGCGCATCATGATTTCGTGGTTACCACGACGTGAGCCGTATGAGTTGAAGTCTTTTGGCGCAACCCCTTTATTGACGAGGTATTGACCGGCTGGTGTCGTTTTCGAGAATGATCCGGCTGGTGAAATGTGGTCTGTCGTAACAGAATCCGCAAATTTACCGAACACACGGAGATCATTTAATGCTTCAACATGTCCAGCTTCCTTCGCCAAGTTCTCGAAGAACGGCGGGTTTTGGATATATGTCGACGCTTCGTCGAAGTCATACTGATCGCCAGTCGGAACGTCAAGGTTGTTCCAACGTTCGTTTCCTGTGAAGACTGAATCATATTCAGCACGGAAGCTTTGTGGTGTGACGACTGTGTTGATGATTGTCTGAATTTCGTCACGTGACGGCCAGATGTCAGCGAAGAAGACTTCTTGTCCGTCTTTACCTGTTCCGAGTGAAGCGTTCATGATATCAACATCAACTGTTCCCGCGATTGCGTACGCAACGACGAGCGGTGGTGATGCCAAGTAGTTCGCTTTGACGAGCGGGTGAACCCGACCTTCAAAGTTACGGTTACCCGAGAGGACAGACGAGACAAGCAGATCCGAACCGAGGATTGCATCTTCGACAGCACGGTCGAGTGGACCCGAGTTCCCGATACATGTCGTACAGCCGTAACCGACCGTGTTAAATCCAAGCTCATCGAGGTACGGTTGAAGTCCTGATTTCTCAAGGTAATCCGTTACGACTTTTGATCCCGGAGCAAGTGACGTCTTGACGTATTTCGGAACCGTCAAGCCGAGGTCGATCGCTTTTTTCGCAACGAGTCCGGCACCGATCATGACGTACGGGTTTGATGTATTCGTACAGCTTGTGATGGCTGCGATCGCAAGGTCCCCTGTACGCATCTCGACAGCTTCGTCTTCGAACTGGACGACTGCGGCTTTATCTTTTTCGTCTTCAGAAAGACCGAATCCAGCATTGCCTTGCGGCGCTGTCAACGCTTTTTCGAATGACGTGTGAACGTCTGTCAAGTCAATCCGGTCTTGTGGACGTTTTGGTCCAGCAAGCGCAGGAACGATTGTTGAAAGATCAAGTTCAACTGTTTTCGTGAACGTTGGGTCTTCGTTTTGTGGTGTGTAGAACAAGCCGTTTGCTTTCGAGTAGTTTTCAACTTTCTCGATCAACTCTTCTTCACGACCTGTCAAGCGAAGGTACGTCAACGTTTCTGTATCGACTGGGAAGAATCCACATGTCGCACCGTATTCTGGTGCCATGTTGGCAATCGTCGCACGGTCAGATAATGACATCAAGTGAAGTGATGGACCGAAGAACTCAACGAATTTACCGACAACGTTTTGTTGACGGAGCATTTCCGTCACGCGAAGTGCGACGTCCGTTGCTGTTGTTCCCGGGTGCATTTCACCTGTGATGCGGACACCGATGACTTCAGGGACCGGGAAGAATGAAGGTTGTCCGAGCATGCCGGCTTCCGCTTCAATCCCACCAACGCCCCATCCGAGGACACCAAGACCGTTGATCATCGTCGTATGTGAGTCTGTTCCGACGAGTGTATCCGGATAGACGTCGACTGTGCCGTCTGCCGTTTCTTTTTCAAGGACGACCGATGCCAAGTACTCGAGGTTGACTTGGTGGACGATCCCTGTTGCCGGTGGAACGGCACGGTAGTTGTCAAAAGCAGTCGTTGCCCAGCGTAATAATTTGTAACGTTCTTCATTGCGTTCAAACTCTAAATCCATATTTTCAGCGAGTGCACCAGCGAAACCGTAGGCATCGACTTGGACCGAGTGGTCAACGACGAGGTCAACTGGAACTTCCGGGTTGATGACCGATGGATCTCCACCGAGGTCCTGCATCGCTTTACGGAGTGACGCGAGATCGACGACAGTCGGAACACCTGTGAAATCTTGCAAGATGACGCGTGAAGGTTTGAACGGGACGTCGATATCGTTCGAAACTTGGGCAGTTCCCCATTTCGCCAAGTTTTCGACGTGTTCTTTCGTGATCGAGCGACCATCTTGTTGGCGAAGAACCGATTCAAGCAGGACACGGATTGAATATGGAAGACGTTTGACTTCCGTCAGTCCGAGTTCTTCTAATTTTTCCAGGCTGTAATAGTTGTAATTTTTACCGTTCGCTTCAAACGAGCGGCGTGCACCAAACACGTCTTGCGTTGATTGCGTTTGTTTCATGCTGATTCCCCCTTTAAGTGTTGACGACATCAAGCCCCTGATACCGCTTACTTGTACAGCTCTATCATAGTATAATATGAGCTCCGTTACAATTTGAAAGAACAAAAGACTTCCGATAACTTTTTCTTATCAACTAAATGAGAAGCTATATCAGTCGTACGCTTGTGCAGAGAATCGTTTGCTAGTTTTCGATACTTCCGTTACGGGTACAAGTAAATGGTAGAACGATAACAGAACTTTCTGGAGGCGGACATTATGGCACAATATAAAAACAATGAGGCAACGCACGTCGTGACGACGATTATTTTCAATGATTTAGAGAAAGCGAAAACCGGTTTTGAGATGATTAAGGATCTTGAAGCAATCAAAGAAATCGAAATGGAACAGATGGTCCTCGCCGAGCGCAACGAAACGGACGGCTTCTCGTTCATTGATGCAATCGACTTCACGCAACAGGATCAATCATTTAAAGGTTCTCTAATCGGCATGGCAATCGGCGTCGTCGGTGGACCATTCGGCATGCTTGTCGGCTCTGTCGCCGGATACTTGATCGGCGCAAACCGGGACGAAAAAAATGAACGTGATTCGTTTGATTTATTTAACCGGACGCTGAACCAAATCAGTGCCGATCACTACGGTGTCATCATCATCAGCGAGGTAAATGAAGATTCAGAAGCGATCAATGCGCTGGCAGCTGAACTTGGAGCAACCGTCAGCCGGACCGGTGAAACATTTACGGATGAGACGGTGTGATTTAAAAATATTAAGATGTTTTCTTCGTCCCCGCTTTTTCGGGGGCGTTTTTTAATTTCACTCCACTTTCCTACGCGCAGCAGATCACCAACGTTAAATAAATGTTAACTCATATCGACACAACAACTCGTGCAACCAATCATCTGACAGCTCCATCTTGTCTGCCGCCAGTGCTAAATCTTCAATCAGTTCATCTTCAGGAAAATACAAATGCAGTATCGACAGGCTGTCCTCAATGGTCGATGCAAAACTTTGATCCTTTACATTGATGTTTAAGTAAGCGCCACGGATCATTCGTTTAACAAGAGATCGTTTTTCCGTCTGAGTCATCTCGCCCGCCTTTAGTTTTTCATGAGCTTTACGCAACTGTGCAGCTAGCTCCCGATTTAAAGCACGACTGATCCGCACGTCCGGTTTCATATTTGGAAACTGATCAGATAGGTCGCAACCTTCGATGCATGAACAGACATGACGTATCCAGAAGCCCCATTCATACAGATTTTCAGGGCTGAGCACTGTATCAAGTATGCCTATGTCGTAATCAACTTTAATGATTTCAGGATGTCGCTTTAACAAATTTTGTGTTTCTTCTCTTAAAGAACCCATGCGAACGTCTTCTCTTAAAATCACCGTCAAATCTAAATCTGATTTTCCCACGACGGCTGTCCCGCGACCGATACTGCCATATACGTATACGCTGTGAAGTACTTCACCAAACTGTTTTTTCAATAAGTTTGTCACTTCTTCAATGACAGGTCGAAACCTCGCTTGGATACGCGTTTTACTCGTTTGATTCATAATATAGCCGGCTTCATCGGTGCCAAGTCGTGTAGGCAACTGCATGTCATCGACACCTCCAAATCAAATTTTAACATCGCTTACGGTAACCATTGGTAAATTGATACAATATTATATGGAATCAAAGAAGGCTGAGTTCAGATATGTCAGATAAAAATTATTCCTATTTGATAGAGGAAATCGAAAAGCTGAAATTTCACAATCAAACGTTACTGACTCTACTCGGAAATTTACAACCGGATGCAATGGAAAACACAACGATACATGAAGCTGTCATCTTATTCGATCTTTCAAAAAGTGATTTACGCGGGTTGAAGGACTTGATTATCAATTATGATCAAAACCGCTTTTCTTTTGAACAAAAAGCACTACTGATTAATCCTGTTTTCAGCAAAGATAACTTACTTTTCCTAGTGAAATCTTTCGTCACCTCAGAAATCCTTACTACTTTTGGAAATAAAATTTTGAATGATTACGAAGTAAAAACTGAATAACGTAAATCCGTTTAAAAGAAATTGGATAATGCGGGAGTCACTTTTTTCGATGCGCGATTCAACATCTGACGGATTTCATCTAACTACTACACTCTGTCGCGACAAAACAAAAAGATGTTACTTAATTTCTGCCAATACGCCATAATGATCGCTTGGAAGAACAGCATACTTGTCCAGCAACTTATCGCCGAATATTTTTACAGAATCTATTTGAAGACTTTTTAAAGGTGTTTTACTTTTTAAAAGAATCCAATCGTACCGTAACATTTTTTGTGAGATTTTTTCGCTATTTAGGTGAGTATTATTAGAGTAGTCTAAGGTTGGTTGAGCTTTAAATCCTTTTTTCTCATAACTTAATGCCACATCAAACCAATCATTATAGATTAAATATCTATGTGTATTAGAGTCAGGAAAATCGTTAAAATCACCACAAAGTATTTCGTAGGATTTTTGATTGTCGGAAATCCACTGGTTGACCGTCATGATTTGCTTTTGACGAATTTCTGGCGTCCTCCAATTTAAGTGAACATTAGTAATTCCATAGTCTAAGTCATCATGTTTAACGATTATTCTAATCGCACAGTAATTAGACTCATCTGTATCCGTATTCCAAATCATATCCGTTGATGTTATTGGAAATTTGCTTAAAAAAGCCAAACCCTCGTCTGGCGAATCCGGATATTCTTTAAAAATACAGTGGAATGATTTTAGTTCTTCACTTATACAGCGAGCTACGTTCATATTACTTTCTGCACTAATAAAAGTTTTCACTTCTTGAAGAGCAATTATGTCAGGATCTATTCTCTGGATTTCACCGCAAATAGCCTCTATCCTCTTTTCCCATTCGACCTGTTTGTTCCAAATATTAAAAGTGGCAATTTTCATCGTATTTCATCCTTGATTTGATTTGTTTTAAAGTTCAATAAGATAGCTTTCTTCCTCCATGATGGAGGTGACAACATCCTTCGGCTCTAAATGGGTAGTATCCAAAAAGTAAGAATGTTGATTTTTTTCTGAGAGAAAATCAGTTCTCAATATTTTTACCCGCTCCCCCATTTGTTCATTTTCGGATCGAGTTTTGTCACGATTTACATTGACGTTCTCATCCGTCCACAAAATGATGAATTTCATCTCAACATCTAACACGAACAATTCAGAAGCATGTGTACGGATATCTTCTAACGAAATTACCCAATCGATAATCACATCGAAATCAGACTTAATGAGGTTTTTTGTCAGTGCAATCAGGTTCGCCCACACGAGTTTTTTTGCTTGAACTGATTCCCAAGGTTTTTCATGGCCCGAAACTGGGAGGTGACTTATGAGATCACCAGAAATATAAGCACTTCTCTTGATTTTTTCAGCTAAAATGGTTGATGTCGTTGATTTCCCTACCCCTGCCGGACCTGATATGAAGTATATTTTGTTTGTCATTTCTTTTCTCCCTTTCGGTCAGGGGATTCAATGTATGTTTAATTGTCCTAACTCCTTGATGACTTGTTCAACTGCAAGTTTTGTCGTTTTCGGGTCTACTTTACTTAATTTGTTTTGTTGCACGGAAATCACTAAATTCCTATAGCTAATAAGTATTAAATCAGATTGATTCGCGAGTTTTTGATTCATTTTGTCATAACCCGAACTGCTGGAATACTGAATCATATCTTCGCCTATGTAGTGGTCGGTGTAGGCAAAATGGACCGACAACTGCGTCGTTTGTTTTTTGTCTTCAAAATATAAACTTTCTTGTGTCGAGGCACCATCACTCGTTCCATCAACGGTTAACCACTTTCTTTTACCAAAGCTTAATTCCTTGTCGATGATTGTGAAATCTGAACCCCGCGTACTTGCTTTTAGCTGAAATTGATCAATCTTCAAGTGTTCGTTCATGTGTGAAAACAGCTGTTCAAACTGATCATGATTCATGATTTGATTTTCATCTGTTTTTTGATTCGAAACCGTGACTTTTTTGTTTTCTGATTTAGGATTAGACGTTACAGCATCGTCCGTGCATCCCGCGACCAAAAAAGCACTTGTTAGTATTATTGAAAATCCCATTCTACCTCTCATTTTAATGCCTTCCCTTCATTCCCCTGCGTGACGAGTAAACTAATAAACATGCTATTGTCCTCAATTTTCTCCAATGCACGATTCAAATCCATTAGTTCAATCTGGTCATCAGAGCAAACTCATTCAAAATGATACTGATTCATGGCTATATCTGTTTAGAATCACTAATTAATTGCGAATCAGGTCATTGAATGGAATGGTTTCACTTCCATTTTTCGCGTAGTATTCAATCATTTCCGGCAGTTTCTTTTTATCGTAACTTGTGATCCCGTCCGTAATCACCGTCACGTCGTAATCCAGTTTACGTAAGTTAAAGCACGTTGATTTGACACAAGCCGTCGCATCCCCGCCGGTCAAATAAAAGCCGGTAATGTCATGTTGCGCAATGAATGCTGCGAAGGCTTCACTCGTTAAGGCGTTCCCCTTATATTTCGTGAAAATGTGATCCGACACGATCTTTAAATCAGGTGCCAACTCGGCACCGCGTGTTCCGGTCTTAAACGTTCTTGTCCCGGCCGACAAATTCTCGTGCCGGATATAGACCACGTGCATGTCCTGTTCGACCGCCCAATCAATTGACTGATTGATCGTCCCGATGACTTCTTTGTAGTTTTTTGTCATGTCATTTTGAATATCAATGACGACTAAGGCTTTCTTTTTCATGTAAATTCCTCCTGATCAATGAACGGCTTTTTAGTTTTGATGATGTTATGCTTCCGATTCGGATCGGGTAACGTACACTTGAGGTAAGAAGCAAATTCAAGGAGGCATTCCCCGTGACAGAAAAATACTATTTTGACGTCTTTCCTGAACTAATGAGCGAACGGCTGTTATTAAGAGAAATCCGATTAAGTGAAGCAAACCAGATGATTGAGATTACGGCCTACGATGGTCAACAGGCAGAAAACAGTCACGATGTCGTCCGAATCTTGAGTCAAATTGCTCTTGATTACATTAACGGGGACGGCATTACGTGGGGACTGTACTTAAAGTCGACCGGTGAATTCATCGGCAACTGCTGTTTTTGCCGCGGCTACAAAAACAATATTGCTGAGATCGGCTATGTCCTGAAACCGGACTTTCGCGGTCACGGCTATATGACGGAAGCCGTCAAGACCGTTACCCGGTTTGGACTGCAGGACATGAAAGTAACTAACGTCTTCGGATGAACGGATGATCTTCATTTTATGATAAAATTTAAACAAGACGCAGATGTCCGAACGCTGCACTGAAAAAACTCTGAAGTGGAGTGAGGCACATGAAAACAATCACGAAAATACTCCTTGGTGTCGTCATCGTCGGTATCCTAGCAATCAGTTGGTGGTTAGTCTCACCGCTTCTTTTTGATAAAGCCGTTGACGAAGGACTTCCCCCGACTTCCTCTGACGTCAAAACGGAAGAACAGGAACCAGACACTGAAGATGAAACGGAAGCTACGACACCTGGCACGCAGGAGGAAGAGCTTACGTTCTCCGGTAAATTCGTCGATGGAGAAAAAAACTATCAAACCTCAGGAACACTCAAAACGATTCAAGCAGATGACGGTCAGTATCTCCGGTTTGAGGATTTCAAGACGACGAACGGTCCAGATTTATTCGTTTATCTCATTCAACCGGGTATGGAACCAAAAGAAGGCATCAACTTAGGGGCTTTAAAAGGCAATACCGGCAATCAAAATTATGCCGTCCCTCAAGATGTCGATTTCACGAAGTACAATACCGTCGTGATTTGGTGCCGTGCCTTCAACGCCGATTTTGGTACAGCAGTATTGAAGACTAACAACGGGTAAATATTATGTAACCGATCCCCTCACCACTGATTCATTTCCAATCAGATGGTCGGGGGATTTTGTCTGGCTCAAAGTCACAGACGCCTGCCGGCTCACTTCGCCTTAAAGTTATAGAGCGGCTTGATGACTTTGAGTAACTCGACCGTATCTTCTGTGTTCTGGATGATTTCTTCCATCGGTTTATAGACGAATGGTGACTCATCACGCGTCGATTCGACGACGGAGCTCGACCAGACGTCCTGCATCGTCGTTTCAAACTCTTTGAGGTCAACGGATTTAAAGGCTTTCGAACGGGACATGATCCGTCCGGCTCCGTGGGGGGCAGAATAGTTCCAGTCCGGATTGCCTTTTCCTTTGACAATCAGTGAACCGTCTCGCATGTTCATTGGAATGATGGCGACTTCACCGGCTTGCGCCGAAATCGCGCCTTTGCGGAGAATCATCCGCTCGAGATCGATATAGTTGTGAATCGTATCGAATTGATCGGTCGCTGACCAGCCCATTGCTTCCAGGATGACGGCGGTCATCGCTTGACGGTTCAGTGCCGCATACGTTTGAGCGATTTTTAAGTCATGCAGGTAGTTGTCCATATCGGAACCGGACACGTACGCTAAATCTTTATTCGTTTCATTGAATTGACTCTTCAGCTCGACCAGAGTCGATTGGATGTCCTGCTCCCGTCCCTGATCTTTCAGTGAGGCGACGACCGACGCCGTATCGACGGTGAATTGTGAGCTTTCCGCCAACTTTTGATAATGCTCGGCAATCGTTTTTCCGAGGTTCCGGCTGCCGGAATGAATGACGAGATAGAGATTGTCTTCGTCGTCCGCGTTCAGCTCAATAAAGTGATTCCCGCCACCTAACGTACCAATCGACAATCGAGCCCGTGTTTCGTTGAACGGTGCCAACACCTGCTCAAACGGAATCTGTTCCGACAAGCGGTGCGGCTGATTGCGAACAGACATGCCGCTCGGAACCAGTGCCTGAATCGCAGCATCCAACTTCTCATAATCAACGCCGGCTGCTCCTTCACGGTTGATTTGTGTACATAACATGCCGCAGCCAATATCGACACCGACGAGATTCGGAACGACTTTATCGTGAATCCGCATCGTCGTTCCGATGACCGAGCCTTTGCCGGCGTGACAATCGGGCATGATGCGGACATTACCGTCGACAGCAATCTTTTCGTTCAACATCCCCGTCACTTGCTCTACCGTGATGTCATCGACATTCTGTGTAAAAATTTTCGCTTCACCGTACTTTCCACGAATCGTCTTCATATTGTTCTCCGCCCCTTCCTGTCTCTTGTTCAATTATCCTACAAAATTCCTTTTTTAACAATTTGTTCTTACTCCTGAACAATCGAGACCCATTGTTGGGTCAGCGCTGATTGACCGTCTTCCGTCAACCAGACAAGAGCTGTCGTACTCGTCGCGTCCGGTAACCGTTCCTGCACCAGTCCCGTCATGTCGAGCTCGCGGAGCGTACTTTCCGGCAACAGCGTCACCGCTTGTCCACACCGGACGAGTCCAATCAAGGTCAAGACGTCGGAACATGTTTCCTGCGAGACGACCCCGAACTGTTGGCTGAGCGTCTGAAAGACACCAAGTCCTTCCTGACTCGGAATGATCATATCGGCATCCGGAAAATCAGGATGATGGATCTGATAAAACGGTTCTTCTTCCATCCACTCGATCGTGACCCCCTGCGCCTCAATCGGCAGCCGGACGAGTGCTACGTCAATCGCATGATCCTTCAAACGATCGATCAAGGCGGCGGACTCGCCCTGATGAATCTGTAACGTAATCCGCGGATATCGTCGTTTCATCTCTCTGACCCATCCCGTCAAGCGACCGGCAGACAACGTATTGACGCCAATCCGTAAAATTCCGGTCCGTCCTTCCTTGATGTCACTGACTTCAATCCGCGTTTCCACTTCGTAGCGTAACAGCGAAACGGCCCGTTCATAGAGCCGCTCACCGCTGGCCGTAATCCGGATGCCGCGTCCCGCCCGTTCAATCAGCCGTACACCAAGCAACTCTTCCATCTTGCGAATTTGTTGCGTCAACGCAGGCTGTGCCATCCGCAGTCGTTCCGCCGCCCGTGTGACCGATTGTTCTTCGACGACCGCACAAAAATACCGATATTGGCGTAAATCCATATTCATCATCTCTTTCATATGTTTTCAGTCATAAATATATATGAATCATAACATCAATCATATGATACGATGCTGAAATCAACGATTTTTAAAGGAGACGATTTTTGTGAAACGTACGACGTCCACGGTCCAGTGGATTATTTTCTTATTAGCCAATACGATTGCCTTGCCGATCGTCGTCGCGAGTCTGTTCGACCTCTCGAGTGTCGAGACGGCTGCACTTGTTCAACGCTCGTTCTTTGTCGGCGGGATTGCCTGTTTTCTCCATGGTGTGTTTGGTCACCGGTTACCGATCGTATCCGGTCCGGCCGGCTCATGGGTCAGCATCTTTGTTGTCATCGCCGCTCTGCCGGTCGATTCAAAAACGGCGTTCACGATTGCGATGGCCGCTGTCGTCATCGCCGGTGTTGTCTTGATTTTGCTCGGGTTGACCGGATGGACGCGCTTTTTATTACCGGTCTTCACGCCGCTCGTCAGCGGCACGTTTTTACTTTTATTATGTATCCAACTGACCGGTGTCATGCTCGGTGCCGTTCTCGCCGTCGAAGCGACACGTCTTGCCGGAATATTGACCTTCCTGCTTGTCCTCGGACTGAGCCAGTTTGGTCCGGCACGGCTCCGTCCGTTCGCTTTGATGATCGGCATCGTCGTCGGCTGGTTGGTCAGTCGTCCGTCACTTCCAGAATCATCTGGTGTCTTTTCCGTTCCGACCGCCTTACCGTTCGGGATGCCTCAATTTGACGGCAGTGCCTTTCTCGTCGCGATTCCGTTTGCGATTCTTTTAATCGTCAACTTGATTGCTGCGTTAAGTGCCGTCGAAGCGACGATTCAGAAAAAAGGTGCCCTGCATCAGGGGCTGACCGTCGAAGGGATCATTCACTTGATCGCGGCGACGTTCTCGACGCTCGTTCCGGTTCCCTTGCCGATTACGAGTGGCTTTATCGCCCAGACAGGCACTAAAGACCGCCGACCGTTTTTGATGGCCTCACTCGTCATCGCCTTGGTCGGTTTTTTCCCGAGTATCATCGGCATCATCGCCACACTACCACGCAGTGTTGCCAGTGCGGCGTTGCTCGCCACGTTACCACATATGTTCCTGATTGCCTGGCAGTCGGCTGAAAGCAGTATGACGACCAGCCGTCGCAAACACGCCTTTGCGATTTGTGCGGTCATCGGGATCAGCATTCTGTTGCAATCGACGGTCCTGGCAGAAATCCTGCCACTGACGTTACGTCCGTTCTTCAGTAACGGCTTATTGATCGGAACAATGCTTGTGCTTGGGTTTGAAGTCATCGAACGGTTGCGTTCACGACGTGAAACTAAATCAGAACGGATTGCCGGCTGACGTATCTAAAAACACAACATCCCCGTTCTCTCGCAATAAGCGAAAGAACGGGGATGTTTTTTGTATCGAATTAATTCAAGCACAGTGATTTAAAACTTTAACCATAATCTATTTAATCTGAAGCATATGTGCAGCACTGTGTTCAATTGAATGTCCATCATCTGTTATCAAGTAAACGCCTTTAGCATGAAAGGTTGTTTCTTTTATATATCCGATAATTTTTTCCTGAAGCAAGTACTCGTGATCTTCGGGAAAGTGTTCTAATGTAAATATCGTCGTAGAAAAAATCAATGTCACATCGTCATAGTTTTTTTGAGATTTTTTGATGATATTCTGCTTTGTCTTTTCAAGAAAGATATTTCTTTTCTCCTCAAGAGACTCTAAACTGCTTAACCGTGATTGCCATCTTCCGACTTCATTTAATTTCTGTGAAATTTTTGTATCTTCTTGCCCGTCTATGTACGAACTCACTTCAAATTTCTCAATTGTTCCGTCAGATCTTTTCATCAAAAAATCGTACCCTTGGTTTCCTAAAATAACTTTTATTTGTGCGTCTTTAGGAAAGAACGTCGACATTGAAAAAATATAGGCTGGAGTAAACTCTTCGCAAAATTCTTTAAAGCGACCTTTTTTTAATCTTAACAGTTTCAAAATTGAAGAATCTCTTTTAGCTTGAGTAATTATAAACTTGTAATAGGTCGACATTTCTTCAGCATTTCTATATTGAGACAAGTCATCCAACAAACTCAATTGTTCTTTCAAAATTAATCTCCCCTTTCAAAAAAGATGAGTACATCTAACAAAAAAAACGAGAACGATTAAAAATCATTCTCGTCTCAGGCTGTAGACAAACTCTTATGAAGCGTAAACATGCGATATCGAGAGCCCGTTCGTTCGCGCTTCCCTGTCTCGCCTCGTCTTCAAAGCGGCAATCTTCCGCGCCGCTACAGCAAAGCTGCAGGGTCGCGACCGATTGCTTTTCGCTTTAAAAGCGATTCGAGACGGATTGCGCTCTAAAGCGTCTGCATGACTGAATTTCCGTCATGGTATTACCTGAAAAGCGTCACGTTTCGTTGACTCCTACGGGAAAAAGTGCGTTTTTAACGCACTTTCAGAGGCGGGCAAGACCCTGCTCGTTGTCCGTGAGGATCAAGGAGCAACGGCTTGCGCCTCGCCCGAGGAAAGCAACGAAAAAAGGCGCTTAACCTCCCGATAGCATTTTGTCTACAGTCTTAAACGAGAACGATTAAAAATCATTCTCGTCTTAGAAGCCTTTTTGTTAAACTCGGCTTCTTCCCGTGACTCCTACAGGAAAAAAGACGAGTTTCACTTCACTTCACCGGACTTCGCGCCACCATTTACGGGTCTGACTCGCAACCGTAACGCTCTCACCGATCATCGGTGTCACGACCGGTACGTCATGTTTCGCTGCTTCCTTCAACAGCCGTTCGACCGGTTCGTACCACGGATGAAACGCCAGCGTAAACGCCGACCAGTGGACAGGAATCATCACGTCCCCTTTGACGTCGAGATGTGCCGCGAGTGTCTGCTCCGGTAACATGTGTGAACTGGACCAACGGGTATCGTATTGCCCGCACTCCATGATCGTCAAGTCAAACGGACCGTATTGTTCTCCAATCGTCTTGAAGTGCGGACCGTAGCCGCTGTCGCCGCTGAAAAAGACTTTCTTCGACCCTTCAATCACCCATGACGCCCAAAGCGTCGAAAATTGATCAAGCCCGTTTCGTCCCGAATAATGCCGGGCCGGTGTCGCCGTCAGGCGAAGACCATTCGTCTCAATCGATTCGTGCCAATCAAGTTCCGTAATCCGATTTGCGTCGACGCCCCAGCCTTTCAGGCGGCTGCCGACACCAAGCGGAACAATGAATCGGCCGACCCGGTCTTTTAATGCCAGGACCGAATGATAATCCAAATGGTCATAATGGTCATGCGAATAGATGACGAGATCGATCGGCGGCAAGGCATCAAGGTCGACCGGTGCCGTCGTCTGGAACCGTCTGCCTCCGACTTTCGGGAACGGTGACGGCGCACGTCCGAGCATCGGATCAAAGAAAATCGTCTGTTGATCGAGTTCAAGCAGGAACGCCGAATGCCCGAACCAGGTCACACGCGGTTCTGTCCCGTCCGTCCGCTGTTCAAACGGTTTGACCGGTAACGGTTTGACCGGTTTTAAAGACGGCAATTTCCGCCCATAATCTTTTAAGATACTTTTCATCGTGTCCCATTCCATTTTCAACTGGAATGGCAGTTCATTTTGAAACTTTCCATTTTTGAACTGGGCGGATCGTCTGTAATCCTGTTGCTCGGCTTTAGATGGTCGGCGGCCGAACAACGGATAACGTCTCATGAAGACCGTTCCGAGTAATGCGATTCCTGCCAATGTAGCAACTGTTTTTTTCATGGTTTCACCTCTTCAATAAGTGCTTTCAGTATAGCACCCGTCCTTTTTTAGCGGTAGCGAAGACACTTCTAGAATTAAAAAACACGGATGGCTGTTTGATCAAAGCCAATCCGTGTCCATCCCTTATTTATTTAAATCATCCGCGTCCCATTTCGTCCGCGTACTTTTTTCGTGATTCGCATCCTGCTCCGACTCATAGTCATTGACGCCAGGATTTTCGACTTTCCCTCCGTGACGATCTTCCGTGTGGTCATGACGATGCCCATGGTCGTGGTCGTGATTGTGGTCATGATTGTGGTCGTGATCGTCCCGTTCTTTGACGAACAAGGCGATACCGCCACGCTCGACTTCTTCATAATGTTTTGCCGCTTCATCGTCCGAATGCCCGACGCGTTTCAATGTCTCGCGTAACGGTGGTTCCTTGCTGAACTTCGCTTTCATTTCATCGATCCAAGACGCACCCGATGTCTCTTCGGCCGCTTCATCCTGTCCGACGACTGAAAAGTCGGAGTCCTTATGTCCCTGTTCTTTTAAAGCATGCATCTTTTGTTCCAAGCTGGATTGATCATGAAAAACGCCTACGAATTTTTTCGCCATCGTTACCACCATCCCTCTCACAAAATGTATGAATCGAACCACTTCCCTTTTTTACCCATGTTCTTCTGAACCAAAACAGCGAAGCAAAAAAAAAGAGCTGATTCGCTGATGCGAAAAAGCTCTTTCCTTCAATCAGTCATTCAATTGTTGTGGTGAATCGACTAATGTGATTGTTCCTTCATTTTTTTGGACGAAGCGTTCGTAGACGAAATCGTTCGCAAAGAGGAGAACCGGGTTTTCCCAACGGTCGTAGACGAGAACTGTCCGTGAATCCGTCAATTTCTTCACGTCATTGATTTCTGTCACCTTGACCCACTTCGCGACCTGGAAGTTCGCCGCATCTTTTAAGATATCGACGCCATACTCCCCTTTGAGGCGGTGTTCGAATACTTCGAACTGCAGTTGACCGATTGCACCGAGGATGACCTCGTTGTATTCCGTCTTGTAGACTTGAATTGCTCCTTCTTGCGCCAATTGTTCAATCCCTTTTTGGAACTGTTTCGACTTCAAGGCATTTTTCGTAAAGACCTTCAAGAATAATTCCGGTGCGAATGTCGGCAAGGCTTCGTATTGGAGTGACGGATCACCATTCGTGATCGTATCACCAATTTGATAGTTGCCCGAGTCATACAGTCCGATGACGTCTCCGGCAAACGCTTCGTTGACCGTTTCCCGCTCATCTGCCATGAACTGGGTCGATTGCGACAATTTCATTTTCTTACCCGTCCGCGTCAGGACAACATCCATCCCACGGTCGAATTTCCCGGTACAGATGCGGATAAAGGCAATCCGGTCCCGGTGGTTCGGGTTCATGTTCGCTTGAATCTTAAAGACGAACCCGCTAAAGAAGTCTTGTGCCGGTTCGATTTTCCCTATGTTCGATTCCCGTGGTGTCGGTGACGGAGACAAGTTAAGGTAATGTTCGAGCAGTGGTGTAACACCAAAGTCGACGAGTGCTGAACCGAAAAAGACCGGTGTCAGTTCACCTTTTGCAATCAATTCCTCGTCATAGGCATTACCGGCACCATCGAGTAAATCGACTTCGTCGACGAGCGTGTCGTACATTTCATTGTTGATTGAAGCAGCGAGTTCGTCGTTTGCGAGTCCCTCTTCCCCCAGTTCAATCGTCTTCCGGTCCTGTTTGAAGCAGTGGAACTTCTCGTTGACCCGGTCGTAGACTCCTTCGAACTGTTGTCCCGACCCTGCCGGCCACGTGACAGCAACCGACGGGATGCCGAGGACTTCTTCAAGCTCTTCCATCAATTCGAGCGGATCGCGTGCTTGGCGGTCCATTTTGTTGATGAATGTAAAAATTGGAATACCGCGCATCCGACAGACTTGGAAAAGTTTTTTTGTCTGTGACTCAATCCCTTTTGCCGCATCAATGACCATGATTGCTGAGTCGACGGCTGTCAGGATCCGGTACGTATCTTCCCCGAAGTCCGAGTGACCCGGTGTATCCATGATGGAGACGATTTTTTTGTCATATTCGAATTGCATGACCGATGATGTCACCGAGATCCCACGTTGTTTCTCGATTTCCATCCAGTCGGATTTGGCGAATTTTGAATTTTTCCGGGCTTTAACTGATCCCGCTTCCCGAATCGCGCCTCCGTGGAGTAAGAATTTTTCTGTTAATGTCGTTTTCCCGGCATCCGGGTGGGAGATGATACCGAAAATCCGGCGTTTCTCGACTTCAGTTTGTAGTTTTGTCATGTATGGTAAGTCCCTTCACGATAATTTCAATAGTTGTAACCAGCTCATTTTTCGCAACTAATCTATCATACCGAATTTTCAGCTATTCGTCTATTTCACATGATTGACTTAATTTTCAGATTTCTAGTTGACAATTCGCCCTGATGTTCTATACGATGACGAGGAAGTTAACTAACTAGAAGGAGGAGACGTACACATGAAACAGCCACAAGCACAGCGACAGATTCAGGTATCAAACTCATCTGCGATCATTGTACGTCACCCAATCGTTTAATTTTTTAAAATTAAGCAGGGTGTGCGTATGCGTATACGTACATGCTGCCCCCTTATATCAGGACGGGTATGCCCATATTTGTGCGTATCCGTCTTTTCTATTGTCTAAAAACGGAATAATAAGGGGTTTTATTTATGTTCAACTCATTAAAAATGCTCGACCGTAACATCTGGATCCGGTTCGTCGGGGAAACGCTGACCGGTATCATGATGTTCATGATTGCACCTTTTCTTGTACTCTATTACGCCGATCAGCTCGATTCGTATCTCCTCGTCGGGGTCATCATGGCGATTGGTCCGATCTCCGCATTGTTCGGGTCGTTCCTCGGGGGACATCTCGCGGATCGCTACGGCCGTAAACCGTTGATGGTCATCGCCATCGTCGGTGATGCGCTCGCCTTGATCGGTTTTACGTTCGCCGATACGTTTTGGCCGTTGCTTCTCTTAAATGCGACGCTCGGCCTGACGAACTCTTTGTTCCACCCGGCAGCGAGCGCGATGGTCGCCGATGTCACACCACCGGAACGGTTGAATGAATCGTTTGGTCTCTTACGGATGGGGCATAACATCGGTGCCGCGTTCGGTCCATTGATTGGTAGTGCCGTTCTCTTCATCGATCGATCCTTGATTTTCTACGGAGCGGCTATTGTTTATGTACTTTATGCCCTCGTCCTCCTGCTGTTCATCGGCGAGACGAAACCTGAAAAAATCGAGCATCCGGTGGATACGCCACAACTCTCTTCACTGACCGTCTTACGGAAAGACCATGTCTTTTTAATCTTCATTGCGGCTGGTGTCTTCATCTCGATGGGCTTCACGCTCGTTGAAAACATGTTACCCGTCTTCTTAAAAGAAGCTTTACCGGGATTACCGGACGAAAAAAATCCTTTCCCGTACATGATGGGACTGAACGGCATCATGGTCGTCTTGTTCCAGTTTCCGATTGCCGCGAAGCTATCCGGGAAATCGTTCGGGAAAGTCATGTTACTTGGGGCAAGCATCTTCGGGTTCGGCATGATTTTACTTGCTTTCATCCCGTCGTATGTCTTCTCGCTCGGAACGGATTATATTTTCGTCGTCATCCTTTTGCTCGTCATCTACGCCCTCTACACAATCGGCGAAATGATCATGTCACCGGTCCAAATGACGTTCATCGCTTTGATCGCGCCCGTTCATTTACGGGGAACGTATAACGGTGCTGCGAGCGTCCAGTGGTTGATTGGCGGCGTGACGGCTCCGCTCCTCGGTTCGCTGTTCCTTGAATCCGGTCACGGCGACTATGCGCTCGGCGCCATCGGGATTGCGTGTTGTTTATCCGGACTCGTCTACTTGGCACTCGATCGGTCGATTCGCCGCGCGAAACGATTGTCCGAGTCGGCGTAAGGTGAATAGTATGAATGAAGAAGTTGGTAGTGAACTAAAAAAAATACTAAGTAGTTGCTGATTCTCTTACGAGTCTTCGTTTCGTACGATAATCAACTCCTACCACTTGCTTTAGCCTGTTCCCGTAAAAACTAAAAAGACAAGCGATCTAGATTCTAATCAAATCAATCGCTTGTCTTTTTATTTACCTTTTAATGATTTTGTCCATACATTCGATTCATTCGTTAAAGCGGCAAGTTTCGTTTTCGGAAGAAGAAGATGGCGAGCCCATAACTCAGTAGACCGATTAATCCAAGGATGACGACGGAGACTAAGACGTCCCCCTCTCCACTGGCGATTTTTCCCGGTTCGTATCGTGAAAAGGGTGTGAAATGCCGAATCCAATCGATTTTTGTGACGATTTTGCCCATCATGTTCATCCCGTAAAACAAAAAAGTCACACCACCGGCGACCGCAAATGCATTTTTTTCATCATTGAACAAACAAGAAATCAAGAATGAATAACCGCTGATTGCCAAAAATAAACAAAATCCAACAGCATTAATCTGGAAAAATTCTGTAAGTGCGATCCGCTCTGTATCGATCAAAAACCGCGCCGCGAGCGCCCCGCCCGCAAACGTCAAGACATGAATCACAAGTTGGCCACTGATTAAAACGAGCATCTGTGTCACGATGACCGCCGTCCGCGAAACCCGCGTCGACAAGAGGTACGCCATCGAACCGCGGTCGACAAGCCGGGCGACGAGTTGAATCGCGACCATCACACTAAAGACACCTAGAATCAGAAGATAAAACAGCCCATAGTATTCGGCTGAGATGAATTGACCGTAGTTGCTGATCGACTCCATTCCAAGTGCACGCATCATTCCATCTGGCAACATCTTCATCATGTCATCAATCTGAGCCATATTGTCGTCGAGTAACGGGAACAAGGATGTGATTAACGAGACGTAGACCGCTGAACCAATCCCAAAACCGAGGAATATCTTTAAATGGAGCTGCATCATGTGGCGATAAAGGGCAAGGTTCATGACTCCGCCTCCTCTTGATCATAATAATCCATGAAGATTTGTTCCAAGCTTTGGTCATCGGCACTGATGTTTTTGACGTGATATGATCCAAGCGTCTGAATCAGTAAATCATAATTTCCTTGTAAATCGACCCGGACCGTCCGCTCGTCCATCCGTTTTGTCGTCAGCGCGGACGAAAGCAACGCTTCGACTGCGACTTCATCGCCGAGCGTGACGTTAAATGATTTTCGTTGCATCGTCTGCAACTCATGGATATTTTTCGTCGCGACGATTTTACCGTCGCGTATAATCGCTGCCCGGTCGCACGTCCGCTCGATTTCCGCAAAACTATGGGACGACATCAAAAATGTCTTTCCACGCGCTTTTTCTTCGAGGACGAGTTCGATGAACACATGTTGCATCAATGGGTCGAGTCCTGACGTCGGCTCGTCGAGAATATAAATCGCCGGGTCGTGCATGAATGTCGCAACGATGCCGACCTTTTGTTTCATTCCTTTTGACATCTTGCGAATCGGTATGTCCGGGTCGAATTGGAGTTTTCTAATCAACTCAGCACGTCTACTCGGATTATGTGTCTCTTGCATACCAGCCATCATGTTGAGGAATGAGAGTCCCGTCATTCCATCAAGGAACGCCATTTCGCCGGGTAAATAGCCGACGTGACTCCGCGCTTCCGACTGATTGACCCACGTATCAAGTCCTTTTATCGTCGCTCTTCCGTGTTGCGGTTTCATGTATCCCATCAAATGACGAATCGTCGTTGATTTTCCACTACCGTTCGGTCCGAGAAATCCGAACACTTCGCCTTCTTCCACGTTGATCGTGACACCAAATATACCTTTCCCGCTTGAAAACTGTTGTGTCAAGTTTTCGATGTTAATCATGTCATCCCTCCTAAATTATGAAATATAACCGCATATATATTACATTAATTTTATACTGCTGATTTTTTTAAGTCAATGATATAATGAACTATAAAGACTATTATATTTCATTATTATTGTGATAATAGGAGGACGATTATGAATGGATTTGAAAAACGAACCGCAGAAATCAAACAACGCATCCGGCAAGCGACACTCGACTTATTGATGACGTCCGATCCAAAAAGCCTACGTATCTCAGATATCGTCCAGCATGCCCATGTTTCACAAGTGACGATTTATAAGCATTTCGAAAGCAAAGAGAACCTCATCCACGAGACGATTCAAGAATGGTACATTAAAATGATGGAAGAAACGGAAGCTTACCTAACAGGAGATTTCTCCTTTCAAGAAAAATTATCGTATATCCTGCTTCAAAAAAAGCAATCCTTCGAAAAATTCCCAATGGAGAAACTCAACAGTTTGCTCTCACAAGATAAGACGATGAGCGCATTTACAGAAAGAATGTATCAAGAATCCACACTCCCTCTGATGCTCGCTTTGATTGACCAGGGAAAAAAAGAAGGCATGATTCATCATACTTTCTCATCACCTCTCATCATGTTCTACATGAATCTGTTTATGGGACAGGCTGACGCATTCACAGGACTTGCGGATAGCTACGCTGACAAAAATCATTTTATTGATGAGGTGATTCAACTCTTTTTTTATGGGGTTGCTGGCAAACCACATTAATCCGTTTTTAGTGTGACGAATTGTAATATTAAGTGCAACACCTAACTGAAAACACAAAAAACCCATAACGACCTCGTGTAGAATAAAGCTACCACACCACATTCAACGGAGGATTCGTTATGAGCTATGTTCATCTTACC
>NZ_JACSMR010000008.1 GCF_018618755.1 Exiguobacterium sp. s193
AAGAAGGCATCTGTAAAAGATACCTTCTCAATTAAATTTTTAATCAGCAAGGACAAGCGGATGCGATGCGGCTACACGTCGTGCCATCACGCGTATCATAAACGCGTTTGAATCCCGCGTTAGTTTTCAGCATGGCGAAGCAATCTTTGTCGTATGCACAAGAGTATGAAGTTTTACGGAAAGCAGAATCGGCGCAAGGTACGTATTTCATATTAGTTCAATCCCCTTTATTTTTAATTTTTTGATCAGCAAGGACAAGCGGATGCGATGCGGCTACACGTCGTGCCATCACGCGTATCATAAACGCGTTTGAATCCCGCGTTAGTTTTTAGCATGGCGAAGCAATCTTTGTCGTATGCACAAGAGTATGAAGTTTTACGGAAAGCAGAATCGGCGCAAGGTACATATTTCATGTTAGTTCAATCCCCTTTAATTTAAATTTTTGATCAGCAAGGACAAGAAGATACAGAGGTAGCGCATGTCGTACCATCACGCGTATCATAAGTTCGACGCATACCGGCTTTGCTTTTACAGCTTGGATCATAAGCGCAATAAGTAGTAGTTTTACGAAATGCTGCTTCAGAACAAGGAATATATTTCATATGTATTCACCTCCTTTCAAGTTTTGATTGTTAATTGAACATTTCAAAAGGTGAGGAACTAATGTTTTTTACTTGTTTGTACTCAGTATGTACATACATAGGTAAAAAGGACTTTTTAAAAGATTCTTTCAAAGCATCATCTTCTGTTAAATACACTTGAAAATTATATTCGTGAAGAAAAAGAAAAGATTTTGCAGCTTCTACTTGGGATTTATTGAATATTATTGAAAAACTTTTATTATAATTTTTGTTTTCTTCAATCAAGTCAATAAATTCCTCGAAATTAGAATTACAAAATACACATGTTTTATCTAAGAAAATCAATATATGATCTGAAGTTAGGATTGTAGACAAATCTACTTGTTTTGAACTAAAAGTCGAGGTAATATTTTCTAGTTTTGTATCTGTATTCATTTCGAATGAACGATGTATAGGAAAATCATCAAATTCTTGATCAGATTCATTAGAAGAATGATTAGAGGATTTTTTCCATTTTTCAAATGCAATACTCCAGCGAATTAAAGAAGTTGCTAAATATACTAAAATAAAAGTAATAATTATTGATAAAACTATCAGTAAAATAGAAATCAAAACCATCATCATCCTTTTTTATGAAATTAAAGCGTTTACAACTTACAAAAATTATAATATTATAAAAAGTGGAAATAGTCAAATAATTATTTACTTATCTTTACAAAGGAGAAATGCGATGTTTAAAGCCATTAGTGATTTACTCTATAGTATTAAATTAGTTTGGTTCTCATCACCTTTTAATCTTTCGATAAAACTTTTATTAAAAATACTCTTAGGTTTTGCACCAGTCTTGAATGTATACATAATAGAAAATTTATTTATTCAAGTTATTGATTCGACGAAGACAGATAGATACTTAGAAACGATTCTTTTCGGATCTTTATTTGCATTACTAAATTTTATGATTTTTTTAATGAACAGTTTTCACTCAGTGATTGAGAAAAAGATAGGACTTAAATTTGAGTTGTATATGAAAACTAAAATTTTGATGAAATCAAGATTTATTTCATTTATAAACTTCGAAAATTCAGATTTTCAAAATAGTTACTCGAGAATTATTAGTTCTCAAAACCAAATTCTTTCTTCAGTGAATACGTTCTTCTCTCTTTTACAATCTACGATTTCAGTTGTGACTGTTATTTTATACTTGATTAATATCAACATTAATTTCATTTTTATTATTTTGATAATGGTAATTCCATTAATAATAATGGAATTAAAATTTAGTAATAAGAATTTTGATTTATATTTGATGATGTCAGAAGATCGTCGGAAAGCTACATATTTTGAAAGTCTACTGATTACTAAGGATAAATTAAAAGATATAAAGCTGAATATACTTGAAGATTTTTTTATAAAAAAATGGAAAAAAAAGTTCATTGAAAATTCCGAAAAAGAAATTCGGTTTGAGATTACTCAGTTGAGGAGTTTTTTGTATATTCAAATTATTGTGGCAGTCTCTTTTTTGTTTTCAATATATCTTGTTATCGATTCGCTATCATTAGGAGTGATTACGGTCGCGGCATTACCGGCAGTTATTCAAGCTATACAAAATTTACAAGGGATCATCCCAATGTTTGCAGGAAATCTTTCCGAAATACATTTAAGCAACCGAAGTGTTAGAGAACTAAGGTTATTTCTGGTGAAATATTCAGCAAAACAAGATTTAAGAAAAGTTGAATCTTTAAATACTCTGGATAGTATCTCGATTGACGACTTAGATTTTTCATATCCAAACCAAGCCTTTCCAGCACTAAGCGATATAACTTTTTCGATTAATCGAGGAGAAAAAGTAGCTATCATGGGTAAAAATGGATCTGGAAAATCGACATTAATTAAATGCTTGACAGGGTTATACGATACATCAAAATCAATAAAATTAAACAATAAAATTTATTTGGAAAAGGTGCAAAAGGAAAGCTATTGGAACAATATAAGTGTGTTATTTCAAGACTTCAATCGGTATGAACTTACTGTTCTTGAAAACATTCAACTTGATAATAAACAAAGTAATATTGAATCAATGGACTTACTGAAAATAGTTAATTTATCAGAGAAAGTAGCCACTCTTAAAAATGGTGTACATGCCCTTCTAGGTAACATGTTCGAGGATGGAAATGAGCTTTCTGGTGGGCAATGGCAGAAAATTTCGATAGCGAGAACTCTATTTAAAGAATCATCTTTTCTTTTTCTAGATGAACCTACATCTTCATTAGATCCTGATAGCGAATTCGATATCATAAATGATGTATTAAAAAAAATGCAATCTAAAGGTGTTCTTTTTATCACGCATCGAATAAATGTAGCTCGATTAGCGGAAAAAATCATTTATCTCGAAGATGGAAAAATTGTGGAGATGGGAAGTCATGAAGAATTGATTGAGCACAAAGGAAAATATGCAGAAATGTATTTTAGACAAATTGATCATTTGATTGATGAGAGGAGCAAAGTACTCAATGGTTGAGTCTATGTCACATATAATTGCGAGCTTCGTAGCAATTTTATTACTTAGTTCCGTTTTAGAAAAGTTACTTGATTGGAAAAGATCAATGAATAAAATCTCCGACTATAAAATAATACCTAAAAAATTAAACGGAGCTATATTTTTTATAGGTACTATAGTTGAAACTTACTTAGGAATTAAATTAGTCGTAAACCAATTTAGTTTAGTGGATTGTCTTCTGTACTCTACATTGTTAATTACATATTCAGGTGCCATCGCGATTAACTTATATAGAGGGCACATTAGAATTTCTTGTGGTTGCGGTGGTGTACTTGAAAGTAGTGAATTGTCATGGAAGCACTTGTTAAGAAACTTCTTATTAATTATATTTGGGGTGATTTCGTATATTAATAAAACAAGTGTTGATATTTTCACGTTTGAGTTCATGATTTACATGCTAACAGGGGCGAACCTAGTGATACTATATGGCGTTATCAAAGAATTTAGTCTTCAACAAAAGAAAATAAAAAGAATTAAATCAATAGTAAAAATATAAAAACATAAGGGGTCAACTACATGATTACAAATATTCTGATTTCCATGATATTGATTATGATTTTATGTCTCTCGCTAGTGTTATTTTATATGTTGAAATATAACCGAAATTTTTTAAAGCAGATACAAAGTATACGAGGTACTGTTTTGGGCATGTTAGAAGTGGGAGAATATGCTCCACTGTTTAGAACTGTTGATGAACAAGGAAATCGGATCGTAGCTAAAAATTTGTATAGAGAAAAAAGTACATTATTGATTTTTGCTCATTCACAATGTTCTGCATGTAAGGAAGTAGTTAAACAGTTGAGCAAAATCGAGAAAAATTATGATATCAATATTATCGTAAACAATAGAGATACTCTTTTCGATGATAGTGAATTGAAGAGTCATATCCCTAAAAACGTTCATTATCTTAGAGAAGAATTTTTGGCTTCAACATACCTTGTCCAGTCAACTCCAACAGTTTTTTTAATTAAAGATGAGCGAATTGCTGCTTCAGCATTGGTGACAAAGCCACAGACCCTATTAAATATGCTACTTGATGAACGTTCAAAAAATGAAGTATTTAAGTCTGCACTTTAAAAAAAACAATTTTATATTTATAAAACTACAAATGATAACTTGAAAGAAGATTAGAAAATAAAGTATGTAGTGTGCGGAGATTCCTCTTTTAGGAAAACGATAGCTTTTTACGCTCCTAACTATTCGTGTTACTTAAAACAGGGAAAGAAGAAGCATCATGGAGACGTAATTACGATAATCGTAACGATGGAAGAGTGCAGTGGATATGTATCTAGTTGTCTTTGCTGATTTACGAATGTAGTGAGATCGATCTATAAAGATCAGCGACATTGACTCTATTTAAAAACTCAATTAATTTAACAGTTGGTTTTCGATCTGTATAATCAATTGAGTTCTTTATTAATAAATTAATTAGGAAAAACTGTGTTTATATTCGGACGTCGAAATATAAACACAGTTTTTTAGTCTTATTCTCACAACTGTCATGATAAAACCAGATTTTATTGTTTCATCCATTTCGCACTTCGTCCAAGACCAGATGGAGCGATAACACCTTCATCCCTTAAGTCTCGCAACACGCGATTGATCGTCGCCTCACTGATATCGGGACAAGCATTTCGGACGTCTGCTTTCGTGAACGGTGTGATTCGTCCTTCGACGAAGCGACGAATCCGATTGTTCTTGTTTTGGCTCCTCGTCGTGACCAACCTGACGCGATCTTCCAGTTCTTTATAGGCAGCAAGAATCGTGCTCAACAGGTAATTGATCCAAGGGAACGGATCTTGTTGGTTCTGGTGCCAACGCACGGAGGAGAGGCGTAGTGATTCATAATAATCTTCCTTCCGCGATTCGACGATCTTCTCGAGACTGATGTATCGCCCGACTTCGAAGCCGTGCTGATAGAGTAGTAAGAGCGTCAACAGTCGTGCCATCCGACCATTCCCATCGTTAAACGGATGGATCGACAGGAAATCGAGGACGAACAGGCTCGTCAGGATGAGCGGATCGACATCCTCTTGCTGCCGACGTTCACGTAGGCTGTCGCATAACGCCTGCATCGCTGCCGGTGTCTCAAATGCAGGGACGGGGGTGAAGCGCGTCCGGCGAGTGCCATCCGGGAACGTCTCACTGATCTCATTGTCGACGTTCTTCCATCGCCCAACTTCGACAGGGACGAACTTATAGAGCTCTTTGTGTAGCTGTAACAGGATGTTGGCATTGATCTGAATGTCCTCGGCTGAAGCATGGATTAGGTTGAGGACGTCGCGGTAACCGGCAATCTCTGCCTCCGAACGATCGGCAGGGTCAGCAGACTTTGACATGATGGTTTGCAGTCGACTCTCCGTGACGATGATTCCTTCAATCGCATTCGAAGCTTTCGTTGACTGGATGACGGCGACATCACGCAGCGTATTAAGGATTTGCGGCGCTTGCTGTTTATAGAGATCTTGTTTCCCTTTGTATTCGTTAATCCGTCCGATCAATCGGACAGTCTCCATCGGTAGGGCAAGGTCTTTGAGATAGGTATATGTATAGTCGCGCATTCATCGCACTCCTTTCACGAAATAGATCAGGTTAGACTAAACATACTCATTTTTATACTTTATGACCATGTTTATCCTCATTATAACGTATTTAAAAGCGTTCAAACATAAATAAACATAGTCAAAATATCATATTTTGACTATGTTTATTTATTTACTGGCCATGATTACTTTTCTTTAATTCGAGAGTCGAACACTTATGATTTGTTTGAACGGGACAATCTCAACATGGAAATTTCGTTTGACGAGATGGACTTCCTCTTGCACATAGTCGAGTTTCTCGACGAAGGCATCGAAGTGATGCGTTAATGGACCGTTCATTGCAGTCACTGTGACGATGTCTCCGCTAAAGATAGCATCGTTCAACGCGTTCTCAATCGTCCTATCGATTGGTCCTTCTGTATCTTCGAACTTGAAATGATGGACCTCATGGTAATAGCGTTTCAGTAATCCTTTATGTTCGGGCATCAGAAACGGAATCCATTTCTTATTTCCCCGATCTTCATAACGCATCTAAATCACTCCTTTACATAATAAGAACGTTTGTTCTCATTATGTTCCTTGTTTCTTTCGTTTTCAATCCGCTTTTTTTATATCAGATCAATCTCATCGTTCATAGACATGAAAAAAAGACAGTGACGAGATACTCATCACTGTCTTTTCGTACTTTGCAATTCAATTGAACAATACAGATTCATTCTCCTACCATGCCGTCATGGTCATTGTCCCGCATATATTGGTACAGCCAGTCTTTTTCCGTGTTTACTGGTACTAGATGGTTTATCGAAGGTGACATAAAGGGCTTCTTTGACAGCATCGAACACCACACGCTAATAAATCTTTTACGGAAAAGCATCAAAGACGAAAAATTTATTAATCTTATTTGGAAGTTTCTTCGAGCGGGATACGTGGAAAAATGGGAATTTCACAAAACATATAGTGGAACCCCACAGGGCGGGATCATCAGCCCTATTCTCTCGAACATTTACCTAAATGAACTAGACCGTTACATTGAAAAATATTCACTTCAATATAACAAAGGTAAAAAGAGAACTCACAATCTCGAGTACCACAATCTAGCATCCAAAATAGGATACCGTAAAAGAAAAAACAAGAGTGAATGGGAAGAATTAAACGATGAAGAAAAAGCCATAAGACTAAACGAAATAAAGTCCCTTTATGAGCAGTTACAAACCCTAGATAGTAAAAACCTATTTGACCCAGAGTACCGCCGGATGAAATATGTAAGATACGCAGATGATTTCCTAATTGGTGTAATCGGAAGCAAAGAAGAGACTGAACAAATAAAGCAAGACCTAACAACTTTCCTAGCGAGCGAACTAAAACTCGAACTCAGTGCTGAAAAAACATTGATAACACACAGCGAGAAAAGCGCCCAATTCTTAGGGTATGACATCCGTGTCGTCAGAGATTGGCATAGAATGAAAATGCCGAACGGAACTAAGAAAAGGAAATTTAACTTTCAAGCAAAACTTTTCGTACCACATGAAAAATACCTCAAAAAACTCATTGAACTAAAAGCATTAAAAATAGGCAACAACAATGGATGGAAACCTGTGCATCGCCCGTATCTAATTCACAACGATGACTTGGAAATACTACGCACATACAATGCAGAGATAGAAGGTCTGTACAATTACTACCGACTGGCAAGTAATGTACATGTACTTCAATCCTTCCGACAAACCATGAAATACAGCATGATTAAAACCTATGCGAACAAATATAAAAGTACCGTGAGCAAAATCATCAATAAATTCAGTATCAACAAAAATTTTGGTGTACGGTACGAAACAAGGGAAGGCTCTCGCATTGCGTATTTTACCGAACAACGTATGGAAAAAAATACGGAGATTAAAAGCAATACAGTAGATATAATCGGGCAAACGTTAGTGTATAGTGGCAGAACAAGCTTGATAGACCGTCTTTTAGCTGAAAAATGTGAATGGTGTGGTAAAAAGAACGTACCGCTTGAAATGCACCATGTACACAAACTAAAAGACCTAAAAGGCAAAAAGCAATGGGAACAAAAAATGATTGCAAGACGGAGAAAAACCATTGCGATGTGTGTAAAATGCCACCTCGATTTGCATAATGGGAAGTTAGATTAGATAAATGGAAAGCCGTATACCCCGAGAGGGGTACGTACGGTTTGGAAGGGAGTTCCTGAAAACCGACTTAAGTAATTAAGCAAGGCGTCGGGTTCTTACCTTACTTCAAGTCCGCCATCCTAAACAATGCGACATCACTCATCGTCAGTCATCATCATCCGAGCGGCGACCCACATCCGTCACGGGAGGACATCGAGGTGACAGAACGGCTTGTCGAGGTCGGGCGTATCGTCGGCATTCAATTGCTTGACCACATCATCGTCGGTGCCGGAGAAGAATACGTCAGTCTGAAAGCGCAGGGTGTTCTTTAAAGGGAGAATATAGCGTAGGCGGACGGGACATCCCCGTCCTGTCTGCGCGCGAGAGCATGGATGAAAAACGACGGCGTTTTTCTTTTAAGCGAGCGTAAGCGAGTAAGGAATGGATTCGTCCCGAATCCAGGGGAAATGAGAGACCCGCAGTGGCCGGATCCACTGCGGGTAAGAAAGTACATATGGTCTTTTCTATGTAGAAGAGTGTTATGGAGGATGCAGTAGTGAGACAAGTAGTGGAGTGCATGAAGGTTCGAGGATAGAAGGATGATCTAGAACGATTGATTATGACGTAGATGTTTCCGTCTGGTCTTTTTGTAGGAAGAGGTTTCGGGCTCATGCGTGAGGCTGTAAGCTGTACGCAGCAACATCCTCATCGCACCGCTGCCCTCCTGCCGGACCGATAACGAGAGCTGCGACTCGCCTTTGCGAGGCATCTCTACGTTCCTGTTCCTTGCAACGGAGGACACGGAGCGTAAAAAAGAAAACAGGAGAATATAGAATTGAGTCAGCACGGTAATGAATCTCAAGATATCGAGCTGATTGTATACTCCTGTTCATTTATAAAATTCAAAATAAGAAGACAAGGTACGCTTTCAGCAAATTTCACATGATTCGAGTTTAGTATAGGAACATTAAAAATGAGTGATTTTATAATTTCATTTTCAGATAAAAGACAGTCAATAGTAGTGTATCCAATATCCTAAATTATGTTATATTTCACTGATGCAACAAGTTCTTACTTTACTTTAATATCAAAAGTACTTTTTCTGTTAAAAAACATATTTCGAATATAGGTTCCGATACCTAGTGCAATCGCAGCCCCTATACAACTCGACAAGCAACCTAATACTAAATAAATAGATGGTTCAGACTCTCCAATCATGACTGAGGCGAGACCTCCGATGGCAGGAAAAAGTGCAACCATGTATCCACTTTTTGCTCCGCCAATTCTTTCGACAAGTTTTAAGTAAAAGAACCAAGCCCCGAATGAAGCTAATAACGTTAGATACAACAGAGCGGATAAATATGAAATAGAGGAAGGTACACTAATTTCTTGATCCTGAAATAGCACAAAACTTCCTAAAAGAATTCCTCCTGCTATGAACCCTATCGCGTTTGCATAAATCGGATCTACTTTCTTCTTCGCATTTCTCGCTGAACTCGCATCTCCTATTGCTGTGATAAAAGTACCGAGGATGGCAATCAATATTCCTTTGATGTCATTAAAGCTATGTATATCATGCAAGTTTGGATATATTAAAATGACAACTCCAAGAACACCAAGAATTCCACCGATTAAAATTCTTGGATGAAGATGCTCTTTTAAAAAAATACGTAAAGCAACAGGCGTTAAAATAACCTTTAATGAAAAAATTAAAGTAACCATTGCTGCAGAACTTAAAATTGTTGCGTAATAAAGACACAAGTAACTTAATGCAAAGTTGCATACACCAAATATAATAATATATGGAAGATCTTGCTTATTCGATTTCCCTTTAGGCTTGATAACCATTACAAGGATATTAAATAGTATGGCTGTCAACATCAAACGATACGTCAAAGATAGTTCTAAACTAACAGGTGTACCTTGAATTTTTACGGCAATAAAATTTAGACCCCAAACCAGTAGACAAAAAATATACATCGATGAAGTCATAAGTTATCCGATCCTTGTCTTTTCAAAGTCAGAAGACTAGATTGATTGAATAACTCTTTATAAACTTCAAAAAACTTAGCTAAAGTGATTTCGTTCATTTACTCGATATCTCCCATCAATTGATTCGCCATGTCTATATTATTCAATCTATTCGCACACGATTGAACAGTCTACCTCAAAATAAAAAATGAGTAGAATGGAAAATATGACTAGCTGTTCTTAGATTCAAGTACAACATCACCTAATTAAAGGAAAATTTCAATCTAAACATCAATATGGTTCAATAAAAAGGTTCTCTCCATTTATTGTTTAGATGAATTTCAATTTGTTTACATAACGAGAAATACAGCAAATGAGTGAAACAATTAAAGTCGAAAATCCTGTAGTGAAAGTAAGTCTCTCCATTAAAAATCAATCAAGTGATAATCTATTACTTATTGATAAAGAGGATCCATATAAGAAAACTATAAAAGAAACTTTTGAGAGGTGAATGATAAATGGAGTGTTTGATTGCTTTGAAAAATAGACTGACAGATGGGAAACTTGAAGTCCAGAAACAAAAAGGGTACATAGGCATTGAGGAATTTAAATTTAATGAGGGCGCTACGGATGTAGAAATAAAACGTCTACCTTCGTTTGCATCTGAAGACTTGAAAGAGTTTCTTAAAATGCATAACGGAGCAAAATTATTTTCTGATCCAAAATATCGAGACGAATTTACTCTTTTTTCAATTGATGAAATTATCGAGTATTCTCAAATATGGGAATGTCCAGAAGGATTTTTAGCAATTGGTGCCGGTCCTGATGGTGAATGGATTGTCTATGAAATGAATCGAGAAGAAGGAAAGCGGATTTGGTATGCGGAGTTTACTGATTGTGAAGATGAAAATGATGCTCTACCATTCGATTTTCCAACTTGGCTAGATTATTTAATTGTTGCTCAGGGCGATAATTATTGGGAATGGTCTAATTAAAAATCGTTGCTATCGTGTTATTTGTGAATGACTTATCTCGTGCCAGGGTGTCTAAAGAAGGATAAACTACATATGAACTTTGATGGATCGACCGATGTATTAGGAGCAGCACTTACGAATGTCACTCTACTCTATCTCGTCCCGATTGCATTCGGACTGTTCCTATTGATTGATTTCTTATTTACAAAAGAAAAGAAAAGCTTTTTAAGCCGGACCGGTAAGGTATTATTGGTTCCGCTCATTCTGATTGTAGGTGTACTTATTTATCTCTATTGATTCGATGTGCAAGAAGTAATCGGTTTAATTAGGTGCATGCTCGTTGAAAATGTAGGTACTTTTTGTCACGTACATTTATACCTTAAGATTCACCAGCGATAAAATTACAGTGGAAGAGGTGTTTTAATGAATTTTTGGGATGAATTGTTAGAAGACGAGGTTGCCTTACCGTTAAATAAAAAAGAAGTGAAACAAATCGAAAAAGAAATAGACGCTAGTTTCCCTAAAAAATATATTGAAAAGTTAGAAGAACAGAATGGCGGGGAACTTGTATTCGATTCAGTGAACGTTGATTTTGAAAATACATGGTCTGATGAAGAAGAGGGCTTTCATCTACCGTTGTATCGTTTTAACCCGTTAACGGTCGGTGACTTTGAAGATAGCGTGTCCACGTTAAACGAATGGGGACTGACGGGGAAAATAGTCATGTTCGGCGTGGGCGAAGGAAGTTATCTCTGGTATTTTGATTTCAATGACAATTCTAATGAACCACACATTTGGTGTTTGGATATTTCGGATGAGACAACACATCTCGTAGCGGAGAACTTCGATCAATTCCTTGAAAATCTAGTTAGAAGAAATGGTGAGGTTGAAGGTGAAGTTGAATTATCACACGATGACGTATTTGCGGATTATACGACGATGGATGAGATTCGAGAAACAATCGCAGGAGATGATGAGGACGAGCGACTTATTGCTTATCGCATGTGGTGGACGCGACTCGAGGATGTTGAAGGATTGGTCATCGCATTACGTCAATGTGTTCAAGACTCAAACGATGAAGACGAACTAGATTCGTACGCGGAACTATTGACTGAAATCCTGATGAGCTATTCAGCTGAAGGCATCATGACACACGAGCAGGCGATTGCGCTGTTTAATGAGAAGGAAGATGTATCAGATTTGAGCCATGTCATCGTACAGCTCGAATCAGATATTCAATAGGTAAATAGTCTTTTGTGATATATCACTGAATCAGAAGAGACGGACTGGTAAGGTAATAGGAGTTCCGCTCATTCTAATCGTAGGTGTACTTATGTATCTCTATTGATTCGATATGCGAGAGGATCATATCCATTTTTATGTTAGAAACGACGCTAGAAAAGGTCGTTTCTTTTTTTATACTTGTGTGGAAAATTAACTGTATGTCACTTCGTAACAACGCGGTTATCTCTTATAACCTCTTGCTTATCTGATTTAAGGTAATTCGTAAGCATGCTCGATTCGTTCTATGCTGTGATCAAGAAAACAGTGAGGAGTGGAGTAGATGAGCGTGCTAGAGATGTTTGATGTGCTTGATCAAAACAAAGGGCAAAGGGAGGCGAAGTTGGGTGACGTGACATTAATTGATGCCCAACTTCGGTTCGTGCGGGAAGTAGATGGATCGATTGAGCATGTGACGTGGTTCATCGACGTGGATCGATTAACAAACTTCATGCAGAAACACTTTACTAAGCAGACCTCTTGAAGGTCTGTTTTTTTGTGTGCTTTTTCGTTAGAATGCTGCACCTAACAATAAAAAGTGATAGGTGGTAAATATAACCAACTATATCCTGTAATTCACTGTATACTGAAGATAACTTACAAATCAGGAATGGAGCGATGAAGATGAAACGAAAATGGATGGGTGCTAGCTTAGCACTCGCAAGTGTAGGATTACTCGTCGGACCATTACAGGGAGCAGAAGCGGCGGTACCGAAAATCAAGGTCCATTATATCGATGTCGGTCAGGGAGACGCGATCTACATCAAGATGCCGAGCGGTGAGGACATCGTCATGGACGGTGGGAATAAAGGGAAGGGTGATGAGCTCGTTGCCTATCTGAAGAAACAGAAGGTTGGCGACATCGAGATGCTGATTTCGACACATCCGGATGCTGATCATATCGGTGGACTCGATGAAGTCCTCGATTCGTTCAAGGTCAAGAGCGTCTATGCACCGAAGGTCAAGCACACTACGCAAGCCTACAAAGACTTCTTGTTGGCGGTTAAACGCGAGAAGCTGACGATCAAGACAGCAAAGGCTGGCGTCTCGCTTCCTGTCAAAGGCGTGAAGGCGCAGTTCGTCGGACCAGTCAAGGACTACGCGAACAGTGATCTGAACAACTGGAGTGCTGTCCTACACGTCGCCTATAAGAAAAACACCTTCCTCTTTACAGGAGATGCAGAATTGAAATCAGAGCAGGACATGATTGCGAAGAAGAAGACGCTTCGTGCGGACGTCCTTAAGGTCGGGCATCATGGGGCGAAGACCTCGACGAGTGCGACATTCCTTAAATACGTTAAGCCAAAGTATGCCGTGATCAGTGTCGGAAAGAACGCATACGGACATCCGACTAACGAAGTCGTGACGAATCTGAAGCGTACAAAGGCGACGATGCTACGGACGGATAAGAGCGGCACGATCGTCTTCGAAGGAAACGGATCGTCCTACACGATTAAGAAATCGAAATGAAAAAGCGAAAAGGAATCATCGACCGGATTGAAGGAAAGTGGGTCGTCGTCGAGTTCGACGATGGGATGCGCGACATCTTGATTTCCCGCTTCCCGATGACGGTGGAGTCAGGCGATGTCATCTGGATCGATGAGTATGGTCATATTGAGAAGGATGATCGTGAACGGCAACGACTCTCCAGCGAAATTGATGAGTTGATGGAAGAACTATGGGAAGACTAAAAAAGAAATGAGCTGAAGCAGATGAATAAGTTAGGAAAAGCAGTCGTCATCGTCGGGTTAGGATTATCACTCGTTGGATGCGGCACACAAGAAACGGTAGAAGATCTACCTAAAAAAGCAGCGAATCCGACTGAAAAGGTCGAGGTAGCAGAAACGAAAAAAGAAGATGTCTATTTTAAAGACGACACGTTAAAGATTGACATGGCGACCGTAAAGATTCTTTCGACAGAAGTACTTGAACCGAGTAAAGAGTACTTCCGTGAGAAGGCGCAACTCGTCTTCACTTATGAGACAACGAATGATAGCAAGGAGCCGCTGAATGGAATGACTACGTGGATTGCTTGCTTCGAAGCGACACAAGAAGGAACGGATACGATCAATAAGTTAGAGGTAGGCATGACGCCACAAGAAGAGAAGTATGCCTCTTATTTAGAGCATCAGCTCGATGACATCAAACCGGGTGGTACTGCGAAGGGTGTCATGGCTTACGACATCGAAGATCCGAAGGCGGTCGTCACCTTGAAAGCGACTCAAGGGATGGCAGGAAAAGAGCTTGGTGAAAAGAAAATTGAATTGAAATAGAAATATGAAATCGAAGTGACTTATGTACATTACAGTTACTTCGATTTCATTTTACATAGACTTTTTTTGTTGATAAATAAGAACTAATGTTCTATTATAACTAAAGTAATAAAATGATAATTAAGGATTAAATTGGTTTTAAGGGAGCTTTTTTAATCATAACTTCATTTAAGGGGTGAGTATGATCTACAACGCTAATCTTTACTATCGTATTCTAGTTTCCATTGGAATCGTAATTTTCTCATTGCAAATTTTTATAAAGGATTTTTCCTTTGATTTATCGCTCTTAACCATAATATCTTCTTCAGCTGGAATCACTTTAATTTTAGATTTGATAGTGATTAAAGTTTTCCTTTGGAAATTATGCCCTGACTTATTCTATACATTGAAATTAATTAACACACCGTTTTTAGGCGGTGAATGGGAAGGGATAATGAAATCAGATTATATAGATCCTGATACGCAAAAGAGAGTAGACGAGATGCAGGTTCGTCTTCAAATTTTGCACACATTTGATAGGATTCACGTTAAAATGACGACTGATAAAGCATATAGTTCTAGTCATTCTGCTGATGTAACCACAGAAAATAGTGAGCAAAAATATTTAAATTATATTTATTCAGGAATTGCAGACAAAAATAAAGAAAAAAATCCACGTCATTATGGTGCTTCCAGACTAAGAATTTTATTTGAGGAAGAAATTTTTCTTGAAGGTACTTACTGGACGGATAGAAAAACTGCAGGGACAGTTGTTTACAGTAGAAAAACAAAGAAAAGTTCAAAAAATTGAAACCAGGAGTGTGAATAATGAAATTTACAGAACTACAATTAAAAGGGTTTTCAGCACCTCTTAGTAATTCAGAAGAAGAACGTTGTAAAAATGCTTTAAAAATGATTCGTGACGCTCTACAGTTGATTGGTTACGATGCTAGTTCTAAGGGGATTTATGAGTTAGAGGAGAGAACTCACGCGTATGCTCAAAATATGTACACACCATCTGGTGGAGAAATAGTTTTGTTTGTACAAGGATCATACGCTAATAATACAAATATCCGTACTCAAAGTGACGTTGATATAGCAGTAATTTTAGAGTCAACTTTTATTCCGAAGTACAGACCTAATATTTCAGGTGCAAATTACAATTTTTTGGATGGCACACATACGATTAGCACTTTAAAAGATGATGTAGAAAAGGCACTTAATAAAAAATTTAACTTTCAAGGCGTTGAACGGGGAGATAAATCGATTAAGGTTCATGGTAATAGTTATAGAGTAGATGCAGACGTAGTCCCTGCATATCGATTTAGAGATTATTCTGAGGATTATCGATTCGATCGAGATAATTTTGTAGGGGGGATTGAAATTAGACCGGATAGTGGAGGGAGTGTAATAAACTATCCGGAGCAACATATCAAAGTTGGTAAACAAAAAAATGTTTCTACGAATCACTCTTATAAAAAGCAAGTTCGGATAATGAAAAATATAAAAAAAGTTCTTAAAGAGGATGGATTTAATATTCCAGAAGGAGTTTCATCTTTTGGGCTTGAATCCTTGCTGTGGAATGTACCTGATAACATTTATAACAAGTATGATGCCTTACGTTACACTTTTGATGAAATCTTAAAATATTTAAAATCTGATTTAATCAATATTTCGGATTATAAAGAAGCGAACGGAATAAAACCTCTGATTACAAATTATGGTCAAAAACAAGGTTATAGAGAATTTATACTAAAATTAAGTGACTGGTTCGAATACGATATAGTCGAAGGTTGATTTTGAATTTAAACAGAAGTGAAGAGAGGATATTATGCTGAGACCGATTAGCATAATATCCTCTCTTTTTTATCCATTTAGAATTGTGATTGCTTTTTTCTCAGCCGTTTTCTCATCTGTCCAATCCATCTCAGACAACATACTCGCTTGAACCTTTTCAATTTGTTCACGTGTGTAATCGAGTTGCTCCATCGCGATGACAGCATAAGCAATTGCTTGGTTGTTAGTCATGATTATTCATCCACCTTATTCGTATTGTCAGTTTTATCCTACTTTTTTATAGTACTTGATTTTAAAAGAGGATAGGACATGTTTTTAACGGCTACGGAAATCTTGCTCCGGTATATTGAAGTAACGTGTTATGATTTGTCGTACTTTTTCTAAATCACGGTCTTCCGTCGAAATCATCTCGTCGTACCATGACTTTTCAAGTACTTGTTCTGTCTCCTTACTGACGACTTCTGTGTTCAGGATATGATGGTAGGGTCCCATTGCATCATCGAGGATGCGGAAGTGTTGGCTGATTGGTTCTTCTCCTGGAATGACCAACGTATAGGCGACTGTTTCGTGCTCGTCAAAATCACGGTCATTAGCTTTCGCGAACGGTTCGAAGAAGTCTGTTGCACCATGGACGAGCATCATCGGCTCATCGAACGTCGAGAGGTCTTGCTGCGTGTCCTGCTTGGCGATATTCGTCAGGTAAGCTCCGACGTCCTCCGGTGTGTGCTGCATGATCCGCTCGAGCCGTTCGGATAATGGCATCCCTTGATCCGTAATATGTGCCACGTTCTCGATATGTTCGATCATCTTGAGAGGCGATGCTTCCCGTTCAAGGACTTTTTCTTGTTCGAGCGAAGTGTGGATCTCGCGGATAAAATGACCGGATGTCTGATGGACTTCATGCAACAGATCTTCTTTATCGCGTAAGTCTTTCCCTTGTGTCCAACTGGCGAGGTACGATAACGAAAACTCATCTGTCGGAAAATCAAAATGAGCTGCAACCGTGTAGGCGACCATCTCCGCTTGGAATTCCTTCTCGTGCGTATTCAACTCGATTCCACGCTCTTCGTTTCGTTCTGTGTTATGCAGATTCGCATGCGCGAGTTCATGAATCATGACGGTAATATTCTCGATGTCCGAGTTCCGTGGATTCAAGGCAATCGCGTTTAGCTCTGGATAGAAGCATCCCTTCGCTGTACCAAGCTCATTCAACGGTTTATCAAGTAACGTCACGTCTTGTGTCTCAGCAATCCCGTTCAACGCACGGCGAAATGATTCTGCTTCACGAATTGAACCGTTCCGATGATACGAAGCAAACAGCTCGGAGACTTCGAGTCCCTTCTCACGGGCATCGGTCTGCGTGTACTCGAAGACGTGACCAATTTTATAGTACATCGCTTTCCGTGTCGGAAGAGCACCTTCCTTTGCGCGCTTTTGTTCTGTCTTCGTCGCATCCTTCCATGCCACCCAATCTGTCTCTCGTTTGATGAAGGTGACAGGGGAGGGGACGAAAATCTTGATCCCTTTCTCTCCTTTTTGGACCTGGACGCCTTGCTTCTCCCAGTACGCATAGGAACCGACAGCACGTGCGCCTTGGAACTGTTCCTCGATCAATAGCATGTTCCGCGTCGAGTAGCGATGGAACCGGCTCATGAAGTCGAGATGTTCCTTGATGCTCTCCTGACTGACGAAGTGAGAAGCGAGCTGCGTCTCCATCTTGTCGGTCAACGCTTGTACTTCCTTTTGATAATCCTCACGTGTTTTCTTCTTATATGCCATGTGTCTCACACTCCTTCATACGAAACGGGCGAATCAGCAGCACCTTCGAAATCTTCTAGTTCTTGCAGAACAATCGGATCGGCAACGAGTCGATCCAGTAGTAGATGACGACGATCACGTGACACCGGGAGTAATAACAAAGGTTCTTCCTGCAAGAGTTGCAGTAACGCGTGTTCATCCTGTGAAATCGGAATATCATAGTGCGCTTGATGAATCATGACTGTGACACGTGTCGAATGTAGCTCCAAAAACGTTGCGAGTGTGAAAGTTTCAAGTCGTCTCATTTGTGGATCATCCTTTCTTCATTTGAGTGCTTATGTTGCTTTCGCTGGTCGATTCGTTTTTTGACAGCCGTCTCTGCCGTCTCGAGGAATGAGGGACGATATTCGGTCGTCGGAATGATATCCTCGATGCTCTCCGTCTGCATTAAGGCTTGTACGAGTTCGATCAATACCTGTGTTTGAAGGTCTGTTTGTTGGACGCTCTTTCGTAACGGGGAGAGACTTTTTGTGATCTGTTCTTCCCAGAATGGTGTCAACTCTTGCTCGATCTGTTTCGAGACGGAACGACTGATATAGTTCAAGTCCCATTGCTTTTTGATCATCTCTTGATAGTCGCGGATGATGTGATCGATTGCCTGACCGATCCCTGGCAACCGTTCTCTCTCCCGGTATTCCTCTAAAAATTCAGCGGTCACGGCACTCATCCTGATCCGGACTTGCTTCGTTTCCTCCATTGCCCGTCACCTTACCTTTCGTGTTGGACTTCCTGTTCCAGTTGTTCAAACGCACGCTGGTTCTTGATGTGGTCCCACTCATCATTCATGTGTCGTCCGATTCGATAAAGCGTCTCTTGCATGATCCGTTCACGTCGAAAAGCAGACCGGATTCTTTGTTTGGGTGAGGATGCAACTGTCTTCGCAACCTTCTGAGGTGGCTTGGACGACTCACGCATTTCGCACAGGATGGCGTTTCCCATCCGTGTGTAGAGATCCTGTTCCTTCGTCTTGCGATAAGCCGATGCTTGGGATGCCGATCCATAACTTCGTTCGTAGAATGCGACCTCGGTATCGAGTTGTTGTTTAAACGCGTTGTGCTCTTTCTCGAAGTAGGTCGCAAGATACGTGTCAGTAAATTGATTGAGTGAAGGACGCAGTTCGTGCATGCCGTTCATGTTGTAATACCACTGCCGCTTGTCGTCCGGTAATTGTTTCTGAATCGTTTTGTACTGCCGAACGAGTTCCGGGTGTAAGATTCGATTCGAAGCGGACGTCGTCGAACGATTTCGTTTGTGTGCGAGCACTTCTTCCCGGATGAAGGTATTCAGTTTCTCTTGTTCACGTGTCCGGTCGGCAAGCGTATGGACGACTTGCGCCTTCATCTTCTCGATTGTTTTCGGTTTCCGTTTACCGCGTTCGCGTGGATGTATCGTCTCGACTGTCGCGACATGGACATGGATGTTATCCGTGTTGTAATGAATCGCAGCAGTCCATGTCGCATGCAACATCTGTTCCTTTTCGATCATCAAAGCGGTGGCATTGCGAGTTGCTTGCATCAAACGTTGTTCATCGATGTAACGATTTTCTTTGACACCGACTTCCTGTAACCACGCTTCATCGAATGAGATGACATCTTGCCAGAGGATGCTGCCGTTCTCCTGTGCTCGTCGGAAGACTTCACGCAATTGCTCTCGTTCAGTCGCACTCAATCGATCTTGCGTCGCTGTGAACAGACCGCTCGACTTTAGTTCATCCTCCATATAGTCATGGTAATTCTCGAATTGATGCGACCGTGCTTTCGTCTCCGGTCGGTCAATGTAATTGAGATACGTCGTATAGCGACGCGCTCGTCGGGTTGCTTGAGGGAGTTTGAACTTCGACTTGATGATGACACCGGGAACCTTAGTCATCCTGCATCACCTCACGGAAGAGTTTGGTCAATTGTTCGAGTTCGGTTGCGCTACGCTTCAGGTGTAAGGTGTTCGCTTCGATCTGTCGTTCGAGGCGTGCTACTTGCGTCGACTGGACGCCGTCCGCGCACCAGGTAGTCAGTAATCCTTTCAATAATTCTTGTCGGGAACACCTCTGTTTCTCCGCCTGTTCGTCGAGTTGTTTGACGAGGATGGGGTCGATGTCGCGAATCAAGAGATTCATCTGTCTTCCTCCTTCCTTTAGGAAAGTAAGTCTCGACGTTCTAAAAAATGAAAAGATTTCCGAACAATTGCTTCGTTCCTCCTGTCATTAGAAGTGAGAAAGGTGATACTACTCAGACGAGGAACGGAGGGAACTACATGCAGTCAATCATCGAACACAGTTACACATTCGGAGAAGCCTTGATTGTCTCATTGATCATCGAACTTCTGAAAAACATGTATTCGAGAACGCGCACACGTGAATCTGATTCACCAAATATGAGTGACGTCCATTAATCGAATAGAGATCAGATGAGAGTGAATTAAGAAAATTTTCCATTTGTTGAAACCTCGCTCTCCCAAATCATGTATAAGGATGAAAGGGGGAATTGAGGATGACGGTTTGGGCACTCGCTTTGTTCGGATTAGCATGTAGCTTCGGTTCGTTTTATGTCATGTTTAAAGTATTTGAGACGTTTAAAAAATAATCATGGAACGAATTCAACGAGCTGCGATGCTCGTTTTTTTATTGAATCAAACAGAAAAAATGAGTGGTCTCCAACCAAAAATTTATAGACCATAGAAACAGAAGTGGACCTAAAACCGTGAAAAAGAGCATAAGGGGAAACTGCTATCACGGAGCGTGCTAGCCTAGGCGGAGCCTAGTGTTTCCCTGATATCATCAAAATCGCCAAAAGGTCACACCGCGTGCCACTAAAAACGGTATTTTGGCACGGCATGTGCCACCTTACCATTTCAGTTCACGTGCTTTAATGCGTAGCTGATCTTGTCTTTTTTCTTCTTGCGTGAGTTGTTTTTTCAATTCCGTTTGTCTTAACAGTGCGTCCTCTTTGTCCTGCTTCAGATTGAAGATCTCGTCCTCACGTTCGACTTGTTCATCGAGTGTCAGGTCGGGTAAGGTGGCTTGCTTCGTCTCGATATCCTGTTCGATTTGCTGGACGAGAGAAGCTTGTGCCAGCTGTTCGCGCTTCATTTTCTTGATCCGTTTTTGACTTTGCACGTGCTCGTCAGCGAGAAAAAGTTGCGCATAGTCGTCTGCTTGTTGAATAGAAAGTGATGTTTTCAAGACAAGTCGCTGATCCATATAGAGTGATTCGCTGAGCGCCTCTTCTCGCTTCGTAGCACTCAGCTTCTCGAGTGACTGTTGAGGCTTAATCACATACAAGCGGAGGGCTAGCTGATAAAAGTCGCGAGGTACATTTTCGATTTCGAAGACATAGTTCTCATTCTGGTGATAGACGACTCGGACGCGCTGCTCATCCGTTGGTCGTTCCTTGTAGGCGACGCGCGTGACAAGTTTCGTCGCGTAGTCTTGGGGCTGGTCGAACTGGAGGCGGACACGCATCTGTTTGTGCTCTTCATCATGAGACCAGTTGAGAAGCGTTACGGTCTGTCCATTCGTCAACCGTTTTTCTTCACCGACTGGTGTTGCATTGATCGGTTGTTCCTCATCAAAGAAGAGGGAAGAGAAACCGAAAAACAGAAAACCGATTAAGAAAAACAGCCCTGTTCCGAGATACAACCGTGACCAATCACGGGTCAACGTCTTTCGTTTTCCTCTTCGCATTTAGACACCTCCTGATGACTTGAGACTCTTCATTTGGTCGACGATGTAACGACTGTCTTGGTTTGTAAACGTCAGTTCGACCAGCTCATCGGATGTCTCTTCATAGCCGTTTGAATCAATCGTCAACGTCCGTTTGAAGAGGACAAGGCAATGCTCCGGATTGTCACGGTTTGGAAAGACTTCGATGTCCGAGACTGAGGCAGTGAACTTGCTATCACTTCCGCTACTTGCGAACAACGTCCGTTTGATTGAATCCGACATGTACTGGCTGGCCTGTCGCTTACGCGTCGGATAGGTCCCGTCTTTCCACGTGAATGCAAACGAGATGAAGCGTTCTGCATTCTTAGAAATGAACGACTGCTGCTCTGGCTCCTCTGCGTCAGTGACGACAGTTGAGTCTGGTACAATCATTTCTGGTGACGAATCCTTTCTGTGTTTTTCTGAAGTCATGTGTAGTCCATCTGATGCCGACGAACGGTATTGGTAGACGTTAGCACTGATTGAAAGTAGCAGACAGAACAACACGAGCCACAAGAGATGACGACTCGTCAATGCCATGGTAGATTCCTCCTTATAGCGAAAACAGTGGCGCCGGATCGATGTGTCCGGACCAGTCGCTGGTCTTAAATTCGATGTGCAGATGATTTCCTGTCGAGCGACCGGTCGACCCACACATCCCGATTGCTTGTCCAGCTTCGATCTTTTGCCCCTTCTTAACCTGGCGTGCAGAAAGATGCGCGTAGGCGGTAATCCAGTCGCCCTGTTTGATCTGAATCAACTGCCCATATGGTCCGCGTAAGCCGCTATAGGTGACGGTACCGGAGCGGACAGCATGGACGCTATCCGTATCGTGGCAACTGAAATCGATGCCCGTATGAACGTCCGTCTTTCCGAAAACAATCCGGGATCCGAACCCCGACGTCATCTGAAGCGGGATGTCGAGGGGGGCATGGAGTTTACCTTTGATCGGTCCCGTCTTACCTTCTGCTAGTACCGTCGGTGTCAGATACCGGAGGACAGCATCGACATATTCGATGTCACCGTAACAGGCTTGATGCTCGATCGCGCTCGGACGATGGCACTGATAGATGCCGCTCTTCTTGACGCGTTGATACATCATCTGTGAAAAGGAGATTGCAAGTTGTTTCGTATAGCGTCCGCCGTTCTCTTGAACATAATCGATGAAGCCACCTCCGAAGTTGTAACTCTGGAGCGTCAACTTGACGTCCTCGTTCGCTCGCCGGAAGACCGACGCGAAGTGTTTCACTCCGTACTGAATGCTCTCATCAGGGGAGGTGATGCAGCCGATCCGTCCGCACTTCGATTCACTCGCTTGCATCGGATCATTCCCGCGTCCGCCACTCTCCTGCATCATCAGGGCGAGTACGACGTTCGTCTGTCCCTCGAGTTGTTCCTTTTTCAATTCACGCGCGATTGCTTCCCGGTATTGGAGAACATCATCACTGACTTGCAGACTTGCGTCTGAGTAAGTGATTGACGTCTCCGTCGCCTGCTCATTCTCGAGCCCGGTCAACGAATCGAGAATGCCTGCGACGATGATGATCAGAAGCAATAATAGTAGGGCGATACCAAGGGCGATCAGGCGATACTTTAAGGTCAAGAGTCGCCATTTCATCCGGACGGCGACACGTGCCGACTGCCGGACTGTACTCCACATCAGGCACCACCTCCGAACAAAGTCAGCTCCTCAGGTGAGACATCGACATCGAAAATCAGCGTCTTTACACCGGAGATGCTAAGCACGATGCGTCCGGTCTCGAGCGATGGAATCAACCGCGTCTCACTCGCGGTCAACTGTCCGTCGAAGACGGTCTGGATCGTCGGGATGCTCTCGGCATCCTGTTCGCCGATGAACTTATACTGTGTCAACTGGAACAGGGTCTTGACGTTTTCCGCGTTCTCCGACTTCGAACCGGTCGGAACAAAGTCCGTAATCAAATGCGAAGCGAAGAAGATGCCGCCGAAATATTTCCTTGCTTCGCGCATGAACTGTTGTAGGTATAGAATCGCGGGTTGGGCGATATCGCGTGTGTTGATCAGGTGATGTGCCTCATCAATGACAATCAGATACTTGAAGGCATCCTCGATTAATAGCTCGCCCTGGTTGTAGCTGCGGAGTTGTCCGGCACCGTTGAGGATCATCCCGTCCCACAGCATGTTCATCAGGTTGAAAACCTGTGCCTGAAAAATCTCGTCCTTCAAATTCGTTAGGTTACGTAGCGGGAACGAGACAATCGCTTCCTCATCGAACCGTTCGATTGAAGAGTGTCCGTCAAAGATGTTGCCGTAGTTGTGGACGAGGTTCGTAATGGCGAGTTCGATGTTCTCGAGCCGTCTGACACGGTTCATACTGATGGTCTCGCGGATCGTCGTACGCGCAGCATCGATATACAATTCGGAACGGACAAGCGTTAAGAAGTCGGAAAAGACAGGATAGGCATTCGCTGGATGTGTCGTGATCGGCGCGTCACCGTCTTCATTCCAGAGTCCCTTCTCAAGATAGAGCTGCCGGAGCAGAATCTCGAACTCGTTCGCTTCTTCTTGCATGGCTGCCGGATTGATGTAGTGATAGAAGACAGCAATCTTCGACAGATGTTGCATGAACGAGAGCGCCTCATCCGCAGATCCGTCAGCATGCGTGACCGTCTTATAGACATGGAGCGGATTGATCCGTCCGGCGGAACCGTCGAGCGCAATCTCTTTACCACCCAGTTGTCGTACGAGGTCGGAGAACTCACCGGTCACGTCCAAGATGCGGACGTGATTGCCTTTAATCGCTTGGTCGAGGACGGTCTTCTTGAGCAGCGTTGACTTCCCGGAGCCCATCTTCCCGATCATCAACGCGTTGTAGAACTTCCGTTGTTTGTCTTTATGGAACAAATCGAAGATGACACTCCCATTGGTGTCCGTCGTCCCGTAGTAAGTGCCGGTTGGGTCCTGTAGCGACGTGAAGTGGAACGGATAACCACCCGCAATCGAGAGCGACGGAATCTCTTTGCCGCGACGCCGGTTTGGTAGCTTTTGCTGTTGCTCGTAGCTCAGGAACAGGCTCTGCCATTCCCATTCCTGTTCGTTCAGGAAGACGGCAACGCGGAAATTCCGTGCTTCGAGTTCCTCCATCACGTCCTGAACTTGTCGTTCAAGTGCCTCAAGCGTCTTCGCTTTGACGTAGAGTCGGAGATGCAAGTACTTCATCGTCTCGCCTTGCGTGATCTGTTCGTAGAGTTCGTTCAGTTCCTTATACGTCTCGCGCGCATCAATCCGGTCGACATTATCTTTCGCATTCTCGAAGCGCGTATTCTGCTCGGCCATCGACTTATTGATCGTCCGGATCATCTCTCGCTTGTCCGCTGTCCCGATGTCGAGCGTCGTCAGGACACCGGGCAGGTTAAGGATTGGTTCGAGCCAGAAATTATAGACGGTCGACTGATACTTATAGACATGGAGGCAGGCGAGATAACCGTCACCGGTCCGGACATAGTTCGGTTCGAAGCGGAGTCCGCCTTGCGGTTGGATCGCTTGGACGAATGTCGGATTGTAGCCGTCCTGTTGTTTAATTGTCTCAGGATCTTGCTTCCGTAGAAAACGCGTACGCCACATGATGCCATCACTCCTTTCCGTCCTGAGTTGGTTTCGTATTCGGGTTGTGCAGTTGGAACAATACATGGATTTTCTGCTCGATCGTCAGTTCGACCATCGGGTTGCTACGTCGGAGGAGTTTCGTCAATTGATGCTTCCGTTCCCGGAGCATTGCCTCGTCCGGAGCATAAAAAAAGAGGAGATAATCGCGATTCGTGCGATGCTCCTCGAGGTAGATCAGTTCTTGTTTCTTCTTTTGGAGGAAGGGACGATAGGCGGCAATCTGATTCTGCCGCATCTGTCGTTCAATCCGTTGTTTCTGTTTTTCTAGATTAAGCGGTGTATTGAGCGGAATCACCTTCAATGGATGGACATACGCTTGTAAGAGATAGGCGAGGGAGAAGATGTCATGGTCCTTCTCCGTCTCAGATAGTCCGTAAATATCTTTTGAGGTCAGTTGAATGATGTCGCAAAACGTCCCGTCCTGCATCTCGAACACATCGAGCGCTGTGGAGTCGATAATCGGCAAAATGGAGGCGACTGACGGCGGGATGCGGACACGTTTTTCCTTGCGTGTTGGTGGTGTCGTCAACTCAACCTCGTCGAGCCAGGTAATATCGGTCATGGGACTTGTTTTCAATCGTGTATCTTCCGATAAACTCATCTGATCACGCTCCTTTCGAAGATTCATTCCGGTCGGCCAACGCGATATAGGTGTCTTTCTTCTTGATCAGTGCGTAATAGAGCACGTGGACCATCCGCTTTTCCGGATTCGTCGTCGGTCGGATGACAAGGAAAAGTCCGAACCCGACGAGGAAACACGTGAACGGTAGATGCAAGACGTCCGGGATAAATGGAAGAGCAATCAACCGGACGATGATCAAAGCGACGAGAAATAGTAAATCATAGAGGTAGAGCATCTTGTTGATCTTGAGTTCGGTCGTGACTTCGTTCGGAATCCGGTATTGGCGCTGTTGCATGGTCTCACTCCTTTTTCGGGTCTAGACGCGGAACGTCCGTCGAGTACATCCGGGATGATTCCTCCGTTACGCGCGTCTGGGTTTGTTCAACATGTTTGAGTTCTTTTTGCGTTGTGGTCTCTAGTGTCTGATAGATCGACTTTCGCTGACGCTGCGTTCCGGATAGCGTCTCCTGCGACGATTCACTGATGGATGGTGAGCCACTGGAAGAGCCAGACAAGGTGACGCTCGGAGACACATTCTCTGTTGTTTCCACAGAATGAGCAGATGCGCTAGTAGTCGTTTTGTCGAACGGTGTCGAATCCTCTGGAGATGTAACAGAATAGCGATTTACTCCGGAAGTCTGTTTAGACTGTGTGACCTGATGAGATGTCGTAGGCGTTTCAGGCGCTTCGAACTCATTAGTTAAAGTAACCTGTTGTTCATTCGACGACACATTAGACATCTTCGGTTGCGTACCAGATTTTGTCGATTGCGAAATCGATGGCACAGGTTTTGCTTGTGCGACAGAGTCTGGACGATATGGAACGGATTCTGGTGATGCTGCTGCGGTCCCGCTCTTAAGCTCCGTATCGTACATTGCCGTGTCAGTCGACTCGACTTGCTGGTTCTCTTGCCTCATTGGGCGAGATGTCCGTTCTTGTGCTTGTGATGGAGTCGGAACACTCTCAGGCGAACGATCTGGACGACTCGCGGGTGTACCGCCATTCGGTGGTAACTTCGTACTGGCTGCTTCCGAGACAGAAGGAGTGGCAGGGCGTGCTGCCATCTTCATCGTCTGACCGGCGACACGAGCGCCCACTTTCGCGGTTCCTTTCCCGACAGCATACGCACCGAGTGCGACACCCCAACCGCGCTTCAGACCGGCATCAATCCCGAAGAGACGTTCGACCATGTTTGGTCCATCAATCAAAGCTGCGGAGAAGGCGATCAGCGCAATCAAATAGGCGAGTCCGTCAAGAGTATCGGCCAGGTATGCCGTTCCAATCGTATAAAGTTTGATGGAGACGAAGATCAGAATGATGACGAGAAAGGTGTTCAAGATGCTTTGAATGACCTTCTTCGTCTTTTGTCCGCTGTGTAGATCAGCGGGTGCCACTAAAATCGCCAAGACATAATTAAAAGCCAACTCGAACGAGAGTCGAGCCAGCTTGTAGGCAATCGAGAAGAGGGTGAAGCCCATCACCCCGAGCGTGACGAGGATTGTCAGCCAGTTCGGGTGATACCGGTAGTAATATTGGTTATTCCAATCAAGTCCACTTTGATCGAGTTCGCCTAGTACTTCTTCACTACCGTCCCAAAGGATAAATGATTTTGAAAGTTTTGATCCAGTAGTGGATACGTCTAGTTTATTGCTATCGAACACCTCATTAATCTGTAATCCTTTGATCAATTTGGTCGGAACATTATTTTTTACGTCATTTTCTGTATAGTTGTCAAAGTCATTTTTATCGTATGCTACTAAATCGTTTAAATTTTCTTTGAGTATTGTTTCAGATATAGTTTCCTTTTCAGAGCCATATATACTACCACTCTTGACTTGATTGACTGCTTGATCGGTGAAGTCATTTAGTTGTTTCATCGTAGGTGAGAGTAGTCCTAAAATCATCAGTGAAATGAAAATATTGATAAGAAGCCCTTCTCGATCGAATTTCTTTTGAAAAATGATAAGATAGCCTGTAAAAACAAAGCTAGCGGCTAATAGTACATACAAAAAAGGTTGAATCGTCTGAACGAATTCAACCACTTGAGGATTATTAAAGAATGTTTTGATCATCAAAATATCATCTGTAAGACTTTCGAGTGAATCGATCAACAAAGAAAGCCCTCTGACAAAAATCCATCCCACAGTTCGCAAAGCATCGTTGACTAAATTACTTAAGTTAAAAAGTCGTTCGAATTCGGTAAGTTTCTGGATAACCTGAGCATCAGACATATCTATCCAGACCTCCGTTTCATCCTATTTATTATTAGCTACAAACTCATTAACTGTATCAGTAAAGGTTTCATCGGTCAGGCGATTGACGTTTAGCGTATCTTTAATCTTACCTTTAGACATATAGTACAAACTCTCGCCCTTTAGAGTCGAGGTATACTCAAAGTTCGCCCGATTCACTATTTTTTTAGCATCAGGCTGAAAAGTATTATAGATGTGAATAGGTACTTCATTTTTTTTTGCTATGGAATCGAGTTTGTTTTGATATGAGCCAATATCTCCGTCTTCCTCTTTTAAAATCAGTAGGAATCCTTCCTGTTTTCCATCCATTAGATTTTCTACCTTGGATAACTTTACTTGATTCGCATGACTAGAGTCTTCAGTTTCACTACAACCGACTAAAAGTAACGCAGAGGAAATCAATAGTCCGGAGAGTACTCGTTTCGCTTGCATGCCTCCACCCCTTTTCCTATGATGACACTTGTTCCGGACCTGTCAGGTCATCATTGCTGACGTGGACCCGGAAATCGAATGTGTCTATAAGCGTAACAGTTTTTCGGTCGCCTGAGTCTGGGTCTTCTTCCTCAAATACGACTAAAAAGCCATCTTGGGTTTGGATGTTTAATACTTCACCACGACGGAGGCGCTTCTTGTTCTCCTTGATGATGGTCGCGATGACCCGGAGTTCGCGCTGGACGCGTTCGGTGCGTGTCAGTTCTGTCATATGATGCCCTCCTTAGACGCCATGACGAAGTTTCTCGAGTCGTTTACTGATGATCGTCTTCAAAAAGTGGCGCTGGTTGTCCGTCACAGGAATCGTTTTATCGGTGATGCCTTGCTCGAACGCTGTGATAGGTAGCGTGTCGTATTCTGTTGTCTCGAAGATGGAGCGGAGGATTTTCGGTTGCAGGACCTCACAGACACGCCATTCTGTTGCATCAGATGTCTCCTCATCCGTCTCAATGCTCTTCGATGCCACTGAGGGACCGAGTTGGAACGGGATTCGGAGCGTATTCAGGTCGAGATGGGCATGCGCGCATGGAATCACGAGATCGTTGATGGAACGTTCTGTATTAAAGTCATCCGCTAAGTATTCATAGCGGTATTTCATCGCCGTCCGTCCAGTCAGGAAGAGGGGATAGGACTGGATCCGTTTCTGTTGTTTATCTTGTCGTTTGATGACACGGATGATCAGCATCTCGCCTTCCTTCAGCCCCATCACTTCTGTTGCCGTCAGCAAGCGCCGGCCATCCACGCTTTCCGTCTTCGATTTCGAGAGTGAGAAGGTCTGTCCGGAACGCGACTTCGTGACAATCGTCTGTTCGCCGAGCTTCTTCGAAATCAATTCCGCCGTCGATTCGTCTGCCGTCAACAAGTAGTGCGTATTCCCACAGTTCCCATCGATTGTCTTCCAATCCTCCCCGTACAGATTCTCGAGTTGGGCGTAGGACTGGATGATGAGGTTGAAGCGGATGTTCCGACCGAGACAGACGGTGATGATGTTCGCCATTCCTTCGATCGCCGGCATGTTCCCGAATTCGTCGAGGAGAAAGATGACTTGGCGTTCACACCGTCCACTCGTCGCTTGTGAAGCGACGCGAGCCAGTGAGGTATAGACTTGTTTGACGTACAGCGAGGCGATGACGTTCAACGTCGGATCATAGTCTGGGACGATCAGGAAAACAGCAACCGGACTCGGATGTTGGCGGATCTCACGGATGTCGATCGGAGCATCGGTCGTCCAGTCGAAGATCCCATCCGCCTCGTCCTTCCAACCCGAGAGCGTCACGGTGTACTTTTGTCCTTCACTTTCCACTGTGATGGTAGATTCGACATCGAGTGTTTCTTCGTGATGCAGCACGAAACTCCCATCGTCGTCCGTCGTCAAGGCGAGCTGTTTTCCGCTCGGAAAGCAGAAGGTCAGTCGTGACAAGGGAAGCGCACGTCCGCGGATCCAACGGTTGAAGCCAATCAGTTTCATGTCGAGTGAGTTTTGTGCCGTTAGTCGTGCCGTCGCATCGAGCGTGAAGATACCGAGCTTGGCATTCGTGTTCGCCAGGATACTGGCGCGGGTCTGGCCGCCGGAGAAATGAAGCGTCGCATACTGCATGCGTGCCGGATGATTCTCTGGGAACACCGCGAAGAAGGCGTCAAGTGCCGATTGTTCCTGTCCCATGTCATCCGTGACTATCCGAGATCCGAGATCGGACAGCATCAGGGCGACGTTATACATCGTGATTTTCTCCGGTTCGTGTTTCGCTTGTTCACAAAGTCCAAGAATCAAGGCGGTACAGAGGTCCGTTGAGGAGTTGCTCCAGAATGGATCCTTTGCTTTCGGATCATGGTAGAGCATGTAGGCGACCGAACGGGCATACTGTTGGGCGAGGGAGTAGTTCTCGTCCAGATAAGCGTCGATCGTCAGCTGCAACAGGTTATAGGACATCGATTGGGACGGGTTCATCAGATTCAGGACCTCGACCTGATATCCGCGTGCCTCAAGCGTTTCTTTGGAGGCGGCGAATAGCTCTCCTTTCGGATCATTGATGATTAGACTCGCTTGACGTTCGGCACGACTGTAGAGATCAATCGTCGAGAAGACGAACGTCTCGCCTTTCCCGGACCGGGTTGTCCCGATGACGAGATTGTTGACGGCACTGTCATCGATGTAGAGGCGATCGCGATAACGGCCGACCGGGACGCCACCAGATCCGGTGTACGTCTCTTTGCGGTCTGGAACGTCCCGATACTGCTGTTTCAGCTCTTGGAACGTCGTAAAGCGGGCACTTCCTTTCTGGGCTGCCTTAAGATCGCGGAAGTTGAGCCAATACTTCAATAAGAGAAACCCTCCCAGGAGGAAGCAGACACCGAACAAAGCGAAAGCGAGGGAGGTCGACCAGGCAAGCGTCGTCCACCAACTCGATTCGTATTGAAGCGGGGAACCGGTCGTTAACTTCCCGTCTTGGAAGAGATTTTGGATTGTCTGCTGCAGGAACTGAAACGCAACATTGAGTACTAAGAACAATACAATTGGTAAAGCGATCAAAAAGGCAAGGCATCGCCACAGCCAAGCGAAGGTAGCGAGGGAACGAAGCGAGAAGTTTGTCATTATTTCAGTCACCACACTTTCATTACAAAAGAGAAGAAGCTTGTCTTTGCTTCGCTTCGAGCGACTCATTGAGCTTCTCGAGTTCTTTTTTGTCCGTCTTCTCAGATAACTGTCGTTTTTGATCTTCGAGTGCTTGAATCTCTTCATCCAGTTGGACAAGTGTTACCACTTGCTGTTTCAGTTGTTCGTCTTGGATCATCTTGACGCTTTCTTGTGCCTTCGTCACATCTTTCAACGCGATGTAGGCACGTGTCTTCGCCTCCTTGCGCGCGGTCGTCATCTCGACGTTCGGGATGGAGACCGCACGTTTATAGTCTTTCTCTAGGATGGCGAGATCGAAGGCACCTTCATCCGTTGGATGGAACGCTTGGAAGGCTTGCAATGTCTCTTGACGGTCTGTAGCAAATTGCTTCGACTGCATGATGATCGTCTCGACGTCGATCGGATCGTTCGTCACAGCAACCGCCTGATCGTAGTCTTGTCTTTCGACGTACTGGGTAATCAGGAACTGTTGTTGTTCGTTACTCAATGACTTTTGTTTTTCCAGACGCTGCATGAGTGGATCAATCTTGCCATTTAACGCTTCTTCATAAAGTGGTTGCCAATCCCCTGACGATGCTGCACGGACATTGCTTGGTGAGTCGGGCTGTGTCAGTTGAACGATTGATAGCGCACCGAGTAGTAAAAGACTCACACCACTGACGCCATAGACGAGACGACGCTGTCCGCGACGTAAGCGAGAGACGTGTGTCGTATCCGGATGTTGGTGAGTCGCTACAGTCGTCATCGTCTTATAGGATTCCGGTGTCAAACGTTCTAAGTTTTCGAGCAACAGGATCTTCTTCGTCGCATCCTCCTTCCGGATTCGGATGCGTGGGATCCTTTCCTTCAGCTGTTGATAAAGGTTCGGATAGATCGTGTCACCAAACTGGAAAGTGCCTTTATAGACGAGCTGATCGGCATCATCGAAAATCCGAAACTCGCTTGCGAACCGTTCGTTCACTTGCTGTGCCTCTTGATGCACTTGCGTCGATAGTAAAAGCGCCTCCTCATACGGGAGACGTTCATAGTTCGGTAAGGCTTCTTTCGGTACGTCGGTGAAGCGGACAAAGAGCATACATTCTCCTCCTTTGAAGCGAGACATCTTAATGAAGACAATAAAAAAAGCCATCCAGTTTGGAATGACGGTCTGTTTGATCGCTTGTTAGACTAGAATTTGATGTTGTCGTTGACCATCTCTGCGAGCGTGAAGGCACCCATGACGATGATCAGACCGACGGCACCACCGACGAGCCAACCGACTGCCTTCGAACGTCCCCGGTCGCCGCCGAATATGAAGTAGAAGCCACCGACCGCGAAGGCGATCGCTGCAGCGATGACAGCCAGCCCCTGAAAGAACTGGAGTAAGCTGAGTCCTGTCTCATTCAAGCCCATCTGATTTCCTCCTCTCAATCCCGTGAAGCGGTAACGGACGATGTGAAGTTCAGTTTCGAGTCGAGCGCTTCTAAGATCAGTTCCTGGTTCTCCTGGATGACGAGCTGATGCTGGGCATCGAGCCACTCCTCATAATCTTTCCCCTGAATCCGGAGTAACTTTTCGGCAAAAGTCTTGTTCTGCTTCTGTTCACGTGTCGGCATAGCGTACACTCCTTCCTTGAGGTTGATGCGCAGCAGCACATCCTTAAGGACAGTCGGAGTCAAACAAGGCGGTGGGTTTGGAGCAGGTTCCCCCACGAACTCTGACATCCGATATCGGACGTTTGTTTAGGGTTTTTCGATGACCCTCAACGAATACGTGACCTGTGGGCGAGTTTTAGGCGACTCTCGCCGAACCATTTCTGCGTATATCCCACTCATCCGGTCACAGATGAGGGACACGCCAATATGTGATTGGAGGGACTGTCCTTAGCGATATGCTGCTACGGTCATCATTTCCTCTTATCCTTGATTAAAATTTTTCAATAAGTAGATAAATATTCATAGATTGTTTATTAATGATGAACAAGTCTGCGACGTGAGACGTGGATCAGTTCATCATTCGGATGCTTCCGTTTTGCGATGACCTGGTTCTCCCCGACGACGGTCCGAATCCGGTAATAGATTTGCGAAATCTCTTGCGTCTCCTGGCTATCTTGTTCGATTGCAATACGACCATGTAGCTGGTATGTCTTGCCGTCGAACGTGCGAACGGAATCTGCTAGCGGTAGTTCTGCCAAATCGAAGCGTTCTTGTTTCAGGTTCGACCAGTTCCGTTTTTTCTCCACCCTTAAGTCGAATTCATCCCAGGGGATGGATCCTAGCGTCTGCTCACAGGCCGTCGCGAGGATTTGGACATCAGAGATAGAAGGAAGCGAACGATTCCGCTCGTAGGCACTGATTGCTGCCTGTGAGACTTCTCCGCATGTCTTTTCCGACAACTCGACCTGACTCCACCCATGCTCTAGACGTTCACGTCGTAACCACTCTCCGAATCGGTACATAATCATGCTCCTTTCCTTTGAGGACCAATGTATGACAATGTCTTCCTGGTGATGATTTGAATATAGCAGATTATTCTGTCGATTCAATCGTTAATTTGATATTTCAAAAAGGTTACGTTTGTCGAATTTTGACGATACAGGCTATAGCAATGCCTTCATGGATTTAGTTTAACGATATAAAGTGATTGTGTATTCAAACTGTAAAGTATCTTTTGGGGAAAATTGCAAAAAGATTAACTTCACGCTTATCCATAAAATTGGCTCATCACCATAAGGTGTAGTTGACACATCGTCTTTCTTTTCCAAGAAGAAGTAGAGTTTTATACGTGAAGCTATCAGATTAATATTAAATAAATCACTCATCCTCGCTTTCGACTCAGGCGCGCGGCGCTCACGAAAATCGTCAGCAAATCGATGAGATGACAGTAAGATTAAATTGCAAGACGCGTCACGCCCATAGCCGGATTCGACGAAAAAACCAAACGCCTTATGCAGGTTTACAGAGGGAGAATCATTACGCGCAAGGCGATGACCGTTTTCGAACAGGAGGATATCAGGAGATTGAAGTTAGAGTCGATTGTCGTCCGCATTTTCGGAGCGAAGGGCAACACGTAGACAAGTTCTCGAAGCTCAGCCTCGTCGCGAAGTCGACCCTTTCCACGGCAGAAAGCGCGAACCTCAAGGAATCCTCTATGACAAGAGCGAGATATGCCTCCTGCTCAACATTTTCGAGACGCAGGAGGGCAGTAACCAAATCGAAGATGTTTTCGTCGGATTTAAGCATCTAATTGTTGCCGGATGATTTAATCAAAATCAATCTAAAGTGGACGTAGCAGAAGATATATGTTTTTGTGGCCGAGGAACGCTTTTGAACAGAGCTCATGACATCCTCGTGGAGTACTCGATATGAGGACTTCATGAAGATGTCGTAGATTTCTTTACGTTCTCACTTCAGAGGATTCCTCTCTATCCGAACACTCATCAAAACATTCCGGAATCTCCCGTAGACATACAATCCTCCCGGTCTGATAGATAACCTTCTTTAAGATTCCATTCGAAACGAAACACTTCATCTGTTCTGTTTTAAACTTTAAATATATGTTAATATCATCTTCCTTTTTCGACTTTCTGCCGAACTTATCCCAATAATATTTTTCCCCCTTTAATCTCTTATGCTGTGAATTTATTTTTTTCCATGACATTCTAAGTCTACGTCTATATCTACTATCCATGACTCTATACTTATGGCCATTACTTTTTGATAAAAAACTTATCCAGTGTAGGATCGTCTTATTCTTATCAGCTTTCCTCAATGGAAAGAGTGGATTTCTAGGTAGAATCGAGCAGATGAACATGGTTTTCTGATTCTCCTCCTTCTCCAAGCATTTCTCCGATTCATTGATTGGCATCGTAGTAATGTTGAAGTTTATTTTTTCTCCAGTAATTTCATAAATTTCTTTTATTACAAAGGCACTGTTGTCCTTTAGAAATACTATATAATCTTCTAAAGTAAAAAATTCACCGACGAAGGTTTTACCCTTTTCCTCTTTATTTTTGAATGTTCTTTCATTTCTTATTAAAAGCTTGAGTACAAGACTCTCCATTTCCCCAGAGGTCAGTTTCTCCAGTCCAAACAGCGCCTTGAGACCATTCAGCCATGCGTATATTCCACACGTCGGTCCATTCTGTACTACTATCATTGAGAAAACACTCCCTCTTTGTTATAAGTCCACTTTTTTCTTAGGTCGAAGTGCACTGCTTTTTCTTTCTACTCTTGAATGTAACCTCTAATAATTATAATAAATTATGTATGGATACGTATATTTTTTCATCATGGACAATTTTCCTGAACAATTATTCCTGGTGTTATATAATTATGGGTGATGAAGACAAAGAGGACCAGTTTCATTGATTGAACGAATCCACTTACGGCCTTCGATATAAGACATGCTAATGAAGGGTGATATCACATGAGTAAATTCTCTGAATCGATCTATGAGTCCTATACAGAACTGGAGGACTCCTCTGAGAACCTCTGTCGTCTGACCATGGTACTCCATAGACAAAGAGAGTCTTTCAAAAATGAGCTTCGGCAAGGCTGTGACTTGGCTGACGTAATAGCTAAAGCGGTAGACCTCGAACCACCTACGGACTTCATCAGAAGCTACCTCATGATGTACGAACGGGATGCCTTAGCAAGAATCATCTCGACCAGTGACTATCGTAGCAAAGCTCCTGCCATATCGTTCGAATCAGAAGCCACTTACGCCCAATCACTGAAGCAGTTCTGGGATGCTGCCAGCTCCGTAATCGGTAGGAGGAACATGGACTTACTCCTAAGACCTGAACTCCCGAACACGCCAGATTTTAAAAACGTCATCTCCATGGAATCCATACTGAAGCAAGTCGTCAATCCTTTCCATATGTTCTCGATGACGAAACAAGAGATAGAGAAGGTAAATCAGATATTAGAATCGACCCAAAAGCGGACGAAGACCGTCAACTACCTAATCAACCAAATCCAGCGCTCCCTCTATCTCTCACATGTCCAAGAGAATGCGCATAGGAGGATGCACGCGAACCTTCAGACGATACTCATCAAGGGCGGACTGGCACATGGTCATGAGGATGACGCGACGAAGGGGACGCTCAAGAGCGAACTAGAAGAGTTCATCATGTCCATGAAGAGGTTCTCGGAGGAGCTCTGTAAGGTCCACGTAACGTCTGATTGATGCTCGCCTTTTTGGCCAGCCGATGTCAACCGATGTTCATTCATCTAGAAATGGGTACAAATACAAAAAGGATGTGACGTAATGCAACGACCAGAATTCACAAAGACTCAGCTCGTCAATCTATTAGAAGATGCGAAAGGACGTACACTCGGCGAAGTGGACGTGAAAAACGTGTTCAAGATGACCGAGACCTCTACGAAAGTGACAGGAATAGCAGGCTCCGTGATCGAACAATCGCTACTAGGATACAAGGCGAATTCAAATCCCGAGCCCGACATCATCGTCGACGGCATCGATTTCGAGGTCAAGACCACCGGCTTACGAAAGCCCCGAAAGAAGTCCTCGACAGCGAAGTTGGAGGCAAAGGAGCCTCTTACGATAACCGCGGTGAGGGAGAAAGAAATCGAAGATGAATTGTTCCATGATTCGCATTTCTGGAAGAAAGCCCAGAATTTATTGCTCGTCTATTACGAGTATGCTTCTCCTAAGACCGTGATCGCATCGAAATATCGTGACTTCCCTTTGGTCGGGTATCATTTTCATACCTTCTCGAAAGAGGAACGCTCAACACTCCAGCATGACTGGGAATTGATTCGCGACTACATAAAGAAATTACGACAAGAACAAAGCGGAGGAGCTCCGGACTACTCCACCCTCTCTTCCGCGTTGCGAAAGCAGCTCACCTTCCTCGGCACATCACCGAAGTGGCCGAAAAACCCACGATTCCGAATCAAAAGGGCGTTCGTCTCGAACATGTACAATAAGTCAGTAGGAAAGACGTACGCATCGATGCCAGAGGACATCTCGACGATGGAGGAGCTGGAGGTTGAGCTCAAGAGGTTATCGAAGGAACATGTTGGCCGGACCGCTCGCGAGCTTTGCGAAACGTTCAATATCAAGCATGGCAAGAAGGCACCGAAGTCCATGGCGGAGTCGATCATCGTCAGGATGTTGGGGGCGAAGGGAAAGGCGAGTAACGTCGATTTCTTGTCGAAGCTCAATCTGTTAATGAAGTCGATACGTCTGACGGAGGAGGGGTTAAACGTAGAGGATACGAAACTCTTCCCGTTAGACCTTACAGAGACGCTGGATGAGGCCGCGTATGAAGAATCACTGATCTATTACGAGCTCCGAGATACGCAACTTCTCTTCATGATGTTCAAAACGGTGAAAGGCCAGAATCGTCTTGACGATGTTTTCCAAGGCTTCAAACATTTCGTCATACCGGAAGAGTTAATCGAGGAGGATGCCCAGAACACTTGGACGGAAATCCGTTCCATCATGTCCGAGAACCGCTTGGCAACCGTACCGGTCCTCAACAAGGACGGCACACAGAGATTGACCCCTAAGACAAAAATACCTATGGAGGCGACGAACCTTCCCAAGTCGAAGGAATACACGTTCTTCCTGAGAGGCACTAGCAGTGACGCATCGAACAAGAGCGTTCAAATCAATGGCATCCGAATCTATCGACAGAACATCTGGATGAAGGGGAAAATCGTCGCCTCCCTGTTGAATGAGACCCCTTTCATCGGACAATAATCCCTCGAACTCCCATATCGAATAAACATCAGAAAAAAACGGACCCTCGGTTCGTTTTTTCCATTTCACAACCCTCATGATATGCACATGCACAAAATCCACTGTATCTCAATGAAAGTAAATCACTCATTAATATGAGACAAAAAATGCTTCATCGTCACTCAATCAATCACGAGGTGCCGCGTGTGTACTGCGAGACTTCCCACCCCATCCAGGACTCCAGAATGCTCATAATCTTGTTATGTAAACCTTCACATCCTCTTCTAATTTACTTGTGATAATTAGACATTATCACAAGTACTTGTATGTTATAATGAATATATAAATTATATGAAATACATCATTAATTCGATTTATAATCAATAATTACGTACATATATAAGTAATAATTTAATGTAATACACAAAATACAATCGATTATGCGATGAATATAAATAATAAGAGGCCAAAAGAGGAAGCGTCGAGTAGTTGAAACGAAGGAGGATGGGACCATGGGGGAAGAAGTGAAGAACGAGGTCGAAATCAGTGAGGCGGCGGCGCTCGCGTTCGCCGACAGCCGGGAGAAGCTGTTGGCCGTGCTCGAGGACGACCACCTGAACATGGAGGCCCTTAGCGACCTCGAAATCTTCGAGCTGTTCTGGGCGACGGAGCTGTTCCCAATCTACAGCCAAAAAAGCCCGCACACGAAGCGGGCCTATAAACAGGATCTTGATTATATTCTGCGTTTCTTCGTGACGAAGACCCAGGGCGTCAAGCAGCTGACGATCCTCAACCTGCACGAGTACCTGAAGGACGTCCACGACCAATACGCCCCCCGGACCGTCAAACGACGTAATGCCATGCTGCGGCGCTTTCTGCGCTTCCTGCATGTCAACGACTACCATGCGCGCGACCTGTCGCTCCAGGTGAAGGACCAGATGAAGCCCGAACCGCTCCGTCGCGAGATTGACTTCGACGAGATGGAGGCGATCGCCCTCGCCTTCCGCCATACCGTGAAGCAAAAAAAGAACCGAGAGCTGTTGCAGCTGCGGAACGAGACGATGGGCTATCTACTACTAACTACAGGCATGCGTGCTTCTGAATTACTATCACTTCAATTCAGTCACGTTCATGAAACCCCTTCAATGAACTATATAGAAATCAAAGGAAAGCGTGATAAATGGAGACGTATACCTTTGTCAAAAAAATCACTTCATTTGATTCAGCGACTAAAAATGTCAATGCAAATCGAAGATTTTAACAATCCTCATATTTGTTTTAATATTCAATCAGGAAATGACTCCATTTCATACGAGGCTCTGAGATTAATAACACAGTCTGCATCATTACAACTGACTACAAAAGCCAATTCGCCACACTGGTTCAGACGTTCGTTCATAACTAAATTGTTAGCTGACGGCATCTCGTTATATGATGTCATGAAAGTGTCAGGTCATGAATCCATACAAACTACCAACAAATACATTCAAGATGTACAAGATAAAAAAATAAAAATACCCTTTGAATAATTCTAATTTTTCATTTCATTGCACCATCCTATTCTTTAGTTGCATGTTGATTAGTCTATGCTCTAAAAAAATTCAATATAGTAAAAATCTATACGTAGGTTGGAAAAGTTATACTTCTAAAAATCCTTCAAATAAGAAATTCTTTAGGGGCAAGAAACCAAAATATAGAATTTCAATCAATCAAGATGATAATATTCTCTCTGGTAAAGGACTTGGTGTTTTTGATTCTGTTTTCATGGAAGACTTAACAGGATTTAGACATATCAATCAAAACAATTAGGAGTTCACTTTTAAAAAAGAGTCATGTATTGACTACAGCGCTAAAATCTACACTGTGAAAAATAATTATCTCATGTCCTTTAGATATGATTACAAGAAAAAAATTACATCTATTCAAAGAAATAAACGACGTTTTTTACCTAAAATATTCTGTTCTAAAATACCATTTTTAGTGGCATATGGTATGAGTTTTTCGCGATTTTGACGATGTCAAGGAAACACTAAGTTACTCCTAAACTAGCACGCTGAATGACAACAGTTTCCACTCATGCTCTTTTTATGCTCTTTTTTATTTATTTTTTGAGAATCTATAATCCGTCTTGTTTTTATATTTAATAGTATAATCAAAACACGAATAAAAATTTTAAAAGAAAGAGGCGATTTTTTGTCCACTGTGTCTTACGAAAAGAAAAAAGAAATACTAGATGATCTAATGACAAAAGCATCTAAAATGAAGTATGAAACTAGACAAAGTGATCTCCAAATTTTCACTCAAGAACTTCATACTGTGTTACCTTACGTATTCGAAAATCACAAAGAAAAAATCGCTAATTTCTCTAGAATAAAATTTCGACCCGCTATATTTTCAACTGGTGATAATACTCGACTGTTTACAAAAGTATTCATGGACGGGAAACAATCTACTATAGATTTCATTTCTGGATTGATTCACGCAATCGAATTCGAACATTCTATTGGCATCAAAGAGGCGTCAAAAACGCAACTCACTCAAGAAAAACCAATAGAAAACAAAAAAATTTTTATAGTACATGGACATGATGAAAACTTGAAAAGTGAAGTGGCATTATTTGTCGAGCGACAAGGCTTAGAGTCAGTTATACTACACCAACAAGCTAGTGGTGGGAAAACAATTATCGAAAAACTAGAAGAAAGATCTGACGTTGGATTCGCAATTGTTTTATATACACCGTGTGACGTTGGGCGTGTTTCTACCGCAAGAAGAAACAATCCACGTGCTAGACAAAATGTAGTTTTCGAACATGGTTTTTTTATAGGGAAGATCGGAAGAGGTAAAGTCGTTGCTTTAGTAAAAGATGGTACTGAAATCCCTAATGATTACTCAGGAGTCGTTTATGTTAACCATAATGAAAATGGTGCCTGGAAAACTGAAATCGGACGAGAATTAGCACATGCAGGCTATGCTATCGATTTTATGAAATTCTAATAAAAAATTATAAAAACGGTCGATTGCGGCCGTTTTTTTCGTACTTGGCTCTACACCGATTCCATTATTATTTTACGAATTTTTTTATGATAATCAATTCGGTCTATGAACTATTAAAGTTAGGTAAACTATGTTTCACACTGAGCATGATTCCGGCACTTCAATGACTATTATACGCGTGACCTGTCGCTGCAAATGAAGGTATAGCTCCTTCGACAAAATAAAATTAAGCATCACACGGTAAGCAGAAAAAGAATCGTAAGCTTCTACAGCTGTGGTGAACTGACCCTTAAAGTTTGAACAGTATAATAAAAGCCCCTTTATCATTTTAAGCTGCTCTGATATGACTATGGTATTGTATCGGAGTCAATTTTGTAGTTTCTATTTTTTTCGTTCGTTGTTTGCTTAATCATGTCCAGGTCAAAGCCGCTTTCCTCAAAGATTTGTATCGGTCGCTTACTAGCTAAATTCTCACGTACAGCGTGAATCTTAAATTCTCCTTTGTATTGAATCGCACGATTTGATACAGAGGCTACGTGAAGATTCGCTTCAAGTTGTCTGATTTGATCTGGATTGAAGGTTCACCTGTTCATGAATGGTTCTCCCGTCTAAATTAAATAGGTACAGTATATCGATATCTTTAAACACAAAAAAACCCTAATGGGGTCTTTTATCAAGTGTCCACCATTCAGGGTTCAGTTCATTTAAAAGTACTAACATCGGAGGTCTTTTTTATGAATAAAAAACGTATATTCAAGTGAAGTAAATATTTCAGTACTCAAAGAAAAACTGAGTGGCGAGTTAACAACGAAAGAAATCATGGAGCGATACGGAACCAGAGATAAAACTCAATTCAAAACATGGATGAGATGGTATTGCTCTAACCAACCTTATCGATTTGATCAGTCTATTGGAAAACACTATACCTATCGACATGGTCCAGATTCTGCGAGAGAGGAAGATACGAGAGAACGACAAATTTAATTTACTGAGAAATCACACGACATCTGGACGAGTTATAATTTACTTGAATTATTAAAACGAAAATCGAATAAAAAATAAGGTGTGCCGACTACTTAATCAAGTTGTTTATATGTGTCTTATATCGCTAGGTCAACCTAGTTGCAATTGATATTACAATTTGTCTTGCAAACTAATTACGTTATTACAGTAAATCCGTTAGTTATTAAGCATTGAAGTAATGTCCAGAACTTCACGCAGAAGCACAACATAAATGTCCCATTTATAATTTTTGTTTTCTCAATAGTCATTTCATCTAATAATATCTTTCTCTTATTGATAATAGATTCGTTTTTATTTATCAGAGAGTGTGACACAGATGATTCCTAATTTCTCTAATTTTTTCATCTCACTATTCGAGATTTTTGGTGAATTAATAAAAAGGTTTTCTTTAGCTCTACTCGATGCCACGTAATAAACTCGGTGAACTTCATTCGTTAAATCTGGTGACAATAAAAATTTCAAATTGTTCTTTTCGTTTGTATCATTCAATATAACAAGAACATTATCGAATTCGTCACCTTTTGATTTGTGAATAGTCCTAAATAAACTTGTATCATCTACGATTTTCACATTAAGTGCTATACTTTTATAAAAAGTTTGTTCATAAAACTCACTTATACCGCCGCTAGATACTTTCGTTTTAACACCTGAATAATTATAAATATAATTATTGTAAAAATCTTTAATATTATTCTTTGAAAATACCTCATAGCAATCAAGTAATCTTTTTAAATTAATGAAAGCTTCTTCTTCTGTAAGAGGATTCACTTTATGATACGCTAACTGCATGAATTTTATTGCTTCTTTTATTTTCATCTGATGAGCATATTCAATTGACTGAACAATAAACTGTATCATCCATCCTCTATGACCGTCTCCATACCTTAAATCCACTTTTCCTTCATCAGCAGATTCAATATCGAACTTAAGACTCTTGGTATCCTCATTTTTATAACTTAATGTACAAAATTCTTGCTTAATCTCGGAAACATACTTATACGCAGCAACTGAATTTCCTATTAATATAACAGGTGCATCACCTTGCTTTTCAGAAGGACTAGATTGTTTAAAGTCTCTTTCTGATCGAATATGATTTAACAAAGAAATTATTTGAGTAGTCGAGCGATGATTATTTTCCAGATAGTAATTTTTGATATTTTTTAATTCAAAATTCTCAAATAGCATTTCGTCAGTTCCTTGGAAAGAAAAAATAGATTGGCAAGGATCACCTATTACACCTACAATGGTTTCTTTTTGTGCAATTATCTTAATTATTTCAGCCTGAAGTGGACTCGTATCTTGAAATTCGTCTAATAACATATAAGGAAATTTTGCTCTGAGAATCCTATTAATTTCATCATTTTGCTTTAATAATTTATACGAAAAAAACAAAACATCGTCATGACTTAAAAAACCATTTTCCCAGCATATCTCTTTATAAATCATATACGAATTTTTTTTAATTGAATGACTTTCGATTTTTCCTTGATAAGCTTTCAAAAATTTTAGTTCAAGTGATTCATTTTCCAAATGCCATATAAGTTTTTTTAAAGCATCAGAAAGTTCTTTGTTATTTTTTTCTTTAAAATAAGAACTGCTCCTATCTTTAAATTCTTTTAACAACGATCTAGTTAAATTAACTTCATCATGACCATTTAAAAGTTCAATGCGAAACGGACAATCTTTTAAAGTCCATAGATAGGGCTTTATGACATGCTTATAAAGAAAACTGTGAATTGTAGATATTTCTACATCACTGCTTGCATCTTTTAATCTGTTTTTAAGTGTCTCCACTCCGATATTTGTATATGTAATACAAGCTATCTTTTTAGATTTATTTAACTTAGTTGAATGTTCTAAGATTCTTTTAATATGTTTTGTTAAAAAAGTAGTTTTACCTGCCCCTGGCCCAGCATAAAGTCTAAAATGGACATCTATTGGAACAAAATCTTCACTGCATTTTAATTTTGTAGCTTTTAACAAATCCACGTTATCGCTTCCTTAATATAATCTGGGGGTACAATTTTTTCTTTAGAATTATCTTGTTTTGATATTGCGTAAACTAATTCTTGTGCAACTTCACCTTTTTTTATTGAACTCAAATAACGATCAGCAAGTATTTGTATTTTAAACTGCTCACTATCTTTATCATTTAATTTTTTGCTATTTAATAACCGCTTTAGTTGTTCTTTATATTTACTCTCTTTCAAAATATCTACTATATCTTTTATAGTTTTTTGTTCATCAGCTATAGCGATCATCATCTCAGTCAGTTCCTTTTTATTAGAGACCGAATCGGTTATTAACCCTACATTAGTCGCATTACTTAATAAAAGATTGTGCTCAAAAGTAGAACTTTTTTTAAGTTCTTGAGTGTATATTTTGATTTGTTCATGGTCACTAAACGTTAATGATTGAGTTATTGAATTCGATGAAGATTTATATTCGTAATTCTCTTCATCTAAGTTAAGAAATAGTGGAGGACATTTTATCCAAGAGGATTCATTTTTATTTTTCATTACTGGATCTAAATCGGTTATACAAGCAACTTTTTTCTTTATTGCATGTTGACTTTTTTGTGTATCAAATAATTTTAAAAAATGTTCAAAGTATCGTCCGCCAATATTAATAATAGATGTATGTGTATCAGCCAAATCTATGCCCATTGTCTCTGCGAATTCAGGAACTAATAACTGTTCGGCCAATCCTTCAACTAGAATTAGTTTTTTTGAAAAAAACATATCTGCTTTTGTTGCATCTATAAAGCGCTTGACATAGTTTTTAGATTTTCTATCTTCTAATGAATTTGTAAATACCTTACCTGGATAAGCTACCCCTGTCTTTTTACCATCTTTTTGCAAAACAATTAAATCATCTAAATCAACAGCAGCTGTAATATTAGGAGAGTGAGTAGTAATAAAAATTTGGTTTACTTCCATTGCTCGATTTTCTTTTAAAAATTTTAGAAATTTGTACTGCATACTTGGATGTAGATGAGCCTCTGGTTCTTCAATAGCTAATACTGAGTAATTTTTTGCATTTGCACCTAGATATTCACCTGATGCATCTTTTTGCATTTTGGCTAATAAAAGTGATATGTAAATTAAATTATTATATCCAAGTCCATTATTAATAGCAGGTAGCTTTATACCAGTTTCACTTTCAACAATAAGTTTCAATGCTGAATAAAGTTCAGTATCTAAAATAACACCGTCAAATGATGTTGCCATACCATCTAACCCAGCACCTGTATCTCTAACATACTTAAGCATATGTTTATTACCTTCTGTCATACGGTCCTGTAAAGATTTAATTAGTTCTTTTGCTTGTAATGAAAAAGCTTGTTTTTTATTTTTTATTTCAGAAATTTGCTGTCTTTTATCTAATGTTTCGTTTGTTTTAATTTCATAATCCATGAAAAAATCAATTATTTCTTTTAGCAAAGGATTTTTCCCTGAAAATAAATCGCGCTCCACATCACGAATTGCGCTTAAAAATTGAAAATCAAATTTTTTGATACTTTCAGCATCTACAATATTTAAATGATCAGGATTTCCAGCAAAAATTTTGTATGTATACTTCCTTAAAAAATCGTTTCGGATAATGTTCCAGCATTCTTCTGAATCAGAAATATCTTGTAAATTTCTTTTATACTCTTTCTCTTCTTTTTCGGGAAGAGAAAATTCATATGTCAATCTAGCTTCATAAGGACTTTCTAATTTCGTCAGCCAACTTGCTACTGTTATGATGTCTTCCGAGTATTCTTCTTCCCCAACAGATTCAACTAATATTGCGGATATTCTAATTTTAGGTGGATTTAACTTTAAACTTTCGATTGATATATCTCTGTTAAAATCATCAATTGATAAACGTTTATTTTTTCCATTACTAAAAAGTAAGTCTAAAGCTTTAATTACCGTAGTTTTCCCTGCATTATTCTGCCCAATAATTACATTAATACCTTCATGGAATTCAATTTCTGTCTGATTATTAAATGAACGAAAATTTTCGATTAATAATTTTGAAATGTACATTTATTAATCTCCCTTTATTATAGTTTCATTTTTTTTACTATATTCAATTTATCATTTTATAAAAGGTATTTAAGAGAGGAACTATGGAATAATCAAATTGACAGCAACAACTAACATAACTTCTAGAATCAATAATCGACCAATAAAATTCGAAAAGTTAAAAGAACATATAAGGTCATTTCTGAAGAAGTATTTTGATTAATTTGATATAATCTCCATAAAAAACTTATTTCAATTTACATACTAATTTAAGAGTAAGACATAACGAAAACTAGTTCTTATCATTATAATGGATCCATTAAATCAAAAACAAATTTTGACAGAGGTCGTTCATGGAAATTGCTTTGTTCTAAATCTACTCCATATAGAAATAAATTTTTTTGAGTTTCGTTAAAATTCAAATCCGAGAATATCTTATCCATTAAATGACCATAAGATTGGTTATATGTTTGTTTTTTCAGTAAAACTTCTACAGCAACATTCTTGTGAATATTGTATAGGCTATCTAACTGAAAAGTTTCGATATGATCTTTGTATTTTTCATTATGGACAATATTAATTTTCAATCCTTCGACATTACCTCCAAAGAATAACGATAAGTCAGCATCTTTTTCAATCATAAGCTTAAAGCAAAAGTCAGAATAGTCTATTTTTTGTGTATAGGGATGAAAGATTCCTTTTATCTTAGTCCCCTTCAATCTAGAATTACAGATTTGACAAGAAGGAACAAAATTATATAAAGATAAGGAAAATAATGTGAATTTATCTTTATTATAAAAATGATCTAAGTCTGCAGAACTTTTGAGTTCCCCATTTTTTTTGAATTTAGAAATGTAATTGCGATTACAATAAGGACAAACATTTATATCTAATTGAAGTAATATTTCATGCCTTAAATTTTTATCGACATTTTCAAGTTGGTCATAAAAAAATATTTTTTTTACGAAATTATTTAATTTATTAAATTTTTCAGTGAACTTTTGTATAAAAATTTTTAATTCATCATCGGATTTACATACTTTACTTAAACTTGAATTAAGCCAATGGTTCTTAAGCCATGTATTTTCACCATATTCCGTACTTATTCTGCTTTCTATGAAGTGCCTTCTCGCTTTTTCTCGAAGATTCCCCCTTTTTATGTTATGTAATTCCACTTTCATATCAGAATTTGCTGATTGACAAAATTCAGCCGACATCATATAGAGATTTATCTCTGCATAATTTTTTCTAATTATATCAATTCTACTTATCAGCAATTCCTTCACTAAAGATTTAAATTTAGCTTTTGTATCCCCTAAGAAATCAATCATTTTTTTACCATTAAGCAAATTATCCGCTGTTCGATCAAGTAAATCGTATTCATTCAATAGCTTGCCCTTGCCCTTCATTTTGTCATAGTAGTTCATACTATATGTTTGAATATTTCCATCATCTAAGTTAATCATACTCATTACCCTTTCTTATTTCATATTCCACTTCTAACAATTCTCTTTCGAGCCTCTCTTTTCGTTTTAACAATGCACTTTTTTGCATATTTGATTTTGTAAGTTTTTCTTCCATAAATGTAGTCATCGCTTTTTTTATCAAAGGATCATCTACCAAATCAATCCTTTTAATTATACTCTCTATTTTTTCAATATTATTATTTGAATATGAGCCCATAATTGGAATCTCGTTTATATCTTTTTTTAAATGTTCAAAAAATATATTAGCTAATTCTCCAACGGGTTTTTTCATAAAAAAACTTTCTTTTAGTAAATCATATACGTTACTCATTAAGCCGAAATCTGCCTGAGTTACTGTTCTTATTATCTTGTTTGACTTAGGTTCTTGATCTATATGAATGCATGTAATGAACTCTTTAGGTATATCTGAGACCATAAATGGAGAATGCGATGTAATAATAACTTGAAACGAAAAACTATTTTTAAAATTTCCCAACATCTCATCCAATGTACTAATAAACCTTCTTGACCATTCTGGATGAAAATTCATATCAGGCTCATCCAAGAGAATTACACAACTTTTGTGATTCTCAGTTTTAATGTTTTTTATTGACTTGTAAATATTAGAAAAACTTTTTATATATTGAATTTCTCCACTACTAAGACTAGACATTTTAAAATCAAACAAAATTAAGTTTATGTAAGGTAAAAAATTAGTTTCTTCTATTTTTTTCATTATTTGCAAATAGTCTTGGATAAGTCTTCTATATTCAACTTTTTGAAATATTGGTATATTAATTTCTGACTTTGTAATAATATTACTATCCGCTATGCTATCTAAAAAATTTAAGTGCAGCATAATAATCATCATATAGATTCTTGTATTCTCATTAACAGCATTATTTAAATTTAAAATTTTTTCTTTTTCAAATTCAATGTATGTTTTGTTAATCAAGTCACTATATAAACCTTGAACTTGTTCTCCGTCTACTGATTCATTTAACTTAAACTTATCACTTATAGATTCAAAAATGGAATTTAGTAAAAATTTTTTTCTATTTTCAAAACTAAATCCGGGCAAGCCTACATCGTAATCTAAGTTAATTTTTTCGTATTCATTCTCACTTAATATTCTTATATAAATAGTTTCTAAATAGTTAAGAATAAATGAATGTCTAGGTTTTTGGTTTTTATCCAAAACCCTTTTTTCATATCTATTGATGTCATAATAATTATCGGTGTATCTACCGCCATAAATAGTTTCCATTCTGTTATAATATTTTTTTGAGTTTCGGATTATTTCATACCCATCAGAATAATATTTATCTTTTACAAAAACTTTAACTTTTAACCCTATACCTCTAAAATACGTTTTATCGTTCGCTAAAATATTATCAATATAGTCCACCATGTCTGTAATATCTGGATTTGAAGATACTATTCTTTTGTAATTACTCGCACTACTTCTATCATTAACATTTTTTTTGTTGTTTATAACAGGCTGTATATTCTCTAGCCTACTATATACATAAACAAGATTTTCTAACTCATCGTGCATTAATTTCACCTGATCATAGTCAAAGATATTTTCAAACTCTTTTTGATTATCTTTTGTTGCTTTTATTTGCATAAAAAGATTTTTATTTAGATTAATTTTATTTTGCCCAAGATACCTTATATTCTTAAAAGGTGGTATTGAATACCCTTCAAGTATAAAGTTATTAGTATCAAATCCTAAATCGTATACTGCAAGCCATTTATAGTTCCTTCGATTATTAACTGAACCTAATTTAAAATCATTAGTACTCCCTAAAGCATCTAGAATGGTAGATTTACCACTACCATTCTCGCCAATAATTAGATTGATTTTATCTACATTAAATCTTTCAAAAAAGATTTCTGAATTAATCAAATTATATTTTATATTTAGAGTGTGTGTCTCTTTGTCATAGTCTACTTTGTATTTACTAGAAAATATAAATTCTTGCCTATCAAAGCAATCTCCTAAATTCTCAACATAAAGATAAATCAAGTTTCTCATTTTTTTCAAAAAACTCACCTCCACTTTCAGTCTTCTGTCCCAAACTTATCCGTGTTTTGATTAATCGGTGCGAATATGATTTCATACTTACTCCCTCTAAAATCTTCTACAGCAAATGTCCACTCATTCGATACATCAATGAAATCGAACTCTAGCTCTTGTTCAAAACGTAGAGCTAGTCGTTCGACTACATATTCCGTCATCTCATAGACAGACTCTCCGATTGCTTCTATCTCTCCGCGTTCGAATTCTTTCCCGTTTCTCGACAAAATATAAGTCATCTTTTATGGCCAATCCCCCTTACTCATAGATACTATCCAGATACGCATCGTGACTGCTGTAGACCTTCTCGAACTCTCTAGAATAATGATGATTACTACGGTTCACAATGTTGATCAAATCATACTCTGTCATCTCTATTGCTAGCAGTGCTGATGCTTTCGATTGAATTTCTTCTATTGATAGGAGGCCATCTTCCTCCATTATCCATTCCATGAACGAATCCGGATTTGGCTTCTTCAATGTCTTGATGAACACAATCGACTTACCTATGCGTAGACTCTTGAGTACACCGACACGTAAAAGGATGCTTTCATAGAACAGGTCCTCGAAACCAATTTCTTCGAGTGGATGAGTGAATCCGTCCTTACGTAACGAGACGAGCGTGAAGAAATCACCTTCGGATACGTATGACTCGACAGCTTCCCGATAATCCGAGATGTCCCTCTCCGACACGCCGGCCCGCGACAGACAACAATCCGTGATGTAGAACCCTTTGTCGAGTAGGATCAGCCGCGCATGTCGCTCCAGGTTCTTCAACAATCGGCCGCCCATGTCCGTTCGGAGGACCCGATGTTGCTCGGTGCGGACATAATCGTTCGAGAAGATGAGTTGCTCGAGATACGCAGTCGAGTTCGGGTAGCGTAGTCGGACCGCGAGTTGATCATCGACCCTGTATCCGAGCAGCTCGGCATCAGCTGCCGTCAGTCGTTGCTTGTCATACGATGGTACCGTCCGACGGATGATGTCCACGAAATCCTCGACGGCATAGCCGTCTTCTATCAGGTCTGATTGGATTGCTGCCACTTGCCCCGCCTCCAGGTCCGTCCGACTCCCCTCCTTCTTCATCCGGATAATTGTCTTCCGTTCATGGATGTCCCTCACCAAGTCAGAGATGTAGCTGGCGTTGAACCAATATCCTTGCTTCGTGATGGCACGTCCGTCCGGTAGCGAGCACAGGTCCGCGGCGTTCGATGCCTTCGTTTTCGCATGGAGGACCCGGTTCTCATCCTGCTTCGGAAGGTTGTTCTTCATGACCACCTTGGTCTTCTGCTGGACCGGTGTGATGACGATGCCTTCCTCGGTCGTCTCCTTCACCTGTCTCCAGAACCGCTTGACGGAACCCTCCAACTCCTTCTCCGACATCGACCACAACTTGTCCCCGATAAAGATCGTACGTCCTTGCTTGTCAGTCCGGAACGTCAGCAGGACGAACACCGTCTCCTTGAATCGACGATATACCTGACTTTCCTGCCAAGGCTTTTCGATCCATTCCAGGAAGTCGATAGTGTCCAGAGACATCAGCTCCTTCGGTCGTCCCTTCTCCGTCAGGTTGATTGTACGGACGGAGAGCTCTGGTTTTCCGGATTCTATCCGGAGACGTTCCACCTCGTCCTTCACCGACTCCACCATACGGCTCGCCACGTTCGTCAGTCGTGCCTTGCTCTTGTTGAGGTCCGGGTTCAGTCCGTATGCTCTCGATATCTCCTCCAGGTCCATCCCTACGAGTTCGTGGAAAAGTAGATCGTTCTTATTCTGGTTCATTCCTATGACATCCTTTCATCGATGGAAGGTACAAACCCTCCCTACTAGTTCTATACATCCATTATATGACTTTATATGAGAAAAGTAACGCTGGTGTCTTGAAAATCCTGTCATCATACTAGGATTGATATGGTCGTCCTCTCGTCTACGAATTATAATCAATGAATAGGATGTTTCGTTTCTCGATACTTCTTTCTGATGAGGAGGGTAAACATGAACACCATAGGACAGCCTGAAGGATGGAGTGCATACGAACTGATCGGATTGATGCATCGTGAGATCGAGTCGCTAGGCGTCAGCGGCTATACGGCACTCCGTTCTCTATGCGAGATTGGCGTCAGGCTCGATGACGTGTTAGATCCAGTCATCCGTAACCACATCCCCTTGTCTCCTGAGAAATCCAAGGTCCTCTTTCGGATGGTCGATGACCTCGGCGCGGAGAATTGCCGTGAGCTATGCCGCCGGGCGAATCTCTATCATCTGACGATATCCCAGGTGCATCCCATCCCCTACACCGTGATTGAATCGTTACTCCTGAGACGAGGCTTCATGCTCGCCGATTTCTCTTCGATGTCGTTCCTCGAGTTCCGTGAACAGACACGTGGCGAAGGGTCATCCGCCCTCTATCGGAACATCATCGGTGCCATCGAGGAGCTCGGTCTGTTCGATGAGAACCAGACGTTCCTGGCGGATGATGTACAGGATGGGCTCAACGTCATTCCCTTCCCAGGTGAAGGAAGGGATGATGAACTCTATCCACTCGATTCCGTCATCCACCAGAATGACGTCGAAGATGCCCTTCTTCGATATCTGGACGAAGGAGAACGGTCCGGTAACACTTCCCTCGAGATGTTACGCTCCCTCGTGAAGGGTTTGCCGAACGAGAAAATTTTAGAGAACCACCTCTTTGGTAGAACGTTCGCGACATATTCGCTAAACCGGACATTGTTCCAGACGGTCTTCGCCGTCCCTGATCCCGTCGACCGTTATCTCGAGCTCCTCCATGGGCGTGGGGTGCAGAATACGCTCTCCATGGATTTCGTTGACATCCTGGATGCCGGTCAATTGTCACGTTTCCTTCGCGTGCGTGATGCTTATGTCTGTCCCGCCACTAGCATGGTTCGACATTACGATGTCGAGAACATCCTGCTCTCTTTGACGGAGGATTGTCACTCCCCTATCGATGAAACGGTCATCGTAAGGGATGCGAAGCGGATGTCGAGCGTCGTCAACCCACATGGACACATGGACACCTTGGGAATCACGAAGGACCGGGTGAAGGACGCCGTCCGGTCCTCCCCTTACCTTCTTCGTGCCGGAGGATACGTCCGCCGTATGAGGGTGCCCTATGCTAGTGACATACTCTCGGGTTTACTATCAGATAAGTTGAAGGGATTACGCGGTGTGTTCACGCCTTGGATCATCTACGATTTATTGTCCCCTGAGATACGCACACTCGATATCCAGTCTCCGATGGAGCTGAGACACATACTTGGACGGAAACATCCTTCTGATGAACTTCACGTCCTCTCTCGTGAAGAGATTGCCGTCCGGGTGAAGACGAGACGTGAATTCATCGAGGGATTAATAAGACTTCATCCCGAGTTCATCTCCGTCCGCGATCTGGTCGAGGGAGCATCTTCCTCCAGCGGTCATCGACGGGCTCATTGGGAACATCATCTCCGTTCCCTACTACTCGATGACGTCTCGTACGTCGAGGTGGAGCCCGACGTCTACCTCCGTGTGTCCAGGTTGTCCGATTCCGGCTTGTCCCCTTCAGAACTTGAAGGGTATGTCTCATGGCTTCTCGAGATGTTACCTTATGAGGAGTTCATCAGTTCCTCGATGGCAGCGGGCTTGGGGCGAGGACATGCGGTCTATGGGTTAGGTTTTGATTCCACCTTCTTCGAGAGCTTGTTGCGCAGGAGCCCCTTGCTTCGTACACTGTACGTTCCCGGAGGCACCGTCTACTATCGGAACCGGAGACAAACCCGTCATTCGGTCGAGGACTTCCTGTCCTCACATGTCGAGGATGGCGAGGCGATTGATGACTACCTCCATCGCCTGGAGGAACGATATGGTTTCCTCCCCGCGAAGGAGCAAGTGCTTCGAAGTCTTAAGAACACCGAGATATACGTATCAGAAGAACTCGCACGACTCTTCTCCGACAAGGATTCTTTTTTCCGATATGTATATGGGAGTTGAACACAAAAAAGTATGCGCCGGCGCATACTTTTTTCATTCTCACTCTCATCCTCCTCGTTCTCGCATGTATATACCTTTATGACACCCTCCACTCTTCGCCTGCCCCTAGAGTTAAGGAACACATCGATCATGCCCGTGAGGACTAAGTCTTTTTTTATGAGGCGATTGGATATTTACTTGTTCAAGGATTGTCACGTGGACTCTCTTGAACGACATTCCGTTCATCTTCCTAACTCTATGTATCAATCCATCTGTTCGGTCCATTCTCACATCATTCCGACTTTAGAGAATTCGGAGATTCAACGATGTGCGCCATCTTGTTTCACGTGAAACATTTCTCGGTAGGACCACCCATCTTCTTTTGGTTAGCGCCTGTCATTCCTCCGACGCCCCTCGCCTCAATTGATTGGACACAGTGATGGAGATAAACGTCCTTTCTTCGTCTTGCTCGATTCGTGAAAAGGATTGACGACATACTCCTATCCTTGATACAAGCTCCTGTAATCCCCCGTGATGAATAAAGTGTTCCTCATCATTATGGTACGTGAAATAAGAAAAAGTATGCGCCAGCGCATACTTTTTTCGTCCGCATCATGCATGGTAGTAATCCACATTGTTGAAGGAGCCATTCGGATTTGATCCTTATCGCCAGATGACCATGACGTCCAGCCAGACCGACTATCCCTTTCCATCGTCACCCCATCGGATTATCTATTTCGACATCTAAAATATCTCCTAACGATCTCATCTCTCTATTTAGTAGTTTTGATTTTAGGAACAAAAAAAGTATGCGCCGGCGCATACTTTTCTGTCTGATTTCCCCGTGCATCGCATGACATGATATGCTAGATACATTGAAAAAGGGGGCGATGTACCATGGACAGTTCATCATCCGTCCAACACCGACAGCTCGTCGTTTCTCAGGCAGCAAAGACGCTGCTAGAGAACGACGTCACCGAACAACTCGCCTCAATCGACATCGTCGACGTCGAGGCATATGTCAATCAGCTATATGAGGAATGTTATGAGTTCCAGAACGAGGAGGACGTCTATACGAAGCTACGCTACTACTCGTTCAAGAAACTGAAGAGAAGATGGGTCAGGTCTGCCATCCGAAACTATGTCGATAATAAGGGGCCGATGAAAGAGCTTAGGGGATTGCATAAGATGTATCTCGAGTTCTGGGATATTTCAGGCAAGGAAGGCTTCCAACGAAAGTTCTCTGCCGACAGTGTCGAAGAACTCATGCAGGAACATATGCGCGAACTCGAGGAATGGGCCGAGAATAACAACCTCCTGATCCATACGTATCCACATTGGGGACAGAAGACGAAGAACCAACGGACGAGCACCATGCGGACCGACATCCTGATGGTTATCGGAGAAGTCGCGAAGGGTCTGAAGCGAGTACAACCGAAGGCACATGTCGCGACGTCCACCTCAATCACCGTGCCGTTCTTCGGTCTGGCCGATCGCATGAAGAACACGACGGAGAAGTTTAATCAAGGGGAGGGGACGTTGACGGACCTCTCGCTCGACCTACACGATTACTCTGCCGTCGTACCGAAATACAAGCAGGGCGTGCCGAACAATCTATCCGTCCTCGTCAGTAATGAGTTCCTCGCAGAACTCGACGGGAAGGTGCCAGACCTCGATTCACGTGATTTCGAGGCGTTCAACGAGATACTGTCCTACCGCGATTTGTCTTTCCAGACGAACCGGAAAATCGTGTTTCCAATCTCGAAGCTCGTCAAGAAGATTTACGGTAACGACAGCGGGAAAAGCTATGCCCTTACGACGCAGCGTCTCGTCAAGCTGGGATACTATCGGGTCGCGGTCCGTAACGAGGAGGGGGACCTCTCAATCTTCGGTCTGTTCTCCTCCGTCAAGATCAGTGGGGCGTCTGCAATACAGCGTGACACGCAGATCACCGTGACCGTCTCGGAGGAGGTCTACGACGATTTGCTCAAGCAACAGATCATCAGCATCTATGGGGAACAAATCGAACGACTGAAGGGGACGTTCGCCTATCATCTGTCGTTCGTCCTACAGAAGGAACGTCTCAACTCCTTCCAGCTCAAAGAGGAGATGCCAGCGAAGCGGCACTGGCGACAGTTCACCCATTCCATCCGCTTCAACAAGAGTCGGAAGGCCGAGAATCTGAAGGAGCTCGAGACGAACCTCGATCGGATCAAGGATCTCGACTTCATCATCCAGGACTGGCATCGTTCAGGAGATTACTACTTCCTCTACTTCCATCCGCTCGAGAGGTGGGAACTCGACGATCGGAGCAACGTGCTCCTGCTTTGAGGAACTCTTCCTAGGTCGGGGCCATCGTGATATAAGTCGCGATATGTATCTGCCAAAAGATACACAGGTTATTGTCGATTTCAAGTGGATTGAACTTCATCTTTCTAGTCAGGACATCCATGGAATCATCGACTACTTAGTCTTAAAAGGATATATCCGCTCTCTTGTGATCATCTGCTAAACAGGAGCAAGCATCAGCTCGACCGCCATCGGTTACGTCAGGCAGTACTACCTTATAAGGAGGAATCCCCACATGATCAATCCAGAACACCTCACTGCCCTTCCCTACAAGGAGAAACTCTCTGAAGAAGAAATCCAGATGATTGAAGGACTGCAGAAGAACCGTGCAGCAATCCAAGTCATCAACCGACTCACGTTCCGCTTCAGACGACTCAAAGAACAAGATATCCACTCCGCGACAGTAGATTTCGATGAAGAGTTTCCTCTGTTACATGAGAGCTTCGGTGAACCCCTCATCCGCTACTTCCGCTTGAAGGGGATTTCTGTCACGCGCGTCCCCCGCACAGGAGAAGAAGACCCTCTTAATACATTCGAGTATACTCTTCTCTTCGACTTCTCCTCACTTTAAGAAGAGCGTTTATTCGCAGAAACGCTAATCACTAACCCGACTACAGGGGGACGAGCATTTACATGAGATGTTCCTGTTGTTATTTTTCTCTTATAAAAGGTTGATGTATTCTCTTATCAGTTTTAGTTATATCTATGGAGAGGTTAATGTCTTACTTTCTAATAGAAGAAGAGCGTACGGATAAAAATGAACTGCCCCATAAAAGTTGGACATAAAAATCCAACTTTTATGGGGTGTTTTTTATGGCCAAATATACGAAGGCATTTAAGATCAAGGTCGCTGAACGTTACCTGGCGGGACGAGATGGATACAGGAGCTTGGCGAAAGAATTCGGGATCACACATGAACGGATCCATGTGTGGTCGCGTCTCTATGAGCGTCGGGGAGAGACAATCTTCGATTGTTCCTATACAACCCACTCACCGACATTTAAACTGGAAGTATTAAACGACATGGCGACCAACAGGCTGTCCGACGTAGAGGCGGCCGTTAAATACCGAATCTCTTCCCCGGGGATGATCTCAAGATGGCGATCGACGTATGAACGGGAAGGGTCTGAGGGCCTGGTCGCCAGACCGAAAGGACGTGCCCCGATGACGAGACGCAAGAAGAAAAATCCTGAAGAGATGACGGAGGTCGAGAAGCTCAAGGAAAGGGTCGAGTACCTCGAGATGGAGAACGCTGCGTTAAAAAAATTGAGAGCCTTGGTTCAAGAAGAGAATGCGCGACGAACCAGATCAAGGCGCAAGTGATCGACGAGTTGCGGTCGAACTATCCCGTTCCGGGACTCCTCGACGTGCTCGGTATGGCCCGGAGCGTCTATTACTATTGGCGGACGCGCCTGACGGGCGAGGATAAGTATGCGGAGGTGAAGGCGGCTATCCATTTCCTCTTCCACGAACACGAGGGGCGATGTGGCTATCGTCGCATCCACGCACTTCTCGAACGCCAGGGCTTCCGGCACGATCCGAAGACCGTGCGCCGTCTCATGAACGATCTCGGTCTCAAGTGTCTCGTCCGCATGAAGCGATACCGCTTCTATAAGGGACGGGTCGGAGAGGTCGCGCCAAACCTTCTCCAACGGGACTTCAAGGCCTCCGGCCTGAACCAGAAATGGGTGACTGACGTCACTGAGTTCCACCTCTTCGGGGAGAAGCTTCATCTCTCGCCGATGATGGACTTAGGAAACCGTGAGATCATTGCCTATACCATGTCGGACCGCCCGACATACGGGTTCGTCGGCGAAATGTTGAGTCAGGCAATCAGTAAGCTCGACGGGAAAGCCCGACCGATCATCCATTCCGACCAAGGTTGGAACTATCAGTATCGAGCGTTCATCGGTACGCTTCACGAGCACGGCATCACGCAAAGTATGTCCCGTAAGGGCAACTGTCTCGACAACGCAGCCATCGAAAGCTTCTTCGCCGTGCTCAAGTCAGAGCTCCTGTACCTCAAGGAGTTCAATGACATGGACCACTTCAAACGTGAGCTCGAGCGTTATATCGAATACTATAACCATCGTCGCATCAAGAGACGACTAAAAAACCTGAGCCCGGTAGAATACCGCACTCAGGTCCTCAAGGTCGCCTGACAAATTATCTAATGTCTAACTTTTTTGGTTCAGTTCATTTTCATCCGTACGCTCTTCTTCTATTTCCATGTATCCTATCGTTTCATGTCCGTCTCACTGCTTATCCATCCGTACCGCCTACGTATCTGTTTTCCTTGAAGCCTTCGAATATACCTTCAATCTCTTCATTCATCCGTTGCTTACGTCTTCACTCTTCGTCAATCATTATCTAATCGAACTTCGTCTGAAATTCCATCCTTATTCTATTTTTCTCATCCTCATCCATCTCCGTAGTCAGCCATTCCATTCTAGTCAGATTATCCATCGGTATGGGATATCGCTCGATGAAGGCACTCGTATGTCTCTCATACTTCTCCAAATCCACACCGACGGCCATAGCCCCATCTCTCCATGTAGCTGGACTTTCTGTATGCCTCTTCTCTGATGTCCTCATTTCTTCTAGACCTAATGATAGTTTTCCAGATTCAATCACCAAGGTGAAGTAAAAGGTGACGCAGTAGAGTAGGAACAACTCCAACATCAATAAGAATATGCCACCTGAGCTCAGGTCGAACATCTTTTCCACATCCGTTATCTTACTATCGACTGATTCCCATTCGTGTAGCATTCGAACAGACGACCTTCCATTCTCTCGTGAAGAATCACATCTGGATTGATGATGTGTTAGGGTGATATCGGTCGTAATCACAGACGGAACAAACTAATAGGAGGGAATCGGACAGTTTTGGTCGTCATGTACCGTACTCTACTTACCAATTCCGATGGACAATCATGGTCATTAGTTTGAAGATGGTCATCAAGATAAAAAGCAAAAATAAGAACACAAGTTCTCTTTGAATGTGATTTTAGTCTGATTGCGTATCGTAGTCCCTATAAGAGGTCCATCAGATCGGAATCAATGTATATGTCGAATTATGTCGTAAAACGACCAATTTTTGATTATGGTCGTCCAATCCCGTACCAGAACGACATATATTCATCGATTCGAGATGATTTCTGTCATTTTTGACCGTACCGAAATGACACTTTTATTGTTTTGGTCGCCTGTCACCGTACCGGAACGACATTTTAGAAAGAATGGTCGCGAATCCCCGTACCAGAACGACATTTTAAAGAATTCTTGAGATTTCTTAAATTTTTTTTGGATCGTTCCACAATAAGATTTGTCGTCTTCCACCGTACTGGAACGACACTTTTTCTTGTTCTGGTCGTCTTCCACCGTACCGGAACGACACTTTTGACGTTCTGGTCGCCAGCTACCGTACCGGGGCGACATCCGGCAGTCAGAAAATCATGAAAATACTAGCGAAGAGAGGCCATGGATGGCTTCATGTCGGGATTCCTTGGATTTTGGTCGTTTTCGACCGTACCGAAATGACATCTTTTTGACTTGTGGAAACGGCTTCATATCAACGTTTCTGACATGTTGGTCGTCTTTGACCGTACCAGAGACGCATTTTGACAGTTCTCCCCCTGGACAGGATACTAATCTTAATAGTTCAGAGTAGGGGAGGTGTAGGCAATGTCGATGAATCAGCAGAACAGACACGTATTGGTCGCGAACAAGGTGCTGATCGCCATGAGCGGTCTGACACGTTGGACGAAACGAGAAGAAGGCTTTATGTATGAGCAGCATCACTATAACATCCCGGGACCGTTCCTCGCCATGAAATGGACGAAGTCGCGGATCCGTCATCTTCTCACGCTTCTCTCGCATTGTGACGACAAGGGCATGTTGTCCCTCGTCGAGAGCGAGGCGCTCGCGGACCATGCCCGGACCTCAGTCCGTTCATTGCACGACAACCTACGTCTGTTCGAGAAGGCGGGGCTCATCCGGTATGACTTCCATTTCACCGGCGTCCTATCGATCGAGCTCGTCGACTACCTCTCCAACTATCGTGACCTCACGGAGGAATCGGGCAGCTTCGGTTCGAAGACGGGATATACCTCCATCTGGTGCGGGATGATCCGTCATCTCATGGAGATTGATCACGTCAACATCCTTCGCGTGGCATTGCGTGCCCTCGTACAGGTGGAACGCGACATCCATGTCCAGTCTCAGGAGAAGGCTATCCTCACCTATGACGAGGTGAAGGGCTTCCTCCCTCGCTATTGTGGCCATCGTCTTGCGGTGAAGGGCATGCTCGACCAGCTCTCACGCATCTTCGACGTACAGCTCGTCGAGGACACGAAGGACTTCCTGTCGGCCGTCAAGGGTAACATCTCGCTCAAGCGACGCATACATACCGTCACACGTCCACTCATGTTCCAGATGAAGATCGGGGAGAAGGTCGACAGCAGACGCATCCGCGAGGCGGAACGCGCGAGCACGCTCATCGGTTGGTTCGACCTTCGTGAGGTTGCCCGTGACTTCGTCGACTTCGACCTGCTCGAGGTGCCGCAGGCTTCCCTCAAGTCGCTCAGCGACACGTACGGGTTCGATGCCTGTGACGAGGTCCTGCGTTCGATCCGGAACGACTTCCTCCGCTACGGGGAACGCCTACAGGAGACGGACGTCTACAGTCTCTTCTTCCAGTCCCCGGTCCTCTATCTCAATGAGCGTCTGAGACGACTCTCGGAAAAATTGGCCATCGCATGATGGTCTATTTGTCATGCTCTTTTCTGAAAAAGATGGTGAAAACGAGTAAAAATATCTCCCATATCGGCGTCATGGGGCTCGAAAAAGGATACGGGCGCATCCGGGGCGGCCATCCTGGCGATTTTTCGAATGTGTCATACCATTCAAGAAAAAAAACAAATACCTGTGATACTAAAAAAGGTAATGAATACAAAGAAACGACTCGTTCTGAACGAAAACGAGTATCAGGAACACATAATTCAAACGAAAGAGAACTTCCTCAAATCATCCTGTCTCTTTATCAGATGTCGATATCAGCAAGAAACGTTGGCATCAAAGGCTCTATGATCGATTCTCGTTTTCCAATTCTTTTTAATTCTTTTTTAATCTCTTCAATCTCCTTGAATATTTGTAATGAAGATAATCTGGTAAGCCCTCATGTCATCATCTTGGAAAAGTAGAGTTCGCTCTATTGATTGAAGTACGAAAAGAACGACAAAAAAATTTGTATACATTTCGACATCGAAACGTATACATGATAATAATTGTGTATACAAATAAATATCACTTAAAAACGACAACGAACAATAAAATTATTGTCTTCAATCGACTTGTATGTGATGATGGAGACAGAAAGGGGAGAGATGATGAACATTCTGACGTTCTACATATCAAAGGGAGGTTCCGGGAAAACGACCTGTTCCCTCAACATGGGCCATGCTCTCGGTGAACTTGGACAACGCACCCTGCTCGTGGACCTCGATCCACAAGGTTCCCTCAGCAAACTGATGCTCAAGGAGTCCGATACAATCAAATACATGACGCTCTTCGACGTCCATGCGAGAGGACTCGCCATCGAGGACATCCTGTTCGACGACGAGAAGCATAATGTCAGTCTCCTCCCCTCCAACGAACGGAACGCCCGGCTCATCAATCTGATATCGGAGCAGGACAAGCTCTTCTTATTAAAAGACATGTTGGAACCATTAGCCGAGGAGTTCGATTGGATCATACTCGACTCTGTGCCCTCGATAAATGAGCTTTCAAAGGTCGTGCTATCCTGTGCGGACCATGTCGTAGTGCCCTTCATGCCGAAGAAGTTGGTATATGACCAGCTCGGCAGCACCATCCGGACAATCCGTCAGGTGAAGAAGTTCTACAACGCCTCGCTCGAACTGACCGGAATCATGCCGGTCGCAATCGATGCTGGCCTCAAAGGTGACCGTGAATATGCCGAGGCGATGCGCACACTCGCAGAGTCGGAGGGGCTCGACATACTACCTTCTGTCCGTCGTGCAGCGTTCATCGAGAAGGCGGCAGACAACGGAAAGAGCGTCCTCCAATATAAGTCGAAGGAAGGTATCGAGCTCGCACTCCCGTTCAGGGAACTTGCGAGACTCATGACAGAGGGAGGGAACACAGGATGAAGGCACGTAACAGACAAATCCATAAGGTCAAGCCGCAGGAGCAGCATCCTTACCGGAGTGGGTTGACGGACATCGGGTCCGTCGTCCAGAAGCTCCCGGTCGCGCGAGACCTCGAGAACCTGGCCCTCGAAATCCAGGAGCTAGCGAAAGTGCAGACCATCTCTGTCTTCGAGATCGGTAAGCGTCTCTCGATTGCGAAGTCGGAGATGCATGACAACCAAGAATGGCGGAGCTTCCTCGAGGTCGTCAGCATGTCGAACTCCCTGGCCTCCCGCTACGTCAAGGCATACGATACCTTACAGCCTCTCGAGGAATCGCTCGGCAGCCTACCGGCCTCGAAGATATTCGAGTTGATGTACGTCGAGGACCCGGAGGACGTCGTACTGAACGGACTTCCCGTGAGGGATGGCCGGAAGCCAATCGAACAAGCGACCGTCCGTGAAATCCGGGCGAACCGATCCAGTACGTCAGGGGTGAAGGTCAGTGCCTTCCGACAGAAGGATGCGATGTCGACCGTCGTATCGGCACGCGTCCCATCCGAGACGTCCGAAAAGATACAACGAATCGCGAACTCACGCGGTCTCAGCATCAGTGAGCTGCTCTCACAGATGATCGAGGAGACACTCGTGCGTGAAATCATAGAAGACAGGTCGGAAGCAGATACCATGGAAGGGGACGAAGACTGATGAAGAAAATCGCATTGTACAACCGGAAGGGCGGGGTAGGGAAGTCGACGACGACGATCAACCTCGCGCATGCCTATGCGAGGGACGGACTACGGGTTCTCGTCATCGATGCGGATGACCAGGCCTCGACGTCGAACGGACTCGGCCTGACGGAGGACTACCCAGGGAAGGTATTGCTCGACTGCCTACTCGAGGAGAACGATCCCTTCTATTCACCAATCGAGAAAGTCATCGTCAACTGTGAGTATGAGACCGGGACCATCCACCTCATACCGACACGCCGATCGGCCTCGCCGACAGGGTTGACGAGCCAGATGGGCTACGAATACCGACTCAGTGAGGAGTTGGCACGCGTCGAGGAACTGTTCGACGTCTGCCTCATCGATTGCCCGGGTTCGACGTCCGCCCTGAACCCATACGCCCGGTGTGCATTGGTCGCCCAGGATCTTATCGTCATGCCGGTACAGATGCAGAAGTTCTCGATGGATGCCGTCTACACGGCACCGGAGGAACTAGAAGAGATGAAACGCTATAAGGAGGACATCCATATCGCGGCATTCGTCCCGACGATGGTCGGGTCGCGCTCGAAAGGTGATCTCACGACGGTCGAGGAGCTCGTCGACCTCGGACGTGAGGTAGGCATCCCGGTGCTGACGACGATCCCTTACATGGTCAAGGTCCAGTCACTCCAGCGTGAGTCACGTCCGGTCATCGATCACAAGGGACCCGCGACGGATGCCTACCTCAAGCTCGCAGAGGAGGTGCTCGCTTTATGAGTCGCAAAAAGAAGACACCGACGTTCTCGAGCTTCCAGGCGAACGGGACACTTCCTGCCACAGGGCCGAAACCTGACGCAAGGGAAGAGAAGATTGATGCCGTGAAGAAGTTCTCGGCGTCGACGACGGTCACGAACCCCTATCAGTCCTTGTCGGCGACCGCCCTCTCACGCGTCGTCTCGAAGAACCTTCCGGAGAACATGGACGGATTGGTGCAGTACTATAACCATATCGATGCCATCCATGCGACGAGCTTCGTCGAGAAGTGCCGTGTCCTAGCCCATGCCCATGACTTGTTCCGCAACGAGGACACGCGCGCAGAATTCCGGGAGGAGGAGGGCGGATGGCTCGAGTTCCTTGGGAAAATCGGCATGTCGCAGTCTCAGGTCAGCCGGTTCGTCTCGTTCTGGAACGTCTTCGGCGAGGAACTGCTCACGCAGGCAATCGCGGAGGACCTCACGTCCTCGAAACTCGCGGAATTGTTATCCTGGCCGGAAGACCCACGGGCGGCAATGCTCGATGGACGTACATATCCTATCGGAGATGGTGAGAAGACCGTCTATGAGATGACACGGGAAGAACTACGTGAGGTCAAACGGATGCTCAACGAGCGCAAGGATGAACGCGTCATCGACCATCTGCCTCCACGCCGTACCGCCAAGATACAGATTGACTTCGGGGACGCCGACGATCCGTTATTGAAGAACCTACAGAATCGGGCGCAAGAGGAAGGGACGAGACCGGAGGACATCATCCGTCTCGCACTGGAACAATATCTGCGTCGAGACTAGTATTTGGAGCAGGCATCCGGCCACCGGGTGCCTGTGTCCATCTGAAAATACAAAACAAGTAAGGGTGTTCTAATTTCCCTTACTTATTTTCTAAAACGGATTGTCTTTATTTTCTATATATGTGTAAAATTTAGATATGAGAACGCATCCTCATACGAGGATGCACATGACATTTGGGAGGAATCATACGACATGAACTTTGAGAACACGATCGACCTACAGAAAGAAATCGGAAAAAGCATCTCTTTGACGGACGGAACGCGCAAGCTGACGATCAAAGGAAAGACACGCAGCTATCCGGTATACCAGATTCCACTCGAACACTTACTCTATAACCGTCAGAATGGACGTATCATCAGCTCGATGAACCGTTATGAGTCGGAAGGGAAGGACATCGAGACCCTATCGAAGGAGGATTACAATGACCTCGTCGAACAATTTATCGTCGAGTCCAATAAATCGGCCCTCGACAAGACGAAGAAGAACATCGACCTTTTCGGACAGCGTCTGCCAGGCGTCGTCCTGAACGATGGTACGGTCGTCGACGGGAACCGTCGTTACACGTGTCTTCGTCAATTGAAGCGTGAAGGGAAGACGTCATTCTTCGAGGCGGTCATCCTTGACCCGTCGGAAGGCCTCTCCGCCATCGACATCAAGCGACTCGAGCTCAACCTGCAACATGGTGAGGAGCGACCGGTCGACTACAACGCCATCGACAACCTGGTCGAGGTCTACAACGATATCGAGAAGAACAAATACTTCACGGTGAAGGAATACGCCTCGAACACGAACAAGACCGAGGGAGACGTCAAGAAGATGCTCAAGAAGGCGAACCTCATGGTCGAATTTCTTACGTTCATCAACGCAGAGGGAAAATATTATGTGGCACGCGACATGGAACTCGATGGTCCACTCCAGGAAATCATGCTCATCCTGAACAAGGAGAAGGACGAGGAGGAACACGACCGAGTCAAGAGTGCACTGTTCACTTCGATGACGCTCTCGAAGGACGGCGACCTGACACGGTATATCCGACGCATCGGCAAGGAAATCATCCAAGCGGGGAATCGGGAACAGTTCCTGGATGAATATGACGAAATCGTCGAGGATGTCTACGAAGCATATCAGGAAGAAGTGAGCGTGACGGTGAACACGGTCAAGAAATTGAATGAGAACCTCAAGAACGTACGCGAGGAAGCAAGCTCTATCGTCAGCAAGCGAGTGGACGAGACGGTGTTGACCCGTGTCAAGATGAAGCCGATCGATTCATTGAACACGGTCATCCGGACGCTCGACAACGTCGACGCGGACCAGATTGCTCGGATGGACGTCGGATCGAAGAAGGAGTTCTCCCGTCTCGTCGAGCAGATCCGGAAGGAACTAGAGGCCTATGAATCACGACTCTGACTTCCGTGACCTGGTGCTACGCCCATCCTATTACACGACGGAGCATCAGATCGGCAAGGACTTCTATACGCCCGTCCTCGGAAGGGCGGTCTCCTATGACCGGGTCAGCGGGTACTTCAGCTCGAAGGCACTGGCCTCCTATGGTCAGGGCGTCAAGGGACTCGTCCAGAATGGTGGACGGATGCGCCTCATCGTCTCAGAGGAATTAAGCGAGGAGGACGTAGGACTGATAAGGCAGGGCTATGCCCTACGGGAACAGACCGTCGAAAGTCTGATTGAACGACTCGACGAACGACTCGATGACCAGGAGATGATGGACTACTGCAACCTCGCGCATCTGATTGCGAGTGGTGTCGTCGACATCCGCATCGGGTTCAAGTCGTCCGGGCTCTTCCATTCGAAGTTCGGCCTCGTCGAGGACGGTGCCGGTAACATCATCTATTTCACAGGCTCGAACAATGAGACGAGCGCCGCCATCCAGAACAACTTCGAGTCCTTCGACATCACGACGACATGGCTCTCCTCGCCCTTCGACATCGAGAAGATTCCTCGTGCGCGCCGCGAGTTCGACCTGCTCTGGGCGGACCGGATGCGTGAGGAGAACATCTACGTCAAACATATCGAGGAACTCATCATCAAGAAGATACTGACATACGACAAGGGGACGATCATATTGGACAAGGAGATGCTGCAGGAGGACGCGATGATCCTGACGGTGGACGATGGCCGGTTCGTGATACACGACAACGTAGCGCCGGGGAAAATAAAAGCGAACGAGCTCACCATCAAGACGAAGCTGAAGCCTTATTACCACGTAGAGAAGGGCTATCCTCATTTTCGTGAGGAATTGACATATGTGGAGATGCGAAAAATCATCGAGCTCTTCGAGAAACTTGGTCGACGACGGGACTTCGATGTCGTAGTGACACGTGCGTTGGCCGAATATCTCGACCGACAGACCTATCTCATCGAGGAACGCTCGAACTATGCGATGCTGTTGAAGACGCAAGATGATCGTATCGAGGACAAGTACGCCCGCTTCGCGTCGATCGTCGATCGTGAGCTCCACCGTGAGCTCCGTGATAAACAGATGCAGTCCGCCTTCTACATGGCGGAGATGCATCGTGCTGCCAACTTCTCCGTACCAGGCGCGGGGAAGACCTCGATGGTATACGGGGCATTCGCCTATCTCTCCTCACAGGAGATTGATCGAGTGAACAAGATCATCATGATTGGTCCGAAAAACACCTTCCTCGCTTGGAAGGACGAATACGTCGAGAACTTCGGGACGAAGCGAGAGCTTCGGCTACTCAACATCCATGACACGGACGAACCCATCCGACAACTCCGTCTCGGTGGAGATTCGTTCGACCTCGTCCTCGTGAACTATGAGTCACTGGGTCGATTCGAGGGTGTACTGAGTGACGTCATTGATGGCCGCACGATGCTCGTCTTCGACGAGGTCCATAAGATCAAAGGAATGAAGAGCAAGCGCGCCCAGATCGCGAAGCGTCTTTCGACGTTGACGTCCTACAAGTATGTCCTGACCGGTACACCGATACCGAACACCTATGAGGACGTCTATAACTTCCTCAACATCCTATACGCCGAGGACTATAAGAGTTTCTTCAACTTCAAGCCGAGTGAATTGAAGAATCCGACCTCGACAAGGATTGAGGAGATCAATGCGAAGCTGTTGCCATTCTTCTGGCGGACCACGAAGCATGAACTACAGGTGCCACAGGCAGAACCGGACATCCAATACCACGTGGAGGCGAACGATGCCGAACAGGCTATCATCGACCTCATCCATCGTAAGTACATGGGTAACGCGTTCAGCATGTACATCCGACTCCTTCAGGCATCCACCTGTCCCGAACTCCTTTTACGGGCGCTCGACTTCCAGGAGATGTATGGGGAAGAGGAGGCCACAGGATTATCCTTCACGAAACAATCGGACACTACTCCGGTCGTACTCAATCGGTCGGAGGTAGAGCTTCTACGTCGTGTGCCAAAGACACGGAAGTTCCGTGCAGCGGTGGAGCTCGTCTCCGATTTATACGATGAAGGGAAAACGTCCGTCGTCTGGTGTATATTCATCCATACGATTGATCAGTTCCATACAGAGCTTCTTGCACGTGGCATCAAGGCCGAGGCCATCTATGGAAGCACACCACTCGAGGAGCGCGAGCGTATCATCAAGGCGTTCCAGGCGGGTGAGCTCGACGTCATCATCACGAATCCACATACGCTCGCCGAATCGGTCTCTCTCCATCACGTCTGTCATGACGCGATCTATCTGGAGTATTCCTTCAACCTGACACACATGTTGCAATCTCGGGATCGTATCCATCGACTCGGTTTGCTGCAAGGTCAGTACACGCGTTATCACTACATGATGATGCAGGGACAGCCGGAGGCACACGGAATGGTCGACGAGAAGATTTATGATCGTCTCAAGATGAAGGAACAGCGCATGCTTGACGCAATCGAGAATGGTGAGCTTCGCCCTGATCCGACGGTGGACTACGACGAAATCGTTGCCTTGTTCGAATGAAGTATTCGAGCGGCAAGATGTTTTTGATTGCGGGCTTCATGATGCCATGTATCGATAAATAGATTGGAAAGAGTAGGATTTCGAGATAGATTGCGGAATCCTATTTTTCCATATTTTGCAAGTTAATATCTTCGTTTCCGCCATTGCCAGGACATCTCATCGCGATATCATAAATCAAATCTGCTTGATGATGCGGTCACTTGTCCGAGGAGTTTTTAGGAAGATAATAAAAAAACAAGTCGAATCAAATTGTGTAACTTATTTAGGAAACTGATTTTTCTTTTTATTATTAATTCATAATATTAATAATATATAATAAATTTCATAATTATTCTACTAGGATAGTGAGGTTATCTAAATGATTGAACTTGATTTTACTCGCATTCGGGCATTTGATGGTAGTAAAGACGGGGGATTTGAAGAGTTGGTTTGTCAAATAGCCCATCTAAATAAACCGAATAAAGGGAAAAATTTCATTCGAAAAGATGGAGCTGGTGGAGATGCTGGTGTTGAATGTTATTGGGTTTTGGAAGATGGTTCAGAGCATGCTTGGCAGGCGAAATATTTTACAGATAGGCTCGAAGATGGTCAGTGGAGTCAAATAGATGAATCAGTCAAAACAGCAATTGAGAAACATCCTAGATTAACTAAATATTATGTAAGCGTGCCAAAGGATTTAAACGATAGTCGAAAAAAAGGTCGTGGTGGGAAGCAAGTTAAATCTTCTTTGGATAAATGGAATCAATATGTTGAAAGCTGGATTAAATTAGCTACAGATAAAGGAATGAATGTAGAGTTTGAATATTTTGGTCGTCATGAATTAAGCATGTTGTTACAAAGAGATGAAAGTAATTATGTTGGTAGGACATTCTATTGGTTTAACGAGCCAGTATTGAGTGAAGAAACTTTTACAGAATTAGCTAATAGATCAAAAATTTCTTTGGGTGAGCGGTTTTCAGAAGAATATCATGTTAGTCTACCTATTCAGAAAAAGCTAGAAGGATTAGGTATATCTAATGAATGGAAAGAGACTATTGATAATCAAAAAAAGATTGCGTTCGATTTGATTGATAAAATAAATCGGTTAGATCGCTTGGAACACATATCTTTGAACACAGAATCAAAATGGACCACATTCAAAGAAAATGCAACTGAATTCAAAGAAGTGTATTTAAAAATTTTAATGACTAAATACGACGAAATGAAAATTACAAATATTAAAGAACGATTTGAAAGATTAAAAAGCTTAACTTCTGAGTTTAGTAATTTTATTTTAGAAAATCCCGATGATAAAAGTGAAAATTGGAGAAATATTAGGTATCAATTTAGAGAAATCACTGGAGAATTAAACAGTATAGAAGCTTTTGTATTTAGTATTGCTACGGAAGCATACGAAACAAAAAGTATAGCCGTGTTAGGTGATGCTGGAATAGGGAAGTCACATTTATTATGTGATATAGCACAAAAGCGTATAGCTGAAGGTTTACCTACTGTCTTTATATTAGGCCAAAGATATTCTGGAGGAAATCCACTTAATTTTCTAGCTGAAGAACTTGATTTGAAGGACGTAAGTTTCAAACAGTTACTAGGGGCTTTAGATGCAGCTGGAGAGGCGAAGAGAACCAGAACATTAATCATCATTGATGCCTTAAACGAAGGGAATGGGCGTTTTGATTGGCAAGATCAATTAACATCTTTTATAACTGAATTGAAAACCTATCCTCATATTTCTTTGCTTATAAGCTGTAGGTCGACTTATAAGCAATTCATATTACCTGAAGAAATTAAAAGACACATAGTGGAAATTATTCATACGGGTTTTAAGGGCTTCGAACATCGTGCAGCGATGAAGTATTTGTCGAAACAAGGAATAGACAAACCTTCTGTACCATTACTATCGCCTGAATTCAGTAACCCACTATTTTTAAAAACATGTTGTAAAGCAATTAAATCAAAAGGTTTAACTTCCTTCCCTAAAGGTCTCGAGGGTCAATCCGCAATTTTTAACTTTTATTTAGAAAGTATTGAGAGTGTTATCAAGCGCAGAAAAAAATATATGGGGAATAGAAATGTTTCTAGTAGGATTTTATCAAGGTTGATTGAACTAATATACCCAGATAATTTATTTGGAGTTGAAATAAACTTAGCGGCGAATGCTTTAAGAGAAGTTGATCCTAAGCCTAACTTTGATGATGATTTAATAGATATACTTATTTCAGAAGGTTTACTGGCATTAGATATGATAAGTGATAGTAGTGACAACGCAATTGAAGTTGTCAGGTTTACGTACGAAAGATTTAGCGATTATTTCATTGCAGAAAACATTATCAATAACGTGGATTCTGAAAATCTTAAAGCTGAGTTTTCGACTGATGGAAAGTTAGAAGAAGTAATAAAAAATCCATATAAATACTCTGGAATTATTGAAGCGTTAGGTATAGTTTTTCCAGAAAGGTTCAAATTGGAGTTTGTTGACTTTATTTCTGATGAAAATCAACATTATAATCTAATTTTTGATAAATCGTTTACAGATGTTCTTTTGTTACGTAGCAAAGACTCTATTGGTGATAGAACGCTTGCATTACTAAATGAAATTTCTAATCACGGCTTTTTTAATAAAGCTTTAGATAAGATATTAGCTTTATCTACGGAACCTGATCATCCATTAAATGCAGAGTTTCTACACAAAAACCTAAAAAGAATAAAGTTTACAGAAAGAGATTACTTTTGGTCAACGCACATCGCAGTAAGCGATTATGATGAGGATGAAGCACAACCTCAATCTGTGACTCGAACTTTAATCGATTGGTCATTGTATGCAGATTTAAGGGATGTAGAGGACGAACGAATAAAGTTACTGAGCTATGTACTTTTATGGATGACATCAACTACAAATATAAAAGTAAGGGATCAATCAACTAAATCTTTAGTTCGAATTTTGAGTCATCGTTCAGACATTATTAATGAGTTGTTATCGAATTTTAAGGATATAGACGATTTATATTTAAAAGAGAGATTGTATGCAGTAAGTTATGGAGTAGTCTGCAATATCAATGATCCAGATGGAGTCAGAGAAATTGCGGAGAACGTTTATAAGTTACAATTTATTGATAAGAAACCAGATCCGCATCTTCTTTTAAGAGACTATGCTCGAGGGATAATGGAATACGCTTTAAATAAAAACTTAATCTCTGAAGAGATGAGCAATAATTTTAGACCACCTTATATTAGCGAATGGCCAATTGAAAATCCTACTGCATCAGACATTGAAGATTTAGTTGAAGATGAATATTCTACGATTAAAAATTCTCTTATGGGTTATCCCGGAGATTTTGGAAACTATACTATGTCGTGTGTACATGATTGGTCAGCAACACCGTCAATAAAAAGTCGTCCTGAAACATCATATGAATTACATTTAGAGTTCGCTGATAAAGTACCTATTGAATTAAGAGAAGAATATTTACAAGAAATCAATCAAAGAATTGAATCATATGGTAAACCCGTAAAGTCTACCATTATAGATGATATTTTAGCTGAGTATGACCTTGAAGAGTTATTTAAAGAGACTGATGAAATACCAGGAGAAATTTCAATCGTTACTAAAAATGTAGATAGCCCAGGTGAAAAGTGGGATTCTTTAAAAAGGAATATTAATGATGCCTTGTCAGATGAGGATAAAGAATATTTTAGATGGCTAACAGGTTTAGGAATCAATGATAGAGCGGCAATTTTTAGTAGGAAATGGGCGCAAAGATGGGTACTCAAAAAAGTATATGACTTAGGTTGGGACTCAAAAATGTTTTACGAATTTGAAAGAAGATACTGTGATACTTATGGAAGGGAAGGAAAAAATATTGAACGAATCGGTAAGAAATATCAATGGATTGCATTTTATGAACTTTTAGCTAGAATGGCAGATAATTTGTATTGGGCTGACAGATATGACGATGAAGTAGAATATGAAGGTCCGTGGCAGCTTTGGAAACGTGACATTGATCCTACTATATGGTTGAGAGCTACAAATGATTCGAATCGAGATGAGTTCGGAAAGGTTTGGTGGTCACCATATACACCAATATTTAGTGTAGGTGAATCAGAGGATTGGGTGTTCGATGAAGATACTCTTCCTGATTTCGAGAACTTATTGATAGTAACCGACAATAAAGGTGAAAAGTGGCATAACTTGAGAAGTTTTAGAAAATGGACGAATAAAACTATAGATGGTAAATCTAAAGAAGAATTATGGTATAGAATCAATACATGCATAATCTCAAAAATTGATATGGATAATGTATTTGAAAAAGTGAAGGATAAACCTTTATTCGATCCCTCTGCTTTTGCACCAAGAAGTTCTTCACACCAAGGTTATTTACGAGAATATCCGTGGCATCTTTATTATAGAAATTTTAATATTTGGCAAAGTGGTGATGATTCGCGAATTTTAAATATCCAGCATTTAGTTCCAGTTAACGAATATGAATGGGAATCAGGTGGAAGAGACGACTCCACCGATCAATACATTTCTCTCTATTTACCTAACCAACAATTAATTAAAGACTTATATTTAAAAAGGTCTTTAGACAATTTTAGTACTTGGGAGAGTCCGGAAGGTGACATAATATTTATGGACTCAAGTGAATTAGAAAAAGGACCTTCGGCAGCGCTAATCAAATCAAATCACTTTGAAAAATGGTTAGAAGAAAAAGATTTGCAGTTGATTTGGTTTATCGGCGGAGAAAAGCAAATTTTCAATGATGTAGGGAATGTCTCAAAAAGACTAGAGTTCAACTATATAATTTCTATAGAAAAAGAAAACTTGTTAGAAATTAATTGGAAAGAAAGCTATAATTTTAAAAAATAATTAATTTCATGGCATCAGTGGATGAACAGCACGATTATCCACTGATGTATTTATTTAAAAGGGATGTGGCTTAACGTCATGTAGCCTCAAATTTAAGACTTTATGGAAAATTTATTTATACTAAACTAAATTCAATCCAATTTTGAAGTTTAAATTTATTCTTTCTCTATTATTTTTTAGTAGATTGAATATTTTTTAGTGTTTTAGTGTTCAGAGAAGTTATAAAATTTATCAAATTTAAGATATTAGGTAATGCCTATTGCAGAAAAAAACTTCAATGATTTTTTAAAGACTTTAAAAGTTTAAAGATTAATGTAAAGGGTCAATTATTACTCTAAGGAAGCCACATGAGGTTTTGCAATTTACCGAATAATAAATTCTTTACGTAGCAAGGTGTACGATACTTATCCGGAGGTGGGACTTATTAAAATTTACATAACAAAGTTTAATGAGGCAAGAAGTAAAGAGGGTTTTCATTTAGTACCAGATAATTGGAATGATTATCTTTTCTATACATTATTTAACGTTGAATACATAGATAAAAATTTAAAAAAGACTGAAATTGGAGATGTGAAAATAGGATTTGAAGATCAAACTACAGATGAAAAGACTAGAACAGTATTAAATCAATTAGTATCTGGTCGTGATGATTTTCTTCTAGAATTACCAAATAAATTTTTTTCTCTAGGTCAAAGTGCAAAATACTACAAGAATATTAAAGAATTAGACGATGATTTGAGAATCGATTTTTTAACGGCTATCAATGATATTGCTTATAATGATGAGCTTATGAAAAAATATTCGGAACAAGAAGTGTTAACGGTCTCTTTGATGAGAGAAGTGAATAAATATAATTATGAAAATCAGTTTAAGAGAATAGCTAGAGGAGGAACATTATTAACGGACTTTGATTTTTTATTTTCCTTAGAATATCAAAATAAAAAGAAGAATTTACATTTTAAGGTTGAGCCAGATACATTACCACCCACAAATCTACACGCGGTTATTGGTACAAATGGTGTTGGGAAAACTACAGTTTTAAAGGGAATTATGAATGAATATATAAATGGTAAACTACAAGATGATTTTGCTAATTTAGTTTATATTTCATTTAGTGTATTCGACAAAAATCCTAGTGATGAAGAAGATGAGAAAGATTCATTTTTTTATGTAGGATTGAAAAAAAAATTAGGTAAAACAAAAAGTGATACAGAAATTAATGAAGAGTTTAGAGACTCTATATTGAGTATTCTGATTAGAAAAAAACAATATCATTTACATCAAATGTTTACGATATTAAATAAAGCTGATTATAATTTCAATAAATTAAATTTTATTACTACACTAGAAAGATATTTTGAAACTAGACGAGATAAAGAAGATATGCAAATCTGTACAGAAAACATCGTATCTAAATTTGAGTATTTGAGTTCGGGTCATAAAGTTATTCTTCTTTCAATTTCTAAAATAGTAGAATTAATAGTGGAAAAATCATTAGTATTAATTGACGAACCAGAAACGCACTTACATCCTCCTTTGTTATCAGCGTATATAAGGTGTTTATCTGAACTTTTAACGGCTGAAAATGGTGTCGGTATTGTAGCTACACATTCTCCTGTAGTTCTACAAGAAGTACCTAAATCTGTTGTATCTATTATTCGTAAATATGGAAATGCATTTAAAATAGAAAGACCTAGAATAGAAACTTTTGGTGAAAATACAGGGATATTAACTGAAGAAGTTTTTGGACTAGAATTGATAAATACAGGATTTCACAAAATTCTAAAGGAAGCTGCAGAAAATCTTCGAGATTATGATCTAGTATTAGAAGAATTCAATCATCAGTTAAGCTTAGATGCCAAAACTATAGTTAGAAGTTATTTAAATGAACTAGAAAAGGATACTAATGATGTATAAATTATCAAAGCCTAATATCAAAATCGATGATTTTTTTGATGACTTACTTGCTAATAGACAAGGTTTTGCTGGAAAGTTTAGGGTTGGTAGAATAAAATCGATAAAAAGTGAATTAATAGAAAAAGAAACTCACTATACTAATTTTTTAGCGCATGAAAACAAAAATGAATTACATCAAATAGTTCCTACTCAAGTAATAGAAATTCCTAGAGACACTCCTGTATTACAATTTTTTAATTTTCCTAATACTATAGCTAAAAATAAATTGCTAGAGAAGTTAAGAGAATATAAGTTAATTGATTTTATTGATTCGACACAAACTAAAAATTTGATTCTCGAACAATTAAAAGAAATAAAGTTAAATCATTTAGATGATATGTTAACAGTTGGAGAAGATTTATATACTTATAGTAGATATGTAGATAAAAATGTGATGAAGGATGCATATGAAGATTATATAGTAAATGATACGGGGATAGGGAGAGATGTTTATGATGAATTATTGTTACTTGCAGATGATGCTATTTGTCCTTATTGCTTAATAGGGAATGTAACTACACTAGATCATTATCTCCCAAAGGCAAACTATATTGACTATGCAATAACCCCGATGAATTTAATCCCAAGTTGTGTAGATTGTAACTCTAATAAGTCTGATGAAATATATGATATTGAAGAGAAATTGTTAATAAATTCATATATTGAAGATATTACAAGTATAAATTGGTTAGAAGGTGAATTAATAGAGGCATTTCCTATAACATTTGAATTCAAAATAAAAAGTACTTTGGGAAGTTCAGTATTGCGAAGTAGGTTAGAGCGTCAATTTTTTAAGTTGGAATTAGATTTGAGATATGGGAATACTGCTAGTAGGATTTTTAGGATACGGGTGAAAAGTATAGTTATTGATTATTTATCTGGAGGTCTAGAAGCGGTTCGAAAAAAATTAGAAAGCGATAAATCTTCAGCAGAGTTTTTTAATTTAAATTCACTAGAAGCTAAGGTATATGAGAGTTTATTAAATTCTAATTGGTTTATGAAAAAAGACACGTTTAAAAGTATTATTGAATACTATAAATTGGAAAAAATACAAAGCTGACTATTTTACATAAAATTAGTTTATTAAATTTGGAAATAGGTAATTCTACTACATCTAATTTATTCACGCTAAATACTCACCACGGTCTTGATTGCAGGTCCGATGTTGTTCGTCCTCTATCGCGTCATCAGGCTTACATCCGAGTTCTCACGTAGGATGAAAAATATAGTAAGACACTATGAATAGAGGGATGGACGTGATCCATCTCTCTATTGTTCATTTATTTATCGACGCGCCTCATCAAAGCATATACGATAATAGTTCACGTAGTCCTCCCGGATGGCCCATTTTTTGATACGCATGGTCGCATCTATTCCTATGAGACATCGATTTTCCTCGTAGAGGTGAGGTATCTTATCATCCATATTTCTTTATAGTTGAGCGGCCTCGGGATGGCAGTTCTTATCATTGAAAAGTGAAAGCATGGACTTATTCAGTTTTTCATATAGTATCGAACGGTCGACGCGGAAGCTCCGCCAAGCTGCCGCTTCATGAGGTTTAGACTCCAAATCTGTCTTCAGGTCGAGCAGTCAATCACCAGAAATTGTAAACGGGAGGACGGTGAAGTGAGCAATCAAGTTCTCATATGTTGCCCCCGCATCCTGGTGATGTAAAATCTTAAGATAGAGAGAGCCTCGCCATAGCGGGGGTTATTGCCGACGTACTCGAAGTATAAGAACGGTGCATGATTGCTATCATCTAAGACGTAATCCCTTCCAAAGCTTATCCTATTATCCTATTCCCGCGTTGCTCAGGGGCGAGGAAGCCCTTCCCAGACGTCTAGTTGTCGCCATAGTAGACGAGGATGCCGCTCTCGGAATCATGAAGATTCTAAGTTTGCCGGTATTGAATAAGATGGTGAATAACCGTCCTGTTTCCCTACTCGTAGTCCTTCCTTGAAGCGGAATAGGCGGCTCAGGGGCTCGTTAGCGAAGTGGGACGACGTCACTCATGGTCGTCCCTCTGTGTCGTCGACGGTCCGTCTCTCGCGATCCCTAAGGACGGCCAGTTCGATGCGTTCCGATACGGCCGACGCCTGCTGCTCCTTCTCATGCTCGAGGAGCCGTACTTTCATCATCAGCTCCCTATTCTCCTCCTCCAGACGCTCGGAGTTCCGGGAACGGGCCTTATAGTCGTCTGCGACCTCGGTCAGGCTCTGGATCTGTCTTTGCAGCCGTTCTTTCTCTTCGTCATTGCGGCGAATCTGTTCCTCGAAGTGGAAGACCTCTTTACGTAGTGTCTTGACCGTATCGGCATGTTCTTTCTCGAGACGCGCAAGGGCATCGAGAGCCTTCTGTCTTTCCGTCTCCGCCTTTTCAAGGGTTTCGAGAAGTGCTTTTTCTTTTTCCGCGAGCTGTTCACTCGCGAGTAGTCCTTCCTCCTCGATTCGAGCACGTTCCTCCGTGACCTCGGCCTCGAGTCTGTATACGGTCTCCTCATGACGCGACCGGACGGATTCTAGGTCCGTCGCTTGACGTTTCAGGCGCAGGGATCGTTCCTCGAAAAGGTTCCCGACCTGGCGGAGCAACAAAGTAAGCTGCTCGTCCTCCTCCGTCAGCAAGGGATCGTGCGAGCGATTCTCGCTCAATGTGACGAACTCCTCGAAGAGCTGGTTCGTCGTCAGCTGGCGTTCGCGTACCAGCTCAGAAATCCTGCGTGTCACCTCTTCCGACAGGCGGAAGGACTTGTTCTTCATCTCGTTCGTATCATTATTCTGCGGCTCCATGATCATCTCTCCATATGTATAGTTATTTTAGTGCTTCGATGTCCTCATTATAACATGGGGCAGAGGCGAAAAAGATTCTTGCGAGGACGCGAAATTTCGATCTGTTCAAAGCGAATATTTTCTGATATAATTGAGAAACTGATAGATGGCGAAAGGATGTTCGTATTTCATGGGAACAAAAAATAGATTAAATACAATCGAGTTGTTCGCGGGGGTCGGAGGTTTCCGTACCGGTCTCGAACAGGCGAATCCAGACCTTTTCAAGGTCGTGTGGGGGAACCAGTGGGAACCTTCGCGTAAGGCCCAGGACGCATTCGATTGCTACGCATCGAACTTCAAGGAAGGTATCCACTCTAACGAGGACATCACGACCGTGACGGACGAGGCGTTCAAAAACCTCGATGCCCAGCTCGTCGTCGGAGGTTTCCCTTGCCAGGACTATTCCGTCGCGAGGAGTCTTTCGGGTGAGAAGGGGATACAAGGTAAGAAGGGTGTACTCTTCTGGGAAATCAAGCGTATCATCGAGGCGACTACCCCACGTTACGTCCTTCTCGAGAACGTCGATCGACTCTTGAAGTCGCCGGCGAAACAACGAGGACGTGATTTTGCGGTCATGCTCGCGACGTTCCGTGATCTCGGCTACAAGGTCGAATGGCGTGTCCTGAATGCTGCAGAGTATGGCATGGCTCAACGACGGAGACGCGTGTTCATCTTCGCTACTCGAGATGATTCTGGCTTCTCGAAAGAGCTCGACTCTTACGAATCGGACGACATTCTGTTCGAGAAGGGTTTCTTCGCACCCGTCTTCCCGGTCAAGCCGGAGGTCGTGAAGAATCGTCGCCTCGTCGGTATGCTGCCGGAAGATATCGTCGAGATTTCGGACACGTTCTCTGCCAATTTCCATAACTCGGGGTATATGCATGAAGGGCGTTTTTACTCTATCCATACCGAGCCGGTCTTCGAGAAACCGACACCGCTGCGTGACATCTTGCAGCCAGAGGACACGGTGCCAGAGAAGTTCTATCTGAAAGATACGGCTATCGAGAAGTTCAACTTCCTCCGAGGTGCGAAGAAAATCGAGCGGACATCGGCTGACGGACACAAGTATATCTATGCTGAGGGTGGCATGTCAGAGATAGACGACCTCGACAAGCCGGGCCGGACGATGCTGACGAGCGAAGGGACGACCAACCGGAGTTCCCACGTGGTAGAGGTCAACGGACGTCGGCGTTTCCTGACGCCGCTCGAGTGTGAGCGGCTGAACGGTTTCCCGGATAACTGGACGAACACGATGAGCGACCGAATGCGTTACTTCTGCATGGGTAACGCGTTAGTGGTCGGTCTCATCGAACGGATGGGACGCCGCATCGAGCAGCTTGAGGATCGTCATCCTGTGCTCATGCCTGCTCAGGAATCTTTCTTCATCAACAATAACTGATGTGTCGCTTGAGCGACCCGGACATACTGGAGGCACTTTCGCATGATGCGGAGGTGCCTTTTTTGGTTTCCTGATGACCGATAAAAGGAAAAGCTGAATATATCGAGATGCACAGAAGGGGGTAAATATGATGGCGACCAAGAATAAGAACCTTAGCAAGGTCAGAGGCACGGATACGAAGATGGAGGTTAAGGTGAGACATGCGCTGTGGCATCGTGGGTTACGCTACCGGAAGAATTATCGGAAGCTATTAGGGACGCCGGACATCGCCTTCCCGGTACAGCGTCTTGTCATTTTCCTCGACTCATGCTTCTGGCATGGATGTCCTGTTCACTACAAGGAGCCAAAGAGCAACGTCGAATTTTGGCGTAACAAAATCAAGAGAAACCGTGAACGAGACAAGGAGCAGACGGAGCATTATCTTTGCCAAGGATGGACGGTGCTACGCTACTGGGAGCATGAGGTGAACGTGGACTTCGATTGGGTAATAGACGAAATCGATAAGACATACCATGCACTGCTCGGCACAGGGATAGACGTCCAGGAGATGAGACTCGAGACATATCTTGAGAAGGAAATAGATGTGGATGATCCTTGTGATTGATATTGGTATATAATTTATTAAGTATGGTTAAATTTTCCGGAAAGGGCGAATTAGGAAATTATGAATCAAAAAGGTGATTATATGAAAATGGATTTAAGAATAATAAACCTTAAGGATCTAGCAGAATTAAAAGGCGTACGAATAGGAATGAATTCGATAATTCGAATCATGAAATCTGGTAAGACGCTCGAAGATTTATTCGTAAATTTTGAAAAAATCGACGGAGTTAATTCCATCATCAATAATAAAATACATCGTCTCTTGGACAATATTAGCAAAACAGAATTTGATTTTTTAAAGACTCAAGAGTCCTTTTATCGTCTTCTTATTATTGAGAATGGACTGTCTGATAGTGTTATCAGGAATTTTTTGATACCTTCCGATTTACGTTTTAGCAATTTAGAAGGATTGGATTACGACAACTTTAAGAAATTGACCGGAGGAAAAGAGAAGCTTGCTTTGTTTCATAAAATCATGACCGCTTATGATATTTATGTCGAAAGAATCAAAGAACAGACTATGGGCGCAATGGTTGGGATGTGTCAAGAAAGTTTACAAACAAATAAAACTTTTCCTAAATCGATTGAAGAAATGATGATTGATATTTTTGATCGAATGTCAGACGAAGAGAGTATCACTTCATGGATAAAAATGTTCGAGACTGACGAAGAATCGGCTATGAGAGCTGTATTAAGATTGAAACATCTAAAGATGATTGAAATAGACGGTCGATTAATAAAGAAAAGAACTATAAGTATTGAAGAATTCATCGACAGTCAAATGAATGAACGTACTCGGGATATTTTGAGGGCACGGCTTAGTGGGAGTAATTTAGGAATTCTTGCGAAGAAACATACAATCTCTCATCAATATGTGAGCCAGATATTATATAAAGCACTTTCGGAACTACCTATAACGCACATCAGTGATGTAGGAAAGTATGTACATCTCTATCAAAATTATGATCTTGATTTGAATTTCTTCAAAAATATTTTGGGGAAAGATGAAAACATCTATTACTTCTTGAAGGAAAAATGTGTTAGAGGGAAAAAGAAGAATCGGGAGGCGTATAATCTGTTGTCCCCCGAGCAGAGAGAGCGGTTCTTATATATCGAATCATTAATCGAGGATTCGAGTGGTAAACTAGTAGCTTTATCGAAGCAAAATCTTTTGGAAAAATACTTTTGTCTACATGGTAAGGAAATTAAGCATATAAAAGACCATCATGCCAATTACTTAGAATTTCTCGAGACGGAACTATACAATAGGGACGAAGAGGTTCATATGCTTTCTTTTACTCTTCGAAATTTTGAGAATATAGTCGCTGGTGCATCTTACTGTATACAGTCTGAAAAGCGAAAAGTTCGTCATTTTCAATCGACTGGCGTTATGAACGAAAAAGATATCATAAAAAATTTATTTAAACTTGATGATGGTATTTACAGTACGAAGCTCGTGTTTCAGAATAATGAGTCATACTTTAATTCTTTAGATATTCGGAATTATTATGAGTTACATAATTTGCTTCGTTATCATTTAAAAATAGACTTCGTCGAAATGAGGCGTATGCCTGATTTTTCTATAAATATCTCGGATAAATTTGAGTGGATGTTAGGCCTCATCAACAAAATGGAACCGATATCTGTTCCGGAGTTCGCGCTATACCTCGAAAAAAACTACGGACTGCATGCAGCCTCGTCGCGTAGTCTCATTCAAACCGAATTATCCGATTACATCAATTCACAAAAACAATTGACGAGTATCCTCCCTCAATTGAATGGCGAAGAAATAACATTCATAGAGGAGCTGATAGTAGATGACATCTATTCCATCCTTGAACTCGAGGAGCGTCACCATGCAATTAAAAATTTCCGACAAAAATATTTAAATAATTTGGTCTTGAATAATTTAGGATATGTGTTGAGTGGCAGTTTTGTAATCCGCAAAGAAATCGGTAACGCTGAAGAGTATTTTAGAAGGCTGGTTCTTAAGGAAGACTATTTCAGGACTAATCACTCTACTCTGCAGAACAGTCAATCGTTTTTAAAAGTACTGTCCAATTTCCAGAAATCTTCCGAACTATTAAGAATTGAAGAAAATCTTTATATGAAGTCATCCGTTCTTAAAAAGGCAGATATATCTAAAAAGGACATCATAGATTTCCGAAATCAAGTCACGTCCTTTTTTATAGGATGGCAATACTTTACCATGAAAAACATTCACGATGAGATTCAACATAAGTTATTAGATTTAGGATTCGAGGATATTTTTTATGAGCGTATATGTCGCGAGCAAGAAGAAGTACGTTATATTCCCTTAGGAAACGGAGATATATTCTACCAGTCAGCAAACAAGAAAAATCTAACTGATTTTCTAAAAAGCGAAATGGAAGAGGGAATTGAAGTTTCTGAACTAATTAGATTGATTAAAGGAAAATATGGTGTCTCATTGAACACCAGAAAAGTAATTGAGAAGTTAAGAGAAGCCGGATATTACTACATTATTGAGACTGGCCGCCTTCATATTGACAAGAATGTCTTTTTTGAACATTTATATGAACGAAGTCTTGAATGACATCTGATTGATCTTCATTCGGTCTGAACGTATATTCTGATGGACACCGCCATGAATCTTATTTTGATATCGAGGACCTTATGGGCAAGTTAAAGTCCACATACACTTACTGCGATAGTTAAAGAAGGAGGCGAAGACGTGGCGAATGATGAGGTAAAGAATAGGGACATTCGATTGCTAGGAATTCTTGACTTGGCAGACTCCAGGGGGACGAAGCTGAGCTTACAATCGGTTGCAAAGTTGATGAAAGATGGTTACACATTAGAAGACCTCATAAAGTGGGATGAAGAAGTGGTCGGGGGGATACGGGCGAACGTGAAGGAGACGCTCCATGGCCTGTTGATTGATGTGGAAGAAGATTGTTCGACCATGGGAGAGGGGAAGTCTCTCTACAGGCTTGTCTTGGTTGATGGAGGTGTGAGTGAGAACACCGTAAGAAATCTTTTACATCCCTCCGGCATAAGGTACGATCATTTATCGACGATTGATTATGAAACATTCAGAAGACTGACAGGTGGTGGCGAGCGTAAGGCCATCTTCATCAAAATAATGAAGGCGTTCGAGAACGATGGTGGTATCAGGGATGAGACATACGATACTGGCATCATCCAGACAAAGAAGTTAGGGAAACGACTAGTGAATCAAATCGAAAAGGATCTGACCATTGTATACGACGAAATGCCAGACCAATCCATACCTGGAGACTGGATGAAAAAAACGGGATTGCAAGAGCATGAGGTCGCTGCAGGGTTAGAACGTCTAGCGCAAAACGGATTGGTCCACTTTAATGAAGAACAAGTGAGTAAGCGGACTAGGCACCTAGAAGAAGTCATCTCATCCATACCGGAAATAAGTAGAAGAATGGTAGAGCAGCGTATGACGGGAAGGACTCTCCAAGAAATAGGAGACATCAACAATGTGACACGCGAAAGAATCAGACAAATTCTAGAGAAGGTCATCTCTAGCATCCCGCTGACACACATCACAGAAGCCAGACGGATGAGGTATCTATTTGAGAGTTATGATCTTGATCCTGTTTTTTTCGAGACCGTATTAGGTGAACGAAAAGAAGTCTATCATTTTCTCTCTGAAAAGTGTACGAAAGGTACTTCGGCCAAAAGAGAAATCTACTCTTTTTTACAATCAGAGCAGAGACAACGGATGCTCGTCAGTGAGGGGCTTTACGAAGATGTTTCGGGAAATGCCTCACCACTCTCGAAGATGGGACTTGTCGAGAAGTACTTTTTCTTAGAGGGGCGTGAAACTAAGCATGCCAATGAGCATCATCGTCGATATCTATCTTTCATAGAAGAAGAACTTAGAAACCAAGAAGAGGTCCTTCAACATTACATGATTTCGGAAAGGGCATTTGAAGGGATAGCTGATAGAATAGAAGGTTGTTTGCAATCCTCGAAAAGAAGAATCCGATATTTTGATGTTAAGCCTATTCTTGAGGAGGCGAATACATTCCAAGAGTTGTTTCGACTGGATCCCGGCATCTACAACATGCGTATCATTTATGAGCGTCATGCTCATTATTTCTTCGCTCTCGATATACGAGATTATTTCGAGCTTCATAATATCGTAAAAGACAACCTTCGTATAGAGACAGTGCAGACTAGACGTATGCCTGAGTTCAGTATCGGTGTAACGAACAAATTAGATTGGTTAGTAGGACTCATCGATGAATGGGGACCAATATCTCTCGATGAGTTCGTATCAATATTAGAGGAAAGATTTGGTCTTCTTGCCTCTTCATCGAGAAGTTTGATACAGATGGAGTTGTCAGTTTATTTAACTCCGCATAACGAACTTGTCCACGATATTACCGAGTTGAGCATCGAGGAAGAATCATTCATCAAGTCCATTCTGGTCGACGATATCTACACGGTGCCAGAGCTGATCAATCGACATTCTGACGTAAAGAATTTCCGTCAGCTATACCTGAACAATCGAAACCTTGGCACGGTCGGTTATGATTTGCGAGGTGGATTCGTGATACGGAAAGGTTTCGGGAGTGCAGAAAGGTATTTCCGTCACTTTTTGTTGACGAAGGATTACTTCAGGACCGATAACTCTTCTGCAGTACAAAATACACAATCATTCTGGAGAGTCCTTGTCAATCTTCAGCAAAATCTTGATTTATTCCGAGTGGATGACGAGACATACATGAACATTTCGGTCCTTGAACGTGCAGGGGTCAGTAAAAAAGAGATACTGGATTTTCGTGAAAAAGTTTTTGTACACTTTTCTGACGGTCGGTTCTTCTCCGTCGAGAACATACAAGAAGAATTGAACCAAGCCATCCTAGGTCTCGGGTTCGATGGTATTTTCTATGAGAGTATCTGTCGGTACGACAAGCGAATACGTTTCATTCAGTTCGCGACCTCCCTCATACTATATTGTTCGAAAGAAAAAAAGAGACAGGTGGACTTCATTGAGTGCATCGTCCAAGACGGAATGGACATCAACGTCCTACAATCAGACATCCATAGGAGATACGGTATCGAAATCGCACTGTCAAAATTAATTGAAAAAATAAGAGCTTCTGATATGTACTATGTTCAAGAGTTGGAGCGAGTGTTCTCAAATAGGCAGAGCTTCTTAGACATGGTATATGGCCGAGAGGAGTAGACGTCTGTCGCTCCTGATGATGATTTCAGATTGATTACGAAGGATGATTATTAATGAAAGGACGAATGATCAAGAAATGTCGCGAATAGAAAAAAAACGGATGTCGGATGGAAGACTCCTATGTCTTGTGGACCTTTCAGTTGAGAAAGGTCAGAATCTCAATTTCCGCTCGCTGGCGAGGATGATGGAGTCAGGCGTCACGCTCGAGGACATCAATTGTATAAAGAGCCCTGAAGAGGTATGGCCGAACCTTGCAACGAGGGGGAAGGTGAAATTTCTACTGAATAACATGACTCAACAAGAGATTGACTCGCTGGCTAGCATGACATCTCTGTACCATCTCGTCCTGGTCGAGGGTGGTGTGAGCGAATATGTCGTGAATACAATCTTGATTCCGTCGCGGATACGACTCGAAGATCTCGAGGGCATGACCTATGAGGACTTCAAGAACCGGACCGGAGGAATCGAGCGACTTTCAGTATACAAAAAGGTTATGTCTGCCTATCTGTCTTACATCGAACGAAATGGAAGACCTCGTACTAATGTGAACGGCAGGTCGTCACTGGATGAAAGTTCTATTAAACCTATAAGTGATACCGACGGTGGGAACCAGGTGGCGCTATCGGGAAAGCGATTAGATGGAAGGCTGCTATGCCTTGCTGATTTAGCAATCGAGAAGGGTCATGATGTCAGTTTCCGTTCGATGTCGAGGATGATGGAATCGGGAGTCATCTTCGAGGAAATCAATCGCAAAGCGGCTCGGAAAGAAATCTGGCCGAACTCGACCGTCAGAAAATCAGTGAAGGCACTTCTCGCTGATATGAGCCAGGAAGAGATTGCTTCTTTGGACGATATGACATCGTTGTATAACCTAGTCCTGATTGAAGGAGGAGTGACCGAGTACGTCGTCAGAACAATCTTGATTCCGTCACGGATACGCTTCGCGGATCTAGAAGGGATGACCTATGAAGTCTTCAAAAGACGGACGGGAAGAGCGGAGAGGTTATCCATCTACAAGAGGCTCATGTCCGCCTACGAATCCTATGTCAGACACCATGGAAGACCAAGCATCGATGAAGTCATTGAATCATCGTTAGAAGAAGGTCCTGTGGATTCCACATATCATACAGATGTGTGGATGGACAAAAGAGTGTTATGCCTTGCCGATTTAGCAATCGAGAAGGGACATGACGTCAGCTTCCGCTCGCTAGCGAAGATGATGGAGTCAGGCGTCACGCTCGAAGTCATCAGCCATAGGAAGGCACAGAAAGAAATTTGGCCGAACCAAACCATCAGAAAATCGATAAAGACTCTCCTGACCGATTTGAATCCACAAGAGATTGCTTCGTTGAATGGTATGACATCGCTGTATCATCTCGTCCTATCAGAAGGCGGAATGAGTGAGTATATCGTTAAAAATATCTTGATTCCGTCACGGATACGTTTCACGGACCTCGACGGAATGGCCTATGAGACATTTAAGGAACTGACTGGGGGAGTAGAGCGGTCGTCGGTATATAAAAGAGTCATGTCCGCCCATGAATCATATATCGGACGTAAGGGAAGAATGCATGACAGTGCAGTGAGGACATCATCAGAACGCAATAGTCCGTCGAATCACGTCCACAAGATTCATGGAGAAAACGGTAGAGTTCCTTTAGTAGGACGTGTCGAAAAAACCAGGGATGGATCATACCTCAAGAAAATCGTCCGTAGGTTGATTTCTGTATACGACCGGATGGAGGACGTATCCTCATTCCGTTCCTGGTCTATAGTATCGGGATTGATTGGAAAAGAAACGTCAGAAGGGTTACGTCGCCTTGAAAAGTTGAAGTTCGTAAGCATTTCGAATCTCGATGTGACGAAACAATTCAGGTCGCTCGACGAGTTCCTGGAAACCCTGGAGGATGGACAGAGTAAACTCTTCCTGAAGAAACGTCTGAGTGGGATGAGTGCCACCGACATAGCGAAAGAACAAGGGATATCTCGTCAGAGGATTAGCCAAGTGTTGGAGAAGGTCTTAGAGAAGGTCCCAGTCACGCACATCAAGGAAGCGCGTCAGACCATCAATATATTCCGAGAATATGCTGTCGACCAAGAGTTCTTCACGGAGGTACTCCTAGAGAAGAAAGAGACGTTCCATCTGCTAAAACTTAAATGCACAAAAAATCAAACCAGGGATGGCGCCAAGAAGAATAAGATGGATTGCGTGAATCAGCTTCTCCCGGGTCAACGGATTAGATATCTTCATGCAGAGTCGCTCTTCGAGGATGAGAATGGTGACGTCGTGACGATGACTAAGCGAAAGCTCATAAAGAAGTATTTTTACATGTATGGACGAGATGCTGATTCCATCAAGAACCATTATATACGATATTCAGAATTCCTTGACGAGCAGCTCTATGGCAAGAAGAGCGTTATCGAAGAGTATGTAATTTCCTTACATAATTTCGAAAGTACTATCGCAGAATCGTCGCATTGCATACACTCTTACGACCAAAAGGTCCGATATTTTCAAGCCAATCGAATCGTCGGGGAGGAATTCAATTTCGAAAATCTCTTCATGCTGCCTGAAGGCATATATAGTACGAGCTTCGTCTATGATGCGAATGAATCCTATTTAAGGTCGTTAGACATTAGGGATCATCACGAACTGCATAACGTATTGAAACGTATATTAGACATTGATTTCATCAGGATGAGACGAATCCCTGAATTCGCGATAGGTGTCGAAGATAAGATTGGTTGGTTCATCCGATTGATTGAGAAGTTGGCACCAATCACTCTCGATGCATTCATCAATCATCTGAAGGAGGATTTCGGGTTACACGGACCTTCCACGCGGACCCGCGTGCTTACCGATTTGCCGGAATACGTCACTCCTGAACGAAAATTAATCCGCGTCTCTGCCAAACCATCGAGAATCGAAAGAAATTTCCTGAAAAAAATACTTGTCGACGACATCTATATCATCCAGGATTTGATTGATGAACATCCCATCCTCAAATCTTCACAAAATCTATATCTTAATAAAAAAATGTTGAAAAGCATCGGATATGTGTTGAGTGGTGGCTTTATAGTCCGAAAGGAGATAGGGAGCGGTGAATGCTATTACCGGAATCTTCTTATGAAGAATCAGTACTTTACGTTGGATGAATCTCCGTTATTGAAGACACGGTCGTTCTGGAAAACTGTATCTGAACTTCAGTCAGGACTCGACCTCTTCCAGATAGGGAAGAATCACTACATGAACATCTCCGTACTTGAGAAGATAGGTATCGCAAAATCAGATCTCATCGATTTTCAGGAGGTCGTCTCTAGAAGCTTTTCTGACGAGAGATACTTCACCGTCAAGAGTATCCACGAACGAGTCCCGCATAAAATACTTGACCTGGGCTTCGACGACATCTTCTACGAACGACTTTGTCGAGTGCATGAGGGGATACGTTACATCCCATTGGCGACGGGTGATATCTTCTATCAGGGTTCACATGGTAGGAATCTCACGGACTTCGTCCGGGACCATATCAGTGATGGCATGTCTGTGGATGAATTCCTTACGTTCGTAACACGAAAATTCGGAGTCTCGCTTGATTCGAACAAGACCATCCAGAAGATACGCTTGGCCGGTGCACACTACGTCCCGGAGACAAGACGAATCCATTTAGACAAGCAAGACTTCTTCGAACAGCTATATGCAGGCGCAAGAAAAAGATGATGTCCGTCTTAATCCGAGATTGTCATTGATCGCGCTAATGCATCTGGCCACGAGCCGAATCGCTTCGTCAAAGCGTTGAGCCTTGGAGCGCCGCTCTTAATTGCCCATCAATCGTAATCGACGGAGTTCATCGCACCATCTCGCTCAGAGAGGGCGGTCCTCAAGAAATCAAGGCATTCGTCATCCGTGAAACGACTGTGTGTAACCAAATCATGGCTCCTTAAATCCTCTGCCCAACTTCCATGCTTGTTCACGATGATTACACGACTCGATATCTCGAGGTGTTCGACCATAGCCTGAAGTCTAGAGATGGTTCCCATGGAGATGACGGCAGGTGGTGAGGTGAGACTCTCCTGTATCGTCCGTTTCTCTCGTGGCATCCACAGATGGTTGATGGCATGCGAATCAAGTTCGTCGAGAGAGATGATTCCTTCACGGGCAAGGAGTTGCGTCTACGAACCGAAGACGTCGATGACATCCTTGAGTGGAGGATGTGAATACTTGACTTCCATTTGAATCGACTCCTCCATGACGAATGATGTGTCACGTGATGATGTATATGAGGTAGGACCGGATAATTAATCCGGTCCTTTTCTGATGATTTACGTCGATACTATAAATCATTCAGAAGCGCTACTGTCAAAAAATAAAAAACAAGCCTCACTAAAACCCTAAAACCCTTATTATAGTTTTAGGGTTTTAGGGTATTGTAATTTTGTTTTCGTTCCGGTATACTATGTTCATGAAGTGGAAATCACATCTGGAGGCGAAGGAGTGGTATCGATGAGACAAGTGTTTCAGCTCAAGGACAAACCCCATGGATTCGATCGAGGGAAGCAATTCCTCGACGAAGGATTCGTTTGTATCGGATGGCCGGGCATCGGGAATCTCGAGAATACTGACAAGAAGGACATACGTCGGGAACTCGAACGAGAATACCGGTACGAAGGACAGAGACTCGGGGCCTATACGGGAGTGGTCAACATGTTCGTCAACGTCGTGGAGCCGGGCGACATCATCCTCGTCCCGGATGGCTCCATCGTTCATGTCGGAATCGCAGGTCCTTATCAATATTTTGAAGAATATGACGACCGAAAGATTGGCATGTGTCATCGTCGTCCCATCGAGTGGAAGGCGACGATCGCGAAGGCTAGCATGCAGCAGAAGGTCGTAGACTTCGTCAAGAATCGTGGCACGATGACGAGATTCTCCGGTACGTTGGACGAGACCGGGCTGTTGGAGTTGATTGAGGAGGGTGGGAACAATCCTTTCACCGTCATCGAAGGAAGTATCGAGACCAACAAGTCCAAAGGGTTGTTCGACGAGGACACGGTGCGGGCGGCGAAGAACGTGCTGCTCGACGCGTTGAATTCCGATGACCCCGATTTACGTATGAAGGCCGCGATTGAGGTGCTGCGACTCTCGAAGGAGTGATATGACCGAATGATATGATTCGACACGAAACTAAGGGACGAGGAAGCGGAGGAGCGAACATGCTGAAGACAATCGATGGAGAATTGATAACGCACGTAGCCTACGAAACACAGTTTAAGAAACGGATGGAGAGCATCGACCAGAAGGATTATCATATCATCATCGAGGAGCTGAACCGTGTCATCGACCGTGGTGACGTCCACACCTCGAGCTGGATACCGGGTAGCGATTGGAGAGGGACCTTGTATGAACCAATCTGGGTCGCCTGCCGTAAGAACAACGTTGAGGCCGCGAAGTTTTATGGACAGATACTATATAAGGTCATGATGGACCGGCCAGAGGAATGGTACTTCGGGAGCTACCCACATGCCAGAGGAAAGACTTACTTCAAGATGGAGCATGGAATTGATTGACGATATCGAGCAAGTGGGCTAAGTGATTGAAATGGAAGGGACGGGACTTCATGGAGGACATGATTGATTGTCTGAAAAGGATGGAAGATGGCGATTTGGTGAGGTTGTACGGTGTATGGTACGAAGAGATGAAGGCGAGGGGCATCGTTCGTACGCGGAACATCGTCGGGGAAATCGGGGAATATTATGCCGTGGAGACATATCGTGATAATCCGTCGTTCCCGGACCTTGAGATTTCTCGCATCAGCATGAAGCACTTCGATGCGACGAGCCGAGATGGTCGGAGGTACAGCGTGAAGACGGTCACGAGTACATCGACCGGAGTGTTCTATGGACTCAACGCACCAGGGGAGGAAAAGGAAGAAGAACAGCTCTTCGATCATCTGATACTCGTGAGGCTGAACAAGGATTATACGTTGGCCGGAGTATATGAAATGGATTGGAGCACCTTCCTGGAGCTGAAGAGTTGGCACTCCCGGATGGGGGCTTGGAAGATGGCCATCAATAAGCATGTGCTGTCATGTTGTATCCGAGTTGACGGTCTATACGGTCGTATTGATTTAAAAAAAAATTAAGACAGTGCCATATGATTTGAAAATCAGCGATCCTGCGAGAAGACTTGGGGTCGTTTTTTGACGTTCAGCTTAATCGTGGATTGAAAGAGCTTCTTACATCCGATTCTCGAATTATAAGAATAAAATCATCCAATTGTTTCTAATAATGCCCATGTAAATCAAGAAATAATCGTCTTATCAATCTGATTAGGATAAAATTGTATATGGAGCTATACCTAGTACTCGTTCATACGAAGTTGATTATGTGATTGGGTGCAAGGGCAGCATTATTGCAGGAGGAGAAATCAACATGATTGATATGAATAAAGTTCTAGAAATAATTGGTGCTTCGAAAAACGTACATGATCTACTGATAAAATCTTATGTCAGACCTTCACATCCATATAAATTAAGGGGTACAGTCAATCGAAGCGCACCACTCTACACGACAGAGTTGTATACGAGGATACTCAAGGAAAGGCGTGTTCCATCGGTAGAGGATTACAGTAGGACTTTTTCAGAGAAATACTTCCCGAGGAAGGATCAGGACTCTGCGAGGATTCAGGCAAACATTGCTTATAAGTCGCTTTTGACCGACATACATTTTTGCTTCTTACTCCGAGAGTCAGGACGCTTCGATGAGGTGAAGATGAGTTTCGACCACGATATTCTGGTTAAGAGTGACGTGCTTATAACGAAGGACGGCGTGTCGATAGGACTACAATTGTTCTCAGGAGATGAGACGTATGTGAATACCAAAATAATTACGATTGGCCGATTCAATGCCGGTACTACTTTGGCATATCCTCTCCATGCTCTTCCATTGAAGGGTCGATACATCTACCAAGATGCGGGAGGGTTTCCGCTATCACTTTACGGACAAGAGGATATAAACGAAGTGATGAGTCTATTCCGTTATGAACAGGGTGAACCTGACCAGAGGTTACGGCCTGAATTGGATGTAGACCGATTTGTGATGCTGACTCCCCCTGAACAGGTATCAAGTCCAGATGCGACCTCGGAGATGAGAATGGCGTCACATTCTATCGTATTCGGTGGAAAAGCGAATGCTTCGGACCTTGATAAGATTCTTAGGAGTGGAGTGATTGTCCATCACATACCCGTCGATGTTCCGGGAATCACGCCATTCCAAATCGTGGATGGATGTAAGACGAGCCTCAAGGGCAAGGAGGACTATCTCAAGGAGCACGGACATCAATCTAAGGGATTCAACTACAACCAGTACGTCATAGAGCATGCCAGTCATACTGAGCACATCGCCATCAATGCGGGAGCGGGGAGTGGTAAAACCACCACTCTCATCGCCCGTATCATGTATCTCCTTGACATGGGAGTGATTGATAGTCTTGATCAGATTGCCATGATTACCTTCACGAACGAGGCTGCCAATAACATGGAAGAAGCGCTCGCTGAACGACTCATCGAAAGACTCAAATTGACTGGCGACCCGAAGTACATGAAACACATCAATGACTTGCGACGGATGGATATCCTGACCATACCTTCATTCGCGAAGAAAATTCTGATGTCCTTCGGTCAACATCTTGGATTGGGAGGAGGTTTTAAAGTCTCTCAGATGACGATGGAGCGTAGAAGGATGGTCAAAAGAATGTTCGACGAAGTACTTCAAGAAAAATCTATAGCGAACCCCTTCGAGGGTATGTGGTACTACGAGGTGAGGAAATTCCTAGAAACTGTGTGGGACAAGTTCGAACAGAAGGGTGTGATCTCCGAGGATTTCTCTGCCGTATCTATGAATCCTAATGAGTCAGATTTCACAAAATCGGTGATTGATGTCTTGATGAGGTCGGATAGAGAACTCTACCAATTAAAGTTGGAGAATGACGTGATAGGAATCTCTGATTTGACTAGATTCATGAAAAAAATCTATGAATCAGATGCGCCGCTTGAGGAATTGTCTGATAGATACCGTTACTTGTTTGTCGACGAATTCCAGGATACGGACGTATCGCAGATTCAGTCCATCGTAAGTATCATCGCCGCGACCGACATCCGGCTCGTCGCTGTAGGAGATGTGAAGCAAGGCATCTATCGGTTTAGGGGAGCGGATTCATCTGCCTTCACGGTCCTCGATGAAACGATGAGCCTCAACAATCTAGGACGATGTGTCACTTATCGACTAGACGAGAACTTCAGATCCAGCCGCTTGCTCGTAGAACAAATGGAACGTCATTTCTCTGCCTGGCGGAAAAGTCCGTCCCAACTGCTTCCGCCCGGGGAGGGTAGAATGGTTTCGAACAAGGAGACGCGGCTGAGTGGAAACCCTATGTTCTTAAAATCAAGTGATGTCGACGTAGAAGAAATCAAACTTAGGTTGAACGAAATCGCTCAAGGCGATAAGGGAAAGGGAGGCAAGGTCCTTGCTATTCTAGTCCGTAGGAACCGAGATGCTAGAGAGATTGGAGAAATGATTCGGAAAGATGGGGACATCAAGAATCTCGAAGTACGCATGGACGGGACATTGTTCGAATCATACGCGGCTCGCGATTTGATGATTCTCATCAACTCTTGGATCTATCCTGAGCAGCGAGATGCACTCTTTTCCCTTACGACCACTGCATTCTCCGGTCGTGCTTCCTTTCCTATTTTCAAGAGGAAGGTTATAGGGAGTAACATCTATATCTCTTCTCCCTCCAAGGAATTATCTATTCATGAATCATGGAACGAATCACTTGAAAGGTTGAAATATAGCCCGTTACTTTCTGTGCTCGACTCGTTCATTGACAAGTCGAATTACAAAACACATCTTCGAGAAGCCGGTCTGTCAGTAGCAGACACGCTACAATACGAGCTGAACCTCCACAAAATCATGATGCTCATTCACGAGGCATTCACTGATGGGCCTCTGGATTTACTTACCCTTCATGAATGGCTAGAGATGCAAGTCTCGACGAATAGGGATTCTGATGAAGCTGAGTTAGATGATAACAGTTTTGATGGCAATCTAGTCCGTGTTCTGACTGTTCATAGGGCGAAAGGTCTTCAGTTCGATACCGTCATGATTCCTTTTACGAAAACTCCTATTGTACGTTCAGATGACGGGGATATCAAAGACACGATCATATATGTATCTCCTTCGGGAAAAATCGACTTCGCTTGGAAATATGTGAAGCACGCAGACGACCGAGTTATACTCGACTATGAGACCGTAGAGTACGAAAAGCTGAAAAGAGACGAGGACCTTGAGCAAATTCGCGAGGAGACCCGTCTTCTATATGTCGCGATGACGAGAGCCGAGGAACGGTTGTTCATTTATGGAATCGATGACAAGAATCAATGGGGATCACGCCCCAATACTTGGCGAGATTTACTCAAGATGGCGAGGGGGACATGACATGCCGTACAAGATAATCACCTATGAAACAGCGGATCAATTGATGCATCCAGATTCTGAGTTTTCGCCTTATCGTGATTCTATACACATAACCGCGACTAACTCTTTGAAACAAGGTATCGTGAACAATAATGATGATTTTCGTAAATGGATAGGGGACGAAGTATATTCTTTCTCTGAACTGTCTCAGACAATTGGTGATGGTTGGTTCTCTCCGTCGACGGAGCTTCACCAGTATACGATCCTCTCACAAGTACTCCATCAGTTCTCGGACGAGGAAAAAGTGAAGCATCATCCGATGCATGGGGCCATAGACAAGGACCAAGAAACCGTCCTTTCTACTATCCGCTTCCTTCGAGAGAGTGGAATCACATCGCGAAATCTATCCGCACTCGCCACTGCCTCGGACGAAGAGCAGACGTTTTATTATGCCGTCCAGGAGATGGAACGACTAGAGGTGTTCCAGAAGTTCGATGATTGGATTGATGGATTTTCGAATACGACTCTCGACGTATTCGAGGATGCTTTAGTAGAACTGGTAGACAAGGGGAAGGAAAGTAGAGTCGATAATGAAAGACAATCGGAAGCGAAACATATTGTGAAACGTCTGTTCAAGAGTAGGAAAGTAATCGTCCTTCATGGTTTCTACTTCCTGATGCCCATACAGAAAATGATTTTCGATCGATTGAGCGAGTGGATTGAAGTCGTACATGTCGTGAACTATATAGAAGGTTATGAGAGAGGCTTCGAACCCGTAGAGAAATTCTTAGACATGAAGAGCACGACGCATGTCAAAGCGCTCCGCCATAGCTACCCGATCAACATTCATGCGAAGAATTTTTTAGGCGTCTTGAATGGTATGTTCGATGATGAGGTGGAAGGAGACATCTATCGCTTTACCAATCTATATCAGTTCAGAAAATATATCTCTGATGAGGATCATGTCCTCGTATCCCCGAGGGCTGGTACATTGAAGGGATATATGGAAGATCCAGATATTCCTCAGGAACTTCAACTCTCACGATATCCATTCGGTAGTTTCCTACTGGATATACACCGCCTGAACGTAGGGAGATACGATGTCTTAGAAGGGGAGTACAAGAATACTGATGGAGTAACGGCAGACTTACTTCAACGGATTTTTAGTTCTGACTTCTTACTAGTGAAAGGAAAATCCTCCAAAATCTATTTGACCGGGCTCCGAAGAATTTCACCTTTGATGGAAAAAAATGCGTCATTCGAGCAATGGTATGAAGCATTAGGACAAATCAAGGAGCAGCGAAAAGTACTGACGAAGGAGTTCGGTAGCCCTGACTTCGATAGAAAGTATAAGAATGAAGGAAATCTGAAAGATCATCGTATGTATAACCATCCATTCGAGTCCATCGGACATCTTTCAGTACAGGATGAGGAAATCGAAGGCATCATAGAAGGGATGCAGGCCATAGAAACTTTGTATCAGAAACTATTCAACAAGGAAGGGAAAATGAAAGAGGAAGGTAAGGTAGATATCAGATCGTATGTCGAATTACTCGATGGTCATATCCAATCAGAAATACTACCTCATATTATGCAAGAGGCGGACAAGAGAATCGTCGAATCAGTGCGTGAAGCATTGAACGACCTCAAAGATAGTCCGATAGACATCGTGCAGCGTGAAGACCTTCTAAAAGGATTGAACTTCTTCCTTGGAGGGACTCCACATGAAGATGAATATGCTGCAGAAATGCGGGATGGGCATCGGACCTCGACGAATTCAATGGTCAGCCCGATGTTGAACAGTGATGGTCTTCAATTCGATATAAACCGCAATATCCATTTTTGTTTGATGGATCAAAAATCCTTTCCTTATACACAGTCACTTAACCTCTGGCCATTGAAGAAAGAAAGCTATGACGAGCTCTTCAGAAGTAATATAAATCTCCGTCAACTGAAGATGAAAAAAGAACTTGAATTCGAAATCGCGTGCTATCTTTTCTATATCGTGATGTGTCATGCCGTGCATATCAAATTCTCCTTCATTCAGGAGGTGGGACAAGAAAAAGGTCTATCTCCTTCGTATTATCTCGAGCTCATGGGATTGAAGACGAGTCGTCCACCCGAAATCGAAGGCGTAGATTCTTTATCGAGTGATGAAAACAAAGGATATTCTACCAAGATGATTGACTATCATGAAAGGGTCTTTAATATCATGCAACATGAGACCTATCGTAAATGTAAGAGACGAGCACTATACAGTTTTCTCTTGAACGACAGACCAGTCTTCGAGTCAGGTTTTCACGGAGGCTTCACCTTCGAAAATCTGCTTCATTATGGCATACCGAAATCACGAAGCGCATCGGATCATAGATTTAATTTAGTATCTCGAGCTTTCCCTCATTTGACGGACATGGAAAAACAAATGAGCAGGGACCATCATGATGCTTACTGGAGATTAGCGGAAGACCCTTATGATCCAGGGTACGTATGGTTGGATGGCATTAGGTACCCAGATAAACAGAAAAATCTTACTTTTTTCGGAAGTAAGAATAAGGGCCAAGGAAAATTCAAAAAAGAATCCTTCGATAATGTTAGTGTGGACTCTAGTCCTGGTGAACACTGTAAATACTGTCCTCATCAAATGATTTGTAGAGATGCTCACATCAACACCCGGTAAAAAAATTAACAGCCTAGAAGGTGTGGCGAAGGTACAATACACCCTAAGAAGAGGCAGCAAATAGATGAAGGTGAAGGTGAAGGTGGTATGTCCATGCGGATGGTAGAGATGTCGCATAACCCCTACGATAAAATTACGAAAATCAACTACATGAGAAGAGACTTGATGAAGGATTCCAAGCTTTCGAGATTCCAGTCTAAGCCGTTCGATGAATGGTGCGGAGAAGTGATTGATTATCTCATTGATGAACTGAACGAGGAGACGTTCAATTTACGATTCCTCGGGATGAAGAGTGACTATGATTGTCTAAAAAACGTCAGCGATCGATATCAGGGCGTGGATGTCCTCCACGAAGAAATAATGGATGAAAATGACAGAGACATGATGATTCATGAAATACTTGATTTACTCAAGGAGGGGCCAGTCGAGTCCTTGCGAATCGATGAGAATAATCCAAGCTACGAGAGATTGTCGAATGCGAATCATCAGACGTTGGTCGTTACGAATCTCGATGAAATAAGGACTGAGGCATTCAAATCGCTGTTCGAGGTAGCGACGACCGCAGAGGACCATGTTCAACACATGACGCCGATGGAGGGAAGTATCGACGGGGGATACATCCGTTTTGATCATATTCATGCCATCGATGTGCTCGAGTCTTGGAGTCCGAGGAAGGAAGAACCGCTTCAGGTAATCTACTTCACTGACGAGGAATCGATGGATGAGACGTTCGAGATTATCGCAAGAAAGTGCAATAGTAAATCGGAACCGATGACTAGCAAGTTGAAACGTATCGTCCTACGAAGTGAGAGTGCGGAACGTCCAATCGAGAAACACGAGGAGAAAGAAATCGAGATGAACGCCGGTGGCGGCACATCGGAAGTGAGCAAGATCAAGAAGGGTAGTGTGTTCTCGCGGCTTCTCACCAACATGGGCCATCACTTAGGGTATGAGAAGGGTGAGGAAGGTGTCGACATGAGGAACGTCGGCGTAAATAAAGAAGAGGAAGAAAGGACCATCCATGATGAACCCATCGATGAGCGACTCATATTCGCTGCGCTGAAAGAGCATGTCACTGAAAAGAGGGACATCGACTTTTTGAGTCTGTTCAAATCATTGGAAAGAAGACTCCAAGACGCGCGTAGTGACGTCGAAGAAAGGATTACTGGCATCGAAAGGGATACACTCTTTTTCAAAAGTGACGAGCTTATCGAGAAATCGCAGCAGGAATTCGTATACGCCCGTGCCATAGAAGGACATCTGAGAGGAATGTTGGACGTCAATCGCCGGGTGGACACCGCTGACCTTTTCGAGTCGAGGAAGACAGCAGTATTGCGTAGATATAATAGAAGTCTGGAAGACGTCAAGCGTGTACCAGAGAAGACGAGCGAGCACCGGATGAACGAGTTGATGAAGTGCACGGATCTCGAGCTGCAGAACCTACAACTCGATGCCGTCACGGGAATTGAATATGAAATCGCATCCTTGTTCCGGGAGAGATTCAAGCAGGGGATTGAAAAGTATATCCATCTCGTGAACGACGCCCTGGATGCTAGACAACTGAATTCGTCGAATTCGGCCTGGCAATCGCGGTTCGAGGTGCCTGAAATCCTAATTGAGGAACGCAAGTCAAGAGATGGCATGCCAAGAGTTCGATTACTTCTGAAACCTGCGATTGACGCGGCCGAATGGAATTTGTTCGGTTCCTGGAGACAGCCCTTCGATGAGATATTGGCCCATGAGGGCTCCATGCGCTCATTCAAGGACGAGTCGTTCAGGACTTATCAAGAGAATGTCGAGCGAAAGGTCCGCGATACGTATGAACAAGCTGTTAGACTGATTGGGTCCTTAGAAGGTGCCTTCGAGACATATATGATACGGGAACTACGTAAGGCGGAGGAAGTCGAACAGAGACTCGAAGCCGGTACGACCTCTTCTGACAAGAAGCGTCAAGCAGACCTAAGAAACCTAGAAGATTTGACGAGGCAGATTGAATGGATTGACGACATGCGAAACGAGCTGTCGTCCATCATCGAACTGAGACCGAAGGCCGCAAGACAGGGAGGAGACGGAACATGAAGGACCTAGTCGTATTAAACGATTCGGTAGAAAACTTATTGGCGATATCGAAGGACATGATGGACAAGAACTATCTCCACCGCCTCACGGAGTTCGAGTTGATTTCGACCGTACATGAACCTCTTGAAGACGCCATGCAGCGAATCCGCCTCGTCCGTATCGATAAAATCGTGTACGAGAAGGAAGAGCGCATCCTGGAGAAACTGATCAACATCTTCAACGCGGTCGGGACCACTAAGGGGAACATCTGCCTACTGATTCATAGCGATGGCCATGAGGTCGAATTCTATATCGGGACGAAGACTGATGACTTCTCCGCCTCTTCCGTCAAGGACGGATTGCTCAAGAGCATGAAGGGAAACCTCCCCGGTACGAGAACTACTCAAGTACGTAACTCTGAATATCAGGAGATGACACGTAGAATCTTCGACGTGAAGAATTCGAGTAGCTTGACGGTCTCATGCGTAACTGGCGTCCCCTCCTTGAAAGACCTTCGGAACGAACATGATATAAGAGGATTGGAACGACTCATCAATGCGATGCATGGTGAAGAGTTTAGCGCCATCTTCCTAGCGCAAGCCATCTCATCCAAACAGATACTTGAGATGCGCCAAGGATTCGAGGAGATGCATACCGCGATATCCGGATTACGTAAGGTAACATACTCGAGTGGGCGTAACGAGAGCCAGGGATTGAGTGAAAGTAAGAGCAGGGGGATGATGGAAGCTTTAAATGTGAGCCTGGCGAAGACCCAGGCGCATACCTCGAGCGATACATTTGGAGTAGGAGCGTCAGCATCTGTTGGAAAAGGATTCGCGAGTGCAGGAGTCGGAGTGAATTATTCACATACAAGAGCAAAAATGGAGGGAACGAGTAAGACTGAAGGCTTCTCGAAATCGGAGAGCACCAGTCAATCCAGCAACCAGACTACATCGAGTGGGAAGACGATGAGCGTCCAGTTCGAGGTCGGGAACAAGCAGGTCGACGAGGTCCTCAAGAAGGTGGACAAGCATCTCGACCGTCTGAACGTCGCCTCCGACATCGGGCTATGGAACTTCGCTGCCTATTTCGTGACGAAGGATGAGCAGACGGCGAGAATCGTCGCGGCGAACTATCAATCCCTCGTGAGAGGCGAGGATTCCTCGATAGAGGGGTCGTCGATTTCCGTCTGGCCATCGAACCATCCTGATGCAAGGAGCATCATGGAATCGCTCGAGAGACTAGATCATCCTCTGTTCAAGAGTCCTGATGTCCATCAGCTCAACCTCTCCAGCGGAGCGCTCATCAACACGAAGGAGCTAGCGTTAGCACTCACACTCCCGCGAAAATCGACGCCGGGCCTTCCGGTCATCGAGATGGCAGAGTTCGGTCGGAACGTATCATATCTCAATAAGAAGAATCTCGGTAAGAGTCTCGACATCGGACATGTCTATCATATGGGCGACGTCTACGAGACCAGGTTATCGCTCGACATCGAGAGTCTGTCCATGCATACCTTCATCACGGGATCGACAGGATCCGGTAAGTCGAATACCGTCTACGGACTACTCGAGAACTTGAAGAAGAATGATGTGACATACTTGGTCATCGAGCCAGCGAAGGGTGAGTACAAGCATGTCTTCGGTGACCGGGATGACGTGAATGTCTTCGGCACGAATCAAGCGAATACGCCACTCCTTCGCCTGAATCCGTTCTACTTCCCGGAAACAATACACGTGTTCGAACATATCGACCGGCTCGTGGAAATCTTCAACGCCTGTTGGCCGATGTACGATGCGATGCCCGCCATCCTCCGGGAATCAATCGAACGCATCTATGTGGAAAGTGGATGGAGTCTCGAACATTCAATCTGCTTTGACAAGACGCCTACCTTCCCCACCGTCACGGACCTCGTCGACGCCTTACCGAAGGTCATCGAACAATCACGCTATTCGAGCGAGGTGAAGGGCAATTACACCGGAGCGCTCGTCACACGCGTGAACTCACTTGTTCTCGGACAGTTGAGCAAGATATTGGTTTCGGACGAGGTGTCGTCAGAGAAGTTGTTCGATGAGAACTGCATCATCGACTTGAGCATGGTTGGTTCCAGCGAATCCAAATCACTCTTGATGGGGCTGCTCTTCATACGACTACAAGAACATCGGCTACAGCATTCTAACGTCTTAGGTAATCGATTGCGCCACGTCACGGTACTCGAGGAGGCACACCATCTACTGAGACGAACGTCCGTCGAACAGTCGGCTGAAGGAAGTAACGTACAAGGGAAGTCCGTGGAGATGATATCGAACGGCATCGCCGAGATGCGTTCGCTCGGCGAAGGATTCATCATGGTCGATCAATCGCCGAGCCTCCTCGATCCATCAGCGATTCGTAACACCAACACCAAAATCATCATGAGATTGCCGGAGTCGACGGATCGTCAGCTCGTCGGTTCCTCGATAGGGCTTGATGAACACCAGACGTCAGAAATATCGAAACTGGAGACGGGTGTCGCAGTCATCTATCAGAACGATTGGCTCGAGCCGATACTAGGTAAGATATCAAAGCATGCAATCAAACCCGGGTTCTCCTATGCCTATGACAAACGTACGAATCTATTCCAAAGGCGCGAGCGTGTTACGAGGTTCCTTGAAAATCTCCTAGCGAAACGTCCCGACCGTCAGTCCTTGCTCGAAGACGTCAATCGTGAGATGAACGTCCGACCAGGGCTGAAGGAACGATTGATTTCGAAAATACGCAAGAACTCAGATGGAAGGCTGTTCGAAGACATGGAAGAAGCGTTCGTAGGAGAGGTAATCGCGACGTTCGTACCACTCGACGAAATCATGACGTATTCCATGGCGGCGGACACGCTCGAACAATTCGATGAGAGATTCCGAAGAAGTCTGTCCTTCTATGTCAACGGAGAACGGACCAAGTCCTTGGTACAGCAGCTGCTCCTACTACATTATTGCACCTTGCACGAGGAGCACGTCTCCTTCTATGAAGAATGGTTCTCGTACCTAGAAAGAAAGGACGGGTGAGGAGATGCGATTGAACGAAATCCGATTCAACGAACTGGATTCCTATGGGGAAAAGTCAGGGTTCGAGGGAAGGGCGGACCTCCCGAGGACGACGTTCTCGGAGAACGTATACAAGGACTACGATACGTCGTACATCAAATGTCGGAACGAATCCTTGGCAGGGAAGCTCCATGAAGTCAGTGGTGTACCGTTCGTGAGTAGGAGCGTCGAGATGAGCGATGGTAGCAAACGAGAGGGAGTTTTCCCTAGCTTCGAGAGTCATTTCGACGCGAAGCTCGACGCAAGCGGATATCTGTCGAGTGACGCGAGACAGTTCAAGGACGCGAACGGACAATTGGCGGAGAAAGTCCAGACGAGTCCCGAGTTGAGTGAACGATTCACGGAAGAGCAGAAGCAACAGATTGCTGCGGGGGATACGCCTGAAGGTATGGTCTGGCACCATGCGGAGATGCCGGGAGTGTTACAGCTCGTCGACCGTACGATACATGAACAGACTGCCCACACCGGTGGGCGATCCATCTGGGGTGGCGGTACGTTCTATAGACGATAGGAGGTGTCATAATGGAATGGATTTTGAGCAAGCCATTGGAATCGGATACGAACATCCGTGATTACGAGAGAAAATATGGGATAGAGCTTCCATCAAGATTGATTGATTTGATACGTGCACATAACGGGGGACGCCCTCGGCCGAATGTGTTCGACACGAAAATAACGAAAGAACGTATTGCGAAGTCGCTCCTTTCCTTCAATCCATCGTCCGTCGACAATATATGGGACACGACGGAGAACATGCGTCAGAGGCTACCGCGTGACTATTATCCCTTCATGATAGATCAGTTCGGCAACTACATCTGTTTATACTATGATCCGCTCGTCGAGGTTCCAGCCATCATGTTCTGGGATGAGGAATTACAATTAGAAGAGGGAATTGCAGTATCTATTGAAGAGATGATGAAAAAATTTCATTGACCATTTAAATTTTTTTTGTGAAATAAGGTGATAATTATCAAGCGATTTTGAGGGATAATCTCAAAATACTGTACGAAGTGAATCAACACTCTAAATACATGAAGATGCTTATTTATATATGCTTTTCAGTACGAAAATTGAATTGGAAAAGTATAACGATTGAGGAAAGGTTGAATTTCATGACTGAAGATTTGATGATTTTAAGAGAGACTTTAATTAAATTTGTCGGGAAAATCAAGGACGAATCGAAAAATAGAAAGACGAACTTTAAGAAGATAAAATTGGATTTTGATGAGCTCAATACATTTTCTTTTAATCGTACTGAGAAAGTAATAGACGAATATCCTTCTATTTTTAAGTTTATTGAGTCACTTGGATATGATATCGACGGAAATGTTATTCAGCCTTCTTTTTACGTTGAGTTGATTGAATCAACTCAAGCAATTAATATTTTTAAAAAATATTTAGAGAGCTATCGAGTCGATCTTAATGAAGTTGGAGAAATAAACTTTTTTTTAGAATCATTATTCTGTTCAGTATTGCAAGAGTATTCAAATATGCAGGGTGGAATTGATAGTATTTTAAAGTATGAGCTAGAGATAAATAAAATTGACGGGATACTAGCAAAATATATAAGTTGTCTTATGACTGGTCGTATGAATGTAAAAATAATTATTCCGATTTTAGGAGTGAAATGGAATAACATATCATCCTTAAAAAGATTAGAATTAAAGGTGTCTGAAAATATATATATTGAACAATTGACGAGGATTGAACAAGAATCTAGGGTATATGGAGGAATTACAGATTGGGATTATTTCGGATATTTCGATCACGAAAATCTATATGAAGCTAACAGCTCCAATATGGCAATAGTGATAGATGAAGAAATAAACTTTGAACATTCAGATTTATTGTTTTTTAATAGTAAAGTCTTTTTGGTATTCCAAAGTATCATATGAAAATCAATTCGTTAATAAATTTTATTTCACTGGTTGCAGAACTCACTGACATTGGTTTTGATAAAGTATATTTCAAATGTGAAGGTAATATACTTAATGGTTCAAATCTACCTAGAAGTTTATGGGATAAGGTTAATATAATGGATAGTCAGAAGATAACTTTGAGAAAAGATTTATCTTCTTTACCTTTCTCTATTCTAAGAGAGTTACAACAAAAAAATAGGTTAAATAATGAACAACTAAAACTCGCCATAGAAAAATATAATGCCTTGTATAAAACTTATCATGAGGAACATATGAATAGAATCCAAGGAGCACTATATAGACGAACTAGGGCAATGATGGATTTTAATGAAACAGAAGGACTTTTAGACTCAATCATAGGAATCGAGCAATTATTTAGTTCAGGCAGCTCAGAACTTTCATTTAGGCTATCTTTATATGTAGCAAACATTTTAAGGGAAGATAAAAAATTTATAGATATGGAAAAAAAAGAAATATTTGATGAATTTAAAAAATTATACTCAAAAAGATCGAAATTTGTTCATCTTGGAAAAGAACAAAAAGATACAAAAGCATTAATTTTTTTAGAGGCCGTTCTTCTGGGAATCATAAATTCAAAAAAAATAAATTTCGAGTCTAAAGAGAGTCTCGCAAAACAAATTGAGATGATTTATATATTTTCAAACTGACGAATATATTTTTTGAATTATAAAAACACAAAAATTGCAGTTGATGGGTAACTATTAGATTATTGTATGTCTTCTTTATACTTTCATTGATTTTAGTAAGTTTAATATGAGCTTATATTTTTATTTATATTAAAGAGTAAGGAGACGAAAATACGTTCGTCTCCTATCCAACTTTAATAATGGGAGCTTGTGATGATTTTTAATGTAAAAGAGTTCAAAAAATTAAATGAGGCTAATTTTATAGTTTAGCCATCTATTAATTAACATTAAGAGGTGTGTTTTAGTCTCGACAATTGGAGGAGGAGTAGACACGTTTGAATGAGCGTTTGCGTTTGTTGTATAACCGTGCCTAGAAAGAAGTCCAGAGGCGCTAAATTGGTTCATATAACCTCTTATGTTTCCGGCATTTAATGCATCGAACGCATTCACAGCCTCTGACGAAAACCCGACCATCGCATCTCGACTCCAGTCGTTTTTAATTGTCTCTAGAATTTTGTATAAATTGATATAGTAATACCTAGGTGATTTATAAGCATCGTCTAATAATATAAATGTTGTATGGACTAAATTATCATTTTGTGCAAGCGATAGATATTGATGATAGATATTCTTGTAATAATTTTTAGACATACCTATATTCGCCCCATAGGGATTCAAAGTTTCTTCGAATGCCATAGTTTCATCTTTCCAAGGACTCATAGGATATCTACCATTATTATCACTATTTTGATAGTCTGTATAAAAAATCTGGCTCAAATCGTAACTCCAGATTTGGTCGTTCAGTAATCGTTGTATAGAAGTGAAAGCTGCAATTAGGGTTTTTGCTCGATAAATAGCTTGTATGGGGTCGCTTAATATATCCAGATGTGGAGACCCTAGATAAAGAACACGATGTCCAGATAATAACTCTTCTTCGTGTACATTTAGGTGATTTGAAAATCCACTAACATATTCTGCTGCTGGTCCGTAAGTAGTTATTTGAATGTGCCATGTCACTTAAAACAACTCCTAAAGCATAATTTGATTAATTTCGTTTAATGTTTAATTTTTTTCTATATTTAAAGAATTGTTTCATAATATTTCGATTTATATGGATTTAATTCTTTATCAGCAATAGCTTTTCTGAACCTCTCTAGAATAGTTCCAGTCATTAGGGCCTCTGCATATTTGTCGTTCTGAAGAGAATAAAAATATTTATTCAATATTTTAGGATCTTTAGGTGGAACTAGTAATCCTTTATCGTTTTTAAAGTTGTTAAGATAATCCTTACCTTCAGAAAAGGCAATGTTTATGAATCCCATCAATAAATCTCGTGGACGTCTAAATTTGGGGTCTGAAATTTTGGGTGCGAATTTTGTGTATCGTTGCCAATTCTCATTACCGAAATTAATTTCTTGCTCAAACATTAATATTGCTAATGTCGCTAATGAGTTGTGTTTTTCGACACATGTGATGTTTGTAGGCATAGTTCCTCTCCATACAGATTTACATTCCTCTACAGTCGTAGTCCGCAAAAGTTCATTGAATAGAGTGTCATGTGTGATGTTTTTATAAATGCCTGTAATTCCTAAAATGTCAAAATAACCTTGCTTATCTTTTGCTCGGTCGATAAATTTAGGATTAATTTTTGTCATTAAGCCAGAATAGTTTTTCCGATGACGAAAACCGAAATTCAAATTTGTTTTAGAATCATTCAACCATAAAAAGTTGTCTTCTCCTGTCATTTCGATATCCAATAAACCGTTTGACAGTAAATGATAAATATTCATATATTCCTCCTGAATAAAAATAATTAATTGAAGATAATTACATATAAAATATTACATTAAAAAAATGAATTGTGAAAACATAAAAATATTCGTCTGATTTTTATGTATAGCTATTTTGTATTTCAAAGTGACGATTACTGATTCGAGAGGAGTAAGAATAGATGAGTGATGTAAGTGAGACAATTCTTCTCGAATATTTTATAGGAGAAAATGCAATCACAGATGAAGAAGCTATTGCTTTACAAGATGCCAAAAAAAGGTTCTATGAAGGTCTGGTGATTGGCAAGGATATGATACTGAACGATGGGAATAAGTTGGTGAAAGAAAAGGGGAAGAGGCTCTGGGGTGTCCTCAAAAAGAGGGGGTACGAGGGACTCCCTCACGGCATCCAAGTTGATTTTCGACGAGAAGGAGAGAATATCGTGGTCCGTCTAGTGCTCCAATGTCGATACGCGACAAGGGAGAGAGGACGTCGTCCTTCGAAAGAAGACTTGATCAGACACGGTCATCTTTTAGACGCTCCATTCCTAGAAGGTGACGAGTTTCATTATGTTACCGAACTGGGGTCGCAAGCTCCTGACCTGTTGAGAAAACAAATCAAGAATGGGGAAAATAAGAAGATAGAGCTGGTCTACACACACATCGCTAATGCTCAAGGAGAAACACAAGACCGAAAGCTGTCAGACGGGTTGCGCAGGGCGATTGAAAAAATCATACCAAGTTACGAAGCGATACTTGAGGTCGTTCCTTCACTTGTCGAGGAGCAAGTTCCAGCCGAAGTCAAAAACCTTGAAGGGGGAAAAGCAGTGCATCCGAAGAACATGATTCTACAGGGGCCGCCAGGTACCGGGAAAACATATCATACGGTCCTATATGCCGTCGCCATCATCGAAGGAAAGGCGATAAATGAAATCAACGAGGAAGGATACGCAGAAGTGAAAAAAAGATATGCGACATATCGTGACGAGAATCGCATCGCCTTCACGACCTTCCACCAGTCCTATGGCTACGAGGAATTCATCGAAGGTATCAAGCCTGTGGTGACGGCAGGTTCGAACGAGGTCGGGTTCAACATCGAGTCGGGCATCTTCAAAGAGTTCTGTGATCTTGCTGCTGCCGACCATCGCTTCGGAGGACATGACGTCTCGATTGACGCCGATGCACGTATCTGGAAGGTCTCCTTAGGTGGAGCAGGCGAACATCCTCTCAAGGAATCGTGCTTCAAAGATGGGATGATGCGAATCGGTTGGGATGGATTCGGTGAAGATCCGTTCATGGGTTCATCTTCCATGAATCCATCCGAGCGTAGCGTCCTGAATTATTTCTACGAGACGATGGAAGTGGGCGATATCGTTCTCTCGTTGAAGGACGAACATCGTATCGATGGCATCGGCATCATCGATGGGGATGCCGAGTGGTTAGAAGATGAAGCGCGATACAAGCGTAGCCGCAAGGTGAACTGGCTAGCTAAGAACATATCGCTCGACATCTACGAAATGAACTTGCGGAAAAAATTGACGCAGAAGACCGTCTATCCCTTGGATCGTCTATCCGTATCCCAAGTCGAGCGCATGCTGGAAGAGGAATCCGGAATCCGGGAACTGGACGATCAGAGCGAGAGACCATACGTGTTCATCGTCGATGAAATCAACCGTGGGAACATCTCGAAGATTCTTGGGGAGCTCATCACGTTAATCGAGCCCTCGAAACGCCTAGGTGAGGTCGAGGAGACGCTCGTCAAGCTACCCTATTCGAAGAAGGAGTTCGGCGTACCGAATAACATCTACATCATCGGGACGATGAACACAGCAGATCGTTCCATCGCGTTGATGGACACCGCGTTACGGAGAAGATTCCGATTCATCGAGATGTCTCCTGATCCTTCAATACTCCAGGGCGTCTCCGTCGGAGGAGTCGACCTGGAGTGCCTGCTCGACGTCATGAACCGCCGGATTGAGGCGTTGTATGATCGGGATCATATGATAGGGCATGCCTATTTCACTGGACTGTCATCAGACGATGATGTAGATGCGCTTAAGGAAATCTTCCTCAAGTCAATCATTCCGCTTCTGCAGGAGTACTTCTTCGATGATCATGAGAAAATCAGGGCCGTGCTTGGTGACGACCAACGGAAGAACGGACCACAAATTTTGATGGAACGTCCCGATTTGTCTAAGCTGTTCGGTTCGTCCATCTATAATATGGACCTCGAGAAAACGTATCGCATTAACTCCGAGGCGCTCGACCATCGAGAAGTATATGAAGCGATTTATGCAGGTCATCATGCGAAAGTCTGATGTCATCGAGGTTATGGAGTATGAAGCCATCGTGTACAAAGGACCGGGAAGGAAAGTCGACAAGGATACGTTCGAGGAACTCGAGGAGCTCATGCTCGAACTATCTTCGGAAGGAAGGGATGGACTAGATTTTTTGTCTCTGTCATCACGCAAGGGTATCGGCAAGGTCATCCGGGCAAGGAACTACGTCGGCGTCCTGCAGATGCCTAGTGGCCGACAGCTCCAAATCCTTCCGAAAATCCATGCGACGAAGGTCGACTCAAGGGCTGCCATGCTCAAGATGTTGAAGACGATGCGTGAGTTCCCGAGTAAGTCGTTCGACGCGACGAATCTCGGAAGCTCAAAAATGTCTATGTTCGAAATCTATATCAAGCTCTTTCTGAAGGAGGTGTCCCTCCTGGTCAGGAAAGGCCTGAAATCAGATTATCGTCAGCTTGAGGAGAACGTGCGTTTCTACAAAGGGAAAATGAACTTCGCGCGTCAACTCACAATCAATCACGTGCATAAAGAAAGGTTCTTCGTCACATACGACGAGTACGGAATCGATTGCGCCGAAAATCGAATTTTGAAGAAGGCTTTACTGAAAATCATCGGCGTTGCGACGGATGCGAAGAATCGAAAAGAGGCGAGGAGGTTATTGGAATACTTCGAGGGAGCGACCGAGAACCACGCGGTGGCGAAAGACTTCTCCAGCATCTTTGATAGCCGGAAGAACAGACATTATCAGATTCCGTTAGGATGGGCAAGACTGCTCTTGAACGACTCCAACGTATCCAACACCACTGGTAATTTGAATACGCAGTCCCTGCTGTTCTCGGTGAATCAACTGTTCGAGAGTTACGTCGGAAAAATAATCGAGCATCACCTCGGTGAGAAGTGGGAGATATCCCTGAAAGGACCCATCGAATATCTATTCGAAAGTGGTTCGTTCAGACTCATCCCTGACATAGTAGTGAAGTATCAAGACAAGAGGGATGGGAGAAAGAGAACGCGAATCATCGATACGAAATGGAAGGTCCTTGATCATAAAAGTGCTAATTTTGGGATTTCCTCGAGCGACATGTATCAGATGTTCGCGTACGCTAAGAAATACTCTTGCGAACAGGTCGTGATGATTTATCCGCTCGTGGAGAGCATCCCTGATGGTATAAGGGATGTCAAATATACTGACGGTGATGTCACCGTGCATATCTATCTGTTCGATTGCGTGAATGGAGAGGAGGACTTGTTCTGCTTCCTCGAAGGCTTGGATTCATAGAGATGAGCGTTGAGGTGAGATGAGGGAATCAACGAAGAGGAGAAAGAAGATTCGTCTACGTTCCAACAGTTGATATTCGAGGACACAGAGCCTTATGTCTCGATCGAACTTCACTATGTCAATATCGATAAGAAGACAATTGCTTTTCTGGAATTGAAAAATCCGAAGGAACAACCTTACATGATGAGAAAGAAGTTCAACAATCTTCATGAAGGACTCTGTTATGTCCGTAGAGGATCTCAGCAGGGGCATGCGATGAGACAAGACTTCATCCGTTTCGCAACGAGAAAGGAAAATTTTGAATTGTCGATTGTGGACGGATATTTACGTGCTTTGAACGATTGACAGGATTTTTCATCCCTGAAGTGTAGAATCAGGAATCTCACTTCTTTTCCAGTCATGATTACTGATGGATATCTTGAAGTTCTTGACTCCGAAAAAGTTTTGTCGAAAATGATGCTATATGGATTTGAAGAAGATGTGATTGGCGCCGACTTTAAGATGGAACTTCGTCCGATGTCGGAGAAGTATGTGGACCTGCACTTCAGCTTTGGTTCTTCGGATGTCGTAAGGATGCGGATGGATGAATCAGGAATCCTGAATTCAGGAATTCGTCTGAGAGTCGTGCTAATCGACTCTTCCGAGAATACATATGTAGCTATCCATGAAGAAGCTTTTGTATCGGTACGAGGGGAGTTCCTATGGAAGGTACGCTAATCACCAAATTTTTCGAATGAGAGTACGTTTCATGAATACTCTACAGGACGGCTGGACTTTCTACATATACAAAGACGTAAGGGGAAATGACGAAGAACGGATTTTTTGACATAACATAAGACGGACGAGAAGCGGCCCATTCGACTCATGTCGATGGACCGTTTTTCTCATTCACTTTCGGCTCGTATGCTCATCTTCTCTTTTGATACGACGGATTCGTCGCTGGAAGCATCGAGTGTGAAGCAAAGAAAGCCCAATAAAAGATGAAGGATTATTGATTCGATAAAAGATAGGGACGTGAGAATGAAGATTTCTATGATACCAATCTCATTCGCTAAACTGATGGAATTAAGGGCGATGAATAAAATGAAATGGATGATGAATGCAATTTTGTTCACTTCATGTGGATCCTTTCTTGATGCAAGTATGTATACATTTCGACGTCGAATCGCTCTTCTTCACGGATTACCTCATGGTAAGCAATAGATGGGCATGTCGTAGGTGCGAACCTTCATCTCGCATGTAGTTGTGATGCGATGATGAGGAAGTGCTCATGTGGCGAAGAGTCAATTGGTGACGTTGAAAATCGATTCCCTCTATATATACAAGTTCTGTCGAGTTCCTTGAATCATCCGACGTCCGAAAATATAATGGAATTCTCTCACGTAAAGCCATGAACATGATGATTTCCATCTGATCCATAATAGAGACGGAAGAATCGTCTCGAAGTGCAATGCTCTCGTCCAATGACAGACGGACTACTGGATTCATGATATTCGGGGACGTGAGGGGAATGATTTCTTTTTGAAGATGCTGCATGATGAACCTCCTTGTAATAAGAACGTATGTTCATATTATGGTGTATAGGAACGATTTCTGCAATCCCATTCAAGAAAATAACTCATGAATACTTAAGTTCAAAGCTCAAGATACTTAAAGTATGTCTTCATTTTCGAGTATCTGGGAGAAGGGCGGCAGGGTGATAGGTGGAGGAAGCTTCGTAACTTCCGGCCACAACTCATACTAAAAGCGAACGATATGAAAGGATCAGATATATGATAATGAAAACGAAACCCGTATCCCAAGAACGGCTATGGGGAGATGCTCGCTACGCGACCTAGCTATTATTTGTCATTGAATGAGATAGGCGAACGCTGGAATACATTTGCTTGATTGAAAGATGAGAGTTCATGTACAGAAGGGGAACGTTAGCGGACTAGTGGCAGATGAGCGTCACCTCTTCGGAGTCTACACTGGCAGTATGTTCTCACTACTCATCAAAATACTGGATGCAGCCGATGATTTCTCTGTCCAGGTCCATCCAGACGAGACAGCTAGAAGTTGTGCCATATGATAAGACGGAGTGCTGGTATGTAATTGAAGCTGAAGAGTGAGCAGAACTGACATCGTTTAATACCACCCGTTCGAAGAAAGAGATGTGCATCCATTGCGACGAAGACGATTGGTAGCTTCTACTCTTGATGAAAGGAGAGTTCTTCTTCGTTCCTAGTGGGAGGGTACATGCTATTGGAAAAAGAATCGTGATCCCGGAGACACAACAATCTTCCGATACGACCTATCGATTGTATGACTTCGAACGAGAGGATGCGTCAGGTAATAAGCGGTGGGTACATCAAAAGGTTGGTGGAATTGCCAGAATTTAATGTATATCATGTCCAGGCCTCGAGAGGGTTCGAACTCAGGGCAATAAATCGTTTCCGGACCATCACGATTTTGTCCGGAGAAGGATACATCGGACGGCTCGAGGTTCGTGCAGGAGACTTTGTTGTATAGGAACATCTTTTCAGATTGATAGGAATCTAGAATGGATTATGAGTATGTTCCTCTTGATTCGTCCGTCCTCTTATGATTAAGGAACTAAATATGAACCCAGTACCTGTAAGGGGAAATATTCAAAAATGATTAGAACGTATACATTTCGACGTCGAAATGTATACGTTTTTTCTGAGAAAGATCAGGATTCACTTTATTATAGAAGAGAATGAAAAGAAAAAAGAACAGTAATGATTCCTAAAAAAATCATTACTGTCTCTGCGTTAGACATCTGTCACGTCTGAAATATTCAAGACGAAGTCATATCATATCAATTTAGTTTTAAATCGGAGTCTAGAGGTATTCTACTGAAAATTAATTTACTTCTTCATCTACACCAAACTTATCTGCGGGTGTATCGATTGGGGCAATTTCCAACGTTATCGGACTTTGAAGAAGAATGCCTGAGAAAGTCCAGGTGTTCGAAACGTCTACAAACTCGATTTCTGTTAAGTCGTACATTTCTCCAAGATGCCCGACGACATCTTCGGTCATTTCGTATACAGATGCTCCTTCTGCCATGATTATTCCTTCGTTAATTTCTTTTCCGTTCTTCTGAATGGAGTACTGCATCAACTGTTTACTCATTAGTATAAAATCTCCGTTCTTCGTGATTTATTGAGGTCTCGATGTCCTCTTGGCATGCTCAAGACATATCCATGATGTTCATCGATGAACATCATGGATTTATTGCGTGTTCGATGGAGGCCATGAAAAAGGATTGAGGTGAAGTAATCAATCTAAGTAAATTGAACAGGCCGTTATTTCTAAATTTATCTACCCCATTCTTATTTTAAACGAATTCATGTCGTATTTTTAAAGAAAGGGGAATTTTTTCTTCGGATGATCGCAGTTAGTAAGACCTTCATAAAAACCAACATCATTTCGACTCATTTCATCATAAGATGCTTAAGTAGTACTATTCAAATCTGGACTGTAGCCATCGTATCACTGAATTCGTCATGGTCGAATGCTTACTGATGATTAGTGTAATCTTCAAAGAAGACTTTATGCATTTCAAAATGGAGTTGCATAAGCACTATAAAACATGTGGAAATAATAGTAAAATATAGAAAGATAATAAAACATGTCCACATTAGGGTCTATATTAGGAATTTACAATGTTTCTGTTCTACGACTCTCACATAGAATGGTTGAAGGAGATTGGCTCATGAGCGAAGATGAAAAAATGATTATAACGAAGGAGATGGATTTCAGAAAAAGCATACTAGGGGTCCTCGACGTTTTGGAGGAGTATGATATCGGGGTAGAGCCCTCCAATGCCATCTCACTGTTAAAGAACAGGATATTCGTAGAGGAGCTGCTCACAAAACAAGGAAAGGAGTTGCCGGGCGTTCCTTCATCTGTTCGACGGGCGTTGGTGATCCTTCAGTCAGTAATGAATGATGAGAAAATCCTGACCATGTGCAGGACGAAGACGCTGCATCACCTGCTACTCACTGACACCGGATTATTGATTTCCGATATCAGACTCATGAGAGATGCCAATCTTACATATGAGGACCTCGAGGGTATGAGCCTCGAGAAGTTCCAGAATGCGCTCCTCGGAAGCAGGAGGCCTGCTACTTATCAGCGAATCATGACTGCCTATCGTAAATTTGAAAGTAAGGACGATTCAGCTGCGTCTACTGTGTTAGCAACTACGAACATAGAACCAGAACCGAATCGGGAAGAACTACTCGGCGATACCGAGGCAATGCAGAAAATCGTGACAAAAGAGAGTGAACTGGCCTTCCGCGAGATGATTTATGACCTTCTTGAAGATACGTTCTCGCTCGAGGACGTGATGAGAGAGACTGGTAGCGAATCATTCGAGACGTCGAACCTCCTCGAGGGGATGATTCGGGTCGACCTTCTTACCCTTACGAGTGACGGCCGGTACAAGAAGAGAGTACGGTCGCTAAGCTCCATACTCTCGTCAGAGATTCAAACCCATGACATTCTCCAGGCCAGACTAGATGAAGGACTCACCATGCAAGAAATCGCGATAAGATACGGGCTGGATGCCAAGGAGGTCCAGAGACGCTTGAGACAGGCCCTGAATCTGATTCCGCTCACACACGTAAAGGAGGCGAGGCGATATCTCCAGCGATTCGAACGTTTCGATATCGCTGAGCGTGTATTCGTGGAAGTGTTCGAAGAACCCGCCATGGTTCATCGCTTTCTTTCCGAGAAAGTAGTGGCGGGCACGGATGATGTCAGAGGTTTGTACGTCAAATTGAGCGAACGACAGCGGTGGCGGTTCAAGAGGTCCCTCTCACTCATCGTCACGCATGAAGGTGACGTCGTGCGAGTGACGAGAGAGAACCTGCTCGAGCATGTCCTCTGGTTCTATTCTGATCAGGGAGCGAGACTGATGGAGGAATGGAAGCGGCTTTATGACGAGTACATCGAAGAAGAGTACAAGGCGGTATTAGCGAAGAAATTCGAATCTGATTCCAAGAAACTCTCCTCCATCGCTTTCCGTTCGGAGTGTATCATCCAGTCCGCTGGTAAACGGCACCGGTTCTATGACCGGTCGAGATTGACGCAGAGAAGGTTACAGCGATTACGGGGCCTGTTAAGGCTCGAGCCCGGATTCTACGGGATACAGAATCTCTTCGAACTCTCTCCTGCTTTGATGGAAGAACTGGATTGTAGGGACCCGGATGAGTTGCAATATATCGTCCGACGGTATGTCGAGACGACGAGCATATCGGTCGTAGGGAATTCTGAGGTCGCAATCGGTACGCTCGGGAAGGGCGAATGGTTGAAGAAGATGATACGACAGCATGCACCGATAAGTTTGGGCGACTTCCAGGCAATCATCAAGGAACGATTCGGTCTTCCACCTGCGACGGTGAAGAAGGTGATTCGTCAGGAACTTTCAGACTATCTATCTCCTGACGGGACGCTAGGGAAGAGCATGTCTCTACTCACGAAGAGAGAGGCGACATGGTTCTCGAAACGTCTCACCGAAGAGATTTATACCTACGAGGAGTTAGAAGAAAAGTTCGCTCACGTCGAAGAATTCAGCTCTCGGTATCTGAACGGTGGTGCCCTAGAAAAGGTCGGTTTCGTCAATCGTGGAGGGCTCGTCCTACGGGCGATACATGCTAATGCGGAGACATACTTCCAGTCCGTTCTGGCGAGGGACGAACTCTTCGTGGTTCCGGACTCTCCCGTCTTCAGCTCAGCGCCATTCCGACGTGTCGTAAAGCGAATGGAGGAGGCGCACGATCTTTTTCGGTTTGACGTAGGTACCTATATGTCGATTGCACGATTAAGGAAGGCCGGGGTGAACAAGGGGATGATCAAAGCACTCATCAGAGAGATGCTCGAGGCCGTCAAAAAATCAGGAGAGGACTACTTCACCTTCACAACGATTCAGAATAATCTCGACTCCCCAATCGTCGAACTCGGGATGGAGGACCTCTTTTTCGAGGGACTACTCCATACGCAGGCGCGAGTCGGTTCCATCCGGACGGTGCGAGGGGATATCTTCTATATCGGCCGTGACAAGCGAACGATAGGGAGATTCCTTCTTGACCTACTACCAGAGAGGGGCGGAATCGATATCGACATGATGCGTGAGAAAATCTCCAAAACGTTCCGACTGAACTTTGATCGGACTGCCCTCATCACCAACATTCGAGGAAGAGGTGGATACTTCTCCACCGATACGGAGATGCTCTATAGAAATAAAGAAATGTTCCTTGATAGCATATTTGAGTCATGACACCTCTCACGGTAAGAAGATTCATTAAACTAGAATCTGTTAAGAAAATCATCCATATTAATCTCCTGAATTTAAGATGTCGATTGACCTGAACGAAGTCTAGTGGTCTTTAGAAGTCATACAGCGTTTTGTCGCGTTCATAAGGAAAATCAGCGATGGTGTGTACGTTTCTTCCATCTCGGTGGAAGGTGGATTGGATAAGTCGTACGCTGTACTTCTCTAGATTGCTGCTTCCTTCAAAAATTTTAGATATGAAATAACGAGCGGGTCATGTATCCATTTCGATATCGAAATGGATACATGACCCGCTTCTAATTCATCCTTCCATGCGCCTTTCTTCCATCGAACAGACTTTGTAGGAAGAAGTAGGTTGCAAAACATATTAATATAGGTAAAAAATTCATTATTATCCTTATATAAACTGTATAATAAAGGGTAGTAAGTGGGGGGGATGGATGCTACGGAAATAGAATAGAGAATCATGGCATCGTCCTATTGCTCACCGGTTCATGCCGCCGTCCTGACAACTATGAGAAGTGAATCGGGAGAACGATTTCTTAGGCTGGAAGGCTCACTAAAATTGAGGAGGATCACGATTGATTAATATAGATGTCGGATTATTTTTAGCACATTTAATCGTCACTGATAACAAGATTGATATCAAGACGAACCAAATCTTGATGGACTACCTGAAGGATGAGGGTGATATCCGTCCTGAAGAACTTCAACAAATCAATGATGTGATCGAAAATAATGATGATGCACAACCGTTGGAACATGTACTGAGACGATTGAACGAGAAAAGTAGTACGGACGATAAGGAAATCGCTATGTCGATTGGGCTGGCGCTATGTCTGCATAAGGGTTTTTTGTCCGTGACTGAAGTCAACTTTTTCAAGTCCTCTCGAAAAGCTTTCGGCATCACGGAGCGGAAATTCAATCAACTTAAATCTGAGGTCAATCGAGGGTTCGATGAGACTGCGATTGCAAGTCTGGTTTTGGAGCGAAAACAGCATGAATTGATACAGCAAGGATATGTCCTCCCGCTGAAGAGCCTGATAGATAAGTATGATTCAGACGAACGATTGACGGAGCGATCCGACGCGATGATGAAGAACGAGGAGTACGCTTCGGCCATCTCTCACAGCAAGGAAATCGGGAAGGGTGACATGGATTTCGCTCGCCCCATTCTCCATGAGCACATCGAGGAGCTACACAAACTACGGACTGCCGTCAATCAGCTCACCTCAAACCTGAAGAAGGTCAGGAACCGAGACTCGGAGACGACACGGTCGTTGATCGATGCGTCGAAGAACCTCCAGTCTCAGGTCCATGGCATCGTCCAGAAGAGAGAACGGGACACGGGGTCGTTCCTGGATAAAATCGAGAACGCCGCCGACTATTTCACCATCTCCTTCCTAGGGAAGACGAAGGCAGGGAAGAGTACGCTTCATGCCGTACTCTCCGGGAAAGGGAAGCAGGCCATCGGCGTTGGGAGACAAAGGACCACGCGAAACAACCGTGTCTACACATGGGAGGGCCTCAGAATCATCGACACTCCTGGCATCGGGGCACCACATGGAGAGAGTGATGAGGAAATCGCGAAGAGCGTCCTGGACGAGAGTGATCTGATCTGTTACGTGTTGAAAAACGATTCCATCCAAGAGAAGGAGTTCGAGTTCCTCTCCCTAATCAAAAAGCGGAATAAACCGATACTGATCCTTCTGAACGTCAAGACGAACTTGAGTACCCCGGCGAGATTGAGAAGATTCCTGCGCGATCCTGATGATATCTATGAGCGCGAGGACGAGAAGTCCATCAAGGGCCATCTTAACCGAATAAGAGAATACGCGAGAAAGCATTATTCGAACGATATCTTCGAAATCATTCCGGTCCATCTCTATGCATCATTACTCTCTCAAGATAAGGCATTCTCCGAATCGGATCGTCTCGCCCTGTTCAATGGAAGTCGTTTGGCACACTTCGAGAATGCAATCAAGGAGTCCATCGTCTCGCAAGGCCACATCCGCAAATCGCAAACCATCCTGAACGGATGTCTGAATCCTATTCTCGATACGGAACAATCGTTGAGCCATCATCTAGGCGTCTTCGAGACAATCAATGCAGACTTCAACAGGTTCCATCTCGATAGCGTTAAAAAGTTCAATGCGATGAAAAAGAAGTACATCAGACGTATCAGGCAAGCGGTCGACGAAGAGTTCTTGAAGGTCGAGGAACAAATCTCTCATTTCTCACATTCGAACTATGACGTGAGTAAAAGTCTCATCGAAAGCAGGTGGGGAAGCTTGTTAGAGGAGATAGGATTCGAACGCGGGCTAGGCATCAGTCTAGAAAAGATACAACTAGAATACACCGACGAGGTACAGGACTATCTCTCTGAGATGATGGAGAACATGAAGTTCGCGAACCTTCTCCTCCAACAGAAATTCTCGTATGATTCCTCCGCGATGTTCGATTTCCGTCGGATGTTCGGATACGTATCAGCCGGACTTGGTGTGGCTGCGGCCATCGCCTTGTTCTTCTCCGGTCCGCTCGGATGGGGATTGACGGCCGCATCCCTCGTCGTAGGTGGAATCAAGCTCCTATTCAAGTCCAAAAAACGAAAAATCCAGGATGCCATCACATCTCTTAGCACTGAGTTGAAGAAGGTGACGGCTAAACACAACCAGGACACCAAAGGTCATGTCGAGGCAGCTTTCCTCGAGGGCCACGATAAGATATCAAAAGAGACATTCGCCTTCCAACGTGGGATGATGTCCACGCTGCACGATAACATCAAGATTCTATCAGGTTCCCTGGACTCTATGAAGATACAACAAGACCAACTTAACAAAGCTTACGCCTATAGATTGATGACGGCATATGTACCTGACGAGCAGGTGGAGTACACACTCAATCAATCCAAGATGGATGTACTGGTCGACCAGGTAGAACGCGACTTTGGTAAGAGCATCACGATCCATACGCGAAACAGGATGGACGATTCGCAGTTGGAACACATCAGCAACGTGATTCAAGAGGACGTCAAGATTCAAACCGTTTAAATAAGAGGAGGTTTTATTGATGAGTACTGATATCGAAGTAAAAGAAATTTTAGCTAGCCTGAAAGAAATCGCTGACGATTCCGTCGAACTACTAAATGAAAAAGAAGACACGATACCAAACGCAGACAACATCAAGAACATCATCAATGATTTTTTCGAGGGAGACATCCTCAAAATCTCCCTGGTCGGCCAGTATAGTGCCGGAAAATCCACCATCATCTCGGCATTGACGGGGAATCAAGACATCCTGATTGATGCCGACATCGCCACCGACGATGTGAGTGAGTATGCCTGGAATGGTGTCACAATCATGGACACACCAGGATTATACACGGACAGACCGGAACATGACGATCGGACCAAGGATGCAATCAAATCATCCGACCTACTCATCTATGTCCTGACGAGCGATTTGTTTGATGACGTCATACTGAATAACTTCAAGCATCTCGCCTACGAGGAGGCTTATCGACATAAGATGATGCTTGTCGTCAATAAGATGTCCATGGAATCGGGAGACTACGATAGTTTGAGAAAGAACTATGGACAGAGCTTGCGAGAAGCGCTGTCTCCTTTCGATCTGAGTGAATTCCCAATCTGTTTCATCGATGCCGCGGACTATATCGAGGGTACCGAGGATGACGACGCAGAACTCATCGAAGAGAGCCATTTCGGGGAGTTCATCGATAGCTTGAACCAATTCATCAAAAACAAACAATTACTCGGTAAAATCGACCGTCCTTTACGGAACGTCATCTCTGAGCTCAGCATAGCGATGACCAAGAACCAGGATCATGACTCTGAAATGTTCTATGCGATTCTCGAACGGATCGAGAATCGCGTCAAGCGAAGCGCGCTCAAGGCTCAAAACGAAGTGGACAAAATCAAAAACGACATCCGTGGCGAAACCATCTCCCACGGACGACTCCTTTCGAACAAGATTGGGGAAGAGGACGCCGATCTCGAGCTTGAGAGCAAGAAGGTCGAAGCTCAAATCAAAGAGTTCGTCGAGAACAAGAATGTAGAAATCGAAAAAATCCTAAGTGCTGAAAGAAGTGCTTTGACCGACGAAATCAAGGATGTCTTGAATAGCCCGCTCGCTGAGGCATATTTCGGATCCGTAGAAGAGGCATCGTCCAGTCTCAATGGCGAGCAGGTGAAAATCATAAAGATGGACAATATACAAAAAAACATGAACGCGATAAATATGATTGTCGGGCGCACCTCCGAAGGAATATTGAAGTTTTCCAACACGGGCGTGGGTGGATTCGTCAAGGCTACTGCCGCTAGCGGAAGCGATCTGCACAAAGGTTTATATTCAGTAGGGAAGTTTTTTGGGGTAAAGTTCAAACCATGGGGTGCGGTCAACGCCGCTAAGAATTTGACGAACATCGCAAAAGTCGCTGGTCCGATTATGGCCGCTGCAGGAGTGGTCTTCGAGGTGGTCGGACACGTGAAAGACGAGGTGGACCTGAAGAGAGTTCTGGACGCCAAGAATGAATGTTATAGTTCCCTGGTCTCCTTATCTCAAGAAATCGAGCAAGCGTTCCAAAAGCAGTTCAAAGACTACGAAGAGGAGGCTTACGGAGCCATACTTAAGAACATCGTCACTCAACGCGAGGAAGCTGCAGCGAGATATGACATGTCTTCAGAGTTCCATCAAGCGATTTCTCGGAACATCAAGGAATTGAATCAGTTATCGGTCAAATTAAACCAGTGATTTAAAGGAGAAAAATAAAAATGCTATACGATAATGGGGGTACTAAAAAAAGAAGTAAGAGTATATAAGGAGAGCAATAAAGTGAACTGCCCCATAAAAGTTGGACATTAAAATCCAGCCTTTATGGGGTGTTTTTATGGTCAAATATACGAAGACGTTTAAGGTCCAGGTCGCTGAGCGTTATCTGACGGCCCGAGACAATCTTCAATCCTTCCTATCTAACCCACTCGCCAGCATTTAAACTAAACGACATGGCGACCAATGGGCGGTCCCGCATACTCTCTTCCATGAACACGAGGGGCGATGCGGCTATCGTCACATCAAGAGACGACTAAAAAACCTGAGCCCGGTGGAATACCGGATCCAGGTTCTCAAGGTCGCCTGACGAATCATTCATCGTCTAACTTTTTTTAAGGTCATATCGTAAGGATTTATAATAATAATTGTATATTTACTCTTTCGATACTTAATTTTGATTGCTTGTTTAACGGGAAAATTACTTCCTGTTCTTTTCTTATAGCTGGAGAGTTTAATTCAAAGTTTTCATCTTCAAATTTCTTCATGAGCTCTATATAACCTATTACACTGATTCCAGGGTTGTCTCTCGTCGCTTTTGCTGTAATTATTGTGTAATTGTTGTATGATGAATCGAACCAATATAAATCGTTTAAATTTTCTGACGATGTCCAAGACACGTAATGATTATTGTAATTCACTTCATCAAGATTCAAATGGACTCTTTTTACTTCTCCTATATATAATAAACGTTCTGCATACTCATTCAATTCTTTATCTTCGCTAATTTCCCACTTACGAATATCTCGTAACACCTTTTTCCAACATTCGTCTGTGCGTTCTAAATTGTTTCGTCCATGTGTTTCTTTCGGATGATTTATCCATGTTTTAAATAGTTCTGATAGATTCATTTTTAACACCTGTTTCTATTAAATAACTTTAATAATTGAGCGTACAGTTCAGCAATTTTTATTCGTTTTAGTCAAGTCATTGATTGAGCAACATTCAATTATGCGAACTTATTACAAAAAATGAAGAGATATTAAAAGTATACAGCAATCGAATTTCCATCAGAAGCAAAATCTAGTTCTTTGTAAGAAACTGTTTCAATCATGCGACAACTCATCAAAGCAAGTCGAAGCCCATTGACATCTGGATTGCCTGTCATTTTTGATAAGGCTTGAGCAGCTAATGTAAATGACTCTAAACTACTTCCCATTATAAGAAATCTATTGTCTTCTTTACTGTATACATGAGCCAAGCCTTTTCTTGATACATAGAACGAACCGGATTCTTTGATGACAAAAAGATCAGGCTTCGCCTTGGCATAAATATCCTTGACGAGTGGACCATAATCCATCGCGTCTGGTTTAGAGAAAGTATGCGGCTTTGTATTTTTTGCTAAAATCCAGCCTGTTTTTTTATCATAATTTATCTTATACCATCCGTCATGTTTTTGGTCAGAAGAAACGACCACTGATTTTGGTAGAGTGTCTAACTTTTTGCTTTTAGTTGAGCGCGTACTGAACAAGTTCAAAGCTTTGGTCGTTTCAAAGTATTTCATCTCTTCACGGAATCTTAGATGCTTCCCGGATATCCAACCTCTTTTTTTGCCATTGTACATTACTTGATACCAACCATTGTCTTCTATGGCTGACATGATTATTTTTGACTTAGGTATGGTCATTATTTTTTTACTGCTAGAGGAAGGATCGCTACGAAGTTCCACAGCTTCCGTAGTTTGGTATTTCTTTAGTTCGAAGTATTCAAGGAAGTACTCCTCTGACACCCATCCTGTCTTATTGTTATTCTTTATTTTGAACCATCCATTGATTTTATTGATTGGTGTAATGACTGTCTTTCTAGGGATTGTTGCTAGCACCTTGCTTTTTTTAGAGGAATTTGAGAATAATGATACTTTGTCATATGCTCTATACTTTTTTTGTCCTGATGTTGCCGCTTTTGAACTGGTTGTCATGAATGATGATTTTTCTTTGGCTTGAACATGGTTGGATGAATATGAAGCTCCAGTACACGAAATGATAATTCCAGCAGATAACAATACTAAATATTTTTTAGTATGTTTAAAATCAATTGTAAACACGATGTCGCCTCCTTCATTTTTAGAATTCTTAACCATCTCACATCAAAAAATACTTATATATGGTATTACTTAGGTTTTTAAGTAAATTAAATCCTTATTTTAAATTTATGTTTTTTGATACATTTGTACGTGTTAAATTCAAATCTTTTCTGTTTCTCAATTCATTTTTGACTGAGTCATTCAATTCTATGTATCTCTTGCGATAAATTATCTTAATAAAAGCGGTATTTAAGATTCGACTAGTGTGCAGGAATTTGAAGTCAGCCGAATGATCATTAAGCATGTATTAGATATTTTAGTACCTGAAGGCATCATCTACCGATAACGAGGGAAATGAACGTTCATCTTGCCATCGAATTTTTCATAGGTACGGATCAATGTATTGAACAAAGAAACGCAGGGGTGAACGAAGCTGCTTGGGGAACTGGCGGTGAAGAGGGAAGTCTTACAGATTGAGGTCCTCTTCCCGGAAGTCGCCCGCCACCTGATCATTGAGAAAATCGATCCGGTCTACGAGATACGACGTGTCCGGTATGTGGAAGAAGACAATCTGTTTCTTTTTATGTTTTTGCATATTTTTAAAAATATCATTATACATTGATAAAAGGACGAATTGATTGACTTAAAATGAATAAGAAAACTAGTAAGAGTATTTAAGAAATACTTAAAATAGAATCTATAAATAAGTGACCAACAATGGTTGTCTAAAATACAAAAAGAAGACTCATACATACTCATACGTAAGTCTTCTCCATATCCTGTGAAAAAAATTCTTGGCAGTCGTCATTTTTGATTCAACTGATCGATTCATATTCGTTGTTTGCGTGATGGACGAAAAACGGATTCGTTTTTCTCTCTGTGAAGCACAAGAAATTATGGAATGGATTTGTACCAAATCCAAGTGAAAAAATAAGCCCGCAGTGGGCGAACCCACTGCGGGCCAGAGCGTCTCATATCGGTTCGTGAGAGATGCTGATCATTGAGAAAGTGGTTTGAGAAGAAGTGGTGGAATTGCTATGTATGTACCTACATATCTTTGGTGTCTTGGGTTGGTCCATCACCTGTACGTCTTCGTCTTCTTTCTTTGTGTTAGCAGAAACGATTGAAGAGCTTTCGGGCTCATGCGTGAGGCTGTACGCTGCATCGCAGCAACATCCTTATCGCACTGCTACCCTCCTGCCGGACCGATAACGAGAGCTGCCAATCACTGGAGGCATCTCTATGTTCCTGTTCTTTGCGACACAGGGCACGGAGCGTAAGAAGGACAAAAAATAAGGTTTTGATAAACAAGGAATGAAGTAAAGAAGAAAGAATCCCGTTTTGACATCGTGTTTTAGTCGATGCGAAGTGAAGAATAATAGATACACGATTCATTTCTAGTTTATATCTAATCTACTTTTTTATACTTTATATTAGATTAGGAGTAGTAAGATGATTATTTCTACAAGCCATAATAACCAAACGAGAAACACTTTGAAACGTATAGATGTAGCTTCAGCCCTGATCCATGATGAGAATGGGAACATATTATTGGTGAAGAACGTCAAAGGTGACTTTTTTTACTGGAGTCCGCCAGGTGGGGCTGCGGAAAAAGACGAGACACTAGAACAGGCGGTCGTGAAGTAAGAGAAGAGACTGGGTTTGAAGGTAAGGTCACCGGCATGCATTCTGTTAGAGAAGTCTTCTTCTCGGAGAAGGGACATTATGCATTAATCATTACCTTCTTCGTTCAGATCATCGGTGGAAGAATCGATATCATGGACCCTGATCAAGAAGTCACTGATGTAAGGTGGGTGGATTATCAAACCACAAAAGAACTAATACCTTCATTGATTGAAATGCTGAGACTAAATCCTGACATGAACAAGACGCCTGCATTCTATGAATTCGGGGGAGTACATTGATTATAGTTAGACGTTGAGAAGATTTTGAACAAATGAGTAGGGAGAAGGGACATTATTCCCTCGAATTATAGTCATTTTCTGAAGGACGCGTTGAAAAACCGTTTGAATGCTTGATTAATTCCTTTGTTAATTTAGATAACGTTTATGCTTGTTTGAATCAACTCAATTCGTACTACTTCATTTTCGACCGATACTTAATATAAAGTAAAGATGCAATTGTACTCAAGTACTTGTCTTCATGAATGATAAATCAAGGACATGTCCCAATGAGAAACCTGAAGATAAATTCTCATTAGAAGAGAGAAGAATTTATGAAAAAGGTATATTCCTTTTTTTGGTTGTATAGTATTTATACAAACTTAAAATTAAATAACTAATAACCGAACTTTCTCATTTTATACGTTGATGAATCCAGAATCAAACAGTGTTGTAAAAAACTAAGTAAAGTGTAATACGGCATGAACTTGTTCTTTTTATCTGCTAGTTCAGAATGAGAAGGAATAATGCTCGCTCTGCTAGCCTTAAGTCAAAGTGATTGATTAGATTCGTAAAAGTTCCTCTTTTTCAGAAAATAAAATACATGAAATGTGAAAATTAAGGAGAGTAAGGATGAGGAATAGACTTCTGAACAAAATTAAAATTACTCCGTCTAACCGGAAGACATTACAAAATATAGTTGCCCCAATGTTGTGGGGACTAGAAAAAACTTCGATTCATAGACACTCATCAATTTTAAATAAATCTTATAACTTTATGCAAGAACCTGCCATCGGAGCTGTTATCTATTGTCAATTAGGCACCGCAGAACATTCGGGTGTTTACATAGGCAATGGAAGCGTTATTGAACTGGATGGTAGAGGGCATGTAAAGAAAGTTAGTTTAAAAGAGTTTACTGGTAATTTGTTTAGTACGGATAAAGATATCTTTATTCCAGTGATTAAGCATGCGATGTTACCAATAGGAGATCCAGATGTAGCGGAAGAAGCTATTAAAAATTTATCTCAGAGAAGACAATATAACCTTTTAGATGATAACTGTCACCAGTTTGTGACTGGATGTATGGTAGGAAATCTTGAAAATGATTGCAACTTTTTATTCATGGTTAAAGAACAATTTGCTAATCATATGTGTTTGGAAGAATCTGATATTGTTTGGGTTCGTTGGAAATGGTACTTAGATTAAGTTTGAATAAGGATCAAGGCGACATTCGCTCTTTTTTAAAAGACGAATTGTAATATTAAGTGCAACACCTAGCTGAAAACACAAAAAAAACTATAACGGCCTCGTGTAGAATAGAGTTACCACACAAAATTCAACGGAGGATTCGTTATGAGCTATGTTCATCTCACCATATCAGAAAGAGTCAAAATAGAGACGTATCTCGAGCTAGGTTTCTCTGTCCGAAAGATTGCGGGACGCCTGAGGCGTCAACCTTGCGTCAACCTTCTACGATTTCACTAGAATTGAAACGAAATCTTCACTACGACTCTTCTCATGCTAACCATCGTTATGCGGAGCGAAAAAAGAAGTGCGGTGCATGTACGAAGTTTACGGTCGAAAAAGGAGTCTGCATCCTCGAAAAGTTACGGGAGACGTGGTCCCATGAACAAATTGCCGGGCGATTATTCCAAGAAGAAGGACTCTCCTTCAAGACAATTTATCGTTGGATTTATATGGGCCTCGTCGAGGCCCATTCTAGACTCCTTCGGTAAAAGGGAAAGCGTTAGAAACCACGTGAGACGCGCCGACGCTTCAACGTCGGACTGCCAATCAGTAAACGTCCGTCCGACGTCAAAGGGCGTCAAACGTTTGGACATTGGGAGCTTGATACTGTTGTATCGGGTATAGGGACGTCCAAAGCCTGTGTCGCAACGTTCATCGAGCGAAAGAGTCGTTTTTATCTCGCTGTACCTATGGAAAATCGGTCCGCTCAATCGATGGAGTCTGCGATTCAAGCATTACATCTTTCCTTCCCGTTGGGGACGTTCCAAACTGCGACGACAGATCGCGAAAAAGAGTTTAGCTGTCATGAACGAATTCGTGACACGGTAGGCTTACAGATCTATTTTGCGGGTCCGTATTCTTCTTGGCATCGTGGGAGTAACGAGAATGCCAATGGTCTTCTCCGTGAATTTTTCCCGAAGGGGACAGATTTCGGCAAGGTCAGTCGTTCTGAAATCGCTCAAGCACTCGCCTGGATTAATGGGAGACCACGAAAATGTCTCAACTGGAAAACTGCATACGAGGTCTTCACGGAAGAAGTGTTGCACTTAATTTGACAAACTGTCGTGTGAAAATTTAAAAAATGTTCACAGGAAATTGAACAGTACTTCAGCGTGTAGACAAACTAGATGGAAGGTCACTTGAGTGTGATTCCCCATTTTTTTTTGCTCTCTCTTTCCTTCCTAATCGTCTTCCTGTGGCAAACATCGCGCCGCTGCAGGTTCGCTCCTGTTTGCTTTCCACTAGGAAGCGATTAGATCGGAAATCGAGGCTTTTTTAGCTTTTTTTCATATTATAAAATAAAAGAAATATACCACGAAGGAGGGTTTCTCATGATGGGAAAACGAAATCAACACCATCGTTCTGAAAACATCACGGTCACACTCGAACAATTGGTTCCTGCGGACCACTTGGTCCGCAAGGTCGATAAGGTGATGGACTTTCGATTCATCTATCCATTGGTTGAAAAGTTGTACTGTGAAAATAACGGAAGACCTAGCGTGGATTCTGTTCTCTTAATCAAGATGGACCTCCTTCAATATTTATTCGGCATTTCTTCTATACGGAAGACGATCTAAGAAATCGAAACGAACGTCGCCTATCGTTGGTTTCTAAGACTTGGATTGGATGAAAAGGTTCCTCATTTTTCAACCTTCGGAAAAAACTATGTCCGACGCTTCTAAGACACGACGATTTTTGAAGATATCTTCTACAAAATTCTGACCCAAGGCGTCGATGCTGGATTCGTGGACCCAGTGGTCCTGTTTATCGATTCGACACACGTCAAAGCAAATGCGAATAAGCGGAAATATAAAAAGAAACATGTTCGTCGTGCAGCACGTTTTTATCAAGATGAACTGGAACAAGAAATCAATGATGATTGTGAGGCGCACGGAAAAAAGCGTTTTACCCCCAAGAAGAAGGACGAGAATGATCAACGTTTGACGAAGGAGAGTACCACGGATCCTGAGTCAGGATATTACGTGAAGGGGGAGCGTGAAAAGCAATTCGTCTATTCCTTTCATACAGCATGTGATCGGAATGGTTTTGTCCTCGGGACAATTGTGACACCAGGTAATATTCACGATAGTATCATTTTAAAGCCCTTGCTCGAACTCATCATCCACCGTTTTACCGTCCCGTTTGCAGTCGTCGCAGACTCTGCCTGTAAAACCGCCCCCATCGCACATTTACTTCTCAGACAGCGTATTTTGCCAGTCTTCCCCTACACCCGCCTCAAAGGGGTGAAGGGTATGTTCAAAACGAATGCCTTCTATTATGATGAGTATTACGACTGCTATCTCTGTGAAAATGATCAGCCGCTTGTCTATCGAACAACTACATGGGAAGGAAGAATGGAGTACGTATCAGATCCAAAAATCTGTGAAACTTGTTCATTTCTAGAACGGTGTACGAAAAGTCAGGCGATGCAGAAAGTGATTCATCGGCTTGTCTGGCAAGATGCAATCGACGAAGGCGAGCGCCTTCGCACACACCAATTAATAGGCAGCTGTATGCCCGACGAAAAGAGACAATCCAACGTGTCTTTGCGGACGCGAAAGAAAAGCATGGCATGCGTTGGACTCGTTACCGCGGGTTAAAAAAAGTGACGATGCAGGCCATGCTCACTTTTGCTGCCCTGGACCTCAAAAAATTGGCCAATTGGTCATGGGATTCCAGGCGGAATCCTAATGGAGTGTCATATTTTTTACGCATACATGAAACAAACCCTCATTTCCAAGTGGAGATGAGGGTTTGTCAACAGTCTGAAACGAGGTTACTTAAGTCTCTTTTTTAAATAACCTCGTTTTTATTTGAACAGAAAGTTAATATTAAGGAGTAATGATACATGAACTTAGTCGTTAAGGAACTAATAGATTATTTTAAAAGTATCTTCGATAATGATCCGCACCTTATAGCATTTTTTTTGTGTTTTTCATTCTTATTTATTTGGCTTGGAAATCAAATAAAGCAGCAACAAAATGATTCGTCGAAAAAAAATGATAGTTTATTGGATGATAGGGTTCGTTCTTGCGCTACTATTTTGAATGAGTATAGAGAAAGTCAATTGAACGGAAACTATTCACCATTTTTTAAATCTGTATATGATTCATTGAACGTACTTGATAAAAAAGTAGCTAATGAAGCATTCTCCATTTTAGAAAGTAACATTGGGGAAATAGAAAAAGGCAATCATATTTCTAAAGTGATTTCAACTCGACTAAAGAAATATTTGAATCAAAAAGAAGATGGAAACCACGTAAATAATAGTTTATTTTCTGAGTTTGAATCCATTATTTTAAGTACTTTCAAAATAATTCACCCATACGGTATTTCGCTGACAGTGTTAATAGGAATATTATTGACAGTAGTAGTTTCGTCTAATTCGACTTCCTATCCGGAAATGTTCATACGTATACTTAGTCTTATTTTTATCTGTTGTTTTATATTGATTAGTATCGACTTAATTAGTGAGAAAAAATTATCGAAGTCGAAATTTTTACAGATTTTATTAGGATTTATTTTTTGTACGGCTACACTGATTACTTCCGGTTTAATATTTTGGATATTCGCTGTTCTTTTTATAAGAACCCTTATTTGGATTTTTATGAAGAACGAGGATGGAATGTTTAATTGAGCGAATAAAAAGTTTGGATATCCTGAAATGTAACTTGAGAGAAGTGATGCTTGACTTGAGCGCTAGTCAAATTATTGTTCGACTTGAATTTTTTAAGACTACGTTCATTGACATAGTTGTTGATACATAAGGACTCTACGAATTTCAAAAAGTGGCTGAGTCCATACTTTGAAATCAAGTAATTTGTCCATAAATATCCTTGGTGATAGATTTCTACTCCTTGGTCTGCACGCAGCTCGTTCAGAAGACTGAATGTCATCAATCGAGAATCAAATTCCTCTAAAATTTCTAAAGAATCGTTTACTTGTTTTTTTTGAGAACATGAAGACTCAATCGAATTATTATTTTGATGAATAAACCAGTTTTCTAAAAATAGCGCAAACCCTTCTTGAAAATACAGGGCTAAATTATCATTTGAAATTTCGGAAAGAAGTAGATGTGTTAATTCGTGAGATAGAATTTTTTTTAAGTATGTCTGTTTGTCCTCAATAAATTCAGGAATTAGAATTTTTATGGATTCTAGATGTTCATACCAACCGTATGCATGATCGGTAGGTATTGAAGAAGCTAAGTTTACAGGAGTATCGAATAATATGATATGTATACCCTGAGGAACAAGTTTTCTATTTAAACGCTTGTGAAAAAACTCAAGAATATCAAATACTATTTTTTCAATTAATGTGATTTCCTCGTGCATGGAACGAAAGAAGGAAATTGAAAAACCATGACTACTAGCAATCGTCTGTACATCTAAACTGCAAATCAAAACTTGCTTCTCACTTGACCGTAACTTATAGGTGGCTTGATTTTCTCTGCATTCCCCAAAAGAGTTTTTAGTCAAAAAATCGATTCTCAATTTATTAGTCGATGAAACTTCAGTTTTTGTGATTGTATGTTCATCAGTTACAATATCTTCGAACCATCTAATTTGCTCTGTTTTGAAGAAAAGATTATCAAACGAATGAATAGAAAGGAATAAATTAAGATCTTTGTTAGCGAACGAAGTCTTTAATTTATTCAAAATTAGATTCAAGTTATCAATTTCGTTTTGATTAGGAGTTTTAATTTGAATTGGTTTCATTATGTTACTCCTTATAAAGATAAGAGAGGATCAGGTTACAGGTCCTCTCTTATCCTAAAGTTTATAGTGTGATTTTTACAGTGTAGAGAAAACCAGTGAATCCTGTTTTTACGTTCATGACGAAGGTATTTTCAGTTTTCGGTACGACATAGATGACATCGATTTTTGAGTGTAAAGGAGCGTAATAACCTAAGCTTTCTGAATAGGCTTTTTTGTTCAGGTTGATCGTTTCTTCTGGTGTGTAGCTTTTCTTTTGACTATCCATTAATGGGAAAGAAGATGGTTTATAGTCAATATAAGAGTCAGCTGAATCTTCACCCTTTACTTGCATCTCAAGTCTGACGGATACGGCTTGTTTATTTTTGGGAAGATCCTTGAGTTGGACACGTTTCGCCGAACTGACCATAAACCCACGTTCTTTCATTAAGTTTTTATCACCAGCATAAGTTTGAAGACGACCTTTATTCATCAATTCTTCGATGGCATCCTTATTTATTTTCTTCGACTGTTTCTTTTGAACCGGCTCACTCGGTTGATCTTGCAACTTTTGTCCGGTCGTTACGACAGTTGGTTCAGTTTTTGGTTGAACTGTCGTCGTTGTCGTCTCTTCTGCTGCAAAGAAGAATAAACTTGCTGCACCTGCGACCAATACCGTACCGATTGAACCAAGGGCGATTTTGAATTGACGTTCGGTCGCTTTTGTATTCGTTGCGACACTCCCGATTGCAGCGTTTGGTGTGATCCGGACAGCCCGTTGAGCGGGCAAGAGAGCGCCAAGAACACCCGTCACCATCGGAATCAACAACATAATGCTCAAGAAAACGAGTTCGCCTGTTGGAAATTGATTGTAGACGAAGCCGATCATCGCAAGGGCGATCAGTAAGCCGATGATTCCAGCGAAAAGTCCCGTCATCAGTCCTTCGCTTAAGACGAGCGTCCGGATTTGACCGTTTCGCCATCCAGTCGCCTTTAAGACGGCGAGCTGACTCTTCCGTTCGTTGACGTTCTGCCACATGATCTCGGTCGTCGTGAGGATGGCGATGAGTAAAGCGACGCCCATCGCAACATAATGCATCGTACCGACTTCGAGCGCGACATATTCACCGAGCCATGTCGCATAAAGAACACCTTTTAGTCGGAAGGTGATGAACAGGAAGAAAATGAACAAACTCGTCGGCAAGGCGATGGCAATCGTCGAAAGGATCGTCCGTTGCCAGTAGGTTGCGAGTTGATTGATGCTCATTCCAAGGACACTTTGTGCTCGAACGAACCGACGACCTTTGGAGACTTCACCGGAGCGCATACTCTCGAACGGTTGAATTCGACGGATGAGCGTCATCGGGACGAGCGTACCACCCCAATAAATCAACAGACCAGCGAGTCCGATTAAGATGATCCGTGATAAGGCAATTGGATGATCCGCCGTCAGCCAGAACGAACCGAGGATCGTCCAGGAAATCAAGGCAACGAGTGTCCCGAGTAGAGTCGCTTCAAGGAATAATAATTTTGAGAGCTGACGCGGACGCCAACCGAGCGACAGTAAGATCGCGAATTCTTTCTTGCGGGCATAGAGCAAGATGATATTTGAACTAAAGACATAAACGAGCGCAACAGCGATGACACTCGCGATGATGCCGCTCATGCCGACCTTCGCTTCTTGGAAGATCGCCATCGATGAACCGAGTTTGATCCACGGTTGTTGGACCCATCCGAGTGCCGATTCTCCCTTTAATCCAGGCAAGTAGGTTAAGGCGAGCTGCGGCGAGGAGCCGAGTGTGACATCGGTGATCAGACCGGTCTTGTCCTCGATCTCTTGAGCGACAGCTTTCAACTTCTTCTCACTCGTCGCATTCATTGCCTCGACACCTTTGACGTTGACACGGATAGCAGAAATGGCTTTGTCACCGCGTAACTTAAAGGCGGCATCAAGTGTCGTCAGCATCGATGGTGGTTTCGTCAAGAAGTCATACGGGTCGTTCGTCGGTTTGACGTCGCGAACCGGATTGACGGGTTTCTCGTTCTTATCCATGACCCACTGGGCTTTCGCCGGGAAGTAGGTCTCCATCGGCAGTTCCGTCAACGGGTCCTTCGAGATGTTCAATTTTTTCGGATCGAAGACACCGATGAAGTTCACACGCATCTTGGGAACGGCATCCATGTTGATGGAGGTATCGCCAAAGGATCGTGCTTTTCGATACATCGATCGTTTTGAGATCAGGACGTTTTTCGAGATCTCTTGAGGTGTTACTTGATAAGTGAATGGCCAGCGTTTCGCAAAAGGACTAGCAATCGTTTGATATTCGACAGATGATGGCTTTAGAGATAACCATTCAAAGCTTCCCGGGGGTCTCTCGGGAAATTTATCCTGCAAAATATTCTGCACAAGTTGCTTAGTAGCTTGTTGAGTTGACACGTGATATTCCTTCGAATCATCTACCGGAAGTGTCTGGAGATAGGATTCACCACCTTTTTTCATGACGCCTCGTACCGTATCGACCATCGAGTCGTTAATGACTGGTAGATCGACTTTCTCGTAACGTAGAGTCCGTGTCGCATCGACATATTCCTGACTATTCAGAATCAGTGGGATACCCCATACGTCATCTCCATAATCGTTTACGACATCGTCTTTCGTGAAATAACGGCTATGGGTGGCTTTCTTAGTCGCTTTGTCAAGTCCGACAAGCTTGGCTTCTGCTTCCGGATCGATTCCGGCAAGCATCGTTGAACTCCCATAACCGATGACCGGATGTTCTCCTAATGCTTGTGGACTGATATCACGGTTCAATCCATCACTCTCTGGAGGAGACCAGCCTGCACCGACAAAAGAAGTTGTCGTCTCCTTTTCTTTCTTTAAACCGGTATCTTGCGTGTCCTGAATCGTAATCTTATAGATGCCTTGATCCTTGAAATCGTACGTCTCCGACTCGGCATAAGTATTATAATTGCCAATCATCGCGATGGGGGCTGCGACTTCGACATCGGCAATCTGCTTGATCGTCTCGTATTGCTTACGGGTGATCCCACCGTCGAGTCCACTCATGTAGTTTGGCTCGAGCAGGTTCAAGTCTTCCGTCACGCTCCGACTGCCTTCTGGCCGGACGATGATATCGTACGACGATCCCCAGCGCTTTTGAAGTTCATCGACGACGGTCCCATTGTTCGCTTGCGTCGTACCAATCAAGTAACTCAGTCCAGTACTGACGATCAGGACGCCGACGAGGAGTAGGATGAAGCGCTCTTTGTTGCGCCACCATGAATTCCATATGAATCTAAGCATGGAATTTTCCCTCCTTGTTCTTGTAAAGAACAGATGTTATCCTTCCATCCTTCATTTCAATTTTTTTATCAGCTCTATCTGCTAATAGAGGATCGTGAGTGACAAATAAGACACCACACTTTTTTTCTTTATTTAGCTGGTACAGTAAATCAAAAATAATTTCTCCGTTTTCAGTATCCAAATTTCCAGTAGGTTCGTCTGCCAATAACCATTTGGGTTCATGAATTAAAGCTCGTGCGACTGCAACACGTTGTTGTTGACCACCAGATAATTGTGATGGTAATGAATTTTCTTTACCATTTAGACCGACTTTATTAATAAGTGAAAGTGCTCTTTCTTTTTTATCGTATCTAACCTTCCTACCAAACAAAGGTGACATTACATTCTCTAAAGTTGTAAGTGTAGGTATTAAATGAAATTGCTGAAAAATAAATCCTATGTTCTCAAATCTAAAATCTGATAATTCTTTTGCAGTTAAATCTTTGAGGTGTTTATCTTTAAAAACTAAAGAGCCGCTACTCGGAGTATCTAATGTTCCTAGTATACTTAGCAGAGTTGATTTCCCAGAACCAGAAGGACCAATTATAGAGATAAATTCTCCGTCATTGGCCTGTAAATTGATATCAAGTAATGCACCATGCTTGACTCCATCCGAAGTGAAATTTTTTTCTAAATTTTTGCAATGAAAACTTAAACTCATATTTATAGCTCCTCCTTAAATTTGATAGTTCATATAGTGAAAAAGAAGGCATCTGTAAAAGATACCTTCTCAATTAAATTTTTAATCAGCAAGGACAAGCGGATGCGATGCGGCTACACGTCGTGCCATCACGCGTATCATAAACGCGTTTGAATCCCGCGTTAGTTTTCAGCATGGCGAAGCAATCTTTGTCGTATGCACAAGAGTATGAAGTTTTACGGAAAGCAGAATCGGCGCAAGGTACGTATTTCATATTAGTTCAATCCCCTTTATTTTTAATTTTTTGATCAGCAAGGACAAGCGGATGCGATGCGGCTACACGTCGTGCCATCACGCGTATCATAAACGCGTTTGAATCCCGCGTTAGTTTTTAGCATGGCGAAGCAATCTTTG
>NZ_JACSMR010000009.1 GCF_018618755.1 Exiguobacterium sp. s193
AAAGCCGCTGCTGAAGAAGCCCTCCGTGCCCACGAAGCGGACGTCTATAAAACATTCCAAGAGTATGCAGCAGGCGACTATGAAGGTTCGTACAACACGTTCCGTGAAGGCTACAGCCGCATGTATGACATCTCGAAAGCTCTCTCAGTCGCAATCACAACACAAATGCCTGAGAAGTTCGATAACACGAAAGCTGATACAAAAGCCGCTGACCTCCGGTCAACACTCAACAGCCTCGCTGCTGAACACGTCGCACTTGCGAACATCAGCATGACAGCAGGCGTCGATCAAGCGAAAGACTACGACGCAGCGAACTGGGCGGAAGACATGCACACAGCTGACTTCAAAGCCGCGATCAAATCAATCTACGGTCAAGCCGGTGCGGATCAGTTCGAGCAAGTTTGGACGAAAAACCACATCGAAGCACAAGCGAACCTCGTCACAGCAGCCATCAACGATGATAAAAAAATGATGGGTGACGCACAAGACATGCTCAAAATGTTCACGAAAGACTTCGGTGCGTTCCTCGGAGCAGCAACGGAAGAAAACCTTCCGACAAAAGCAGCACAAGAAGCCGTCGCTGGCCATGAAACGTATGTCCAAGACACGTTCATGCAGTACACGGAAGGCGACTACAAAGGATCAGTCGACACGTTCCGTGAGTCATATGCTTACATGTACGGTGTCGGTGAAAACCTCGGTGAAGCAATCGTCAAACAATCACCTGAGAAATTCATGGACGGTACACCAGGTTCAATGCCGAACACAGGTAACGGCGGCATGAGCGACACAAACAACAACGCAACAACAGGTGCACTCGCACTCTTCGGTCTTGCACTCGGCGCAGCTGGGATCGTCGTCGCACGCAAACGTCAAAACGCATAAGAAATCGGGTATACTAAAAAAGGATAGCGCCCTCGGCACTATCCTTTTTCTACATAGAGAGGTCTCCCTCTCGGAAAGGAGTGACGTGTTTTGAAAAAATGGTTATTGCCAATCAGTATCGTCTTGATGCTTGCTTCAGTCGGTACATTGATCTTCTTATTATTCGGAAACACGAACCAGACAGAAACGAACATCACGCAAGGTGAGCCTGAATCACAATCCGCGGCTTCTTCCGAGACAAAGGAGGATCCGCTCAAACCGTCAGAAATCTTTAAAAAGGAGTTCAAGACGCTCTCAACTAATGAAGTCGAACTTCCGAAAACATTGACGATCGACCCACTCGACGTCAAATCAAAAGTCGAACAAGTCGGTCTTGATAAAAAAGGCGCGATGGGTACACCAAAAGATGAACAACAGGTCGGTTGGTACAAATTCGGACCACGCCCCGGGGACGTCGGAAATGCCGTCATCGACGGACACACGGATACAAAAACCGGTCCTGCCGTCTTTTATAAGCTCCATGAACTGAAAAAGGGAGACCCGGTCAAAATTAAAGATGAATCGGGACGGACGCTCGTCTTCCGCGTCAAAAAGCTTGTCGAGTATGGTCATCTTGATGCTCCACTCCAAAAAATCTTCGGTGCTGCCGATACACGTAACTTGAACTTGATTACCTGTATCGGAACATACGATCAAAATGCCGGGACATACGACAACCGGCTCGTCGTGTTCACGGAACTTGATGAGAAAGCGTCCGATCCTGTCAATACACCGCCGAAACCGGCGACAAACGTCCGCATCAGCGGTGGATTCGTCAACTGGTATGCTTCCACTGACGACGAGGTCGTCGCTTATAACATCTATCAAGAACAAGATGGCAAACGGAAAAAACTCGGTTCGACGGAATCAATCGAACGAAAATCATTCCCGCTTCCAAAAGACAAAACAGGTCGTTTCATTATCACGGCCGTCAATAAAGCAGGTATCGAATCCGCTGAAGCGTTCAGTGTGACTCAAAAATAAGCAAAAAAAGATCTTCCGTTCTTCTTGAACGGAAGATCTTTCAGCGTCTAGACAAACTCTTATGAAGCGTGAACATGTGATAACGAGAGACAATCCGGTCGCGCCTCCCTGTCTCGCCTCGTCTTCAAAGCGGCAATCGGTCACGCCGCTACAGCAAAGCTGCAGGGTCGCGACTGATTGCTTTTCACGGTTCTAAGCGATTCGAGACGGAGTGCGCTCTAAACCGTCTGCATGCGCCGTTTTCCGTCACGATATTACCTAAAAAGCATCGTGTTTCGTTGACTCCTACGGGAAAAAAGCGCGTGATTCACGCGGCTTGCCAGAGGCAGGCAAGACCCTGCTTCTTGTCCGTTAGGATCAAGGAGCAACGGCTTGCGCCTCGCCCGAGGAAAGCAACGAAATAAGACGCTTGATCTCCCGATGGCACTTTGTCTACAGCCTAAGATCTTTCGTTCCCCTTGAACGGAAGATTTTTTTGTCCAGTGACTTCAAATGAAGCAAACGCTTTACGCCCTCACCTTCCATCCAGTTAATCGGTCGCTTAGTTCAACGCAATTCGTAACTGCTTTTTCCCGGACGCCGTCTCGTAAAACAGATTCAACCGCCCCGGTTCAATCATCGATGCCGTCGTCGGAATGAAGACAATTCCGACCCGTTCTTCCCGGGGTTCATACACACCATTCAATGCATTGAACTGATCAGCAATGGTCACGATTTTTCCGTTCGCTTCGTATTCCCCGAGCTTCGGTGCGATTTCGATGGCATCTGCCGACTGGTTTTGAATTTTGACCGTGATCGCGAGCAATCGATTCGTTTCGCCACTGACTTGCAAGATTTTTTCTTTTTCGACTTCGACGAACAAGAGTGGCGTCTGGCGAACCGTATCCATCCGCTTGACATCAAGCGTCTTCAGCGACAGACCCGCCATCTCATAACTGACACCAATCCGGTCTTCCCGGTCGAATTGTTTCAGTTGCGCTTCGGTCAGACGCAAGGTCGTCCGGTCTGACACTGACTTCGTCGGCTCCTCTTGTCCGAACCAGCCGGACAGTGGAACGATGAACTTAGCGACAATGATGACGACGAGTACCAATATGACGAGATAGAAAATGATTTTCTTCATCTTACAAACATCCCCTTACGTGACAAGTCCAACTTTCGATGTAGGTATTGGTTCAGTGCTTATTGCTATCAAAAAATCCCCGAGCGCATGCTCAAGGGATGTTCTGTCAAGATTAATAGGTAATGTGTTGTTTACTCCATTTGATCGATTCTTTGAACTGTCGGACCAAATCTTCCGCCGGGGCTGTCAGGAAATACGCCAGTCCATCAACCTTTTCTGACATCTGCTGGATGACGAGACCATCTTCAATCAATTCTTGCAACTGTTCGAGAATCTGTCCGTGCGACTGGTCGATACGTTGTTCAATCTCACCAATCGTCAACGCTCCATCCCGTAAAATATAGATGACACTCGATTTGAGGCTGTTTTCGAAATTATGCTGAAACTTCTGTAGGGCTAATAAATCGGCTTGCTCTTCGACATGACGTTGATCCATCTGACACATACCCCTTTCCTGACACGCTCCATTCCCTTATTAGTATGAAGCAAGCGCATGGAAATTTCAAAGCTCATTCTTTCGTGATGATCGTATCGAACGTCTTCTCTTCATCCGTGATGACCATCTTTTTCTGCGTCCGCAGATGATACAAACGATTAAGATTCATGATGATGACTTTCATGACGGCATAAAACGGTACACCAAGCAGGACACCGAAGAAGCCGGCGATGTTTCCTGCGACAAGCAGGACGATGATGATCGTCAATGGATGGACGTCAAGCGTTCGTCCTTGCACGAGTGGTGACATGATGTGCGAGTCGATCTGCTGGGCGACCGTCATGACGATGACTGCGTAGACGGCGAGAATCGGATCTTGAATAAACCCGACGATCAATGCAGGAATGACACCAAGGACCGGTCCGAGGAACGGGATGATGTTCGTCAATGTCGCAAAGATTGCCAGTAAAATCGCATAATCGATACCGATGATGAGATAACCGATGTAAGCGATGATTCCGACACCGATGCTGACGATGACTTGACCGCGGATGTAGCTCATAATCGTCTGGTGAACGTCTTCTAAAATCTTTTTCGTTTCTTTATGAAATTCATACGGCATCAACTTCACAAGATTTCCTTTTAGCTTATGTCCATCCATCAACATGTAAATCAACATGATTGGAATGATGACGATCGTGATGACGGTCGTCGTGATTAAGCTGACGAAGCCACCGACCCCTGCTCCGACATTCTTCAAGAAGGACGAAGCATATTCCGAGAGATTATTGGAGAACTTATTAAACAAGTCGTCCGGTCCACCGACGAATCGGGAAAAGACACGACTGTTCTCAAGTTGTCCCCGGACTTCGACGAGTTGTCGTTGAAATTCCGTCGCCAGGTTCGGAATCGAATTGACGAACTCCGTGACTTGCTTCGATAAGGCCGGACCGAAGATAAAGCCGAGCGTCGTCAAAATTCCGATTAAACCAAGCAAGACGACGACAACGGCAGGACGCCGTTTCATCTTCTTCTCTAATAACTCAACGATCGGTAAGAGGACGTAGTAGAGAATCCCCGCAATCGCAAGCGGCGGTACGACCATCTGGAGCAAAATCGCAAGTGGACGAAATAAAAACGTCACATGGTTTCCAATCCAGACGATGATTAGGAGCGTCATGACCCACCAGGCACCTCTGTACCATTTGTTTTCAAACATTTTGTGCATCCTGTCACTTCCTCATAAGTAATTAATGATTGCATTCACTTCATTAGTTTTCCTCTATATCACTTCTTCTAACCCTGATTCCCAAAAGTTTTAAATACTCTTCTACAAAAAAATATCCATTCTACATCTTTGCATGTTAAAGTTTGAAGATAAAGAACGAACAAGAGTAAAATTAAGCGCAGAGACTTTAAAAAAACAACCGGACACATATAACAGAATATGGAGGATTCGAACGTGAAATGGATTAACCAAAAAATCGGTCGGCAGTTGATGTTTGCGTTTTATGCGGTATTTATCGCACTTACAATCACATCCGCCATCGTCTATTCGTATACGGAACAAAAAATCAGTCAAACGGACGCAAAGTTTGACGATTTACGTGAACGGCAAACGAACGCGAATGCGCTCGCCTATAATTGGTCGCTCGCCCAAAGCAACGTTAAATCGTATGTCTTATTCGGAACACCCGAAATGCTAAATGCCGTCAAAACCAATCAACGCGAAATCAACCGGTTGACGACGTGGTTCGAGCAAAATGCCATCTATGCCGAAGGGGATCAATATGCCACGGCGACACGTCGGCTATATGACGATTATTTCGGGACAGCCCTCCCGCTCTTAAGCGAATACGTTACGCAAAAGCAGGACGGAAAAATCGAGGAAAACTTTCTCGATCCGAAAACACTTGCTTCGCTATCGGACGGCAGTGAACTATTCAACCCGGATGGTACGTTAAAAGGGTCGAACAACCAAATCGACGGGGATGCGGATACTGCCGGCATTGATACGTTACTGACGGATTATTTAAGCCTTCTTCAAAGGGAAGAAGCCGCAGCAAAAGACAGCTTGTTGAATGAAATGCGCACCGCTCAATTCATCTGGCTCTCGAACCTTGTCGTGCTCGTCATCATCCTTCTTCTACTCGTCCGCCCGTTCATCAGCCGGGTGACGAAACAAATCAATTCGTTATCGCGTGACAGTAAATCACTCGCAACCGGTCAAGACGTGAAAGAGCTTCCGTTACCGAAACGCCGCGATGAACTGCATACGTTGACGGCTTCCTTTAACCGGATGGCGTTATCGATTGCCGATAACAAAGTGCATATGTTAGCGAAGAATGAAGAATTACAAGCTCAACAAGAAGAACTCGTCGCCCAACAAGAAGAGCTGCAAGCTCAACAGGAAGAACTCGAAGAAGCGCTCGAAATTACGCTCCAAAGCGAACAGCATTTGAAATACCGGAATGAGTTGACGGAGACACTTGCGTCTCGTGAGACACTGACAGCTTATCCAGAAATCATCGAAAAGCTTGTCTCGATTACGCACTCAGAAATCGGTGCGTTGCTCTTCCTCGACCAACATGATGTCCGGTCGACGATCGAATACGGGATGACACCTGACATGGTCGAGCAACTGATTCATGAAGATCAATCGTTGTTCCATCGCGCACGCGTTCTAAAGCGCCCGGTCCACTCGTCAAAACAAGTGGCGCATGAAAGTCCACTTCCGTATCCGTACTACATGTATGAAGTTGCCGTTCCAATCCTTGATCCGAATGAAGAGAAAATTATCGCTTGTATTTATCTGGTCCGTTACCGTGATGCGTTCACACCGGAACAGATGGCCGATATTCTTTCCTTCTCGCACCAAATCTCGTTATCATTGATGCGGATGGGGATTTACGAAAAAATGATCCACGAAAAGAACAAAACAGGACAACTCTTAAACTCGATCCGGGAAGCTGTCGTCTATATCGAACACGAGTCGGACGAACTTCTTGTAAATGAACCATTGATGAAGCTGTTCCCGGAAATTCAAACGGAATACCAGGACGAAAGTAATCTCTCGTCGTTCCGTCAAGCGATGTCGGCCTTGTCTTCCATCATCGATGAAGCGGAACCGTTCGAACAGTACATCGAACAAGTCGTCGAGCAAAACCTTCCGAAGGATAGCCTCGTCGTCTCGATCCGCTCGCGCAGTGCCTATATCCAAATCTACGCTGAGAAGATTCAAATCGACAACGTTTGGGTCGGAACGATGCTCGTCTTACGGGACGTCACGAAAGAAACGGAGTCGGACCGGATGAAGGAAGAATTCGTCTCGACCGTCTCACACGAACTCCGGACACCCCTCTCGTCGATTTACGGCTTTACGGAGCTGATGCTCAACAAAACGTTTGAAGAAGAACGTCAGCAAAAGTACTTGCAGACGATTCACTCGGAGACAGGTCGCCTGACGACCCTCGTCAATGACTTCCTCGATGTCCAGCGCATGGAGTCGAGCGAACAACGCTACCAAATGTCGACATTCGATATCGTCGAACTGGCGAGTAGCGTAACTGATTTCTATGGTGCATCTCATACGACACACCAGTTAACCTTCGAAGGTACTGGTCCAATCATGATCGATGCAGATACGGAAAAAATTAAACAGCTGCTTAACAACCTGCTCAGCAATGCGATTAAGTATTCACCGGATGGTGGAACGGTTTCCATCGAGGTTCAAAATCAAGATGGTTTCGCTGAAATCAAGATTCGCGATCAAGGAATGGGTATTCCGCAAGAAGCGATGTCGAAACTATTCGATAAGTTCTACCGTGTCGATAATTCAGAGACACGCAAGATTGGTGGAACGGGTCTTGGTCTCTCAATCTGTAAAGAAATCGTCAAGCACCATAACGGAACGATTGACGTCGAATCAACGGTCGGTATTGGCTCGACCTTCACGATTCGCTTTCCGGTCGCTGTCATTTCAACGATCTTAACGTACGAAACAGAATGAGTTTTTTCATTCCCCCATGTCCACTGAGACGCGGGGGGATTTTTTGTAGGTACACGAGAACACCTCTTGTAGCGCGTTTAGCATCTTGTTCGAAACGGGAATAGCTAAAGCGACTCTACACCTACAGGAGGAATCAGACATATGCAACTTGGATGGATTGGATTAGGACACATGGGTGTACCGATGGCGTTACGGCTGCGCCGTGCCGGACACCCGTTACACGTATACAACCGAACAGCAAACAAAACAGAAGCACTTGTCGCAGAAGGTGCGACGTCACTTTCCTCGCCACGCGAACTCGCTGAACAGTCGGACATCCTCTTCATCATGCTCGCAGACGGGAACGCCGTCGAGAGTGTCTTACGTCAGGACGATGGGCTGCTCGCAAGTGACTTAAAAAACAAAATCGTCGTCAACTTGAGTACGATTTCGCCCGAAGAATCGACACAGTTCGCACACCTCGTCGAACAGACCGGCGCGACTTATCTCGAATCCCCTGTCTCCGGTTCAGTCGGTGTCGCAGAAGCCGGTCAACTCGTCATGCTCGTCGGTGGCGACGAAGCAACACTCGAGACGTGCCGACCGTACCTCCACATACTCGGCAAAGAAAGCATCCACTTTGGTGGACACGGGACAGGCAGCTCGGCAAAACTTGCCATCAATCTCCTGCTCGGAATCATCGGTGAAGGTCTTGCCGAAACGTTCCTGCTCGCGGAAGGAGCCGGGCTCGACAAAGAAAAAATCATTCAGATGATTTCCTTGTCCGGCATGAACACACCACTCTTCCAGGGCAAGCAGGACATGTACCGGAAAGAAGAATTCCCGCCTGCCTTCCCGCTCCGCTTGATGGCGAAAGATTTAGGCTTAATCACGGATGCCGCAAAACGGTATCACCTGAACTTACCGTTAGCGGAAGCCGCGCGTAAACAATACAAACAAGCGAACACTAGTGACCAAGCCGATTTAGACATGGCAGCCATCTACTTGAGCTTAAAAAATCAGTAAGCAAAAAGGGTCTGACTCATAAGCCAGACCGAACCCACTCCTTGTGACGGACGTTTCCGTCCTCCATCAATCAAATGGCCGATGATCCCACTTTTCAAGGGATCATCGGCCATTTCTATACAAGTTCTTATTGTTCACGAAGGTTTCATGCTTGCTCGAGTCACGCGTGAAAAAGTCCAGATTCACTTTAAAAATTTCACATATGTAGGCATTTTTTTCGCGCTTCCCCGTCTCGCCTCGTCTTCAAATCGGCAATCGTAAGCGATTCAATACGGAGAGCGCTCTGAAACGGCTGCACGGCTACTCCTTAAAAAAGAAGACGCTTTAATTGCCGAGTACTACGTTGTCTATACGCTGAACCGCCCGTTCCGACTATCGGAACGAGCGGCTTTTGACGTACTGCTTATTTAAGTGACGTGACGATTCCCATCATTTGGTCGGTCGTCATCAAGGCTTTTGAATTAAACTGATAGGCGCGTTGAATCTGCGTCAAGTTCGTCATCTCAGTTCCCATGTCGACGTTCGATGTCTCCAGTGTCCCGACCGTCAACGGATTGCCTTGTGCATTTTGATATTGACCGGTCGCCGTGTAAAGTCCGCCTCCGACATCCGTCAATTCGCCATGGTTCGGAATATCCGCGACACCAATCCGGGCGAGGACCCGACGTTCCCCGTTGAGGAGTCCCGTAATGTTCCCGTCTTTGTTCAGCTCAATCCCTGTCGCATTATCCGGTAACGTGATGGCTTCATTCGCTTGATTGATGACCGAACGTCCCGCGTCATCCGTCAGCAACACTTGTCCGTTGCCTTGCGGTGACAATTCAAAGTTGCCGTCACGGGTGAACTTCGTTACGCCGTCCGCATCAATCACACCAAAGAAGTGGTGCGGGTTGCCGAGTGCTGCGTCTAGGTTACGTCCCGTATTTTGAAACGTCCCGACCGTGAAACGTGTCGCTTCATTCGCGACATATCCCCCGACACCAAGCCGGAGACCATTCGGCGTCGTCAATGGACCGCTTTGCGCCGGTGTGAGTTGATTGTCGATATTGCGAACGAGTAACTCATTGAACTGGGAATCACGGCGCTTGTAGCCGTTCGTGTTCGCGTTCGCGAGGTTATGCCCTGTCGTATCGAGTTGTTTTTGTAATTGAGCCATCGTACTAGCTGATGTATAAAGTGATTGCATAGTTTCCTCCTCAGATTAACGGACACGACCAATTTCAGAGACTGCTTTTTCAGCCGTCCGGTCGTAAGCTTGAATGACTTTTTGATTGGCTTCGAACTGGCGGAGCCCGCTGTTCATCTCGGCCATCGTTTGCTCGATTTCGACGTTCCCGAGTTCGAGTACACCTTGGTCGACTTTGACGTCACCTGCCGCGAGTGCATCAGGTGAGCGGAACAAACCGTTCCCTGTCCGCTCAAGCGTCTCCGGTTGGTCCGTCACGACGAGTCCGAGATTTCCGATTGCCTGCCCGTTCCCGTCCGTCACGGCACCTTCCGCGCTCACTTTGAAGTCTTCGTTGACGACATTGAGTGGTTGTCCGTTCGTATCGAGGACGAGATCATTTTCTGTCGTCCGGAGTAAACCATCCTGACCGACGGCGAACTGTCCATTCGTCGTGTAGAGCGTCTCTTCGTCTCCTGATACGGGATCGCGGTGGCGAATCGTAAAGAGTGCCGACCCATCCGTCGAACTGATTTGAAGATCCGTTGCATTGCCCGTCTCCGTAATCGATCCGAGGGCGAAGTTCGGTGTCGCCGCCTGCATGAAGACACCCGTCGCCAGCGTTCCGACCGTTCCTTTTGACCGAACCCCGGTCCGTTCATTGATGGCGGACTGTTGAATCATCATCTCCGGAAACGTCCGGAGTGATGCTTGATCGGCACGGAAGCCAGGCGTCCGTGCATTGGCCAGATTGTTACTCAACATCTCTTGTTGCCGTTGTAACGCCTGCATTGCGCCAGACGCCGTGTACATTCCTCGTAACATATGTGTTGTCTCCTCATTGACTTATTGTTCAATTCTCTTGTCTTTAGTATATCGGTCATGTTCCACCGAATTATGAGTTTTTTTCAAAAAAAGGGAATGAGAAAAATAGTTGAACCGAAAGTCCTAGCCCTTTTTCTAAAAAAGTGCTGAATCCTATTCAATCTCAATTATCAAAACTTTCCAAAAATTGTTATACTGTATGTAATCTAACTAATTGAGGTGATTGTATGCCCTTCTTTCAAAAAAAACGACCAGGATTGTCACAAGATGGATCGCTTGATTTTAGAGAACTAACGGATGCAACTTACTTTTTAGAAAATCACCCGGATGCGGTTTATACATTAGACCTTGAAGGTCACATTGTTTCATATAATCAAAAATTGGCGTTACTTCTCGGTTATCCTGATCACACGTTGTCTACGAAACATTTCAGTACGTTCATCCATCCGTCGGAGGCTGTCCGAATCGCACCCTTCAAGGAACGGGCGCTCCAAGGCGAGACGGTCCACTTCACAGCACAAGTCCGCCATCAAGATGGACATTTGCTGACGATGAACGTCACGAATATCCCGATTTACAAAAATCATCTCATCATCGGCCTTTATGGAATCGCCCGTGACATCTCTCAGCACGTCCACCTGCGCAAGCAGCATATCCGATTTACCCAAAAAGAACGCCTGGCAGAATCCAAGGCGCCTGTCGCTTTTTTGGACTATCTCCCCTTGACGGAAGAGTGGTTCTTTTCTAAAGATTTTACTGCCCTACTGACCATTTCAGCACACCGCCTATCGAACATGGAGATCGAGGAATTTTTACTTGAGATCCATCCGGACGACCAGATACTTTTTAAGACCACATTAAAACAACTCGCCACGCAAGAACATGCGATGAGTATTCAATTACGAATGAATCGACAGGAGAATCACCAGCGACTGTTACGCTGTGAAAGCATCTCCTCCTATGCGGACGACGGCATGTTCGTCAGTATGATGTTTTATGAGGTGACACGTTCCACACACCCACAACATAATCCGTCCGGCAGTGTTTTTTCAACAGTTGAGACAGTCGTTTACGAATACAATGAAATTGAACAGACCTTTACATTTTTGACCGAAGGATTTTTACACCATTATCCGGACTACCTGAAACGACTTGAAACGGATCCAGCCTTTTGGCAGGAACTCCTTCATCCGGATGATTTGCGTCATGTCGCGACCGTTCTCAAAGACCATGACCCGCACGACACCATCCGGTTGACTTATCGGATGCATTTAAAAGATACATGGCGTTGGTTCGAAGAAATTCGTCTTCCACGACGGGAGCAGAATAGTACACGGTATACCGGATACCAAGGCATCGTCACGGACATCACGCACGTCAAACAGCAACAAGATGAAATCATCCGCTTGTCTCAATGTCATCCCATGACAGGTCTGCCGAATCAGGCGGCGCTTCTCGGCGAAATCGAGTATTCGCTCGCCACACAGCAACCCATTTGCCTTATCGCAATCGAGTTCAATCAATTTTATAAAATTAATCTGCAGCTGGGATACAGATTTGGTGAACAATGGCTCCTTGATACCCAGGACGCACTCAAAGAACAACTTCCTGATGTTTATTGTGCACATCTTGATGGCGACCGTTACATGGCCCTCTTGCCCGAACTTTTTAATGAAGAAGAACTGAAAAAACGCTGCCTGCACCTGCTCGAACTTGCGAAACGACGGTTTTGGATTGACGACTTTGAATTTATTCCTCCACTCGCAATCGGCGTCAGTTCTTATGAAAACGGCGATAATATGACACCTGCTGAACTGCTGGACACCGCTAATACTGCTTTAGCCCGCGCTAAACGGCAAAAGCGCCCGGCATACGAGTTCTATACGTCAAAACTGAATCTTGAAATCTACAGACGGCATCAGTTGGAACAAGGTTTACGTTATGCGATTGAACGCGACGAACTTTTCCTTGAGTTTCAACCGACCGTCAACATTTGGAGCGGCAAGATCATTACATTCGAAGCCTTGGTCCGGTGGGAACATTCGGAATGGGGTTTTGTCCCGCCCCAGGACTTCATCCCGCTCGCAGAAGAGGGACGGTGTTACCGCCCGATTAACGACTGGGTTCTCGACACGGTCTGCCAAACGCTCAACCGTCTCATCAAACAATCCCTGCCCGTCGTTCCGATCTCGATCAACCTTTCACCAAAACGTCTCTTGCAAACGGACTTCATCGAAAGTGTCACGGACTGCTTAGCCCGCCATGATGTACAAGCAAAACACCTTCGTTTTGAGTTGTCGGAGTCTGCTTTCACCGAAGATAATGCGGTCCTCACTGAAAACATCCTGGCTTTAAAAAAGTTAGGCATTCCATTGATTCTCGACCGTTACGGGATTGGACAGGTTTCGCTCGGATGTTTACGTGATTATCCCATCACATCTTTAAAGCTCGACCATTCTTTTGTTGCGCAACTCGAACAACAAAAACAACCGGATGCGCTTTTAAAATCCATTCTCTACTTCGCCAAAGAGTTGCAAGTGACCGTCGTCGCCGAAGGTGTCGAGACGGTCCATCAACTTGAACTATTTCGTTCCGCCGAGTGTCATGCCGTCCAAGGTTATCTATTCAGTCGCCCGGTCGCGGAGCAAGACCTGCCGAAGCTTCTCCGTCTCGGGACGTTGATCCCCTCAGAAACCTTAAAAGTGTCACCTAAAAAACCGTTGCCGTCGCTCCATGGTCAAGTGACGATTACTCGTCTGAACGGGAAAGAAGTCCATGTCGGTGCCTCACCAATCCTGATTACACGCAGTACGAACCGGTCCGTCCATTTTTACAGTTCCGTCCGTCTACCCGTCAACCACCAGATTGAGCTGTCCCTACAGTTGAAAGATGTCACACATCCTGAAACCATCGTCGAACCGCTCACCATCACGGAGCTCGATAACGGACTGTTCCACTATTCAGCCGACTATAAAGTCCGCGCCCAGTCCGTTCACCTGATGAAGGCACTCGAACACTCGCAACAAGAGAAGCTCGATGACTTCTTCATGTTGGGTTAAAAAAAGCCGCTCTGTCGTCAGACAAAGAGGCTTTCCGGTTACGAATGTTTTTTACTGAGAACTGCCGTTTGTGTCCGTTCAAGAACCGCATTCGTGATGACGATCAATCCGGTAAACAAGAATAACGCTTCAAAACCGAAGTGACCGGCGATTTGCCCACCTGCCAGTGGTCCAATGAAATTCCCCATGAACTGGGCAGATTGGTTATAACCAAAGATTCGCCCAGACGCATTCGCCGGTGTATGTTTACGGAGTAACGTTTGTACCGATGGCATCAACGCTGCTGTCGCAAAACCAATTCCCATCCGCAGGACAATCAATTGACTCGTATCCGTAACGAACGCTTGCGGAATCAAGAACGCGGCAAACACGAGTAAGGCAAAGAACAAGACACGTTCCGCACCTATCTTGTCGGACAGCCGTCCGAGACGTTGCGCGGCAATCAGGGCTGCAATCCCCGGTGCCGAGGCGACGATTCCTGACAGCAATGCCAGTCGTTCTGTTCCCGGACTGAGTTCACGTACGTACAGTGAAAGAATCGGACTGATTGATTGCGCAGCGAACTGAATCAAGAACGTGGTCAAGAATAGACTTAAGATAAGCTCCGGATGACGGAGCGATTGGATGATTTCTTTTGCTGAAGCCATTTTTTTGACTTCAAGCGGTATGAATTCTTCTTTGACGAAGAAATACGTCACGAGGAACGTTAAAAATAACGGTACACTCGTAAAGAGAAAAACGGGTCGAAGCCCAATCATGTCGGCAAGGAATCCTCCAATCAGAGGTCCGAGTAAGCCACCGGCAATCCCTCCGGTCGACAATGTACCGAGCGCCCAGCCACTTTTCTCTTTTGGGGTTTGAGAGGCAATCAAGGTGATTCCGGCAGAGATGAATCCGGAGACAGCACCCATGACAAGTCGTAAAAAGACGAGTTGGTAGACATCCTGGACGAAACTGATTAAGAACATGACAATCGACATCCCGAGACTCGCCCGGAGTAACATCAATTTCCGTCCTTTTTTATCGGCGAGCCGTCCCCAAATCGGTGAGACGATTGCTGCGACAAGGAACGTTGCCCCGAACGCCACGCCGGACCAGGTTGTAATATCTTGACGCCCATCGACACCAAGCTCTTCAATGAATAATGGCAAAAATGGTAAAACGAGACTGAGTGCAGCGGCAGTCAAAAAACTCCCGATCCACACGACGATTAAATTTCTTTTCCACAAAGGCATTGTGGCATCACTTCCTTTAAAATGGTAATTCCGATTCAAATCAACAACCTCTAATATACGCTTCACAAAGTGAAATGTCTAGGATTTGAACTGATGCAATAGTCCCTCCTACTATTGGCGGGTATTCATATCGCTCAAACGAACCGATAGTAGAAGTACCATGCAGAAGGAGTGAACTCTATCATGAAACGTTTTCTCGTCAGTCTCGTCTGCGTCTCGTTTTTCAGTCTGTTGATGCCGCCAAGTGGTCAAGCAGCTACACCCGTCACACGTCATACCGTGATGTGGTCGATTCCGGAAGCAAAAAAAATCTCAGCGAAAGTCAACCAGCTGGCAAATCGGCAGATGAAGCGTGTTTATCTCCATGTCGCTGTTGAGGGTGACCGTACCCGCTACCGTACATTCGTTGAGACCGCACATGCAGCAGGAATCGAAGTGTATTTTTTATTCGGTCAACCGCGCTGGATCACAAATGAAGGAACGGCGCTCCGACCGAACGTTGAAGACCCGCTTGCCTGGATCACACTGTATCAAAGCGAAACGATCCAACATCCGGACGGGATCAGTGTCGATCTCGAACCGTATGCACTACCAGAATGGACGACGGATCAATCCGCTGTCATCGCCTCGTATCAACGGATCCTGACTGCCTTCCATGAGCGGGCAACAATCGAAGGTCTACCGTTGCAACTTTTTCTCCCGTTCTGGTTCCATACCGTCACAGATGCATCGGGACGCCCCGTCAGTGAGTGGGCAATCGATCTTGCAGATGAAGTGACCTTGATGAGCTACCGGACCGTCTACGGCGGTGGAAACGGCTTATCTGGCGTCACACTGATCGATACACTGTATGCAGCAAGCCACCAGCGTCACCTTTCTTACGCGCTCGAGTTCACAGAACTCCCTGAAACACCAAGCATCACGTTTTACGGCAAAACACGCCAAGCGTTGAATCAACTCGTCAATCAAACGATGAACAGTCCGATTCCGCCACGTGCGATCGTCTACCATGACTTCGATGCCTATCAAGCATTCATGCAAAGTACAAAGTGACTTGTCGTCAAGATGCTGCATCCGATCTACCAAAAAACTGATCAGTCCTGAATGGATTGATCAGTTTTTTCTATTTTCGAATTCGTTTCTTTGAACAACATTCGTATTCTTTGCTTTGGACAACATTCGAATTCGTTTCTTTGGACAACATTCGTATTCTTTGCTTTGAACAACATTCGTATTCTTTGCTTTGGACAACATTCGTATTCTTTGCTTTGAACAACATTCGTATTCTTTGCTTTGAACAACATTCGTATTCTTTGCTTTGAACAACATTCGTATTCTTTGCTTTGAACAACATTCGTATTCTTTGCTTTGAACAACATTCGTATTCTTTGCTTTGAACAACATTCGCTTCTACCACGGTTCGCTTGCTTAGGGGCAAGCGGGAAGCCGCTTCGCTTTTTACAAAAGCTGCAGGGTCTCCCCCTGCTTGCTCGTGAACCTTTCCAAGGTTCACTGATTCCCTCAAGCGTCTCACCGTTCTCGAAGCGAGTCGTTCAAATCTACAGGCATGAAGGCACTCTATTCTCACGGCTACCAAAAATCATCATTACCTAATCACCATTTTTTAAAACGTCATTCAGTGGAAAAGCTCCTGCCTCAAAAGATTCGCTTCCCGTGACTCCTACGGGAAAAAGCGCAAAATCTTTTTGCGCTGTCAGAGGCAAGCGAGACCCTGCTACTTGTCCGGCAGGATAAGTAGCAACGGCTTGCGCCTCGCCCGAGGAAAGCACGGGAAGAAAGAATCTTTTCTAGTGCAATCATTGAATTTTCATAAAGCTATACTTCGTCCGCCCATACTTACATTTCTAAAAAAAATTAGATGTAATCTAAGCGCTATGTTCCAAAACGTGATTCAACGGAAAAACTCTCGGCTCAAAAGATTCGCTTCCCGTGACTCCTACGGGGAAAAGCGCAAAATCTTTTTGCGCTGTCAGAGGCAAGCGAGACCCTGATACTTGTCCATTTAGGATCAAGTAGCAACGGCTTGCGCCCCGCCCGAGGAAAGCACGGGAAGAAAGAATCTTTTCTAATACATCCCCTTTCAGGAACTACAATCAAAAAAGGTAACATCCACAATGAAGTGAATGTTACCTTATCGCTCCGTACTAAACGCCATTCCTTATTTCCCTAAGTTATCGAGCATGATGCCTGTACCGCGTGCGACACACAACATCGGATCTTCTGCGATTAAGACAGGTAACCCAAGTTCTTTCGCTAATAACTGATCGATTCCGTCGAGCAATGCCCCGCCACCCGTTAGGATGATGCCACGGTCGATGATATCCGCTGCGAGTTCAGGTGGTGTTTTCTCGAGAACCCGTTTTGTCGCCTCAACGATTTCCATCGCTGATTCTGCAAGCGCCTCATGGATTTCTTGCGACGAGACCGTGATGTTATGCGGAAGACCCGTCACGAGATTACGCCCACGGATATCCATCTCTTCTTGACGCCCTTCGTCTGAGACCGTCGCGACTGTCATCTTGACGTTTTGAGCCGTCCGTTCACCGATGATCAACTTGTGCTGGTCTTTGATTGCACGAATGATGTCCTGATCGAACCGGTCTCCTGCGACCTTAATCGTTTCCCCACAGACGATGTCACCCATTGAAAGAACAGCAACATCCGTCGTACCGCCCCCAATATCAATGACCATATGTCCGGCAGGCATCCAAATATCCATCCCTGCCCCGACCGCGGCCACTTTCGGTTCGACTTCGAGGAAGACGGTTTTCGCACCCGATTTTTCGCCGGCCTGGCGAATCGCTTTCGCTTCGACCGTCGTGATGCTCGCTGGTGTACAAATCAACATCCGTACGCCACCAAACATACTGCGGACTTCAATCTTATCGATGAAATGACGCAGCATTGCTTCCGTCATCTCGAAGTCTGCGATGACTCCGTCTTGGAGCGGACGGATCGCGACGATGTTTCCAGGCGTCCGGCCTACCATTAAATGTGCTTCCGTACCTACTGCATGAATTTTGCCGGTCGCTTTATCGATGGCGACGACTGAAGGTTCATCGAGAACGATTCCTCTTCCCTTTACATGAATGACGACATTGGCAGTCCCTAAATCAATTCCGATATCTTTTGAAAACATCTCGTGTGATCTCCTTTACCAGCTGGCTATTATTCCATAATTTAGAACGTCGATTGGACGTCTAACCCATTTATGTATACATACCTTTCAATTTTAGCACAGGCACACAAAAAGAGACGACTTCTTTTTGAGAAAGTCGTCTCTACCTGATGAAATGGAATAATAGCTTAAGCTTACAGCTTCGATGCTGCTGTTTCTTCAACAACTGCTGTTTCTTCCGTGATGCGCTCGACATCTGCACCAAGTGCTTGAAGTTTCAAGTGGAAATCTACATATCCGCGGTCAATGTGGTGAAGTGCTCCGACGCGTGTTTCGCCTTCAGCAATCAATCCAGCTGTGACGAGGGCTGCGCCTGAACGAAGATCCGTTGATAAGACTTCTGCTCCTTGAAGTTGTACTCCACCTGTGATGATTGATGAGCGTCCTTCGATTTTGATATCGGCATTCATCCGACGGAATTCTTCGACGTGCATGAAGCGGTTTTCGAAGACCGTTTCCGTGATGATTGATGTGCCCTCTGCTTTTAAGACAAGTGCCATCATTTGTGCTTGGACGTCTGTCGGGAAGCCAGGGTGTGGCATCGTTTTAACATCGACTGCAACCAATTTCTCTGGTCCGACGATTCGAAGCCCCTCTTCTGTATCCGTCACTTGAACACCCATTTCTTCCATTTTTGAAATCAGTGGGCGAAGATGTTCACGTTCTGCACCGATGACTTCGACATCACCTTCTGTGATGGCTGCCGCAATCATGAACGTTCCGGCTTCAATTCGGTCTGGGATGACGTAGTGGTTTCCACCATGTAACGTCTCGACACCTTCGATCCGAATCGTTTCCGTACCAGCTCCGCGTACTTTCGCACCCATCGCGTTTAAGAAGTTTGCGAGATCGACGATTTCAGGTTCTTTTGCAACGTTCTCGATGACGGTTGTCCCTTCAGCAAGTGTTGCTGCCATCATGATGTTTTCTGTTGCACCGACTGATGGGAAGTCGAGATAGATTTTTGCGCCTTGGAGACGACCGTCGACATGTGCTTCGACGAAACCGTTGCCGATAATCGTTTTTGCACCCATTGCTTCGAATCCTTTAAGGTGAAGATCGATTGGACGTGAGCCGATCGCACAGCCACCTGGCATCGCGACACGTGCGCGACCGAGACGCGCGAGGAGTGGACCCATGACAAGAATTGATGCACGCATTTTACGAACGTATTCAAGTGGTGCTTCGTCTTTTAGTTCTGGTTCTGCGTTGACGGTAACTGTATTCGCTTCTGCATCAAACTCGACTTGTGCGTTTAAGTTCCGTAAGACATTGTTGATGGTATAGACGTCTGCGAGACGTGGTACGTTTTGAAGGACCGATTGACCTTCTGAAGCGAGCAAAGTCGCGACCAATGTTTTTAAGACGGCGTTTTTCGCACCCTCTACTTTGACTGTTCCAGCTAATTTACGTCCGCCACGGACAACAATTTTTTCCATTACCCATACTCCTCTGCTTCGTTTCTTTTCTATTCGTTCACTTCGTGATTGGTGTTGATCATAGTTGAAAATTCAACGAATGATAGAAAGAAACTTTCCTATAGTTATCTTTCGTGCCAAATCCAATACGATATGTCATTGCAACAGTGATTGTGTTTCTTCATTATAAGAATACTATCCTTTTCTATACTAATTCAGATGAATAAATTAGGGTTTACAAGGAAGTTACAAGTTCACCCGACTAAAAATTGGAGCCGCTGGGCAAACCCGAAGTATTCAAGCAAAAAGCGCCCGACCAATGAACCGAGTGCAATCGCAAGCAAGGTCCGTAACGCAATCGCGTGTGGTCCTTTAGGATGTTGCAGGATTTTTTCCCACTTGACTGGCAAAAGTGACCACCAGGCAAGAACGATTGCCATTACATATACAAGCATACTGACTAAAGCACTTAAACCAATTGACGTCACGCTCTTGCACCTCTTCTTCTGTTTCTTCAACCTTACCATGATTTCATAAAATGAATGATTTCGCAAATAAAAAAGCGCAAGATACATTTATTTTAGCTCATAAAATATATTTATTAAAGATGAATGTCATAAATTCTAATGAAGGAATAATGAAAAGTTTGTGAATAAGACGTCTATATGGTACTTTTACTATTTTTATGTATCTTAAACCTCAATCTTTTTTAAACATGCCAAAAATACTAATCTATTGATGATTTATATAAAAAAGACCCGATTTCCTCGAGGGAAACCGGGTCTTTTGCTTGAATCAATCGCGACCGTAGTCTTTTAAATCGAGACGGTTAATTGCCCGTTTCAATGAAAGCTCTGCGCGTTTGAACTCAAGATCTGATAATTTCGTGTCCTGGAGACGTCGTTCTGCACGAACCTTCGCAGCCGCAGCACGGTCGTAGTCGACCTTATCTGCTTGCTCCGCTGTTTCAGCAAGAACGGTTACAGTATCCTGGCGCACTTCCATAAAGCCACCGCTGATAGCGATCAACGTGCGTCCGCCATCTTCGTGGCGCAACTTCAAGATGCTGATGTCGAGTGGTGTTACGAGTGGGACGTGGTGCGGGAGAACCCCGATCTCACCAGAAATCGTCTTCGCAACGACCATACGGACATCGCCATCATACACTTCGCCATCCGGGGTGACGATATTGACATGAAGTGTGTTCATCTCAAGTCCCCCTTATGCTTTGTCACTTAGACAAGCGCCTTCGCTTTTTCAATCGCATCTTCGATCGGACCGACGAGACGGAATGCTTCTTCCGTTAAATCATCGTGTTTACCTTCGAGGATCTCTTTGAAGCCGCGGATCGTGTCCTTAACTGCAACGTACGATCCTTTTTGTCCTGTGAACTGCTCAGCTACGTGGAAGTTCTGCGACAAGAAGAACTGGATACGACGCGCACGGTGAACACTTAACTTGTCATCTTCAGACAACTCGTCCATACCGAGGATTGCGATGATATCTTGAAGTTCTTTATAACGCTGAAGTGTTTCCTGAACTTGACGTGCTACAGCGTAATGCTCTTCCCCGACGATTTCAGGTGAAAGGGCACGTGATGTAGATGCAAGTGGATCCACGGCAGGATAAATACCCATCTCAGAGAGACGGCGCTCAAGGTTCGTCGTTGCATCTAAGTGAGCAAACGTCGTCGCAGGAGCCGGGTCAGTATAGTCATCGGCTGGTACATAAACCGCTTGGATTGATGTAACCGAACCTTTGTTTGTTGACGTGATACGCTCTTGAAGCATACCCATCTCTGTTGCAAGTGTCGGTTGGTAACCAACGGCAGATGGCATACGACCGAGAAGGGCCGATACCTCTGAACCTGCTTGCGTATAACGGAAGATGTTATCAACGAAGAGAAGAACGTCTTGTCCTTGCTCATCACGGAAGTATTCTGCCATTGTCAAACCAGTCAAGGCAACACGAAGACGTGCACCAGGTGGTTCGTTCATCTGACCGAAGACCATCGCTGTTTGTTTGATAACGCCTGAATCCGTCATCTCATGGTACAAGTCATTTCCTTCACGCGTCCGCTCACCAACACCTGCGAATACCGAGATACCGCTGTGCTCTTGGGCGATGTTGTTGATCAATTCCTGGATGAGGACGGTCTTACCTACACCGGCACCACCGAAGAGACCGATCTTACCACCTTTGATGTAAGGGGCGAGTAAGTCAACGACTTTGATTCCTGTTTCAAGGATTTCAACTTTTGTTGAAAGGTTATCGAACGTTGGTGCTTTTTTGTGAATCGGAAGACGTTCCACGCTTGCATCAAGTTCTTTTTCATCAATTGGGTTACCGAGTACGTTGAATACGCGACCAAGTGTCGCTTCACCGACGGGTACCGAGATTGGAGCACCTGTATCCAGGACTTCCACTCCACGGCGTACACCATCCGTAGAATCCATCGCAATGGTACGGACGACATCGTCACCAAGGTGTAATGCGACCTCAAGCGTTAAGTCGATAGCCACTTCTTCTACAGTTTGCGGCGTATATTGAATACGAAGCGCGTTGTAGATTTTCGGTAAGTGTCCCTCTTCGAACTTAACGTCGATGACAGGTCCCATGACCGCGACGACGCGGCCTTTAAAACCGAGTTCGTTCATCGTGTTTCCTCCTACCTATCATTACGCCGAGTGGGTTACTGCTGCGCAGCTGCTCCACTGACGATCTCTGTGATTTCTTGCGTGATTGCAGCTTGTCGAGCCCGGTTGTAGACGAGAGTCAATCGACCGATCAAGTCATCTGCGTTATCTGTCGCACTTTGCATTGCTGTCATACGTGACGCATGTTCTGCTACTTTCGCGTCAAGAAGTGCACCGAAAATCAAGCTTTCCGCATAACGTGGAAGGAGTTCAGCAAGGATTTGATCCTCACTTGGCTCATACTCATAAGTCGTCGAAGACGAAGCTTCGATTTCTCCGAGTGGGAGAAGCGTTTCGACTTTCACTTCCTGGCTGATGACAGATAAGAAGTGGTTGTAGCTCAGCTTGAGTTCGTCGATTTCACCGTTCGTGAACGCACTCACTGTGCGCTTCACGATTTCAGCTACGTCAACATACGAAGGAGAATCGTTTAGTCCCGTGATCGCATCCGTGACCAAGATTCCGCGTGAACGGAAGAACTGGACACCGACTTTACCGACCACGTACAGAACGTAACTGTCCGTAGTGTGCTTTTCTTTGATTTCCCGGTAGACTTCACGCAGCACGTTGGCGTTATATGCACCAGCTAAGCCGCGATCCGATGTGATGACGATAAATCCAGTCTTTTTGACGGGACGTTTCTCGAGCATCGGATGGCTCGCACCTGTCGTGCCATTCGCAATGGTTCCAAGAACCTCCTGCATTTTCAGCATGTAAGGCTGGAACTTCGCGCTATGTGCTTGAGCGCGGTTTAGTTTCGACGCCGAAACCATGTTCATCGCTTTCGTGATCTGTTTCGTACTTTTCGTCGAGTTAATCCGCGTTTGTATCTCGCGCAACGATGCCATTTCGATTCACCACCTTGTTAGTATCAAGAGCGTTCAGGCGAAGCCTAAGAGTTGTGTCTTAGACTGTCGCTTGGAACGTTTTCTTAAATTCTGAGATTGCTGTAACGAGTTCTTCGTCAGCCGGAAGGTTACCTGTTTTACGGATCTCATCGCAAAGCTGTTTGCGGTTTTGATCGAGCCAGAGGTTGAGTTCCTTTTCAAAACGACGAATATCCGTAACGGCAACATCATCAAGGTGACCACGAGTCAAGGCATAGATGATGATGACTTGCTTGTCGACAGTCAACGGTTGGTTAAGATCCTGTTTCAGAACCTCTACCGTCCGCTCACCACGGTTAAGCTTCGATTGTGTCGCTTTATCAAGGTCAGATCCGAACTGTGAAAAGGCTTCGAGCTCACGGTAAGAAGCGAGGTCAAGACGGAGCGTACCCGCTACCTTCTTCATCGCTTTTACTTGAGCCGATCCACCAACACGCGATACCGAGAGACCCGGGTTGATCGCTGGACGGACACCTGAGAAGAAGAGATCCGATTGAAGGAAGATTTGACCATCCGTGATCGAGATAACGTTCGTCGGGATGTAAGCCGAGATATCCGACGCTTGTGTCTCGATGAATGGAAGTGCAGTTAAGCTACCTGCACCCAGTTCGTCGTTCAATTTCGCCGCACGCTCAAGAAGGCGTGAGTGAAGGTAGAAGACATCCCCTGGGTAAGCTTCGCGGCCTGGTGGACGCTTCAAGAGAAGCGAAAGCTCACGGTAGGCAGCAGCTTGTTTTGAAAGATCATCATAGATGACAAGAACGTGTTTGCCTTGATCCATGAAGTGTTCACCCATCGCTACACCAGCGAATGGTGCGAGGTAAAGAAGTGGTGCCGGCTGTGAAGCAGCAGCAGAAACGACGATTGTGTAATCAAGTGCACCGTTTTTACGGAGTGTTTCAACAACACCACGGACTGTTGATTCTTTTTGTCCGATTGCGACGTAGATACAAATCATGTTTTCTTCTTTTTGGTTGATGATCGTATCGATGGCGATCGACGTTTTACCCGTCTGACGGTCACCGATGATCAACTCACGTTGTCCACGACCGATTGGAACGAGGGCATCGATTGCCTTGATTCCTGTCTGAAGTGGTTCGTGAACCGATTTACGTGCCATAACACCAGAAGCTTTACGCTCGATTGGGTTATAGTGTTCTGTTTCGATTGGACCAAGACCATCGATCGGCATACCAAGTGGGTTGACGACACGTCCGAGGAGCGCGTCTCCTGTTGGTACTTCCATGATGCGGCCCGTACGGCGAACTGAATCGCCTTCTTTGATCTCAAGGTATTCACCGAGAATGATGATACCGACGTTGCCTTCTTCTAAGTTTTGCGCCAAGCCCATTGTGCCGTTAGCGAATTCTACGAGCTCTCCCGACATGACGTTGTCGAGTCCGTGTGCACGAGCGATACCATCACCGATTTGGATGACTGTACCTGTCTCGTTCACTTCCATCGTAGAACCGTACTGCGCGATACGCGCTTTAAGCAGGGCGCTGATTTCTTCAGCTCTAATGCTCATGCGTTTCACCCCTATTTTCTTACGCTTTTAACAGCTCACGCTCAAGTCGCGTTAGTTTCGTTTCGATCGTGCCGTCATATGTCGTGTAACCGATTTGGACACGAAGTCCGCCGATTACGTTCGTATCAACAACATTTTCTACTTCAAGCGTTTTACCTGATTTTTGGCCAAACGTTTCTTTCACGTTCGTGAGTTCTGCGTCCGACAATTTGTATGCACTCGTCACGACAGCTGTCGCAACGTTACGGTAGTCATTCAATAGCGCAATGAAATGCTCCGGCAAAGACAATACTTCCGCCGCACGGTCGTTTTCGACCATGACGAGGATGGTATTCAAGACGATTGTGTTGAAGCCTGTGAAGCTCATCTGTAAGACTTGCTTCAGCTCTTCCGCAGAAATCGATGGGTTACTTAAAACCGATGCGAGCTCTGGTGTTGCGTGGAGCACTTCGCCGAGCGTCCGCACATCAGCTTCTGCTTGCTCGAGCACATGGTGCTCAAGCGCAAGATCGAAGAGCGCTTTTGCGTAGCGTCCCGCTACGTGATCACGCATTAGTTCGTGCCCTTAGTGTCAGCAAGGAATTGATCGACGAGCGCGCGTTGAGCGGCTTCATCTGTCGCAAGCTGTGTTTTCATGACGTGGCGTGCTGCAGCGATTGCTTGAAGAGCAACATCGTTCTTCAAAGCAGCTTGTGCTTCAGCGCGTTCACGTTCGATCGCACGGCGAGCTTCTTCCTTACTCATTTCTGTTTCAAGACGTGCCTGCTCCATCGCACGTGCTTGTTCTGCCTCAGCTTGACGGCGTGAAGATTCTAATAAGTCACGTGCTTCCGTACGTGCCTTGTTCAGTTCTGCTTGTTGTTGTTCTACGTAGACTTCAGCGTCTTTCCGGCTTTTTTCAGCCGAATTGATCTCGCTAGCCACATGCTCTTCCCGCGCTTTCATCATGTTGACGAGCGGGCCCCATGCGAATTTCTTCAAGAGGATGAGGAGCAAGAGGAAAACGACGATCGTGACGATCATATTGGCGATAAGAGGATTGTTGCTTTCTGCAACTCCTTCAGCCGCACGATACGTGAGATTCATTCGATTACACTCCCCTCGTGGTTGGTCCTACTTCAATTTCTACATAAGGGAGCAAAAGCTCCCGTGACGGTTCACTCTTGTTGAACGAATAACGCCCTATGTAGCTCAGTTCTCTAAGCGTAAAATACGGATTAAGAGTTGAGGAGAAGGAAACCGACCGCTACACCGATGATTGGAAGTGCCTCAACGAGACCGATACCGATGAACATTGTTTGACGAAGTTCGTTTTTGAGTTCTGGCTGACGTGCTTGTCCTAATACTGTACCGTTTACGATAAGACCGTTACCGATACCAGCGCCAAGTGCGCCGAGTCCGATGATGATCGCTGTTGCAATAAGTTCCATTATAAATTGCCTCCCTAGATTGTGTTCGAAATTTGGTCGTGCGGTTATCGGAAAAGCAGATGCTTTACCTTCGAATTAATGGTCGTGCGCTGCCTTATGCCCGATGTAAACCATCGTTAAGATAAGGAAGATATACGCTTGGATTGCTCCGATGAAGAGCGAGAATCCTTGCCAAATCAACATTGGGATCGCTGACAGGATGACACCGACTGGTCCGAGGAATTGGAAATCGTTCGTTCCAGAGATGATACCGATCGAGAGAATGATACCAATCATGATTTCACCCGCGAAGATGTTACCGTAAAGACGAAGACCGAGTGTCAACGTGTTTGCGAATTCTTCAATGATGGTAATAATAAACATCGGCGTCATAAACGTTTTCGCATACGAGCCGAAGCCGCGCATTTTCACACCGTAATAATGGCTCATGACCACTACCATAGATGAAAGTGCAAGTGTCACGTACGGATCCGCAGTTGGTGAGTTGAACCAAATGTAGTGACCCGTCACAACGTTAAAGGGAAGACCCATTAAGTTGGACACAATGATGAATAGGAACAGTGTCATTCCGAAAGATAGGAAGCGACCCCCTGTTTTCCAGTCCATCGTGCTGCTGATGATTCCGCGAACGAACTCGAGGAACATTTCCATCACGTTTTGAGCACCGGTCGGCTTCATCATAAGACGTCGCGTACCGGCCACGGCAATCAGGAAAACGAGAGCAGCTGCTATCAGCACTGTGATCAAGTTTGTCCAGCTACCGTACAGAACGAAGTCGCCCCAGAGTGGGATTTCGTAAAGTGGCATTTCGTGGTTCATTTGATTATTCACCTCTTTTCCCGCTTAAGTTCGTGAGTAAAATACTCACAAAATTGTATGACGTGGCCGGCGAGAAGGCCTATTACCACCGCAGTTAATGACAATTCGGTTTCGTACTTCAAACCGATCATCACACAAAGTACCGCGACCGCCATGCGTGATACGGTCCCCCGAGACATTGGCTTGCGCCCACGCTCGATTACACGATACATTCGATCGACGCTTAAACGTTGCAGCGTCAAAATCATGAAGCTACCTGCCCCACCTAATGCCAGCCCATAAATCACTGGATCACTCGGATAGCCGACAAGTAACAGGACGGCAAGGATTCCATAATAGAGTCCAAACCATCGTAAGTACGCACGATACAACGCATCTTGAAGGATTATGTTCATGTCTTGTCTCCTAACAAGTGCCTGATCATTGCGATCATGCAGAGAATGCCGATGAAAATCCCGATGAACACTGAGAACGTCGCTCCCATCTTTTGCCACCACTCTTGCTGTTCCCCATAGTTCCCAACAAGAAAGCCGATGACGATCGGTGCGGCAAGTGCCGTCGAAATTTGCGAGGCCATGACCATACTCGTTGCGAGCCCTTTTTGGCGCACTAGAGTCGACCCCCTTTTCCCAATTGCAGGTTCTTTTTCTTTCCCACAATTTGCGGATTTTCATACTAGTCAAGAATACAATGAGAACCATTTCATAGTCAAATGAATTCACAAATAAAATAGACCACTGAAACCATTGTATATCAACGATTGATAAGGTTTTCACAGAGGTATCCCATCCGACTCTTTTCACGAAGATGTGAAGAAAATATGTAGTGCTATCAACGTTTATCGAGATGGTTCACTTGATGAACAAAACCATTGAACAGTAACGTTATATCGCGTTCTGGAATGAGAAACAAGTCGTCTAAAATTGATTTGTGTCGATTTTGTGAAAAAGTATTTTTTGTTCAAGATTGGAAGCGCTTTCGATTCGGGACAGGAAAACCGCTCTGACATCTGTTTGTAACAAAGGATTCCGCCCATTTCCAAATCGTCCGTTGTGTTGCTTATCACAGCTTGAAATGTCATGAATGAGTTGGTCGTTTGAAGGTCATCAGGGGCATTTAGGATTTACAATTTCTTCACAATCAGGTAGATTGAGGCGTTTGTTTCTTTTTTAAAGATATATTCACTGCTTCTTGTTTAGTGATGATCGAATAGACCTTTCGCTATTTCTGCTTAGTACTCCCTTTCGCTATGTTCTTTCGCTATTTCCTCTCGCTTTCCTTGGGCGGGACGCAAGCCGCGGTCTTCCTTTCGGATGACCGGGTCTCACTTGTCCCTGACGGAAGCGTTCCGCTTCCTTTTCCCATAGGAGTCGAGAGGAATCGCTCAAAGGCTGTTCATTTCCAAACGGACTCACTGTAACACTTCTTCGGCAAACGGGTGACCGCGTATGGGGAAAAGCGCAAGATCACTTGCGCTGTCAGAAACAGGCACAAGAAGAACGAGTCATTTGTCAGAAAACCTCTTGAGAAAAAATTCTAGAAGCAAAAAAGACGCCTCCCGGTCGACTCGACTGATACGGGAAAAGTGAGTCAAACGGGAACGTCCTAAAAAAGTGGCTTATTTAATTTTCCTTAGATTTCTGCATGAAACGGTTCCGGCGCCTCACCTTGATTGAAGTGCGCTAAAATCGCAGCCGCAATCCGTTCCGAGGCATGACCATCCCCATACGGATTTGAAGCCTGTGCCATCTTCGCGTGTGCTTCTTCGTCCTCAAGTAATTCGCTGGCGAGACGGTAAATCGTCTCTTCATCTGTTCCCGCGAGTTTCAACGTACCGGCTTTGACCCCTTCCGGACGTTCTGTCGTGTCGCGTAAGACGAGTACCGGTACGCCAAGCGACGGTGCTTCTTCCTGGACGCCACCGGAATCTGTCAAAATCAAATAGGCACGGCTGGCGAAGTTATGGAAATCAAATACATCGAGCGGCGGAATCAACGTGATGCGGTCGTGCCCGCCAAAGATTTCAGCGGCTGTTTCCTGGACGACCGGATTCAAATGGACGGGATAGACGACGTGCACGTCCGGATACATATCGACGAGTCGACGGATCGCCCGGAACATCTGATGCATCTTCTCCCCCAGGTTTTCCCTCCGGTGTGCCGTCATCAAGATGAGGCGCCGTCCGCCGACGGCTTCAAGCACAGGGTGGACGTAATCCGGCTGGACCGTCGTCTGCAGGGCATCGATTGCCGTGTTTCCCGTCACATAGACACCAGCATGACGATTTTCAGATGCTAAGTTCGCTGCCGCCTGATCGGTCGGGGCAAAATGTAAATCCGCGAGTGTCGATGTCAATTGACGATTGACCTCTTCCGGAAAGGGTGAATATTTATTATATGTACGGAGTCCCGCTTCGACATGACCGACGGCGATTTGATTGTAGTAGGCAGCCAGGCTGCCGACAAACGTCGTCGTCGTGTCACCATGGACGAGAACGAGATCCGGTTTGACATCCTTCATGACAGCGTCGAGTCCTTCCAGACCACGCGTCGTGATATCGACGAGCGTCTGACGCGGTTGCATGATATTAAGGTCAGAATCGGGTTCAATCTCGAACATCCGTAAAACTTGATCGAGCATTTCGCGGTGCTGCGCCGTGATCGTCACATGGACATCGAACGCTGGATTTTGTTTTAAGACGTTAACGAGCGGCGCCATCTTGATGGCTTCCGGACGGGTCCCGAAAATGGGCATGACTTTGATTGGCATCATTACTTCCTCCTTTTTCTGCTTCCTCCATTTAAGCATAGTTGAAAGCCGTCCTGCATCTTACAAATGAACAACAAAAAACAGCCTGCCACGGGTGGCAGACTGCTTCTGTCTTACTTCGTACCGAACAGACGGTCACCCGCATCCCCGAGTCCAGGGACGATGTAGCCGTGATCGTTCAGTTTTTCATCGAGTGCCGCGAGGTAGATATCGACATCCGGGTGTTCTTCTTGGACGCGTTTAACGCCTTCCGGTGCTGCACAGAGGCAAGCGAGCTTAATGCTTTTCGCGCCTTGTTTCTTTAAAGAGGAGATCGCGTCAGCAGCTGAACCGCCTGTCGCAAGCATCGGATCGACGACGACGAAATCACGTTCTGCGACGTCCGTCGGTAACTTGAGATAGTATTCCGTTGGTTCAAGCGTCTCAGGATCACGGTAAAGACCGATGTGACCGACTTTGACGTTCGGCATCATCCGAAGCATCCCGTCGACCATCCCTAAACCTGCGCGAAGAATCGGAACGATTCCGAGCTTCTTGCCTTCAATCATCTTCTGCGTCGTTTTCGTAACCGGTGTCTCGATCGCGACGTCTGTGAGTGGAAGGTCACGCGTGATTTCATATGCCATCAATGAAGCCACTTCGTCGACAAGCTCCCGGAATTGTTTCGTTCCCGTTTCGACTTTACGCATGATTGTCATTTTGTGCTGAATCAATGGGTGATCAAATACATGTACTTTACTCATTGTTTGCATCTCCTCTCAATTCTCTTTTCGCATTGTACTCTAAAAAGCGACCACTTGGGAACTGTTTTTTTGGAATCCTCAATCCCCGAGCGTGCTTTTCCCGTCAAGAATCGCTTTCGCCGCATAGGACCATTCATTGTCCGGTTGCTTCGCTAATTCCTGTAACGTCGCCTTATAATCGCCGACCTTATTTTTTTGTTCATAGACGGCCTGCATCCATAAAACGTCACTCATATAGCCGGAATCTGGGAAGTCGTTACGGTACGCGACATAGTCCGTTTGTTTCGTTTCCCCTAGTTTGCCTGCCGCAATCAATTTATAGAAACGCGCCATGCCTTTCGTCGTTTTGTCCGTCAAGACTTTCCCCGTCAGCAAACGGTTCGCCGTCTTATAGTCTTTGTCTTGCGTCGCAGCGACCGCCTGTTTTAAGGCTCGTTCGGGTGCGAGTGTCTGTTCCGTGTCGGCTGGTTCTTTCGGTTCCGCCTTCTTCGCCGGTGCTTTCGTTTCTTCCTTTTCCGGCGTTTTGGTTGGTACATTCGCTGCCAACTGTTCATTTTTTTCTTTTAATTGTTCGACTTCTTTTTCGAGTGCCGCTAATTTTTGTTCGACACTCTCTTGTTTGGTCGCAGCTTGCTCTGGTTCCTCCGATTTTGAGAAATCGAGTTGGAACAGCGCGACGACGGCGAGACCCGCCGCAAGCAGCCCGCCGAGCATCCACGGGTTCGACTGCAACTGTTTTTTCCACGGTTTGAGTTGCGGATGATTTTGGACGGCTGCCGGGAGCGCGGCAAACCGTTTTTTGACGAGCCGTTTCCCACCGGCTTTTCCGGCAATCGCGAGCCGGTAGCGCTGGAGCTCCGCCGGAATCCCTTTATTCTTCCACTGGCTGAACCGGGCATCTGCTTGTTCATAAAAACCTGCTTCCTGCATGATGACGATTGCTTTGAAGTCTTCACTGAGGCGTTTATATTCACGTTCCGTCTGGCTTTTTTTAGTCAGCCAGTCCGCAATTTGAGCGGTATTGATCGTTTCGAGTTCTGATTGGACCAGTCCTGAAAAATTCATCTGACAGTTTCCACCCTTACCTTATTTTTCTAAGGATTAGTATACCAAAAATCATGTCTGTAAAATATAAGTCTTCTGACGCATGACATACAAAAAACGGGAATGGCGTCTCATGTATCGAGACGACGTCCCCGTTCAACCACTTCGCTCAAATAACCATCCTCAATCCGCAGGACCCGGTCACAATAGTCGAGCATCCGTTCATCATGGGTGATGACGATGACCGTCTTTTGTTCCTCATGGGCCTGCTTTCGTAACACTTCCATCACTTGGCGTCCGTTCGTATAGTCAAGGCTTGCCGTCGGTTCATCGGCGAGGACAAGTCGTGGCTGATTGACAAGTGCCCGGGCAATCGCGACACGCTGTCGTTCTCCACCCGATAAGGCGTGTGGCAAATGGTCCGCACGGTCTTTTAATCCAAAAGCAGCGAGCATTGCGGTGGCGTCAATCGTCCGTCCCGCTTCTTCTGCGACGAGTTCGAGTTGTTCCGCCGCCGTCAGGAACGGAACGAGATGTGATTCCTGAAAGATGAACCCGATCTCTTCAAGGCGCATCTTCCGGCGTGCTTCGTCCGATTGCTGATTGACGTGCTGTTCCCCAAACTGAATGTCTCCCGCTGTCGGTGTTTGCAACAACCCGAGCAGTTGAAGCAACGTACTTTTTCCGCTTCCGCTCGGTCCGACTAAGGCAATCAGTTCACCCGCTTTCGCTTCGAACGAAACATCATGGAGCACGGGTACGTCACTGTAAGTCTGTTCGACATGTGTCATCTTAATCATCCTGCCATTCCTCCCATCGCGTCCGCTGGTTCAAGTTGTTTTAAGGCCCGGAGCGGTATCACGGATCCAAGTAACGCGGTTCCAATCAACAAGGCTCCGTAACCGAGACTCGTTGCCCACTCAAAACGAAACGGAATGCCGTTCGGTAAGATTTGACTGACACCGAGCGTCACGAGCAAGCTGACACTAAATGCGATGAGCGTCAAGACGAACACCTGAAAGACGAGCCCGCTTCCAATCGTCCGCGTCCGAATTCCGATTGCCTTCAAAATACCGAGTTGCTTCATTTTTTGCATCGTCAAGATATAGAAAAACGCCGTCAAAATCAAGGCGCCGATTACGACAAGCGCCAGCCGCATCATCTGGAATGAATTTTGTTCCGCTGCATAACCGGGAACTTGCTTGACGATGTCCGCTTTCGTATACGTCGTCAGGTCCGTTTTAAATGAATCCTGACTGACGAACGCCGAGACGTAGTTCGTCTGCATCTTCGCTTGCCACTCGTCCCACGACGCAAGCGTCGTCCATAAAACAGGCGCATGGCTATAGCGTCCATCCGTGACCGTACCGACGATCGTAAACGTCATCTTCGTCCGAAAGTCCGTTACTTTGTCGCCGACTTCAGTCCCGGTCTGTTTCGCATAAGCGGTATCGACGAGAACCTCGCCTTGTTCTAACGCTTGCAGTTGCTTTGGACCGTACGCCGTGTCAGCAGGTAACGCAAATACCGTCACATCGTCCTTCGTCCCGTCCTGTTTCTCGAGGACCATGTTTTGGACGCCGAGTGCTTCCGTCCCTTTTGGTTGCTCCTGTTTCTCTAAAAATGATCGCGTCAGTTGACCTTCCGCTTCTTGACTGAGTGCAAACTGCTCAACCGGTAAATTTCGAATGACCGCTCCATTATCGTATGCCAGCCCGTCTGCGAGCCCGGTGATCATTAAAATCAAGACGATGATTAATGTCGTCACGAGTCCCATCAAACCAAAGCGCTTTTTCATTCGGATCAGTTCACGCCAACCCATCTTCATCTAATATCCCTCCTGTATGTTCGTTACAGGTCTTATCTTACGGATGCTATATGAACGGAGCATGAACAACTTACGTCGCCCGCAAAAAAGTCAGGATGAACGTCGTCCCCGCACCGATTTCCGAATCAATCCCGACCGTCCCATGCAGCTGCTTCATGGTCTCGGCGACGATCGCGAGCCCGAGCCCCGTCCCGTGCGACCCGCGTGCCGTGTCGGCTTGATAAAATCGGTCAAAGGCGTGGGCAATCATGTCGTCCGACATACCAGGACCTTCATCGGTGATGCGTACAGTGACGTACTCCGCGGTCTGTTCGGCTTCAATCGTAATCATGTCCCCGTCGTTTGAAACATGGAGGGCGTTTCGGATGACATTTTGAAAAACATGTTCGAGGGCAGCGGCATTCGCCTCAATCGTCACGTCGCTTGCGAAATCAACAGAGACGGCGACACCGCGTTCATCGATTTGGTAGGCGAGCGTTGCGAGCGTCGTCCGGAGCGCTTGACCGAGCCGGAGTGGCTCAAGCGGCAAACGGCGTCCTTCATCGAGCCTGGCGAGGACCAACAATTGCCGGGTCATGTCTGCCATCCGGTCTGCTTCACGCGCAATCGTCGCCAGTTTGTCCTGTCCGACAGGGGCGACATGCGGTTGCAATTGACCGGCATACCCTTTAATCGTTGTCAGTGGTGACTGGAACTCATGTGAGACGTTGGCGACGAATGTTTTGCGCTCGGCGTCCGACTTCGCGACTGCTTCCGCCATCTCACCGAACCGCCGTGACAACTCTCCAATCTCATCGCGCGAGGTCGTCGCCACGTGAACGGCATAGTCGCCGGATGCGACTTGTTTTGTCGCCTTCGTCAATCGTTTAATCGGTCGGATGAGATAACGGATCGAGAAGACCAATAATAGAAAACTGATGACGACGAGTAAGCCGAGAAACGCACCGACGAACAGATGGAGCTCACGGATTTGCCGGCTTAAATCCGGCCGGATGAAGACGGCGTCCGTCCCGTTTCGTGTTTCGAGCGAGGCGCCGACCGTATTGACGACTTCGTTGTCAAACAAACCGAGCAAAAACAGATGGAACGGATAATCCCGCATGCCGTGATAGACTTCCCCGGCGCGAACCCGTTCGATGATTGCCGGTGCCAGCGTTTCGTCGCGGAATGGATTGCCGTGACGAATGACGGGCCCTGTTTCCGGGACGACATAGAGTTGAAAACCTGTCGCGCTCAACATGTCATAAAAGGAATCGGTCTGTCCGTCGCCATGCCGTTCGTAGTAGGCAAACGATCGCTCGACCGCTTCCTCGACTTTTTGACTATACGAAGACTGTAAGACGTTGTAGTAAAACAAGTTGCTGATCAGTAAGGCAATCAAGGCCGAGACGAGCAGGACCAGACAGACGAGTCCAACGATTTTTGTATACAGTGACTTCATTCCTTCGCCTCCAAGCGGTACCCGAGACCACGGACGGTACTGATTTGAATCGCGTCCGTCTGCCGTAACCGGCTGCGTAACCGTTTGATATGGACGTCGACTGTCCGGTCATCGCCCATGAAATCAAGTTCCCAGATACGTTCAATCAGTTCTTCCCGACTGAAGACACGTCCCGGAAAACTTGCCAATTGATGCAATAAATCGAACTCACGCCGGGGCAACGTCAGTTCGGTTTGACCAAGCATCACCTGCTGGCTCCGTTTATCAATCGTCACGTCACCAAACCGAAGAATCGGCAGTGCCGCCTTTTGATAACGCCGGGCGACGGCATGTAACCGAAACAATAGTTCTTCCGGATCAAACGGTTTTGTGATGTAATCATCAGCACCTGCCGTAAAACCAGCCCGTTTATCCGCCAGTTCCCCGAGCGCCGTCAACATTAGAATCGGCAGTTCATCCCGTTGCCGAAGTTGTTGACATAACGTGAGTCCGTTGCACCCTGGGACCATTACGTCGAGGATTGCCGCTTCGAATGTCAATTCGTCAATCCAGCGCGCCGCCTCTTGTCCGTCTGCCGTCGCCCGGACCCGATGGCCATCTGCTTCGAGTGTCTCGACGATCAGCCGTTGAATATTCCGGTCGTCTTCTACGACTAAAATCTCCATCTTCCGTCCCTCCTGTCCTGTTTTGACTCGTCCATCAAAAAAACCACCTCTGACTTCTCATCGTTCGAAAAGGGAGAGGTGGTACATTCTGTACGCGTTCCGATTATCCGCGTTCCGGATAAAGCGGGAAGCGGCCTGTCAATGCAAGCACTTGCTCGTGCGCATTTTTTAACGTATCTGTGTCTTCCGGGTTTTTGAGGACGAGTTCGATCAATGCCGCGATTTGTTTCATTTCTTCTTCTTTGAAACCGCGTGACGTCATCGCTGCCGTCCCAATGCGGATGCCGCTCGTGACGAACGGACTGGCCGGGTCGAACGGGATCGTATTTTTGTTGACCGTGATGCCTGCTTCATCAAGGGCATGCTCAGCGAGCTTACCTGTGATGCCGAGTGGTTGTAAATCGACGAGCAACAAGTGGTTATCCGTGCCGCCTGAAACGATCCGAAGACCGCGTGCCGTCAATTCCTCACCGAGCACTTTCGCATTCGTGACGACTTGACCGATGTAATCTTTGAATTCAGGAGCGAGCGCCTCACCGAACGCGACCGCTTTTGCTGCGATGACGTGCATGAGCGGGCCACCTTGAATACCAGGGAAAATCGATTTGTCGATTGCTTTCGCATGTTCTTCTTTACATAAAATCATTCCACCACGCGGGCCACGGAGTGTTTTATGTGTCGTTGTCGTGACGAAGTGTGCGTGCTCGACCGGGTTCGGGTGCAGACCTGCTGCAACGAGTCCCGCGATGTGTGCCATGTCGACCATTAAATAAGCACCGACACTGTCCGCGATTTCACGGAAACGTTTGAAGTCGATGACGCGCGGATAAGCCGATGCTCCCGCAACGATCAATTTAGGTTTGTGTTCTTCTGCAAGCTTCGCGACGACATCGTAATCAATCATCTCTGTTTCTTGATCGACACCGTACTCGACGAAGTTATATTGAACACCGGAGAAATTCACGGGACTACCGTGCGTCAAATGTCCACCGTGTGAGAGATTCATCCCGAGGACCGTATCGCCTTGGTCAAGAATCGTGAAGTAGACGGCCATGTTTGCTTGTGCACCGGAGTGCGGCTGCACGTTTGCGTGCTCGGCACCAAAGATGGCTTTCGCACGATCGCGCGCCAAGTTTTCTGCGAGATCAACGAATTCGCATCCACCGTAATAGCGGCGTCCCGGGTAACCTTCTGCGTATTTGTTCGTCAGCACGCTACCTTGTGCTTCCATGACAGCTTGCGAGACGAAGTTTTCCGAAGCAATCAACTCGATATTGTCGCGTTGACGTCCTAGTTCCTTGCGCATTGCCGAAAAGAGTTCCTCATCTTGCTGTTTCAGATACGTAAGCGGTGTTTGTTCCATCTGAATTCCCCCATTCATGTTCGATACGCCTATCTTAACACGAATAATCAGTCTGCGGCACCCACAAAAAGTGCATAAAAATAGCAAGGAGTATGCAACCCCTTGCACGAATCATTCGTATTTAGCGCGAATTCCACCAATTAACTTCGGACGCGTCGTTGCTGCCGTAACATGCGCCTCACCGATTTCCCGGTGCGGAAGGCGCACGGGTATCGCGACCGGCTTCAAGTGCATACCGATGAACGTGTCTCCGATGTCGATTCCGGCATCCGCTTGAATCGCTTCGACGACGACCGGGGCAGAAAAGCGTTCGTAGGCGATACTCGCCATCGAACCACCTGCTTCCGGTACCGGGACGACCGTGACCGGCTCAAGGCCAAGCCGTTCGACCGTTTGACGTTCAAGCGTCAACGCACGGTTGATATGCTCACACCCTTGGAACGCGAGGTCGATTTGATGCGAACGACGAAACGTATCGAACACCTCAAATAATGCTTCCGCGACTTCCGGTGAACCGGCTTTTCCAATCTGTTTGCCGATGACTTCACTCGTCGAACAACCGATGACGAGCAACTTCCCTTTCAACGGGAAGCGCTCATTCAAATCGGTCAACGAGGCTTCAAGATCTTGTTTAATCTGTTCGAGATCCATTTACTTCACCTCATAGTCTGAGATTTTGCAGACACGGTTCTCATGGCGTCCACCTTCGAATTCCGTCTCTAACCAAATCTTCGCGATATCCAGTGCAAGACCCGGTCCGATGACACGTTCGCCCATCGTCAAGATATTCGAGTTATTGTGCTGACGTGTTGCTTTCGCACTAAACGTGTCATGGACGAGCGCCGCACGAATCCCTTTGACTTTATTCGCTGCAATCCCGATTCCGATTCCTGTGCCACAAATCAAGATGCCACGGTCGAATTCACCGTTCGCGACAGCTTCCGCGACAGGAATCGCGACGTCCGGGTAGTCGATTGAGTCGGATGAATACGTACCGAAGTCCGTGTAATCGATTCCGAGTTCTTCTAATAGACCATTGAGTTCTGCTTTCAGTTTAAAACCACCGTGATCCGCACCAATTGCTACTTTCATCTGTACTATTCCCCCGTTTGTCTAGGTTGTTTTTTTGGAAGTTTCCGGTTATCCGGTGCTTTTCTTCCGTTTCCGTTCTGGGTCAATTTTAACACAAGACGGTTGACGAGCGGTTCGAGTTCGTTTCGAACTTGCCGATAGACATTCATCGACCCGCCGTACGGATCGTTGATATCCCGCTCAAGTCCTGTCACGTATTCATAGAGGGTGAACGTCCGGTCCTTCAGTTCCGGGTAACGTTCCCCGACTTCTTGTTTGTGTTGACGTGTCATCGTCAAGATGATGTCCGACCAACGTCCGAGAACATCATCGAAGACTTGCGTATAATGCTCGAGTTCGATCCCGCGCTCCCGCAAAACTTGGAGTGCGTTTTCTGACGCATCGAAGCCTTGCATCGAACGGAGACCGGCCGACCGGACATCAAATTCTTGGTCGGCGACTTTTGAGCGTAATAATGCCATCGCCATCGGGCTCCGGCATGTGTTTCCGGTACAGACAAACAATACACGACGTGTGCTCATCTCAGTATCCTCCTTCTTTACGGGCGAATGATCCGACCACCTGCTGCCTTATGGAGCCGATTTCGGACTGCTAGCCCAACCCCTTCTTCTGATAGGTCTCGTACAAAAATCTGATCCACCGTCGTCTGATCAAATCGCCGTAAACAATCGTAAAGACGTTGTGCCGCCGTTTCCACGGTCGTTCCGAGAAAACAACGGACATCCGCTTCGACGTCCTCTCCATCAAAGAGAATGACGCCGGTCTTTTGTCCAGTTTGGCGTGCTTCATCGATGAGTTGTTGCAGGAACGAGAGGTCGCCCGCTACGACGGATAATTGTGCTTCCGGTGCGTAGTGCGTGTACTTCATCCCCGGTGCCTTCGGTGTTTTATCTTTCATCGATAAAGCAGGATCGAGTGCCACGGTGCCAATCTCCGCTTCAAGCTGTTCACGCGTGACGCCACCCGGCCGTAAGATGACCGGAAGTGTCATCGTGCAGTCGATGACGGTCGATTCGACACCAATACCGGTCTCTCCCCCATCGACGATTGCTGCGATTCGTCCCGAGAGGTCATAGGCGACATGCGCTGATGACGTCGGAGAAGGTTTTCCGGAACGGTTGGCACTCGGTGCTGCCAGCCCTAACCCTGTCGCTTCAATCAACTGAAGCGCAAGGGGATGGTCCGGCATCCGTAATCCAATCGTATCAAGCCCTGCGGTGACGAGTGTGGATGCGGTCCCGTTCGATTCCAGAATAATCGTCAAGGCACCTGGCCAAAACGTATCCATCAAACGTTTCGCGACAGCCGGAATTTGTGTGACGAACTGCTCTGCCTGTTCGATTGACGCGACATGGACAATCAATGGGTTGTCGGACGGTCGGCCCTTCGCGGCGAAAATTCGCCGAACAGCCGTCTCGCTCGTTGCGTCTCCGGCAAGACCATAAACGGTCTCCGTCGGCATCGCGACGACTTCCCCTGCTTTTAATAAATTTACTGCTACATCCATTGTCTGTTGATCGATCATTTCCGTCTTCACTCTGTACAATCCTTTCGTTCCGCATACACGATACGGTCTTTACCGTTTATATCTTTTAAAATACCCGTTTCTGCTGTAGGATAACGCTCTTTTAACATCATTTGCACTTCAGGTCCTTGATTGTGTCCGATTTCAAACACAATCAACCGAAAATCGTCCTTTAAAATACGTGTACTCCCCTCCACCAAACGCCGGTAAAAGACGAGTCCATCTTTTCCGCCGAACAGCGCGAGGTGAGGCTCATGGTCAAATACGACGTCACTGAGCAACTCATCCTCTTCAATATAAGGGGGATTCGAGACGAGGACGCGGACCGATTGATCGGCAAGCGGCTCTAGCAAATCACCTTGTAAAAAAGTCACGTCGCCGCCAAGAATCGCTTGGTTTTGTTTTGCGACCGCAAGCGCCTCTTCAGAAATGTCGACGGTCGTGACCGGCTGCTCCAGTTCGAGCGCCAGGGTCACGCCGATCGCTCCGCTTCCCGTTCCGATGTCGACGATTTCGCCTTGAGCGAACGTCTCACCAGTCAAGCGGCGGACGACGAATTCAATCAACTCTTCCGTTTCCGGACGGGGGATCAGGACGGCTGGCGTGACTTTAAAATCACGTCCGTAAAACGGCTGGTAGCCGATCAAATGCTGAACGGGAACACCGTTAACGTGAGCAAGTAAATACTCACTGAATAAAAGGTCGTCGTCCGGTGACAATTCGTCCGAGAGACGGACGAGCAGTCCCGTCCGGTCGACTCGTAACACGTGCATAAGTAACCATTCGGCACTCGACGCTTCGCGTCCTGCCGCGACTAACATCGTTTGCGCTTGATTCAAGCGTTTTGCGACCCGCATCAGTTTGCCGCCTCCGATGCCCGGGCCTGGTACTCCATGACGAGTGTGTCGATGACTTCATCCATCTCGCCTTGCAGGATTCGGTCGAGCTTTTGGATCGTCAAACCAATCCGGTGGTCGGTCACCCGGTTTTGGGCAAAGTTATACGTCCGGATCCGCTCCGAACGGTCGCCCGTCCCGACCGCTGATTTTCGTTTTTCATCATACTCGGCTTGCTGTTCGCGTTGAATCTTATCATAAACACGGGCCCGCAAGACCTTCATCGCTTTTTCTTTATTTTTGATTTGTGATTTCTCATCCTGACAGCTTGCGACAATCCCTGTCGGCACGTGCGTCACACGGACGGCCGACTGCGTCGTATTGACGGACTGTCCACCCGGTCCGCTTGACGTAAACGTATCGACGCGGACGTCCTTATCATGAATCTCGACTTCGACATCTTCCGCCTCCGGTAAAACAGCGACGGTCGCCGTCGAAGTGTGGATGCGTCCGCCGGATTCCGTTGAAGGAACGCGCTGCACGCGATGGGCACCGTTCTCGTACTTCAGCTTCGAGTAGGCTCCTGCCCCTTTGACGATGAAGATGATTTCTTTGTACCCGCCGAGCTCCGTATAGCTGGCATCGATGATTTCGATTTTCCAAGCTTGTTTTTCAGCGAATTTCGAGTACATCTTAAACAGATCTGACGCAAACAAAGCCGCTTCATCACCACCAGCAGCACCACGAATCTCGACGATGACGTTTTTGTCGTCATTCGGGTCCTTCGGTAACAGCAAGGCTTTTAATTTCGCTTCCAGGTCCTTGATTTCCGGCTCAAGGAGCGCAACTTCTTCTTTCGCAAGATCACGCATTTCAGGGTCTGTCAGCATCTGCCGTGCTTCCTGATAGGCCTCCATCTTATCGCGGTAGACGCGGTACACTTCGACGGTCGGCGCAAGCTGGGATTGCTCTTTTGAGACTTCCCGTAATTGATTCGTATCATTAATGATGGCAGGGTCAGCCAACTGGTCATTTAACTTCTCATAACGATCCTCTAACGCACTTAATCGATCCAACATAATTGGTCATCCTTCCTGACGGTTCTTCTGTCGTCAGTATAGCAAAAAATCATGCGTGCAGTCGTATCTTCTCCACTAGATCGTCGCTTTTGAGACGATTGACCCGGTTGACTTCAACAGATGAACTTCCTATAATTAGTGTACTAATTGAATTAATACACTTAAGGAGGTGGAAAGATGTTTACGGTCGACCCCAAAAGTCCGCTCCCGATTTACGAACAATTGGTCACGCAAATCATCCGCGCCATCGCCCGGGGGCTTTTACGCTCAGGTGAACAAATGCCGTCGGTTCGCGATCTTGCGAGCATACTGCTCGTCAATCCGAATACCGTCTCGCGTGCCTACCAGGAACTCGAGAGCCGCAACTTCATCGTGACGATGCGGGGAAAAGGATCGTTCGTCTCCGATTTGCCACTCGCTGACGTCAAACAGGCAGCGATTCAGGAGCACATCGCGACACTCTGTACCGTCGCGGACGAGCTGTCCATCTCAAACGAAGAACTGTATCATCTACTCATTCAAAACAGGGAGGATTCCTCATGTTGACCGTGTCACACTTAACGAAACAAATCGATTCGAAAATGATTTATGAAAATGCCTCATTCACATTGCCTGCCGGTACAATCACGGCACTGATCGGACGCAACGGTGCCGGGAAAACGACGTTACTGAAAACGCTTGTCGGGTCCCTTGAACCTTCGCGCGGAAAAGTCGAGTGGAACAACCAGTCGATCCATGATGTCCCGGCAGTGCGAAAACATCTTTTTCTCGTGCCCGATTCCGTCAGCGTCTATCGTCAGATGACACTCGGGTCGCTGATTGAGTTTTATCATGCCTTTTATCCAAACTTCGAACGGACATACATCGAAAACTACTGCCGCTCGTCGAACCTCGACCGTGGTCGGAAAGTGACCGCCCTTTCGAAAGGACAGGCCCAACTGTTTTTGCTCCAACTCGCCTTCGCGACGAACGCTCCCGTCTTGTTACTTGACGAACCGACAGACGGGCTCGACCGGATCAATAAGCGGAACTACTTAAAACAACTCGTTACGTTATTGTCAGAACGCCAGACGGCCGTCTTGATTGCCTCACACCAACTCGAGGAACTCGATTCGCTCGCCGACCGCGTGATGACGATCGAGCAGCACCTCGTCAAGGAACCGAAGACGCTCGACGACGCAAAAGCCAGCATGCAGAAGTGGCAGGTCGTCTACGAGACGGTCCCTGAACTGACGCATCATGACATCCATGTCCTGACACAAACCGGACGCGTCGTCACTTTGCTCGTCTTATCGGACGCAGGAAAACTTTACTTAGAGAAGACGAATCCCTTATTGAAGGATGCCTTACCGGTCCAGATGGAAGACTACTTTTTAGGAACGTTCGGAGGAAAGCGCCATGATTAAACAATTGATTCGTTACCACATCAAACAAGGGATTTGGCCGCTCGCGACCTTCTTCCTACTCGCGGTTTTCAGTTACGGGTTCAGCAGCTTTTCCGCCATCGCGAATTTTGAGACATATGACCGGGAGATGAAAGTAGACTTGATCAAAACAGTCCTCGTCAGCCCAAGTTTCGCCGGATTCGGGGCACTTTTAATCGCGCTTTTCGCGATTTTAATGGTAGGTCAAGAACGCGGCAGCGGACGCAGTTTAATCCTCCATGCCTTACCGTTCCATAAAAAACACCTGTTTTTGATTAAAATCGGCATCGGGATGGCCGTACTGATCATCCTGCCGCTGCTCGGCTTTTTCGCGAGTTGGCTCATCCTGCACGGCGTCGGCGGCATCGATCCGTTCGCATATGTCACCTGGACCGGTCTTGCATCTGATTTCTTTAAATATTTCCTGTTCGACATGACGATTTTTACGATTTTCTTATTCGCCGGAACGATTGCCGGGGATATCATCGGACAGGTCTTGATCGGCACATTCCTCTTGTTCGTGAATTACTTTACGTTTTTCGCGGTCGCTGCCGTTACGACACTCGGGTTTGGACTGCAGGACAGCTACACGTCTTCCCTTGATTTTTTGATGACGGTCACGACGCCGTTCCCGCTTCTGTTCGAAACGAACGACATCACGGGTGCTGTCATTTATAACATCGCCTTGACGCTGATTCTCGGGGCAATCAGTCATCGCCTTTATGTCCGAAGTGAAAACGAACGGCTTGGACGTTTTACCGTCTTCCCGAAGTCGCACCCTTTGTTCATCATTCTCTTTACCGTTTACACGACACTCTTGCTCGCCGCCTTCATCGGTGTCATCTCATCTGAAAATCAGATTTTATATTGGGTCGCCGTCTTGATTCTCGCTTGGCCGGCCTTTAGCTCCTACCGCCGGATGATTGGGTGGAGTCGTTGATTCCGTGCTACACTGATTGCAAATCTTTAAAATAAGGACGGTCTACACCCATGCCAAAGTATCTACACATTTATCAACAGCTCGCTGCCCGTATCCAGGACGGGTCGCTTCCTGCTGAGACAAAGTTACCGTCAGAAACGGAATTAATGGAGGAATTTTCTTCGAGCCGCGGGACGGTCCGAAAAGCGATCGACGCGCTGCTCGAAAAAGGATTCGTCCGTAAGCAACAAGGAAAAGGTGTTTTCGTTTTAAGTCAAGATGCCATCGAGTTTCAGTTCAATGGCATCGTCAGTTTTTCGGAAGCTCATCAAAAAATGGGACGTCATGCTGTCAAAACGGATGTCCTCTCTTGCGACATCTTTGATGCGACGGATGAACTTGCTCAATTGTTCAATGTACAAAAAGGAACCTCCATCACGCGGATAAAACGGATTCGACTAATCGATGGTGAACGGGTCATTTTCGATATCAATCATTTCGTAACGGAACTTGTTCCGGGGCTGACTTCCGCGATTGCAACTGGGTCGATCTATTCTTACATCGAACAAACGTTGAACCGGCAAATCAGTTATGCAAAACGAAAAATTGAAGCTCAACCTGCGACAGCTGAAGATCAGGCACAGCTCGATTTAGAAGGCACGACCCATGTCATCGTCATCACGAATGACACCTATTATTACGAAGGACAACACTTCGAGCATACGGAATCACGCCATCGCCTCGATAAATTTCAATTTACGGATATCGCACGTCGGTAGACTACAAAACCGCCTCCCGACTTTGTCGGAGAGGCGGTTTTCAGACTGTAGATAAAGTGCTAGCGAGAGATAAACGCGTCTTTTTTCGTTGCTTTCCTCGGGCGAGGCGCAAGCCGTTGCTCCTTGGTCCTCACGGACAACGAGCAGGGTCTTGCCTGCCTCTGAACGTGCGTTAAAAACGCACTTTTCCCCGTAGGAGTCAACGAAACGTGACGCTTTTTAGGCCGTAGCGCAAGTATAGACAAGTCATGCAGCCGATTTAGAGCGCAAGCCGTCTTGAATCGCTTTTAAACGTAAAAAGCAACCAATCGATCGCATCTAAACATAGCGTATTCACTCTTTATAAGAGTTTGTCTACACGCTAAAAACCGCCTCCCGACCTTGTCGGAGAGGCGGTTTTTTTATCTCGATTCAGAAAAAATTGAAGCACCCTTCTTGAATTAACGTTAACTTATCTATATAAGTTTTTGACTTAACTTATATAGATAAGTTAAGATGGGTTTGCGCAGATAAGAAAACGTTTTCATTTCAAGTGATGTCTTCAGTTCAATCCAAAAGGAGAATGCGAGATGAAACCCAACTACCGTCAAATTGCAGAACAACTCATCGAACGAATCGGTGGGAAAGAAAATATTGAACAGGCCGCCCATTGTGTGACGCGACTCCGCCTGACACTTAAAGACCAAAGCCTTGTCGAGCAAGATGCCTTACTCGAAGTCCCACTCGTCAAAGGGGCGTTCTTGAATGCCGGTGTCTATCAAATTGTCATCGGTGCGGGTGATGTCGACCGTGTCTATGCTGAATTCATTCAATTGACAGGCTTAAAAGCAACGACCATCGCCGACGTCAAATCGTCCGGTGCTTCGAAGATGAATCCGTTCCAAAAACTGATTAAAGTCTTCTCCGATGTCTTCATGCCAATCATTCCTGCCATCATCGTCGCGGGTCTCTTGATGGGGATCAACAATCTTTTCGGGATTGAGTTCGGTGGAAAAACGATGATTGAACGTTACCCAAACCTTCAAGGGTTATGGGATTTAATCAACATGATGGCGAACACCGCCTTCGTCTTCTTACCGGCACTTGTCGGTTGGTCGGCAACGAAACGCTTTGGCGGGAGTGAAATTCTCGGGATTGTCATGGGACTGATGCTCGTTCACCCCGACCTCTTGAATGCTTGGAATTATGGACAAAGTGCGTTAAAAGGCGAGATTCCGACGTTTAATATCCTCGGTCTCTTCGAAATCGAAAAGGTCGGTTACCAAGGTCAAATCTTACCTGTACTTGCTGCAGCGTATGTCTTAAGTACGATCGAGAAATGGCTTAAGGAACGTGTACCGAATGCAATCCAGCTCCTTGTCGTCCCGATTACGACAATTACTTTAACAGGTTTCCTCGCCCTTGCTGTCATCGGTCCCGTCACGCGTCAGCTTGGCGACTGGATCACGATTGGTGTCGTCAATACGTTTGAAGCTGTACCATTGCTCGGTGCCTTACTGTTCGGTGCCCTCTATGCGCCACTCGTTATCACGGGGATGCACCATATGTTCATCGCCGTCGACCTTCAGCTCATTGGACAAAATGGTTCAACCTTCATCTGGCCGATGATCGCCATCTCAAATATCGCTCAAGGATCAGCAACGCTCGCCATGCTCTTCCTCGCGAAAAACGCGAATGATAAAAACATGGCTTCGACGTCCGCTATCTCCGCTTACTTCGGCATTACGGAACCTGCGATGTTCGGTGTCAACTTACGCTTTAAATATCCATTTTATGCAGCACTCGTCGGATCAGCGATTGCTTCTTCCTTCATCGCTGTAAGTGGTGTCTTAGCTCCTGCAATCGGTGTCGGTGGTTTACCTGCCTTCATCTCAATCGTTCCCGGATCGATTTTGTCGTTCATCATCGGTATGGTGATTGCTATTGTCATCCCGATCGTCTGTACGTTCCTGTTCCATTACGTCTCGACGAAACGCGCACGAAAAGCCGCACTCAAAGAGGCTGCGTAACTGTTTTTAGAAAGGTGTGACTTGTATGACACTCACAACGACTGATTGGCGGAAATCCGCCGTTTATCAAATCTACCCAAAAAGTTTTTATAGCCCGGAAGGCAAAGCGACTGGAACACTCCGGGGAGTCACGGAAAAACTCGACTATCTCGCTTCACTCGGCATCGATTATTTATGGCTGACGCCCGTCTATGCCTCACCACAAAATGACAATGGTTACGATGTCAGCGACTATTATGCGATTGACCCGTCGTATGGAACGATGCCGGAGTTCGATGAATTGCTTGCTGAAACAGCGAAACGTGATTTAGCGGTGATGATGGATATCGTCGTCAACCATTGTTCAACAGAACACGACTGGTTTAAGCAAGGACGAAATCCCGACAGTCCGTATCATGATTATTTCATTTGGCGGGAGGAACCGACCAACTGGAAATCCAAGTTCGGTGGCCCTGCCTGGTCGTTTGATGAAATCGCCGGCAAATATTATCTTCATTTGTTCGACAAAACCCAAGCCGACCTCAACTGGGAAAACCCGCGTCTTCGGGAAGACATTTATCAGATGATGCGATTTTGGCGCGACAAAGGAGTCCGCGGCTTTCGGCTTGACGTCATCAATCTCATCTCAAAGGATCAATCGTTCCCCAATGATCCGACCGGAGACGGAAGAACGTTTTATACGGATGGACCTCGTGTCCATGATTTCCTCCAGGAAATGAATCAACGTGTGTTTGAAGGTCACGACTTGATGACGGTCGGTGAGATGTCATCGACGACGCTCGATCATTGCCAGCAGTATTCGAGCGTCCGCGATGAGGAGTTGAAGATGACCTTTAACTTTCACCACTTAAAAGTCGACTATCCGGACGGTCAAAAATGGACAGCAGCACCATTCGATTTTCTTGAATTAAAACGGATCATGTCGGACTGGCAGGTTGGAATGCAGGGAAAGGCATGGAATGCCATCTTCTGGTGCAACCATGACCAGCCCCGTGTCGTCAGTCGGTTCGGTGATGATACACGTTACCGCGTCGAAAGCGCAAAAATGCTTGCGACGACGTTACATGGACTTCAAGGGACCCCGTACATTTATCAAGGGGAAGAAATCGGCATGACGAATCCGGACTTTACGGATTTTACGGACTACCGTGACGTCGAAACATTGAATCTCTATGAAGAAAAAATCGTTCAGGGCGAAGCACCTGAACAGATTCTTGCGGCAATCCGCCAAAAATCACGTGATAATGCACGAACACCGATGCAATGGGATGCTTCACCGCATGCAGGATTCTCGGAAGTGACACCTTGGATTGACGTAGCGCGGAACCATACAGATATCAATGTCGCAGCTGCCGTCGCCGATCCGGATTCGATTTTCCATCATTACAAAACATTGATTCAACTCCGGAAACAATATGATGTGCTGACGAACGGCACGTATCGTCTGTTAACACCGGATGACTTGTCCATTTGGGCGTACGAACGGACAACAGAAAACGAGCAATTACTCGTCCTCTCGAACTTTTACGGTTCAACCACACCGTTCACGTTACCAGAGACAATGTCTGATGCAGACGTATTGATTCAGAACTACAAAAACATTCAGAAAGACGGTTGCCGGATTACATTACGTCCATATGAATCCATGATGTTCTACCAACCAACCGTTTAACATGTTTTTGAAAATAAACAAAGCCCGCTTCTTCTGTCCATTCCAGAACAGAGAAGCCGGGCTTGTTTTTCGTTTTGAGAACCGGACAAGAAGCAGAGGATCGAGTCAACCGCTCCTTGTATCCTGCAAGGTTTAGGAGGCGTTCCGATTCGCCTGTTCCTTCTTCATTTGTTCTCGGAATAGTCGCGTCTCAGCAATGACGACACCGGATAGTCCGATTAAACCAATCAAGTTCGGAACTGCCATCAAACCATTAAAGACGTCCGAGATGGCCCAGACTAGATTCAGGTTCGTCGTGATCGCACCAAGTCCGGCGACGAGAACAAACACGATCCGGTACGGCAAAATCGACTTCTGGCCAAACAGGTAATAAATTGATTTCTCACCGTAGTAGGACCAGCCAAGGACCGTCGAAAAGGCAAACATGACGAGTCCGATCGTGACGATATACTTACCCGTCGGACCGAGGAAGACTTCAAAACTTGCCGTCGTCAGTTCGACCCCTTCGAGCCCTGAATCCAACTTACCACCCATGACGAGCGTCAATCCTGTCATCGAGCAGACAAGAAGCGTATCGAGGAACACTTGTGTCATCGATACGAGTGCTTGCCGTCCAGGAAAATCCGTTTTTGCAGCCGCTGCCGCAATCGGTGCGGAACCGAGACCCGCTTCGTTCGAGAACACACCTCGGGCGACCCCGTAACGGATGGCGGCACCAATCGCACCACCTGTGATCGCTTCATTTGAGAACGTACTGCTGAAAATCGTCGAGAAGGCTCCAGGAATCAAGTCATAATTCATGACTAAAATCAGTAATCCACTTCCGACATAAAAGAAAATCATGAATGGGACAAAATAACTGACGACTCGCCCGATTGATTTAACACCACCGAGAATGACACCACCCGTTGCGACCATCAAGACGATTGCCGTCACATAGAGCGGCACATCGAACGTCGACTCCATCGCAAGAGCAACTGAGTTCGTCTGTACACCGTTCCCGATTCCGAAGGCGGCAATCGAAGCGAAGGCGGCAAATAACACGCCAAGCCATTTTTGCTTTAATCCGCGTTCGAGATAGTACATCGGTCCTCCGGCCATCTGCCCTTTTTCATCGACGACACGGTATTTGACGGCAAGGATGGCCTCGGCATACTTCGTCGCCATCCCGAACAGACCCGACAGCCACATCCAGACGATCGCACCCGGTCCTCCGAGCACGACCGCCGTCGCGACTCCGACGATATTCCCGGTACCGACCGTCGCGGCGAGCGCCGTCATCAATGCCTGAAAGTGACTGATGTCTCCTTCCGCCTGGTTCGTATCATCCTGTTTCGTAAAGGCGAGCTTTAAAGCATATGGAAGCTTTGTAATTTGAATGAATCCTAAACGAAAGGTTAAGTAAATTCCTGTACCGACCAATAAGATTAGTAACGGTGGTCCCCAAACGAAATTCGACACCGTACTTACCCACTCACTAAATGACGTTCCCATGCTTTGACCCCCTTAAAAAAATAGTATCTAGTCCCTCCTATCTTTTCAGAATTAACAGAATACTGTCAATGTATTTTTCAGTTGTTTTATTAAAATTAGGCGAGAATACGCCCATTTCTAAACGAAGTGAAAGTGGGAGATGAATCGCCACCCTCTCTTTCGGATATATTCCCTTTGAAGGAGGTGAAAAATGGTGTTGAAGCACAAGGCCTACACATTCAGAATCTATCCGACAAAAGAGCAGGAAATCCTGATCGCGAAGACGATCGGTTGTTCGCGCTTCGTTTTCAACCACTTCTTGGCGAAGTGGAATGAGACGTATAAAGCGACAGGTAAAGGACTGTCCTACGGGTCTTGTTCGAAAGAACTCCCGTCGTTGAAGCAGGCATTCGACTGGCTGAAGGAAGTCGATAGCACGTCTGTTCAAACGAGCGTCAAGCATCTTGCTGATGCCTGTGACCGCTTCTTCAAGAAACAGAACAAACGGCCCCGCTTCAAGTCGAAGAGCAATCCCGTTCAATCGTATAAGACGAACATTCAGGGCAAGTCTCAACTTCCAGAAGTCTCGATCGTCGGCAACAAGTTAAAACTCCCGAAGTTGAAATGGGTGCGATTCGCCAACTCGAGGCAGGTCGTCGGACGCATCTTGAACGCCACCATCCGACGGAACGCTTCAGGAAAATACTTCGTCTCCCTGCTCGTCGAGCAGGAGAGCAACGAAATGCCGAAGACGGGCTCATCCGTCGGCGTCGATGTCGGATTGAAGCACTTCGCCATCCTGTCGGACGGCACGGTATACAAGAACGACCGTTACTTCCGTTCGCTTGAGAAAAAGCTGGCACGTGAACAACGTAAACTCTCTCGTCGTCAACGGTTGGCCTTGGACAAGAAAGTAAAACTTTCCGAGGCGAAGAACTATCAGAAGCAGAAGCGGAAGGTTGCCCGCATCCACGAGAAGATTGCGAACAAGCGAACCGATTTCCTGCACAAGGTATCGACCGAGATCGTCAAAAACCACGACGTCATCGGCATCGAGACCTTGCAGGTGAAGAACATGCAGAAGAATCGCAAGTTGAGCAAGTCCATCTCCGATGTCAGTTGGTCGGAGTTCTTCCGCATGCTCGGATACAAGGCGGAATGGTACGGGAAGACCGTCGTGAAAGTCGGCAAGACCTTTGCTTCCAGTCAACTGTGCTCCAGTTGCGGACATCAACACAAAGACGTGAAACATCTTGGCTTGCGTGAATGGACATGCCCGAGTTGCGGCATCCTCCACGACCGGGATGTGAACGCAGGACTGAACCTCAAACAAGAAGCTGAACGCCTCTTAGCTTCTTCAACCGTCGGGACGACGGGGTTAGCCTGATCAATTTTCGACCGTTAGGTCGGATCACTCAGGAATCCTCCACTTCTAAGCGAAGCGTAAGTGGAGGTAGTTCAAATTTTTCAATTATAAGTAAATTTTTGACTATCTTTGTTATATTGAAGAGGTGTTGCGACGGAATTTCATTTTGCAAAAAGGAGTGTTACTAATGAAGATTAAAACGAAGTTAGTCTTGCTGTCCTCCATTCTTTTGCTAGCCCTGGTCAGTACGGGATTGTTCGGTGCCTCTGTTTTGCATGCAGTCGACAAAAAAAGTCAGACGGTCACGTCCTCCTGGATTCCCGGGCTGAATTTGTCCCACACTACCCAGACCGCCCTGTCTGATTTACGCCGTGTCGAGCTGTTGCACATACAGGAAGACGATCCCGCGACCAAAGCCGAATATGATATGCGTCTCAATGACGGCTTAAAACAAATCAACGCCGATTTAACGAAGTATGAAAATACGATTTACTTGAAGGAAGATCAGACCTTATTCAATCAGGTCCGAAAAAATCTGAATACGTTCACTTCGACGACGAATCAACTCGTCCGTCTCAGTACACCGGAGACGAAACAGCAGGCCGTCACATACTTTGAAAGCACGAGCCGGGATTCCTATTTCGCCCTGTCGGACAGTCTCCAGGCTCTCGTCAAGTTTAATAATACACAAGCAAAAGAAAACGGTGCCGCCATTACAGATTCCGCGAATCAAGCGTACGTTATCTTATTCAGTCTGATTAGCATAGTCGGATTGACGGGCTTGATTCTGACGTTTCTCATCCTCCGCTCCATCTTCATCCCGTTGCGACAGCTCCAAGATAAAACCAATGAACTTGCTACCCAGGGAGGTGATTTAACGACACAACTCGAAATCACCCGTCCGGATGAGATCGGTGAAATCGCACACGGAATGAATCAGTTCATCCGAAATTTACATGCTGTGATCCGTCAGGTCGATGATACGGCGAACCATGTCGTATCGGCTTCACAACACGTCTCCCACCGAATCGGAGCCCTCGATGAAGAGATGGCTTCAACCTCACATACGATTGAAAACCTGTCCGCCGGGATGGAGGAAACTGCTGCTTCAGCAGAAGAAATGAACTCATCCGCGGTCGACATGGAAACGACGATTCATCACATCGTGACGATGGCACACGATAACGGAACACGTGCAAAAGAGGTCGATCAACGGGCACAAGCACTCCAAATCGTCGCTACAAAAGCCAAATCATCTGCCACAACGATTTTAAGTGACACGAAAACACGACTTGAAGAGGCGATGGTTCGTGCGAAAGCAGTCACCGAAATTTCTGTCCTCTCGGATGCCATTTTGGAAATCGCGGCCCAGACGAATCTCTTATCACTCAACGCTTCGATTGAAGCGGCCCGGGCCGGTGACGTCGGCCGTGGATTCGCTGTCGTCGCGGACGAAATCCGCAAACTCGCTGACAGTAGCCGGAACACCGTCGAACAAATTCAAGATGTCTCGTCCACTGTCATCGAATCCGTCGAACAATTAAATCACGTCTCCGGTGAGATGCTTTCCTTCATCGATCAAAAAGTCGTCCAAGACTATGACTTGTTCGAAGAAGCCTCTCAACAATACAGTACAGATGCCCACATGTTTGGTACGGCTGCCGATGACTTCGCCGACCATGCTGTAACACTTCAGGAATTGACGTCGAACATGATTGGTGTCATCCATGATGTCGCTGTGACCGTCAACGATGGTGCCCAAGGGACGCAGTCGATGTCTGAAAAAATCAATCTGTCGGTCCTTGCTTTCCGGGATGTGCGTATGCAGACAACGACCAGTCAACAGCAAGCTGACTCGTTAAAAGACGTCTTACGTCAATTTAAGATTTAATGCATTCAAAAACAGGTGAAGTTCCCTAATCGAAATCGGGAACCTCACCTGTTTTTCATTGAAGCGCTTCTGTCATCGGCACAGCGTCTTTTGCTGCTTCCGGTAGTTCGATGGCCGGAATCGTATTGAACTTCGAGAAGGTTGATTCGTTTGTCATCTTAAACGAAGTTCCTTCTGCGATCTCAAACTCCATCTCCATGTCGAGTGTTTTCGGATAATACGTTTTGGCATCGTACGTCATCGTATAGTCCATCTTTTTATAATCGATTTGATCCATCATTTCTTTCATTTGCCCGAGTTGTCCGGTTTGTTCGAGCGCATCTTGCATGAAGTTTTTCAAGTCGTCCCCTTTTAACTTCACATCGATTTGATAGACGTCGTCTTTTCTTTCAGCCGTCCAGTTGTCTTTATACTTTTTCAACAACTTTAAATTTTGTTCCGTTGATGTAGGAGACTCCATCATTTCATTGAAATCCGATAAATCCTGAACAATCCAGTTGTCCTCTTGCTGCACATACATCTTGTCATCGATCATGTAACTTTCAACACTCATGTCTGTACCGTCTTCAACATTTTTCATCTTCGTCGTCTGATGCATCGCGAACGGCTTCTGGATGACATCGGCAGAAACGTCCTGGCCGATCGGCATGCCGCCGACTTCAGAAAAGACCTGACTGTCCATATGGAATGACTGAATGTCTTCTTGCGCCGCTGTCGCTTTTTTTAGCAGTTCGCTATTCGACAGGTCGTCCTGATTGCACCCGGCAAGACCAATCGATGAGACGACGGCTAGCGCCAACACACCGGTTCGTTTTTTCATCATCACTATCTCCTCCTCATATACTTGTGTCTACGGATAACGGTTGGAAAAAGTTTCAAAATCAGTTCCGTCCGCACTCACGTCAAATCACGATACAAAAGCGGCTCAATCTCACGCGGCGGCATCGGACGCCCGAAATAATAGCCTTGCATCCGTTCACATACCAATTGATTTAAGACGTTGACCTGTTCGAGTGTCTCGACCCCTTCCGCGATGACGGCTAAGTTCAACGATTGTGCGAGGTGAATGATTGAAGAAATCATCGAGTATCCACTCGTCTCTACATTTATCTTTTGAACGAACTCACGCGGAATCTTCAATGTGTCGATTGGAAAATCGACGAGACGGGACAATGAGGAATAGCCCGTCCCGAAGTCATCAATCGAAATCGTGAACCCAAGCTGTTTCAGCCGATGCATCGTCTCGACCGTCTCTTCGATGTCTTCAGTCGCCGACACTTCCGTAATCTCTAAGTCGATTTGTTTCGGATTAACTTGCGTTTCCTTGACGAGGCGAACGAGTGTCAAGACGAACGTCGGGTGATGGAACTGTTGCATCGATACATTCAGACCGACCTTCAACTCGATTCCTTTGTCTTCCCACCGTTTTGCCTGCAAAAATCCTTCCCGCAAGACCCACTCCCCAAGGCGGATGATCATGCCGGCTTCCTCCGCGAGCGGAATGAAGTCATTCGGTGAAATCATCCCGAGTTCCGGATGATTCCAACGGATCAATCCTTCGACACCGACCATTTGGTATGTCACGGTATCGACTTGCGGCTGATAGTAGAGGACGAGTTGATCTGTCTCGATGGCAAGCGGGAGTTCAGATTCGAGACGCAGCCGATACGAGGCGGCTTCTGCGATATCGTCAAAGAAAACAATCCGCTTTCCACCCTTCGCCTTTGCTTGATACATTGCTAAATCCGCCTGCTTCAAGAGGGTAACGACAGCTTTTCGTTCGACACGCTGATGTTTGACCGCTCCGATGCTCGGACTAGAAATTAATTCGATGCCTTCAAGCGTATAGGGTGCGTTCAAACGGGTCAGGAGACGGTCCGTTCGTGTGCGCGCCGTCTCTTCTGACGTCACATGGCGAAGGATGACAGTAAACTCATCCCCGCCTTGCCGTGCGACGACATCGTCGACCTCTGTTGCGTAGCGTAGACGTTCTGCGACCTCAATCAACAATTGATCTCCGATTTGATGACCATATGAATCATTCACGAGCTTGAAATCATCTAAATCAATGAAACAAAGAATGATTGTTTCTTGATTCTGTTCCTTCTCAACTAACTGATGCAAGATTTCTTCAAAATACTTTCGGTTGACGGCCCCTGTCAAATGATCGTAATAAGCAAGTTGTCGAATCTTTAGTTCATTCTCACGGATACTCGTGATATCTTGTCCGATCCCGAACATACCGACCACTTGTTGTTTCACACGAATCGGGATGCTCGTCACGTTCAATAAAACATTCCCACCATTGTCTTTTTCAAAAATGGTTTCAAATTGGCTGGCGGTCATCTCATTTTTTCCCGATTCAGTAGCGTCAGTTCGTCTTAGTAATTGACTGTACGAACGCCCAACCAACTCACTTTCACAATGTTCCGCTAGTTTTTCGAATGATGGATTCGCACTCTCAATCTGTCCTTTTAAATCTAATGAATAGACAGCATCCGGGTGGTAAGTAAAAAGTGACTCGTAACGCTCCTTACTCTCTTCTAACTCGTCCGCTTTATGATGAATTTCTTGAATCAATTCATGATTACTTAAAATCATCAAAATTTGCCGGATTAAAATTAAAAGAATCGTCACCCCACAACCAATCATCAATCCATTTAAAGCGTCCCCACGTTGTGCATAAAACAACATCGTTGAGAATAATAGAATGACGAGGAGATAGGGTAGAAACAAACGCCCCAGCTGCAACGATTGTACCCTCCCTTGATCGACTCGAATACGTTCCACCGTAATTTCTCCTGCATGGCCAGAAACTGCGACTAGCAACAAGCTCAAAATAAATAATGGATCAATCCAGTCAACGGTCTCATATCCTCTTGTCGTCGTCATGTATAGAAAAATCGTATCTGCCGTAATTTGAATCAGTAACCCGATGAACAAAAAGGAAAAACAAGTCGGTCGTTCTGTTTCTTTGCGCTGTTCTACTAAAAAATAAATACTGATGATACAAAATAATAAAACAACATCATTCATCGGATAGGCGAAAGCAAGGAAATTTTCCGCACCAGACGTCACGCCACCCACTAAAGCAGGGCGGACTAAGAAAAACCAGCTGTATGTCACAGCGACCGTCATCACAATTAAAATGTCGAAGATGAAACGAACTAAATGATGTTTCGTCACATATTTTCTAATTAAATGAAGGAAGGCAACGAAGAAAAAGAATGATTGCAACATATAAAAAATATCTGGTGGTCCTGGAAATGGAACTTCGACCTGCTCGAAATTTTCATAGAACATCCAAATCAATTCCGCAATAAAATAACTTCCTGTCCCATAGGATAAATAAAGAAAAAATCGGCCTTGCTCCTGCCCTATCGTCCGATAAGTTCGAAGTAACAAGAACGTTGCTACTGCGCAGCCGACGACAGAAAAAATATTATTTCCCCAAGAAGACATCTCCGGTCGGTCTGCATAAAACCAAATCCAGATATAATAGCTCAAACAAAATAAAAAAATCCCATAAAAATAATGACTCTGTTTTACTTTCATTCACTCACCTTCTTTCACCGTTTATATTTCACATTCTTTTATTATACGGTGATTATACCGTCCCATGTATAAGTAGGTTTGAATTCCTCACTAAACACCAAAAACTTCATATGTAACCTAAAAAGGGGGAGGTGACAGAAGACGTCACCTCCCCCTTTTGAATATTTCTGTACAAGACTCACTTAGAATGTCCGCAACAAATTCGCCATCTCGATTGCGGAAACTGCTGACTCATACCCTTTATTGCCTGCTTTCGTTCCAGCCCGTTCAACAGCCTGTTCGATTGAATCCGTCGTCAACACACCAAAGATGATCGGGACACCCGTCTCACGTGACGCACCGGCGACGCCTTTCGCAACTTCATTGCAGACATAATCGTAATGTGACGTCGCACCACGGATGACGGCACCAAGTGTGATGATGGCGTCATACTTACCACTTTTCGCCAATTTCTCCGCGACGAGCGGAATTTCGAATGCGCCTGGCACCCACGCCGTATCGACGTTATCCGCTGCGACGCCATGACGACGGAAGGCGTCATTTGCTCCTCCGACTAATTTAGAGGTGATCAATTCATTGAATCGTGCGGCAACGATCGCAACCCGTAGTCCTTCGCCCGTTAAAAATCCTTCGTATACCATCTTAATTTCCTCCTTCGAGATCGAGCAGATGCCCGAGCTTCGTTTGTTTAGTTTTGAGATACTGCTCATTTTCCAGACTTGCCGGCACTTCATGCGGAACCCGCTCAAGCACGGTGATGCCGTACGTTTCGAGCGCCTGTTGTTTAGCTGGATTATTCGTCATCAAGCGAATTTTCGTGACCCCTAAATCCTTGAGCATCGCGGCTGCGACGGCGTAGTCGCGTAAGTCTGCTGCAAAGCCGAGCGCATGGTTCGCTTCGACCGTATCGAGTCCTTGCTCTTGGAGCTCGTAGGCTTTCAGCTTCGCCATCAGACCAATCCCCCGGCCTTCTTGCCGTAAATAGAGAACAGCACCGCCTTCCTGTTCAATCCGGTCGAGCGCTGCGTCGAGTTGCGGACCGCAATCACACCGTTTTGATCCGAACACGTCACCCGTCAGACACTCAGAATGAACCCGGACGAGCATCCCGTCTTCTGCTTCCCCTGACAGTACCGTGACGTGTTCCTTGGTGTCGGGTGTCGTATACCCGAGCATCCGAAACGCGCCGTGTGTCGTCGGTAACAAGACTTCCGCTTCACGGCGGACCGGCCGTTCGAGATAGCGGACTAGGGCGTCAATCGTAATCATTTTTAAATCATGTTCTGCTTTATACGTCACTAAATCATCGACCCGCGCCATCGTCCCGTCTTCTAAAATGATTTCACAGATGACGGCTGCTTCTGCGCTCCCTGCGAGCCGTGCCAAATCAATCCCCGCTTCCGTATGACCACGGCGAACGCGGACGCCGCCTTCATTCGCGATTAACGGGAAGATATGTCCGGGACGCTTAAAGCGTTCCGGTCCGTCCGTCAGCATCCGTTGAATCGTCAGTGCCCGTTCTGCTGCACTGATGCCCGTTTTCGCGTCCTCATGATCGATGCTGACCGTAAAGGCCGTCCCATGCGGATCCGTATTGACGTCCGTCATCGGACGGAGCTCGAGTCGTGCTGCGATCTTCGGACTGACCGGGACACAGACGAGCCCTTTCCCGTAGGTGATCATGAAGTTGATCATCTCGGGTGTCGCATGTTCTGCGAGCAGGACAAGGTCCCCTTCATTCTCACGGTTTTCATCATCACAGACGATGATCGGCCGTCCCCGTCTTAAGTCATCCACTGCTTCTTCAATCGAATCAAATCCGTTCATCATGCTTCGCCTCCTAAAAATGCCGACCAGTCGGTCTTCGCATCCTTCTGCGTAAAGTGATAGAGATGTTTCGCCATCAAGTCACATTCGATGTTGACGAGAGCACCACTTTGCAATTGCCCAAACGTCGTGACTTGGCGTGAATGGGGAATCAATGAAATCGTCACCGTGTCGGTTCCGACGTGTTGCAGTGTCAGGCTCGTTCCATTGATTGCAATCGATCCTTTCGGAATACAATACTTGCTCCAATCCCCTGCTTCAAAACGGTATTCCATCGCTTCGCCGTCCGGTCGTCGGCTGAGAAAACGCGCCGTCCCGTCGATATGTCCGCTGACGAAGTGACCGCCGAACCGTCCATTCGCCGGCATCGCACGTTCGAGCTGAACAGCTGCTCCAACCCGTAACGTCTGCAGCGATGTCGCCCGGATCGTTTCATGGACCGCATCTGCCGTAAATCCGCTTTTCGTCATCGCTGTCACCGTCAAACAAATCCCGTCAACGGCAATGCTGTCACCAACCTTCGTTCCGTCGAGCACTGCTTTCGCTTCAATTTCCAGCGCCAATCCGTTCGCCCGGGGGACTTTTCGTTTTAATGTGCCGAGTTCTTCAATCAATCCGGTAAACATGTCACCCTCTCCTTTCGTACATACTGGAGATGGACGTCCGGTCCAATTTGTTTCATATTCACTAAATTAAAACGGTCTTCGATGTCGTGTGCCGTCGTCAGAGATTTTGTCCCGTTCAAGAGGGACGGTGCCTGATAAAGTTCGATTGTGTCAACGAGGTCCGCCTCCAAAAAAGCCGTTTGAATCGTCGGACCACCTTCAATCAAAACACTCCGGACTCCCTGTTCGTATAAAAGTGAAAGCACTTGATCCGGTGTCGTAAACGTGCCGACAAAAACTGTCACGTTCGCCCGTCGACTTGTACAAGGCTGTTCCGTCAGCCAATATGTCGGATTCAATCCGTCATTCAGCACACGGAATTTCTCAGTCAGACGTCCCCGACGGTCGACGATGACCCGGATTGGTTCGATACCGGTCGAACTGCGTAACGTCAGTGCTGGATCATCGACAACTACGGTGTCACTGCCGACGAGAATCGCATCGTGTGTCCCGCGTAACTGCCGTCCGTCCGCCCGTGCCACGTCCGAGGTGATAAAACGTTGTTCACCCGTCGCGACCGTTCCGTTCATCGTTTGGGCGACTTTCACTGTGACGTGCGGCCGTTTTTGATCGATTGCTGACCAAAACGGTTCATACAGTGCCACTGCCTCGTCTTCTAATAGACCGACTTCGACTGCAAGTCCCGCTTGCCGGAGACGTGTGATGCCGCTTCCCGCGACGAGCGCGTGCCGGTCTTCTGTTGCGACAAACACGCGAGCAATCCCTGCTTCAAGAATCGCTTCCGTACACGGTGGCGTTTTCCCATGATGATTGCACGGTTCGAGCGTCACATAGAGGTCGGCTCCGCGTGCTGCTTCGCCCGCCATCCGGAGCGCTTCGACTTCGGCGTGCGGTCCTCCCGCATAACGGTGCGCCCCAAAACCAACGATCCGTCCCTGCTTGACGATGACACAGCCGACGCTCGGATTCGGACTCGTTTGACCGTTTAACATATGTGCCAGTTGCATCGCATAACTCATGAATGTTTCCATTTTTTCCGCTCCTTTCAACAAAAAAGACGCCTCCTGTAAAAGGGGCGTCGCGATTGAAGGATTGACGAAATAAGCGTCTCGTGTTTCCGTTTTTTGCATACAGAAACAGACCCTTCCCTGAAAACATTTTTTCAGAAAATGGCACCAAGCGCATTGTTTCGTCCTTCTCCCATCCGGACTTTACCGTCGGCCCTGGAGTCTCACCAAGTCAGCCACAGTGCGTACACTGCAGGTCGCGGGCTCGTCGATTCATTGATCGCATCACCGCCGGTTGGGATTTTCACCCTACCCCGAAGAACTGGTTATTGAGTTATACAGCTCAAGATTAGCATAGGTCATTCTAAAACACAAAAATGAATTTTTTCTTGATTTCCCCGTGATCAGAACAACAAAAAAAGACCCATTTTCTAACGAAAAGGGTCCTTGTATCTGCACTAAGGCAGAATTCACTCGACTCATCTTTCAGACAAGTGTCTGACGGAATTGGCACAGTGCTCATAATGAGTCTGTTGCCGAGGTTTCGTCGGGCCAGTCCCTCCACCTCTCTGGATAAGTGTTGCGATATGCAGTTCATATGTGTGTTATTACCGTTTAAGCTTATGTCGTAAATCTAATGTTTACACTACGGGGATTTCGTTCATAAGTCAACCATATTTTCAAAATTAAACCAAATTACCCAGTTTACGAATTTCGGCTGTTTTTAATCGTATTGACAATGCCATTCAATCAATGCTATTCTCTTTCCAATGATTAAACCCGACAATTCCTATACGATATATCAAGAGTGGGCGAGAGAACTGGCTCTATGACTCCACGGCAACCTGCTTCTGCAAGGTGCTCCGACCAGCAAAGCCGATGCTTTGGATGATACTTACGAAAATTCGTAGTGCGCCTAAAGCACTACGAATTTTTATTTTACGAGGGAGGAACCCACCATGCCTACATCCTATCCGGTTTTATCAGGAGCCGAAGATTTTTTAATACAACGTGGTCCAATCGGAATTTTACTTTGCCACGGCTTTAACGCAACACCTCAAAGCGTCCGCGCGGTCGGAGAGCAGCTCGCCGAGCAAGGACTGACCGTCTATGCCCCACGCCTCCATGGACATGGAACTGATGTCCGTGACTTTGAGACTTCGACCGCGGAAGACTGGAAAGACAGCCTGCGTCAAGGCTTTGCCCTCTTAAGACAGCATTGCTCTTCCATTTTCATCGCCGGACAATCGATGGGTGCAACACTCGCTTTATCGCTCGTCGCCGATGGATTACCTGCTGACGGACTGATTACGATCAATGCGGCACTGTCCGTTCCTGCTTACGAAGCTTTATCATTTACTGATTGTCCCGTCTATCTCAAGGAAAGTACGCCGGACATCAAACGGGAAGCTGCTGAAATCATTTATGAACTCGTCCCTGCCGTGTGTGCCTCCGAGCTCTTACGGCTGATTGACGAAACACGCCCGACACTTCCATCAATCCATGTGCCGACACTTATTTTATATTCAGCCGTCGACAACGTCGTCCCTCCCGAGAACTCCGACTACTTACATCAGGTCATCGGGTCGCTCGATAAACGGAGTTATTGTCTCCTCGACTCCTATCATGTCGCGACACTCGATCATGATCAAGCGACAATTGTCCAGGAGACGACCCGCTTCGTCGAACAGTTTAGCCGTTTAACACAGACAGGTTGATCGGTGCCGGGAACACAACGAAAAAGGAAGACGTTTTTTATCTTTCAATATTACTTTGCCTACACGCAAAAGACCTCATCCATTTCCGGACGAGGTCTTTCCAACGTGTAGGCAAACGCTTATGAAGCGTGAACATGTTATATCGAGAGGCAATCCGTTCGCGCTTCCCTGTATCGCCTCGTCTTCAAAGCGATTCGAGACGGATTGCGCTCTAAACCGTCTGCAATCACGGCTTTGCGTCACGACGTTACCTAAAAAGCGTCGTTTTTCTGTTGACTCCTACGGGGAAAAGTGCGTTTTTAACGCACGTTCAGAGGCAGGCAAGACCCTGCTCATTGTCCGTGAGGACCAAGGAACAACGGCTTGCGCCTCGCCCGAGGAAAGCAACGAAAAAAGACGCGTTTATCTCCCGATAGAACTTTGTCTACAGTCTGAAAAGACCTCATCCATTTCCGGATGGGGCCTTTTACGTGTTCACTGTTGTTGCTGTTTTTTCCAGTCCTGTAACGCTTGTGATTTTCCCGGCACTTCATGGCAATGGCGGCACCGCGGCTCATACGATTCTGACGCCCCGACTAAAATGATTGGATCATTGTAGTTGGCAGGCCGACCATCAATCAAACGTTGTGTCCGCGATGCAGGGTCACCACACGATAAACAAATCGCTTGAAGTTTTGTCACGAACTCGGCACGTGCAAGCAGTTCCGGCATCTTCCCGAACGGCTCTGCCCGGAAATCCTGATCAAGTCCGGCACAGATGACACGTTTTCCGTCCTGCGCGAGCGCTTCGATGACGTCGACGATCTCGTCATCAAAAAACTGAACTTCATCAATCGCAACGACTTGTGTCTCTTGTTCAACTGCTGCGTAGACATCACAACTCGTTGCCATCGGCACTGCAATGACCGAGTTGCCGACGTGAGAGACGACATGCTCTTCATGATAACGGTCATCGATTGCCGGCTTGAATACTTGAACGGGTAACTTTCCATACTGCGCCCGTCGAACACGCCGAATCAATTCTTCCGACTTACCAGAGAACATACTTCCGCAAATCACTTCAATCCATCCGTACTGATTTATTACATGCATCATTGCAAAAACACCGTCCTCTAAAATTAGTCACTTTAACGAGTATAGCCCGAATCGATATTGAGAAAAAGAGTTGACTTCCGAAAATCGAATATCCGCACTTTTCGTTCTCGAGAATTCATCATCTCGTCATTTCAACTGGTACTCATTTCCTGTACACTAGAAGAGAAGTAGTTAAGAAGGAAGGTGTCCCCGATCCATCACATATTACATGAAGTGCTTCATCAATACGGTGCATTTGGACTTGCGCTTTTACTTGCAGGTGGAATCGTCGGGCTTCCCGTTCCCGATGAAACGTTACTTGTCATGTCCGGTTTTTGGATGCACGCCGGCAATCTCCCATTAGTCGGAACGATTCTTGCGGCTTATGCCGGCAGTTGTATCGGGATGACGATCAGTTATCTCCTCGGTCTCAAACTCGGAATGCCCCTGCTTCACCGGATCGGTCCGAAGATTCGCATTTCAGAAAAACATATCCTAACGGCAGAAGCTGGCTTTCTGCGTTATGGCAAATCAGTCCTGATTATCGGATACTACATACCTGGTCTTCGGCAACTGTCTGCTTTTTTCGCAGGTGTCTCGAAAATGCCTTTTCGGATCTTTGCATCCTACGCGTATACCGGTGCGCTCATTTGGATTAGTATTTTTCTCGGGGCTGGTTATTTCCTCGGACGCCACTTCTCATTTAGTCGTGTCTTTGAACAGTTCGCGAAAAATCCCGATTTACTGCCCTATGTCATCGGTATTGCCGGCGCCATCGGAGCATCCTTTATCTTAAAAACCTATCTTTCGTATCGTGCACAATTCAGTTTATACAAAAACAGCCTGCTCCAGTGATGGAGACAGGCTGTTTTTTAATGGATAGGTCGCAATTACTTGCGGCCGTATTTTTTGTTGAAGCGATCGACACGACCGTCTGCAGCGTTGAACTTTTGACGACCAGTGTAGAATGGGTGCGAGTCCGAAGACACATCCACGCGGATGAGTGGGTACTCGTTTCCATCTTCCCAAGTGATTGTTTCGTTCGAAGAACGAGTAGAACCAGTTAAGAATTTGTACTCAGTAGTTGAATCCATAAATACAACTTTGTTGTAGTTTGGGTGAATTCCTTGTTTCATGGTTGATTTCTCTCCTTCCGCCCTGGTTCATTTGCTGAGCCAGAGTAAGTTACCTTCCTATACTAAACGATTTTCCATCGTCTCGCAATACCTATTTTTAAGTCGACGTATCTGTTTTAATCGTCCGTGGTTTGGCTGCTGCCCGGCGGATCGGCTTCTTCTTTTCTTTCAGCAGTTCGACGAAAAATTCTTCATTATTTTTTGTATCCTTGATTTTACGTAAGAATGTATCGACGAATTCATTTGATTCATTCATCGTCCGACGAATCGCCCACAGCGCATCAAGCTGATCCTTCGGAAGTAACAACTCTTCTTTCCGTGTTCCGGATTTCCGAATATCGATTGCCGGGAAGATCCGGCGTTCTGATAATTTCCGGTCAAGATGCAGTTCCATGTTACCCGTCCCTTTAAACTCTTCATAAATGACGTCATCCATCCGTGAACCGGTTTCGACGAGAGCAGTCGCAAGGATCGTCAAACTACCACCATGCTCAATGTTCCGTGCTGCTCCGAAGAACCGTTTTGGTTTATGGAAGGCAGCCGGGTCAATCCCCCCTGATAAGGTCCGTCCACTCTGCGGTACCGTCAAGTTATAGGCACGCGTCAGACGTGTAATCGAGTCCATCAAGATGACGACATCTTTTTTATGCTCGACGAGGCGCATGGCCCGCTCGAGCACGAGTTCCGAAATCCGAACATGGTTATCCGGTGTCTCATCGAACGTCGAACTGACAACATCTGCTCCCGGGACGGACCGTTCGATGTCCGTCACTTCCTCCGGTCGTTCGTCAATCAAGAGAATGATCAACTCGACATCCGGATGATTGACTTGGATCGAATTCGCGATTTCTTTTAAAAGAGATGTTTTCCCTGCTTTCGGTGGTGCGACAATCAATCCGCGTTGTCCGAAGCCAACCGGTGCGATCATATCCATCACACGAACCGACAGATGACGTGGTTCCGTTTCGAGACGCATCAGACGATCGGGATAGATTGGTGTCAACGCCGGGAAAAATAACCGGTTCCGTGCTGTGTCAGGTGCTTCCCCGTTTACTGCCTCCACACTTAAAAGACCTTGGAAACGTTCATTTTCCTTTGGTGGTCGGACTTTCCCCGTGACAACATCTCCATTACGTAGGTTGAAACGACGAATTTGTGAAGCAGCGATGTAGATATCTTCAGAGGATTGTGAGTAATTGATAGGGCGAAGGAAGCCGAAACCACCATCGTTTTGCATCTGTGGATTACCAGGGATGACTTCAAGCACCCCTTCGAGGAAGTAAAGACCGGTTGATTCTGCTTGTGCTTTTAAAATTTTGAACATCAGTTCACGTTTTCGTGCTTCACGGTACTGAGGAACATTTTTTGCTTTCGCGATTTCATATAAGTCTTTTAATGTCAGGTTACTCAGTTGAGCAAGTGTATAGGAACGTTCTGGTTTGTCAGTTTTTTCAGTTGGCATATGGATTCACCTATTCTTTATAAATTCAGCAACAAGGTTCTGTAACATTTCAATCGTCATTCTAAAAATTTTTACCGTGAGTTAAAGGTATCATATATCTACTGCTTTCGTCGTGATTTAAAGAATGTAAATTTCTCCTTTGTAATATTCCAAGATATTATTGCAGTTATGTTACAAAAAAAGTGATTTTGTAGCGGAACTGAAAAAACGTTTTCATATGACCGCATGCTAAGATATTCCTGCAGAGAAAAACTTACATATTCGTAAGACAGACTGCCTAAACAAACACTTAATGATTTCATTATATAACTCGGGCTTACTACTTTTAAATTAAAATGGAGGAATTCATACATGAAACGTTTTCTAGCATCGGTCGCGACAGCAGCATTAGTGGTTTCAGGTTTTGCGTCAGTGGGAACAGGTAAGGTTGAAGCAGCTACGGTCACTAAAGTCAAAATCACAGATAACGGATTACGCGTTCGTTCTGGAGCCTCTACAAAATCATCAATCGTCGGTAAAGTCAACGCAGGTCAAACGTTCCGTTACAAAGGAAAATCAGGCAGCTGGACTAAAATTTCTTACGGTGGAAAAACACGTTACGTTTACTCGAAATACACGAAAACATACAAGTCTTCTACTTCAACAGCTAAGAAATCAACAACTTCTTCTTCAACACGTACAAAGATCTTAAGCGAAGCAGCACGCCATAAAGGTACGCCATACGTATGGGGCGGTACAACGACTCGCGGATTCGACTGCTCAGGTTTCACTGGTTACGTCTATAAGAAAGCAGCCGGAAAAACACTTCCGCGTTCGTCTTCTTCACAATACGCGTCTTCTAAGAAAGTCAGCGTATCAAGCGTCCAACCGGGAGATCTCGTCTTCTTCTCACACGGTAGCGGCATCCAGCACGTCGGAATAGCAACAAGTAAGACGAGCATGGTCAACTCAGAAACAGGCGGCGTTAAATACTCAAGCTTTAAATCAGGATACTGGGGTTCACGTCTTGTAGGCGCCGGTTCTTACCTCTAATTAAATCTTACCAAGCGGTTGAGCATCGGCTCAATCGCTTTTTTGTTTGTTCTGCGCTATCGTCTAATTAATACCCGTTTTCAATGCATTCAATCCATGGAAAAAGGAGTGTAACGTATCATGAACGTCTTAATAACCGGAGCTTCGGCAGGAATCGGTCGTGAACTCGCCCGTTTGCATGCATTAAAGGGAGATCACCTGTTACTCGTCGGACGAAATGCCGAAAAACTGTTCGAGACAAAATACATCGTCGAACAGAACGGTGGAACGGCCGACGTTTTCCCATATGACATCGGACAATCCATTCAAATCGAAGCCTTACTTCGGGCGACACAACACCAGTCGGTCGATATCCTGATCAATAATGCGGGATTCGGATTGTTCGGCGAGTTTCTCGAAACCGATCTCGCCCGCGAACTCAACATGATCGACGTCAACATCCGGGCGCTGACCCACTTAACGAAAGCTTATGCGCTCCGCATGCGCGAACAACGCATCCAGGGGAAAATCATTCAAATCGCTTCGACCGCAGCGTTTCAAGCCGGTCCGTTCTTAGCCGTCTACTACGCAACAAAAGCCTATGTCTTAAGTTTTTCAGAAGCCTTGACGGAAGAACTTGCTCCTTACGGCATTCAAGTCACAGCTGTTTGCCCCGGCGCTACCCACACTGATTTTGAAGCGACAGCCGGTTTGTCTGCATCTCGCTTATTCAAACGACCGGGCATCATGGATGCTCCAAGCGTCGCCAAACTTTCTTTTGACGGCTATATGCAAGGCAAGACACTAGTGATTCCAGGTGCGAGCAACGCCTTCTATGTTTTCCTGACGCGCCTCTTACCTCGTCAAACACTTACAAAAATGAGCGCTTCCGTCCAAGCACCGTTGAAAGAATAGTATAATATTGGTAATGCATATCGAGGAATTTCGATTGCAACTAAGTGACGATGTTTATGAAACTAAGAATCAAAATTTAGTGAAGGTACATTGAAGGGAGAGAATGGTTTTGAATAAATACTATATGGTTGCCATCGTAGCTATCATCTTATCGGTTGTATTATTATTTACGAGTGCATATGAGACAAAAGTAGGTGCAGTAATGCTAGCCATTTGTGTAGGTGCATTTGTAAAATTTACTGCGGATGGTGTATTGTCCACTGCTAAAAAATAAGTCTTAAAAAGAATTTGTATTATGCTGATTTAAGATAAATTCTTTTCAGACTATAGACAAACTCTTATGAAAAATGAAAAGTCTACATGGGTATGCTATTCTCGCGCTCTTCCTCCACGTCTGCATGCCTGATTTTCCACGCTATACCGCTAACAGTGTCACGTTTCGTTGACTCCTACAGGAAAAATCGCGTGTCCACACACTGTCAAGAGGCAGCCAAGACCCTGCTCGTTGTCCGTTAGCTTGTGCCTCGCCCGAGGAAAGCAACGAAAAAAGACGCTTTTATCTCCCGATATCACGTTGGCTACACGCCGAAAAGCGACCTTCCCGAAACCAATCGGAAAGGTCGCTTTTTTTGTCCTGTGCCTTGTATTACTTGATGACGAGTTTCGGTTTCTTTTTGAAAGAATGATGCCCTTCCACAAAACGAACCGTCCCTGATTTCGCGCGCATGACGACGGAGTGGGTTTGTCCACCTTGCCCTGAGAACTGAACACCTTTCATCAGCTCACTGTCCGTTACGCCGGTTGCCGCAAAGATGCAGTCATCCCCTGTGACGAGATCGTCCATCATGAGGATTTTCGATGGATCTTCAATCCCCATTTTTTTGCAACGCGCGACTTCCGCCTCGTCCGCCGGAAGTAAACGTCCTTGGAGTTCGCCACCGAGACACTTCAAGGCAACTGCTGCGAGTACGCCTTCCGGTGCCCCACCTGAACCGAGTAAAATATCGATTCCCGTGTGTGGGAATGCTGTGTTGATCGCTGCTGCGACGTCTCCGTCACCAATCAAGCGAATCCGTGCCCCTGTCGCACGAATCCGTTGAATGACTTCTTCATGCCGCTCACGGTCAAGAATCGAGACGACGACGTCTTCGATGTCTTTATTTTTAGCTTTTGCGACAGCTGCGATGTTCTCTTCAATCGTTGCGTCTAAGCTGACGTGACCAGCCGCTTCAGGACCGACAGCGATTTTATCCATGTACATGTCTGGTGCATGAAGAAGATCTCCCGCATCTGCGACAGCGAGTACGGCAAGCGCCCCCCATGTCCCTTTTGCGACGATGTTCGTTCCTTCGAGCGGATCGACCGCAACGTCGAGTCGTGGACCATAACCATTTCCAAGTTTTTCTCCAATGTAGAGCATCGGTGCTTCATCCATCTCACCTTCGCCGATGACGACTGTCCCCTTCATCGGGATCGTGTCGAAGACGTCACGCATCGCGCTTGTCGCCGCGTCGTCCGCCTCGTTTTTCAAACCCTTCCCCATCCAGCGGGCAGAGGCAAGTGCCGCTGCCTCCGTTACGCGTACGAGTTCCATTGATAGACTTCTTTCCATGTGTATGTCCCCTCTCTTGTGCTAAAAATCGGTTATACCGTTTCGCGCCATACGAGGGCCCCGAGCCCTTTTAACTTTTCATCAAACCGTTCATAACTTTGGTCGAGCACTTCGGCATGGTGCACCATCGTTTCACCGGAAGCAAGCATCCCACTTAAGACGAGTGCTGCCGCACCCCGGGGGTCTTTTGCTTCAATTTCTGTCCCGAACAGCGCTTCGCCCCCACGAATGATGATCGAGGCATCTTCATGGGTAATCCGTGCACTCAGACGACGCATCTCTTGCACATGACGGAATCGTTGCGGGTACAGCTTGTCGACGACGATACTCGCCCCTTTTGCTTGCAGGAGCGCAGCCGAGATGATCGGTTGCATGTCACTCGGAAATCCACCGTAGTGGAACACCCGAATGTCAATCGGTTTTGTTTCTCCAATCGATGCCGTGACGGAGTCATCCGTCGCTTCTACCTTTGCACCAAACCGCTCAAGCTTTTGAATGATACTCTCCAAATGTAGCGGAATGACATTATCGACTGTGACGCGTCCTAGAACAGCACCCATCGTCAAAAACGTTCCCGCCTCCATCCGGTCAGGAATCAACGTGTGTCGGCACCCTTGAAGTGATGTAATGCCTTTGATGCGAATCTCATCGGTCCCTGCACCTTTGACGCTCGCTCCCATGTTCGTAAGCATCGTACTGACATCGATGACTTCCGGGTCACAGGCGGCATTTTCAATCACGGTCGTTCCTTCCGCCATGACGGCGACAAGCAACGCACTGATTGTCGCACCGAAGGAAGGCAGATCGAGATAAATCCGGTTACCCTTCAATTCTTCGACACGCATGTAGTAAACACCTTGTTCATTTCTCATCGAGACGCCAAGACGTTCGAGTGCTTTAATATGCAAATCAATCGGTCGAGGACCGATGGCATAACCACCGGGCAGACCGACGACCCCCTGTTTAAATCGTGCCGCGAGAATGCTCATCAGGTAAATGGAACCACGTAATTTCCGTGTTTCCGCTCCCGTCAAAGGCATTGGTTCGACTTGACTCGGGTCAATCGTCACCATATCGCCTTGACGTGTCACGACGGCTCCAAGCGTTTCCATGATTTGAATCATCGTCGTAACGTCGCCAATGTCCGGCACCCCTTCGAGTACGACTTGTTGATCCGTCAAGAGCGCTGCCGCGAGGCAAGGAATCGCACTTTGTTTCGAACCACTGATCAAGACCGTTCCTTCTAGGCGTTGCTGCCCTACGATATGCAAAATGTCCACTATCCATCAACCTTTCTTCACATTCTATTATTGCTGAGATTTTTCCCAGTCCGCGAGAAATTTCTCGATGCCTTGCGTCGTCAATGGATGGTGCGTCAATGACTCGATGACATTAAACGGAATCGTTGCGATGTCTGCACCGGCAAGTGCCGCATTCGTGACATGGATCGGGTTACGGATTGATGCCGCAATGATTTGTGTCGGAATGTCATGAACAACGAAGATTTGTGCGATTGTTTCGACGAGCCCCATTCCATCTTGCCCGATGTCGTCGAGACGTCCGAGGAATGGTGAAACATATGTCGCGCCGGCACGTGCTGCGAGAAGTGCCTGGTTTGGATTGAAAATCAACGTCACGTTCGTCGTGATTTTTTCTTTTGACAATGCCGCGACCGCTTCGAGACCAGCTGGTGTCATTGGAACCTTTACCGTAATGTTCGGTGCGATTTGCGCGAGTTCCTTCCCTTCACGAATCATTCCTTCTGCATCGAGGGCGATTACTTCCGCACTGACCGAAACATCCCCGACGATTTCACAAATCTCACGCAGACGTGTATGGAAATCGACGCCTTCTTTTGCGACGAGCGATGGATTTGTTGTTACCCCATCTAAAATCCCCATTTTATGTGCTTTTTTGATATCCTCTACGTTCGCTGTGTCGATAAAAAATCTCATCTCTCTCTTTCCCCTTTCATCCCTTAAAATATTCCCTTGAAATCGCTTACTGTTCTATTATAAATTTTTTTCGCCCGAAGTCCTAACGTTTTCCAAAAACAGTGTGCTTTTCTAGATGAAAAAAATGCGATAGACAGATGTCTACCGCATTTTTTAAGGGTTGAAAATTATGCTTTGTTGCTTGAACCAAACTCACGCATCTTACCGATGACTGTTTGTTTGATTGCTTCGCGACCTGGTGCGATGAATACGCGTGGGTCGTATGCTTCTGGTTTCTCAGCTAACACTTCACGAACAACTTTCGCGAATGAGATTTGGTTCTCAGTGTTAACGTTGATTTTTGAAGTACCGAGCGAAATCGCTTTTTCGATATCGTGTGTCGGGATTCCTGTACCACCGTGAAGAACGAGTGGAAGGTCAGTCGCGTTACGGATTTCTTCCATTTCAGCGAAACCAAGGTTTGGTTCACCTTTGTATGGTCCGTGTACAGAACCGAGTGCTGGAGCGAGCGTATCGATACCAGTCTCTTTGACGATGCGAACACAGTCGTCAAGTTTAGCGTACATAACGTCACCAACGACGTCATCTTCTTGTCCACCAACAGTTCCAACTTCTGCTTCTACAGAAACACCTTTAGCGTGTGCATATTCAACAACTGCTTTAGTTGTTTCGATGTTTGTGTCGATCGGGCTGTGTGAATCATCGATCATTACAGATGTAAATCCAGCGTCGATCGCTTCTTTACATTTTTCAACGCTCGAACCGTGGTCGAGGTGAATCGCAACAGGAACTGTTACTTTCATGTCGTGAACGAGACCTTCTACCATTTTAACAACTGTGTAGAATCCGCCCATGTGACGTGCTGCACCTTCAGATACACCAAGGATAACTGGTGATTGCTCTTCTTGAGCTGCACCGAGAATCGCTTGAGTCCACTCGAGGTTGTTGATGTTGAATTGACCTACTGCGTACTTACCTTCGAGAGCTTTGTTTAACATGTCTGTCATAGATACTAATGGCATAATGACATCCTCCTCTGTTTTGATCGCTGCTTACACGGGATCGTGTAATTTCAGACTGATTATAACATACTGATTCGCTTCAACGTACAGCATTTCACTCGGTTTTTAGGTTTGTGACGACGACGTGAAGGATTAACCGCTTACATCGCTCGAAATTTGCACAGTCACTTCTTTTTTTAATTCAAAGATGTCAAACGGCTTACCGAAGAAGGCGACGACACCTAGTCGTTCCGCTTCTTCCATCGCTTCTTTTTCACCGAGTGCCGTCATTAAAATTGTTCGGATAGGACGTCCGATCTGGTCTTGATGACGCAAGACTTCGAGACCTGTTTTGCCCGGCATGTTGACATCCATCAGCAATAAATCATAATCTGCCTCCCGGAGTCGCTCGATTGTTTGAATCCCATCGATTGCGATGTCCACCGTGTACCCTTGTGCTTGAAATAACTGCGCCAGTAAATTTCGAATCCCTGGTTCATCTTCCGCGATGAGTAGTCTCCCGTTCATCTTTCACACTCCCCCTCTAGTTATTTCCATTCTACATCAAAGTAAAACTTGCTATATACTGTCTGTGTGAGAATTATAGAGAGGATGTTCTTAAAATGATGAAAATATTAGCGACACAATTCAACGGAAAATTGCAAAGTCTCGTCAAACAAGAGGATGAATTATTCGATGTCGTCCGCCTGCTCGCCCAAGCGCTCGTCGGAGAAGGAAAAGTTTACGTCGATGCTTACGGCGAATTCACAGGGCTCTATCCGATGCTGTCAGAAGGACCCGACCAGATGAAACGCGTCACAAAAATCAAAGATCATAAAACCTTACATGCCGTCGACCGGATTTTAATCTTCACACCGGATACAGAACGGTCCGATTTCCTCGCATCTCTCGCCCGCTACGACTCGTGGCATACACCATATGCAATCGTCACACTTGGGGATGTCACGGAGACGCTTGAGCGTTCCATCGCACCACTCGCCTTAAAATTCAATAAAGGGCTGCTCCCAGCTGAAGATGGCTCACGTCACGGCTTACCAAGTCTTGCCCTCGGAGCCTTTTTGCTGACACACATCTTGACGCAACTGCAAGAGATGACAGAGGAGTGGGATTGACGCTTTTCTTCTATAGTAATATTGATTGGGTTTGATAGGTGATCGTTCAAGATTTAAAAGGTATATCGTATCCCAGCCAAAATGATCTCCACACGCTAAAACCCCCTGTCTCCAAGCGGAAACAGGGGGTTGATTTGCTTTTTCTAGTTCTTATTCCCCAAGTGAAGCTTGGATGAAGTCATGGAAAAGAGCTTGCGGACGTTCCGGACGCGAAATCAATTCCGGGTGGAACTGACAGGCGACGAACCATTTGTGTTCCGGAATCTCGATGATTTCAACAAGACGACCGTCCGGGCTTGTACCCGAGAAGATCATGCCGTTCGCTTCGAACTGCTCACGGAATTCGTTGCCGAACTCATAACGGTGACGGTGACGCTCGTAAACGAGCTCGTTCGAATACGCCGCACGTGCTTTTGAACCTTCTTCGAGCTTACAAGGGTAGAGGCCAAGACGGAGTGTTCCGCCAAGATCTTCGATGTCCTTTTGCTCGGGAAGTAAGTCGATGATCGGGTATGGCGTCGTCGGATCGATCTCAGCCGAGTGTGCCCCTTCGAGATTCAAGACATTACGCGCGAATTCGACTGTCGCAAGCTGCATGCCGAGACAAATCCCGAAGAACGGGACATTGTTTTCACGGGCAAAGCGTGTTGCTTCGATTTTCCCTTCGATTCCACGCTCTCCGAATCCGCCTGGAACGAGAATTCCGTCTGCTGAACCAAGTAATTCCGCGACGTTTTCACGTGTCACGTCTTCTGCATTGATCCAGTCGATGTCGATATCGCTATTGAAAGCGAAACCGGCATGTTTCAAGGCTTCTGCAACCGAGATGTACGCATCACGGAGTTCGACGTACTTCCCGACAAGAGCGATTTTCGTTTTCTTCTCGAGGTGTGTCACCGTGTGAACAAGTTGTTTCCATGCTGTCATATCAGCTGACGGTGTATCGAACTTGAAATAGTCGCAGACGAGTTGATCCATGCCTTGACGTTGCAAGTTGAGTGGTACTTCGTACAGTGTCGATGCGTCCTGTGCTTCGATGACGGCTTCCGGACGTGTATCACAGAAGAGCGCGATTTTATCTTTCATTTCTTGCGGGACTGCATGCTCTGAACGAAGCACGATGATGTCCGGTTGAATTCCGTAACTACGGAGTTCCTTGACACTGTGTTGCGTTGGTTTCGTTTTCAATTCACCTGCTGCTGCAAGATACGGGACGAGCGTACAGTGGACGTACATGACGTTTTCTTTTCCGATATCGTTCTTGACCTGGCGAATGGCTTCGATGAACGGAAGCGACTCGATATCCCCTACTGTTCCACCAATCTCCGTGATGACGACATCTGCGCCTGTCTCTTTACCAGCGCGGAAGACACGATCCTTGATTTCGTTCGTGATGTGCGGAATGACTTGAACCGTTCCCCCGTTGTAATCGCCACGACGCTCTTTTTTGAGAACCGTCGAATAGATACGACCTGATGTCACGTTTGCGTTTTGGCTCAAGTTGATGTCGATGAAACGCTCATAGTGACCTAAATCAAGATCGGTCTCAGCGCCATCATCCGTTACGAACACTTCACCGTGTTGGTACGGGCTCATCGTACCTGGGTCGATGTTGATGTATGGGTCAAATTTTTGAATCGTGACGTTCAGACCACGGTTTTTGAGCAACCGTGCGAGTGAAGCGGCCGTGATTCCTTTTCCAAGCGAAGATACTACCCCACCGGTTACGAAAATATACTTTGTCATGAATAAAATGCTCCCTTCCCAAGTCCAAAAATCTAGCAGAGGTCTAAAAAATAAAAAAAGCAAAAGTGCCCCCATTTGCAGGAGACACTTTTGCTGAAATTAAGCACGTTGCTTAAAGAAGCCCATGACTAACTTACGTCATTCCGAAAACTTCGTCAAGCAGATTTTTAACAAATAAAAATCTTTTGTCCTTAGTCAGCCGTCAATGAAAAAACTGCGATTTCTTGCTCGAAATCGCAGCTGTACGGTTGTTTAAACTTCTTCTTCGTCGTCCTCGAAGTCTTCGAGATCGTCTTCTTCTAAATCATCTTCAAGGTCGTCAATTGCTGCGACTTTCTTGAATGAATCCTCTTCTTCACTATCGTCAGCTGAATCGTAATCCGCTGTCTTCGCGAATGTATCGAGATCATCTTCAATCGTCTCGAATTCATCTTCTTCCGCGTCATAGTTGAACTCTTCTTCAAACTCATCGAGTTCCCCACGTTGACGTGCTTCGATGACGAGATCCTCATCTGATTTATCAAACGGATACCAAGCACGGAGTGACCAACGGTTTGCTCCGACGTTAACGAAGTTTCCGTCGATGTTCATGTCTGTATAGAGTTGAGCAAGTTTCTCGAACTTGTCTTCTTCATCTGTAAACGAATGATACTTTTCGATTTCTTTTGTGATGTCATCGAAAGTGATTGGCTGTTCGCCAGCTTCTTGAAGCATTTCATTGACGAATTCAATCAGTGAAAGTTCAGTAATCTTTTCCTTACTCAAACGGCTGAGGCTCATTGTGACGGCCACTTCCTTTCATTTGCGTTCAATCCATTACTTCTCATTATACGCAAAATGGCTTTTAAAAATCCAGTCTCTATTCGAAAAAAGATTAATTTACTCGATTTTCGTGTTTTTGACATACTGAAAAAAGGAATAACGGAGAGAGAAGAAGGAGGAATCGACGATGGATATGACGATTGAACGGGTGAACGATTTTGACGGCTACAATTGGCTGCCTTTACTTGCGAAGAGTTCGCAGGAAGGGTTTCAATTCATTGAGTACATGTTACGCAATCGGCGCCAGGAGACGTTTCAAGAGACAGGAGAGGCACTATTCGTCGTCCTCTCGACGACGGGACAACTCATCGCCTGTGGCGGTTATACGAAACAACCGCATCAAGCTTCGACCGGTCGGATCCGTCATGTCTATGTGTTGCCGGAAGCACGGTCGCACGGCATCGGAACCGCACTCCTCGAAAAAATCGTGTCCGAAGCTTTTTTGACGTATGACCGTCTGGTTCTCTACAGCGAGCAGGCGGATCCGTTTTACCAGGGACTCGGTTTCCGACCGGCAACGGGTGAAAAGATCACACACGCGCTCGATAAGTCTGCTTTTGCCAACTCAAACCGATGAATTGACATATCGCGAATTTCCGATTAGATTGGGAACATGATAACCCAAGTAGATTTATTTAAAGCCTTATCGAACGAAGTACGGCTCGATATTTTACGCTGGCTCAAAGATCCGCAAACTCATTTCGGCAAACCGACCGCCCACTTGTCCGCGAACTCTTCAGAAAAAGGAGGCGTCTGTGTCGGGGATATCCAGGAGAAAGCAAACCTTTCCCAATCCACGGTGTCCCAATATTTAGCGATGCTCCAAAAAGTAGGTCTTCTCGAATCGGAGCGTCATGGTAAGTGGACGTACTATCGGCGAAATGAGGAAAAGATTCAAGAACTGGCGGAGTACTTCAAAGGAGAGCTGTGATGGTTCTCCGCACCTCATGTATCGACATTTTTCGATATATAGATTTGTATACAGAAATGAGTGACTTGTTTTGAAATTGATTTATTACGTATTCGCCCTACTCGCCGGAATCGCGCTCAGCATCGAAGGCGCCATCTATGGTGAACTCGGAAACAGCATCGGCAAGCTTGAAAGTAGTTTCTACAACTTCTTCGCCGGTACGATTATTATCGGCTTAATCATGCTGTTTTTCGGAAAAGGGTCTCTTGCCTACACGTTCAAGGCACCGAAGTGGACGTTACTCGGCGGTCTGCTCGGAAGTATTTACTTAACGATTCTAATCATCAGCATTCCTCTCGTCGGGGTCGGACTCGCGATGATTAGCGTCATCATCGGTCAGATGATCGCCAGCATGGTCATCGAGCACAAAGGATGGCTCGGCAGCCGGCGTTTCGCCATCAACAAAGATAAACTGATTGCGTCCGGTCTGATGATCGCCGCATTGTTCTTAATTTTCTAAGGAGGTTCCAACCATGAACATTTTATTACTCAGTGCGACATTACTCGGGGGCGTCCTTCTTAGTGCGCAATCATCGATCAATGGTGTTTTCGGTCAAAAAGCCGGTGCACTCGAAAGTACATTTTTAACGTTCTTTACGGGAATGCTCTTTTTAGCACTTGCCGTTCTCTTTTTCGGTCAAGGCGACGTCTTACTTCTTCTTGATGCTCCGCGTTGGCAGCTCAGCGCGGTGTTATTTGGTGTCAGCTACCTGTTCCTGACGATTTTAGCGGTCCCAAAAATCGGGGTCACGGCCGCGAGCATCGCCACGGTCGTCGGTCAATTGTCCGCCGGTATGGTCATCGATCATTTCGGAGCATTCGGCGGTGTCGAAGTTGCGTTCGATCTGAAACGCTTCATCGGTCTTCTGTTGATGTTGGCCGCCTTATTCTTTATCTACCGTGGAAATAAACGACGGGTCGAGGCAACGGATGCCGACTCGATTGCCTCTTGAACCAATTCAAAAAACCGGCTGCCTTCGCTGTTGTATCGCGAAAGCAGCCGGTTTTATTTAAGACATCTGCTGTTTTAAGAACGTCAACGCATCGACTGCTAATTGATGATCAGCCTCTTGCGACAGTCCGGACACGGTCAATGCACCGATGATCCCGACGCCTCTGACCCGAATCGGAAACGATCCTCCGGCATCCGCATAATCAGCTGGCGCAACGGCGTACATCGTATGGTAGGAGCGTTCCTTCAATTCATTGTAGACACGCATGTAGAGGGAACTGTGTCCGTGCCGTGTGACGACGTTTGATTTCCGGCGAATCCACTCTTCTTGATCGGGAGCCGTTCCTTCAAGTGCCGCGTAATACAACCGTTGTCCGTTCCGTTTAATTTCGACGGCGACTGCTAACTCTTCGCGCAGTGCCCGCTCGATGACGTATTGTCCGGCAGCAATCGCCTCTTGATTCGTCAACCCTGTCAGGACGAGCTGTCGTTCCTGCTCAAGCAGTTCCTCGATGTTCATCTGTCCCACTCCTTCCGACTGATCGTCCGTCCTTCTGCACTACTCTTGCGGACGGCTTCAATCAGTTGCATCGTCTTCAAGGCATCGTACAAGTCGACCGGCAGTTCCCCCGTCGTTAACCCTTTCGCTAAGTCACGGTAGTAGCCGAGGTAATTTCCAGACAGCGTCTCCAGTCGTTCCGTTGCCCGATCTGCCAGTTGTAAATGACCAAAGTCCTCCGGGTCATCTTCGCCTAACGTCGGATCGGCAACTTGTCCTGAAGCGAGTCGTGCTTCTTGCGGGTCCATCCCGTATTTCACATAACTTCCCCGCGTACCGTGCAACTCAAAACGGGGTGTTGGTCCCTGGACGAATGATGTCGAGCGGAGAATCACCCGGCGTTTGCCATAGTGAAGCGTGATATGGAAGCCGTCATCCGTTTCTGCCCCGTCACGTTGCATCAAGACGTCCCCCGTCAATTCGTCCGGCTCCCCGAACAAGGCGAGTGCCTGATCAATCAAATGGGAACCGAGGTCAAACAAAATTCCGGAACCCGCGCCCTGCTTCTCCCGCCACCGGTCACGGACGACCGGACGGTAACGGTCAAAACGTGACTCGAGCAGTTGCCAATCGCCAATCTCATTCGCTTCAATCAATTGTTCAATCGTCAGGAAGTCCCCGTCATAACGGCGATTTTGATAGACCGCTACGTGGACACGATACTGTTCGGCAAGTGCCAGTAGCGCCTCTCCCTCCTCAATCGTAACAACGGCTGGTTTTTCGAGTAAGACATGTTTGTTTGCTTCGATCGCTTGTTTCGCCATCTCGAAGTGGAGTGCTGTCGGTGTCGTGATGACGACGAGTTCCGTCGCTTCGTCGTGCAGGGCTTCGTCGAGTGTCGCGACGACACGCGCTTCCGGGAATACCCGGCGGACTTTTTCTGCGTCCCGTGAGACGACTTGACGGACAGTGAATTCCGGTAACGCGTTCAGTAGTGGTCCATGGAACGTCACACCCGAAAAACCGAATCCGACAAGCGTTGTTTGAATCGGTGTCATGTCAATTCCTCCTCTGCCACTTCAATCGTGACGTTTGCTTGATGTAGCCGTTCTTCCCAGTCCATGGATGGCCGTTCGTCCGTAATCAGGACATCGATTTGGTCGAAGCAACAGACTTTATGGAAAAAGCGCTTTTCGAACTTCGTCCGGTCGGCTAAGACAATCACTTCTGCCCCACTGCGGATCATTGCCTTTTTGACGATCGCCTCTTCCAAATTTTCCGCGAATAGTCCTTCAGGTGTCAGACCGCATGCTCCGAGGAACACGCGATTGACTTGGTAATGCAAGATGTCATCCGCGGTTTTGATGCCGACGAGACTTCGCGCATGCGGATCAAATTTACCGCCCGTAACATATAAATCAACGTTCGCCCGCTCCCCTAACCGCTCCGCGATTTCGAGTGAATTCGTTATTGTTTGCAATGAATAGAGAGGCATGTAGGATGTCATCTTTGCGACCGTCGTCGCCGCATCGAGTACGATCCGGTCGTCCTGTTCAATCCGCATCGCCGCCCGTTTCGCAATCCGTTCCTTCTCCGGCTGCTCCGTCCGTTGATCGTACTTCAACGTCCGGTTCGCCCCGGTCCGGACAAGTCCGTTCTTGATTCGGACGATATCCCCTTCACTTTCTAATTGAATGATGTCACGCCGGGCGGTATCCCGTGAGATTTGATACGTCTCGACCAATTGATCGAGTGTGATTTCAGGCGTCGTCTTAATCCATTCCCGCATCTTTTGTAGCCGTTCTTGTTGGCCCATGCCGGTCTCCTCCTCTCCCCTGCTGTTCTGACAATTGTTTAAATAAAGTAAAGCATGGACACGTAATAGCGGAAATTAAAAGCTGTGTCCGTTTTCGATAGTTCGATTTTAAGTTTTTTCATTAAAAATTGCAATTTAAATGCAAATAATCTTGAGTGAGATTCGGGTAAAGAAGTCTATACGCATATTTCAAAAGGAGGCGTTCGATATGAAATCAATCTTCATCACTGGTGCTTCGTCAGGAATCGGTCTCGCGACGGCGCAGCGTTTCGCAAAATCCGGGTGGACGGTCTATGCCGGTGTACGTGAACAAGTAGCAAGCCGGTTCGATGAGCCGCATCTTCACTTCATCACGGTCGATGTCACGGACACGGTCAGTCTAAAACAAGCAGCTCAACTGATTGAACAGGAAGTCGGGCATCTCGATGTGTTATTTTGTAATGCTGGTCAAGGATTACTTCGGGCGATCGGACAGGCAACAAGCTATGAGATCAATCAATTGTTTGAGACAAACGTGTTTGGTGTGATGCGGACGATTGAGCAGTGCCTGCCCCTGTTGAAGGCAGCGCCGCACGGCAGTCACCTGCTCGCGACTTCAAGCACAAGTGGACTCGTCGGTCAGCCACTTAACGAAATTTACTGTGCCAGTAAATTTGCCGTCGAAGGTTTGTTCGAAAGCCTCGCGACCTATTACAAACCGTTCTTTTCGATTGACGTGACCTTGATTGAACCGGGGGCCGTCGAGACGAACTTCACGGCAAGTGTCCTCGATCGGCTCGAACAGTCCGGCGGCCTGCACGATGATGCCTTCAAGCCGATCGTCGAAACGTATTTACGCCTCTACCGGAAACGCCATGCGACACGACAGGCATCAAGCGAAATCGCCGAACTCGTCTATGCACTCGTGCATATGAACGAGCCAAAGCCAGTTCGGGTTCGAACGACCCCGGTGGACGAAGCATTCGTCGCCCATAAGACATCTGCCGATCCGTCCGGCCTGATTGGAATCACGAAGACACGTCAATTGACATTAAATCTTGAATGATTCCCCTCTTGTGAAAAAGTGAACTGTCCTCTGCTTGTCAGACACCCTATACTGAGACTATCTACCTACATTTCAGTGAGAGAGGACGGACGTTTCATGACGACATTATTTTTGTTTACGACAGTTTATCTCCTCCCGACGTTCATCATGTTTTATATGTCCGTCGACATTTTTTTGCGCAACCCAAAACGAGCGGAACACCGCCTGTTAAGTCTTTTTACGTTTGCTTACGGCATGATGTTTCTGGGAGAATTTTTCCGAAATGCCTCGCCGATTGAGATGAGTCCATTTTTTGTAACCTATTGGTTCGGAAATGCTGGATTACTTGTCTTTAGTACGTCACTTCACTTTATTTTCCGGGTCTCAAACCTGCGAAAAAAGATTCCACGTTTTTTGTATCCCGGGATTTTTTATGCGCCAATGCTCATCGTGCTCGCGACCTATCTTTTTCAGACGAATGTCATCAATAGCCAACAGTTCGAACAAGTGGGTCTCTTCATCTACCCTGAGTTCAATTCGTCTTATTTAATTACAATCACCGTCGGAAATGTATTTCACCTCATGGTCGTGACATTACTTTTCTATACACGCAAACAATTGAATGATGCCAGACGCGGTATCATCACGTTACTGATTGCTGCAGCTTCACTTACGCTCATTTGGAACATTCTGTTCGGTTATTTTTCGTTTTATGGCACGATTCCACCTTACGCGTATATGTATGGCGGACTCTTTTGGGCTGGCGCCATCACGGTGTCGATGCGTCGTTTTGATTTTTTGGCCTCTTACCAAACACGGTTCGCGACACTGTACAATTTGAATCCGTCAGCAATCGTTTTGCTTGATCGAAGTGGTGTCATCGAAAGCGCCAACCCTGCTTCTTATCAACTCCTTGAAGAAGCAGAATTAGCCGGGAAGTCCTTCCTCGATTATTTGCCGGAAAACAAACGAACGGATTGGTTCGAACATTATACAAAACATTTCGATTCTTCTTATCAATTCATCGAATACGAAACGAAAGTCGCAACGATTCAACAACAAGAACGGTACGTCGTCATGGAGGGCGACTTTGTTTTTATCGAACAAGAACTGCATGGGATGTTGCTCATTCGGGATATTCAATCGTCGAAAGAAGCAGAACAAGCGATTCGCTTTTTTGCCTATAACGATCCTTTAACTAAGATTCCGAACCGACGCAGCTTCTATGAAACAGCCGCGACAGAACTCTTACAACGTGCGAGTTGCTCGATTGTCGTCATCGATCTCGATGGCTTTAAAGCCATCAACGATACGTATGGTCATCAAATCGGCGATAGCTTTTTAATCCATATCGCACAGTTGTTAGAAGAACATGCCGCAGCAAGCGGTTTTGCGGCACGCGTCGGTGGCGATGAATTTTTCGTGTTACTTTACGAACAAACGCCAGAACAACTGCACCAGTTCGCAGCGTCCTTACTTGAACGATTCCAAGCAAATCCATTTACGTTCGCAGAAGAATTAATCGACATCAGAACAAGTATCGGAATCAGCTTTTCACCGGATCATGGTGTCAGCCTCGATACATTGATTCATCGTGCGGACCTGGCGATGTACGATGTCAAAAACAACGGTAAAAACGACTACCGGATTCATGATACGATGGATAAAACATTACGCCAGCATTAAGGAGCTTGATATGATCTCATTTCTAGCGATTTTTTCCCGACTGTTCAAAGGGATTCGACGTGCGTTTCACATTTCTTATTTCCAAGGGTTGCTGTTCCTCTGCTTGTTAACGTTAGTTTCCGGAACGATTTTTTATAGCACCGAGGAAAACTTATCCATCGTCGATGCCCTCTATTTCTGCATCACGACGCTCAGTACGATTGGTCACCCGACGTTCGTTCCGACGACGACACTGAGCAAAATTTTCACGATGGCTTACATTACGATTGGATGCGGTCTGTTTTTGACCTTAATCGCTACCCTGTCGTACGTATTGATTAAGCAACCCGACGAAGATTGATGAAGGGAGAACGTTCGATGCGACAAGCCGCGATTCAAAACAACTTCGATTGGTGCCGAATGATTTGTGAACTTCATGGCTGTACGGTCACGGAGACACCGGACCATTGGAAAGCGACCGGTGACGTGCCTGCACTCTATCCTGAAGTGATGATTCGGACACCGTCCCAACACTTGACGCTCAAGACCGTAAACAGCATCAAGGATTGTACGGCAAGCTATGATTTTTCAAAAGAGGGATTGACCCATCTCTTTACGGCCGAGTGGATTGCCCGCCAACCGATTTACGACCGCCGTGCCCTGCCCCCTGACTGGACCGTCGTGACGAACGGACGGCTGGCAGAACAGTTTTTCGGACTCGTCGACGTCCATGACTTGCCACACGACTTATTCAACCAAAAAGAGGTCCGACTCTTTTTCTCGGAGCAACAGCAAGCTGCCTTCATCGCTTTTTCGAACGGGCAGACGACAGGTCTCTCACACTTAACTTCGGATTATCTCGATGAACGCTTATGGGACGATGTCATCCGGCTCAGTTCAGCCCATTTTCCCGGGCAACGGATTGTCGGCTACGAGTATGGCGATCAGCTGATCACAGCACTCGAGGCCGGATTTGATGATGTCGGTCCGCTCGCCGTTTGGACACGGATGGCGCCTTGATTCAGGCGATGTATAGCTTATCGAGGTTGAAGAGTTCATGTAGGTGTGCTGTCTTATCGCGCTGACAAGAGGTAAGCGCCGAAAGAACGACGCTCTTTACTACTTTTCTATACGAAAGAAGCACGCCTGACAAACTGTTAAGAAGCGTGAACATACGATATCGAGATGCAATCCGTTCGCGCTTCCCTGTCTCGCCTCGTCTTCAAAGCGGCAATCTTCCGGCGCCGCTACAGCAAAGCTGCAGGGTCGCGACCGATTGCTTTTCGCGGTTCTCAAGCGATTCAAGACGGATTGCGCTCTAAACCGTCTGCATGACTGGATTTCCCTCATGGTATTCCCTAAAAAGCGTCACGTTTCGTTGACTCCTGCGGGGAAAAGTGCGTTTTTAACGCACTTTCAGAGGCAGGCAAGACCCTGCTCCTTGTCCGCTAGGAGCAAGGAGCAACGGCTTGCGCCTCGCCCGAGGAAAGCAACGAAAAAAAGACGCTCTCCTTTCACAATTACCATTTTGTCTATACGAAAGAAGCACGCCTGACATCTCGTCAGGCGTGCTTTTTAGTAGTTCACATCAAATGATTGATAAAGGCCGTCGCAATCCCGAAATAAACAAGTAACGACAAAATGTCATTAAGCGTCGTGATGAGTGGACCCGAGGCAATCGCTGGGTCAATCTTCAGCCGATGCAAAATCAATGGAATAATTGTCCCGGCAAGTGTACCGAAAATCAGTGTGATGATTAACGAACTCCCGACGACGAGTCCGAGTACCGGGTTCCCTTGCCAGACATACGCAATGATGGCAATTAAAATCCCGCACGTCACTCCGATAATCAAACCGACACGGAACTCCCGTAAAATCAAGCGTGTGGCAACCTTTTTATCGACTTCCCGTGTAATCAATCCCCGGACGACGACCGCAAGTGATTGCGTTCCCGTGTTCCCCGTCATCCCAGCGATCATCGGCATGAAGAAGGCGAGCGCCACGACCTTCGATAGTGTCTCCTCGAACTGACTGATAATCGAACCGGAAACCAGTCCGATGAACAGTAATAAAATCAACCAGGGCAACCGACGTGTCGCGGCAATCAACGGTTTCGTCTCAAAATCAATCGATTTACCGGACGCTGCCAGCTTTTCGATATCTTCATTCGCTTCTTCCCGTAAGACATCAAGTGCATCATCGACCGTAATCAAACCGACGAGCACGTCCCCTTCGACGACCGGTAACGATACCAGATCATAGCGTTCGAACATCTTCGCGACCTCTTCCTGATCGGTTTCAGCCGAGACACGGATGACTTTTTGATCCATGACGTCGCCAATCCGTTCGGCATTGTCCGCAAGGATGAGATTCCGGTACGAGATGACACCAACGAGTTCACTTAACTGATTGACGACATACACGTAATTGATCGTTTCCGAATACTCGATGTAATCGCGCATCTTCTCGACCGTCTCCCCGACCGTGAAGTCTTCCGGGACCCAGATAAAACGGTTCGTCATCAAGCGACCGGCCGTTTCGACCGGATAGGTCAAGAGGTTTCGGACGACGAGCGCTTCATCTTGCCGCATGCCGGATAAGAGGCGATCGACTTCTTCTTCTTGTAACTCTTCTAAGATGTCGACTAAGTCATCGTTTTCCATCAAATCCATCACATGCCCGGCATGTTCGACATCAAGTCGGCGCAAGACATCGAGTTGTTGTTCAAGCTCCAGTTCCTCGATGACATCAGCTAAGCGTTCGTGATCGAGATAACGAAGCAATCGTTCTTGTTCGACCGGTTCTAATTCGACGTACAGCTTTGCCAAGTCATAGGGATAGACTTCTTCAATCGCCTGTTGTGCTTGTTCACGACGCTCTTTTAATAAGGCGTCTAGCAACAATAACTTCCATTGTTGACCATTTGACTGACTCACGTTACCACCCCCACGTTTTCTCCTTCTATATCTTAGCATGAGATGTTCGAAAGCTCCTTCTTGAATCGAGTTGACATTTTCAGATAAACCCGTTAAAGTTTGCCCTAAGGAAACATTATTAGTTGGACGACTCATATCTGTTCAAAGGCAAACCATATTTTTTTAATCTTTTTCTTTCCCTAAGGAAACATTTTATGACCTGGCTAATATTTGAAAGGAGCTTATATTATGTACGCTGTGGAAGTAGATCGCTTATCGGTCACTTATTTTGAAACAAGGGCACTTGAAGATGTTTCCGTCAACATCTCATCCGGTCAGCTCGTCGGCGTGATTGGTCCGAACGGTGCCGGGAAATCGACATTCATCAAAGCCTTGATGCAGTTGATTCCTGCGCAAGCGAAACACATCAAATTACTCGGACAAACGATTGACGACAGTCGCAGTCACATTGCGTATGTCCCCCAACGGAGTGCCATCGACTGGGATTTCCCGATTCTTGTTCGCGACGCCGTGTTGATTGGTTGTTATCCGAAACTCGGATTATTGAAGCGTCCGAATAAACAGCATCGTGCTTTCGCGCAGGCTTGTCTCGAACGTGTCGGCATGACTGAATTCGCCGACCGCCAAATCGGTGAACTATCTGGTGGTCAGCAACAGCGTGTCTTCTTAGCCCGGGCACTCGCGCAAGAAGCGGATTTATTGTTGCTCGATGAACCATTTGTTGGCGTTGATATCGTCAGCGAACGCGTCATCATCAACCTCTTGCGCACGTTACGTGACGAAGGAAAAACGATTATCGTCGTCCACCACGATTTGAGTAAAGCGGCTGATTATTTTGATGAACTATTGCTTCTTAACCGGACGGTCGTTGCTTACGGCGCACCGGATGACATTCTAACTGCCAAACAAATTGAAATCGCATACGGCAACCCGCTTGCTTTCCTGCAGAAAGCGGAGGCCTCCTCATGAATTTCATCGAAGCGATTCTTCACTATGATTTCTTACAAAAAGCACTCATCACGTCCGTCATGGTCGGTGTGATTTGTGGTGTAATCGGCTGTTTCATCATTTTACGCGGTATGTCCTTGATGGGTGACGCGATCTCACATGCCGTCTTACCGGGTGTCGCCATATCCTATCTGCTCGGGATTAATTTCTTCATCGGAGCCGTCGCGACAGGTCTGTTGACAGCTCTCGGGATTGGATTCGTCAGCCAAAACAGCCGCATCAAAAACGATACGGCAATCGGGATCCTCTTTACATCCGCCTTCGCACTCGGAATCATCTTAATCTCGTTTTTGCGCAGCAGTAGCGACCTGTACCATATTTTGTTCGGTAACGTCCTCGCGGTCCGTCCGAGCGACATGTGGATGACGCTCATCATTGGAATCATCGTCCTCAGCGGAATCTATCTGTTCTATAAAGAGTTACTCGTAACATCGTTCGATCCGACGATGGCAGCGGCGTACGGTCTGTCGACACGCTTCGTCCATTACTTGCTGATGATGATGTTGACACTTGTCACGGTCGCCTCCTTGCAGACGGTCGGAATCATCCTCGTCGTCGCGATGCTGATTACGCCTGCCGCGACCGCTTATTTGCTGACGAACCGGCTGTCGCGGATGATTTTCTTATCGGCGAGCTTCGGCACGATTTCCGCCATCATCGGTCTTTACTTGAGCTTTACCTATAATCTTTCATCCGGTGCATCGATCGTCCTCGTCGCAACCGCATTGTTCGCGCTCGTCTTCATTTTTTCGCCGCGCCACGGCTTGATGCGGAAATGGAGAACATCAACAAAGGAGGTCGCTTCATGAAACGAACACGGCTCATTCCCCTTATCGGGCTTAGCGCGCTACTCGCCGGCTGCGCGCCTGAATCAACAGACAACGACAAACTTCAGGTCGTTACGACCTATTCGATATTAGAAGACATGGCACGAGTCGTCGGCGGCGAGCACGTCGATGTCCACAGCATGGTCAAAATCGGTGCCAATCCGCACGAATATGATCCGCTCCCGACCGATGTCCGCAAGATGGCTGATGCCGATGTCGTCTTTTATAACGGTCTGAATCTCGAAGCCGGTGGTTCCTGGTTCAACAAATTGCGTTCGAGTACGAACAAGGACGGTAAAGAAGCGCCTGTCTATGAGCTCAGTCAAGGGGTCACTCCTCAATACTTGACCGCTAAAGGAAAAGAACAGGAAACGGACCCGCACGCATGGCTTGATCTGCAAAATGGGATTCAATACGTTGAAAACGTCAAAGACGGTTTAATCAAAGAAGATCCAAAAAATAAAACTGATTACGAAAAGAATGCCTCTTCCTACATTCAGGAACTCGAGGCACTCGATACGAAAGCGAAGGAACGATTTGCCGAGATACCAAAACAGCAGCGGCACTTGATCACGAGCGAAGGGGCTTTCAAATACTTTAGTGACGCCTATGACGTCAAAGCCGATTACATTTGGGAAATCAATTCGGATAATCAAGGGACGCCGGATCAAGTCCGGCGGATCGTCGACTTAATCAAAGACCAAAACGTCCCTGTCCTGTTCGTCGAGACGAGTGTCGACCGGCGCAGCATGGAGACGGTCTCGCGGGAAACCGGTGTCCCGATTGGCGGCACGCTCTATACCGATTCACTCGGAGCGAAGGGAAAAGACGGTTCGACGTATTTGACGATGATGGAAGCGAATTTCGATACGATTGCACAACAATTAAAATAATCTGGTCATCGAATCGTCAATACCTCACGCGTACAAACAGGAAGTGACACGGTATACTGACCCTATCAGGAAAATGATGTTTAGGGGGAAGTTCATGAAACGACAGACAGGATGGATGTTGACGTTGACAGCAAGTCTGGCACTTGCTGCCTGCGCTCCGGCAGAACAAGCAGACAAACCGGCGAAAACGGACCATGCCGCCCACGCGACGCACGCTGCCGGCGACCAGCTCGAGCAGACAGCTGACAAAACAATTGCACCCGACTTCTTGAAAGAGACTGATGCCTCGACTCAAACGATTTATCTTGCCGTCGCCAAACATCAAGATTTACTCGAAAAGATGCCTTGTTACTGCGGGTGTGGCGAAACGGCCGGTCATACGAGTAACTATGACTGCTTCATCGCCGATCAGACCGAGTCAGGTGCGACTACTTGGACGACGCACGGGATCACATGCGGAACATGTCTCGATATCGCCGCTCAATCGATTGTCGCTTACGAACAAGGGACACCGATGAAGAAAATTCGGAAAGATATCGATGCCGCATATGCCAACACGGGGGTTGTACCGACGAAAACACCAGCCCTTTAATGAAACAGGACAAAGAACCCCTCGAAGTGATGAAGATGACTGCTCAGTCGTCTTCATCACTTCGAGGGGGTTTTGTGTTTCAACGTTTTGCTGTCGCATGCAGAACAAGCGCTTTACCGGATAACAATTCATCGAGCTGATAATACGTATGCGCCCGAATCGTTCCAACCGTTCGCGGTTGATGCCGTAACTCATACGCTACTTCAAGTAAGTAGAACTTGTACTCCTCGGACTCCGAAAAACCAAACCGTGCGCGTCGCTCTTCGATGTACGCACACAACCGACGTTGTTGTGCTTCTGAAAAACGAGCCAACTGAGCAGCGACCGGTTCATTCGGTCGCAAGACGAGTTCGCGTTCCGTCCGGTAAAGACGGTTCATGACTCCTTGTGCGCGGCGCAAGGCAATTAAACGCGCGCGTTGGTAAGAACGGGGATGCGGATGGGCATGGACGAGATGTCGCTCAATCATCGCTTGTGTTTGTGCAGCAGGTAGTGAGAGGACGTCATACATACAATCAAACTCCTTTTTCATTAATTAACAATGGGTCTATTTTACCATAAATACCCAAAAATATTCATTGATGATGAAAGGGAAACCAATTTCTTAATTTCTCAAGAACGTTTCATTTTAGCCAGACGGTGGAAAACTTTCAAAGATACGTGAAAACGAGAGAGGATGTCGAACCATGCCACAGATGAAAGCAATCGGATTTCACCAACACCTTCCGATCACAGAAGACAATAGTTTGATTGATCTTGAACTGCCCCGTCCGGAGGCGAACGGTCACGACTTACTGATTGAAGTCAAAGCGGTCTCCGTCAACCCCGTCGATACGAAAGTCCGCGCACACGGTCAAGATGAAACGGAACCGAAAGTCATCGGGTATGATGCTGCCGGAATCGTCGTCGAAGTCGGGAATGACGTCGGACGGTTCGAAGTCGGTGACGAAGTCTATTATGCGGGTGCCATCAACCGTCCGGGATCAAACAGTGCTTTCCAACTCGTCGACGAGCGAATCGTCGCGAAAAAACCGGAACGGTTGACGTTCGCCGAAGCGGCGGCGTTGCCGTTGACGACACTGACGGCATACGAAGCATTAACCGATCGCCTCCATATCTCGTTTGACGCCAAGTCGAACCTCGACAAGACGATTTTAATCATCGGTGCAGCCGGAGGTGTCGGTTCAATCGCGACCCAGCTCGCAAATAAAGCCGGCCTGACGGTCATCGGTACCGCTTCGCGCAGTGAAACGATTGACTGGGCGAAAGCACATGGCGCGCACCATACAATCAATCACCACGAAGACTTCCGTCCACAACTGGAAGCACTCGGTTATTCGTATGTCGACTACATCTTTTGTCTGAATGCGACCGATCAACACTTTGAAGCGATGGTCGATGTCATTGCACCGCAAGGAAGTATTTGCAGCATCGTCGAAACCGACAAGTTGCTTGATTTAAGTGCCCTGCAACAGAAGAGTGCGAACTTCGTCTGGGAATTCATGTTCACCCGGTCCCTGTTCCAAACACCTGACATGATGCGGCAACACGATATCTTGACGCAAGTCGCGGCGTGGCTCGATGCAGAGGAGTTAGAAACGACGGTCACGAAAACCTTGACCGGCATCAATGCCGCAAACTTAAAAGAAGCACACCGGCTCGTTGAAAGCGGAAAGACGATCGGGAAGGTCGTCGTCACAGAAGTATAAGTAAACAAAAGTCGCCAGCATACAGCAGGTGACTTTTTTTGCACCTGAAACGTTTTCATTCCGCTCTCGTCTGCTCCGTCAGTGCTGGATAGACCACCTTCCAATCGGTTATTTTCATCGACAAACACAACCTTTCGCTTTCAATGATTCCTGTCATGACGACCTTAGTCATCACTTTGCTAAGTCTACTCAATATCATGATAGATACGATTAAACGAATGAAGCTTCTTAAGACAGACTAAAGTGGTATGTCTTTTTTGATTTATCCTAATAATTATTAAATTTTTTAACTTTTCTTATATATTTTTAAGTCTAAAAAATGTACGATTATGGTGTGAAAAAAAATGTATCGTATATACATCTAATATTGGTGAATATTTATGTAAAGGGGCATCCACATACTATATGAATAAATGGTTCAACAAAAAAATCAGTCGGCAAATCATGTTTGCCTTTTATCTAATCTTACTAACACTTTCCCTCACGTCGATTGCTGCTTACTTCTATACGAGTCATCAAGTCGCAGATGCGGAAAGCAAACTTGATGCCATCAGTACACGCGAAGAACGGGCGACGAAGCTTTGGGATACATGGCAATCACTTCAATATGAAGTCAGGGGTTACGTTGTTTTCGGCGATGATGCCGTCCTCGACGTCATCGATTCGAAACAAGCTTCACTCGAACGCCAAACGAAATGGTTCGAACAAAATCGCATTTATGACGCTGATCAAATTTATGCGACGGATATCCGTTCACTCTATACGTCATACACAAAATTCGTCATGCCTAGTTTTTTTAAATATGTCCAAGCAAAAAAATCTGGGACGATTGACGAAACCTTCCTTGCAATACCGAGCTTAACGAAAATGATGCCAGATATTCCAGCAAACCCAAATCGAAAATTTAAAATGAAAGCTGATGATAGTGAAACGATGCGTAAAAGCGTCAACACGATGGAAACAGTTTTTACGAATTATCGAAATAGTCTGAAGGAAAAGGAAGAAGGTGCAAAGGACCAACTGGTTCAACAAACGAAGTATGCTGGTTGGATTTGGTTGATTAATCTAGCTGTTCTGTTCCTCGTCGTCCTGTGGATCGTCCGTCCTTTCATCGAACGGACGACTCAGCAAATTCAGCTGCTCAGTAAAGAAAGTAAGTTGCTAGCCCAAGGACAACATACGGCACCGTTGATTCCGATTGAACGATCTGACGAAATCGGCGAGCTCAGTAAGTCGTTCCATCAGATGGCGTCAGCATTGACGGATAATAAGCATCGCCTGATGTCAACGAATGACAATCTTGAAAAAGCACTCAACATGACGTTGCGCAATGAAGCACTTTTGAAAATCCGTAACCAATTGACGGAGACACTCGCGTCACGTGACTCCGTGACGGCTTATCCTGCCGTCATCGAAAAGATGATCGAAATTACCGATTCCACGCACGGTTCACTGATTTTCAAAGATGGAACGACTGTGACGAATATCGTTTCACACGGAATGACTGAACAAGAACAAGACACTCTCATTACAACGATTGAGCCGTTAATTCTTCAAGCCCGACAGGATAAGTTAACGCATACGACTCAAATCGAGCAACGCGCCCTAGCTGTCACTCCGATTCTTGATCCGAGTACAAATGAAATCATCGCCTACATTCATTTAATGCGTCTGCAGCGTCCATTCAATGAACAAGAACAAGAAGAACTAGCCATTTTCTCGCGTCAACTCGCTCTGTCACTCTTACGGATGCGGTCGTTTGATGAGATTGATCGAGAACGCGAAAAAACATCCCGTCTTCTTAACTCGATTCGCGAATCGGTCGTCTATATTGAACCGGATGCTTCAATCCAACTCATCAACCGACCCTTGCTCGACTTATTCAACCATTCGGTCAATCAAGATTCCGACGTCGAGTGGCTCATCGATATCGATGAATCAATCGTCAACTTAAAGTATCGGATTGACCAGTTGCCTGAGTTTGAGCGTTATTTACACCAAACCTTCGTCCTCCGCGAAATCGGTGAAGGCATTACGTTCTCAATCGATCAGGAAAAACGGTTCATTAAAACGTATGCCGAAGAAATTCATTACGGTGGTCAATTCCGGGGAATCATGCTCGTCTTACGGGATGTCACGAACGAAGTCGAAATCGATCGTTTAAAAAATGAACTCGTCTCGACGATTTCTCATGAGTTACGGACACCACTCTCATCCATTTATGGATTTACTGAATTAATGATTGAGCGCGAACTGTCACCGAACCGGCAAAAGAGATATCTAGAAGCCGTCCATTCGGAGACGAAACGTTTGTCTCTATTAATTAACGACTTCTTAGATTTGCAACGGATGGAAGCCGATCGTCAAGACTATGAGTTTGAGTCGTTCGATTTAATCGAACTGATTGAAGACTTGCAACAATTCCATAGTCTATCGTCGACGACACATACGATTGCCGTCACCCATGACGTCGCAACACTTCCAGTCGAAGCTGACGCAAAAAAAATCCGCCAATTGTTCGGAAATTTAATCAATAATGCTATCAAATATTCACCGGCCGGCGGGACAGTCGAGGTTCAAATCGCAATCCGAGGCACCCATGCCTCTGTCGCAATTCGTGACCAAGGAATCGGGATTCCAGCATCCGCGATGGGCGAGTTGTTCCAAAAATTCTACCGGGTCGACAATTCAGATACACGCCAAATCGGCGGAACGGGACTCGGTTTATCGATTTGCCGTGAAATCGCCCGTGCCCATGACGGCGAAATTCATGTCGAGTCCATCGAAGGTGAAGGATCGACTTTCACAGTCGACTTACCACTCCAACAATTTCAGGCATAACAAAACGCGCCCTTTCCAAAACGGAGAGGACGCGTTTTTTAATTATCCTTGTTTTAGACGACTTGCGACTTCGACCGTCCGTTTTGCTTGATGGCGGACTGCCGGTTCAACTGATTCAACCATCTTCCCTTCTTGGTCGACAGTAACGGTCGTACCGTATGGATTTCCGCCTGCTGCGAACAGCACAGGATCCGAATAACCAGGTGCTGCGACAATCGCACCCCAGTGGAACATCGATGTATAGACGGCGAGAACGGTCGCTTCCTGACCACCGTGCGGATTCTGTGCGGAGGACATCGCGCTGACGACTTTATCGACAAGTTTCCCTTGTCCCCAGAGCCCGCCCGTCGTATCAAGGAATTGTTGGAATTGGCCCGGGACATGTCCGAAACGGGTCGGCACACTGAAGATGATCGCATCCGCCCAGTCGAGTAAATCCGGTGTCGCTTCCTCGATGTCGTGTGTTTCATCCGTATGTTTTTGCCAGAGCGGGTTCGATGCAATCGCTTCTGCGGGTGCCGTCTCTTTGATTTTTGCAAGGCGGACTTCCGCACCGGCAGCTTCGCCCGCTTCTTTCGCCCATGTAGCAAGTTGATGATTCGTACCGGTCGAACTGTAGTAAATGACTGCTAATTTCACGTTAGACATGGAATCGCTCCTTTTTTAACGACAGTGACGGACAATGGATGTACACGTTATCTTTTCCCATTTCCCTCAGATAAAAACGCAATTCCCTTGAATTCAAGATTTTTTAAGTGTTTCTGAATTTTTTAAGCGCAAGAACATTGATCAGATAGAGCACAACGATGTATCCGACAAGGCCTAACAGATAGCCCCAAATTTCCTCAAAACCGTTTCCATACACCATGATTTCCTTAATCGCACTCGCCCCGTAAAAAATCGGCATCACATAACTTAAATTACCGAGATGGTACGGGATTAAGTCGAGTGCAATCAACCCGGAGAAAAAGACTTGCGGGATGATTGTAAACGGAATCAGCTGGACGACTTGTAAAGCGGAGCTTGCAAACACGGAAATCGTCGCCCCGAATAAAACTGCTGTCGTCGCGAGTAACAGCAAAACAAGTAACACAAGAAAAATGTTTCCGTTCGACGCCATCTGTAAGATATAGACCGTGTACAGGACAATTAGGATGGCTTGAAGGATGGCAAAGAAACTGTATCCGACCGTATACCCGAGGATGACTTCACTCCGTTTGATGGGCGTCATCAACAGACGCTCAAGCGTCCCATCACTCCGTTCCTTGACGAATGCCATCGCAGAAATGACGAAGACCATAAAAAATGAGAACAAGGATAAAAACACATACCCGAGCGAATCAAACGTCGACTGGTCGGTCGAACCATGGACGTAAGTCGTTGCTATTTTCGCAGCCGGATTAAGCGAAGTAAGACCTGCTTGAATTTCTTTGACTGCAATCGAAGATTTCTTCGATGGTTCTTGCAACGTGATGTCCGTTCCCTCCCGATCAGCCCGGAAAACGGCATCGACGTCGGGATGACTGCTGAGATAGGCTTTAGCCGACTCCACGTTATTCGGCAATTCAATCACATCAAGTTCCTGCTTTTCTAGCACCATTACGACTTGCGGAGGTGTCACCTCATCGACCGCGATGACAGGGACATAATCCGTATCGCCGAGCAGCAGGTAGATCAGCGTCAAGATCAGCAACGGCGCAATCAAAATCATCATCACACTCCGCTTATCGTTTAATGTTTGACGGACAACACGTTTCGCTAATTGCATCATCGCGGGTCGCCTCCTTTTTGCTGATCTGCCGCTAAAAGGAACAGTTCTTCGACACGACCCGTCTCCGTTTTCGCAAGTAAATTGTCGACCGTGTCGTATTCAATCAATGCACCGTTGTAGATCAAGGCAGCCCGGTCACATTCAATGACTTCATCCATGACGTGCGTCGAGACGACGATCGTCGTTCCGTCCTGTTTAATCTGATGGAACTGCCGCCAAATTTCCCGCCGTAAGACGGGATCGATTCCGACAGTCGGCTCGTCTAAAAACAAAACTTTCGGTTTGTGTAAAATCGAAATCGCTAACGATAACCGTTTTTTCATCCCACCTGAAAAAACCTGGACTCGTTTGTGACGATGTGCCGTCAAGTCGACGATCGTCAGTACTTCCTCAATCCGTTGTTTGAGAAGCTGTCGTTCCAACTTATACAGCGAACCGAAAAAATTTAAGTTGTCTTCTGCCGTCAAGTCTTCGTACAAGGCATTGTTTTGCGGCATGAATCCGATATCGTTCAGCAGCTTCATGTTCGGCATCAACGTCTCCCCGATATGAACTGTTCCTTTACTTGGGGCAATCGCGCCAATCATCAAGCGGATTAAGGTCGTTTTCCCTGAGCCCGACGGTCCTAACAGACAACAGATTTCACCGGACATGATCGTCAAGTCGACGTCGCGAATCACCTCTAGCTGATCAAACGATTTACTCGTTTCCTTTACTTGAATGTTCATAAAATCGCTCCTTTCCTTCTCTACCGACTGAAATAAAAAAATAGAGATATTAGACACCGTGTTGTTTATAATCAAAGTATAACGAGTCCGTCCGGAAGGCGACAATAAGCAATCACCTGGATTGTGTTGCTTTGACGACACATCCGTTCAATGTGTTGAAAAGGAGTGATGACATGAGTAAGGAACAACAAGATTTACGGGTGATCCGCACTAAAAAATTGATTAGAGAGGCCATGTTGACCTTGATTGAAAAACAGGGCTTTGACAGCATCACCGTCAAAGATATCGCGAAACAGGCGGAAATCAACCGGGGGACGTTCTACAGTCACTACGAAGATAAGTATGATTTGATGAATACGTACATCGAAGAGATTTTTCAAGAAGTGGAAGAGAAGCTGATCAAGAACCTGCAACGTCTGTTCCATCAGGAAAATGCAACCGGCTTTCCACCGGACGCTTACCGGGTGCTGGTTCCCTTTTCCGAGTTTCTTCAACGCAACCGTGTCATCATGAAGTCACTGTTGGGTCCGACGGGCGACTTACACTTTCAATCTCGCCTGAAGCAGTTCATGCATGACGCACTCTTCAAGCGGGCGTCCGGTTCGTTGTTCCTGAAACAAAAAGCCCTGGTCCCAAGCGACTATCTCATCTCTTATATCGCTTCTGCCCACATCGGTGTCATGCAGGAATGGCTCATCCAAGACCGCGATGAATCCCCGGAAGAAATCGCAAAAATCATTTTCACGATCACGACGCAGGGACCACTTCGGGCCGGCGGTTTGATCTAATTCCATCACACAATATGCTGTTGCGCACAACTGACGGTGTCTAAAAAACGAAAAAAAAGGGACGGTCACCTATCAGCGATAGGCCGTCCCTTCTTTCTCGTGTCTGATCCCACATCAACCAACTACTCCCGGGTGTTTCTTAGTTCGACAGAACGGAAGCATTCGGTAATAACCATTTGAACCAACGCCCATGCCCGTCCGTTTCAGCAATCGTCTGTTCATGAAGTGCCCCGTCCCGGTACAGGTCGAGGTGTAAATAACGGTCCTGGACATTATTGTACAGGTGATAGACATCACGCGTCTGTCCTATCTGCTCGACGACGTGGAGCAGTTCTTTTTTCAGCGCAAGCGGCAACTGGTTTGCGACATGGGTATGGAAAATACACAGGATATGCGCTGTCGGAATCCGTTCGGCACATGGTTTAAGGAGTTGAATGCCGTCCCCTTCAATCAGCTCGAGCGGATGCTCGGCGACGTAACGGGCCGCCTGTTCAAACAGTTCGATCCGCTCATGGTGTTCCGTCCAAATCAATGCCTTCAACCATAATTGTTCGTCACGATCCGTCAAATCGACGGTGTTCAAGTCGAGTCCGATCCGCTCGGCGATTGGTGGTGCTGTTCGCGCAAGCGGCGGGACATGCTCACCCTCGATCGTCGACGTCAAACGAAGACGCGACGCCGGATTCCCGAACGTCTCCCCCGTTCCGTAGTCATACGCGTACTGGTCGAACAGCAACTGTAGACCGGCACTCGTACCGATCTCAAGTAAGGCGAGCGGACGCTGTTCGGCTTGATGAATCATCCCGAAGACCGGATAGAGATAGGTACACCGCCGGACTTCATTCGTTTGGACGAGACGCGTTGTCAGCAACCCAATCAATTCCGGTTCGTAGACCTGACAAAAATCCTGAAAAGCAGGGAATGATTCATCGAACGGTGCGGCGTCCGCCGTCACACTCGGGTAATACCGGGCTAACGGATGCTCGATCCCTTTTAGTAACAGATAATGGACGGCACCAAACAACAGGTTCGGCACCGGTTGTCCGTCCCGTGCCTGTTGGCATATTGTCAAAATCGCTGTGTCATGCGCGACGTGACGCGACAAGTAGTCGTACAACGGGCTCGAGTCCTTGCACTCGCGTTCCGCGAACGTCTGAAACCGTACCGCTAATTCTTCGTGTGTCATCTATCTTCCCCCTCGTTTCATTCTCTCATTAGAAATTCACCAAATATTTCCATTCTCCTTTAATGCAAAAACCTCCTCCTACTGTTGTAGGAAGAGCTCAGACTGTAGATAACGTGCGATCGGGAGATCAGGCGTCTGTTTTCGTTGCTTTCCTCGGGCGAGGCGCAAGCCTTGCTCCTTGATCCTATCGGACAACGAGCAGGGTCTTGCCTGCCTCTGAACGTGCGTTAAAAACGCACTTTTCCCGTAGGAGTCAACGAAATATGACGCTTTTTAGGTAATACCGTGACGGAAAGCGGTGCATGCAAACGGTTTACTTCTCGATATCGCATGTTCCACGCTTCATAAGCGTTTGTGACAACGTCGCGTTATTTGACGGTCAGGGTAAACGTCTTACTCTTACGGTGTTTCACCGATTCTGCGTAGACCGTTACTTTTGTGCCCCGTTTTTGTTTCGGGAATGTCATGGTCTGTGTTTTGCCGGTCGCGACTTTTGTATACCGTTTTTTATTGATCGTGACGACGATTGTGTTTCCTTTCGTCGCCTTCATTTTCCAAGACTGACTCCGGGTACTCAATGCCGTCGTATACGATTTGAGTGTCGGATTTTTTGCTGCGACCACCCGCAGCTCCGACACTTGCAGCTGTGTTCCTTTTCGCGCGACCAGTTTGACGACTTGCCCGACTTTCAGCGGCTTTGTCTTGATCGCGAAAATCCGCGTTTTTTTCCGGTCAATGTAAGCTGTATACTTACCGTCGATGTACAGTTTTCCGTAGGAAGCGTCGAAATCAAGTGCCCCTTCAATCAATGTCTGCTCATCCGTGATGCCGTCATACAACGAGCTGTGGGATAACGTACTCGAAATCATCGTGCTGCCTTTTAACGATAAGGACTTCGACGCATACTCCCCGCTCCGGACGATCCGGTACGTCTCCAAGTCATTCGCATATGGAATCGTCAGCGTCGTCATCTTTTTCGCCGGGACGGTGACTAGCTTCTTCTTGCCGGCGTAAACCGTATACGTGCCGCCGTCGACAGTACTTTCGAGTTGGTACGTGACCGTTTTAAAATTATTGTTCGTCGATTTTTTGAGGAATGGTGTTTCATACCCTTTGACCGTCCACTCCGTCGTGTGTGCCTGATCAAAGAAATAATCGTCGCCGACTGTCATCTTAATCTTTTCCCCGAGCAATCCGGTCGTTGATAACGGTAAAGTCAGCAGTCCGTCCGCATCGGAAAGCGCACTCGACAGCCGTGTCCCGTCCAAGCGGGTCGCGGTCACCCAGACGTCCGGTTGACCGATGTTCAGTTTGTACGTGTAGAGCCCTTCCTTGACCTCGGATAGTTGTTTCAGGTCTGCGGTCAAATACCGTTTGTACTGATAATCCGTCTTCGTCCGGAAAACAAGCCCGCTCTCTGCTGTGTAAGCCGCACTGTAGCTTGCGTCATTAATCCGTTTCGGACTGGTCGGGATGACATAGTTCCCTTGCTGCTGTTCGATATTCCCGCTGAAGACAAGATCGCGCAATGCGAGCAGCGCCTTCGTCCCGTCAATCCGTGTCAGTTCGATTTTCGGTTCAATCACGGTCTTTTCCAGGAAAGCCGTCTGGTCCGCCGTTAAGTCGTCGATTGCGATTGGCTGACGTAAGTAGTCGGCAAACGACATCATCGTAATCTGACCATTGACGGAGTATGCAACGCGGCCATCGTGAAACACTTGGCGTGCCAAATTGTCGGAGTAGTCGACGAGCGTCCGGATTTGTCCTGTCTGTTTGTCGAAGTAATACAACGACGACGAGCTCATGTTTTTCTTTGACGTATCGCGTTCACTGAGCTGGAAGTAGAGACCGTCTGCTGTTTCGTACGCCCCTTGGCTCGATTGCTGGGTCCGCGCGTTTGGTAACGGATACGTTTGATTCGTCTCGACATTCTTCAGGACGGCCGCTCCGCTCAAGTCGACGATCCAGTCCACTGTCAGCGGCGAGAAGTCCGTCGTCGCAACGGAACGAACTTTCTTGAATATCCCGTCCGCCTGCACGTCATACCAGTCGGCTAGACCCGCCCGGTGCAGGGAAAAGCGGTTCGGACTGAGCCATCTCACCGAAGGACTCCGGTCATCGGTCACTGTATCGCTGATGACGAACTTTGAGCCTTGCCTTGTCAGGACATGATAATCGTGCAACGAGTTTGCTACCAGATGATTTTCGTCGATGATCTGCACGCCATGCAGATGATCCGGCAAGTCGACTTGTTCCGATGTGCCGGTTTTGGCATCCATCAAATAATAGGGATTTTCCGATTCATTGTATTCATCACGGAACAAAAATAACGTCTTTTCATACGATGTCCCCTGCTGGACCAAATACTTCGAGACGCCTGCCGGATACGGTGTCGTCTGTTTTGTTTCCCAATCATAAAAGCCGACAATCGCCTGATCGTCCCTCTGTACTTCATACGGTGCTGCCTCCGTGCTTGTCGTCAGCGTCATCCAGGCGCCGCAGACAAGTGCCGCGCTTCCCATCCAATGTTTCCAGTTCATTTATGTAGTACTCCCTTTCAAAAATAAGTGATTAATTCTATTTTATTCCATATTTTATGGAGATTCAGATATTATTTAGCGAATCAGGTCAATCAAATTTTCTTATTTAAGACCGAAACCCACCGCCCGCAGCACATCCTGACGTTCTCCGGCTTGGACTTTAGGGTAAATAGCATCAGACAACGATGATACAGACAAGGAGGTTGGCTTTGATGATCGGATTCGGTTATGCATTTTATTTACTGTTAGGCATGCTAAAATTTTCACTCTTCAGCTTTTATACGAACACAGAAATTTCATTTAAGCTCGTCCTGTTGAACTTCGCCGGGATGTTGCTGTTATCGAGCTGGACGCTGCTCATCCAGTGGAAGAAACGGCGGTGGATTTGGCTTGGTTTGTTAGTGCTACATAGTTTCCTGTTAGTCTCAGATCTTTGGTATTACCGCTATTTTGACGATTTACTGTCCGTTTCCCTGATGTCACAAATGCTGCAAATGAGTGATGTCGGCAGTGGTTTCATGGCACTGATTGTCCCGACCGACTTTTTCCTGTTCGCAGATAGCATCATCTTCGGACTCGTTTTAATTTTCTTACGGAAGAAACCGTTTGTTGTTGCGAAACGAAAGCAGCATCGTTCGGCGGTTGCCGCTTTTCTTGCCGGCATCGTGCTGTTCGCAGCACCGCTCACCTATGCCGTCGTCAAACAGGACCAACGGCTCGACCAGTCGATCTCCGACATGCGTGACTATTACCAGCTCGGGTTTTGGGGATATCACGGCGTCGATCTCGTCCGCGGAATCACGCGGGCCATCAGTCCGGATGAATCATTGACGGAGGTACAGCGGCAACGGCTCGAACAATCCGCACCGGACGAAACGGCAGGCATAGCCGACAAGCCGAACATCATCATGGTCCAGTTGGAATCCTTCCAAGGGTCCGTCATCGGACAGACGATTAACGGGCAGGAGCTGACGCCGCACTTAAACGAACTCAAACAGGAGTCGCTCTACTTTTCGTCGTTTTATCACCAAACGCATGAAGGACGGACGTCGGATGCCGAATTCATTACGAATACGTCGCTGTACCCACTGAAGTCGGGCTCCGTCTATACCCGCTTCCCGGACAATGAGTTCGGCGCCTTACCGCAACTGTTAAAAGACAGCGGCTATGACACGGCCGCAATGCACGCCTACGACAAAGGATTTTGGAACCGGGACAAGGTCTACGACAATCTCGGATTCAATCACTTTTTCAGCAACAAAGACTACCCCGACAACAAAGAAATCGGAATGGCCTTAAACGATCAACAGTTTTTAACGAAATCGATTGAGCATATGGAGACGTTACAGGAACCGTCCTTCTCGTTCCTCGTCGCTCTGACGAGTCATACGCCATATGAGATTCCAAAAGGTGAACGCGAACTCGACTTAACGGGGTATGATGATCCGATGCTGAAACGGTATTACCAGACCGTTCATTATGTCGACCAGGGCGTCGGACTGATGATTGACGAATTAAAAGCAAAAAACATGTGGGATGACGCGCTCGTAATCTTTTACGGTGACCACGACAGCGGCTTGACGAACGAAGGCAGCGAACTGCGGGAGAAAGCTGGAATCGACAATCCGGTCGACCTGTTCGAACTTGACCGGCAAGTCCCGTTGTTCATCAAGAAACCGCATCAACAGGACGGAAAGATCATCAAAGAAAACGGCGGACAAATCGATATCGCTCCGACGATCGTCGACTTGCTCCAGCTCGAATCACCGTACATGATGGGGAACTCACTTTTAGATGATGAACCGAACGTGACCGCGTTCCGCGACGGCTCGTTCCGCTATCAAAACTATTATTATGAAGCGGACTTGACGAAAAAAGCCGGCAACGGGATGTGTTATGACGTCTCGACAAAAGAAGCAGTCGCACGCGACATGTGCCGACCGCAGACGAAACAGGTCCGAAACGATTTGCGTCTGTCGGACGCCATCATTGAAAAAAACGGTTTGGAATGATTTGTTCCCCATAACAAAAGAAGGCGCGGACTTCACATCCGACGCCTTCCTTTTGTTGTATAGATTAAGTTTTCGCGCCGTCCTGCATCTTGCGGATGATTCGAGTAATCTGTTTGCGCGGCAGGAGACGCGGAACAAACGAAAAGATCCGGTTTTGTGTGCCGGGGATGATCAGCGTCTCCCCTTTTAGAAATCCGCGGTAGCCGATGTCAGCGACTTCGCCTGCCTCCATCACTTTTCCTTGCAGCATGTTTGATTTCTCCATACTGGCCCGGTCAGCGAATCCGGTTGCCGTCAGGCCCGGACAAAGCGCCGTTACCGTTACGTTTGTCCCGCTGACTTCATTTTCAAGGGCTTCCGTGAAGGACAGGACGTATGCTTTCGTCGCATGGTAGACCGACATCAACGGTCCCGGGAAAAAGCCGACCATCGAGGAGACATTCATGACGCCGCCCTGATTTCGCTGTATCATACCCGGTAAAAACAATTTTGTCATGATCGTCAATGCTTTGATGTTGACGTCAATCATGTTCGTTTCCTGTTCGAGATCCGTTTCGACAAACGGTCCGAACAGACCGAATCCGGCGTTGTTAATCAAATAATCAACCTGAATCTTTTTCTGACGCAGCTCGTCAAAAATTTCCTGCGGTACACCGGGCGCCGCAACATCTTTCGCGATGACCGTGACGCCGACACCGTATGTCATTTGATAGTGCGTCGCAAGTTCTAAAATCTTCGCTTCACTCCGGGCAACGAGCACCATCTCATAGCCGTCCCGGGCAAACCGGTCGGCGAGTTCCTTACCGATGCCGCCGGAGACACCCGTGATTAAAACGGTTTTTTGCATGGGAATCCCTCCTTTTCTGTCTCATCTGATGTTAAAACGTAATGATGACTTTCCCTTTCGGACGCCCCGTCGCAACTAATTCCAGTGCTTCATTGATTTCAGCGATTGTAAACCGTTTCGGATGCAGCGCCGGAACAATCTGGTTCGCTTCGACGATTGACGTGATTTCTTTTAACTGACCACCGTCCGAGCGGACAAAGATGAACCGGTATTCGACACCGTGTTTTTTCGCTGCCCGGTCATACCCGGCGCCGGCGAGTGAAAATAAGGTCTGTTTCCAAAACGGAAATTTCCGATCCTTCGCGAACCGTTTATTCGGTCCGGTCCGCAGCGACAACAACCGTCCGCCCTGCTTCAGGATGCTGAGTTCTTTTTTGAACTCCTTTGGTCCGAGCGTATCGATGACATAATCGACGTTCGTCAAAAGGTCTTCGTAGTTTTGCGTCGCGTAATCGAGGTATTGATCGGCACCGAGCTGCATCGTTCGCTCACGGGATTCGGCATTTCCGCTGACAATCACTTTCAGCCCAAGCGTTTTCGCAATCGGAACTGCCATTTGACCAAAACTGCCGGACCCGCCCGGAATAAAGACCGTTTTACCAGACCGGACGTTTAATTCTTCGTGCAGTCCCTGATAAGCCGTCAATCCAGTCAGTGCGACAGCTGCTGCCTCTTCGTACGATACATTCTTCGGCATGATGGCAAGGGCTGCCGCATCGACAGCCGCGTATTCGGCTATCGCTCCGATTTTTTCGATTGGCAGACGGCCGTAGACGTCATCGCCGATCGAAAAGCCGTGCACCTGTTTCCCGACCTTTTCGACGACACCCGCCAGTTCGTTCCCAATCGTCAACGGAAACGTGTAATCCTGGATGAGCTTGACGCTGCCCGTCATGATCAGCATCTCAAGCGGATTGATGGCGGCGGCTTTGACCTTGATCAATACTTCGTGTTCGTTGATCTCAGGCACAGGTACTTCGTTGACCTGGGCCTTGATCGTTTTGGAATAGTTACTGATTTGAGCAGCTTTCATGAGAGATCCTCCTTTGTCTGTGCCGACAGATGCTTAAATCGCATCTGAATCCAGGAATAAGTTGACGTGTGCAGCAAACAGTTCCGGGAATTGGAACAAGTGACCGTGACCTGAATCCGGATAAATGATTAGTTGCGCGTTCGGCATTTTTTCCGTCAGGATGTAACTGTTTTGTGTCGGAACCATGACGTCATCGACGCCGTTTGTCACGAGGACCGGATGTTCGATCGTCCGTAACCATTCGTAGTCTTCGTCCGGCTTCGCCTGCGCCCATTTTCCAACAGACCGCATCTGTGCCTCTTTGACCTGATCCGAGCTGTTAAACTGTTTCTGCGCAAAAATCCGTTCAAGCGACGCCATACCGGCTGCCCGACTCGTATCGGTCGGTCCATAGAAAAAGAACATGAAGTCGTTGATGCCGTCTTCTTCCGTCCCCCCCTGGCGATTCATCCGTTCAAAAATTTCGGGACGTGGATTGATACCGGCTTCCGGTGACGTCCCGGCCAAAATCATTTTCCGGACGAGGTTCGGTGCTTGCAACGCGACTTCTTGTGCTACCATCCCACCGATTGAAAAACCAAGCACATCGACTTGCTCATGTCCGAGCGCTCGGATAAATGTAACGGCGTCTTGCGCCATTTCCGCCACACTCGTTGGTGTTTCGCTATTCGTCTCACCAACACCTTTATTGTCGAACAGGATGACCGGACGTGTTGCTGCGAGTGGTGCCAACAGTTTCGGATCCCAGTTTTCGATTGTTCCTCTGAAGTGGACGAACAAGACGAGTGGTGTGCCTTCTGTTTGTCCCATTGTCCGGTAGGCATACCGTGTTCCTGCTGCTTCGATAAATTGGGATTGTGTCGGTAATTGAGTTGTAGTCATGATTAGTTTCCTCCTTAAATGTAGTAAAGCTTTTTTTAGAATGAACGTTCTAGAATAAGTAAAAAAAAGAAAGTCAGTCCAGCACTTTGAGTGCCAGGGTGATGATACTTTCTAATTCTTTTTGACTGTAATTCGTTTTGATCAACACGCGCAGACCAATCAGATTGTTGTGCAGAAAACGCGCCGTTTGTTCCGGATCGATTTCGTCCGACAATTCGCCGTTTTGCTGTCCATGCCGGATCAAATCCTCGAACATGCCTTCCGTCCGGTTGAACATCGCTGTCACGAGCCGGTCGATTTCCTGATCAAGTAAGGACAGTTCGACTGCCGCATTCACTGACAGACATCCTTTTGGATACTGGTCCGAAGAACGAAGGATGAACAGGAACACATCACGGATCGCCGCGTGAACCGACGTCTTTTGGCGGATGATCGTCTCCATCTCATGCGTAATGAATTTTTCATATTCATCGAGAGCCGCCAGGAACAATGAACGTTTGTCGCCAAACGTATCGTAGATACTTCTGCGGTGGATACCCATATGATCGACCAAGTCCTGCATCGATGTTTTTTCATATCCTTGCTCCCAAAACAACTCCATCGCTTTTTTTAAGACAACCGTTTCGTCAAACTCTTTACTTCTAGCCATGTCATTTCTCCTTCAATCGTTGCAAAAACCATCATCGCTGTTTTTTAGAATGTTCGTTCTAAAAAGGGTAAGTTGTTTTTCTGATTACAAACCGATCATACCCTTTCTAGAACGATTAGTAAAGAATGAAGTTTTGTTTTTATTTTTAGTGTTCCTGTTCCCTTCAAGATTCTATATCAAATTCGCCTCAGATCATTATGAAATAACCTGAAGCGATTGCCTAAGTCACTCTTAATTTTAAACTTAAAACAACTTATACCAATACAACGTGATATCGATTTCGGCATTAGCTGACTGTTTCAGTGTATCCACACCACCAAGGACAAATCCTTCTTTGACGTAAAAACGGCAGGCAATCAAGTTATCGTTTTGTGCTTCAAGCGACAGTCCGATCAACGACTGTTCCTTCGCCCAGGCTTCGGCTGCTTCAAGCAATAAGTGACCGACGCCGCTTTTCCGGAAATCCTTTTTGACGGCAATATTTTCAATATAGGCAAACCGGTTCCAGTCTTTGACGAGACGGATCTGACCGATGCACGCGTCTTCGTGAAAGGCTAACAAAACAATTTTTTGATTGCTGTCGATATAAGCAGACCAATCCAGTTTGTCATCCGGAAAGCGGATTTCAGATGGAGTATCATATAATTCTTCTCCATAGGACCAGGCGCCGTTCGAAAAACTCGGGAGAATTTTGCCGATGATTGGAAAAGAGTCGTTCGTGTCGTTAATAATATTTATAGAATGATTTTTTAAAGATTTAATTGTAATTTCTGTGTTTTTCTTCATAAATATTTCTCCTTAATGATGTACTTTAACTTTATCTTTTTAATATAAATTCACATTATATTGAATTGAAAAATAAAATAGCATAAGAAGCATTGATCTATCAAAAAACATAAAAGTTTGTTACTAAGAATATCTTCGCCCACAGTTTTAATAATACTAAACTATAAAGACAAGACTCTTGGAAAGAAGAATATGAATCTGAGCAGGCTAAAGCATAGACCGAATATTATCTTCGTCAAAGCTAATAATTCCAATTTTTTGTAATTATTCAAAAAAGAAACGACAATAAAGCGATACCAAATCTGAACAAAAAACTATTCATTATATTGATACTGATTTAGGAAAGATGATTAAAGAGCTAAAGCAACGGAGAATTTAAAGAATCAGTCACTTTCAATCTTCTGCAATAATTACAAACAGTGGATTGACAGACGAAAACAGAGAGATGCGCAAGAAAGCGAATTTGACAACAGCTTCAGATGAAGGTAGGTATTACCAAGTATATGCGAGAACAAAGTCGAGATGAAGTTCTGTCAAAACAAGTGAAGCGTGCAAGAAACAATTACAGTTATTGAATGAAATAAACTAATCGATTAGCATGTTTTTCTTAGACATAAAACAAGCCCGATTTCCTAAAAATTCGGAAAGGAAATCGAACTTGTTTTTATACGCGAGGATATGCTTTACGTATCTTTTGGGTAGATGTAAATGAGTTCTGTCATATTGATGAGGTGACCAATGTTTACTCAACCATTACTGTTCCTCATTAAACAAGACCTCTTATTTTGTCTTGATGATTCAGTCGAATAGTTTCGGAATTAAAGGAAAAATATAGTCCTGATTTAGGAATCTATTTTATAAAAAAGTGAATCTTAATCTTTAAGCTGATGTTAATTGATGGATATTCGAAAGTTGACATTTAAAGTTCTATATTTTCAAAAGGAGATATATTCTAGTTTCTAAATTTATTGATAGTCTGAAAGAACGGTAAATCAAAAACTGATGATAGAAAACTATAACGATAATCCAAGTACAATCTTCAAATTCTTTAACAGAAATCTAAGCAATAAAGAAATAATTTATAAATTTTTTCTTACTTTTCATATTCCATATCTACTTGTATGCCCAACAATTTACTTTCTTCAGATTCATCTGTCAATTGTAACCTTATATTATTATCTATTAGTTGAGTATATTCTTCTACTGTTATCAAATCCTTGAATGAATGTAACATATCTTCATTGACTGTACATATATATTGAAAGTTTTGATTTACGGTATATTGGTCTGCTAGTTTGAATAATGTATATCGCTGTCTTGGATCCATGTCACTAAATAATCTACTATCATGAAATATAAATTTCATCCTGTGATTTTTTTGCAGGAGTAACATTGTCATATCAAAGCAAAAGATTTTTACCTCGTTAACACCATCTGACGAATCGTCTTGAATTTTAGCTTTCAAATCATATCTAATTGTGTTGTTACCACTATTATTTTCAATAATAATTCCACCTGGTTTATCATAGAAGCTTTTAGATATTTCTCTAAAAGTATTCATTATGTCATCTAGATTATCTTTTATGTCTTCAAGGTAATCTTCTGTTAATTTTTCTTCAGTAGCCATATCAGTTTGTATATTTCTCAGATCTTTTTTATATTTTTTCGAAAGTTCTTGATATTCTACAAATTTAGCATATTGAGTTTTTAAATCTTGAATTTTATTATTTAAAGCAAGATATTCATCTAAAGCCTTATGTGTGTCTAAATATTTTAATAGCTCATCAATTTTCTTACCAATTTTTTGTATCTCATTTTTAACGTTGGATAATTCCTTTTGTTTTTTCGCTAATTCATTATGCAACCTATTTTTTCTAGACAAAATCAATTCCTTATGAAATTCAGCACTTTCTTCAACGTTTTTTACAATCATTTCAGGAATTTGTTTTTCTGCTTGACGATAGAGATCAAAAATTTTGTTTAATGAGATATCAGGCTTTATATCTAAAGATTTTTGAATATTTCTAATGGTATTATTTATTAATACTCTCTTATTTTCTAATTTCTTTTTATCAAACTTAGCCATATCTGCTATAACTTCAATTTCACTATAGTTTTCAGAAACATTAAAATTTTGCAGATCTGTTTCTAAATTTATTATCTCTTCTTTAATATCTAGTATTTTTATATCTGTTTCGTTACCGGAATTGCTTTCTAAATTGGAAAATGAATCTGCTTTTTTAGCAGCATCATCAATTTTTTTGAATTCTTCACGTAATTTTTTTTTACTCTCAATAAGCTCAGTATCTAGACCTAATAAAAAAGCGTTATTTAAGATTTTTTGGTAATCCTGCTCTTTTTTTATAAAGGTATCGTATTGTACATATGATTCTCTATTTCGACGAATGAATCTAGGAAATAGTGTATTGAAATTCATATTTTTAATTGGTTCATTGAGATTAAACACTTTAGCTAACATTTCATTCCTGAAGTTTGTAAGAGTTTTCTTTTTTCCATTTAAATATATTTCTGTTTGTTTACTCGTATTTCTTGTTATAACAAATTTCTCTTTACTAATTTCAACTTCTAGTTTAAATTCCCAATCAGGGATTTTTTCTTCGAAAACCTTTATTTTATTTGAACCTAAACAAAAATGAATTAAATAAATAATCAATGACTTGCCCACACCATTGTAAGTATTTCTTTTATTATCATTAGTAGGATTTGCTTGTTTTCCAATAATTAAATTTAGTCCATCTTTGAATTCAATAGCATGAAATTTATTATTATTAGAGGAAAGTCGAATTAATTTCATTTTACAGAAATCCTCCCTTCGCTTATTTTTATAGCATCAATGATGTAGAGATAATCGATTGCTAAAATTAAATTGTCAAATGAATGTGCAAAAGGGTAAACTCCTTTTTCGACAGAACTATTAAATTCATCCCACAACATATCTATACTTTTAGCTTCAGTTAATAATTCTAAGACGTAACCCCCTAAACCAAATAGAGATTCTGCTAAAGTAATATGCTTTTGAGGTAAAATCATATCTATATCACACCTTTATAGGTTCTTCAAAAATATCGCAAGATTCAAAGAAATACGACATTAGTACTAATGCAGCATCTACTACTGCCTTGCTACGCTTAGGACAACATTTTTCTAAAATATAATAGAATCTTTTATCAGGATAGCCTTCTTCTGATTCAGCATACTTATTTTTAGATTCCTCGTAAAGTTCCCCTATCTTAGTATATAGTTCCTTACGTATCAGTTGACTATTAGCTAAAAAATATTCTTCTAAAGATCCGGAACTATAATTAGCCATGACTAATAAATCCTCTACTTTACCGCTTAATGAATTAAATTTAATCTTTTCATAAAAATCTGGTACTACTAGCTTAGAGTTTGTACTAAAATTTACTTCTACGTTCATAACATGATCAATTACTTCGTTAAGAATACTATAGTCCAATATTCCTATGTCTGCTTCTGGTAAATATCCAATAATATCTATAATATTATCTATATCTAATTTAAATAATTCATCTTCTAAGCTTGCTGCGGAAAAAACTTTACATTTTACCGTAGGATTGTCTATTCCTAGTTTTATTAATTCTTGATGTACCGGTGCAGGAATCCCACCATATTTGTCATTTATAACGTAGTGAAAGACTTTGATTGGACAAATTGCGTTCCAATGTTTTAAAAGCCCTTCAAAATCTGTCTTTAGTTTCTTTAATGAATCTTTAATAGTCTTTTCTTTTTTTAAGTCTTCAGGACCAAATACTTGATAATACATTCCTTGTAATTGATCAAATCCATCATTTTTCATATCACCAATGTTGCCATATGCCTTTACCAATTCAAAATTACTATTATTTTTCTTCATAATTTTTGTAAATAAATTTTCAAATGCTTGACCATTACTCTCATGAATTAGCAACTTAAATCTCAGCCTAACCAAATATGTGTCACTTCTGTTCATATTTTTTATTCCCCTTAATAAAATTCTTGTACATACATATTATACTATTTCAATTTTTTAGGACAATGAAATGTTAAAATTTACAGAAAGCGACTGTTTTCTAATTCTTTTATTTATTTTATTGAAATTATTAATAAATTTAATAAATAAATAAAAAACGTCAAACCTAATCAATCAAGGTTTGACGTTTTTTATTTAATTCAAAGTTTTTTACATCATTCCGCCCATTCCACCCATGCCGCCCATATCAGGCATTGCAGGTGCACCGGCTGGTTCCGGTTTGTCGGCGATGACGGCTTCTGTCGTCAAGAACATCGCTGAAACAGACGCTGCGTTTTGAAGTGCTGAACGCGTCACTTTCGCCGGGTCGACGATTCCTGCTTCAATCATGTCGACGTACTCGTCTGTCGCGGCGTTGTAGCCCATGCCTTGTGCTTCATGTTTAAGACGCTCGACGATGACTGAACCTTCTTGACCGGCGTTTTCCGCGATTTGACGGAGTGGTGCTTCGAGCGCACGAAGGACGATGTTGACGCCTGTCGCTTCGTCGCCTGTTGAGACGGCAAGAATCGATTCGACGGCTTTCGTCACGTGGATGAAGGCTGTTCCCCCACCGGCAACGATTCCTTCTTCGACGGCTGCACGTGTCGCGTTGAGTGCATCTTCAATCCGGAGCTTCCGTTCTTTCAATTCCGTTTCTGTTGCTGCCCCGACTTTGACGACCGCTACGCCGCCAGCGAGTTTCGCAAGACGCTCTTGCAGTTTTTCACGGTCGAAGTCGCTTGATGTTTCTTCGATTTGCGCACGGATGGCGCCGACACGTGCTTCGATTGAATCACTGTGTCCGTGTCCTTCGACGATTGTCGTGTTGTCTTTTGAGACGACGACTTTCGACGCACGACCGAGTTGCATGATTTGCGTTTCTTTCAAATCAAGACCGAGCTCTTCTGTGATCAACTCTGCGCCTGTGACGATCGAGATGTCTTCGAGCATTGCTTTACGGCGGTCACCGAAGCCCGGTGCTTTCACCGCAACCGCGTTGAACGTACCACGGAGTTTGTTGACGACGAGTGTCGCGAGTGCTTCGCCTTCGACGTCTTCCGCGATGATTAAGAGCGGTTTATTTTGTTGGACGACTTGCTCAAGGACCGGCAAGATTTCCTGGATGTTCGAGATTTTTTTATCTGTGACTAAGATGTACGGGTTCTCAAGGACCGCTTCCATCTTGTCTGAATCCGTGATCATGTATGGTGACGCGTATCCACGGTCGAACTGCATCCCTTCAACAACGTCGAGTTCTGTCGTGAAGCCACGTGACTCTTCGATCGTGATGACACCGTCCTGACCGACACGTTCCATTGCTTCCGCGATCAATTGACCGACTTCTTCGTCAGCAGCAGAAATTGCCGCAACTTGTGCGATCGCTTCTTTGCCTTCAATCGGTTTTGCAATGGCGTGGAGCTCTTCGACGGCACGGCGGACCGCTTTTTCGATTCCTTTACGGATGACCATCGGGTTCGCGCCTGCTGTGACGTTTTTGAGTCCTTCACGGATCATCGCTTGTGCGAGGACTGTCGCTGTTGTCGTACCATCCCCTGCGATTTCGTTCGTTTTCGACGCGACTTCCGCGACGAGTTTCGCACCCATGTTTTCAAAGTGGTCTTCAAGTTCGATTTCTTTTGCGATTGTCACACCATCGTTCGTGATGAGTGGTGAACCGAATTTACGTTCGAGAACGACGTTGCGTCCTTTTGGTCCGATCGTCACTTTGACTGCGTCTGCTAATGCGTCGACACCGCGGAGCATCGCGCGGCGTGCTTCTTCACTGAATAAGATATCTTTTGCCATGACTGAAATCCCCCTTTTATTATTGTGCTACTGCTAAAATATCGCTTTCGCGTAAGATTAAGTATTCATTGCCATCGACTTTGACTTCTGACCCGGCATACTGCGCGTAGATGACATGGTCGCCGACGTTCACTTCAAGTGGTACACGTACACCCTGCTCTGTCACACGGCCTGTACCGACAGCGATGACTTTACCCTCTTGTGGCTTTTCTTTCGCTGACCCAGGAAGAACGATTCCTCCGAGTGTTGTTTCTTCTTTTTTAACGACTTCGATCACGATGCGATCACCAAGTGGTTTTAACATGCGAAACATCCTCCTTGAAAATGACTGTTTTTTAGCACTCACTTTAATGGAGTGCTAACATATTTTTATCTTAAACGGTTTTCGATTGAAATTCAACCCTGAACCCTTATCCGTTTTCCCGAAATCGCCATCTTTGAACCATCACCATTCGTGCGCCCGGTCGGTTTGTTTGTTACAATCGGGACAGTACCTTCAATACAAAGGAGTTGTGTCCCGACCGATGAAAAATTCCGTCAATCTGCCATTCAACATGGCTGATAAGTGGCAAATCCGTCACGTCATTCCGATTGTGATTTATTTGATCGTCCAGCTCGTACCGGCAACATTCCCGAGCTTTCTCTCAAAAAGCCAAATTCCGGGTGTCCTCGGCTGGTGGCTTGCGATCGGCTTCACCGTCGCCGTCGTCGTTTCGTTCTTCTGTCTTCGCCCCGACTGGCAGAAGTGGAAAGCAGAGGGCAATCAAACGGATCCAATCGACACATTAAAGTGGATCGGGATCGGCATCGTGTTGCTTTACGCCTTACTGATTAGTGTCAATCTGCTTGATGCCTGGATGTCTGGTGGCATCGAGAACGTCGCAAAATCACAAAATACGGATGACATCATGAAAGCAATCCAGGTCATTCCGATTTTACAGGTGATGGTCGTCTTACTCGGACCGATCATGGAAGAATTTTTATTCCGTCACATCATGTTCGGGAACCTGTCGACAAAACTGAATTTCATCTTCAGCTTCATCCTCAGTGGGCTCATCTTCGGTTTCATTCACGGAGATAACAAGTTTTTGATTTACGTCGCGATGAGTTTCGTCTTCTCGCTCGTCTTCGTCAAAACACGCCGCATCTTAGCACCGATTGCGATTCATGTCTTCAACAACGGAATCGTCGTGCTCGCACTTTACGCAACGACTTAACTTACGAAAGGTAGTGTTTTCATGCGCCAAGGCTCAAATTTCATGGCATTATTTTATGCCCTGTTCGGTATTCTCTTCATGTACCTCGCGTACAATAATTCGATTGAGGCAGGAACCGTCTTTAACTTCTGGACGATTCTGTTGACGCTGTTCGCAGCGATCGACTTTTACCGTCTCTATCTGATTTTCCGCTTCCGGATGGCCGCGAAGAAGATGATCGAGAAAGAACAAAACAAGAAAAATGATAAAAAATAAGTAAGTACTTTCATCAAAAAGCGCGCCTTCACTATTCGAAGACGCGCTTTTTTTAGTGATGTTTGTCCATTCGATACTTATCAATAATCACTTTCGCGACATCTAGACTAATCCGCTCATCGATTACAAGATTCTTAATCATGTTAACGAATTCGACATCATCTTCCTGTACCGCCTCAATCCGTTGAATAAGTTGATTCAGCTTCGTTCGAACCGTTGGATAAGAGACTTGATACGCAGCTGCCATATCTTTAAGCGACCCTGAATTTAAAACAAACTTCCGTATGAATTCAAGATGTTCTTGTTCTAATGCCAATACCCATGGAGGAACTTCATTTCTATCCATTGTAATGTACTCCTCTATCTATTTTTACGTTACAAATCTTGAACCTCAAGTCGATCCTTTTCCTGCTTCAAACGTTTTTTACGCGCTTTTTCTCCATCCAATCCAATACCAATCAACGTCGAAGTACTAATCATTGTACCGATTTGTATTAAAGATTTTTTATCTTCCGACCAGACGCCTCCATAGAAATAGGTGTAGGTCCCAGCGAGTACGATTAGTATCGGTAATATCCACCCAAGCTTTCCATTTTTCCTAGATAAATAAAATTGCCCAACCATAAAAATAATAACACCAACCGCAATCAATAAGCTCCCCATAACTCTGACCCCACTTCCATTTAATATACTCCAAATATGAATTATATTAATTTTAAAGTCAATATAGTTTAATTTATTTTTAACATTATTTTAAAAATAGTCGTTTTTATCAAAAAAAGCAGTTTAGAATATATTTATTATCTCATTTCAAATAATTTATATTTTACTGACCCATTATCGAAAACCCTCCCCTCTCCATAGAAACGAATCACGTATACTAAATGTACGGTTCTTCACTGGAATCGAACGGGCAAACCCACAGAAATGTGGTGACGCAAAACTACAGGGGCTACCGCTTCCGGCTATGCTTGCCAGTTACCGAAATTCACAAAAGGAGAGTACACTCACATGAAAAAAATCAATTATGCCGTTACTGCCGGTCTTGCTTGTGCTTTGATGCTGACGCCGCTTGGCTCAATCGACGCCAAGAGTAAAACATCGAAGCACGACCGCAACAAAAACGGAATCCATGACAGCTGGGAAAAGAAGTACAAGCTTAAAGGAAAGAAAATCGACCGGCAGGACACGGACCATGACGGCTTAAGCAACTACGCCGAATACAAACTCAAACTCGATCCGCGGAAAAAAGACAGTGACCGCGATAAAATCAGCGACGCAAATGAAGATACGGACCGTGACGGCTTAACTAATGCCGTCGAACTCGAACTCGGGACGAAACCGTATTCACGTGACTCCGACCGCGATGGTGTACTGGACGGCAAAGAACGCAACAAGGCCGGTCACCGTTATGAAGATATGCTGAAAAAAATGAAAATTGCTCTTGCGACTGAGACAACGCAGAGTCAAATCGACTACCACTTTAAAAAGAAGAAAAGTCAGCTGCGTGTCAAAACGAATGATGCGACGGTCGATGAAGCCCGTGTCCGTCAATTGATTCAGTTCATCGAGGCGAACCCGAAGATGACGGAAGAGGAATTACGGGCACAACTCGTCAGCTTGTTTGCCCTCACAGGTTCTTACGAGTTGGAGATTGAACTCGAATACTTCGATCATGCAGAAACGAAGTCCGAGCACCGTCACGTTGAAGAAGACGATCAGGATCAAGACGATGACGATGATTCAGATGATGACTCGGATGACGACCATGAGCACGAAGACCACGAAGATGAAGATGGCGATTAATGCTTAAAATGAAAAAAACACCTGTTCTAAAGACGACCGACGTCCACGTGACGAGGGGCAATCTTTAAAACAGGTGTTTTTTACTTTTCGTTGACCATTTCTTGAATCAACTCACGGTTCCGTTTTTTGAAAACTTCATTGTGGGATGAGACCATCGCGACTTTGGCAGCATCCGGTTCGATGAACTGCTTCGCCCGGTTGACGGCATTCGCCGCATCCTGGAAGGCACCGGAAATCAGGTGGACTTTTCCTTCATGGGCTAAGATATCTCCTGCCGCAAACAGTCCGGGAACACTCGATTCGCTCGAAGACGTTCCCTCGATATAAAACGCATCCACTTGTTTCAACTCAAGATCACAGTTCGCAAGCAGTTCAGCGTCCTGCTCGTAACCATGGTTGATGATGACTTCGTCAATCGCAAGCTCCATCGTCTCCTCCGTCGCACAATCAATCAGTTCAACAGACGCAATCCGGTGATGGTCGTCACTGGCGATCAATTTATGGATCGTCGTGTTCAACAGACAGACCGCTGAACTGTTCACAAGTTGTTCGACTTGCGCTTCGTGACCTGTGAAACAGTCTTTCCGGTACGTCACGTAAACTTTTTTTGCGACCGGTTCGAGTTCGTTTGCCCAATCAATCGCCGAGTTACCGCCGCCGGAAATGATGACGGTTTTGTCTTTAAAGCGTTCAATCGACTTGACGGTATAGTTCAAGTTCGACACTTCATACCGCTCGGCCCCTTCGATTTTCAGTTTTTGTGGATTGAGGATTCCGCCTCCAACGGCGACGATGACTGTTTTCGAGTAATGGATTTGGCCGGACTCCGCCTCAAGGACGAAGTTTCCGAAAACGTCTTTTGTGATCGAGATGATTTTTTCATTTAAATGAACAGTCGGATTAAACGTCAACCCTTGTTCAACGAGCTGCTCCATCAGTTTGGCACCGGTAATCGGCGGTTGTCCTCCGACGTCCCAAATCATTTTTTCCGGATAGACATGAATCTTTCCACCAAGCTCTGCCTGGTATTCGATGACTTTCGTCTTCATTCCGCGTAGTCCACTATAGAAAGTCGAGTACAACCCGGCCGGACCTCCACCAATTACCGTTACATCAAACAATTCCTGCTGTTCCATCTCACTCACTCCTCACTGTCCACCACGACTGATTATCATTCTCACTACCCATGATAACGTGAACATCTCTTGAAGACAAGAAAAAATGTTGACAGCGTTTTTATAGAACTGGTATGGTTAGGAAGACGATAGTGATAATCATTATCAATGAAAACAGCTTGAAACGAGAAGGAGCCTCTGCGTATGGTACGTCTAGCAACAGAAGAAATTAATATCGGTTACGGAGAACGTACCATCGTGAAAGACTTGACGGTCCAGATTCCTGATCGGCAAATCACGACGATCATCGGTGCGAACGGATGTGGTAAATCGACCTTGCTGAAGGCGATGACCCGGATCATTCCACATCAATCGGGACGTGCGTTACTCGACGGACTTGATATTGCAAAGGAAAGTACGAAACTGCTTGCCCGGAAAATGGCGATTCTGCCCCAGACACCGGAAAGCGCAAGTGGTCTAACGGTCGCAGAGCTTGTCTCATACGGTCGTTTTCCTTATCAAAAAGGGTTCGGCCGTTTAACGAAACATGATTACGAGATCATCGACTGGGCGTTAGAAGCGACCGACACGACGGCCTTCAAACACCGGCCGGTCGACGCCTTGTCAGGTGGACAGCGGCAACGCGTCTGGATCGCGATGGCGCTTGCGCAGGAAACGGACATCATCTTCCTCGATGAACCGACGACCTACCTCGATCTCGCCCACCAACTCGAAGTCCTGGAGTTGCTCGAGCATCTCAACCGGACGGAAGGACGGACAATCGTGATGGTATTACACGATTTAAATCAGGCTGCCCGTTTTGCCGACTACATCATCGCGATGAAAGAAGGCGAAGTCGTCAAAGCCGGAACGTGCGAGGAAGTCATTTCGCACGATGTCTTAAAAGAAGTATTCCATATCGATGCCGAAATCGGCCGTGATCCACGGACGAATAAGCCGATGTGTGTCACCTACAACTTAATTAAGGGAGATTGAAATGATGAAAAAGTTTTTATTACCGGTACTTTTATTGTTAACGCTTGTGATCGCCGCTTGTGGCAATACAGATAAAAAAGAAGATACATCTTCTGATACAAAAAAAGAAACCATTACCTATAAATCTGAAGATGGTGACGTCGAAGTCCCGGCAGATCCGAAACGTGTCGTCGTCCTTGCCGGTTTTGCCGGTAACGTCATGGCGCTCGACGTACCACTCGTCGGTGTCGATTCGTGGTCAAAATCAAATCCGAAGTTCGACCTTAAAGACGTTAAAGAAGTATCTGAAGAAAACGTCGAAAAAGTCATCGAACTCGAACCCGATCTCATCATCGGTTACGATACGACAAAAAACATCGATAAGTTCAAAAAAATTGCTCCAACCGTCACGTACACATACGGCAAAGTCGACTATTTGACACAACATATCGAAATCGGTAAATTGCTCAACAAAGAACAAGAAGCCCGCGACTGGGTCAAAGACTTCAAAACACGTGCAGCGGACGCCGGCAAAGACATCAAAGCAAAAATCGGTGACGATGCGACGGTCTCTGTCATCGAAAGCTTCGATAAACAGTTGTATGTCTTCGGCGACAACTGGGGCCGCGGGACAGAAATCCTCTATCAGGAAATGAAATTGAAAATGCCGAAAAAAGTTACGGAAATGGCATTAAAAGATGGCTACTACGCATTATCTCCTGAAGTCTTACCGGAATATGCAGGTGATTACCTGATCTTCAGCAAGACAGCAGAAGCCGATAACTCGTTCACTGAAACGGACACCTACAAAAACATCCCGGCCGTTAAAAACGACCATGTCTTCGAAGTCGATTCGAAAGAATTTTACTTCAACGATCCATTGACACTCGAACGTCAATTAGAGTTCTTTAAGAAAAGTTTCCTTGGCGCGTAACGTATACTAAAGGAGGGAGCCTCACTGCTCCCTCCTTTTTTTGATTCAGACTAACTGGAGGCGATACCCGTGTCATCCGCTCGACTACCTTTTGGATTAAAAATTTCATTCGGACTGCTTCTCTTCGTAGTCATGTTTTGGCTTTCGATGACGTTTGGTGCTGCTGATACGTCAATCCGTGAAGTTTGGAACGCCTTGACGTTTGGTCCGCTCAACGATAAAGCAAAAATCATTCAGGAAATCCGTCTCCCCCGTGAACTGGCGGCGATTCTCGTCGGTGCAGCACTCGGTGTCTCAGGAGCAATCATGCAGGCCATCACACGGAATCCGCTGGCAGATCCCGGTTTGCTCGGATTGACGGCCGGAGCGAACGCGGCACTCGCCTTAGCCATCGTTTTCATTCCCGGCATCAACTATTACGGCATCATGCTTGCCTGCTTCATCGGTGCAGCACTCGGGGCAATCCTCGTCTTCGGAATCGGGGCATCGCGTCAAGGCGGATTTTCACCGCTCCGGATCGTCCTTGCCGGTTCGGCAATCTCTGCTTTCTTGTACGCGATTGCGGAAGGGATCGGGATTTACTTTAAGATCGCCCAGGACGTTTCGCAGTGGACGTCAGGCGGTCTTGTCGGTACGACATGGGGGCAACTGCAAGCAATCACCCCGGTCATCCTCATCGGAACCGTCATTGCGATGATTTTCTCGCGCCAGTTGACGATTCTCAGTCTGTCGGAAGAAGTCGCACTTGGTCTTGGTCAGAACATCACCCGGATTAAAGGGGTGCTTTACGTCGTCGTCATCCTACTGGCCGGTGCTGCTGTCGCCTTAGTCGGCAACATGGCGTTCATCGGTTTAATGATTCCGCACATCGTCCGGGCAATCGTCGGAACCGATTACCGCTTCATTCTTCCGATGACCGCCGTCTTCGGGGCGACGTTCATGCTGCTTGCTGATACGATCGGTCGAACGCTGTTTGCCCCTTATGAAACGCCCGTCGTCGCGATTGTCTCAATGCTTGGTTTACCATTCTTCTTATTGATTGTCCGCAAAGGAGGTCGTGCATTCTCATGATGGAAACTCATCTACGACGCCGTCAACGTCTGATTTTTTGGATTCTCAGTTTTCTTTTACTCGGAACGATTGTCATCAGTATCGGACTTGGACCGGCTTCCTTGTCCTATGACCGGCTGCTCCCGACACTTTTTGGAGAAGGCTCTTTTAAAGAAGATTTTGTTCTATTTTCCTTACGTTTACCACGCATCCTGATTACCTTACTCGCCGGTATGGCACTGGCTTTATCCGGATCGATTTTACAAGGCATTACCCGGAATGAGCTGGCCGACCCCGGAATCATCGGGATCAACACAGGGGCAGGTGTTGCGGTGGCAATTTTCTTCCTCTACTTCCCGGTTGATGTCGGTTCTTTCATTTATGCTTTACCCGCTGCTGCATTTGCTGGCGCCCTGCTGACTGCGATTGCGATTTACGTCTTATCGTATGACCGTGTCCGCGGTCTGCAACCAATCCGGTTGATTTTGACCGGGGTCGGCTTCTCGATGGCCTTATCCGGAATCATGGTTATTCTGATTTCGTCAACGAAACGAGAGAAGGTCGACTTCATCGCCAAATGGCTTGCCGGTAACATCTGGGGGACGGACTGGACGTTTGTTTATGCTTTACTACCTTGGCTGCTCGTGCTCGTACCGTTTACGTTTTATAAAGCCAACAAACTTAATCTGCTCGCTTTAAACGAACCGGTCGCGATTGGTGTCGGGGTATCCATCGAAAAAGAACGGATTCAACTGTTACTGACAGCCGTCGCACTTGCTGCCTCCGCTGTTTCTGTAACGGGTGGTATTTCCTTCATCGGTCTGATGGCACCACATATCGCCCGTGCCCTCGTCGGTCCTCGCCATCAGTGGTTTTTACCGATTGCGCTGTTGATTGGTGGTTGGTTGCTTGTTTTAGCCGATACGATTGGCCGAAATATCGCGGATCCAAACGGGGTGCCCGCCGGTATCGTCGTCGCGCTGATTGGTGCTCCGTACTTCATCTATTTGCTGTCAAAGAAATAACAATCCACGTATCACCGAAAAGAATGAAAACGAAAGAAGGAGTGGATTTGGAGTCCGCTCCTTCTTTCGTTTAGAAATCAACATTCAAGTCGACTTATTTCTTAATTTTTTTCACTACTAACGTGATTACAGAAACGATAACGACTGTAATTAATGTAAAAAGTATCACTGTGATGGTTAGATTCGCCATTCTTCTGACCTCGACTCCTTTTGCAAAAAAAGTTTTTAATACTTGATTCGTTTTTCTTCCCGCTCTGCCCGAATCATCTCCTGTTCCGATAAGTGTGTCGGATCGAGTCGTTTGATTCGTTTATCAACAATCCAATCCAGTGACAGCACCGTTAGGAAAAAGAGAAGGAACGGTCCGATGTATTCGGGACGTGCTACGTACGGCGTGATGAATTGGGCCAGAACGATGATCAGTACTTCGAAGGTGCTGATCACGACATAAGGCAATCCGAGATGATCCCAGACCTCTAGTCCATCAAACCGTTTCTTGAAATAGCGGTACTTCAGGAATCGGACGATCCATTGATAGGACAACAAGGGGACTAACAAAAAGTACTGAAACGATGATTCCGTCAGGTGCCAGTCGTCCGCTAAAAAAAGAAATAAAAACAGTACCAGTCCAAACAATGCTGTCTGAATATAGCGTGCCCGTTTTGAAAATCGCTGATAATCCACTTTCCGCTCGTGATGTATGTTATCCATCGTCTTCCTCCCTCTTTTGTGTGTCGTTTACTTACGGTAGCGCTCAATCTCACGCATCGTCACGAAGGCGGGATCCAGTTTTTTCGCCTTCGCATTTAGTTTGGAAACAAACAACGTAATCACCAGCATCCAGATCAGAATCATTGCAAACGCGACACCTGAATACTGCGGGAAGAGATAGCCCGCGTAGAACAACAACACAGGCACAAAATAGCCGATCATTGAAGCCCGACCGACCTTCAAGACGGTCTCTTGATACAATTCAGCCGGTAAGCGTTGTTTTAAAATCCGCAGACGCATGATTTCACGGACGACGCCCCCGAGACAAAGTAACGGAAGCGAAAATAACGTAAACAGTCCCGTTTCCCAAAAATCCGGAATGAACCAACCGATGACTGCGACCACTAAAACAGGAATCGGAATCAAATATTGGATTTTTTTCAACGGTGGTCCGAGCAGATTTAACCGTGCATTTTTTTCAAGCAATGTATTCATTTAATTTTCGCTCCTACTTTATACATTTTTGTACACTTCCTGATCACTGACAAAATCTGGATCATTGCGCCGAATCTGAGTTTTTAACCACCATTCAGAAACGAAGTAAATCTGAACTAAGATAATAAGAATCAAACTCCACATCTGCCAAAACGACATAGTCATCGTCTGTATTAAAAGGATTGTAAAAGTAACACTTAAGACAACGTTTTGGACAAGCCAAAACCGCCAGTATCTCGTTGCCAGCTCTTTACCAATATACGATTCAAGAATTTTTCGTTTTTTTACTTGATAACGAAGATTGGATCCAAGAAAAGCTGCCGGAAACAAAAGTGTTAGTAGAACCGAATCAAAGACGGTCATTAAAATTCCGATACTCATCAGTAATAAGAACGTCCATAACCATTTCGTTCCTAAGATGTCCTTCTCCATATAGGCAAGCGTCAATTCGTGTAACCGTTCGTCCCGTGCCGTACGCATGATGTTCTCTCCTTTAAGCCTGTCATTCTTCCAGATACTTCACGTGCTTATGCACTTCCTGATCACTGACAAAGTCAGGATCTCCTGACCGCGCTATCTTCTTAAACAACCAGTCGGTCGCAAAATAAAGCGGCGCAAGAATGAAGATGATCCAAAAAGTCATCTTCCATAAGGACAGATCGCTCGTTTCGAGCACGATCATGAGCAACGAGCCGTATAATACGATTTGAATTCCGAGCCACAGCATCGATTGTGTCATGATCTGATCTTTTGAAAGATACCGTTCTAAAATCCTCCGTTTTTCCAACTGGAACGGAAAATCAAAAATCAGATATACAAGCGGTAACAGGCCTAAGTAAAGTGACGAATCCATCGTCTCCGAAAAGATGCCGAGCGTCGCAGCCACTGCCGCCATCACCCAGCCGTTTTTTTGCAGTTGACTCTTATCAATATAGGCAAGCGTCAATTCGTGTAACCGTTTGTCCTGTGCCGTTTGCATCCGTCTTTCCTCCTTCAAGCTCTATTTCGCTAGTGTAACGGTGTAGTCAAAAAATACCGGCCATGTCACAAGCGAACTGCCACACGTTGCTCTCCGTTGTTCTATACTGTCATATACTTACATTTTACCAGTTATGTTTCAAAAAAAAGAAACTTCCTTAAAAAAGGAGTTTCTAGGCCGATACTTGGATGATGAGATAGATGACACTATAGGCAACGATTGCTAACGGAATCAGTGCGACACCGATCAACCAACCGTTCTTATCACGGATTCCGAGATACAGAACAAGACAGCCGACGATGAAGGCAATTAACGTCGTAAATGGATTCATAGTAGTTCCCCCTCAAAAATAACCTATTAAGAAATTTCCCATTCCCGGAACTTGATAAACACACAAAGCGTCGTCTCAGCAGTTCAGACGGAAACGTTTTGTGTCGAAACGCAAAAAAGTGCCGGACAGGACGGAATTCCATCCTGCCAAGCACTGTTTCGTAAAAGGATTACTTCTTCGTAATGACCACTTTCTTCTCGACGACATGGCCGCCAAGGTCTTTTAATTTCAAGTTGTAGACGTTTTTCCCTTTTTTCAAGGTAACGGTCTTATGGATCGTTTTCTTGAAGGCGCGCATCTCGTATGGTTCTTTGAACGAACGGCGGTATTCGGCATTGCCGTTCAAATCAAAGCGTAACTCTTCGTAGTTGTCGCGCAGGACGATTGTCATCTTGGCTGTTTTCGTTTTACTCGAGACGGTTTTTGGTGCTGTCACGCGGATCGTCGGACGTTCCGAGTCGAGGATGACTTGACGACTGAAGGCAACACGGTTGCCTTTGCCATCATAGGCTTCGACTTTAAACGATTTTACGCCATCCGTCGTGTACGTGATACCATGGCTGAACGTATAGTGCTGTTGTGCAGCATCCCAGCGTAATTTCACAGATTTGCCGTTGATTTTAAAGGACTTCACGCCGGACTCATCCGCGACGTTACCTGTCACGGTCACTTGTTGTGACGTCGTTACGGCGAGTGCTTCCGGTGTATCGATTTGGACACTTGGAACCGCTTTGTCGACACCTGACGTGTTGACGTTTTTCTTCACGCGGTTGCCTGCATAATCCGTTACGACGAACGTGACTTTCGCACGGCTTGGCAAATCCGTCAATGTGTAGTTGGTAACAGATGGAGCGAGCGGCTGTTTCAAGACACTGTTTCCGTCGACCAGGATATCGAATGAAGCGACACCCGTCCCTTGGTCACCGGCTGTCCAGGAAACTGCTTTTTTGTCAGCATCCCATTTAACGGTCGCTGCTGGTACTTTCGTATCGACATAAATCGGGAATGTCGCCGTCTGCCATTTCGCATTCGGATAATCGACGACTGATTTTACTTGATAGTAGTACAGACCGTCTTTAACTTTTGAACCGTTGACTGTTCCATCCCATGCGGCATTCGTCACCGGTGTATAACCGGGCTCTGCTCCGCCATCATAATAGTTCTTGACGACATCCGACTGGGTTTCGAGTTTACGGAGTGTTGACTGGTTGCGGTCGAGAATCGAATACTCGACTTTCTTCGCATTCCGTAAGAACGACAAGACTGGGAACGCCTCATCCGCACTGCCATCACCGTTCGGCGAGAACGACACTTTTTCTTTGACGACTTTACCGAGCGCATTCGTACCGAGGAAGTTGAAGTCATCCTTCACTTCTGTTGCAAGACCCGTGATGCCGTAGAATGTGTTGCCGTCATAGAGCGGCGCATCGACGATCGGTGCTTTATCCCATGCTCCTTTAAAGCCGACATATGGAACCGTCAACTCCGGATTTTTGCTGTTGGCATCGACGAGACGGACGAATCCTTCGACGAAGTAGCCATTCTCAAAGATCGTGTCGAGTGGTGCACCGTTCGCCCAATCAACCGTGTCTTTTAAGTCGACCGTGACGTTGACCTTCGTCGTACTCTTCGCATTGATCGCGACCGAACTTGCTTTCTTCGAACCGACCGTGAACGAGATCGGGAATGTCCCTTTATTAGCATCGACCGCATCCACGGTTCCTTTTTTGAAGATCCCGTTTGCCTCAAGCAGGTTTTCCCCCTCGACGGCAAGATCCGATTGAACAGTCCCGGCAAGTTTGTACGTTAACTTCTCGTTGCTGTAGTTCTTTAAGTCGAGTGTGAAGCTGAACTTGTCTCCGACTTGTTTCAAGGCAGCTTTTCCTTCACCAGACTTCGTTTCTGTCACGACGACTGGTGTTTTCATCGCGGCATGCAAGTCCATCAGTCCAGCTCCCTCACGGCGTGGTGAGTAGTAGTTGCCGGTCTTCGCTTCTTGATTGTACTTCCCTGAATCAAGCTGCGGACGGGACGTGTTCATCAAGATTGTCTTCGCGAGTTTCACGCGTGTCGCGCCACTGACCTTGAAGTCCTTGTCGATCCGTTGCATGACGAGTGCTGTTCCACCGGCGACGTGAGGTGCTGCCATCGACGTCCCGCTCATGACACCATACTCGTTATCGTTGAGCGTCGAATAGATTTTTCCACCCGGTGCCGTGATTTCCGGCTTGAAGTCCAGGTTCGGTGTAACGCCCCACGACGTGAAGTCGGACATTTCTCCTGCGACCGGGTTTGGTGTCGAGACGGCTTTCCCGTCAAACGTCACTGTCAATGCTTTACCCGCTTTTGCTTTCGCTTCGAGTTCGTTGCCGTCTGCGATGCTTAACGAGACAAGCGGAATCGTCGGTTTATTAAGTGCCATGCTGACGTAATCCCCGTGTTCGACCCGACCGCGGATGATGACACCGGCTGCCCCTTGTTTCTCGGCTTCCGCCTGAATCATCGAATAGTTAAAACCGCCGTTACGGACGACGAAGACGACTTTATCTTTAACGTCTTTATCCACGTAGTTCGTTTCACTGCCATCACCGACATACACGACATCCATCTTCGCTTTATCGAAGACCGCAATCGGATTCGGTGAGTCCTGTTTTTGATACGCGAGGTAACCGGCATCCTGCCCGTCAACCGTCAACGCCATACCTTCGAGTGTCAACTGTGTGTTCTCGACCGACGCGACTTGCAGTGATTCGCTGATCAAGCCCGGTGAACCGACGACACCGACGTCCGGGTTCGACGCGTATGGATTCCCGGCGCCACTTCCGGCAAATGCCGAGTTCCCCGCTGAAATTGCACACAAAATGCCGTTGTTCATCGCATTGACGATTGCTTTTTGTTCCGGATCATCCTTTTGGACGAATGAGGCCGTCGAACCGAGACTCATGTTGATGACATCTGCTCCAAGTGCAATCGCATCATCAATCGCTTTGATGTAGATGTCACTGAATGTCGACGGCATTCCCGGATCGTTTCCGAAGACTTTCATCGCAAGCAGTTGCGTCTCCGGTGCAACCCCTTTAATGCCACCGTTCGCTTCATCGCCGTTGGCACCGACTGTACCGGCAACGTGCATCCCGTGCATCGAAGCACCCGGACCGAGGTCGCGGATTTCGCTGTCATGATCCGCATAGTTATAGCCATACGGTACTTTTTCCGTGAAGTAGTTTCCTTTTAAGCCTTTTGACGATTTAAAGCCTTCGACTTTTGATGACGTCAAATCGACTTTCGTCTCCGGGCTGAGGACCATGTCCTTGTGCGTCGGATCGATTCCCGTATCGATGACGGCGACGATCGTTCCTTCCCCTTTATAGCCGTAGTCCTGCCACGTCTGCTTCGCATTGACCATGTCTTTGCTATGTAACATGTTTGGCGTTGCGCCCTTCTCAACTTCCGGACGCGCATATTCGTGTGCGATATGTACGTTCTTGATCCCGCTTAATTTCTTCAGTTCCTTAATTTCACCGTACTTGACCTCACCGCTGAACCCGTTCAATACAGTTGTGAAACTTTCTTTATACGAAACAGAAATATCTTTTTGTGCAATCGCGGCTTTGACTTCCTTCTGTTTGTTGACGATTTGATTCTTCAGAATGATTTTTTCCGTGTTGCTTAGCGCGCTATAGCGTTTATTTTGGGCTTGCGCGTGTTCGATTGCTGCTTTTTGATCGAGTTCGATGACGATTCGGACCTTTTCATCTTGACGGTATGACTTTTCCTGCCCCGTTTTCTTGAGTGAGAGGGCGTGTGGCTTTTGTACGTCGTTCCCTTGAGACGACAGACTTCCCTCAGCATGAACCAGGCTGGAAGATGTCATGATGGCGGCTGCCACCAGTGCAATCTTCTTCTTCATTCGTTGTTCCCCTTTTCCAAAAGATGTAATGTGATCCAAAAAACATATTGAACAAAAATTCTGTATTTTCAGTTTAGTTAAATTTCTTTTAATATACAATTTAAATTTGACTGTTTTTAAAAATATTTGTTTCTTTATGTCATCAAAATGATTAATTTCCCTATATTCATCCTTTTTTATATTGTTATTTCTTATGTAACAACACAAAAAAACCTTGGTTTCCCAAGGTTTTTACAAACGGAATGGAGACTATCGGGCTCGAACCGACGACCTTTTGGCTGCCAGCCAAACGCTCTCCCAGCTGAGCTAAGCCCCCTCGTATTCTTGTTTCAAGTATAAACCATATCGATTCACTTTTTCAATATAAAAATAGCGCTTCCAATTAAAAACCTCTCAGGCGCCGAAACGTCTAAGAGGCTACTGTTACTTATTCAACTCACGCATCAAATCCGCTTGCCGCTCAAGCTCCGCTTGTTGCTCAAGAATCAGAACTTTTTTGTACGTCCGGGCTGAAATCACGATACTGATTTCATAGAGGACGAACAACGGGACCGAAATCATCAGATGTGACGTCACATCTGGTGGAGAGATTAAAGCCGCGATGACGAACAGCGCAAAGTACGCATATTTCCGATTTTTCCGCATGAAGAACGGTGTGACAAGTCCGAGACGGGTCAAGAACATCGTCACGACCGGCAATTGGAACAAAACACCGAACGGAATCGTTAGCCGGATCAGGAAGCTGAAATAGTTCTCGACCCCGATGACTTGCTCGATTCCAAGCTCTTGTCCAAGTTCCGTCGATACTTCGAGTAAAAACGGAAGTAACCAAAAATAAGAGAACGCGATGCCGGACAAAAATAAGAAAAAGATGACAGGAATATACGTCAAGGTCGCTTTTTGTTCCTGTTCGAATAAACCGGGGCGGATGAACGCCCAAAGCTGGTACATCCAAAACGGTGACGCCAAAACGACCGCGATGATGAACGCTAAATTCAAGTACAACATCAGGGGATCCGCCACATTAAAGGCATTCAGTCCGATGCCGAGCTCTTTCAAGTCTGACTGCAAAAAACGCACGAGCGGTCGGACGAGCGGAAAGGCCGCGGCGAACAAGACAATAACGATGATGAGTGACCAGACGATTCGCTTTCGCAATTCGTCTAGATGCGATGTCACACTCTGTTCTTGATCAATCGCCATAATTTAATCACTTCTCTTTCGATTCATCCTTTTTGTCTTTATCATCGTCCATGATGCCGTGTGTCGCACTCTTGAACTCTTTTAACGTCTGACCGGCAGCACGACCGAGCTCCGGCAATTTTTTAGGTCCGAAGATGATTAAGGCGACGGCACCGATTAACGCGATGCTTCCTGCTCCCATAAATCCGACGGTTAACGGAATAAGGTTTTCCATTATGATTTCACTCCTTCAGCTGATTGCGAATAATGCTTCATGAAATAGACTAGTGACTGCAACTCGATCGACAAATCGATGTGATGGACCCGAACGTGGGCCGGTACGTTCAACCGCGCCGGTGTAAAGTTCAGGATTCCGGTCACACCATACTCAACTAACTCATCCGCTACTGACTGTGCGAACTGGGATGGGACCGTCAAGATGGCGACATCAACCTTGTTCGCTTCGATTTGCTCTTTCATGTCAGAGACATGATAGATAGGAACGTCCTGCGTCGTTGTTCCGACCTTGTTTTCGTCCGCATCAAACGCAATGACTATCCGAGTACTATTATTCTTTAAAAAGTTATAATTTGCAAACGCCGTTCCGAGATGCCCGACCCCGACGAGTGCCACATTCGTGACTTCATCCTGGTTGAGTGTCTTTCGGAAAAACGTCAATAGATGTTGTACGTTGTAACCGTATCCTTTTTTCCCTAACGCCCCAAAGTAGGAAAAATCACGGCGGATCGTCGCTGAGTCGACTTTGACGGCTTCACTGAGCTCTGCTGAAGAGACGCGCAGCTTACCTGAGTTATAAAGACTCTGAATGAAACGATAATATAACGGCAGTCGTTTCGCCGTCGCTTGTGGTATTTTTGTGTCTGGCCCATTCATACTGCAGTTCCCCCTTCGGCCACGTTCTGACGTGGCACCCAAATCAATGCAAAGAATTCTATTCTCCTTGATTGTAAACCACTTCACATAGAGTAACAAATATTATATTCGGCAGGAAATTTCGTGATAGACTAAAGGGTGGAAGGATGGATGTTTTTATGATTCTCTTACAAGTGAACCAACTATCAAAATCATTCGGTGTTGAGCCGATTTTAGAAAATATTAAACTCGAAGTACAGGAGCGGGACCGAATTGCGCTCGTCGGACGAAATGGTGCCGGAAAATCGACACTTTTAAAAATCATCGCCGGAGAGCTCAGTCATGACTCCGGTGAGATCATGAAGAGTAAGGAAGTGAAGATTGGTTACCTCGCCCAGGACAGCGGTCTTGAGTCGAATGAAACGATCTGGAATGAAATGTTGACGGTGTTCGAGCACCTGCAAGAGCAGGAACGTTCGCTGCGTCGGATGGAGATCGAGATGGGGATGGATCACATCTTAAATGATGCTGTCACTTATGACCGTCTGTTGAAAACCTACGATCAAGCCCAACATGACTTCTCGGACGCCGGCGGTTACCAGTTCGAAGCCAACATCCGCTCTGTCCTGCACGGGATGCGTTTTTATCCGGACGATTATTCACGCCGGATCCAGACGCTATCCGGCGGACAACGGACACGACTTGCACTGGCGAAGATGTTACTTCAGGCACCTGAGCTGTTAATCCTTGACGAGCCGACGAACCACCTCGACATCGATACACTCTCTTGGCTCGAAAGTTACCTCGCCGGTTACCGTGGAGCAGTCTTGATCGTCTCCCATGACCGTTACTTCCTCGACCAGGTCGTCAACGTCGTTTATGAATTGTCACGGAACGTCTGCCGCAAGTTTACCGGCAACTACACAAAATACTTGGAACAAAAAGCAGCACTCTACGAACAAGAGATGAAACAGTTCGAACAGCAACAAGAAGACATCGCGAAGATGCAAGACTTCATCCAGCGCAACATCGCACGGGCGACGACGACGAAACGGGCACAAAGCGTCCGCAAACGTCTTGAGAAAGTCGACCGGATTGATCGTCCGGATGGAGATGAACGCAGTACCGTCCTGTCGTTCCCAATCGAAAAACAAAGCGGGAATGACGTGTTACAAGTGACGCAACTCGCCGTCGGTTATGAAGAAGCCGTCTCTAAAGGCATCACGTTCCGCTTACAACGCGGCGAATCGCTCGCGCTCGTCGGTCCGAACGGAATCGGAAAATCGACGTTACTGAAAGTCCTCGTCGGTCGTCTAAAAGCCTTGTTTGGCGAATTCCGCTTCGGGACCGGTGTTTCTGTCGGCTACTACGATCAGGAGCAAGCCGAACTCAACGACCGCAACCGGGTCATCGATGAAATTTGGAACGAGTGGCCGTTGATGCGGGAACAACAAGTCCGGTCCGTCCTCGGTCAATTCCTGTTCAGTGGGGATGATGTCTTTAAGCTCGTCCATGAATTATCCGGCGGAGAGCGCGGACGTCTCGCCCTCGCGAAGTTAAAATTACGCAAAACGAACGTCCTCATTCTTGATGAGCCGACCAATCACCTCGATCTCGATTCGAAGATGGTGCTTGAGAACGCGCTTGTCGACTATGAAGGTACGCTGCTGTTCGTCTCCCACGACCGTTACTTCATCGACCGGGTTGCGACACGTGTCATCGAGATGAACCCGGACGGTGTGACGGATTATCTCGGCGACTACTCTTACTATATGGAGAAGAAGGCCGAGAAAGAAGAAATCGCCCGCCTCGAAGCCGAGGAAGCGAAAGCCATCAAAGTCGCTGCTTCGAAAAGCATCGACAAAGACGCGCAAAAAGAGGAACGGAAAAAGAAACAACAGCTTGAGCAACTCGAACAAGAAATCGAACGGCTCGAAACACGATCGACTGAAATCGAACAACTGCTTTGCGAACCGGAAGTCTTCAACGATATTCCGAAGGCAACGGCGCTTTCGGCAGAACGGGATCAAATCGATACGGACCTCCTCGACCTGATGGAACGATGGGAGAGTTTCCACTGATGCGCTCGAAAAGTTACATCATTAATTTGGTTCAAGGCTTGTTATCCGGCGTGCTTTACTTTGTTCCGATGTATGCCGACTATGTGTCGGCCTTCATCCGTCCGGACGCCTTCAATGCCGTCGTGTTTTTATTTATTCTGATTTCCTGTATGATCGGTCTCGTGATTAAGACGTGGAGCGGTCTCTTCATCAGCCTGTTATCAGGATTAATCTGTACGTTGCTGACGACTCAAATGTTCGTCGAACTGAACGATCCGTTAATCATCAGCTATTACGGTGCCGTGTCACCACTCGCCGCCTTTTTAATCAGCTGTCTCGGAATTTGGGCACTGGCGATTCTCTTTTACCTACTCGACGGTTTCCAGTACGGAAAACGTCACCATGCAGAGTAACGTCTCTAGTTGAGCGATATAAAAAGGCACGTCCCGCGTTCGGGACGTGCCTTCAGCGTATAGACAAACTCTTATAAATCATGAAAATTCTACATGAGGATGCTGTCGGTTTGCACTTCCCTGTCTCGCCTCGTCTTCAAAGCGGCAATCTTCCGCGCCGCTACAGCAAAGCGATTCGAGATGGATTGCGCTCTAAACCATCTGCATGCCCGGCTTTCCGTCACGGTATTACCTAAAAAGCGTCACGTTTCGTTGACTCCTACGGGGAAAAGTGCGTTTTTAACGCACGTTCAGAGGCAGGCAAGACCCTGCTCGTTGTCCGCTAGGATCAAGGAGCAACGGCTTGCGCCTCGCCCGAGGAAAGCAACGAAAACAGACGATTGATCTCCCAATCGCACGTTGTCTACAGTCTAAAGGCACGTCCCGCGTTCGGGACGTGCCTTTTTGCTTCGACGAATTGTAATATTAAGTGCAACACCTAACTGAAAACACAAAAAACCCATAACGACCTCGTGTAGAATAAAGCTACCACACCACATTCAACGGAGGATTCGTTATGAGCTATGTTCATCTTACCA